>NZ_CP194036.2:4812500-5062893 GCF_050870835.2 Agarivorans sp. QJM3NY_29 | reverse complement strand
TCGCGACCCCGCGTTATCACCAAAAAGACCGTCTATTTTATAACGGAAGCCGCTTAAACTCTAGGTTTCTTATGAATTATTCACAAGCAGATAACAAATATGTGAATAAAATAGGATCCGGTATATATCTGCTTCGTTATTTATTATAACTACAGCGTATTTGTATGTAATTTTGAACTGAAGTAGTATTTTTATCCACAGCAAAAACAAAACATAGATAAATACAAATGAAAATACTCAATAAATCTTCTTGGCTAATTAGTGTACTACTCATCAGCCTTAGTTCTTGGTCGGTATTTGCTCAAGAAACCGTAAAAGTTGGCATGTCTGGACGCTACTTTCCTTTCACTTTTGTCAAGCAAGATAAGTTACAAGGCTTCGAAGTGGACTTGTGGAATGAGCTTGCCAAGCGTAACGATTGGCAAGTCGAATATGTTACCGCTAATTTCTCTGGCTTATTTGGGATGTTAGAAACCGGACGGGTCGACACGATTGCCAACCAAATCACCATCACCGATGAGCGCAAAGCTAAATATTTGTTCTCGCAGCCCTATGTTATTGATGGCGCACAAATTGTGGTGCGCAAGGGCAACAGCGAAATAAGTGGTATTAACGATCTTAAGGGCAAAAAGGTCGCCGTCAATTTAGGGTCCAATTTTGAGCAATTATTAAGAAAGCACGACAGCGCCCAACAAATAAACATCGTTACTTACGATACCGGCATTGAACAAGATGTCGCACTTGGCCGTTCTGACGCATTTGTAATGGACCGAGTATCGTCTTTAGCTCTGATTAAAAAATCAGGTCTTCCTCTGGCATTGGCTGGTCAACCCTTCGAAACCATCCAAAATGCACTACCGTTTATCAACAACGCAGCTGGCAAGGCTCTACAAACGAAAGTAAACGCGAGCCTAGCCGAAATGCGACAAGATGGCAGCCTAAGCGCCATCTCCGAAAAATGGTTTGATGGGGACATCACCAAATAATGTCTCAATTTGACTTCAACTACATGCTGGAGCTAATGCCAATTCTCTTTAAGTATTTGGCTACCACCATGGAAATGGCTGCAATTGCAGCCGTGTTTGCCTTAATACTGGCCTTAGCTCTAGCGCTAGTGAGGATCTTTAAACTACCGCTATTAAATTCACTAGCGGTTGTTTTCATCTCGTTTTTCCGAGGTACGCCATTATTAGTTCAGCTATTTATCTTGTATTATGGCCTACCCCAGGTGTTCCCCATCATGATCGGTCTGGATGCGTTTAGCGCTTCGGTAATCGGCTTAAGCCTGCACTTTTCTTCCTATATGGCGGAAAGTATACGAGCTGCGATAAACTCCGTTGACAAAAGCCAATGGGATGCCAGTTACGCTTTCGGTATGACGCGACTTCAAGCTTTAAAACGCGTGATACTGCCTCAGGCTCTGCGCACCGCATTACCCTCCTTGATGAACTACTTCATCGATATGATTAAAAGCACCTCCTTAGCTTTCACCTTAGGTGTTGCCGAAATTATGGCAAAAGCACAAATGGAAGCCTCTAGTAGCTTTAAGTTCTTTGAGTCATTCCTCGCCGTAGCATTAATTTACTGGGCCGTCGTAGCCCTGTTTACCCAACTACAAACCCTCGCAGAAAACCGTTTAGCCAAGGCTTATTAAGATGATTAAAGTCAATAAAATCAGTAAAGCATTTAATGGCAAGATGGTGTTAAAAAACGTTGATCTTCAGATAAATGAAGGTGAAGTTGTAGCGATCATCGGACCATCAGGAACTGGTAAATCGACTTTATTACGCTGTATCAACTTTCTGGAACATCCCGATCAAGGCAGTATTCAAGTCGACCAACTTATGGTGAATGCAGCGCATACCTCAGCTAAAGAAATTCTAGCGCTAAGGCGTAAGCTCTCTTTTGTATTCCAAAACTATTCATTGTTTGCCAATTTAACGGCCCTGCAAAATATCGCAGAGCCTCTGATTACGGTTTGGCAACAAAGTAAACAGCAAGCCTATGAGAGCGCCAGTGCAATATTGAAAGATATAGGTTTAGCAGACAAAGTCGATCACTATCCAAGCCAATTATCGGGTGGGCAACAACAGCGCGTTGGTATCGGTCGCGCCATGGCCACCCAAAGTAAAGCGATTTTATTTGATGAACCCACTTCAGCCTTAGACCCCGAGTGGGTCGCTGAAGTATTAGCTTTAATAAAGCAACTTGCCAAACAGCAGCAAACGATGGTGATTGTAACCCATGAAATGTCATTTGCTCGAGAAGTCGCGGATCGAATTGTGTTTATGAGTGACGGTGAAATAATTGAGCAGGGCACTCCAGAACAGCTATTTACCAAGGCAAAAGACCCAAGAACTCAACAGTTTATATCTCGTATCGCCAAACATACTGGCGACTAAACAATAACAACTGTTGCACCTATATATAGCGGTACTATAATGCCGCGCAGGATCCAAAAGATCTTTTTAAGTAGAGTCTCTACGATTAAGCGATATTTCGTTTGACTTAGAAGGGGTGAATGATTAGAATTTCGCCTCTTTTTTACCCGGTGCGCCAACCGTTTTGGTTAAATTGCACCGACTGTACAGTAAAAAACTAGCTAGCAAGAGTAATAACTATGAAACGTACTTTTCAACCAAGCGTACTAAAACGTAAGCGTAGCCACGGTTTCCGCGCTCGCATGGCAACTAAAAACGGTCGCCAAGTTTTGGCCCGTCGTCGTGCCAAAGGTCGCGCAAGTTTGTCTGCATAATTACGTGCTAAGACATTCGTTCGGCAGGGAGTTACGTTTGTTAACTCCCATGCACTTCAAACACGTATTCTCCAACCCCGTTCGTGTGGGTACTCCTCAACTCACTATCCTTGCCAAAAATAATTCTCTTTCTCATCCCCGTTTAGGTTTAGCTGTTTCTAAAAAAAGCATCAAACTTGCCGTCGGCCGAAATCGAATTAAGCGTTTAGCAAGAGAAAGCTTCCGTCTACATCAACATGACCTACCCGCTATAGATATAGTGATTATTTCTAAGAACGGTATTTCAGACTTAAGTAATCAAGAACTGAGCAAGATCCTGGAGAAATCATGGCGAAGACTAAAGCGCCGTTGCGAATCATCGCAATAATGCCGATTAAGGCTTATCAATATGTGATAAGTCCACTACTTGGCCCGCGCTGTAGGTTTACGCCAACGTGTTCAGATTACGCGATTGAAGCAATTAATTTGCATGGTGTGATAAAAGGTTGTTGGTTAGCGAGCCAACGTCTATTAAAATGCCATCCACTACATCCTGGCGGGTATGATCCCGTTCCCGGTTCAAAAAAAACTAATAGTGATTAACTAAATTATGGAATCTCAACGCAATTTACTACTAATTGGGTTGCTGTTTGTAAGTTTTCTTATCTATCAGCAATGGCAAAAAGACTACGGCCCACAACCCGTTGTCGTGGCAACCAATACCGCTCCAGCAGCAGCGACTAATGCAAATGGTGATGTACCCCCAAGCGCGGCACATCAAGACGATTCAGACTTAACCAAGGCCTCTGCTACAGGCCAGTTAATCACTGTAACCACCGACGTATTAAAACTTAAAATCAGCGCTCAAGGCGGTGATGTGGTAAGTGCTGAATTACTCGCCTACCCAATTACTGAAGATGCTAGCGACCCCTTCATTTTACTTGAAGACAATGCTGACTTCACCTATGTAGCACAAAGTGGCTTAATCGGTGCTAATGGGCCAGATGCGAACCCCAAAGGACGTCCGATTTATTCAGTCTCTAGCGACAATTTTAGCTTAGAGGACGGTAGCGACCAACTCACTGTCACGCTTAGCTATAAAGACGCCGATGGTAACAGCTACCATAAAATCTTTACCTTGAACCGCGGCAGCTACAAAATAGACGTTCATTATGATGTCACTAACAACAGTGCCTCAAACCTCAATTTACAGCTATATACCCAGCTAAAACAAACCGAAGAAGAGCATACAACCAACATGGTGATGCCGGTTTACCATGGCGGCGCGTATTCTAGCGAATCGACTCGCTACTCCAAGTACAGCATCAAAGACATTAAGAAAAACAATCTTAACATTTCAACCCAAGGTGGTTGGATTGCGATGATGCAACACTACTTTGTGAGTGCTTGGTTAGGTAACCCAGAGCAAAATAACCAGTTATATTCTCGCGCAAGCAACGGTTTTGTATTCATGGGATTCAAAGCGCCACAGCAAACTGTCGCCCCCAAGCAAACCACACAGTTTGATACCGCCTTATGGGTCGGACCAAAACTACAAACTGAAATGGCCGATGCGGCGCAACATTTAGACTTAACCGTCGATTACGGTTTGTTATGGTTTATTGCCCAACCGCTTTCCAAGTTATTAACCTTCTTCCATAGCTTTGTTGGTAACTGGGGGATCGCGATTATCCTGATCACCTTCACCGTAAAAGGCATTATGTATCCGCTCACCAAAGCGCAATACACTTCGATGGCAAAAATGCGTTTACTGCAACCGAAGATGGCTGAACTACGCGAAAAATTCGGTGACGACCGTCAGAAAATGTCGCAAGGCATGATGGAATTATACAAGAAGGAAAAGGTCAATCCGCTCGGGGGCTGTTTCCCAATCTTACTGCAAATGCCAATCTTCATTTCTTTGTATTGGTCTCTGATGGAAAACGTTGAACTACGCCATGCTCCATTCTTTGGCTGGATCACCGATTTATCGGTACAAGACCCATTCTACATCTTGCCGATATTGATGGGGGTAAGCATGTTCTTCATCCAAAAAATGTCACCTACCGCGGTGAGCGATCCGATGCAAGCCAAAGTCATGCAGTTTATGCCGGTTATCTTTACCGTCTTCTTCCTGTGGTTCCCAGCAGGTCTAGTACTTTACTGGTTAATGAGTAACGTGGTCACGCTAATTCAGCAAACTCTGATCTACCGTAACCTAGAGAAAAACGGTTTGCATAAACGCTAAACACAAAGTTTGGTATCAATGCTAAAATGCCATTCAGCGTGAGCTGGGTGGCTTTTTTTTGCGCCCAGTTAAGTTCGATTTTTAAAGAGAAAACCGCATGCAATCAAATGAGACTATTGTCGCCCAAGCAACAGCACCGGGTCGCGGTGGAGTCGGCATTATTCGAGTGTCCGGTCCCCTATCGGAACAGGTGGCACAGACCCTGTTAGGTAAGTGCCCTCAACCCCGCTATGCCGACTACCTCGCGTTTAAAAACCTGCAAGGTGAAACCTTAGACCAAGGCATTGCTTTGTATTTTAAAGGGCCTCACTCTTTTACTGGTGAAGATATCCTAGAACTGCAAGGTCATGGTGGGCCGGTTGTCATCGATATGTTGATCCGTGAAATTTGCCAAATTGATGGTATCCGTCTAGCGCGTCCAGGTGAATTTAGTGAGCGAGCCTTTCTCAACGATAAATTGGATCTAGCACAAGCCGAAGCGATAGCCGACTTAATTGAAGCCACCAGCGAACAAGCCGCCAAAAGCGCCTTGCTATCCCTGCAGGGAGAATTCTCTAATAAGATCCACCAGCTCGTTGAAAGTGTCACCCACCTGCGGATCTATGTGGAAGCCGCCATCGACTTTCCCGAAGAAGAAATCGATTTTTTGAGTGACGGTAAAGTACAAAAAGACCTCAACGCCATCATCGATGAACTAGCCGAAGTACAAACTCAGGCGCGCCAGGGTTCACTACTACGAGATGGAATGCGAGTAGTAATAGCTGGGCGTCCTAATGCTGGTAAATCAAGTCTACTCAATGCCTTAGCTGGCAAACAAGCCGCTATTGTGACCGAAATAGCAGGCACCACCCGAGATGTATTGCGGGAGCACATCCATATTGATGGCATGCCGCTACATATCATCGATACCGCAGGCCTGCGTGAAGATGCAGATGTGGTCGAAACAATTGGTATCGAACGCGCCTGGGAAGAAATCAATAATGCTGATCGGGTATTGTTTATGGTGGACGGCACAACCACCGCCGAACTTGACCCCATAAAAATATGGCCAGAGTTTGTAGCCAAATTACCGGCAAATATTGGCATGACTGTGGTCCGTAACAAGGCTGATATTACCGGTGAAGATCTCAATGTAGTGATGGATCACGGCCACCCGGTTTATAAACTCTCGGCCAAAACAGAACTGGGCTTATCTACCCTAAAAGAACACTTAAAACAGTGTATGGGCTTTCAGGGCAGTAGCGAAGGTAACTTTATGGCGCGCCGTCGCCATCTTAATGCCATTCAACACGCCGCAGAACATTTAGACAATGGTAAGACCCAACTCGAGATCTATCATGCCGGAGAATTGCTTGCTGAAGAGTTACGACTCGCTCAGCAACAACTGAGCGAAATCACCGGGGCATTTAGCTCCGACGATTTACTCAGTCGTATTTTCAGCAGCTTCTGTATTGGCAAGTAAAAGAGTAAAACGCATCAAAACAACATTATGATTTTAAAATAATTTTGTTTTATTTGGTGGGAAGTAATTTGATGGATGTTGTCGATTCTTGCTCCGTATCTACTCCGAAGATAAATTTGGAGCACATCTGTCGCACAAGGTAAAAAAAGCCGATGAAAATCGGCATACCAAAATACTTTAGAACACGAGTACAATAAAATAGAGTCAATCAGAGCGGACATAACTAAGAGCTAAAAAAACCAATAGTTTATTGCCGCTAAGTGAACATCAAAGTCATTCTTGAAGAGTTAAACTCTTTGGATTCAAATCTATCTTAAAAACTCGCCCAAGAACGACATAGATAATGTCAAAACTAACGACGATTTTGATGCATTTGAACCAATTGCAACAAAGCACCAACGACAGCAACAATTCCAGCGCCAACAGGTAATACCCACATGGGTAATGATAATGTTAAAATAACGCCACCAACAGCAGCACCAATAGCGCTACCTAAATAAAGAGCAGATTCATTCAGCGCAACAGCAAGATGACCATCACCATAATTATCTCGAACATGTAACAACTGATTATTTTGTGGGACCTGTAAAGCCCAACCAACCGCCCCCCATACGGCTATAGGCACCATTGCCAACCAAACACTCCAAGCTACGATAAATGGGAGCATGATTAATGATGCTCCTAAAATTAACATAATCGATAAGGTCATGAGCGAGTTGTGAATGCGCTCAGTTAATGGCCCAACCAAGAAACTCCCGGCGATACCACCAAGGCCCCAGATCCATAGAAAAGGGGTAATAGAATGTACCCCACTATATTCCACTGACAACATAAGAGGAGCAAGAAATGTATACATACCAAGACTTGAGATAGCAGCAAACAATGATACAGCCAAGATTACGGTTACTTGGCGGTCAACGAACAATGACAACTTCTTGCGTAAGGGCACGGAGTCATAATTAGGTAATTCAGGCAACCATAGAATCAATCCAAGCAACGCTGTTAATCCAAGTATGGTGACTAAGCCAAAAGCGATAGGCCATCCCATATTTTCCGCTAAAACAAGTCCCACAGGTACTCCAAGGACAGTCCCAGCAGCCATTCCGCCCATAACTAATGCAATCGCTTTACCTCTACGATGAGGGGATAGAGACGCAGCAGTAGCTATACCGATTGAAAGATAAACCCCCGAACCAATGCCAGCGAGAGCTCTAAATACCACTAACCATATAAAATCTGTGGCAAGTGCACTGGCTGCATTGGCGAGCACAAATAATCCTAATGCTGCCAAAATTCCACTTTTCTGGCGATTGGTCGGTAACAAAGCAACAATGACTGGAGAACCAATCCCATAAGCCAATGTAAAGACTGTAACTAACTGAGCAGCAAAGCTGACCGATACTTTAAAATCCTGCTCAATTAATGGGATGAGTCCTGCTGTTACGTAAGAAGCCATACCTAAAGAAAAAGCGCCTAGAGCAATCAAATAGATGCTTAGTGAATTTGAATAACACTTTGTAACAGAAGTAGATTTTTGCACACACTCTAAGCGATCAAAGCTCATTTTTAGTCTCTCTAAATAGAAAACACCATATTACCCACCCATTTATGGTGTTACAATTTAACCATTTATAGTATTACTTAAGCTAATAGAGTACTGATGAGCAAACTAGAACGAACTCGCGAAGAACTAGCAACATTTCTAAAAACTCGTAGGGAACGCCTTTCTCCAGCAGATCTTGGTTTACCAACTGGAGGACGCCGACGTACACCAGGACTAAGACGAGAAGAAGTCGCAGCCCTTTCAGGAGTTGGCCTCACATGGTACACATGGCTTGAGCAAGGCAGAGACATCCAAGCTTCATCCACTTTTCTAGATAATCTAGCGAAAACACTAAAACTAGACGCTGCAGAACGTAGGCACTTATTTTTGCTCGCTCATAATCGGCTTCCAGCCGAACCAGGAAAAACGTTTTGCCAAGTGCAACCTTTGATTCTAAGACTAATGAACGATTTATCTCCTCATGGCGCATTTGTGCTCAACTTACGCTGGGACGTATTGGCTTTTAACTCTCCAGCCGACCAACTTTTTGGCTTTGATAGCCATCCAGCAAACCAGCGCAACTTATTGTGGATGCTATTTACTGACGCAAGCCTAAGAGAACGGTTACACAACTGGAAAAATCAAGCCATACAGATGCTTTCTAGCTTTAGACGGGATTACGCCCTTGCTACCCAAGAATCAGATATTCAAGCTCTAGTGACAAATTTGCAGAAAACATCACCTGACTTTAGAGAATGGTGGAACAGGCATGACGTTCATGCTCCCTGCCATGGAACGAAGACATTTACAATTAACGAGCAGAATATCGCATTTGAACACACATCAATGACCGTCGATGCTGACCGCCACCTCCGCTTAGTTGTATATGCTCGAAAAGATTAAATTATTGTTCGATTTGATCTGCAAAACCTAAAAAACCAGTTAACGCTGATTCAAGTATTCAAGACAAATCGCAGCGGCGGTGGTGCGATTTTCAACGGCTAACTTTTGAAATATTGGCTCTAAGTGTTTGTTAACCGTACGCGGGCTCATCGACAAAATCTGCGCGATTTCTCGATTGGTCTTGCCTCTGGTTAACCAAAGCAATACTTCAGATTCTCGCTCGGTTAACTTAAAACGCTGACGCAATGACTCTCGCACACTCACGTCATCATCATTGATAATCCGTAGTAAGTGCTCACCTGGTGCAGACTCACCTAAATACCTAACTTTTAATGACATATTTAACTGATGAATCGTCAACAAACTATGTTTATCAGGCATCGATGATAACCAGTCCGCTAACTGTTGATTAAGTTTTGGCGATTCAAGACTAGCAGTAATCCCTGCACTTTGTAATAAATCCTTCGCCTTAGAGCTGGCCCAAACAATATGGCTATTCAAATTAAAAGTAAATGTCGCCTGAGCGATCTCTTCTAATACACTATGGGCACTGCGAGTTAAACGCGAATTCCCCAGATGAACTTTAATTCGTGCGAATAACTCCTCTAACTTAATTGGTTTTTGAATATAATCAACACCGCCAGATTCCAGCCCCTTTACCACCGATTCACTGTCACTTAAACCAGTCATAAAAATCACTGGCACATCACTTAACTGTTTATTTTGTTTTAATAACAAGCATGCTTCAAAGCCATCCATATTGGGCATAAGGGCATCCATTAACACCACATCTGGTACCATTCGGGCAGCAATATTTAAAGCCTGTAATCCATCCATAGCAACCAGCACCGTATACCCTTGGCTGACTAAGGCTGTATTTAACATAGCTAAAGACTCGGTAGCATCATCGACCACCAAGATAATTCCTTTTGACTCCTCGCGACTCATTGTGCCAGTGCCTTTTTACAAATAAGTTGAATATTAGAAAACTGATAGTTCGCCAATTCGGCCCTTAACGAGCGAACCAAAGCACTATCTTGTTGTTGTTTGTCTAAGCTAATCAGCAACTCTTCAATACCCTGCACAAAACCAAGCTGGGCCATATCGACAATTTGTTTTAAGGGCTCAACGCTTGCCGAAGCTATCGCTTGTTGCACGGGAACCGCAGGCGGCGCTATCACATGAGCTGGCTGCGACGTGGCATAGCGCCATTGAAGATTGAGTATTTCCGCTATTTTGTCTAACAGCAAATAGTCACGAAGTGGCTTCGCTAAATAGCCATTATATAGGGCAAGCTTATCCGCTCTATCAATATACTCACTGGGTAGCGTTTCGGTGGCATCAGCAGAGACCATAATCACTGGCGTAGTGATAGCTCGGTCTCGCAAGCGCTGTAATAACTGCCAACCATTCATACCCGGCATCGAAATATCTAATAAATATAAGTCGATATAAGCATGACCAAGATGATTGAGGCAGGCATAAGGGTCAACCGCTTCTAAAACAACAAACCCCAAAGGACTGAGAATTTCGACCACTAAGCCGCGATGATTGGCATCATCATCCACCACCATCACCGTTTTACTTTCACCTTCAATGGCAGCGATTTTTCGAGGCCTGAGTAGCGGTCGCACTGGGCTATCGATACTAGATAACATCAAACTCAGTTTAAAAACACTGCCTTGCTGAGCCTTGCTACTTACATTGAGATCTCCGCCCATAATATCGGTCAATAGTTGAGTGATAGTTAAACCCAAGCCAGTGCCCGGACTATGGGCCTGTCCCGGCTTACGTCCCCTCTCAAAAGGACGAAAGATACGTTCAAGATCTTGCTCATCAATCCCAAAGCCGGTATCACTAATGGTAAATTCGGCCACTTGGTTTCGATAACGTACTGCAAATGATACCGAACCTTGAGCGGTAAACTTGACGGCATTGGATAACAAATTAATTAAGATTTGTCGTAAATGGGTTTCATCGGAGGTCACCCATTTTGGTAAATAGCGGCTAGGATGATAGTAAAACTCAATCCCTTTCTCTTTCGCCTGTAAACTAAACATTGCCACCAAATCATCCAGTAAATCGGCAATCGCAACCTGATCTCGATGTAGTTCTAACCGCCCCGCTTCTATTCTTGAAATATCTAATAAACCTTCGATGATATCGGCAAGATGTTCACCACTTCGTTTAATCAAAGCCACCTTACTAAGATAGGGCTTGGCTAAATCATGGCTATTTTCTAATAGTTGAGCATAACCGAGGATTGAGTTGAGTGGTGTCCTTAGCTCATGACTAATACTGGTTAAGTAGCGACTCTTCGCCTGATTGGCCGACTCGGCAGTTTCTTTGGCTTGCTGTAAAGCCAGATCGGTGGCTTCGTGAGCGGCAATTTCTCGGCTTAACAGTTGCGTCTGGCGTTTTGATTCATCTAAGGCAAATTGACGACTGTCGTTGGCTAACACAAATAACCAAACCAATACCCCAACAATGATCATCAATAGAAAAAACACCTGACTCAGAGTTCCCGACACCACCAACTGAGTCGTCATATCATCACTGGGGATCCGTAAGTACACCAAATAGAATAAACCCGCGACCAAGGATGCAATCAAAAACATCAAGCCCGAAAAATGTAATAAACGAGTATTCATTAACGAAGATACCGACTTAGGTAAAACTAAGGCCACAAACTGGCTTAGTTGCTGAGCGAAACGAGCATTGCTTTTACATTGGTCATGACAACGCGCATCAAGGGTGCAGCATAATGAACATATCGCGCCCCCGTAGGCAGGGCAGAAAGCGAGATCTTCCGGTTCGAAATTATTTTGGCAAACGGTACAATCGGTTTGTTTAAGCGCGACCAAATTGGGTTCGCGAGCGAGGTAATAACGTCCTTTGGTTAAGATAGCAATGAGCGGAGAACAAACAAAAGCCACGCTTAAACCTATAAATGGCGATAAGGATTGAGCCAAAGCGCCTAAGTTTCCACTATAACAATAAATACCAATCAACGATGCCAGTAACATCGACCCAACTCCCACCGGGTTAATGTCATAGAGATGGGCTCGTTTAAACTCAATGTATTTAGGACTTAAACCAAGCGGTTTATTAATCACTAAATCGGCAACCAAAGCGCCAACCCAAGCTACCGCCATATTCGAATAAATCCCAAGCGTATCTTCTATCGCCGCATAAATACCCAACTCCATGATCAACAGCGCAATTATCACATTAAAAACCAACCAAACCACCCGTCCCGGATGACTATGGGTTAAACGAGAAAAAAAGTTAGACCAAGCAATAGAGCCAGCATAAGCGTTTGTCACATTAATCTTCAGCTGGCAAACAATCACAAAAATGCCCGCCAAAGACAGCGCAACCAAAGGCTGAGAACTCACATAAGAGAAGGCAACCTGATACATCTGGATCGGATCATCGGCCACTCGGGGGTCAACCTGTGCATCAAGCGCCAACACCACCAAAAAAGTCCCCATTAAAACTTTAATCGCGCCAATGATCACCCAACCCGGCCCCGCACTAATCAAGGCGAACCACCAATAAAAAGGTTTACGCTTGGTTTTTTCTGGCATAAAACGTAGAAAATCGACTTGCTCACCAATTTGCCCCATTAACGAGAACAATACCCCCGCCGCTGCACCAAATAAATGCAAACTAAAACCATCATCGGTAACTTTCTGGTGACTGCCGCGGTAGTGAGTCCAACTGTCTACCGATGACCATTCATTCCATAAAATAAACACAAAAGGGGTCAGTTGCAGCACGATCCATAAAGGCTGAGTCCATAGGTGAAAGCGACTGATAAAAGTGATGCCATGCGTCACCAATGGAATCACCAACACAGCACAAAGCAGATAACCCCAACTCACAGGGATCCCAAACAGCAAGTCCAAGGCCGAAGCCATAATGGCCGATTCTATGGCGAAAAAAATGAAGGTAAATGACGCATAAATTAGCGAAGTAATGGTTGAACCAATATAACCAAAACCCGCGCCGCGGGTCAGTAAATCAATATCCACCCCGTAGCGGGCAGCGTAATAAGAAATAGGAATGCCACAGCAAAAGATAATCGCTGAAACAATCATGATAGCGGCCAAGGCATTGGTGAAGCCATAATTCAACATTATCGCCCCACCAATCGCTTCCAAAGCTAAGAAAGAGATCGCACCAATGGCAGTATTAGCAACTCGTGCCGCCGACCACTGACGGGCCCGCTTCGCGGTAAAACGTAAGGCATAATCTTCTAAGGTTTGGTTCGCGACCCAACGGTTGTAATTCCTCCTCACCTTAAATACATGCTGGTCTTTCATCCCTGACTAACTCCAAGCACTTGGTTAAGTTCTATTTTAAGCACGAATCAAGCCTATACACCTTATTTTAATATTCAAATAATCAACAAAATCAGTAAGTTATTATGTTATCTATAAATATTATTTGCGCCTTGGCTGTCACTCTGACCCTAACCCGATGCCGTCCGGTTAACCATGCGTCAAATGACGTAGTTGCCTAGGGTGATTAGCTCATTACCCTCCCGCAATAAGTTTTGCATGATGGCTCTACCGCCAAGTCTCGGTAAAGCATCCACCACATATAGGGATATAATTATGCAAAAAACCACCAACACAGGCCTACGTACACGCTTACGTCGCCAACTACTCAAGGGAATGCTGGCGCTGCCCGCAGCGATGCTGGTTTCTCAGCTCAGCTTAGCGGCAACCCCCGCTACCGATGTTATTAATACCACGGGACTCGCCGTGACCGATGACACGGTAAAAGTTGGGATCTTACATTCGGTCACCGGCACTATGGCGATCAGTGAAACCGGATCGGTTCAGGCTGAAATGCTCGCGATCGAACAGATTAATGCCATGGGCGGCATACTCGGTAGAAAAATTGAATATATTCAAGAAGATGGAGCCAGTGATTGGCCAACCTTTGCTGAAAAATCTAAAAAACTACTGGTAAGAGACAAAGCGGCGGCTGTATTTGGCTGCTGGACATCAGCCTCACGTAAAGCTGTATTACCCGTATTTGAGCAATATAACGGCATGCTTTACTACCCGACTTTTTACGAGGGTTTAGAGCAGTCACCCAATGTCATTTATACGGGCCAAGAAGCCACACAACAAATTATCGCAGGAATTGACTGGGTAACAAAAACCAAGGGCGCGAAAAGCTTCTTCCTACTCGGTTCTGACTATATCTGGCCACGCACTTCCAACAAAATTGCCCGCAAACACATCGAAAAACTCGGCCTAAAAGTCGTAGGCGAAGAGTACTATCCGCTCGGTCATACCCAATTTAACTCAGTGATAAACAAAATTAAGCTGAAAAAACCCGATGTCATTTATGCCATCGTTGTGGGTGGATCCAATGTCGCTTTCTACAAACAATTGAAAGCCGCCGGGATCGATATGACCAAGGAAAAACCATTGGTTCTCACAATTTCAGTAACCGAAGATGAAATCCTGGGAATTGGCGGTGAAAACATTCAAGGCGCTTATGCCGCAATGAAATACTTCCAAAGCCTCACCAATCAAAACAACCAACAATTTGTTGCCGCCTTTAAAAAACGCTGGGGAGATGACATTGTCATTGGCGATGTGACTCAAGCCGCTTATCTAGGCCCTTGGTTATGGAAGGCCGCCGTAGAAAAAGCAGGGTCTTTCGATATCGATAAAGTACGTGAAGCTTCACCGGGGATCGAGCTTACCACCGCCCCAGAAGGTTATGTACGAGTTCACCCTAACCATCACCTTTGGTCAAAAACCCGAATTGGTCATGCCAAAGCAGATGGCCAGTATGACATCGTTTATGAGACCGATGAGCTGATTGAACCCAATCCATTCCCTGAAGGTTATCAGTAAAAACTCATGGCCTGTGTCAACAGGCCAACTTCTGTTTTCGCAAGCGTTCACGAGGGATTTGCTATGTTTGCCGATTATACCAGTGCAGAACTCACCGCTATTTTTGCTATGCAAGGATTTGCCGGTCTAATTCTATTTTCTGTTTTTGTTCTTATGGCCTTAGGCCTTGCCATCATATTCGGTCAAATGGGTGTGATTAATATGGCACATGGCGAATTTATGATCCTAGGGGCCTATATCACCTATTTAACTTCGCAACTGTTTACTCACTATTTTCCCGGACTATACGACGGCTATTTCTTGGTCGCGATGCTGTTCGCCTTTATTTGCACAGCCGCCTTAGGTGCGCTGGTGGAATGGGCCATGATCCGCCACTTATACAAACGCCCATTAGATACCTTACTTGCCACCTGGGGCTTAAGCCTGATCCTACAACAAGTTTATCGCACCGTATTCGGCGCCCGAGAAGTCGGCGTGAGTCTACCCGATTGGCTGATGGGCTCTTATGCCATTACCGACATCATCGAAGTCCCGATTAATGGGATCTTCGTAATGGGTCTAACTATCGTGATTACCTTTGGCGTTTACCTACTAATGCAAAAATCATCTTTAGGTAAGCAAACCCGAGCCGTAGTCCAAAACCGAGCCATGGCTGGTGCCGTCGGGATTAATACCGAAAAAGTGGATCGTTATACCTTTGCCCTAGGCTGCGGTATTGCTGGTATTGCTGGCTCAGCCTTCACCATGGTCGGATCGACAGGCCCAACCGCTGGACAACAGTATATTGTTGATACCTTTCTAGTGGTGGTATTTGGCGGCGCTTCCAGCCTGCTCGGCACTGTTGCTTCGGCATTTACCATCTCTCAAGCCCAATCCACCATGGAATTTTTCCTCAGTGGTTCGATGGCTAAAGTTCTCACCTTATTGACCGTGGTTGGCATTCTGATGCTCCGTCCCCAAGGTCTGTTTTCATTGAAAATTCGTCGCTAGGGAGAGTCACCATGTTCACTCCAATAGAAGCTCAAACCGAGCACAATCGAAACCGTATCGCATGGTGGCAATACCTGCTACTGGCTGCGCTTATCTTGATTATCTTACCGCTATGTTTAGATGCATTTCGGTTAAATTTAGTCGGTAAATACCTCACCTATGCCTTTGTCGCACTGGGCCTAGTTTTATGCTGGGGTTGTGGCGGTATTTTAAGCCTTGGCCAAGGGGTGTTTTTTGGCTTAGGCGGTTATTGCATGGCCATGTTCTTAAAACTAGAAGCCTCCAACCCGGAAGCTACGGCCATCCAATCTACACCGGGTATTCCAGATTTTATGGATTGGAACCAGCTCACCGAATTGCCATGGTTTTGGCAACCCTTCCACAGCTTAAGCTTTACCCTGCTAGCCGTAATTGCAGTACCGATGTTATTTGCTTTTATCATTGGACTTGCAATGTTTACCCGCCGCGTCGGTGGGGTGTATTTTGCGATTATCACTCAGGCTATTGCCGCCATCCTCAGCATATTAATTATTGGCCAACAGGGTTATACCGGCGGAGTGAATGGGATCACCGATCTACGGACATTTTTGACTTGGGATATTCGCAGTGAATCAGCACAGACCCTGTTGTATTTCGTGAATGCAGCTTTGTTACTCGCGTGTTTATTTATCGCCTTATACATCAAAAATTGTAAGTTGGGCCGCTTACTGGTTGCGATGCGAGAGAAAGAAGATCGAGTTCGTTTCTCTGGTTATAACGTGGCTAATTTCAAAATTTTTATCTTCTGTATCGCTGCGGCTTTCTCGGCAATTGGTGGCGCCATGTTCACCCTTCAAGTCGGTTTTATGTCGCCTTCCTTTGTTGGCATTGTGCCCTCGATTGAAATGGTGATTTTCTGTGCGGTGGGTGGACGCTTATCACTACTGGGAGCTATTTACGGCACGCTTGTAGTGAACTTAGCCAAAACCACTTTCTCTGAATCCTTCCCAGAGCTGTGGTTATTTGCCATGGGCGCTTTATTTATCGGCGTGGTGTTAGCCTTTCCTGATGGTTTAGCCGGACTCTATCAAAGTTACATCCATCCTTGGTTAAGCCGCTTTCGTCAAGGTCAACCTGTTGCACTTGAGTTGATTGAGCCTGCTCCGCCAAGCACTGAGCCTACAGATATAGAGGAGCGTCGAAATGTCTCAGCCTAATAAGAAAGACTTTGTTCTCAGTGTTGAAGGCCTCAGCGTTTCCTTTGATGGATTTAAGGCTGTCGATGACCTATCGCTATATGTAGAAGAGCAAGAAATTCGGGTGATTATTGGCCCCAATGGTGCCGGAAAAACCACCGTTTTAGATTTAATCTGTGGCAGAACTAAAGCCACCGAGGGCTCGATTAAATTTAAGCAACAAGAGTTAACCAAATTGAAAGAGCATCAAATTGTCCATGCAGGAGTTGGTCGCAAATTTCAAAATCCTTCCATCTATGAAGATCTCAGCGTATTCGAAAACTTAGAGATATCTTATCCACGGGGTCGCAATGTATGGGGAGCATTAACCTTTAAACGAGACCAAGCGGTAACAGACAAAATTACAGAAATTGCCGAAATGATATATCTCAGCGACAAACTCCACCAGCAAGCCGACTTACTCAGCCATGGCCAAAAACAATGGTTAGAAATAGGCATGTTGCTGATCCAAGATCCAGAACTATTGATGCTCGACGAACCCGTCGCTGGCATGTCGGTGGCCGAGCGTAAACAAACTGCCGAGCTACTGCAAAGCATCACCAAGAATCGTTCGGTATTGGTGATCGAACACGATATGCAATTTGTCGAAGATATTGCTGACCGAGTCACCGTATTGCACCAAGGCAAGGTCTTATCGGAAGGCTCAATGCAGCGGGTGAAAAATGATCCCAAAGTTATTGAAGTCTACCTTGGACATTAAGGAGAACAAGCATGCTCGAGCTAACTAATTACCACGTTGCCTATGGCCAAAGTGAAGTGATATCCGATTTGAATTTTTCACTCAAGGCGAATGAAATTGTCGCTATTTTAGGCCGTAATGGTATGGGCAAAACCACCCTCATGAAATCACTGATCGGAATCATCCCCAGTCGCCGCGGTCAGCTAAAGCTGGCTGGCAAAGAACTGTGTCATAAAAAGAGTCACCAGCGAGTGGCTGCTGGTTTAGGTTTTGTGCCCCAGGGACGAATGATTTTTTCCACGATGACGGTACAAGAGAATATCGAAACGGGTTTAACCACCAGCAATGCCAAACGGGTACCGGACGACCTCTATAGTACCTTTCCGGTGTTATGGGAAATGCGCCATCGACGCGGCGGTAATTTATCAGGAGGACAGCAACAGCAACTGGCGATAGCCCGCGCCTTAGCCAGTAATCCCAGCGTATTGCTATTGGATGAACCGACAGAAGGGATCCAACCTTCAATCATTAAAGATATGGCTAAAACCCTCAAACAGATCCGTGATCAACGCGGCTTATCAATCGTAGTCTCGGAGCAGGTACTGAGCTTTGCCCTTGATGTTGCGGATCGCATCTTAGTTATCGAAAAAGGAAAAATCGTTCACGACGTTCAGCGTGATGAAGTAGATGAAAACCAAGTCGCCGCCTATTTGTCGGTGTAAAGGCAATACATGGAAATTGATACTCAAGGAGAATAACCATGGCACAAACAATCATTAAAATAGATCTAAAACAATCCGCCTACGACAATGAAAAACTGCATAATCGCTGGCATCCAGATATTCCCATGGCGGCAATGGTAAAACCGGGTGACGACTTTATTTTAGAATGTATCGACTGGACTGGCGGGCAAATAAAAAACAATGATGATGCTTCCGATGTTCGAGATGTCGACTTATCTCAGGTTCACTTTTTATCGGGTCCTGTGGGGGTTACGGGTGCCGAGCCTGGCGATCTCTTAGAAGTTGATATTCTCGATATTGGCACCTTTGATGATTCACAATGGGGTTTCAACGGCTTTTTCTCGAAACAAAATGGTGGAGGCTTCCTTGATGAACACTTCCCTGAAGCACAAAAATCTATCTGGGATTTCAACGGCATGTTTACCAAGTCTCGGCACATTCCAGGAGTTGAATTTGCAGGCTTAATCCACCCGGGCCTGATTGGCTGTTTACCCTCAAAAGAGATGTTAGACGTCTGGAACAAACGGGAAAAAGAACTATTTGATACCAACCCCGAGCGGGTACCAATGCTGGCCGCCCTTCCCTATGCACCAACGGCTCACATGGGAAAAATGAAACCCGATCAGGCGAAAGTCGCCGCCGAAGAAGCAGCCAGAACCGTGCCCCCCCGTGAACATGGTGGTAACTGTGATATTAAGGACTTATCACGTGGCTCAAAAATCTACTTCCCAGTTTATGTTAAAGATGCAGGTTTATCGGTGGGTGATTTACACTTTAGCCAAGGCGATGGTGAAATCACTTTCTGTGGGGCCATTGAAATGGCAGGTTGGATCCATCTTCGCGTCAATTTAATCAAAGATGGCATGGCAAAATACGCGATTAAAAACCCCATTTTTAAACCCAGTCCAATTACACCTCGCTACGATGACTATCTGATTTTCGAAGGAATCTCGGTAGATGAACATGGCAAACAACATTATTTAGATGCCAATGTGGCCTATCGTCAAGCTTGCTTAAACGCCATCGAATACCTGAAGAAATTTGGTTACAGTGGTGCTCAGGCCTACTCTTTACTCGGCACAGCACCAGTACAAGGACATCTCAGTGGCGTGGTCGATGTGCCAAACTCTTGCGCAACCCTCTGGTTACCTACCGACATCTTCGAGTTCGATATAAAACCCAACGCCGAAGGTCCAACAAAATATTTAGATGGCAGTGTCGATATGCCTTTAGCCCCAGATCTAGATAAATAAGAGAGGTGAACCATGCCTGTTTATGACTATAAATGTGCCGAACATGGCGCATTTTACCAACTTGCTGCCTTAGACGACTGCGCTAAACCGGCCGCTTGCCCACAGTGCAATCAGTTAGCACCAAGGGTAATTATTTTGCCGCCAACAGTATTAGATATGGCCGCAGAAACCAAGCAGGCGATCGCCCGCAACGAACAAGCAAGACATGAACCGCAACATTCAACCATTGATAGCCGAGCAGAAAATACTGAACGCTTAAAAAAAGGCTGCGGCTGTCAGCATCACAAACGAGGTGCTTCAAAACTATTTTATACCGCCAAGGGAGAAAAAATGTTTCCTTCCATGCGTCCCTGGATGATCAGCCATTAAATAAGCAGAAGATACTAAACATTCGCACTTAATCGCTGAAACCGCATAAAACCCTAAATTATCTTTTAGGGTTTTTCTTCAACGATTCAAATCAGTAGCCGAAAAACCTCAAATAAAAATCAGCAACAACAATTTCCCTCAAAAATCTTTAACCCAGCGCAAATTTTAGAATAGACACTCATTTAAAACCAAAAAGATTGACTTAAATCAATTTTAATATAAGGTTTCAGCGTTTTCTGAAAGTTCAATAATAAGGAATCGGCCCGATGCAATTATCAGAGAAGAGCCAGGCTTTTGTACTTCATTTTGGCGAAATGGGCAGTCGCTGGGGCTTTAACCGCACCGTTGGACAAATTCTCGCCTTATTGGTGATCAACCAACAGCCCTTGCATGCCGAACAAATTATGGAACAACTTGGGATTAGCCGAGGCAATGTAAGCATGGCCTTAAAAGAGCTGCAATCATGGCGCCTAGTTAAATTAAGCCATCAAGCAGGCCAGCGCCGAGAGTTTTTTACCGCTGCGGGTTCAATTTGGGAGATGGCTAAAACAGTATTTGAAGAAAGAACTAAGCGAGAAGTAGATCCAACCCTGTCGCTGTTACGTTCTAATTTAATCGACCCTCCAGAAAATGAAGCGGATCGCTATACCCAACAAAAAATGGCTGAAATCCATGACTTGTTGGAATTAATCACGCAATGGTCGAATACCTTAAACAACATGAGCCCCGAGACTCTACAAAGTTTGATGAAAATGGGTTCAGGAATTAGCAAGATTATTGAATTAAAAGACAAAATCGTTGGTAACAATGGAACTGGCACCAACCCGTAAATTATTAACCTTCGATGAGGCAAACCATGTTTGATGCCCTGATATTATCCAGGATGCAATTTGCAGCCAATATTAGCTTTCACATCCTATTTCCAACCATCACCATTGCGATGTGTTGGTTTTTAGTATTTTTTAAAGTTCGCCACGATATGACTGGTAAGCCAATTTGGATGCGAGCCTACCGTTTTTGGGTGAAGGTTTTTGCCTTATCCTTCGCCATTGGTGTGGTCAGCGGGATCACCATGTCTTTTCAATTTGGCACCAACTGGCCAGGTTATATGGAAACCGTGGGCAATATTGCCGGACCACTGCTTGGCTATGAGGTACTAACCGCCTTCTTCTTAGAAGCAACTTTCCTCGGTATCATGCTATTTGGTATTAAACGGGTTCCCAATAAAATTCATACCTTAGCCACCGTGCTGGTGGCGATTGGCACCAGCCTATCGGCATTTTGGATTTTAGCGCTGGATTCCTGGATGCAAACCCCAGCAGGCTTTGAAATGCGTGATGGCGTCGCTCACCCCACCGATTGGTTGGCGATTATTTTCAACCCATCATTCCCCTATCGACTCACCCATATGTTGATAGCTTCGGGACTCACCGCATCTTTCTTTATAGCTGGTATTTCTGCTTACCGGATCCTCAAAGGGGATGTGAAAAAAGCCCCTCGACTCACCTTAAAAGTAAGTTTACTGGTGGCCGCGGTGTTAGCACCAACTCAAGCAGTGGTTGGTGATTTTCACGGTTTAAACACCCTAGAACATCAACCAGCAAAAATTGCCGCGATGGAAGGTATTTGGCATACCGAGAAAGGCGCACCACTACTGCTATTTGCATTGCCCGATAAAGAAACCCAAACCAACAAATATGCCATCGCTATTCCCAATTTAGCCAGCCTCATTTTAACCCATGACTTAGAGGGTGAAATTAAAGGGCTAAATGAGTTTGAAAATAACCATCCCCCAGTAGCCCCAGTGTTCTGGGGCTTCCGGGTCATGGTCGGCATGGGCTTATTGATGATCGCCCTCAGCTGGTTTAGTAGTTATTGCTTGCTCCGCCGAGGCAAACTCCCTAACTGGACCTTAAAGATCTTAGTTGCTACCACCTTCTGTGGTTGGGTCGCCACCCTCGCTGGTTGGTATGTCACTGAAATAGGTCGCCAACCGTGGTTGGTCACCGGAGTACTTCGCACCGAAGACGCTGTCACCAGCCTACCTGCGGCAAATGTAGGTTTTTCATTAATCATGTATTTAGTGGTTTACGCCTTCTTGTTGTGGGCCTACATCCATACCCTATTATCGATGGCACGTAAGGCTGTCAAAGTAGAAGAGTTTGAAACTAGCTCACCGCAGGCCGATGCCAGTCTTAGCCATATCGAGCCAAATTTAGAGAATCACAAAGGGAGTAGCAAAGTATGATTGATGCATACTGGTTAGCCATTATCTTTATTGGCCTGATGGGGCTCTCGGTATTGGTCTACGCTATCTTGGATGGCTACGATCTTGGGGTTGGTATTTTACTGCCATTAGGCGAAACCGACGAAGCCCAACGCGATACCATGATAGCTTCGATTGGTCCATTCTGGGATGCCAATGAAACCTGGTTGGTATTAGCAATCGGCATTTTGCTGATTGCTTTTCCGGCTGCACATAGCATCGTGCTTTATCACCTTTATATACCGGTCGCAATTATGTTGATCGGACTTATTATGCGTGGTGTCGCCTTCGACTTTAGAGCCAAGGCAGCCATCGATTATAAGCTCGCTTGGGATAGAACCTTTAAAGCCGGCTCAATTCTCACCACCATTGCCCAAGGTTATATGTTAGGCCTCTATGTGATGGGGTTTGAAAATAGCATCAGTGCTCATCTGTTTGCCTTGCTCAGTGGCCTTGGCGTCACCGCAGCTTATAGCTACATAGGTTCAGCGTGGTTGGTAATGAAAACAGAAGGTGAATTACAGCAGCGCGCGGTAAGATGGGCAAAAATCACTGGCCGACTTTGCTTTATTGGCGTTCTAGCGGTTTCGCTGGTGAATCCGCTGGTCAATCCAGGGGTATTTGATCGTTGGTTCGACTTCCCCTTGGTCATGTTTGTATTATTGATCCCGGTCGTATGTTTCGCTGCCTTTATCTTCAACGATATCTTGCTAAACCGCTTACCCAAAGCCAATGATCGCCACTGCTGGCTACCATTTATGCTGGTCATGTTAATCTTCTTGCTGTGTTTTAGCGCACTTGGCTTTAGCTTCTTCCCCTATGTGGTTCCGGGACAAATGACTATTTGGCAGGCCGCTTCAGCCCCCGAATCTTTAACCGTGATTTTACTGGGTGCGGTCGTAGTCGTGCCGATTATTTTAGCCTATACCGCGTTTTCTTATTGGGTGTTTAGAGGTAAAGCCACCTCACTTAACTACCATTAACCATAAAAATTTATACCTTCAATGATGTAAAGAGCGCCAATGGCGCTCTATTTTTATATCCAAATAAATCATCGATACTCACGACCAACAAGCGAACTATTCAGCCTTAAGTTTCACCGCCGTACCAAATACCATGATTTCTGAAGAACCATCCATGATAGCGCTCGTAGTAAAACGGATCCCCACCACTGCATCTGCGTCTTTTTGCTGAGCGCTTGCCACTAAGCGTTGTACAGCTAAGTCTCGCGCTTCACTCAGCATCTCGGTATAGCCCTTAATTTCTCCTCCAACAATACTTTTAAGGCCCGCCATGATATCGCGACCAATATGTTTAGCCTGCACTACATTGCCCGTAACAATACCAAGTATGACCTCAATTTCACGGCCAGGAATGGTTTCCGTCGTTGAATAGATCATTTACCCTCCTTTCATTCGACCCCACTTAATAAAGCTAAAGCATAAAGCGTAATGATGCGAGTAATGCAGCATGCTATTGGTATCTGTTATCACTTTTCTAAAAGATCAACATCCGCATTTGTCACCCAAATACCTTCCTTAAAACAGTATAAAAAGTAAGGATCACTAAATTGTGAATAATACTTACCCACAAACAATAAAAGGGATCATCCCTTATAGCGCTTATTTCTAATGTTCAATAACTTTAAAGTGATAAAAACTATCAACAACTCACTCACAACTAATCCGCAACTAGTTAATCAACCAAAGATCAAGTTACAATAGCCAAACCGTTGTGGATAAACAGGATGTAAAATGGATATAGAAATAATCGTGGGATCAACCTTAGGTTCAGCTGAATACGTCGCCGATGAATTAGAAGCCTTATTAAGTGAACAACATAAGGTCATCATCCATCTAAATGCAGAGTTTTCTGAATTAAAGCCTCACGCGCTGTGGCTTATTTGTAGCTCGACTCATGGTGCTGGCGATATTCCAGACAATTTACAACCCTTTTATCAATATTTACTCGAACAACAGCCAGATCTTTCCGAAATTAGCTATGCTGTTATCGCGATCGGCAGTCGTAGTTACGATACCTTTTGTGGAGCGGGAAAAGAACTTGATCAACAACTGGAAAAATTAGGCGCAAAACGCTTAAAAGATCGCTTAGAAATCGATGTCGATGTCGATCCTGTGCCTGAAGAACCCGCTGTTGAGTGGCTAAACTGCTGGAAAAACGAACTGATCTAAAATTATTTCCTGTGGATAAGCATAGTGATTAGCTCTTAATTAACTACACTTATTCCTATGGATAACTTTTGAATGATTTTATTTGTGGATAACTAGCATTTTAGATCCCAGCTTGTCCCCTGTTTAGATCGGGTTCTGCTAACAAGATCTGATCTGATCTAAGTGAATGATCCAATTCATAAAAAATGACTTATCTACAGATCAAGGTGATCCTAATAGTAGATCTAATAAAAGATCTTTAAAGAAAGATCTTATATATATATTTATAGAGATCCCTTATAGATCTAATTCTGATCTAAGCATTCCCTTATCGACGCTTAACCAGTAAAATGCTGCACCCTTTGGGGATCTGGCAGGTTTGAGGTATTAAGAAATGTTCTATAAACAACAATACGACGTAATAGTAATCGGTGGTGGTCATGCTGGTACCGAAGCTGCTGCAGCTGCAGCCCGTATGGGACAAAACACTTTATTACTTACTCACAACATTGAAACTCTGGGTCAAATGTCTTGTAATCCCGCTATTGGGGGGATTGGTAAAGGCCATCTAGTGAAAGAAATAGATGCCTTGGGTGGTTTAATGGCTCAAGCAAGCGATTTAGCCGGGATCCAATTTAGAACACTTAATTCTTCCAAAGGACCAGCAGTTCGAGCGACTCGTGCTCAAGCCGATCGAATGCTTTATCGAGCCGCGATCCGACATCGCTTAGAAAACCAAAAAAATCTGACGATCTTCCAACAAGCTTGTGATGATTTGATCGTAGAAAACGATCAAGTGGTTGGTGTTGTTACCCAAATGGGATTGCGCTTACGTGCTCGCAGTGTCGTGTTAACCGTAGGTACTTTTTTAGGTGGTATGATCCACATCGGCCTAAATCATCACTCCGGTGGTCGTGCAGGCGATCCACCATCGATTGCACTAGCACAACGCTTACGTGAATTACCTCTCCGAGTCGATCGTCTAAAAACCGGCACCCCTCCTCGTATTGACGCTCGTAGCATTGACTTCTCGGTCATGCAGCCTCAACCAGGTGATAATCCGACGCCGGTATTTTCGTTCATTGGTCAAGCCAGCGATCATCCGCAACAGATCCCTTGTTATATCACCCATACCAATCAAGCAACGCATGACATTATCCGTGGTGGTCTTGACCGTAGCCCAATGTTTACCGGCGTAATTGAAGGTGTAGGGCCACGTTACTGTCCTTCAATTGAAGATAAAGTAACTCGTTTTGCCGATAAAAGTTCTCATCAGATCTTTATTGAACCAGAAGGGCTAACAACCCATGAAGTTTATCCTAATGGGATCTCAACCAGCTTACCCTTCGATATACAGGTTGATTTAGTTCATTCAATGAAAGGTTTAGAAAATGCCCATATCACCCGTCCAGGATACGCCATTGAATATGACTTTTTTGATCCTCGAGATTTAAAACAAAGCTTAGAAAACAAATACTTAAAAGGATTATTCTTTGCCGGTCAAATTAATGGGACAACTGGTTATGAAGAAGCTGGTGCGCAAGGCTTAATTGCTGGCGCAAATGCTGCGTTATTTGCTCAAGGTTTAGATAGTTGGGCGCCACGTCGCGATCAAGCTTATATGGGCGTACTAATTGACGACTTAGCAACTTTAGGCACCAAAGAACCTTACCGGATGTTTACCAGCCGAGCCGAATATCGTTTATTATTGCGCGAAGATAATGCAGATGTACGTTTAACCGAACAGGGCCATCAACTCGGCTTGGTTGATGAACATCGTTGGCAGTTATTTAATATCAAAATGGAAGCCGTTGAATTAGAACGCCAACGATTAAAAGATACTTGGGTACACACCAATTCAATCCAATTAGATCAATTAAACCCTTTATTGAAAAATCCGATTACTCGTGAACATTCTTTAGAAGAATTGATCCGTCGCCCTGAACTCAGTTATGAGAAATTAATGGGGATTGAAGGTTTTGGTCCCGGTTTAGCCCAACAAGATGCGGCCGAGCAAGTAGAAATTCAAATCAAGTATGCGGGATACATCAAGCGTCAACTTGAAGAAATTAAGAAAACCCAAAAACACGAAAATACGCTTTTACCGCTCGATCTCGATTTTTCAAAAATTAGTGGGCTATCCAATGAAGTTGTTGCTAAATTGACCAATGCACGACCTGAAACCATTGGCAAAGCAGCGCGAATTTCGGGGGTTACACCGGCGGCGGTTTCATTATTATTAGTTTATTTGAAAAAACACGACTTAGCGCGTAAGTCGGCTTAGGATGATCGGGTGCTAAAATCACGTCTTGTAGGCCTATTGGCCCAAACTCAGTTACAACTGACAGAATTACAAATAGAACAATTGGTTTGTTTGGTTGAACAACTCGATAAGTGGAATAAGGCTTATAATCTCACTTCAGTGAGAGATCCCATGGAAATGTTAGTTAAACACATCTTAGATAGTTTAGTGGTTAGTCCTCACTTACAGGGGAAACGCTTTATTGATGTAGGGACCGGTCCGGGATTACCTGGCTTACCCTTAGCAATCATTAATCCAGATAAGCAGTTTGTTTTACTCGACAGTTTAGGTAAGCGAATCACCTTTATTCGTCAGGTATGCCATTTACTGAAGCTAAAAAATGTGACTGCGGTGCAAAGCCGGGTCGAAAATTATCAACAAAACCTAGAATTTGATGGTGTAATAAGCAGAGCCTTTGCTTCTTTGCACGATATGTTGAACTGGTGTTCTCACTTACCTGCAAATAATGGTAAATTCTATGCCTTAAAGGGCTTAGTGCCCGAACAAGAGCTAGAAAGTTTACCTGAAGGTTGCCATTTACACCGTATTGAAAGTTTAACGGTTCCCGAACTTGAAGGTCAGCGACATCTAGTTATTATTGATAAAACCAATTCTTAGGCGAAAATATTGTGGGTAGAGTGATTGCGGTAGCCAACCAAAAAGGTGGCGTAGGGAAAACAACCACTAGCGTGAATTTAGCAGCCTCAATGGCAGCCACTAAACGTAAAGTATTGTTAATCGACCTTGACCCACAAGGCAATGCAACCATGGGCAGCGGTGTTGATAAATATGATGCACCAAAAACAGCCTATGAATTGTTGATTGACGAAGAGCCGATCGAACAGGTCGTAATTAAAGAAACCAGTGGTTTTTTCGATTTAATTGCCGCGAATTCAGATGTGACCGCCACTGAAATTAAACTCATGGAATTTTTTGCCCGGGAAGTCCGTTTACGTAATGCATTAGCTCCTGTGCGTGATTATTACGACTATATTTTTATCGATTGTCCGCCTTCATTAAACATGCTCACCGTGAATGCAATGGCAGCTGCTGATTCAGTATTAGTCCCAATGCAATGCGAATATTACGCATTAGAAGGTTTAACTGCCCTGGTTGACACTATCAGTAAGTTGGCCTCGGTAGTGAATCCTGATTTAAAAGTAGAAGGTATTCTACGTACCATGTTTGATCCACGTAATCGCTTAGGTTCTGATGTTAGTGATCAGCTTAAACAACATTTTGGTAAAAAAGTTTACCGTACAGTGATCCCTCGAAACGTACGTTTAGCCGAAGCGCCTAGCTTTGGTAAACCAGCCATGTATTATGATAAAACATCAAGTGGTTCTAAGGCTTACCTTGCATTGGCCGGAGAGATTATTCGTCGCCATGAAGAAGAAGCACAAACGATGGCCCTGGATTAATGAGTATGGATAAAGACATGTCAGCGAGAAAACGCGGTTTAGGTAAAGGTTTAGATTTATTACTAAGTACCAGTAATAATGCTCGTCAACGTCAGGTTGAAGAAGATACGAAAGCCGATACTAACCAACAAACTGTCGATGATAATCGTGGTGATTTACGTCGTTTACCCATCGAATTGTTGCGGCCAGGTAAATATCAACCTCGTAAAGATATGTCAGCGGAAGCCCTGGAAGAATTAGCGCATTCCATCGAAGCGCAAGGGGTGATTCAACCGATTGTAGTTCGTGCAGTCGGTGACAATCAGTTTGAAATTATCGCCGGTGAGCGCCGCTGGCGAGCCTCGCAACAAATTCATTTACATGAAGTTCCATGTTTAATTAAAAATGTGAGTGATGAAAACGCGGTTGCTATTTCCTTAATTGAAAATATTCAACGTGAAGATCTGAATGCTATGGAAGAAGCGGTGGCCTTAGACCGTTTAATGAATGAGTTTGAACTGACTCATCAACAAGTGGCTGATGCGGTTGGTAAATCTCGTACCACAGTGACCAATTTATTACGTTTAAATAGTCTCGATGCCGATGTGAAAATTCTGTTAGAGCATGGCGATATAGAAATGGGCCATGCTCGTGCGCTATTAGCCTTAACGGGAGAAGTTCAGGCTGAAACCGCGCGTAGTGTTGCTGCTAAAGGTTTAACAGTTCGTGATACAGAAAAATTAGTGAAGGCGGTTCTCAATCCCAAAGAACCAAAGGCACCTGCTAAGGTCGATCCCGATATTAGTCTTTTAGAACAACGAATTAGTGAGCGTTTGGGGGCAGGGGTAAAGATCCAGCAAAATAAAAAAGGCCAAGGAAAACTAGTGATCGACTATGCTAGCTTAGATGAGTTAGATGCTATTTTGGGGCTTTTCATCGACTCGGATGAAACACTTTAGTTTTTATAAACTAATTTGTGCCACAAGTCTTTGATCTTGGTTACCTATGTTGCATATTTAAAACACTATATTTCACCTTTAGCTGACCAAACTATCTGGTTTGTAACATAAAAATTAACAATAACCATATTTTGTTTATATAAGCTGTTACGAATTAGTGAATTGAACGCGGCTTCTGATTGCAAAACCAGACTTTCAACGTATAATCATTAGGCTTTTTAGCAAGCCTATTCGCCCTAGTCTGGGCTTTAGGTTTAACGTAAAACACTAGTAGAGGTCGAGAATGTCTGGTTCTTTAACATCTGCAATTCGTCGCAAGGCGCTTTATTATGTTATTTTTCAGACGAGTTTTGTCGTATTACTAACGCTAAACAGTGGTTTCTTTTTTAATAAGGATATTGCTATTTCTGTGTTACTCGGAGG
This sequence comes from Agarivorans sp. QJM3NY_29, assembly GCF_050870835.2. Taxonomy (NCBI): domain Bacteria; kingdom Pseudomonadati; phylum Pseudomonadota; class Gammaproteobacteria; order Alteromonadales; family Alteromonadaceae; genus Agarivorans; species Agarivorans sp. QJM3NY_29. The sequence continues at coordinate 5,033,328 of NZ_CP194036.2, read as the reverse complement.
TATAATCTTCTTACTACCCAATAGCTTATTTACGCTGATGGCGTTTCGGTTTGTCGGTGCAACTAAGCAAAAACAAGTAGTAACAAGTTTTTATCTAGGGGAAGTCGTAAAACTATCTCTTATTGCCATATTGTTTGTACTGGTCTTTACCCTGCTTAAGGTGGAGCCCCTCGCTCTACTGCTCGGTTTTGTTCTCAGTAGTTTAACGCAATGGACCGCCTCTATTTTTTTGACTAAGAAAAATAGGATGATAAATGGCTGCTGAATCTGTTACAGGTTATATCCAGCATCACCTGACTAATGCACAAATGTGCGTGGCCGAAACTGGTGGCCTCGCGTTTAACCATGGGTGTCATGAAGCAGGGTTCTGGACATTTAACGTTGATTCACTCCTAATATCAGTTGTCTTGGGGGTTCTGTTCTTATTTGTTTTTTATAGAACGGGACAAAAAGCAACATCTGGCGTTCCCGGAAAGTTTCAATGTTTTATCGAAATTCTCGTGGAATTTGTTGATGGCTCGGTACGAGATGCTTTTCATCGTAGCGATAAAGTCATTGCGCCAATTGGTTTAACCATCTTCGTTTGGGTTTTCCTCATGAACCTGATGGACTTAATCCCTGTTGATTTTCTTCCTCAAGCCGCCGCTCAAGCAGGCATACCATACTCTAAAATTGTACCCACTACTGATTTAAACATTACTCTTGGCATGGCCTTGGTAGTGTTTGTATTGATACTTTTTTACAGTATTAAAGTGAAAGGTGTGAGTGGATTTGTAAAAGAACTTACTTTACAACCATTTAATCACTGGGCTTTTATTCCTTTTAACTTTTTATTGGAATCGGTCACTTTGTTGGCTAAGCCATTTTCGCTGGCGCTGCGTTTGTTCGGTAACCTGTATGCGGGTGAATTGATCTTTATTATTATTGCCGCCCTTGTTCCATTTTGGGCTCAGTGGGCTTTGTCAGTTCCATGGGCAATATTCCATATTTTGATCATTGTGCTTCAAGCGTTTATTTTCATGATGCTAACCATTGTTTACTTAGCTTTGGCTCATGAAGATCATTAATTAATTAAATTAGAACTACCTAACACATATATATTGGAGATAATTATGGAAACTGTTGTTGGTTTAACTGCTATAGCGGCTGCACTACTAATCGGTTTAGGTGCTTTGGGTACTGCGATTGGTTTTGGTCTGCTTGGTGGTAAATTCCTTGAAGCAGCGGCTCGTCAACCTGAGCTAGCGTCTACCCTACAAACCAAAATGTTTATTGTTGCCGGTCTTCTTGATGCGATCGCAATGATTGGTGTAGGTATCGCGCTATTCTTCGTTTTCGCTAACCCGTTTATTGGCTTATTGGGTTAATCCTTCGATTCCTTAACTTAGGGAGGTGTCGTTGTGAATATCAATGCAACATTACTTGGACAAGCGATCGCATTCGCATTTTTTTGTTGGTTTTGCGTTAAATACGTATGGCCGCCATTAATTGATGCGATTGAAGCTCGTCAGAAGAAAATTGCGGATGGATTAGCTGATGCTGATCGTGCGGGTAAAGATCTTAAATTAGCGCAAGCTAATGCTTCTGAACAAATGAAAGAAGCAAAGGTTGAGGCCGCAGGTATTATCGACAGAGCTAACAAACGTAAAGTTCAAATTATCGACGAAGCAAAAGAGTTGGCTAACGTTGAGCGTGAGAAAATTATCGCTCATGGAAACGCTGAAGTTGAAGCTGAACGCAATCGTGCTCGTGAAGAATTACGTGCGCAAGTGGCTGCTTTAGCCATCGCTGGTGCTGAAAAAATTATTCAGCATTCTATCGACAAAGAAGTTAGCAAGCAGATTGTTGACAAACTAGTCGCTGAGCTGAAATAAAGGGATAAAAGGTAGAGCTTATGGCTGATTTAACCACCATTGCTCGTCCCTACGCTAAAGCTGCGTTTGATTTTGCCATTGAGCATAAAGCCTTAGAAGAGTGGACGAATATGTTAGCTTTTGTCGCCGAAGTGGCGGTGAATGAACATGTATCTGTTCAGTTAAAAAGGCAATCGGTAGAGACCTTGGTAGATTTATTTACCACTGTTTGTGCTGGGCAGCTTGATGAGCATGGCCTTAACTTCTTGAAGTTAATGGCACAAAATGGCCGTTTACAGGCGTTGCCTGCTGTGTTAGCGCTGTTCTTAGGATATAAAGCCGAATTGGCTAAAGAGATAACCGCCGAGGTTGTTTCTGCTTCTGAGTTAGATGCCGCGCAGCAAGCGCAAATTAGTGCTTCCTTAGAGCAGCGCTTGTCGCGCAAAGTGAAGCTTAACTGTAGTGTCGATGCCTCACTGTTGGCTGGCTTGTATATTCAAGCTGGTGATCTGGTGATTGATGGCTCCGTAAAAGGGCAATTGGCAAAACTATCTAATACACTACAAGCGTAATTGGGGAATAGAGCATGCAACTGAATTCCACTGAAATAAGCGATCTGATCAAGCAACGTATTGAACAGTTCGAAGTTGTCAGTGAAGCTCGTAACGAAGGTACTATCGTATCTGTTAGTGACGGTATTATTCGTATTAATGGTCTTGCTGATGTAATGCAAGGCGAAATGATTGAGCTTCCTGGTAGTCGTTATGCCATCGCATTAAACCTAGAGCGTGACTCTGTAGGTGCGGTTGTGATGGGACCTTATGCTGATTTAGCAGAAGGTGACAAAGTTAAAAGTTCTGGTCGTATTTTGGAAGTACCTGTAGGTCGTGGCCTACAAGGACGAGTCCTGAATACACTAGGTGAACCAATTGATGGTAAAGGACCTGTCGAACATGATGGATTCTCACCTATCGAAGTGATTGCACCTGGGGTGATGGAACGTAAGTCGGTCGATAAACCAGTTCAAACTGGTATTAAAGCGATTGATTCAATGATCCCAATTGGTCGTGGTCAACGTGAATTGATCATTGGTGACCGTCAAATTGGTAAAACGGCAATTGCGGTTGATGCCATCATTAACCAAAAACACTCCGGTATTAAATGTGTTTATGTGGCGATTGGCCAAAAAGCTTCAACTATCTCTAACGTTGTGCGTAAGTTAGAAGAGTTTGGCGCCATGGAATACACTACCATTGTTGCAGCCTCAGCGTCTGATTCAGCTGCATTACAATACCTAGCACCTTATGCAGGTTGTGCAATGGGTGAATACTACCGAGATCGCGGTGAAGATGCTTTGATCATCTATGATGATTTGTCGAAACAAGCGGTTGCTTATCGTCAAATTTCATTGTTATTGCGTCGTCCACCTGGCCGTGAAGCTTATCCTGGTGATGTATTCTATCTACACTCTCGTTTGCTAGAGCGCGCAGCTCAGGTTAATGAAAAATATGTGGAAGAGTTCACTAAAGGTGAAGTTAAAGGTCAATCGGGTTCATTAACGGCTTTGCCGATTATTGAAACTCAAGCCGGTGACGTATCAGCCTTCGTACCAACCAACGTAATTTCGATTACCGATGGACAAATCTTCTTGACTGGCCAGCTATTCAACTCTGGTACTCGTCCGGCGGTTGATCCTGGTATTTCGGTATCTCGTGTGGGTGGTGCAGCACAAACTAAGATTATCAAGAAACTGTCAGGTGGTATTCGTACTGCGCTTGCACAGTATCGTGAACTAGCAGCCTTTGCTCAGTTTGCATCTGATTTAGATGATGCAACGCGTAAGCAGTTAGACCATGGTCAGAAAGTAACTGAGTTAATGAAGCAGAAGCAATTCAGCCCATTGACTGTTGCTGAGCAAGCCTTAGGTTTATATGCTGCAGAGAAAGGTTTCTTGGCTGATATTGAAATCAATAAGATTGTTGATTTTGAAGGCGCATTGTTAGCTTATGCCAACAATGAATATGCCGATCTATTGGCGTCTATTAACCAGAAAGGCGATTACAACGATGAAATCGATGCTTCAATTAAGTCATTAATTGAAAGCTTTAAATCGACTCAAACTTGGTAATCTAAGCTGACGAATAGGAGCGAATAGATATGGCCGGCGCTAAAGAAATTAAAGGTAAGATTGCCAGTGTTAAAAACACTCAAAAAATTACCAAAGCGATGGAAATGGTTGCTGCTAGTAAAATGCGTCGTTCTCAAGACAGCATGCGAGGTAGCCGACCTTACGCAGTAGCTATGCGCAAAGTTATTGGTCATATCGCGTTAGGTAAACTCGAATATAAACATCCTTATGTTATAGAAAGAGAAACCAAACGTGTTGGTTATATCGTGGTGTCTACAGACCGTGGTCTTTGTGGCGGCTTAAACATTAACTTGTTTAAGAATGCCGTTACTGAGATTAAGCAGTGGAAAGAGAAAGGTGTGAGTGCTGATTTGGCCGTTATTGGCGGTAAAGCAACTTCTTTCTTTAACAGCCATGGTGGGAATGTATTGGCTCAAAACTCAGGTTTGGGCGATCACCCAACTGTCGATGAGTTGGTCGGTACCGTACAAGTGATGCTTGAAGCTTACAACGAAGGTAAGTTAGATCGCATCTATGTGGTATATAACAAGTTTGTTAATACCATGGTGCAAGAGCCCAAAATTGACCAATTATTGCCGCTGCCTAAAGCAGATGACCCAGAAATTGCGTCTCGCAGTTGGGACTATTTATATGAGCCAGGCGCCGAAGAAATTCTCGACGGTTTGTTGGTTCGTTATATCGAGTCTCAAGTTTATCAAGCGGTGGTTGAAAACCTCGCCTGTGAACAAGCTGCACGAATGGTTGCAATGAAAGCGGCAACCGATAACTCGGGTAACCTGATTGACGAACTACAGTTGATTTACAACAAAGAACGTCAAGCAGCAATTACTCAAGAATTGACTGAAATTTCTGCGGGGGCTGCAGCCGTTTAAGGCAAGGCATAAGCACAATATTTAGAGGAATCAACATGAGTAACGGTAACATCGTCCAAGTAATTGGCGCTGTTGTGGACGTTGAATTTCCACATGACAGTGTACCGAAGGTATACAATGCTCTAGAAGTTCAAGGTGAAGACTTAGTCCTTGAAGTTCAACAGCAAATTGGTGGTGGCGTAGTACGTTGTATCTGTATGGGTGCATCGGAAGGTATTCGCCGCGGCCTAGAAGTGGTTGATACTGGTGACGCGATTAAAGTACCTGTAGGTGAAGCCACCTTAGGTCGTATTATGAACGTTCTTGGTCATACCATCGACGGTAAAGGTGAAGTTGCGACAGAAGAGCGCTACAGAATTCACCGAGCTGCTCCTAGTTACGAAGAGCAGTCAAGTTCTAATGAATTATTAGAAACCGGCGTAAAAGTTATCGACTTAATTTGTCCATTCGCTAAGGGTGGTAAAATTGGTCTGTTTGGCGGTGCCGGTGTCGGTAAAACCGTAAACATGATGGAGTTAATCAACAACATTGCTAAAGCACACTCAGGTTTATCTGTGTTTGCTGGTGTTGGTGAGCGGACTCGTGAAGGTAATGACTTCTACTACGAGATGGAAGAAGCCGGGGTACTTGATAAAGTAGCCATGGTTTATGGTCAGATGAACGAGCCACCAGGAAACCGCCTACGGGTTGCGTTAACTGGTCTAACGATGGCTGAGAAGTTCCGTGACGAAGGGAAAGACGTACTGTTGTTTATTGACAACATTTACCGTTATACCCTAGCCGGTACCGAAGTATCTGCATTGCTGGGTCGTATGCCTTCTGCGGTAGGTTATCAGCCTACTTTGGCGGAAGAAATGGGTGTTCTTCAAGAGCGTATTACATCAACCAAGACTGGTTCGATTACTTCGATCCAAGCGGTTTATGTACCTGCGGATGACTTGACCGATCCATCGCCTGCTACCACCTTTGCTCACTTGGATGCAACGGTGACACTCAACCGTAGCATTGCGGCCATGGGTCTGTACCCTGCGATTGACCCATTGGATTCAAACTCTCGTCAGTTAGATCCTTTAGTGGTTGGTCAAGAGCACTATGAAGTTGCTCGTGGCGTGCAAGGTGTACTGCAACGCTATAAAGAATTAAAAGATATTATTGCAATTCTAGGTATGGACGAATTGTCTGAAGAAGACAAACAGACCGTAGCTCGAGCGCGTAAAATTGAAAAATTCTTAACGCAAGATTATCACGTAGCCGAAGTATTTACCGGTAACCCGGGTAAGCTTATTCCGCTTAAAGATACGATTCGTAGCTTTAAAGGCCTATTGGCTGGCGATTACGATGATATCCCAGAGCAAGCGTTCTTGTATGCTGGCGATATTGATGACGTGCTTGAGCGCGCCAAAAATATGTAAGCATCGCCAATTGGCGTAACAGGAGGCTAAAATGGCAGCGATGACAGTTCACTTGGATGTGGTAAGCGCGGAAAAGAAAATTTTTTCTGGTCGCGTCGAACACTTACGAGTAACCGGTGAAGAGGGTGAGTTAGGGGTGATGTTTGGTCACGCCCCATTACTGACTCCAATTAAGCCTGGTATGGTTCGCATGGTAAAACAGCACGGACACGAAGAGGTCATTTATATCTCGGGTGGTTTTTTGGAAGTACAACCAGGAAACGTGATCGTCTTAGCTGATACCGCGATTCGAGGCAGCGAACTCGATAAAGCCAAGGCCCAACAAGCTAAACACGCGGCAGAGGAAAGCATTAGCAATCCTAGCAGCGATATCGATTTTGCCAAAGCGCAGGTTGAATTAGCCAAAGCAATGGCGCAATTACGGGTTATCGAAATTCTCGGTAAAAACGTTAGATAGTTTAGTTTAAGTATAAAAAGGCGCTCATTGAGCGCCTTTTTTGTATTTTAAAGATGCAATATCAAGGGTGAATTCCAAAGTAAAGTGGTTTGGCTTACACTACTTTTGAAAAGACTCGTTTAAATTGAGCAAAGCTTACCGTTATGAAGGATAGATGATGAATTTTAGTGTAGTGATATTAGCCGCAGGAAAAGGCACACGGATGCGCTCAAGCTTGCCTAAGGTTTTGCATAAACTTGCTGATAAACCAATGGTACAACATGTTATTGATACCGCTAAACAACTAGAGCCGCAAACGATTCATTTAATCTATGGTCATGGTGGTGAGTTGATTCAACAGCAGATCCAAGATCCTCAGCTAAATTGGGTGGAGCAGGCAGAACAGTTAGGAACTGGTCATGCGATGCAGCAGGCAGCGCCGCATTTTGCCGCCAACCAGGCGGTGGTGATGTTATATGGTGATACTCCGCTGATTAGCCAACAAACCATCCAACGTTTAATTGAAGCTCTGCCAAAAGGCGGAATTGGCTTATTAACGGTGGATCTTGCCGACCCCACTGGCTATGGTCGAATTGTTCGGCAAAATGGAAGTGTTACCGCGATTGTTGAACATAAAGATGCCAGCCCAGAGCAGCTGGAGATTACTGAGGTGAACACTGGTGTGTTAGTTGCTAATAGCGATGACTTTAATCGTTGGTTAGCGCAATTGAGTAATGATAATGCGCAAGGTGAGTACTATGTGACTGATATTATCGAAATGGCGACTCAAGAAGGACATTTGGTACAAGCGGTACAACCAGACTCTGAAGTTGAAGTTCAAGGGGTAAATGATCGGGTACAGCTGAATCGTTTAGAGCGGGCTTATCAGTTTGCTCAAGCGGAGCGTTTATTAGCTGAAGGTCTTAGTTTGGCCGATGCCAATCGATTTGATTTGCGGGGTGAATTGAGCATGGGTCATGATTGCTTCATCGATATTAATGTGATTATCAAGGGTAAAGTGAGCCTGGGGAACAATGTCACCATTGAGTCAAATTGTATTTTAATTGATTGTGAAATCGGTGATAACGTCACCATTAAAGCCAACAGTATTATTGAGCAAGCGAGCCTTGCCGAAGATGCTTCGGCGGGACCATTTGCGCGGCTACGTCCTGGTGCAAAATTAAAACAAGATGCGCATGTTGGTAATTTTGTTGAAATGAAAAAATCAACCTTAGGTCAAGGTTCCAAGGCTGGGCATTTAACTTATCTTGGGGATACCATTGTTGGCGCTGGTGTGAATATTGGTGCAGGGACAATTACCTGTAATTATGATGGCGTGAATAAGTTTCAAACAATTATTGAAGATGGTGCCTTCATTGGCAGTGATACCCAGTTAGTTGCACCGGTTACGGTGGGTAAAAATGCCACCATTGGTGCAGGTTCAACCATTACCTGTAATGTAGATGCTGAAATGCTGGCTCTTTCTCGAACCAAACAACGAACTATTTCTGGTTGGCAGCGGCCAGTGAAAAAAGCCTGACTTTACTGATGTTATTATAAAAAGCGACCTTAGGTCGCTTTTTATGTTTTAGTCTCTATTTATTCAAGAAAGCTATCGATCGAAGCTCTAACTAGCGCACATATTTCCTTGATAAGATTCGGTATAACTAAGCTTTTTCTAATCGGAATTTATAATGCAAAATCAATTTGAGCATGCTTTGCCAAACCCACAAGGCTATTTTGGAGAATACGGCGGGAGCTTTATTCCTCCGGAGCTACAACGGGTCATGGACGACATTACCAAGTCTTATCATGCGATCCGCCAAGATCCGAGTTTTATTGCGGAACTAACCCGTCTTTACCAACACTATGTGGGTCGACCTAGTCCCATTTTTCATGCGGAAAATTTGTCTAAGGCTTATGGTTGTGAGATTTATCTCAAACGCGAAGATCTAAATCACACCGGTGCTCACAAGATTAACCATTGCTTGGGTGAGGTGCTGCTGGCGAAAAAAATGGGCAAGAGTAAAGTGATCGCCGAAACTGGTGCTGGCCAACATGGGGTTGCACTGGCCACAGCTGCCGCGTTGCTTGGTCTTGAATGTGATATTCATATGGGGGAAGTGGATATTGCCAAAGAGCATCCTAACGTGGTGAGAATGCGAATTCTCGGCGCCAATGTGATTCCCGCCACTCATGGTCGTAAAACCCTTAAGGAGGCTGTAGACAGCGCATTTGAGGCTTATATGGCCGATCCTCATAGTCAATTGTATGCCATCGGCTCGGTGGTTGGGCCGCATCCTTTTCCAATGATGGTGAGAGACTTTCAATCGATTATTGGTATTGAGGCGCGTCAGCAGTTTCAAGAGATGACAGGTGAATTGCCCGATCACTTAGTCGCTTGTATTGGCGGTGGTTCTAATGCAATGGGTTTATTTAGTGCCTTTTTGGAGGATCAAGCGGTGGCGATGCATGGTTGTGAGCCTGCAGGACGAAGTTTGGAACAAGTGGGTGAACACGCTGCCACTTTAACCAAAGGGGAGCCGGGGACCATGCATGGATTCCATTCCTATATGCTGAAGGATGAGCAAGGGGAACCGCAACAGGTGTATTCGGTCGCCAGTGGTTTAGATTATCCTTCGGTGGGACCTCAGCATGCCTATTTAAAAGATTTAGGCCGAGTTCAGTATGGGGTTGTGAGCGATCAAGAAGCGATTGATGCGTTTTTTGAACTATCGCGATTAGAAGGCATTATTCCAGCGATAGAATCGGCGCATGCGGTTGCACATGCGATTAAGCTCGCTAAACAGGGGCTTAATGGTCGTATCTTAATTAACCTATCGGGTCGTGGTGATAAAGACATCGACTTTGTCATTGAACAATATGGTAAACAATATGGGATTGCTGAACTGATTTGAAGCAAGTGAACTTATAGGCTACCAGCCCGTTGGTAGCCTATAAGTGATGGGCTAGAATCGATAAGCGAAGTTTACCATCGGCCCTTGAAAATTATATTTAAGTTGGATTTCATCCCACTCTGCTTCAACAATGTAGTAGTTATAGCCTAACTCTATATCCCAATTGGGATTGATCTGGTAACTAATGGAGGCATTCAGATCGGCTAGATAACCCTTCACTTGGTCAATTTTTAGATAAAAAAATTGACTATGAGCATTCAGTGTCCAATCGTCGGTTAATTGATAATGGGTCCATAAGCCGATATCAGGTAGCGGTGCGGTGGCCGATTCATCAACCACTTCACCTTTGGTCGCGGTTGAATTACAAATAATATTCCCTGCATTATTGACACAAGCTGAGATATCGCCGCTAAAGCCCATTTCAATAAACATCACATGCAAACCAAGTGAGCCACCAATTTCAGTTTTAGCATTTTGATAAAATGAATAGCCATAACCAGCACTCAGAATATCAATATCCATCCGGGTATTTAGATTTGCGCCAGCGATTACGCCAGAATCGGGATGATTCGGTAAGGTAAACCCAAAATTGGTTTTGCTCGATGCGCTTCGATGTAAACGACGCCAATCGGCGTAGACGTGGTGGCGTTGATTAAATTTGTAACCCAGCTCGAAAAAGGGTAACAACAGATGTTTTTCTAGCTGTAAACTATCTTCAAAATCTAAGGTAATATCTTGGTTATCGAAGCTTTTAGTTGTGACTGATGAGTCTGTTTGTGACCAAAACGCTCCAGTTTTGAAGGTCCATTCTCCAGCACTGAGCGGAAAACTGACTAAACTCACTAACCAAAGTTTACTTAGCCAACGCGCTATATTCATATACTGTCCTTAGTTGAGTGCTCTGTGATATCCGTAATCATGATTGTAAACCGAGCCATGTCCTATTCATTGTTGCTTATGATTTAGGATTAAGCGGCCCCTTTAGATCATAAAACATAATTTAATTATGAGTTGTTGGCTTATTTTTTATAGTTGTTTGTAGTTTATTTAGGAGGCAGAGATGAAAACGGAATTTGTTCGGTGGTATCAGAGTTTGATGAAGTGGGCTTTACTATTTTTTTCGAGCGCTGTTTTTTGCTTGCATGCGGCTGATTCCGGCAGCGACCAAGCGCAGCTATTGTTGGAAAAATATCAGCGTCAACAGCAGCGGATTGAAAAGATACAAGCCAATAGAAATACGGTCTCTGCTATCGAGCAAGCGGCCATCGATTATCGTTTAGTTGAGCGTCATTTAAGTTCCTTTGAAACGATTAATCAGCTCACCCAATACTTAATTAAACAACAAGCTCTGGGTTTGACGGAACCTGCTATAAACCATCAAGTTAAGCAAATTATCGTCGATAATTATCAAAGTTTAATTCAGAGGATCGAGCAACAGCAGCAGTTGTTCAATAAAGCCTACGCACAACAACCTTCGGATAATATTAAGTCTTTTCAGTTATATATTGATTACTTGAATCGATCTGATGTGATTTTTTCGGCCTTGGTACAGCAAATTAATAATCTCCAAGCCCTTGGTTTTGAGGTAACGGATCAAAATCATCATCTGATCGATTTGCTTTATCTACGGGCTGAATCATTTTCTGGGATGGTTGGCTTACTCGAAAATAAAACCAGGGAGCTTAGTCAATTTATTAAATTGACTCCCAATGATCAAGCACTAAAAGACCAATTAGCCGTGGTCAAAGAGCAATTATCGGTCGCAGGGTTAAGCTTCAAATTAACCGTTGAATTACTCACTCAGCTTGGTTTTAATACCGGATTTTATCAACAGACATTGCTTAAATTAGGTGGGCAAATCACCACCGATGTGTTGGATATCAACGTATTGAACGGTATTGCTAAACGTTGGGTCGTTCGACTTAGTGAGTATTTTGTTGAGCACGGCGGAGAGTGGATCTTCAAAATATTTTTGTTGTTACTCATTTATTTTGTATTTCGTGCTCTTGCTCGTTTAACCCGTAAGTTACTGATTAAAAGTTTAGATTCTTCCAAGCTACGGTTATCTTCGTTGATGAAAGAGATGATAGTGTCCTCGGTGACTCGGGTCGTGGTTATTGTTGGAATTTTATTTGCTTTGGCCCAAGTTGGTATATCACTGGCACCGGTTTTAGCGGGGTTAGGCGTCGCTGGTTTCATTATTGGGTTTGCCTTGCAAGATACCTTGAGTAATTTTGCCGCTGGGATGATGATTCTTATTTATCGTCCCTATGATGTGGGCGATATGGTGGAAGTGGGCGGTGGCGTCTTTGGCAAAGTGAAAAGTATGAATTTAGTTTCGACCACTATTTTAACCATCGATAACCAAACCTTAGTGATCCCAAATGGTAAAATTTGGGGGGATGTGATTAAAAATGTAACTGCACAAAAACTGCGTCGCGTTGATTTAGTTTTTGGGATTGGCTATAGCGATGATATCGATAAAACGGAAGCCGTGTTGAATGAATTATTAGCCAAGCACCCATTGGTGTTAGCCGAACCTGCTCCTATGGTTAAACTACATATTTTAAATGAATCTTCGGTAGATTTTATCGTGCGTCCTTGGGTAAAAACCGATGATTATTGGAACGTTTATTGGGATATTACTCGACAAGTGAAAATGCGCTTCGATCAAGATGGTATCTCGATCCCTTTCCCACAGCGCGATGTTCATGTTTATTCTACAGGCAATGGTGGTGAGGGACATTCGAATGGATAAGTGCCTCGTTTGCTTCTAAAGCGAGCTGTATTCGACGCTGGCACGACTGGAAAGTGACCCATTGCATTGCCAGAGGGTTTTCTTTTCGGTGTTTCAAGTGGAAAATTGAGTCTAAATTCTAAACGAAGCGCTGGCTCTGGGCTCGGTATTACTGGAAAATTTGGCTAAAACCAGTAAAATGACGCTTCATTTTTGAACAGAGGTTGTAGCAATTTCGTGAGTCGTCAACGAGCCCTAGAAAAAATTGCAAAGTGCTTAGAGTTGGGTAACTCCTCTAATGTTCATGAGGCTGCTCAAGCGATCCGTATGGCGCATCGCTTAATGCTTAAACACGGCTTAGAGCAAGCCGATATTGATTTAATTCAAATGGGGAAAACCTCTACTCAAACCTTGTTACCCGCCAATGTAAACGAAAATATCTTACGCATTATTCGTGGTATTAACTCACGTTTTGGTGTGGAAGCGGTACTGGTTAATCATAAAGGTTTAAAAAGAGCTGAATTTGTTGGCATGGCCGAGCGTGCCGTATTTGCCGCCTTTGCATTTGATATTGTTTATCGAGAAATGAACCAACAGGTGGGTTCATTTCGAAATAGCTTTGCCGGTTCCGGTACCGATAATGTCACTGTGGCACGACGGGTTACTTCTTTTACTGCCGGTTGGTTGGAGGGGGCTTTAGAAAAACTCCCCGATCTAACAAGCGATGGACGCAATGAACATATGGATGACTACTTGGATGAGATGTTTGAGAAGTTAGACCGTGAAACCTTTAAGGCGAAAATTAAGGCCTCAATGGGTCAGCTTACCCCAGATTTTCAAACCGGGATCACCAAGGGACGCAAACTATCGGTGAATCGTCCTGTGGAAGGTACTCGAGCAAGTCCGCAGTTAAACCACAATTAATATTCATTGATACGCACACATTGGGTATTTTTGCTGTTTCGGATGTGATCCTGTATTGCTTTAGTGATTTAAATTGATCTTCGTTTGAATGCTCTGGTCATTATTTTTCGATAGTTAGCTCGGTGTATACACCGAGCTAACTAAGCGCTCATGTTTAGCGCTTAACCGACTTTTAATATCTTACTGGTATTGGTATGCCCGGTTTGGTCGAATACATCACCATGGGTCAAAATCACTAAATCACCTTTATTCAAATAGCCTTGTTGTTTCAACAAATTAATCGCGCTATGTGATACTTGGATGATATCGTGGTTGGTTTCGTCGAAGTAAATCGGGTATACGCCTCGGTATAAGGCGCAACGACTCAAGGTTGCTTGGTGGCGAGATAAAGAAAAAATGGGTAAGCCACTACTGAGGCGAGACATTAATAAAGGCGTGCTGCCTGATTCGGTGAGTGCAATAATGGCGGTCATACCTTGCATGTGATTGGCCGCAAACATGGTACTCATCGCCACTGTTTCCGAAATACTCTCAAAGGTTTCATTGATTCGATATTTGGATACGTTAATGCTGCGTTGTTTTTCAGCACCTAGGCAAACCGAAGCCATGGCCTGGACGGTTTCTACAGGGTACTGGCCAGCGGCTGTTTCGCCGGATAACATCACCGCATCGGTACCGTCCAATACTGCGTTGGCTACATCCATGACCTCAGCGCGAGTTGGCATCGGCGCACTAATCATTGATTCCATCATCTGAGTTGCGGTAATCACCGCGCGATTGTATTTTCGAGTCAGACGAATAAGAGTCTTTTGCACTCCCACTAATTCGGCATCGCCAATTTCAACACCGAGATCGCCACGAGCTACCATCACTGCGTCGGAAGCGGTAATGATATCGATCATCGCTTCTTCGGTGGCAACTGTTTCTGCTCGTTCAACTTTTGCCACTAGTTTTGTTGCGAGTCCGGCTTGTTGAGTCAGACGTCTGGCATAGTGCATATCTTCACCGCTATTTGGGAAGGATACAGCTAAATAGTCGACATTGATTTTGGCTGCGGTGAGGATATCGGCTTTGTCTTTATCGGTTAAGGCTGCGGCAGATAAACCACCACCGAGTTTATTAATCCCTTTGTTGTTGGATAAAAATCCGCCAATGGTCACTTCGGTGGTGACTTTATTGCCTTCTACGGCGGTGACTCTCAATTGAATTCTACCGTCATCAAGTAACAGGGTATCGCCAGGGGCCACGTCTTTAGGCAAGTATTTATAATCGAGGCCAACTTGTTGTTGATCTCCCAAGCCTTTTGCTAAATCACTATCGAGTAAAAAGCTATTCCCAACTTGCAATTTAACCTTACCTTCTTTAAAGGTGGATACGCGTATTTTGGGACCTTGTAGGTCACCCAAAATAGCCACGTGTAGTTTATGTTTGGCTGCAAGTTCTCTGACCTTATTGGCGCGAGCGATATGGTCGTCGGCGCTGCCGTGAGAAAAGTTGAGTCGCACCATATTTGCGCCGCTGAGCAGCAGTTGTTCTAAAATGTCGTCTTTATCGGTGGCTGGGCCTAAAGTTGTCACAATTTTGGTGCGTCGTAGCATAGTTTTATCCTTAAAATGAAATATTCAATCAGAAGCTGTCGCTCCTTGGCGCCAATTGATTTATATCCAACAGCTAGGGAAAATAAATTCTAGAGACTCTAGATGAATATTTGACAACTTATCTGAAAAAATAATGCGCATCTTTAGCGCTAAAATTCCCATTTTGGGTTGCTCACTCAAATAGAAAAACTAAAGTTATTCTCTTTCCTTGCCAAATGGCTCTGTTGTTTGACCAATAGCATACCTTAGATGGCTAGAGGCGGTTCTTTTGTGAGCTACTTTTTCGAGAAAAAAGCATTTTTATCGTGGCGAGAGGTGTCTCGCTTAGAGTGCTAAGCAGATACCTCTAATCAACGGTAAAACGCTTCTAGTCAAATTGTTTAAGCAGTATTTGTGGTGCATTACTGCAGTGTATTGTTATGAGCTATACCGCTAGCGATATTTCACATGACTTGCCTAAATGAGTCACAAACAGCTGTAAAAGTCATCACCAAAGATTAACAGCCCCTAATTATATTAATCTGTTTAGTGATTAATTGTATGTAAATCAGCTTGTCTCTTGGTTTTTTTTTATCTCTCAAGTACATTGCCTGATAAGGATTACATTTGTTGTGGGGGATGAGATGAAACAAGCAATATTAGCGGAGATGAAGGTTCTACCTGAAATTGACCCGGGGTTTGAAGTAAAACGTCGCATAGACTTTATCAAACAGTGTTTACAACAGGCGAACTTAAAAACCTTAATCTTAGGTATTAGTGGTGGTGTTGATTCTACGACCACCGGACGGCTCGCTCAGTTGGCTGTAGAACAGCTTAATCAAGAGCACTCGACTCAAGACTATCGTTTCATTGCGATGCGCCTCCCTTATGGAGAGCAGAAAGATGAAGCAGATGCGCAATTAGCTTTAGATTTTATTAAACCCTCCTATATCGTGACCACAAATATTAAAGATGGCACCGAAGGGGCACACTCAAGCGCACTGTTAGGTTTGCAGAACGCGGGTTTAGCCTTACCGCAACAAGCTGGGATCGATTTTGCTAAGGGCAACGTAAAGGCGCGGATGCGAATGATTGCTCAGTATGAAATTGCGGGACTAACCGGTGCATTGGTGATTGGTACCGATCACTCGGCTGAGAATATTACCGGTTTTTACACTAAGCATGGGGATGGTGCCTGCGATTTAACGCCTATCTTTGGTTTAAATAAGCGTCAGGTTCGCCAAGTGGCGAGTTACTTGGGTGCGCCAGAGAAGTTGATTGGTAAAGCGCCAACAGCTGATTTAGAGGAAGATCGCCCGCAGCTGCCAGATGAAGTGGCGCTTGGTTTAACTTACGATCAAATTGATGACTTTTTAGAAGGTAAATTGGTTGATGCTGGGGTAGAAGAAAAATTAATCGGTATTTATTTACGGACCCAACATAAACGGCAAGCCATTCCGACTATTTATGATTGATTTATTTACCGGACCCACCCGGGTTCGGTGTTGTTTGATCGGTTTCTTATATTGTTCACCAAACATGTTGCCTCATTGCAGCCTATTTTTTTGAGGAGCCGACTTTGGGCAACACCATTATTTTTAGTCTCGATCTTTTTGGTACGGCGGTATTCGCCATTTCTGGGGTATTAATCGCTAGTCGGCGACGTATGGATCTATTTGGAGCCCTAGTACTTGCCTGCGTGACCGCGATTGGTGGAGGCACCATTCGTGATATGGCATTAGGGGCTAGCCCAGTTTTTTGGGTGGAAAATGGTTTATATTTGTGGGTGATCTTAGCGGCTAGTCTGGGGGCAATTGTTTTGCTCAATAATTTTCCTAGTCCTCCTCGTTGGTTATTACCAGTCGCCGATGCTATTGGTATGGCTGTGTTTATGGCTATTGGTGCGAATAAGGCCTTACAAATGGGCGCTCCGATGATTGTTTCGGTCACTATGGGGGTGATTACGGCCTGTGGTGGGGGGATGATCCGTGATGTGCTGGCCAACCAGGTTCCTTTAGTACTGCAGCGCGAGATCTATGCAACGGCTTGTATTGTTGGGGGTTGTGTGTGGGCGATTACAGAGAACTTAGGTTTTTCCACGACCATTACAACTAGCAGTTGTATTATTAGTGCTTTAGTTATCCGTTTAGTTGCAATTCGTTATCATCTATCTTTACCTAAGCTTTCAAAAAATCGTTAGGTCTAGTCTAAAGACTGCACTCCTTGTGAGAGATCTCTTACAAGGTTGTAAGTTAAAGGCAGTAAATCTTGCAGATAGACAATAACAATATCCATATATATCAATTGCTTATTTATTTTTGATGCTGTTTATGTAAAAAAAGATGAGTTTTTTTTGTTCTGGAGCTTTTTCTCAAGTATTAATGCCGTATAGTTAGTTCTGCACGGAGGCACTGACGTTTATCAGGATGAGAAACGTAGCAGGAGCTGAAAGGACAACTACAGGATGTAGTAAGGGACACCTCCTAGGAAGGAGACGTGCAACTGGTATGGACAACCGGTTATGCCAATGAAGGCTAAAGGACAGCTCAAAGGATTTGAGAAAAGGACAACTACAGGATGTAGTAAAACAGTCAAAAAGGATTGCAGGGAGCAATTACCCGTTCACGGATTTGAGCGATATGACTACTAGGGGCGACACGTAAGTGTCGCCCCGACTTTTTAGGCCAGCTTAATGCTGGTTTTTTTGTGACTACAATTTATGCTATGCCAATCTGATTCATTATATGACCAACTTATTGTGTCGTATAAATCTGCCGATAAATAGGCATGAAGTGCAGTCACTAGTGGCTCTAATTACCAGATAACGCTGTTAGCGGTGATTTAGGTTTATGTCGTCTACCAACAGCGTTTTTTTATTCCTCTTCGCTTTTATCTTGAACAAACATTAGTAAGCCAAAATTAAGGTTTCTAGGCTTGACGATAAGCCCCGAGGTGCTGTGAGAGATCGACTACGCTTGAGCGCTGATATGGCTGCTCTATATTGCGTAAAAATTATTTAAACCCTTTAAATTCAAATAATTAATTAAATTCGATGATTCTTGATTGAATCAATTCAAAAATTATTTCACGGGCTCATCTAGGTTTTATTGAACCAAAGCGTAAAGTAGCTCATACAAGGACGGGCAGGGAAAGCAGCCAAAGCATGAAGCTAGCGGCATTATAGGAACGCTTAGGATGAGCGGCTTGTCAGGATCGATGAGCTAGGGATGTGAGCACAGGAGTGCGATTAGCCTTGGTGACACAAGAGCTTAAGGATGATTATCAGGACACCTCCAGGATGGAGCGAGCAACCGCTTAGGATGAGCAGTTAGGCCACAGAAGGCTAAAGGATAGCGCTAGGGAAGGAGCAAGGGGAAACACTAAGGAATGGTGTGCTACAGTCAAAAGGATTGCAGGGAGCAATTAACGTTCATGGATTTGAGCGATATGACTAGCTTAAGGGCGATACTTCGGTATCGCCCTTAATTTTTTATTCGATTAAACATCATGAGATCGATGTTGTCTTTTTTAATGCTGCGCTTGCCACCAACTTGCTTTTTTCATGAGGTAGGTCAATAGAATTAAACTGCAGAGGCCTGCCACCGTATGGGCGACAATGATTGCTAAGAAGATCACTTGACTGTTCGCAGCTAAGGCGCCTAGGTAAATGGCTGGCAACATAAAGACAAACAAACGAATGAGGTTAATCATCACTGCCATCATCGGTAGAGCCAAGGCGTTGAGTGTTTGTGCGAGTAATAAGGGAACCGCCATCATTCCGTAGCAAAAAGGCACCAGTTGTAGGTAATATTGGCTTAATCTGGCGACTTCGAGATCTTGATTGAAACTGCGACTGATCAGCGGTGCTAGGTAATACATGAGTATGGCTAACAGTAATTGCCAAATAACCGCTAAACGAATGGCTTGATGCACAATTTGCTGCGCTCGATTTAAGTTCCCTGCCCCGACATTTTGTCCCACGAGCATTGGGATCACTGAGTTTATCGCCATCACTCCGATAAATAGTAAGGCTTCTACTCGTGTGGCAAAGCCATAAGCGGCCACGGTTGCGGTTCCGGCGGTTGCCAATATAGCCATTGTAATGGTGGTGGCGATAGGGGTGAGCAATTGGGAAAATACAGCCGGTATTGCAATACTTAATAGTTTGTTCCAAGAGTTCATTAACTGCTGAAGGGAACAGGTTTCAAATTTGAGCAGTTGTAGTTTGTATTTGAGTAAGTAAATCGCCATGCAAAAAGTGAGTAGCCAAGCGATGGCGGTCGCTAGTGCCGCACCTTTCACACCTAAAGTGGGTATCGGGCCCCAACCAAATATTAGAATTGGGTCTAAAAGACCATTCATTATCCCGGCGACTAGCATCATGAGGCTTGGCGTTTTGCTATCGCCACTGGCTCGGATTGCACTGTTGCCGACCATGGGGATAACTAATAGAGGGATCGAAAGGTACCAGATCTGCATATATTGTTCGATATAGGGCATAACTGGTAATTCCGCACCGAGGGATAAAAATAATCGTTCAATATTGAAATAGCCTAAAGCGGCTAGGGTAGTAATTAATAGTAAACTAAACAATAAACTATGGCTGGTTAATTGGGCCGCTTGTTGTTTTTTCTCGGCCCCTAATAGTCGTCCAACATGAGACGAAAGGGCGATGCCTAACCCCATGGCGATGCTGGTAATTGCAAAGGTGATAGGGAAAGTAAAAGAGACTCCTGCCAGCGGATCGGTGCCCAACATAGCGACAAAAAATGTGTCGACTAAATTAAAAAAAATGATCGAAAAGATGCCCACTAAACTGGGGAGGGCTTTATCAATAATGAGAGGCGTGATGGGGGCATCAAGCAATTGTTGGCGTTGTTGTTCCATTCACATTGGATTGGGAAAACTTGTTATTAGTATACTTGGCAAATAAGCACAGTGAAAGTCGCAGGATAGCGCTTGAAACAACTGTGAGTTGCTTATTTTTTAACCGCTTCGGTTGTTTTTAGGGTGGGAAAGCGGTAAATTGCGCCTTCCTAAATTGCGAGAGAAGTTATGTCTGAGTTTGACAGTATTCGCCCTTATCAAGATTCTGAAGTAGAACAAATACTTAAACGTCTTATCAATGATCCTGAATTGATTACTACACTGATTAAATTTCGCTTTGCCAAGGCGAAGGGCGTTTTTCTTTGGCTGACTTCTTTTATTTTGCGAAAGATACTTAAATTTAAGGTCAGGAATATTCGCTCGGTATATGATTTTCAAGTGATGGTTGAAACTTATATGGCGCATATGATCAAAACTACCACCAGTCAATTGAGCTCTAGCGGCTTGGATCATTTAGATTTAACTAAACCACATCTATTTATTTCTAATCATCGGGATATCGCACTGGATTCGGCATTTATTAATTACATCTTACATAATAATGGCCAAGATACCGTGCAAAATGCCATCGGTGATAATTTGTTAACCAAGCCTTGGGTTTCTGACCTGATGCGTTTAAATCGTAGTTTTATTGTTAAACGTTCGGCGACCACAAAACGTGAAAAATTAGAGAACTCAAAACAGCTATCCGCCTATATTCAGCACACCTTAAGTCATACTAGTGATCACATATGGATTGCGCAACGTGAAGGACGAGCCAAAGACGGTTTAGATGTGACTAATTCAGCATTAATTTCTATGTTGGCCTTAAATAAACCGAAACAACAAAGTTTTGCGGATTACATCAATCAGTTAAACATTGTGCCCGTTTCTATTTCCTATGAATTTGACCCCTGTGACGTGGCCAAGGCAAATGAACTGGTTTCACAAAATCAGCATGGTGAATATTTAAAACAAGAACATGAAGATATTTCGAGTATTTCTCGAGGGATTGTTGGTCAAAAAGGCCGGGTGCATGTGCATTTTTCCGAGACCTTGCAAGGGGAGTTTGAGTCGGCAAAACAAGTTGCTCAAGCCTTAGATAAGGCCATTATTGGTAACTATCAATTGATGCCGACTAACTGGCTTGCTCTGGGTGATGCTATACCTGAAGACGTTTCCGCGAATGAGTTGGCAGAAGCGAAGCGCTATTTTGAGGCGAAGTCTCGCGATATTAGTGCAGAGGTTCAAACTCAGTTGTATGCCATGTATGCAAATCCAGTCAAAGCTAGAATGCAACTATATGATTAATAGTCAAATTTTTATAAAATAATACAATTGGCACTTTAGCTGCATACCCCCTTATAGGTATTATTTAAAAGGGTATGTTATGTTCCGTAGTAAAACTAGCCAAACCATCGCAAACGTTTTAGCCAATGGCGATAAACTTGAGCAATTGCTTTCTTTGATGTTGCCCGATGAAGTTTCGGAATTGGATCAACTTGGTTCGCAACATTGTCGTAGAAAACGTCAATGTGGTGGTCGTTCACATTCTATATCGGCAAAGTTCTGAGCTATAACAAAAGTTGGACCTAATCACGAAGTTACCTATTCGCCAGGGCGGGAGCATACTTTGATGGATTTATAACCCAAAGAAGACTCGTGCCCGATAATCGTCGCACCATCCCGCTTTCTTCAACTTCACTTTGTGACTTGGCGCTCCACAATCGCATTGTTTGAGCATGTTCATCACAAAACGTCTAAATAGAGCTATGTTTTCCACCGCTCCGTCTAAAGTAATGCGAGAGTTATCCTCTTTAAAAACAACATCTAATACGTAATGCTGGCTGTTTTCAATTCGCCAATGCTGACGAATATAGTGGCCTAACAATTTGTGATTCGGTGACATTGAGCTTATGTAATACGAGGTATCTACAGTGCCTTTCCCATTTATCACGCGGTGGCGTTCCACTGCTATGATGCTTCTTACCGTTGGCCATTTCTTTGCTAACTCTTCGGGCAACTTGGCCTTTAGTTGAAAGACGTATCGCTCTTCGCTACGACCATGGTGTTTTTCTTTAATTTCAGTGACGACCTTCTCTTTACCAGCATCAAAGACAGCTTGAAACTGCTCAACAACAGCCGCTCTCAACTTTGGTTGGTTGTTTTTTACTTGAACGACAACATGAGCCTTCTTTTCTGCGATTTTCTCTAGTGTATCGCGCTGACAATGTAGAGCATCAACGGTGACAACACTGCCTTTTACGTTAATAACATCAAGCATTTGGCGCACAACGCTAATCTCGCCGTTCTTGTTCGCTGTCGGTTTCTGACTCAGAACGAGACCACGTTCAGTATCATAGGCTGTAACCAATTGTAATGCTGTTTTCTTGTTATTTCGGTACGAGCCACGCAGTACTTTTCCGTCAAATGCGATGATGGCTCTGTTTTGACTCGTTCGCTGCTCGTTAATCCACAGAGCTAATGCCTCAAGCAAAGACTCCGCGACAACAGAACGCAAAATGCGTGCAATCGTGTGTCGTCGTGGGATCCCGTGTTCAAATGGTCTATATTTCCTCAGCCAGCCCAACTTCTCTTCTCCATAATATTCAATGTCTTGCCAGCCTTCACATCCTGATGAAATAGCACTGATAACAAGGAAAATCACGTCAATAAGGTCATGCTTTTGATTGATGTCAGATCGAGTATCCTCGACGACTGATAAATGTTCAATTATGTTCAAAATAACTATGTAGCTTAGGGTTTAGAGGTATTAGATCATATCTGTTAACAAAGTGCGATCCCGCCCTGACCTATTCGCACGACTGAGGCTTAATTAGTCGATCTATCTGTGCTGTCTAAAGTTCTGATGCTGCTAAACTATACTGGAGAGCCAATTATAGGCTCGTCATCTCAGGTTATTTGCATTTAAACTTTAATAAGACAGCACAAATTATGGATCTAAATATACAAGCGGGGAGCTCATTTCCTCTGGGTGCTAGTTACAAAGGCACTGGCGTTAATTTCAGTATTTTTTCAAAAAGCGCAACGGCAGTTAATTTATTACTATTTAAAGAGATTAACTCACGTAAACCGTTCGCGAATATCCCACTAAACCCAACTATTAATCGTACCGATCATTATTGGCATATTTATGTTGAAGATCTTGATGTCGGGACTCTTTATGGCTTTCAGGTCGATGGTCCATGGTTACCGGAACTCGGCTTACGTTTTGATCCAAGTAAGGTTTTATTGGATCCCTATGCCAAGGTGACCCACTTTCCGGATAATTATTTACGTTTGGTGGCTGCGCGCCATGGCCACAATAATGTTGATCAGTGCATTAAAGGGGCGGTGGTTGATTTGCGTGGCTTTGATTGGCAAGGCACTCAGCCAATTAAGCGTTCATTGCAAGATACCATTATTTATGAACTGCATGTTGCTGGTTTTACCAAGCATCCTTCTTCGGGGGTAGCGGCCCATAAACGTGGCACCTATGCGGGAGTTATCGAAAAAATCCCATATTTAAAGGCGCTTGGCATTACCGCTGTTGAGCTGATGCCTGTGCAACAATTTGATTTGCAAGATGCTCCGCTGGGTAAGCAAAACTATTGGGGTTATAGTCCCATCGCTTTCTTTTCTCCGCATAATGCTTATAGCTCGGATAAAAGTGTTTGTGGCGCTTTTAATGAATTCCGGATCATGGTGCGAGAACTCCACAAAGCTGGCATCGAGGTGATTCTGGATGTGGTCTTTAATCATACCGCTGAGGGAGGACATGATGGCCCAACCTTGAGTTTAAAAGGCTTACAAAATGATAGTTACTACATGCTGCAGCCAGAGAAACGTTGGTATGGAAATTACTCTGGATGTGGCAATACTTGTAATGCAAATCATTCGGTTATGCGCAGGATGATCCGTGACTCGTTGCGTTTTTGGGTCAATGATATGCATGTTGATGGTTTTCGTTTTGATTTGGCCTCGGTATTGGCTCGAGATTCGCAGGGAAATGTGATGAAAGAGCCGCCTTTATTGTGGTCGATTGATTCAGATCCCTCGCTTGCAGGCACTAAAATTATCGCAGAGGCTTGGGATGCCGCGGGACTGTATCAAGTGGGTGAGTTTGTTGGTGATCGTTGGAATGAATGGAATGGTCAGTTTCGCGATGATGTTCGAGCCTTCTTCCGTGGCGATCGTGCTGTTGTGAGTAAGTTCTCTGGTCGTTTATTAGGTAGTCCTGATATTTACTATAAAGATCATCATTCACCTCAGCGTTCCGTGAACTTGGTCACCGCACATGATGGTTTTACCCTCAATGATTTAGTTAGTTATAACGAAAAGCACAATTTAGAAAATGGGGAGAATAATCGAGACGGTGATAATCATAATGTGAGCTATAACCATGGGGTAGAGGGGCCAACTTTAAATCCCAAGATTAATCAATTACGTGAACAGCAAATGAAGAATTTCTTTACCACCTTGCTGTTATCTCTAGGAACGCCAATGATCACTATGGGTGATGAGGTGAAGCGTAGTCAGAATGGGAATAACAATGCTTACTGCCAAGATAATGAAATCTCTTGGTTTGATTGGAATCTGGTGGATGAAAACAGTGATCTCCTAAATTTTGTGCAAAATTTAATTAAATTACGCTGTTACGATGACGTGTTAGAGGAAAAAATCCACCTCAGTTTATCGGATGTGATCCATGATGCGAACATTGAATGGCATGGTGTGCAACAAGCCGAACCGGATTGGTCTGAAGATAGCCATTCTATCGCGGTGACCTTCTTAGACCCTTATTCAAAAGATCGTATGTATATGGTGTTTAATGCTTACTGGGAAGACTTGGAGTTTGTGGCTCCCGATATTGAAGGGTATTGGGTGATGTTAGTGGATACAGCAGCTAAACCGCCTCACGATATTTACGATTTTAAATCGGCTCCAATGTTACAAAATTCTTCGTTTAAAGTGGCGGCTCACTCGGTAAAAGTGTTTGTGGCGAATCCACAAATTGATAAACGTATTGAAAATTGCTTTGTTTAACTAGAGGTCGTTTGCTGAGATGCAGCAATAGTTAGCTGAGTTAAAAAACACGAGGGGGAGTGTTGGTCGTGAAATACACTCCCCAGCATCACCATTAATACCAATATACGAATACTCATAGAAAAAATAGCCACTAGTTTTACCTCTTTAGTTTGCCCTTCCCTATGGCCTCAGATGATTTAAGTCTTTAGTTATTGGAAGGGTAAACTAAGTAAAAGTTTCAAGTAGTTGATATTTTTTGGGTTTATATTTAATTACTGTGATGTTTCCCTAATTCTCAGGGCAAAGGTCTCAGCAGCTTCCAAGCTTAAAACAAGCCCAGTTGAGCACTAATTATTTGCTCAAAATCTAAGTTAATGAAAGGTAATATTGCATCAGCAATGGGTTGCAATTGCTTATCTAAGTAATGTTGATAATCGATTTGACTGCGGCAATAAGCAACAGGTTCAGGCCCATTTACGGTCATCCAATAATTAATAGTCCCTTTATTTTGATATTGCTGTGGTTTACCTAAAGCCTGATTATGTTGGTCGGCGAGGCGTGCAGCCCGAACCTGTGGTGGCACGTTTTTTACGTACTCATCGAGCTTGCGGCGTAAGCGCTTGTGGTAGATCAGTTGTGGGTCGTATTCACCCGCTAACAGCTTAGCGACGGTATCTAGAACAAATTGGCGTGGGTCTTGGTCGGAGAATAGCCGCTCTAACAATCCCGTTTGAAAAATCTTCGCCAGTTCGCTCCAGTCAGAACGTACCGTTTCTAGTCCTTTAATCACCATTTGGTTGTGCGCAGTTAAACCCGCATAGCGTTTTTTACTGCCAGTTTCTGAGCCGCGTATAGTCGGCATTAAGAAGCGTGAAAAGTGAGTTTCAAATTCAATTTCTAGGTAGCTCTCTAGCTGCATTTCTTGGCTGAGCTTATTGCGCCAAAAAAGGTTGATTTCTTTGGCTAGTTGTTGACCAATGGCACTCGCTTGTTCTGGACTTAGTTCTTGATTGAGCCAGACAAAGGTAGAGTCGGTATCACCATAAATCACTTGGTAGCCGTGTTCGGTGATCCAGTCTGCGGTTTGTTGCATCAGCTGGTGGCCGCGCATGGTAATTGAGCTTGCCAAGCGGGGATCGTGAAAGCGACAACCGGTAGAGCCAAGCACTCCATAGAAGCTATTCATCAAAATTTTGATCGCCTGCGAACGGGCTTTGTCTTGATTCGCTTTGGCTTGATCGCGCTGTAACCACAGCTGATTAATAATATCGGGTAAGAAATGTTTGTCGCAGCTAAATACGCCGCCTCTAAAGCCCTCAATGGCATTGTCTGGGCTTGCTAGGCCTTCAATTAAGCCTAAGGGATCAATTTTAAAAGTGCGAATAATAGAGGGGTAGAGGCTCTTAAAATCGAGTACCAGTACATTTTTATATAGCCCAGGCTTAGAGTTCATCACAAAGCCGCCAGGGCTGTCGGCGACAAAGTCATGGCTTAAGTTAGGCGCGATATAACCCGCGCGATGCAGCTTGGGTAAGTAAACATTGGTGAAAGCTGCAACACTACCGCCACTTCTATCCAGCATTAAACCGGTGAGTTGTGCGCGTAAGCAAAGAAATTCAAGGAGTTGGGTATGCTTGAAAATATCGAGTACTAACTTACAGTCTTCTAAATTGTAAGCGGCTAGCTGTGGCTTATCATGGGCAAAATTGTGGTTTATTTCGGCCATTCTATCTTCAACTTCGGCTACCAATTTGCCTCGGTTTAATAGCTGCCGAGCCACATTTTCTAGGCTAAAGCTATCAAAGTGGTAGGTCGCTGATTTTAGCGAGTCGATGCCATCGATCACCACTCGCCCGGGGATACTAATAAAACCGATGTGAGGCATATCGTGACGTTCACGCCATCTGGCAATGCCATGATGGCGACCAATGGCCAATTTAATCCCATGCACGGCAGCGCGTTTAACCAGCAGTCGAAAATCAAAATTGATGACATTCCAACCAATGATGATGTCTGGGTCGAGGTTTTGAAACTCTACTTCTAATTGTTTTAATAGTGCGTACTCATTGGCTAGCCAAGTGATTGGCGTGTCGGCGGCTTGCTCTGGGCCGATCATCAGTACCCGTTGGTAGTTGTCACTATATAAACCAATTGAATATAGCTGACCTTTTTCACTGCACTCAATATCTAGCGATAATACCGACAGTTGGGGCGTATATTGCGCCGCTTTAATTTTTGCCTGCTGCAAGGCGGGGTAACGAGAGTCATGACTCTGCAGGCCAGTAAACAGCATGCTGCCATAACAAAAGCGTTCCGTGAGAAAACGCTCATGCAGTTTTATATCGCTCTCA
Source organism: Agarivorans sp. QJM3NY_29 (assembly GCF_050870835.2). Classification (NCBI taxonomy): domain Bacteria; kingdom Pseudomonadati; phylum Pseudomonadota; class Gammaproteobacteria; order Alteromonadales; family Alteromonadaceae; genus Agarivorans; species Agarivorans sp. QJM3NY_29. Next base: position 5,006,205 of record NZ_CP194036.2, on the reverse strand, counting down.
AAACAGCTTAATCCTGCCTGTTTTAACTGTTGCGCAGCTTGGCTGTGGTTTTTGATACTAGAAAAATAGAGTGCGCTTACCGGCTGGTGTTGGAAGGTTTTTAGGGACACCGAAGCATGACGGTTTAGCTGTGATCCCAGCAGGGCGAGCACCGCATTTAACTGATGGTTGAGAACAAAAAAAACTGGCTGTTGATCATCTATCTCGAGGCAAATAGCACCTTGTTCGCTGGCCAACCACAGCTGAATATGAGCCTGACCTTGACGGTCATAGCTATTGGCTGTGAGTAGAAATCCTTGAATTGCTTGGCTGGTCACGATTGGCTCGGTCTATATTATAGGTTTAGCGGCGAATGTACTAAAGGAACTTAGCATACAACTAATTGCTTTAGCCAATGGCTATTTCTAGAGTGTTTCGTGCTTCGTTGGATTCGCTTGAACAATAATGGAATGAATAAAATTAATCTGCTTTAGGACGACGGCTGGTATAAATGTCTCTTGAGTGCCAAAGCGGGTTTTTCTATGTAATTCCAAGAGCAATAAGCGAGTAGCAGGGTTAAACAGAAAGCCATCACAAACATATGAATCGCTGTCACTTTCGGGATTGTGGTGGCTATCAGTTGCTGTATTGGCCATGCATAAATGTACATGCCGTAAGAATAGTCGCCCAAGTGATTGTAATGCAGAATTTTTCCTTTAGGTAGATAAGCAAAACACATGATTAAGTAGGGAGTGATGATTAGGTAGCTAATAAAAAACAAACTCTGGTTGAGGCTGAAGAATGCCAACAGCAGTATCAGTATGGCGGCTAACATGCCTTTGTAGTTGATGCCAATCCAAGCCCTAAAAACGTAGAGATTACCGCCGATAAAGAAGGCGCTCGCGAAACGATAGAATTTACTATAAAACCAATGCGGCTCGCGACCACTGAGCTGGTCATGAATAAATAACATTAGGCAGATAAGGGCGGTGAGGACGATCACTGTCGGTAGCCAGTTTACGGCAACTTTTAGTTTTCTAGCAAACTGATAAGTCACTCCAAACCCAGTTAATATTAAATACATCTTTAGTTCCCATGGCAGGGTCCATAGCGAACCATTCACACTGCGGTTGTAGGGAGCACTGGTAAATACATCGGGTAGCATTTGGTAGTCGCCAACAATAATAGAGCTATTGTAGATCAGAAAATTTTGGGTCTCGTTATGGCTCAAATATTGGCCTAGGCTTAATTTAGAAAGTTGTAAACCGAGTAAGCAACAAAAAATAACAGAGGTGATCAGTGCAGGGTAGATCCTGAGGCATCGGGATAATACAAAAATAGTTAAAGATCTTGCGGTAAGTAAACTTTTACAAACTAGCAAACCACTGGTAATGAAGAAAATATCCACCGCAATATAGCCTAAGGATAAGCCTAGATATTGGGCGATGGGCTCACTGTGTTCATTACCTGTCGCCAAGCAAAAGCTGTGGCTGTATACCACTAAACATGCCGCTAACATCCTTATTAGCTTGAAGTTATTATCTTTGGTTTTCAGTAATTCTTGTAGCTGCATTGATTGGCCAATATTTATATTTTGAGTATAGGCTTGTTTATATTAGTTGATTATTTATTGCTCGTTGTTGGAATGGTGGGCATAAAAAAAAGCTGGCCTGGGCCAGCTCTTTGCATTTAGTTTTACGTTTAAAAGCTAAAGTTTAGCTCCAGGCTTTAAAGGTATTAATTAAACCGTTGGTTGAACTGTCGTGAGCGGTGACGGCTTGCTGGCTTTTTAGTTCGGGCAAAATTTGGTTGGCCAACTGTTTGCCAAGCTCTACGCCCCACTGGTCGAAGCTAAAGATGTTCCAGATAACGCCTTGTACGAAGATTTTGTGCTCGTACATCGCAACCAGTGCACCTAAAGAGTAAGGGGTGATTTTCTTAAGCAAAATAGAGTTGGTTGGTTTGTTACCAGTGAATACTTTAAACGGTGCCAGTTCAGCAATTTCTTCAGCTGATTTACCTGCGGCCACTAACTCTGCTTCAACGGTATCGCGAGACTTACCAAAGGCTAAGGCTTCGGTTTGGGCAAAGAAGTTAGACATTAATTTCTGATGATGATCAGACAAAGGATTGTGGCTCACTGCTGGTGCGATAAAATCACATGGGATTAACTTGCTGCCTTGGTGAATTAATTGGTAGAAGGCGTGCTGACCGTTAGTTCCCGGCTCACCCCAAATAATTGGGCCGGTTTGGTAATCAACCGGGTTGCCATTACGGTCGACATTTTTACCGTTGGACTCCATGTCACCTTGTTGGAAGTAAGCTGCAAAGCGGTGCATGTATTGGTCGTAAGGCAGAATCGAAACGCTTTCCGCACCGAAGAAGTTATTGTACCAAATGCCAAGCAAGGCAAGGATTACCGGTAAGTTTTGTTCAAAATCGGTTTCAGCAAAGTGCTTGTCCATGGCATGCGCGCCTTCGAGCAATTCGATGAAGTTATCGTAACCTACCGTTAACGCGACTGATAAACCAATCGCCGACCAAGAAGAGTAACGACCGCCAACCCAATCCCAAAATTCAAACATGTTGTCGGTGTCGATACCAAATTCGGCAACTGCAGGGCCGTTGGTTGACAGGGCTGCAAAATGTTTAGCCACGTGGGCTTGATCGTTCGCCGCAGCTAGGAACCAATCGCGTGCGCTATGCGCATTAGTCATGGTTTCTTGGGTGGTAAAGGTTTTTGATGCCACTAGGAATAAGGTGGTTTCGGGGTCGACTTGTTTTAGAATTTCGGCAATATGAGTGCCATCTACATTCGAAACAAAGTAGGTTTTGATATGTTCAATTTTGTAAGCACCCAACGCTTCAGTAAGCATCACTGGACCCAAGTCTGAACCACCAATCCCAATATTTACAATGCTGCGAATGGCTTTGCCTGTATAACCTTTCCATTCACCGGAGTGGATTTTTTGACAGAAGCCTTGCATTTTTTCCAATACCGCATTAACCGCAGGCATGACGTCTTCGCCGTCTACGATGACCGGGGTATTGCTACGATTTCGTAAGGCGGTATGTAATACAGAACGCCCTTCTGTTTGGTTGATTTTCTCACCAGAGAACATTGCCTTAATCGCGCCATCGAGCTTGGTTTCTTTGGCGAGTGCAAACAGCTGTTGCATTGTGTCGTTAGTGATCAGGTTTTTCGAGTAATCGAGTAAAATTTGCTCGTTAAACGAAACTGAAAAACGCTTGAAGCGCTCAGCGTCAGCGGCGAATAATTCGCTGAGTTGAACATCTTTCTGTGCCTCGAAATGCGCTTGTAGCGCTTTCCACGCTTGTGTATGAGTTGGATTGATATTGTCCAGCATTGACCTTGTTCCTTAGATACTTAACCTAATTGACCGAGTTGCAAGTTTATTGACCGTAACTTGCGGCTAGCACTTTACCCTTTCTGGGAAAAAAGACGCAAGCAATCAGATCAAAATACTATGAAAGCCTGTGTTTTGTATTTGCCAAATGTGGCACATTTATCGAAAATTCATTATTTTTTAAGTTTTTTGTCTAGTTTTTAACTCTTGTTTTGGTGTGCGGGCTGTTCGAGTTGTTGTTACAATGACCACAAATTGTTCACTAATGTTGCTAACAAGGATCGATGTTTGCGCAATGTACAGCTTCAAATAAAGTCTGATAATGCCCATTATTTACTGAATAGTGGTCGTTTGGTGGCATTAATGACCGCGCTGTATAGTTTGTTATGGTGGTGGCTATTTTCTCCTGATTATCGTTTTGTACCGGGTTTCATTTGGTTACTGTGCATGTTGCTTTTAGCGGCGGCATTTTATTTTTTCTTGCGCCTAAATCGTGACTTTTCGGCGCATTCAGCGCCTGCTTCACAGCTCGTTCGTTACTTTAGTTTGTCGACTAGTAGTGGGATCTTATGGGGGGTTGGTATCTTGCTATTTGCCCCAGACTTAGGTGGCGCAGAGCGCCTGTTGTTAATGATTTTACTCGGCTCACTGTTATCCTTGGTGGTGGTTCCCAATTTATTAAGCATTAGTAGCTTCAATGGTTTTTGTTTGCCCATTTTATTGGCGCTAACGGTAGTTTCGGTGGATCGTAGTCAAGTCGAATTGGTGGCCTGTTTAGTGCTGTGGTTGAGCTGGGTGCAGCTAAATTTAGTTTTGAAGCGTGCTGAAGCCTTGGTTCAGGCAAATTTTACCGAGGGTGCGCGAAATCGGCTTAAAGTTTTAGAGTTGGCCGATAGTCATGCCTTGATGCGTGAACAAAGCGAGCGAGATGCGCTGACCGGTTTATATAATCGGGCGATATTTGAGCAATCCTTGGCTCAGCATTGGCGTTTAAGTGGCCGAGCTAAAACTTCCTTAAGTTTATTATTGATCGACGTTGATTTCTTTAAGCCATATAACGATCATTACGGGCACGTCGCTGGAGATCAGTGTTTAAGCTTGGTTGCGAGTCTGTTTACACAAGCCTTACAGCGTGAAGATGATATCGTTGCTCGCTATGGCGGCGAAGAGTTTGTAATGATCTTGCCTAATACCGATACTAAAGGCGCATTGCAAGTTGCGGAACGAATCAGAACACTACTTGCAGAGGCAAAGTTGCGGCACGAGTACTCCACGGTGGCTAGCTATGTGACCGTGAGCATTGGAATAGCCTGTCTTATTCCTGTGGCGCAACAGAATGCTAAAGACTTCGTAAACAAGGCTGATATAGCCCTATATAGAGCCAAGCAGTTAGGTAGAAACCAAGCTGTAGTGGCCGCTCGTGGAGAAATAGAATGAGTATGCAGTTACATCGTATTGAAGAGCTAATCGATTTACTCAAGCCGGTTTGGCGTCAACAGCCGGAGTTAAATTTAGTCGAAATGCTCACCCAAATCGCCGACCAAGCAGGGTTTAAACAACCTTTGAGTGAGTTAACTGACGATGTTTTAATTTATCAATTGAAAATGTTGAATCTAGCCAAGGATGAGATGATCCCTGGTCTAGCTAAAGATTGCGAAGATGATTTTAAAACTGCGTTACTAAAAGCTCGAGGTATTAAAGCTTAGTATTGCCCGCCAGTTTGTTAGGGCTTACTTGTTTTATAGGTAAGCCTGTAAACGATTGATGCCCCTCAAAAGGATTGAGTGATGAGTGAACGAATTCCCGTTAAAGACGTGAGTCCACCCGCTAGAAAAACAAATGCCAAGAAACGTGCGCCGGTCGATCGATACAACCCTCAAGAACAGATTTATGTACGTGAACAAAAAGGCTTGTTCCAACGTGTACGCAAATATATGGGGTGGTTATTTATTGCCGCTTTTGTGCTTGTGCCATTTATCCCCTACGGCGATCGCCAAGCGATTTTGTTTGATATCGCAGCTCGGCAATATCACTTTTTTAGTCTTACTCTGTGGCCGCAAGATTTATTGCTACTGGCTGGCTTTTTCATTATTGCCGCCTTCGCTCTATTTTTTATAACCACCTTCTTAGGGCGGGTTTGGTGTGGCTATCTTTGTCCGCAAACGGTGTGGACTTTTATTTTTATCTGGTTTGAAGAAAGAATTGAAGGCAGTGCTAATAAGCGGCGTAAGTTAGATCAATCTGCCTGGAATGTGAATAAAATTTGGCGTAAAACCGCTAAGCATGCCGCTTGGGGCGCTGTATCGGTGTTTACGGCACTATCTTTTGCCGCCTATTTTGTACCCGTTAAACAGTTGTGGTGGGATTTTTTTACGTTCAACGCAACCAGCGGCGTGACCTTCTCTATTATTTTCTTCGCGGTTGCCACTTACGCCAATGCAGGTTGGATGCGCACCATTGTATGTACTCATATGTGCCCCTATGCGCGTTTTCAATCAGCGATGTTTGATAAAGATACCTTCATCGTGGGTTACGATACTCAACGCGGCGAAACGCGAGGACCGCGTAAACGTAATGCCGATCCCAAAGCGCTTGGTTTAGGTGATTGTGTGGATTGCGATCTCTGCGTACAAGTCTGTCCCGCGGGGATCGATATTCGTGAAGGTTTGCAGTATGAGTGTATTAACTGTGGTGCTTGTATCGATGCTTGTGACCAAACCATGGAGCGTATGCACTATCCGAAAGGTTTGATCCGTTATACAACCGAACATAATTTAGCGGGTCAGAAAACCGCAATCCTGCGACCCAAACTGATTGGTTATGGCGTGGTTTTAACGGTGATGTTAGTCGCCTTTGTGATGACTTTGATTAATATTAAACCGATGCAACTGGATGTATTGCGTGATCGCTCATCTTTATACAATGAAAATGCCGAGGGCTTAATCGAAAATACTTACACCCTCAAGGTGATTAATAAGTCCTCTGAAGCGCAAGCGTTTCAGTTGAGTGTGCTCGGTCTAGAAGAGGTTGAATGGCTGGGTGCTCAGCAAGTAGAGGTTAAGGGTGGCGAAGTGCTTAATTTACCGGTAACTCTGGTGAGTGACCCTTATTTACTACCGCGACCGATCACCGATATTGAGTTTGTCATTCAAAGTAATGGCCAGCAGGTCACGCAACATAGTCGCTTCATTAGTGGTGGTTAACGTCGCATGAGCGTGGCGTTAAGCTGCTTGGCTTTATTGTTAATGCTGCCCTATTTATTGGCAGCATTTGGCTCTTGGATGCGTAAGCGGCAGCTGGGACGAGTGGATAATCAGGACCCTCGCCAGCAAGCGCTACAATTGGATAAACGCGGGCAGCGGATCTACGCTGCCCAACAAAATTCCTGGGAAGCCTTAGTTTTATTCATCGCTGTTATCGTGATTGCTTACTTTTCTGGTTTAGATCCGCAATTGCTCGATTTGCCTGCCGTTGTATATTTGTTGGTCAGGATCTTACATCCCTTGGTTTATCTTTTGGGTCAAGCTTATTTGCGTTCAGCCTTAGCCGCGGTGGGCTGGTTAAGCTGTATTTACATTGTCGTTTTGGCTTTTCAGCAAAGCTAAGCCTCCTTGTCGGCTGGCTAGGCTGATCGTTTTACTGTTACACTGCGCGGATAACTTACCCATAGTGCTGAAGTCATTCTATGAGCGCCTTCCTATTTGCCGAATTGCATCCCGATCTAATTTTAGATGCCATTGAATCACAGGGGATCTACCCCAGTAGTGGTTTACTTGCCTTAAATTCCTATGAAAACCGGGTCTATCAGTTTATGGCTGAAGATGACTTGCGTTATGTGGTTAAATTTTATCGTCCTGAGCGTTGGAGCGAAGCACAGATTATCGAAGAACATCTATTTAGTTTAGCGATGGCTGCGTCTGAGATTCCTGTTGTTGCTCCGATTGTTCGCGATGGTCAAAGCTTGTTTGCGTATCAAGGTTGGTGGTTTGCCCTTTTTCTTAGTGTGGGTGGGCGAGGCTTTGAAGTGGATAATCTTGATCAACTGGAACGGGTTGGTCAATATTTGGGACGGATGCACCAACGTGTGGGGCGTCAGTTATTTGAACATCGTTTATCGATCAATACCGAAGAGATGTTAGAGCAACCTATTGCCTTGCTTAAGGATTGGTTACCTAAAGGCCTCGCCTTACCCTTTTTTACTATTGCCGAACAAGTTGCGGATGCGGCGAAAGTGGCCTACAAGCCCAATAAAATTATTCGCTTACATGGCGATTGTCACCCCAGTAATATTTTGTGGCGTGATGGGCCGATGCTGGTGGATTTGGATGACGCGCGTAATGGTCCAGCTGTGCAAGATATTTGGATGATGTTGGCGGGCGATGATAACGAGCGTCGTTTGCAATTAGAGGTTTTTCTTGAAGGTTATGAATCATTTTGTGAATTTGATAAGCGAGAGTTGGCGCTGATTGAGCCACTGCGGGCGATGCGGATGATCCATTATATGGGGTGGTTGGCACGTCGCTGGGAAGATCCTGCTTTTCAACGTGCCTTTCCTTGGTTTAATTCACAGCGTTATTGGGAAGATCAGATTCTGGCGCTTAAAGAGCAATTATCTGCCTTGCAGCAGCCGCCATTGTCATTAACGCCAGGATATTAATATGAGCCTCGAAATTGAGCGTAAGTTTTTAGTGAAAAATATGGATTTTGTTGCCCAAGCGACAGCCTCCTTGCGGATAGTGCAGGCCTATCTCAACAGCGATAAGCAGCGTACGGTTCGGGTGCGGATCCAGGGAGAGCAGGGCTACTTAACGATTAAAGGCGTGAGTAATGCCGCTGGTTTGAGTCGTTTCGAATGGGAACAGCCTTTGGCTTTGGCCGAAGCCGAGCAATTATTAAATTTGTGTGAGCCGGGGGCTATCGATAAGTTGCGTTATTTGGTACCAGTGGGTCAACATACCTATGAAGTAGATGTTTTTACTGGAAATAATCAGGGGCTGATCGTAGCAGAAGTTGAATTAAACAGCGAACAAGAGCATTTTGAAAAGCCCGATTGGTTAGCAGAAGAAGTCACCGGACAGCGGCAATATTACAATAGTATGTTAGCGAAAACGCCCTTTAAAACTTGGCTTTAAACCGAGTGTTTGTCACATTCCCTAGGCTAATATTTTGATTTAGCTGGCATCCTGTAGTTATCGATATAGGATTAACTGTAAAGGTTGGTTTTTTGTAAGGGGTTTGTTATGAAAAAGTTTGTGACACCAGTGGACGCTTTGATGCATTGGCAACGCATACAACCACAACAGGTCTATTTACGCCAGCCGATTGATGGTGTATTTCATGAAAAAACTTGGGCAATGGTGGCTCGTGAAGCTGGGCAAATTGCTCAAGGGCTGCGACAACAAAATTTAGCGCCGGGTGACAAAGTGGCGATTTTGGCCAAAAATAGCGCAGAATGGTTTATCGCTGATTTGGCTATTATCATGGCCGGTTGTATTAGTGTGCCTATTTATGCCACCGCCAGTGTCGATACCATCCGCTTTGTGCTGCAGCATAGTGAAGCAAAGTTATTGTTTGTTGGTAAGTTAGATGATTGGGATAAGCAAGCGGCCGCAATTCCTGATGGTTTAACTACGGTGGCAATGCCTTACCACACTATGGCTTGCGATATTCAATGGCAAGACTGGTTAGACCGTTTGTCGGCCATCGACAAACATCATCTTTGGTCGGCGCAAGACATTATGACCATTATTTATACCTCTGGTAGTACTGGTGAGCCGAAAGGTGCTGAAATTAGTTTTGCTGCTTATCGCTATGCCTGCGAGCGTCTGATTGTGGTATTAGAGGCCAATCGTGATGACCGGATGATTTCCTACCTCCCTTTAGCCCACATTACTGAGCGTGTTTATATACAAGGCACGAGTATTTTTAGCGGTCAACCTACGGTATCTTTTGTTGAATCGTTAGCCGCTTTTGCCGACAATTTACGCAGTGTTCAACCAACCTTATTTATTTCGGTACCGCGGCTATGGGCACGTTTTCAGCAAGGCGTATTTGAAAAAATCCCCCCTAAGAAGCTTAAGTTGTTACTGACGGTTCCGCTGTTGTCGAGTTTGATCAAATTAAAAATAAGAAAGGCTTTGGGGTTGAATAAGGCGCGTATTTTAGGTTGTGGCAGCGCACCGATTGCCCCCGCCTTATTACACTGGTATCAAACGCTCGGTCTTAACATCTCAGAAGCGTGGGGGATGACCGAAAACTTAGCCTATGGCAGTTTAAATGTGCCTTTTAGAGCCGATAAGATAGGAACCATCGGTAAAGTTGGCCCTGGGGTAGAATTGAAGCTGTCCAATCAAGGTGAAATTCTGGTGAAAGGCAAAGCGATGATGCGAGGCTATTATAAACACCCAGAGTTGAGCGCCGAGGCGTTGGTCGATGGTTGGCTGCACACTGGTGATAAGGGAACCATCGATAGCGACGGTTATCTAAAAATTATAGGCCGGCTTAAAGAAAGTTTTAAAACGGCGAAAGGAAAGTATGTTGCGCCAGTTCCTATTGAACAGCGCCTTGCGGAAAATTCGATGATAGAACAGGTGTGTGTGGTTGGTAGTGCATTGACTCAGCCCTGCGCCTTAGTTGTGTTAGCTGCTGAGCTGAAGCAGCATTCGCAGCAGCAAATCGAAACCAGCTTAGGCCGTACACTAACTCAGGTAAATCAGCATCTGGAAAGCCATGCCAAACTGTCTCATTTGATAGTGGTAGAGCAGGATTGGAATGTTGATAATGCCTTGCTCACGCCCACATTAAAAATTAGGCGCAGTGAAATTGAGCACTGTTATGCAAGCTTAATTCATCAGCCTGCAGAGGCCGAAGTGATGTTTGAAAACGGACACTGGTACACTTAAGTCGCGCGGGATTGTTGAACGCTGCTATTCATCTTGTTGTAGGTTGTAGGCGTTAATGCTTACCTAGATAAACTTAAGTATTTGTTTTTATTTTTATTTTATATATAAATGGAAGCTAATGACTCTTATTATCATCCCTTCGCTCTCGCGGAGGGGGTGATAAAGTCATGGTAAAGCGATTGACCGAGTACTTGCTTATCTTTATGCTCGGTTTTTTATGGGTACATTGAAGGAATTTTAGATTGATGAAAAAAATACTGATTGCTCTCATGGCGCTGTTGGTTATACCGATGGCATTGGCGACAGACTTTAAGCAAGGCACACATTATGAAGTGATTAAGCAAACCGCCACCGCAAAGCCCGAAGTTATGGAGTTTTTCTCTTACTACTGTCCCCATTGTTATAAGTTTGAACCGGTAGCGAAAAGCATTCAATCCTCTTTGCCTGCTGGAGTTGCATTTAAGAAGAACCATGTGAGTTTTCTCGGTGGTAAAGTCATGGGCGAAGAAATGGTTCGTGCCTATGCTGTGGCAGAAATGCTAAATGTGGATTCGCAAGTAAGCAGCGCTATTTTTGATGCAATCCATGTTAAGCGCCAGCGTTTTTCTAGTCGTGATGATATTCGCGATATTTTTGTTGCCAATGGTGTGGATGCCAAGAAATTTGACAGTGCTGCCAACAGTTTTGTGGTCAATGGCATGGTGTCGCAGATGGATAAAAATACCATTAACTATAAAATTCGTGGGGTACCCGCTTTAGTGATTAATGGTAAATATCAAGTGAACACTGGATCGGTTAAATCTCTTGAAGAGCTCAATCAATTAGTGACTTACTTGGTTAACTTAAAAGTCTAATCCTTCACAATTCCTTATAAGAAAACAGTCTCTTTAGGCTGTTTTTTTGTTTGTCTTCATTGGCTAGATATTGATATGTATTATCGGTGATAATTTCGCGCTTTTAGTACTAATCTAACTCATTATTTATTCATGTTGGCGGGCCTAAATCATCGCTAACTGCGCTCAATGGCTCTATCAATCTGTGTTTATCCCATATAGTCGTTGATAGTGCTGTATCAGTTTGTTTATCTCTCCGGAGCGTTGTAGTTGGTTTAAGTGCTCTTGTAGGCGCTGCAATATAGCTGGATTACTTTGTTTATTACAGGCGATGGCTTCTAATGAGCTATAAAACTCAAATCCTTGCGGGTTAATATCTAAATTATTATTTTCCAGTATATAGGCGGTTAATAATGTATCACTGGCCCAGGCATCGATTCGTTCTCGGTGGAGTTTTTCGGCGCTGTTTAGGTTGGTTGTTGTTAAGTCTAGTTTCAAATTAAAACTACTTAAGTACTCGCTCACGCTACTACCGAGGTAGCTGCCTATTTTTATACCATTAAAATCAGCCAAACTACGTAAGTTTTTGGCATTCTTATGTCGTTGATACAGGGCGAAACGATTGGCGAATAGTGGACTTATCCAAGTAAATAAGCTTTCTCTTGATTCAGTTCGTTCAATCGTAAATACGCAGCTATTGGGGGAGTAGAGAGTGAGCTTGTAGGCTCGTTTAGGAGACAAAACCCTGAGTTGGAGATCGAGTCCACTTTTTTGTTTGAGTAATTGAAATATATCAATATTAAGCCCCGAGAGTTGTTGTTGCTCTTGAATTACATAGGGTGGGTTGACATGAGTATAAAAAATCAAGGAGCTGGCATTTGCGGCCAGTGCCATCAGCCCCAAATAAAGTGCGATGATTACTTTTTCCATGATTGTAACAAGTCTGAGTAGTTGATTGTTTTACCTTGCGGTTTTTCATTGCTCAGGGGCGGTTTAGGTGAACCGGGTTGATTTAACCAATACTGTTTATCTTCGATGGGATTGAGTTGAGGGTTGCATTGAGTTTGGCTGTGTTGATTGAGTTTTGCTAAACCCCTATCCATGTGTTCGGCGAGTTCATTCATGATGAGTGGAATGTTGGCTCCCGGTTGATTCACTCGACCAATGTATTGCCACCAAAGCTCCGATAAGCTTGGGTAGTGGGGGACATTAAAGCCCGTGGGAGTCCATTCGTTACGAGCCTCACTTTGGTAAAACTCGACTAAGCCTCCCAATTCTGCAGAGCGTGCGCTGAAATTGTCTGAGTTGACATCACTGAGTCGGATCGGCGTGAGGCCGACCATGGTTTTTTTCAGAGACACGGTTTTAGCAACATTAAATTGAGCATACAGCCAAGCCGCTTGCTGTTTTTTTAAGCTTGTTGATTTTAATAAGGTCCAACCGCCCACGTCTTGATAACCCGATTTCATTCCTTGTTGCCAGTAAGCGCCGCGTGGTGCAGGTGCAACCCGCCAAAGCGGTAATCCTTGGGAGTCAGTCAATGGTAGGTTGGGATGGCTTAAATCGGGGATAAAGGCGGTATACCAAAATATCTGTTGGGCAATGTGTCCCTTTTTTAGTTCGGCTTGGGCTTGATATAAATCTAAATTGATAGCCTCGGGGGGGGCGAAACGTTTCAGCCAATCGGCATATTTTTCTATCGCGTATATGGCTGCGGGTGAGTCGAGAGCCCCGCCTCGTTTTACAGTTGCGCCTACAGGGTGGCAATCTTGGTTACGGATCCCCCATTCATCGACTGGTAGACCGTTTGGTAGACCAACATCCCCCACCCCTGCCATCGATAACCAACTATCGGAGATCCGCCAACCCAATGAAGGGTCGTTTTTACCAAAGTCCATATGACCATATACTTTTTGTCCATCAAGCTCTTTGACGTGAATGGTGAAAAACTCAGCGATGTCTTCATAAGCTGACCAGTTCTGAGGTACTGCCAGTGGATAGCCATATAGTTGAGCAAATCGTTGTTGCAGTTCTGGGCGCTCAAACCAGTCTTGTCGATACCAATAGAGGTTTGCAAATTGTTGATCCGGCAACTGTAATAAGTTGCCATATGGATCGGTGGTGAAGGCAAGTCCCATAAAGTCGCTTAAGTCTAAATTTGGCAGGGTAACGGCTTTGCCTTCTTCCTGCATAAAATGACTCAAATTGAGTATTTTATTGGAGCGGTAATGGCCACCAATGAGATCGCTGTCACTCACATAAATGTCGTAATGGTTGATGCCTAAATCGATTTGATTATGTAATTTTTTGACCACGTCATTTTCATTAATGACTTCATGGATCACCCTAATACCGGTGAGATCTTGAAATAATGGTGCGATAACGGTTGCTTCATACCAATGTGTGCTTATACGCTCGGTTGCAACACGAATGGTCATTCCCTGATAGGGTTTGGCGGCTTGTTTAAACCAGATTAATTCTTCGATTTGTTGCTGGCGACTGAGGGTTGACGGGCTAAATTCATCTAACCATGGATCCCATTCTTCGGCGAGACTCACGCTACTGAGAGCGCAGCACAATAGTATTGTTCGCATGTTATCCACCGATTGTTATATCCTCCTACTAAAAATAGCAGATGTTTAAAAATTGAAGCCTAAGACTTTCTGGGATGAGCTGGGTTTTGAACTTGAATCCTGGATATTAGTGATTGATTTTTATATTAAATAACATAAGAACTCTACTTAAATCATGGGGCTTGTTGTGCGCATGCTCAAGTCGTTTGAAAAGCGTTGTGACATCCCCTTAGTCTTTGTTTTTTGGTGCTAGTATCGAATGATTTATGTTCTAGTATAAAAGCGTAACATTGTGCTGAAGCTCGCCGTATAATCATCTTTTGATTGGTGTTTATTTCTTGGTTTCTGATGTTGTGAGGGCGAGCTAAGGAATCGGCAAAGGTTTAAGCACTGAAGGTTTGTATTGGTGAGCCTAAAAACCCACATCTTAGGAAATACGATGACTGATTTTGTGTTACATCCGCAATTGGCAAAAGACGGCATTTGGCTCGGCGATTTTGAACTATGCCGAGTATTATTAATCAATGATAGTCAATTTCCATGGTTAGTATTAGTACCAATGGAAGATAATATTGCTGATATTTACCAGTTGGATAATTGTCAACAAGCGCAGTTTTGGCGAGAATCTAAACGGGTCAGTGAAGCCTTAATGGACCTCTATCAAGGGGATAAATTAAATCTTGCTGCTTTGGGAAATGTGGTGCCGCAGCTACATGTGCATCATGTGGTGAGGTTTCATGATGATCCGTTGTGGCCGCAAGCCATTTGGGGACAATTGCCGCTCAAAGCCTACAGCCCTGAGCAGCGTGCGAAGCAGGTGAGCCAGATCCAACAGGCTCTGCAAGCGCATTGGCAGGTGGTCGCCGAATCATGATGTAACAATTGGACTTAAGCTAAATAGGATAAACAATGGAAGGTTTTTGGCGTTGGTTATTGATTATCATTGTGGTGATGTTATTGGTGCGTTGTGAAACTCATGCGTCTTTATATCAGGCAGAAAGTAATGGCATCCGATTAGAGATCCCTCGATTCTTAGCTACCCCGTTTGTTTGGGTGGATAAGCAAGTGGGCCAGCCGATGGTATGGGGTTATCATTTGCCTTGGGATGATGATTATCAATTTAAGCTATATTCGAGTGACAGCGAGTAGTCCTCACTTGAATAAGTGTAGCCTGGTGTTGCGATGTTAATAGCGGCCGATGGACTCATAGCCACTGACCAATAAGGTCAATGGCTGTTGATTGGCGACGCTTATGACTCGTCGTCCAGATGATCCCAGGCTTCTTTGTTCATTTGTACCTTGGCCCACCAAGTATCATCGGCGGCAATTTGGCCATGTTCATCTATCTGTGGGATGGGTAAACCCTTGCGTTTGCAGACGTCGGCAAAAATCGGGTGGCCGCCTTCAAACATAATCCTGTTTTGCTCTTCTGGGCTGACCAAGCAAGGACCCTGATACATCCCCGCCAGTTGGCGTTGTCGCTGCGCTTCATAAAGAATCAGTGCACTAGCCACCGAAACATTCAGTGACTGCACCATCCCAACCATGGGGATAATAATGTCTTGATCGGCTAAGGCAAGCGCAGTATCAGAGATCCCGTATTTTTCCTGGCCCATTAAGATTGCGGTAGGTTTGGTATAGTCAATCTCACGAAAGTCTACCGCACTATCTGACAAATTAGTGGCTAAAATCTGCATGCCGCTGTTGCGTAACTGAGCCACTGCATCTTCGATCTTGTCGTGGTTATGCACTTTCACCCAGTTTTGACTGCCGGTGGCGGTGCCACGACGAAGTTCGTCTTTATAGTTTTCCCAAATGGCATGTACATGGTCGACACCCACGGCATCACAGGTACGCACAATCGCCGATAAGTTATGTGGCTTGTGTACGTTCTCCATACAAACGGTTAAGTCTGTTTGGCGGGCGTCTAACATAGCGCGAATGCGCTGATGGCGTTCAGGTGTCATTAGTTTCTCGTTTATTTAATTTCTTAAGCGAACCACCCGTAATACCTCTGGCATGACTCGGATTTTTCGCATGATGTTGGCTAGGTGGATACGGCTATGGGTGGTAATGAGCAAGTCGACGGTATAAACCCGTCCTTCTTTTTCTTCGGTGACAATGTTTACGATATTGGCACCAGTCGAGGCTACGACATTGGTTAAACTGGCTAGGATCCCTTGGTGATTAACCATGTCGATACGCATTTCGGTTTTGTATTCGCTGGTATTCTCGGCATCTTTTGACCAATCGACATTGATGTAGCGATCGGGCTCTTTTTGATAGCCGCTGATATTTTTACAGGATTCGAGATGCACCACTAAGCCTTTGCCTTGGCTTATATGTGCCACGACCGGATCGCCGGGAATAGGTCGACAGCAGTTGGCATAAGTGAGTAACAACCCCTCGGCGCCTTGAATCGCGATAATCCCTTTGCCCTTGTGTTGGCCAAGTTCTTCGGTATTGCCCAATAATCGTCTACCGACCACAATGCTCATGGCATTGCCTAAGCCGATTTCGGCTAACAGATCGTCGATAGACTCCGCTTTTAGATCTTGTAATACCTGCTCCAGGTGTGCCGGATCGATGTTGGCGAGTTTGGTACTGCCTAGCGCATGATTTAACAGGCGGCGGCCTAAACTAACCGATTCTTCGCGGCGTTGATTTTTTAACAATTGTCGAATTTTACCGCGTGCCTTACCGGTCACCACAAAGTTTAACCAAGCGGCATTGGGTCGAGCGCCCGGAGCGGTGATGACTTCGATGGTTTGACCATTACTTAAGGCTTTGCTAAGAGGGAAAGGGTGACGGTTTACCCGTGCGCCTACACAGGCGTGGCCGACATCGGTATGGACCGCATAGGCGAAGTCTACCGGGGTGGCGCCGGCTGGTAGTTCGATAATTTTCCCTTCTGGGGTAAATACATAAATTTCATCGGGGAACAGATCGGTTTTCACATTTTCGATAAATTCGAAGGAGCTGCCAGCACTTTGCTGTAGTTCTAACAAGCTCTGCATCCAACGCTGGGCTCTAATTTGTGCGGTGGTGCCAGGGCTTTCGCCTGCTTGTTTGTATGTCCAGTGTGCGGCCACACCTTTATCGGCCATTTGGTCCATGTGCTCGGTACGAATTTGCACTTCGACAGGGACGCCGTGAGGGCCAACCAACGAGGTATGCAGGCTTTGATAGCCATTAGCCTTAGGAATCGCGACATAGTCTTTAAATCGGCCAGGGCGAGGTTTGTAGAGGCTATGGCTAATACCTAAGGCGCGATAACAGGTATCAAGTTGGTCAACGATGATTCGAAAGGCATAAATGTCCATCACTTCATGGAATTGAAGCTCTTTGCTGACCATCTTCTTATAGATGCTATAGAGGTTTTTTTCGCGGCCAGTCACCGATGCTTCGATCCCTGCATCTTCGATCCGCCCTTGTAGCTCTTGATGGATCCCGTTGATTAATTCTTTACGATTGCCACGGGCATTTTTTACACACTCTTTTAAGACGCGATAACGCATTGGATAGAGCGCTTCAAAACCGAGTTCTTCTAGTTCAGTTTTGATGCTGTGGATCCCCAACCGATTGGCGATGGGCGCGTAAATTTCGAGGGTTTCCCGGGCAATTCTGCGCCGTTTGTCTGGGCGCAGCGAACCCAAGGTTCGCATATTATGGGTGCGGTCGGCGAGCTTGATTAAAATCACCCGAATATCTTGAACCATCGCCATCATCATTTTGCGAAAGTTTTCGACTTGGGCTTCTTTTTTGTCGCGAAACTTAATTTTATCGAGCTTACTTACGCCCTCCACCAAGTCGGCAATTTCACTGCCAAACTGTTCACTGAGTTGTTCATAAGTTACCGGTGTATCTTCGATGGTGTCGTGCAATATCGCGGCCGCGAGGGTTTGATGGTCCATCCTCACCTCGGCTAAAATCCGCGCCACCGCTAGTGGGTGGGTAATATAAGGCTCTCCGCTAGAACGGAACTGGCCTTCATGGGCATCTCGACCTAATAAATAAGCATCACGTAACAGGATCACGTGTTCTTCACTTAAATAACTAGAAGCGACTTCGCGCAAGCTTTCGAATAAATACAAACAGTACCTCAGTAGCAGAGGATCGCAGTGATAGATATGATTGAATGAATTATGGGAGTTTTACCGTGCGGAGTAAACCCAGCACGGTAATTTTATAGCGGGAAGATCTAGATGCGTTTATCGGCGATAGCTGCAACAGCTGCCAATTCGGCTGCTTCACGTTCTTGACGTTCTTGACGGTCTTGAGCATCCATGGTTTCGGTGGTGATCAAACCTTCTTCAATTTCACGTAAAGCGATAACTGTGGGTTTGTCGTTATCTGCGTCAACTAGAGGCTCTTTACCTTCTACTGCGATCTGACGCGCGCGACGTGCGGCGATAAGGACAAGGTCAAAGCGGTTGCCGACTTGTTCTACTGCATCTTCTACTGTTACTCGTGCCATGCACAGCTCCGTTGATGTATGTTGACTAAAAATGACGCAAGATCCTAGCCGATCTTAGCAAGATTTGCTAGAACTTACGGTATTTATTTCGATAAAAGTTCATTTAGCAAGGCTTGGTGTTTTGCTGCTTGCTGTCGAGTTTGTAACCTTTGGCTCGTAATGATGGCGGTTAATTCACTAAGCGCCTCATCAAAATTGCCATTGATGATTAGATAATCGTATTCATCGTAGTGGGACATTTCGCTTTCGGCTTCATTCATTCGTTTTTTAATTACTTCAGGGCTGTCTTGGCCACGCATGTGCAAGCGGTTTTCCAGCTCCTCACGACTGGGAGGCAGAATAAATACCGATACCGCTTCTGGCATCATCATTTTCACTTGGCGAGCGCCCTGCCAATCGATATCTAAAAATACATCGATCCCTTCGGCGAGGGTTTGCTCAATGCTATGCCGAGAGGTTCCATAAAAGTTGCCAAATACTTCGGCGTATTCGAAGAAGGCTTGTTCATCGATGAGCTGTTTAAACTGATGATGGTCTACAAAATGGTAGTGATTACCATCGATCTCACCGGGACGGACCGATCGGGTGGTATGCGAGACAGACACTTGAGCGGGATAAGCGCGATGGCGCGAAAGATAAGCATTAATCATGCTTGATTTACCTGCGCCGCTGGGGGCCGATACGATATAAAGAGTGCCTGTGATTGCCATGCTG
Organism: Agarivorans sp. QJM3NY_29; assembly: GCF_050870835.2. Taxonomy (NCBI): domain Bacteria; kingdom Pseudomonadati; phylum Pseudomonadota; class Gammaproteobacteria; order Alteromonadales; family Alteromonadaceae; genus Agarivorans; species Agarivorans sp. QJM3NY_29. The sequence goes on along the minus strand of NZ_CP194036.2, from coordinate 4,987,359 downwards.
AGTTCTTAGCGAGTGTATAAAGGCGCCTAAGGTTACCATTTTAAGTTTTTTTTTAAAGTATTGTCAGTGAAAATTCATACCAAGTGCTCACTCTGCTGAACGGATTTACTAAGCTTAAATCGTTATGCTTAGCGTGAAGCATTATTAGTTTTACGATCTATTAATTTAACTCTTTGTATTTATTGATTTTATTTTCAATGCAGTTGAACAAACAAGGTGAGCGAGTCTATGGCTGATAAATTGAGTAAACGAGAGTATGAGCAGTGTTTAACCGAATTGCAGGTTGAGTTGGTGAAACTACAGCGCTGGATAGTGGAAACTGGCTTGAAAGTGGTGGTGATTTTTGAAGGTAGGGATGCGGCTGGTAAAGGGGGAGTGATTAAACGTATTGCGGAAAAGCTTAATCCTCGCGTTTGTCGGATTGCCGCCTTGCCTGCGCCGAGTGAGCGTGAGAAAACCCAATGGTATTTTCAGCGTTATGTGGCGCATTTGCCTGCGGCCGGAGAAATGGTGCTGTTTGATCGTTCTTGGTATAACCGTGCTGGCGTGGAAAAGGTGATGGGCTTTTGTGATGAGCTGCAACATCAAGATTTTCTTCGCGCCTGTCCTGAATTTGAACGGATGTTGATCCGCTCCGGTATTATTGTATTGAAGTATTGGTTTTCGGTTTCCGATGAAGAGCAAGAAAAGCGTTTTCTCGAGCGAATTAACAATCCCTTAAAACGCTGGAAATTTAGTCCGATGGATCTTGAGTCTCGCTCTCGTTGGGTGGCCTATTCTCAAGCCAAAGATGAAATGTTCGCGCATACCGATACCAAACATTCTCCGTGGTGGGTGGTGAATTCGGATGACAAGAAACGTGCGCGACTCAACTGTATTCGTCATCTGTTATCGCAAATTGATTATCAAGAGTTACCGCATCCAGCGATCGAATTACCGACGATTGATCGCCAAGGTTATGTCAGAGTGCCGTTGCATGAGCAAAGTTTTGTGCCGGAGTCTTATTAGCTGAAGCCCACAGCATATCGATCTGTTGGGCGATCAGTTATGATGTTGGCGTGTGACTAATAGAGAGCAAACCGTGACCAAAGCGTTGACATGGGACAGATTACTGGAGGCTGAGAAGCAACAAGCTTACTTTCAGACTCTGATGAAACGAATTAAAGATGAGCGTCAGGCTGGGAAGCTGATTTATCCTGCCGATACGCAGTTATTTGCCGCCTTTGAAGCGACGCCCTTGGCTAAACTAAAGGTGGTGATTTTGGGTCAAGATCCTTATCACGGGCCAGACCAAGCCCACGGTTTAAGTTTTAGTGTGCCGCCGGGCATTAAGATCCCGCCTTCTTTGCGTAATATCTATAAAGAATTGGCGACCGATATCAGTGGCTTTGAGATCCCCGAGCATGGCGACCTGCTGGCTTGGGCTGAACAAGGGGTATTGCTGCTAAATACCGTATTGAGTGTAGAACAGGGCAAGGCTCATTCTCATGCCAAATATGGTTGGGAGCAATTTACCGATACGGTGATCGCTCAAATTAATCAGCACTGCTCTGGTGTGGTCTTTTTATTGTGGGGCGCACATGCCCAACAAAAGGGGCGAGCCATCGATAACTCGCGGCATCATTGCTTAACGGCGGTGCACCCATCACCTTTGTCGGCGCACCGAGGATTTTTTGGTTGTCAACATTTTTCCCAAACCAATCGTTTACTGAGTGAGCAGGGACAAAAGCCGATTAATTGGCAAGTTTAACTCAAGCGGTTTGGTGTTGCGTCGCAGCGCTAGTATCATTTTTAGCGGTTGCGAGACATCGAGCTATAGGCTTGAGTTGAGAGTATCGCCGAGATCTTCCAACTTCAGTTTGCCCTCCTCATTGAGTGTAATGTCGGGCCAAAAGCTGCCGAGATCTAGTTTCACTTTGACCTGATATGCTAACTCCGGACGCGACTGTTGCATTAAGGAGCTAAGCAAGCGAAAACTGGCAATCAGGTTGGCTTGGGCGGGCAGGCTAAAATTTGCTTCTCCATAGCCGGGAACACTGGGTAAATCGCTGGTGGCACCGTTGACCACTTCATGGCCATTCAAGGATAAGGAATAGACGGCGCCAGCGAGGCTTAGGGCTTGTTGGTTGGGGTTGACCACCCGCAGATTAATCTTGAAATTAGGAGCCATACCATCACTGCCGACTGGTACAACCGAGACTAAATTAACCTTGGGAGCTTCGGTGGGGGCGATACTACTACAGCCGTTCAAAGCAATAATAAGCAATAAAACAGTGGGTTTAGTGAACAATTTAAGCATCCATTTTAGCCTACGAGAGTGAGCGGAGAACAGGCTTAAGTTAAGCATAATTGTTTGGGTTTTGCATGCTGAATCAAGCGCCTGTTCGCTAACAGAGCATTCTACTGAGAAGTGATGGCGTATACTGAAAGGGACTGGTGAGAGCAATTGCTCTACCAGTGAAAGCATTTAATCAACTGGCTTGACCCAAAAGGTTCCCACTTCCACTTTAATCACTTCTACTTCAGTATCGGCGGCAATGGGGTGTTCGCTTTTTAACACCCAGCTAATCCCTGAATGTTTATAGCTACTTTGACCGCGTCTATCGATGGCTTGCTCACAAAAGAAACGGTGACCGTCAAAGTCACTGCTTACTGTTTTATCATCGGAATGATTTTGTAGTTTGCGCATCGGTTTCCACAGCAAACCGGCTAATACGCTGCTGGCAATCGCATTCGACAGCAAGATGCTATTCCAGCTATCAGCCAGTAAATCTAACCAAATTAAAGAGCCTGTCAGCACCAACGACAAACCAACAAAAAATAAAATAAAGGTGGCAAAGCCGATCAGGCCAACTTCAATGGTCAGCAAGATCAAGCCTAGCGCAACCATGGTTTGTGGAATGTGATTGGCAAACAGCTCAGTCATGATTTAACCTCGATTTAGGGTATTTAAAATACTAGTTGCCTGGGCGACTAAAGAGCCTGCTTCACTGCTGCTATCAGGTAATAATACCACGGTTGATTCTTTGGCTATTGCCAATTTCGCTTCAATGGCTTTAGTCGCTAAGTCTAGTTGTACCGCTTTTTGGCCTTGTTCGGTCGCCGCAGAGGCACCAATAGTATTAATCGCCTGTGCTTGTGCGTCGGCAACTGCTATTAATGCTTGTGCTTCACCCTGAGCGTTTAATACTTGTTCTTGTTTTTCAGCTTCGGCAGCTAAAACACGCGATTGTTTTTGACCTTCGGCAATATTAATCGCGGCGGCTTTTTCACCTTCCGATTCGAGAATTTTAGCGCGACGTTCACGTTCGGCACGCATTTGCGATTCCATCGCATCCATAATTGATGCTGGTGGCGTAATATCTTTAATTTCATAACGCATGACTGCGACGCCCCAAGAGGCGGATGCTTCATTGATTGAATTGACAATCTCAGCGTTGAGGGTGTCACGTTCCTCAAAGGTTTTATCTAATTCAATTTTACCGATTTCTGAGCGCATGGTGGTTTGTGCGAGCTGGGTAATTGCGAAAACATAGTCTTCTACACCATAGGTGGCTTTGTAAGGCTCAAGGACTCGAAAGTACAATACGCCGTCGACCGTGAGTGAAATATTATCTTTGGTAATTGCGGCTTGGCTCGGAATATCGAAGGCTTGTTCTTTTAGGGTTCGGCGTGCTGCAACCTGATCGATCATCGGTAATAGAAAGTTCAGCCCGGCTTCTTTGGTGGACTGATATTTACCGAAGCGTTCGATCACCCAGGCTTCATTTTGTGGCACAAATTTAATCGATGATTTCAGCACAAATAGTGCAAAAATCAGCAGCGCGACTTGAACAGTGAGAACATAATCAAAAACGATCGGCATATGACTTTCCTTAGCGATGAGTTAAAAATGATGGGTGCTGCGAATAGTGGTTGAGCGGGCTAAGCTGAATTCAGCAAAATTTGGCTTGATTCGCCGTGCCTATTATATTTATTAAGTTGCAAGATAAACATAAAACCTCTTGAGAATACAGCGCTTTTTGATAGTCATGTGATTAAATGAGTAAAGCTTGCTTCAAAGTTTGTCGAGACTCACGAATGTGGTTCTGCGGGCTGTTTTAAATGCTGAGCAATCGCCTGATCCCAGTAGGGGTTTTTGCCAAAGCGCTGACATAAAAAATCAATTAATAAGCGTGCTCGTTGTGATAAATAACGAGTATTCGGGTAGATAGCCCAGGCGTATAAACTTGGTGTTCGATATTGTGGCAATACTGGTACTAGGTCACCAGTGGCAATACTACGCCAAGCGATAAAACTAGGGCTAAAGCTAATTCCATGACCAGCAATACTCATGTCTTTTAAAAAGTCACCATTGTTCGCGGAGATATGCGGTTGATAATTCACCTGATGACGCAGTCCTTTGCTATCGAACAAAATAAAGTTGGTCGTGGGTAGATTGCTGTAATGCAATATTTGATGTTGCTTCAGATCTTCAGGGTGTTGGGGGGTGCCATGCCGCTGTAAATAGCTCGCTGAAGCAACCAGAAGGAAGTTGATTGGGGTGATTTTTCGTGCCTTGAGGCTCGAATCTTTTAGCTCGGCGATGCGCAATGCGAGGTCGATTCCTTCGGCGACTAAATCTTGTTGGCTATCGGTCAGGCTGATCTTTAACTGTAGCTGCGGGTGTAACTGCATAAAAGCATCGAAGGCTGAATTGAGATGACTGAGGCCAAATGACAAAGGAACGGCGACATGTAAGGAACCACTGAGTGCGGTATTTTGCTGGCTTGTTTGGTGGTTGAGTTGGTTAATGTCATCCAGAATTGCGAGGCTGCGTTGGTAATAGCTTTGGCCATAATCATTTAGTTTTAAGCGGCGCGTACTACGCTGTATTAAGCTGATCCCCAAGCGTTGCTCTAAGCCACTTAGGCGTCGACTAACCACAGACTTAGCCATTCCCAACTGCTCGGCGGCTCGAGTAATGCTACCGGCTTCTACCACCCGTACAAAAATCTGCATGTCTTCTAACTGGCCCATCTTTACCTCGCGAGTTGAACGTTTGAATCGTTCTATTGTTGCTATTATAGGAACAATAATTTGCTAAACACACTATTTATTGAACCAATATTGATGGTTATGCTGAGTCTAATAGTTGGGGAGACCCAGTCGATCTCACATCAATTAGGAAATGAAGATGAAACAAATACAATTATTGGCTCAACCGCTTGGCCGTTTACTTTTAGCATTAATGTTTGTCCTTTCTGGTTTTGGAAAAATTGGCGCTTATGCCGGTACTCAAGGTTATATGGAGGCAATGGGAGTGCCGGGTGCTTTATTACCCTTAGTGATTGCCCTTGAATTGGTCGGTGGCTTGGCCATTGTTGTGGGCTGGAATACCCGTATCGTGGCCTTTTTGTTGGCAGGCTTTAGTGTCGTGGCGGCGCTGTTGTTCCACGGCAATGTTGATGACCAGATGCAGATGATCCTATTTATGAAAAATATTTCGGTTGCGGGCGGCTTTCTATTATTAGTTGCTCATGGTGCTGGTGCTTATTCCTTGGATAATCGAAAAGCATAGCGCTTGCTTGTGCTAAACAAACATCAATTGTGCTCAAGATTCTCAGTGCTAGGAGTTAAAAATGAAACATCGCAGAACCGTGATTAAGCGAGTGACAGGTCAAGCCACCCAGGATGGGGCTGGTGTTAAGTTAACTCGGATTCTTGGTAGTCAGCAATTATCCATGCTGGATCCCTTTTTAATGTTGGATTGTTTTGAGTCAGATCAGCCAGATGATTATTTGGCTGGTTTTCCCGAACACCCGCATCGTGGTTTTCAAACCGTCTCTTATATTCTTAATGGCAAAATGCGACATAAAGATAGCGTCGGTAATGAGGGGGTGATTGAAGCTGGTGGGGTGCAATGGATGAGTGCTGGCAGAGGGGTTATTCACTCCGAAATGCCAGAGCAGCAAGACGGCTTATTAAAGGGCTTTCAGCTTTGGATTAATTTGCCGGCCGCGCAGAAAATGTCGGCACCAAGCTATCAAGAGTTTAGTGCCGAGCAGATCCCGCAAAGCCGAGATTTACAAGGTAATCTGATTCGGGTCATTGCGGGTGAGTTGGCAGATGGTACTCAAGGCCCTGTGCAAGTGGTGCACCAAACGGCGACTTATTTGGATATTAGCATGGTGGCGGGCGGGCAGTTGCAGCTGGATTTGGTACAATCTCAACAAGCTTTTATCTACGTGATTGAAGGGCAACTTCAGGTGGCGGATGACCCAGAACCTTTAAATGCTTACCAGTTAGCGGTACTAGACTTTGGTGAGGCGTTGCAATTAAGCAGTCATTCAGCTTGTCGACTATTGTTAGTTGGTGCCGAGCCCTTGAACGAGCCTGTGGCCTGGGGAGGCCCGTTTGTGATGAATTCGCGTGAAGAAGTACTGCAGGCCTTCGACGATTTTCAAAATAATCGATTTTAAGCTTGAACAACGAGGAACGGGTATGGGTTTATTGGTTGACGGTGAATGGCAAGATCAGTGGTACGACACGGCGAAGCATCAAGGACGCTTTCAGCGCAGTGAAGCTCAGTTTCGCCATTGGGTTACCGCCGATGGTTCCGCAGGCCCGACTGGAGAGGCGGGTTTTAAAGCCGAAGTGGGCCGTTATCATTTGTATGTGTCTTTGGCTTGTCCTTGGGCGAATCGGACTTTAATTTTTCGTAAGCTTAAGGGACTGGAAGAATTCATCGATTATTCGGTGGTACATTGGTACATGGCTGAAAATGGCTGGACCTTCGCTGAGGGCGAAGGGGTGGTGAAAGACCCGCTTCATCATGCTGAATTTATGCATCAAATCTATACTGCTGCCGCTCCAGATTACTCGGGGCGAGTCACCGTGCCAGTGCTCTGGGACAAACAGCGGCAAACCATAGTGTCTAATGAATCGGCGGACATTATTCGTATGTTTAATTCTGCTTTTGATTCACTCGGCGCTAAACTCGGTGATTACTATCCGCAAGCATTGCGCGAAGACATCGACGCACTTAATCTACGGATTTATGAGACGGTGAATAATGGCGTTTATCGGGCTGGTTTTGCCACCAGCCAAGCGGCTTACGAAGAGGCTGTGGTCCCCTTATTTGCAAGTTTAGATTTTTTAGAGCAGGTCTTGAGCGCTCAGCGTTATTTGTTGGGTTCTGAATTAACCGAGGCGGATTGGCGTTTATTTACCACCTTGATCCGCTTTGATGCGGTCTATGTCGGGCACTTTAAATGTAATTTAAGGCGCATAGCCGACTATCCTCATTTGCATGCTTACATGCTGGATTTGTATCAAATGGAAGGTATTCGTGAGACCATCAATTTAGCGCATATTAAGCAACACTATTATCAGAGTCATCGGATGATTAACCCAACAGGGGTGGTGCCGAAAGGACCTGATTTGGGTTTAGACCAGCCGCATGGGCGAGAACAGCTAACGCTCATTCCGTGATATACCACTGAGGCGCTTGCAGGGGCATTGGTTATACTGTAAGCACTTCATCATTTAGTTAAGTTGGCTCGTGAACAAACTTTACGCTCGATTATTCTGCATCATGGCGCTATTTTGCTGTTGGACGATTCAAGCAAAACCAAAAATCTTGGTGATTGAAAGCTATCAGCAGCAAGAATTATGGGACAGCCAGTATATCGCGGGTTTGAAATCGCTGCTCGCAGCCGATTATCAGCTCGAATATTTTCAAATGAATACCAAAAATTTACCCGAAAAACAGCATCGCGGTCGAGGTGAAATCGCTTGGCAATATTATTTGGATGTACGGCCTGAACTCGTCATTCTAGGTGACGATGAAGCCCTGCAATATCTGGGTCCTCGTTTTGCCAAAACAAAACTACCAGTGGTTTATTTGGGAATTAATCATAGCCCTCGTACCTACCATGTTGATCGGCGAGTGAATATCACAGGTGTATTAGAACGACCATTGCTTGAACCGTCGGTGGCAATGATTAGTCAGTTATTAGCCAGTAAAGCTAAGCGTGTATTATTATTGTTTGACGACAGTCACGCGTCAAAAATTATTCAGCAAGAGCTCTTTGCAAATCAAACAAGCATGCAGGTGGCGGGTGTCGAACTGGAATTGCGCTTGCTTAATCATTGGCAAGCTTGGCAAGCAAACGTTGAAAGCATGCAACAACAGGGCTTTGATGCGGTAATTTTTGGCTCGCTTGAGGGGATCCGTGATAGTGCCAATCAATATGTGACCACCGAACAAGTGTTAACTTGGTCAGTGGCTCATTCACCAGTGCCTCCCTTTAGTTTTTGGGATTTTGCCGTTGGTGAAAATAAAGCCATTGGCGGTCTGGTGGTGGATGGTTTTGAACAAGGGCGCTTAGCTGCGGGCTTAGCGAAAACAATACTTGAAGGAGAGCCTGTGGTTCCCCGCAGTTTAGGTCCGCTTACGGCCGCCAAAGGACGTTATTTATTTAGTCGCTCACAGTTGGCTCGTTATCAAATTCAACTGCCTGAAGCCATTGAGAGCAAGGCAAACTATGTTGACTAAACGCAATAATAAGCTTTGAGAGAGTATCTACTTTAACGCCATTGAAGTAGAATTCTGCAGATTTTTCGCCCTCGGCTTGCCGTTTTTGTTTGATTTAGGATGTTTACATGACTAATAACGATATTCTTCGTCGCCTTCGCTATTGTTTTAACTTGAATGATAACAAGATGATTGCCATTTTTGCTCAAGCTGATGTTGAAGTGAGTCGCGCTGAAGTGAGTGACTGGCTCAAGAAAGACGATGATCCGGCTTATAAAAATTGCACCGATAAAACTTTGGCAACGTTTCTGAATGGTTTTATTAACGAGCGACGGGGCAAGCGGGAAGGGGCTCAGCCAGAGCCTGAAAAACGTTTAAATAACAATCAGATATTAATGAAGCTAAAAATAGCTTTAAATTTAAAAGCGGAAGATATGTTAGCGGTATTAGGCTTAACTGGGTTTCAGTTGGGTAAACATGAATTGAGCGCCTTTTTCCGCAAGCCTGATCATAAACATTATCGTCTTTGTAAAGATCAGGTGATGCGCAATTTTTTACACGGTTTGCAGCTTAAATACCGAGCAGAGCCAGAGGAATCGCCAGATTTTGAATGGGATGCTGAATAGCTCATCCGGCATGTAAAAAGCCGAGCGCATGCTCGGCTTTTTGGTGTTTAATTAAACCTCACCCTGTTTAGGCTGGCTGTGCTGTTGCTGTGTTTGAGTCTGGTTCGCTAACCAAGCTGGGGTCATCTTGATCATTGATGGTGAGAGTGATTACAGCGGCGATAGCCATTGACGCGCCCCCTAATACCAAGGCCATCATCGAATCTCCGCCAAATATTTCACGGGTAATATAGCCTAACAAGCCAGCGGCTAAAATTTGCGGGATAACGATGAAGAAGTTAAATACTCCCATGAAGAAACCCATTTTTTTGCTTGGTAACGAACCGGCTAAGATGGCATAAGGCATACAAAGGATGCTGGCCCAGGCGAAACCAATACCGACCATATTTAACAGTAACATCTTTGGATCGGCGATAAAGTGCATGCCAGCTAAACTAATACCACCAATCAATAAGCAAACGGCATGAACAAATTTTCGACTAGTTCGATGAGCCAACCAAGGCAATGCAAAAGCGGCAAGGGCGCTAATACCGTTATACATCGCAAAACATAAGCCTACCCAGTCAGCTCCTTCGTTATATAAGCTTGAAGCAGTATCGTTGGTGCCGTAGATACTACTGGTGACTGCCGAGGTGGTATAGATCCACATTGCAAACAAGGCAAACCACGAGAAAAATTGAACGATAGCTAGGCGGCGCATGGTCGCTGGCATTTTTTTTAGGTCGGCGATAACGGTAGCGAATCCTGAACGATTCTCTGGTTCAGCTTCTTCTGGGGAGGGTTCAAAGCGTTCCATCTCTTGTGGGCTATATTCTTTGGTTTTAAACACCGTCCATAATACTGCGCAAAGGAATACGGCTGCACCGGCATAAAATGAAATTTTAACCGAAGGCGGGATCATACCTTCCGGTGCGGTATTGGCGATACCAAGCCAATTCGACAGCATGTAAGGCATGGCTGAGGCAATTACTGAACCGACACCAATGAAGAAGGTTTGTACTGCAAAACCCTGGGTGCGCTGTTCCGAGGGGAGATTATCTGCGACTAAGGCACGGAAAGGTTCCATTGAAATATTGATTGACGCATCGAGGATCCACAACATGCCCGCTGCAATCCAAAGATGAGGAGAGTTGGGCATAACCAATAGCGCTATGGACGACATAATCGCACCCACCAAGAAATACGGACGGCGGCGACCTAGTCCGTTCCAGGTGCGGTCACTCATATAGCCAATAATAGGCTGGACCAATAAACCAGTCACTGGCGCTGCCAGCCACAAAATAGGTATTTGATCGATGCTTGCACCAAGCGTTTCGAAAATTCGACTGACATTGGCATTTTGTAAACCAAAGCCAAATTGAATACCAAGAAATCCGAAACTCATGTTCCAGATCTGCCAAAAACGTAATTTGGGTTTGTTTGTGTTCATCGCGATGCTTATTCGTTGGGGAGAGTTTATCTGACCTTGATGATCAGCCGCTTAATTGGGGTGATTTTCACAGTAAAAGCTTTTCTTTTCCACGATAACTGCGTGACACCGATCACAGTATTGCCTGAAAGCGTTACCAAGCTCACAAAAATGCTTATTTACGTTAGTGCTTGTTAAATTGCTGTATGGCGTGCGCAAATTTTTTGTGATCTTTGGATTGAAAAATAATCTTGGTTAGGGGATGTCTATGCCCGAGGTTCATTATTCTTGCTTGGGAATAGAGTCGCTGGACTGGTATTTACGGTCAGCCCAGCTACGCTTTTTATATGATTAAAGTTGCAGTTTTCGCAATCAAGCTTGTCTATATTTACGACAAGGGTTGATCTTAAGTTTCACTTAAATATAATATCTTTCGATTCGAAACTTAAGTCGAAAGATATGATCAAAAGAAATACTCAACAACGACGTCGTTTAATATTGGAAAGGCTGACCGAGCAAGGTGAGGTGAAGGTTGACGAACTTGCTCAGTTTTGTGCAACTTCAGAAGTGACCATCCGAAAAGATTTGGCGAGCTTAGAAGCAAATGGTTTGTTATTGCGACGCTACGGCGGTGCGGTACCGATCCCTAGCGAGTTAATTCATGAGCATGGTGATGAGCTAATTTCTGCTCAAAAACAAGCTATTGCTAAGTCTGCGGCGGGTTTAATTCGAGATCATAATCGTATCATTATCGATAGTGGTAGCACGACCGCTGCACTGTTACCTGAGTTATCAGATAAAGAAGGTTTAGTGGTGATGACCAATTCTTTAAGCATTGCTGCTGCGCTGCGCGAGTTGGAAAACGAACCTACACTTTTGATGACCGGAGGAACTTGGGACCGTCATTCAGAGGCATTTCAAGGGCAGGTCGCGGAGCAGGTCTTAAGGGCCTACGATTTTGATCAATTGTTTATTGGTGCAGATGGGATCGACGTACTGCGGGGTTCAACTACCTTTAATGAGCTGGTGGGTCTTAGCCAAGTGATGGCAGAGGTTGCTCGTGAAGTCGTGGTCTTAGTCGAATCGAATAAAGTAGGCAGAAAAATTCACAATCTAGAGTTGGCTTGGTCAAATATTTCAACTTTAGTTACAGACAATCAGCTAGAAACCAAAGTTGCAGAGCAAATACGGGCTCAAGGCGTCAACTTGGTGATAGCACCATAGTATCTATCACAAGGACATAAATATGTGTGGAATTGTAGGAGCTGTTGCTCAACGAGATGTTGCCGATATTTTAGTGGAAGGTTTACGTCGTTTGGAATATCGCGGATATGATTCATCTGGTGTTGCAACGTTGACTCCCGATGGCGTATTAAGCCGAGTGCGCTGTTTAGGCAAGGTGCAAGAATTAGCCGATGCCTTAGTCAAATCCCCAGTATTGGGCGGCACTGGCATCGCTCATACCCGTTGGGCGACTCATGGCGAGCCAAGCGAACGCAATGCTCACCCGCATGTTTCATGTGAAACCATTGCGGTGGTACATAACGGTATTATTGAAAACCATGAGCCGCTGCGCGAACAACTCCAGGCGAAAGGCTATCTATTTTCTTCTGAAACGGATACCGAGGTGATTGCTCACCTAGTGGAGCATAAATTAAAGCATCACCAAAGTTTGTTAGAGGCGGTTCAGTCTGCAGTGGCGGAGCTGGAAGGCGCTTACGGGATGGTGATTATGGATAAACGCGACCCCTCTCGTTTGGTGGTCGCTCGTTCTGGCAGTCCTTTGGTGATTGGTTATGGGGTGGGTGAAAACTTTATTGCTTCCGATCAATTAGCCTTGTTACCCGTCACTCGCCGTTTTAGCTTCCTAGAAGAAGGTGATGTTGCCGAAGTGACACGTCATTCGGTGACTATTTTTGATGCCAATGGTCAATCGGTTGAGCGCGAAGTTACCGAGTCAACCGCGGCACACGATGCCGGTGATAAAGGTCAATACCGTCACTACATGCTTAAAGAAACTTATGAGCAACCGATTGCTATTCAGCGAACCTTAGAAGGTCGCTTAAAAGCGGGTAAGGTGCTCGACAGCGCCTTTGGTGAAAAAGCCGCTGCTATTTTGCCGAGCATTGAGCATGTGCAAATTATTGCCTGTGGAACCTCTTATAATTCGGGCATGGTGGCTCGTTATTGGTTTGAAGAGTTGGCTGGCATTCCTTGTAATGTTGAGATCGCTTCAGAGTTTCGTTATCGCAAGTCCTGCACTCCGAAAAATAGCTTGTTAGTCACTTTGTCGCAAAGTGGTGAAACGGCCGATACCTTAGCGGCGCTGCGTCTGGCGAAAGAGCAAGGCTATACCGCCAGCTTAACGATTTGTAATGTGGAAGGCTCATCATTAGTACGTGAATCCGACATGGCCTACATCATGAAAGCGGGTGCCGAAATTGGAGTCGCTTCCACTAAAGCCTTTACCGTGCAATTGGCGGGTTTATTGATGTTGGTAGCAGCCATTGGTCGTAATCAAGGGCTAAGTGCAGAAATGGAGCAGCGGATCGTGAGTGCTTTGTTGGCTTTACCCGCGAAAATCGAGCAAGCTTTAACTTTAGATGGTGCGATTGAAGAATTGGCCGAAGACTTTGCCGACAAACATCATAGTTTGTTCCTCGGCCGCGGAACTCAATATCCGATAGCCATGGAAGGTGCGTTGAAGTTAAAAGAAATTTCTTACATTCACGCCGAAGCATACGCGGCGGGTGAGCTTAAACACGGCCCCTTAGCCCTGATTGATGCAGAAATGCCAATTATTGTGGTGGCGCCGAACAATGAGTTATTAGAAAAACTTAAATCTAATGTTGAAGAAGTTCGGGCTCGAGGTGGCATTTTATATGTATTTGCCGATAAAGACGCTAAGTTTAGCAGCGATGAAACCATGCGGGTGATTAATGTGCCTCACGTTGATGAGCTGATCGCGCCTATTGTTTACACCATTCCGATGCAGCTCTTGTCTTATCATGTCGCATTGATTAAAGGCACCGATGTAGACCAACCACGTAACTTGGCCAAGTCGGTCACTGTGGAATAGCGACTCGGCGGTGATGGTTCAAGCTGTCGGCGGACCATAAAGTCTCGCACCAAGTATTAAAGTGTCATATTAAAATGGCAGCGCTCACGATGTGGACGTTGCCATTTCTAAAACGTTTTTGCCCCGTTCTGTGTTAGCAACGGGGTAAAAGCTTTCGCCTACGGCGACGTCATTAAGCTTCAACGAGCAAAGCTTAGCTAAGCAAAAAGAAAGCTCGCCCTGCATCTTCTTAAACCCTGCGTTGCTCATTCTCAAGGGCGTTGAAGTAAACACTACGCTCAAACAGACTTCAACTTTGCTCCCTTGTTCATTTGCGCGACTCGGCGAAGATGATGGGATTTAAAAGCGTAATCTTGGCTATCGAGAGTGTGAAAGATTTTTGTTTTTAGAATGGATGTCTAGTTTATTATTCGGGCTAACGCGTAAGGCATCGTCGTTCCAGCATAATGTAGACTCATATCGTGAGCAAAAACACTTTTGCTCAGGAGAATGTTATCGCGAAGCTTTGGGATCAAGTTAGGGGGTAACAAAGTCACGCGATCTTTATTTCCTTTGCCTTGCCGTACGGTGATTGTATTTTGATCAAAATCTAAGTCTTTAATCCGTAATCTCAAGCATTCACTGAGTCTTAGTCCCGAACCGTAAAGCAGTGAAGCCATGATCTGATAATCCGCGGGTAAATTCGCAATCACTTGGCTCACTTCAGCTCGAGTAAAAACTACGGGAATGTTGACTTGTTTTTTTCGCGCGTTTCGCCTGAATTCCAATCATTTCGATACGTAGTACTTTGTTATAGAGAAACATTAAGGCATTAAATGCGATGTTTTGAGTCGCCGGAGCGACTTGCCTATCGACCGCTAGATGAGTTAGAAATCGTTCAATATCAGCAGCTCCGAGCTTTGCTGGGTGCTGCTTGTGATTAAAATACAAAAAACGTTTTATCCAATGCCAATAGGTTTGCTCGGTGCGAATACTGTAATGGTGCTGATAAATCGTATTTCTAAATCGCTGCTGGAGCCGCAATGGTGTGTTTGACATGTTGCGCACTTTTTGTCTGTATACATATGGCTCTTCACCGTTCTTGGTGGAAAGTCATATCAAGCCCTCCAAAGTGAAATAAAATAGCTCGCTTAAAGCGTTCTTTATTTCTAAAACCCATCGAACGTATTTTTAGGCGCTGAATGTTTCCATTTATCGCTTCCGCTAAGCCATTTGATACCTTATAACGCATCGCATTGATGATGCCCTTTAAGTGCGTTTTCACGGTTTCTGCTGCTGTCATCATCGGCCTGATTTGACTGACCTTTATGAGTGCCAACCAATCATTCCAAGCCGCTTTGGCGTTAGCTGCATCGCCATACCAAATGGCTCTTGCTTGCTCTTTGAATATCCAGCTCAAGCCAGTATTTTGCATCATTTTGGCCAGCGCATTCACTCTTTCTCTCAATGTCCCATGTAGGTGGCTGTTTCGTTTTAACCATCCATACCGTGTTTGGTGGCACTCTCTTTTTAAATGCTGGGGCAACGCCATGAGTTCGCTTTTTCTCACTTCATTCACCGCTTTAGTGAGCACCTTTGCGATATGAAAATGGTCTATGGCTATCATTTGCTTAGCCCGCTCACCGAAGTAGTCATATGCTGCGTTTATATATGCTCTGCTCATGTCCATCGATATGGAACGTGTAACCATTGTTGACTCAGGGGGCAATGCCTTAAAGCAAGCAGATAGGCTCATGCCTGTTCGACCGTCTTCAACCGATATCACCTGACCATCACTATTGGATAATACCGTGACATAGTCATGGCCTTTCTTAAATGCCGTTTCATCGACCAACAGGTCTTGGTAGTTGATGGTGGTTCTGGCTGTCAGACCGCGTTGAACGGCTCGTGCCATAATACGGTCGATGGCTCCCCAGCTAAGCCGATAGGTTTTACTCACCGCGTATAAGGAACTGACTTTAAGCATCTCTATAACGCGAGCCTCAAACAGCTCTGTGTAGCGACTGTTACTTGTCGCCCAAGGCACTTGAAGTGTTTGCACTCCATGCTCTGGGCAATCAGCTCGAGGGACTTCAGCCTCAATACGTGTTTCAAACTGACAGGTATCTAAATGTCGCCAAACCCGCCGCCGAGTATCGTGTCGACGAACAGCCTTACCGCAAGAGGGGCAAGCCGTTAATGAAGCTCGGTCATAGTCAACGCGTACGGTGATGGTTTGGGTTGACTCATTGAGTTCAACAGATGAAACAGCCCAAGGATGAGTTAATCCAAGAATGGATTGATAAAGCGTCGTGTCTTGCATGGTCGCGAGGTATTCATGAACGTTTACTTATTATCTCGCTCATTAATGTTTGTTGAAAGTGTTTCCACTACATTCGGTGAAGAGCCATACATATACAGTATTTTTAGTTTCGTTTGCGTCATTTGTCAAAGTAATCAATGATAGAAATGGATCGATGATTGATTGATTCCGAGTAAAAAACTAAGGTAGACAATGGGTTAATATCAAATCATAAATTGATGAGCGAACGTGATGAAGATCATGTTTTTTGTGATAGGACGCGCGCTCATTGAATGGGATAGACCGCACGTGCGGCCTACTTAGCGTTATATGGATTTCAGAATGCACGAGTTCGAGTTTGGGTTATTAATATTAATACCTGCTTCTTTATTGAGTGGTCTTTTTTGCGCTAAATTAGCTTCAAATAAAGGTAAAAGTATATCAGTGTGGGCTTTCATAGGTTCTATTATGGGCCCTTTAGCAGTTCCTTTTGTCATCTTGCAAAAGAAAGGCTTATCTACACAGACAGATGAAAAAATAAAACGAGGTTTTGTATATAAATTATTACTTATAGATATCACTATTGTTTTTTTATTAGAGTTTTTTACTCTTTTTATTTTGTTTGCTGCAATTTTTACTGGTGAAATGTTTGTAGACCAACTAAGTCAGGTTCAGCTTGTTCAATTAGTTTTTTCTTTTCTCGTAGTGGTTTTTTCTATTATTGCTTTCCTTAATAGATTAAAAAATCCAGTCTTGTTCTTTTATATGGTTCTGTTTCTATATTCCTTTAACTATGCTTCTGGAGTTTTAAACTGGGAGCCGTCAACTTATGAAGCTGACAATTTAAAGTTGGCTATGAGTAAACTTATAATGTTATTTATTTCAATTAGATGTGTCTTTTGGCCACTATATGCCTATGTACAGCTCAAAAAACAAGGTGCTTCTTTAGCTCCTAAAGAGACTGAAATAAATAAACGACAAGATCCAGTTTTCTCAAGCATTGTGGAATAATCCATATAACAAGAAATTAAACAAGGACAAAAAACAGTTGGCTTTTGCTCCTTCGTCGCTTATTTTAGCCAACAAATTTTTGCCTGTTAATTAGGCGTTGATATGACCCCCACAGTCAATATAAAGCGCAGAAATTTCGACTCTTACATTTGAGAGCCTACTACTTGTTTTGGGTATAGTGTTACCGCATAGATGAAGCAAGTAACTTCGTCGGTTCTCATGCTGATATGCGTGGATTACTCACTATTTGATGAGTAGAGCCAACCTTACTTATTTCGTCGTGGCACCTGGCTTCAGTCTATGCTCGAGGTTCAATAAAGCCTGCGCTTTACTGCCATCCTAACGCCGTCGGTGGTTGTGCCACACCCGATGCTTCATCCAATGCGATAACACTAATTCTTGGCTCATGCGGGCAATCTCGAGATACGTGTTCTAGGGTCAACGATACTCACAACGACCTCTCTGGCGATTGTCCAGATATACGCGATCATTTCTCGAGCTATTGCTGCCACAACAATGTTTCGGTGCTTTCCTTGTTGGAGTAAACGTTGATAACGACGACATAATCGTTGTTGTGCGTGCCAAGCAATATCGACAACTTCTTTAGGTAGCCCTTCTTGTCGCCGTTGTAATTCAGTAGAAATATTAGCTTTGTGTTTATAGGAATGAGCGCCTTCAATGAGCAGGCGTCTTGCTCGACCATTCCCACATTTGGTTAGACTGCCTCGTCGTGTTTTATTTCCACTTGAGTTTTCACTCGGCACTAAACCGAGGTAAGCCATCAATTTTCTTGGGTGATCGAATCGTCTCAAGTCTCCAAGTTCTGCGATGGTTCCTAATGCGACGAGTAGACGAACCCCGCGCATGGCTTGAATCGCTTTCACAACGGGATAGTATCGCCAATTTTTAACTTGATGGAGCAGCTCATTGTCGAGACGTTGTAAGCGTTGAATTCTCTCGCTGATAGTCATGATCATTTCTTGTAAGACGCTCTGTTGGCTATGGTGTGGCAATATAAGCTCGGTTAACCAACGAAGGTGTTGTTTCGACCAATTGTCTTTCACCTTGGCTTGTATGTTGTTGCGTAGTAAGAATCCTTTGAGCTGAAACTTTGCATCTTTTAAATCTTTCATTGCAGTTTCTCTGGCTCTGGATAAGTCGCGTATCGCCTCGTCTTCTGCTTCAGGAACATAGATAGGAGTGAGTTCTTCTGCCTTGAAGTGTTTTGCAAGCTTGGCTGCATCACGCATGTCAGTCTTAATTCTATCTCCAGGTTTTTTAGGGATAAGTGATGGCGCAACGACGTAACAGCAATGCCCAAGACTTGTGAGCAGGCGATAGGTCCAATATCCACAAGGTCCTGCTTCGTAGACGAAATGTAACGTAGCTTTTGGATACTTGGATTGCAGTTGTTGAGCCAGTTTGATGAGCGCCGATTTGTTCGATTTAATCCGGCCTAAGTGCTCAGGTTTAGCCCCACGATGTTCTTGTAATACAGCCACTTGTATAAAGGACTTATGCGTATCTAAGCCAATAAAAATTATGTTATCGTTATTCATGCTAGCCTCCAGCTTTAGTTGTTAACACACTAAGTATGGCTCTGGCTTCGCGCTAACCCTCGACAATGGAGGCTAGCACCTCGTGGGGGTCATTATGTCTATAAAGCTGGGGAAGGTTTGGCATATGCGTAAATTATTTAAATCCATATTTGTCGTATTTGTTTTACTGCAATCTATTAATCTTGTTGAAGCTGCGTCAGTAAAATCAGCCTATGAAAACCATCAAAGCGATGTACAGGTTAAAGGAAGTGGGACGGTAATTCGTATATTAAAAGATGATAATGAAGGTTCGCGTCATCAAAAATTTATTCTAAAGTTGCCATCAGGCCAAACGATTCTAATTGCTCATAACATTGATCTTGCTCCCAGAATCGATTCAATATCTAAAGGTGATCAGGTTCAATTTTATGGTGAATATGAATGGAATGAAAAAGGTGGTGTAGTTCACTGGACTCATTATGACCCTAATGGTCGTCATGTTGACGGTTGGTTAAAGCATAATGGCAGTACGTATAAATAGCTTTATAACAAATAAGAATAGGTGTCGCGTAGCCGCCACCTTATTCGGGTGTTGAACAAGCCCGATGCTCCCTTCTATAGTAAATAACGGTATTGATGTTGGCGGGGCCAAGGCCTTGTTACTTTTTACAAGGCGAGTTTGGCTAAGACTGGGTGAATGGCGTTAAGCCTTTACCTGTCATACATGATGCTAAGCTGTTATTTTTTTTATGTATTCATCCTCATGTTAAGCCCTGCCATTCTCCTTATCCTGTTCGCCTTTCGGCTAGCTCGTTCGACTCACGCCTGTGCAGTGCATGGGGTGCTGGCAGCAAGGGCATGGCCGGGTCGCGCTGTGCTTGTCGGTTTGGAGCGCGGCGAGGTTCACGCGTTGCGGCACTCGCAGGAGTAACTGAATGCGCCGCAATATGTGTTTGGCGTTGCCCCGTAAAAAACCATAATCTCTCACCCGCTGTAATCCCTTGGGCAATACATGCGCCAAGATAAGCCTTAAGAACCTTAAGGTAGGCAAGGTGCGGATTTTGGTGGTGTGGCTTTGGCTATCTAGATACCTAAAACTCACTTGGTCGTTATTGGTACTGATGATGTCGTTATCGGATAAGATCCCGCGATACAAGTAGCGAGATAAGTACTGTAGCGCGGGCAGCCCAAAACCTACGTTGCGACAATCGACCACCCATTTGGTGGGGATATGCGGGGGCAACTTGATGTTTGGGTGTTGATTGAGCGCATCTAGCATTCTCCCTCGCCATACCTTGGCCAGCGCAAAGGCGTTAAACAAGTACTTCTTGTTGCAGTGATGCCACTGCTGCTTCGCACGGTGATAGCGCCCACCGGCCACCAATACATGTAAGTGGGGATGCAGGTTACGCTGGCGGCTATGGGTATGCAGTACGGCGGTAAACCCTAATTCCCCCTGGTTCTGGCGTTTGGCAAAGTCCTTTAACAGGCTTGATACCACCTTGAACATGATTTGGTATAAGGCTTTAGGCTGCACGCGGGCTAAAGCCCTTAGCTCATGAGGCAGGGTGAAGGTCACCATAAAGTAAGTCGTGGGTAGCAGCTTGTGTTGTTGGCGAGTTAACCAGCCAGTGGTGCAATGGTGTTGGCACTGCGGGCAATGCCTATGGCCGCAAGACAGCGTCAATTGGTCTTGATGCGGGCAATGTTCACACTGCCAAAGGCTGTGACCTTGTTGCTCAGTTTTACAACGCAGCATGGCATACATTGCCCGTTTAGCATCCGCCCTTAAAAGCGGTGCAAGCTCGGCCTCATGTTGGTGAAGTAAATCAATAAAGGTGCTCATGGTTACGGCCACATGAGTGTGAGAGAGTCAGTGAGTTTATTCACTGCCTTTACGGCATCTAATTGCTTCACTTGGGTCAACTGGGTATAACGTGCAGTGGTATTTAAACTGGCGTGTCCCAGCAAGTGTTGCAAGGAGCGTAAATCCAAGCCTTGTTCAAGCAGATGGGTGGCATAACAATGGCGCAGCGAATGCGGGCTAATAGGTTTATGAATACCGCAATCGCGCAATACCCGCTTCAAGGCTTTTTGTACGCCGCCTTTATCCATAGGCACATCCACCTGTTTACCTTGGCGTGGAAACAGCAGACGAGCATGGCGATGGCTTTGCCAATGGTGACGTAAAACCTGAAGGGTGCGACGCGGCATGGGCACGAAGCGGTCTTTGCCGCCTTTAGCATCCCGCACATGGATTTGCATGGCCTGACTATCAATATCATGAATACTTAAGTGTAAGCCCTCGCTCAATCGCAGCCCCATGGAATACAACACCAAGAAGAAGACTTGATAGCGCGGTTGCGACGTCATGCTTATCACTAAGCCGACTTGCGCAGGGCTTAAGATATCGGGTAAGCGCTTCACTTGAGGAGGCTTCACAATGTTTAGCCACTGCCATTGTTTCTCGAGGGTGTAGCGATAAAAAAATTGCAAGCCATTGCGGTCTAGCTTCACGGTGCTCCAAGAATGGCTGCGAATCAGTTGAGCAAAATAGGCCTTTAAATCAGCGGTGCTTAAGGTATCGGGGGAGCGGTCAAAGTGGGCAGAAATCCGACGTACCGCACGCGAGTACGCATCAATGGTGGCTGGTCGTTTCCCTTGTAAGGTTAAATTGGTAAGGTGTTGTTTATATAAAACATGATAACGATGTTGTTGGGTAGGGTTCATGCTGCATACTCCGGTTCATCACGACCGATTGGCCGTGTCACATTGAGTATGAGATATCAGGTGCTATGCACTCTGCCGCAGAGCGGCTTCGTTCAACAAACGACTATGGTGTCAATAAGTTAGATTAAATTATTTTTGCATCCCATAAGGCGCCATCTCGTAGCATTGAGTTTAGGATGGTTACCATCTTTCTTACGCATGCAATGATGGCTACTTTTTTAGGTTTCCCTTCAGCTAAAAGCCTCTGATATGTGCTCTTAAAAATGGGGTTACATTGGATGGCTGACATCATGGCCATGTATAAAACGGTTCTTACTTGAGCTCGTCCCCCTTGAATTTTTCTGAGCCCTTTATAGCGGCCACTTTCTCGGTTCATTGGGGCCACTCCGACGAGAGATGAGGCTTGTTTATTGGTTATTAACCCTAACTCTGGAAGGTTACTAATGATAGACGCCGCTGCAATTTTCCCTATTCCTGGCATGCTTTGTAATATCTCATTCTTGGCTTGATACTCAGGGTTACTTTCAATTAGCTTGATAATCTTGCTTTCAATTTTCTCTATCTGATTTTTAAACGCAGTTAAAATAGGTTTAATCGTCAGAATGAGTTGCGAGGGCATAATTTTCATGCGATTTTTTTCCATTGTTTGCATCGAAAGAAGCTGGTTTCTTCGGATGACTAAATCTGCCATGAGTCGCATAGAATCTGGCTTTAGTGTCGTTAAATTGGGCTTTATAGCTTCGGCGTAGTGCGCGATAAGTTTTGCGTCAAGTTTGTCTGTTTTAGCCCTCTGCCCGATAGCGCCTGCAAAACGTCTTACATGAACAGGGTTGGCTATTACATACGGTAGTTTGGCATTGTGACAAGCTATAATAAAAGGCATTTCTAATCGACCTGTAGCTTCAATCACGACTCGTAATGGCGTGTGTTTTTGAATGATTTTTATGGCTTGCTTGATACCTTTATCATCGTTGGAGACAGTGAAGAAAATGTCGAGGGGTCTAATATAAACATCAAGTTGTTCTTTACCTGTATCGACACCGACGTTAATACATTTATTTGTTACTGTATTCATAATAAGCTGACTCTATATTGCGTAATACGGGTTCTAGACCCTGTAGACTATTCGAGTGTGGTGCTTGGAGTTCCACTTAATGCTCACGTTTGTTATCGGCCTTTGAAAGGAGCCTTAAGAATATCGAGCTATTAAATAGAAGCTTAAGTTGCTGCTTAAGCCTGAGTCTCACTTTACTCATATTTCTTAATAATTATCCATACAAATAAGAATAGGTGTCGCGTAGCCGCCACCTTATTCGGGTGTTGAACAAGCCCGATGCTCCTTTCTATAGTAAATAACGCTGTTGATGCTGGCGAGCCCAAGGCGAGTTTGGCTAAGACGGGGTGAATGGCGTTAAGCCCTGCCATTCTCCTTATACTGTTCGCCTTTTGGCTAGCTCGTTCGGCTAATGCCTGTGCAGTGCATGGGGGGTTGGCAACAAGGGCATGGTCGAGTGGCGCTGTGGTTGTCGGTTTGGAGTGCGGCGAGCGCGTAGCTGACACCTTGGTCTCCTTACAAAAGAATAAACTATTGAAACACTCACCCCAACTCGCTTGATTGCAGCTTTCAATGGCCGTTTTTATCACTTGTTCAATGTTTTGATTTTGTGCGATATACCTTTTGATACGCCAGTTGAGCAAAAGTGTGCATGTAACAGTCTGAAATAAAAAGTTTTATTTGGTGGCTAATATTCAAGCAGTATTTTTGGGGGCTGGGGATTTTGCGCATCCTGAGTGCTTTAGTCCAGAGGGTTAATAGGATTTTTTTTGGCGATATTTACTCAATCAAACCAAGCTAGCGTATTTACTTTATGAAATTTCCGATGGATGATGAGGGCATTCTCTACACCAGAGCGTAAAAATTCATAAGGAGTATTTGCATGAATAAAGTTGTCATTGTCACTGGCGGTGGTCGAGGAATTGGAGCGGCTACCTCAAAGTTATTGGCCGCAAAAGGATATCAAGTTTGTGTAAACTATCTTGCAAATGCTCAAGCTGCGGAAGCAGTGGTTTGTGAAATAAGAGAGTTAGGTGGTTCAGCATTTTCGTTTCAAGCGGATGTTTCCAATGAAAGTGATGTCATCTCTTTATTTGACGCAACGGAGAAAGCGTTTGGCCCTGTGACTCATTTAGTCAATAACGCAGGCGTTTTGTTTTCGCAAATGACTTTCTCTGAGATTGATCTAGAACGATTCAATAAAGTGATGATGTCTAATGTGACTAGCTGCTTTCTTTGTTCTCGTGAGTTTATTAGGCGCATAGACCCTATAGCGACAGGTTCTATCGTTAATGTTTCATCTGCCGCTTCTCGAAGTGGCGCTCCATTTGAGTACGTCGATTATGCGACATCGAAAGGTGCAATGGATTCTTTGACTAAAGGTCTTTCATTGGAATTAGCTCCAAAGGGGATCCGAGTTAATTCGGTAAGACCTGGTTTTATCTATACCGACATGCATGCCGATGGCGGTGAGCCAAATAGAGTTGAGCGTTTGTCTCCCCAGATTCCTTTGCAACGGGGTGGCACCCCTGATGAAGTCGCCAATGCAATTGTCTGGTTACTATCTGATGAAGCTTCTTATGTTACCGGTTCTTTTATCGATTTGGCTGGTGGGAGATAGCCAATAATCAAACATTAAGAGTGATTTCCAAGGCTTGGTGTCTCTGTTCAAGCTTGGGTTTTATGTTTTTGGTTCAATGATTTCGCTTCGACGCTAGCGGCGCTCATTTCTTCAGGTAAATTCAATTCATTGAGGGTTTTGTCATTCACAAGTTTTTATCTGCGATATCGATTTATCGCGGTTTACCGAGAAATATATATTACTTGGCGATAGCGAGGATGATTCTAGGAATGGGTAATTTCATTATTCCGTTTTTAGTCTTACTACTAACTGACAAGCTAGGTTATTCAGTCACAGTCGCAGGCTCCCTTGCGATGGGTGTTACAGGAACTTATCTTTTGGGTAGCTTTTTAGGTGGGAAGTTATCAGATATCCTGGGTCATAAACGGGTCATGGTTGTCGGTGAGTTGATAGGGGCTCTGTTACTTATTTACTGTGGTTTCGTTTCTGATTCTCCCGTTTTAGTCCCTGCATTTTTGTGCGGTGCTTACTTCTTTATTGGCTTGGCATTACCAGCCAGTAACGCTTTGGTTGCCGACCTTTCTCATGTTAAGAATCGTGATGCGGTGATGTCACTGAGCTACCTTGCATATAATTTTGGCTCTGCTTTAGGCCCTATCATCGCAGGGTACTTATTCTGGAAGCATACTGAGTGGATATTTTTTGGTAATGGTTTGGCTGCATTATTTGGCGTTTTGATTATTGCCATTTTTATTCAAGTGCAACCAGAAACGGAAGCGACAAACGAAAGTGAGTTAGAGCAAGCGGTTTCGGGCTCAGTTTGGACCGTTCTGCAAGCAAGACCACGACTATTATTTTTCACCTTTCTTTGCGGTCTGCTGTGTTACTCACTTAACCAAATGACGATGGCAAGCCCATTATATTTGAGTCATATTTTTGGAGAAACGGGCCCCGTTTTATTTGGACAGTTAATGACTTATGCGTGTGTATTGGTTGTACTTATTACCCCGCTATTAATGAAATTAACTTCCAGTAAGACAGAAACAATTAGCTTGGCATATGCAGGTTTAATGTTTGCATTCGGGTATTTGCTTGTCATGTTGTATCCAACAATTCCGATACACTTTTTAGCGTGGTTATTTTTATCCGCCGGAGAAGTTTTGCTGTCGACGAAAGAAGGGGTATATCTCGCGAATAACTCTCCATCTAGTCACCGGGGGAGAATTCAGGGGGTACTTGTGACGCTCAGAAATGTTTTGTTGATGCCAAGTTTTATTGTGATCGGCTATTTAATTGATAATTATGGTTATCGTTTTACTTGGTTCAGTGTGATCGCTATTTCTATATTTGCAGCGATTGGGTTTTACTTTATGAATGCCAACAACAGCAAACAGGCATCGCTGGTTATTGAAAAATACTCATAACAAGGCAATAAAATTAGAATTTTACCAATAGCGGTCTGTATAACGAGTTAGCGGCATATCTACTGCATTAAATTATCAAGTGATTATCAGTCGATTTGTTGGATAGATGCATCATGTGCTAAGGAGGCATTCAGTGGTTGAAAGGGTTAATGACCAAGGTTTACCTCAAGTTGCAGGTCCTTATGTTGATGCGACTAAACATAATAAAACGTTTTATATATCGGGGCTTACTGTTTATGGAACTAAGGATCAATCATTTGATATGAGTGGGCAACGTTCGGACATTCTTGGTCAGGAGTCAGCGATCCTTGAGTATGAACGGCGGTCAAAAATTGATTGAGTAAAACTCACCATCTTGGTTCGCAAATTAGCTTGTTACCCTCAATTCGAGAACAACGATGTCACTTCTATGAAGGTTATCTGCCTGTTCTCTTGTGGGTTAATTCATCCCGACTTACAAATAGAAGTAGCGGCCGTCGTAGCGCTGTAGATAAGAACATAAAAAGATGCTTAACAGTGATGTGTCATGTTTGGTATTTTCGATTTTAATTTACGTTAGGGACTTAATTGAAAATTATATATTGGAAGCGACTTCAAAAAATAGCTGCAATCTACATGATTATTGTTGCTGGTTTATTTGCGT
Organism: Agarivorans sp. QJM3NY_29; assembly: GCF_050870835.2. NCBI lineage: Bacteria > Pseudomonadati > Pseudomonadota > Gammaproteobacteria > Alteromonadales > Alteromonadaceae > Agarivorans > Agarivorans sp. QJM3NY_29. Next base: position 4,961,465 of record NZ_CP194036.2, on the reverse strand, counting down.
TAGACTTGGCGATACTGGGTTTTGTTGAATATGGCGTGAAGACTACCGAATATGTCGGATGTTATGCCTATGACGCGATGCTTATTGGCTTCGAATGCCAAGGATTTGTCGGCTTTAAGCTATTTGCACTGGCTCTAAATTTCCCTTGGTATCATTTATACATGCCGTTTTGGGTTATTTTTAAGCCGGTAGCGTTGTTAGCGGTGATCGCAATGTGGTTGCTTCCTGTCATATTTGTTATATCGACGGTTCAATTGGCGCGTCGCAGAACCTAGCGAGAGTGTTCAAAGGGAGGTAAATTTTTGGCTGTCGCTCATTGTTCGATGATGGCGTTTCATTATTTAAAATAACGTTTTGCTTCACTCCACAATGATTGCCAAGCATTTTTGTCTGCTTAAGTGGACGTTAATTTCTAAGGAAACACTGCGTGTTAATTCGATATCTCAGCAAAGAAAAATTTGAGTGGTTGCTCTCCGATCATGGTTTGTATATTGGGTCTGCTGCTGGTCAAAGTGATCCCAAAGAAGGTCTATATGATAGCTCGACAATCACTAAAGCAGTGAAACATAGAATGGGGGATGTTAACCAAGATCTTTTTAGTCGCCTCGACGACCTGAATGAAAATCTAATGCAGCTAAATAGAAAAGATAACTATCTTTCATCTTGGTACGCCGGTGTCACTGAAACAGCAGAAATGTGGAATGAATATGGTTCTGATGGCGTTGCTCTCATTAGCGACGAGCAGCTTCTTATTCGTTTGCTACCGGAACCTATTACAAATGCTTCAAGTTTTTATGAGATAGCATATAGCGATCAGAAAAAATCAATTGCAATGAATGAACCTCTAAAGTTTAAAGAAGAAAAATATCGGCATGAAAAAGAGTTCAGGTTAGTTGTTGATATGAATCAGTATTCTAAGCTGACTGGATTTGATCGAGAGCAATTTGGGACTGTATACGCAGATGGCAAACCATCATATGAGAACGACTTATTCACGTGCTGTATGAGTGAACAAGGGAAGCGGCAAAGCCACCGCGTCATCAAAACAAAGGGCGATGGTTATGTAATAGCCTATGACTTGAACCGAATAATCAAGCAGATAAGGTTGCATCCATCCGCCTCTAAAGACGATTTTTTAAAAGTTGAAGAACGCCTAAAACAGGCTCAATTAGATGTGACAGTCCAAGTCTCAACATTACGCACTATTGAACGCTAAGTAAGAGGCTTCGCGGGCTGTGTTGTTCTTTCGATTCAGCAGACACTTTATTTAAATAAGCGAAGGCCTTGATATACGCTTCCCCGTTATTTCGCAGCATATGATCCCCGTCGCGTCATGAATAGTTACGAGAACACGGCTTTAGATTTTCCTTCCCGGAGTATGAGATGAGTGATATTCAAAAAGTACTGGACTTCATTGTCGAAATTGAAAAGTTAAAAGATGTACATCGAAAAACACGCCCCGTTGGTCTTGAACGATATGAAAACTCAGCAGAACATTCTTGGCATGTCTGTCTTGCGGCTTTAATGCTGAAAGATTCTGCGAATCAGCCTGTGAATATCGATCGTGTTATCAAGATGCTATTGATCCATGATTTGGGTGAAGTAGATGCCGGTGACACCATTATTTACGCAAGTGAAACACCAGAACTCAAAAAGAAAGAACAAGCGGGTTTGGCGCGCATTTTTGCTTTGCTTCCTGAAGGACAAGCGGAACAATATGTATCTTTATGGCTTGAATTTGAAGCTGGGGAAACCGCCGATTCTAAATTTGCGAAAGCAATTGATCGTGTGCCACCGCTGCTTCATAACTTACACGGTGACGGACATAGTTGGAAAGAAAATAAGGTCCCTAAAGAAAAAGTTTTCGCTGTGAATCGTCGAATTGCTGAAGGTAGTCAGTCGCTTTGGTCATTACTCGAAAAGAAACTCAATCAAGCCGTGGAAGAGGGGATTTTAAAATAGCAATCAAACAAGATACTTGAGCGGAAAATACCATTGCCTTGATGCTGCAGATGCTTTGTTTAAATAAAATGAGGTCTTCCCCGTGCATCCCATGATCAGTGCTTATTGGTCAATAAGGACTTTCCAGCGTAGTGAGCCTCAGGGGTATTTGAACTCAGGACGAGCACTATAAGCTGAAACGTCTTACACATTTTTACTTGGCGCTTATCCGCGATTGTGTACACCACTGCGCCAGTATTTTGATGGCATTTTCCACATCCGCGTTCCAACCAAAGCCAGCATTGAGGCGAAAACAGTGATCATAGCGATGGTCGGTGGAAAAAATATGCCCTGGTGCAATCCCAATCCCTTGCTTGCGTGCCATAATGAATAATTCTCTTACATTGAGCGACTGCGGCGACGGTGGGTCGCGGCTGGCACCGAACTAGCCGGTTTAAATTACGCTGAGAGTTGGCTTGTTTGCTTCTTTAAGCAAATATCGCTTAAGCTTCCTTCCAAAGAGAAAAGTCGGAGTTACTTGTCTGCAATGACTTTGTGGCCCCTTAACGCAGCACTTCTTCGTGATCCTGTTGAGCCTTGTATTCCACAAAATTTGCTTTCATTAGCATTGAGTTGCTCAAAAAACCATCGTTGAGACGTTTCCCTCTTAAGGTCAACAAAAAGTCATCGAGGTGTAGAAGCTTATCTTTACAGTCTACACTGAAATATCTTATCGAGTTTGTGGGCATTTGTGGGGGGGTTTGGTGTAAAGTCGGCCTTTGCTTTTAGATGACCAAATAATAAAGCGCGTCATTTATGCGAATTTACCCTATTTATGCGCTCTTTTTAACGGAAATGCTTAAGTTATGTTGCCATTCAATTTTATCAACGCATCCATAAGTAAAAAGATTAGCAGCCTGTTTGCCTTGCTATTGTCGTTTTTACTGGTGGTGATTATTTATTCAATATATAAATTAAACCTGATTGATAGTGAAATGAAGGAAGTCGCTTATGTTGATATTCCTTTGAATGAAATTATGAGTGAAATTGAAATGTTGCAATTAGAGCAACATATTCTATTAGAGAAATTCGAGTTAAGAGAACAGCGTAAAAGTGAAGATTTTTCGATAGAGCAGCAGTTTACTTATCAAAAAAAGCAGTTTAAGTCCTTGTTGGATAAAGCGGTTAAGGTGATTGCCAACAGCTTGTCTACGCACGAAATAAGATACGATCTGATGGCCCATCAACAACTAATGGCGAAGATCGAGGTCTATCATCAAAAGAGTGATCTTTTTGAGCAGGTGTTGCAGTCGCTCTCATCCTCGCCGCTCCACAGTGCTGCAAAGTTGAAGCAGTTGGAAGATATGGCGAATGACTTAGAAGCCGGAGTGACGTCGATTTTAGAGCGGATTGAAACGATGACTCTTGAAGCCGGTCGTTATACCGAAAAACACGAACAAGAATTTAAATTAGTGAATGTTGCTTTAGGCTGTTGTGCGTTAATTTTGGGCCTTATTCTTACCACTTATATCATCAGACTATTCCACTATCGTATTGTTCGCATTAAGCAGCAAATACAGACTTTCGAATCATCTTTAAGTGATGAAGAACGTAGTCTAGAGAAAGAAGGGTTGCGTTCATCTCAGGATGAGTTGGTTGAGTTAGAGCAAGAGTTAAAGTTGATGATGCGGCGTTTAACTAAAGAAATCACCAATCGAGAGCAAGTTGAGCAACAGTTGCTTGTGTTGGCTACGCAGGATAAGTTGACGGGTGCTTATAATCGACATAAATGGGATGAACAGCTACAGGTACAGCTCAATTTGGCAAAACGAGGTGGTCAATTTAGTTTGATCTTGTTGGATATCGATTTCTTTAAGTTGATTAATGATCAACATGGTCATCAAGTGGGCGATCAAGTGCTGATTCATATGGTGGCCGCGTTGAAGGAAAGACTTAGAAATGTGGATCAATTGTTTCGGCTGGGTGGCGAAGAATTTGCAATTCTATTGCCCCTACAAGATGCGGCAGCAGCGACCCATTTGGCTGAAGTATTAAGAGAGATGATAGAACAAATTAATCATGAAGACCTACCTCGCTATACCATTAGTATTGGGGTGACAGAGTATCTTAAGAATGACAATGAAGAGTCGATCATTAAACGAGTCGATAAAGCGCTGTATCGGGCCAAGTCAGAAGGTCGCAACCGCGTATACACCGACTAATATTGTACTAAGAAAAGGTTGAGCGTTCGTTTACTGTGATCGCTAGTTTTTATGGAAATAGATTAAGTAATGTTGTCATTCAAATTTTTAAACGCCTCTATTAGTAAGAAAGTGAGTAGCTTGTTTGTATTGTTGCTGTCATTTTTATTGGTGGTAATTATCTATTCAATTTATAAACTGAATATGATTGATAATGAGATGAAAGAGGTTGCCTATGTTGACATACCTCTAAGCCAAATTATGAATGAGATTGAGATGTTGCAGCTTGAGCAGCATATCTTATTAGAAAAATTTCGGCTAAAAGAACAAGCTAAAGAGAGTAAGCCTCCGAAAAATAAACAGTTTGCTTATCAAAAGCAGCAGTTGAGGCTGCTACTGGATAAAGCCGTTAAGGTGATTGCCGATAGCTTGTCTTCTCATGAGATTCGATATGATTTGAAATCTCATCAGCAAATTATGTTGGATATTGAGACTTATCATCAAAAAAGTAACGTTTTTGAACAACAGTTATTAGCAATGATATCGACAACGCACATCAGTGATGAGAAACAACGCCAATTGGAGCTCATGGCGAGTGAGTTGGAAGCCAGTGTCTCGGTTATTTTGCGACGGATTGAAACTTTAACACTGGAAGCGGGCCGTTACACCGAAAAACATGAACAAGAATTTAAGTTGGTTAATATTGCCTTGGGTTTCAGCGCCCTCATTTTAGGGCTGATTCTCACCACTTATATTATCCGGATATTTGATTACCGTATCGTTCGGATCAAACAACAAATACGAGCCTTTGAATCGTCTTTTCGTGACGATAATTCGGGTTTAGAGGTGGGAGGGGCGGTTCGCTCTTCTCAGGATGAGCTGGTTGAGCTCGAGCAAGATTTAAAGTTGATGATGCGACGCCTAACCAAAGAGATCATCAATCGAGAGCAAGTGGAACAACAGCTGTTGGTGCTGGCAACACAAGATAAACTGACCGGTGCCTACAATCGGCATAAGTGGGACGAGCAGCTTACAATTCACCTCGATTTAGCGAGACGGGGTAGTAAATTTAGTCTGCTGTTGCTCGACATTGATCATTTTAAAGGTATCAATGACCAACATGGTCATCAGGTTGGCGATCAGATCCTGCAACATTTGGTCGCGACCTTTAAGGCTAGATTGAGAAGTGTTGACTTGCTGTTTCGGGTCGGCGGTGAAGAGTTTGCGATCCTGTTACCAATGCAAGGGGTCGCGGCTGCTAGTCAAGTTGCTGAGCAGTTGAGAAGAATAGTAGAACAGCTGACAGAATCTGATTTACCAACTTATACAATTAGCGTTGGCGTCACCGAGTTCTGTGATGACGATAGCGAGGAGTCGATGTTTAAACGTGCCGATCAGGCACTCTATTTAGCGAAATCTGGCGGTCGTAATCGCGTTCAAAGCGCTTAAAGTTAAACCGGTAGCCGAGGCGGAGCAAAGGGTTATAGTAAGGGGTTATCCGCATGAAGGGCACGGCAAATGGCGGCGACAACTAAGCTTAAGGTTGAGCGGACCACTTGCTCTTGTCTGGCTATTTGCATGCGGTAGAAGCTTAATTCGGCATCGTCTGCCGGAGGTGCGATATCTAGCTGGACCACCCCCATGTTTTTGACTTCGTGCAAGGTCTTAATTGGCTCTATAATTTCACTATCGGTGAAATGATACTCACTAGCCTCTTGATTTAGAAAATTTCTAAGTTGAATAAATTTATCGATATCTTGATAGATATCCTGCGAGATAATTCCTAAGGCGTACAGTAGTTTTAGGCGAACATCCAGTTCGCCTAAGGGACCACTATTATTTAATAGTGGTTCAACGGCATACTTAACGGCGTGGTCATCTTTACGAAACACGCGTTGCACTAAGTCTTCAATACTTGCTTCAAAAATATCTACTGAGCTAATGAAAAAGCTGCGCGGGGTTACAGCCTCACTCAGTTGCTCAATATTGTCTAATTCTTGCTGGTATTTATCCATAGTTTTGTCGTATTCACTCATTCAGTAATGGATGATATGGCCGCGAGGCTGTGGACCTTTGTTGTCTATTTATTAGACATAGCAGCATCTTAATGCTGGCGAATCGTGTAAGACCTCGTTTCAGCGGCAAATACTGGCTAATTTTCCAGTCAAAGAAAAGTCTTAAGAGACTTTTAGCCGAACCCTTCGGGCTGGGGTTGTGGTTCATTGACGTTGCCTGTCCCGACAAAGAAATTTCATCGGATATACTTTGTTTCAATAAACCACCCTTGGCGGCCAAAATAATCACCAAGATTAATGCCTCCTAAACATATTGCTTTTGCAGTGCTAGATAAGTGGTTTCGATGTTATCGAGTATTGCATCATTTTCTCCTAAGCCGGTGTATTTTATCAAGCAAGCACGTACCCCATGTTGTTTTAAATAGTCCTGTAACTCCAGGGCTTGAGGGTCTGCAGGGTTGTTGTAAAACAGCGCCGCGGCAATCCCTTTGACTAAATACTGATTGTCTAGGTTATATTCCAGGGTTCCGAGTAGCGGTTTGAGTAGGCGATCGTTCGCGCCCAGTTTACGAATTGGTTGGCGGCCGACTCGTTCGATATCATCGACTAAAAAGGGATTAGCAAAACGCTCGATGATTTTATCAATGTAAGATTGGTGAAGTTGGCTATCAAAGCCATAGCGACGAATTAATACCGCTCCGCTTTGTTGCATCGCTGCCTTGACTTGCTGGCGAATGTCGGGATCTTCGATGGCTTCTCGGACGGTCTTATAACCCGCAAGAGCGCCTAGATAGGCAGTGATAATGTGTCCGGTATTTAAGGTAAATAATTTACGCTCTACAAATGCCATCAAGTTTGCGGTGGTTTCCATGCCTTCAATACTGGGAATATCGCCCTTAAACTGGGTTTCATCGACAATCCATTCACTAAAGGTTTCTACGGTGACATCGAGCGGGTCATCATTGGCCGCATCCGCCGGTGGTACGATTCGGTCAACCGCGGAATCAACAAAACCTATCTTGTCTTCGGCCAAGTCGTGATAGCTGGCCGCTAGGTATTTAAACACTTCTTGTTTTAAGTGGGTGGTACCTCGAACCATGTTCTCACAAGCGATAATATTGAGTGGTTTGAGGTTGTCTGCCTTAAATCTTGCTTCGATCCCTTGAGCGATAGTTTGCGCAATTTTATCTAAAATAGCTGGCCCCACAGCAGTGGTGACTAAGTCGGTGTAGGTCATTTGTTCGATCAAGGCTGCGCTATTTGAATTAACGGCGTTGATCCGAGTGACTTTTTCAATGTGACTGTCGCTACCAACAACCTTTACATTATAGGATTGCTGGTGGCTGAGTTGGTCGACTAGGGGTTTGTTGACGTCGGCGAAGGTAACGTTGACATCGGCATCGGCCAAGACTTTACCAATAAATCCTCGACCGATATTTCCTGCGCCAAAATGTACTGCTTTCATATTGATTACCTCTAAAAATAGCGTTTAAGCCGAACCTGGTTCGGCTTGATGATGATCGTTTAAGCGGCTGATTTGCCAGCTAAGAGTGTTAATACATCTTGAACGTCTTGGGTGTTTGCCAGTTGTTCAATCGCATTGGGATCATCAAGTGCGTTGGTGATAGCGGTAATCACTTGGATGTGCTCGTCATTTTTTGCGGCGATAGCAATCACCAAGCGCGCAACATCATCCGGATCTTCACCAAAGCGAACGCCTTGGGGGTATTGGCATAGTGCTATGCCTGTTTTGAGCACCTTATCTTTGGCATCAACGGTACCATGGGGGACGGCGATCGACTCCCCTAAATAAGTCGAGACTAGTTTTTCACGTTCAAACATTGCAGCCACATAATCGGGCTCAACATATCCCGCTTTAACCAATTGCTCACCTGCGAATTGAATCGCTTGTTGTTTCGTGTGAGCTTGCAAACCGAGGTGAATGTCGCTGGCACTGAGTTGAAACACAGGAGTCGCTGGATCATAGACATCGTCGTTGGCAGCCAACGGGGACACTGCTGGAGACAGTGAGAGATAGCTGTCATCATTGGCGGCCGTCGGGGTATTGGCAGCCACCATATTTGCGACAAGTTGATTGTAAAGTTCACTATCGAGAAAGTTGGTTAGTGAAATGTGATGCGCGTTTGGTGCATGCTGTTTTGCTCGTTCAGTTAAATCTTTATGAGTGATCACTATATCTACATCGCTGGGCAGGTTATTAATGGCGGTGTTGGTTACGCTGACGTCCAATTGGCTGGCAGCAAATTTCTTGCGTAATAAGCTGGCGCCCATTGCGCTTGAGCCCATGCCGGCATCACAAGCGACAATAATCTTTTTAACTTGCGACAGGTCGATGTTTACCGCGGGCTTGTTGGCGGTGATATTTGCTTTTGCTTCATTCTTCATCGATTGCATCTGTAAATGCGCTTTACTGAGTGAGTCGTCGTCATCATTGTTAGTATTTTTCTGCGTTTTAAGCAGCAGCGAAGCCACCGTAAAGGAAACGCCAGCGGAGGCAATGATCGAGCACAGTACGCCTATTATTGAGGCTTTAGGAGTCATCAATAATACTGCAAATATGGAGCCTGGCGAAGCGGGAGAGACTAAACCTGCATTAAACAGCGTAAGGGTAAATACGCCAGTCATGCCGCCAGCTATCACCGCTAAAATGAGCCGAGGATTCATTAGCACATAGGGAAAATAGATCTCATGGATGCCGCCAAAGAAATGAATGATCGACGCCCCTGCCGCTGATTGTTTTGCATTGCCTTGGCCAAAAGCCATATAAGCCAATAATAAGCCTAAACCTGGGCCAGGATTGGCTTCAATCAAGAAGAAGATTGATTTACCAGCTTCGCTGGCTTGTTGGATCCCTAAGGGAGAGAAAATACCGTGATTAATGGCATTGTTTAAGAATAGAATTTTTGCCGGTTCTACAAAAATAGAGGTAAGAGGCAATAAACCAGCATCAACTAAAAAGCCTACGCCAGCAGCTAAACCAGTGGATAGGACTTTAACAAACGGCCCGATCATCAAATAAGCGAGGATCGCGCATAACATACCGATAATGCCTGCCGAGAAGTTATTCACCAGCATTTCGAAGCCGCTTTTAACTTTGCCCTCAACTGCGTCATCAAATTTTTTGATTGCCCAGCCACCCATTGGACCGACGATCATCGCTCCCATAAACATTGGAATGTCGGTTCCGACAATGACCCCGAGAGTGGTCACCGCTCCAACCACCGCGCCACGTTCGCCGGCGACCAGTTTACCTCCGGTATAGCCAATTAATAATGGCAGCAGATAGGTGATCATCGGGCCAACTAAGCTGGCCAATTTTTCGTTTGGCAACCAACCTGTAGGAATGAATAGTGCGGTAATTACACCCCAGGCGATGAAAGCGCCGATGTTGGGCATAACCATGTTCGAGAGGAAGCGGCCAAAATTTTGTACCCTTACCTTTGCGTCTGGTGATAACATAACAAACTCCGTTTGATGCTTTGCTAGATTCTAGTGGACGGTTCGTCAAAACCGTTTGGTCTCTTGTTCAAGTCCAATCTACCACATTGGGGTGTATGCGAAGCTGATAACGGAGTTTTTGTGATTTAGTTCTTAATCTCGTAACATTTCCCTCAAAATTTAGTGATCCAGCTAAAGAAAATACACACTAAAAAACCAAATCCAAACAAGATTTAGCTTGTCAATAGTATTTAACGTGATCAACCTCGCGTTTTTATTGTCTGTGTGGTTTTAGTTTTTTGTGACCTAGATCGCTAACTGGTGAAAAAGATAGCGCATTTTAATGAGCATAGGTGATTCTGCTCACGTTTTTTGTTTGTGTGTTAATGGCTTTGGGTCGAGTTTGGTTGCTTGTTAATAACTGTGGGGGTTGCGGCTTGGCCATTTGCCTTTGAATGGAAGGTTGAAAGGGAACTATTTCGTTGACTCGGCTTTGCCGTTTTCAACGCAATTAAAATGTTTTTATTGGGAACAACATTGTCTGCAAAAGATAAACTGCTTTGCGTTGACGTATTTTTTGTTGTTCTGTGGAACGAAGCTATCGCTCAAATCAACTAAGCTTTGTAAAGTTACCTTATTCGTTTAAATGATTGCTCAGTAAGGAATATCGATGATTGACCAAGAACTAGCCCAACTTGAATCTGTGTATCAAACCATAATCGACTTTTTGGTGCGTTATAGCTTTCAGCTGGTTGGCGCCTTTATTATTTTGTTACTGGGTCTTTGGGTGGCCGGGAGGATCGGCAAGTATCTATTTAAGGCGCTTGAGTTAAAGGGCTTGGATATCACGCTCGCCCATTTTATCGCGAATCTCGTGAAGATCATGTTTGTTGCCATCACGGTGATGATTGCCTTAGGTAAGTTGGGGATTAGCATTACCCCTTTTGTGGCCGCGTTAGGTGCCGTTTCTCTTGGCGCAGGTTTGGCAATACAAGGAACCTTATCTAACTATGGTGCCGGTTTGGCGATTATTTTGACACGTCCCTTTGTGCTTAAAAATACCATTACCGTTAAAGGGTATACCGGTATCGTTGAAGAAATAAACTTGGCGACGACGGTGTTGATGAATGAGGACGATGAACGAATTACTATCCCTAATCGCCATATTGTGGGTGAAATACTCAAGAATACCAATCAGAGCAGCCTAGTAGAGGGCGAGGTTGGAGTTGCCTATGGCTGTGATCCGGAGCAGGCAATTGCATTAATAGAAGTGACTTTAATGGCCATCGCAGATGTACAGCAACAACCCGCGATGAAAGTTGGGATAGGAGCCTTTGCCGACAGTGGTATTACGATTTGTTATCGCTTTTGGGTGCCGACGCCACAATTTCATCAAACCAAGTTTGCCGCTAACTTAGCGGTGTTTAAGGCGCTGCAACAGGCTGGTATTGAGATCCCTTTTCCACAACGAGAAGTTCGTTTGCTTTCTACCAAGGATGCAGGTTAAACGCTTATGTCCTAGTTATGCTGGCAGGTATAAAGTCAGCTTGGGCTGAGGAATCGTGATTATCGAGTGAGTGAAAAGATGCAATACAATGCGACATGGCCGACGATGGCCAAGGTCGCATCGATTGTGGCTGATTTAGGTTTTGAGTTTGCTCAGTTGTTGATGTTGCTGAGAAACCAGATCGGCCAGGCTACTACTGCTTTGTTGGGCTTCATCGGCAAGGCGAGCCAGATCTGAAGCGGAATCCGAGATGCTGGTCATGTTTCGATTCACTTCTTCGGTGACCGCGCTTTGTTCTTCGGCTGCAGTTGCGATATGAGTGACTTGGCTTGAGACTTCTTCAATTTGGCTCACGATGGTATTGAGTGAATCTAGCGCCATTTCGGTTTGTCCAACCGCTAATTTAGCCCCTTCAGCGCCTTGTTCGATGATCTTCGACGCACTGTTGACTTCTTGTTGTAGCGAATCAATCAGTTTACTGATTTCGTCGGTCGAGCTCTGGGTTTTTGAGGCCAGAGAGCGAACTTCATCGGCCACCACCGCAAAACCGCGGCCTTGCTCTCCAGCTCTAGCGGCTTCGATCGCTGCGTTTAAGGCGAGTAAGTTAGTTTGAGCGGCAATTGCGCTGATGACCTCCAAAATCTTACTAATATTGGTGCTACTATCGGCTACTTTAGCGACAGCCTGCCTAGCTAATTGTGACTCTTGTTCCATATTGTTTACATAGTTCATCGCCTGACTAAGACTGTCTTCGCCAGTTTTTACATTGGCGGTCATTGCGTCGGTTTCTGTGGCAGTTTGTTCTGATGCTTTGGCAACTTGCAGGGCGGTTGAGCTCATTTGGTTAACTGCGGTCACGACACTTTCAATTTCTTGATGCTGACGATTAACATTATCACGGGTCTGCTCGGCAATATTGGTTGCGGTTTTACTTTCGTTCTGCGAGCGAGAGGCTAGATCTTTAAGTTCACTAATTAATAAGCGTAGTTTGGTGATAAAACCGTTAATCCCACTGCCTAGAGCGATTAACTCGGCGTGAGATGCTATCGATATTGATTGCGTCAAATCGCCCTCAGCACTGGCGAGGTTTTCAACTCGACTCTGGATCATCTTGAGTGGTGCAATAATGGAGCGGATCACAATGCTAATGGTGGTAACTGCAATGACCGAGACAATACCGCCTATAATCAGCAATAGGCTGCCTAAGGCGGTCTCCATATCATTCATGGCCTTATCCATTTCCATTGCGGCCTTTAGGGCGTCGGCTTTGGCCACTTCGATGATTAACGACCACTGAGCATCGGCGATAGGGATGCTGACAGGATAAGCGACAATGATGTGATCGTTAGTTTCTAGATAGGCGCCATTTTTGTCCAAATTTTGATATTGAGTAGCTAGGCTTGGGTCGATTGATTCCGCGAGGGGGCGGGCCAGTTTATTATAATGACTAGCGGCAACCACTAAACCCTTATCACTTAATAGAGTAACCTTGGCCTGACCTTGGTAGAGTTTATTCGATAATTCATCAATCAATTTTTGAAACACTGGTAGATTCAAATCCACCCCGACCACCCCTCTAAATTGCCGAGCGACGATCACGGGCACCGTTAACGAGGTCATGAGCTCTTCGTTACCGGGAGATATTTCATAGAGGTAGGGTTCCATTAAACACGGCTTTTTGCTGTCTTTGGCACATAAGTACCATTCGGCTTCTCGCTGGCCAAACTCATTCAGCGTAGTGGCATATTTGGGAGCCGCATCGGTGACTTGATGGTGTTCTACACTGCCATCGTTGTTGCGGGTGTAATAGATTTCCAGAGTGCCTGTACCGGGGACACTGTGGCTAAACTTGCCTGTGTACTCCCGGTCTCGACCATCGTAACCGTTGGCTTCAAATTGGGCATACATGGAGGATATTTGGCTGTTTTTTTGTAACACCGCAGCGACCGCCGTTTCGATGGTTTCTCTGCTGAGGGGTTGTTGTGTCGTGGTTTCGATTATTCCACTAAAGGAATACGGAATGCGGTAGGCCTCATTGATAAATCCGGCGATTTGTTCCCCATACTCTCCTGCTTCGGCGCTAAGTTCTTGTTGGGTTTCTTGTTGCAGGGCCGCTTGTACCTGCGCTGCTAATTGTGCATTTTTGCTGCTTAATGACCACCATAAGCTAGCAGATAAAACACTTACAATGATCAGAAACAGTGCAGAAGTGATCCAAAGTAATTTGGTCGATATTGATAATTGACGCATGTATTGCTCCCAAGCCAAGATGTGATGGCGTATGAACATCATGAATGGATATACACTAAAAATAGCTTAGCTAAGCTAAATCTCTAGCTTATGAGCATTTTCTTTGCGATGAATGACCCGATAGCTAGGCGCAAAGCGTCTGCGATGAAGTGAATATCACTTTTCGTGATTAGGGTTCTGGTTGGCAAAGTTCACGGTTCACGATTGCCTTTAAGGTGCGTAATACCAGTGCGAATAGCAGCAGTGATAAAGCGATGAGTAAACCGAATGCTAATGCTGCTAAGCCTTGGCTGTGGCTTAAATGGGCCATTTTGCTGCTGGCGATGGTGAACGCGGCCAAGGGAAAAGCATAAGCCCATGAAGACATAAAGAAGGGTAAATGGATTAGTCGGTAAATATTGACGAACAGCAGTAGGCCAAAAAATAGCGCCACATAAAAGAGGATTCGGGCAAAGGTATCGAGGCCGTCAATTAAACTGGTGTAGGCCACAAAAGCAATTGAAGGCGGTGTTAGAAAAATAAATAGCATCGGCATTAATTGCTCCGATAAGGACTCATGAAAAAATAATCGGTGCAGAATAATGGTTAATAAGCTCAACCAAAACAATAAGCCAATGCTGAAAAAGAACCAACCGAGTTCAATGTAACCGAGGCTATTACCCGATATTGGCACAAACATATTACCCACCACCGGGATAAACCAGCTCGGATTGGCGTGTAACAAACAGTAATGGGAATGATTTATCCAACTGCTGACGATGTAAAGCGTCAAACCCAATTGAGTAACGGTACCCATGACCCATAGATTGGCAGATAAGCTGGGGTATTGATTCCAAATGACCGACAACAACAGCAAGCTAATCGAGAAGGCGGGGAAGAAATTGAGTTTTACGGGATGTCTTAGCTCGGCAAATACCTCTTCAGGAAAGTAGCGGAGTTTAATACAGTAGAGTAGCGTCATCACCAGCATCATCACCGAGCTAATCGTGCCTAATACCATCGCGATATGATCAGATATGCTTAGTGCAGATACTTTCCAAGAGATGCTCCAGCCAGTAAAACCCATAATAATGGCGAAGAAAGAAATTGAAAAATAGCGGAATCGATGTTGCCAGGGGGAGGGCTGTGGTTTTGGTCGTGGTGTGGTGCTCATAGACGTTCTCATAGTTATGAATGGACGTTCATTGGACTTGTTGATTCTCGCTGGTTGGCGCACTTGCTGTTGGCATCATGTGAGTCGTGTTGCCGTTTTAAGTAAGTGTAGGCGTTGGTTAGCAAAAGTGAATTGGCTATCTTTAGCAAAGCCTAATTTATGTATTGGCTCCGATGCCATTTTGAGCCTGAGCCGGTATTTATGGAAGGGCTGCCTGCGCAGAGCGTTAGCGTCTAGTTGAACTGAACTATCGTGATTGTTGGCAATGTGGATCGCTTATGTTGGCGGTAGATTGTCTTAATGAATACTCGATTGAACTCTAATTAATAAATGTTGTAATAATACTTGAGGCTTCTATTATTAGCAGTTAGTTATATTTTTGTTATTCATTCATCAAGTGCCTAAACGCCGTTTAGGCTGTGGCGAAGGTATTTTAAAGTTTGTTTGTCGAAGGGCGTAAAAACGATGTTTGCCTAGCTTATTAAGCGGTTATTGTGGTTGTGTTAACGTTGGCTATCTTTGTACAAAATCAACTATAAATGTTGTTCGCCCTTGGTCATTTATCAAGGAAGAATTATGAATATATGTATTACAACAGGTATCAAACGGTACTTTAATTACCGGCTCCTATTTTTGAGTTTACTGCTTTGTATTCCGGTGAGCGCGCACGATTTTGGGAAGCTCCGGGTTCATTCGCATGGCTTATGGGGGCTTTCGAGCTACCAGCAATTACGTCATCAAGTTATTTCTCTGCCTTTCTATGCGTTGCGACCGATGCGTGCTGGGCCATTGATCCGTCAGGCGCATCATTATGGGATCCTCGATATTGATGTTCCGTTACCGGCTGGCTTAGACATTGATTATCAGGTCTGTGGCGAAGACTTACCAGGCCCCAGTATTCGTCAGGCGGTGGCCTGCACCGTGAATGATGGAGGGCGCGGCAACACCGATCCCAATCAAGTGGGATTCTCGACTCAGGGACGAGAGCTGATGGCTTTGCGTTTAGGTAATCCAAATGGCTATCGAGTGATGGTGATTACTCAGCAACATGGGAATGAACCTGCGGCGACAGAAGCGGCCTTAAGTGTGGCGCGTTGGCTCGCTATGGGATTTGGTCAAAGTGTCCAACAAATCCTGCGGCGCCTCGATATTGTGATGTTATTACGCGCTAATCCCGATGGTGGGGAACCTGATCCGCGGGCTTGTGCGATTGATCCTGAGCCTGGGATGGTATTAGACAAAGATTGTGCGTTGACTCGACAGAATGTTGACCCCTCTGCGGGCGGGGCCTTCACTGAAAATTCCGAAGCTGATTTTGTGGGGGTCGTGGGTCGTGGTTATGATCTGAACCGTTACCACTATGCGGGTCTCGAACAACCGATCCGGCCAGTAGAAACACAAGCAATGGTCGCCGCTGTGTTGGCTTTTCGCCCGGAAGTTGTGCTTGATTTACATGGTGATTTGCAAAAAACCGATTGTCAGCTCGACATGAGCAGCATTCAAGCGGGTGCTGTGTTGGGTAGTTTGCCGACAGTGGCCTGTTTAGCTGAGGATGAGGCCGATGATTTTCGTTTACTTAGCCCCTATGCCGATGCCGAACCGGGGAGTGAGCATGAATTTGTGGTGCAGAGCTTGGCGGTTAATGTGATGGCGAAAATTGCCAGTGTATTTCAGGGATCGGTTGGTCGTTTTTCACAACTTCAATTGGATGCTGGGCATGTGAGCACTGGGGCTACGGGTCATTATCAACAACTGGGGGTTGCGGTTGCGGGTTGGGAAACGGTGAATTTTAGTAAAGATCTGCGCGCTGATGTGGTGGCGGTGGCCGCTGGTAAGCCAGTGATTGGGGTGAATCTTGGTTTACCTCAACCCGAATTATTGAAGAAACAGATTTGGCTCAACCGAATTGCCTTATTTGAAGCGCTGAGTAGCTTAGCCGAGTTTGCTCAGCAAGCACCGACCAGTGGTGGCGACTTTTGTGATTATCCACTCGCGCAGGGCTTAAGAGCCAACTTGCCCGCAAAATATTGGGGACCGCAGGCAACTGATGGTGAGAAGTTGATCCCGATTGCGCCGGGTATTGGATTGCCGCTCTACGTGAGTGGCAATTGTCCCGATAATCCAGAGTCAACCAAATAGCGATTTGCCAATTTGGGTCGCGACGCTCGATGATACAAAAGGCATCCTATGGATGCCTTTTTTCTTGAATCAGAGTTTAGTCAAGATGGCTTACTAGAATATTTTTGATTCTTATGTCAATGAATAATGAACCGCGCTGGACTATTCTCTGAGGAGACAGCAGCTCGTGTTTGTCGCTGCGTAATCGGAGGGACAGCCATGCCATACTATAAACCGTTGAAACAGTTACCCGAACCAGAACGAAAACGAATCGTGGCCGGTATTCAAGGTTTACGGCAGCAGTTTAAGGCGCAGGCGTTTCCTGAAAAGAAGACTGCAGAATCGTTGATCCTTGGCTCTTGGAATATTCGTAATTTTGATGATGACCGTTTTAACTATGGGCCTCGCTTGCAAGAATCCTTGTATTATCTGGCGGAAATCATCTCGCGCTTCGATGTGATTGCAGTGCAGGAGGTGTGTCAGGATCTGGCACCATTAGATGCTTTAATGGATATATTAGGTCGGCAATATCGTTATATTTTAACCGACGTAACCCATAGTAGCCTCGGTGGTAATAAGGAGCGTTTAGGCTTTATCTATGACAAGAACAAGGTGTTTTTTAAAGGGGTTGCCGGTGAATTAGTCCTTCCCGATAAAATGCTTATTAGTGATGCTTCAAATAAAAAACGGCAATTTTCTCGAACTCCCTTTGGTGCGCAGTTTCAATCGGGTTGGTTTAAGTTTTTATTTTCAACGGTACACATTTTCTATGGGAGTAACTCTCCTCGTTCACCTAGCTACGAGCGACGGGTTAAAGAGATCGCGGCGGTAGCTAAGTATTTGGCGAAACAGGCGAAAGTGAGTGACCTGAACCAAGTGCTGGTGGGCGACTTTAACATCAAGGCGCATGGGAGCGCTGGATTTAATGCTTTGCAGCAGAATGGTTTTACTATCGTAAAAAATCGCAAAGGCAGCAATCGTGATCAGACTAAATTTTACGATCAAATTTCATTTATCTCGCGCCGTGACGAGTTGCAATTGAAACAAGCCGAGCGTCAAGATCGGGTATTCCAATTCTTCGATAGTGTATTTCGCTTAAGTGATTTTAACCTGTATAAGCCGCTATTGAAGCAGCATATACAGACAAAACTGCAGCTCGCTAAGCAGCAAGTTGATTGCGCAAGCACCAATAAAAAGTTAAAAAAAGCCGAAGATAAGTTAGCGAGCCTTCAAGCGGTACTGGTCTCTGATGAGTCTTTATTTGACTACTATCAGGAATGGCGAACCTTCCAAATGAGTGACCATTTACCGCTCTGGGTAGAATTGGAAATTGATTTTTCAGATAAATATCTGGAGTACCTTAGTGATTACCAAGCATAGCAGCGCGTTTGCGGATGAGGGTTGCGGGGTGATGTTTTGTTTAAATGTTGGTCGAGGCGTCGCTTAGCGGGCCTTATCTCTTGAAGAGGGAGAGTCAGCACTATCACCGAGAGCGGTGATAGTGCTGTTTACTTTTTAGTGCGGCAGTTACAGAGTGACGCCGTTTTTCCAGATGGCTAACTCACGAATATCATTGTACTCATTTTTGGTGAGCTCGCCGCTCACCAATTTGGCTAAGAGATCTAAGAATCGGTCGAGTAGCTCTGGCATTAACAAGTTGTCGGTGATTAGAGCCCCAGCATTAAAGTCTATCCAGTGCGGTTTGCGGCTTGCTAAGTCACTGTTAGTGGCAATCTTCACCGTTGGCACAAAGCCTCCGTAAGGCGTGCCTCGTCCGGTGGTAAAGAGCACCATATGACAACCCGACGCACCTAAGGCGCTGGTGGCAATGGCGTCATTACCCGGCGCATTTAAGAGGTTAAGCCCCGGTTTACTGAGTTTTTCAGTGTAATCAATCACGTCAATCACCTGGCTAGAGCCAGCTTTTTGAGTACAACCCAAAGATTTATCTTCTAGGGTGGTGATCCCACCAGCTTTATTACCTGGAGATGGGTTTTCGTACACGGGTAAGTCGTGGCTGAGGTAGTACTCTTTAAAATTGTTCACCATGTCAACGATTTTATCGAAGACCACTTGGTCTTTAGCGCGATTCATCAAAATCGTTTCTGCGCCAAACATTTCAGGAACTTCGGTCAGCACCGTGGTGCCACCATGCGCCACCATGGTGTCGGAGAATAAACCCAGCATTGGGTTGGCGGTAATTCCCGATAAGCCATCACTGCCGCCACATTCCAAGCCGAAGCGAACTTCAGAAAGCTTGCCGGGCTCGCGTCGGTCCTGCTGCATTTTATCAAACAGCCGTTGCAGATGAACCAGCCCTTGCTCCACTTCATCGTCGCTGTGCTGCGCCACCATAAACTCGATGCGTTCTGGATCGTGTGCTGCTAAGCCTTGCCTAAAGGGGACGATTTGATTGTTTTCACAACCAAGACCAATCACCAAGGTACCACCCGCATTGGGGTGAGTGGCCATGCTTTGTAACAATTTCTTGGTGGTTTGATGGTCATCGCCAAGTTGTGAGCAACCAAATTGATGGGTAAACACATGTACCCCATCGATCATCGAGGTGTCATTTTTAGCCAGAAATCGCTTGGCAATTTGCTGAGCGATGCCATTCACACAACCCACCGTTGGAATAATCCAAATTTCGTTGCGCACAGCTACTTCACCGTTGCTGCGACGATAGAGCTGTACTTCACGGTCGGTTTTGCTCAGTAATTCAACTGCTGCGCTTGGTGTATATTGGTAACTACTTTTATCATTTAAGTTCGTTTTAGCGTTATGGCTATGTATCCACTCTCCGCAATTGATCGCCTCTGTCGCATGACCAAAAGGTTCACCGTACTTTACCAATAACCCATTGGGCGCAATTTCTGCAATGGCAACTTTATGGCCTTTGTCGATGTCTTGCTGCAGATAAACATGCTGGTCAGCAATGCTGATCTCGGTGCCTTTAAGCATTGGCTCCAAGGCAATAATCACGTTATCTCGTGGGTGTATTTGGATCCAAGTCTTCATTTTATCCATCCAACTCTTTACTGAGTGCTGCTGATGTTCCAGCAGTTAGCATCGCTGTTAAATAGGCGGTCACCTGTTGCGCGAATTGAGGCACTTGATTGAGATCTTGGCCCCAACTTTTTTCTTTCGCTAATACTTTGCTGACCAGTTCGGCTGGTGTACTTTGCCCCGAGTCAACGGCTTGCCATTGCTCACTAAACAAATCTAACCAATGTTGGTCGTCATTGAGTGGAATGCTTTGACCGTCACGAAGCCCGCGATAGAACAATAGCTGAGCAGCAAAAGCGAAACTCATTAACTTGGGCGCTTTACCGTTACGCTCGGCGTTGGTCAGCAATTGTGGCAGCAGGCGAGTTTGCCACTTGGTCATGCTATTGAGTGCGATGGACGTGAGCTGATGTTGAATGTAAGGATTTTTAAAGCGATTGATAACCGCATCAGCAAAGGCTTGCAGTTCATCTTTTTCCAGTGATAAGGCTGGGATCACTTCTTCTGAGAGTAGCGATTCAACAAACTTGCTTAATTGTTGATCTTGCATTGCTTCGCCAACCGTATCGATGCCACTCATGTAGGCAACTGGCACCATGGCGGTGTGGGCCCCATTCAGAATCGCAACCTTACGCTCTTTATAGGGTTTGATGTCATCCACAATTTTAATGTTGAGAGCTTGCCCTTCTAGTTTTAAAGCTTCGGCTAGCGCTTGTGGTCCTTGGATAACAAACAGATGGAAGTACTCCGCGGTGACCATAAATTGGTCGTGATAACCCAATTTTTGTTCCAAGCTAGCTAGTTCGTCACGTGGATGACCCGTCACAATGCGATCAACCAAGGTGGAGCAAAAAGTATTTGCTTCATTCACCCAGCTGCTGAATTCGCTACCGAGATCCCATAACTCAATGTATTGATTAATTATTTCTTTTAGCTTATCGCCATTGTAGTCAATTAACTCACAAGGAATGATGAACAAGCCCTTGTCGCTTGCACCAGAAAACGCGAGGTAACGAGCGTGTAACCAGCAGGTGAGCTTCGCCGGGAAGGTGCTTGCCGGTGTATCGGTAAATTTATCTTGTTGGTTATAGGCAATCCCGGCTTCAGTGGTATTCGAAAAGATAAACTGAATATTGGGATCTTTGGCGAGTGCCAAATATTCATCGTAGTTTTGGTAAACCGATAATTCTTGATTCACCGAACTAATAATTCGGGTTTCTTCTACCGCTTGATTGTCTTCATTCAAACCGCGGATCACTGTGGTATAAAGGCCGTCTTGTTGGTTCAGTAGCGGTGGGAAATCGGTATCGATGGGGCGGACAATGGCAACGCCAGCATCGAGATCGGTTTGATGATTTAAAATATCTAATTGCCAATCAACAAAGGCCCGCAAGAAATTACCTTCTCCAAACTGAAGAACTCGGGTGGTGTATTGTTTAGCTTCAAATTGAGCGCGATTAAGGGTGTTCATTATTTCTCCAGATTCAAGTTGAAGTATTTATTAGCATTGTTGAAGCTGATGTCTTCAACCATTTTTGAGAGTAGTGCCATGTCGTGTGGGGCTTCGCCGTCGGCAACCCATTGGCCTAATAGGCGACAGACTAAGCGGCGGAAATATTCATGACGAGTATAAGAAACAAAGCTACGGCTGTCGGTTAGCATGCCTACAAAGCGACTGAGTAGGCCCAACTGAGAGAGCTGTTCCATTTGGCGTAACATGCCGTCTTTTTGGTCATTAAACCACCACCCAGAACCAAATTGGATCTTGCCTTCAATACCATCGCCCTGGAAGTTACCGCACATGGTAGCCAGAACTTCGTTATCGCGTGGGTTGAGGCAATATAAGATGGTTTTAGGTAAGGCATCTTCAAGCGCGAGAGCATTCATTAACTTTGATAATGGTGCTGCCACTAAGCCATCGTTGATGGAATCAAAACCTGTATCGGGACCAAGCAGTTGTAACATGCGTTGATTGTTATTGCGCAGGGCTCCGATGTGGTATTGCTGAACCCAGCCGCGACGCGCGTATTCTTTACCGAGGTAAACCAGCACTGCGGTTTTGAGTTGCGCAGCTTGTGTTGCCGAGACGGTTTTGTTATTCAGGCGGTTGGCTAAGATTTGATCAAGCTCTTGTTCACTTGCTTCTTCATATTCAACCGTGTCTAAAGCATGGTCTGCGATACTACAACCGTGAGCGGCAAAATGGTCAAGACGAATAAACAGCGCGTCACATAACTGATGAAAGCGAGAGATTTCGATATTGGTTAATTCGCCTAAGGTGGCGATATAACTTAGGTAATCTTCGGCATTAATATTAAAGGCTTTGTCTGGGCGCCAGCTGGGGAGCATTTTTACATGAAAGGATTTGTCGTCGGCAACTGCTTTGTGGGCGGCTAAATCATCAATAGGATCGTCGGTGGTGCCCACCATACGAACGTTCATTTTTTGCATAATGCTTCTTGCCGAAAATTCGGGAGTGGCTAGCATCGCATTACAATCATTCCAGATGCCCTCGGCACTTTCGGCGTTGAGGATCCGTTGGGTAATTCCAAAAGGTCGACGTAATTCTAGATGAGTCCAATGAAACAACGGATTACCAATGGTTTGAGGCACCGTTCTCGCCCAAGCCTGAAACTTTTCTTGGTCACTGGCGTCTCCAGTAATGAAGCGCTCGTCAATGCCGTTGGTTCGCATGGCTCGCCATTTGTAATGGTCGCCACGTAACCAAATGTCGGTGAGGTTATTAAAGCGGTAATCTTGAGAGATTTGTGTCGGGGGCAAATGACAGTGGTAATCAATGATTGGTTGCTGTGCTGCCACATTGTGGTAAAGCTCTTTAGCTACGTCTGTGGTCAGTAAGAAATCTTCGCTTAAAAATGTCGACATACAGGTTCTCTCAAATTTGGTTATTTTAACTCTCTTAAAATACACCCTATTCAACTGGTATAACAAATTTATCCCATCAAGAAAGTTTGATCTTGAGAGTTAGATCCCACTAATCGTGTTTGCGGCAAAATTACACTAGACCTTATTGACTTAAATAGTATTATTCATGAAAGTTATAAGTTAACTTTTTTGAAGTAAAAACAGTTACTTGTTTGTCACCCATTGTTTTTCATCAGTTGTTTTTGAGTATTTTGAGCGTTTTTTTTACTCTGTTAAGGGGGACTGAGCTAAAATTAATTGGTTAGACCGATTGTATTTGGGGTTTCGCTTTAGATTTTCGATTTGTGCCCTTTTCTGGAGCCAGATGGCTCAGGCTAAGCTCAGCCCCCTGTCTTGAGTCGGTTTAAGGTGATTTAGAATAAATGGGCTGAAGCGTGGTTTTTAGTTTTTTTGAACCGCTGCAGGCATTGTCGCGATCAGGCTGTTTTGGTACGATAGCCTTGTCAATGTGGCTGTATCGGTCATTGTGCACATTTTGGGTAAATTGATGTCTGAATTTGAAATAAAACGTCTTTATCAGAAGATTGCCGCAGATTTAAAAGCGCAGTTAGTGAGTGGTAAATATAAGGTTGGTGAGCGTTTGCCTTCGGAGCGCGTGATCGGCGAAACCATGGAAGTGAGCCGTACGGTGGTGCGTGAGGCGATCATTATGCTGGAAATTGAAGGTTTTGTTGAAGTGCGTAAGGGCTCGGGCATTCACGTGATTGCCACGGACATGCCAAGCAATAACCAGAGTGCCGATAAAGCAAGTGAAACCTTATTGTTCTCCGGCCCTTTTGAACTGCTGCAGGCAAGGCAGCTATTAGAGAGCAATATCGCTGAGTTTGCTGCCTCTCAGGTGACCAAACAAGATATTATTGAGCTGAAAAAAATTCAGGCCAAAGCTCTAAAAGAAGATCGTCTCCGTGATTCTAAGTGGGATAAGCTATTTCATATTCAGATTGCCAAAGCGACGCAAAACTCAGTATTGCTGATTATGGTAGAGCAATTGTGGGAGCATCGAGAGCAGAATCCTTATTGGCTCAAATTACATGAGCACATTGATGAAAGTTGTCTTAATAGCTGGTGTTGTGATCATGAACAAATTCTAGATGCGCTGATCCGTAAAGACCCGCAAGCGGCTAAGTTAGCGATGTGGCAGCATCTTGAGAACACCAAGCAAATGTTATTTAACGCCACCATATTTGACGGTGATGACCGTTACTTATTCACTGATAATCCGGTGGTTGAGTTTCAACCGCTCAATATTGGTTTAGCCTAACAAAGCCGCTGCTATATTGGCGTCCAGATAGCTTGTGAGCTGTATCTCGGCTATATGTTTGTTGTTATTCCCCGTCTTTAATCAATCTACCGGGTTGCTCTTCTATTGTTTAAGTGAGTCTACATACAAGGAAGTATGTGGTTTTATTGGTGGCGAGTCGTCCTCTTGGCATGCGGGACTCTGTCTTGCTTGCAAAATAACAAAACTCAACTAAGTTTTACTAAGTCCTGCATCCATTTCTCTCCCATTTCGTGTATTTCATCGCAAAATTGATCATACCACTTTCCAAAATGAGACATAGACACTCTTCTATTTAGGATAATTGGTATAACATGAGCGGGTATTGGAGTGACACGTCAAGCTTGTGAGTGGTGTTCTCCTATATGTAGTGATACCAATTATGACTCGCTGGGTCACAAATTTTGAAACTGTAGTTCAAATTTAACATTTGGTGTGAGCTTAAGCTCATATCCTCCCAGCGGTTTATGTTAGCTTTGCGGCTTTGGTGTTGAGTTTTTGAAGGAGTCTTGGCTATTTCTTCAAAATGGTAAGTAGGATACATGGAATTAACAATGATTATTTCTACCTTGAATCAGATCGTCAATCGCGTGTTGGCTACGGTTCTGATTATATTTATGGGGGCGATGATTTTAACGGTGGTTTGGCAAGTCTTTACCCGTTTTATTATCAACGATCCTTCAGTCTTTACCGATGAGCTATCTAGATACCTACTTATTTGGATAGGTATTTTAGGTGGGGCGTATACCTATTCAGTAAAACGGCACCTCGCTTTAGAATTAGTGATGCCGAAGTTGAATTTTAGAAATAGAAATTTACTGAGCATTTTTATTAATATATTGGTGATAACCTTTTCATCGATTGCGCTTATCTATGGTGGCAGCATGGTTGTGGCAACAACCTTACAGCATCATCAAATATCGCCTGGACTTGCTATTGGTGGAAATCATCTACTTATCGGCTACGTATACGTGGTATTGCCTTTGTCCGGTGTTCTTATTAACTATTACGGTTTGTTAGATATATTTGCTTCTATCGCGAATATCGCCTCTGGCAAGAAAGGTGATAAGTAATGACTTTAATTGATCTTATTTTCACTCAAGAATATATCAGCGTTATGCCTGATTATCTTTTTGACCTATTGCCTATTATTGTCTTGTTTGGCACCTTGGCTATCTTTCTTATCATCGGTATGCCAATTGCCTTCGCGATTGGTAGTGCTGCATTATTGACGATTTTTCTCGATTTCCCTATCGATAAAGCCTCGATACTCGTCTCGCAGCAGTTAGCAAATGGTTTAAATAGCTTTGGTTTATTAGCCTTACCGTTCTTTATTGTGGCCGGTAATTTAATGAACCGGGGAGGTTTAGCGGTACGCTTAATTAACTTTGCGATGTTACTTGGTGGTCGCTTACCAGGCTCTTTATCCCATGTGAATGTGATTGCCAACATGATGTTTGGTTCTTTGTCTGGCTCTGCAGCGGCAGCTGCCGCGGCTGTTGGTGGCATCATGGGGCCAATGCAGAAAGAGCATAAGTATCCGCGGGCATTTTCGACAGCTGTGAACGTGGCGTCATGCCCGACTGGCTTGTTAATTCCGCCGTCAAACATTCTTATTCTGTATGCACTTGTGAGCAGTACTTCTGTTCAATACCTATTTATTGCCGGATATGTCCCAGGTTTACTCATGGGCTTAGGTATCATCCTTGGTATCTTCATCTTGGGTAAACGAAATGGTATTCCTCAAGAAAAAATTGTTCAAACCGAAAAAACTTCTAAAGTTATTCTCGATGCATTGCCGAGCTTATTCTTAGTCGTGATTATTATGGGCGGTATCTTGGGTGGTGCTTTCACCGCGACCGAAGCTTCAGCCATCGCGGTGGTTTACAGCTTGATCCTCGGTTTTGCTTATCGTGAATTAAAAGTCAAAGACTTACCTTCAATCTTAATTGATAGCGTGTTAACCACTTCGATTGTATTACTGATGATTGCAACTTCTTCGGCCATGTCATGGGGAATGGCGAATGCAGACATTCCAACTGCGATTGCTGAGTTTGTGTTGAATTACTCGACCAATCCAATTGTGATTATGTTGCTCATGAACTTGATTTTATTGGTTGTGGGCACGTTCATGGATATGTCACCAGCGGTATTGATTTTTACCCCGATATTCTTACCGATAGCGGTGCTATTAGGCGTGGATCCAATTCACTTCGGTATTATCTTGGTATTCAATCTATGTATCGGTATTTGTACACCTCCAGTGGGTACAGCTCTATTTGTAGGCTGTAGTGTATCTGGAAATAAACTGGGAGAAGTGGTGCCTAAGTTACTGCCCCTTTTCTTAATTATGGTAATAACACTCGGATTGATAGTGGTATTTCCTTCACTAACCATGTGGCTGCCTCACTTGGCAGGATATAAATCCTAATAATAAATTGATTAAGGACGTGAAATTATGAAATTTAAAAAACTCTTACTGGCTGGTGTGATTGCAGGGATGTCTTGTAGCTCGGCTGTATATGCAAAAACTTTGAAATTGGCTCACGCATTACCAACTGAGCACCCTGTTCACCAATCTTTGGATTGGTTCGCGAAAAGTGTGACCAAAGATAGTGACTTGCGAGTGAAGGTTTATCCAAATGGAACCTTAGGGAATGAAACAGCGTTATTGCAAATGGTTCAAAATGGCACCATTGCATTTACCAAAGTAAGTGCTGCGCCACTAGAGTCTTTCTCAAAGGCTTACAAAATTTTGTCATTGCCTTATTTATATCGTGATCTTGACCATTACAACAAAGTGTTAAATGGACCAATTGGCCAAGGTATTTTAGCTTCTTCTCGTGACCAAGGTTTTGTTGGTTTAGCGTTCTTAGATGCTGGTGCTCGTAGCTTCTACACAGATAAAGCGATTGTGACTCCTGCAGACTTGAAAGGCATGAAGATTCGTGTGCAAAACTCACCATTAGCGATTGATATCATCAAAGCGCTAGGTGCGACGCCGGTGCCACTTCCTTATGGTGAGTTGTACTCTGCTTTACAACAAGGTGTGGTTGATGGTGCGGAAAACAACATTCCGTCTTACTACTCTTCACGTCACTTTGAAGTGAAAAAAGTTTACTCTTACGACCGTCACACCATGGTGCCTGACGTATTGGTTATTTCTACCAGCGTATGGGATAGCTTGTCAAAAGCAGAGCAAGAAGCAGTACGTAAAGATGCGCAAGCCACAGTTGCAGTGCAAGAGAAAAACTGGAGCGATTACGTTGCTAAAGCTCGCACTGACTTAGAATCACAAGGGATTACCTTTGTTGAGAGTGATACTCCTGCATTCCAAAAAGCGGTTCAATCAGTTTATGAGAAATTTAAAACTGAAAACCCAGAGCTTGTTGGTATGTTGAATGATATTCAAAACACCAAATAATGATTTAGGCTTTTTTAGCTAAATTACTTCGAAGCAATACTCAACACTGCGCTTGGGTATTGCTTTATTTGTTTATATACGGACCTAAGCCAGCAAAGCTTTGCCTTTAACGCTGCTACTATTGAGGTTTTAATGAAACTAAATAAAAGCTCTATGCCGAGCGCGAACGCAGCAAGTAAACCTACGGAACAGAGCATGAATGCTGGGGTGGGCATGGTTCATCTTGGTTTTGGCGCATTTCATCGAGCCCACCAAGCTTTAATCACGGATACTTTGCTCAAAGAGCATGGTGGCGATTGGAAAATTGTTGGGGTGTGTAATTGGGGAGCGGCAGGTCAGTCAATCGAACAAACCGGCCCTGAAGCCAGCTTCGCTAACCAAGATAATCTTTATACCGTAGCGGTCGGCCAAGACGAGACACTTTCGCTGGCGATTATTGGTGCGGTAGAACAAGTACTTTTTAGTAACCAAGTGGATGCGATCCTTGGTTATATGACTCAGCCTTCGGTGAAGGTGGTGAGTTTAACGATTACCGAAAAAGGCTATTGTCATCATCCTGCGACAGGGCGTTTGAATCTAGAGCATCCACAGATCCAGCATGATTTGGCGCATCTAGGTGAACCGCATACCGCGATTGGCTTTTTAGTGGCAGCACTCAAAAAACGCCGTGAAGATAAAATTGCGCCTTTTACTCCCTTATCTTGCGATAACTTGCCGCACAACGGTGTGGTGTTGCAAAATATCATATTAGATTTTGCCAAGCAGCTGGACCCAAAACTCCATGATTGGATTGCCGCCGAGGTGAGTTTCCCGTCAACCATGGTTGACCGTATCGTGCCGCAAACCAGCACCGCAGATCAGCAGCGTGTTAATCAGGCTCTCGGCCTTGAAGACCAGCAATCGCTGGTTACCGAACCCTTCTTACAGTGGGTGATTGAAGACAAGTTCTGTAATGAAAGACCCGCTTGGGAAAAAACCTCAATCGACAATGTTATTATTACCGATGACGTGACGCCCTTCGAGAAGATGAAGCTGCGCTTACTGAATGGCACCCATTCGGCCATGGCTTATCTTGGTTATTTGGCGGGTTATCAAACCATTAACCAAACCATTCAAGATGAGGCTTATGAACGCTTCATTCGTTACTTAATGGATATTGAAATCAGCCCATCGCTGAACGTTGAGGGGATCAATCTTGGGCATTACAAAGACTCACTGATCGCCCGTTATAAAAATAGCGCCTTAAAACACCGTACTTGGCAAATTGCCATGGATGGTTCGCAAAAGATCCCGCCACGTTTCTTACAAACGATTGCCTATGGCTTACAGCACAATATTGAGAGTCCGGGTTTGTATTTGGCTTTGGCCGCTTGGATGAAGTATACCCGAGGGGTGGATGAACGTGGTGCCGTGATTGATGTTCGTGACCCCATGGCAGAACAGTTTGCCGACATTTGGCTGACCAATGAATCGGTCGAAGAAGTGGTCGAGGCGTTTTTGCAGTTAAGTGCAATTTTTCCACCTAAATTGGCCAAACAAGCCGCCTTTAAGGCGAACTTACTGCATGCATTAGAGTTGCTCCTTGAAAAAGGCGCTAAGCAGTCAGTCTACGATTTTAAATGTTAGCTTGTTGAATTGATGAGCTAAATAACGATTAAGGTTTGATCTACGCGAGTGAATTAAACCTGTCAGGAATATTCGCAATGAAAATGACATTTAGATGGTACGGTGAGGGCAACGATCAAATCACCCTTGACCAAATTAAGCAAATCCCTGGTGTGGAAGGCATCGTTTGGTCTTTACACGACATGCCTGCGGGGGTGTTGTGGGACGAGCAGCGGATTGCTGAAGTTGAACAGCAGATCAAAAAATCTGGCTTTAATATCGATGTGGTTGAAAGTGTCAATGTGCATGAAGATATTAAGTTGGGGCTAGAGAGCCGTGACCAATACATCGAAAACTACAAACAAACCCTGCGAGCGCTGGGCCGATTTGGTGTGAAGGTGGTGTGTTACAACTTTATGCCGGTGTTTGACTGGACTCGTACCGAGCTTTATAAAAGCTTACCTGATGGCTCGAATGCCTTATTCTTTGAGAAAAGTAAGATTAGCGAAATTGACCCCATCGAGCTGATTGAAACGATTTCTAAAAATACCGACGTGACCATGCCGGGCTGGGAGCCAGAACGCTTAGCCAATTTAAAAGAAACCTTTAAGCTATATAAAGATTTTACGGCGGAAGATCTCTGGAAAAACTTGCAGTACTTCCTTGAGCAAATTATTCCGGTGGCGGAAGAATGTGGTATCAAGATGGCGATCCATCCCGACGACCCGGCCTTCCCGATCTTTGGTTTACCGCGAATTATTATTAATAAAGAAAACATCCAACGTTTTCTAGGCTTGGTGGACAATCCTTATAACGGCTTAACCCTGTGTTCTGGTTCTTTAGGATCGGTGAACAATGATATTCCTGATCTAATCGATACTTTCCACGAGCGGATCCACTTCATGCATATTCGTAATGTGAAGCGCTTCGACAATGGTGATTTTATCGAAAGTTCTCACCGCGCCTGCGATGGTTCGATTGATATTGTACAAGTGGTGAAAATGCTCTACAAACATAACTATCAGGGTTATGTGCGTCCGGACCATGGTCGACATATTTGGGGAGAAGAAAAGTGGGCTCGCCCTGGTTATGGTTTGTATGACCGTGCCCTCGGCATCATGTATATCAATGGCTTATGGGACGCGTTAAACCACGAGACTTAAACGCGCGCTACTCTGTTCTGAACAAGGCCTTAATGGAGCTCCCATTAAGGCTTTTGATTGGAGAGTGCGCTAGCAGCACCTTTATCTTTCGGCTTCATCTTCTTTTGTTTCTTGTGCGACTTCTTCTGCAGCCTCATCGGTTTCGCTGAACAAGGGTTTTGGTGGACGTTGTGCGCCTCTGGCGATAATTTCTAGATAGAACGAAGGCAGTTGCTGCTGCTCTGCTTTATCCATGCAGGCATTAATTTGCGAGACATGAATTACCTCTGCCTCGGCTTCATTGATGCCGTATTTGCAATCAAAATCCCAAAAGTCATCACCCGCTGGCAAGGTTTTACCCTTCTCTCGCTTAATGTACTTTTTAGCATCATGTTTTGCGGCTTCAATAATGCGTGCCAGATTACGTTTGGGGTGACTTAACAGATAGGTTTTTTTCATGACAATCCTAGGACGTGAGCTTCAGGCTCGGGGGCAGATACTGTAATGATTCTAGGCTATAGCGCAAGGTTTAATCGAGTTTAGTTTAAAAGTAGCGCTTAATTTGCAAGGGCCGCCTCACGGATTCACGATGGGGTAAGCATTGCGAACCAGTGAAGGGCTGGTATTGTTGCTCTGTCTTAGCTGGTGTTTATCGATCTTCGGGGGGCGCAGCTGTATCTTGGTCTGCGCGTACCCACAAACAGACGTGATTGAGTCGATAGTTGATATAGAACGAGTTAAACACAAAGCACCAGAAACCATAGAACCAAAACTGGTGATCTGTTTTTGCAAAGTCGAAGGTAAGGTTGATGCGGTTGCGCACTTTAAAGGCCCAAACAACGACTAAAATGAAACCTAGCCAGTTAAGCAGTGCATCGGCCAAAACAAAGATAGGCTGATCCTTAAACCAAATCTCTTTGACTAGGCTCAATGGGCCGAGCCAGCACAACACAAATAGAGTCTCGACCAGAGTGTTATGAATGGCGGGCAAGTTATTGTCTAGTTGGTTCACTTTGTGGCTTAAGGCTTTGATGTAGTAGCCCGAATAAACCCCTAAAGTAATCGCAGAATAGAAAAATAAGCGCCATGTACTGATCATTTGCAGTTCTAAAAAATCATCTTTGGTCACAAACAATTCCTATCTAAATAAAGCGGTTAAATGATGCAAGTCATCTTAGAGTGACAGCTTGTGAGCTTAAAGTTTAACTATTTGGAAGTAAATGGAAAGATTGCATGTTTGAAGAGCGCGCTGCGTATTCTGCTGTTAGCGCTAAGAAATAGCAGTTTGAAGGATTTTATCGAGTAGAGTTTGCCGATTTTCTAGTGTTCTTTGTAATAGCCATCTGCCAACGCAGAAAGGCGCGCTTATTTATATGGGTATTATGGTGTCTGTTCTTTCCAGCCGTGCAGGGTTTGCTATAAGAGGCGTCGCATTACGCTCCTTTCTGTAGCACAAACATGTGGTAAGCAAACTCGCTTAAGTAGCGCTCATAAATCGTAATCTCTCGCTCTAAATCAGCAATGGCTGCTGAGTCCGGCAGGCTTGATTTGAGTTGCGCAACACGCGCTTTAAGTGGTTGGTAATAATTGAGCCAGGCTTGTTCACTTAGGGTGAAATGGTCAATTACTTCAAAGCCTGCTTGGCGCATTTGCGCCAAGCGTTTTGGTACTCTTTGCATATCGGGGTATTCTTGTTGCCAGAATGCCAAGGCCTCAGGGCTTGGGTTGTCGGTTAACCAAACCAAGTCACTGAGTACCATACAGCCATTCTCTGTAAGTAACGGTCGCCACTGTGTTAACGCTTGTTCGACCCCCATAATGTAAGCCGAGCCCTCTGACCAAACACAATCAAAGCTCGAAGCTGAAAACGGCAGTTCGGTCATGCTGGCGCAGCTCAGGGTAACCCGCGAGCCTAATTGTTGCTCAGCAAGGCGCTCGCCAAGTTCATCGAGGGCGCTTTGTTCGTTATCTACCGCGACAATCTGTGCGTTGGTATGTTGCTCTAATAACCGGGTAGAAAAGCCTTTACCACAGCCAATATCAATGATGCTTTGCGGCTCGGTGGGGAGTGATAACAAAGCCTTAAGCGAGTCATCATCGGTACCGGGCCCCCAGTGCTCTAAATTTTGGAACACCGTCATAAAGTCGGCCATGTATTGCTCGTGTGCGTTCATATCTTTTGACAACCATTTCAAATGCAAAGCCTGTTTTTCATTAAAGCCTTGCTGCCTTAACCAATCCAGATGAGCATCTGGCGCTAGTTGATTGGTCTGTTGATGCCAAGCTCGCAGTGAGCCTTCACCCAGTAGGGCCGCTAATAAGCCTCGTGCTTGCTGCTTTTGAGCGATGTCTTCATCCAACTGGCGTAAGCGTTGCTCCAACCGCGAGCGTTCCACTTTGGCTTCTAAGCAGGCCTTATAAAATGGGTCAGAGTCATTTTAAAATCACTAGCGCCTTTTAGTGCCTCACTCATTCACCTATAAGTGACGATTTAAGGGTAGTCTGAATTCCTAGCAAGTGAATACTTAAGCCTCAAAACACTAAATCACCACCCTTTTTAGTTTGAATAATTCGCTTAATCTAGGTTTGGATCTGAATGTAGATTTAAATAATAAACCCTTTGTAAACCAAAAGCTTGCAACGCTAATTATCTTTGCTGCTCATTGTTAACCACCACTAGTTACTTTGCTTCAAATTTGAATAATTTCTTGATGTTCACATATGGTGAACTAAACTTGGCTTAGGTATAGTGTTCACATATAGTGAACAGGCTGGATAGTACATGCACGTTATAAGTAAGCAACCTTTTGAAAATGCGAAAAAACGCTATCCAAACGATTCCGATGCACTAGATGCAACGTACAAGGTGTTAAAAGAGAGTAAAGCAAAAAGCCCGGATGAGCTACGAAAAGTATTTCCCTCATTAGACAACTTTAAATATGTTGATAAGTGGTGGGTGATTGATATTGGTGGTAACAACCTTAGGCTTATTGCATTTATCGAATTTGTAGGAAGTCGATGCTTCATTAAGAACATTGTCAGCCATGCCGAGTAAGACTGCATTACAAAGCAATACCGTGAAAAGAAGCTGAAAAGGTAACCCTATGTTAGATATCGCAGTTTTAGACAAAGTCGCTAACCAACTGAGCCAAGTCATGCCTTGGGTGAGTGGTATCTCTTCACCAGAGCAATATCAAGAGCTGATTGCCACGATGGAAGTACTTATCGAAGATTATGATGCTCATCAGCCAGTGATCGACTTGATGTTTCCGGTGATTGAAAGGTATGAAGCAGAAGCGGAACAGTTTAGTGAATTTAATCAAGCTATCGAAAAACTAGAGCCCGGCATCGCCATGCTAAGAGTTATCATCGATCAGCATCAATTGACCTTAAGTGACTTGAAAGAAGAGATTGGTGCAAAATCGACGGTATCAATGATCTTGAATGGGAAGCGCTCTCTAACACTCAACCACATTAAGGCACTATCGGCGCGTTTTGGTGTGCCAGCTTCATTGTTTATCGGTTAGTGGCCGTTTGAAGAGTATAAAAGGGGTCAGAGTCATTTTAAAATCACTAGCGATTTTTAGTGCCTCACTCATTCGCCTATAGGTGACGATTTAAGGGTAGTTTGAATTCCTGGCAAGTGAATACTTAAGCCTCAAAACACTAAATCACCACCCTTTTTAGTTTGAATAATTCGCTTAATCTAGGTTTGGATCTTCTCATTGATTAATAATTTAAAATCAAACAACCATCAATTTAACCACTTGTAATTCGCCTCTTAGATACAAGCCTATTAGGCGATTAATCGCTTTAACTCAACCTCTTGCCTAACGCAAAGTATCAGCTTTTACTATCCTTCTCCAGTCATGTGATTATCATCCATATTTTTATGGATATTACTGTATCCATAAATAAGAAGGTATAGCTATAATAGACATCATTGTATCCATTTAGGCTGCGCATGAACTTTTCACTTTTAGATGACACCGATGTAAGCCAAGCTTTTGCTACTCATCTGCGGGGCTTACGCAAACAAGCGAAGCTATCGCGAGAGGCACTGGCACTGCGCAGTTGTGTACCTGCTTCGACCATAAAAAAGTTTGAACTCACCGGACAAATCTCATTTCGTCAGCTGCTGCTTTTGTGGCAGTCGTTGGATTCACTAGACAGGTTTTATCAACTGACACAAACCACGACTGACCGTACCGCTTTACCGACCAGTATAGAAGAGGTGCTTAAAGATGAGCTTTAAATCCATTCAAAAGTTGAATGTGGAGCGCACTCTCACAACGGGCGAAACTGTATTGGTGGGTATATTAGCGCAAAATCGCCAAGGTGTTTTCTTTCAGTACAATGAAAATTATCTAAGCAGGTTTGGCAATTTATCTCCTTTTGCGCTTCAAGGTGATGCGCGATTACAGCAAGCACCGAAAGAGCCTCACCAAGGCATTCACGGCGTGTTTGGTGATAGTCTTCCCGATGGTTGGGGGTTGCTGTTGCAAGATCGTGTGTTTCGCCAACAAGGTATAATACCTGCACAAGTAACAGCAATGGATAGACTGGCGTTTGTTGGCCAGCAAGGAATGGGGGCATTGTCTTTTACCCCTGTATCTGAGTTCTCATTCGATCAGCGAACAGATATTGATTTAGCAACACTGGGCTTAGAAGCGCAAACCTTATTTGACCAGTCCGCTCTTGACTACAAAGAGACTGACGATTTAGACGGTAGCACTCAGCAAGTGTTAGCCGCATTAGTCGCTGGTGGTAGTTCGGGTGGGGCAAGACCAAAAGCGCAAATTTATATGCCTGCTGGAGACGCGACGCAATGCCGCACCTATGCACAGCCTCGTGATGAAGCATGGTTAGTTAAGTTTACTTCGAAGAACTTAGCCTTGGGCCATGAAGAAGGTTTATGTGAAGCGGCCTATTTACAAATGGCTGAGCTGGCAAAATGTCAGCCACCGACTTGGCAGTTAATTGAAGCGCCAGCAAGTAGCGGCGCTAAAGCATGGCTTGCGTTAAAGCGTTTCGATTATTTACCCGCGCAGGAGAAGGCTGGGCGTTTACATATGCACAGTGCTTGCGGCTTATTGGATGCCGACTTTCGAAGCCCGAGCTTAGACTACAGCGATCTAATTAAAGCCAGTCGTCAACTGTGTAAGTCACCTGCTGCCGGGCAACTTCAATTTCGACGCGCAATGTTTAACTTATTGGCCGCGAACCAAGACGATCACAGTAAAAATTGGGGCTTTTTACAAGCCGATGATGGCAGTTGGCAGCTCGCACCATTTTACGATGTAACCTTTAGCCCTCACCCTTTTAATGAACATGCCACCGCCTTTGCTGGGTACGGAAAAGCGCCACCACTCAAAGTGATGCAAAAGCTAGCGGCCAGTGCTGGCTTTGCTAATTGGAAGGAAGCGCAGCAATGTATTCAAGAGGTAGTGGATGCCATTAGTCTGTTTAGGCAGCTTGCTGAGCCACACGGGGTGAGTAAGGCCACTGTGTTAGCGATAGAAAAAACACTCGCAGAGCGTAAGCAAGAAAATTCGGCACTTTTAGCTTGAGATGATGTTGGTTTGAGGTGACGTTTTTTAACGTGACGTAGCATTAAGATAAATAAGACGAGTAGATAAAACATGAAACCAGGTCGAAATGAACCTTGCCCTTGTGGCAGCGGTAAAAAATACAAACGTTGTTGCATGAACAGTCTCTCTAAGCAGCACGCATCTATGCTGGATGATATTGAGCAAGTAGTCGCAATGAACCCTAACTTATCTTTAGAAGAACTCAATATCGTTGCAGAACAAAAAATGAAGGCGGCTAATGAACGGCCTCATCCTGACTTTTGTGGCCTTTCGCCAACACAAATGAGTAATTGGTTATATGCGCCTTTCAGTGAGTTGGAAGGGGTACTAATACACACGCCAGACGACCTTAAGGCCTGTCCTGTGATGCGTTACTTAACATTGATATTAGATGAAGCGATGCAAAACGATGGCTCGTTTAAAGCCACCACCAAAGGCAACTTGCCAACAAAAGTCGTTAAACAAGCCAGTGAATTGTTGCCAGAGTTTGCCGTTGCTCAATTCGAACGTGACATCAGTATCAGCGAGTTTGCGGGCAGTAACGAAGATAAGTTTAATGCATTGCATTACACCCGAGTGCTAGCAGAGATTGCAGGTATCATCTATCGTCGAAGTGGGCGCTATCATGTTAAAAAAGCAGCTCAAAAGCAGTACCTAACGCATGGTATACAGGCGTTCTTTATCCCCATGCTCGAAGCGGCAAGCTCTCAGTACAATTGGGGCTACCTAGATGGCTGGGAGCACGATATTGACCTAAGAACCTTCTGGTTGTTTATGCTGTGGCGAATACAAAGCCACAACAGTTTGGAGCAGCTTGTTAAAGAGGTGATGACAGCTTTTCCTGATTTGCAACAGGCTTTCTCTACGGATGATTACTTCTCGCCAGAAAGAAACTTAAACATGCTCATCGAAAATCGGTTTATTGAGCGATTTTTACAGTTTTGGGGATTTATTATCATCGATCCGAGATGTTATTTAAACGGTGAACTTGTCGCCAGAGTGGTTCAGGTTCAGCCTTTGTTAAAGCAAACCTTTCAATTCACCATTAATTCATAAAAAGGTTATCGTGAGCGAATATCAATACTATCGATTTGAGTGTCTGGATGGGCACTTAGACAGTAAAGCGCTCCAAGCGCTCAACGTTATTTCAAGCCGTGCCAACATCACGGCAAGGTCTTTTCAAGTACATTATAACTACAGTGATTTAAAAGCAGAGCCGAATGAGCTGATGCTAAAGTACTTTGATATCGGTTTTTATTACGCCGACTGGGGCTCTATCTATGTTTACATTAAACTGCCCGCAGGGACGATACGGGATGCGATGTTTGAGTTTTCAAGCGACGAACTTTATCTTCATCAAACTGACGAGTGGCAACTACTTGTTTTCTCCATTGAGGAGTATTACGAGTATTTTGATGATGAAAGTGCAGAAGATTTTTTCCAACATTTAGCAGGCTTACGCAGTGCGTTAATTCAAGGTGATTGGCGTCTTTTGTATTTTATGTGGCTTAAAGAGTTTGACTCGAATAGCGAACTTGAAGCAATACCTTTAATTCAGTTCGATTTTCAGAATATCAATGAGGGATTATTGGCTTTTGCTGCACTTTACAGTATCCCTTTCACTCTGGTTAAAGCGCTTTCTATGATGCTTAAGGCTAAGCCAAGTCACCAAGCCAAACAAAGCCAGTTTCAGTTGGACACATGGCTAAATAATCTCACAGAGGCAGACAAAAACGCGTTAATAAGCGCAATATTTGAACAAGGCCAGTTAACCCGTCACCAAGCCTTAGCCATGACGCGAAAAGAATCTGCCAATAACGATGAAAGCTATCAGTATTGGTTAACGCCCGACGTAATTGCCCCTTATATTGAACAAGCAAAAAACCAATTACAGCAAGAACAAGCCGAAGCATTCGCTAAAAAATTAGCTATCGAAAAAGCGGAAAAAGAAAAAGCGCAGACAGAGATTTATCGCCAGCGTGAGCACTACTGGCAGCAAGTACAAGAGCAAGCGAATCGAACCTGCGCCAGTGGTTACGATGAGGCTTCACGCTATCTGCATCAACTGTTCGAAGCCTACCAGTTTAAAGCGGATGAAGCGGCGTTTGAGCAACGCTTTAAGCGCTTTGTTGTGGCGAATAATAGCCGTAAAGCGCTGTTAAACCGGTTAAGTGATTTACTTTAAACGATCAGGTTATAGAACGGTCATAGAGTGTTAGAAAAACTCGCTCAGCATGGATTACCT
This sequence comes from Agarivorans sp. QJM3NY_29, assembly GCF_050870835.2. Lineage (NCBI taxonomy): Bacteria > Pseudomonadati > Pseudomonadota > Gammaproteobacteria > Alteromonadales > Alteromonadaceae > Agarivorans > Agarivorans sp. QJM3NY_29. The sequence goes on along the minus strand of NZ_CP194036.2, from coordinate 4,923,583 downwards.
GAAAGGTTGTATGCCCACCTTTAGGTCTATAGATTGTTACCTATAAAGTAAGGTTGAGTAGACCTCGGGATCCTAGTTAAGGTTTTTCTACCATCTCACACTTTTACGCGCATAAAAGTGTAGTTTGGTGGCTTTTGGTATTCAGGGCCTCGTATCATCGCCTTAGCCATCGCGCAAACTAAACCTAAAAGTAGGATATTAATCCAATTATGGTCATTAAAATGGGAATACAGTCCCATTGGTTGGTGCAATGACTAAGCGTGATTTACACAATGTGCTGTTTCCAAAGCAGCGTAAAACCCTGACTCATTTTGGTGAAGACTTGTTGTTGGCGATGAAACGACGTGGTTTTACAAAAAAGCTGCTGTGTGAGCGCACTGGCTTTGATCAGAAAACCGTGAACAAACTCTTCGCAGGTGATCCGGGCGTTGCCATAGGCACTTACTTAAAGGTAATGGCGGTACTTGGTATGGAGAGCAACTTTGCGGAAATGGCCGCTCACGACGAAAAACACTTATTCTATGTTTTGGATCTGCTCGCGCATCTGCTCAATTAATACCTTTAGCTCTACCGCAGCTTGGGTGATCTCGGCGTTAATTGATTTAGAGGCGAGGGTGTTGGCTTCGCGGTTAAACTCTTGCATCATAAAATCGAGGCGTCGGCCACAGGCGCCGCCTTTTTTAATGATTTTGCGGGTTTCGCTTACGTGCGAGTCGAGGCGGTCTAGCTCTTCGGCGACGTCTATCTTCTGCGCGACCATGATCATTTCTTGCTCGATGCGCTGCGGCTCTAGCTCGTCTTTTACTTCGGCGAGGCGATTGTTTAGGCGGTCACGCTGCCATTGCATTACGGCGGGCATTTGCTCGCGTACAAAGGCCACTTGCTGGGTAATTTTATCGAGGCGGCTGGTGATCATGGTGGCGGTGTTGGCACCTTCGCTGGCGCGGCTTTCAATAAAGGCTTCTAGGGCCACTAACCAGCCCGCTAAAAGTTCTTTGCTAATGGCGTCGGCGTCTTGCTCTGGGGTTTCCATCACGCCCGGCCAGCGCAGTATGTCGACGGGGTTAATTTGTCCGCCAGCTTGTTGCTGTACCCATTCGGCATTTTTGATGAGCTGTTCGGCGAGGGCTTGGTTAAGCTGCAGTTCGCCACGGCTAGCCTGGTCGGCGTCGAAGCGCAGGTTACATTCAACTTTGCCACGTTGTAGGGCTTTTCTGATCTTATCTCGCAATACCGGCTCTAGGGCGCGAAACTGCTCTGGCATGCGCCAGTAGGTTTCTAAATAACGTTGGTTTACGCTGCGAATTTCCCATGTGGCACTGCCCCAATCGGCTTTAAGTTGGTGGCGTGCGTAGCCTGTCATGCTGTGGATCATAGTTGAATATCCTCAAAAAATTTGCCCGATTATAGCGGCTATTCGCTGGTTCGTCAGTCTGGGCGTGACCAAGTGCGACAAAAGCCTATATAATAGCCGCGAATTTTCTATTAAAGGTTACTAGCATGCGTCCTAACGGAAGAGCTGTCGAACAAATGCGTCCAATCACCATTACTCGAAACTATACGGCTCATGCCGAGGGATCGGTATTGGTTGAGTTTGGCGATACCAAAGTATTATGTACTGCCTCGGTAGACGATGGTGTACCACGCTTTTTAAAAGGTAAGGGCCAGGGTTGGATTACGGCGGAATACGGCATGTTACCTCGTTCTACTCATAGCCGTATGGGTCGTGAAGCGGCGCGTGGCAAGCAGAGTGGCCGTACTCAAGAAATCCAACGTTTAATTGGTCGCTCGTTGCGTGCTGCGGTTGATTTGAGCGCGCTGGGTGAATATACCATTGTGGTGGATTGTGATGTGATTCAAGCCGACGGTGGCACCCGCACGGCGGCGATTACCGGTGCTTGCGTGGCACTACAAGATGCCATCTGGTGGATGATTGAGCAGAAAAAATTGAAAGTTAGCCCATTGAAGCAGCTGATTGCTGCGGTTTCGGTGGGAGTGGTTGGTGGTGAGGTTGTCTGTGACCTTGAGTACACCGAAGACAGCGTTGCTGAGACCGACATGAACGTGGTGATGTGTGAAGACGACAACATGATTGAAGTGCAAGGCACGGCCGAGGGCGCGCCATTTAGCCATCAAGAGCTACTAGACATGCTGGCCTTTGCCAAACAAGGTATTGCCCAAATTAATGCGGCCCAACGTGAAGCCCTTGCGGGTTAATTTGAGAGAGAATGATGAAAGCTTATCAACGCGAGTTTATTGAATTTGCTTTAGCCAAAGGCGTACTAAAGTTTGGCGAATTTACCTTAAAGTCGGGCCGAACCAGCCCTTACTTTTTTAACGCGGGTTTGTTTAATACTGGCCGTGATTTAAACCGTTTAGGTAAGTTTTACGCCGCAGCGCTGCAAGACTCAAACATTGAGTACGACTTAGTGTTTGGCCCAGCGTACAAGGGGATCCCCATTGCCACCACTACCGTGGTGGCCTTAGACGAGCATTACCAAAAGGATGTGCCTTACTGCTTTAACCGTAAAGAAGCTAAAACCCACGGTGAAGGTGGTAGCTTGGTGGGCTCTGAGCTGGCTGGCAAGGTGATGCTGGTGGATGATGTGATTACCGCGGGCACCGCGATTCGCGAGTCGATGGACATTATTAATGCCCATGATGCGGAGTTAGCTGGTGTACTAATTGCGCTGGATCGCCAAGAGAAAGGTAAAGGTGAGTTGTCGGCGATTCAAGAAGTTGAGCGTGACTACAATGCCACGGTGATTTCTATTGTTAAGCTGGCAGATTTAATCACTTATTTAGAAGAGCAAGGCGATAATCAAACTGCGTTGGCGGCGGTGAGTGCTTACCGTGAGCAATACGGGATCGCTTAAGCAAGCGGGCTGTTGCGCGTTCAGTTGAATAAAAGGTGACCATTGGGTCGCCTTTTTTGTTGCTTAGCGTTCGCGCTTAGACATGCGAGCGCCCACTAGGCTTGCCACTAATATTGCCATATAAAATACCCCGAAAATGGCTTCGCTGAAGGTAAAGAAGCGAGTAATTGGCACCTTGGGGGTGATCTCGCCGTAGCCCAAAGTGGTGAGCGTGACAAAGCTGAAGTAGATGAAAGCGTTTATCTGGCTGCTCCAATGCTCTGCGGAAACGCCGCTAAAGGCTTCGGGGAGGTAGCTGTTTAAGATGGTATAGAGGTGGGCCCAGCCTAAACCGACCAGCAGGAAAATACAGATAGCTCCTACCAGCTTATTGGTGTCGATTTCGCCCGTGAATAAGACCTGCTTAAGTGCGGTCCAAGTGCTGATCACTAGATAACAAAATACAAAGCCGAGATAGATACCCGCTAAGCTTTCGGCTTCAAACCACAAATTAAAAATGGCGATTAATGTGGTAGCGAGTAAAAATCCTAAGCCGATGGCAAACCAAAGTTTTTTGCCCTTGGCTTGCCATACGCCTGCGGCGAGCACTAACACCATGGCGGCCTGTAGAAACTTAAAGCCGTCTCCTTGCCAAAATTGGTCAACACAGGCGGCTAAAAAAATGTAGCCAATCAAGGCCAGAGTTAAAAAAATAAAATTATTTTTCTCGCTCCAAATCAGCAGTTTTTTCATTGTGATAACCTAATATAAAGCTTCTTGAGTTGGTGTTTATTTTAGCAAAGGCAAGCCGTTACTCTGGATCATTCATTTGCGCAGCATCGCAAGATAGACTGAAGGTGAATGATATCAGTTGATATACATCAAGCCATAATCGCTTAGCTAAAGCAGATTTTTTAGGCACACTCTACTATAAAGAGAGAGACGATTAGTGGGAGTGCTCATCATGCGATTTAATCAGTTAAGACTATTGCTCGAACATTTTGTGAATTGTCGAGAAGAGATGCGGGTGGTGTATCGACGCTTAGAGATGAATGCGGATGCGGAACGTGTGAGAATGCTGTTAAATTATTTACAACATCAAGAAAAAGAAAATACCGCTCATGTAAAAGATTTTATTAGTCAGGCTAAACCTGAGTTATTAGATACCTGGACCGATATTCGAGCCGAGCACGACTTGGTGGATAAAATGGCCAAAGTGAGCTTGCCAGCGAACATGAGCAGTGATGATGTGATGAGTCTGGCCTTGGATTTAAGTGAGCAGTCTTTAGACTTGCTCAGGCAGGCGAAGGATGGTTTTAGCATGCTGGCAGAGCAGCAATTTTTAGCCAACTTGATCGAGCATCAAGAGAAGCGTCAGCAGCAAATGGTGCATGCCACTCATCGCTTAGATGATATTTAAATTGCTATTCAACAAAAGCACAGCCCTAGTGGCTGTGCTTTTGTTGTTTTAAGACGCCAAATCTAGCTGGCGACTTTTTCTAAGTGCACATCCATTTGTGGGAATGGAATTTCGATACCAGCTTCATCTAAAGCGAGTTTGATGTTTTCCGTTAAATCGAAGTAGGCTCCCCAGTAATCGGCGCTATTCACCCATGGGCGAACCACAAAGTTCACTGAGCTGTCTGCCAGCTCTAATACCGCAACGGTAATATCAGGATCTTTCAATACCCGGCTATCGGCTTCACATACGGCGCGTAATACGGCTTTAGTTTTAGCTAAGTCTGCGGCATAACTCACGCCAATTACCAAGTCGACACGACGGGTTGGGTGAGTCGAGTAGTTAACAATATTGCCGCCTAAAACTGCCGAGTTAGGCACCACAATTTGTTTGTTGTCTGGGGTTTTTAATACCGTGGTAAAAATTTGCACCGAGGCTACCGAGCCAGCAGTACCTGCAATTTCTACGAAGTCACCGGCTTTGAATGGGCGGAAACCAATAATCAGTACCCCTGCTGCGAAGTTAGACAATGAACCTTGCAGCGCTAAACCTACGGCTAAGCCTGCGGCACCGATAATCGCGACAAACGAGGCGGTTTGGATACCAATGCGTGACAGTGCAGCAATAATCACAAAGGCGATAATGGTGTATTTCACCATGGAGCCGACAAAGTGGCTGATGGTGTTATCTAATTTGCGTGCGTTCATTAGTTTTTCGACACTTGCCGCGAGAATTCGCGCGACCAACATACCCACAATCAGAATAATGATTGCCGCAGCAATATTGATGGCGTATTGAACTAGCATTTCTTGGTTGTTTTCGAACCAATTGGTTCCTTGATGAAGTACATCCATGTGTTGAGACCCGTGATGAATTAAAGTTGTTACAAATTTAGCAGTTTTTTCATGACAAACAAGATTATGTTTCGTTTAGTTTTTACGAAGTGCTGCAGGTTTTTGCCCGGATTGAAATCCGCTGCTAAGCACTTTGCTTCGCAGAGCGTTGCTGCAGTCTGCAAAGCCACTTGTCTAGTTTGATGGTGGGGAGTTAATTTATGGTGAGCGGGCGGTGTATGAAAGCCGAGCGAGAGTTTGGGCAGACCCTCACTTCTCGCGAAAATTTGTCGGCTTCATCTGGGAATTAAAGATCTAAGCGCGCATCAGTTGTTGCTTTAAAAAGCCCCAGTGGATGTCAAATTGTTCGGTGGGGGCGAGTTTAAATTCACTGCGTACATATTGGCTAATGCGCCCTTCGCTATAGGCGAGGAGTAAGGTGGCAAGGCTGTTCTCTTCAATTAAGAAGCCCTGTCCTTCTCGCAGTCGCCGCTCTCGTAGCACTTGCTTCAGCTGAACTTCTATTTTGTCAAACAGCACACTCACTCGGGCACGTAAACGCTCGTGTTCGCCCTGTAAGGCATCACCAGTAAGAATGCGGCTTAAACCGGGGTTACGTTCAGCAAACCCCAGCAGTAGCATCAGGATGTGCTGACAGCGATTTAGGGTATCTTTTTGCTCTTCTTGAATCAGATTGATCCGAGATAATAAGGTTTCTTCAATAAATTCTATCAAACCTTCAAACATGCGTGCTTTGCTTGGAAAGTGTCGATAGAGTGCGGCTTCTGAAACACCGACTTCTTTGGCTAAATTCGCGGTGGTAATCCGTTGGCCATGGCTGGTCTCTAACATTCTTGCCAAGGCTTGGAGGATCTGTTCGCGGCGATTGCTTTTTGGTTTTCCCGCCATTGTTATAATTATCCTTTTATTATTTATTAGCGTACTGCATCTGAACCAATTTAATGTTTACCTGAATGGCCAAACCCACCTTCTCCGCGTTGGCTTGCATCGAAGTCTTCCACAATCTCGAAGCTGGCTTGCACCACGGGTACAAAGACCAGCTGGGCGATCCGCTCACCGGGTTCGATGGTGAAAGTGCTTTGTCCCCGATTCCAGCAAGACACCATCAACTGTCCTTGGTAATCGGAGTCGATTAGACCTACCAGATTGCCTAAGACGATGCCGTGTTTATGGCCTAAGCCGGAACGTGGCAAGATGGTGGCCGCTAAGCCGGGATCGGCAATATGAATTGCCAAACCAGTAGGAATTAGTTCTGTTTGACCAGGGGCTAGTTCCAGAGCTTGATCCAGACAGGCACGCAGATCCATGCCTGCCGAGCCGGGAGTTGCGTATTCAGGCAGCGGAAAAGTACTGCCAATTCGAGGGTCTAGTATTTTAAGTGCTATTTGTTTCATGCTTATTATTTTATTTGTTGTAAAGAGTAGTGCTCGGCGATCAACGCGAGTAGTTGTTCGGCCAATAAGGTCTTGTCAGCGAGGTCTAATTGCTGTTGTCCATTTGGCCAAAATACCGTTAAGGCATTTTGTTCACTATTAAAGCCCTGTTCGGGATTAGATACGTCGTTGGCCGCAATCATATCTAAGTTTTTGCGCTTTAATTTGTCTTTGGCGTAACTGGCGACATCTTGGGTTTCGGCGGCGAAGCCTACCGTAAACGGTTTCTCTTTTTGGCCGGCGATGGTGGCCACAATGTCTGGGTTTTTAACTAGCTGTAGCTGCAGTTGTTGTTGGTCGTCAGTTTTTTTGATCTTTTGTTCGGCAACGGTAGCCACTCGATAATCGGCGACTGCTGCGCAAGCGATGAAAATGTCGCTACTCGCGGTCTCAGCTAAAGCCGCTTCGAGCATTTGCTGAGCGCTTTCTACGGCGACTTTGCGTACCCCTACTGGAGTGGCTAAGTTGACTGGCCCAGCGATCAAGCTGACTTCGGCACCTAGTTGTTGAGCGGCTCGCGCTAAAGCAAAGCCCATTTTTCCTGAGCTATGATTACTGATATAACGCACCGGATCAATGGCCTCACGGGTTGGCCCGGCGGTAATCACAACTCTTCGCCCAGCTAAACTTTGCGGCTGGTCTAAGGCCGCGAAATGTTGCTGAATATGTGTTAGCAGTTGAGCTGGTTCAAGCATTCTGCCTGGCCCTACATCGCCACAGGCTTGTTCGCCTTGAGCAGGCCCCCAGATAGGGACGCCGCGTTGCCGAAGGACCGCTAGGTTTGCTTGAGTGGCCGCTGCGAGATACATTTGTTGATTCATGGCTGGCGCGAGGGCGACTGGTGCGCTGGTGGCTTGTAATAAGGTACTCACCAAATCATCGGCGATGCCATGGCAAAACTTTGCAATCACATTGGCTGTGCCGGGGGCCACCAATACTAAATCCGGCCACTTGGCGTAGGCAATGTGGCCCATAGAGCCTTCTTGACTTGGGTCAACCACTTTAAGGCCGACCGCTTCGCCAGAGACAGCTTGCAAAGTTAAGGGAGTGATAAAGTGGGTGGCGTGTTCGGTCATCACTACTTTGACTTGCGCGCCTTGGTCTTTTAAGCGCCGCACCAACTCTGGTATTTTATAGGCTGCAATCCCACCAGAGATTGCGAGCAGAATTTTCTTTCCCGTTAACATGCTGATACCGAAATAATAATCACCGTCTAGTATCGGCAAGCCTACCATAAAACTTAAGTTCTCCGCATAGACAAGACTGCAGATTCGGCTACCTTTATTATATTGACTTTTTTGTAATTAAAATAATGGCTATATCTGATTGGCCTGCCGAGCAGCGGCCTAGAGAAAAATTATTGGCGCAAGGCGCAGCGAGTTTAAGTGACGCAGAGTTATTAGCCATTTTTTTACGGATTGGTTGCGCTGGAATGGATGCGGTGAGTTTAGCGCAGCATTTACTCCAACAATTTGGTTCGTTACGGGCGATTTTGTCGGCGGATCAGGCAACTTTTTGTGCCGAGCGAGGCATGGGAAGCGCAAAATATGCACAATTACGTGCAACAATTGAAATGAGTCGTCGTTATTTGTTGGCCGAGATCAGTGAAAAAAGTGTGCTGGATAGCGCTGAATCGGCCAAAAACTACCTTTCTATGGAATTATCTCACCAACAACGTGAAGTATTTGCAATATTGCTATTGGATAATCAGCATCGAGTGTTACAATTCGCGCCGTTATTTTTCGGAACGATTGATGCTGCCAGTGTTTATCCACGGGTAGTGGTACAGCGTGTATTAGAAAAAAATGCCGCTGCGGTAATATTTGCCCATAACCATCCTTCGGGTGTGGCCGAACCAAGTTTGGCCGATAGGCAAATTACTACTAAATTAATCAAGGCCTTAGCACTGATTGATGTGCGAGTTTTAGACCATGTTGTTGTCGGCTGTGGAGAGACAATGTCTTTCGCCGAGCGAGGTTGGATCTGATCTTTGTTCAATTTTTAGTTGATCTAGGGTTCTATTTCCTGTATAAAATGCGGCCTTTCTGTCGTCCCGGGCGACGGCCTAACGGGGCATGAACAGATGCTCGAGCAGAAGTATTTATTTGGAGAAGACTGACATGTCTAGAGTATGCCAAGTTACTGGTAAGAAGCCAGCTGTTGGTAACAACGTATCGCACGCAAAAAACCGCACTCGTCGTCGTTTTTTGCCTAACCTTCAATCTCACCGTTTTTGGGTAGAGAGTGAAAAACGTTTTGTTAAATTACGTGTATCGACTAAAGGTATGCGCATCATCGACAAAAAAGGTATCGACGCTATTTTAGCCGAGATGCGTGGTCGTGGTGAGAAGGTATAAGGAACTAAAAAATGGCTAAAGGTATTCGCGAGAAAATTCGTTTGAACTCATCAGCTGGCACTGGTCACTTCTATACCACTGATAAGAACAAACGTAACATGCCTGAAAAAATGGAAATCAAAAAATTTGATCCCGTTGTTCGCAAGCACGTTATGTACAAAGAAGGCAAAATCAAATAGATTTTGGCTTTGATGTAAAGAAGCTCAGCTTAGGCTGGGCTTTTTTTTTGGCTTTTTTTCGCCCCGCTGAATGAGTCAGAGGGTTTACTCGTGAATTACTTCCCGCTTATGATGAATGGATAAAAGGGAGATATCCGATGAAAATGAGCCGCCGAGGCTGGAATAACATTATTATCTTTGCCGTTGCGGCGATGATTTTGGTTTTTAAGTATGTCGAGATTAACGATAAGTCGGTGAGTGTTGAGGCAAGTGCAGCTCAGCAGCTGTTGCCTGTTGGCGCCACGATTTTGCGGATAGAGCTGCCAGATTTGCTAATTGAACGCTTAGGCACCGAATGGCGCAGCAAGCCCGTAATTGACCACCCTATTGCGGTGGTTGATGCATGGCTGCATGTGCAACTCGAACCTTGGCCAAACGCCGTAGGCGGTGCGGCTCGGAGTCACATTATTCAAGTTTATTTGGCTAATTTAGCGAGTCCTTTACAACTCACCTTGTTTGAATTGGGCGATCAACGGATGATCACCAATTGGCAGGGGCAGTTATTTCAACTTGATCAAGCCAGCTACAGTGCCTTGTTCCCTCATTTAAGTGAAAGCTGATGCCTGAGTTACCCGAGGTAGAGACCAGCCGCCGCGGCATTAGTCCACACTTGCTGCAGCAAACGATTAGCGCGATTGTGGTTCGCCAGCCGCAGTTACGTTGGCCAGTACCCGAATTGATCCAGTGTAATGTGGGTTTGTCCGTGTTAAGCATTCGCCGCCGAGCCAAGTATCTGCTGATTGAAACCGAAGCGGGCTACATTATCATTCATCTGGGGATGTCGGGCAGCCTAAGGGTACTGGAACAAGCGGTTGCAGCGGGAAAACATGATCACCTCGATATGCAATTTGCCAATGGAAAGGTGCTGCGTTTTAATGATCCTCGACGGTTTGGCTGCGTATTGTTTACTCCGCTTCCTTTAGAGGAGCATCAGTTGTTCGTAAACTTAGGCCCGGAACCTTTAGAAGAGGATTTCTCGAGTGCTTATTTAATTGCTAAGGCGGCAACACGTAGTGTGGCGATTAAGCAGTTTATTATGGATAACAAGGTGGTGGTGGGCGTGGGGAATATCTATGCCAATGAAGCCCTATTTCGAACCGGGATCCATCCAAAACGCGCCGCCAACAAGGTTAGTAAAGTTCGCTTAAAACAACTGACCGAAAATATTAAACAAGTATTAGCCGAGGCCATTGAGCAAGGCGGCACCAGCTTAAAAGATTTTACTAATGTGGATGGTAAGCCAGGCTATTTTAAACAAACTTTGGCGGTATATGGCCGTGAAGGTGAGCGCTGTGATTGCTGTGGTGAGCTGATTAAGGCACTACGAATAGGGCAGCGTAATACTTTTTTCTGCCCACATTGCCAGCGCTAATTGAAGTTAAGCAGCAAGCGATGCTGCCCTTCGGTGGTTAATTAGTTGCGAGCTTTTGGGCCACGGCTTCGGCGACATGCGGCGCAACAAAGCGGTTGATATCGCCGCCATGTTTAGCGACTTCTTTAATCAAGCTGGAAGAGATGAAGGAGACGCCTTCGCCAGGCGTTAAAAAAACACTTTCCAGGTTGGGATCTAGCTGTCGATTCATGTCGGCTAGTTGTAATTCGTATTCAAAGTCAGAACCGGTGCGCAGGCCTCGTAACAGGACGCTGGCATTTTGTTGTTTCGCTAAGTTAACTAATAGGCCTGTAAAACCAATCACTTCAATGTTGCTGCTTGTGCCGATGCTTTGCTCAAGTAATTGAACCCGCTCGGTTAAGCTGAACAGCGGTTGTTTACTTGGGCTGGCAGCAACCGCGACGATAACTTTGTCGAACATGCGAGCGGCTCGTTGAATGAGATCGCTATGGCCGTGAGTCACGGGATCGAAGGTGCCGGGGTAAATAACTCGAGTAGTCATGAATATCTGCCAATGATAAATGTTAGCGGGATTATAACCTGCTCACAGGGCTGGGGGAAAATTCTTGAGCCTGTCATAAAGATTCGTCACAATGCGCAAGCTTGAAGATAAAGGTTAAATAATGCAAAAGTTGTTGGTGGTACGAAATGACAAAATTGGTGATTTTATGCTGGCTTGGCCCAGTTTTGCCATGTTGAAATTGTCGATGCCTAATTGTGAAATTACGGCCTTGGTGCCGAACTATACCGCGCCTTTGGCGGAATTATGCCCTTGGATCGACAAGGTGATCATTGATTGCGGTAGCACCGCAAATTCGGCGGCTCAAGCGAGTTTGCTTAAGCAGGTGAAACAGCAAAAATTCGACGGTTATTTGTGTTTATTTTCTAATCTTCGCAATGCTTGGCTTGGTTTTCGTGCCAAGATCTCAAACCGTTGTGCTCCGGCGACTAAGCTGGCGCAATTCCTTTATACTCAGCGCGTGGTACAGCGCCGTTCTCGCTCGCTAAAACCCGAGTATCAGTATAACCTGGATTTGACCAAGGCATTTCTAGAGCAGCATGGCTATTCTGCGCAACAGCCTTCGGGGCCATATCTGCAGTTCGCGACTGAAGTATTAACACAGCGCAAACAGCAGCTATTTGCTGATAAAGACTCACTGGTGATGGTACATATTGGCAGCGGTGGGTCGGCTAATAACCTTAGTTTAGAGCAGTATGTGAGTTTGATTGATTGTTTGGCGAAACTCAATGCAGAATTGTATTTTGTGATCACCGCAGGCCCTGGCGAATTGGTAGCAGCGCAAGAGTTGGTGAGTGAGCTGGAACATTTAGACGTGGCATATTGTTTGTACTTCTCTGAAGATGGATTAGCGGCTTTTTGTGAAGTATTAGCCTGTGCAGACTTGTTTATTGCTGGCTCTACAGGCCCTTTACATATTGCCGGTGCCATTGATGTGCCCACCGCAGGTTTTTTTCCAAATCGAACCAGCGCCACTCCGTTACGCTGGCGTCCGCCTAATAGTGAAGGACGCCACCTATGTTTTTCTCCGCCAGAAGGAGAGTTAACCCAAGAAGATATGAGTTTGATTAATGTGAGTGATTCAGCCCTAAAAATTAATCGTTGGTGGCGTAAGCTGCAGTTATCGCAAGGTGTTAGGCTATCATGAGCCTAATCAAGCGGATTCGCACTGCTTTACGTCAATTTGATAGTAAACGGCGTGAGCGCTCCATTGGCCTTGAAGTCGCCTTTTTAAAGTTACTCGGGGGGCGTAAGGGTCGATTAACTGAACGCCTCCAGAAGTCACAAATTAAACGGGTATTGATTATTCGAAATAACAAGCGCATTGGGAATATGTTCTTCTTATTGCCTTTTGTTAATTATGTTCAAGCCTTGTACCCAGACGCAGAAGTTGAGTTATTACTCAGTGACCCTTGGCAGGGGAAAGTCTTTGAAAACCTGGGATTAAAAAATATTCATTTCTCGCAATTTGGTCTAAAAACCATTCCCGCCTTTATTCGCTCCATACATCAACTACGAAAACATTCTTATGATTTAATTTTGTTGCCTTACGGCGGCTCCAGCGACCGGATTGTTGCGGCCTTAACGGAAGGGAAGAATGTGCATGCTTTTGACGGTCCGGCCGATGCTGCGGTATGCAGTCATACGGTTAAGTACCAACATAAATACTCGCACTATGCTTTGGGATGTTTGGAGCTATTAGAGTATTTAGGTTTACCCCCGGTAGCACACGCCAGTGCGTGCCTAAAGCTCAGTCATAGCGAGCAACAGTATGCGGCAGAGCAACTTAAGCAAATGCTCGGTGAACATCATCATAAGCCTTGCCTTGCCTATTTTAGAGGGGCGCGTGGTAGCAAAATAGTTGACGATGAAAAATGGCAGGTATTGTTGGCTAAGTTTAAACAATACTACGCGGGTGAATTAAATGTGATTGAAATTTTGAGCCCTGATATTGCGGAGCCTTTGAGCCACACTCATTTTACTTATCTGAATCGTGACTTACGGCAACTGGCTGCATTTTTACAGCAAGTTTCCTTATTCATTTGTGGCGATACTGGCCCTTTACATCTGGCCAGCGCTGCTGGTGCGCGTTGTGTTGGTTTGTTTACCATGACCAATGTGATGCAATATGGCTGCTTGGGTGAGCATGTTGTGAATATTTGCGATTTAGATGCGCTGCAGCCCCAACCCGTGCTGAGGCAGCTAGGCTTGAGTTAAGCTTATTTACGATAGTGGTGATCATGTTGCCTTGCCCACAGGTCGGCATATTTTACGAAAGTAGAGTGGGCCGACAGGAGTGCAATTAATAAACCTTGTTTCCCGTCTAAAAAGCCACGTTTGAGTAGGTACATTTTGGTGAAGCAACCGAGCGCGTGTAATAAGCCTTGGCCGAGAGATGCTTTTTTACCTTTGGCTTCTCGCTGGTCGGCCCATGCCTTAGCGTAACCCGCCGATTTTACCAAGTAGTGTTCAAGATTTCGGTAGGAATAATGCAGGATATCACCGTCTAATTCGGCGATCTGGCAGTTCGCAGGAACAATCACCGATTCATGCACTAGATTATCGTTGTATTGGGTTAAATGACGTGGATAAAGTCGAATATGTCGGTAATACCAGCCCGAATGTTTAAGAAACCGACCAAATACCCAAGTGAGTTCATTTAAGTTGAATACAGTATGGCTGGGAGGAGCGTTTAGCATATTTTCAATGCTGCTACGTAAGGTCGAATCGATACGTTCATCGGCATCTACTGCTAAGATCCAATCGCCGGTGGCGTAGCTTTGAGCGAGCTGTTTTTGTTTGCCAAAGCCAGGCCATTCATGATTGCTATACACGTCTTGAGTATATTGCTTTGCCAGTTCAATCGTGCCATCGTTGCTGCCTGAATCAAGCACCACTATTTGGTCAACCCAAGTTAAACTTTCCAGACAATCCTTTAAGCTTTCTTGTTCATTTTTAGTAATGATAATTGCCGATATGGTAGCTCTTGCTTGACTCATGATAGCTGCTCTTTTTCTAATATTTCAAACATATGAATAACTGATTCTAGTGTGATCTGTTGCATTGCATTGGGATCTTTTACGCGGCTGCGCCAGTTAAGCTGCGCAACGGACTTGCCTTGCTCTTGTTCAATACACTGTTGCCAAACACTCACCACGTAGTTGCGATAGTGATAAGGCCCGGTGCGTTGCGGGTTGTGATGTGCATACAGGCCGAGCACCGGGGTATTCACCGCCACTGCCATATGAGCGGGACCCGTATCGGGAGAAACTAGCAGTGTTGCTTCGGCCACCAAGGCCCACAATTCGAGCAAGGATGTTTGCCCACAAAGATTATTGAGTTGCCCTTGGCTGGCGAGGTTCACTTGTTCGGCTAAAGTCATCTCCTGGGGGGCGGGACTGCCGATTAAACTGACTTTGTAGCCTTTGGCTTGGGCAAATTGGGCGAATGCCGCATAACCTTCAATAGTCCAGTTTTTATAGGGTTTACTGGCCGCGGGGCAAATTAATAGATGTCGCCCTTCCCCCAGTAAGTGCTTGGCTTTATTGTGTAATGTAGCACTTAATGGGACGTGCCAACGGGGCGGCTGAGCTTGGATATCTAGTTGATTTAAGAATTGTAAAAATCCGTCTAACACGTGGGGCGAGGGGGCTTTGGCTATTTTTTCATTAGTGAATATCCATTGACCATCTTTGGCGCGACTGCGATCGAAACCGATCCGACGTTTTGCGTTAATGCAACAACTCACAAGGCTGGCTCGTAGGGCAGCCTGCATATGTAAAAGAACATCAAATTGTGTATCGCGTAGTTGTTTTCTGAGTTGGATTAGTCCTTTAATACCCTGTTTTTTATCATAAATAACAATATTTATGTTATCGAAAAGTGCTAACATTTGCGCTTCGGCTTTACCGCAAACCCAGGTGATTTGTGCTTGTGGCCAAGCTTGCTGCAGTTGCTGTACGACTGCTAATGCATTGCAAACATCACCGATTGCCGAAAGGCGTAAGATACAAACTTTTTGTGCGGGTTGAATTGAGTTCATCTTGGTTAAGCTGGCGAATTTTCTTAAGTATTATGCTTTTTGCAGCCTGCGATGTAAAATCGCCCAGATATATTCCATAAGCGATAGTTATGCAGATAGAAAAGCAACGCACAAATGAAGGATGGTTGTTCTACAACCCCGCTGAATGGCAAGAGGTAAGTGACGTTTACTTTGAAGCACGCCATTGGCAACAAAATCGAGCGGTGGTTGGACAAGCCATGGGCCGTGGTAAGACTTTGTTTTTTCGTTATCTCCATCGGGAGTTTGTATTGCGCCATTACCATCGAGGTGGCCTCGTCTCCAAGGTGAGTAATGATCGTTACTTTTATGTTAGTTTGAAGCGTAGCCGAGTGTGGCGAGAGTTTGTGTTATTGATGCAATTGCAAACGTTGGGATTGCCCGCACCAACGCCGATTGCTGGACGTATTAAACGACAGGGGTTCAGTTTTCAAGCCGACTTGATTATAGAACGGATCCATGGCGCTCGAGATCTGGCCCAGCTATTGAGTGAGAAACGTTTGCCAGTTTCTTTATGGCGTCAAATGGGGGAAACCATTGCCGCGTTTCATAAGGCGGGAGTGAATCACGCCGATCTAAATCTACGTAATATCATGATTGATACCAATGACAAAGTGTGGCTGATCGACTTCGATAATGGGGCGATTTGCCGTCCTCGTAAACGCTGGCGGCAAGAAAATATAACCCGGCTACTCCGCTCCTTGGTGAAAGAACAAGCCAAGCCAGGCTATTGTCATTGGTTAGAATCTGATTGGCTAAACTTAGTGGATGCATACCAAAAAGCGCTTTAAAGTGTTTTGAGTGCCTTTAAACTTCGCTGGAGTGCGCCTTGGTTTTGTTTGACCACCGTTAAGCCTGCAGCCCCCGCCTCTGCGGCCAGCTGTGGCTGACTCAGCCATTGGTTTAGCCAAGTTGCCAGTTGGCTGCTATCGGCGCTTAGTTTCAGCGCCCCACAACTTTGTAGCTGTTGGCTGATGTCGGAGAAGTTGAAATCAAATTCTCCGGCAATGCAAGGGAGGCTCATGGCCGCCGCCTCCAAATAATTGTGCCCGCCAATGGGAACCAGTGAGCCTCCTACAAAGGCGATATCTGCGCAGCCGTACATCAACATCATTTCTCCCATGCTATCGGCTAAATATACCTGTTGTTGCGGTTCGACATGATTGTGTTTACTGCGTCGAGCAAATTTGACCTGTTGTTGATTTAATAACTCGGCCACTTGCTCGAAGCGCTCGGGGTGACGAGGTACCAAAATAAGTAGACTCGTGGGGTGTTGCTGCTGCACTTGTTGCATGATCTCAAGCACCCGCTCGTCTTCTCCCTTATGGGTGCTGGCTGCTATCCACACTGGGCGTTGGCCAAATAGCTGCGCACGTAACTGGATGGCTTGTGCTTGAATGTGCTGACAATCGGGTAAATCGTATTTAATCGAACCTGTGACCACCAGCTTTGCCGCATCGACGCCAAGTTGATTGAAGCGCTGTGCATCGTCTTGATGTTGCGCTAACACCAGTTTGAGTTTGGCGAACAGCGGCCGAGAGAATGCAGATAATTTTTGATAACGGCGACAGGAGCGTTGGGACATGCGGGCGTTTATTAGGGCCACCGGGATGTTTTTGGCGTGGCATAGGCTAAGCCAGTTGGGCCATAACTCGGTTTCCATGATCCACAGCTGCTTAGGCTGGTATTTCGCCAAAAACAAGGTAATACAGGGCCAAAGGTCAAAGGGCGCATAACGGTGAGTCACCAGCTCTGAGAGCCGCTGCTGTGCTTGCTTAGCACCCGTGGCGGTGGTGGTGGTGAGTAAAATGTTCAGCTGTGGTTGCTGCTGTTTTAGCTGCTGAATAAAAGGGGTGGCGGCAATCACCTCGCCCACCGATACGGTATGCAACCACAGGTCGACCTGAGCGATTTTTTTACCTAAACCAAAGTGTTCTGGCCAGCGTTTACCCACCACTGGTTTACCTCGTTTTGGCCAATACAATTTATACATGGCGAAAGGTAAAAATATTAGTAATAGTAGCTGATATAAACCACCAAGCATGATTGTGCCTTTTATTGCTCACTCATTGAAGCGTGAAGATATTTGTTGATGGTATGCTTAACTAACTCTGGAGTGAGTTGGTTCATACATTCATTATTCGTACATTGACGCTGGATATCGGTGCCATAACAAGGCTGACAATCCAAATTGGATAGCAGTATCTGCGAATGATTATCTTGGGTTTGATAGGGACCGGTACTATCTGGATCGGTTGGGCCGATCAGTGCAATGTTTGGGGTTTGTACCGCGGATGCGATATGAGTCGGGCCCGAATCGGTGGTGACGGCTACCACTGCATGTTCTATGAGCGCGACTAACTCACTGAGATTGGTTTTGCCTGCAAGGTTTAAGATTGACGAGCTTTTAGGCAGATCCCAAAGTTCGATTTGCTGGCGGTCTGCCTGGCTCCCCAATAGCACGATCGTCTGACTGTTTGCGAATTCCTTAATCAGTTGAATCCAATGTGCTTCTGGCCATGCCCTGTGGTTGATTTTACTCTTTTTGGAATGGCTATTCCCTGGGCATAAGACGATGTAATGCTTCGGGAGTTTAAATTTAGCCTCAATTTTAGCAAGCGGCTCACCCATGATCCGTGGGCCAATGTCTGCAATATTCAGCTGATTAAGGCTGCTTGCTAAGGACTCATTCCTTAGCAAGGCGTAAAGAGGCTGTTTCATGGTTTCTACAGCGTGCGGTACCTTGTTGCTAGTTATCGGGTGATCGTTAATTTCGAGGCGGGCTCTGGTTTGTATGGCTTTTGCCAAAGCACAAAAGGTTGGGTGATGTTCTAGATTGACCACTAAATCATAAGGTTGTTGTTTGCTGTGACGAATGATCGCTTGCTTTTCTAAGCTTATAAAAATCGGCAGTTTACGGTGTTTTAGGCTAAAGCACTGAGTCACTCGCGGATCATGTTCAAATAAACCGATGGATTTGCTACTGACTATCCAATCAAAACTCGCTTGAGGGTATGCCTGATGAAGTACCTCCATCACGGCACTCGCAAAAATAGTATCGCCTAGCGCGCCTGAACGAATAATTAAAATTCGTAGCATAAGTTTCCTATGATCATGATGTTGTGAGTAAGTTATTGATGAGCAAGATAGCTCGCTCGGGCGCTAATTCGCTTAAGCATTTTAAATGGCCAAACTGACAGGTTTTCTTAAAGCAAGGGCGGCATTCGATATCGGTGTGTAAAATTTCTGCCGTATCTGTCAGTGGCGGGGTGTATTGTGGGGACGATGAGCCATACACTGCGATTAAGGGGAGCTTTAGCGCGGCGGCGATGTGCATTAGGCCGGAGTCGTTGCTAATGGCTAAGCTGGCCAGCGCCATTAAGTCGATTGCTTCGGCTAGTTTGGTTTTACCTGCGAGATTATAACAAGCGCTTTGCGAGGCTTCCGCTAAATGAGCGATGATTTGCTCGCCTACCGCTTGATCTTTATCCGAACCGAAAATCCACACTTGACCGTTACGTTGTTCAATCCAGTGCTGGGCAACTGTTGCATAATGTTGCTCTGGCCAGCGCTTGGCGGGGCCAAATTCTGCGCCGGGGCAAAGTGCCAAAATGGGTTGAGAGTCGCTTAAGTTTAATTGGCTGAGTGCCTGTTGCTGGTTGTTTGAGTTGGCGCTTAAGGCCGGATGCTGGTAGCTCGGAAGCTTAGCGGCAGAAGTCATCGTCTGCTTTGGGTAGGCCAAAGACACATAACGTTCCACCATGAGTGGGAAGGCTTGTTTATTGCTGCGCAGGTCGTTGAGTACACCATAACGGCTCTCTCCCTTCCAGCCGGTACGGCGTTTAATGCCTGCAAACCAAGGAACCAGTGCTGCTTTGAGCGAATTTGGTTGAGTGATGGCCCAATCATAGCCTTTAGCTTTGATGGCTCTGGCGAGCTTCCAGCGCACCGCGAGTTGCAGATCACCATGGCCCAGCGGCATCCGTAAGGCATTGTCTACCTCCGGCATGCGCTCCAACATCGGACGACACCAATCGGGGGCCAATACGTCTAATTGCGCCTGCGGGTGTAGTTGTTTTAAGCTTTTATATAAACTTTGTGACATCACCATGTCACCCACCCAAGACGGGCCGACCACCAATATCTTCATGTTTTACCTGAAGGGGCCTATCGCCCCTTTTGTCGCGGGAGATTTATTTATTCAACCAAGTCATGTATTCAGCAACGCCCTCGGCGACGGTTTTAAAATCTTCGCTATAACCTGCGGCGCGTAGCTTATCGATATTGGCTTGAGTAAAGCTCTGGTAGCGACCTTTGAGGTGGTCGGGGAAGGGAATGTATTCAATTTCACCTTTTTGGTGATGTTTAATCACCGCTTCGGCCACTGAACGGAACGGTTCCGCCTGACCTGTCCCCAAATTAAAAATACCGCTTTGTTCGGGATTTTGCCAAAACCATAAGTTAACTTTAGCTACATCGCCTACATACACAAAATCGCGGCTCTGTCCGCCGTTACCGTAACCATCATAGCCTTCAAATAGTTTGGGGTTTTGCCCATCGTTGACTTGGTTGTTCAGGTGGAAAGCCACACTGGCCATACTGCCTTTGTGTTGCTCTCGTGGGCCGTAAACATTGAAGTAACGAAAGCCAACCACTTGTGACTCTATCTCTGGTAGTAAACGGCGTACGTAATTGTCGAATTGCAGTTTTGAATAGCCGTAAACGTTGAGTGGGCCTTCGTATTGTTTTTCTTCGATGAAGGTTTCGGTATCACCGTAAGTGGCCGCCGATGAGGCATACAGGAAGGGAATACGACGTTCTAAACAATAATGAAGTAATTCTTTAGAGTACTCATAATTGTTTTCCATCATGTATTTGCCATCCCACTCGGTGGTGGCAGAGCAGGCACCTTCGTGGAATATGGCTTCGATCTCTTGGCCGTATTCCGCGCCAAGGTCTTCACCGGAGACGATACGAGCGATAAAATCATCTTTGTCGAGATAATCGGCGATATCCAGATCGACTAAGTTGACAAATTTGGTGCCGTCTTTTAGGTCGTCAACCACGATGATGTCGTTATGGCCTAGCTCATTTAAGCTCTTCACTATGTTGGCGCCAATAAAGCCAGCTCCGCCGGTTACAATAATCATAATTCTACCATTCTAAAATTTGCCATGAGTGCAAGGATTTTATGCTGTGATGCGCCGAATAGCAATTGCGTGACCAGTGGAAAACAGTGAATAAAAACTGGATTTTGGAGGCGTTTACAGGTATCACAATAATATAACTGGCAACGTAACAGCTAAATGAAAACCAAAGACAAAATTATTCATGCTTCTTTGAAGTTATTTAATGAGCGTGGCGAGCGCCAAGTGAGCACTAATCATATTGCTGCTGAGTTAGGCATTAGCCCGGGAAACCTGTATTACCATTTTAGTAATAAACAGGAGATTATTCGTAGCATTTTTGAGCTTTATGCTGAGCAGCTTGATAGTAGTTTTCGCCCGCATGCCGATCAACTATTAACGCTCGATCATGTGATGCAATATTTGGATGCAAGCTTTGAACTGATGTGGCGCTTCCGTTTTATGTACGCCAATTTATTAGAGTTATTGGCCCGAGATCCCTTGCTTGAAGCCAAATATCAGGCCTTACAAACCGAGCTGGAAAAATGGAGCCGGGATATACTGGTGCAGTTTCGAGATAGTCGCTTTATTACGGGCGATGATGCCAGCCTAGTCGAATTGGCGGATAGCATTAAATTCATCATTGGTGCTTGGATCGGCTACCAGAGTGCGCAACTAAAAGGCGGACTAATCACTAAACCGCGACTCTATGAGGGGGTGTTAAAAATACTGTTTATTCTACGACCTTATTTTACAGAACAGTCGATGAGTATTTATCAGCGATTGCACCAACACTATTCAGAGTGTGCACAGCGCAAAAAATAGCATTTTATTTAGAATATAAGCTGAATTTGCCAAACAAATCACTATAATTCAGCCAGAATTCTGGCTTTTAATTAGGTGTGTTATGACGGCTTCTTTTTCTTCTTATATTCAGCAGCAATTGCAACAAGTTAAAGACGATGGCCTGTACAAACAGGAACGGGTAATTAGTTCTCAGCAGCAAGCCAATATTACGGTGGCGCAGGGCCCAGTAATTAACTTCTGTGCCAACAACTATTTGGGTTTAGCAAACTCTCCAGCCTTGATTGAAGCCGCCAAAACGGGCCTAGATAGCCATGGCTTTGGCGCCGCTTCGGTGCGCTTTATTTGTGGCACCCAAGATATTCATAAACAGTTAGAACGGGGCTTGAGTGAATTCCTTGGGATGGAAGATACCATCCTTTACTCTTCTTGCTTTGATGCCAATGCAGGTTTGTTTGAAACTTTGTTAGGCCCTGAAGATGCGATTATCTCCGATGCGCTCAATCATGCATCGATCATTGATGGGGTGCGTTTATGTAAAGCGAAACGCTTCCGTTATGCCAATAATGATCTCACCGAATTAGAGCAATGCTTAAAGGATGCCGATGCCGCTGGTGCGCGCTTTAAGCTGATCGCCACCGATGGGGTGTTTTCTATGGATGGGGTAATTGCTAACCTGCCTGGCATTTGTGATTTAGCCGACAAATATAATGCGATGGTGATGGTGGATGATTCCCACGCGGTTGGTTTTGTTGGCGCAGGGGGGCGTGGCACCCATGAGTATCATCAGGTGATGGGTCGAGTGGATATTATTACCGGTACCTTGGGTAAAGCCATGGGCGGCGCATCGGGTGGTTTTACCGCAGCTAAAAAAGAAGTGATTGATTGGTTGCGCCAACGTTCACGCCCTTATTTATTTTCCAACTCACTGGCCCCAGCCATTGTGAGTGCTTCACTTAAAGTGCTGGAACTATTGGCCGAAGGCGATGCTTTGCGCAAACAGCTGTGGGACAACGTCGCGTATTTTAGAGAGGAAATGAGCAAGGCGGGTTTTGCGCTAGGTGGTGCCGACCATGCGATTATTCCGGTGATGTTGGGTGACGCCAAATTGGCGAGTTGCTTTGCTGATAAGTTGTTAGAGCGCGGCATTTACGTGATTGGTTTTTCCTTCCCGGTAGTGCCAAAAGGCCAAGCGCGGATCCGCACTCAGATTTCTGCTGCGCACACGCGCGAGCAGTTAGCACATGCAGTAGCAGCCTTCACTGAGGTGGGTAAAGAACTAGGAGTGATTGCATGACTATTAAGGCCTTAGCAAAACTGAAGGCGGAGCCCGGCATTTGGATGACCCAAGTGGAAATGCCAGAGCTTGGTCATAACGATCTGTTAATCAAAATCAATAAAACCGCTATTTGTGGTACCGATGTCCACATTTACAACTGGGATGAGTGGTCCCAAAAAACCATTCCTGTCCCCATGGTAATTGGCCATGAATATGCCGGAGAGGTGGTCGACATTGGTCAGGAAGTGCGTGGTTTTTCGGTTGGTGATCGGGTCTCCGGTGAGGGTCATATTACCTGTGGCCATTGCCGTAACTGTCGCGGTGGGCGTACTCATTTGTGTCGTAATACCGTCGGTGTGGGGGTGAACCGCACCGGTTGTTTCTCCGAATACTTAGTGATCCCTGCGGTGAATGCCTTTAAGTTACCCGATGAAATTAGCGATGACCTTGCCGCCATTTTTGACCCTTTTGGCAACGCGGTACACAGTGCTTTATCCTTTGATCTGGTGGGTGAAGATGTACTGATTACCGGCGCAGGCCCCATTGGGGTCATGGCCGCTGCGATTTGTAGACATGTTGGTGCGCGGCATGTGGTGGTGACCGATGTGAATGATTACCGCCTCGATTTAGCCAAGAAAATGGGCGCAACGCGAGTGGTGAACGTCGCTAAGCAAGCACTGAGTGATACCATGAGCGAACTTAAGATGACCGAAGGCTTTGATGTTGGCCTGGAAATGTCAGGCGTGCCGACTGCTTTTTGCTCGATGTTAGAGCTGATGAATCATGGCGGTAAAGTGGCGATGTTGGGGATCCCTCCCAGCGACATGAGCATCGATTGGAGCCAAGTGATTTTTAAAGGTCTGGTGATTAAAGGCATCTACGGGCGAGAGATGTTTGAAACGTGGTACAAAATGGCATCTTTGGTACAATCAGGTCTTGATTTAAGCCCTATCATTACTCACCATTATCATGTTGATGATTTTCAACAAGGCTTTGACGCGATGCGCTCTGGGCAAAGCGGCAAGGTGATTTTGGATTGGACTTGATGGAAGAGCCATCTTGCTCAAATGCTAGATGGCTATTTCTCATCTCCAAAGCGACTACGGAACTTTTCTAGAGGTACCAATGGCCTTTGGTCTTCGTAGTGGCCATTGATGATTTTAATTGCGCCATTTCCACAAAGAACAACAGGCTGGCCCGCTTTAATGAACATTACCTTGCCAGCGACTCTGTTTTCTACTTTAAAAGGCTCAACCACCTCGACGTCGGTGATGTGGCAAGGCTCGCCATTTATGGTTGTTTGAGCCCCCTTATAAGGATAACCAATAGCATCAACAAAACGTGCTATTTTTCTCGCATCGTCGCTCCAATTAATTTGATAATCACGTTCATCTCTCCACACACTGTAAGTCGCTAAGCTTGTGTCTTGAGCTTGATAACTTAGGTTTTCGTTCAGCATGCTAATTAAGACTCGATCTAGTAAGTCTTGGTAACATCGACTAACTAAAGTGATGGCCTGTTGAATTTTAATGGGGTAGCTAATGTGAACAGATTGCTGCCCTACAATATCACCTGCATCAAATTCTAGGTTAGCTTTTAATGCCGTGACACCAACTTCTGGCTCACCATTTATTAGCGCAGAAACTAAAGGATTAAACCCACGGTATTTAGGTAATAACGAGTCATGGAATACGATTAGTTCACAATCTAAATTTGTGAGCATCCATCTCCAGCCTATGGCTACAGCATACTCTGCTTGGTTGTCGTTGGGATAATCCTGTTTTAAGCAATAAGCTATATTGTGTTCTTCACAGTAGCTGACCATACCTTTTGAATAGTCGTTTTCTACTGACGGATCTTGACCAATAACAACAAGCGGATTAACGGTTTTGTTTAAGCGTTTTATTACAGGTAAGCAGTCATATGCTTTTTGTGTCATGAAGAAAAAAGTAATATTCATTTTTGTAGCCCAAAAAACTCCAGAACCGCATCGGATACGGTATTGGCAATGTCTTCATCGTAGGCTGAACATAAAGGCAATCTTAATAAGGTATCACTCACTTTTTCCGTGACTGGTAGCATGCCCTTTTTGTAGCCGAGAGATTCGCCCATAGGGGAAGAATGCAGTGGAACGTAATGAAACACTGCCATAATTCCCTTTTCTTTAAGGAAGGCAATTAAGCGTTGTCGAGTGTCCAAATCTTCTAACAGCAAGTAAAAGATATGCCCGTTATGGGTATTGTAGTTTGGAATGTTAGGCAACTTTGCCAAGCCTTGCTGCTCAAGTATGGCTAAGCGCTTGGAATAGCAATTGTAAACAGCCATTCTGCGTTGCTGTATTTCATTAAAGTTTTCTAATTGAGCAAATAAAAATGCAGCAGATAAATCAGATAATACGTAAGAAGAGCCTATAGATGTCCATGTATATTTGTCGACTTGGCCTCGGAAAAACTGTGCTCTGTTAGTACCTTTTTCACGAATAATTTCACTGGCTTCTTTGAGTTTATTTGTTTTACAAACTAAGGCTCCACCTTCTCCGCAAATAATATTTTTTGTCTCATGAAAACTAAAGGCGGCATAGTCTCCAAAAGTGCCTAATGCTTGCCCCTTATAACTAGAGCCTATTGCCTGTGCGGCATCTTCAATAACTGGAATATTTGCAGAGTGGCTAATTGACATTAATTGCTCCATATCACAGCTAATACCCGCATAGTGAACTGGAACTAATGCTTTTGTCGCCGATGAAATGAGGCTTTCAACATGGGCCAAATCTATATTTAAGGTGATAGGATCGATATCTGCAAAGATAGGCTTAGCGCCTCTGAGGCAAAAGGCATTCGCTGTCGATACAAAGGTATAGGAAGGCAGTATAAACTCGTCTTGACTAGAGAGCTTAAGCTCTAATGCGGCTATCTCCATGGCTGAAGTGCAGGATGTAGTTAGTAAAACGCTATTTTTAATAGATAATAGCTGATTTAAGCTATCCTCACAGCGCTTACCAAAAGGCCCATCGCCA
The DNA here is from genome assembly GCF_050870835.2 of Agarivorans sp. QJM3NY_29. Lineage (NCBI taxonomy): Bacteria > Pseudomonadati > Pseudomonadota > Gammaproteobacteria > Alteromonadales > Alteromonadaceae > Agarivorans > Agarivorans sp. QJM3NY_29. The sequence continues at coordinate 4,898,209 of NZ_CP194036.2, read as the reverse complement.
GCCGAATAGCCTCCCATGACAGCTTGCGCTATGTAGTAGAGTTCTTTTCCTGAAATGTAAGGCGTATTAAACTTTATATCCATGGTGATGGTTTACCGTTAGTCGTCATATAAAAATGCCAAGACATTAGTCGCTTAAGCAAAAAAGTTTTGGGTCTCTAGTAAGAATTGTGAGACCAGCTTTTCAACGCCTCTTTCTTCGTTAAGAACCCTCGGCAATACTAAGTGGGCTGTTTCTTCAGCTTTGTGTATATTGTTAAAGCCATAGGCGAGGCCATATCTGTCTTCGGCCTTAGGGTACCATTGTTCTTCTGATACACCTTGGTCCGGTATAATGATTGATTGACAGCCACACAGTACGGCAAAAACAGAATAGGCAGTTAAGGTATCGTAGGAAATAAAGCTTTTAACAGACTTAAAAATGGCCGCAATTTCAGCGTTCGACTTATTGTCGATAAGAATCGAGTCGTTAAGATCATGCATCATTGCTTTGTTTGCACCTTTACGTAAACAGTATGCGGTGCCAGAGCGTACTTTAGCTGTTGATTCTGTATTGTAGTGCTCTAGAGGATAATGAATCACCTTTAACAGCAGTGATGATGTTAGCGAACTATCGACGATGAAATCTTTTATGCCGCTACTAAACTTGTAAATAAGCTCATTTCTACCGAAACAGAATTGACCCGTATGATAGCCAGGCTCATGCAGTAGCCAGCGAACGATATTTTTAGCTTGCAGAGGATTCCCTAATACAGTTTCAGGGTAAACCACGACGTAGTCGTCATTTAAAGCTGATAATTGCCCAGTATAGATGGGCGTTAAAAAGCTAGGATTGACTCTAAATTTCCGGTCTCTTTTATGGAAAAGAGAGTTGAAAATCTGCTTGGTAGGCTTTAAAAAGTGATATTTATTCGTTAATTCAGAATCAAAGCTAGGGAAGAGATAAGCTTTAAAGCCTAATTTGTTGATCACATGACAAAGCTTGTGAAGTACGATTGCGCCCCCCACGGTTTCGTTATATGACGGGGCAAATATTATAAATTTTCGCATGCTTAATTCCTGAATAGATTGGTTATTATCTCTATTCTTTTTCGAATGCTATAAAATAGATTTCTATTGAATATTCTATTTAAAGCACGATTGCTGGTTATTATCATTTTGGTGCAGGTACTTCTTATATACTTATTGCTTAATGCATTGGCATATTTATTGAGTAATGCACGCTTACTCTGTTCAAAGCTTTGCTCGATATTTCCGCCACTGTTATGGCGCAGATGAAAATCGATCACGTAGCTATTGTGGCCTAATATGTCAGCTAAGATACACATATCGGTGGCATACAAGTGAAACCCAGATAGGTCGCTAGAAACAGACAGTGCAGCATGTTTTCTTAATACTAAAAAGTTTTCATCTAAGCTTTTTACCTTGGCGGGGAATGGCCCCACATTTATGTTTTCTTCATGCGGGTCACTAATTCTCATGGCATAATTTTTAAAGTTGATATATCCCGCATTGCCACATATCCCCCAGTTAGGATCGATGGCATCAAGTTCTGCTATGCGCTGTTCTAAAACTGCTTTATCGTCAAAATCTAACAAGATGTCCTGATGGCAAATAATGATGTATTCGGCGTCGGCATGATTAATAAATTTTTTGACTGCCTGATAAGCATCCAATTTATTATGCGTACTATTGTCAGCAAAAATGAATTGAGAGTTTTGTGGGCTAAAACCAGCGCGAGCGAAGGAGTTTAGCATACCTTGGTATTCTGCGTGATCGGTGACAAGGGTGCATATAGCAAATTGGTGGCTATAGCTAACTTGGTCGATTTCCACTGGTGTGAATTGATGCGTCATGATTTATGCGTTTGATTTAAGTTTTCGTGAGTCTCAGAAAGATATTTATCGACACCATTTTTACAGTAGTAGCGCTTTTGGGCGGTATTTTGCTTGATGATCTGTAAGTTGGTGCTGACATCTGCGCGGCGTTCAACATGGTGAAGGTGATAAACGGGAATTACAAATTTAACACTTTTTTCGTGAATGCCCTTGCCATTAAAACGCCATCCCAGATCGTCATCTTCTCCTCCCACACCCGGCAAATCTTCATTATAGCCGTTTATTTTCAACATATCGGCTCTTGACACTGACCAGTTGCAACCTACGATCGTTAGGTATTTTTTTGCTTGGCGTTTGTGTAGCGTAGTTGAGCGAAAGCCAATCTCATAGTTTTTGGTGTGATCAAACACTAAGGGAAGTCCTAGCAGGGTATACACCAGCCGATTTTCAATCAGCTTTATTAATGAGGGGTTCTTCCTAAACCACCTGGACATTGTGGGGCCAAGATGCACGCGACGCCCAGTGCAGACGCGATTGTTTTCACGTTGATTCAAATGCTCGGCGACGTATTGGCTATGGGGCAGGCAATCGCCATCTAAAAACATCAAATACTCGGTTTTTGCTGCGGCGACCGCTCGGTTTACGGCTTTGGTCTTACGAAAACCTTTATCTTCTTGGGTGAGGTGATTGATGGCGAAAGGAAATGTGTGCTGAGCGAGGTATTCCCTTACGGCTTTACATTCACAGTCTTCAGCGATGATGACCTCAAAGCGTTGCTCGATTTGACGGCTTAAAGCGTATAAAATTGCATGGAGAGCCTCAACATCTTGATAAATCGAAATAATGACACTGGCTTTTAAGGTTGAGTGACTCATTGCATATCCTGACTTGATTGTTGGTATCGAAGAGATTCTGACTCCGGAGCCCCTTTAAGTAAGAAAGCTAGCAAGGGTTTTCTTTCTGGTTTTTTTAGTACTCGCTTACATTCCTTAATGATATATAAGGCCTTAATAATGATTTTTGATAAGCGCGAATAGTGTTTATCGAGTAGACGATAAAATGAGATATAGAACTCTTTTTCAATCGCAAGATCCCGTTCTGTGCTGCCGCCGCCGGAGTGGACCACCTTTGCCTCATTCAGTAAGTAGATGGCTTTATTGGCATCACGTAGACGGATGGCAAAATCTTCTTCTTCACAATACAAGAAATATTTGGTGTCGTAGCCACCCAGTTGCTCAAAGTCCTGGCGTCTGAAAAACATGGTGGCACCACTGATCACTGGCACTTTAATCGGTTGTTGATGCTGCTGTTTGCGCTGAGGATAGTTGCTCGGCTGCAGTAGTCTTAATAGCGATGCTCCGAATAGTTTATTGGCGACGCTAGGGATGAACTCAAAAGAGGCTGTATGCTGATTGGTTTCGCTGAAGATGGTCGGACTGCAAAGGGCTACTTCTGGGTGGTTTTCCATGAAATGGTGTAATACATCTAAGCAGTGCGGACTGACCTGAGTATCATTATTGAGAAAAAATAAGTAGTCACCAGTGGCGTGAGGGTAACCAGACATGTTGCCCCCGGAAAAACCAAGATTAAGGGGATTGATGATGAGCTTTGCCCACGGATAAGCACCAATTTCTTGTTGTAAGTTTTCAAGTTGCTCAGCTTGAGAAGCATTGTCTACCACAATAACTTCAAAACTTACCTTGGGTTGAGAGTCTGCAATAGACTGCAAACACTCGAGTGTATGTCGGGTCGAATTGTAGTTAATCATCACAATCGAAATATTCATTGTTGAGTGACCTTAGATTTTCAATTGATTGCTTAACTCAAGTTCTTAGTTTGAGGTTTAGCCGCTTTTTTGATGGTGTAGTTGCCTTTAATTTTACGCCACAAACCGAACTTGGTGGTACTGGGGAACATCACGATTCGTCGAATCTGTTGTAAATCTTCATGTAGGGCTACCGGTCCAGAGTCGGTGGCAACAGTGTAGGTATAGCCCGCTTGTTTCGCCAGTCGTTTTGTTTGCTCGTTATGGTCGCCATAGGGGTAGGCAAAGCTATAAAGGGGGCGCTCAAGTAAGCTTTCGAGTTGTGCCTTGTTGTACGCGATCTCATGCTGTTGTTCGGCATGACTGAGACTGGCCAATTTGGGATGGTTCACGGTATGTCCGCCGATCTCAACATAACCGCTGCGGTCGATGTCGCGCAGTTGTTGTGGACTCATCAGTTCAAAGCGTTGGTCGGGCTTACTGGGATGTTCTACATCCCAGCGATTATGATCGGTGCCGGTGACAGCGTAGATCATTGCCTTAAATTGATACTTTTTGAGTAGTGGTAGTAATAAATCGTAGTTGTCTTTAAAACCATCGTCGAAGGTAAGAATGATGTAGCGTTTGCCGTGGTCGAAACGATGGTCTAAACCGATCTCATCTAATTGCTGGAAAGTGATCGGGCTTAAACCCATGCGCTGAATCGTTTGAAAGTGTTGCTCCAAACGCTCCAAAGTCACATAAGTGCCATACACCCCGTGTTGGCTTGGATCGTTGTGAATCACCCGGTGATACATGATGATCGGGATTTCTCGTTTCTTGGTGTATACATAAGCACTTTGATACAACTCAAGCAGTCGTTGAGTCATTTTCTCTAAGGAATATTGTTCGGTGATTATTTGGTAAACTTCTTCATCAACTTTGGGCTGTTTGAGCGCACTTCGTAGTTGCTTGGCTAATTGAGGGTAGTCGATATCGAGTTCGGTTTTCCCTCCGTCGGCAACATCACCAAAATTGCTGGCCATGGCCGATGCTAGATTGTCTACCGAGATTAAACCGATGGCATTTGCTTCGCCGACCGCAAAAACCGGTTTTTGGCACATTAAGGCTTCCATGGCCACCCGTCCTGCCCCGATGACTAAGTCTGCTTGGCTGATGGTTTGGCGAATATTGGCGCTATAGCCGCAAAATTTTACTTTAGTTTTAAATTTATCGAAGATTGGATCGATTTGACTACCGCTGATCACTTGAACTTGGTTTGCCGCTAAATCAATGCATTGTTCCAGTAGTTGATAGACCAATTGGCCCTTGGGGCCGGTTAAACGACCAATAATCTGAATTACCGGTTTGGCCCGGTGATTCGCTGCTAAGGGTTTGAATACTTGACTATCGACGCCATTGCGCAGCACGCTGACCTGTGACTCGGCGACACCCAAATCACGGACGATTTGTCGGGCGATATTTTCACACACCGCGACAGCATGATATCCCAAGGCATGGAACTTTTTGCGTGAGCGATGTACCGGCTGTCGTCCATGAACGGTGGTGATCATTGGCGTATTGGTGAGTCGGCAGGCAACATAAGCAGACCAACCCGAAGCGCGACTATGTGCGTGAACTAACTGTATTTTATATCTAAAAATTAAATAGATAAGATAAAATACATGCCATACTCTTCTAGGTAGACTGCGTTTATTGAAACGTAACTTGAAATACTGCCCTTGATGGGGAGAATTTAAGGTGTCAGAAACATAGAATACTTGATGCCCTCGTTGCGCTAGAGTATTACCAACTTGAGTTGCGTAGACTTCGGCTCCAGTCACTTCGAGCTGTGAAAGAGCCATCAAAATATTCATAAATGCGTGAAACCTTATGGTGAATTGACGCATATTCTACAGAACTGATTTGCTTACGCCTAGTGGCAGTATCAAAGGCTCTTTCTACGCCTAGTGAGTCAACCAAAACAGAGAAGGACGGTTGTTTATTTTTGTGAGTACGTTACTAAAACGAATAGGGTTGATAGCAAGGCCGAATCAACTTTGCTATGCGGCTGTGTTGAGTTTACTGCTTATTTCACAAGCTGCCTTGGCTCGGACTGAACGAGTATTATTACTGAATTCTTATCCGGCGGGTTTGCAGTGGGATGCAAGCTTTGAGCAAGGTTTGCGTGATCAATTAGCGGAACGTTCCATATGGTTTTTTAATCAGCGTGTAGAAGCGGAGCTGAATCCCAATCAATCTCCATACAGCGCAGCGCAGCTCAATATGCTTAAGCAAGTCATTCTTTATTATCAGTTTGATTTGGTTGTGAGTGTTGGTGAGCAAGCTTTAAAGTTGGCCTTAGCCTTACAAAACGAAGGTACGCTGCAAGCGCCATTGGTTGCCGCGGGTGCCGATTTGGTCGCCTACACCGGACCTCGTAAGGCGATGTTGACTGGGATCCACGAACAGCAAGCGGTACGTGAAAATCTATTGTTGATCAGGCAATTGCTCCCCGAACTTGAATCTTTGCACTTAGTGCTCGACAAAAGTGCCATTAGCCAACGTATTGCGGAACGTTTTAAGCGCTTAGCCGAACAATTTGGTATTACCTATACCATTTGGCAAGATATGGATTATGAGGAACTCAAAGCAAAAACCTCGCAGTTAACCCCTAAACATGCCCTGCTACTTGGGATGTTGCCGTCCTCGCTTACCGGAAACAGCAAACTTAGTCAGCAGAATCTGCAAGCTTTATCATTGGCTTCTCGGGCGCCTATTTTTAGTTTATGGGATTATGCGATTGGTGATGGCGTCGTTGGTGGAATGGTCACTTTACCAGATCAGCTCGGTGAAGCGGTTGGTGTGATGGTTGGACGAGCTTTACAAGGAAGTGATGTAAAAGAGATCCCGATTCGGGCTCGTAGTCCGCAGCTCTATCTTTTTGATTATGCGCAATTAACTCGTTGGCAGATGTCTAAATCGAATCTGGCAAGCGATGCAATTTTTATCAATCGACCCGCTTTCCAGGCTTGGTTACCACGTTATCAAGCGAGCGTTATTCTTAGTAGTGTGGTGTTGTTGCTGTTGCTGTTGCTGATTTGGGTGATGCGTCGCCGGCTCCAGAGTAAGCAATCTTTGCAGGCAAAGCAGCAGCAACTCTGCTCTGCATTTGTTAATACTGAGCAGGCTTGCGCTTTACTGGATGAGCACGGTGTCGTGCTCATGATGAATCCGGCATTGATGACTTTATTAGGTGAGAGAGCGAAGTATTTAGTGGGGAATCCCTTGCTCTCCAGCCAGTTTTGGCAGCATCAGCAGGCCCTAGCGCAACGTTTGCGAGAAGGCTTTGCTCAGTGTTTACAAGGCAATGTCGTTCATTTTAATGCAACTCTATTACTCGCCAGTGAAAACCTATTATACGATTTTGTGATTAGTCCTCAGTTTAAAGCGGCGCAGCAGGTCGAACAAATGGTCTTAGAGCTGAGAAGCCTTCATTTAATGGAGTTGCAATATCAGCAGCTCACTTCTAGTGAGCGTCATTATCGAGCGATGTTTGAGCATAACCCTGCGATGTTAATGCTGTTGAATCGTTTGGGGGTGATTGTTTTTTGTAACAGAATGCTTGCCGATCACTTAGGCTTTTCTCGCAAGCAATTAGAGTTGTCTCAATTACGTAGTTTGTATGGTGACGCCGATTTACAAACCTCATTGCTTCGCTATTTAGATGGGATTTCGGACCATATTCAGGTACGAGAAGTCCGCTATCGAACTCGAAATGAGCAAGGTTTGTGGTTTAAGGAATCCATCCTCAAAATAGCCAATGAAGATAGCTTTATTGTCTGTTGTGAGGATATTACCACCACTCGTGATCTGACTCAGAAACTTGATTATTACACCAACTATGATTCACTCACGGATGTTTATAACCGTACGTTTTTTGAACGCAGGTTAAGTACGTTGTTGCAGCAATCTGATTCGTGTCAACATGCACTATTGGTGATAGATTTAGCCCAGTTTAAAGTGATTAACGATACCTTCGGCCATAATTCTGGCGATCAGGCATTAAAACAGGTTGCTGGCGTACTGGAACAATTGCTGACAGGGTCAGCAATTGTGGCTCGCTTGGGCAGTGATGAGTTTGCTATTTTGCTTGAACAGACCGATCAGCAGAGCTGTCTCGATTTTGCTAACTTGTTGATTAAGAGCCTGAATGATACTCACTATGTGTGTGATGAGCGTATGTTTAGTTTTGGCTGTAGCATCGGTTTGACTTTATTTGGGCACTACCAAGCTTCTGCACAACAGATCTTAACTCAAGCAGATAAAGCCTGTTTTACCGCTAAGTCTTTAGGGCGCAACCGAGCTTACTTATATCAAATGGGTGACCAGATGTTGTTGGAGCGTCAAGGGCAGATGGAATGGGTCACGCGTATTCAAAAAGCCTTGCGAGAGGAGCGTTTTTTACTTTATGCCCAGCCGATTGTTCCGGTCTCAGCTGTTGATGAAGACTATCTACATTATGAAGTCTTAATTCGCATGATTGATGAAGATGGCCGAGTTGTGCCTCCGAGTGCGTTTTTACCCGCGGCTGAGAATTATAATCTAGCAGAACAAATAGACCGTTTGGTGATTGCGAAAAGTTTGCAATGGTTGGCGGTTAATCCTGGTCATCTCACTCGTTTAACGATGTGTTCGATGAACCTCTCGGGTCAGTCTTTAGGGAATCGCGAGTTTGTTGAGTGGTTACTAGCAACGTTGGAAGAGTGTGCTTTACCAATGAATAAACTGTGTTTTGAAACCACTGAAACGGTCGCTATTTCTAATTTTAATGTTGCGACAGAGTTCTTCAATAAAGTTCGTCAGTTAGGTTGCAAAATTGCCCTGGATGATTTTGGCTCCGGTCTCTCTTCCTTCGGTTATTTAAAAAATCTGCCGATCGATTATCTAAAAATTGATGGTATTTTCATTCGCGATCTAGAAAACGATAGTATGGATGCAGCGATTGTTAAGAGTATTAATCAAGTTGCGCATGAGATGGGTAAAAAAACGATTGCTGAATTTGTTGAAAATGAAGCAATCAATCAAATCTTACTCGAGATTGGCGTGGACTATGCCCAAGGCTATCATTTTGGTCGGCCGGTGCCCATCGAGATGTTCGTGCTTAACTAAAATGACCATAAGGCTGTTAAACTAGGTCTATTGCCGAGTTTGGGAGAGTGTTAGGTGAGTCAAATTCAGCCTCGTATTTTTTGTGAAGCATCTGCTGATGGTGGATATGCTCAGCGTTTAATTGACGGTTTTAACTTACAAGTTTGTTCGCAACAACCAGAGCAGGGGTTTTGTTTGATCTTGGATCAACAGACCTTGTATTTACGCTGGTGTGATGAAGCCAAATTAGGAGACATTTCGGTCGATTTTTTGGCAGGGCGAGCGGCCCATCGTCGTCACTATGGCGGCGCCGAAGCCGTGAGTAAAGCTGTGGGCGTGAAGAAGGGGCTGCGGCCTACGGTGATTGATGCGACAGCGGGCTTAGGTCGGGATGCTTTTGTTTTGGCTAACTTAGGATGCCGAGTCACCATGGTTGAGCGCTCTCCTTGGGTTGCCGCTTTGCTGGCAGATGGCTTACGCAGAGCAAAAGCTGATCCTGAAATCGGCGCTTGGGTCGCAGAGCGGATGCAGTTGGTACACGCGAGTAGTATTGATGAGTTGCAACAACTTGGCCTAGAAGCCGAGGTGGTTTATCTTGATCCGATGTATCCCCATCGTAAAAAATCGGCGCAAGTTAAGAAAGAAATGCGAGTATTTCAGCAACTCGTTGGGGCCGATCTCGATGCCGATTTGTTGTTAGATCAAGCATTGGCGGTTGCCAGCAAGCGAGTGGTAGTGAAACGTCCGAGCTATGCGGAGCCTTTAGCGGGAAAGGCTAGCCATCATCAGCTAACAACCAAGACTCACCGTTTCGATATTTACGCTTTGGCCTAAGGGCAGAGGTCCATTTAGCTTAGCTGTAGCGATGGCTTACATGCTGCTTATTTATGATATTTATGGATTTTTAAATGTCATTTTGCTTGTTTTTTGGGAAGGGATGTTTCCAGTTGACGATGAGCTCAGTGCTCTTGAGTGCAAGGTTTGTACGGTTAATAGATATTAAATTAGCTTCATTGATCTAGGTCACTTTAATGGCAACTTTAAGTGAGCTTGATCTAGTTTCTTATGATTTTAGGGGAAAAAACTTGCATCAAGAAAACGCTATCATTACTCTAAATACATCGCGCTAAGGATTGGCGCGATAAAGAAATAAGATCTGACCTTTGTTGACCGACAGAAAATGGGAGAGGCTATTAGCTTCTCCTTTTTTTCGTCTTTTTTATGTGTTTGCCTCTTCAGTTCTTGCTGCAACAAGGTCGCGGGACATTTTAACGTAGGCAATTTGGTGCTTGTAGAATACTTCGCTGTCGACGTGAAAGCCTAAACGTTGATAAAAGGTGATGGCTGTATAGCGGGCGTCAAACCAAAACGTATCGGATTGCGCTTGGTTTTGTTGTTGTTCGATTAGGTAACGGAGCATGGTGCTTCCAAATCCGCGGTTTTGATATTGCTCTAAGCAAGCAAATTTACGTAAGCGAACTTCTCGTTGACTAACAAATAGCGAGGCTACAATGACTAATTTTTGTTCAAGCCAACCACCAAAGTGCAGCCCTTGTTGATCTTCGGCGACACGACAGAAGTTGATATCATGTTTGGGCCATAATACTTGCTGGCGAATGGCGAGCGTTTGTTCACTGGTAATCGCTTTAATTACAATCATCGTTTTAGTCGACTCAAATGAGTCCCCCTTAATTTTTCACTCATGATCTAATACTGTAGCTCTGGATCTCATTCAAGCTTATCAAGTCTCGATGGCTGGCGGGCCAAAACGATGCGGGTATAAATGCCTACCGTGTTGGCAATTATACGGCTTAATACTTGGTTCTGGTGAACCTTGTTTTCTCATGACTTTATTGATCAGTCCACTATTGGCAAGGATATCGCCGTCGCGTCGTTCATTGAATGGTTTGTCTGGTTTGCTTGCTGTGGCATCGATGACTCCTTTAAGCATATTAATGCGAGTAGGCTTTAAGGATAACTGGGAGCGACAACCAATTTGGCTTTGCTTTTACGCTGTGCTTTTTGTTGGTACATGGTCATATCGGCGCGATAAAAAAGTTGCTCGGCGTCGCGACAGCTATTGGTGTTGGCACAGCCAAAGCTTATCCCACTGTGTGCCGCACCATTGAGTTGAATAACCTTGTCTACGATACTGAGTTTCTCTTGAAGTTCGCTCGCAGAAAGCTGGCTGGAAAAAACCGCAAATTCATCCCCGCCGATCCTAAATAGTTCAACTCGATCAGTTAACACCATATTTAAAGCTTCGGCGGCCAGTTTGATTAAGCGATCTCCTTCTTGATGTCCCGATTGGTCATTCACAATTTTTAAATAATCGATATCAATTAGGGCTAGGCAGCAGTTTTGCTCGCCGGTAAATGTGAGTTGTTGACTCACATATTCGTTAAAGGCATAGCGATTTTGTAAGCCTGTTAAGGCGTCTAGTCTGGCTGCGTCACGCTCCAGGTTGAGTTGTTGGTTCACTTTCAATGACTCAAGCGCTAAGCGTTTAAATTTATAGTGTAATGCCAGCGACATGCTTAAGCCGCTTAAGGTACAGCAAAGTAATAATAAAATATCGGTAGCGAGTAAGGTCGTGGTGTCTTTGGGGATCACTGATAACACGATTAGCAGTGCAGGTACGATTAATAATAGGGTTGGTAAAATGAATGATCTTGCCTGCTCAGAACCTTTTCGCCAACAGACCATCGCACTGACCAGCGTGAGCGTTATCCATAGTAGGATTAAGTTGAAAATGATCACGACGGTATAGTTCAGCCAAATTGTGGTGGCGGGGATTGCCAGTAGGCAAAGCGCGATTAAATACCGACTGATTAACCATAACCGCGGCGAGTATCGTTGGAGATCAAGAAAACGACTATAAAACAATACGCTGAAAACTGGAATTGTGAGCAGTGGTAACAATTGTATGCTCAGTGCTCGTAGATTAAATAAGTGAACGGTGACTTGAAAAACCAAGGCTAAAGAAATAGTTATCGCTAGCAAGTAAGCGCTAAAAAGGGCAAATACTTTGTCTTGCTGAACAATACTGACAGCGCCGTTATAGATTGCCAAAATCAGTAAGGCCCCTAAGCAGAGGGTAATTAAACTCGCCCGTTGGTGGTATAACTGGCCTAGTTCTGCTTTGGGCGCGAAATTAAGTTGCGGCTGCTCGGTATAATAGTGACTTGATACACGGGCGATGAGCCAATAACCTCCCAAAGTTGGCGTGTCAATATGTCGGGCATAGCTGAACAGATATTCGTAAGGGTGCAAATAGCCGCTGCTAAGATGGCGGAGCTGGTTACCTTCAGAGTAAAGATAATAATCTATATTCTCGATATTAGGACCATCGACGCTGGCGAGCCATTGATCTGCTTGCTGGATATTGAGTTGCTTAACTAACCAGTAGCTGCCACCCGTTAAGGCGACCCGATTCACCTCGGTTAAACTATCAAGCCAATGGCGAATATTTGCGTAGCGATGCGGCAATACTTGCTGATCTTCGGCAATATAAATATGTTGAGCACTGCTCTTGAGTGCTGTGGCAGCATTGGCGTAATCAGATAACAACACGATCACTAAACCCAACGTGGCGAATAGGCGAAAAATAGGCATAAATGTTTGCGTCGACGATCCCTGTACCAACAAAACTATAAGTAGCATAGAGCAAACAGCGCGAGATGGTAAGCCCTGATGCATATTGTGGCTATATAAACAAATTCTATTAACTTTTTGTTGATAGAATTTGTTCAGTTTCGTTGCGGTGGTGGTTCGCGATTTAACTGCCTACGCCGCACTCCATACAGGCATCGATCATTTCTGGGCCAAGGTGTAATTTGGCATTGAGGTCACGTAAGGCGGTGCGTAAACCTTCTTCGATGACCGGGTGATAGAAGGGCATGTCTAGCATCTGTGATACCGTCATTTTTGCTTGATGTGCCCAGGCGAGTAAATGCGCTAAGTGTTCAGCGTTGGGGCCGATGATTTCTGCGCCTAAAAAACGGCCAGTGCCTTGTTCACCATATAAGTGAGCGAGTCCCTGATTGACCAACATCACTCGGCTACGCCCTTGGTTTTCAAAGCTGACACTGCCGATCTCAAAGCAGCCGCAGTTACCCAAGCGTTGTTCAATATCGCGATAGCTTTCACCCACCATGGCGATTTGCGGATCGCTAAATACTGCTGCAATTGGACTACGACGTAAGCCTGCTCTGATATCTTTACCACGGCCTGCGTTATCGCCAGCAATTTTTCCTTGGTCTGCGGCCTCATGCAGCAGTGGAATTTGATTACTGGCATCACCCGCAATAAATATATTGCTAACAGAGGTCTGCAAAGTGTAGTGGTCGGCTACTGGGACGCCACGGGTATCCAATTCAATATTCAGTTTGTCCAAGCCCAGCTTATCGGTGTTGGGTCGGCGACCCGTCGCGGCGATTAAATAGTCGACTTCGGTCTCTACGCTTTGACCTTGTTGGTCTTGATAACGTAACTTTACTCCCTGCTCACTGCGTTCAATTAAGCTTACTTTTGCATCGCTATCTAAATAGAATTCATTACCATAAACTATATTCGCATACTCAGTGAGCGCGGGGTCGCTGAGCGGACCGACCGCACCACCAACACCGAACATGAGAACCTTTACTCCTAAGCGATGCAGCGCTTGACCTAATTCTAAACCAATCACACCTGGGCCGAATACTGCTACTGATTTTGGGAGGCGGTCCCATTCAAAGATGTCATCATTAATTAGTAAACGATCGCCCAAGGCCTGCCATGCCGCCGGATAAGCGGGGCGAGAGCCGCTCGCGATAACAATTCGTTTGGCTTTAATAATCAGAGTGTCGCCGTTGCTATGGCTCACCCTCAGGTGATGTTGGTCGACAAATTCTGCATAGCCATCGATTTTGTGTTCCGCTTCGATGCCGTCGACCGATTCTAAGACAAAACTAACAAAGCGGTCTCGTTCGGCTTTTACTCTTTGCATGACGGCAAAACCATCGATCTTGGGTTTTCCTAAGTTGACGCCAAATTGGGCCGATTTGTGGTACTGGTGAGCATTTTCTGCGGCCGCGATTAATAATTTACTAGGCATGCAACCGACACGCGCGCAGGTCGTGCCGTAGGGACCAGCCTCAATCATCACTACCGAGCTGGTATGTTCTTTAGCGGCACGGTAGGCAGCTAGGCCAGCAGTACCTCCGCCGATAATGGCGACATCAACGGTTTTGTTGGGTTTTAATTGGGACATCTTCACGACCTATAAATCACTGATAATGGAAGAAAATGCAGACGAGTTACGAGACACGCCTGCGGATAAGGCTTAGGCCAAGTAGGCTTCTAACTCTTCGCTACCGCCAATGTGTTGGCCATCGACGAATATTTGTGGAACGGTGCTACGTCCACTGAGGGCCTTCAGACTGACGCTGGTCGCATCCGCGCCAAGTACCACTTCTTCATAGCTTAAGCCTTGTTGCTGCAAGAGCTGTTTAGCCTTGATGCAGAATGGACACCCCGGTTTGGTGATGATACTAATCGCCGCGGGTTTTTTGGCATCACAGTTAATGTAATGCAACATGGTATCGGCATCTGAGACTTCAAAGGGGTCGCCAGGAACGTCAGCTTCAATGAACATTTTTTCGATCACTCCATTCTTAACCAGCATTGAGTAGCGCCAGCTGCGTTGACCAAAACCGAGCGCTGTTTTGTCGACTAACATGCCCATGCCTGCACTGAATTCACCGTTGCCATCGGGAATGACGGTGATGTTTTCTGCTTCTTGGTCGGCTAACCAAGCATTCATCACAAAAGTATCGTTGACACTGAGGCAGATAATATCATCCACACCATTGTCTTTGAGTACACTCGCTAGCTCGTTGTAACGAGGTAGATGAGTTGAAGAACAAGTCGGGGTAAAGGCACCCGGTAAAGCGAATACCACCACTGTTTTATCTTTAAACAGTTGCTCGGTGCTAATGTCTACCCAAGCGTCGTTTTGACGGGTGTGAAAAGTAACGCTGGGAATAGTTTGGCCTTCGCGATTCTCTAACATGGGTCTCTCCAAATTTGATGAATAAGTGTGTTCGTTTGATAGGTTTAGTATCAAGCTTCAGGGTTAATAAGTAAAAACGATTAGATCTATCCTTATGATAGCTATTAGCTATCGTCTTATGTTTGATTAATCAGCTTAACAAGTTTGTTTGTAGATACTTAGTTTTTGGGGAAATTATTTCAATTATCGAAGATGGTCAGGCGCGTTGATTTTTCGGCATTATTTTATCTAGTCATGCGGGCTGGTAGGACGCAGGCAACTCGTCATGAATGTTGTAAGTAACATTCATGACGAGCGGATTCTATTGATCGCTCAGAAGCAAGCCATTAAGCTTTTGTAGGTGACTTTGCTCGATAAACGATGCGCATCATTAGGATGAGCAAGTTGTACTTGAGATGAAAATTGCTGAGCAAGCCTCACCGAGTGTTCGATAAGGACGCCCCACCGAACAATGTGGTGGGGCGGAACCGAAGTAAAATGGCTTAGTTGTCTAAGTCACCGCTTTGAATACGTTCGCTGCGCGCGCGCAGGTATTCAATGGTGAACAGTAGCATCGCGGAAATAACGATCAACAAGGTTGCCACCGCGAGGATGGTTGGATTGATCTGTTCTCGCAGACCAGAAAACATTTGCCTTGGAATGGTGCGTTGCTCGGGGCCAGCTAAAAACAGGACCACGACCACTTCATCGAAGGAGGTGATGAAGGCGAACAAAGCACCCGAGATGACGCCAGGGCGGATCAGCGGCATGATGACTTTGAAGAAGGTAAACATGGGTTTGGCGCCTAAACCTAAAGACGCGTTCACTAGCGAATAATCAAAACCGGATAGGGCAGCGTTCACCGTAATCACCACAAAGGGCGTCCCCAAGGCTGCATGCGCCAAGATCACGCCCATATAGGAACCAGCCAGATTAAGCTGGCTATAGAAGAAGTACATGCCAGCCGCGGTGATGATCAGCGGCACAATCATTGGCGATAGTAAAATCGCCATCCAAAGTCGTTGCCAAGGCATCGCTGGATTACTTAAACCGATGGCGGCAAAAGTGCCTAATACGGTCGCGATAAGGGTGGCAAAAATACCGATCACAAAACTATTCTTAATCGCTAATAGCCATTTGTCATCGTGTAAAATCTCGGCGTACCACTTCAATGAATAGGCCTCGGGGTCGAGGGCTAACATGCCTTCAGTAAAGGTGAAAAAAGGCTCCACATTAAATGATAAGGGAATGATCACCATAATCGGCAACATTAAGAAAGCTAATACCAGCAGTGAGCTGAGACGCAGACCATAATGTGCCGAGATATGCCAAAAGGTAAAGTATTTCGGGTAACGACTCATAGTTTAGCCCAACTTAATGTTACTGACCCCGATCAGGCGGTCATAGATCCAATACAGCGCCAAAATTAACGCTAATAATAACGAGCCCAAGGCTGCGGCGAGTTCCCAGTTATTTGACGATTGCATATGGAAGGCAATGATATTGGAGATCATTTGTCCTTCGGTACCACCGACAATTGCAGGGGTAATGTAGTAGCCAATTGAAATGATAAATACCAGTAAGGCTCCCGCGCTGACTCCGGGCACGGTCATCGGTAAGTAAATTTTAATGAAAGCTGGTAGTGGTTTAGAGCCCAAAGAAAGCGCCGCTCTATAATAGCTTGGGTCAATATTTTTCATCACGCTATATAGAGGCAAAATCATAAAGGGCAGCAAGATATGAGTCATCGCTATGATTGTTGCTGATTGGGTATACAGCAACTCCAAGGGTTCATCGATAATGCCTAAAGTTTGTAGGATTGAGTTCAGTACCCCATTGGTTTGTAAAATCGCAATCCATGAGGTAGTACGCACTAATAGCGAGGTCCAAAATGGCAGGAGTACAAACACCATTAAGCGGTTGGCTATTTTACTGGGTGCATTGGCCAAGTAATAGGCCAAAGGATAGGCTAACAATGCTGTTAATAAGGTAATAATCAGCGAAATTTTTAGGCTTTTCCAATAAAGCTTTAGGTAAATCTGAGTGTCTCGTTGTGCAATTTCTCCCGCTGAGTCGCGTTTTAAGTCGAAAGCGGTGAGGTAGTAGCTGTCGGTAAAAGGTTGTCCGGCTTTTTTGACTGCTCGCCATAAATAAATATCGTGCCATTTTTTTGAACTGGATAATAGGAATTCGGCACCGTGCTGTTGCAGCTCACTCAAGTCTTTTTTCTTGAGTTTACGCGCGGTTGATTTAATTAAACTGGAGCTGCCGGGTTTAAGCCGATTGATTTCTTCCGCTAATTTTCCTGATAAGCGTTGATTGGCTAAGTCTTGTAATTCGATGGCAAATTGTTGGATGATTTCTGGCTTCGGTAATTCTTCACTGGTTTCATCCCAATGTTTCATCTCACTCAAGGTGAGTGGCACCAATTGGCTGACCGCAGGATGATAAACACTGCGATAGAGCATCGAAGCTATTGGTGCGATAAAGGTGATAAAGATAAATATTAATAAAGGCATGGTAAAGGCTAGCAACAAGCGTTTTTTACGCTTGAGCATTTTCTTACCGGCTAAGATCTCTTCCACGCTGAGACTGTTTGTTTCCATCTGTACCTCTATGATAAGAGACGAAGGCTAAAAGCCTTCGTCAATCTAGTGATTACTTCAACAGCCACTCATTGAATTTTTCGCCTAAAGACTCACCGTAGTCAGCCCAGAAATCGCCTGACGCTTTCAAACCTTCATCGAGGTGAGAAGAAGGTAGTTTAGGGATCACTGCCTTATCAACATAGGCATAAGAGGAGTTACGGGTTGGACCGTAGGCTACTTCTGGCATACCACTGAGCGGTTTAGAACTAGTGGCAAAACTCACGAAGTCTAGCGCGAGATCTTTTTTCTTGGTGCCTTTCACAATGGCCCAGACATCTAGATCATAGAGGTGGCCATCCCAAACCATTTCAAAGGGTTTCCCTTCACTTTGAATGGCATCGAAGATCCGGCCATTTGCTGATTGCACCATGACCGCGCCGCCGTCATTGAGGAGTTGTGGCGCTTGTGACCAGCTGTCGAACCAGACGATATCATCGGCAATCGTTGCCAGTTTGGCGAAGGCTCTTGCTTGTCCTTCTTCAGTTTCTAGAACGTCGTAGACTTTGTCTTTAGGCACGCCATCGGCAATCAAAGCCCACTCAAGATTCACCTGAGGACGTTTACGTAGGGCGCGTTTACCTGGGAATTTCTTGGTATCAAATAAATCAGCGATGGTACTTGGTGTACCGCCCTTGATGGTGTCGTCACTGTAGGCGTAGAGTACGGTCCAAACAATGTTACCCACACCACACTCGTTGGCTAAGGCCGCTTTGCTAAAGTCTTGCGCTGCGGGTGTACCGTCATCACCTGGAGGGAGTTTGTCTTGAGGAATGACCTCTAATAAACCTTCGGAACAGGCTCGTTCTAAGTCGATCACTTCGATGTCGACAACATCCCAAAGGATATTACCACTTTCGACTTGGGCTTTAATTTCTGCAATACCACCCGAGTAGTTTTCAAATAATAGTTTGTTTCCAGTTTTAGCCATATAGGGGTCTAACATGTGCTTTTGCTGAGCGGCGCCATAGGCACCACCAAAAGACACCACAGTGAGTTGGTCTGCACTGGCAAACTGACAAACCGAAGCTAGCGCGAGTGCGGGGAGTAAACGTTTCATAGGTACTATCCTTTTACCATTCGTTAAGTGCTTGGGGGTGTATCAAAAGCTAAACCGTCATTGACCGACCAAGTGAGTTTGGTCATGCTGCCAGTCGCTATTTTGGGGGCGTCGTGATCATTCAATACTTTTACCATCAGCTCAGTTTTATCGCTGAGTTTGAAGAAGTAACGAATAAAGTCACCGACGTATAATAGGGTGATAAATTCAGCTTCAATGAGATTGTCGAATTGATGCTTCTCACTGAGGATGAATAGGTTTTCTGGGCGAACCGCGAGTATGCAATCTTCTCCAATTGCTGGGCAATCCATCGCTCTGCCTGAAACCACAGTACCATCACTTAGTTTTACTTTGGCTAAGTCTTGGCTGCGTTCTAACACGGTTCCTGCTAAGTGGTTATTTTCACCAATGAAGTCGGCAACAAAGGCGTTGCTAGGACGTTCATAAAGGATATCGGGAGAGGCACATTGTTGCACCACGCCATCGTTGAATACTGCAATGCGATCTGACATGGTGAGCGCTTCGGTTTGATCATGGGTGACATAGATTGCAGTAAAACCAATGGATTCGTGCAAACGCTTAATCTCAAACTGCATCTGCTCTCGTAGGTTTTTATCTAAGGCTCCTAAAGGTTCGTCCATTAAAACGATGGACGGTTCAAAAATTAGCGAGCGGGCCAAGGCTACTCGTTGTTTTTGACCTCCAGAAAGATGCCCTGGGTAGCGCTTACCAAAACTTTCTAGTTCAACCAAAGCTAAAGAATCGGCCACCCGGCGCTTGATTTCTTCACTGGGTAATTTTCGCACCATCAAAGGATAGGCTAGATTTTCAGCAACGGTCATGTGAGGGAACAGCGCATAATGTTGAAACACCATGCCTATATTGCGATTGTAGGGGGCGACGTTGGTGATGGCTTCACCATTCACTAAAATTTGTCCACTGGTGACATCTTCAAAGCCAGCGAGCATCATTAAGCAGGTAGTTTTACCAGAGCCTGAGGGGCCTAGGAGGGTGACAAATTCACCTTTACGGATATCTAAATTAAAGTTTTTAACCACTAAACTACGTTGATCGTAGCTTTTTTTCACATCGACAAAGCGCACATATTGTTGGTCGTTGACCGGCTCGCTCATACACAGATCCTTTTGCTAAGAGCTTATTGCTTAGATAAAACCTATCAATCAAGCTTTACCCTTAACACAAGCGTAACAAATAATCGCCTAAATAAAAGTGCAAATTTTCGTCACTTGACTCTCAAAGTTGAAGTTTTTATCTGCATTTGAGTAAAAAGACAGTTAATTACTTTGTGTTATCTATTGATAGGCCAATACTAAACTTTTGTCCAGACGTGATTTATTTTTAGCGCCTAATAATTGTTCGAAATGAACACCTTTGAGAGGTGTTAGAAAGCTGTAAACGGGCTTGAATAAAGCCAATTTTAGTCATCAATGTTGACGGCGGAAATTTTTGGGCAGCGCCAGCGATTGATTGCTGCAGGACTGTTGATGATTCATGTCAATGAGGATACTTCATGGGCCTTGCTGGCTTCATCGATATAGTCACCCTAAATTAATCCTCTTTAGCGAAGATGATGAAGTAGGAAATCCACCGCAACTCGTATTTTAGGTATTTGATACTTAAGCCCTTGATATAACAAATATATACCGGTGGATTTAGCCGGAGTAAGACAAATTTTGGGGCCAACACTGAAGCTCATCAAGCTACCCTCAGCCAGTTGTTTGCTGATCCCCCATTCTGGCAATAGTGCAATACCTTCGCCTTGGATCGCCGCATTAACGATGCTTTTGCCATGATTGCTAATTAAGCGGATGGGGGGCTGCAATGTCTGCCACGCTTGCTGGGCGTCGATATACATCCAAGGGAGAACTCGCTCGGGGCTACGATAACGCAAACTAGGATGTTGGTTGAGATCTTGCGGGCTGGTGGGTTGACCTTTTGTGGCGAGGTAGTGTGGTGCTGCGCACAATACAAAATCATTATTCGACAGCTTTTTCGCGACAACCCGCTCGTCGGGGGCGAGACCACTGCGGATAGCAATATCTATCTGGTCGCGGCTTAAATTTGCTAATTGGTCGCTAAAGTGTAGATCCAGAATAATGTCGGGATAAAGTTGCGAGAACTTGCTTAATATTGGTGTTAAACACTGCTCACCGTAGCTCGGCATTGCACTAATGGATAGTAGGCCACTGGGATGCTGATTCTGTTGCTGGATCAGATCTTCGGCGTCATTCAGTTGCAGCAGGGCAGGTTTTATTTGTTGGTAATACAGCGCCCCCAATTCCGTCAGCTTTACTTGCCGGGTGCTACGCTGTAACAGCTGTTGCTGAAGCATGGCTTCTAAATCGCTAATTCGTCGAGAGACCGAAGAAGGGGGGACTGAGAAGGCCTCCGCTGTTTTGGTGAAACTGGTCGATTCGGCAATATGGGCGAAATACTGTAGTGCTCTGAGCTTATTCATTGGTTTATTGTTGTCGGAAAGACAATAAAGTTTAGCTTAAGTAGCTGTTTATTCCAATGCTAAGGATTATTTATAATCATTCTTGATAACAATATAGTATGAACGTCATTTATTCATTTAGGAGCTTTTATGACTAACTATCAGTCGATTCATTTGGTAAAACGTCCTTCTGCAACGATAGAAGCAAACTGTTTTGAGCTTCGCGAACATCAAGCTCAGCCGCTGCAAGCCGGCGAGTTTCGAGTCAAACAAACTCATATGTCTTTAGATCCTGCGATGCGTGGTTGGATGAGTGCCGATACTGAGAGTTACATTCCACCCGTTGGTTTGGGTGAGGTGATGCGTGCCAGTGGGATTGGTGAAGTGCTTGAGTCCTTGCACCCTGATTTTCCGGTGGGGGCGATGGTGATGGGCATGTTTGGCTGGACTGAACAGACGATTAGTCAAGGCAAGGGGGTGAATATTATTCCTTCAGGTTTGTCGGCAGAAGCAGTATTAGCGGTATTAGCGCTGCCAGGGATGACCGCTGCGCAGGGTCTATTAGAAATTGCTAAGCCCAAGTCGGGAGAAACCCTATTAGTGAGCGGTGCTGCGGGCTCGGTGGGTTCATTGGTTGGGCAACTTGCTAAAGCCGAGGGTTTACGAGTGATAGGTGTTGCAGGTAGTGATGAAAAATGTCGTTGGTTAGTGGAAGATTTGGGCTTTGATGGCGCGATTAACTATAAAATCGAAGATGTTGCGCAACGGGTGGCTGCGTTAACGCCAGCCGGCGTTGATATTTATTTTGAAAATACCGGTGGCGCGATCCAACAAGCGGCAATGGATAACATGAATGCCTTCGGTAGAATCGTGGTTTGTGGGATGATCTCGGACTATAACGCAACAACCCCTTCAGCTGGCCCTAACTGGATGACGATTATTAAGAAGCGTTTAACCATTCAAGGTTTTACCATGCCCGATCATTTACATCGTGCACCGCAACTGATGCAACAGGTGGCTGGGTATTTACAAGCGGGCCAACTGCAATACCGAGTTCATGTATTAGAAGGTTTAGTTTCAGCTATCGATGGAATTAATTTGCTGTTTAATGGGGAAAACCAGGGCAAGCTGCTTGTGAAGTTGTGAGGGCGAAAGCAAAGCCGAGTGATCTCGGCTTTGCTTTACTTACGGCTTGAGTCGCGCAGAATCATCGGTGATGTCCACATAGTTTGTGGTTTGTGTAATGGCATAGCACCAAGCTTGAATCGCAGGAAAGGTGGACAAGTCAAATTCAGCTTCTTCGGCCACATGGGTATAAGCATATAGCGCGATGTCGGCGATGCTGAATTGCTCGCCCATAAAATAACGATGCTCGCTTAAGTGTTGCTCCATGACCTTTAAGGCGGCATAGCCTGCCGCTTTTTTATCGGCCCATTGTGCTTGGCGTTGTTGATTCATCCCTGCATGGCCTAACCAGAATCGCAACGTCGCGATATTTGGCTCATGGCTATATTGTTCAAAGTTCATCCAGCGTAGTACTTGGCTTTGCTGCCACAATTCCTCAGGCCAATAGGGTGTTCCTTGAGCAAGGTAATACAAGATGGCATTTGATTCGGTTAAACTGCGGCCATCGTCGAACTCTAACACTGGGATCTTACCGTTAGCGTTAAGTTTTAGAAATGCTTCGGTGTGGGTCTCCCCCTGTACAATGTCGTAGCACTTTAGTTGATAATCTTGGCCGAGCAGGCTCAGTAATAATCTAATTTTATAGCCATTTCCCGATGGCAAATAATCGTGCAATATCATGTTATTTCCTTGTTGTGTGGCTTAGGATGAGTGTCGCAAGTTGCTTGTGTAATGAATAACGATTATTTTTGATGGCACTGATAAAT
The DNA here is from genome assembly GCF_050870835.2 of Agarivorans sp. QJM3NY_29. NCBI lineage: Bacteria > Pseudomonadati > Pseudomonadota > Gammaproteobacteria > Alteromonadales > Alteromonadaceae > Agarivorans > Agarivorans sp. QJM3NY_29. The sequence goes on along the minus strand of NZ_CP194036.2, from coordinate 4,875,391 downwards.
GCTGTTGATGGGTTGAAGATGGATATTGATGCGCTGCGTAGTTTAGTGGCAATCATGGACAGTGGCAGTTTTACGCGAGCGGCCAGCCAGACTTTTCGTACGCAGTCGGCGATTAGTGCACAAATGAAAAAGCTGCAGCAAGAGAGTGATCGTCCTTTGTTTGAAAAAGAGGGCCGCGGCTTGGTTTTGACTCTCGCGGGGCAGGCCTTGGCCAGTTATGCTCGACGTATTGTCAGCTTGCACGATTTGGCGCTGAAGGAGCTAAAAGAACCGCAGACGCAGGTGGAATTACGATTGGGTTGTCCAGACGATTACAGCCGATCGGTGATGCCGTTACTGGTTCAGCTATTACAACAACAGATCCCTAATGTATGTTTACGTTTGAGTTCTGCCCCAAGTTATCGCTTACGCCAGCAGTTGGATCAGGGTGAACTGGATATAGCGGTGTTAACTCGTACGCCAAATAGCGATGAAGGTTATCTATTGCGTCATGATCAAGGAGTTTGGGTGAGTTCAGCTGAAATTAACCCTCATCTTCAAAGTCCCTTGGCGATAGCACTTTACGAAGCGGATTGTAAGTTTCATCGTAGTGCCATCGACGGTTTAGATAAGGCTGAGATACCCTATCGACTGATTGCAACTAGCGCCAATCACAGTGGTTTATATGGTTTGGTGGCGCAGGGGTTGGCAGTTGCAACGATGGCTCGTTCTAGCAAAGGAGATTTGTTAGAATTGTGCGCTAAAACAATGCCGTCATTACCAGCAATTGATATTGTAGTCGTTTGCGCTACTCAACCACACTTAGTTTGTAGTAACGCTATAATCAAACAAGTATGTGAGCAGTTTCGACTGGCCGACCAAGGTTGAATGGTTAGGCTCAGCGCTTAAATTTTATTGTTCATGAATCAAATTACGAAGGATGTCTTATGAGCAGCGCCACCAGTCAAACCCAAGGTTTGTTGCATTTTCGGTTGTCGTTAAATCAACTATTTGCAATTGGTACTTTGAAAGTGCGTGAGATCGTTCCCTATACACGTCTTACCGCCCTGCCACAGTCTCATCCATTTGTGTTGGGATCTGCTTCATTGCGCGGTCAAACCATCTCGGTGGTAGATATGGCGGCTGCAGTGGGGTATCGGCCAATTACCGAAGAAGAACGAGCCAGCTGCTCAATTATTATTACCGATGTGAGCCGCCAAACTATTGGCTTTTTAGTGCGCGGGATTGAACGTATTACCGAATGTCGCTGGCGTGACATTGATCCACCGCCTAGCTCTTTAGGTAAAGATGCATTTGTAACAGGGGTCACTCGGGTCGATGATAAATTGGTTCAGTTGCTCGACATTGAAAAGCTGATTGCTACGGTGTTCCCTGATGATGAAGATCGGATCCGAGTTTCTGTGAGCTTACCTGATCAAGCCATCTTGAGTCAGTTGCGGATCTTATTAGTGGACGATTCTGCAACTGCGCGTAAGCAGCTGTCGAGCGCTTTGGATAGTATCGAAATTGACTACCAAATGGCCAGTGATGGCGCGACCGCGCTGAAGATGATGCAACAGGCAGCGGTAAGCAAACAAGCGATTGATATCCTAGTGAGTGATATTGAAATGCCGGGTTTAGATGGCTATGAATTAACCTTTGAAGTTCGCAGTGATCCACAAGTTGCCGATGCCTATATTATTTTGCATACTTCGTTGTCCAGCGAGATTAGTGTTGATCGTGCCCACCAAGTCGGTGCCGATGAGGCCTTAACTAAGTTTGATGCAGGTGAGCTTATTGATGCGATGTTACGCGGTGCTGATCGGGTCTCCGACGATGATACACCAAGTTCTTTGGCGAAAAAGAATGGGCTCCTTGAAGGCATGGGATTCTAAACCAAAGCTTACTATACAGACTGAATAATAACCTTCATATTAAAGGGCGGTTTGTGGTTCCTTTGCTAAGCTAAATGAGAGAGCTTAGCTTAGCGGGGATGTGGTGCGGATCTTATTGATTCTGTTATGTTGCTGGTGGTCGGTGTCGCTGGCGGCGGTGCATTCAATTAATATTGCGACTGGTGAATGGACTAATTACGCCCATCGTGACGGCACGGGCTATTATTTTAGCTTATTACAACGAATTTTTCCGGATACATCGATATCCCCTCATTTTGTGCCTTTCCCTCGTAGCATTGCTTTATTAGATCATCAGCTTGTTGATATTGCTCTCGGTGGTTCCAGTGATGATTTTTCATCGGCCTATTGTTCTCTGTATGCGGTTGAAGTCGATCGAGTTGATATGCTGACAACATCACAATTTGCAGGCTCTTATCAAAGCAATCAGGACTTAGTGGGTAAAAAAGTGATCTCTCGTTTGGGTTACAATTGGGGGGAGCTATTACCTCGCGGGGTTGTTTATCGAGAGTATTCTAATTTAGTTCAGATGCTAAATTTACTTAATTTGGGCCGAGTGGGTGCCGTGATCGAGTATCGAGAAGACATAGAACTGCTATTGACCAAAATGCCAAAGCCTTCAAATTTTATTTTTATTGATAGTGTGTTAGAGAATAATTCTCAGTTTTGTTTTGTCGCGAATGAAAAAGGGCGTGACTTACTAAAACTTTTTGATTTAGGCATGAGTCAGTTGATCGCCAATGGAGAATTACGACAATTGATGATAGAGCTGCTCGGCAGTGATGAGAACTACCCTTACTAAGCTCGCTACACAAAGCCTTCACTTTGCATTACACTGCTCAACCTTTGAGCCAATCTGAGTACTTCTGAAATGCAGGGCCACTTATCAAAAATGCGCGGCGTATTGGCCGAGCAGATACAATATTATTTGCCGTTAGGCGAACAAGAATTACACCTAAATCCCCTGATTGGTAAGCCTCTCGCGTTTGAATTCACTGGGAAAATTCAGTGTCGAAATTGCGGTAAGGGCACTAAGAAGAGTTACTCGCAAGGCCACTGTTTTGTATGTATGCGTAAATTGGCCAGCTGTGACATGTGCATTATGAAGCCGGAAACCTGTCACTATGCTGCAGGGACTTGCCGTGAGCCGGAGTGGGGCGAAAATAATTGTATGATCCCGCACTATGTTTATTTAGCCAATACCTCTGGGCTGAAGGTGGGAATTACTCGGCATAATCAAATTCCCACACGTTGGATCGATCAAGGTGCGACTCAGGCTTTGGCTATTTTCCAAGTGGCGACTCGCCAGTTATCAGGTTTAGTGGAAGTTGAATTAGCCAAATTAGTGGCCGATAAAACCAATTGGCGTACGATGTTGAAAGGAAACGCGAGTCGATTAGACTTGTTTGCCGAACGAGAGCGTTTATTACCGCAGATTAGCAACGTTCTTAGCGACTTGGCCGAGCGTTATGGGCTCGATTCAATCACCGCCTTGAATGACCAGCCGATGACGGAGTTAAGTTATCCGGTTGAACAATTCCCGAGTAAAATAAGTAGTTTTAACTTAGATAAAAATCCATTAGTTACAGGAATATTACAAGGAATTAAAGGTCAGTATTTAATCTTTAACAATGGCGTGATAAATATAAGAAAGTATAGTTCTTATGAAATTAAGCTTCTCGATGGCATTTAAGCTTGTCGAGAAGCGAAGGAATACAAGGTAGAGTGATGCGTATTCGTCGTTGGCAGCAAAGGGTTTCTTGGCTACTGATCCTGTCAGTTTTTGCCTTTGCCTTCGTCTGGGGCGAACACCAAGTCGAGAAACTCAACCCGCATCATTCCGAGCATCACTGCCCGCTATGTTTTCACCTTGGCCAATTATCGACAGCAATTTGTAGTAGTGCTCTATTTATCGCCTTTGCGGTGGTTGGCATTACTTATCAAACGGTAAACTATCGTTATACTTGGCTGCATACCCTACGCGCAATTGCGCGCGCGCCACCTGTTCTATGGTACTAATTTAATAACATTTATTTTTAGTTAACCATGGATATATACAATGAAATTAAGATCTGTTTTGTTAGCAGGCTTTGGCCTGTTGAGTGGCGTGACGTATGCGCAATCTGCCCACCAGCACGGTGTTGCTGAATTATTTTTTGCTGCCGGTGATGAAGAATTGGCGATTGAAATTCATTCGCCTGCGGATAATTTATTAGGTTTTGAGCACGCCCCTGTCACAGCGGCGGAACAACAGGCTTTAGCTGCGGCTAAGCTGCAAATTGAAAATGCTCCGCAGCTGTTCAGTTTTAATGGCGGCGATTGCGAATTAGAAAGCTTGAGTCAAGAGTGGGGGGCTTTGCAGCAAAGTGACCACGAGCACGAACATGAAGCGGCGGATCATGAGCATGAGCACGAACATGAAGCGGCGGATCACGAGCATGAGCACGAACATGAAGCGGCGGATCACGAGCATGAGCACGAACATGACGCGGCGGATCATGAGCACGAGCACGAACATGAAGCGGCGGATCACGAGCATGAGCACGAACATGAAGCGGCGGATCATGACCATGACCACGAACACAGTGGTCATCAGGATGTGACTTTCAGTTATCATTTTCACTGTCACCAGTTATCGGAGTTGCAAAGCTTTAATTTGCACTGGTTTGAGCGCTTCCCTCGGATGCAGAAAATTCTGGTTCAAGGCGCTAGCGATCGCGGTCAAATTGCGATTGAGGTGACTGCAGAGCAACACAAGGTAGCCCTATAAGATGCCTGAATCTGCTTCTCTATTGTGTTTAGATGAGGTGGTATTTGCTTGGCCGGGTGAGACTCACCCGGCTATCCATATTCCCCATTTAAGCATTGCGCCTGCGAGTCATACCTTTATTCATGGGCCTAGCGGCTGTGGGAAATCGACCTTGCTGAGTTTGATTGCTGGAGTGATTAGCCCTCAACAAGGCCAGTTGCGATTTATGGGTCAAGACTGCGATAGCCTCAGTTCTGCGGGTCGAGATCAATTACGAGCTGATCATATCGGTTATGTGTTTCAGCAGTTCAATTTGTTGCCTTACTTATCAGTTTTGGAAAACGTAGCCTTAGCCTGCCAGTTTTCGAAGTTGCGCAAACAGCGCGCTTTAAGCCGTTCTTCCAGCGTTATCGAAGAAGCACGACGCTTATTGTCCCACCTGCAATTGCCCGACAAACAATTACATCAAGCGGTGGGCCAATTGAGTATCGGTCAGCAGCAACGGGTGGCAGCGGCACGAGCGATGATTGGTTCACCAGCCTTAATCATTGCCGATGAACCCACTTCGGCGCTTGATAAAGTGAATCGAGAACATTTCATGAACTTGTTGATGGCTGAGTTAGAGCACTGTGATAGCAGCCTGTTATTGGTGAGTCATGATCATGATTTAGCGCAGCGTTTTACTCAAGTCGTTGACTTGCCTGCGGTTAATTTAGGAGGTCGACATGAGTCTGCTTAATTTAGCTTGGCATAGCCTTTGGGCGAGGCGTGGGACGGTATTGCTGAGCTTGCTCACCATTGCCTTAAGTGTGGCCCTGTTGCTGGGGGTCGAGAATTTACGAACTCAGGCCAAGTCCAGCTTTGCATCGACCATCTCTGGCACTGACTTGATCGTGGGTGCTCGCAGTGGCCCCACCCAATTGTTGTTGTATTCGGTATTTCGTATTGGTAATGCTACCAATAATATATCTTGGCAAAGTTACTTAGATATCCAACAAAATGCCTCAGTCAAGTGGGCGATCCCCATCTCTCTGGGTGATTCCCACCGGGGCTATCGCGTGATGGGCACCAGTAATAGTTTTTTTGAACACTATCAATATGCCAATAAGCAAGCCTTGAAATTTAAGCAAGGCGGTGAATTGAGCAATACTTATGATGTGGTATTAGGGGCCGAGGTTGCTAGAAAGCTGGGGTATCGGCTGGGGGATAAAATTGTCGTCGCGCATGGCATTGCCGCGGTGAGTTTTGTGAATCACGAGCAATTTCCTTTTGTGGTGAGTGGCATTTTACAAGCCACGGGGACGCCAGTCGATCGCACCGTGATTACTTCTTTGGCTGGCATCGAAGCGATCCATTTGCCCGCGCAAAAACAGCCTTTTACCAAACAACAACTAACGCCTTCCAGTATTACTGCGATGATGCTCGGCACCAAATCCAAGTTGCAAATATTTAGTCTGCAACGGCAAATCAATCAGTCGAAACAAGAGGCTTTACTCGCGATCTTGCCCGGTGTGGCTTTGCAAGAGTTATGGGGTATTTTAAGCATCGCCGAGACGGCCTTACTTGCGGTCTCGATTTGTGTGGTGATCACTGGCTTAATGAGCATGTTAACCACCTTGATGGTTAGTCTAAAAGAGCGCCGCCGTGAAATGGCGATCTTACGCTCGGTGGGCGCGAAGCCAAGGCATATTTTCACCTTATTATTGATCGAAGCGCTGTTACTGAGTGTGCTGGGGTCCTTGCTGGGTTTGGTAAGTATGTATGGATTATTAGCGCTGGCGAAGCCGATTTTACTCAATCAGTTTGGCTTTTATATGGTACTCAGCTGGCCGACTTTACAACAAGCTTACTTGTTGCTGCTAGTGATGGGAGTTGGTTTTATCGCTGGGCTGTTACCGGCATGGCGCGCTTATCGTTATTCACTCAGCGATGGCATGAGTATTAAAATTTAGTCAGGAGCAACAACATGAGAATATACCATTGGCTTATTGCTGGCCTGTTATTGAGTAGCGCTGCGTATGGCGAAGACATTGATGTTTGGGAGCAATTAATTCCCGAGAGTGAGCGACAAGCTGCTCCCGCAGCGATTGACCATAATGCGCCTTTAGATCAGCCGGTTCAGCAGAACTTAAACGTGAGTGTAAATAAGGCCTTGGATGGCAAAACGCTGCGTATTCCTGGATTTATTGTGCCTCTAGAGAGTGATGGTGAGTTGATCAAAGCATTCTTATTGGTGCCTTATTTCGGCGCTTGTTTACATTATCCACCACCACCACCGAACCAGATTGTTTATGTCACTTACAAGCAAGGAGTGCAGCTGGAAGATATCTGGGATCCGGTGTGGGTCGAAGGTACCATTCATACCAAAATTCAGGATGTAGAAGGGGTGGCCACGGTCGGTTATTCGATCAGTGAGCCGCAATCGATAGTGCTGTATAGCGACTAATCTAAAACGATACCTAAGGCGATGTAAGGCACGATATAAAAGGCGATGATGGCGACTTTATAGAGTGCCAAGCCTAGGTAGTGAAAACGGTCAAATTTTTCGACACTAAGCTTAAACCACTTGGCATGCAGCTGATAAGTCCAATCGTGGGCAAGGGTTAAAAAAGCAAACCAATAAATAAGTACTGCGATGTTGATCACTGCACCCCAGCCGAGGGCACTACGTATGAGCGCTAGTTCCATTGTTCGTCCTGTCCGTTGACTCTGTTATTAATTTAATCAGCACTTTCAGGAAGTGCAAGCTTATAACAAATCCTTTTATGAACAGTTGCTTTAGCTCGCTTTAAAGGAAGACCTGAATTTTTAGTTGTTTTTCAATATTAACAACGAGTTAATATGATAAGTATTGGCCTTCATTGACTCACTTTGGGTTTCAATCGAAGGATGCATTAAACCATCGAATGAATGTGGCCGATAGCTGGTGTGATTATGGTCCTACCATGAAGTCTTGCTCGTAGAGTAATTTCTGTTGTGCAAATACCACTACTTGCCATTGTCCCAGACTGAATGAGTCAAAGCGTTTACTGGCCTTGGTGCGCCAACGCTGCCCGCCAATGGCCAAGTTTACCGTGGCTTGCAATTGCTGCTGATGATACCAGCGTACCTCAAGCGTTTGCCCTTGCATATTCAAGAGCTCCAGAAATAAGAAAATTTGTTGCTGCTGGGCCAGCGAGACGCCTCGCACTTGATCGATGGGCTCGCGAGCGCGGATGCCGTTGGTGAGTTGGCCGCGTTTGACTCGTAGATCGACAATCTGAGGGCCGGGCATTGGTATCTGGCTTGGACTCAGGTTTGCGCGAAGCCGTTTGTCTGACTGCGGCCGTGGCGGTGTGCCAGCCGTAGCTGGTGGGTGCTCAGCGTGGGTCAGCGGTGGGGTTGTCGGCTCGTCGCTTGGCGCTTGCTTTGCTCGCAGTGCTAAATCTGCTGTCTCGCTCGCAGGGGCCTCTGGCTGGGGTGGCATTTGTTCTGTTGCAGCAGACGGCTTGCCGGTTGCTCGCTGGCTGGTGCTTGGCGCTGGTGTTACAACGACTGGCGGAGCTGCGGCATGCTGATGATTTATCTCGGCAAGGCTGGCTGGGTTATCTGGATTTAATTTGAGTTGTGGTGAGACGCTTTCGAGCTGAACCGACGCTTGTGGCGCGGATTCGGATGTTCGCTCAGTGAGGCTTGCTGCTGCGCTAACCTGCTGACTATTGGCAGAAGATGGTGGTGTGGCCGCTGACTTGAGATCTTGCTGGCTACCTTCTTGGTTTGGCCTTTGAATGAGTGCCGTGCTCGCCGCTCCGGCATGCGCCTCGGGCGCACGAGGCCAATATCGATAAATCAGCGTGCATATCAGTAACAGCAGTGCCACCAGTACCACGAAGGCGGCGAATATCTTACGTAAATCGAAGGGCGGTTTGGGGGTCAGGACCTTGTGAGCTTGATTTTGAGCTGGCGTAGCCGAAGCGCCAATACTGATGGTGATACTGACTTGTTCTGTCATCGTTGAGAAGAGCCTCTTGCTCGTGGTATTTCGCCAGCTAATTCTACCTTGTAATGCTTTAGGTCGCTATTGATTGGCTCGCGGACTGTGTGATTAATAGCATGATTTGTGGCCTTAAGTGCAGGGCTTATGGATGCTTGGCCGCAGAACTATAGCGCTAAGGCCCAGCCATTAGGGATGACGGAGATATGCATTGAAGGACCAAATGTACCATGAAAAAAATATTCAGCTGACTGATGGGCTTAGGCCTGAACGCCTGTGCAAGTTTAAACTCTGCTCAACTTCTCTTACTGGCAACCGGTAGCGGGCACTTAGCAACTCAAAATTTGCGGGATGCAAGTGAGAGTGAAACCGAGGACTCTCGTACTTGGTGACGAGTTGCCAGTATGGTATTGACCGTTTAGGCGATGAATGGGTGACGCCCAATAAAGTTGATTACTTGGCGCGCAGCATTAGCCAACAATTGCCTGATAGCAAACAGTTAACCGTTACTCATTTTGTCACTTATCTGAATATGCAATATTGGCTCCGAGCAGGAAACATATTTCGAGGCCCGATTTGGGAGTTGGTGGAATGTGATCAGCATACCGATGAATTTATCAACTATACGCAAGCCGAGAACCCATAGTGACAGCCGATTATTATCCAAACGCTTAAGGGGAATATTGACGGTGTCAGCTTTTCACAGCGCATGCTCGCTTTTCCTGAATGTCCCGATGGTGGCGACACTTGTGTTGGCTGGGATGCGCGCGTATGCGGTTAAAAAAGTCGTACTGGGTTTAAGCCACTCGGTTATTGAGGCACATAAGCAGCAAGTCTCGTTGACGCCATAAGCCTAGATGCTGGTGTTTGTTTTGCATGGCTGAGGGCTCAATTTCGTCTCAGTCGGAGCATGGAACTTCGCACGCCAAATTATCATTTGTTAAATATAATTTACATTTAATCTATTTCGTGGCAGTTTGTAGCTAAATATTGAATGAATACTGAACGGAGTGCGCAGTGGAAGCGAATCAAAAACAAGCTTTAATCGGAGTGATTTGTTGCCATAAACAACAGGACGCCTATCAAATACAAAGCGTCAATGAGTTTTATCTAAATGCCTTAGCCGCGTATGGCGCGGGTGCAATTTTACTGCCCCATCATTTAAGTGCGTCGGCCTTAAATCGCGTGCTGAGTCAACTGGATGGGGTGTTGCTGACTGGTAGTCACTCTAATGTTGATCCGCAACTTTATGCGGCCAGCCATCATGAACCAAGGCTCGACCCGGGGCGCGATCGTTTAGCCTTTGCTATTGTTGACTACTCTCGGCAGCAGGGCTTGCCAGTGTTTGGTATTTGTCGTGGCTTCCAGGAAATGAATGTTGCGCTGGGGGGGAGTTTGCATCACCAGGTCTACCTGCGGGAAGGAGCAATTGAGCATCGTGAGTCAGAAACTAAAGACTTCGCAGTAAAGTATGCCAGCCAGCATCCCCTCAAATTAAATCCACAAGGTAAGCTGGCGCAATGGCTCGACACTGAGCAAATTGAGGTGAATTCTTTACATAATCAAGGCATTGACCAGTTGGCCGAGGGTTTACAGCTGGAGGCAATTGCCGAAGACGGTCTGATCGAAGCCTATTGCTTAGCTGAGCACCCGTTTTTTTATGCGGTGCAATGGCATCCCGAGTGGCAAGCGGCGCAAAATCCCTTGTCGCAGGTCCTATTTAGTCAGTTCGTGGCGGCAGCAGAACGGCATCAGCAAGCCTGATTTAAGGAGATCCTATGCAACAACATACCGATTCTTACTATGCAGCAACGGCTAATCATTCGCGCCAGTTTGCTCAGTTACAACGGGATATTCGCTGTGACGTTTGCATCATTGGCGCAGGATTTAGTGGCTTGTCTTCGGCCCTGCATCTTGCCGAGAAAGGCTTCCATGTGGTGGTGCTAGAAGCTGCTCGGGTCGGCTTTGGCGCGACTGGCCGTAATGGCGGACAAATTGTGAATAGCTATAGCCGCGATGTGGATGTCATTGAACAGCGCTATGATCAAAAAACCGCTCAGGCCCTGAATGAGATGATTTTTGAAGGCGGCGAAATTATTCGTTCCCGTATTCAGGACTACCAAATTGCCTGTGATTATCAACAAGGTGGGGTATTCGCGGCCTATAACGCCAAGCAATTGAGAGGCTTAATTGAACAAAAAGCCAATTGGGAACGCTTTGGTAACCATCAACTGGAACTTCTGGATAAAGCGCAGTTAGCTCAGGTGGTGGGGACCGAGGCCTATGTGGGCGGTTTATTAGACAGGAAGGGCGGGCATATTCATCCTTTGAATCTTGCTTTAGGTGAGGCTGAAGCCCTATTAAGTTTGGGCGGTGAAATATACGAGCAGTCGCCAGTAATATCTTATCAAAGGGGGGAAGTCACTAAGGTGTTGACCACACATGGCAGCGTGAGTGCCAATTATCTGTTATTTGCGGGCAATGCTTACCTCGGGGAATTAGAGCCTAAACTCAGTGATAAGGCGATTCGGTGTGGCACTCAGGTGGTGGCGACTGAACCGCTGAGTGAAGCGCAGTGTCAGCAATTACTACCGCAAAATTACTGCGTGGAAGACTGCAATTATTTGTTAGATTATTATCGGCTGACCGCCGATCGACGCTTATTGTTTGGTGGCGGTGTGGTATATGGCGCCAAGCCTTTGGCTTCTATTGAGCGGCAAATACGCCCCAAGTTTGAAGCTTTATTTCCGCAGTTGCGCGGGCTTAAAATTGACTATGCGTGGACCGGTAACTTCTTACTGACCTATTCACGGATGCCACAATTCGGTCGCTTAGACAGCAATATTTATTATCTACAGGGTTACAGTGGCCATGGCCTGAGTTGTACCCACTTAGCGGGTAAACTATTGGCAGAAGTGCTGAGCGAACAAGCGCAGCGTTTTGATGTGTTTGCCTCGCTGAGCCACTACCGTTTTCCTGGAGGCCGTCATTTACAGGTACCGTTTACTGCTTTGGGCGCGGTTTACTATAATCTGCGTGACAAATTAGGGATCTAAGCGTGGTTAGCCTGCACTGTTTTCTTGGTGGTCGTCATTTATTGGTGAAGGCTGCCGTATACTGCCTTGGGCGCGGTTTACTATAATCTGCGTGACAAATTAGGGATCTAAGCGTGGTTAGCCACGTTAGTTGCCGAGTTTGAGCTAAGTTTGGTTTGTCCGGGGTGGCGCAACCGAGTCTCGTTTGACGAGGGTTGGTACGTACTTGTGTAAGTCTGCGACATTCTCGCCATTGGCCAACGCTAGCGACATTTCGGCCGCTTCCATTGCCATCATCTCGATCGGATAGCGCATGGTAGTAAGCTTGGGGCGTAGATAGCGGGACAGTAAGACATCATCGAAACCAATCACCGATATATCCTCGGGGACTCGATAGCCGTTATCGCATAATACGCTGATCACGCCCGAAGCCATCGCATCGTTATAGACGATCACGGCGCTCAAATCTAAACCACGAGCTAACAGGTTCTGAGCGGCGATTTCACCGCCAATTTCATTGGGTTCTGCCGTGGCAATTGCATGCTCTGCTAAGGGCGTGTTGCTTTCGGCAAGAATACTTTTTACCCCTTCAAGACGAAGTCGAGGATCTTCAATATCGTAGTTACTGCTGATACAGGCGATATTGCGATGACCCAAAGACAATAAATGACGTGCCGCAGCTTCACCGCCAGCCTGATTGTCTAACCAGACACAGCGATGGGCAATTTCTGGAATGAATCGGTTAATCAGTACCATTGCGGGAATAGCGTTGGCGTAGTCGATGAGCGTTTGGTTACTCAAGGCCTTGGCATGAACCACCAATGCTTGGCAACGCTGTTCTAAAAGCGTTTCGATGGCCTGCTTCTCGGTCTCGGCACTGACTAAACCATTGCTGATCAACAGTTGGATGTTATGGTTACGGGTGATTTTTTCTACGCCACCAGCCAAGGTAGCAAAAAATGGATCGGTTAATTCACTAAAGACCAAACCTAGTGTGGGGTTGGTTTGGGTGACTAGCGCTCGGGCATTGGCATTGGGTCGATAGCCTAATTCGAGCATCACTTTTTTTACTAACTCACGATTTTTGGCGCTCACCTTGGGTCCATTGTTGACCACCCGTGAAACCGTGGCAACAGAAACACCGGCTGCGGCGGCGACGTCTTTAATAGTGGCCATTTGTACTCCAAAAATAACTGAATAACGAAGGCTGCTCTTCGTTACAAAGCATCGCCAAATACCAAATATAAGTCGTAGCTGCTCATATTTGCGGTCAATTTAGCAAATTATTCTTTTTAGTGGAAACGTTTTCCCAATAGTTCGCGATCAGGATCTGCAATTCACTCGCGGGTGTGTCGATTTAGTGAACCATTTTTATTATTGTATATCTTAATTAAGGTCGGTGTAGGATGTGTGACCCGCACCACTTCGATTCAGATTGATCGAGTAAACTGCGCAGGATGGTCGATTTATCTTTCTTGAAGACGTTTGCTATTGCTGGCTCAGCATTGCTGATTGTAAATGCAATCCATACTTGCCGAACGGCTAAGTTGGGCTTAAAGTAACGCTTGATCATCAGAGCAAATAGGAGTGCTGAGTGAGCGTATCAAGAGTCTTTCCCGCTACCCGGATGCGTCGTCTTCGACGCCATGAATTTTCCCGCCGTTTAGTGGCAGAAAATCAACTAACGGTTGATGATTTGATTTACCCGATGTTTGTTATCGAGGGTGAAAATCAAACCGAGGCGGTGGCGTCGATGCCCGGCGTACAGCGATTTACGATTGATTTATTATTAAAAGAGGCCGAGCAGCTGGTGGCTCTGGGGGTGCCGATGGTAGCACTATTTCCGGTGATGCCACTGGCGCAGAAGTCGCTGCTGGCGGAGCAGGCTTATGCCGAAGATGGCATAGCGCAACGAGCGATTGTCGCCTTGAAGGCGGCCTTTCCCGAGCTGGGAGTGATGGTCGATGTGGCGCTTGATCCGTTTACCACTCATGGCCAAGACGGGATCATTGATTCGCAGGGCTATGTGCAAAATGACATTACCACTGAAGTTTTAGTCAAGCAGGCGCTTTCCCACGCCGCCGCGGGGGCTGATGTGGTGGCACCTTCGGATATGATGGATGGACGAATTGGGGCAATCCGCGAAGCCTTGGAAGAAGCGGGTTACCACAACACCATGATCATGGCTTATTCTGCTAAATATGCCTCGGGTTACTATGGCCCGTTCCGCGATGCACTCGGTAGCGCCAGCAACTTAAAAGGTGGTAATAAGAAGACCTATCAAATGGATCCCGCCAATACTCAGGAAGCCTTGCACGAAGTGGCGCTGGATATCGAGGAAGGTGCCGACATGGTGATAGTGAAGCCGGGCATGCCCTATCTTGATGTGGTGCGTCAGGTGAAGGATACTTTTTCGCTGCCCACCTTTGCTTATCAGGTGAGTGGTGAATACGCCATGCATAAGGCTGCTTTTGCCAATGGCTGGTTGGAGGAGCGTCCAGTGGTTTTGGAATCTTTGCTGGCCTTTAAGCGCGCTGGTGCCGATGGTATTTTGACTTATTTTGCCAAAGATGTGGCCCAATGGTTAGCCGAATAGGCTGCCGCAGCCCAGCTTTTACCTTGGGCAAAGCTGGGTAGCTTAAATGACCGTCTTGGCGAAGCTGCTGGCCTGGGGATTAAGCTTATTGCTGCTGGTAGCGTTGAGTGGTTTGCTTGGCTTGAAGTTGGCCCTGTCAACACTGGCTAGCATTCCTGCTCCACCAGCGCCGAGCCCACAGCAAGTGGCGGATGTTAAGCATTTATTGCAAGAGAATATGCAGCGACTCGGCGATGCCAGCCAGCCAGTTGATATTTTGTTATCTTCACAGCAACTGCAGGCGCTAAGCCGATTAAGCTCACGTGCTTTTAGCCAGATCAATGTTGAGACACAACTTCAAGCAGAACAATTGCGACTGCGGGCAACGATTACTCTACCCGCACAGTGGTTTGGCCGTTATTTGAATCTTCAAGTTAGTCTGCTCCCATCCAGCCAAGGTTTGCAATTGGCTGAGCTAACTCTAGGGGACTTAAGCTTGCCTGCACAGCCAGTGTTTGTGGCTTTATTGTGGCTAAGTGAGCGCTACTTTCCTGAGCTGCCTTTGAAGGCGCTAGTCAGTCACATGAGTGTCCCGCAGGTTGATCAGCAAACATTGCGCTTACAGGTGACTGCAAAGGCGAATGTTCGCCAAACGCTCATCAAGGCCTATCAATCATTCAGTCAATGGCAACAACCACAAACCATTGGCCTGCCAATTGCCTACTACTATCATAAGTTGGCCTTGTTAGGTCAGCAGTATGCGGGGCAGATGGAGGTTTCATTGTTTGATTATCTCTATCCTTTAAGCTTTGACGTCGCCTTGCGCGGGCAGAGAGGTTCGCTATTAGTCGAGCAACAAGCGATGATTTGGGCGGTAAGCCTGTTTTTTAGTGAAGGAAGCTTGCGAAGTTTATTGCTGAAACGTTTTTCGCTTGAGCTGCCGTTTGTGCCTGCGCCCAGTAATGTTCGTTTAGCGGGACGCCGTGATTTGCTATTGCACTTTAGCTATTCGGCAGGCCTGCGGATGGCGGCAGAGCAAGGTTTTAGTGCCTCGATAGGGGAATTTAAAGAGCTATTTGATTCTGTGGCTGGTGGCAGTGGCTTTAGTTTTGCTGATTTGGCGGCCGATTTTACCGGCATTCAGTTTGCGCAAACGGCTACCAGCTTAGCCAAGACTCAAGCATTTTTGCAGGCAATGCGCCAAGCCAGCGCCGAGCAAGATTTATTTCCTCGGGTCGATGACTTAAGCGAGGGACTCAGCGAACAACAATTCCTGAAAATTTATCAGTCGAGTGATTCTGCACTATATCAGCAGCAGGTATTTTTTATTCGGCAGCGGATCGCCCATTTGCCGGTGTTTTCGGTAGCCAATCACTAGCCAAAAATCAGTAAACTACTGCCTACCACACACAGTGCGGCGCTCGCCCATGCCGAATAGGTGGGGGCTTGTTTGGTGTAGATCCAGAGTAGCGGCAAGACTAAGATTGGCGAGCTGGAGGACAAGAGCGCCACCACAGAAACATCGCCATTGCGTAGCGCAAACAGCATCAGGGTCATGCCTACCGCCATGGCGAGAAAACCATTGCTGGCAATCATCATAAATAATCTTGGGGTGAGTGGCTTATGGGCGCGCGCCAGTTTATGGGCTGCAAAGTATAACAACATATGCGCAGTAAAAGCGCTGAGCATCCGTAGCGTTGAGGCGGCGATGGGGTCGACCGGATGGGCCGCGCTGGCGCTTAATAGCGGCTTTAGCATCACGGTGCCGATGCTTTGACAAAGCGCCGCACTCAAACCCAGCAATAGCGCGATACTCACCGGACCATTGATCTTTTCCCAGCTATGTTGATTGGCTTTACGGCCGAAGCTTACCGCCAGAATAACCCCGAGAAATAAACTTGCAGCCCCCACTAAGGGCCAACCCGATAGCTGTTCGTTAAATAAGTAAACTCCTAAGAAAGCGGAAAAAGCGGCATGGCATGCAAATAATAGGCTGGCCCGACGCGGCCCGAGTCGATTCATACAGGCAAACAGGGCGGTGTCACCAACAAATACCCCAATAAATCCCGAGAGGGCAAACAAGGCTGCTTGTTCGAAGCTGATGTTCTGCCAGTTGTTATTAACTAAAGTTGCAGTGGCCAACATTAGGCTGACTAAACCCATCCGCCAGCGACTATAGGCGAAGGCGCCAAGTTGACGGCTGGGAGTGACCGAAATTAAGCTGGTGAGGGCCCATAGGGCCGCTGCTAATAGCGCGAGCCATTCGTAGCTCAAGGAGCTTACTCCAGAAATCTTGTAATATTCAATGAACCCAAGCCTTGTGGCGAAGCTGCTAGCGCAGCCACAAGGCTTAGTTCGTGCTTTAGTCGAGGTGACCGATTAACCAGGCGATGGCATCACTATAGACCGGGCTCATCAGCGGTTGTAGTTGGGCGAGGCTGTTGAGTAGCTGCTGGCGCTCGGCGATACTGATGTTGATATGGCCGACTTTTCGTCCGGGACGAACCTCTTTGCCATACCAGAATATTTCTACGCCCGGTACGCTGAGCCAGCGTTGGTCATAGTCGACACCGATTAGGTTAAGCATCACGCTTTGAGTTTTCACCAACGGCTGCACTAAGGGTAAGTTGGCGACAGCACGCAAATGCGCTTCAAACTGGCTTAAGCTTGCTCCTGCCTGGGTCCAATGGCCGCTGTTGTGGACCCGCGGCGCAATTTCGTTGATTAACAGTTGTTGTCCCACTTGGAAGCATTCCATGGTCATTACGCCAACATAATTTAAGGCTTCCATGAGCTTGCCCAGCATCGCTTCGGCTTGGCTTTGCAGCGGTGCTTTACTGGCGACAGGTGAAACGGTGGCTAATAAAATGCCTTGATGATGCTGATTAATCGCTAGTGGGTAGAAGGCCGTCTCGCCGTTGGCATGACGCATGCCGATTAATGAGACTTCTTCTTCGAAATTGATTGCCTGTTCGGCAATACAATGATCTAACCAAGTATGCGGAATCGCGCGTTGCTCAGCGTTGCCTTGTTGTTTTAACCAATGTTGGCCCTTTCCATCGTAACCACCTGAGCGCTGTTTGAGTAACACTCGTTCGCCTAATTCAGCGAACAGTTGCTCGGCACTATGCTGTGTTTTCACATCGACCCAAGGCGCGGTCGCCAAAGAGAGCGAATCGAGTAGACGTTTCTGGCTGGCTCGGTCGGCTAATTGCGCCAGAGCGGGGCCATTTAAAAATCGTGGATGCTGGGTGAGTTGTTCGGTGGCAGGCGTGACAGGCCAATGTTCCCGCTCAACGGTGACCACGTCGTCATCGCCAATGGCAAATTGCTCAAGCTCGTCGGTCTCCACCGGACGAACTTCCAGACAAAGTGGTTGGGCGGCATGTTTGAGCATGGCGCCAAGTTGGCCTGCGCCGAGGATCCAAATTTTGTTCATTCTGTTAACCTAACTACTCGGCGATACGTGGGTCGGGGTGCGCCAATACCGATTCGGTTTGCGCGGTGCGGAATGCTTCGATGCGTTGCGCTAGTTGAGGATCGGTGGTTGCTAAAATTTGGGCCGCGAAGAGACCTGCGTTATAGGCTCCTGCGGTACCGATAGCTAAGGTGCCAACGGCGACGCCCTTAGGCATTTGAGCGATTGACAGCAGGCTATCCATACCGCTAAGCGCCTTACTTTGTACGGGCACACCAAGTACTGGAAGACGGGTTTTGGAAGCGATCATGCCGGGCAAGTGCGCTGCTCCGCCTGCCCCACCGATGATGACGCGAATACCCCGTTCAGCTGCATTGGCTGAAAAACTCATTAATTTGTCGGGAGTGCGGTGCGCTGAAACTACTTCCACTTCAAATTCTACGCCTAGTTGGCTCAGTATTTCGGCGGCGTTTTCCATGGTTGGCCAATCACTTTTGGATCCCATGACGATGGCAACGAGTGGTTGTGGCATTGTATTCTCCTCGACTTAATAGCACAGTGGTAACACGTTTTTTGAGACAACGATCTAAATGTTGCTGGTTTGCGGCGCATAGTGCCAGCCTCATCGGCTTAGGTCAATATTAGCGCAGTACTTGTAGTGATATTCGTTGGGTAAAGAAGAATGTTTAGGTGAGCTTAGCTTTGCTGGCCATCTGATAGGATTGCCGGAGCACTAAAGCTTGAGTTGATCTCGGGATTCGGTCTTATGATTCCGCTATCTATAGTGCTGAGTACATCGAGGGAAGCCACGCTTCAGTCGGTGCTATCTTGCCGGTAGGCAAACAAGTAGAAGGGGCTTGCTTAAAATCAATGCTGGCTGCCTTTTAAGCACACTCAGCTTAACCTACAGCATGTAACGAATTTTAACAGAGCGCCTCAATTACCCGCAATGGATAACCAACTTCGCTTTGTACTTTGGCTTCTAGTTCTAGTTCTGCTGCGCGTAAGGGGTGTTGCTCACTCCAGGTGGGAGGAAAACAAAGTTGCCAGTCATTTTCATTCTGTAACAAGCTGATGTTTGGTACGCTACCTTCGGTGCGACGCATACAGACGATGATAGCGATCCGCAGCATGCGGGTTAATATCAGGGCTTCTGGTTTTTCTAAAGCATGTTGTTGGCTTAATAGCTGGGCTTGCCACTGACCTCGCTGATTGAGCATTAGGCTGGAGACAAAATGCTTTTGAGCGCTAGTAAAGCCGGGTAAATCAGAATGATCGATAATATAAGCTGCATGCTCGGGGGCTTTTTTAAATTCGATATTCAAGCCAACCTCATGAAACATAGCTGCCCACTTTAATAAGCTTAAAGCTCGATCGCTGAGACGAGGAGTAACTTGTTGGCAAAGCGTAATCGCACAATGAGCGACTCGCTCTGCTTGTTGTACATCGATGTGATGGCGTTTGATGAAGCTTTCAGCGGTGCGTGCGCGGACGCTACTGGTTTCTTGTTGACTCAGTAGACCATAGACTAAACCCTCGCGTAGTGCGCCGCCCGCGAGGGTGAGTCCTTCAATTTGCAAGCTTTCGAACAAGGCGATTAAAATTGCTAATCCAGATGCAAATACTGGTTTACGTTCTTCGTTGAGCCCCTCGATATTGAGTGTTTCAAGTTTGCCACAAGCGATCACTTGTTGTTGAATCGCTTTCAGTTTGGGATAGGTGATCCGTTCATCGAGGCCTTGAGCGGTGATAATTTCTAATACGGCTTGAATAGTGCCAGAGGCTCCTAAAGCGCTTTTCCAACCGAGACGTCGATAATCACTGAGTACCGGCTCAATCACTGCTTTGGCTGCTTCAATGGCTTGGGCGAAGTTACCCTCACTCAGAGAGTCTGAAAAATAACGCTTCAGCCAGGTGACACAGCCCATATCGAGGCTATTTAATAGCCGAGTTTCGCTTTGTTCACCAATCACTAATTCGGTACTTGCACCCCCAATATCGATCACCAAACGTTTACCATGGCCGCCGCTGGTGTGAGCCACTCCACGGTAAATGATTTTGGCTTCGGTTTCACCGCTAATGATATTGATTTTATTTGCGAGTATTTTTTCTGCTTGAGTTAAAAATACTTGGGCGTTGACGGCCTTACGCAGGGCTGCGGTGGCCACAATTTTGATCTGTTGTTCGGGGATATCGCGTAATTGCTCAGAAAATAAACTCAGGCATTGCCAACCGCGGACCATCGCTGCCTGATCGAGTTGATTATTTTTATCTAAGCCTTCAGCGAGTCGAACCTTTCGCTTAACCTTGGCAATGGTCTGTACGCAGCCACTGAGCTCCCGCACGATTAACATGTGGAAGCTGTTAGAACCTAAATCAATGGCTGCATAGAGGGGCGAAGATTTTGACTCGTTCATCCTTGAGCGCTCAGTTATGAGTGGCGACTGCGTCTTGGTTTGGAGTGGCCGCTACTGCTACTTCGATTACTTCCCCGTGCGCCGCCGCGACTATTGACACTTTTAGGTCGATGAACTCGCTGGGCTCGCGGTAAATCGCGTAGTAAAGCTTCACTGTCATATTGACTCAATGGCACCGGATGTTTGATGTACTCTTCGATCGCCGGTAAGTTGAAAACATATTCTTCACAGGCTAGGCTAATCGCGTGACCACTTAAACCGGCACGCCCAGTTCGACCAATGCGGTGAACGTAATCTTCTGCGTCGTCGGGAAGATCGTAATTAAATACGTGGGTTACCGAGGGAATATGTAGGCCTCGTGCGGCGACATCGGTGGCTACTAAGATGTCTAATTTACCATCGGTAAATTGTTCGAGTATTTGTACCCGCTTACGCTGTGGTACATCTCCGGTTAACAAACCAACGCGGTGTTGGTCGGCAACCAAGTGTCCCCAAATGTCTTCGCAGCGGTGTTTGGTATTGGCGAAAATAATCGCCCGTTCAGGCCATTCTTCTTCGATTAAGGTTTGTAGTAATGCCATTTTGTCGTCATTGGACGGGTAAAACAGCTCTTCCTGGATGCGTACGCCAGTCATTTGTTCTGGCTCTACAATCACGTGTTCCGGTTCGTTCATGTGTTCAAAGGCAAGCTCTTTCACCTTAAATGAAAGGGTAGCCGAAAACAGCATGTTCAGGCGCAGCTTGGGCTCTGGCATGCGGCGCATTAAATAACGAATATCTTTAATGAAACCGAGATCGAACATGCGGTCGGCTTCATCTAGTACCATGGCTTGTAGACTATTGAGGCTAAAGGCACCCTGTTTGAAATAGTCAATCATCCGACCGGTGGTGCCGATGAGGATATCAACGCCTTCATCAAGGGTTGCCCGTTGGCTGGCATAACCTTCACCCCCATACACTAAACCCAATTTTAAGCCAGTTGCTTTGGCTAATAAACGGGCATCGTTGTGAATTTGAATTGCTAATTCACGGGTGGGCGCTAAGATTAAGGCGCGTGGTTGATTTTGTTGGCGACCTTCAGGCACTGGCGTGGTTAGCAAGTGGTTAAAGGTGGCAACTAAAAAGGCTAAGGTTTTCCCCGTACCGGTTTGTGCTTGGCCCGCAATATCCTTGCCTTTCAGCAGGATCGGTAGACTTTGCGCTTGGATAGGGGTGCAATTGTGATAGCCGTGCTGTTCTAAGGCTTCTAATACCCCAGCGTCTAGCTCTAAGTCGGCGAATCGTAGTTCAGTTAAGTGTGCTTTGCTCATGGCGTAAGCATATCACAGCTATCTGGCACTACCAGCACCACATTTACTTTTATTGTGCTGGTGATTTACTTATGTTAATTGGTAGTAGCTTAGATTGCCTTGGAATGAGCTTGGGCTTGCATTCATTAGTCGGATCATTTCAAATAGTCGGGTACATTATCTATATAGATAGCAGAGAATATTTGGAGTAATACATGAGCGACAAATTAGTTCAGCTGAGTGACGATAGTTTCGAGGCAGACGTACTAAATGCAAGCACACCTGTATTAGTAGACTTTTGGGCTGAATGGTGTGGACCGTGCAAAATGATTGCACCGATCCTCGATGAAGTTGCTGAAGAATACGCAGGCAAAGTTACCGTAGGTAAGTTGAATATTGATCAAAATGCGGCGACTCCGCCCAAGTTTGGTATTCGCGGGATCCCTACTTTATTGTTATTTAAAGATGGCAAAGTGGCTGCGACTAAAGTTGGTGCGCTGTCTAAAGCACAATTAACAGCGTTTTTAGACGAAAACCTGTAGTAACTATGTGAGCAGGTCGACATTCGTTGCCTGCTTTTGCTGGATCTTTCTTCACAATAGTGCTAATTTTACTTTCGAATTTTCCTACGCCTGTTATTTAAGGCTATCTCTTGGCCGACTGAACAGTCGAGTAAGCATCTCTACTATATCTAACTCACTCTGCCGTCAGTCTATTTCGACAAAACTGAATACTCACCATTATGAATTTAACTGAGCTAAAAAATACCCCGGTCCATGAACTGATTACGCTAGGCGAATCGATGGGCTTAGAAAATCTGGCCCGTCTGCGTAAGCAAGATATTATCTTCTCGATCCTCAAGGCTCACGCGAAAAGCGGGGAAGCCATTTTTGGACATGGTGTTCTCGAAATTCTGCAGGATGGCTTTGGCTTTTTGCGCAGTGCAGACAGTTCTTACCTGGCTGGCCCTGATGATATTTACGTTTCGCCTAGCCAAATTCGCCGTTTTAACCTGCGAACTGGTGATACCGTGGAAGGTAAGATTCGACCGCCGAAAGAAGGTGAGCGTTATTTTGCTTTGCTAAAGATTGGTCAAGTAAACCACGATAAACCTGAAAACTCTCGTAACAAAATCCTCTTTGAAAACCTTACGCCTTTACATGCCACTAAACGGATGCGCATGGAACGCGGTAATGGTTCCACAGAAGATATTACTGCACGAGTTTTAGATTTGGCCTCGCCGATAGGGAAAGGGCAACGTGGTTTGATTGTTGCGCCTCCTAAAGCGGGTAAAACTATGTTGCTGCAAAATATTGCACAAAATGTGGCTTTTAATCATCCCGAGTGTGAGCTGATTGTGTTGTTGATCGATGAGCGTCCAGAAGAAGTTACCGAGATGCGACGCTTGGTTCGCGGAGAAGTGATTGCTTCTACCTTTGATGAACCTGCAAGCCGTCATGTACAGGTTGCCGATATGGTGATTGAGAAAGCCAAGCGTTTGGTTGAGCACAAGAAAGACGTGATTATTCTGCTTGATTCTATCACTCGTTTAGCGCGAGCCTACAATACCGTGATTCCTTCTTCAGGCAAGGTACTTACTGGTGGTGTGGATGCCAACGCGCTCCATCGTCCGAAGCGCTTCTTTGGTGCTGCGCGTAACGTTGAAGAAGGTGGCAGCTTAACTATTATTGCCACCGCCCTGGTTGATACCGGCTCAAAAATGGATGAAGTCATCTACGAAGAGTTTAAGGGTACCGGTAATATGGAATTACACTTAAGCCGTAAGATTGCCGAAAAACGTGTTTATCCAGCGATTGATATCAATCGTTCTGGTACTCGTCGTGAAGAGTTACTTGCCAGTGGTGATGAACTGCAGAAGATGTGGATCCTACGGAAGATTGTGCATCCAATGGACGAAACAGGCGCGATGGAGTTCTTGATTGATAAGCTCTCAATGTCTAAGACTAATGATGAGTTTTTCGATGCGATGAAAGCCCAGAAAAAATAGGCGTAAACTGGCCGCAACCGCGGCCAGTTTCATTTCCGATGATAAAACGCTTACTGTTTGTTTTAATCCTTAGTTACCCGCTACTTGCCCATGCCGAACAGCAAGGTCCGAATCCTCCTTCTTCAGCTATTGACCCTCAAGTACCGTTAACTATTTTACTTCGAAGCGTTGATGCTTTGATGCAAAATCAGCCCGCTTGGGTGATTGATTTATTACCTCAATTACTTCCTGAACATCGTGAAGCTTTATTGTATGAAAGCTTGCGTTATTTACATCAAAACCACCATGTACCCAATCAAACCTTAAAAAATTGGTTATTAAAGCTTGCTGCGGAGCGCCCGTTGACTCGAGAATCGGCGGTGATTGATGGTTACGAGGTGATTCGGCCGACTTATGATTACCCAGCGCTAGCGCGTAGTCTTATTTTGAATCAGCTCTCCGCTGAGCGTTCACAATTCTACTTAAGTGAGTTATTACACGATCAATTTCAATGGTCTTTGGTATTCCGTAAGAACAATCCATTGTTGCTGGAACAGCAATTAGATTTGATCCGTGCCTTATCCCAGTTGGATGCTCCACAATTACTGCATGTTCGCAAAACGATGCCCAGCCAGTTGTATTTTCCGGATAATCACGTGGTGGTTGCTTTGGCCGTTGGTTCCGGTTCTAGTCAAGCGATTCGCGAGGTGCTAGGTTTACCGATGGATCAATACAGTGTGTCTTTATTAGAAAAGTTACGCACCCAATGGCCAGCGGAACAGGCTTTTGAGCTGTTGAAAGGTGCTGCCGAGAATCCTGAATTATTGTATTTCTCTTATAGTGCGATAGCTCGCTTAGGTCAGAATTACCCTCCAGCTGCGCAGTTCATTTTGACTCAGTATCGGGATCCTGAATATCAAGAACTCGCGGCAATGGTTATGATTGAAATGCAATCACAGTAGTGGGCCAGTTTTGGCTTGCATCACTAGGTTAATTGAATGAAATATAAAGATTTACGAGATTTTATTGGTTTGCTCGAGCAGCGCGGCGAGCTGAAACGGATTACCGTTGAAGTGTCGACTGAATTCGAAATGACCGAAATTTGTGACCGTACCTTAAAAGCCGGCGGTCCAGCGTTGTTATTTGAAAATGTGAAGGGCCATAGTATGCCGGTATTAGGCAATCTATTTGGTACTCCGGAGCGGGTTGCTTTAGGCATGGGGCAAGAGTCGGTATCAGCCTTGCGTGAAGTGGGAACCTGGCTGTCTTATTTGAAAGAACCTGAGCCACCTAAAGGGCTGAAAGAACTTTGGGAAAAGTTGCCGATTTTTAAGCAAGTACTCAACATGCCCACCAAGAAGCTACGCAGCGCACCTTGTCAGGAAGTGGTCTGGAGTGGCGATGAGGTTGATTTAGATAAATTGCCGATCCAACATTGTTGGCCGGGCGATGTGGCACCTTTGGTTACCTGGGGTTTAACCATTACCCGCGGTCCCTATAAAAAACGACAAAATCTGGGTATCTATCGTCAGCAAAAGTTAGCCAAAAATAAGTTGATTATGCGTTGGCTTTCTCATCGCGGAGGCGCTATCGATTTTCGTGAGTTTCAAGAACTGAATCCGGGCAAGCCCTATCCGGTGGCGGTTGCTTTGGGAGCCGATCCGGCGACGATTTTAGGTGCTGTGACACCGGTACCGGATACGCTTTCAGAATATGCTTTTGCGGGTTTATTACGTGGTAGTCGAACCGAAACAGTGCAATGTATTAGTAATGACTTAGAGGTGCCCGCGAGTGCAGAGATTGTTTTAGAAGGCTACCTGATGCCGGGGGACAATGCACTAGAAGGGCCCTATGGTGACCATACTGGTTATTACAATGAAGTGGATGAGTTTCCGGTGTTCACCATCACCCACATCACCATGCGTCAGGAGCCGATCTATCATAGTACCTACACTGGACGCCCGCCAGATGAGCCCGCTGTACTTGGGCTCGCCTTGAACGAAGTGTTTGTGCCGATTTTACAAAAGCAATTTCCAGAGATTGTTGATTTCTACCTTCCGCCAGAAGGTTGCTCCTACCGTATGGCAGTGATTACCATTAAGAAACAGTATCCGGGGCATGCCAAACGAGTGATGTTAGGGGTATGGTCTTATTTGCGTCAATTCATGTACACCAAGTTTGTAATTGTTTGTGATGATGATGTGAACGCACGCTGCTGGCAGGATGTGATTTGGGCGATCACCACGCGCATGGACCCGAGTCGCGATACCACTTTGATCGATCACACGCCTATTGATTATTTAGATTTTGCTTCGCCCATCTCCGGTTTAGGATCAAAAATGGGTCTCGATGCGACCAATAAATGGCCCGGTGAAACAACTCGAGAGTGGGGGGAAGTAATTGAAATGACGCCAGAAGTGAAACAGCGCGTGGATAGTATTTGGCAACAATTAGGCATAGACTAATTGTTAAATATACGGACACTACATTGATGGCGTAAAGGGTTATACTGAGTCATTGCAAATTAATTTCCTGCCTGCTTAAATTTTGCAGCCAACCCGTCATTGACTTGCTTAGCTTCGGTTGTCGTACTAAACGTTTCCGTTTAGTACCCAGGGAAGGGGATTTATATCTGTTAGGCTAACCGGTTGTATCGTTGGTGAAGTAGGCGATACATGAGATCGAGAAGATTAAAAGGGGAAAATATGAAGCGCATTAGCTGTAAGGTTGCATCGGTGGCACCGATTTTAGATGACATTTTTAATGTCGAATTACATCCAGAAGAATCGCAAAGTTTTATCGCTGGTCAGTACTTACAAATTGTGATGGCGGAAGATGATAAGCGACCCTTTTCATTAGCCAGTTCGCCAGAGCAGAGTGAAGTGTATGAGCTACACATCGGTGCGCCTGAAGGAAACCCTTACGCCCGACAAGTCATCGATAAGCTCAAAAGCAGTGGTGAAATAGAAATTGAAATGCCCTTTGGGCATGCTGGTTTCGATGATAATTGCCAACGTCCGGTCTTGATCATGGTTGGCGGAACGGGCTTCTCCTATGCGAAGTCTATTATTGAGCATCTGATCGACAGTGAGCAAGAGCGGCAAATTTACTTATATTGGGGTGGCCGCAATTTAGGGGGGCTGTACTTACATGAGTTGGCTTATCAGTGGGCAGAATTAGATCAGGTGACCTTTGTGCCGGTATTAGAGCATGCTGTGCCACAATGGACCGGAAAAAAAGGCCTGGTGCACCAAGCTGTTTTAGAAGACTTTTCGGATATGAGCAATTTAGAAGTGTATATTGCTGGCCGTTTTGAAATGGCCGATGTAGCCCGGAGCGCCTTTGTTGAACAAGGCTTACCCTTGGCACAATTGCATGGCGATGCCTACGAATTTATTTAGTGGTTTGTTGGGCATAAGCGGCGAGCACATGCTCGCCTTTTTAGGTTGACGAAACTACATCGTCAAGGCTTGACGATAGTAATCCATCGCTTGTTGCGGCTCTTCCAGTTGTCGATAGGTTTCGGCGAGGCCTTGGTAAGATTCGCGACTGGCGACAATATTAATACTTTGCTCAAAGTAATCTTTCGCTTCAGGCCATTGTTGTTGCTGCAGATGTAATTGTGCGATCAAGTTTAATAAGGCTGCGTTATTTGGCGATTTACGTAATAAGCCTTTCAGTTGCTGTAATAGCGGATAAGGGTCGCTGAGCTGTAATTTTGCTGCGACTGCGAGTAGCTCGGGATCGTGATGTTTGTTGAGTAAGTCACCGAGTAATTGGTAAGCCGCAGCGCTATCGCCGGATAAGACTAAAGCTTGGCAGGCAGCAGCAGCAATCGTCATCGATTTTTTTTGTTTACGTGGCATTGCATTCCAATATGCGGCCACTTTATCGGCGCCTTGGGTATTGGCGAGCTCTAGAAATAGAGCCTGATAACTACGTGATAATTCAACTTGGTAATGCGAGTCTTCAAGCAACTGGGCCTTATATGCGATAGGAAGCAATTCAACATAAGCTTGCCACTGACCTAATTCGGGTAAAATCTGCAATAGCATGCGTCTTACTGGAGCCTGTTTACGACTTTCGGCAGGGAGCTGTTCAATGCTATTCAGCGCCGCGCTAAAGTTCTGTTGTTTAATTTGTAAACGGGCTTGGGTGATCAGGACCGCGCTATCATTGTTGGTCATGCGGGTGGCTTGCTCCAAGTACTGATCGCGTTTCTTATCTTGTCCTTGTTCTTGTGCCGCTTCTGCGGCTGTTAGATAATTCAACGCTGGAGCGCTGCTATAAGTGGCCGCTTTACTGACCAATTTTTCGGCGTGCTGATAGTCGCCGCGCATCATTGCTAACATGCCTTGCTGAGTATGACTAATCGCTTTTTGTTTGCGTCGATCGCCCCACCAGTTAGTACTGCGAGAAAAGCTTAGCCATAGCCAGCGAAGTAGCCAAATTGTGAATAATAAAATACAGAAACAGATAAAGCTGACAAATAGTGCACTGGTCACCGACATCTCAACGGTGTAACTATCAAAAGCGATTAGTACATAGCCTTTGTTGCCCGCAAGTTGTGGCCCCAGAGCTAAACCTAACGCTAAGCAGGCCAATAAAATCAGAACTTTAAACATTATTCAGCTCCTTCTGCTAGAGAAGGCTGTAGCCGTTGTTGGCGATCTTTAATGGCTTGTTCAGCGGCATCTAAACTGGATAATTTTTCCGGTAACTGATCCACAATCTCCAGCCCTTGTAAGCGCTTCAAATCAACCAACATGGCCTGGGCTTGTTGGTTTTGCATGAAGTAGTTGCCGACCCATTGTGCAGTGCGTTGTAACTTGGCCTTAAACAACTCTCCTTGTCCTCGGAATAAGGCCTGTTCGGCCTGCTGTAATTGTAACTTAAGATTTTCTTTCAGGTACCATGCGTGTTTGGGTTCGATGAGCGCTTCGACTTGACCATCGCGACGACGCACAGTGATGAAATTTTCGCTGAATTTACGCCAACTTTTAGCTAGATTGTCACGCCAGTCAGTACTATCACTGCTGAGCTGATTATTTTGTTCTTGCAGCGCAGCGGGTAACTCGATTTCAGCCAACTGTAAGGTCTCGGTTTGTTGCAGTAGACTTTCTAAGGTAAAAGCAATGCCCTCTTTATCGACCAATGGAATTGCTTTGAGCGTTTGCACATCATTGTTTATCGCGCGGCGCAGAGCTAACAGGTGAGGATCGTTGGCATGGTTGACACTACTATCAGCTTCGATAAGAAGTGCGATGGCGGTGCTGGGATCATGTTCCAGCCATAGTTTATAGGCCGCCAGTTGTAATAGATAATTCGCTTCGTTGAGTCGCCAATGATTGGCATCTTTAATGTTGAGCAAGGCCAGTTGATGTTCAATGGTTTTACGATGTTGTTCAGTGAGTTCCAACTGGGTTTTTAGGCTCACCAGAGACTGTTGCTGGCTGCCATATTGTTGCTTCAATGTTTCAAATTGACTGCTGTTGGTTGCGACGGCACTGACTAAACTTTGCTCTTTGGCTGAGAGGCTAGTTTTTAAGAGTTGTATTTGGCTATCTGCGTGTTGTAACTGTTGTTGAGTTTGCCAATAAACACCCGCGCTTAGGCCGATGCTGATCAGGATCGCCGCGATGGCCAATAGCTTGGTTGATTTATTGTTCGGCGTTGCTTGGCTGGTTGTTTTAGGCATTTTTTCCGCCGCCGTTTGCTTGGCGTGTTTCACTGTATCGCTAGGGGATGGAACCTGATTTTGGTTCTCTGATTGTTTATCTTTGGTCATTTTCATTCCTTGCAGATGGCAGTATTTGCTTTAAAGCTTCGATACATGCTTTATCCGATGCGCCGTCGCACAGTACAATGTGCATAAAACCCAAACTTTGAGCGTATTTAAGCAAGCGTTGACTTGGGACTAATAAATGGCACTCTCGCAGCCACTCAAGTTGCTCTGCTTTACTCATAAGGGTAGTCAGATGTTTCAATATTTCACCACTAGTAGCAACAATAGTGTTGATCTGCAAGCGCCATTGTTCAAGTTGTTGCTGTGGATAAGTGATTAATTTTCGTTGATAACAACTCAAATAAGTGACTTTAACACCTCGGGTTTGGAGCTGTTGCGCGAGCCAATCTCGTCCTTGCTGGCCGCGCAAAATGGTCGCTTGATCTAATCCGGGAAATTGCTGTTCGATGAGTTGTAGCATGCCTTCACTGTCTTGGCGACTTGGCACTGATGCCTTCACCCCATATTGTTGCCAGCATTCCGCAGTGGCTTTGCCCACGGCTAAGTATTGTAATGATCTTGGCCAGCTTAATTGTTGTTGTTCTAACCATTGTTGACAGGCTTCTACCGCATATTGGCTGACAGCCACGATCAGCCCGTTCGGCGTTGTAGAGCTCAGTACTTGTTTTAGCCGCGCTAGCTCGGGGCTGCTAATAATTTCAACCATCGGTGCAGCGATGGCTGAAAAGCCATGTTCGCTGAGGGTTTCAACACAGCGTTGATTATGTGGCTGCGGCCGAGTAATGAGTAATGGCACCATCGTTCCTTATGGTTGATAGACGGCCCTTAAAATAGCAGCGGCACCAGCATCGAGTAATTGCTCGGCAAGGGCTAGACCGAGTTGCTCAGCTTCGCTAGCTTTGCCTCGAAGTTCTTTTTCTATGATCTCAGAACCGTCAATAGCACCAACTAAACCACGGATATATAATTGTCCATCTGCCAACTCCGCGTAGCAACCAATAGGGACTTGGCAACCGCCTTCTAGGCGTCGATTCATCGCTCGCTCTGCTTCGACACGGAGGGCCGTTTCGGGATGATTGAGGGGAGCCAACAAGTCTAGCAATTCACGATCATTACTGCGACATTCGATGCCTACAGCCCCTTGCCCTCCAGCTGGGAGTATTTGCTCTGGTTCAATATACGCCTGGATCCGTTCTACCATTTTGAGTCGTAATAGTCCCGCGCTAGCAAGAATGATAGCGTCAAACTCACCCGCATCTAATTTCGCTAAACGAGTATTCACGTTACCACGTAAGTCTTTAATGATGAGGTCTGGACGTTGCGCCTTCAGTTGACATTGGCGGCGTAGACTGGAGGTACCGACGATCGCGCCTTTAGGTAAAGCATCGATATTGGTAAAGTGGTTGCTAACAAAGGCATCTCGAGGATCTTCTCGTTGACAAATACAGTGCAGACCTAAGCCTTCAGGAAATTCCATGGGGACATCTTTCATCGAATGTACCGCAATGTCCGCAAGGCCTTCTACCATAGCCACTTCCAATTCTTTAATAAACAGCCCTTTGCCACCGATTTTAGCCAGAGGGGTGTCAAGGATCTTGTCGCCTCGGGTGCTCATGGGTACAAGTTCTACTTGCAGCGTAGGGTGATGGCGTTCCAACTCAGCTTTTACAAAGTGGGCTTGCCACATCGCGAGAGGACTCTTGCGAGTCGCGATTCTGACTATTTTCACAAACACTTACCTCATTATTTTAGCTGACGATAGTATCACCACTTAAGCATCTGCCCAAGTCGCCTTTAGCATCAATATCTACCAATAACCGCAGGGTTCAGCATAAAATTAGCAATGCGTAATATATGTCATGATAAACGCACACAAATTGTGCGTTTATGTTTACCGCTATTATACTAACTGTTAAGATGATCACACTTTATTGTGCCTATATTTCATCTAATAATTATTCATTAATCGATAGGTAAATTTTACTTTGCAAGACACCATTGCCTCTCTCTTAGAGAAGGTTACCCGATCTAATCAGCATCGTAAGCAGCTGGCACTCCAGACTATGCCTGCTGCCGCGCAGCAGATATTTGAACTGTTGCCGTTAATGCTGCATTACTCGGATCCTTGCATACCGGGCTATATTGAAGGTGAAGTGCCGAGTGGTATCTGTCAATTTGAGTCGAGCGCTCGCCATTTTATTTATCTCCAGCAACATTTCCTTTGTCGACCGGCAGAACCCCAACAACATGAAATTTTGGGTATTTACTCCATGGGTAGCACCGCTACGGTGGGCCAAACAGAATCCAGTGATTTAGATATTTGGGTGTGCCATGCACATCAGTTGGCGAGTGAGCGAGTTCGTTTATTGGCGGAGAAGTGCAGTCAAATATCGGCTTGGGCTGCGCATCAAGGGGTTGAGCTTAACTTTTTCATGGTGAAGGACAATCAGTTTAAAACTGGTTCGATTAGTGAGTTATCCAAGGATAATTGTGGTAGCGCCCAGCACTTGTTATTACTCGACGAATTTTATCGCACGGCTCTGCCCTTGGCGGGGAAGCAATTAGTCTGGTTTGCTGTGCCATGTGATATCGAGCAAAGTTACGACAGTTTCGTACAACAGCAATTTGAGAGCGGTGTATTTAATCATCAACAATGGTTGGATTTGGGTGGCTTAGATACCATTCCTGCCGAAGAGTATTTTGGTTCAGGCTTGTGGCAGTTATACAAGGGTATCGACTCTCCTTATAAAGCCGTATTAAAAACCTTATTGATGGAAGCTTATTCCGCAGACTATCCAAGACCAAGCTTGTTGGCTGTTGAAGCGAAATGCTTGATGCAACACTGCAAAGCATTTGTTCTAGAACATGACGCTTATTACTTGATGCTGAATAAGGTGACTAATTATTTAGAGTCGATTGAAGATGAGGCCCGTCTTGATTTAGTACGGCGCTGTTTCTATCTAAAAAACAGTGAATGTAATCCTTTACCGAGCGCTCTTATGGATGTGAGCTCGTTGACTTGGCAGCAGCGTTTTATGGCCCAGCTGGTCAAACAATGGGCTTGGTCTCAGCAAAAAATTGAACATCTTAATTTACGTCGTGCCTGGAAGGTGCAAGATGTAAGACAGGCGCACAGCGAGTTGCTGGATGCTTTAATGCTGAGTTATCGTAACTTGATTCGTTTTGCGCGACGTAATGACATTAGTGAGTCGATTAACCCCGAAGATATCGGCATTCTGTCACGTAAGCTGTATGCTGCCTTTGAAAGTTTACCGGGCAAAGTTACTCTCATTAATCCGCAAATTTCTCCCGACCTCTCTGAAGCTAACCTTAGTTTTATCCACGTGCCCAAGGGGCATAGTTGTGCGGAAGGTTGGTATTTGTATAAACAGCCGCTGCAGGGACTCGCTATTGTCGGTCAGCCGTCGCTAGAGCATGCCAGTTATATTTCTAAACTGGTGGCGTGGAGCTATTTTAACCAACTGAAAACTGATCAAACGGAATTGAGTTTACATCAGCTTGAAGGCGATTTAACGCTGGATACATTAACCAGTTTTGCTTATGACTTACGCCGAGCTTTTCCGGTGAATGTTGAAGCTGCTAGTAATTTAGCACTGACTCGTCCCTGTGAAATCCGTCACTTAGGGGTGTTTATTAATCTGGAGAAAGACCCCACTGCGAATTGGGGCGGCAAGGTAATTGAGTTTGATGCGACCGCCACCGATGTGTTCAGTTTTGGCCGAGACTCAGATTGTTTGGTGGGCTCGGTTGATTTGGTTTATCGCAATACTTGGAACGAAATCCGAACCCTACACTTTGTTGGTGATAGTGCCGTGGTCGATGCCTTGACTACCGTGTTAGGTAAAATGCATCGTGATGCAAATATCCCCGAGCACATCGACGTATTTTGTTACAGCGCCAACCTACGAGAGCAAATTGGTAGTAATTTTAAACAGCTATTGGTGGAAAGTATTAAGAGCCGTTTGCAACCGCAGGATAAACGGATTGTTAAAACGATTGTGTTAGGAAACGAAAAGTACGGTTTATTTATTGAAGATCGCGGAGTCTCGGTTAAAAAATTGGAAAACGGGGTTGAGTTTTATCGTCAGCTGTCGAATAACAAGCTCCAACGTCTTCCGCTGCAGTTAAATGCCGGTAATACTAAGAAGGTACCGAACGTCGTAGAAGCCCACGCCAGTGAAGGTTTAGTGCAATACTTTTTCGAAAATCTGGATGTTGGTTTTAATATCTATATTGTTGATGAGCATAACCAAATAGAAATGTACCAAGACTTTGAAGGCAGCAAGGAAGAGTTGATCCAAGGGATTAATCGTTTCTATACTTCTTCGCGCGAGCAATACGGGACTCGCCATGAGGTTGTCAATTTTAACTTGCCACAGTTCTATGACATCGTCATGGTCAATGAACAATGGCAAGTTGCATCTTATCGGAGCAATTAACTCTCTGGCTTGGATGGCTAGCCGCGTTTTTGACAGCGGCCGCTAAGCCTTAAAAGCTGAGTTGCTCACCACTTTGTTTGGCAATCGACTCAACTAAAAACGACCAAAACTCCACACCACTCCGATTACAAATCCACTGTTGCTCTGTTTCGCGCCATTCAAAATGGTAACCGCCAAATTTGGTGGCTAACCATAGTTGATGTAGAGGTTCTTGTTTGTTAATCACCATTTTACTGCGATTTTCAAACTCTAGGTTGAGTACTCCACCGTTAATATCACACTCAATATCGAAGTTATCGCTATCCATGGTCTGCTCGATGCGCTCAAAGGCCTCATCGACTCGTTGGTGATACTGGCTATCATTCATCACTATCGTCTGTCCTATTGCTTTTCTTGCTTCGAATGCGGATTATAGAGGGCATTCAAAAAAGAATCATGGCTTTATCATGAATAAACTGGCAATTGCTGTAATTTTGCTGAGCATCGGGCTTAGCGGTTGCGGTCAAAAAGGACCGTTAACGCATCCGCAAACGGTAGACGAGACGACGCCGAATACCGTCGAGCAAGCAACACCAGCAGACTAAACACTGCAACACAATAAGGACAGATCATTGGATTTTTTTAGTTATCAAAACGAGCAATTAACAGCTGAACAATGCTCGGTAGCTGATTTAGCAGAACATTATGGGACGCCACTTTATGTTTATTCGCGGGCGACGATTGAACGTCATTGGCAAGCCTTTGATAAGGCTGCTGGTGAAAGGCCTCATTTGATTTGCTATGCAGTAAAGGCTAATTCTAATTTAGCAGTGTTGAACTTGATGGCTCGGATGGGGTCTGGCTTTGATATCGTTTCCGGTGGCGAGTTAGCTCGGGTTATCGAAGCCGGTGGTGACCCAAGTAAGGTAGTCTTTTCTGGCGTAGGAAAAACCGAGCAAGAAATTACGGACGCGCTGGAACATGGTATTTACTGTTTTAATGTTGAATCTGAGCCTGAGTTAGCTCGGATCAGCAAGGTTGCTCAGCGCTTGGGTAAAGTGGCACCCATTTCTTTACGGATTAATCCCGATATCGATGCTGGGACTCACCCTTATATTTCTACCGGTTTAAAAGAAAATAAATTTGGGATTGCCATTGAGCAAGCACCTCAGGCCTATGCTTATGCGGCAAGCTTGCCAGCGTTAAATGTGGTGGGTGTGGATTGCCATATTGGTTCTCAGTTAACTGAAATCTCACCTTTTGTAGAAGCTATCGATAAGTTGTTGGCATTGATCGACAGCTTGGCTGAGCAAGGTATTGTGATTGAGCACCTCGATGTTGGTGGCGGTTTAGGTGTCAATTATGATGATGAAACGCCCCCAGAGCCAGCCGCTTACGCCAGTGCTTTGGTTGAACGTCTTGGCGAACGTCAGCTAAAATTACTATTTGAACCGGGTCGTGCGATTATGGCCAATGCTGGTATTTTGGTGTCGAAGGTTGAATTCTTGAAAATGTCGGCTAGTAAAAATTTTGCGATTATTGATGCCGCAATGAACGACTTAATTCGTCCATCTTTATATAGTGCTTGGCAGCGGATAGTGCCAGTGCTGCAACGTCCGGGCCTAAGCAGCGTTTGTTATGATGTGGTTGGACCCGTTTGTGAAACCGGTGATTTTCTTGGCAAAGAAAGAGAGTTAGCCATTGAAGCGGGTGACTATATTGCGGTGCGCTCTGCAGGAGCTTATGGCTTTACCATGAGTTCAAATTATAATTCGCGTTGTCGGGCAGCAGAGGTGATGGTTGATGGTGAGCAATCCCATTTGATACGTGAGCGTGAGGCTCTGGTATCTCTTTGGGCTGGCGAATCACTGTTGCCTGAAGGATAAGCGAATGTTAGTCAACTTCACTAAAATGCAAGGTTTGGGGAATGATTTTGTGGTGATCGACAATGTCACTCAAAACGTTTTTTTTAATCAAGATGTTATTAGTCGCTTGGCCGACCGTAACTTTGGGATTGGTTTTGACCAGTTCTTAGTGGTTGAGCCTCCCTATGATCCTGACTTGGATTTTCATTATCGCATTTTTAATGCCGATGGCAGTGAAGTTGAACAATGTGGCAATGGGGCGCGTTGTTTTGCTCGTTTTGTGGTGAGCAAAGGCCTGACGAATAAACGTAGTATTGGGGTGAGCACGAAGTCGGGTAAGATCATTCTTCATGTGGAAGCTGATGGGCAGGTGACGGTCAATATGGGTGAGCCGATATTGGAACCTAGTCAAGTGCCATTTAAAGCCAAGAAGGCCGAGAAAACCTATATTTTACGTGATCAACAGCAAACCGTATTTGCTGGCGTGGTGTCTATGGGTAATCCGCATTGCGTGATTGAAGTGGATGACATTGAACAAGCGCCCTTAGACACGCTGGGTCGGCGCATGGAGAGTCATGAGCGCTTCCCGCAGAAAGTGAATGTCGGTTTTAGTCAAATTATCGATGAGAACAACATTAAACTGCGAGTCTTTGAACGTGGCGTTGGCGAAACGCTAGCCTGCGGTACAGGTGCCTGTGCGGCGATGGTTGTGGGACGTTTACAGGGGAAATTAGCCGACACGGTGAATGTCGATCTTCCTGGGGGGCGTTTACGTATTCATTGGCAGGGAGAGGGTAAACCAGTCAAGATGACCGGGCCCGCAGTGATGGTGTTTGATGGTCAGGTGCATATATGAGTGAGTTCGATCTTTCACAACCGCTATTGATTGACGAAAGTTTAGTGGTGGAATTCCTGCTCGACAATCCCGATTTTTTCGTCCGTCATCCCAGCTTAGTCAAACAATTACGCTTACCGCATAAAGAAAAAGGGGCGGTGTCTCTGGTCGAATTACAGGTACAACGCTTACGCGATAAAGTCTTGGATTTAGAGCAGGAAATCACCGATTTAATGGCGGTGGCGAGTCTCAACGAACGGATTTTTCATGTTTATGTCGATCTGTTGCCCGACTTGATGGCTTGCGATTCCTTTGCTGAGTTACAGCATCGCTTAAGTCGTGCTTTAGTTGATGATCTTGGGGTGGAAAGTGTTTCACTACGTTTAAGTCAACAGCGTTTCTCTTTGGATGAATTACCCGCTGAATATGGCATTGAACAGGAACAGATTGAACGAGTCCGGGTTACTAGACTGACTCAACATCCCCATTATTTTGGTCGTTTGACCCAGGGAGAGTTGCAGTTATTGTTTGATGAGAGCGAGGATATAGCCTCGGTGGCGCTGATGCCATTGGGTCACAATGCTGAGTTGGGGTTCTTTATTGCTGCCAGTCGCGATGCTGATCACTATATCGCGGGTATGGATAGTTTGTTACTCACTCAATTATGCCAGGTGATTGCCAGTTTGTTGCAGCGCTTAGTTC
Source organism: Agarivorans sp. QJM3NY_29 (assembly GCF_050870835.2). NCBI lineage: Bacteria > Pseudomonadati > Pseudomonadota > Gammaproteobacteria > Alteromonadales > Alteromonadaceae > Agarivorans > Agarivorans sp. QJM3NY_29. The sequence goes on along the minus strand of NZ_CP194036.2, from coordinate 4,838,469 downwards.
CGTTGCAGCAAGTGGAGTAAGTATCGATATGCAGGATGATATCAGCGCTTTTCTTCGCCATCTTGAGGTGGAGCGCCGCTATAGCCCTGCGACGATTAGTAGTTATCAGCGTAGTCTACTGCAGCAGCTTAAATTGATACAAAATTTGGGTTGTCCCTCGTGGCAAACTGTGGATGGTAAAATTATTCGTGCTGTTTTACTGAAGTTGAAGTCCTCTGGTCTTTCCGGACGTTCTATGGCCAATAAACTATCGGCCTTGCGTAGCTTCTTTCACTACCTCTTGCAGCAACATAAAGTCGATTTGAATCCGGTGGTTGGTATCTCTGCGCCGAAACAGGGGAAGCCCTTACCGAAAAACCTCGATGTGGATTCGCTCACTCAACTATTATCGATGAAAGGCGACGATTTGGTCAGTTGTCGCGATTTGGCGATGATGGAACTGCTCTATGCGAGCGGGATCCGTTTGGCCGAGTTAGTTAATTTAAACATTGGCGACGTTGATTTTAAGCAACGCCAGCTATTCGTGACGGGCAAGGGCAATAAACAGCGCTTAGTGCCTTTTGGTAGCAAGGCCGAGCAGGCACTGAAACAGTGGTTACGTCAACGGCGCTTGTTGGTCATGGATGAAGAAGAGCCGGCTTTGTTTGTGAGTGTTCGTCAACAACGGATTGGGCATCGTACAGTACAAAAGCGTTTGCAGCATTGGGCGCAACAAATGCAGTTAAGCAGTACCCTCCATCCGCATAAGTTACGCCATTCCTTCGCGACGCATTTATTAGAAAGCAGCGGTGATTTAAGAGTGGTTCAAGAGTTGCTGGGTCATGCCAATTTGTCCACCACCCAAGTGTATACTCATTTGGACTTTGCTCATTTAGCGAGTAGTTATGATGCCGCTCACCCTCGCGCCAAACGCAAATCTTAAGTGAGAGAGAGGCGATGATTTTTTACCGTAGTTGGTCCCCTGTTCAGGCCTTGTCTTTCGATCTGGACGATACACTTTATCTCAATGGGCCGCATATCCAACGCGCTGAACAATGGTTGATGGCTTATCTCAAAGCGCAGGTTCATGCCACGGCTCATTTAACGACGGGCCAATGGCAGCAATACAGGCGCAGGGTGCTAAAGGACGCGCCTCACTTAATGGAAGATGTCAGCGCTTGCCGTAAAGCTTGGTTATGCTTGGCTTTTCAGGAGCACGGACTCGGTTGGAGAGAGGCCGAGTTGTTAAGTGAACAAATTTTTCAGCAGTTTTTAGCGGTGCGCAGTGATTTTGTGGTACCGCATGACAATCTTGCTTTATTGCAGCGTTTGGCTAAACGTTACCGCTTAGTGGCTATCACCAATGGAAATGTTGATATCGAGCGGATTGGTTTAGCGGCGGTATTTGAAGTAACTCTGAAAGCGGGCTCAGGCCTTCGAGCCAAACCTGCATTGGATATGTATCAGCGCGCGAGTCAGCTTTTACAACTCAAGCCGAGCCAAATTGCCCATGTGGGTGATCATGCTGTCACCGATGTTGCTGGCGCAGTTCAGGCTGGTTATCGTTCGATTTGGCTCAATCAAGCGGGTCAATCATCAAGCCGATTGAGTACTTTACCGGATATCGAGATAAGCCAACTGGCACAACTGCAACACCTGTTATAATATACAGGTGTTTTTCCCCCTATAGAGAGCACCATGGATATTTCTGAGCTGTTAGACGGCCTCAATGATAAGCAGCGCGAAGCCGTCGCTGCTGCCCCAAGTAATATGCTAATTCTGGCAGGCGCTGGCAGCGGTAAGACTCGTGTATTGGTGCATCGCATTGCCTGGCTGATGCAGGTCGAGAATGTATCTCCTTTGTCTATTCTATCGGTAACTTTTACCAATAAGGCGGCAGCTGAAATGCGTTCGCGGGTGGAGAGTCTGGTGGGCAGTCGCTTCCAAGGTATGTGGTTGGGAACCTTTCATTCCTTGGCACACCGCTTGTTACGTGCTCATTATCGTGATGCAAATTTGCCTGACGATTTTCAAATCATCGATTCTGATGATCAATACCGTTTATTGCGGCGTTTGATTAAAGCGATGAACTTAGATGAAAAACAATGGCCAGCCAAGCAAATTCAATGGTATATCAACGGACGTAAAGATGAGGGGCAGCGCCCCGAGCATGTGGATTACAGTCATAATCCCATTGAGCGTCAATATCTTGAAATCTATAAGGCCTATCAGCAGGCCTGTGATCGCTCGGGTTTAGTCGATTTTGCCGAGCTCTTGTTGCGTGCTCATGAGTTATGGTTGAAACAACCGCATATCTTACAGCACTATCAGCAGCGCTTCCGGCATATCTTGGTGGACGAATTCCAAGATACCAACACCATACAATACGCTTGGTTACGGCTGTTAGTCACCGATGCCAATCACATCACTATTGTGGGGGATGATGATCAATCGATTTATGGTTGGCGCGGAGCGAAGATTGAAAATATTCAGCGTTTCGAAATGGAAGTGCCGCAAGTTAATACCATACGTTTGGAACAAAACTATCGTAGTAGCGCCAATATTCTGAAAGCTTCGAATCAACTGATTGAAAACAATCAGGGACGGATGGGCAAGAGTCTGTGGACCGAAGATAAAGAAGGCGAACTGATCTCCATCTATACCGCCTTCAACGATATTGATGAAGCTCGTTTTGTGGTGGCTCGGATCCAGCAGCGCGTCGAAGAACATGGCGTCAGTTTATCTGACTGTGCGATTTTATATCGTAATAATGCCCAGTCTCGGGTACTTGAAGATGCCTTAATGCAGGAGCGCTTAGCTTACCGGATTTATGGTGGTTTACGCTTTTTCGAACGTCAGGAAATTAAGGATGCGCTGGCTTATTTACGTTTACTCAGTAACCCTCATGATGACGCCTCCTTTGAGCGGGTCGTAAATACGCCGACCCGTGGCATTGGCCAGCGTACCATCGAGTTATTGCGTCAGGCTGCTCGGGAACAGCAGTTGAGTTTATGGCAAGCGGTGGATTATTGTTTGCAACAAAATGCGCTGTCGGGCAGAGCGGCGAATGCAGTGAAACAATTTGTTCAATTGTTGGAGCAACTCAAGCTGCAAACCCAAGAAATGTTGTTGAGCGAGCAAACCAACTATGTGATCAAAGGCTCCGGTTTGTTGGCGATGTATCAAGCGGAGAAAGGCGAAAAGGCCCAAGCACGGGTCGAAAACTTAGATGAACTGGTGACCGCGACTCAGCAATTTACTCAGATGGAAACTGACCAAGATCTTTCTCCATTGGTGGCATTTTTGTCGCATGCAGCACTAGAGGCTGGTGATAATCAGGCCGAGGCCGACGAAGCGGCGGTGCAGCTAATGACACTGCATAGCGCTAAGGGCTTAGAGTTTCCCATGGTGTTTTTAGTGGGAATGGAAGAAGGCATGTTTCCTAGCCAGCAATCGGCTGAAGAGTCGGGGCGTCTCGAAGAAGAACGACGGCTTTGTTATGTTGGGATGACTCGGGCCATGGTCAAACTCTATCTTTGTCATGCCGAAAGTCGTCGGCTATGGGGGAAAGAGGTGTTCCATCCACCGTCGCGATTCTTGCGTGAGCTGCCGGGTGATTGTGTTGATGAGGTGCGTTTAAATACCGCCGTGAGTCGACCCGTGCCGCAAGGGCGTTTTTCTCATCAGTTACAGCAAGCGGCGTTTGATGACAGTGGCTTTAACCTTGGTCAGCGAGTTTCCCACCCTAAATTTGGTGCTGGCATCGTGCTAAATTACGAAGGTTCTGGGCAACAGAGCCGGGTTCAGGTGCAGTTTGAAGAAGCCGGGGCGAAGTGGTTAGTATTAGCCTATGCAAGGTTGGAGGCCATTTAGTCGCTGCTTTAAAAACAAGCTAAGTGGCCGTTTTGGGTCTACGGCGTTGGCGCAATGCGTCCCAAGTGAAAATTGCTAAACCTAGCCAAATAAAGCTAAAAGTTAATAGTTTCATCGGTTCTAATGGTTCCTCATAAATACTGGTCGCTAGGATAAACATCAATGAGGGACCGATATACTGAAAGAAGCCGATGGTGGACAAGCGCAGCCGAGTCGCGGCTGCCACAAAGCACAGTAGTGGTAGTGTGGTGACCACACCTGCGCTGAGTAACAGCACATTTAGTGTGATGCTGTTGTTGGTAAAATGGCTCGTGCTGGAGTCAGCAAGAATAAATAAGTAAGTCAGTGCCAACGGCACTAACCACAAAGTTTCGACAAACAGACCCGGCAGTGCTGCTAGGTTAATTTGTTTACGTAATAAGCCATAAATACTAAAGCTTATGGCAAGGCTCAATGCTATCCACGGTAGTGAGCCGTAACTCAGCAGCTGGATCAACACCCCAATGAGTGCCAATACGATCGCCACCCACTGAGCGCTGCGAAAACGCTCGCCCAAAAATAGCATGCCCAGCAGCACATTAAATAGCGGGTTAATGTAATAGCCCAAGCTTGCATCTAACATCCGATTATTATTGATCGACCAAATGAAAATTAGCCAGTTTCCGCCAATTAACAGCGAAGTGAGTGCTAAGATCGAAAGCTGTTTAGGATGTTTGAGTACTGCTCTTACTGCCCGCCACTGCTTACTAAAAGTGAGCAATAAGGCGACAAATAGGCAAGACCAAATAATCCGATGAGCTAAGATTTCGTAGGCGGGTACTTCGGTAAGGCTCTTAAAATAGACGGGTGCAATGCCCCACATGATGTAAGCGCCAAGCGCAAACATAACACCATGTTTAGTGGATTGAATTGGCATAAAATTAGGTAAACAAGAGAAAAGGCAAGTTAGTGTAGCAGGGGCTTAGGTTGGTCACCATATTTTCAATGGTAGCTTTTGCATTCAGTCATTTAATCGCCTTGTATTGTCGAAGGTGCGTGGCAGTCGGTATACAATTTTTGCCATGTATCTCGTAAGTTATTCTCTTGTTCACATAATTGTTTAATCTCATTTAACAGTGGTTTTTGTTCAGGACAGTCGCTCAATTGGATTAGGTGCAACAAATGGCCGAGGACACCATTGATCAGCCGCTCCTGTAAGGGCTTGTGATAGCTTTGCCAAGCTCTTACACAACGGTAACCAGGGATAATGCCTTCCGCATAATTCGCGAGTATCAGAGTTGGCCAAGCTCGCTGGGTTTCTTCTTGATTGTTTAAACACTGGCTGAGTGCTGGTTGAATGTGTAAATAGCGTAATCGACAGCGATCCCGTTCATTCAGACAGTCGTCATGGATCTGTTCAAAGTGTTGTAAGCTTTGTTGCGCTTTTTCGAATATGCCAAATTGTTTGCATTCTACGATGCGGTAATCAGGGAAATGAGCGAAATCACCATAGCCATTTAGCTCATGCTCGCTCCATTGTGCTAAGTCATCAATATTGAGCGTGCGGGCCTGCTGCAGTGCTGTTTGTAAAACAGCTTCCAGTAAAGTGATCAACTTTGGAGAACAACTTACCGCACTCATCGCTATTCTAGCCCACCTTATGAAGTCTATCCTTAGTTACAGTATAGCTCCAACTGAGAAAATTCAGCGAAGTGAACTGAATAATTATCAATATTTTGTCATGGCGGTGAATTTTTATCGATCAATCTTGGTGGAAATAAAAGCCGTGTAATCACAGTGACACTATCGCGTAGGGTGAACAGAACAACTACCGCTCACCGAAATCGGAATATCAGTTTCTTAGAGTGTTTTCTTTATTTAACCAACCATATAGGTGCCAGTACCAAAGGCGATATGGGTGCCGAGTTGATTATGTAATTCCATACGGGTGACCGTGACTTTATTCCCTGAGCGGATCACTTCTGCCGATGCGTAAAATAGTTCGCCGACACCAGGACGTAGGTAATCGATGCGCAGATCGATGGTGCCGGTTTTACTTAGTTGCTCCGAGAGTTGTTGACTGCTTAAGTCGGCGAGACGTTCCAGTGCTGCAGCCGCAGCCGTCATTCCTCCGGCAACATCTAAAATAGTCGCGGTGACCCCGCCATGTAAAATGCCATGAATGGGATTACCGACCAATTTGGGGGACATGGGTAATTTAAGTTTCACGCCAGTGGCGCTGTATTCGAGTAATTCAATTCCAAGCAGTTGATTAAATGGCATCCGATTGATGAAAGTGTCGGCTATCGCTTGTCGCCATTTATGTTGTCGAGAGCTGCTCATGATCCGTCCTAGAGAATTTAAACGCACGTTTGAATACTGTAAAGCTTTAAAAGAATAAAGGCAAACCAAGACAAGACCCTTAGGCTTGATTACAATGACCGACTGATTGTTTCTCGACTGAATTTAGGGATCCTTACCTTTCATGCAACGCGCTCAAAAAATTCTACAAGATGTGTTTGGTTTTGCCGAATTTAGAGCCGGACAAGCGGCGGTGATCGAGCGTTTGCTGAATCATCGAGATTGCTTAGCTATTATGCCCACCGGTGGTGGTAAGTCATTGTGTTATCAAATACCTGCCTTAGTGAAACCGGGTTTAACCGTGGTGATTTCCCCTTTGATTTCCTTGATGAAGGATCAGGTTGATAGCTTGTTGCACAATGGGGTAAATGCGGCTTATCTAAACTCCAGTTTAGCCCGAGAGCAACAATATGAGATTTATCGCCGCTTACAACAGGGTGAGTTGAAGCTACTATATATTTCACCCGAGCGTTTGATTAATGGTGACTTCATTGAACGCCTGCAGCAATGGTCTTTAGCCATGTTTGCCATCGATGAAGCCCATTGCATTTCCCAATGGGGGCATGATTTTAGGCCGGAATACAGTGCGCTGGGTTGCTTAAAGGAAAGTTTTCCAAATGTGCCGGTCGTGGCTTTAACCGCGACCGCCGACGATACGACTCGTTTAGATATTTTGCAGCGTTTGAATTTGACTGAGGCTTTCACGCATATTTCCAGCTTCGACCGACCGAATATTCGTTATACCTTGCAGGAAAAGTATCGCCCCTGGCAGCAGTTGAGTGATTATGTGAAACGTCGCCGAGAAGACAGCGGCATTGTCTACTGTAGTAGCCGCAAACGGGTGGAAGAGTTGGCTCTCAAACTCGGCGCTGAGGGTTTACGTTGTGCGGCTTATCATGCCGGTTTGCCAATCGAGCAGCGTCAGCTGGTGCAAGAGCAATTCCAACGTGACGAATTAGAAGTCGTGGTGGCCACGGTTGCCTTTGGTATGGGGATTGATAAGCCCAATGTACGTTATGTATTTCATTACGACATCCCACGTAATATTGAAGCTTATTATCAGGAAACTGGTCGTGCGGGGCGTGATGGTACCGAAGCTGAAGCGGTGTTTTTATACGATCCGGCTGATGCCAATTGGGTGCGGCGGATGATAGAAGAAAACGACAATGAACAGCAACGCCGAGTAGAGAGTCACAAGTTTAACGCTATTGTGGCTTTTGCCGAGGCGCAAACTTGTCGTCGCCAGGTATTACTCAATTATTTTGGTGAGTACTTAGCCAAGCCTTGTGGTAACTGCGATATTTGTCTCGATCCGCCGAAACAATATGATGGCTTAGAAGATGCGCAGAAGGCGCTTTCCTGTGTGTATCGTTTGGGTCAGCGCTTTGGGATTGGTTATGTTATCGAAGTGTTACGTGGTAGCATGAGCCAACGTGTTTTAGAGCAGGGTCATGATAAGCTTTCGACTCATGGGATTGGTAAACAGTCTGGGCATGAACATTGGATGAGTGTCTTGCGCCAACTGATCCATCTCGGTTTGTTACAGCAAAATATTGCTCGTAGTTCGGTACTGCAATTGACCGAAGCCGCTCGACCCTTTTTAAAGGGGGAGCAAGGCTTATCTTTGGCGGTTCCGCGCCTAAATACCACCAAACAAAGTAAAAAAAATGCGGCTTATGGGGTTTATGATAAACGTTTGTTCGCTTTGTTACGTAATTTAAGAAAGCGTTTAGCCGATCAAGAATCGGTACCGCCGTTTGTGGTGTTTAATGATGCGACTTTGATCGAAATGGCCCAGCGTCTGCCGCAGACACAGCATGAGATGTTAAGCATCAGTGGTGTAGGCTTAAAAAAATTGGAGCGCTATGGCCATCAATTCTTAGCGCTGATTGGCCAATACCAGCCGGGGTAAGTCCGTGCAAAGTCATAGAGAAGGAGCTATATGGAGTTTGTAAATCGCTTTGCCCAAGCGCTTCCCGAGCTATGCCATCAGCAACAGCCAACAGCTTTGAGTGAGCCAGAGATGGTGATCGTTAGTCAACAGAGTTGCCAGTTGTTAGCTTTGGATGCGAACTTTATGGCTAGTGAACAGGGTTTGGGATTAACGGCAGGACAATTACTGGTTGACGGGATGGACCCGGTTTCTACGGTGTATGCGGGCCATCAGTTCGGGGGGTATTCTCCACAATTGGGTGATGGTCGCGCTTTATTATTGGGTGAACTGAAAACGCCACAGGGAGAGCACTGGGAGCTGCAACTGAAGGGCTCGGGTTTAACCCCTTTCTCACGACAAGGTGATGGCAAAGCGGTATTGCGTTCCAGTATCCGCGAGTTTTTGGCCAGTGAAGCCATGGCGGCCTTGGGGATCGCCACCACCCGAGCGCTAAGCCTCGGAGTTGGTGGAGGCAAAGTGCGCCGAGAGCGTTTGGAAAAAGAAGCTATGTTGCTGCGCTTCGCGCCTAGTCATATTCGCTTTGGTCATTTTGAATACCTTTATTATCAGCAGCAATCCGGCCTACTCAAACGGCTGATCGACTTTTGTTTAGAGCATTATTTTAGTGATTGTTTAAAGCAGTCTAATCCAGTGTTGGCGATGTTGCAGCAGGTGGTTGATAGCACTGCTCTAATGATCGCTAAATGGCAGGCTGAAGGTTTTTGCCATGGCGTGATGAATACCGATAACATGTCGATCTTGGGTTTAACCATCGATTATGGTCCTTACGGTTTTCTGGATGATTTTAATCCGCGGCATATTTGTAATCACAGTGATCATCATGGCCGTTATGCCTTCGATCAGCAGCCTGCGGTAGGCTTGTGGAACTTGCAGCGTTTAGCTCAAGCCTTGTCGGATTATGTTCCCAGTCACCAAAGTGAGGCTCTGTGGTTACGTTATCAGCGAGTAATTAATCAACATTATCAGATATTTATGCTCAATAAGTTGGGATTGTCACAGTGGCAAGATCAAGACGAATCTTTGCTTTCCGGTGTGCTCAGTTTAATGGCGCAGCAAGGTTTGGATTATCATTCCAGTTTACGCAGTTTAGCCCAACCGATGGCCGAGTTGCCAACTTTACTAGGCGAACCTTGGCAAGCTTGGTTAGCGACTTATCGGGCGCGCTGCGCCGAGGCGGAGCGAGACGAAGCACAGCGCTGTGAGGCTATCCAACAACATGTGCCTTTATATGTATTGCGTAATTATCTCGCGCAACAAGCGATCACAGCTGCCGAAGCTGGAGATTATTCGGAGTTGCAAACGCTGCATCAAATCTTAAGCCAACCCTTTAATCCTCAGAAAAACGCCGAGCGTTTTGCAGCCCCGCCACCACATTGGGGCAAGTGTCTGGAAATCTCATGCAGCAGTTGATCAAGGCATACCAGATACTGAGTGAACATGGTGCGATTAATCTGCAACATCAGCTAACTGAGCAGAACTTCATGGCTTTTGCTCGTCAATTTATTGAACAGCATGGATGGGCTGAGTCGTTTAACGAACAGGGTGCCGATTGGCAAGTACTAGGGTTTTATCTTGAACAGCAATTGTGGTGGTGGCGCTATGATCTTTTGAGTGACAGTTGTTGGTTTGAGTGCGCCAATTTATTGCAATTTCCCGCAAGTTGCGCACCATTATTGGTCGCCTTAGAGCATGCCAACTTAACTTAAAAAAATAATATTTTTAGCTGGTCAAATTGTGATCTAATCCAAGGTTTGCCCGAGAGTAATCTTCTATATTTACCCACCTGCCTAGCTTAGCTTGTTTAATTATTGCTCAGTCAGTTTGCAAAAACAGCGTCATGGAATGATGTTTTCCACATTAGGAAAAGTATTCACCGCTCCAGATCTTCCTGTTTGTTTTTACATAACCTGTTGTTAATAGTGGTTTATTTCTATAGCCTTTATCTTGCTTCTATTTTTGCGAGAGAATTATTGCTGTTTGTCAACAGACTTATCCACAATTTATTCTCTGGCTAAGGGCTTAGCTCTGGTGCATTTTAGGTGGCTGTGGCATCATCGTGCGCAATTAAAAATTGAACTATGGATCAAGCTTATGGCGACCCTCCCTGAGCAGCCTCTGGTATTAGTAGATGGCTCTTCTTATTTGTACCGTGCATATTATTCACCCCCTCATCTGACGAATTCTAAAGGTGAAGCAACCGGCGCGGTCTATGGTGTGATTAATATGCTGCGTAGCTTGCTGAGGCAGTTTCAGCCTGAACACATCGTGGTGGTTTTTGACGCTAAGGGTAAGACTTTTCGCGATGAGATCTATAGCGACTATAAAGCAAATCGCCCATCAATGCCTGACGATTTACGTAGCCAAATTGAGCCTTTACATGCGGTGATTAAAGCTATGGGTTTGCCTCTTTTGGCGATTTCTGGGGTGGAAGCAGACGATGTCATTGGAACCTTAGCCAAACAGGCCTCCGCTGAAAACAAAGCCGTATTGATTAGTACCGGTGATAAAGATATGGCTCAGCTGGTCGATCAAAATATCACTCTGATTAATACCATGACTGATACTGTGATGGATCGAGAGGGAGTGATTGAAAAATTTGGGGTCGCGCCAGAGCTCATTATCGACTATTTGGCGCTGATGGGCGATAAAGTCGATAACATTCCCGGTTTACCTGGGGTTGGCGAGAAAACCGCGCTGGCCATGTTACAAGGCATTGGCGGTGTCGAAGCTTTGTTAGCCGACCCAGACGCGGTGGCCCCCTTAGGTTTTAGGGGCTCTAAAAGCATGCCCAAAAAACTGCGCGAGCATGCTGAAGAGGCGCGTTTATCTTATTTATTGGCAACCATTAAGTGCGATGTTGAGGTTGGCTTCAGCATGGATGATATGAGTCGCAGCCCGGAAGATAAAGATGCGCTGATTGCTCTATTTGGCCAGCTAGAATTTAAACGTTGGCTTAGTGAAGTTTTAGATAAAGACAGTGCTGGCTCTGGGGGGGCTCAAGCGAGTGATGTGGCAAACCAAGCGGTGGTACAGCCTCTTACTGGGGATTATCAAACCATTCTCAGTGAACAGCAGTTTAGTGATTGGCTGAGCAAGCTGGAACAGGCCGAGCTGATTTCGCTTGATACCGAGACGACCTCACTCAATTATATGCAGGCAGAACTGGTTGGTTTATCGTTTGCGGTGGAAGCAGGCTGTGCTGCATATTTACCTTTGGCCCACGACTACTTAGATGCACCGGCGCAATTGGATCGTGGTTGGGTATTGGCCCAGTTAAAACCTTTATTGGAAGATCCCAATAAATCTAAAGTTGGGCAAAATTTAAAATATGATGCCAGTGTCTTGGCCCGCTACGACATCAATTTACAGGGGATCCGGTTCGACACGATGTTGGAATCCTATGTGCTCAACAGCACCATTACTCGCCACGATATGGACTCCTTATCGTTGCAATACTTGCAGCATAAAACCATTAAGTTTGAAGATATTGCTGGTAAAGGTGCCAAACAACTAACCTTCAACCAGATTGAATTAGATGTAGCTGCTCCCTATGCCGCCGAAGATGCCGATATTACCTTGCGTCTGCATCAGGCTTTATGGCCCCAGTTAGAGCAGTTACCAAAGTTGAAGCAGTTGTTTGAGGAAGTGGAAGTTCCCCTGGTGTCGATTCTTTCACAAACCGAGCGGCAAGGGGTGCGGATTGATAGCGCGCTTTTGGCCAAGCACAGTTTATCACTGGCTGCGCGCATTGATAGTCTCGAAAAGCAGGCTCATGACTTGGCTGGGGAAGCGTTTAATCTAGGGTCTCCGAAGCAATTACAAACCATCCTATTCGACAAGATGCAGTTACCGGTGGTGAAGAAAACCCCTAAAGGTGCGCCCTCAACCGCCGAAGAGGTATTGCAGGAACTGGCGCTGGACTATGCACTACCCAAGGTTATTTTGGAATATCGTAGCTTGTCTAAATTGAAGTCAACTTACACCGACAAATTGCCAAAAATGGTGGAACCAAGTACCGGTCGTGTGCACACTTCTTATCATCAAGCAGTAACAGCCACTGGACGCTTCTCATCCACCGATCCTAATTTACAGAATATTCCGATCCGTCATGAAGAGGGGCGTAAAGTTCGTCAGGCCTTTATCCCTGCCGAGGGTTATAAGCTGGTGGCTATCGATTATTCGCAAATTGAGCTGCGAATTATGGCCCATCTTTCTCAAGATAAAGGTTTACTCAAGGCCTTTGCTGCCGGCGAAGATATTCACCGGGCGACTGCGGCCGAAGTTTTCGGTAAGGCTTTGGAATCGGTCAGCGCCGATGAACGACGCAGTGCTAAAGCAATTAATTTTGGGTTGATTTATGGCATGAGTGCTTTTGGCCTCGCCAAGCAGCTCGGGATTGCTCGCGGTGATGCGCAAGCTTATATGGACCGCTATTTCGAGCGTTATCCTGGAGTACTGGTCTATATGGATACCACCCGTGATTTCTGCCAAGCGCATGGTTATGTCGAAACCCTATTTGGTCGACGTTTATACCTGCCTGAAATTAACTCGCGTAACGGTATGCGTAAGAAGGCTGCTGAGCGAGCCGCTGTGAATGCACCGATGCAAGGCACCGCCGCTGACATTATTAAAAAGGCAATGATAGCGGTCGCCCAGTGGTTAACAACTCAAGCGAGCGAACATTGCAAAATGTTGATGCAGGTTCATGATGAATTGGTATTCGAGGTTCTAGAAAGTGAATTGGAGCGGGTCGTTCCGAAGTTAACCCAGTTAATGGAGCAGGCGGTGACCCTCGACTTACCTTTGATTGCCGAAGCGGGGGTGGGGGATAATTGGGATGAAGCACACTAAATTATAGAAATATTTGATCAAGGAGGCCTAGGCCTCCTTTTTTTTGAAATTTGGCGGCATTGATTTTTGTAATTCAGAAAACGTTTTCAGGTAATTAAATCACTTCTATTTGTGTAAATGTGAAATTTCATTACAAAAAGTGCTTTATTTTTCGGCGGTATTGCTCTAGAGTAAGAGTCGTAGGGTACAGAGGTAAGATGTTCTATCTTTCAGACCTTTATTTCACGTAGTTGAAAAAGGCTATTTTGCCGCCTCGACAGTTTATGTCGAGGCGTTTTTTTATCTAAAACGTGAACCGACCCCAGATTTTTACCATTTATTCTTTTATTCCCATTGTTTGTTTATAAATTCCTTATTATTCGTTGCTAAATTACATATTTGCTTGAGTTTTTGCTGATGGCATGAAACTGCTGATTTATAAAATTAAGTGGTCGTTGTGATGTATTGGCGACAAATGGATGTTTATCTCTGGCTACTCAGAGGGTTAAAAAGAAAGAAATGGAAAGTTTTTATGAATTAGTGTGAACTTATTATTTTTGGCGCAGTCTTAATTTATGCAATTGGAATAGTGCTTTCAGTTTTTAAGAATTCTTTTCTTAGTATGCCTCATCAGATGATGGGGCTTTTTTTTTGAGCGAAATTTGATGCTGTAGATTTTTGCTGGCTGCTTGTTCGTCGCGAATAAATGAAGATAGGCCGCCAGTCTTAGAGCTATTGGCCTATCTCGTATCTGATTGTTGGGTATAAGACGAACCCTACTGAAGCGTCAATAAAGGTGCCTGAGTATTTTTATTCGGCTTGTTCTTGGCTATGTTGGTCGAACCAAGTCACTAGGCTGTTTTGCAGTAAATCTAGACCCTGTTTTTTCAGAGAAGAAAAAGCTTCCACACGCACCTCTCCACCAAACTCTGCTGCGAGTGCTCGGCCTTGTAATACCGCTGTTTTGCGTGCACCTTGTTTGAGTTTGTCCGATTTGGTTAAGAGTGCGAGTACCGGAATGTTAGACTCAACTGCCCATTGTATTAAGCTGCGGTCGGTATCTTTGAAGGGATGGCGAATATCCATTAATACCACGATCCCTTTCAGGCTTTGCCGTTCTTGCAAATACTCAGACAAAGATTTTTGCCATTGTCTCTTCACTTCTTCGGGCACTTGGGCAAATCCATAGCCAGGTAAATCGATTAAACGAACGCCTTCACTCAGTTCAAATACATTGATGAGTTGGGTTCGCCCTGGGGTTTTACTGGTTCGGGCTAAGCTTTTTTGTCGGGAGAGGGCATTCAGCGCACTGGATTTTCCCGCATTGGAGCGGCCAGCAAAGGCGATTTCAATTCCGCTGTCCTCAGGCATTGCCTGAATGTTAGGAGCGCTGGTAATGAAGTGGGTGTTTTGAAAATGATATTGCGCCATGGTTAAGTTAAGCTCTCACAGGAATTTGGGGTAATACATTACGTTTTTGGTAAAATTGTGTAAAATATGCCGTTACTGGGCTAGCTAAGTGTATCACGGGCGCCAGTGTGTGTGGTTTGGAATAATACTAATAAATGGAATGTCATGAAAAAACTTACCTTAGTGTTAATGTTAGTGGCGGGTGTAGCCAGTCCGGTATGGGCAAAGGGAGATGCTACGGCTGGGGAGCAAAAGGCTGCGACCTGTAAAGCTTGTCATAATGATCAGGGCGAGGCCTTAGGCTACCCCAAATTAGAAGGCCAGCACGCTGGATACATTGTGAAGCAGTTAGAAAACTTTAAGGCTGCGGCAACTGGTGGAGAAGGGCGTAGTAACCCGGTGATGGGTGGTATGGCGATGCCGCTTTCCGAGCAAGATATGCAAGATTTGGCCGCTTATTTCTCGAGCCAGCCGATGAGCCCCAATACCACAGCTCCAGAATATGTGGATGCTGGTAAAAAGCTATATATGGGAGGTGATTTGGAGCGTGGTATTACAGCCTGTACGGCCTGTCACGGTCCTCGTGGTGTTGGTCATGACTTAGCTAAGTTTCCGCGTATCTCATCACAATATGCGACTTACTTGAAGACCCAGTTAGAAAGTTTCCGAAGTGGTACGCGTAATAACGACCCGAATGGTATGATGCGTGATATCGCAGCCAAACTGACGGATAAAGATATCGAAATTTTGTCGCAATATCTGGGTGGTTTGCACTAATCCCACAAGGAGTAGCTGGCGCTACTCCGTTCTTCCTGATTTATTATTCGCCATCTTAATTCTAAGTGTTACACTTGCGCCCCTAAAAAATAGGCGAGGTGTTAAGCGGTGAAATGTCCACTCTGCAGTGCTGTTTCTGCGAACGATTTTTATCGTGATAAACGCCGCCAATATTGGCATTGCTCACGTTGTGATCTCATTTTTGTCGATCCTAATGATCACTTAAGTCCTTTGGCGGAAAAAGCTCAGTATGACTTGCATCATAACGATCCTCAGGATGCTGGATATTTATCTTTTTTGCGGCGAGTGAGTGAGCCAGTCATTGCGGCCTTAGATGACTCGGCCGTCGGGCTAGATTTTGGCTGTGGGCCGGGTCCGGCTCTATCGTTATTGTTGGCGCAGGCGGGTCATCACTTACTCAACTATGATCCTATATACTATCCAGAGGCACAGTATTTACAGCAACGTTATCGCTTTGTGACCTGTACCGAAGTTGTTGAACATTTCAATTTTCCAGCAAGTGCTTGGAAACAACTGCTGTCGTTAGTGGATAAACCGGGATTGTTAGCGGTAATGACAAAACGTCATTGGGGAACCGAGGTGTTCCCGCAGTGGCATTACAAGAATGATCCCACGCACCTTGCGTTTTATAGTGATAATACGTTGTGCTGGTTGGCGGAACACTATCAGTTTCAATTGCAAATAGTCGGCCCAGATGTGGCCCTATTTCAGACCGTTTAAAAGGTAAAGAAGATGGCTAGAGGTAAAAAAAATCGTAAAGGCGGCTTAATTGGGATGCGTAAAGATCCTGACTTTAAAGCTAAGCGTGTGGCTGTTCCCGATCGGGTCACCATTGGTAAGGGTAAGGCTTCTGGGAGTCGTCAGCAGATCGCTGAGGCGAGCAGTCATCAAAGTCAAGCGGTCGAAAAGCAAGACGCACGGCTTGGCAGTAAGACGCCAGTCGCCTTAGGTGTTGAGGCTCCTCAGGCGCGTAAGCCGGCCGCGAAACCTACCAAGAAAAAAGTGGTTTTAAGCCCAGAAAAAGAATTGGCAAACTTAGAAGCGGATCCCCGCTTAGAAAGCCTCATCGATATCTTGGATGAGGGGGGGAGTATTAGTAAACAAGATCAGCAGTGGCTTGATTTACAGCTGGCTCGCCATGCTGAATTATTGGCCGAATTGGGTCTGGTTGAAGATGCCGAAGAGGCGGACGCTTTAGACGAAGATGAGCAGTTATGGCGTTCGCTAAATAGCGCGTCCTTGGATCAATATAAGGATTAACAACGATGTTTTGGCTGTTGCTGATTGCGGCGCTTATTATTGTGGCCTTGGCGGTGTATGCCGCTTTGTTGGTTGGACGTTTATTTGGTCAAAATAAAGTGATTAAACAAGCCGTTGTCAAACGCAACCAACGCTTATTGAGCGATATTAGTTATATTGCAATCGCGATGCAGCAGCAACGCTGTGGCTTATCGGAAGGCGTAATTCGTCTGTGTAATCTGTTAGTGGCGCTGCAAACGCCTAAGCTGATCGATTGGTCGCAGCGCTTTCCTGCGGTGTTTCAATTGTATGATGCGATCAATGAGTTACCCACTCATGAGGCTCGAAATCGCTTACCTTTGCCGCAGCGCAAACGTCAAGATCAGCATCGCGAAGCTCACGAACAAGCTTTAGAGCAACAGATCTTACAAGAAGCTAAAGTAATCGCCCAACTTAACATAGATACGCTCTAGGAGAAGATCGGATGGCCATATTAGGTGTTGACTGGGATCAGTCACTCATTGAAAAGTATAATTATTCTGGGCCGCGTTATACCTCTTATCCTACGGCCTTAGAGTTTAGTGAAGACTTCGCAGAGGCACAGTTTAATATTGCCTGCGAAAAGTTTCCAAATCGAAATTTATCACTCTATTTACATATCCCGTTCTGCCATAAGCTTTGTTATTACTGTGGTTGTAATAAGCTGATTACTCGCCACCAGCATAAGGCTGATATTTATCTCGATTATTTAGAGCAAGAGATTTTGCTACGCGCACCACGTTTCCAACAGCGTTTGGTGAGTCAAATGCATTGGGGAGGAGGTACGCCGACCTATCTTCAAGCTGAACAACTGAAACGCTTGACGGCCATCTTACATAAACAGTTTCAATTTGCTGAAGACGCTGAAATTAGCATTGAAGTTGATCCTCGGGAAATCGAACTGTCGACCATTGATTTACTCGCTGAACTAGGTTTTAACCGGATTAGCTTAGGCGTGCAAGACTTCAATAAGCAGGTACAGCAAGCGGTGAATCGAGAGCAAGATGAGCGTTTTATTTTTGCCTTAGTGGCGCGTGCTAAACAGCTTGGTTTTCGTTCGGTTAATATTGATTTAATTTATGGCTTACCCCATCAGACTCGCCACAGTTTTAATCAGACTTTAGCGCGGGTGATCGAGTTAGATCCCGACCGTTTATCGGTATTTAACTATGCGCATCTGCCGAGTCGTTTTGCGGCCCAAAGAAAGATCGATGAAACGGCACTTCCGAGTAGTGATGAGCGTTTAGGCATTTTACGTGACAGTATTGAGTTTCTTGTAAAGCATGGTTATCAATTTATTGGAATGGATCATTTTGCCAAGCCTGATGATGAGCTGGCAATCGCTCAGAGCAAAGGTAATTTACATCGTAACTTTCAAGGTTATACGACCCAAGGCGAAGCTGATTTATTGGGTTTAGGCGTTTCTTCGATTTCAATGTTAGGGGATGCTTACAGCCAAAATCAAAAAGAGTTGAAGACTTACTACGCTCAAATGGATCGTTTAGGCCATGCTCAGTGGAAAGGTATTGCTTTGACGCAAGATGATTTGATCCGTCGCGAGTTGATTAAAAAACTGATTTGTAATTTTAAATTGGATTTTGCTGAGATTGAGCGACTGTTTGATTTGAAGTTTGAGCAGTATTTTGCAGAAGACTTGAAGTTATTGCAGGGATTTTTGGATGATGATTTAGTACAGCTAAATGGACAAATCTTAGTCGTTACCGATAAGGGGCGCTTATTAATTCGAAATATTTGTATGTGTTTTGATGTCTACTTCCGCAGTCAGGCACGGCGCCAGCAGTTTTCTCGAGTGATATAAATAACGATTTGAATCAAAAAGGAGCCGAGACTCCTTTTTGATGCTGGTAAATTACGCTTGTTCGCTGCTTAAGCAATTGCGGTATGCATCGGCCATATTTTGCAGTAATTGAAAGTAGCTCTGAGCGTTTGGTACAACGGCGATGCCTAAGGGATCCAACAGGCCGATCTTTGCACCGCTATCTTCGCTAATAGTATGCAGTAGCGCACCATCAAATTGCGGCTCGGCAAAAATACACTGAGCTGAACCTTGCTCTAGATTTTGGCGTATGTATTGTAGCGTTTTGGCACCGGGTCTACGTTGTGGGTTAATGGTGAACTCTCCTAAACGGTTTAATTTAAACTGTCGCTCGAAGTAACTGTAGCCATCGTGAAACACAAAGTAACCCTGTTGCTTGACGGGCCTTAGCTGCTGGTCAATTTTCTTGTTGAGCTGATCTAAGCGTTGGTTAAAGCGCTGTAATTGCTGCTGTAGATGGATACGTTGCTCAGGATTGAATTTGATCAGTTGTTCAGTTATTGCTTTTGCTATGACGCGACTTTCGGCGGGGCCAAGCCAAATATGTGGGTCAACCTCATGGTGATGTTCCGCGTGTTGATGCTGTTGGTGGGCCTTTTCACCACTAATTAGTTGTAAATCCTTTAGTTCAAGTAATGCCAGTTGAGCACGTTGGGTCTGGCTTAGCGGTTTACTTAAGAAAGGTTCCAGTTCGTCGCCCACCCATATCACTAAGTCGGCTTGACGGATCCGTCTTACATCCGAGGGACGTAATGCGTAGTCATGTGGTGACACGTTAGGGCTAATTAAATACTCTACTGTCTGTTCGCCTTCGGTCAGGCTACTAATCAATAGTTGCAAGGGTTTAATACTGACTAAAATATTCGCGTTGGTTGCCCATGTGGGCGTGGCGATTAACAATAAAGCAAAGATCAGTTTACGCATGTAGGCTATTCGAGATGATTTAGTAAAATAATACGATAGTGTAACATCTAGTGTAGAATAGCGCGCCCTTGATGAAACCCCATTGGGGTTTTACGTTAGATTTAATCATAGGATTTTGGTATTGACCACCTTACTTTCATTAAGCAATGTATGCGTTAGTTTTGATCAGCGGCTGGTATTAGATCATGTCTCGCTGGAGCTCAATCGCGGCCAGATTACGACGCTGATTGGTCCAAATGGCGCCGGTAAAAGTACGCTGGTGAAAGTGATTTTAGGTTTGTTGCGGGCCGATTCTGGCAATATAACTAAAGCGACTAAGTTGCGCATTGGGTATGTACCGCAAAAGATTAATCTTGATGAATCCTTTCCGTTAACGGTTGAGCGCTTTTTAAAATTGGCTCGACATTATTCTAAACAAGATTTGAGTCGAGTCATTCGACAGTTGGGTATTGATGGTTTGTTGACCCGACAAATTGTTCGTTTGTCGGGCGGTGAGTTACAACGGGTATTGTTGGCGCGCGCGCTGTTAGGCGAACCACAATTGTTGGTATTGGATGAACCCGTACAAGGGGTTGATATTAGTGGGCAAATTGAACTCTATCAGTTGATTGCTGATATCGCACAACAAATTAACTGTGGTGTATTGCTGGTGTCGCATGATCTACATTTAGTGATGGCCGGAACTGACCATGTGATTTGCTTAAATCACCATGTTTGTTGTCATGGAGAGCCGGAAAGTGTCGCTCAACATCCCGAGTTTGCCCGCTTATTTGCCCACAATGAACGCCAGCAATTGGCCGTTTATACTCATCATCATGTGTGTGATGAACAAGATCATCAGCACCACGCATCGACCGAAGAGAATAGTTAAACCATGGACGATTTTTTAATTAATGCCCTGCTCGCAGGCTTAGGTATTGCGGTATTAGCAGGCCCTTTAGGCTCGTTTATGGTGTGGCGCAGACTTGCTTATTTTGGTGATACTTTAGCGCATGCTTCTCTGTTGGGTTTGGCTTTAGGTCTATGGTTGCAGATTAATCCGGTCTTCGCGGTGGTGATTAGCGGAGTGACATTGGCGATTATCTTATTATCCTTGCAGCGCTACAAGCAACTCGCCAGTGATACTTTGCTGGGTATTATGGCGCATTCGGCATTATCTTTGGGCTTAGTCGTGGTGGCTTTGATGGATAATGTGCGAGTCGATTTAATGGCCTATTTGTTCGGTGATTTGCTTGCGGTCACCCACCAAGATTTATTATGGATTTGGGGTGGCGGCGCGTTAGTTCTTGCGCTGTTACTCAGTCAGTGGAACAACTTATTGTCGGCGACGGTGAATGAGCAAATAGCTGAAGTAGAAGGTGTTAATATCGGATTAATGCGGGCTTTATTATTGCTGTTGTTAGCGTTGGTCATTGCCATTGCGATGAAGATCGTTGGTGCTCTAATTATTAGCTCTTTGTTGTTGATTCCGGCTGCTACGGCAAGACGTTTAAGTCGCTCTCCCGAGCAAATGGCGCTCTTAGCTATCTTGTTTGGGGCGATTTCAGTGCTGTTTGGCTTATGTTTATCTTGGTATCAAGATACCCCAGCAGGGCCTTCGGTGGTGGTTTGCGCCGCCTTACAATTTTTATTAATTCATAGCCTAGTGAAAGTAAAAGAGTAATGACAACAGAACCCCTACTTCCAGCAGCCATCAGTTTCGATGTCAACCAAGCTGTGCTCGCCCTACAGCAAGGCGCTGTGATTGCTTATCCTACCGAAGCGGTGTTTGGTTTGGGGTGCGATCCCGATAATCAAGTCGCAGTACAGAAAATTTTAGAGATTAAGTGTCGACCTGTTGAGAAGGGCCTTATTTTGTTGGCTGCTAGCTTAGCGCCTTTGTTACCCTATATTGACTACGCAGGGCTAAGCTCGTCACAGCGGCAGAAGTTGTTAAGCCGACAGGCTCGCCCTACGACTTGGTTGGTCCCGGTATCGGACAAGACACCTGCTTGGATCTGTGGACAATTTAATACGGTCGCGGTGCGGATAACTCGTCATCCAGTGGTTGAAAGCTTATGCCAGCAATGGGGCAAGCCTCTGGTCTCAACTTCAGCCAACTATAGTGGTGAACCTCCTGCCTTAACAGCGGTTAATGCGGCTCATTTACAAGGTGTTGATTTGGTCTTAGATGGTGCCTTAGGCGGTGCTGAACAAACGAGCCAAATTTTAGACATTAAAACTGGTGCGCTGTTACGCCCTTAGGACTCGTGTAAGGAAGTACGATGCAAGATGTGAATATTGAAGCGGTACGTCAGTTTCTGCTGCAACTACAACAAACTATATGTCAACAATTAGAGTTGCAAGATGGTGAGGCTGTTTTCCTTCACGATGATTGGCAACGCGATCCAGCTGAACATCAAGGCTTAACGGGGGAGGGTCGAACTCGCGTATTGAGTGACGGTGCGGTGTTTGAGCAAGCAGGCGTTAACTTTTCTCATGTTTGTGGGCAACAAATGCCAGCTTCGGCCACTGCCCAGCGGCCAGAACTGGCGGGTCGACACTTTGAGGCGATGGGGGTTTCGTTAGTCATTCACCCGAACAACCCCATGTTGCCCACATCTCATGCCAACGTACGCTTTTTTGTTGCTGAAAAAGAGGGCGAGGCGCCGATCTGGTGGTTTGGTGGTGGTTTTGATTTAACGCCTTACTATGGTTTCGATGAAGACTGTATTAGCTGGCACCAAACAGCGGCGGATTTGTGCCAACCCTTTGGGGATGATGTTTATCCGAAATATAAGGCTTGGTGTGACCGTTATTTCTTTTTGAAACATCGAAATGAAACACGTGGAATTGGCGGTTTGTTTTTTGATGACTTAAATACTCCCAGCTTTGAGCAAAGTTTTGCTTTTACTCGAGCGGTCGGCGAAGGATTTCTCAAGGCTTATTTGCCGATAGTTGAGCGTCGTAAAGCGCTTCCGTTTACTGAACAACAACGAGATTTCCAGCTGTATCGACGGGGACGCTATGTTGAGTTTAACTTAGTCTATGATCGTGGCACTTTGTTTGGCTTGCAATCGGGGGGCCGTACTGAATCCATTTTGATGTCTTTACCGCCTTTGGTTCGATGGCGTTACAACTGGCAGCCTTCGCCGGGGAGTGCTGAACAGCAATTATACCAACGTTATTTGGTTGCCAGAGATTGGCTCAGACTAAAAGCATAATTTATCTTAAAAAAATGATTTAAATTCTTGCAAGAATGCCGACTTTAGATTAATTATTTTAACTGTTGGGTGGTCCCCATCAAGTTAACTTTAATGATTTTTTTATTAGTTGGATTTTAAGCTATGAATGGATCGTTTTTAGCAAAACGTCGATTTTCAGATGATAAACATTTTCGCCGTGGTTTTTCTCGTAGTGGTGCTTTTACCATTAAAGAAGCTGAGTTGTTAGAGCGTTGTGGTTACGCTTTCAAAGAGTTGGATGAGTCTCTTCGGGAACCACAAGACGAAGTTGAACAAGCCTTTATCGCGGTATGTCGTAGCGAAGCTGAGCCGGAAACAGCAGAGCAAAAACTATGGTTGAAGTATAAAAAGCTTACTGGGCGTAAAGCCTTTCATGGTTTAGTCAGTAATCCACCGAAAGCTCAGGCTAGAGTGGTAGATAGTGACGATGGCGATGATGATGTGGAGGATGTTAGCACTGCCGATCTAGACGGTGAAGACTAAAATAATGCAGCGTAAGCTGCTTTTTTTGTTATTTTAAACCATTGCACTTTGGCATTTCTGTGTAGCCTTGTTAAGGTGCAATTATGTTTTCTTTAAGTAGCGTTCAACATGGATTTATACGCAGTATTTGGCAATCCAATCCGTCAGTCAAAATCTCCCTTCATTCATACTTTATTTGCTCAACAAACTCAGCAAGCTCTGGTTTATAAGGCGATTGAACCAGCCCTTGATGGTTTTGCCGTCGCGCTTCAGCAATTTTGGTTAGATGGCGGTAAAGGTTGCAATATCACCGCCCCTTTTAAGGAGCAAGCTTATCAAGCGGCTGAGCAATATTCCCAACGAGCCTTATTAGCGGGCGCGGTGAATACCCTCAAGCGGACCGACGATGGTGTGATTTTGGGAGATAATACCGATGGCGCGGGCTTGGTGGCAGATTTACTGTCCAACTTCGGTGAGCTCAAATATAAACGCATCTTATTGTTAGGCGCAGGTGGAGCGGCGCGTGGCGTGCTACATCCCTTGCTGTTAGAGCAACCCAATGAAGTGCTTATTGCTAACCGTACTTTGAGTAAGGCTGAAACTTTGGCGCAGCGCTTTGCGGAGTTTGGTGAAGTTCGTGCTTGCTCATTTGAGCAGCTCAGTGGGAAGTTTGATATTATCATTAATTCAACCTCAGCGGGTCTTGCTGGAGAGCTACCAGCGGTAAGCGCTGAGCTCATTCATTCCAAACTGTTGTGTTATGACATGACTTATTCTGCGCAAATGACTGCATTTAATGCTTGGGCGATTCGCCATGGCGCAGCTAAGGTGGTGGACGGTTTAGGCATGCTAGTGGGACAAGCCGCCGAGAGTTTTGTTATTTGGCGTGGTATCCGACCTGGAGCACGCCAAGTATTACGTGAACTTAGACGAAATTTAAGTTGTTAGTCAACGATAGGTGAGAACCAAGAAGAAAAACGACTAAGCGGTTGCGCTAAATTGCATACCGATGTGAGGAATATCATCTTCTAGATAGGGTTCGCTACAGATTTCAAAACCAAGTTTTTGATAGAAATCTTCCAAATAGCGTTGCGCCGAAATAGCAATCTGCGCTTGTGGCCAACGCTGCTGACAAAAATCAATCGCTTGTTGCATCAATTGCTGCCCTAGGCCGTCCCCTCGGGCAGAGGCTGCGATGACCACTCGGCCAATACTAGCCGTTAATGGGCTAGGCTCAAATACTCGAGCATAACAAAGTAACTGTTGCTGGCGGGTGCTGCCCAATAGGTGCCAAGCTTCCGGATCTTTGCCATCGGCGTCTTGATAGGGACAATTTTGTTCGACCACAAACACCGACTCTCTGAGCTCCAGCACCTGATAGAGTTGCTGATTAGTTAATTGTTCGAAGCTCAACCATTGCCATGTAATCATTTAATATTCACTTGCAGTTTGTGTTAACAATGACAACACTTTAAAACAAATCGATAAAACAAAACAAGTGTCACTAGGAGTAAGCGATTTATGAATCAAGCAATTATTATTGGTGACGACCAGCACTGGCAGTCTGTCAATCAGCGAGTAGAGTTTACGGCTCAAGTGATGGGGGCGAAGATAATGTGCGCGGTGCGTAAAAGTACTTTAGAGCACTTGGTCGGTTTACCCTTGAATAATGATGCGAAAATGTTGGAGGCTTATCACAGTGTTCAGTTTGATATTGAAGATCTGTTAGAGCAGAAACTACAACAAGAAGATTTCGAACCCAACGGCGACCTTGTTATTTAGCCTGAGCTCGGGATTGTTCGCTGTGTACAATCATGCAACGTCTCCCAAGCTTAGGAGCAGTTAAGTTTAATTCTCAAGATATTGCTGTTTTAAGCGTACGTAGTTTTGTGCGGATTCGCTTAAAAAAGCCTTTTCTTTTTCACTTAGTGGGCGAGCTTGTTTGGCTGGACTTCCTATATAAAGATAACCAGAGCTTAAACGTTTATTTGGCGGGACTAAACTGCCGGCACCGATCATTACCTCGTCTTCTACTACGACCCCATCTAATACGATGGCACCCATCCCAACTAATACTCGATTACCAATAGTACAACCATGTAACATTGCTTTATGGCCTACTGTGACATCTTCTCCGATGAGTAGAGGGAAACCATCGGGTGGGTTCTCAGTTTTTCGGGTGACATGTAAAACACTGCCATCCTGTATATTCGAGCGAGCACCTATATGAATATGGTTCACATCACCTCGAGCGGCGACCAAGGGCCAGATACTTACGTCATCACCAAGTTTGATCTCACCATATAGAACAGCGCTAGGATCGACCCAGACTTCTTTGCCGAGAATCGGGCTATAGCCTGAAAAGGATTTAATGGTCATTGCAATCTCCACTCATTGTTGCCATTACGATTGGCTCCCAGCTTACGTTATCCCTCGTTGAATACAAAGTGTTGCACTGTATCAGAAAGGAAATTTAAGACTAATGGATGAGCGTCGCCAAGAAAGCCAATAGTGAATACCGATGTCGAAGTTAAGATAAACAGATATCACAGTATCTAATTGTAGTGTCCAAATTAGCTCATTTCGGCCTTCAATCGGCATTTAAAGTATGAATAATAAGCTCTTCGTGCCTTTTTTCGCCATAAAGTC
This sequence comes from Agarivorans sp. QJM3NY_29, assembly GCF_050870835.2. Taxonomy (NCBI): domain Bacteria; kingdom Pseudomonadati; phylum Pseudomonadota; class Gammaproteobacteria; order Alteromonadales; family Alteromonadaceae; genus Agarivorans; species Agarivorans sp. QJM3NY_29. The sequence continues at coordinate 4,812,911 of NZ_CP194036.2, read as the reverse complement.
ACATTTTTACGTTTTTATTCAAAAAACACTTGCGCTAAAAACTCGGATCCCTATAATGCGACTCCACTGACACGGCGGGCAGCACGCAATAGCGCAGCAGCAAGCGGTCAGGGTTGGTAAGGCCTGAGGCTTTATTAGCGACGGTTAAACGCTTCAAACTTTCCTTAGGAAACTTCTTCGGAAAAGATTGAAAAAAGCGGTTGACAGTCACCGAGGATGGCGTAGAATGCGCACCTCGCTTCGCAAGAAGCAACGCTCTTTAACAATTTATCAAGCAATCTGTGTGAGCACTCACAGAGCACTAAGCGAAAAAAATTAGCTTAAGTGGACTGGAGTGACACACTGTTTTAACAGTAATAATTTCAGTATTTACTTTGAGCGAAAAAACTTTGATTGAAGAGTTTGATCATG
>NZ_CP194036.2:1105000-4810000 GCF_050870835.2 Agarivorans sp. QJM3NY_29 | reverse complement strand
TTTGTATAATGGGTCAACGACTTAATTTCAGTAGCAAGGTTAAGCGAATAGCGGAGCCGTAGGGAAACCGAGTGTTAACTGCGCGCATAGTTGCTGGGATTAGACCCGAAACCCGGTGATCTAGCCATGGGCAGGTTGAAGATTGGGTAACACCAATTGGAGGACCGAACCGACTAATGTTGAAAAATTAGCGGATGACTTGTGGCTGGGGGTGAAAGGCCAATCAAACCGGGAGATAGCTGGTTCTCCTCGAAAGCTATTTAGGTAGCGCCTCGGACGAATACTAGTGGGGGTAGAGCACTGTTAAGGCTAGGGGGTCATCCCGACTTACCAACCCTTTGCAAACTCCGAATACCACTAAGTACTATCCGGGAGACACACGGCGGGTGCTAACGTCCGTCGTGAAAAGGGAAACAACCCAGACCGTCAGCTAAGGTCCCAAAGTCATAGCTAAGTGGGAAACGATGTGGGAAGGCTTAGACAGCCAGGATGTTGGCTTAGAAGCAGCCATCATTTAAAGAAAGCGTAATAGCTCACTGGTCGAGTCGGCCTGCGCGGAAGATGTAACGGGGCTAAGCTATGCACCGAAGCTACGGGTACTTGCTTTGCAAGTGCGGTAGAGGAGCGTTCTGTAAGCCGTTGAAGGTGATTCGTAAGGATTGCTGGAGGTATCAGAAGTGCGAATGTTGACATGAGTAACGATAAAGGGGGTGAAAAGCCCCCTCGCCGAAAGACCAAGGTTTCCTGTTCAATGTTAATCAGAGCAGGGTGAGTCGGCCCCTAAGGCGAGACTGAAAAGTGTAGTCGATGGGAAACAGGTTAATATTCCTGTACTTCGTATAATTGCGATGGGAGGACGGAGAAGGCTAGGCCAGCGCGGCGATTGGTAGTCCGCGTTTAAGGTTGTAGGCTGGACACTTAGGAAAATCCGGGTGTCTAAGGCTGAGGATTGATGACGAGTCACTAAGGTGATGAAGTGGTTGATGCCCTGCTTCCAGGAAAAGTCTCTAAGCTTCAGATTATACGAAACCGTACCCCAAACCGACACAGGTGGTTGGGTAGAGAATACCAAGGCGCTTGAGAGAACTCGGGTGAAGGAACTAGGCAAAATGGTACCGTAACTTCGGGAGAAGGTACGCTGCTGTTGGTGATGGGACTTGCTCCCTAAGCTGACGGCAGTCGCAGATACCAGTTGGCTGCAACTGTTTATTAAAAACACAGCACTGTGCTAAATCGAAAGATGACGTATACGGTGTGACGCCTGCCCGGTGCCGGAAGGTTAATTGATGTGGTTAGCGCAAGCGAAGCTATTGATCGAAGCCCCGGTAAACGGCGGCCGTAACTATAACGGTCCTAAGGTAGCGAAATTCCTTGTCGGGTAAGTTCCGACCTGCACGAATGGCGTAATGATGGCCAAGCTGTCTCCACCCGAGACTCAGTGAAATTGAAATTGCCGTGAAGATGCGGTGTACCCGCGGCTAGACGGAAAGACCCCGTGAACCTTTACTACAGCTTGACACTGAACATTGACCCTACATGTGTAGGATAGGTGGGAGGCTTTGAAGCGTTGTCGCTAGATGATGTGGAGCCGACCTTGAAATACCACCCTTGTAGTGTTGATGTTCTAACGTTGTCCCGTTATCCGGGATGCGGACAGTGTCTGGTGGGTAGTTTGACTGGGGCGGTCTCCTCCCAAAGAGTAACGGAGGAGCACGAAGGTTGGCTAAGTACGGTCGGACATCGTACGGTTAGTGCAATGGCATAAGCCAGCTTAACTGCGAGACAGACACGTCGAGCAGGTACGAAAGTAGGTCATAGTGATCCGGTGGTTCTGTATGGAAGGGCCATCGCTCAACGGATAAAAGGTACTCCGGGGATAACAGGCTGATACCGCCCAAGAGTTCATATCGACGGCGGTGTTTGGCACCTCGATGTCGGCTCATCACATCCTGGGGCTGAAGTCGGTCCCAAGGGTATGGCTGTTCGCCATTTAAAGTGGTACGCGAGCTGGGTTTAGAACGTCGTGAGACAGTTCGGTCCCTATCTGCCGTGGGCGTTTGAGAATTGAAGGGAGCTGCTCCTAGTACGAGAGGACCGGAGTGGACGAACCGCTGGTGTTTGGGTTGTTATGCCAATAGCATTGCCCAGTAGCTACGTTCGGAACTGATAACCGCTGAAAGCATCTAAGCGGGAAGCAGGCCTTGAGATTAATTCTCACTAGGACTTTAAGTCCTCTGAAGGGCCGTTGGAGACTACAACGTTGATAGGCAAGGTGTGTAAGTGCTGTGAGGCATTGAGCTAACTTGTACTAATTACCCGTGAGGCTTAACCATACAACACCTAAAGGGTGTTGCTTATAGATACTTTATTTTAGAACCAAGAGTGCTTGTTATGCTCGTGGGATATGTCAGTTTTTTCGAATGTTAAAGACAACAAGTTTTTGCCTGGTGGCAATAGCGTTGTGGAACCACCTGAACCCATGCCGAACTCAGAAGTGAAACGCAACTGCGCCGATGATAGTGTGGGGTCTCCCCATGTGAAAGTAGGTCACTGCCAGGCGCCTATACTAAGCCCTCGTCTGACGACGAGGGCTTTTTTATTGCCTGAGATTTAGCAAGGGCAGCCAAGGCGAACCGATGTTCATGAACAAGCCATGTGAAAGTCGGCTGGATATTGCCAGGTGTCTATTTAGAGAAAGCCTATCCTTACGGATAGGCTTTTTTTATGCCTGAGATTTAGCAAGGGCAGCCAAGGCGAACCGATGTTCATGAACAAGCCATGTGAAAGTCGGCTGGATATTGCCAGGTGTCTATTTAGAGAAAGCCTATCCTCACGGATAGGCTTTTTTTATGTTTGAGATTTAGCAATGCTGCATCGCGCAGTTAACGCGAAGGTTTTATTCGTGAGCAGGATGGGACGCTTCGAAAATGTGTGCTTTTTCAGGCTAGCGGTACTGCGTACCTGTTTCACCGCCAGGCGTCTATTTTATAAACCCAGCTATATGCTGGTTTTTTTTATGTCTGCAATTGCCTATGTGAGAGTGGGCTCGACATCGCCAGGCAGCTTTTTATGCCTTAGGCATACGATGTTTCGCTAAAAACGACCTGTTGCGCGTTGCTAGCGCCTCCGTAGGTCGGAAGCGCGGCGGTTTAAGGTTTTAATGTGAAGCTCTATTTTTATTCAACAAAGCTTTGTTTGTCATGTATAGCCTGTCATTGAAGTTTAAAAAGCGATAATCTCTCATCCAATTGTTGTGACATACTGGCTAAGGTTTCGCTTTCTGAAGCAAGATAACCGGATGCTTGAGTCATTTCTAAGGCAGCGTCATTAATTCCTGACACATTACGATTCATATCTTCTGCAACCGCACTCTGTTCTTCGGCAGCCGTTGCGATTTGGGTCGATTGGTCACTTACATGTTCAATATGACTGACAATGGTTCCTAGATCGCTGCCGCAACTTTCTGCGGATTGAACGCTAACATGCGCTAAGTCTTTACTTTTTTGCATCACACTGGCGGTATCAACGGCGAGTTTTTGTAGGCGATTAATTGTGCTTTGGATCTCTTCGGTTGATTGATTAGTCCTTGCTGCTAAATTTCTAACTTCATCGGCGACGACCGCAAATCCTCGACCTTGTTCTCCGGCTCGAGCGGCTTCAATGGCAGCGTTTAATGCGAGCAAGTTGGTTTGTTCAGAAATACTACTGATCACTGAGGTGACATCACTGATCTCCATCACTCCTTCTTTTAACTTATTCACTTGATCGGTGGCCGATTCTAGTTCAACGGATAAAGTTTTAATGCTATCAACACTTAAACTTACGTCGTTATTACCAAGTTTTGCCTCTTTACTGGCATTAATTGTGTCAGTTGCAGTAGATTCAGCATAACCTGCCACTTCGGCAACGGTTGCCGACATTTGATTCATCGCTGTTGCTAGTTGGTTTAGTTGGTCTCGTTGATTGGTCACAGCTTGACTTGTTTCTTCTGCAGAAGAGGCGATGCGTGTTGCAGCATCTGCTAGTTGTTTCGCTGAGTTCACCGACTCAAGTAAAGCTTTACGAACCGAGCGAATACTTTCGTTAATTCGCATGGCAACAATACCAATTTCATCTTGGCCATGAACTGGAATTTTGGCCGTGAGATCGCCATCGGCGACTGATTTCATCGCTTGCTTAATGTCTTCAAGCGGTTTCACTACGGAAGAGCTAATGATATAACCCAACAGGATCATAATAACGATAATCAGCAAGGTGGCTCCCGCCATTTTTAATACCTGATTGTTCACTTCTTGAGCAATGTCGTCGGTTAGCATTCCTGCACCGACGATCCAGCCCCAAGCTTGAAAATTTCGAAGATAGGCGATTTTATTCGAGGCTTGCATGTTGCCATTAGTCCAAGGGTAGGTAACGATGCCACCATTTGGCCTCTGCCCAGCATTAACCATGTCGTACCAATAGTGTTCTTTGGAGCCTTTGCTTGCGTCGCCCATTTGCTGACCAATCAGATCGGCCCGTATCGGATGAGCTAATATTCGGCGTGAAGTATCAATAATATATAGGTAGTTATTACCATCAAAACGAGTTGCTTCGATCAACTCCTTGGTTCGAGCTTGAGCTTCTTCTTTAGAATATCGTTGATTGAAGTCGGCTATTTGGCTGAGAGCCGCATTAACCACTGCCTTGAGGCGTGATTCTCGTTCAAAGGTTAAGTTACGGCTGAGGGTGTTTGCCGAAATTAGCGACAGACTTATAAAGCCTATGATTGCGACACTAATAAGGATGCTAAGTTTAATACTGACTCTAATATCTTTAAGTTTTAACATTTGTCTATTACCATTTTGGCCCAGCAACGGTGTTACTTGGGGTCTAGTTACCAGTCATGCGATCAATTATTACCCTATGCTTGAATTATCATCATTGGATAAATTTGATCTTGTTAGTCTATGAAAAGCAATTCACCGTAATCGAGACGTACTTTCTTTCCTAGAAAAATTTAGTAGCTAAACCAATTTATGGGACATAGAAATCAACTTCGGTTTTTAAGGTTATAAAGTAAGCAACTCAACTTAATAGTAGTTTCCGCATTAATAGTTTCAAATTATTTGACGATTTAATTTATAAGGTCTTTTGACATTAGTTGCTCGGCATATTGATCGAGTGCTTTAAGGGCTGGTTTATCTTTTGATTTGCTTCAGATCTAAAACTGGCTGGTGAACGCTATGAGCTTGAATAAATGGCGTCGATGGTCTTGGCATTTTCTGCTGCAAAAATATTCCTAAGTCATATCGATAAGAGTTTAATAAGCGGGCTCTTTTAGCGGGGGTTATCGAGTTTAGCAGTACAGTCTCTGAATCAAGAAGTAATCAAGCACTGTAAAAATAGTTTTGGAAGAACATCTGTTAAGAAGCCGTTATGTGTGGGAGGGGACTACTTCGAATATTACATTATATGCTCTTGGATTGAACAATTCCTATTTATAAATCATAAGCTTATGGGAAATGTTTTTCCGCAGTTTCATTTTTTTATGACAATTTTTTGCCGTTCACAGGCAAGATTTGCCGATTCTACATGGATTTTACTGTTTAGTTAATAAACAACAGTCATATTGTTTATCGGCAGCGCTAAATAAAAATTTACATCAAATTTCAAAATTAACATAAAATGCTGAAATATATGAATTTAGTGGCATTTAATTTGCATTAGGTCATTGGTGAATGACCTAAGCGACGGATTGTTGTCGGTGATTACACGTTTGTGTCGATTAGATCTTCGTAAGGATGTGTTTCTAATGACGTTAGTGGCATTTGCTTTGCTATAAGTTGTTTATGTTTTATTTAAGCAGCTAATTAAAAGGGGCGTTCAGTCCTCTTCAGTAAAGTATATGAAAGAGTAATAAACGGAACTAGCGGAAGTGGGAATAGATCAATGATAACTAGGATGATGGTGATGTGCAGTATAGCCTTGTTAGCTGCATGTTCGACTATTAAAGAGGGCGTAGAAGATGTTGTGGAAAGCGTCCAAGAGCATGAAGACAGTAGTCAGCGACAAGTCACGGTGAGTACCGATCATCGTTCACCAATTCCAGATGACCCTTACTATGCGCCTATTGAACCCGGCCCTGCGGCGGCACCAGTGATTGTGACCGGCTCGATGTTTAACAGCAACACTTCGCGGAGTTTATATAGTTATACACCTCCTTTCGCTTTAGGCGATACCATCACCATTTTACTTGATGAGGAAGCAACTGCGACTAAGTCGGCTAGTTCAACTCTGGGGAAAGAAAATAGCTATAAGTTGGATCCGATTTCGGTACCTGGTGGCACCTTGACTATTAATGGTCGAGAAGTGCAACTAGAAATGAATCAGAAGCAAGATTTTGATGGTTCTTCAGACGCCAATCAACGACATCGTTTATCTGGGAGAATTACGGTATCGGTGGTCGACATTCTTAACAATGGCAACCTGGTGGTACGCGGAGAGAAGTGGCTGGTAATTAATAACGGGAAAGAGTATATGCGGTTTACCGGTATTGTTCGGCCTCTAGATGTTGCGGAAAATAATACGATCGGCTCTTATCAAGTGGCCGATGCACGGATCGAGTTTAGTGGTACAGGGGATCATGCCGACGTGCAAACTCAAGGTTGGTTGTCTTCGTTCCTAGGTGGAAGTATGTGGCCTTTATAGGAAGTTGATGATGTACCTATTGAGATTGATTTACTCTAGTGCTTTTTTGTATGCGCTATTGGTTGTTCCTTGTTACGGCGTGTGGCTGGAGGGAGAAGGACAGGCGCGGATTATTGATGGTCAAGTCGATACTGCTCGCCAGCAAGCGATCCAAGCTGCGTTGATCACATTAATGTATCGGGGTGGGGCGAGTGTTAAGTCTTTGCAGGTTGTTAAATCTGGAGTGCTGGAAACCGATGAACTAACGGTTCGCACTAATGGCGAAGTGTATGACATGAAGCTGTTAGTTGAGACGATCAAGGAAGACCAGATTGTGGTGAAAGTCGCGGCTGATATCTTTCCCCTTAATAGCTGTGAAAAGGACAGTTATGCGAAGACCTTATTTGTTGGTCCTTTTCAGCTACAAAAGCGTGAGCATGCTCAGTTGGGCGGAATTTATCGTACACCGGAAGAGGTATCACGAAGAGTTTTTCATCGTTTCAAGCAAAACAGCAAGCGGGTGGATGCGCGTCATTTAATGACTCAGCAAATTGCTTTGGATGGTCGTTACTCGCATGATTTAGAATCGCAAATGCTCACGTTCGCTCGTTCGTTATCGGAAAAATTCGATGTGCAATACATCCTGTTTGGTCAAATCGTCGATATGTCCAGTTATAACGAGACTTCCACCAATCTGCTGGGCATCAGTGATACGGTGAAACAACGAAACTTTCAGATGAAGTTGTTTGTGATTGATGGAATCAATGGAGAGACTGTTTTACGTAAAAATTATGGCTCGAATCGAGAGTGGCCGTTTGATGTCACTATGAAGTTTGATGTAACTGGTGAAACGTTTTGGTCTTCGGATTATGGCAAACTGATTGATTCCTATATAGATCAGTCAGTTCAAGATGTTGAAGATTCGTTGTATTGCCGACAAAGCCTCGCCAAAGTTGTTGGTATCTATAATGGTCAGGTTGTGATTAATATCGGACGAGTAAACGGCGTGCGTAAAGGGGATAAATTTGAACTGGTTCGTCAGCAATATCTGATGCATCTTGATGGTGGTTTAAAAGGCCCGATCTTTAATGCCGACAATACTCAACTCACGGTTGTATCGGTACAGTCAGATCGAGCCGTGTTAAGCACACAGCGCTACTCGGAAATGGCAAATATTCAAATTAGGGATGTGTTGGTCGCGGTTAATCAAGACCCTTTTGCCCTAGACGACTCAATTAATTAGCAAGGAAGATACAATGAGCAGCACTTATAACTCGACGCCACTCGCAACCCAAGATATCGCTTATAAACCTAAGCTTATCGAGGTAAACGCTCAACAGACCGCGGAAGAAAGTAGTAATGGTGGTTTTGCTGAAACCCTAAAGCAAGTGCTTCAGTTAGGTGATTCAAGTGCTACGGAGTCCTTAGGGCAAGCGGCTGATAAGCTCACCACCGAGGAACAAACCGCAAAGGCTGAGCCGAAGGATCTAAGTCTTGAAGAATTGGCGCCTAAAGCTTTGGATTTAGGTTTAGGTTTAGCCTCTGGAAATCCTATCGCTGCGGGTTTAGCGGGAACTGATTTATTACAAAGTGGCTTAAAAACTGATATCGAAGCACAATTTACTCAACTCGGGCAAACGCTTGCGGCAGCTTTGGTTGCTGGTTTATCAGGTAACCCAATTGCCACGGCAGTGACATCAAGCGTGGAAAGTGTCGGCCAACAAACGGCCTTGGACCAAGTGAAAGCTATCGGAGAGCAGGCGCTTGGTGCAGAGTCCAAAATTGCAGGTGTCAGCGATTTAGTAGAGGCGGTCGGGTCTAAAATTGCAGGAGTGACCGAATCGGCGGAAGCGAAAACCGCAGCCAACCTCACCGGGGCAATTAAAACCAAGGGGACAATTCCTCAAGCCATTCTCGATGCTCAAGCAGCCAAAATTAATCAACAAAAAGGTATAGAAGAGAATAGTTAATCGCTGGCTGTTCTTTGATTGAGAGGAGTCTTGGTATTTCACTTCTCTTCAAGACCCGCTAATGTTGCTGCGTATTACATCGCTGAGTGAAAGCGCGTCAGTCGTTTTCAAGTGAGTTCACCGCGCAGTAAGATCGGACTCATGACAATTCTTTACAATTTAATACCCTTTGTTTTACATAGCATAAATGTAAAAAAACTAAGTGATATTATATCTTCACATGTTCTTTTGATGAAGATTGAATATGATGGCATGAAGAATGTGTCGGTTTAGGTAAGGGAATATATGAAAATTATTGTGCTTTGGTTACTTGCATTAAGCTTGTTTGCCTGTGGTGGGGGTGGGGAGAGTAATGGTAGTAGTGACGGTAATGTCACAGAAGAACTCCCAAGCTATCTGCTTTCAGGGACCGCAAACGTATTATCGAATACTGTCATTGATAGTGATGTAAATGATTTTAATGCGCCTTATGTAACCAACAATACCAGCAGTACCGCGCAACAACTCCCACCGATTGCCGTAGTTAGTGGCTATTTAACGAGTGAAGCGACGGGGGTGGCCGATGATCGGTTTGCCGACGAGAATGATGATATTGATGTTTATAAAGTAGATTTAGAGCAGGGCCAGTCGATATTCTTAGAAATCGCCGACTGGCAACAGGGAAGCGCAGCGAACAGTGATTTTGATCTGGTTTTGTATCGAGTTAGTGATCTGAATGCGGAGGTGGCGAGCTCTATTGGCGTGAATCAAACTGAATACCTCAGTGTCGATGCAGCCGACAGTTACTATGTACTCGTGACCACTTATACGGATGCCAATCAAACTCTCTCTCGTGGTAATTATACACTACGTTTGATTGCACAAAACCAGCAAAGTACGGCGGCTGGGCAGTACTTGAGCACCCAACAGGATTTTGTGAACGATCAAATCGTAGTCAAGCAAGCACAAACTTTGGCGCGTGCCATGACTACCACCGATGATGAGTTATCGCTACTGAGCGCTGGCCCAAGCATGAGCTTGTATCTGCAGCAGAGTGGTGCTCGGGTCCGCTCATTGGGGACTAGCACTAGCGCGCTTGAGGTGGCTGGATTTTCCGATAACGCTTCCGCCGAATATAGCGTGAAGAAACGCAGTTTGCTGAAAGTGAAGCAAATGGCCCATCGGCTGGGAAGTGATAAGGTGACGCCTAATTATCTTTATCGGCCCAGTGCATTATCTAACGATCCCTTAGTGGCTCGCCAATGGCATTATCAGCAAATTAATTTAGCGGCAGCTTGGCAGGTAATGCAAGGGCAAACCTTGAACGATGTTGTGGTGGCGGTAATCGACACCGGCATGTTCCAAAGTCATCCTGATTTGCAAGCTCAACTGAGCGATGATGGTGTCGATTTTATTCTTGATAGCGATATGTCTCTTGATGGCGATGGCATTGATAGTAACCCTGAAGACCCCGGCGACCAGAGCGGTACCAATGGTAGCTCATCTTGGCATGGCACCCACGTGGCAGGCACCATCGCGGCACAAACCGACAATGCGATAGGTGTTGCAGGTGTCGCTCCTAATGTGAAAATTATGAATTTACGAGCCTTGGGTTATGGTGGCGGAACGCTGTATGATATTTCTCAGGCGATTTTATATGCGGCGGGCCTGAGCAATGCCTCGGGTCTTTTGCCGAAACAAGCTGCCAGTGTCATTAATATGAGCCTAGGCGGAACCAGTAGTTCTTCAGTATTAAACGATGCCGTACAAGCTGCGGTGGCTCAGGGCGTTATTGTGGTCGCAGCAGCGGGTAACGAGAGCTCCTCTCAAGCAAGCTATCCTGCGGCCTTAGCCAATGTTATTGGTGTTAGTGCGGTGGACGCGAGCCAAACGATTACCTCTTATTCTAATTATGGCAGTTACATTGATATTGCTGCGCCGGGCGGCAATAGTAGCGTTGATTTAGATGGGGATGGTTATGGTGATGGGGTCTACAGTACTTATGTGAATCAAAGGGGCGCTAGTCTCACTGCAAGTTACCAATACTTAAATGGCACCAGCATGGCTAGTCCGCATGTTGCTGGGGTTGTTGCGCTGATGAAACAACTTAATCCCAACCTTAACACGGCAGATTTTTTGAACTTACTGGCCAGCGAGAGCCTCAGTGATGATATTGGTGCTGTGGGTCGAGATGATAAATATGGTTATGGCTTATTAAATGCCGAGAAGGCGGTGCAAAGTCAAATTGATAGCAGTGGTAATATCTCTAGTTATCTCCGTTTAAGCACTCGTCAGATTAGCCTCAGTTCTTCAGAAAGTTCTGCTGAATTCACTGTAACATTAGTGGGGAATAGCGGCCTGTCGGTACAAAGTGTGGCCAAAGACGCTGGGTGGTTAACCATTGACTCCAGTGAAGCCGATAGTAACGGCTTAGGTCGCTATGTGGTTGAAGTGAGTCGTACTGATTTGAGCGATGGTACTTATAGTACCACCATCACTCTAAGCGCTTCCGATGGTCGAGAATATCCAGTCAGCTTATCGATGACGGTGAGCAAACAGCAAGCCGATGATAGTGGTTTAGTTTATGTGTTTTTGGTTGATCCCGTGACAGAAAATCTAGCTTATCAACAGCAGGTGACAATGACTGGGGGAGTGTTCCCGTTTAGTTTTGCGCAAGTGAAGGCCGGTGAATATCGTCTTTATGTGACTTCTGATCTCGACAGGGACGAGAGTATTTGTGATGAAGGAGAGCTGTGTGGTGCTTACCCGGTGCGTAATGATATTACCTCCATCATCGTTGATGGAAATATCATTGGCTTGACCCTAGATATCGAACCCATTAGCTCACAGTTTAGCAGCGCACAAAATATCGCTATTTTAAAGGAATAATCGCGAGATATGACGTCGGGTATTGGCTGAAGTGGGAGAGTGCTTTTAGCCAATACCCTATGCTTTGCTGAGCATCCATAAGTTGATGCCGTAGAAGAAGATATGTAATCCAAACAACATGCCGATTAACCACGCCAGTCCAGCGGCTCCCGATAAGATAATCACTAGACCGAGTAAGATGCTAAACAGCGCTCGGCACTTCGCCCAAATAAGCAGCCCCGCGTTTAGTCGTGAGCCTTTGAAACTTTGGATACCGTAGATGATCAAACCGCCGCCTAAACACAGGGCGGCTAGACCTAAAGTGATTCCAGGAAACAGCGTTAGTAATAGTCCCACGGCTAAAAACAACCAGTAACTACTATGATCGATTGGCTTGACGAGTTGTTTGCGTAGTCGTTGGTTGAACCATAAGCCTACAGCGGCATAAGCAATGATCGATAAGCCTAAAACGATGGCACTAAAGGTCCCTACATAATAGGCCAATAGCATGGTGATGAGGCCAGCGATAATATGTACAATCGCGATTTGTTGAAGATAGCTAAACTTGTGCTTGGAAAGTTTCATAATATTCTCATTTCCTCAAAATAAATTGTGGTGAGGCGATTTGAGAGCCAGACCCGCATCGTCTTATCAAGGTAGTGATGTGTTGTTGAAAGTACAACTAAAAATAGCGGTATTGTGGCAAAATTAAGGCACTTAGTTTTGCGATGAATTTTATATTTGATTGCTGATTTTATTGATCAATATCTTGTAAAGTTACATAAATTTTATTATTCATCATACTAAATGAAGATCTAGTTCAATTAGTTGGTGACTAGAGCTTGCTCGACTATTGGTTAACAGGATGTGAACAGGCATAATAGAAAAATATCGCTTAAGTATGTTTTGTTATGGTGAACGCCAAACGAGAAAGGGGGCTAAATGCTGGAATTGAGTTGTTTACGTTTATCGCAAGATAAGTTGGCTGCGTTAATCGAAATCACACCGCAAGACAGCCATGTTAGCGTCACCGATGTTCAAGCACTGTTGCATCGTTCTGAATATAGCCACTACTTATTTGATGAGGAGGCGATTCAAGACGCTGTTGCTAAGTTTGCCGAGTTGAGGGAGTCTCCTGAACTGATTAAGAAGTGGGGCGATACTTTTATAAAAATTGCCAGTATTCGCAATGCTGAGATTAGTATTCGAATTTCAGAGGATAAGATGGTGGCTCGAGCCACTATTACCGCCGCCTATGGCGGTAGGCCAATCTCTCAGGGGGATCTGGTAAATGCTATGCAAGAAGCGGGGGTGAGCTTCGGTTTACAAAAACAACGCGCTTTAGCATTGCTTAACGCCGCTAGAACTGCCGATCCGGGGATGAAATTGGAGAAGGTTGTGGCCTTAGGTCGTGCAGCGGTTGATGGTCAAGATAGTCGTTTCGAGCGCTTAGTCGCCACTCCTAAAGAACGTTTGTTACAACCTCAGGAAACCAGTGATGGTAGGGTTGATATGCGTGACCTTGGTAGCCTCGAAACGGTTGAGCCAGATAAGCCCTTGATGCGCCGCCATCCCTTCACTGTCGGTCGTCAGGGGATGAGTGTTTGTGGCGATTCCTTACCTTTTAAGCAAGGCCGAGAGATTCCTTTTACCGTGGGCGAGGGTTCGCGTATAGCAAATGATGATCAAAACCTGTTACTGGCGACCTGTATCGGCCTGCCTTTGGAAATCGAAAATGGCATGAAAGTTGACGATGTGTTGTCGATTAAAGAAGTGGATGTCAGCTATGGCCATGTCGATTTTAGCGGTAGCATATTAATCACGGGTAACGTTGCCGAAGGTATGAAGGTGTCCGCGACTGGCGATGTACATATTAATGGTTTTGTCGAATCGGCGAATATTGTTGCGGGTGGTGATGTAGTGGTTGGTAAAGGGGTGATAGGCCACCGACTCAAGGAAGGGGACGAAAACTACTCCTGTTCGATTCAAGCCCAAGGCGAAGTGCATGCCACTTTTATACAGTACTCTCATGTCCAAGCGGAAAAAGATGTGACCGTGACCAGCCAGTTACTGCATAGTAAAATAGAGAGTAAGGGAAAGGTGACGGTGAGTGATGCGGGTGGTTTGCGCGGAACCTTAATTGGTGGCTCTGTCGAGGCTGGTGATGAAATATCGACTGTAGTACTTGGCGCCACTGCGGGCACCGCAACGCAGCTGACTATCTCTGGTGATTTTGATGAAATCCAAGAAGAGCGTCGAAGCTTAAATAATGTGAAGCAAACTCTCCACCAAAAGCTGGGTAAGGTGCTTGATGCCCAGATGAAGTTGAGTTCTGTAAAAAAAGAAGAACGGGAGCCCGATACTGCCGATAAACTTGCGGCAACCTTACATCATACTCGTCAGGAGTTGGTACAAATTGACTTTGCCCTCGATTATAATCAGCAATTAGAGCAAGAATTTTTTGCTAAGGCGAAGCTGACGGTGCGCCGAGAGTTACACCCTAATGTTCGTTTAGATATTGTGGGTCAGAAATTATTTACTAATCGGGAGTACGGCCCCACCGAAACCAAATATGAAGAGGGTAAAATCAGCTTCACGCCTCTAGTGGGTAAAAAGTAAGACCGAGCTTGAATGACTAAGGTGTCGAGTGTGGCGTGAATCGACCAGTGACACAAGCTGTTAGTTTAAGCCATGTTTCTGGTAGAAATGCGTCCAACAGCACTGTTATAACCCACTAATTATTTTTAGGTTTTTCTAAGAGTTCTAGGGCATATTCGAAGGCCGCAATAAAATCACCTTCGAGCTGCTGATTGGCATTTGTTTGCATTGAGCCACTCACCAAGCGAACTTGGGTTTTTGGGCGTTTTTGTTTATTCGGTTTGTTCGATTTACTCAGGTCAGAACGCTTCAAATTCAGCCTCTAGTTGCGAGTAGTGATTCGTTATTGTTGAATAAAACATCTTAATCAACATTCGATGCCAGAACCATAGTTATCTATCGCATATTTAATCATTGCCGCACTACTATCGAGTTTCAGTTTACGTCTGATCTTTAAGGTATGGGTTTCTACGGTACGGATACTAATCGATAATTTATCTGCAATTTTTTTGTTACTACAGCCAGAAGCGAGTCGTTGCAATACCTGTTGCTCTCGTTTACTGAGGGCCGCGCTGGTTTTGCCTGATTCGAACAGTTGGTTAGAGACCCCTGCACTGATATAACATCCGCCATTGGCAACGGCTTGTAAAGCGTTGACCAGCTCGCAAGAGGTAATGTCTTTTAAAAGGTAGCCTTTGGCACCATGACGCATTGCATTTTGCACGTATGCTTTGTTGTTGTGCATGCTTAACATAATTACTTTCGTCTCGGGGGATTGTACTGCTAGTAATTCTAGCAGCTGAATCCCATTGAGCTTGGGCATATTAATATCAGTGAGCACAATTTGGGGTTTTAAGCGGATGACTAAATCTAAGGCTTGTTGCCCATCTGCAGCGGTGCCTACGACTTCAAATTCTTCCGTGGTGTCTAATCGCATCTTCAAACCATCTTGT
This sequence comes from Agarivorans sp. QJM3NY_29, assembly GCF_050870835.2. Taxonomy (NCBI): domain Bacteria; kingdom Pseudomonadati; phylum Pseudomonadota; class Gammaproteobacteria; order Alteromonadales; family Alteromonadaceae; genus Agarivorans; species Agarivorans sp. QJM3NY_29. The sequence continues at coordinate 4,794,966 of NZ_CP194036.2, read as the reverse complement.
ACCAAGGGATGATCATCGACGAGTAAAACTGAGGTCATGTAATTTGCTCCAAGGGTATTTGGCTGAATGTTGAGCACTTTTGTAACGGGAGTTTGATGGTAATTTGAGTCCCTTTCGCAAGTTGGCTATGGATACTCACTTGGCCATCGATGTGGGAAATTCGTTCAAATATATTGCGTAAACCCAAGCCGCTACTGGCGAACTCGGAGCCTAGATCAAATTGTTTGAAGTTTGCTTGAGTTGATTTGTTTTCGATTTCAAAACCACAACCATTGTCGCGAATGGACATCTGGAGTTGTTGTTTACGATGCGTTAATAGAATATCGACAGTATCAGCAGCAGCATGTTTTTCTATATTTTGTAGAGCTTCCTGAGTGATCCGATATAAGGTGGTTTGGACCATTGCTGGTATGTGAATGGCATTGATGTCGCATTCGAAAAATACGTCGATAGCGGTGCGTTGTTCAAATTCTTGGCTGAGACTGGTTAAAGCCGCGCCGAGGCCAAGATCATCTAATATACTTGGGTGTAGATCTTTGGAAATACGTCTTATTTCACCGATTGCTTGATTAATGGTGTGGAGTCCTTGGTGCAAGCTAACGCTGATGGTTGTTGGGGTGTTGCTGCATTCGGTTGCGCTTTCTAGGCGATACTTAATAGAGACAAGCAGTTGATTAATACCGTCATGTAATTCACGACTCACGCGCTGTCGCTCTTGTTCCTGGGAGTCGATGATTCGTTGGGTGAGCGCTTTCAGTTTTTTATCGGCCAGCTTGTGTTCGGAAATGTTGAGAGAGGTGCCTAGTAAAGCGATCACAATGCCTGAAATGCTGGTGACGATGAATAGCCATATAAAATTATGATCAATATTTTGCTCGGTTTGCAGCTTGATTCGAGCCAGTTCTGCATCCACATCATCGAGATAGACGCCAGTGCCTAGCATCCATTGCCACTTGTCGAGCAGGACCACATAAGCCAGCTTTTTCACCCGTTTTCCGGTACTGGGTTTTTCCCATAAGTAATGGCTGAAACCGCCGCCAGCTTTCGCCTGAGTAATCAGATCCTGAATTAACATGGTGCCTTCCGCATCTTGGTAATTCCAAAGGTTTTCTCCGACTAATTCGGGCAATATCGGGTGTACTAAATTTAGTCCATCTAAGGTGTACGCAAAAAAATAACCATCTTCACTAAAGCGTAGTCGAGTGAGGATGTCTCGAACTTGCTGTTTCGCGTATTGATCGTTGGCAGACGCTGGCTCATAAATATTGCGAATGCTCGCAAAGGCTTGCGCGATATGATTTTGCAGTTCCAGGGTTTTGCTGTGCATGATATTGGTTTTGATCAGCTTAAGCTGTTGCTTTGCCAGCGTTGATGATTGCTTAAAGACCAAGCTAGCAATTAAGGCTGTAACGAAAATCAGGGGAACCACCGACAGTAGAATAATTTTAATTTTAAGCGACCACATGACCGAAGCGTCTCATTATTTCATGTTAATTTAATGTTAAGTCTGTTGCCTGAGCTAAAATAGTGAAATCGTACGAACTTATACCAAAGTATAAGGCTACGTGATTTTACGTAATCGAAAACCGTAGTTTAGCGGATAGCGTCCCGTTAACAATATGATAACATTGTTGGTACTCAATTCGTGAGCAGCGAATACTGGTCATACCTAAAATAATCAACGGATGATAAGGAAAGGGTGAATCACATGCTTAAGTCCCTCTGCAGTAAAACATTATTGGCTTCGGTCATTATTGCCTTTAGTTCCACGGCTTTGGCCGCAGAGAAAGTTTATAAATTAAAACTCGCCGAAAGCTGGGGGCCCAATTTTCCAGTATTTGGTGACGCTGTGAAAAACATGGTGAAAATGGCCGACGAGATGTCCAATGGGCGTTTAAAAATTCGGGTCGACTCCGCCAACAAACACAAAGCGCCGTTTGGCGTGTTTGATTTGGTGAAAAGTGGTCAATACGATTTAGGTCATTCCGCCTCTTATTACTATAAAGGTAAGGTCCCGAATACTCTCTACTTCACTACGATGCCCTTTGGTATGAATGCCCCTGAGCAACATGCCTGGTTGCAATATGGTGGCGGTCAAGCCTTGATGGATCAGGTTTACGCTGAGCATAACTTGCTGCCCTTTCCTGGCGGGAATACTGGAGTACAGATGGGGGGATGGTTCCGCAAAGAAATTAACTCGGTAGACGATTTAAAGAATCTTAAAATGCGTATTCCCGGATTTGCAGGTGAAGTATTGGCTAAGCTTGGCGCAACACCAGTGAATATTCCGCCCGGTGAGTTATATACCGCCTTAGAGCGGAATACTATCGATGCGCTGGAGTGGGTGGGGCCATCATTGGATCTGCGAATGGGCTTCCATAAAATCGCGCCCTACTACTACATGGGATGGCATGAACCAGCCACTGAGTTAATGTTTATCGCGAATAAGAAAAAGCTTGAAAGTTTACCGAAAGATTTGCAAGCGATCCTTGTGGTCGCGATGCGTAAGGCGGCTTACGACATGTTTATTCATTCCTATGCTGAAAGTGCCAAGAACTGGCAAACCATGTTGCAGGAGTATCCAAATATTCAAGTGAAGACCTTCCCGGTGACGGTGATTAAAGCCTTGAAGGAAGCCAATGATGCATTGCTCCAAGAGAAGGCTGCGAGCGACCCGATGGCCGCTAAGATAATTCAATCGCAGCAGCAATTTATGCAGCAAATACGAGCTTATACTGCCATTTCTGAGCAAGGTTACTTAAATAGTACCCAAGATTTGTAGTGGCTTAAGGCGCTGGCGGCAGTGGCGGCTAGCGCCTCCACCGACAAATTAAAGGGGAGGTGAAAGATGTTGCGTTGGCAACGAGCTATTGATGGTTTCTCTAAAGGAATTGCGTCTCTCACTGCGGTATTGATGCTGTTGATGCTGGTAAATATCTTTTATGACGTGGTGATGCGTTACTTTTTTCGCTCCAGTTCAATTGGTATGCAGGAGCTGGAATGGCACTTATTCTCGGCGATGTTTTTATTGGGAATTGCCTCGACCTTACAGGCCGAAGGACACGTGCGAGTGGACATTATCTATGACAAGTTATCTCGTCGTAAAAAGGCTTGGATAGACAGCTTGGGGGTGCTGCTATTGCTGTTACCATTCTGTGGGTTGATGGTTTGGTACGGATATGACTTCGCCTTGGAGTCTTATCATCTTGGTGAAATTAGTGGTGACCCAGGTGGCTTGGCTTATCGCTGGCTAATTAAAGCGATGATCCCTATTTCAGCGCTATGTGTCGCGTTAAGCGGCCTAGGCATGTTACTCAAAAATTTAATTCAGCTGCGAAATCAGCACTAACTCGTCGTCGCTAAAAGGAAGTTTTCATGATTGGGATTGTCATGTTTTTCGTAGCCTTATGCATGCTATTAACTGGTTTTCCGGTGGCCTTTGTTTTTGGCGGCGTGGCGCTGGTATTTGGGGTTCTTTCCGAAGGCTTCGAGCTATTTGCATTTATGCCCTTTCGTATCATGAGCATCATGCAAAACTCAGTATTAATGGCGGTACCGTTGTTCATCTTTATGGGGATCGTGTTGCAAAAAACACGTCTTGCTGAACAGCTATTGGAAGCGATGGGCCAGCTATTTGGAGGCGTACGCGGTGGTTTAGCGGTATCCACCATTCTAGTTGGCGCGTTGTTGGCTGCATCAACAGGCGTGGTGGGCGCTTCGGTGGTGGCGATGGGGGTTATTTCCTTGCCGGTGATGCTGAAATATAAATATAACAAGGGGCTTGCTACTGGCGTGATCTGTGCCTCGGGCACCCTTGGTCAAATTATTCCGCCGTCGATTATTTTGATTATTCTAGGGGATGTGATGGGAGTTCCGGTTGGCGACCTATTCAAGGCCGCATTAATGCCGGGAGGGGTGCTCGTTGGGGCATTCATTTTATATGTGTTGCTGATTGCCTTTCTCAAGCCTGAAATGGCCCCCGCTTTACCTAAAGATCAAGTTGCTGGGCATGGTCTCAAGCCTTGTTGGAAGGCCTTTAAGGCGATAGCTCCCCCCTTAAGCTTAATGATTGCGGTATTGGGCTCTATCTTCTATGGCATTGCTACGCCCACTGAATCTTCGGCGATTGGTGGTGTTGGCGCTGTTTTGTTGTCTTTGTTATATCGTCAGTTCTCTTGGAAAATTATTTATCAGTCGGCCTTGGAAACGGTTAACGTTACTGCGATGGTGTTCGCTATTTTCATTGGTGCGACGGCTTTCTCGATGGTGTTTTCCTACACCGGTGGCGAAGAGGTCATTGAGCAAGTGATGACCAGCCTTCCTGGAGATAAATGGGGATTCTTGATCTTAACGATGTTAGTCATATTGGTGCTGGGTTTCTTTATCGATTTTGTAGAAATATCGTTTATCGTGGTGCCGATGTTATATCCGGTTGCCGACCTGATGGGGATTAACTTAACTTGGTTTGCGATTTTGATCGCCATGAACTTACAAACTTCTTTTCTTACCCCGCCCTTTGGTTTTAGCTTGTTTTATTTAAAAGGTGTGGCTCCCCCAGCGATTAAAACCACCGATATTTACAAAGGTGTTATTCCGTTTATCGCGCTACAAATTTTAGTGTTGGTATCGCTACTTATTTTCCCCGAGTTTTATGGTTTTTCGGTTTAGCTGAGTTTGAGATGATTGGGCGGCGATTAATCTTTGGTGGTATTTTATTGGGAATAAAGTGATAACAATCCTTGGAAACATGCTGAATCAATCATCCGAAAGGCTCAGGAAGATTTAGTTTAACTCAAACCAAGTGCGAGCACTCAACAGCTTTAGAGACTGTTGAGTGCTTGCAAAGTCTAGAACGAAGTGCGCTTGTAGTGACGGTATTCTGGGCGCCAAAAGCTGGTTTCAATCGTCTGACTTAATACTTCATCAGAGATGGGGATTGCTAAACCCTGTTGCATGGCCGTTTTGGCGACCGCATAAGCGATGTGTTTGCTAACGATGCGAATTTCTTCGAGGGGAGGCAGCAAAGCCCCCTCGCCGTCATTGGCCAACGGTGAGCATTCGGCTAAGGCTCGGCTGCTGGCAATTAACATCTCATCACTGACTCGAGTCGCTTGACTCGCTAAGACGCCAAGGCCAATGCCGGGGAAAATATAACTATTGTTACATTGGGCGATGGGGTAGCTCTGCTCTCCTAGTTTTACTGGAGAAAAGGGGCTTCCGGTCGCCACTAGCGCTTGCCCTTGGGTCCAACGAAGGATGTCTTCGGGAAGTGCTTCAACTCGGCTGGTAGGGTTTGATAAGGGTAATACGATGGGTTTTTCACAGTGCCGATGCATGGTTTCTATGATCGCTTGATTGAATACTCCCGGGGCGCCAGAGACGCCGATCAGCACGGTCGGTTTTGCGTGTTCGACCACATCGAGTAAGGATAGACTGTCACTGCTCAAGCCCCATAGTTGCTGCAGCTCGGCGGGTTGTGCCAGGCGCTGTTGAAAGTCTAACAGGTTGGGCATGTTGCTTTGCAGTAAACCCCAGCGATCGACCATGAAAACTTGGCTGCGGGCTTGTTGTTCACTGATCCCTTCTTCGATCATGGCGCGCACAATCGCTTCGGCGATCCCACAACCGGCTGACCCTGAGCCTACAAAGGTGATCCTTTGTTCGCTTAACGCCGAGTCGGCGGCTTTACAGGCGGCTAATAATGAACCGACGACGACTGCTGCAGTTCCCTGAATATCGTCATTGAAGCAGCACAATTGATCTTTATAGCGTTGTAAGAGTGGCATGGCATTTTTTTGGGCGAAGTCTTCAAATTGGATCAGAGCCTCCGGCCAGCGCACCATCACGGCTTGCATAAATAACTCAATGAACTGAGCGTATTCTTCGCCGCCGATCCGTTGATGACGCCATCCCATATACATTGGGTCATTCAATAGCTGCTGGTTGTCGGTGCCCACGTCCAATACGATGGGTAAGGTGTAGGCTGGGCTGATCCCGCCACACGCAGTGTACAGCGACAATTTACCAATTGGGATCCCCATGCCTCCGATGCCTTGATCGCCCAAGCCTAAGATCCGTTCGCCATCGGTCACCACGATAATCTTTACGTTGTGACGGGTGGCATTGTTCAGTAGTTCATCGATACGGTGGCGATTGGGGTAAGAAATAAATAGCCCCCGAGAGCGACGATAAATATTAGAGAATTGCTCACAGGCCGCGCCTACGGTGGGAGTGTAGATAATTGGCATCATCTCGCTGATATGGTCTTCGACGAGTCGGTAAAACAAAGTCTCGTTGGTATCTTGAATATTGCGTAGGTAAATATGTCGATCAAGATCATTGGTGAAACTTTGGTATTGTTTGTAGGCTCGTTCACTTTGTTCATCGATACTTTCGATGGCTTCGGGCAGTAGTCCCTCTAAGTTAAAGAAAATCCGCTCTTCTTGGCTGAAGGCGCTGCCTTTGTTCAGTAGTGGGGTTTCTAACAGTGCCGGTCCGGCATAGGGTAAGTAAAGTGGGCGTTTTTTATCATCCATATCGACAAGGTCTTTCGCTAAGCACAGAGGAATGGTTATTTTTTCACATTCTGCACGCTAGGTCATGGTTATTTGTATCGAATGTTAGCTTAATGTTGATCGAATGTGGGCTTAATATAGGCGAGCCGGCACCGCTAGTAGATTGGGAAGGCATAACGCTTGGTAAACCAAGTATTACAGCCTGAGCATCTAAAAGCGACAACCGACTAATGTAATTATAAATCACAGCCGCTAAATCGCCAGTCCAATGTTGCGAATATGTTAATTTAATGATGCTTGTCACTATTTGTCGCTTGGCTATCCGTTCCTCAGGATTTAGTAACGGGCTTGAACTTGCTGAGGCATCGCCTTGAGTTGTTGAGTCACCAGCGCTTCCAATATTGCGGAGAGTGGTCTAGGGTTGAATGCTTCGACTTGCTGTAAGGCATAGCCGATGGCTTCGATAGTGGAGAGTCCCTGTGCAATGGCGGTTTTACGTATTTTATATTGGCCTTGAGGCGGGCTGGTAAAGTGAAACTGGGGCAGAGCATGTAACCAAGGGTTGAGGTGCCAGAGTTTTTGCGCTTTACGCCAGGTGCCATCTAAAAATATCAACGTGGGATAAAGCGCAGGCGTATGCAGAGTGGTCTGCTGAGTGAGCGCCAGACACGCCTGTTGTTCGAGGCTTTGACTGTGCTCACTGGGGTAAATTAGCCAATACTGTTGTGGTTGTTGCTCTACAGCTTGGCGTAAGGCGGCGAAATCTTCGGGCTGCTCACCAGATATTAATTGCGCTTGCTCTAAGGCTAAACAAGCTAAGTGAGCAGTACCTTTGGCCTGCTTCTGTTCACTTGGGTGCTGTAAGATAATAAGCGGATGCCGATGCCGACAGTGTTGAATGTATGGGCATAAGCAGTGACTTTGTGGGCGTAAACAGCGGGCGCAATGGGGTCGACTCATGATCTCGATTGATGAATGTTGGCAATGGTTAATTATACCTATCTCGGCTTCAATTGGCATTGTCCGTTAGTGACGGCCCGTTTAAGCGACATCTTTCTGCTGCATCAAAAAGTGACGGAGGTCGCTCGGACAGTGCGCCGATAGATGAATGTATGTTGCTTGTTCGCCTAGCAGATTTGGCCAGGCTTTGAGGGTTCCTTCGGCTAAGCGTGATTCGACACTGATCTGTGGCAATATTGCCCACCCGAGGCCCGCTTGTAGCGCATCGAGTAGCAAGGTTTCACCCATAAACAGATTGCTTTGCTGTGGCTCCCTCATATCGAAAAGCTTTAAATGTGCGTCGAACTGCTGGCGATGATTCACTAGTTTGGGATGTGCCACTTTTACGAGCTGCGCTTGTTTCCAGGGGAATACTTCAGCTGCTGCATGTTGCTTGTTCGCTGAAAAACTAAAGTGTACCGAGTGTTGTTGAGAACCGCTAAAGCGGAGCTCCAATAGCGGATCATAACGATGTAACTGCTGTGCGAGTAAAGTTAACCAAGGGCTGGGAAACCAGGCTTGATAACTGATACTGAGTTGTAAACTTTTGGCCTGTTGCAAGTGCTGACAGTGCCGCTGGAGCTCGGCGTAACGACCCACAATTAGCTCGGCTTGTTCAACTAAGGCTAGGCCTGCGTGGCTTAATTGATAGAACTGACCGGTTTGTACAAATAGACTACAGGCCAGTCGCTGCTGCAGTTGTTCCAGTTGCTCTAGGATCCGCTCGGTGGGCAAAGCTAGCTGCTCGGAACAAGCATTGAGGTCGGCTTGCTTGGCTAAACAAACAAAGCTTTGTAAAGCGGCAAGGGTGGCGTGTTCATCCATCATAAGCGCTCAGTCCTAACAGGTTTAAACAATGGGCGACCTGGCTGTCTCGTTGGCTGCTTAACCATAGTATTTCTATCTCTAATTTGGTTGGTGAAAAATAATTACTCAGATGTAATTCAATTAAGCTGCCATTACGAAAGCTCGCCTCTAACCAATGCCGTGGGGCAAAGGCCCATCCCATACCTAATACCAATAGATCATGAAGGAGCTCGCGATGTTCCAGTTGCCAACAATTGACTCGGTTGAGTTGCAGTTCGATGGGAAGGTGAGGTAAGCAAAGCTGGCGATGGCCTTGTAATTGTTCGACACTAAGTTGTTGGTGTTTACTCAAACTATGCCGTGCAGCGCAGGCCAGGGCTAAGCTAAGATTGCAGTAACGGCGCGAATGGGTTTTTGCAGGTTTTTGCTGACGGGCAACTCGTAAGGCAATATCAATTTCCCCTTGGATTAATTGTTCTGATAGCTGTTGTGAGCCAAGTTGCACTAGTTTTAACTGTTGCAGCGATAGTTCGCTAATAAAGCGTGGATAGTAGTGCAATAGACTTTGACAAGGTACAAACTCATCTATTCCAATGATGATTTGTTGTGGCTGAATCGGGTGTTGTTGGTCACTGAGTAAGTTGTATAGCTGAGAATGTAGTTGTTTCGCTCGTTGATAAAGTAGCTGCCCTTGCGAATTTAGGTTCTGGTAATCGTGATTAAACAACTGGCAGTTAAGCTGGCGCTCAAGTTCTATAAATAGTTGCTTGCGTTGAGTTGCGCTGGTTCGTTCAGGAAAATGATGGCTTTGTTCGTAATATTGTACAAACTGACGCAGTAATTGGATGTTGGGGAGGGCCATCATTACTCGTTATGATCGGGAAGCCTTGTATAAGGCTAGCAGAAAATGATTGCAGAGTAAGCTGTTAGGATAAGCTTTCATCATTTTTGAACGCTGGTTTTTGTTTGTATCTGGAAGGCGGTGAAGTTGTTATTCGTGACCGGTAAGCTGATTTGCTCGCTTGTCTGTTGAATAAAGCTTGTCGGGGATCGCCAAGCGTGATAAATCTAAGTCGAGTGCAGCGCCGCTGTTTGGCGGGCGCGGGCACCAAGCGCTAGCGATTAATTTGCTTGTAAGGAGTGCTTATGAAAAGTGAAATCGATTTTGCAAAAACCGGTTTATTAAATCGTTATTTAGCTGAACGAGAGCAATTTTTGAAAGGGACTTGTTGTTTTGTTCCCGACAGTGAGATTAACTTGAAAGAACAGCAGCACAGCGCGCTGCAACACGCTTATCAACAATCTTGGATTACAATTTTTGAGTATCAACACTGGTCACAACAACTGGATTTGTGATTCGCTATCTTGGTTAATTCGCTGCGCGAGGGTTTCAGCGAATTCGTTTCTGGCAAAGCATAATAGGCTATCGGCAGTTTGATAGCCGCTAGTTGCCGCCGTAAGAATTGATTTAAGCGGTGGCTTGTCAAGCCGTTTGGGCCAGCGATAAACGCTACTGGTCGCTGGCCGTACTCGGCGCTATCTTGTGCCACCACAATCGCCTGCCTAATTTGCGGGTGCTGCAACAAGGCCTGTTCGATTTCTTCTGGCTGGATGTTTTCACCTGCACAGATAAACATATGATTACTGCGACCCAAGGGATAAAGATTATCTTGTTGCATTCGCCCATGATCACCGCTGTTAAACCAGCCCTCTTGGTCGACGACTGGGCAAATCCCACCATTCTGCCAATAGCCGAGAAATAGTGTTTCGCCCCGTAGCAGGATTTGTTGTGCCTCTATTTTGGCTTGTCGGTAGGGCAGTAATTGATAGCCTCGCTGGCCTAATCGATGGTTGCGGGTGGCCACCTGTGAACTCATTTCGCTACTACCATAGGAGCTATAGACCTGAAATCCCCGCTCGAGTGCTGCATCGATGAGTCTATCATTGCAGGCTGCGCCGCCAATTAAGAGCGTGCTTAGCTGCAAATTGGCAGCGTTAAAATCGGGGCGCTGTAATAGCCGGTAAAGTTGCGTTGGTACTAAGGAGACATGGCTGGTGGCGCTGCTCACTAAGTCGGCATACAGTTGGCCCTTGTTCTGTGCCACGACGATCCCGGCCCCCGCTAATAGGCAACGCCATACAATGGCCTGTCCACCAATGTGATAAAGCGGCAAGGATAATAACCATTGAGATTGGGGCACCAGCGGGAGCATGCTGTGCGAACCCAAGGCACTGAAGTAATGATTTGCCCAACTGTGCACCACCGCCTTTGCTGGGCCACTGCTACCTGAAGTAAACACCATGCTTATCGCTTGGCTGGTTTGTATTTGGTCTGGCGAAATTGCCTTTAAATCTCTTTGCTGAGGATTAAATTCAACTCTTTGGCGACCGCTCAGTGTTGCTTGGCTATCAGTCCAATAGAACTTGGCATCAATTCGCTCGCTAAGGCTTTGCAGTTGACTCACTGGGTGATGGTGGTTGAGTGGGCAAAAAATATAGCCTAGTTCTAAACTGGCTAACTGTAGTAGCAACATGCGTAGCTGGTCATCACCAAAACAGCTGAGTCGGTCGCCTCGGCTAAGGCCTTGCCGACGCAGTTGTGCTGCGGTAACGCCCACCATTGCCTGTAACTGTTGATAACTATAGTGCTGTTCGCCAATACTCAGGGCCACCCGGTTCGGGTGTTGTTGGCAAGTCTGATGCAGCGGATGTTGCTGTAGGGGATCGCAATTCATGGCGGCATTATGCCGTACTTGGTGAGCTTTGTCGCCGCTAAGTCGATGCTTGGCGGCGAGTACCCAGTGCAGCAGGTTTGCTGCACTGGGTAAGGTTTAAGCGATTAAGGCTGAGATGCCAAAGAAGGCCGCTACGCTGGCATAGCCGCGCATCAACTTTAGACCATAGGGTGAACGTTGAACCAAGTTTCCAAGCAGATACCCCCCACAAATGATGGCTATCGAACTGGCAATAAAGCCGGCAAAAAATAGCTTCACATCGGCGCTTGCTGGCACCTCATTACCATGCGCTGCACCATGAAGTGCGGCGACAATACAAACCGCAGCGGTCACGGCACTCGCCGAACTGGGCAGTAGCTTGGCCACTAATAGCGCCATCACTAACAGTGAAATGGCGAGACCCGTTTCCAGCATCGGTGGCACAAAACCAAAGCTGGCGACAACGGCGGCTAAAACTAAGGCGAACAGGCTTTGCATTAAGCTGAGTTTGAGTTTGCCCGTTTGACTGGCTAATAGACCAATAAGGCTTAAGGCGAGCAGGTGGTCAAGACCAGTCAGTGGATGTAAGATCCCCGCGCTCAAGCCATTATGAACGCCTTCATGGGCCAAGCTGGGGAAGCTGACCAGGGCGAGTAAACCGATACTAAGTAATTTTTTCATGGGAGATCTCCGTTAAAGGGTTGAATTGGCGAGGTTTGCAGAGCTTTCTTCTAACATGCCTTGCTCGATAATAAAGTTGATGATGTCTTGTAAACCTTGGTTGGTTTTGAGATTGCTAAAAACAAAGGGGCGTTCGCCGCGCATTTTTTTTGCATCGCGATCCATCACGTCCAGCGAGGCACCTACATAAGGGGCCAGATCGGTCTTGTTGATGATCAGTAGGTCAGATTTGGTGATCCCTGGGCCGCCCTTGCGGGGAATTTTATCGCCAGCGCTAACGTCAATCACATACAGGGTTAAGTCGCTCAGCTCTGGACTAAAGGTGGCACTGAGATTATCGCCGCCACTTTCTACCAGCACTAAATCTAGGCCTTGATGCCGACGGTTTAACTCGGCGATTGCAGCAAGGTTCATCGAGGCATCTTCACGGATCGCGGTATGGGGACAGCCACCAGTTTCAACCCCTAAGATTCGATCTTCGGCCAGTGCGTTGTGACGCAACAGAAACTGGGCATCTTCTTTGGTGTAAATGTCGTTGGTTACCACCGCTAGGTTAAAGCGGTCTTTCAGTTCGCGACAAAGGGCGGTCAGTAAGGCGGTCTTCCCCGAACCGACAGGGCCACCGACCCCGACGCGTAAAGTTTGTTTAATGGTCATTTTATATCCTCGATTGGCTCAGTTTCGCCGATTAAGAGCGGAACAAGCGGCAGTATTGGGTTTCGTGAAGGGTGCTGGCCAAACTTAAGGCGGGCAGCGACCCGGTAATTTGTTCAAAGGGCAAAGCCAGGCCATAGGCGCGTGCGGGCGGCAACAAGGGTAGCAACTCGCTAAGTAGCTTTTGGCAGGCGGTTTGCCCGAGCGGTAACGTTTTACCCGCCACCGCTAGTTGGTTTTCTAACCATGTCCATAGGTAGCCATCTGCCAAGTCGTTGAGTGGGATCTGCCAATGTTCACCTGCAACCGCAAACATACTGGTCCAGCTCATCGGTTCATCACTTAATGGCGCGATGATGTCGGCGTCGAGCTGTTGTAATAAAACGCGTAGCGCATTGCCCATTTGAACGTCTTCTAACTCTAACTCCCGAGTCTCTCGGCTGGCGATGAGTTCCAGATTAAGCTGTTCAAAGCGGCGGTAATCTTGTATCGACCAAGCTTGGTATAAAGCCGCGAGCATTGGGATATCCAGACAGGCAAGGCCTGCTTCCAAACAGCCCTGGACCCAAGCTTTTAGCGCGGCGGGGTTAGTCACCCAAGCATTTTCGATGGCGTACTCCAAACCTTGCGAGTAGGCAAACCCTCCCACTGGTAAGCTGGGGCTTACCAGTCGCATGAGTTGCAGTTGCGCCAGACTGGCCATTAGTGACTGTGTCCCGGTAAGTGGCTGTGATAGGCTCCTGTCTCGGGATCAAAGGGGCCTTGGTGTTGCTCCACCCGCAAACCGTACAATTCCACTAAATCTTGCAATACATGGTCGGGTTGAAAACGAACCCAACCCTCGCCAATTTGCAGAGGGGTATGGCGGTTGCCTAGGTGGTAACAGACTTTGGCGAACATCAATGGGTCATCGCTATAAGCGGTGGTGACCAGTTCATCGGCACTTCTAATTTCAACCACTTCACCATTGTCGGCTTCCAGCAGTTGACCATTTTGTAGCACCTGACCGCGTTCTAAGAAGAAGCCAATTTCTTGCTGGGCCTCGGTTTGCGCCTTGATCCGGGCCTTTTTGCGTAACTCGTAGCTCAATACCACGCGGTGATGGACCGGACCATGGTAGTGATGGAGGGTTTGATACACCTTTAACATTCATTCTCTCCTTAAAATAAAAAGTAGCGCTGCGCCAGTGGCAGTTCGGTTGCAGGTTCACATTCCAGTAATTGGCCGTCGGCACGAACTTCATAGGTTTGTGAATCGACTTCCATATGGGGTTGATAGTGGTTATGCACCATGTCTTTCTTGGTGATGTTGCGGGTATTTTTGCAAGCTACCAAGCGACTCTGTAACCCGAGGGTATCCTGTACCTTGGCGTCCAGCGCCGCTTGACTGACAAAGGTGACCCTCGTTTCGCTCATGGCCTTGCCATAGGCGCCAAACATCGGCCGGTAATGAACCGGTTGCGGAGTGGGGATTGAAGCATTGGGATCGCCCATCGGTGCTGCAGCAATTGCCCCACCTTTGATGATGAGTGAAGGCTTTGCGCCAAAGAAGGCTGGTTTCCATAACACCAAGTCGGCTAACTTACCCACCTCCACCGAGCCGACTTCGTGGGCAATACCATGAGTAATCGCTGGGTTGATGGTGTACTTGGCGACGTAGCGTTTAGCGCGGAAGTTGTCGCAGCCTATAGCTTTATCTTCTTCGAGTAAGCCGCGTTGCTGCTTCATCTTATGCGCGGTTTGCCAGGTTCGGGTAATCACCTCGCCGACCCGCCCCATGGCCTGTGAATCGGAAGCAATCATCGAAAAGGCACCTAAATCGTGCAAAATATCTTCAGCAGCAATAGTTTCTTTGCGGATCCGTGAATCGGCAAACGCCACGTCCTCTGGGATTGACGGGTCGAGGTGATGGCATACCATTAACATGTCCAGGTGCTCATCCACGGTATTTACCGTGTAGGGGCGAGTTGGATTAGTTGACGAGGGTAATACATTGTCTAAACCACAAGCGGTAATGATATCGGGGGCGTGACCGCCACCGGCGCCTTCGGTGTGGTAGGTATGGATCACTCGGCCTTTAAAAGCGGCGAGGGTATCCTCTACAAAACCCGACTCGTTTAGGGTATCGGTATGAATGGCCACCTGCACATCGTAGTTTTCGGCCACGGTTAAACAGTTGTCGATAGACATCGGGGTGGTGCCCCAGTCTTCGTGAAGTTTGAGACCCATGGCGCCAGCAACCAGTTGTTCTTCTAGCGGGCGTGGTAAACTGGCGTTACCTTTACCTAAAAAGCCTAGGTTCATGGGAAAGCTGTCAGCCGCTTGCAGCATTTTACCTAAGTGGAAAGGCCCCGGAGTACAGGTAGTGGCATTGGTACCTGTGGCTGGTCCGGTGCCGCCACCTAACATGGTGGTGGTGCCAGACATTAAGGCTTCTTCGATTTGCTGCGGGCAAATAAAGTGAATATGAGAGTCGACTCCGCCAGCCGTTATAATTTGTCCTTCACCGGCGATCACCTCGGTACCGGCACCAATTTCGATATCAATATTATCTTGAATATCCGGATTGCCTGCTTTACCAATGGCCTGAATGCGACCTTCTTTAATCGCGATATCGGCTTTAACAATGCCCCAATGATCAAGGATCAAGGCATTGGTAATCACCGTATCGGGTACCATCGCACAGCTGGCTTGGCTTTGCCCCATGCCGTCGCGGATCACCTTACCGCCGCCAAATTTCACTTCGCTACCATATTGGGCGTAATCTTTTTCGACTTGAATGATGAGTTCGGTATCGCCTAGACGCACCTTGTCACCTAGCGTTGGGCCAAACATCTCGGCGTAGGCGCGTTTATCCATCTTGCTCATGCTTGCTCCTTGGTGTCTAAGGCACCCATTACTTCACCACGAAAACCGTAGACTTCGCGCTTACCACTTAAAGCAACCAGTTCTACTTGGCGACTTTGTCCGGGTTCAAAACGGACTGCGGTGCCTGCTGCAATATTTAGTCGCATGCCAAAGGCGGCCTTACGGTCAAAATGCAGGGCTGGGTTGGTCTCGGCGAAGTGGTAATGTGAACCCACTTGTACCGGGCGATCGCCGCTATTGGCAACATCGATGCTAGTGGTGGCTAAGCCTTGATTGAGCTCTATCCAACCATCTTCAATAATTAGTTCTCCAGGTATCATCTGTCGTTCCTTGTTGTTGGTGCTAGAGGCCAGGCCTAAGGGATCGGGTTATGCACAGTGACAAGTTTGGTGCCATCGGGAAAGGTGGCCTCAACCTGCACTTCAGGGACCATTTCTGCGATGCCATCCATCACTTCATCGCGGCTGAGCAGGGTTCTTCCCCAACTCATTAATTCGGCGACGGTTCGGCCTTCGCGGGCGCCTTCGACGATTTGCGCTGAAAGATAGGCAACGGTCTCTGGATAATTGAGTTTTAGGCCTTTGTCTTTGCGTCGCTCGGCAACCAAAAATGCGGTGAACAGCAGTAGCTTGTCTTTCTCTCTTGGTGTTAATTCCATATTTGCCTCGTAATTTGTGAGTAATTAGGTATTCCAAATGCGTGGTGCTATGGCTTCTCGGCCTAGGGTACATGGGCGGATCAGCGCCCATGCTGCTTCAAATTGCTGACGCACGGTTTCGGCCTGATCGCCTAAATAACGCAAGATAATTAGGCCTCTGACGAGGGTGATCCCCAGCTGTGGACAGCTAAGATGCTCCCGTAAAAGTTCTAATAGTTCGGTTTGCTTGGCCTCACTGAGCTGGTCAACGGTGGCTAGCATACAAGCATAGACATGTTTACTTGCCAGCGCCGCTGGATTGTTGGCACTCACTGCGTTATGAATACGAGTATTCTCGATTAATAGTGGACGCTGCTCGCGATAAACCTTAATCGATTGCAATAATTCACCATGATCAAAGTCTTCATCGCTGGCTTTACGGCCTAAACAGGTGATTTCCCAGGCAATTAATTGGGCATTGCCGTGTAGCTTAAAGTGACTGTCTAAACGGCCTTGAGCGCCATTAAACACGATGGTTTCCGGTGGTAGCCATTCCAAACTGCTATTGGTTTGTAGGTGAAACAACTGTTGTTGACTCTGTTGCTGGCGAGCAAGATTGGAGCGATACAGTTTGCCAGAGGCGGGGGTGGTGAGTAAGACCTTACTGCCTTCGGCACATGTTACGTTCATATGTAACTGGTCACCAGCCACTAAGCCCCCAGGTGGGTGCAATAAGTAAACGTGGCAACAATCGTTTGCTTGCCGCTCAGGGTGAAACGGTCGTTGCACCCGTAATGGGCCAATACTCTGGTTTAAGGTTAAGCGAGTCTTGGCCGCAATTGGCGCAAAACCTAGCTCGAGTTTGGCTAGCCAGCCTTGCTTAATTGGCGCCGGAGTACTGCTGTGCTTGACTTGAGTAAGCTGACTCACATCATTCCTTTTTAGCTAACTAGTTGTTTTTGACCTTATTTATTTAGATAAATACAGCAAGAACCAAACCAGCTTTTCCTGTACTAAGCAGCACTAGCTTGAATGCGTATTGGTCACAAATTCTTATCCTGATCGTGGATCTTTATGGTGCGAGCGCCTTTCTTTGGTGCAATAGATGAATACTTATTAGTCACTAAAATATTTTGGTGCATGTTTTTGAGGCAAATGTTCGATTCTTGTGCATTAGGATCTTGTGTTTCGCTTTGTCTCTGGGATTAACTGATTGTTTTATAATGATTTTGGTTGGTTGGCATGGTCAGTGCTGCAGTTCGACTAGCAATGCATGAGGTATCGCATGCTTTAAAAGCAACAAAAATAGGGAATATAGCAATGACACAACACAATACATGGAAGAAAATAGCCACAGTCGCCAGTGGCGTAGCTTTAGCTTTTTCAATGAGCGCAGCTCAGGCAGCAGATACTATCAAGGTCGGAGTCTTGCACTCCTTGTCAGGCACCATGGCGATCAGTGAAACCACACTGAAAGATACCGTGCTGATGATGATTGACCAACAAAACAAAAAAGGTGGCTTGTTAGGCAAAAAACTGGAACCGGTGGTGGTTGACCCTGCATCTAACTGGCCGTTGTTTGCCGAAAAAGCACGCGAATTACTGGACAAGGATAAAGTGGATGTAATTTTTGGCTGCTGGACTTCAGTGTCGCGTAAGTCGGTGTTGCCTGTGATTGAAGAATTGAATGGCATGTTATTCTACCCAGTACAATATGAGGGCGAAGAAAGCTCTAAAAACGTATTTTATACAGGGGCCGCGCCTAACCAGCAAGCAATCCCTGCCGTGGATTACTTGATGAGTGAAGAAGGCGTTCAACGTTGGGTATTGGCCGGTACCGACTATGTTTACCCACGCACCACCAACAAAATTCTAGAAGCTTACCTCAAGTCTAAAGGGGTCGCGCCTGCTGACATCATGATTAACTACACGCCTTTTGGTCATTCCGATTGGCAAACTATCGTTTCTGATATTAAGAAATTTGGTGGCGCAGGTAAAAAAACCGCGGTGGTTTCAACCATTAATGGTGACGCCAACGTGCCATTCTATAAAGAGTTAGCCAACCAGGGGATATCGGCTGAAGATATCCCTGTGGTGGCTTTCTCGGTGGGTGAAGAAGAGCTGTCTGGTTTTGATACCACTCCTTTGGTGGGTCACCTAGCGGCATGGAATTACTTCCAAAGTGCTGAGAGTGAAGCCAACGATGAGTTTATTGCCGCGTGGAAAGCCTATACTGGCGATGACAAACGCGTGACCAATGATCCTATGGAAGCAACTTATATCGGTTTCCAAATGTGGGCAGAAGCGGTTGAAAAAGCTGGCACGACCGCTACCGATGAAGTCCGAGAAGCGATGTATGGTATTACCGTACCGAATCTCACTGGTGGATATGCCGTGATGAATACCAACCATCATCTGACCAAACCAGTGCTAATTGGTGAAATTCAAGCCGATGGTCAGTTCGATATCGTATGGCAAACCATGGGTGGTGTGATTGGCGATGCCTGGACGAACCATCTTCCTGAAAGTGCCCTGTTAGTTGCTGATTGGACCGCGCCAATTAGCTGTGGCAACTTCAATATTAAGACCGGCCAATGTTCAGGCCAGAACTATTAAGTCGGTTCGCCTGAACAGCTAAGCGCCTCCGGTGCTTAAATGAAAGGCGCGACTGAATTGCTTCGGTAGCGCCTTTTTTAATTGTTATCCATAGAAAGTAGGGATTGTTTTGAGCATATACATATCTCGTTTCTCCGCACTGTTGTTGGCACTTTTATTCAGTAGTGCTTTGTTTGCAGCACCAGCCAGCGATTGGTCACAGACCGTGCAGACTTTAACCACCAAAAAAAACACCCAGAAGCAGCAAGCGATTGAACAGCTTATAGAAACTACCGATCCACGGAATAGTTTAATTTTTCAAAGTCTGTTAGACGCTAACTTGTACTACATCAAATCAAGCAAACAAGTGGTTATCGCTAAGCAGAAAGGTAAGCAATATGCGATTACTTCGGTAATTGATGGCAGTGATTTAGGCACCCTGAAAAAAAAGGCAATTAAGAAAATTACCGTGAATAACAAAATTCGCCGTCAACTGCGCAATGGTTTGGCATTGGTCGGCTTGAATGCAGAGACCAGCGAGCAGCGCATTGCGGCGATCCGCTCGCTAATGAATGACGCAGATAGCTCATATTCTGGGCTCATCGAAAAGCGTATGGTGCTGGAGCAAGATCCGGCGGTGATCGCCAAACTTAAAGAAATGCAGGCGATCATTAACCTGCAATTTGCCGATCTATCGGCGCGTGCCGAGGCTGCCGAACTATTGTCTGGTCAGTTAGACCCTGCCTCACGTAATGTACTGGTAAAACAACAAACAATTGAAAAAGACGCCAAGGTGCTGGCCGCGATTAACGAGTCGATAGCGACCAACCAGCAGTTATTGCAACTGAATAGCGTCGCTGAAAATATCTATTTTGGCTTGAGTTTGGGGGCGGTGTTATTGCTGGCTGCGGTTGGCCTGGCGATTACCTTCGGGGTGATGGGCGTGATTAACATGGCCCATGGCGAAATGATCATGCTCGGCGCCTATACCACCTATGTGGTGCAACAGTTGATGCCTCATCATATCGAATGGTCGCTGTTGGTGGCGATCCCTGCGGCTTTTGTGGTATCGGGGCTGGTAGGGATTTTGATCGAACGAGGGGTGATCCGTTTCTTATATGGTCGTCCGCTAGAAACTTTGTTGGCGACCTTTGGTTTAAGTTTAGTGTTACAGCAGGCGGTGCGCAGCATCTTTGGCCCTTTGAACCAAGCGGTGATTACCCCACAATGGATGAGCGGTTCGTTGGAAATTAACGGCGTGTTGTCGCTGACTTATAACCGCCTGTACATCATTATTTTCAGTTTTATGGTGGTTGCCCTGTTATGGACCATTTTGCGCAAGACCTTTTTCGGTCTGCAAATGCGGGCGGTGACGCAAAACCGAGCGATGGCCAATTCAATGGGGATCCGCTCGAGTTGGGTGGATGCCATGACCTTTGGCTTGGGCTCGGGCATTGCTGGTATTGCTGGAGTGGCCTTAAGTCAGTTGACCAATGTTGGCCCGAATTTGGGGCAAAATTACATTATCGATTCCTTTATGGTGGTGGTATTTGGCGGTGTGGGTAACCTGTTTGGTACGGTGATTGGAGCTCTGACCTTAGGGGTTGCGAACAAGTTAATGGAACCTTTTGCTGGCGCAGTCTTAGCCAAGATTTTGGTGCTGGTTTTCATCATTCTGTTTATTCAAAAGCGTCCTCGAGGTTTATTTGCCTTGAAAGGTCGTACGGTGGAGGACTAGTTCATGCCGAAGTCAGTATTAGTTCGATTTTTAGTGAAAGACAAAGTTGGCAACGCCATGTTGCTGGCCTTGTTATTGTCGGCGGTTTTAGTGCCCTTCATGAGCCTGGCACTTAGCCCGGAAAACCCACTCCATCTTAGCTCTTATTGGGTTACCCTGTTAGGCAAGTATCTGTGTTATGCCTTGCTCGCGCTGGCGGTGGATTTAGTGTGGGGCTATTGCGGCATCTTAAGTTTGGGGCACGGTGCATTTTTTGCCTTGGGTGGCTACGCCATGGGTATGTACTTGATGCGACAAATTGGCGACCGTGGGGTATACGCCAACCCAGAGCTACCAGATTTTATGGTATTTCTCGATTGGTCGGCGTTGCCTTGGTACTGGTTTGGTTTTGATTGGTTTCCCTTTGCCATGTTAATGGTGTTTTTAGCACCGGGTATTTTGGCCTTTATTTTTGGTTACCTGGCTTTTCGCTCCCGAGTGACCGGCGTGTATTTGTCGATTATTACCCAGGCCCTGACCTACGCCCTGATGTTGGCATTTTTCCGCAACGACATGGGTTTTGGTGGTAACAACGGCTTAACCGATTTTAAAGATATTCTTGGTTTTAGTTTGCAGGCGGAGAGTACCCGTGCGGTATTGTTTGCTTTGAGTGCGTTGGCATTAGCGCTGGCTTATCTGCTTTGTCGCTGGATTGTTAATTCCAAGCTGGGGCGAGTATTAATTGCGGTGCGCGATAGTGAAAGCCGGACGCGCTTTATCGGTTACCGGGTGGAACGTTTCAAATTGTTTGTATTTGTGGTTTCGGCGATGTTAGCGGGGGTTGCGGGGGCGCTGTATGTGCCACAGGTTGGTATTATTAACCCTGGCGAATTTGCACCGCTCAACTCGATTGAGAGCATTGTTTGGGTGGCAGTAGGTGGTCGCGGCACTTTATTTGGCGCCATCTTTGGCGCACTGTTGGTGAACTTTGGTAAGTCTTGGTTTACGGGCGCTTTCCCCGAGCTGTGGTTGTTTTTCTTAGGCGGTTTATTTGTGGTGACGACTTTGTGGCTTCCCAAGGGCGTCGTGGGCTTATATGCCAGTATTAAGGCCAAGTTCGCCGCTCATTCTGCGCGAAAGCCTGTAATGACAACTTCCGATAGTCAAGCAAACGCACAAGCTAGCCCAACAGCTAAATCGGGCAAAAAAAGTGAAGGAGTGGTGAATGCGTAGCGTACATATTCCTCAAGACACAATCTTATATGTGGACGGTGTCAGCAAAAGCTTCGACGGCTTTAAAGCCTTGAATAGTTTGTCGTTGATCCTTGAGCCGGGTCAAATGCGGGCGATTATTGGCCCCAATGGCGCGGGTAAAACCACCATGATGGATGTGATTACTGGCAAGTTGCGTCCCGATGAAGGCTCGGTATTTTTTAATAATGATGTGGACCTGACTCAATATGATGAAGCTGAAATTGCTAATTTGGGAATTGGTCGTAAGTTTCAAAAACCGTCGGTGATTGAAAATCTCTCGGTCTTTGAAAATCTTGAATTAGCCCTCGCTGGGCATCGAGGGGTGTTTGAATCCTTGTTGCATAAACTCTCCAGGCGTGCTCATAAAACCATTGACGATACGCTGGCCTTAATCCGCTTAGCCGATAAACAAGATTGGCAGGCAGGCTCGCTGTCGCATGGACAAAAACAGTGGTTGGAAATTGGCATGTTAATTATGCAGGAACCGCAGTTGTTACTTATCGATGAACCGGCTGCTGGGATGACCGATGAAGAAACCGCTTTAACCGCCGAGTTATTTAAACAACTGGCCAAGAAGCACTCGCTGGTGGTGGTTGAACATGACATGGATTTTGTAAAAGCCCTCGATTGTCCGGTTACGGTATTACATGAAGGTTCGGTATTAGCTCAAGGCACTCTTGAGCAGGTACAGCAAAACCAGCAAGTGATTGAAGTTTATTTAGGGCGCTAGGAGGTCGTAATTGATGTTGGAATTTTGTCAATCAGGCTGCCATCACAGTGCCGCCAGCCAAGCGTTATGTAAGGTGGATAAATGTTAGAACTTTCTCAAGTGAATAGTCACTATGGCGCTAGTCAGGCGCTATACAGTGTGGATTTGAACGCTGAAGCGGGCAAGATCAGCTGTGTACTGGGTCGTAATGGGGTGGGCAAAACCACCTTGCTGAAGGCGCTGGCGGGCCAACAAGCAATTAGTGCCGGTCGCATCATGTTTAACGGTAAAGATATTAGTAAACTGTCGGCCGCACAGCGTGCCAAGCAAGGCATTGCCATTGTGCCGCAGGGGCGCGAAATATTTGGTCAGTTAACGGTTCTGGAAAACTTGAAAACTGGTTTTTCGGTGCTGCCGAAGTCGGAACGTTTTATTCCCGATGAAATTTTTCGTTTGTTTCCAGTATTGAAGCAAATGCTCAGCCGTCGCGGCGGTGATTTATCGGGCGGGCAGCAACAACAACTGGCGATTGCTCGGGCCTTAATTATGCAGCCAAAGTTGTTGATGCTCGATGAACCTACTGAAGGCATTCAGCCTTCAATTATTAAAGATATTCAAAAAGTACTGGCGCTGCTGCGCGATCGCGGTGAAATGGCGATTGTATTGGTAGAGCAGTACTTTGATTTTGCGGTGGCTTTGGCCGACCATTACACCGTACTCGATCGAGGTAATGTGGTCTTGCAAGGTCGTAAAGAGGACGTCGATGAGGCGGATGTAAAACGTTGGATGAGTGTTTAAGTTTTTAGCCACTTTAAGCGACACTGATCAAGCCGCTCTATTGAGTGGTTTTTTTGTCGCTATTGTTTGGCCTAACGTTACGCTTGGAGCTTGATCGTTGCGTTTCATGAGGCTGCGGGTCAGAGGTATGATTTAGTCAAAGATCACGTTTAATTCAATCTTGCTCACGCTGGTAGATGATAAACCTGCGTTGTTAAATATTTAAAGTTATAATGCTCAATATCTTGGGCTGTGATGGAGAATCAAGCCAAGAATTCTCATCGATTGACTTTGTCGATGATCATATTGTTCAATGCCCACCGTGACATCGTGTCGACCGCCGTTAGGCGGGCATAGCTGTTTCTTTTTCCCAATAGAGGTTATGAATGTTTAAAAAAATATCCCTGAAAAATAAACTCGCCATTTCTGCTAGCTTGGCGATTATTTTGGGTGGATTACTAGTAGAAGCTTTATCATTCAGGGCATCTTTGTCGCGCCTCGATTATGATGTGGAGCAGCGACTACTTAGCTCTTCGACTGCTTATAATCAATACGTAAGCAATTGGTTGCTATCTAAAGAACGGGCTTTGACATCTTTGAGTGAAGCCGCTCAAGAGCAACAACTGGTACTGCATTTACAACAAATTCGTGATTCGGGAGCCTTCGATAATGTGTTCCTCGCATATCCCGATGGTTCGCAAAAAAATGCCAATGGCGTGGTATTGCCAGCCGGCAACAATGACCCGCGTCAGTGGGGGTGGTATATCAATGCGAAGGCCAAGCCGAGTGAAGTTTTTATGGATAACCCAACCGTAGCCGCGGCCACTGGGGCCAATGTGGTGTCATTGGGTAAAGCTTTAAGGCTGAATGGTCAACAAGTAGTCTTGGGCGCAGATGTTGAAATTACCGATATTATGAATACTCTGGATAAAGTGATTTTACCGGGCCAAGGGGACATGTTCATCGTGAACCAGCAAGGCCAGTTTTTCGTGTATTCAGACACTAAGTTATTAAATAAATCGGTGGCAGAGCGGGGTTTAAACTACGCAGATATCCAAAATGCATTGCGTGTCGGTAAAACTGCCTCGGTGAATATCCAGGGTGAGCAGTTTGTTTTATTTGCTAAAGCTATCGTCGGTACTAATTTGGCGACGGTGATTGTGGTGAATCACGATTCGTTGGTTAAGCCCTTGTTTGCAGCAGTTTGGGGACAAGTGATGGCGACTCTGGCGGTTGTGGTTGTGTGTGTCATTTTATTCAATTTGTTGTGTAACATCTTATTCAAACCATTGGGGCGAGTGTCGAGTGCCTTAGCCGAGTTTGCTCAAGGCAGTGGTGATTTAACTCAGCGGATCGATATCGATAATCAAGATGAAGTGGGTGAGCTGGCCAATAACTTTAATATTTTTGTCTCAAGTCTGCAGCAGCTGATCAGCCATGTGCAGCAGCAGTCGATCCAGTTAACACAGCAATCAGAATTAGGTATTCGTAGCGCCAATGAGACGGTTGCAGAAATTGAAGGCCAGCAGCAAGAAATTGTTATGGTTGCGACTGCTGTGACCGAGATGGCCTCGGCCACAGTCGAGATCGCCTCGCATGCGGATAGAACAGCACAGGCCACTCACGATTCGGCAAGTAGCACAAACCATGGTCATGAGTTGGTGGTGAATAGCAAGGCTTCGATCAACCGGCTGGCCAACGAGGTGACGGAAGCAAGTTCGGTGATCGCCGATTTAAGTCAACATGCCATGGAAATCAGTACTGTATTAACCACAATCCAAGGGATTGCCGAGCAGACCAACTTACTGGCTTTAAATGCGGCGATTGAGGCAGCTAGAGCTGGAGAACAGGGGCGTGGTTTCGCAGTGGTTGCCGACGAGGTTCGAGTATTATCGCAACGCACGCATACTTCTACCGAAGAGATTAAAGCCACCATCGATCTGCTACAAAAAACTAGCGAGCGCGCTGTCTCGCTGATGGCTAGTAGCTCTGAGCTAGCTAGCGGATCGGTGGATGATGCCGATAAGGCGAGTGATGCCTTGGAAGAAATCACTGCTTCGGTGACGTTAATTCGAGACATGGCTACTCAAATTGCGACCGCCGCAGAAGAGCAAACTCATGTTTCAAATGAAATTTCACAAAATGTAGTGGCGATCCAAGATGTGACTGAAAACCTGATCTCGAGAGCGAATAATAGCTTAAAACAATCACAAGCCTTACAAACGCATGCCGAAGAACTCAATAGCGATGTTAAAACTTTTAAATTGTAAGCCGTGATAGTGTGTTTAAAGGGACGCATTGCGTCCCTTTGATTTAGGGAGTGTGACTGTCCTGTGCAGCGATAGACATTGTTATCGGTATCGAGCGGGTGTGTTTCGAGATTGGCCGGGTGATAATTTACCCAGAGCGTTTTAGTGGACAATAAGTAAAGATGTAATCATTTGATTTATAAGTTAAAAATAACTTACTACCTTGTGGCCCGAAAATTGTTTCAGTGAATTAAACAAGAGTCTTCTACGGAGTGAGTTATGGACGAGCAAGCAAAGGGAAGTTCAGTCCCTTTTAAACCTTTATTCGACACCACTCGGTTTTTCAGCCGCAATGTTAATCGGCTACAGAGCCAATTATCCTCTTATCAGCAATCGTTTTTACAGTCCTCGCCCTTCGGGCAGCATCTGGATTCCGTGAAGGACTGGACCCAACAACGTCGTAACACCTTTCACCAACAGTTAGATTCAAGCGTTCAGGAATCTGCCGTCGTCGCCAACAATAAAGGCAGAGAAATGCTTAAGTTTAAGAGCAGCCAGGATGACTGGCTACCTCAACGTATCCAAAAAGCGGTGTTTAATAAGGGCGTTGATGTATTGGCCGATAATAGCGAACGTTTGCTTCGATACGGGAAAGGTTATGCCAGTGGTGTGGGCGATAAAATGCCTTCTAAAACAATGGAACGTTATCATCCTGGCAATATTGCAAGGCTCTTTACTCAGCCGGATCAGTCAATGCGCTATTTACAGCAGCGTAAAGCCCAGTTGTTGCAGCCGTGGGAGCTGTATCAGAGTCCAACTAAGTTTGGTAAGCAGAAAATGGGGGAAGCTAAACGTACTTTTTGGAATATGCATGAGCGGTATCAGGAGTTGGACTCTGGAAACAAGCTGGCCCACGGTGGTCGAGCCGCTGTCGATTATACTCAGGAAAAAATTGCACCGGTGTTAGGCTCTAGTTTATTGGCATTCTCGCTCTACCATCGTTACCAACAGCGGCAAAATACCAATCAGGCGATGGACCGAATGTTTCCTCGGCAAACCCGCGTGGGTAAAACGGCCCGCTTCCTACCGACCCGGATGATGTTCACCAAGCCTCTCTCAAGGGTGGTTGGTAACCCTCGTTTGTCCTTAGCCTTATTGACTTATGGTGCGCTGACAGGCGTCGGGCAGAGTATAAAAGACAGCATGGACTTACAGCATTCGGCGCCGAATACCTTTAGTCGCTTAAAACAGGATAACCGCGAAATGTATAAGTCGTCTTTTCAGCGGGACTTACAGAGTTCGGTGCAGAACACCAGCAGGACCCGCTCTCAGTCGACAGATTTGACTGGACACAAATAGTCTAAGCTACGAGCTTGTTTGTTGCAGCTTGAAGCAAGGCATGATTCCCTTATCAAGTGAAATAGACAGCACCGAAAGCGCTGTCTATTTCATGGTTTTACAAAGAGCGTCTAACTACTCTTGGTGATGGCAGCTAGCTATAAGTGATTTGTCTTAATTGATAGTTGATGGTTATGGTTGATGATCATTTTTTAGTGTAAAACTTTGCTAAATTTGAGTTAAAACTTATGTCTTTATATGGTCAATACCAGTAGCCTGTGTTGGTAGAAGTGTTTAGCAGACAAAGAGTGACTGTGGGTCCTTGGTGCGATAGTAAAAGCATCTGATAGTGAAATACTGCAAGAAATCGAAGCGCATGATATTTGCTGCTGTGAAGGCTTTGGCTGCTGCCGCTTTTGTAGGTTTCGGTGTGCGAGGTTTTGGGCGAAACACCTTGTTTTCAATTAAATCTCAACATGGATGCACTCGGCTTATGTTCTCTTATGGAAACCAATTTGGTTTCGGGAATGAATCATGGGACTCGTTATTTCCTAAAAGCTTGCGAAATTGCGGATCAGATGCCGTACGATGAGGTGATCTGCATGATGCTCGATGAGTGTGTCGCCAGGGCGAGCTTAGACAAAGCATTGAGCCCCCTTGTCAAACCACATGCCCTAAGCTGCGCAGTGTAACTAAGTCCTTGCCGTGAAATATAGCGATGGATATCAGCATTACTTCTTTTCTTTTTTTGCCAGAATTACGCAAACACTTGAAAAGCTCAGGTCGCAGCATCGGGGATATAAAATATTGCGGAACGGATGATTTCTCCGTTGGTTGCGCACAGTTTGCTGGGGATTTTGCTTGAGTGGTGTTTAGACTGCGGTTTAAACCGTTATCGTTAGCCACTGTCTGCAGCGCAAAATTGCTTAGTGTTGGATTCTGCTGCGATATGTTGACGTATTAATTTGGCCGAATCAGAAGCGTTGGCTTGGCAAACAAATAAGCCGATTTGCTCATAGCCTCCCATCATCTGAGTTTTGGGCAGAAACTCGATGTATAAACCACAGCCAGGCCCGTTATTCACAATCATATTATAGGCAGGGCTCATCCCCATCTGTTCCATCAGGTGCATGATTGCTCGAATCGCCTGTTGTATACCCAGCACTAATTGCTGTTGCTGTTGTTGATTGAGTTGGTGTAGGTAGCGTTTTTCGTTGTCTTTAAAGATCAAAAGCATGTCTAGTGGTCTTTTCATGAAGTAAGGCACGATTAGTTGTACCTCGCCATAGTCTTTTACTAATAGCTTTTTAGGATTTTCGTCAATCATGTACTGACTGAAGGGGCGGTTATGACGTTTTCTAAAACGTAGGTTATTAAAAAAATGCTGTGGCAAAATATTGCTATAAGCGATCTGTTGATGACCATGGCTCAGCGAGGCCCCAGCGGTGGCACCATAGTTTTTTATAATTGAGACATATCCGCTGACCACCTGTTGTTCCACTTTGCTTTCGGAACGAGACATAAAATCGGTGGGTTGATGCAGCAAGCTTTGCTCTAAAGCTGCCAATCGCTGAAAGCTAATCATGGCGTCAGCATAGGGCAAGTTATGCCAGTCGAGTTCGTGGATCGACGAGGTCCACTGTAAGAGGTGAAAGCCATAGGAGGCGCGACCATTGTGGTAAGGATCTTGATGCTGAAAGTAGTCTGCGGCTTCTTGAGGTAATTCCTTGATCGGATGAAAGATAGGGTACAGGTTTTTATTGATAAAGGTAAAACCTTGACTGTGTTCGGCAATATCTAAAATATCGGCGCTTTTACCTTCACAGATAGGGCACGCTTGGTTGGTATTTACGTTTATCGGCGGGCTGGTTGTATGGATCCGTTTGGCGCGCGCTGAATTATAGATAATTAAATTGCCGTTGCGCGGGTCGATTTGGCAGATCCCATCGGGCGCAAATTTTTGCAATTGAGGATCATTGCTAATGTTCTTTAGCAGATGTTCAAAGTTTAGCTGGCTCACGTCTTGGCATAGTGCTATCGATTGAGCCCAAGCAAGCGGAAGTTGTTGCCGCATCGCATTCTCCATAACTCTGCAAGTGATTGATGTTTGGTGCCTTAATTATAGTTGAATACGCTTATGATGCAGGCTCTCTCGGGCGCTTTGTTAATTTTTTGCGATACGTTATGGCGGAAATTTGAACTCTTGGTGGAAAGGATTTAGCGCTTGAACGGCCGGTGAGACTCAATATTTCAAGCACTTAAAAACTAATGATCAATCACATTATAGATGCGGTGATGATGTCTGTCCGACGACAATAAAAATTCATATTATTTTCAGTGTACAACTGTACGCTGAAAGTTTAAGCTGATTCAGTTGATGATAAATGGGTTGCGAAATGAGCGTATTGACCAGTGGCTACAGTGAGCGTGAAGAGAAACTGAATGTTGCTTCTCATGGGATTGCTTTGTTGATTGCGATCATCGGTTTAGTCATGTTAATCATTAAGGCTAATGGTTTGATGGCGGTGAGTGCGGTGACAATCTATGGAAGCGCATTGATCCTATTATTCTTGGCTTCGTCCTGGTATCACGGGTGTCGCAATGTCACTTGGAAGGCAGGCTTAAAACTGTTTGATCATTCTGCTATTTACTTGTTAATTGCCGGAACTTATACCCCTATTTTGTTGCTTCGCTTTGAGGGGATGCTATCGTGGGGATCGATGTTGATCATATGGGGCCTCGCGATTTTTGGGGTCGCTTTTAAGCTACTCACTGGCACTCGCTTTCCTAAAATTTCCTTGAGCACTTATCTCATTATGGGATGGTTATCGTTAGTGCTCGCTTATCCTATGTACTTGAATATCGCCACCCTAGGTCTCGTCTGGTTAGCTGTTGGCGGTTTGTTGTTTAGTATTGGCGCGCTTTTTTATGTCGCTAAACATCGAGTCTACAGCCATGCGATATGGCATGTATTTGTGGTGGCGGGCTGCGCTTGCCATTTCGCGGCGATATATCATTATATTGTTTAGGGCAGCCAGACCAGCTTTGGCAAGGCGCTCAAGTCTAGTTTATCGCCGCGTTTTGCGGCGACTAAAGCTCTGGGGGGCGGACTGAGTTGCTCATTGATAGCGGCGATTAAACCTTGTTGAGCTAGTGGTTCGCCATGTACTAAAACTAAGGGAGGGCTCGCTTTAAATTGGTGATACCAAGCGATGAGTTCCGCTTGGTCTGCATGGGCAGATAAACCGCCCA
Organism: Agarivorans sp. QJM3NY_29; assembly: GCF_050870835.2. Taxonomy (NCBI): domain Bacteria; kingdom Pseudomonadati; phylum Pseudomonadota; class Gammaproteobacteria; order Alteromonadales; family Alteromonadaceae; genus Agarivorans; species Agarivorans sp. QJM3NY_29. The sequence goes on along the minus strand of NZ_CP194036.2, from coordinate 4,765,201 downwards.
CGGTATGTAGTTTAGCCGCCACTTTCACTGGTTTACCATGAATGGTGAGGTAATCTGCCCCATCAACCAGTAGCCTTCCGGGAGTGCTAATTGCTTGATAGCCGCATATAATGACATCACATTCGCTGCGCCAAAGATTATGCTCTAGGTGGCAACGGATCCGGCCGCCATTACACATGCCGCTGCCAGCGATGATGATCAAACCGTGATTGATATCGTTGAGCGCCATCGACTCTTCGGTGCTTTCTATAAATTCAACATTAGACAATAAGGGATGCTCGCCAGGGTGTTGCCGAGTAAAGCGCTTAAAGTCATCATCCATTACCGGATAATTATTGATGTATACCTTGGTTGCTTCTATCGCCATTGGACTATCTAAGCAAACCTTCCAACGAGATAAATCCCATTGTTTGGCATAAAGATGAAATAGGTAGAGCAATTCTTGGGCTCGGCCCACCGAAAAAGCGGGGAGTAAAATATTACCTTGACTATGGCTGATCGCAGCGGCAAATATTTGTTCCAGTTCGGTGATGGTTTCTTCCCAAGAGCGGTGAAAACGATCGCCGTAGGTGCTTTCCATTAATACTAAATCGGCATCATCAATGGCAACCGGATCGTTAAGAATTGGCATGCCTTCTCGGCCTAGATCACCACTAAAGACAATTTTTTTCTGACCGGTGGGGTCGGTTAACCATAGTTCGACCAAAGCAGAGCCAAGGATGTGCCCCGCATCGGAGAGGCGCAGTTCAATACCGGGGAAAATGCTGACTCTTTGTCCGTAGGTAATGGGCAAGAACTGCTTTATTGCTTGTTCGACATCGCGTTCGTCATAAAGTATATCGATCGTGGGAAGATTGTTTTTCAATCGCTTCTTATTGACTCGTTCGGTATCGCGTTGCTGCAACATGGCGGCATCTTTGAGCATGATTTCGGATAGTTCTGCCGAGGCCTTATGAGTGTAGATCGGCCCGCTAAAACCTGATTTCACCAGTTGTGGGATCCGCCCGGAATGGTCGATGTGGGCATGACTAAGAATGACAGCATCGATGCGACTCGGATCAAAATAGAAGTCTTGATGATTGCGTAGGGCATCAGTTTTGCTACCTTGGATCAACCCGCAATCTAATAGGATCTGGCGATCATTGATGGTGAGTAAGTGACAAGATCCCGTGACTTCTTCGGCGGCTCCTAAAAAGGTGAGTGTCATGTCCATAAACCAACTCCAATGACTTGTTTCTTCTAAGGATAGGCTAGTTTAATGAAGTTACTCGCGAGTTGGCTCACGGCATGAAGGGATGGATGATTGAGAACGGGAACTGAATTAAACCGCTCATCGGAAGGATGAGTACCAGCTGGCAAAAAGTAAACTGGTACTCATTAACGATAACTTAGGCCTTCAAAGTCGCCAGTTGGTCATTGAGTAACAGGGCCAATTGAGATAATTCGGTGCTGAGATTTTCAATATCATGAGTTAAGGCATTTTGCTGCTCAGCCGCTTCACCCATGCCGCTAATATTATTATTGATATCGCCGCTGACATGGCTTTGCTCCTCCGCTGCGGTCGCAACTTGAGCGGCATTGTCGTTGATGGCCGAAATACTAGCGACCACGCTATGCAACTGTTCGTAGCTACCTTCGGTATCTAAAGCTGTTTTGTTGACTTGTTCTCGACTGGTGGATATTAAATCTACGGTTGCATTCACATCACTTTGTAAGGCTTGAATCAACTGGTTAATTTCTTCGGTGGAGCTTTGGGTTCTTCCTGCAAGATTACGAACCTCATCGGCTACAACCGCAAAGCCGCGTCCTTGTTCACCAGCTCGAGCGGCTTCAATGGCGGCATTTAAAGCTAATAAGTTGGTTTGCTCGGCGATACCGCGAATGGTTTCTAAAATACTGTTAATATCTTGGCTGCGTCCGGCAACCTTGGTGATTCGCTCGCTAATTCCTTCCATACTTGATGATACGTCGCGGATCTGTTCCACAGAATATTGAAACTCTTGCTGAGTTTGACTGAGCTGTTGCTCGGCTTTTTGGGCGTTACTGGCAGTACCATTGGCCAGTTCGGCGACTTCTCCGGCGCTGGATGACATCTGATTGACCGCGGTGGCGACATTGTCGGTTTCATTATGTTGGCGGCGACTTAAGCTACCAGAGGTTTGAGCATTTTTTGCCAGTTGCTGTGAACTTTGAGTGAGCTGATTGGCCTGCTGTTGTAGCTGTAGCATTATTTGGCGAAGTTTTTCGGTAAAGGCATTAAATTGCAGCGCCATGTCGGTTAACTCTTGGCTCTGTTGAGCCTCCAATTTCAATCTTAAGTCACCATCTTTTCCTGCGAGATAACCCATGTGGCGGGTCATTCGAGCTAAAGAGGCTAAGAAGTTTTGTAATATCATGGTCACCACCACTAATATCACAAGGCCACCAAGCGCTGAAATTAACAACATTTTAGCTTTTGCCTGAGCTGTCGTTTCGGCAAATAATGCCTGAATTTGATTGGCATTTAATTGGGTGGCAGCAGCAGCCTGCTCGGTACTGAGTGATGCGTTCCCAAAAATCAGCATTGTCACTAACAAACAACAAAATAGTACCGTAATACTGATTAGTAATTTTAGTTTAAACGACAACTGCGCCATTATATTTCTCCGTAAATAACTAGTCTTCTAAGATCGCATACTTTTGCTCTAAGTGCTCAATTTTTATCGAGAATTGAAGAATAATTAGCAAATTAATGGTCTCGTCGCGAAGATCTTGTGAGCCGAGTAAATTATTCGTGGATTTGTTGATTGCTGGCCAGAGCGCCGTGCTTCATCGAACCACCTGCTTGGTCAAAGTATCATGGCTGTTTTGGTTTCGACGAACCGGGTTTTGTTTGATCTAAAAATAGACCTGAGCATAGGGCTTTATCACTCATGGTTTGTCATATCATGAGCCATTGAATTGGTGCCGCTGCTCTAGCTGTGGTTTTTGTTCGCTAAGGTTGGCTTTCGTTCGGTAAATACAGGGCTGAATGCTAACTAAAGAAGCTAAATTTGTCAGGTGGTTTATAGTTTTAGATAGTGATTATTTTCCTAGGTTTAGACTTTGCTTAAAGTCATCGCTTTAATCTTTATTTTTTTGAGTGCTTGCGTATTTGCGCAACCTTCGGTGGTGTTTCTTAATCCAGGTAAGCCGACGGAGAATTTTTGGGCACACGTCGATTTGTTTGCCCTCGCGGCGGCACAACGTTTAGATTTAAAATTGACAATTTTCCACGCGAAACGTGAGCAGTATTCAATGATTAAGTATCTCGAGAAGATGATTCAGCAACAGCAATTGCCCGATTACTTGATGTTGGTTAACGAGAAACAAAGCTTGCCACGAATGCTTCATTTGTTGGAAGAGCAGCCAGTTTATGTATTGATATTACTCAACGATTTAGAAGCAGTGCTGCGCTCAAAATATGCGCTAAATACGCATTGGCAACAGTATATTATTAGCCGTTTGGTGCCGAATAATTATTGGATTGGCGAACAAACGGCTAAAGCGATGTATCAGCAAGCGGGCGGGCAGCCTGGCGGAGTGGTGCTGATATCCGGTGATCGAGCCACTCCGGCCTCCAAGGAAAGGGAAGCGGGCGCTCTTAGCTTTTTTCATCAGCAAACTAATTTAAGCGTGAAACCAGTGATATATGGTGATTGGGAACAGGCTCGCAGTTATCAACAAAGCAAATCTTTGCTGCGTCGATATCCCCAACTCAAATATATTTGGACGGCCAATGATCATATGGCTTTTGGCAGTTTGCAAGCGATACAAGACATTGGTAAAAGCGCTGGAAAAGATATTTTTTTAAGTAGCGTGAATGTTTCACTAGAAGCACTCAAATTAAGAGAGCAGGGACAACTCAGCGCGCTCGGGGGAGGACACTTTATGGCTGCAGGTTGGGGTTTACGCCTAATTCATCTGCACTATCTGGGTTACGCACTGCCGTCAAATGTGACGCTACCGATGTTCAGACTAGTACAACCAAATACAGAATTTTATCAACAGCTCAAAGCGCAAGACTGGTCTGGGATCGCCTTTGAACGACTATTTTTGGATGAGCATAATAAGCTAACACTCGAGTTTGTCCATTGAGGATGCCATGCTAAAAGCCTTGTTGAAATCGCGATCTCCAATTGCTAAAAAAATGGTGTTGCTGATTGTTGGTGCTAGCACGGTGTTTGCGTTGGTCTCGGTTGTGGTGCAGTTAGCGTTTCATTTCACTGGTGCGGTAAGACACATCGAACAAAGCGTTGATGAGTATAACCAGGCCAATATTACCGCACTTGAACAAGCCTTATGGTATATCGACTACAACTTGGTTGATGATTTGCTGCAGGCTTTGCTCAAACAACAATATGTGGGAATGCTTAAGTTAGAAGTTAACGATGAGCTGAATATTGCTATCGGTGTGGCTGAGCTGAGTGAGAAAATTTACGTTTATCCCTTGGTTTATCAACAGCAAAACCTTGGTCAATTAAGTGTCGGTTTAGACTTATCGGTGGTGAAACGTGATATTGTAAATCAAGCTTTGGTTATCTTTCTGACTAACGGCTTTAAGACGTTGTTGATGACTCTTATTATTCTGCTATTGGTGACGCGTCTGGTCACTCACGACCTACACCGTTTAGCCAAGGTGGCGGATCAAATTTTCACCAAGCAGCAGCAAATCGTGCAATTGCCAGATCAGCTATTGCAACGTAACGATGAAATTGGCTTGGTTGCGAGTTCAATGCGGCAATTGCAACATCGTTTTCAGCGGGGGTTGGATGCGCGTTTAGCTGCCGAATTACAGTTACATCAACATCGAGAGGAGCTGGAAGCTACCGTTGAACAGCGAACGGCTTTGCTGAATTGGCAAACCGAAGCCAATAAACTGTTATCCGAGATATCACTGTCCTTTCTTACTCAAGGCTCCACGGATGAGTTATTACAACGTGCGCTTGCTATCATTGGTCGTTTATTTGCGGTGGAACGGGTCTGTATCTTTACTTTTGAAGGCCCGTTGGCGGTTTATCGAAATGTTTGGACGCTTTTTGAGCAAGAGGTCCGACTCGATCCGATTGATTTAGAGCCATTGAGATTGCTGAATGCATATTTGCGCGATGCGACACCCTTTACCGTGAATGATATTGAAACGGTTAAGCAACAGGCGGAGCCTGAATATGATTTGTTGCGCGAGCGTGGTATTAAGTCTTTTGCTGGTTTTCCTTTACACGATGGCAAGCAGACTTTTGGTTTGCTGAGCTGTGCGAGTCTGAATTATCGATCGATATGGCATGATCATCAGGTAACGCTGTTGAGCCAATTTGCGACCGCGATTACTAGTTTGCTGATCAAAGAAAAGAAAGAGCTGGCACTGGTGCGATTGCAGTCTGAATTACTACAAGCAAATCAACGCTTATTGGTATTAGCCGAAACCGATGAGCTAACCGGCTTACTGAATCGCCGCCCCTTTAAGCGTGAACTTACTCGAGCAATTGCGAGTGCTCGTCGTCACAAGTCTAAGCTTGCCGTGATGATGGCAGACCTCGACTATTTCAAGGCTTATAACGATCGCTATGGGCATTTGCAGGGGGACGAAGCTTTAAAATTGGTGGCGAAGGCTTTAACTTCGGTGGTTCAGCGTAGCGAAGATTGTGTTGCGCGAGTCGGTGGTGAGGAATTTGCGTTGCTGTTAACCGACGTGAATCAAGATGAACTACCTTTGATGGCCAGGCGAATCGTAGAACAGGTGGCGGCTCTTCAAGTTGAGCATCAGGATTCGCAAGTGAGTCCAGTGTTGACGATTAGTTTAGGCGGGGTATTGCTGAGCTCGATGTCGGTTGATGATAACAACGAGATACTCCAGATGGCCGACGATTGTTTATACGATGCCAAACACCAAGGGCGTAATCGTGCGGTACTTGATTTAGTGAGTGACTGAGTCGATGTTGTTTGCAAATATCCATAGTAAACATATCGCTGTGCATTGTTTTGGATAGCTCATTTGCGAGGTTGTATATGACTCATACTCGAATGATGAAATGGACGATTAACGCTTATGTGGGTTGCGCATTATTGGCGTGGCTTGTTGCGGTTTTCAGTGGAGTACTTACGGAGGCTGAATCAGGCCCGAAGCTATGGATTTTTCCACTCAATTTTGAATTGACCTTAGTTGTATTATTGTTCAGTTTATTGGCTGCTTACTCCTTACGCTACGGCAGTATTCACGGCCGTTTGCTATTGTCTGGCCTTGCCTTGATTGATTTGCTTAATATGATATTTACCAATCCCTTGGTACAGTCCTCGTTGGTCTCTTCGCTTGATGTACTGAGCATGCTTGCCTTGTTTGTTTTATTGTATATCGCTTGGACCAATACTTTGGCTGATAAGGTGAAACGCTTACAGGCATACCAGCATCAGCAAGTAAAAGGTAAAAGCATCCAATCGCAAGCCGAGCTCCAACCTAAGCCACAAAATGAGTCACAGCACAAACCACATCGCCCTGAGTAATGCTGGGAAGCCAAGAGAAACCCTGTTTAAGGGCATCTTTTTTAGTGACAAGATTAGCTGCAACTAGCGGCTCTCAACATCAGAGTCATCATCGAAGATGAGCGTGCTTAGCGTGAGTCACTCACGATAGCACTAGAAATGTCAGCACCTTCAGCAAACAATGAAAGGCCTGAAAGCAGCCAAGCTTGGCATGTCGTCAGTCCTACTGAGCATTACGGAGTTTAAATAAACATTGAAGTATTAGACAATCCTACTCAACAGCCGATTGATTATCTCGATAAACAAATCAAGGACTTTAACTCGCCAATTGGGAAATTACCGAAAGAATTCCGCTCGTGGTTCAACTGAAAAGTAATACCGGTGAGGTGATTGCTGGTGCGATCACTCGCTCTTTTGGTGATTGCTTGTTATTGGATACGCTAGGGGTTTGTGAAGCATTACCCGGTCAAGATATTGGTCGTCAAATTTTAAATAAAGTAGAGCAAGTGGGGAAATTTCGGGCTTGTCTTAAGTGCTTCTTGCACTCACTAGATTTTCAAGCCATGCCCTTTTATAAACCGCAGGATTATCAAGTGTAGTGGGTGCAAGAAGGTTACCCCAAAACGGGCTGTCAGTACTTCATGGTGAAACAACGATAGTGTTGCCAAGACATGTTGTAGAGCGTGTTTCAATTTTCTACGAGGTGCTGAGAGGGCAGTGATAGATCACTGGCTATTGCAGGCGAAATCAGCGGATAGATGTTCCGTTGAAGCTTTAAACCATGGTCGTTGATGGGGCTCGCTTTGGCATTTTGAGACTTCGCCAAGCCTCATGCCCCTCACTTCTGAAATCCGTGATTTATTTGATGTGAAATACTTTTAAGACATTACTTCGCTGAGGATTAAAATCCCTTTGAGTCATGATTTGCTTGGTTGCAGCTGTTGGCAGTAGCTCCATAAATAGAGGCTTCCGAATAATACGCCGGGTAGCATCGCTTGCTGCCAATTTGGGGTATGTTGCCACAGGTGTAACAGGCTGGGAATGCTCAGCATTACCAACCAACTTAGCAGCATTGCTAAGTAACGGATGTGCTGGTGATACCCCCAGCGTTGCAATACTGCTCGAGCGACATAACTAATCAAGGCCGTTGAAACAAACGCGTAGCTGCCTTGTACCAGTCCGGCTCTTAAGCTGACAACTGGCCCATATTCCCGATTAACCAAAGCGGCCCAAGCGCCGTATCCCAGTGCCGCTAAGATGGCTATTTGCCAAGGGCTGAGGCCATTCACTAACTTGCTGTAGCGCTGTATCATTTCAGTACACTGGGCCAGTTTTTATCGGCGTCTGCAATATAGTTATCGCGTTGCGCGAGCCATTTTTTTTGTATTTCGGCATCGTAATTGAGATAGAGCTTACCTTGGTTCACGGTGAATTGCTCTGGCTCAATACTGGCGGTGCTATTGTTGGCGACGGCATAGGCGCAATAGCCGCCATACTGTGGGGCATATTTTTCCGGTTGCGCCTTAAACATGGCGAGATGTTCGGCATTACTAAATTGCCAGATCGCACCCTGCCACTGATATTGGTATTGCTTGCTGCCTTCTATCGGCGCATTGTCGGTGAAGTAGGCGACGCTGTCGTAGCCTTTAATTGCTAAATTGTTATACCAAGGCGTATAAATAGCATCGGCGGCGTAGCTGGTGCCAGATAGTAGTAGCAAACTAAATAGGAGCTTTTTCATCATGGTTCCTCTCTCATTGACTGGGGGTAAGGCGGATTAACTGGCGCTGCTGTCTATGCAATGACTGCCAGTCTCTTTTTGGATTTGCCGCTTGGTTGCGCCAGTGCGCTAAACTGTTTTCGGGGTAGTAGTTAAAATTAAGATTTTTCCTACCGAGGACCACTTGGCATATGCTTTTGCTGTGAGCATCTTGGCGATCCATTAATACGGATTCATTCGGCTGCTTGCCTTGTTGGAGGTGAACGGCTTGCAGTACACCGTTGGCCAACTGTTCTGCATTCTGTTTGAGATTTTCCTCCTGACTTTGCCACCATTGCGCAAAGTACTGTTGGCGCTTGGCGATAATCCGCTTGGTATCTAGCGCCGAAGAACTGAATAGCAGCGCTTTTTGAGTGACTGGACTGGTGCTGAGTTGTTGGCCATTCCAGCGGTAGTGTTGACATAAGTGTGGTGACATCATCAATAAATCGAAAGGATTATAGTCACGGTAATCTTGGTTGGTTAAATGTTCTTCAAGTGCTTCGGCTGCGCCAACATTGAGCGCCTGTGGAATGATGGTTCCGCGGCTTGGCGCATCGCTGTGCTGTGGATCTTGATAACGATTGAGTAAGGCCAGCGTTACCCCATGATTGTTCACTCCAAACCAGCTGCCACCCGCTTGAGCATCGCGTGGATATAAGAGCTGAGTGTTGCATATGCTGTGCTGGATGAGTCCGGCTTCATGACGAGTTCTTGCCTCATCACGATTCATGGTGATGACTAGCTGCTGTGGCAGGCGTATCAGGCTTAAAGTACACATTTAATTGGCCTGCTGACGCAGATAACTGGCGGTACTTGGTGCTATCCCAATTTTGGCATTTACCAGCAGCCCGAGTTCTTTAGCTACCAGCTTGGCGTAGGCGACATGGTGCACCGTATGATTAATTAGATAACAAAGTTCTCGGTCGATGCTGCTGTCAAATTGCTGGCTACACTGCTGCACACTGGAAATTTCAGATTCAACTCGAATGGGCGCGTCTGCGAGCGTAGTCTCGCTTACCGAAAACCAATGGTTCAGTTGGTGAATGAGTTGTAATGCAATCATTGGGTCCTGTTCTAACTGACTGTCGCGATGACGCTGATTGTAGTCGATACAGCCTTGTTTAATACCTTGTTGTAGTGCTAAAAAGTGGTCCAAAATATGTCGCACATGGCGTCCTATCCCAGATTCACTGTGTCGTGAGGGTTGATTGTAGCGTTGTCTATCACTGGCTTCGACTAAGTGTTGTACTTGTTGCAATGCCCCGATGGTTGCCTTATGCAGCGGCTTCATTATGTCTCCATTTAGTTAAAAATATTTCACTACCCGTTTGACCGAGATAACGCCGTAAATATTTCTGAGGGGTCTTTCTAAGATCAACAATAATTAACCCATCGAGTGATTGATTGAAGCGGTTGTTCACCGAGAAACAAACAAAACGACCGTTTAGCGCTAAATAATGACGTAATAAAATTGGGATCGATTTCCCCGGTTCGCATTGCCCAATCAGTTTGTTTAAGATGGCGATATTACTTAAGGATGCGAGTACCTTGGTAGTCCATACCTTGCCTTTAACCTTGAGAGGCACCATTGGCTTGACGTCATTTAAGTAACGTTGTTCAGCCCGAAAGGCAGAAATCATAGAGTCAGATATAAAAGCTTGGGCGAGCTCAGAATGCTCTTGAGAGATACTGACACAGCCAAATAAGGTGTGATATTGCGGATGTTTGGCAACATAGTGACCAATCCCCTGCCAAAGCAAGTCGAGAGCCCGCGGATGGCGTTGATACTTAGGAACCACAAACGACCGCCCCATCTCCAGACAGTCACCCATGCGTTGCAGATATTGTGGTTCAAAATCATACAGAGAGCGGCTATATAAGGCTTTAATGCCATGTTGTTTCACAATCTCATTGGCTTGACCTAAACGATAACCGCCAACTAAGCAATTGGCTTGTTTATCCCAAACAAACAGGTGCAGGTAGTGAGGGTCAAACTGATCACTATCGAGTGGTTTTCCGGTGCCTTCGCCAGCGGCTCTGAAGGTGACTTCTCTGGCGAGAGCTATTTCATCCATCATCGGGCCTAATCGTGAGTATGGGGCACAATAGACTGCAAAGTTGCGTCGTTCGAGTAACATGCAATCTTCGAGCGCTTGTAATTGCTGACGTAATTGTTGGCGGCCATGGGGCAGGCTTTCAACCAAGTGTAGCGGGGGATATTTCGACACCAGCTTGGGAGTGGTGAGTGGCGATAAACTCAGTAGGTCGGTGGCGACTCGAAAATAATCAGTCACGGCTTGCTCATCGGCTAAGTCTTGATAGTCCTTAGGGGCAATCGTTTGACCTAGCTGCAGGGTAAATTCACGGCCACGTTTATTCACCAGTTCTCGGGGCAGCAATAGAGTTCTGAGTCGACGATGTACGAGGCCGGCTAAATAAAACAGCTTCGAGTTGCGGCCTGAGACAAAACAGGGTAGTACCGTCGCCTGATAACGCAGCGCCAAACGACCAACCAAAGTATGCCATTGACGGTCTTCAATTTTGCCGGTGTCGGTATTGATGGCCGAGACCATGCCCGCAGGATAAATCATCAGCGCGCCGCCCTTGGCGAGGTGCTGGCAAGCCGCTCTGATCCCTTTGGCGTTAGCTTTGGTAGCATTTTTTGATAATACATCCACCCCAATGAATAGCTGGTTAAACTCGGGAATATTGGCCAATAGTTGATTGGTGAGCACCTTTAAGTCTGGCCTCACTTGTAGCAGTTGCTCACTCATCGCGACGCCTTCTAAACCGCCTAAAGGATGATTCGCCACAATCAATAGTGGGCCTTGTTGCGGGATAGTTTGAAAGATTTCAGGATTGTTGACCAATAATGAGAAATCCAGGCTGCGCATAGTATGACGTAAAAACGTAGCGGCGATGTGCTGCTTATCGGCGTGCCGTGGCCGACTTGCATAGTGCTTGGCCAAGGGCGAAAGAGCCAGTACCTGCTCAAGGATGCGTGCCAGCCATTGGGGACGCAGCTTTAGCTTAAATGGGTTATCGAATTTTTGCATGGACTGCTCCTTAGTCTGTTTCTGGGTAGCTAGCGCTTAGTTCGCGCTCGTGTTTCCAGCGAACCAGCAGTTCTTTAAATTTTGGTGGTTGATAGCCTCGTTTACGATTTGCAGCGCCGAGTTCGAACAGGGTTTTATATTGAAACAGCAATGAGCGGATTGCTTCTCGAAAAGAGGTATTGCGATCCCAAATATGTAGTGATTCAGAACTGGCGCTATTGATCTCCACTATTTCTAAGTTTTTGCCCTGTTGTAACTGCTCTATATCGGCAAATTTTATATCCATGCGGCCGTAATAAAACTCTGGTAGATCAGCCATGATCCGATTGATTGCAGCATTCAGTTGTGGCGTGATCAGATGCTGAGCATCGCGGAAAATAGCGCCACGACAGTGGCTGGCAGAGAATACCAGCTTATAAGGTTGGTCGAGGCGGAGCACTTCATCTAATTTGTCTTGGTGACGAGATAGATATAGGTGCTGTAATTGGCTGGCGCGGGGATCAGCTTGAATGAGTTGCCTTAAGGTACTGGTTCCATCGCCGAGTACATAGGGGGTGTACTTGAGTGCCAATGAGATAATTTTCCCCTCGGCTTGTTCAGGGTGACGAACAAAAAACACGCCCGCTTCCGCTTCATAACTGGCCAGTTTTTGGAGCAACATCACGGCATTGAGTGGGTAGCTGGCTAAACATTCGCGTAATTGTTTGGTGTTGTGCAGTAACTTGACTCCTGCACCTCGACAGCCGATATCGGGTTTTCCAACCAAGGGAAATTGCAAGTCACGTTGCGCCATTAAGGATATTAAGTCTTCAACTTGGCGTTCTAGTGGTGCGCCACTGCGAGTCACTTTTAACCAACGCAGCACGGCTTGTTCGCAGTGTCCTTGCGCTTGACAGAGTAATTCACTCTTGCCAACACCAACCATGCCCGCTAACGGCAACTTGGGGTTGGCGAGTAGTGGTAAAGTGAGCGAGCGATGCCGTAGGCTTAACAGTAAGCACTGTACCACGACTGGAATGTAGACTGCCCAAGTTGGCCAAAACTCAAAGAATGAGGTGGCTTTGCCACTCATATCTAAGGCGGGCATACCGGGAGAGACATAGGGTGTGGAGGGTTTATGATTTGATGCTTGAGTCACGGTATAGAGGCGTCCAATTATATTTGTTCTGCCCTATCAGACCTGAGAAACCCAATAAATAATTCAAGGTCTTCAAATTTAGTCCGCTGACAAGTGGGTAAGGATTTTCAAATTATGCTGAATATGGCAATAAAAGGGCTTCTTAAGCTGACTTTATGTCTCGGCTAGATTGGTCGTAGTGGGCAGTGAAATGCCAGTGTTGACCAATCGTCATGAGGGATTTAGATGAAGATAAGGGACGTTTAATTTATGCTATTGCGGCCAGGGATGAATCGTGTTTCATCTCCAACAAGTATCCCCTAAGGCTCTAGGAAGTATTTCGATGATCATACAAGACTTGGTACTGCTCGCCGGTGAGCGGCGTTTAGCAATCAAACATTGGTCGATAGCAGCAACTGAGCACTGGGCCATTTTAGGCCACAGTGGCAGTGGTAAATCTTTGTTGGGGGCGTGGTTCAATGGTGAATTAATTGCTCAAGCTGGCGAGTGTTGCGGTGCGCCGGAGCGAGTGGCTTTGGTCTCCCTAGAGCAGCAACAAGCATTGTTAGAGCGCGAGTTAGCCGAAGATGACAGCGATTTTAGTGACCAATTCGACCCCGGACATAGTGTGGCTGAATTATTGCTGCGGGTTAACCATGAGCCAGCGCAACGACAAGCAGTGATCGAACAGTGTGATTTAAGTGGTTTGTTGGCGCGTGGTTTTAAGCTGCTCTCTACGGGAGAAACTCGCCGAGTGATGCTGGCCTTGGCCTTACTTCGCCAGCCGCAGTTATTGGTGCTCGATGAACCCTTTGCCGGTTTAGATCTGGCGCACCAACAACAGTTACTGGATTTACTGGCCTCGCTTGCCCAGCAGAGCCAACTGATGCTGATTAGTTCGCGTGACGAAGAGCTACCTGCGGCGATCAGTCATGTTGCGGTGCTCGACGATCAGGCTTTGAGTCAACAACTCACCATCGAGCAATGGCGCGAGCACCCAGAGCGTCGTTTGTTAGAGCAACAGGCTGAGCGGCAGTCATTCGCGATTGTTGAAGGTTTACGCCAACAGTGCCAATCGCCGCCATCGGGTCCCTTGTTTTCGATCCGCGATGGGCAAGTGGCCTATGCCGGTGAAACGCTATTTGAGAGCCTAACTTGGAGTATTGAAGCAGGTCAGCATTGGCAAATTCGGGGGCCGAATGGCTGTGGTAAGAGCACTTTACTTAACCTGATCTTTGGCGACCATCCCCAGTGTTATAGTAATCAAATTGAAGTCTTGGGTTATTCTCGGGGAAGTGGCGAAAGCATTTGGGAAATTAAACGGCAAATTGGCATGGTTTCCTCGAGTTTACATTTGCAGTATCGGGTTAACTGCAGTGCTCTGGAAGTGGTGTTGTCAGGTCTTTATGATTCCATCGGTATCTATCAACAAGTTTCGGAGCTGGAACGACAACAAGCCAAGTTGTGGTTGGAACTATTTGGTTTAACTGAGCTGGCTAACTGTGGTTTTAAATCTTTATCCTACGGACAACAACGGCTACTGCTGATTGCTAGAGCCTTAGTGAAAGGCCCCGCTTTGTTATTACTTGATGAACCATGCCAAGGCTTAGATTTTTTACAGCGTCGTTTGGTGCTGAATGCCCTTGAGCGAGTCGCAAAATATCAACTGAGTCATCTGGTGTATGTGACGCACCATCAGCAAGATGCATTACCCAGTATTCACCATTTCATCGACTTTGTGGATGGTAAAATTCAGATCAGTCGTTCGCTAGGATCTGAGTTTGGATAAGTCGGAACCGGGTCAATCAGGTTTATATCGTGATTACTATCGGCGAGGGCCCGATTACCGTCATGGTGATGAAGTGGATTTTGCTGACATTAAAAATACTTTTGGTTTTGCGGGCTTAAGCATTGGCGCTTGGGTGACTGCGCAAGAAAAGGTGCTGGCCGCAAACTTATTATTTGATGCTTTGGCTGATCTTGCTTTTCTATTAAATTTGCCGCCTCAGGCCTTGGGGTTACGCGGTCATTTAAACTTGGCCTTTGGGCATGGCGGGCAGCGTTTAGCGCAAGCCCATTACGCACTCAATTCACGAACCCTTGCCTTAGCAAAAAATGCAGGGGCAGGTGCTTTGGCCCATGAATGGTGGCATGCCTTCGATCATTATATGGCCGATAAGTTATTTGTTGAGCCCGCGGCTATCCATGATTTTGCTTCAAGTCGCTGGTTGTCTGATGATCGGCAACGCCAGCATCCATTGAATCAACGCCTCAACCGCTTGTTTGCTGTGGCTCTATTAAGCTCAGATGGACAAGATCTAAACTCTTATGTGCGACGTTCGCTGGCCTTAGATAGGCAGTTTAAGCAAAGTTATTTTAGTCTGCCAACGGAGATGATGGCTCGTGCTTTCGAAGCTTGGGTGCAAAGTCGCGAGGAACTCAAAAATGCCTATTTGGTGAGTGGAACCAAGCAAAGTGAGCTTGCTCAAGCAGGGGCTTACCCAGATTCCGAACATCTGCAGCGGATTGGCGTTGCGCTACTGGCTTATTTTGAATCACTGGGTCAAGCGTTAACCCAAACTGAACTCTAATATTCATTTTTCTTGTAGCAATCAATCGTTCACACATGGATTTTGTATAAGCGCTGAAGAGTAAGCTAAGCTTTATAGCGATGGTTTGTTGAATGCGCTTAACTTTTAATTCACATTATGGACATTATTCGTATACTTAATCACTCTATTGTTATTTTACGTTTTATAGCTTAGCTCTAAGTAAACATCAAGGAACAAGGAATGTTGCGAGTTATATCAGCAGGTTTGCTGGTTGCTTGGTTAGCTATTTTGCCAGCGGTTGCAGAGCAGGTCGATTTGCGGGTACTGGCTTGGCCCGGTTATGCTGACAGCGATATTGTGACCGTGTTCGAGAAACGCTATCAAGTAAAAGTTAAAGTTAGTTATGTGACTAACGATGATGATATGTGGCTACGGATCGGTCATCAGCAGGGGGCTGATTTTGATGTATTTGCGGTGAATAGCGCCGAATTGCAGCGTTACATCAACGCTAATTTGACCCAGCCGCTCAATCCAAAACTACTGCCGAATGTGCTTCATCAACGGTCTCGCTTTAAGGCATTGCAATCGATCCCGGGAGCGACTCGCGGCGATGCCGTGTATGCGGTACCTTATACCTACTCTGAAATGGGGCTTATTTATAATTTAGCCATGTTTAAACAGCCTCCTACTAGTTGGCAGGTATTATGGGATCCCCGTTATCGTGCTCAAATTTTGGCTTATAACGGCAGTTCGCATAATTACTCTTTGGCGGCGATGGTCGAGGGGGTTGCTAATCCGTTTCAATTGGATGAGACGCAATTCAGGCAAGCCACCGAACGTTTAGTGGCTTTGCGACGGAATGTATTGACCTTTTATGCTTCCCCCGAGGAGGCGCTAGATTATTTTACTCAGGAAAATATAGCGCTGATGTTTGCTAAC
Organism: Agarivorans sp. QJM3NY_29; assembly: GCF_050870835.2. Classification (NCBI taxonomy): domain Bacteria; kingdom Pseudomonadati; phylum Pseudomonadota; class Gammaproteobacteria; order Alteromonadales; family Alteromonadaceae; genus Agarivorans; species Agarivorans sp. QJM3NY_29. Next base: position 4,749,280 of record NZ_CP194036.2, on the reverse strand, counting down.
TATGGCGCGCAGCAGGTCAAAATGCTCACCGATGCTGGCGCTCAGGTTGGTTACGTGATCCCAAGAGAAGGAGCCTTAGCCTGGCTTGATTGTTGGGTTCTTTCGGCAGGCATGAAAAACTCAGAGTTAGCCCATCAATGGATTAATTACACTTTAGAGCCTTGGGTGAGTGAGCGTTTAACTCAGCGCCAAGGGCTGGCGAATACGATTGTACAAGATCCGCGAAGTGTTACCGAAGATAAAATTATCTGGCTACAAGCGGTAGAGGATCAGCAACGTCGTAGTCAAGTTTGGCAGCTTATTCTAAGTGGCAAAAATATGGCCACGATGGAATGACCATGAGTAATTCCATCTCACTTCGTCTTGGCTTATGGTTTTCAATGTTTGGGATCTTAGCCTCGATCGTGACGGCGACCATCAGTTATCACGAAAGCCGCGGTTTGCTCAGCCAAAGCGCCGAACGAGAACTAGCCACAACCACTCAAATATTAACCCGTGAGTTTAGTCGAACCATCGATGAAATTGCCAAAGATGCACGTTTTTTGAGTGCTATACCACAGACCGTCGGTTATTTTAGTACGCTTCAACCCGCTGAATTTGCCGAGCAACTGAATTCAATATTTACCCAAAAACTGAAGTTAAACTCTTCTTATTTTCAGATCCGTTTTATTGGTGCCGCCGACTTTGGTCGAGAGTTGATTCGGGTGGACCGTTTAAGTTCTGGTGTGGTTTCTCGCAGCCCTTCTGAGTTAGAAGAAAAAGCTCATTATCCTTATGTTTTTCGAACGTTGCGGCTTAGTCCGGATGAAGTTTATCTATCGGATATTGAAATTCATACCGAGCAGGGCTTGGAAGTGGATTTGCATCATCCAACTTTAAAGGTTGCTTCGCCAGTGTATGTTGATGGTCAGACGCTCGGTTTGGTGGTGATTAATGTAAGTTTGACCCAATTGTTTAGTTTATTACAGGCGGATTTACCAAAAGGTGTTGATATTTATCTGAGTAATCAGCACGGTGATTATTTAGTGAATCCAGATTCTGATAAGCAGTTTGGTTTTCATTTTGGCCACCGCTATTTAATTCAACAAGATTTTCCCGAAATGGAAGCGTTATTTAGTAACCATCAACCGCTGACCTATGTATTGCCCTCCTCTGTTGGCGTGAATTACCAACGGGCGGTATCATTTACTGCGTTGTTTTATGGTTCTATCACCAATCAAAAAATGGCGGTATTGGGTTTGGCTAGCCCTTTACCAAGCTTGAGTGCGATTATGGATGTCTTGGCTGGTTCAATGATTAAGGTGTGTTTGGGTTTGAGCCTATTGGGATTATTGACCTCACTGTTGTTTGCTCGGATTTTGTCGATGCCGATCCGTAATATGGTGGCGGCAGTGAAAGATTTTTCTGCGGGCCAGTCGTTGGATCAGCGTTTATTACCAAGCGACCGTAATGATGAGATTGGTTTACTTGCGAATAGTTTCTATGCCATGTCGCAGCAAATTAACCTGCAGATTAAAATACTGAAAGACAATGAGACTAATCTACGTCATCTCGCCAGTCACGACGGTTTGACTGGCCTGCCAAATCGAGCGCTGTTCTTGGAGCAGTTAAATGCCTCGATGCGTCAAGCACAACTTAGTGAGACTCAATTGGCAGTCGTGTTTATTGATTTAGATGATTTTAAACAGGTGAATGATAGTTTTGGTCATGCTGCGGGTGATCAATTATTGCAGCAAGTTGCGCAGGTGGTGCGAGACACCATTCGAGCGGAAGATTCGGTGGCTCGTTTTGCGGGAGATGAGTTTATGCTCGCATTGACTTCGATAGACCAGCATCAGGATGCATCGTCGGTGGTGAATAAGGTTTTAAGTCGTTTAGCCGAAGAAATATATTTGGATACTCAGGTTCATCCGGTGTACGCCAGTGTTGGCATCAGTATTTATCCGGGTGATGGCATTAATGCCGAAATGTTGATCCGAAATGCTGATGCCGCGATGTATAAAGCCAAGGAAAAAGGTCGTAATTGCTTTTGCTTTTACGACCTTAAATCAGCTCAGTCCAACAATTAAGCAGCCTGGTGTGCGATCATTGTCGGCTTGCACAGCGTGCTGTTTTAAGCGCGTTTTTTACTGGCAACATCCATCCATACTGCGAGTAGCAAAATACTGCCCTTAATGATCGATTGCCAATAGGTCGGTACATCCATCATGCTCATTCCGTTGTCCAGACTGGCCATGATAAAGGCGCCTAAAACAGCTCCGAATACGGTACCGACCCCACCCGCTAAGCTGGTACCGCCAATCACACAGGCGGCAATTGCATCCAGTTCGGCGATATTACCCGCCGAGGGGGAACCCGCGCCTAAGCGGGAGGCCAAAATTAAACCTGCGACCCCAACTAATAAACCATTAATGGCAAATACACTGAGTTTAGTTTTTTCTACATTGATCCCTGATAGGCGGCTGGCTTCGAGATTACCGCCAATGGCATAAATACGCCGTCCAAAAGCGGTTTTTTTGGCCATGAATGCGGCGATAAACATCAAAACTACCAATAGTAGTACCGGGGTGGGGACGCCGCGATAATCGTTGAGCAACAATATTGCCGCTAAGGCAAAAATTGCGATAAAACCAAATTTCAGTATATCCCCGGCAATGGGACTGTTATCTAGCTGGTGGGCACTACGGTTTTTACGTCGTTTGCCTTGCCAGGCAAAGAATACGATCAATGCGCCAACAGTGGTCATTAGCGAAAACAGATCGGGGAGATAGCTTTGGCCAATAATCGCCATACTGGGGCTGGTGGGCGCCACGGTACTGCCACCAGTAATACCGATCAGAATACCTCGAAAGGCCAATAAACCGGCGAGAGTGACGATGAAAGAAGGCACTCTGCGATAGGCAACCCACCAGCCATTCCAAAGCCCGAGCAGTAAGCCAGCACATAAGGTGAGAACAATGGTGAGAGGCAAGGGCAGTTGCCACCATACATCCATAATTGCAGCAGCGCCGCCGAGTAGCCCCATCATTGAGCCGACCGATAAATCAATCTCAGCAGAAATGATGACAAAGACCATACCGATGGCGAGGATCCCTGTAATTGCAGTTTGTCGTAACAGGTTTGAAATATTACGAGGGGTGAGGTAACTACCGTCAGTAGCAAAATAGAAAAACAGCATGATCAAAGCAATAGCGGCAAACATTACTAATACCTGTAGCTGCATTTTTTTCAGTTTATCCATCAAGTTGCCCTTGACTGCAGGGGGGGTGATGGTGGTTTCTTGACTAGACATGTTTTACTCCTCGGCCAATGCACAATCCATCACCATTTCCTGGCTCAGGTTTTGATTGTCTAATAGGCCTTTTAATTTACCTTCGTGCATCACCAAGACTCGGTCACTGATCCCTAATACTTCGGGTAATTCTGAAGACACCATAATGATGCTAATTCCTTGTTTAACAAGCTGAAAAATAAGTTTATAGATCTCATATTTAGCCCCCACATCGATCCCTCGTGTTGGTTCATCGAGAATTAAAATACGCGGTTTTAGTAGCAGAAACTTCGCCAAAATTGCTTTTTGCTGATTACCGCCACTAAGGCTTTTAATCGCCAAGTCGGCAGAAGCGGTTTTGACTTTGAGTCGTGCGATGGATTGGTCTATTGAGGCCTGTTCCGCCGATTCGTTTAAGGCTTGAGCGGGGCCAGTAAACATATTTAATCCTGCCAAGGTAATGTTATGGCCAACGCCCATGATCGGAACAATCCCGTGACGCTTGCGATCTTCAGGTACCATGGCAATGCCATATTTGAGAGCATCCCGATTATGACGGATCTTAATTGGCTGACCGTCTAGTTCGATCGGACATTGATAAATGCCCGCATAGGAACCAAACAAGCATTGCATCAGTTCGGTGCGGCCCGACCCCACTAAACCGGCGACCGCTAATATTTCGCCCTTATGTAGGCTAAAATTGACTTGGTCCACTTGCTTTAAGGGCGAGCCTTTGGTGAGCTTGGCATTCACTGGCCCAACTTTTAATACCACGTCACCGATCGGATGTTCTTCCCGAGGGAACAGTTGTTTGAGTTCGCGGCCAACCATCATGCTGATAATATCGTCGGTGCTCATTTGTTTGGCTGACTGAGTCCCAATATGCTCACCATCGCGAATAATGCAGATGCGGTCAGAGATTTCTTTGACTTCGGTGAGCTTGTGAGAAATATACACACAGCTAACGCCTTCACTGCGCAGCTGTTTGACGATGTCTAACAGTATCCGAGTTTCCGACTCGGTGAGTGGGGCGCTGGGTTCATCTAAGACCAAAACTTCGGCTTGTTTGGATAAGGCCTTGGCTATTTCCACTAGTTGTTGCTGGCCGACGCCTAACTCGCGGATCGGTGTATCCGGCGAAATATCTAAGTTCACCCGTTGCAACAGGGCTTTGGTTTGCTGAAACATTGCGCTGTGATCCAGCACGCCATAATGGCTGAGCTCGGCGCCCAGAAAAATGTTCTCCAAGATCGATAGTTCTTTCACCAAGGTGAGTTCTTGGTGAATAATCGCAATGCCTTTTTCCTCACTATCTCTGACATTGTGTGAAATTAAGGGTTGGCCTTTGTAATGGATTTGACCTTGATAAGATCCGTAGGGGTGCACCCCGGTGAGCACCTTCATTAAGGTTGATTTACCCGAACCGTTTTCGCCGCAAAGTGATACCACCTCACCGCGCTCAAGATTAAAATTGACTCCATTTAAGGCCACCACGCCGGAAAATTTCTTAACAATGTTAGACATTGTTAATAAGCTGGTTTGACTCATAAGTGCTCCTCAAAAGGCGGGGAAGGCCCCGCCTTTCAATACCGCTGGATGATCAGAAGGTTATTGGTAAACGTCTGCTTTGGTGTGGAAACCATCGGCAAGAATCGTGCTGTCGATGTTGTCTTTGTCTACGGGGATCGGAGTTAACAAGTAAGCGGGCACATCTTTGGTGCCGTTGTTTAAGCTCGAGTTGGCTTTGGGCATTTTGCCTTCGCCCATTTCAACCGCTAATTCGGCTGCGGTGGTGGCTAATAGCTTAATGGGTTTGTAAATCGTCATGGTTTGCGTGCCAGCAAGGACCCGACGAGTTGCTGCTAAGTCGGCATCTTGACCGGAAATAAAGACTTTTCCGGCTAAACCTTGCGCTTCAAGCGCTTGAATTGCACCACCAGCGGTGGAGTCGTTGGAGGCAACAACAACATCGATATTGTTGTTATTGGCGGTGAGTGCATTTTCCATGATTTTTAATGCGTTTTCAGCGAGCCAGCCATCGACCCATTGATCGCCAACCACTTTAATATCGCCTTTGTCGATCAGCGGTTGCAGGATATTCATTTGTCCTTGGCGGAATAATTTCGCGTTGTTGTCGACAGGTGAGCCTCCCATCAAAAAGAAGTTGCCATTGGCTTTATGTTGGATCAACGCTTTGGCCTGTAATTCACCTACTTTTTCATTGTCAAAAGATAGATAAAAATCGATGTCTGCATTATTGATTAAGCGGTCATAGGCGAGCACTTTAATGCCCTCAGATTTTGCTTCAGCGATAACATTCGACAAAACCTTGCCGTTGTAAGGGATAATTACTAATACATCGACACCGCGAGAAATCATGTTTTCAATTTGAGATATTTGTGCAGTCTCGTTGCTATTTGAAGACTGTACGAATACTTTGGCACCAAGCGCCTCAGCTTTCTCAACAAAAAAATCGCGGTCTTTCTGCCAGCGCTCTAGACGTAAATCATCGATGGCTAAACCGATTTTTACGGTTTTGGCAAAGGCTGGTGTGGATAGGGCTAATACGGCTGTACAGATTAACATGATCAGCTTTTTCATATATGGCTCCTTGCTTGATAGCTTGTTTTATTATGTTTTTATTTAGGGCGATTGTGCCTGGCGAGAATTACATCGTTCGGCCAATCTGCTCTAGTTGTAGGGTGTAGAGGTCATCCCAATAAGGCACTCCTCAGCAATCAGCCTAAGTCGATATTGGTAAACAACCAATGACGCTTTTTTGTACGCTTATGACGTTTATTCACAAACGTAGTGAGAGTGTGACAAGGCTCTAGAAAACGCTTTTTAAGTGATGAGCGATGCTTGAATGAGATCTGGGGTTTCATCGAAAACGCGGCAAGATGCTATGAATTGGCTGCTCAAAAGTTGAGCTGGCGGTGCCGTTATTGATTTATTTAGGGTCACCGCTGAGCGAATTAGTGGTTATTTTGAAGTTGTTGGATCAGCTCAAGTTGAATGGTTTGGTCGCTAAATGCTTTAAGTGTGTCCAGTCCTGGCGCTTGCTCGGGAGTAAAGTCTTTCGCCATGTTCTGGATCCATTGTAAACCTATTTCACTTTCGTAGGCTGAGCTGAGTACACAGCTAACCTGGTCGGCATGCGCTTGATCAATTAAGCTGGTACAGCGATGCCATGTTCCGATTAGACTCGGCTTGAGTACTAAGCTGCGTAAACCGTCGAAGTAGTGGTAGCGATAACTGCTATCTTGTAGGGTTTCATCTAGAGCTATTCCGACTTGGGTTCGCTTGGCGAGCATCGCGCACTGTTGGCTGTTGACAAGCGGTTCTTCGATGTAATCAATACGATTTAAATCGATATTTTCTAATACATAAATTGCTTGGTTCCAGAGCCAACTTTGATTGGCATCTAAACGTAAACGCAGTTGAGGATAATGTTGTTGCAATTGGGTAATTAGCTCTAGATCACTTTTAGGGGAGTTACGAGCCACTTTGAGTTTGGCTAAAGTTGCATGACTCTGGTCTAAGGTTTGCTGGCACTGGGCGAAGTCACCGTCTAATAGGGGGTACGCGACCTTGATCGGTACTTCTGGGGGCATACCCGCGACACAGCAGTCGATGGCAAAGGCGACACTGGGATAGAACTTGCGAATACTATGGCCCTGTAAATAATCCAGTAGTTGTTGCTCTGCTTGGTCGAGCGTTTCTTCGCTAAAGCCCGGCAGCGGGGCAACTTCCCCACGACCTCTTCGTCCATCGTTAAAACAGACGTCCAGATAGAGACCTTGCCGTTGGCTGATTTGCTGTGGACCAAGGTTAATTGGGTGACGAAGTTGCAGAGTATAGCGAGAGATCTTTGCGCTTTGCCAATTACAGAGCATACCGAGTTCCTTATTCGCAGGCGGGATGAAAGACATTTTCATCCCTTAAATTAATCACAGCAAGTTAACTTACTAATATTAGATGATTAATTTGTTATTTGCCTAAGGGTTCCTTTTAAATTTATTGAATTCCGGAGGGCGCTTCTCGTTAAAGGCGTTGCGTCCTTCTTGGCCTTCTTCGGTCATATAAAATAGCATGGTGGCATTACCCGCGAGCTCTTGCAGGCCTGCTTGTCCATCACAGTCGGCATTCAATGCGGCTTTCAGGCAACGTAGCGCCATTGGGCTGTTTTGCAGCATTTCACGACACCACTGTACGGTTTCGGCTTCCAATTGAGCGTAGGGCACCACGGTGTTGACCAAGCCCATGTCGAGCGCCTCTTGGGCATCATACATTCGACAGAGAAACCAAATTTCGCGGGCTTTTTTCTGACCGACGATGCGTGCCATGTAGCTGGCTCCCCAGCCACCATCGAAGGAGCCAACTTTAGGCCCAGTTTGGCCAAACTTAGCATTATCGGCGGCAATGGTTAGGTCGCACATCATGTGTAAGACATGACCGCCACCAACAGCATAACCAGCTACCATCGCGACCACGGGCTTGGGACAGGTCCGAATTTGTCGTTGAAAATCGAGAACATTCAGATGATGAGTGCCCTGATCGTCTTGATAACCGCCATAATCCCCCCGTACCGATTGGTCACCACCAGAGCAGAAGGCGAGCTCTCCTTCACCAGTTAAAATAATCACCCCGACTTCAGGATCAATTCGCGCATCGTGCAAAGCATGCATCATCTCTTGCACCGTTAACGGTCGAAAAGCATTGCGAACCTGCGGACGATTAATGGTGATTTTGGCGATACCGTATTTCGATTTATGGTAGTAAATATCTTGGTAGTCATGGTTGACGTTTTGCCAATTTACTGGGGTGCGTTCAATTGTAGTCATGTTTTTCTCTTATATATTTTTAAGACACTGAGTGAGTTGTTGGGAAAACAGCGCCGGTTGTTCAAAGTGGCAATTGTGCCCAGCATTGGCAATGTGATGCCAATGCTGTTGCGGATAATCTTGCTGTAGCTGCTTGGCTAGGCGCTGGTAGTTATGGTCTAAACTTCCGCCGATAAAATCGAGCGGCATTTTTAAGCGTCTTAGCTGCTTTGAGAGGTCATCTTGTAAACCTAAACTACAGGCGGTTAAGGTTGCAGCTAGGCCTTGACGATCTTGGTGGCTGCGTTTTCGTATCAGTTGCTGGCGTTGTAAGCTCGATAAATTGCTAAACACCGCCTGTTGATACCAATCGTTTAATAGCTCTTCCAGCGGCTCGTTTAAGCAACGGTCGGCCCAACGGTGATCCTGTACTAAACGTTGTTGGCGAGCTTGAGCGTCGCATAAACCTGGGTGAGCCGATTCAATAATCAGCTGCTGCAAGCCTTTGGGAGCGAGTAGTGCGTGATGTAAAGCTAAGCGGCCTCCGAGGCTGTAACCGAGTAATCGGTATTGGCGTACTTTCAGGCGTTTGAGGCAGGCGCTCAAGCGATGACTAAAGTCTTTGAATGCTGCGCGCGGTTTCAACCGTTGCTGCCCGCTCAAACCATGACCAGGAATGTCGATGGCGACGCAGTAATAATCAGCGCTTAATTCGGCGATGACTGCCTGCCAGTCGCTGCCATTCCCCAAGAAACCATGTAACAGCACCAAGCAGGGATGTTGACTTTGTCCATAAACACTAAAGTGCATGCTGTTGACTGACCTCGCTGAGTAAGGCCTGATAACGCCGACTGGCATCACCGGCGGAAAAACAAACCTCAATCAAACTCGCGCCTTGATGTTGCTGTGCTTGCTTAAAGGCTTGCTCGAATTGCTGCTTGCTCGAGACTCTGTGGAAGGGCAAGTTAAATAACTGCGCGGCTGCGGCGAAGTTGGTTTGTTGGGGCAATTGGTAATAGTCCTCGGCCAGTTGCTGGTGCTGCTCGGGCTCACCCAGTTCAGGCAGTAAACTAAAGATCTCGCCGCCTTGATTATTCAATAAGATGATCACTAGCTTATGTTGGTTGCGACTCGCCAGCGCCAGTGAATTCAAGTCATGCAGTAGCGAGGTATCGCCAATCACTAAGCTGGTTGATCCAGCCAAAGCCTGACTAATTCCGACACTGGTTGCCAGCAGACCGTCGATGCCCGAGGCTCCGCGGTTGGCAAAATAATTTGTGGCAGCGCAGCTCTGGCCTAAGAGTTCGAAGGTCCGTATCACCATACTATTGCCCATAAAGAGGGTTGAGCCAGGTGCTTGTAAGGCGCTGATTTGAGCACTGATCGATAGCTCTGAATAGTCTTGCAGATGCTGCTGCACGATGGGTTGAATTTGTTGCTGTGCCTGGAGCCATCGCTCTAAGTAAGCGCCACTACTTGGCTGCTTCGCCAGATGGCTCTTGAGCCAAGTAGTGGGCTGGCACTGCCAGCGAATTTGTTGTTGATGCTTGGGATTTAGTCTCTGCTGTGCGGGATCAATTAGCCACTGCTGTGTCGAGATCTTGGCCAACCATTGGCTGAGACGTTTGGCGACCAGATGCGCGCCAAACTGGATCACTAAATCCGGTTGATTAGCCGTGGCAAAGTGCTGGTTGGCCAGTAATAAGTCTGCTTGAGTGATGACTTTGCTATCGACTACTTGCCAATGGCTCTGACAATCGACTACCACTGGCCAATGGTGTTGCTCAGCCCAAGCGATAATCGCCTGAGTCTGTTCGGGCAGTTGTTTACCAACTACCACTAACACTTTGCTGTTGCGATCCAAGCTTGACCAAGCCGCCGAGCAAGTGGGGCTCTGAGGGCTGATGACTACTTGGTAATAGGGTTGGTCACTGTCGTGCCAAACGGCTAAGTCAACTAGGTGGCTGGATAAATCTTGTCGCGCCTGCTGTGGGTAAAAGGGTTCTCGATAGGGGCAATTAAGATGTACCGGGCCAGCGGTTTGTTGTTGCATGGCCAAGGCCTGACCTAGTTCCGTGAGCATGCTACTGGGTGACATGGCGAGGTTGGGTTCGGCTAAACTGGCTTGGTAAATCGGGTAGTCGGAAAAAATCCTACGCTGATCAATGGCTTGATTGGCTCCCACCGCAAGCAACTCTTGGGGGCGGTCGGCACTGAGGATCAATAGTGGCACGCCGGTTTGCCGTGCTTCAATTACCGCCGGATATAAGTTTGCGACGGCAGTACCAGAGGTGGTGATAATTGCCACCGTTTGTCGGCTAGCCTTGGCTAGACCGAGGGCGAAAAAGCCAAGACCACGTTCGTCAAAGTGAACCAGACTTTGGCAGCCAGGGTGATTAGCGACGGCCAAGGTTAAGGGGGTAGAGCGAGAGCCCGGCGCGATACAAAACTGGCGAATACCATGGCGCAGACAGTCTTCAATCAACAGTTCCGCCCAAGCGATATTAATATTTTTGGGGTTACTTTTGTTCAAGGGCGTCCTCATCGACTAATTGTAATACGGTGGCGATTTTGTGGTTGAGTTCTTGCCATTCTAGCTCAGGATCTGAGCCGGCGAGGATCCCCGCGCCAGCAAAAATAGTCAGTTGTTGAGCACCGACCAAGGCGCTACGGATCGCGACCGAAAACTCACTTTGCGCGCCACTAAACCAGCCGACGGCACCGGCATACCAGCCGCGAGCGTATCCTTCATGCTTTAAGATATATTGGATCGCCGAACTGCGCGGTAGACCGCCGACGGCGGGGGTTGGATGCAAGGCATGTAACAGAGTACTATCATCCAAATCGGGACTGATTTGAGCAATGATCCGTCGCTTTAGATGTTGCACCTGAGCTAGCTTGACGAGCTCTGGCTCGGCCAAGGTTTGTACATGTAAGCTGAGTTCGCCGAGACGACAGCTTAAGTCATCGGCCACCAATTGATTTTCTCGTTGGTTTTTTGCGTCATCTAATAAGGCCTGTCCAAGTTGTAAATCTTGTTCTGGAGTTGCGCCTCTTGGGGCAGTTCCGGCTAGGGCTTCACTGGTCAGCTGGCTTCCTTCCCGTGAATACAGGCGCTCGGGGCTACAGCCAACAAAGCAGTGAAAGCCATCAAACTGAAATAAGAAGCTATAGCACTGAGGCTCTTTTTGTTGCCATTGTTGCAACAGTGAAAAAGCATTAATATCAGCACTTAAGCTCAGACTTGTCTGCCTAGATAAGACCACTTTTGCAGTATGCTGCTGAAATTCACTGCTGGTGACCTGTGTCACCAGTTGCTGCCATTGGGCTTGACTGGGCTGGTCGTGACGACTTAGCACTGTGAGCTGGTTTGGTTCGATGGTTTGAGTGGCTTGGAGCGATGAAAAAGCTTGTTCGATCCGTTGATATTCTAAGTCGATTTGTTGTTCAAAATTGGCATTAATGAGGAATTGAAAATCTTCGCCATTGCCTCGGATCTCAAAGCGCGGCAAAATAAAACGCTGTTGTGGGAAACTGGGCCACGATGCGGCTTGTTCCGCAAAGGCAATACCACCATAGAATCGCAGTTGATTGTTTTGGGCGTTGAGTTGTTCACACTGAGCTTGTAGTTGTTCCTGACCAATCAGTGATTTTGCGGCACCGACAAAAGCCACTTGTTGCTGATGTTTATCCCGCCAGTAGCCACGAGTATGTTGTTGCTGTTGATTTAACCAGGCTAATAAATCTAATTTAGGCAAGCGGATGCAGGCTTGCTGAAAACCATGCTGTGGCGCCTTTTTTAGTTGCTGCATCAGCAGTTTAAATTGATTATAAGAGAGCTGCACCTTTACGATTCCTGCTATCGACGACCGTCTCAATGTAGCGGTTTTTTTTATAACATCATAGTCAGATTTGGTTCTGCTTTGATGCTGAGCAATAATAGGCGCCGAGTTGTTATTTTTATGTTGAGTATTACTGTGAAATCCTGGTTGCATGCTGCCCGCTTGCGAACGCTGCCTTTGGCGAGCTCGTCGGTTCTTTTAGGTTCTTGTCTGGCGCTGAAACAGCAGCAGTTTAGTTGGCCAGTATTTGTACTGTCGTTATTGACGGCGGTGTTGTTACAAATTTTATCCAATTTAGCCAATGACTATGGTGATGCGCTGAAGGGCCTCGATGATGAGACCCGGGTGGGACCGACGCGGGCGATTCAGGCTGGTTTGCTGAGCGCACCGCAAATGTTGCGGGCGATAGTGCTAATGGCCTTGTTATCGGTGGCGAGTGGTTTGCTGCTGTTGTGGGTGAGCATCGGCGATTATTGGCTGGCCTGGCTTGGTTTCATTGGTCTGGGGGCTCTGGCGATTGTTGCCGCTATTGCCTACACCATGGGAGAGAAACCCTACGGTTATCGCGGTTTGGGCGATCTCAGTGTGTTTGTGTTCTTTGGTCTGCTAGGGGTGGTGGGCAGTCATTATTTACATACTCAGCAGCTCGATCCTGCAGTATGGTTGGTAGGGGCCGGGAGTGGTTTACTGGCGACGGCGGTGCTTAATATCAATAATATTCGCGATTTTAAACCCGATTTGTCGGCTGGAAAGCTGACTCTGGCGGTGCGTCTTGGGGAGCGCCGAGCGCGCTATTATCATCTGTTATTAATATTGGTCGCTTTGGGACTGTTCGCCAGCTACCTATTGCTGAATGCTGCCAGCAGTTTTGCTTGGTTGTACCTGTTGGCCGCGCTCGCCTTGCTCAAGGTGAGTGCTACGGTGTTTTGTCAGTACCAACACCAAGTTTTAGATCAACAACTGCAAGCGACGGCGAAATGGAGTTTCTTGTTGAGTGTCCTGTTTAGTCTCGGTCTGCAATTTCAGCTTTAGTCCATCAGTTGTGGTTGTCATCTTTCTCAACCTTACTTGGCGGGTATTGAGCGGTGTTGCTCAGTTTGGTTTTTGATCTGCCGCTTGTGATTTGTATTTATCAGCCCTATACTCGGCTCTCTTGTCGGAGTGCCGAAAGGCTGAGACCACGGGTAGTATTGCTACTGTTGTGTGGGATCCGTATGACCTGATCAGGATAATGCCTGCGCAGGGAACAAGATGAGTAAGTTTTTTGTGAAAGTGCCAATGGACCGTTGCGACGGCGTATATTGCGCCCTTAGCTTTGCTTACTTTTCCTACATCCGACAAGCCTCATTGTTAATAACTTTATTGAGAGGCAAGTCATGTCAAGACGCGAAACCAGAGCCGCTGCAGAGCAATATATTAATAATCTGCAGGGTCAAGCTTTTCCAAATTCAGAAAAAATATATATTCAAGGTAGTCGTGACGATATTCAAGTTGCGATGCGCCAAATTAACTTAGCCGATAGCCTCGTGGGCGGTAGTAAAGAAAATCCGAAGTTTGCCGCCAATGAACCGGTTCGGGTCTATGATACCTCAGGAATTTATAGTGACCAACAAGCCGATTTGGATGTGCGTAAGGGCTTGCCCCAACAGCGTCAGGCTTGGATCGAAGAGCGCGGCGATACCGAGGCTTTAGCCGGACACAGCTCAAACTTTTCTCAGCAACGTTTGGCCGATGAAGGTCTCGATCATATTCGTTTCGACAGCCTGCCAACACCACGAAAAGCCAAGCCTGGTAAACGAGTGACTCAATTACACTATGCTCGCCAAGGTATTATCACCCCGGAAATGGAATATATCGCGATCCGCGAAAACATGGGACGGGACAAGATCCGTGAAGATTTACTGGCCGAACAACAAGCGGGCCATTCCTTTGGTGCTTCCTTGCCGGCGCATATTACTGGTGAGTTTGTTCGCGATGAGGTCGCGCGAGGTCGGGCGATTATTCCTGCCAATATTAACCATGCCGAAACCGAGCCGATGATCATTGGTCGTAATTTCTTGGTCAAAGTGAACGCCAATATTGGGAATTCGGCGGTGACCTCTTCGATAGAAGAAGAAGTTGAGAAGTTAGTTTGGGCGACCCGTTGGGGTGCCGATACGGTGATGGACTTGTCGACTGGCCGTTATATTCACGAGACCCGTGAATGGGTGATCCGTAACTCGCCTGTGCCGATCGGCACCGTGCCGATTTATCAAGCTCTGGAAAAGGTAAATGGAGTGGCTGAAGATCTCAACTGGGAAGTCTTTCGCGACACTTTGATCGAGCAGGCAGAACAGGGCGTGGACTACTTCACTATTCATGCTGGCGTATTGCTGCGTTATGTGCCAATGACCGCCAAGCGGATTACTGGCATCGTTTCGCGTGGCGGCTCGATCATGGCCAAGTGGTGTCTGGCCCACCATCAGGAGAGTTTCCTTTACGAGCGTTTTCGCGACATCTGTGAAATTTGTGCCGCCTATGATGTGTCGTTGTCATTGGGGGATGGAATGCGTCCGGGCTCGATTGCCGATGCCAACGACGAGGCGCAGTTTGCCGAATTGGAAACCCTTGGCGAGTTGGCCAAAGTTGCCTGGGAATACGATGTACAGGTGATTATCGAAGGCCCGGGCCACGTCCCGATGCAGCTGATCAAAGAGAATATGGAGAAGCAGCTCGAAGTTTGTGACGAGGCCCCATTTTATACTTTAGGACCGCTAATTACCGATATTTCTCCGGGGTACGACCACTTTTCTTCGGGCATTGGCGCGGCGATGATTGGTTGGTTTGGCTGCGCCATGTTGTGTTATGTGACGCCCAAAGAGCATCTGGGTCTACCCAACAAAGATGACGTAAAACAGGGCATGATTACCTATAAAATCGCCGCTCACGCCGCCGATTTGGCCAAAGGTCATGCTGGCGCGCAAATTCGAGATAACGCCATGAGTCGAGCGCGTTTTGAATTCCGCTGGGAAGATCAATTCAATCTTGCTTTAGATCCCGATACTGCCCGTGCCTACCATGATGAGGCGCTGCCTCAAGAATCTGCCAAGGTGGCGCACTTCTGTTCGATGTGTGGCCCGAAATTTTGTTCAATGAAGATCTCTCAAGAGGTGCGAGATTATGCCAATGACTTAGAGATTAAGTTGTTAGATGAACCGCTTGCCGATCTTGGATATCAGCCTGCCGCAGTGGTTGAAGGGATGGCGGAAAAGTCTGCTGAGTTTCGTAGTAAGGGGGCCGAAATTTACCACTCTCCGTTAACTGCCGAGACTAGCCATGAAGCCTAGCGCTTGCCTTGACGCGGCCTTACGCCCACAAGTTTGGACGATCGCGGGGAGTGACAGCTGTGCAGGAGCGGGTTTGCAGGCCGATTTACTGAGCGCCCATGATTTGGGCGTTGAGTGTGCCACTGCGGTGACCGCGTTGACTGCGCAAAATATTCGCGGAGTGAGCGCCATGGAGACGGTCACGGGCGCGATGTTGGCCGCGCAGTTGGATGCTTTGGCTGCAACGAATCCGGCCAAGGTGATTAAAATTGGCATGTTAGGCTGCGCCGAGTTAGTGACTTTGGTGGCAGATAAGTTAGCCAGCTATAAGGCGACTTGGTCGGAACCACCGCTGGTGGTGTACGACCCTGTACTGGTTGCGAGTTCTGGAGCGAAGCTGGCGGCTGACGATCTGCTAGCGGCTTTACCCAAGCTATTGGCTCAAGTTGATGTGCTCACGCCCAATGCCAGTGAGTTAGCCAGTTTGACGGGCATTGGGCTCAGCAGTCCCGTTGCCGTGAAACAAGCCTGCGCAGCGTTGCTAGCCAAGGGCGTCAAAGCCGTGTGGGCTAAGGGGGGACACTTAGATTTCACGCCCGGACAAGCGGTGGATTTTTATTGTGATGGGCTGCGCGAGATATTGCTCTCCAGTCCGTTACTGGAAGCCTCGCATACCCACGGCACTGGTTGTACTCTGGCCTCCGCCCTGGCGGCTGGTTTAGCGCTCGATTTTGCCATGGAAGATGCACTGGTGCTGGCTAAAGCTTATGTCTATCAGGGACTTTCGCAGCAGCAGGGTTGTGGCAATCTGGCGCACTTGGGCTGGCCCAGTCAGCGGCAATATTTTCCACGGGTTGAGTCGGCACAAACGCCGCTAGGAAAGCTGTTTGGCCTCAGCGAAAGTTGGCCAGAGCAGCAGTCCTTCGCGAGCTGTGATAGCTATCAACTTGGCGTTTACCCAGTGGTGGATAGCGTGGCATGGATAGAGCGTCTATTAGCGATGGGGGTGAAAACCCTACAGCTGCGGATCAAAGATAAAAGTAATGCGGAAGTGGAAAGCGATGTGCGTCAAGCCATCCAACTGGGTCGTCAATATCAGGCGCGTTTGTTTATTAATGACTACTGGCAATTGGCGCTAAAACATGGTGCCTATGGGGTGCATTTGGGGCAAGAAGATCTGGCCTTGGCCGATTTACCACAAATTGCCGCTGCTGGTTTGCGTTTAGGCATTAGCACCCATGGCTATTACGAATTATTACGTGCCAGTCAGCTAGGCCCTAGTTATATTGCACTGGGTCATATTTTTCCCACGACTACTAAGGATATGCCGTCCAAGCCGCAAGGTTTGGCGAAATTAAGTCGTTACGCGAGCTTAATGAGCGATTACCCCTTAGTCGCGATTGGCGGCATCGATTTGCCGCGAGCCAAGCAGGTGTGGCAGTGTGGCGTGGGCAGTGTGGCGGTGGTCCGAGCGATTACCGAGGCAGCCGATCCCGCGAATGCGCTGGCCGAGCTCGAAGCGATTGTCAGTCAATCAACTGAAATGAGCAGATAGGAGTCAACATGAACTTCAACCAATTAACGGACCAAGAATACCAACGCTATAGTCGCCACCTATTACTCAAAGAGGTGGGTGAAGCCGGGCAATTAAAGCTCAAGCAGGCTCAGGTATTGTTGATTGGGGTGGGAGGCTTGGGCGCGCCGGCGAGTATGTACTTAGCCGCAGCAGGTGTAGGGAAATTGGTTTTAGCCGATTTTGACCAGCTCGATAGCAGCAATTTACAGCGCCAGGTGCTATACACCGAAGCGGATATTGGCAGTGCCAAAGTCACTGCCGCGAAACAGCGCCTGCAGCAGCTTAACAGTCAGATCCAAGTGCGAACCGTGAATCGCAAGATGGATGATTTGTTACTGGCGATGGAGGTGGCGCAAGCCGATGTGGTGCTGGATTGCAGCGATAACATCAGCACCCGTTATGCGGTGAATCAGGCCTGTGTAAAAGCCAAAGTGCCTTTGGTGAGTGGTGCAGCAGTCGCCTTTGACGGGCAGTTGATGGTGTTTGATTTTCGCCGTTCAGCTCAGGGCTGTTATCACTGCTTATTTCCGAATGCCAGTGAGCAGCAACTTAATTGCAGTAATGCCGGGGTCCTTGGGCCAGTGGTGGGCACCATCGGTAGCCTGCAAGCCTTGGAAACCATTAAGTTGCTGGTGGGCCTTGCTTCCGCTCAGCTTGGGCGCTTCTCCAGCTTCGATGCGCACAGCCTCGAGTGGTTTCATTTAAGCATACAGGCCGATCCGGCCTGTCCGGTATGCGCTGAAGGGTGAAAAATAATGTACATAACAATTGAGTTGAATGGCTTGAGTACCGCGCTAGTTGAGCCCTTGAACATTACTCAGTTACTAGAGCAACAGCAGCAATCGTTGAATGGGGTTGCGGTGGTCGTCGATGGTCGGATTGTGCCGCGAACTCATTGGCCGGTAACCCAGCTGGTGAATGGCACGAAGGTGCGAATTTTTCGGGCGATTGCCGGTGGATAAATTAAGGAGTTCCTGTGTTACAGATTGCAGATAAGAGTTTTACCAGTCGTTTATTTACCGGGACCGGCAAATTTGCCAGTGCGGAGTTAATGACTGCCAGTATTCAAGCCAGTGCTAGTCAGCTGGTGACCATGGCGATGAAACGGATTGATGCCAGCGATCAACAGGATGATATTTTAGCTCCCTTACTCAAAGCGGGGGTGCAGCTGCTGCCCAATACCTCTGGGGCACGCAACGCTGAGGAGGCAGTTTTTGCCGCTCATCTGGCGCGTGAGGCGTTGGCAACCAATTGGTTGAAGCTGGAAATTCATCCCGATCCGAAATATCTCATGCCGGATCCTATCGAAACGCTTGCCGCCGCCGAAACCCTGGTGCAACAAGGTTTTGTGGTGCTGCCTTATGTGCATGCAGATCCGGTGTTGTGTAAACGATTGGAAGATGTGGGTTGTGCTGCGGTGATGCCGCTGGGCGCTCCAATTGGTACTAATAAAGGCCTGCGCAGTCGCGATTTCTTAGAAATTATTATTGAGCAAGCCAGCGTGCCGGTGGTGGTGGATGCGGGCATTGGAGCCCCCTCCGATGCGGCGTTGGCGATGGAGTTGGGCGCCGATGCGGTATTGGTCAACACCGCGATGGCCGTGGCCAGAGATCCGGTGGCGATGGCCCAAGCTTTTGCGATGGCCGTTGAAGCGGGGCGCAATGCTTATCTTGCTGGTTTAGGTCGCGAATTACGCCATGCGGAAGCATCGAGTCCTTTAACGGCGTTTTTAGATAATTTATAGGAGGGCAAGCGAATGAGTTTTGCCGAGCACTTAGCGACTTATGATCACGCAGCAGTACATTTGTCGATTTACAGTAAAACCACTGTTGATGTCGAGCGAGCACTGGCCAAAGATAAGTTAGATTTGGACGATTTTCAGGCGCTCATTTCGCCCGCAGCCGAAGCCTATTTGGAACCGATGGCCCAGCGCAGCATGCGTTTAACTCAGCAGCGTTTTGGTAAGACACAGCAGTTTTACATACCTTTATATCTGAGCAATATGTGCAGTAATGTTTGTCAATATTGCGGTTTCTCGATGGGTAATAAGATCCGTCGCCTCACCTTAGATATGGCACAAATCGATGCAGAATTAGATGCCATTAAAGCCCTTGGTTTTGACCACATCTTGTTAGTGACTGGTGAGTCGGAACGCAAGGTCGGCATGGCCTACTTTCGTCAAGTGATGCCCTTAATTAAGGCGCGGTTCTCACATGTGTCGATGGAAGTTCAACCCTTGGATGAAGCGGACTACCGAGAGCTGATTCCACTCGGTTTAGATGCGGTGATGGTTTATCAAGAAACTTATAATCGGCAGCGTTATGCCGAGGTGCATCCCAAGGGACGGAAGCGTGATTTTGATTATCGTTTAGCTACCCCTGAACGTCTCGGTGCCGCCGGGGTTCGTAAGATTGGTATAGGGGCTTTAATTGGTCTGGATCAATGGCGTAACGATTGTTTTTACGCGGCTGCGCATTTGCAGTATTTAGAGCGTCGCTATTGGCAGAGTAAGTTTTCTATTTCCTTTCCGCGCTTGCGGCCCTGTGAAGGCGGTTTTCAGCCGGTATCGGTGATGACGGACAAGCAGTTAGTTCAGTTGATTTGCGCCTATCGTTTGTTTAATCCCGATGTGGAGTTGTCGTTATCAACTCGTGAGTCAGAACATTTTCGTAATCATGCGATTCCCCTGGGGATCACCACCATGAGTGCCTTTTCCAGCACCCAGCCGGGCGGTTATGCTAAAACTAGTCAGACAGCGCTGGAGCAGTTTGAAATTAGCGATGAGCGCCGACCTGAAGTAGTTGCCGCAGCGGTGCAAAAAGCTGGTTATCAAGTGGTATGGAAGGATTGGGATCGGGTGCTCGGTTAAACGAATTTGAGGATTATCGAATGGCAGCAGGTTTCGACCTGAGCGAGCATCAGCTAAACTACAGTAAATTTATGGGGAAGCTGAGTCTGTCGTGATCAGACAAGGCTGATGGTAGAGCTCCCCTGCGACCAAGTAGGAGAAAGTTAGGTGTTGAAGAAGATATTGTTCGCGATGGTGTTTACGCTGGCTTCCGCCAGCAGCTGTTGGGCCGAGAAAGCAACGGTGGGAGCCTTAGAATATATTCGTGTCGTGGAAGCTGATCTTCGTTATTTAACCCGGATTGATACCGGCGCGGCCAGCACCTCATTGCATGCCGACCATATACGGGTTATCGATGGTAATAATATTCTGCCAGCGGATTACTCAGAAGCCGAGCAAAAATCGCTGGTGAAACCTAAAATGCGTGCCAACATTGGTAAGTATCTGGAATTCACCACCATTAATGAGCAGGGTGAGCAGCATCAGGGCAAGGCACGGATCAGCGATGTGGTGGCGGTACGTAATTCTCAAGGCTTAGAGATCCGTTATAAAGTGGCGCTGGCCATTGAATGGCAGGGCCAACAGAAAACAGTTGATGTTAACTTACGCGATCGCAGCAAAATGGACTATAAGTTGCTGATCGGCAGGGATTGGCTGGAAGGTGATTATCTGGTGGATGTTGAGCGAAATAAACAGCTGCCTTAAACTCTTTGGCTAGAGCTTAAGTTGGGATACTAGAGCCGTTTGCCCTTACTGCTCAGGTTTGAGCTCGGGATCCCGCAGTCAGCTTAGTGATACCAATACTTAGCTGTTAGAGCGTTTGATGAAGCCGTATAAAGCGTGCGAAACGTGGCTTACCATGACTGCTCAAACCGTTGTAGCGGTATTCAATCAGACTACCAAGCGGCGGTGGTGAAACTCGGAGCTGATCTGTTAAGCCGCTGCCTATTTTGAATCGTTGTCCTTGTCGATCTTGTACCACTAAGGCACCCAGCATACCTTGATACTTACCTTTTCCAGCGCTATAAGCCACAACTTCGGCTTCTCCGTCTTGGTAAGCTTTATATTTGATTAAGGCGTGACTACGGGTCGCCAGATAAAACGAGTTTGGATCGCGTAACATTAAGCCTTCGCCGCCTTCGGCGCTGATTTTTTGTAGCTCTTGCGCTAATTGAGTTCGGCCGGGATAGTTATGATATTCAGGTATTCGAATAAAATTAGCCTGCTTGGCTAAGCCTTGTAGTTGTTGATAGCGGCTTCGATAGTTACCCGGATGATGGGGAAGGTCAAAGACCATAAACTGTACCTTTTGCCATTGCTCGAACTTGCTCTGCTGTCGATGTATTAAGCCCACCAATTCGCTAAACTTGCCCCGACCAAGCCATAGTTCGCCATCTAGTGCAAAGGCCGGGAGTTGCTGTTGTAACTCGTGAGGGATGGAAATGGTTCGGCCACTGCGGCTCAGTAATTGCTGTCCGTTCCAATAGGCCCGAACGCCGTCATATTTTTCACAAACCCAGTAGCGTTCGAGTTGCAAGCCTTGCTGGTATTCGCTGGCTAATACCAAAGGCGGCGGCGGGGCGGCGTAGACCTCATGCTCAACACTATTGAATAACAGTAGACTTAGGCTTAAGGTCTTATTAAATGAGGCATTCATAAATCACCATTAATGATATAAATATTATTAATGATAGTGCAAATCGGCCCAAGGTCGAATCAATCGTCAAGGAGAGTGCAAATGAGTCAAGTTCATCAGGGAAGTTGTCATTGTGGCGCGGTAACATTTTCATTAAAGTCCAGCCTAGTGCCGGCGGTGCGCTGTAATTGTAGCCTATGCCAGCGCAAGGGAATTATGATGGTCACCGCCGAAGATGATAGCTTTGAGCTACTCACTGGCCAGGATGCGTTGACCTTGTATCAGTGGAACAGTCATGTGGCCAAGCATTATTTTTGTAAACATTGTGGTATTTATACCTTCCATCGTCCGCGAAGCGCGCCTGAATTGACTCGGGTAAACGCTGGTTGTTTGGAGGGGCTTGATCCTTTGACGATGGAATATCAAGTTGTGAATGGGGCAGCGCTATCGCTGGAGTCTTAATCAGATGCAAATCATGATAGCGAGTCTGGGTTGACGGTGTTATCCACGACGGCTGTTTGAGTTACAAAAACCGACGCTCAAGCGTCGGTTTTATGGCTTGCTGAAACTTTATCCTTATCTGCTGAAGATGTGTTTATTGATGATGTTTTCCAATTGTTCTTGGCGACCCGAGACATGAGTTGGCTGGATGTTGTCACTCAGCGCTTGTTTGGCTAAGGACTCAAGACTGTAGTCTCCGGTCATAATCGCTTTGCCAAGATCACCACTCCAACCCGCGTAACGTTCGGCCACTATTTTGTTGAGTTCTTGGCTTTCCAGTAAACTGGCGGCTTTTTTCAGGGCGAGGGCGCAAGTATCCATGGCTCCAATGTGACCGTGGAAGTAATCCGCCTTGGCGATGCTTTGACGACGCAATTTGGTATCAAACATCAAACCTCCGGTAGAGAACCCTCCTGATTTTAAGATATCGTGCATCACCGGTGTCCATTCTTCCACACTATTGGGGAATTGGTCGGTATCCCAACCCAGTTGCGGGTCACCGCGGTTCGCATCAATCGAACCAAATAAGCCCAGTGAGATCGCGGTGGCGATTTCGTGATGGAAGGAGTGCCCCGCCAAAGTTGCGTGATTTACTTCAATATTTACTTTGACTTCATTTTCTAAGCCAAATTGCTTGAGAAAGCCATAGACAGTGGCGGTGTCGTAGTCGTACTGATGTTTGGTGGGTTCAGCAGGTTTAGGCTCGATCAATAAGGTGCCGTTAAAGCCGATTTTGTGTTTATGTTCTACCACCATTTGGAAGAAACGACCCAATTGCTCACGCTCTTGGCGTAAATCGGTATTGAGTAAGGTTTCGTAACCTTCTCGACCTCCCCACAATACATAGTTTTCACCGCCCAGCATTTTGGTGGCGTTCATCGCGCTAAATACTTGGGTCGCCGCATAGGCAAATACTTCGGGATTGGGATTTGAAGCTGCGCCTGACATGAAACGTGGATGAGAGAATACGTTGGCGGTACCCCAGAGTAACTTCATCCCCGTTTGTTGTTGCTTCTCGGCAAGCACGTCCATCATCACCTTCATGTTCTCGCTATATTCTTTGAGCGAGTTGCCTTGCGGCGCAACGTCGATGTCATGGAAGGAATAGTAAGGAATGGTTAATTTTGTAAATAGTTCGAAGGCGACGTCGGCTTTCACTTTGGCCATTTCTAAGGCGTTGCCTGCTTGCTGCCAAGGGCGATCAAAGGTACCTGAACCAAATATGTCAGAGCCATCCCAGCAGAGATTGTGCCAATAGCAGGCACCAAAGCGCAGATGTTCTGCCATGGTCTTACCTAAGATCAGCTGATTGGCGTCATAGTGACGAAAGGCTAAAGGGTCATTAGATTCTGGTCCTTGGAAAGTGATTTTTTCAATTTGATCAAAATACTGAGCCATGGCATTACTCCTTAAGAAAGCATATTTATCGAAGAATTAGTGTCCGTTGGGCTTGAGCGAGTCAATGGGTTGCATTGCCAAAGCGTCACAGTGCCAATCTTCCGATCCTAAGTTCATTGTTAGTCTGCTTCTGGGATGACTCAATTACGAAAAATGCGGACGATTTTCAGCAATTTGCTTTTCGTGCGCTAAATCTCGTTTTAAAAAGGTATTTTTTAGGTTTTTTAACAAAATAGTCGATAAGTGGCTAGCAATAATAAATTTCATAACAGCGGTTTGCCATTTCCTTGGGCATTCAAGACCACGTTGAGACGCTGATGTGAGTAAAGTGAGATAAAAAGTGGAGGGAAACATTCGGCCAAGCTTGGCTCAAGGCTTTGGATAATTTAGAAATCCACAACCCAGAGCTCTCGGCGCGCTCTGGGTTGCGTTGTGATTAACGATGTATATAGGGTAGGGCCGACATCGCCCCTTTTTCGCCAACCGCCAAACCGCCACTTTTATTACCACGGGCCAAGGCCTCGAGTAATAAGGCTTGGTCTTGCCATTGGCTAAACTGGCTCAAGTAAGCCAAGACCCCTCCTACAAAAGCATCACCAGCGCCGGTGGTATCCACCACCTTGGCTACGGGCTCGGCAAGGACTCGCTGGATTTTCCCCGCATAGACTAATTCACTCCCTAATTCGCCTAGCGATAAGATAAAAGGAACCTGAAGTTGCGCTTGTAAATACTCGACCGCTTGCTCAATTTGTTCACAATTGCTAAGCCATAATGCTTCTTCTTCGGAAAATTTAACTAAATCGCACAAGGGTAAAAATGCTTCAATCTGCTGACGCATTTGCTCGGGGCTAGACCATAACATAGGTCGTAAATTGAGGTCGAAGAATACCCAACCACCAGCAGTGCGGCAGCGTTTAGCCGCTTCGATGGCGGTTTCGCGACAGCGCGCTGCGGCAAGGGCGATGGAACTTAATTGCAACCATTGTTCTGTTTGGAAGGCGGGGAGCTGCTCAGTGCTTAAAAACTGATCGGCACTGGGTTGTACCAGAAAGGTAAATTCACGCTCTCCACTGGCATCTAAAGAGACTAATACGGTAGAGGTTCGCTGCTGTTGATCGAAGCTTAAACTACTGATATCAACGCCTTCGTCTGCCAGAGTGGCGCTGACCATCTTGCCCATGGGGTCGTTACCCACTCGGCCAATGAAACCACTATTGATGCCGAGGCGTGCCAAGGCGACAGCGACATTGGCAGGCGCACCACCGGGGCACATTTTGAGTAGACCATTGTCTTCTGGGAGCAGGTCGATAACGGCATCGCCCAAATTCCATACTTGTACTTTATGCATCTAGATCCTCCTCGATCCAGCTATTGCTCAGCTGAGTCAGCTGAAGCTTGGCTTGCCCACTTTCCAACTTGAATTGCCCTGTGTGCCAGGCTTGCTGAGGAAATAGTCGGCCCGATAACACGGCTTCGCCATCATTGACAAATAGTTCAAAGCTGGAGCTGTCGATAAATAATTGTAGCTGCCTTAAGTTGCCATTACGACTTTGATAAGTTCGCTTGGTATCACTGTTGAGCGGACCGAGTTCGCCTCGCTCAACCACGAGTGTTCCTTTGCTCCAATGGAGGCTGAAACTATCGTCCGCACTGGGTAGACTGAGTTGAAAAGCGCTGCACTCGGTGAATTCAATGTCTAGCATACAGCTTCTGCTGAAACCCTTAAGTTGATGCTCTCCACTGCCATAAGAGTCGCCTTGTTGAGCTTGGGCGAGCGCCTTGAACGCTGGGATGGGGCGCTGCCGTAAGCAGCCGTTTTCCCAACTTAGGCTACGAGGTAAGCCGAGCATTTGTGTCCAATTGTGGCGAACGCTTGGGTGCTCACCATCATCGGGTAGCCCAAGCCAACCGATTAACAGGGTGGTGCCTTGATGTTGCAGGGTTTGCGGCGCATAAAATTCGAAACCATGATCGAGTAAATTAAATTCACTGTTGATGGTCAGTTCTGCCGGGCCAGCGCTCATGTCAACGGTGAAGTAACCACTCAGATTGGTGGTGGTGTATTCGGCTTGATCAAGTTCGATGCCCTGCGGGCAGGCCAATAATAACCATTGTTGGTCGAGCTCAAATAAATCAGGACATTCCCACATATAGGCTTGCTGTGGGCGACCGAGATTAATTTCTTGGCTGATGAAGCGACGTTCAAGCCATTGCTCTTGTTGCTGCTGTAGTAGACAGATTCCACCCCGTTGACCCAGCGTTTGAGCTCCCAGAATGAGCCAAGATTGATCTTGCCAAGATAAATACTTCGGGTCACGGACGTGGCCAGTGTAATTTCTGAGTGCTTCGATATTCATCGGCCCCAGTTTTTCAACATGCCCATCAGGATGCAGCACCGCTTTACATTGGTAACTGAGGCGTTGCTCACCTTGGCGGACATTGCCAGTGTAATAAAGGTTAAGGATCTCGCCCTCACTCACTGCTGTGCCGGAATAGCAGCCATTTTTGTCGAACCAATCCGTAGGGGCTAAAGCGGCTGGATGTGCTTGCCAATGTATCAGGTCGCTGCTGCTGAAGTGGCCCCAGTGTTTGTTTTTATGTTCGCAGCCAAAGGGGTTCCATTGGTAAAACAGTTGAAAGCGTCCTTGATGGAAGCTAAAGCCATTGGGATCGTTAATCAAGCCCGTTTTGGCGGCGATATGGTAGTAAGGACGCCAAGGATCTGCGGTAAATTGTTTCGTCGTCCATCCACATGATTTTGGCATGCTTACTCCAAGTAATTTGATAATGCTGATTCGATAATATTCATTCTATGAATGAAGAGCGTAAAACCGCAAACGGTTCCACGTTTGTTATGCTTTATACGTGATCGAAATCACGTAAATAGGCCATTAATCTCTATTTTTGTTAGATTTTGCTCACATATAGCGAGATTGTTACTTGTATGTATCAGTTTTGCATCTATTCTTATTTCGAACCAAATGGAACCGATTTCAGTTTGGTTTAACTCCGAAAAATATAATGGTTCAACTACGGAATATAAAAATGGAAGGAATAACCATGAATAAATTCGCTGCACTTACTATTACAACTGCACTCGCAGCCGCCAGCCAAGCACAGGCTGCGGTGACTATCGAAGGTGAGCAAGGCAAGCTGACTATCGGTGGTGACGTCGAATTCAACGTCAACTATGTCGACAATGATGTGAATACTACCTCTGATGATAAATCTTGGGATCAGGACGGTCGTTTCTTGATTTCATTTTTGGGCGAGCGTCAGCAAGGCGATTATATGATCCGCGCCTTAGCACAACCAACCTACGGCACCGATGGTGGCGTGAGCACCGATGATGTTTGGTTTGAAGTTGCTAAGAATGACAGTTGGACCCTACGTCTCGGTCGTTATGAAGCTTATGACATGAACCCTCTGGGTCAAGATGTATTTGTGAATCACTCGGGTGATACTGCTGACGGTCAATTCAAAGATGATGGCGTATATATTTACCGGATGTTAGAAGCTCGCGGTCGTTCTGGCAGTGCTGGCCAAGCGATGTACAACCAGACATTTGGTAACGTTTATGTAGAAGTTTCGACTCTCTTTGGTGATAACAGTGGTTTCTTCGAGAGTAATAAATACCATGGCGTTGAGTTAACGAAGAAGAACAATAAAAATGTCTTTATCGTTCGTCCAGTGGTGGCCTACCAGCAGGGCGCCTTTAAAGTGGCCGCAGCCCTGGAAACCAACTTGGTTAGCGACTCAACTCTAGATGCCAATGGTAACGATGTATCCGAGCGTACCGGTTATGGCTTAACCGCTGGCTATAATCAAGATGGTCTGGCGGTGAACTTAAATGTTGCCAGAATGGATGCTTTAGATGAAACGGATACCACCTATGGTGCGAATGTGCTTTGGCATAAGTTCGGTCTAGGTTATATCCATGGTATCAACGATGTGTCAAACGTTACTCTTAAAGGTACTGACAATTCAGGCGTTACCGCTTATAAGAAAAAAGTTAGCACTATCTATAGCTCGTATCAGTTTGATAACGTGGTTGTCCCAGAGTTCTCGATTTATCTTGGCGCTTATATAAGTAAACTCGATAATCCGAAAACAACTGAAGATGATAATAACTTCGGTGGCCGAGTACGCTTTAAATACTTGTTTTAATTTGAACTAAACTGCAAACGGTTCCATGCGCTATGTTGAATGCGAGGAACCGTTTTATGACGAAGTGGAATAGAGGGATCCAAAATGTCTGAACAAGATACAGCCAAGAAGATTTTAGAGCTGATTGGCGGCAAATCAAATATCGCAAGTGCGGCGCATTGTGCAACTCGCCTACGATTAGTTCTCAATGATACCGAGCTTGCAGATACCGCTGCAATCAAAGAGCTCGATCTGGTCAAAGGTGTGTTCACCAACAGTGGCCAATACCAAATTATTATTGGCTCTGGTATCGTAAACCGAGTCTTTAGTGCCTTGGCTGAATTGGCAGGCATTAGTGAAGCGTCAACTGCTGAAGTTGCCGCGCAGGGTGCTAAGCAGAACCCTTTCCAAGCTTTAGCGCGTACTTTATCCAATGTATTCGTACCGATCATTCCGGCGATTGTGGCCAGTGGTTTATGCATGGGGCTACTTGGCTTCTTACGTACCAATGAAATGATTGCCACCGACAGTATCTGGTACTTAATCTTAGACATGGTATCCAGTTCAGCATTCATTATTCTGCCGATTTTGATTGGTTTTGTGGCGGCCAAAACTTTTGGCGGAACGCCGATCCTGGGGGCGACGCTTGGTGGCGTATTAACCCACCCCGCTTTAACTAATGCTTGGACAGTTGCCAGCGGTTTTCAATCGACCGAACTATTCGGCATGGAAGTGGGTTTAGTTGGCTACCAGGGAACGGTTTTCCCGATGCTGATTGCGACTTGGTTCATGTGTAAAGTAGAAAAACGAGTTCGCCAATGGGTGCCTAACTCCTTAGATGTGATTTTGAGTCCGTTTATTATCTTAGTGGTCACTGGTTTTGTTTCTTTGGTCGCGATTGGCCCCGGCGGACGGATGCTGGGTGATGGGATCTCAACTCTACTACTCTACTTGTATGAAAATGTGGGTATTTTAGCTGGTTTACTATTTGGTGGTACTTATTCAGCCATTGTGATTACCGGTATTCACCACAGTTTCCATGCCATTGAAGCGGGTTTACTGGGTGACCCTAACATCGGGGTTAACTTCTTACTTCCTATCTGGTCGATGGCGAATGTTGCCCAAGGCGCAGCTTGTTTAGCAATTGGTCTGAAATTTAAGAATATTAAAACCAAGGCTTTGGCGATGCCATCGGGTGTATCGGCTTTGTTTGGGATTACCGAAGCGGCAATCTTTGGGATTAACTTACGCTACATGACCCCATTTTTCGCTGGCTTAGCCGGTGGTGCGGTGGGTGGTGCTTATGTGGTATTTGCTAAAGTGGGTATGACTGCGGTTGGTTTAACTGGTATTCCAGGAATTGCAATTGTTCAGACGGGCTCTGTGGTTCACTATATGATTGGCTTTGCCTTAGCCTTTGGTGTGGCCTTTGCGGGTTCTTACTTTAGCACGACTGAAAAAGCAGATGCTTAATTGAGGATGGCGGCAACGCCCGCCGTCAGTTTTTGGTTTTTCCTGTGAGGCCTACCTCATTGTGCCGCCACGATTAAGGTAAACAATTCCCTACCTTGGTGGCGATGCAATGAGGTAATTTGATACCAAGAGCATTGGTTTTTATCGATTGAGATTGGTAGCAGAATAATAAGGGGAGCGGTGATGAGTCGCCGTTACCTCAAGTTTTACTCGCTTTTAGCAGCCTGCTTCTTTGGCTGCTTTTTTAATGCGTAGGATTCTCTTTCAGTAAAAAGCCCTTGGTAGGAAAAAGCTACATCAGCTAAGGGCTTCTCTCGCAATTGCTTGATTAATACCGAGGCCGCTTCTTGGCCCACCAGCTGGTAGTCATAATGCAGGGATGCCAAGGGTGGCTCTAAGACAGTACATAGCTCGTCATCGCCGACACCAATTACTGCCACATCTTGACCGATGAGTAAGCCCTGTTCGCGTAAGGCTCTAATACTACCTGCAGCGAGGCGGTCGGTCACTGCAAACACACCATCGGGTCGATATCCAGTGCTGAGTGCCAGTTTGGCCTGTTGGTAACCAGACTCCAGGTTAAAATCACAATCGGTTTGATAGCGGCAATCAACATCTGCAAGATCGAGCGCATCGACAAATCCTCGTAAACGCTGTCGACCCACCGCCACATCACTCTGAGGCACGCCAACAAACATTAACTGTTTACAGCCTAGTTTGAGTAATTGACTGCCAGCAATAAATCCGCTGCGATAATCATCGAAAAATACACTGGTGAGACCATGTAAAGAAAGATCCTGGCCAACGATCACCACCGGCGCCGCAGATTGTTTTAGGGTAGAGAGTAACTCCTGATTGTAGCCAGCCATGAATACAATAATACCGTCGACCCCCTTTGAATTCAGGGTTTTGATATGGTTATTGGTTTTCTCTATCTGCATGCCCGCATTCATTAACAGGGTTTGCATACCTTCTGTTTCAATCACCTCGCTCAAACCTTGTACCATCGCGGCGACTGACTTAGAGGTAAGCAAGGGGACGATCACGCCAATCGTATCAGAGTTGCGGGCCTTTAAGTTTTTGGCGGCGATATTGGCGGTGAAATTGGTTTCGTCGATTAAAGCTTGTACTTTGGCCCTCACCACAGCATTAACGCCTGGTCGTTTGTTTAATACCCGGGAAACGGTAGATTTCGATACGCCGGCTATTTCCGCAATATCGGAGATGGTTTTCAACGACTTAACTCCTTGTTGTGAGCGCGACGGGGTTTGATTGGACAGTGTTGCTCACATGATATCAATTATTATTACCATTTGAATATACTTGCTGAGCTATGTCAGTAATAGTGAGCATAAATTGTATTTAGAATAAGTGCTTACTGTCATGAGTATGTAGCTTTAGCAAGCTTAAAGCTTGCTTCGATTGTAATCGAGTTTGGCGTAATACGGTAGCACCAAGCGAGTGATGTAGTGTGTTTGTTGGCGATCGTTTTAGCGTTTTAGTTCTGACAGGGTGTGGGTTTTAGGCAAATATTGTTTTTGTACTTGGTCAATCGCTTGATTGAGCCTTGGCATAAATTGAGGGTGTTCCTCTATGTAGGCTTTGGAAATATAGATCCCAAAGGGGGCGGAACGCTGCACGACCTCGATGTACTGGCCATTGCGCATGTTGCTGTGAATGGCCTTATATTTAAATACCTCTGCAGACAAGAAAGCCGCATCAATTCTTTTTAAATCAAAGAGTAACTGGGCTAACTTGACTACATCGTTTTGTTTGCCGACCACTTTGTAGTGGTTGTTTTTTAGCCAGGTCAAGGTGTTGGTTCCTTCAAGGGAAGCTATTTTGGCCTTCGCTTTAAAGTCTTTAGAGTGTGGGTCTAGAAAATTTTCTTGGCGGAAAAACCAACTCCAGTTATTGACTAATAGCGGTTTGGAGAATTGGGCAACTTGATCGCGTTTTTGGTTTTGCGAAGCAAAGAAAAAACCGTCGGCTAAGTTTCTCTCGATATCGTTAAGTGCTCGTTTATAGTTAGGTACTTGACGACTATGATAAGGTTGCTTGAGCTTTTTCATGATTTGATCGAGCAAAAAATTTCCCGCGGCTGGCTCTCCACTCTTGGCATAAGTAAAAGGAGGGAAGTCGGGGTAAATTAGGCGCAGCTCATGCGCTTGAACATTATTCAGACTGCTGATGCTTAGCCAGAATATCAGCTTCCAAATATCTCTCACTTAGCATTCCTTTTTAGATGGTTATGCCTACGAGTATAGACCGTGAGTTAATATTTGGAATGGGCTTTGGAGACAGAATGTGAGTGTTTTTATTCTGTTTTCTGTAAATAGGACGCGATGCTTCGTTTTTATTGAATAGAGGCAGGGCAATCAAACTTACTAAGTTTGATTGCCCTGTGGTTTTAATTTGCTTGCAAAGGCTTAAGCCTGAAGCGCTTCAATCAGCATCTTGTCGAGTTTTTCTTGATCAAGAGCGAAGGTACGGATCCCTTCGGCAAGTTTCTCGGTGGCCATTGCATCTTGGTTATGTCCCCAGTAAAACGCGGCTTCGTTTAGTGGCTCTGGGCGAACGGCGCTGACGCCTTTATCGACTAAGCGAGGGCTGAGATTGGCTTCACTCTGGGCCAACTCTTCCAATAAGGCTGGGCCAATGGTGAGTCGGTCACAACCCGCGAGTTCAAGGATTTCACTGGTATTGCGAAAACTGGCACCCATCACCACGGTCGAATAGCCGTGCTGTTTGTAGTAGTTGTAAATCTCGGTGACCGAGATCACTCCAGGATCGCTTGTGCCGCTGAAGTCCGCTTCCGGTTGTTTGGCTTTGTACCAGTCCAAGATACGGCCGACAAAGGGAGAGATTAAAAATACTCCCGCTTCGGCACAAGCTCGGGCCTGGGCAAAGGAAAACAACAAGGTTAAATTACAGTTGATGCCTTCTTTTTCTAATACTTCGGCTGCGCGGATCCCTTGCCAAGTAGCGGCGACTTTGATCAGTACTCGTTGCTTATCGATGCCGGCGGCTTGATACAATTCGATGAGTCGACGAGCCTTGTTAATCGTCGCTTCGGTGTCAAAAGATAAACGTGCATCAACCTCTGTAGAAATGCGGCCAGGAACCAATTCTAGAACTTTGCAACCAATGGTGACGACTAATTTATCTGCAGCCAGATTGACCTGCTCATTGAGTTGTTCACTTTGGGTCTTTGCCCATGTGGCAACGTCTTTTAGTAAACTCGAATACTCTGTTAAACCAAGCGCTTTAACAATCAGCGAAGGATTAGTCGTCGCGTCTTCAGGGGAGAATTTACGCATGGTTTCTAAATCGCCGGTATCGGCGACAACGGTAGTGTATTGTTTTAATTGGCTTAGTAGAGAACTCATAAGATGCATATACCCTTGTCATTCAAGCTTAAGTTGAGAATGGCCTTGATTCCTCATGATTGCTTGAGGCTCGAAGACCAAAGCGAAGCTTTTGTCCTTATTAAAATGCCATATCGGCAGTTGAGTGCAATTACTGTTTTTCGCGTAGAAATGCTGAATTTTCATTGCCTCGACCCAGCTCACATTTGCAGAATTTTTTTTTGCTACAAAAGTCGGCTATCAAGTCTTGGTAAACACTCCTTAAGCATGGTGCGCCGATTTGTTAAAGAAATAAATATGCTTAGCGCGTGGAGTGAAAACAACAGCGAAAATGTCCATCTATGCTTACCTTATATGTTGTTCTCAAGGTCGATAGCTAAAGCAGCGAAGACAATATCAAGTTTTATTGGCTATTTTCGGTCTGGTTAGCATGACCAGGAACTGAAGCCATCACCAGGCGATGGCTTCATGTCGTACATAGCTATTCGATCATCGTTGCTAGTTCACGTGGCGAATAAGGGCCAGATAAATGGTTTTTCGCCATTCGGTTTAGATTTTGTGCTCAGTTATTTACAAGCTTTTAAAATATCGGTTTTAGCTGCTGGTATAGGGCCTTAAAGGTTTCGCGTCGCTGGGCGTAGTAGGCTTGTCGTTTGGCATCTACATGATGCACTTCGACTAATTCCGGAACCGGGCAGATAACATCTAAATCTGCCTTGTGACTCACTCCCAATTGCGCCAAGCGAGCGGCACCCAAGGCGGGCCCCACCTCTCCCCCTAAGCGATAGCTAAGTTTTTGTCCGAGGATATCGGCCAGCATTTGCCGCCAATAAGGGCTGCGAGCACCACCACCAATGAGGGTGATGTCATTGGCTTTTAATCCGGTCGCATGCAGGGCGTCTAAGCCGTCGGCGAAGGCAAATGCTACGCCTTCCAAGACTGCGCGGCAAAGATCGAGTGGGCCACTACTATGAGTGAGCCCAAAGAATACGCCGCTTGCCTCGGGGTTGTTGTGAGGCGTGCGTTCGCCACTGAGATAGGGTAAGAAGATAAGCTTATTGTCTACGGGTGGCGCTGCCTCTACAGCGGCGAGCATACTAGCGACATCGCTTTGCCCGGTGAGTTTAACAACCCAATCAAGGCAGGAAGCGGCACTTAAAATGACCGACATATTATGCCAAGTATTGGGCAGAGCATGACAGAAGCTATGTAGCGCCGACTCAGGATTACTGAGATAACCATCACTCACCGCGAAATAGACTCCAGAGGTGCCCAACGACAACATGGCCTGGCCGGGTTTAGTGATCCCGACTCCGATGGCTCCCGCGGCATTGTCGCCCCCGCCAGCCACTAAGGGGACCGATCCCATGCCCCAGCGTTCTGCCAACTCAGCTTTTAACTGGCCGGTGATTTCACAGCCTTCAAATAGTTTTGGCATTTGGCTACGGTTTAAGCCAGTTGCAGCCAGCATGACATCACTCCAATCTCGTTTTGCCACGTCTAACCACATCGTACCTGCGGCATCGGACATATCAGAGGCAAAGTTGCCCGAAAGTAAATAACGGAGGTAGTCTTTGGGTAGCAGAACTTTATAGATTTGGGCAAAAATTTCCGGTTCATGTTGGCGCACCCAAAGCAGTTTGGGTGCGGTAAAGCCGGGCATCATTAGATTGCCAACGATGCTTCGCGAATTTTCCACGCTGTGTTCGATGGCAGTACATTGGCGAGCGCTACGGCCATCGTTCCATAGGATCGCTGGTCGTAATACTTGTGCGTTTTTATCGAGTAGGGTGGCACCATGCATTTGACCACTCAGGCCTATCGCTTTGACGGTTGCGAGATCGTGTTGCTGGCTTAAGTTGTCCAGAGCCTGCTGACACGCTTGCCACCAGTCTTGCGGGGCTTGTTCAGACCAAAGCGCTTGCGGTCGTGATACTTCTAAACTGGCGCTGGCTTGGCTTAACAGCTCACCTTGTTCTCCAAGCAAAACAACCTTTACTCCCGAGGTACCTAAATCAATTCCGATATACATGGCTTTTCCTTATGCGTTTTGCCGCTAAATAAAACTGATGGAACGTTGACGGTCGGTTTATTCAAAATAATCGCTTTTAAATTACAGTCAGCAGTCTGCCGTTTGGTTCGCGAAGCCGATACGCCTGAATCCTTAAGATAAAGCTGCAGGCGTAACACCTTTGAGTCGACGCTGCGGGTCTTAACGCTGGTTGATTTATTGTTTGTTGTCTGATGATTGATGTCGATGACGTCACTGCATTGGGTCTGACTCATTTTAATAAACAACTCGCGCTTGTAAAAATAACTAGCCAAGTTCAATTGACCTTGGTATTTGGGTAAATCATCTTCTCGATCCTGCCGTTATTTTTAAGCGGGCCTCAATTACGAAAACTGCTTGCTGGGTAGCGTTTTTCTGCTGCGTGCTTAAGTTCACAGTTTGCTTGGTGCCATGGATGATCGCAGTCACATTACAATTTATAGTGGTGGCGTTTAGGCCGCTTTTTTTAGATAGTAAATTTAATGTATTTGCGATTGCTCTATGGGAACCGGAATGTTTGATAAGCGCTTCAAAATTACTCTATTGTTTAACGCGAATAAGGTATATGACCGACAAATTATTAAGGGCATCGGGGACTATTTGCAGGCTTCGCAATGCGACTGGGATATCTTCCTTGAGGAAGACTTTCGTTGCCGAATCGATAAACTTCAACATTGGGTTGGGGATGGCATCATTGCGGATTTTGATGACCCGCAAATCGAACAAGCTTTAAGCGGTATTCAGGTGCCAGTGGTGGCGGTGGGGAGTTCTTATGATAACCCGCAACAGTATCCAGCGTGTCCTTACGTGGCCACAGATAATCGCGCCTTGGTTAGCGCTGCCTACGAACACTTAAAAGCTAAAGGTTTGGAATACTTTGCTTGCTATGGCATGCCGCCCGACCCGAGTAATCGTTGGGCCAGCGAGCGGGAGCAGATATTTCAGCAATTAGTGGCTGCCGATGGTTATGAGTGCGCTTTATATCGCGGTTTACATACCCAACCAGAGTCTTGGCAATATGCTATGAATCGCTTGGCCGATTGGTTGCAGTCGGTTCCTAAACCGGTGGGGATCTTAGCGGTTTCAGATGCACGAGCCCGCCATTTGTTGCAGGTATGTGATCATTTGGGGATTATTGTACCGGATAAGGTGTCGGTGATTGGCATCGATGATGAAGATTTAACTCGCTATTTGAGCCGCGTATCTTTGAGTTCGGTGGCCCAGGGCTGTCGCAAAATGGGTTTTCAGGCTGCCAAGTTGTTACATCGCCAACTCCAAGGACAAGAGTTGAGTCATACACGCCAGTTGGTGGGGCCAGAACAGGTAGTCGAACGGCAATCAACGGATTTTAAAGCCTTAAAAGACCCCTTTGTGATCCAGGCGATGCACTTTATTCGGCATAACGCTTGTAAGGGCATCAAGGTGGATCAAGTTTTGGATTACGTGAAGGTATCTCGTTCGAATTTAGAAACCCGTTTTAAAGATGATATTGGCCATTCGGTTCATCAAGAAATCCATCATGCTAAGTTAGGTCAAGCGATGAGTTTACTGAGAAATACTGAGCTTTCGACCAGCGATATTGCCGAATTGTGCGGTTATCCTTCGCTGCAATACATGTATGCGGTATTTAAAAAGGATTTAGAATTAACGCCAAAGGCTTACCGCTTGAGCAAACAAGATATCGCGGATTAACGATCAATATCATTCGCGCTAAACGACAGTGAAGCGGCAGAAGGTCAACTGTCGCCAAGCTTGAGTTTGAGTTACTTTCCTTTTAAGCTCGCAGCTGCTTATATTAGTTTGCGCTTAAGGAGAATGCAGTTGTCAAAGCTCACTAAAGTCGCCATTGTTGGTGGTACTCACGGAAATGAATTTAGCGGTATTTATCTGCTGAACAAGTGGCAGCAACAGCCACAGTTGGTGGCTCGCCCTAGCCTCGAGGTGAGCACCGTGTTTGCCAATCCGAAGGCCCATGCAGAAAACCAACGTTATATTGACGTCGATCTTAACCGTCAGTTTGCCTGTAAAGACTTAGCCGATTTTCAGCTGAGTAATTATGAGCAGTCTCGAGCCAAAGTATTACACCAACAGCTGGGTCCAAAGTCGGCACCAAAAACTGACTTAGTGATTGATTTACACAATACCACTTCCAATATGGGGCCTTGTCTGATCCTCTTGGAGCAGAACGCTTTCTATAATCACTTAGCGGCTTACGTAAAAATGAAAATGCCTGAGGCGGTGATTTTTCTCGATGAAGTTGAGGAAGATATGGCCGAGCACATGTTTTTGGCAAGCTGCGGAAAGTATGGTGTATTGATCGAGGTTGGGCCACAGCCGCAATCAGTACTACGACAAGATGTATTGGAACAAATGGAAAGCATGACTGGGCATATTTTGGACTTTGTCGAGTTGTATAATCAACAGTGCTTGCCAGTGCTACCTCAGCAAGTGGAAGCCTTCCAATATTTGGATACCATTAGTTTACCCTTGAATGAACAAGGTGAGCGAGTCGCCATGGTGCACAGCCATGTTCAGGATCAAGATTTCAAACCAATCAAGCCTGGAGATCCGATCTTCCGTAGTTTCGATGGTGAAGATATTTTCTATCAAGGTGACACCATGGTTTATCCCGCGTTTATTAACGAAGCCGCTTATTATGATAATAATTTGGCTATGTCGCTGTTAGAAAAAGTGTTCATCGAGCTGAGTTGAGCCAAACTTGAGCGTATGAGAAACAAAGTCAATCGATAAAAAAGCAGAGTGAAAGGACTCTGCTTTTTGTTTTTAGAACCACTTCTTCCATTTAAATATAGCGATTAAGGACAAAGCGATGCTTAACATCGTGCCAAGTAAGATGAAATAAGCATTGCGATAATGCAATTCCGGAATGAATTCAAAATTCATTCCGTAGATCCCAGCTAAAAAACTTAAGGGCACAAATATCGCGGTAATTAAAGTGAGCATGCGCATGGTATTGTTGAGTTTGTGCGAGCTAATGGATAGGTAGCCATCGACCAGATCGCCGCAAATGTTGTAGTACATTTGATTTAAGCTGTGCAAGCGTTCAAAACGGTCCTGTAAGTCTTGGATCACCGGTGGATCGACGGCAATTTGCTGAAATGCATTTTGTTGGCAAAGATGTAGTAATTTACTGCTGAGGCTGAGATGGTAATTGAACACTCTGCTGAGGCGCACAATATTGGCTTTTTTGCGGGTGATATCGGCAAGTAGTTGGTCATCACCGTGAACGCTAATCTGTTCTTCTACTTCGCTGAGTTGGGTCTCGAATTCGAGTAATTGGTTGAGGTATAAGCCAGAGGCGGTATGCATGATCCGACAGGCTAAGTTCAGTGGTGCCAGTAAGTCCTTGCTAAAGCTATCCTTTAGTAATGATTCGATGCCTTGGGAGCGTCCTTTGTGTAGGGTAATCAAATAGTTTTTACCTACTAATATGACCAGTTGCATATGAGCAAATTTGAGCTCACCAAGGATCTGTTCAATCCCGCGGTAAATCATAAATATCTGATCATCGAAGACTTCTATTTTAGGTGGGTGTCGCTCGCGAAATGCATCCACAATAGTTAAGGGGTGACATTGAAACTGCTCCAGTAACATGGCTGCTTCGACTTGTTTGCTGTGGGCAAGGTCAATATCGATCCAAATATAGCTGTCGGGATCAGCCGACCAGCAGGTTATTTGGCTCTCATCGCCAGGATGTGCGCTGAGTAGTTTGTTTGATAACCAGGTTCTAATCATTGAGTATTCCTTTGGCAAGTCTATGACTAGTTGATTAAGAATAGCGAGGCGAGGCCCAAAAATGCGACAAAACCGACGATATCAGTCACGGTGGTTAAGATCACTGAACCTGCAACCGCCGGGTCGATTTTCATTTTCTTGAGCATAAATGGGATCATGGTTGCCGAGGCAGCGGCAGCGAGGCTATTTAATACTATGGCAATGCAGATCACTAAACCCAAGGACCAAGAATTAAACCAATAACTCACAACCGCTGCGATTACTAAGCCGAGCATCAGTCCGTTAAAGACTGCGATCTTGAGCTCCTTGTTGAGTAGTAACTTAAGGTTACTCTGCTGTAAGTGATTTAGAGCAATACCGCGTAGCGCCACCGCTAAGGTTTGGCTGCCAGCAATACCGCCCATACTGGCGACCACTGGCATTAAGATCGCTAAGGCGACCAACTGTTGTAAGGCACCCTCAAATAAACCGATGACCCAAGAGGCTAAAAATGCGGTGGCTAAGTTAGTGGTTAGCCAAATTGCCCGCATTTTTGCCGCTGTGGGCACTGGGGTGAATAAGTCTTCTTCATCAGAGGGGGCATCGTTGATGACCACCTCAAGGCTCTTTTCTTGTAACCACTCGATGATCACCGCCAGTGGGATCGCACCAATAATTTTGCCGTCTTTTTGGATCGGGTGCCAAGCATGTCCAGCCACGACATTAAATGAAAGCGCAATATCGGCGAGTAGCTGCTGGTGGTCAAATACTTCGATAGCCTGAGCGAATTCACTGAGCCGAGTCGTGTCATCGGCGTTGATGATGTCGGTCATACTGCAGGCACCCTGAAATTGCCCGTTGGCATCAACTAAATAGATGGCTACTTGCTTCTCGCTTTTGGTGTTGAGTCGTTGCTTAATTCGTTGAACGGTAGCGCTAGGCCTCGCTCGCAGGATATGCGGTGTGAGGTAGCGCCCTATTTGCTCTTCTTCGTAACTCAGGGCATGCTGGATTTGGCTGGTGGTCAGTTCATCTTGTTGATCTAAATAGGCATCGACCATCTGCTCTGGCAGAATATCGGCCCATTCAACAATGTCTGTTTCGCTAATATGGCGCTGTAACTCGGCTAAATGCTCGGCTGAGAAATAGCCGAAAAGATGTTTAACGGTTTCATATTGTAGTAGATGTAAGATGTCCCAGTAGCGCTCGTTGTCGACCAGGGGCCATATTTGCTGGCGGTAAGCATCGGGTAAGGATTCGATGAGATTGGCAAGTACCGCATTATCATATTGGCTAACAAAACTTAAATCGGCCTGTTCAGCATTTTCGGCAATGGCCAGCAATACTGCGCTTAGTACTTCGTCATGATGACCATCAAAAACTTGCTGGTTGGAGCTTAATATTGGCTCAGATGTCATATGACTTTCCTTTTAAATTTTAGGGTCAATATTTAGCGCGTCGAATACTCTATTGATTTCAATTTAATTCATTAGATTTACTTGAACTTATTGCGCTATCTGCTGCGTATTTAGCTATCAGTGAACAGCGAGCTTAGCATATTGCTTCGCTCGCTTAGGTTTAACTAATGGAGTTGACCAAAAAACTTTGTGAAGGGTCGACTAAGACCTTATCTGCCATTCCTTGGCGGCCAAATAACATCAAATAACTCATGTCTTGACGGTTGGTAAGGGTGATTTCTATTGGCCAAGTTAAGTCACCCAGTTGAAAATTGGTTTGGATAACATAGCGCTGTTCCACCACGCCATTGGATGATTTGATCCGTCGAGTATCGAATATTGGCGCGGTACAGCGGCATACTTGTTTTAGGTTATAGATGTCTGGGTGTAAGTCGAAACTGATGTGGGGTTTCCCATTCACCTTAATTCGCTCGACATTATCCACATGCAAGGAAGAGGTTTGTGCACCTGTATCCACTCGGATCGGTAAATCATGGATCCCTAAATCTGGCAAATGGCAAGTTTCCAAGTTACCAATAATCATTTTGCTCATAGGCTTCGCTCACTCGTCAATAAATTTATGCTCGAAGAGGACTTCATCCTTGGCTATTCTCCGCAATGTTTGCAGCAGGTTCGATAAGTTTTATCGACTCTTGCATCGCCCCAATGTTTTCCGCAACTTCTTCTTGTTCAGCACCAAAATGCGCCAGGTGATACATCGCATCTCCCTCTTGAACCAAGGGAATATTTTGTTTACCGATCACGATACCAGAGCGTTGCGCCTTCACCTGATTAATTAACTCACCAAACGGACTATTAATATCCGCCAATAAATCCCCCGCTTCTACGTGATCGCCTAACCTTGTATATTCATTCACAATCCCGCTGGCCGAAGCCCGTAGCCAAGCACTGCTATAGGCAACATAAGGTTCAAATTTTTTCTTACTACGACGTTTCTTGATCATCCCTAAATGCGACAGTACCTTGAGGATTCCGCGTACCCCGGTCTGGATTGAAAGCTCATCAAAGCGTAGCGCTTCACCTGCTTCATAAAGCAAAATTTTGGTCCCTTTATTCACCGCAGCTTCGCGTAATGAACCATCTCGTAGATTTGCATTGATGAGAACTGGAACCGCAAAGGCCTCGGCTAAGAGTTTGGTCTCAGGATCCTCTAAGTTTGCTCTAATTTGCGGTAGGTTGGAGCGATGAATCGCTCCAGTATGTAAATCGATACCATAATCGCAATGTTCTACAATTTGATTCAAAAAGGTGTAGGCCAGTCTTCCGGCAAGCGAGCTTTTAGGGGAGCCGGGGAAGCAACGATTTAAGTCGCGTCGATCTGGCATATAACGGCTTTGGTTGAGTACCCCATAAATGTTTACCATTGGCACTGCAATTAAACAGCCCTTAGTGAGCTTAAAGCTTGGTGAACGTGTTACTCGGCGAATTATTTCGATACCATTTAACTCATCGCCATGCACCGCCGCGCTAATGAATACTGTTGGCCCAGCCTTGCGGGCTCGAGTGATATGCACCGGGATCGAAATCTCAGTATCGGTGTATAATTTTGCTACCGGTATTTTTATTTGCTTTTGTTCGCCAGCTTTAATTTCTATTTCACCTATCTTCATGGTTCGCCTTTGCTTGGTTCTTGTACTCGGACTTAGCCTTTACCACGGGTTTTGGTTGCAAAGGGTTTGGCATTTTTTTCGATGAATTCGAACACCATGCCAGCCACATCTTTACCGGTGGCATTTTCGATGCCTTCTAGACCCGGGGAAGAATTGACTTCCATCACAACAGGGCCATTATGTGATTGTAGAATATCAACGCCACACAAATTCAGCCCCATGATTTTAGCTGCATTAACGGCGGTCGCGCGCTCTTCCTTAGTTAAACGTACTAACTGTGCGGCCCCTCCGCGATGCAAATTAGAGCGAAACTCACCTTCCGCAGCCTGACGTTTCATTGCCGCGACCACTTTACCGCCTACCACTAAACAACGGATATCGGCCCCTCCCGCTTCCTTGATAAACTCCTGTACTAAAATGTTCGCTTTTAAGCCCATAAAAGCTTCAATGACGCTTTCTGCTGCCTTATTGGTTTCGGCCAAAACTACCCCAATACCTTGTGTCCCCTCTAATAACTTAATGACTAAAGGTGCGCCACCGACGTTTTTAATCACATCTTGAATTTTATCCGGTTTGTTGGCAAACCCAGTACGTGGCAAGCCAATGCCTTTCCGCGATAATAGTTGTAGCGAACGCAGTTTATCGCGTGAACGACTAATCGCGACCGATTCGTTGACACAAAAGGTGCCCATCATTTCAAATTGACGCACGACCGCCGTACCATAAAAAGTAATTGAGGAGCCGATCCGAGGGATAACCGCATCATAACTGGGTAATACTTTACCCATGTAACGCACGGTTGGATTACTGCTGGTAATATCCATGTAGCAGTGTAGGGTATCGATAATATCAATCTCGTGACCGTGAGCCTCACCTGCTTCTTTTAA
This sequence comes from Agarivorans sp. QJM3NY_29, assembly GCF_050870835.2. Lineage (NCBI taxonomy): Bacteria > Pseudomonadati > Pseudomonadota > Gammaproteobacteria > Alteromonadales > Alteromonadaceae > Agarivorans > Agarivorans sp. QJM3NY_29. The sequence goes on along the minus strand of NZ_CP194036.2, from coordinate 4,707,333 downwards.
GCGACGAGTTGAGTAGAGGTTTTCTCCACGAGATAAAATGGCTATACGCATTGTCATGTTCCTAGAATAAAAGTGCTGAGATCTTGCTTTATTGGGCTACTCGTCATGAATGAAGATTTCATCTTCACTCGGATTTAATGTGTTGCCATGGCTGCTATGGAGCGTATGGAAACGGCGTCGAGCATTAGTCAAAGTCTTATATTTAAGCCAAACTTTTTCTAGTTTAGTGCTGGCTTCGAGTTGTTGGCTACAAACTAAAAGGAAGCGCTGCTCTTGATTGCTTTCGGGAAGTAATTCGCCACTATTTATCGCTTTCATGGTTTCGCCATAAAGGCTCAATAACTCCGCTTCTAATAAAGTAAAATTGCCTGATTTACTAAAGCCACGTTTAAATTTTTGGTCATCGTAGAAACGTTTTTTTCCAAAGCGAAACTCAGTATTCATTGCAACGATTCCTGGTGATGAGAAAAAGACTAATCGGCGCTTGCTGTTAGCTTGACGGCAAGGTAGAGAGTATTCGTTGAATATGAAAACGAATTGTTTTTGTCGTTAGAGTAAATATTGTTTGTTGTCGATTTTTTCCCAAAACCTCACTCCAAGCCTGCTTTGTCTCATTTGCGGTTTCATGCATGATTTTCTCCTTAAAAATTCTGAATGAGAATTGCTGGGTTGGTGCTGTTATTCGTGTGTGATATTTAAACAGAAAAGTGCTTAGCTTTTATTTCACTGAATGGCTCATGGTGGGTGTTTTTTGTGGTTTTTTTGAGCCTCCTTCTTGACGACGTTAAAAATATTATTTGTCGTAAGCGTAAAAATTGTTTGTTACTCTCGTTGCTGCTGTTATAGGGGTGAGAGAATGGACGTAAAAGTATTTCGAACGTTTTTAGAAGTGGCAAAAGAGAAGCACTTTGGGCGAGCGGCAGAAAATTTATATATCACTCAAGCGGCGGTTAGTGCACGCATTAAGCAATTAGAGAGCTTCTTTGACGCTCAGTTATTTATTCGTGACCGGAATGCCATTAAGTTGACTAGTTCTGGCGAACGTTTAACCTCCTATGCTGAAAATATGGTGCGTACTCTTGAGCAAGCGAAGGCAGAGTTATTACTCACCAAAGCGCATGCCATTCAATTGACCATTGCTGGCACGCCTAACGTTTGGGATGCTTATTTGCAGCATTGTTTGAGTGTGGTGACCGAAGCATTTAGCGGTTATGCCTTTCGTGCTGAGACCTTAAGCCGTGAACAAATGCATCGCGCCTTAATCGAGCGAACGCTAGACATTGGGGTGGGCGTTGACCCTTTAAAATCTGAAGAGTTGGCCTGTAAAAAAGTTGTCGATTTAGAGCTTGTATTTGTTTCTACTCGCCACCAAACTCAGCAATTGGCGCTAGAAAACTCGTATATTTATGTTGACTGGGGCACCCGTTTTGCTTCCGAGCATGCGCTTCGTCATAGTAAAATGCCACCGCCATTTTTGCGCACCTCGACGGGACGAATTGCTTTGGATTTCATCTTAGAAAAAGGTGGAGCCTGTTATTTGCCAGTGTCGATGGTTGAGCCTTTTCTCGAATCGCAGCAACTTCATTTGGTGGAATGTTCAGAGCCTTGGTTACGTCCGGTATATCTTAGTTATCGGAAGGATTCGGCGGCATTGCAGCAGATCCGTCAAGTGGAAAGCCTATTAGGGATTACCGAACCCTCTACTCCCTATAGTTTGCAGCAAGCGGCTGAATAAGCGCTGCGTATTCAAACGGATCTCTATGTTAACTGGCATTGAGGCCTGAATGGTCTTGGTATGGCGCTCAATGTTGCACAATTTTTAATATATTTCGTAAAGTATAATGGTTTGTTGATCGTTCGAAACACTGGTTTTATCGCAAGGAATTTCAAATGTTTGGTTTTTTTGAGCGCTTAACTGCGCCTTTCCCCACGCAAGAGCCTGAGCAACCCCCTAAGGGCTTATATCAGTTTTGTCTCCATTATTGTCAGGGGATGATGGTACCGCTGTTATGCATGGCCGTCATCGCTGCGTTGATCGCTATCTGTGAAGTTGCTTTATTTGGCTTTATGGGGCAGTTGGTTGATTGGTTAGGCAGCAAAGATCCAAATACGATATTAAGTGAAGAATCTTCCACCTTGTGGCTGATGGGCATCACGCTGTTGGTGGTGATGCCACTGCTTACCCTACTCGATTCGCTGTTAATTCACCAAGCTTTGCTCGGTAATTTTCCGATGGCGATCCGTTGGTCGGCGCATCGCTATTTATTGCGGCAGAGTGTTTCCTTCTTTGCTAACGATTTTGCTGGGCGTGTCGCGACTAAAGTCATGCAAACGGCCTTGTCGGTACGTGAAACGGTGATGAAATTACTCGACTTAATGGTTTATGTATTGGTCTATTTCACTTCCATGGTGCTGTTGGTGGCACAGGCTGATATACGCCTCATTTGGCCGATGCTGCTATGGCTGGTGGTTTACATCGCAATTCAGTTCCGTTTTGTGCCGAAATTAAAGCGAGTGTCGACCGAACAAGCGGATGCTCGTTCTTTAATGAGTGGTCGAATTGTGGATAGCTATACCAACATCGCAACCGTGAAGTTATTTTCGCATAATCAACGCGAGGCCGATTACGCTCAAGAAGGCATGCAAGGATTTTTACAAACCGTTCATCAACAGATGCGTTTGGTGACCGGGCTCAATGTTTGTGTGCAACTGTCAAATTATTTGCTTACATTTAGTATTGCGGCCCTGTCTATGTACTTATGGATGTTAGGTGACATCTCGGTAGGGGCAATTGCTATTTCTATTGCTTTGGTGCTGCGCTTGAATGGTATGGCTCAGTGGATCATGTGGGAAATAGGTTCTTTATTTGAAAACATAGGCACCGTAGCCGACGGGATGACGACCTTAACAAGCCCACAGACGGTGGTTGATGAGCATGATGCTAAGCCTTTGCGGGTGGATCAAGGTCAGATTGATTATCGTGACATCCGTTTTCATTATGGTGAGAAAAGTGGGGTTATCGAACACCTCAATCTGAGTATTAAGGCTGGCGAAAAGATTGGTTTAGTGGGGCGTTCTGGTGCAGGGAAAACCACTCTGGTGAATTTATTATTGCGCTTTCATGATGTTGAGGGCGGCTCAATCGAGATCGATGGTCAAAATATTAGTCAAGTGACTCAAGATAGCTTGCGGGCTCAAATTGGGATGGTGACGCAAGATACTTCCCTATTGCATCGTTCGGTGCGTGACAATATTTTATATGGTCGTCCCGATGCCAGTGAAGAGCAAATGATTGCTGCGGCTAAACAAGCCAAAGCCCATGAATTCATTTTAGGTTTGAGTGATCAAGATGGTCGTTGCGGTTATGACGCTCATGTCGGTGAGCGAGGGGTGAAACTCTCCGGTGGGCAACGTCAACGTATCGCAATCACTCGAGTATTATTAAAAGATGCTCCTGTTTTAGTCTTAGATGAAGCCACTTCAGCCTTGGATTCGGAAGTTGAAGCGGCGATCCAAACCAGTTTAAATCGCTTGATGCATGGTAAAACGGTGATCGCCATTGCTCACCGTTTATCCACCATCGCTGCGATGGATCGCCTAATTGTATTAGATAAGGGAAAAATTATTGAACAGGGTAGTCATGCCGAGTTGATTCAAGGTGATGGGATCTATAGTCAATTATGGGCGCATCAAACGGGCGGTTTCCTCGGAGAATAAAGCCTGAACCTTTTCTTCATCCTAAGGCCTGCATTCACGCAGGCCTTTTTTATTGGGTGTTGTATGGGGCTCGGAGGTTCCGCTGAAGTCAACTAATAAGGGCGAGGCTGCGGCTGATAAGTGCACGAACCCATATTTTTTGACTATTGTTAAAGGTAAAAGGGGCAATCCATTGATAACAATAAGCTTGATTATGATTGTTTTTTCTAAGGTTACACTTATGCGATTGACGTTGTTGAAGCCTGTCTATGCGTAGATTTTTTAGTCTGACGAGTACGCTGTTATTCAGCCTTTGCCTGGGAATGGGCTCTGTTACGGCCGAATGTATCGGTGTGGTGACCGCTGGTGGTGGCGCTGATTTTTGGAAATTAGTTGAGCGGGGGGCGAGAAGTGCGGCCGCAAAAATTGGCACTGAAGTTTATGTTCGTGGCGCTAATAATGAACTAAATGTTGAAGGTCAAGGGGCATTAATTAATACGGTATTAGATCGCGGTTGTGGTGCTTTAGTGTTAGCTCCAAATAGTCCAGAGCGAGCTGTGGATGTCGCTTTATTAAAAAGTATCAACATTGCCACGGTGTATATCGACAGAGATGTTGGTGGCGCACCGATGTTGATCATTAAAACCGATAATTATATGGCAGGTGCTTTGGCTGGAAGAAAAATGGCGAAAGCGCTGGGGGGGAAAGGTAAAGTTGCACTTTTCCGACTCGATAAAAGTGTGGTGACGACCGCGGCGAGAGAGCAAGGGTTCATTGATGAGGCAGTGAAAGGCGGGTTAGAGGTCGTGGTTGATGTGTATCTTGGGACCACAGTTGGGTCGGCGCGCTTTAAAGCTTTATCGATACTGAATCATATGCAAGATGTGCAGGGCATTTTTACTCCGAATGAGCTGACGACTCTTGCCACCGTGGTTTCTCTTCGGCAATTGGAGCGGCAGGGCTCGATGGTGCATATCGGTTTTGATTCCAATCGAAGTATTAATGCCGCGATTGTCAATAAAGATATCTATGGGGTGGTGATACAACAGCCTTTTGCTATGGGGTATCTCGCAGTATACGCGGCGTATCAAGCCATGTTAGGTCACCAACCAGAATTGCAAGATCAGCCTTTGTTATGGGATACAGGGGTTTTATTTGTGGATCATTCAAATATTAATCAAGCTAAAGTTAAGCAGGTGTTGGGGCTTGATTAGTTGAAATTAAACCGCCTGATTTGAGTAAGTGAAACCGTCTGACTAAGCTATATAGATGGCATGCTGATGAAGCGAATTATGCGCAAGCAGAATAATATTTGCGGCAATTATGGTACCGCTATTCATCGTGACTTTGTTCCGTTGTTTGTTGATGATTGTTATGCGCATATGTTTGGTTATGATAATGCAGCGCAGGTGATGGCATTGCCATCGTTACTGACGCTGTTTTGTGAACATGATCGCCAGCAAGCCCTACAAAATTACGCGGCGATAATGGCTGGCAAAATGCGTCCCAAAGTGGTGGGGTATCAGAATAGAGACAGATTTGGCCAGCTCTGTTCGGTGATTAGTATTGATCATCTTTGCCAGTGGCAGGGCGCACCAGCGCTGCAAATTACGCTAATTGATGTTTCCCAGCAAGTCGCCGCGAAACAAGCACTGCAACAAAGCGAGCAACGCTATCGTTCGTTGGTCGAGTCTTCCTTGCAAGGTATTTTAGTTCATCGCTTTTTTAAACCGCTGTATAGCAATCAAGCACTAGCCGATTTAGTGGGATTTAGTCATGTTGAACCGCTTCTCGCTCTGCCAAGTTTGTTAGCCTTGATTCCTGAAGATAACCAGCAACAAGCTATTGAATTACATGAGCGCTTGCTGCTTGGAGAGATGGAATCACATTCCGTAGTGACAGAGTATTTGCGACAAGATGGCGACTCGGTGTGGCTAAATATTAGCGAAAGCTTAGTCAGTTGGGAAGGTGAACCTGCGGTGCAGTCGGTGATGATGGACGTGACTCAGTTACATCGGCAGCAACAACGTTTGGAGTTTCAGGCGAATCATGATGTGCTAACGGGCTTAATGAATCGACGCTCGATGAACCAAGTTTTAGTGACTGAATTTGCAATGAGTAAGCGCAGCGATAATCCTTTGTGCTGTTTGATATTAGATATTGATGATTTTAAGCAAATTAACGATCAGTATGGACATGCCATTGGAGATGACGTATTGCGGATGTTTGCTATTGAAAGCCTCAAGGTATTACGTGATGGTGACTTTTTGGCTCGCTGGGGAGGCGAAGAGTTTCTACTGTTACTCCCCAATACTGCTCAATCATCAGCGATGCTGATTGCACAGCGGGTGCGTCAACATCTGGAACAATCACCAATCACGGTCAATGGACAGCATCATTTTTGGTCGGTTAGTATTGGTTTAGCGATGTTGACCGAGAACGACTCTAGCCCTGAATCGCTGATTGCGCGTGCCGATAGTGCGCTCTATATCGCGAAACAGCGAGGCAAGAACCAAGTTGCCTTAGCGCCGCAATTTTATCAATTGTAATTCAAGCGACGGCTTGTTGGTTGTTGCTTTAAGTGGCCTGAAAAATATGATTAGCCCACAGGGTAAGGCCGCTGGTCACGCTGCCGAAGTTATCTCCACAAATCAACGGCGCTTGGTAACGTTTCGCTAAGAAGTCTTTTATCATCGGAGAATTGGCGCTACCACCAGTTAAGAAAATAACTTCGGGTTGGCAAGCTGCTTGGGAAAGTACTTCATCACTTAACTTGGCAATATTAGTGAGCAAGCGTTCTGCGGCTTGACGGTAGCTTGTCTGGCTGACTTCGGCCTGTAGTTGTTCACTTAAATAACCTAGGTCGACCACGGTTTCAGACTGTTCACTAAGGGCTATTTTGGCTTGCTCTGCCGAGGCGCTCATTTGGTAGGTTAAGCGTCCTTGGCTTAGTCGCACTAAGGCTTTTAAAGGCGCGAGTTGTGGTTCTTTGAGTAGTCTTTGCAACAATAAGCTGGTGTCTTGATGATAGAAGCGAGCCTGCGCTGGGAAATCGTTGATCGCAGCGGCATCCCAAAAGGGTTTAATCGGCATTGGTTGGCCACTGGCCAATAGAAGTTTGGCGCCTAAACAAGGCATTAGTGTTTCAAAGTTTAGTGCGATATCAAAATCATTGCCGCCGATCCGTTCACCGTTATATCCCAGTACTAAGCTTTGATGGTCGCGTTCTGCTAAGTAGTTTGGTCCCATGGTGAGCATCGATATATCACTGGTGCCGCCGCCAATATCGATGACTAAAACGCGTTGCTCTTTGTGGAGTTGTTGTTGATAACTGAGGCCCGCCGCCATTGGCTCATACAAAAACTCAACATGCTTAAAACCAACGTATTTAGCCGCATTGCGCAAGATGTTGAGTGCTTGTTGGTTGCTTAGCTCACTATTTAAACCTTGAAAGTTGACCGGTCGACCAATCACCACTTTTTCCAAGTTGGCTAAACCGGTTTGCTTCACTTGCTCGGCGATGTGCCACATCATCGCTGCTGCAATGTCTTCAAATTGTTGTTGTTGGCGTTCGCGAATGCCACTGGCGCCTAAGAATGACTTCGGAGATCGCACGTAATAACAGTCGGCGGGATCGATGAGGTATTCATGCAATGCTTGTTGGCCAAAACTCAAATGTTCATCATAACCGTCTAGTTTTAATTCGCGTAAGGCTCGTAAGCTGGCAGATAGCTGATGAGAGCGAGCATGTTTATAGGCTTCGGCTTGGCCTTGGGCGTCCAGTTGTTGATAGAGCCAACCGCAAATCATCTCTGATTGTGGGGCAAACAGAGTGGAGGGCATGTAATGACCATGTGCTGGTAACTTTACTAAATGGGCTTGTTGCCCCTGCATGATACCGACAGCGCAGTTAGAGGTGCCAAAATCGAAACCGGCGATTGATTGATTCACAAAACATGCCTCACGGATAGAAAAGGCCGCGCAGGTTAGCAAATTAAGCGCCAAGGGTACAGTACCCTTGCTTGGTCTTTGGTTCATAGCGTGCTTTATTTCTTCAAATTGGTTTCGCGGCGTAAGCTCGCGGGAGAGCGGCTCAGCTTGGTTTGGCAAGGGTTTATTGGAAATGGCGTTGAGGCTTGTGATAGCGGCGGGAGCCCCTTACACTGAAAGGCTTGAGTGCTTGAAATAGAACCGAAAATGAAAAACCAGACTAGAGCTTACTTATTTGGCCTTAGCGCCGTGTTGATGTGGTCAACGGTGGCGACTGCATTTAAGTTGGCGTTACAGTGGCTGAGTCCGATTCAACTGGTGTTATTGGCTTCTTTCAGCTCGATGCTGCTGTTGACTGGGATATTGCTTTGGCAACAAAAATTACATTTGGCCTTTCGTTATGCGCGCCAGCGCCCTGGGTATTTCCTATTGGTCGGAGCGATTAACCCCTTTGCCTATTACTTGGTATTGTTTAAGGCTTACGACTTGCTCCCCGCTCAGCAGGCTCAATCGCTGAATTATACTTGGGCGATTACCTTGGCCTTGTTGGCGGTGCCTTTTTTGCAGCAGCAATTGCGGCGTCAGGATCTGCTTGCCATGGCTTTAGGTTATTTTGGGGTATTGGTGATTGCCACTCGTGGTGACATTTTAGCGATGCAGTTCGATAGCGTGGCGGGTGTATTGTTAGCCTTATTCAGCACCCTGCTATGGGCAGGTTATTGGATCATGAATACTCGCAATCATGGTGATGCAGTGGCGAGTTTATTGGTAGCCTTTAGTTTTAGCCTACCAATGGTATTCGCTTATTGCTGGTTCAGCGACGGTTTACCCAGCTGGCATTTTAAAGCTTGGTTAGGCGCTGCCTATGTGGGTTTATTTGAGATGGGGGTTGCTTTTGTTTGTTGGGTTTTGGCGCTAAAATTGACTGACAATACTGCACGGATCAGTAATTTAATTTTTATTTCGCCGTTTCTGTCGTTGTTTTTCATCTCCTATTTTCTGGCAGAACAAATTGAACCAGCAACTTACCTCGGCTTGTTATTGATCATTGCAGGCTTACTGATCCAGCAGTGGCGGCCGAAAAAAACGATCATCGAAGCGCGGCCCTGATTTACCGTTAAGGGTGCGAAAAACACCACAAGTTTTGATCTAAAAATTAGGGTGTAGTGGACCAAGTGTGTATGCTAAGGTTTATCTTTGGATCGGAACAAACTTACTGTAATGAGCAAACAAACGATAACTAAACAAGCCTTGATTGATATTGCTAATCAAATGTTGCGTGAACATGATGACTATATTCCCGGTATTGAAGTACGTGACGTGACTCAGTATCACGATGTTCTCACTTTTAAGGGCGAAGCTTTTCTGGATGAGGAGCTGTTACCCACGGTGAATAGTCCAACTGCTTTTAATTTGTATAAATGGTTATGCCATCGCTTGTCGGAACAGTACAGTCTTAGCGAATCGGCCTAGCACATACTCGGGCTAAGCTTGACTTCAGTATGAGCACTCACCGTGTGTTGATGGTGTTCAGCGCACTCTCCCCGGTGAATGACATTCGTGGCCTAGTTAGTTGTGTCCAAGGCGTATAACAAGGCTTGGTAAGGCGCTAAGCTGAGTCCTTGTAAATGACTAATTTGCGCTTCGTCTTGTTGTAGATTATTTAGAATCAGTGCCTTTATCTGATAATCCAGACTCACTGCGACCGCTTGTTCACTTAAGTTAGTGACGACTAACAAAGCTTGTTGTTGGTAGCGTCGCAGGTAAGCGAATACTTGTGGATGCTCGGGGAGTAGTAGTTCAAAGCTGCCATATATCAAGATCTCTCCGTAGTCGGCGGACTTACGCAAGGCAATTAGGCGCTGGTAGTGGTAGAACACCGAGTGAGGGTTTTGTAAGGCCTTACTCACATTCACTTCTGGATAGTTTGGATTCACGGCAAGCCATGGCTGAACCTTGCTGAAACCAGCATGCGGTAAATTATCCCATTGCATTGGTGTTCTTGCGTTGTCGCGGGCGCTGGCATATACACCCTGCATAAATTGTTGATGACTTAAGCTTTGCTGTTCAAGTACTTTTTCCTGATAACTATTTTTGATTTCGATGTCTTGGTAGTCATCCAAATGTTCAAAGCGGACGTTGGTCATGCCAATTTCTTCACCTTGATAAATATAGGGCGTGCCTTGCATGCCATGTAATAAGGTGGCAAATAATTTGGCGCTGCGTTGGCGATATTGTCGGTCATTCCCCCAGCGACTCACGATGCGTGGTAGGTCGTGATTATTCCAGAACAGTGCATTCCAACCATCGCCTTGAAAGGCGGTTTGCCACTTGCTCAATACTCTTTTCAAAGCCACCAGATCAAATTTTTGAGTTTGCCATTTACCATGTTGTGGATGCCAGTCTAAAGCGGCGTGTTCAAATTGAAACACCATCGATAGTTCTTCGCGAGCAGGATCAGAGTAACGTTTAGCTATTTCAGGTGTGGCCCCCCAAGTTTCTCCAACGGTGACTAAATTGTGATTGGCGAAACAGGCCTGATGTAGTTGCTGTAACAAAGGATGCAATCGAGGACCATTCTCGGTGATCCCCTGGTCAATCTGTTTGCCAATAAGATCGATTACGTCTAAGCGAAACCCTGCCACTCCTTGAGCAACCCACCAACTGATCATTTGTTGAATTTCTTTCTCTACCTGAGGATTTTCCCAATTTAAATCGGGCTGAGAATCGGCAAACAAGTGAAAATAGTACTGATCGGTGGTGGCATCATAGTTCCAAGCGGGCCCACCAAAGATCGAACGAAGAGAGTTAGGCTGATCGCGCCAAATATAATAATCGCGATAAGGGTTATCTAGGCTTTGCTTCGCTTGTTGGAACCAGTGGTGTTGGTCGGAACTATGGTTAAGAACCAAGTCCATGATGATGCCAATATGATGTTGGCGTGCAGTGGCGATTAATTCTCGTAAGTCATTTAGGCTGCCAAAACGGGGATCGATGGCTTGATAGTCAGCGATGTCGTAGCCGTTATCTTTCATCGGAGAAAGGTAAACCGGGGATAACCAAATCAGGTTAATCCCTAATTTTTCAAGATAAGCTAGTTTGCTGATGATACCACGCAGATCACCATTACCATCCCCACTGCTATCACAAAAACTACGAGGGTAAACCTGATAAACCACTGCCGAATGCCACCACTGCTTTTCCATCTTGGTCTCCGAAATAAAGCGTGTAGACGCTATTGTACTGCTTTAAAAAATGCTGACCTAGCTTGCTGTTGGCTTGATAACGTTTTCATAGTGATTTATTTGTTAGCAGTAGCTGATGTGGCGCATTTCGTCTCATAAAATTAAGAATTTTTTACTAAAATATGATCCGCTTCATGCCGTAACTATCGGGTTAATTATTTATTGTGACGGTTTGCTCAAATCACGGTTTCACTACAGCATGCTTTGCTGAATCGGCGTAAATTGAGCGTCGAGGTATATCGCCAAGGATGGGTAAGTTTGGATTTTACTTGTGGTTCTTTCCTGCGGTTTATTTACCTTATCACCATCAACCACCAAAGAGTGGCGGTGAAACATTAGTCTAAAGAGACGCTCAAAGATTACACGGGAAAGTAGCAATGAGAAAATTTAGTAAAATCGCCACTAGCGCCTTGCTAGCTGGTGCGGCGCTGAGCTATGCCTCTAGCGCCACGGCAGTGCCTCGCACTGCTTTTGTTCATTTGTTTGAGTGGAGTTGGCAAGATGTTGCCACCGAATGTGAAACCTTTTTAGGGCCTAAGGGCTTCGCTGCGGTACAAGTCTCCCCACCAAATGAGGGGGTAGACAATCCCGCTTGGTGGGCTCGTTATCAGCCAGTGAGTTATAGCTTCAATAGCCGCAGTGGCAACCGCGAGCAGTTTCAAGATATGGTACAACGCTGTAAGGCTTCGGGTGTCGATATTTATGTCGATGCGGTGATTAACCATATGGCAGCATGGGACCGATATTTCCCCGATGTTCCCTATGGCACCAATGATTTCAACTCTTGTACTAGCGAAATAGATTATGGCAATCGTTGGCAGGTACAGTATTGTGATCTAGTGGGCCTCAATGATTTAAAAACCAGTTCTGATTACGTACGACAAAAAATTGCCGATTATATGAATGATGCCACGAGTATGGGGGTGGCTGGTTTTCGAATTGATGCGGCAAAACATATCCCTGCGGAAGATATCGCGGCGATAAAATCTAAACTGAATGGCAATCCATATCTTTTCCAAGAAGTGATCGGTGCTGGTGGCGAGCCGATTCGTCCAACCGAATATACTTATAATGGTAACGTGACGGAATTTGCCTTTGCGCGCCAAATTGGTCCGGCATTTCGTAATAGCAACATTGCCTGGTTGAGAAATCTATCGTCTTCGATGGAGCTAGCCAGTGCTGACGCCGTGACTTTTGTTACCAATCATGATGAGGAACGACATAATCCTAACGGACCGATTTGGCATGGTACAGCGGGTGATGGTTACTTCTTAGCGAATATTTTCACCCTTGCTTATCCTTATGGTTATCCAAAAATCATGTCGGGTTATTACTTTAATGGCGACTTTGATGCGGGTCCACCAAGTACTGGTGTGCATACTGGCAATGCCTGTGGTTTCGATGGTGGGGACTGGGTTTGTGAGCATAAGTGGCGTGGTGTCGCGAATATGGTGGCATTCCGTAACCACACTGCGGCACAGTGGCAATTAACCAATTGGTGGGATAATGGTAACGACCAAATTGCTTTTGGTCGCGGCGGCCTAGGTTTCGTTGTGATCAACAAGCGCGCAGACGGTACTCTAGAGCAAGATCTGAATACTGGTATGGCGGACGGTGACTACTGTAATATTATTGAGGCTAACTTCGATGAGACGAGCGGTGAGTGTATCGTTTCGGCGGATGCGAAAGGTCCTGGAGTGATTACCGTGAGTGGTGGAATGGCCCACTTCAGCGTGAGTGGCGATAATGCTGCGGCGATCCATGTTGGCGCAAAAATTGAGCCTTGTACTGGGGATGATTGTGGTTGTAGCGGAAGTGCTTGCCTGACTCCTGTGACCGCCAGCACCATTTGTTATGACAACGCGGCTCAATTTAATTCGCCAAGTCTTTACTATTGGGGGGCTCAACCTTTGGGCAGCTTAGCCGATGCCAATTGGCCTGGTGTGAGCATGCAGAAAAATGGTAGTTTTTACTGTCATGATCTTGGGGCAAGCCTCAGTCGTGTGAATGTTATCTTTAGTGATAATGGTGCTAAGCAAACTGCCGATTTAACCGTAGCAGGTGCCAGCTGTTACCAAGGCGGACAATGGAAGAGTTTGACCGACTGTGGTTTTATCGTCACGGATCAGCCGGTGGGTGGCAGTGAAGTGTGTTATGACAACCAAGTTGGCTTTACTAATCCAAGCATTTATTACTGGTCAGTTCAAGCTGAAACGGTTGTGAACGATGCCCAATGGCCTGGTACTGCGATGCAGCAAAAAGGGAATTACTATTGTTATGATTTTGGTACCCCCTTGAGTCATTTAAATGTGATTTTTAGTGATAATGGCGCCAATCAAAGTAGTGACTTGAGTACCGATGGTGATGCGCTTTGTTACGCCTCTGGAAGCTGGGTTGCGTCAAGCTATTGCAGCGACTAATTTGCTTGCGGGTTACCTTTAATCGTGGCGGTAAAACGATTGTACTAACCGCATAGCAAACCTTCATTTATTCATGCGTCTCGATTGTGCCCGGCTTGTGCCGGGCTTTTTTATGCTGGGCGCGGTGAGGGACTTTTAGCGGCACCACATAGGGCTTTGTGAGAGCGAAGCGAGTCAGGCTCCGCGCTTCGGTGGCGTCCGTGCATCATTGCCGCACACTGCAGGATGAATGAAACAGGCCCACCTTTGCAGATCCAGATAGGCCCGATCTTAAGATTGTAAGCAGGCGATAGCGGGCATCCACGGATTGTGATTATCCTTGAGGATAGTGCTTACGCATTAAGGCAAAATATAATACTGGTATAACCACTAAGGTCAGTAGCGTAGAAACCAGAATTCCAAAGATAAGGCTGATGGCTAAGCCATTAAAGATTGGGTCATCGAGGATGAATAAAGCCCCGATCATCGCGGCTAGTCCGGTTAACACGATGGGTTTGGCTCGTACCGCCCCCGAACTTATTACGGCTTTGGAAAAAGGTATACCAGCGCTTGCCTGCTGATTGATAAAATCCACCAGCAAAATAGAGTTACGCACAATGATCCCCGCGAGGGCTATCATACCGATCATCGATGTGGCAGTGAACTGGGCGCCTAATAGGGCGTGTCCCGGCATGACCCCGATGATGGTTAACGGGATCGGAGCCATGATGATCAAGGGGACCAAATAAGAACGAAACTGGGCAACCACTAATAGGTAAATCATGATCATCCCCACCGCATAGGCGAGTCCCATGTCGCGGAAAGTTTCGTAGGTTATTTTCCATTCACCATCCCATAAAATGGCAATCTCGCTCAGCCCATCAGGTTGGTCGATATAGTGTTGCGCAAAAGGCAAGCCGGCATCTTTGGCACTGAAGGCCATCTCAAACATGCCGTATAAGGGACTGTCTAAATCACCAGCCATGTCGGCAACGACCATAATCATAGGAATGGCGTTTTTATGCATAATCGGCAGGTTAGTGCTGCCTTGATTGATGCTTACCAATTCACTCAGGGGGATCGCATCGCCTTGTGGGTTATGCAGTCGTAAATTGAGCAGCTGCTCTAAATCAAACTTGTCTTTTTCTGCCAGCTGTAAGCGGATCGGGACCGGATAGAGTTGTTGTTCTCGATGTAAGAAGCTGACATCTTTTCCGCCAATCGCGGTGGTAATGAGGGTAACAATGTTCCCATAGCTAATCCCAAGCTGAGCACTCTTACTACGATCAATCGTAATTCGCCATTGAGTTTGTGGGCTGGGTTGCATGATGTCGATATCAACGATGTCGTTGGTATGATGAAAATGCTGCATTAAAGCACTTGCGGCTTGTTGGCGTATTTCATCGCTGGGGCCATAGACCTCTGCCACAATTGGTGACCAAACTGGTGGCCCTGGCGGGACTTCAACGATTTTGATGTTGGCCTGATAGGGGGCGCCGATCGCTTGCAGTTGTTGTCGCACCGAACTGGCAATACTGTGACTATCACGTTGCCGATGGGCTTTATCAACTAAGTTTACCTGGATATCACCGAGCTCTTGGCTACTGCGTGTAAAGTAGTGACGGACTAAGCCATTGAAGTTAATCGGGGCGGTGGTGCCGGCATATAGTTGTAAGTCAGCAACTTCGGGGATGGTGAGTAAGTAATCGCTCAGCTCAAAGAGAAGTCTTTGATTTTGCTCTAAACTGCGCCCTTCAGGTAGATCAACCATCACCTGAAACTCTGACTTGTTGTCGAAGGGAAGCATTTTCATAACCACCAATTTATTAATGGGTAAGGCGACGGCGGCAATAATCATCAATAGTACGACTAACCACAACCAGATCCGGTTCTTGCCGCCTCGGTGAGGGTCTAGAAACGGCCGCATTAGTTGTTCGAATAAACGGTGTAATTTCGAGCCTTGGCTCGATTCGGCTGGATGATCAGGGGTATTTTTGAGTAGTTTAGCGCTTAGCCAAGGTGACAGGATAAAGGCCACCGACAAAGAGATTAACATGCCAAGGCTGGCATTAATTGGAATGGGGCTCATGTAGGGCCCCATCAAACCGGAAACAAAGGCCATCGGAAGCAGTGCGGCAATCACGGTAAACGTTGCCAAAATAGTTGGCCCACCCACTTCATCTACCGCTTGAGGGATAATTTGGCTTAGCTTGGCGGGTTCGGCATGCTTGGCTGCCAGCCGCATATGTCGGTGGATGTTTTCGACCACCACAATTGCGTCATCGACTAGAATGCCGATGGAAAAAATCAGTGCAAAGAGAGAGACCCGATTAAGGGTAAAGCCCCAAGCCCAGGAAGCAAATAAAGTCATCGCGAGGGTGATGACAATCGCGATCCCCACCACAATAGCTTCTCGCCAGCCCATGGCCAGCAGCACCAACAGTACAACGGCGATTGTGGCAAACACCAGTTTGCCAATCAGAGTATTGGCTTTGTCAGCGGCAGTGGCGCCATAATTACGGCTCAGTTGGTGTTTCACCTGATGTGGAATGAGTACATTATCCAGTTGGCTTAGCCGTTGTTCGATACGTTCCGCCAGTTGTACCGCGTTTTCACCCGCTTGTTTGGCGATAGCAATCGTGACGGAAGGAAATTTACCTTGCTGGTTGACCAGCCACACGCTTTGACTGGGTAATTCAGCTCCAACCTTGATGCTGGCAACATCAGCCAAGAATACCGGTTTTTGATTGTGGGTTGCTATCACCAAGTTCTCTAATTCGCTGGCGGATCGTAAGAATTGCCCGCTTTGCACCTTGATGACTCGGTTATCTTGGATCAGATCGGCTAATCCTGATTGTTGGTTATTGCTTTGTAACTGCTGGGCGATCTGGTCAAATTCGACCCCATAGGCGTTGAGTTTCACTGGATCAACTCGGATTGAAGCGACCGTCGCTTGCTCACCTAAGGTGTAGACATCTTTGGTGCCGGGGATCCGTTTTAATTCAGTTTCTAAAGTGCGAGCGATTTTAGTTAGGTCGAAGGGACTCAGTGTGAGACTCTCATCCCATAAGGACAGGCTTACGATGGGCACATCGTCAATTGCTCTGGGTTTAATTAAGGGTTGTCCGACGCCCGCACCACTGGGGAGCTTGTCTAAGTTTGCATAGATTTGGTTGTATAAGTTTACGATGGCGTCATTGCGTTTTACACCGACATCAAACACCACAATAATCATCGCACCATTAGGTTGTGAGAATGAATACAGAGTATCGATACCATTCAGCTCGGAGATGATTTTTTCTGCTGGTAGCGTAACTAAATTCTCGACTTCTTTGGGACTTGCTCCGGGGAAGGGAATATAGACATCAGCAAAGGTCACATCAATTTGTGGTTCTTCTTCTTTGGGGGTGATCAGTACCGAAAATATTCCAAGTAATAGACCAATTAAGGCTAATAAAGGGGTAATCGGTGAGTTTAAGAAGCGCTCGCCAATGCGTCCTGCAATTCCCATGACTACTGCTCCCCATCTAACATCGCTTGGTAAGCCGATAGTGCGATTTGGTCATTTTCTTGTAAGCCAGAAAGCACTTGTACCTGTTGTTGTTTGCGTTCTCCAAGGCGAACTTGGTTCAGGCTAAAGCCCTTGGCAGTCTTTAAATAGACCGCACTGAGTTCATTGAGCTGTAATACCGCAGACTGAGGGATCCAGATTTGCTCTCGCCAGCCGTAACTAAAACTTAACTTCGCCCAGCTACCGGGATAAATGTTGGCGCGTTCAGCGGGTAGATTAAGCCGGATCTTGAACGTGTGAGATTGTTGATCGGCGTGGCTAAACAGAATAAAGTCCTTGGACTGTATTGGATTTTGTCCATCGATAATCAGCGAGAACAAGGTTTGATTATTAATCACATCTAAATAACGCTGTGGCACATTGGCCACCGCACGCATATGTTCGAGTGAGTAGCCAGAATAAAGTGCTTGGCCTTGTGAAATTGTCTCACCCAATTGCACATGGCGTTCGGTTACAACGCCAGAGAAAGGTGCTTTAACAACGGTGTAATCAAGCGTTTCTTTTGCTTGTACTAGGGCGGCCTTGGCGGCTTTTACCGCACTGGTTGCTGCCTTTGCCTCTGTTTCGGCCAGATCCAGTTGACCCTTAGAGACCGCGCCTTGGGGATAGAGCTTTTGCAGGCGTAACCATTGGCGTTGCGCTTCGTTGTTTTGCGCAATGGCACTGCTGAGTTGGGCGTTCGCCGCGGCGTAGGCGGCTGATTGCTGAGTGCTGGTGATTTCGAGAATGATGGCGTCTTTCTCGACAAAATCATTCACATCATAATAAAGGCTTAATACTCGCCCCGAGGTCTGTGCTGCTAAGGTTGCCGCATCGACAGCTTCGATGACCGCGTCGAGTTCAACATGAATGGGGGTCATTGCCGAGCTGACCGTAACCGTTTCTAGGTCTGCAGGAGCGGCATCAACAGTGTTGGCTGCAAACGTTAGCAGTCCGGTGAAAAAAACAGTGGCTAAGCTTTGCATCTGACATCTCCCTTGTAAAGAAGGCGCTAGTACTAGCGCCATAGTCCTAGTCTGCTAAAGACAAGCTTGCTCTGCGAGCCAAGTTTTATAGCCTCCGGTAAGATTTTTGGCCTTAAAACCAAGATTGGCTAATTGACGATAGGCAACGTTGCCACGTAAACCAACCATGCAATAAATGAGTATTTCCTTGTCTTTCGGGAGCTCATCAATGCGTTCACGAAGTTGATCCACTGGAATATTGATTGCTCCGGGGATCGTACCGAGTTGCTCTAATTCGTTGGGATTGCGCACGTCTAAGATAAGTTGTTGCTCGGAGGCTTGGTTGATTTCATCGCTATGACAAAGGTGGGTATGCCCTTCAATACTATTCGCTGCGACAAAGCCTGCTTGGTTAATGATATCCTTCGCGCTGCCAAAAGGTGGCGCATAAGTTAGCTCAAGGTGCTGTAAGTCGAAGACGGTCATACCGGCTCGCTGGGCGACCGCAAGGATATCAATTCGCTTGTCGATCCCCTCTTTACCTATCGCTTGTGCGCCATAGATCAAGCCACTTTGAGGATGAAATAATAGTTTTAAATTTATTGGCTGAGCACCCGGATAATAGCCGGCGTGGCTTGCTGCGTGCAGGTATACTTTTTGATACTCAAGCCCCTTAGCTTGCAAGCTTTTTTCATTTAAGCCGGTGGAGGCCACGGCTAAATCGAAGACTTTACAGATAGCCGTACCCTGACTGCGTTGGTAGTGCTCGTTGGCTCCAAAGATGTTATTTGCAACCATTCGTCCTTGACGATTCGCTGGCCCCGCAAGTGGGATTAATGCGGCATCTCCGGTGACAAATTCAGGGTCTTCAATGGCATCTCCCACCGCATAAATAGATGGGTCGGAAGTTTGTAGTTGGCTATTCACTTGAATCCCGCCGAGCTTTCCTAACTCAAGCCCTGCAAGCTTGGCTAAGCTCGTTTCTGGTTTTACCCCGATAGCCATGATGAGGAGTTCTGTTTCGAGCATCTCACCATTGCTGAGGCGCAAAGAAAGCGCGTCGGAATTGAGGTTTGCCAGCTCTTCTTTTTGTTCCGCCGCGGGGGGGAATACCGCTTCTAAGGCGACGCCTAAATGTAAATCAACACCGTGATGGCGTAGCTCTTGGTGAAGTGGGCTGGCCATTTCTGGGTCGACCGGTGCCATGATCTGAGAAGAGAGTTCAATCAGGCTGGTATTGATTCCACGTTGCACCAATGCTTCAGCCATTTCGATGCCAATAAAGCCACCGCCAACTACGGTGGCATGTTTGGGTTGATTGATATCGATACTGGCGATGATTTTGTCCATATCAGGAATATTGCGCAGTGAAAAGGTGCGCTGATTATCAATACCGGGTAATGGGGGGACAATTGGTGCTGCTCCTGGACTAAGCACCAGAGCATCGTAACTTTCTTGATAATCTTGCTGAGTCAGTAAGTCGCGGATCGTTACCGTTTTGTGTTCTCGGTCAATGCTCAGTACTTCATGCATCACTCTGACATCAACATTGAAGCGGGCTTTAAAGCTTGCGGGAGTTTGCAATAACAGCGCATCACGTTGTTCGATGTCGCCACCAATATGATAGGGCAGGCCACAGTTTGCAAAAGAAATATAGGGGCCGCGTTCCAACATAATAATTTCAGCGCTTTCACTTAAACGCCGCGCCCTCGCTGCAGCTGAAGCTCCGCCTGCAACTCCCCCCACAATAACAATCTTACGCATAACTCTCTCCAAAAATTAAACTATAGCGGTATCGGCAAATACCGCTCTTGAAACTCAAGACTAAATTGATAAATATCAAACGCCGTTTATTTAAAACCTAGACGTTTAAACACCATTGCCGCTGGGCAAAAGCCAGTCACTGCACTTTGGATTAGGTTCACTCCGATGAATACGGTAAACCAAACAAAGTTAGGATGAACCCAGTAAGTTAATAGCAGTGAGCACAACACCATACTGCCAGCAAAAATCCGAACCACATTTTCTAAAGACATAATCGACCTCCTGAAAAACTGTAGTAACTTTATATTAGCTTTATCTAATTCGCAACTGTCTAAATTAAAATATTCTAAATTAGATTTGACTAAATAAGGTGTTTTTGTATAATTTCGCCATGTTGATAGGGGGAACTATGCAAGATGTATTGGCGCTACGTAACAATGTTTTATTAGTCAGTGAGTTGCTTAAAACGATTGCTCATCCCGATCGCCTAGTCGTACTTTGTTTGCTTAGTGATGGTGAAATGGGGGTGACAGAACTACGCCAATATAGTCAAAATAGTCAGTCTGCGTTTTCTCAACATTTAAAGGTATTAAGAGAAAGTCAGTTGGTGTCGGTGCGTAAAGAGTCTCAAAATGTTTATTACTCTTTAGCCGATCCTCGGATTAAGCAGTTACTTAGTAGTTTACGACAAAATTTCTGCGGTTAATTTTTAACAGCCCACCTACAGCCATCATTTTCTATTCTTTTCTTGGAGTTATTTATGAGTCACTTTACCCCTTGGAGCGCCCTGTTGGGGGGCATGTTATTGGGCCTGTCTGCGTCTTTGTTATTACTGTTGACGGGTAGAACTGCAGGGATTAGCGGTGTATTAGGTGGCATTTTTGGCGCGGCTAAGAGTGAATGGCCATGGCGGGTTGCTTTCATTGCAGCGATGGCTGTCAGCGTATTGATTACCCAGCCATTGGGGGTGAGTTTACCGATGCTGCCTAATTATTCCTTGGCTTGGACCATTATCGCTGGCTTGGCGGTGGGCGTGGGGACACAATTGGCTAATGGCTGTACAAGTGGCCATGGGATCTGTGGGATTGGCCGATTTTCCACTCGGTCTATTTTAGCCACATCGATATTTATGTTTACTGCGGTGTTGGTGGTGGGCTTGAATGCCCATTTTGGACTCGTCCATGTATAAAGTTATCGTGGGTTTAGTCACCGGTTTATTATTTGGTCTGGGGATGAATATATCGCAAATGGTTGACCCGAATAAGGTGCTTAATTTTTTAGATATATTTGGCGCTTGGGATCCGAGTTTAGCCTTTGTGATTGGCGGTGCTTTGCTGGTCTTCATTCCTTTTTACCATTTAATTATCAAGCCTCGCCGGCTGGCTATAAATGGCGATGAGTATCGCTGTGTATCGGTTAAACAAGCGATTACTGGGCGTCTGGTTGTAGGCTCCGTGTTATTTGGTATTGGCTGGGGCATGGTTGGTATCTGTCCGGGTCCTGCTGTCGCGGGTCTGTTACGTGGAGATATGATGATTTATTGGTTTATTGCCAGCATGTTGTTTGGCCATTACGCGAGTCAGTGGATTTTTGCTAAGACTTAAACCAGAAACCAGAAACCAGGAGGAAGCAGGGCTTCCTCTTATGGCTTGCTCGGTGAGCGGGATTAGTCGGTGTGTTGCTGAATGATGGCAATGATCCCTAGCCCCGATAAGTCTTCATTCCAATTGCAAGTTTCAACCACGTTTTCAACATGATGATAAGGCAATACACTGGCTTCTAAAGTGTTATTCATGGCGCTTTGCATGTGGCTAAATGCTCTGATCCCAGGGCCAGAGATAACAATTTTCTGTGGGTTAAATAGTGCCATGATATTGGCTAAACCTAGACCTAACACCATGCCTGCTTGATTAAATATTTGGGTCATGGGCTCATTGGGATTGCTGGCTAACTGATTTAAATGCTGCATTTGTTGTTCGCTAGGATGGAGTAAATCATCTTGTGGTAATTTATAGATAGCGCAAGCATCTCGATAGATGGCGTAATCGCCTAGGTAAGCCTCGATACAGCCGCGTTTACCGCAACGGCATTGTGGCCCATTGAGACTGAATTTGGTGTGGCCAAATTCCGTTGAAGCGATCATCGATGGTTGATAGCTTGGATTGTTCACAATTAGTCCCATGCCAACCCCGTAGCCGAGTTGAATAGCAACTAAGTTATCTGTTGCTCGGTATTGCTCTTGATTCTTGATGGCAACGGCTAAGCAATAGGCGTCATTTGCCATAAAAACAGGGAGTTCCAAGCGTTGTTCGAGTTGATCGAGTAGTTGTGGATGTTCACCACATACCGCTGGGCTCCATAAAATTCCCCGAGCATCACTTCTTACGACGCCTTGCTGAGCAATGCCGAGTCCACGGATCTTACTGCGGTCGAGACCTTGTTGTTGAATGAAGTCTTCAACCACATCATGCAACCAGTTAAGAAGTTGTATTTGATTGAATTCTAGAGTGGCTGGATTCAACTTTGTTTGCCCAACAATTTTTCCAGTTGCGTCACCGAGGAATAGTCGGATTTCATTGATGGATAGCTTAAGACCAATATAAAAAGCAGCATCACTTACAATTTTTAGTTTAACTTTGGGGCGACCCCGGCTTGCGGATGGATCTAATTCGCTTCTTTGTTCGCTGAGTAAACCTTGTTGAAGTAATTCGGCAGTAATTGCGGTGATGGTCGCTGGACTTAGCTTACTGTAAGAACCTATATCAACTCTTGCTAGTTCCTGATGTTGGCGAAGTGTCCGCAAAATATCTCGACGGTTAGCGGCTCGGATCAACTCAGTTTCAGTCACTTTCTTCATGCAATGATGGCCTGCAATAATAATTTATGTATTAAAAATAGTCACTTATCTATTAACTCGTCAGCAAATTTTAGCGAATTGTTAATTGAGTCACGCATTCAATACAAAGGGTCAGTTGCTGGCTATCTTTCATTGTGGACTTCGCTGTAGAAAATCTGCAGCGAATTGCTCCAATTGTCGCTTGTGTATTAAACGACGGGTAGACAGCTAGAAAAGATAACTTGACTGCCAAGATTTAGTTGTTTGCTGGGACTTGGCTATAGTTTAACCACGACCTGTTGGATTTAGATTGGAGGCTGTTTGCAATTTTATGTTTGGCTGCGGTTATGGCTCAGTCTTATTCTTTTGAATCTAACCCCTTGCTTGTTGGCTGATGAATTACGGGTGGTCACCCATGTATTGCCCCCTTACACTGTGTTGGAAGACCAACGGCTTAGTGGTTCATCTGTCGATTTGGTTTATTGCACTTTAAATTCTCTTAATCAACCTTATTCGGTGACTGTTCGTCCAGTGTCTCGCGCTGAACAGCAGCTGGAGCTGGGATTGATGGACATGTTTTTTATCGCAAGTGAAACTTCGGCAAGGAGTGCGGTGGCGGCGTTTAGTCAGCCAGTTGCCTATGCCAGACGGATGTTATATGGTCTCAATGAACACTTGCCAACGATGAATGATGCTCAAATAAGACAATTAACGGTGGGTGTATTGCATGGTTCGGCGATGCACCGCTGGTTGTTAGATCAGCAGTTTCCTCATATTAAATCACGTTATAACTACCATATTTTGTTTGAAATGTTAGATCGTGGGCGTATCGATTCGGTATTAGCACCAGAAGATGTATATCAGCAAGAGCTATCGGATCAGCATATTCGTCAGAAGTTATATAGCCAATTAATGAAATACATACCGATCGGTGTGTATATCAGTCACACTTGGTTGGCAGAGCATCCTGGGTTTATGGCTGCTTTTAATCAACATTTGCAAATTTGCAAAAAAACTAACAGTAAACCAGCAGAGCGCTGAGCATTTCATTGGATCTGCTATGACTGTTGGTACTGCTTCGCTAAATGCCGATAAGCTTGATATTTTTTGATCAATTCGATTTGGCTGAGTGTAGCATTATCGAATAGTAAGGCACCGTTGTTTTCTAGTTGCAGAAACACCGTCGCTAACATGGTAATGACTTTGTCGATCCGCTTTAAGGTCATTGTCGTGCAGCTCTTACCGTGAATGTCATCGGCAATATCAAGACAATGCGAGCGAAAACTTTCGCTAATAAATAAGTTTTTTAAGGAGCGTTCGTTATCTAAGGCATATTCCCAGCGCTCGATAATTTCAGTTTGCCATTGAATAATAAGCGGTTGTGCGTAGTTTTGCTTTAGCCAAATGAGCTTTTGGGTATAGCTGTCGAGAGCGGTTTCCTTCAATTCACGAAATAGCGCCAGTTGATCGGCTGGGCTCATCACATCCTGATAACGCAATAAGTAACCGAATACGTTACGGGTTTCTAGACGTTCTGCCGCATGAAAAGCGGGTGAGGCGAGACCGTCACTATTGTAGTGTTCGAGGGGGTTATAAGCATACATATAGCCAAAATCGAATAAGTGAATATTACGGCCATCGTATAAAATATTCCCTGGGCATAGATCCCATTCCATCAGACCTGCTTGCTCCAGAGCGAACAGCGTGGCAAATATCTGACGGAATATCTCCCGGCTAAAACTGGCGAGAGGTTTACCGTCGATCCACGGTGATAAAATGAATCCCAGCCGATAATTTGCGTAGAGCGTACTTACCAGAGGTGCAAAAGCTTTAGCGGTTCGGGGGGAATCTTTTAAGGCTTGGATGTCTCGGCGGCGTTGCACTTCATTTAAAAATGAAGTTTCACCATCCACATTATGCACTAAAGCCTGCGCTCGCTTTCGCTTTAGATTGTAGTGACGGCCATGAATATACAAGTGGAGCACAATGGCGGTTAAGCCGTCTTCAAAGGTTTCGACGACATAGGGGGAATCAAGCCTTAAGCTTGCTAACTCTTCGACGGGCAATGGGCAGGCCTCTGCTTGCCCAACAATAATGTTTGCTTCACCCTGCTGAAAGTTTAACTGCGTCTGTTGGCGTTGCTTCACGAGTGGGTTCATCGTATTGACCTCACATCCATTGATCCTAATTTGCTGAGTCTATGCCGATCGCAGAAGCAAGTAAGGTAAAATTTAGAGATGAAAACCTTTTCGGTCACAGAACTTCCACTAGCAGCAGAAATTATTCGCTTGGGATCACATCTACGACCTAATTTAGGCTTGAGGTTTGTCCAATAAGTGACCTTTAATTGATTAAAAAATAAAGATTTATTTATCTTTGTTTAGCGCTGCACGAAGTGCCGCAATACCAATTGAGCCTTTTTCTTGGCGTTGCTCTACACTTTCTTTTTGGCGTCTTTGTTCCCAAATGAGATCGTTTTGAGGTAATTCATAGAGAAAGCGGCTTGGCTCAGGCTTAATTAATTCACCAAACTGACGGCGTTCTTTGGTTAAGGTAAAGGTGAGTTCTCGTTGCGCTCGAGTGATCCCCACATAAGCTAGGCGCCGCTCTTCATCAACATTTTCCTCATCGATACTGCTTTGGTGGGGGAGCAGACCTTCTTCCATTCCGATTAAGTAAACATAAGGAAATTCCAAACCTTTTGAGGCATGTAAGGTCATCAATTGCACTTGATCACTTTCTTCATCGTCTTCGCCTCGTTCCATCATGTCTCGTAACATTAGGCGATTCACAACTTGCGGCAGGTTCATCGCCTCGTTGTCGTCATCTCCTTCTAACATTCCGCTCACCCAGCGAAACAGCTCAGACACGTTTTTCATCCGCATTTCTGCGGCTTTAGGGCTGGGACTGGTTTCGTAAAGGAAGTCTTCGTAGTGAATATCACGGATTAAATCACGCACCGCTTGCAGTGCATCTCCCTGTTCTACCCGCTGTGCGAGGCTGAGTAACCAGTGGCTGAACTGGCCGACAGATTTGAGTGCTCGGGTGGGTAAAATGCCTTCCATTTCAGAATGTTTGGCTGCAGCAAACAAACTGATTTGTTGCTGGTTGGCAAAGCTGCCTACTTTTTCCAAGGTGCTTGGGCCAATTTCACGGCGGGGGGTATTAATCACTCGCAGCAAGGCATTGTCATCTTCCTGATTTACTAAAACGCGTAGGTAGGCCATGATATCTTTGATTTCGGCGCGAGAGAAAAATGACGTGCCACCACTAATTTTGTAGGGCACGCGGTTGTTCATCAGAACCTTTTCTAATAAGCGTGACTGGTGATTGCCTCGATAGAGAATAGCGTAGTCTTTATGGCTGGCACCATTCATAAAGCGATGGCCGATTAATTCGGCGACCACACGCTCAGCTTCTTGCTCTTCGTTCTTGGCGAACAATATTTTGACCGCTTCACCATAATCGAGTTCGGAGAATAAGGTTTTATCAAATATATGTTCGTTATTTTCGATCAGAATATTGGCACATTTTAGGATCCGCTGAGTTGAACGATAGTTTTGCTCTAACTTGATGACCTGTAATGCCGGGAAGTCGGTTTGCAGTTGCATCAAGTTTTTCGGTTGTGCACCGCGCCAAGAATAAATGCTTTGGTCATCATCTCCAACCACGGTAAAACAAGCCCGGCTGCCGGCGAGTAGCTTGACCAGTTGATACTGGCTGGTATTGGTATCTTGGTACTCATCTACCAGTAGGTATTGAATGCTGTCTTGCCAACGTTGGCGAACTGCTGAATCGTGGGTGAGTAGCAGAGTTGGCATTAAAATTAAGTCATCAAAATCCAAGGCATTATAAGCGGTGAGTTGGCGTTGGTAAGTTTCATATAGACTGGCAAATAATTGCTGTTGTTCACCTTGCGCGTGGCGTAGCGCCTGAGTGGGCAAAATGAGGTCATTTTTCCAGTTGGAAATGCTGGTAATCAGTTGTTTAAGTAAATCTTTATCGCCTTCTAGCTGTTGTTCCGTTAACTCTTTGAGTAAAGACATTTGGTCTTGATCATCAAATAGCGAGAAGTTGGGTTTTAGTTTTAAACTTTTATATTCACGACGAATAATATCTAAACCTAAGGTATGAAAAGTCGACACTCGTAAGCCGCGGCTTTCTTTGCGCCCTAGGGTCTGCCCCACTCGCTCCTTCATCTCTCTCGCCGCTTTATTGGTGAATGTCACCGCTGCAATGTGTTTCGGCTTATAGCCACAGTTTTGAATTAAATGGGCAATTTTGTTGGTAATGACTCGTGTTTTTCCGCTACCTGCGCCAGCTAATACTAAACAGGGGCCCGAGACATAACTGACAGCTTTTGATTGAGCGGGGTTTAACTTCACAAGGAGGTCCTTCAATAATTGGCCGACTATTTTAGCTGATTGACGTAAGGCAATCTATGCTGCTGTTCGTGTGGTTTTTAGAATTGAGAACGAAAAAACTGTGAACTGAACACATATTCATTGATTAAATTGTTCATTGTTTTATACTTTTCGACTTTATGAATCAGTGTTCATTTTATGACTAGTGATAAACGTGTGCGTATTTTGAGCGCAGCTGGCGTCTTAATTAGTCGCTCTGGGGTTGACGCTTGTTCTATCCATCGCGTGGCAAAGCAGGCGGGGGTGGCTACCGGAACGATTTATTTATACTTCAAAAATAAAGAAACCCTGATGGCTGAACTGCATGAACGTAACTTACGTTTGTATGCCGAGGCTTTTGTTGCGGGGGTTGAAGATGAGTCTGACTTGCTGGGTCAGCATCGTCGTCTTTGGCGAAATGCGCTAAATTATCATAAGCTGAATCCAACGATACATCGTTTATGGGTTCACTTAGAGACCTTACCCAGGGGTCATCGTCATCAACAATTGGTTGAAGATTTGTTTCAGCCGGTGAAACATTTTTTAAGTTCAGGTGTCGAACAAGGCTACTTTAAACCTTTACCTGGAGAGTTGTTATACGCTTTGGCCTTTGGTCAAATTAATGAAATCTGTCGTTTTATGATGCTTCGGCAAGTGCAATTTAGTGAGCAAAATATGGATGCTGCTCAATTAGCTAGCTGGGACGCTATTATTTTACATCCTTAGTGACTGGAGTTGGGAAATGAAGAAATGGATGGCGATCATGCTACTTATCGCAGTGGTACTGTTTGGTAGTGTGTTTGGTTTTTACTTGTTTAAACAAAAAATGATTGCTCAATTTATGGCGAATAGACCGATACCTGAATTGCCTGTTGAGGTGGCTTCAGCTAAGGCGCAAGATTGGCATCCAGCAATTGAATCGATCGGTTTTATTGAACCTTATCAGGGCGTTAATATTTCTAGTTCGGTATCGGGCTTGGTGACTGACATTCATTTTTCATCGGGTGATACCGTGAAATCGGGCCAACGCTTGGTGAGCTTAGAGGCGGATGTAGAAAGAGCTAACTTAGCTAGTGCCGAAGCGAAATTACCTGCGATTAAGCGACAAATGGAGCGTAATAAAACGTTGTTAACCAAAGGTTCGGTGTCGCAAACCCAGTTCGATGACTCGGAAGCGACTTATTTAGCTTTGGTGAGTGAGATAGCATCTTTAAAAGCGACCATTGAGCTTCGTGAAATTCGCGCTCCCTTTGATGGGGTGATGGGGATCCGCCAAATCAACCTTGGTGAGTATTTGCAGCCAGGGAATGACATCGCGCGCTTAGAAAACCTGAATCGCATGTTGTTACGCTTTATTGTCCCACAAAAAGAGATTTCGCTGATTGATGTGGGGACTGAAGTTGAGCTGAATACCGACGCTTACCCTGAACAGTGGTTTAAAGGAAAAATTACCACAATCGAACCTACGGTTGATTCGCAAAGTGGGGTGATTCAAGTGCAGGCGACCTTACCTAACGATGAAGCCTTACTGCGTTCCGGTATGTATGCCAGCGTTCGTATTTGGCAACCGGTACAAGCCAATCAAGTGGTGGTTCCGCAGCAAGCAATTACCTTCTCCTTGTATGGTGAGTCTATTTATGTGATTGAACCACAAACCGCAGAGGATGGCAGCGAGATCTTAGTTGCTAAACAACGTACGGTTACCATCGGTGAGCGTCGTGGCGATGTTGCGGTGGTGACCTCGGGTATTAAAGCGGATGAGCAGGTTGTGGTGTCTGGACAGGTTCGTTTGCGTAACGGTGCTCGGGTGAAACTTGTCGAAGACAACTTCGTTCAGCGCGATCAAACTTTGCCAAAAGACTAGGAGCTTAGGTCATGAAATTTACCGATATTTTTATTCGGCGACCCGTATTGGCTCTGTCTTTGAGTTTGTTGCTATTAATTGTGGGTATGCAATCCATATTTAAGCTGCAAATTCGTGAGTACCCAGAGTTAACCAATACGGTGATTACTGTTACCACCTCATATTATGGTGCGCCAGCAGAAGTGATTCAGGGTTTTATTACCCAACCTTTACAACAGTCGATTGCGGAAGCCGATAACCTCGATTTCTTAGAGTCTAAATCGGCGATGGGTAGCAGTACGATCACTGCGTATATGAAAACTGGTGCCGATCCCGATGCAGCTTTATCTGAGGTGATGGCTAAAGTTAACGCGGTTCGTGCGCAGTTACCGAGTGAAGCTTTAGATCCAAATATTGCCCGTTCTACGGGTTCTAGTACCTCGATTATGTATATTTCCTTTAGCAGTGAGGATTTAAAATCAGCTCAGCTGGTGGATTACGTGAATCGAAACGTACAGCCGCAAATGGTGACGGTGACCGGTGTTGCCAAGGCCAATGTTTATGGTCCTCAGTTGTCGATGCGGGTGTGGTTAGATCCGGTGAAACTGGCGAATCACAAACTGACTGCCGCGGAAGTTGTGAGTGCATTGCAAAATAATAACTTTAGATCGGCGCCTGGTCAGGCCAAGAGTCGCTTCAAAGTATATAACGTTGAAGCGGATACTGATCTGAAGACGCGTGAAGAGTTCCAACAGTTGATTGTTTCGCGTAGTGCTTCGGGGATTGTGCGTTTAGGCGATGTGGCTGAGTTAGAGCTTGATTCTGCCCGGGAAACGGTTCGTGCCAAAGCCGATGCAACCACCGCGGTGGTGGTCGCCATCGATCCGACGCCAACCGCAAATCCACTTACCGTGGCAACACTGATTAACGAGATGCTACCCAATATTCAGGTTAATCTTCCCGATAGCATGAAGATGGAAGTACTCTATGACTCGACCGAATATATCGAGTCTTCGATCGATGAAGTATTACATACCATTGTCGAGGCAACGGTGATTGTCGTAGTGGTTATTTTCCTATTTATGGGGAATTTCCGTGCGGTATTGATCCCGGTGATTGCCATCCCACTGTCTTTGGTTGGTGTCTGTTTAGCGATGCAAGCGCTTGGTTTTTCGCTTAACTTATTAACCCTATTGGCCATGGTACTGGCAATTGGTTTGGTGGTGGATGACGCAATTGTGGTGGTGGAGAACGTCGATCGGCACATTCGACTGGGAATGAAACCCTTCGATGCGGCGATCGTGGGGACTCGAGAAATTGCCCTTCCAGTGATCTCGATGACCATTACTCTGGCCGCTGTTTACTCACCGATTGCCATGGTCGAAGGTTTAACTGGGGTGTTATTTGCCGAATTTGCCTTAACTCTTGCTGGTGCGGTGGTGGTGTCGGGCTTTGTTGCCTTAACCCTATCGCCAGTGATGTGTTCGGTATTGCTAAAACATAACCCTCATCCTGGGCGTTTTGAAGCCGGTGTTCATCGTTTCTTGAATCGCTTAGACAGTGGTTACGATCGCATGGTGGGCGCGGTACTGGCTCGTCGCCCTGTGGTGGTCATCTTTGCGTTGATCGTGATGGGGTCTTTGTATCCTTTGCTAAAAATTATCCCTACCGAATTGGCGCCTGCCGAAGATAAAGGTGCGGCGATGATTATGGCAACTGGACCCGCCGGGGCAAACCTTGATTATGTTGATCAATACACCACTGAGATTGGTCGTCGGGCCTTGAAGTTAGATGATATTGCTGGTTCGTTCACCTTAGCGGGGATCCCGAGCTCTACCCAGGGTTTAGGATTCTTACGAACCGTGGTATGGGACGACCGTACTATGGATCAAGATACCTTGGTGAAAACGATTCAAGCAAAAACCGCGGATATTGCCGGAGTATCGGTCGCTTCATTCCCGCTACCGGTATTACCGGGCTCTAGTGGCGGTTTCCCAGTGCAGTTTGTATTGCAGGGAACTGGCGACTATCGTAGCTTAGTTAGCCTTGCGCAGGAATTACAGCAAGCGGCGATGCAGAGTGGTTTCTTTGTGTTTAGTGACCTAGATACTAAGTTCGAAACTGGGACTTTAGATATTCAGGTGAACCGAGATAAAGCTGGTGCTTATGGGGTGAAAATGGCCGATATTGCCAGTACCTTAGGCACTTTGATGGGGGATGGTTATGTCAATCACATTAACTTTGATGGTCGCTCTTATGAGGTGATCCCACAGGTGAAACGTGAAGACCGCCTTAGCCCAGAAGCGATTGGTCAGTTTTATGTGAAAACTGTTGATAGCAGTTTGGTTCCATTAGTGAATTTGATTGATTGGAAGCTCAAAGGCCAACCGGAAGCCTTGTTGCAAATGAATCAGACCAACTCGGTGACACTGAATGCGGCGTTAATGCCGGGTCAAACCATGGGGGATGCTCTTAATTTTCTAGAGCAGAAATCAGCCGAATTATTGCCTAAGGGCTATAGCTTTAACTATAAAGGTGAATCCCGTCAGTTTAAACAAGAAGGTTCGGCGCTGTTTGCCACCTTTGGTTTAGCTTTGGCGATCATCTTCCTGGTTTTGGCGGCTCAGTTTGAGAGTCTCCGTGATCCTTTGGTGATCATGGTCTCGGTACCTTTGGCGATTTGTGGTGCCTTGTTGATGATGGGCTGGGGCTTGGCGACGCTGAATATCTATACTCAAATTGGTATGATTACTCTGGTAGGTTTGATTACTAAGCACGGTATTTTGATGTGTGAAGTCGCCAAAGAACGGCAAATATTGCGCGGTGAAGATAAAATTACCGCGATTCGTCATGCTGCTCGAATTCGTCTACGGGCAATTTTGATGACGACCATTTCGATGGTGGCTGGCCTCATCCCCTTGTTATTGGCGGTGGGTCCGGGCGCAGCGGCTCGTTTTGATATTGGGATGGTGATTTGTGCTGGCTTGTCCATCGGTACGGTATTCACCTTGTTTGTATTGCCTGTGATTTACTCTTACTTAGGTGCAAATCATAAGCAAATCCCAAGCGTGGAACATCTGCAAGGGGAAACTGTTGCGGATTAAGCTCTCATCGTTGATGTGAACAATGGATAAAAGCCCAGCACTGCTGGGCTTTTTTGTGTCAGTTGTTCATGGCGTCGAGAGCTTCGTATTATGCTACCAATCTGACAGTCTATTTGAGATCCAAGGCTGTATTGTTGATGCCGATACTAACGATGTTGGGCGATGCTCAGCATAGAAAGGTGATTTTAAAGTGAGCCTAAAACATCGGGTGTATAAGCTTAGTACCATTCTGGGGGAGAGTTGTATTGGGTGCTGGTTGTTTGTTCTGCGCCACAATGTCACTACGCGCTAAACATGTTCAAGCCGCGTTTGCTTGTTCGGCGAGTTTTTTTAGTACACGTGAGACAGCGGCGAAGCCAAAGCTTGCCGTTACATGCGTCACCGCCCCAAAACCACTGCTACAATCCATGCGCATACTGCCAGTACTATCGGGTTTGGCCATACAGGTGCCTCCGTCATCACTGGGGTAAATCAGCTGTTCGGTAGAATAGACACAATCGATGCCGAATTTACGTTTTGTATTTTTACTGAAGTTGTAAAAACGACGCAGCTCATTACGCACCTTGGCCGCGAGAGGATCTTGAATCGTTTTTGCCAAATCGCTTATGGTTATTTGAGTGGGGTCTATCTGTCCACCTGCACCGCCGACGCTAATTAGTTTGATTTTATTACGCTTACAATAAGCGATTAGCGCCGCTTTTGCTTTGACGCTGTCGATGGCATCAATCACATAATCGAAGTCTTGGGTTAGGTATTGGTATAGGTTATCTCGGGTGACGAAGTCTTCGATTTCCTGACAAATACACTCGGGATTAATCTGTTGAATACGTTCGCACATGACCGCTGTTTTTGACTGGCCAACGGTCGCGCGAGTTGCATGTACTTGGCGGTTGGTATTGGTGGTGCAAATGTCGTCTAAATCGATCAGGGTAATTTTTCCGATCCCACTTCTTGCCAATGCTTCCGCGGCCCATGAACCGACTCCGCCGATGCCGATAACACAGACGTGAGAGTGCTGAAATTTACTGAGCGCGCGGCGGCCATAAAGGCGGGCGATCCCACCAAAGCGTTGTTCAAATTGAGACATAATAAACCATTACTAAAATTACGTGGCGATTATAGCAAAGCGATTCGCTCTGGGTAAGCACTGACGACTTGTTGAGCAGCCTGATGAGCCTGGTTAGTAAAACATCCTACTCGCAGCGGTTTAGTCTACTGAGTCGCGAAATAAATCTAAACAGCAAAGGCCACTTGCAGAGATCTATTTATCTTAAATTATGGTAGATTTAGGGAAATGTTTTTAATGCTGCTTGCAGCAGGAGTTCCGCCATGTATCGAGTCTTTAGTATTGCCTTATTCACTTTGCTTTCGGTGGCTTGTACGATTCAGCCTGCAACTGATTACCAAGTGGGTCAAGACTTTTCGCAATATCATCATTACGCATTTGTTGCTGGTGCAGATGATGCGGTGCAAAGTCTCGACGAACAGCGCATCAAAGCTGAGTTAGCGGCTCAATTGGAGCAAAAGGGCTTGCAAATGGTTGCAGCAGAACAGGCTGACTTATTGGTTGACTATCGCGTTGATTCGGCTAGTGAACTAGAAGCTCTTGGTGGTAGCTTTTCGGTTGGTTTTGGCAGTCGGCATAGCGCAATTGGGATGAGTTCTCCCGACCGTTATAAAGAGCGTAAATATGGCAAATTAGTTGTGGAGCTGTTAGACCAACAGAATCAAACCATCGTTTGGCGCTCTATTTCTCAAAGCCAGTTAAAAGAGACTCTGGGACCAGAGAGTCGCGCAAAATTTATTGCGGAACAGATTACCTTAATGTTAGCTCAATACCCGCCGCAACCAAGGTAACCTAGTGCTGAAATGCCCCAAGTTTTCATTGTGAGCTCGCCAACGAGTGAACTTTATGGGGCTATTTCACTACAATTACGACCGTTTCTCTTGGCGCTGTACATCGCTTGATCGGCACGGTTAATTAGTAAATTAACAAAAACTTCATGGCTTTTGGCCTGCGCAATCCCGCAGCTAATGCTTAACTGCAATTCATTTCCATTCACGCAGACCGTGGTATGTTTGATTGCTAGGCGTATTTTTTCGGCCACCTCAAATGCGGCTGAGGCATCACAATTTGGCAATAGAACGATAAATTCTTCGCCTCCCCAACGGCAGATAATATCTGAGCCGCGCAGCTGTTCCGTGGCCAGTGCAACAATGTGCTTGAGTGCTTCATCACCAACCAGATGGCCATATTGGTCATTAATTGCTTTGAAATGGTCAACATCAAAGATAACTAAGGAGCAAGGGCTGTTGGAGCGATGTTGAATGTCGATCACCTGTTCTAGCTGTGTTTCAAAACTTTGTCGATTAAACGCGCCGGTGAGTTTATCGGTAGACGCCAGTTTTTCCAGACGACGTTGGTAATTTCCAATCGTAAAATTTGCCACTATTACCACAATGAAAGTCACCAGCAGGCTAATCAGTAGATTAATCCATAGAATCTGTTTGAGTTGCTTCGCAGCTGGCGCGTCTTGTTGTTCAACCATTAAATACCAATTGAATTCGGGAATGTAGCGCGCATTTAGGTAAAATTGAAGATTGTCTTGCTTGAACTGGTAGCGTCCACTGGGGCTGGATAGTAAGGTCTTGGCCTGCTCCGACAAACCGGGTCGTTGATAGATATTTCGTGGACCACGGTAGTGTTCATCACTAAGCGCTACATTACCCTCAGGGTCGATGAAATAAACGCTACGTTGATAGCGTTGTTGATAAAGTGAAATTAGTTTTTTTACTAAGGTTACATTCAGACCAACCCCCGTCACCCCAATCAAATTGTGGTTGTAGTCATAGACCTTGTAGTTGACAAACACGGTCGTGCGGGTTGGGTCTGCGGTGTCATAATCAATGTTGGTTTCGTAGTCTTGGGTTTTTGGCAGTTGCTGCACTCGAAAATACCAAGCATCATTTGGTTCATCTGGCGAGAGCGTTTTAATGACACCCTTGGGATGATAGTAACGTAGGGTTTGATTAGATACAAAAAAAGTGGTGACGGTGTGATAGCGTTGCTGAATGGTGCTGAGGTAACGAACGATAGGCTCAACTTCGGTTTCTTGGTGTAATGCCCAATCGCGTAAAAAGGTATCTTGGGCCATTAAGGAAGAGATGAAAATAGGTTGTAGTAGATCTTGTTGAATCTCTGAATAAACGGTATCGCTGGTGAGCGGTAAATGGTTGGTTTCGATTTGTTGGCTCATCGAGTGGTAGGCAACTTGGTAGCTTAACCATGAAGTTAAACAAAAGGAACAGAGTAGTAATATAGATAACACTAAAATAAACTTCTGTTTACTGCCCCCGAGCTGAGATATAGACACTTGCATTCCTTGCAAATTAACGATTATTCAAGCTCTTAGTGTAAAGTTAAAGGTGGATTAAGGCAATTAACGAAAGCCCTTTCTTGCTTGCTTGTCGGCGCTCATGTGGCGGTAAGTATAGCGGGGGAACATTTTTTAAGTGAGCGAACACTTCTACAAAGGTACATGAATTTTTATGAGCGATACTCAAGTGACTCGTCCTTCTTTATTTTATATCGAGTGTCTGCGTTTTATTGCAGTGATTGCGGTGGTGGGGATCCATGTTTTGGGGCCTTATCGGGAGTTAATTCCCAGCCTTGCTTGGCATCAGTGGTTGCCTGCGGTCTCATTGAATGCGATGAGTCGTTGGGCTGTGCCGATTTTTATGATGATTAGTGGCGCCTTATTGCTGTCAGATAGGCGGCCTTTTAACTGTGGTTATTATTTGTCACGGCGTTTAGCGAAGGTATTAGTGCCATTTATTGCTTGGACGGTGATTTATGCAGTTGTTGCGGGATTTCATGATGGACGTTGGTCGTGGACGATAACCGAAAGTCTGTTAGCACATGCCAACAATCAGCATACTTGGTATCACCTTTGGTTTTTTTACGATTTCATTCCCCTGTATTTTGTGATCCCTTTGTTAGCCCCGTTGCTGCATAAAATGGATCATCAGCGGGTTTTATTGTTATTGGCGGCGTGGTTATTACTCACTTTAATGCATTGGTTAAAGGTAGAAACGCCATTGCGGCAAAATATCATTTTATATAGTGGTTATTTAGTTGTGGGTTGGTATTTGTTTAACCATGAACAGAAACCTTACTTGAAGTTTTGGTTGATGACTGGCCTTGCGACTTTAGGTTTCAATGTATTGGGCAGTGTTTATTACATTTGGCAGCAAGGGGAATATAGTAGTGTATTTATGGGCTATAAGAGCCTCAATACTGTAGTGATTGCCATGTCGTTATTTGTATTGGTGAAAGCCTACGCAGAAAAGGTCCCCAATGGTTGGAGACCGATGATTAAAACCGTCTCTAAATATAGTTTTGGGATCTATTTAGTCCACCCTTTGTTCCTGATCCCGGTTCGTCACCTAGACTATGGGATTTACCAATGGTTTGGCCATTCGAGTATCGCCCTGCCAGTGCTTATGGCGATTGTCTTACTGTTAGCTTTGGGTTTAAGTTGGTTATTCACCCGTTCTGTATTTACCCGGTGGTTAGTGCCTTAATAAGCCGTTATGTTGTCGTGAAGGAGCAGAATAAATGTACCTCGTTAGTTATTATTTGAATGGAAACATGAAGCGGAGCAACTATAAGACCGAAGCTGGCGCTTTAAGATCGGTTTTTAAATGGCTTAAAGTGAATCAAGAGGCTAACCCAAAAGTAACTTTTTATGCGCCAGGTGAAACCCCTCAAGATTTTAGTCACTTTCAACAGGTCCCCTATCGTGAGCCGAAAACATTCAATTTTTATTCGTCTGCTAAGTGGTTACGTTTACGAACCAAAGCCTTTGAGTTATACGGCAATACTTGTTCATGTTGTGGTGCTTCTCCGGCCACTGGCGCGGTGATGCACGTCGACCACATTCGGCCGAGATCGACGCATCCAGAGTTAGCATATGATATTGATAATCTGCAGATCCTCTGTGAGCATTGTAATGTCGGTAAATCCAATCTATCAACGTATCAATGGCGATCCAGATGATGAATCGTGAGATTCAATTTATTACATAGGATTTTATGAGAATATGGCCGAACAAATGTTGATGAAAAATGCTTTAGCCGAACCTGCCTTGCAACGGATCGCAAAGGGTTTGGTGGCGGTGTATCCGCAATTTGATGCCTTAGGTTTTATGGAGTTGGCACAGGCAGGCTTAGAGCAATTAGAACTAAAGCAACGGGTGCAGCATATTATTGCGGCGTTGCAACAAACGCTACCGCAAGATTTTGGCCAAACAGCGAAGCTGTTGAGCAACTTACCAAAGTATTGGGATGGTGGTGATCCAAAGGATAGCTTACGTGGTTTTGCGATATGGCCAGTCACCGATTACGTGGCGGTGGCAGGTATCGAGTATCCCCAGCTCGCCCTACCAGTGTTGGCGAAGCTGAGCCCCCTATTTAGTGCGGAGTTTGCGATCCGCCCCTTTCTTGAGCTGCATCCGGAGCAAACCTGGGCACAGTTGCATCGCTGGTTGGTGCACCAAGATGAACATCTGCGGCGTCTGGTGAGTGAGGGCTGCCGTCCGCGTTTGCCTTGGGGAGCGCAGTTAAAGTCTCTGATCCGTGACCCATCGCCAATTATTCCTTTGCTGGAACAACTCAAGAATGATCCCAGTTTGTATGTGCGGCGCTCGGTGGCGAATAACCTGAATGACATCAGTAAAGATCATCCAGAGCAAGTTTTAGACTTATGTCAGGCTTGGCAAAAGAACAATGACCCACAGCTTGATTGGGTGATTAAACACGCGACTCGCAGCTTGGTGAAACAAGGCCATCCCTTGAGTTTCCCCTTACTCGGTTATACCGCTGAGCCAAAGCTGCAGCTGCAGGAATTTGCGCTGCTCAATGCTCGGTTTAAATTAGGCGATGTGCTCACTTTTGCCTTGGCAATAAGCGCTGAAAAAAGCCAACAAAAGTTTGTTTTGGACTACGCGTTGCATTTTATGAAAGCTAATGGAAAAACTGCGGCCAAGGTCTTTAAATTAAAAAATCTCTGTTTAAATCAGGGGGAGACTTTTGCGATGGAGAAAAACCACTCTTTTAAAGCGATTTCTACCCGAAAATACTATCCTGGAAAACATTATGTCGCGTTGCATGTGAATGGACGAGAGTTAGCTCGTTTAAGTTTTATCGTCGAAAGTTAAGTTTTTAAACTGGTTTGCTTAGGTCGCTTACACCTCGCAAATCAGTTCGGCTAAGGCCTGTATGGCGGGATTACGTCGATCATAGTCCATATAGATTAGGTATAAAGGAATGCTTCTAACTCTTCCCATATCTAAGGGGAGTGGCGTTAATTCGCCTTGGTTGATTAAGTCTTCAATACGATGTGCCGGTAGCCAGCCAAAACAAAGATTACTGCGCACCGCTTCGATAGCGGCATCAACGGTATTGACTGTCCAGCGTTGACTTGAACGCTCAATTGTTGCACTGGCATATTGATGGTTATTATCCAAATGAACTTGAATGTAATGATTCAAGTCGGCTTCAGTTAAACGAGTTTTCTTAAGGTGATGCAAGGGATGTGCGGGGTGTGCCACGGCTACCAATTCTACATCTAAAAGTTTTTGGGCCATTAACTTGCCATTGAAAGGAAGCCCAATCGATAAATCGCAATTTGCCAGACTATTGGTTGGGGCGAGACGGACGATTTCTTTGAGTTCTACCTGAGTGTGGGGAAAGGTTTGTTTAAATGCACTTAAAGCTCTAAACAGCAATGACTTAGGGTAGATACTGTCGACTTCTAACTTAATGTTGGCAGGCGCGCCAGCGGTGAGCAGTTTGGCTCGAAGCTCAATGTTGGCGAATTCTTTTAATAAGGGTCGAACGTCTTCCAATAAGGTTGCCCCGAGTGGTGTTAACTGTACTTTTTTGCCGTGGATCCGCAGCAATTCTACGTCGAGCTGCTGTTGTAAGTTTTTGATCGCATAACTTACCGAGGATTGACTGCGGTGCACTTGTTTTGCCGCTGCGGTGAATCCACCGACATCGATCACGGTTTGCAGGATGTACCATTGTTCCAAAGTAGAGCGATGCATGACTATCCATCTAATTTTTAGATTGTTGTGAATGAAAAATAGCGTTTTTAGATTTATATTTCAAATGATAATGTTGTTCGAAATTAACTCAATGCGAGAAATTATTCTCAAGCATTCTTAGGAGAGCAATTTTATGAACAGCGAAAAAAATGAATTAGCTTTGGACCCGTTAGTCGGAAAACATCTTGTTTATACTTATGAAAATGGTTGGAAATACGAAATCTATGTGAAGTCTGACACCGTGTTTGACTACCGGATCCACAGTGGTATTGTTGGCGGTCGCTGGGTCACCGATCAGGTCGCCCATATTCACCCGATCGCGCAGCACGTCTATAAAATTTCTTGGGATGAACCCACGGGTACCTGCGTAAGTTTAACTATTAATTTAGCGCGACTAGAGTTACATGGAGTGATCTTCTTTCCGCGTTGGGTATTTAATGACCCGAAAAAAACCGTTTGTTATCAAAATGAACATCTAGAATTAATGCAGCAATACCGCGACGCTGGACCAACCTACCCGAAAGAGGTGGTTGATGAGTTTGCTAAAATAACCTTCATGGAAGATTGTGGTGCGGATCGAGATGATATTATCGCCTGCGCACCTGCTGAGCTTCCCGAATCTTTTCCGAACTAGTGCAATAGCAGAGATTTAATCATGAAAAACTATCCATTTAAAACCTTATTGTTGAGTGCTGTGAGCCTACTTTCGATGTTTGTGAGCTCAGCCTTTGCCGCGTCTCCTATTCCCCCTAATAACCAGCTGATGGTGACTACGGGTTTGGGCCAAGTGGCGGGTGTGGTGAAAGATGATATCGTCAGCTTCTATGGTGTGCCCTATGCCGAAAACCCCTTTGTTGAAGGGCGCCGCTTTCAGGCTCCGCAAGCCAAGCAAGCTTGGAGTGGGGTGTTAGATGCTAGCGCTTTGGGCGCACCAACTCCGCAGCCGAGTCGTGGTGTTAAAACCGAGTTAGTTGGCGCTCCAGGAGATCTTACCTTAAATATTTGGGCTCCTGCTGAGATGGGCAAGTTGCCGGGAAAACTACCGGTGATGGTATGGATCCCGGGTGGCGCTTTTATTCGTGAAGATGCTGGCGAATCGGTATACAACGGTAGTAGCTATGCCAAGCAGGGGGCGATTGTGGTCACGGTTAATTATCGGGTTGGCGTGGATGGTTTTATGCATTTGCAAGGCGCACCCGATAATCGCGGGATCTTGGATCAAATTCTCGCCTTGCAATGGGTGCAACAGCATATTGCTGCCTTTGGTGGTGATCCTAAACAGGTGACTTTATTTGGACAATCGGCTGGGGCCGAAAGTGTTGCAATTTTACTCGGCACTCCGGCGGCGAAAGGTCTATTTCATAAAGCGATTATGCAAAGCCCGCCAATGCAGGCGGTAAGCACAGCGCAAGCCACGCGCCTAAGCGAGGCATTTGCTGAACGATTCAAGGTTGCAGCCTCAATTGAAGGAATTGCGAGTGTGCCTTATCCTGAGCTAGTTGCTGGGGTAGTCGCGCTGGGGCAGCAGATCCAAGACCGTGAGCAATGGGGCGAGTTGTCTTGGGGTGGAACGGCTTTTCTGCCTGTTATGGACGGGAAGCTGATTGTTGATACGCCAATGGTGAACCTTGCTAAAAATGCCGATCCGAGCATTCCGGTCATTGTTGGTAGCACCGATCAGGAAGCGAGATTGTATCTTGTTCCTGGTGGCCAACTAGACCGCATGACGAATGCCGAGGTGTCGCTATTTTTAGGGGACTTAAAGTTAGCGGGAAAACCAATGCAGGTGTATTCCGAGGATGGGCAAGCAACTCAGGGGGATATCTTCGCCGATATTCAATCGGACTACACCTTTAGAATGCCGGCGTTACATATTGCAGAGACACTGGTCAACAATGGTAATCCAGTTTGGCATTATAATTTTTCCTGGCGTTCAAAAGCATTTGGTGGTCAGTTAGGGGCCGCCCATTTTGTGGATGTTCCTTTCTCTTTCAATACCTTAGCAACGGATCAAGCCAAAGCGTTTGTTGGTAGTGATGCACCACAATCACTGGCCGATTCGATGCATCGTCAGTGGCTTGATTTTGCGAAAACAGGTCAAGTTAGTTGGAGCCAGTATCAGCTTAATCAACGCTATAGCATGCGTTTTGACGCCCAGTCAAAGCAACAGCGCGATCCAGAAAAGTCGCGACGCCTGTTATGGGATGGCTATTCTTTCTAGCGCTTCGCTTCAAGCTCAAATACCCCACTAAAATAACAGGGGAATTTGAGCGTCAATGCGGGTGTTCAGTATGAGACGGTGAATCTTTTTCGGCAAAAGCATAATTGTTTTTGCCATTAGATTTTACCGTATACATGGCTTCATCGGCTCGATTAATCAGCCTTTCTGCATCTTGAGCATGGTCTGGATACAGTGCGATACCGATGCTGGCTCCGATCTGAAGAGGCTGCTCGTTGAAATGAAAAGGAGCCTTCAAATTGTTAATCAGCTTTTGCGCAATTAATTTGATATCGTCAGGATCGCTAATGTCGCTCAATACCACCATAAACTCATCCCCGCCAATCCGTGCCACGGTATCCATTTCACGTACCGTGGCGCAAAGTCTTTTGCCAACATTCATCAGCACTGCATCACCAGCATCATGACCATAGCTGTCGTTGATTGTTTTAAAACCATCGAGGTCAATAAATAAAACAGCTGCGCATTTTTTGTGACGATGTGCCATCGCGATGGCGGTAGACAACTTTTCCCGACAGAGTCGTCGAGTGGCTAGACCTGTGAGGGCATCATGGTTGGCCATGTGCCGAAGCCGTTCTTCAGCGGATTTTTGCTCGGTGATATCGGTGCGTAACGAGATATAACGTTGCGGCACACCGTGTTCATTTAAAAAGGGGACAATGGTTGAGCTGACCCAATAGTGCTCACCGTTTTTCGTCAAATTACAAATTTCTCCTTGCCACACCTTGCCTTGAGTGATGGTTGACCACATGCTCTTATAAAATTCTGGTGAATGAACTTTTGATTTAATCACTCGGTGAGTTTTGCCGAGCAGTTCTTCTTCAGAATAACCGGATATTTGTAAAAACTTGGTGTTGACGTAGGTGATCCGACCTGAGCGATCTACGGCGCTAATAATAGCATGTTCGTCAAGCGCATTTTTACGGAATGCCAGTTCTTCTACCATGGTTTTAAATGCTTTGCTTAGATCGCCAATTTCGTCTTCCGTTAGTGATGGGAGTGCCGGTCTAAAATCACCTTCGACGACTTTCTGGGTGGCGAGGCTGAGCTTTTTAAGTGGCCTATAGATAATTTTATATTGGCTTAATAGGGCAATGAGTTGGCTTAATAAAACCAAGCCTATCACCATGTTTCTCACCTTATTAATATCCGAGATAACGGTTTGTCGCTTATCACTCCAGTTTACGTCTAACTCAATACGACCTAGATATTTCTCTCCTGAACTTAGTTCATGAACAATATGAATTAGTTGCTTGCTCTGCTTGTCATTTAGCGATGGTTTTACGATGGGGTAATAACGCTTGTTGTTATAGTTATATAGCGCGATGTTCTGCCAGCGAGACTTATAGGTTTCTTCTAAATATTCGAGGTGAACGTATAAAGCGCCCAAGTCTCGTTGTAGTAGGCTCTTGGCAATTGATGATTCTCCCAAAGTGAGCAATTCATAAGTATGTTTCTTATATTCTGTCTTGGCGTTTTCCAATTGCAGCGGGATCCAGTACAACTGAATAATCAGGCTTATCAGAATCAGGCCTATCAAAGGTGGTATCGCGAGCTTTAAATTAATTTTCATCTATTTATTTGGCGCCACATAGAAACGTTCAAGGTCCATTGTTTTGAGTGGTAAATAATCATCTAGGTTTGCCGGTCCTATACTGTTAATAGGGATCTTGGATAATAGTAACAGCCCCTTTTTTGAGCTGCCCATCTCTAATAAAGCATCACGTACTCGCTCTCTTACTTCAATTGGAACTTGAGGTCGTGCAGTAAAGGGGTGAGGCGCTACTTTTGCGGTGCTGTGAATGATGTTTAGTAGTTCTTTATATTGTTTCTTTTGGCGATTCAGGGTTTTTTGCACTCCACCGCCTGCGTCTGCTTCATCTAATAATACATTGAGGTAAACAGAGTCGTGAGTTTTGACATAGCGAGCGTTAAAGTTGAGGTCATATTGGTCTTTCAGTTCTTGTCGCATCAGTAGCGATGCGCCCAGTGCATTAGGCGACGGAAAAACCAAGGTCTTGCCATCTAGTTGTGTAGGGCTTGTGATATTGCTGTCTTTTTTTACAACTAATACGCCATAAAGCTTACGGCCATGATCGCGAACTAAAGGAAGATAACCAGCTTGCTGATTGGCAATCAGCAGGTGGTAAGGATTCATGTAAGCGAAGTCGTATTTGGCAGCGGCCAAGTCTTGCTCGAAATCAGGGATAGAGGTGGAGCCCAACAATTTAAATTTGTAGCCTGTTTTAGCGGTTAGCTGCAGCAGTATTGGATGCCAAATTTGATGCAGTTTATTGGTTTCAAATTGAGGCACAATCCCCACAGAGTAAACTCGCTCTGTTTGCGCTGTGTAACCAGTGGTACTGGTCGTACTTAAAATAAATAAAATAAGGGCAGTCAGTTGCTTCATCGGGCACCTACTTTAATTGGGGGGCATTATCAGCTTATTTTACAATATAGTC
Source organism: Agarivorans sp. QJM3NY_29 (assembly GCF_050870835.2). Lineage (NCBI taxonomy): Bacteria > Pseudomonadati > Pseudomonadota > Gammaproteobacteria > Alteromonadales > Alteromonadaceae > Agarivorans > Agarivorans sp. QJM3NY_29. The sequence goes on along the minus strand of NZ_CP194036.2, from coordinate 4,663,728 downwards.
ACAATGAGTCGTGTCATCGAGATTTCTGGTTATTTCTGGTGAGTATGTCACTTTTGGCAAACAAGATCGTGGCTTCTTGCATGGCTCAACTTATAAACGCTTGTTATGAGTGAGTACCATTATCATGTGTGGTTTTAAGGCGCATGAAAGTGGCGTTTGTGTAGAAAGTGGTCTTTATTTATTGGCGAACCAAGCGCTTGATTGGAGTTAATGGATGAAGGTTAAGGAGCAAGGAGTTGAAAAGTGGAATACATCAGTTTAAGTCCGTCGAATATTGCAACTGAGCATATCTGCTGTGCATTTTCGGATAAAAAGTGTCAACAAAGTTATCAGGCAAAAAAAGACTGGTTAACCCAACAATTTGAGCAAGGCTATGTATTCAAACGCCTCAATCAACGGGCAAAGGTGTTTATTGAATATGGTCCTGCCGAAACCGCATGGTTGCCGATCGTGGCGCCTAATTACTTGGCGCTTGGTTGTTTTTGGGTGTCGGGAAAATATAAAGGCCATGGGCATGGTCTATATCTTTTAAACCAAGCGATTGAAGATGCCAAGCAGCAGGCCAAACTAGGTTTAGTTGCGGTGGCGGGTCGCAACAAAAATCATTTTATGAGCGATAGCAAATGGTTAATTAAACAGGGTTTTGTGGTGAGCGATGAAATTGCGGATGGCTTCGTTTTACTCTGTTTAGCCTTCGACGAGGAGCTGGTACTCCCTAGCTTCGCTGCTCAGCTTAAAAGCCCGGGGCTTGTACCGCAAGGCTGTGTCGTCTATTTTTCTAATCGCTGCCCTTTTGCTGAATATCATGCGACTCAATCTTTAAGAGAAAGTTGTGAAAAACGTCATATTCCATTGACCGTTATTAAGCTTGATACTTGCCAGCAGGCGCAAAACTGCCCTTCTCCGGCAACCATCTTTAGTTTGTTTTACAACGGTCGGTTTGTGACGACAGATATTAGTGCATGTATGGATAGTCGGTTTGACAAATTCATTCAAGCTTAAGCTCGTATCGTATGATGAGGCGAATCTAAAGCTTGTTGCTGAAATGCTAATATTGAGCAGTTGTCGAGTTTTTTTACACATTTGCATCATTCCTCATGTACAGTTTTATTTACTTATTCGTAAGGCATTGAATTAAATGGTTATTTACTTGTTGGCTTAATTTTTGCTTTTGATGCGCAGACTGAGCGGTCGAGAAACCATCGCTTATCACGGTTTCACTTTGAAAACATTGAATAAATTTAGGCGACTTAGCAGTATCAGGAAAAGTTATATGTTTTATGAAAAATTTGGCCAAGCAGCAGTGATCGGTGTTGCCTTATTGTACTCAGCAGCTAGCCAAGCAACGCCTTTAAGTGATTACAATTTAATCCTCACTGGTGACTATCACTACCAAGGTGGAGAAGTCGAAGGACGAACCATTATTGGTGGTGACTTAAATGCCGCTGGGCAATCGCCAACTTTTGCGATTCGTGAAACCACCGTCCCTTTTGAAGATACGGTTACAGTTGCAGGCAATATCAATGCTTCGAATATTAACCTGAATGCTGGTAGCCTGACTTACGGTGGCAACTTAAATGTGAGCAACGTAAACCTAAATGGTGGCGGCTCCAGTGTGCAAAAAGTGACGGCAGGCGAGCAAGCTGCCATGGCCAGTAATATGGCTGGTCTTGAGTCGCAACTACGTGCCGATTCCGCATATTTTTCCGGTTTAACTGCAAATGGTAGCTTTAGCACTAGTCACTTGTCTTATAGTGGTAGCGATGATATGGCGGTATTTAATGTCAACTTCAGTGAGGTGTTTGCCCAAAATAACTCTTTGTCATTAGCGGCTGGCTCGGCTAAAACGGTGGTTATTAACGTAGCCGGCTCTGCGGTATCGGTAGCCGGAGGGGTCAACCTTACCAGCGGTTTTGGGATCTTAGATGATGGCCTGAACATTGGCGCGGCGAATATTTTGTGGAACTTCTACGAAGCAGAAACTATCGATTTTAACAGTATCGCCTTTGTCGGCGCGATATTGGCAATGGATGCCGATTTGGTTGGTGGTGCAGTGTTTGATGGCAGTGTTGCGGCAGAGAGTTTCACCGGTGCCAGAGAATTCCACAATACCGGCTTTAACTGGCAAGAGCCGCAAATTCCTGCGACGGTGAGTGAAGGTTCGAGTTCTATTTTATTTGCCCTTGGCTTAGGCTTTGTGGTGTTATCGCGCCGCCGTAATTGCATCTAAAATCAGCTTTAGCTATTTTCCTGTGCGCCTGTGAACAGCCCCATGCCTTGCATGGGGCTTTTTTAGTGCCATCTCGAACGGTTTGGCGGTGGACTGGCCGCACTTTTTGAGGCGAGTATTAAACGCCTTCAGACGGCCCAATGGTTGTGTTTATCATTTGCTATTTTGCTATTTTGCTATTTTGCTATTTTGCTATTTTGCTATTTTGCAAATTTGAGTATTGACAATGTGATTCACCTATCAGCGCTCGATATTAGTAATATTTTTTTAAAAACAAATGCTTAGTTTCTATCTTGAAGCGTCGTTAACAAGCAATTATATTGAATCAGTTTATGACTGTAGATTATGGCCTCGCGGTCAGAGAGCTTTGCTTCATTGGATGGGAATTGCTGTTTCTCATCTCTAGTTAATACAAAATCTGCTCTGTTCGGAGGCGTTGACTCATATTTTACCGAATTATCAATTTGAGAGTGTGGCGCTGAATATTTTGTTCCTTTTCTTGTTTTTCTGTGGTGACTATTTGCATGCTTGTCTGGGTCCTCTGTGAGTTCATTTCAGGTGGATTTGATGATGGTGTTATGACTTTGGCGACTCAATGACAAAGTTGATCAGACCCGGTCGATGGTATAGATCTACGTCTTGCACGGGTTTCATTCCGATCTTTGTAAGCACGCGTTGGGAGGCAATATTTTCTTGTACAGCAACCCCATAGAGCGCATTGGCTATGTTTTGATTAAAAGCCCATTTTAGGACTGCATGTGCCGATTCAGTCGCATAACCATAACCCCCGCAGGCATGGACCAGGCCCATTCGGATATCGATAAACGCTGGGTTCGGTGCATATTCAAAACCGATAAAGCCGATTTTTTTAGAGGCTTGATGGGTAAGTTCAATAATAAAGGTTCCAAATTGATGCTCTTGCCAATGCTGTATTCGATTTTCTAGATAACTGCGTTGTTGTTGTGTTGAATATGGTTTTTCGTGAGGAAGATATTTAGTTTGCAGCGGACAAGATAAAATCTCTGCAATAATGTCGATGTCGTTTGTATCGGGTTTTCTTAGTTTTAATTGTTTGGTTTTAATCATTGAATGCTCCAAATAGCAATATACTTAGACCAACGTGCATCACTCATTGATATTCTGTCAACTGCTGGTCTTTAAAACTTGAAAGGTTCGACGCGATATAAGCCACCCAAGACCATGAATTCTTGCTCGCCTTGCAGGCTGCGGGGCAGTAGCGACTCGAAACAGACGATTTTGCTCAAAGGCACCTGCACCGCAAACACTTTTGAGCCGAAGCGTAATGCCGCCTCGGGATCGGCGGTGAAGGAGCTGAGGTTATTGAACAGTTTTACCGCTTGTCCTTCGAGGTGATATTCCGGCAAGGCGGTGCAACCTCGATAGAGGCTGAGGTGCTCGCCATTGGGGTGACGCAGCCGCAGCTCCTGTTGGCAAAAGCAGTAGAGTAGATCTAACTGGTCATAGAGTTCATTGGTATTGTAGGTCGCTTGGCTACACTGTTGGCGAAAGCGCAAATAGGCCGGGCCGTCTGGATCGGCCAGCGTTTCATGGTGAAAACAAGTGAGCAGGCCAAAGCGTGACTCCACCCAGCTGCGCCACGCCGCTCCCTGTTGATTATCGGAGTCAAATAACCACCCCAGCAATAGCCGTCGATAGTTGACCTTCGGCCGCGGCGGAGGTTGGTCGTTTGGGTTTGCTTGGCTGCGCCCCTGCGCTAAGTTAAAGCGAAAATTCATAAAGTCTTTAAACTGTGCGGCGCGTTGTTCGGCAGTTTCGGCCCGCTTTACACCCGTAAATAATTTTGGATACCAGGTGCTAATTAAATCCAGTTGCAAGGGGATCGGCTGTTGCTGATAGGCCAAGCTGGCCAGTAACCAGGAAGGCAGATTGCAATGATTCAGCGGCAGGCAGATCTGCTGCAATAATTGCGTTTCGCTGGCGCTGGGGCTGTAGAGCTGCGAATTCATCGGGCTGCGATGACGTGTTCTGGCTGGTTTTGTGAAGCCGCGAACAGCCCATCGGCCAAGCTGGCAATCTGTTGGTGTTGATGCAAGGCCTGCCGCCAGTCCTGACGAATATTTTGATGGCCGTAATAAGCCCCAGCTAACTGACCGGCAATGGCGGCGGTGGTATCGGCATCGTTGCCCAAGTTGGCCGCCGCCAGCACGCAGGATTCAAAATCGTCACTATTGATAAAACACCACAGTGCCGATTCGAGGCTCTCAATCACATAGCCACTGCCGGTTAGCGCAGCGTAAGGTTTTTCGAGAAACTCACCCGCCTTGATGCGGCTTATTTCATCGCTTTGTGGGGTGTAGGCGATGTGATGAAAACTCTGTTTGTCGCCACCTTCAATCAAGCTCAGTAATAGCAGCGATAAATAGCGACAGGCATCGATGCATAGCGGTGAGGCATGAGTGGTGCGTGAGCTTTCGCCGCCATAATGAACCGCTGCAAGTGGCTGTTGCTGGTAAAAAATCGGGATCGGCGCTAGGCGCATGATCGAACCATTGCCAGAGCTCCAGCGTGCCTTGGAGCCAGCAAAGACTTGGCCGGTTTTTTGATAACGGCGCAGGGCGGAGGAGACCGTCACCCCTACATCAAAGCAAACACCAATACTACTCATGTAGCCTTTATCCAGCCAATTGCAGTAGCGCTGCATTTGATCGCCTGGGTCAAACCCCTCACTTTCCAGTAAGCTATGTCCGAGGCACAGAGCCATCGAGGTATCGTCGGTCCAGTGGCCCTTCTTTAAACAAAAGTGACCGCCACCCACCATATCGGTGAGGGGTTTAAAGCTCCCTGGGGTCTGAAACTCGAGGGTGGTGCCAATGGCATCCCCTACCGCTAGACCAACCAGGCATCCCCTGGACTTATCCTGAGCGAGATTCTCGTAGGGTACAGGCATAACAGCTCCCTTGTGTATGCTGATGCTTTAACTTAAACCTTATTGTCTGAGTTGTCATGAGTTGACGCTAATTCCTTTTATATTTTGTGGGTTTATTTCAAGCTGATGCCAAGGCCTTGCTCAGTGCCAAACCGTGGTTCAGAGCGCGCGTGGCTTATTTGCCTGCAGCTATCACTCGCCGGTCTAAGCTATCCAGCCTAGTAGTCTCCACCACAAATAGTCCAGAGGCATCAGTACCACAATGGTCAGTAATGCCAGTGGAAGGGTTATTTTAAGCAGATCGGCCAGGCGCTCGCCAGACAGCTGCATCGCGACGATTAAAGGTGCAACCTGGTAAGGGAACAGCACCGTTGAGAAACCAATCACTTGGGTCATTAATACCGCGGGTAGGCTAAAGCCGGTGGCCTCAGCAAAATTTGCTGCCATCGGAGAGAGCACCGTTGGTACTCCGGGAATGGTGGTAATGAGTCCGGTAAAGGTCGAAATCAGTGATAGTGACATAAAGTTTAAGAAAGTATTTTCTACGGTGTTGGGTAGTAAGTGACTAAAAGCCTGCCCGACATATTCACCCAGCCCGGATGCGTTCACCAAAGCGCCTAAACCCAAGGCTGCGGCAACAAAGATGACGGTGCCAAAGTCGATGGCGCTGTTAAAGGACTTCGCCGCCAGCACGCCCCATTTGGGCATCAGTAAGATAATCGCGGTCACTAGACCGACCCAGGCAGGATTTACCCCATGTAGTGAGTCGCTGATCCAGAACAACAAGGTAATACCCAAAATAATGCCAACTCGTTTTTGAATTTTACTATCAAATGGTTCATCTGGTTTGGGCGAATGCTTTCCCGTGGCGGATGAAATTTTTGCCGGAAAGATCCACAGGACCAGCAATACGATCAATAGCGACTTCAGGATCCCCAAGACAGGAAAATGCAACAGTAGGTATTCGGTATAGTGATAGTGAATGTTAAACAGGGTTTCGCTCGAGCCCGCCAAAATCATGTTGGGAATGTTGGACGGTAAGATTGCAAAGCTTGGCATATTACAAGCTAGCGCCAGTGCAGTAGCGATCCCGCGACGCCCGTTGCTGCCTAGGCTAAAGCCCACCTGTTCGGCCAATGCCATACCGATTGGAATTAATACCACCGAACGCCCAACAGAAGAGGGCATCACAAAGCCCAGCAACATCGCACTGGCGACCAGGCCGCCGATCAAGCGAGGATAACTGGCGGTTAAATAGGGAGCAATGCTGAAGGCGAGCTTTTTACCCAAACCGGAAACGGAGATCGCAGAACCAATAATAAAGCCTGAGATAATCAACCACACCGCAGTTGAGCCAAATCCAGAGAACAAGATGTTGGGTGCGATGAGTTTAAATACTGCAACTAAAGCAAAAAATAGCAAACCGGTGAGGAAAGGGGGGAGTGCACCAGTGCTCCAAAAGATCAGAGTAATGAAGACCACCGCGGCGCTATGCGAAAATCCATCTGCATGACCCTCGATAGGAAACAGCGTGAACCATAGGGCGAGAGCTAATGCCATCAATAGAATCACATTTTTAAAGTTGAGTTTGCTGTCCATATCGTTCGCTTCTCCTGAAAGAGTGAAAAAAGACTTGAAATGATTGTGCTTGCCTTTCTAAGATAGCGAATCCTCTTTGTCGTTTTAAGGTGTAAATATGACAAAACCTATTCCTAATGCGACAATGTTGCCGCCTAGCGACATCGCATTCACGATTGATGCGAGCCGACCAGTATTAAGCAATGGCCGAGATATGCTCGCCGAAGTCAATATTTCACCGCATTCCCATCCGCGAGGCCAACTATTGTGGGCCATGGAAGGGGTATTGCGAGTGACCAGCGAACAAGCCGTGTGGGTGGTGCCGTCGACTCATTCGGTTTGGATCCCGATGAATACCTATCATCAGGTGAGTAGTGAAACTGCTGTTCAAATTCGTAATCTGTACATCGACCCGTCATTTCCTATTCGCCAACATGAACAAGCGGTGGTGATGTTAAGCATGAGTCCCTTGATGCGCGAAATTGTGCTGCGACTTAATCAAGATCCTCCAAGCATGAACCAAACGAGTATCCAGCGTTTGGGACTGGTGGCGATTGACGAGCTGGAGAATTTACCGGCCTTTGAAGTGCGGATCCCGGCTGGCAATGACCCGCGATTGGCGAAACTGATCCATCATATGGTGCAAAATCCCAATCAGAATTTACCCTTGTTAGACTTAGCAAAATCAGTGGGCGCGAGTGTGCGCACCATCGAACGTTTATTTAAAGCCGAAACCGGGATGACTTTTCGCCAATGGCGCAGCCGCTTTCGTTTGATGAACTCACTGGAGCTCTTGAGCCGAGGGGAAAGCTCCAGCTTGGTTGCACATTCCTTAGGCTATAAAAGTGTTAGTAGTTTTGTGCAGGCCTTTCGCTTGCAATTTGGCTGCACGCCTCAGGATTATGCGAAGCAACGATAAGCTATTGTGATCTCGTTTTTATTGTAGAGAACGTTGCTTAGGCTGTTTGCCGACTCGGCGAAGATGGAGGGTTTATATTTTGGGTTCTTAGTGGCTGTGGCGCGAGTGGTCAGTTTGGGTTTCGCCTGGACGGCGCCGTAGGCGAAAGCTCTTGTTTTTAGTCTACTATTTTAATTGGATTTTTAGGTGAGCTGGTTATGTAGATTTCGCCTGGACGGCGACGTCATTTTTCTTTGACGAGCAAAGAAAAACGAAGCAAAAAGAAAACTCGCCCTGCATTATCTTCCTCCTGCGTTGCTCGTATCTAAGTGCGTCGAAAAACTCGCTACGCTCAAACAGGTTTCGACTTTATCACTTAGACACTTGCGCTACTCGGCGATAATGAAGGTATGAAAAGAGATGACGCTTTGTGTTGTGGCGCTTTGATAACAGACACTTAAGCTATATTCAGCTTCGTGAAATCAAAATCGCTACAGGCACTCATTTGAAATTAAGAACTATTAATCGCAAACCGATTTAATAAAAGAAAGCTCAACAACTATCCAAGTGGGGCTTCCCCATCATCTTCTCCGAGTAGCGTAAATGAACTAGGGAGATTCGTTGAAGTCTGTTTGAGCGTAGCGAGTTACTTCGACGCCCTAGTGAGTGCGCAACACAGGATTTAAGAAGATGCAGGGCAGCCTTTCTTTTGCTGGTAAGCTTTAGCTGGACAAAGCTTATGACGGCGCCGTAGGCGAAAGCGCTGCTTTTTACGAGTGATTCTGATTGGTCGTAATGGCGTGTTGGCAGTGCTGTTTTGCCGTGGGGATAAGTCCGACAAAAAAAGCCCCGAGCATTGCTCAGGGCTTTCAATTTCACAGTTAGCTAATCGTCATTAGCCAAAAGCGAGAAGATTAACCGCCAACGGCAATTTTCTTCATGTCTTTCATGTAGCCACGAAGTTTCTTACCAACTACTTCTACCGGATGGCTGCGTAGTGCTTCGTTTACTTCGATGAGGCGCGCGTTATCCACGCCGTTATCTTGCTCTTCGAAGCCTTTACCGATGTACTCCAGGCTGATGTTGTTCACGGTATCGCGCAATAGAGGCACGGCAGCGTGCGAGAATAGGTAACAACCGTATTCTGCAGTATCAGAGATAACCACGTTCATTTCGTATAAACGTTTACGAGCGATGGTGTTGGCGATGAGTGGCGTTTCGTGTAGTGACTCGTAGTAAGCACTTTCTTCGATGATGCCAGCAGCAACCATGGTTTCGAAGGCGAGTTCAACACCCGATTTAACCAAGGCAACTAACAAGATGCCTTTGTCGAAGAATTCTTGTTCGGTAATTTCTACCTCAGATACTGGCGCTTTTTCAAAACCGCTTTGGCCAGTTTCTTCACGCCATTTTAGTAGGTTTACATCATCGTTGGCCCAGTCTTTCATCATGGTTGATGAGAATTCGCCTTCGATGATGTCGTCCATGTGTTTTTCAAATAGCGGACGCATTAAGTCTTTAAGCTCGTCGGCTAGGTCAAAACATTTGATTTTAGCTGGATTAGATAGACGGTCGACCATGTTGGTGATGCCACCGTGCTTCAATGCTTCGGTAACCGTTTCCCAACCAAATTGAATGAGTTTAGCGGCGTAGCCGGGTTCAATACCTTCGGCTACCATTTTGTCATAGGCTAAGATTGCACCAGTTTGTAACACACCACATAAAATGGTTTGCTCACCCATCAGGTCAGATTTAACTTCCGCAACAAAAGAAGACTGAAGTACACCGGCACGGTCACCACCGGTTGCAGAAGCATAAGCTTTTGCAATCGCAAGACCGTTGCCTTGAGGATCATTTTCTGGATGCACAGCGATTAGGGTTGGCACTCCAAAACCACGTTTGTATTCTTCACGAACCTCAGTGCCTGGGCATTTGGGCGCCACCATCACTACGGTGATGTCTTCACGCACTTGCATACCTTCTTCAACAATGTTGAAGCCATGCGAGTAAGCGAGGGTAGAACCTTGCTTCATTAACGGCATCACCGCTTCAACCACGTTGCTGTGTTGCTTGTCTGGGGTGAGGTTAAGCACCATATCAGCTTGTGGGATTAGCTCTTGGTAAGTCCCAACTTTAAAGCCGTTGTCGGTCGCTTGTACAAAAGAAGCGCGCTTCTCTTGAATTGCCGCATCACGTAAAGCGTAAGAAATGTTGAGCCCAGAATCACGCATGTTTAAACCTTGGTTTAGGCCTTGTGCACCACAACCAATTACCACGATGTTCCAGTCTTTAATAAAGTTACAACCATCAGCAAATTCGCTGCGATCCATAAAACGACATTTACCCAATTGCTCTAGTTTCTCGCGCAAGCTTAGGGTGTTGAAATAATTAGCCATGTTCGACTCCGTAAAATAGCGTTAATCAAATGATGATGGTGTTGTTGTGTTTACGAGATCCCAATGCACTTCTTTTCTTGAGCGCGTTTCTTATCCTGTCTCGTGATGGATTTAATATAAACCTAAACTAATATTGCGTAAAATGATGATTTTGGGATATTGTATTGCATAAAATGAAACAGGCTTTATCAAGGAAAAGCAATGGATGTTCGAAGTGTTGAGCTGTTTTTACACTTAAGCCACAGCCTGCATTTTACGAAAACCAGTCAGGCGATGCATGTTAGCCCCTCTACCTTAAGTCGGGTGATTCAGCGGCTAGAGGAAGAGCTTGGCAGTCGTTTGTTTAGTCGTGATAAACGCAGCGTACATCTGACTCAGGCGGGAGTGCGATTTCGCAGTTTTGCCGAAAATTGGTTACAACAATGGCGACAGCTGCAAATGGATTTATCTTTGCAATCTAGCGAATTGGCGGGGGAGTTGACCCTGTATTGTTCGGTGACCGCGAGCTATAGTCACCTGCCAGATATTTTGGATAAGTATCGTCTTACCTGCCCAAATGCCGATATTAAATTAGCCACCGGCGATGTGGCGTTGGCGGTGAGTAAGGTCGCCGATGGGGAAGTCGATATCGCGATTGCCGCCCGCCCCGAGCAATTACCGCTGAACATGGCTTTTGCTAGTATTAGTAAGGTGCCCCTGTCGATTATTGGCCCCACGGTTCCCTGTGCGGTTCGTAAACTATTAGAGCGAAATCCTATTCCTTGGGATCAAATTCCCTTTATTTTGCCAGAACATGGCCCAGCGCGTGCTCGGATTGATCATTGGTTTAAAGGGATGCGTATTCAACCTCATGTTTATGCCAAGGTGGCGGGTCACGAGGCTATTGTTAGCATGGTGGCGCTCGGCAGCGGTGTGGGGATCGCTCCGCAAGTGGTGGTGGATAACAGCCCAATGCGTGAGCGGATCCAAAGTATTCCGGTCGGGGTGGAGCTGGAGCCTTTCGATTTGGGGATCTGCATGTTATCAAGAAGGTTACATGAACCATTGCTGCAGCGATTCTGGCAAGTGGCAGCGCGAAATTAAGGAGTGAAGATTTATGACGCCGGCAGTACAGCAGCTTAAAAAAGCCAAACAGGATTATTTATTACTGGAATATAAAAGTGATCCTCAGCAGGGCAACGTTGGTCTAGATAGCGCCGAAAAACTGGGTTTGGCCGCAGAGCTAGTCTTTAAAACGTTGGTGGCCTGTGATGAACACGATCCCAAGAAAATGGTGGTGGCAGTGGTGCCAGTGACTGGCCAACTGGATTTAAAAGCACTGGCCAAGGCCGCAAAAATCAAGAAAATGCGGATGGCCGAGGTGCCCGTTGCTGAGCGTACCACTGGTTATGTTAAAGGGGGGATCAGCCCTTTTGGCCAAAAAAAACGTTTAGCGACATTTGTGGATGAGAGCGCTCAAGCCTTGCCTGCCATTGTGGTGAGTGGCGGTAAACGTGGTTTGTCTTTGCAGCTTAAGGCGGATGTGCTGCAGCGGGTGCTTGGTGCTCAGTTTGCTAAACTTAGTCATTAGTCGTTCATTACAGCGCTGGTTATGAGACTGACTGCGGGTTTGTTTTGTTGGTGTGGCTTTTCAGCGAGAGCTTCGATTTATCAACGGGCTAGCCAACAGCGGCATTTGTATTGGTCGAAAGCTTCGACTCAAGGCATGCAAGCCGAGCGTTCATGCGCCGCACTGCAGGGTCTGCTGCTACGGGGTGGTGTGGGTCGTATATCTCAAATTGATGCTCGTTTAGCTCGGTCATACTAATACCAGAGCCGCTTGAGCCCTTAGCAGAGCTTCTATACAATGAGTCTAACTTAAAGGAGAGATAGATGATTAACCCAGCCAAAATCGAAGAGATCGCCAAACAAGTGAGTGAGATGGTGCCCCCCGGCTTAAAGAATGTTGGGGATGAGTTTGAGCGCAAGGTAAAACAAGTGATTCAAGCCAAGTTGAACCAGCTGGATGTGGTGAATCGTGAAGATTTCGACGTACAGACACAAGTCTTGTTGCGCACCCGAGAAAAGTTGAGTGCCTTAGAGCAGAAAGTCGCTGCGTTAGAAAAGCGCTTAAACCAAGAGTCTTGAGTCGCTCCTTGTTTGATTGATAAAGCACAGCTTCGGCTGTGCTTTTTTATGTACTTTAGCTTTTAAATCGACTCACTAGATAGAGCAATAATACCGCGCCGACCGTTGCGGTAATCAGCGATGCCACAAGACTGGCACTGTGAAAACCCAGTAAGCGAAAAATAAAACCGCCGAGCATTGAGCCGACAATACCTACCCCAATATTGCCAAGTAGGCCAAAGCTTTTTCCTTTGGTGATTTGTCCCGCTAACCAGCCTGCGGCTGCGCCAATTAGCAACCAGATCAAAATTCCCATCATGTCTTCCCCTGTATGCTTTACTCTATGTCGTGCAACTGAACTGGAGGCGGCTGGTTATTGTTGCATTCAGCCCCGCAAGCCTCATTTCAGCTTAAGTTTACTGACAATCCTCAAAGATTGCTTGGTCTCGTTGTGTAAATACAAATTTTAATCCGCTGTTTACGCCATCAGTTGGCTCGTTTGGATGACTCTAAGCTGTATTCACCTGAACTCAGCTTGCGTGGCGTCACTGGAGGTTATTGGCCAGGCTCTGATTCAACAAACATAAGTAAGCTGCCCACAGCGCTTGCCAGTTAATGGCCACTTCATTGCTGGCCCAAGAATCCTGATGGTCAATGTAGACCTGCATTGGTGCCATATTTTCTCGGGTGGCAGCCATCATATCGCCCTTCAGTTCGACCGAGTTTGCGCCACCAATGAGCAGGCCAACTGGCAGTGGTGAGGCTTTTGATACATAGGGGCGAAAGTGTGGGTGTTGCACATGATTGGGCGTGTCGCCGACCACAAATATTTTGCCGTGAGGGTTGAGACCAAAAAACCAGTGGCTCAGCTGCATCGCTGCTGCCAGCCATGCTGGTTTATCCAAAAGGTATCCACCGTATAGTAATTGGAAACCTGTGCTAGCGATAATGCCATTGGAGCCCCAATCGAATTGTTGTTGATGGCCAGCAAAGGCGATGCCATATGGATTGTTTTGTTGCAAGCTTAAAATATGTTCTAAATAGTGGCTCAGAGCTTGGTGGACACTTGGATATAAATCGTCGTTTTTCGGCGCAGCTTTTAAATACAGCAGCACTGAGCGGCTGCGGTTATCTCGCCAGCTGGGGGAAGGATCACCTAAACGCGGTAACTCCAGTAAACTTGCGAGGTATTGTTTGCTGTGATTGAGGTAGTGTACTTCGCCAGTCATCTGGTAGAGCGCAAGTGCCGCGAGTAGTCGCTCATCTCGGTCGTCCACATCATCGTAAGGACCTCCGTATTCGAATTGATGATAACGTTGTTTTATCATCTCCAATTGCGGATGGGCCTCTAGATAAGCCCATGCGCGCAAGGCAGCTTGGCGATATTGCAGGGCCTGTTGTTGATGCGTTAATTGGCGGGATCGAGCAAAACTGTTGGCGGCCATGGCAAACGCAGCTGCACTGTGAGCCGTTGCGGTCGTGGTGATTGGTAGTACGGTTTTAATTTGGTGATCCTGTTGTGGCGCTTGCGCCAATGGTGGCCATTGAGCTGATGCTGCTTTGTGATAAACCCCACCATTGTCGGCTTGCAGCTTGAGTAACAAGTTGAGTTCACTGCTGAGCAGTGCCAGTAAGTCCGAACCTTGGTCGCTGGCAATTGGTGAAATGTTCACGGCAAAGGCGGTGGGTTGTAATTGCTCGGCCATCAATAGCGTCATCAGTGAATAGGCTGCATTGACCGAATATTTGCCATAGTCTCCCGCATCAAACCAGCCGCCGCGCACATCCAGCGTGCTCTCGCTATCCAGCCGTTTGGCTCGACTATCTTGGGGGTGGGTCCCCGAATAGGGGCCTAAATCACTGCTGTCAAAGTAATAAAAAGCGGCTAAAGCTTGGTCTCGATGGCGTTGTAGGCTGGAAAGATCAAGACCTTGTTTGAGGCTGATACGGGTGTTTGTCAGTTGAGGATGGATCGAGTTAATTTGTAGCGTCAGCGGCTTGCCTGTGAAGCGAGTATTGAGGTTTGCTAGATCCAAGCTTACGACTTTCATGCCCGAGCCTGGATCGCTCTGTGAAGGGATCGTGAGCATGAGTTCTTGTGGTTCGACGTCGACGGCATTAATGCTTACTGGCAGCTGGCTTTGTTCAATCCAATCTGGCAACTCTATTAATACTGGGCTGGCAGTGTGTTTGAGATAACCATCGTGGTTGAAACGCACCTGGTAGACCTGTGTCCGTTGGTCGGATTCGGGCCAAGAATAAATGATGAAATCACTTAATTCAGCTTGAAAGTGCTCGGCACCGGCCGTCATCATCGTCATGAATTTAATCTCTGTGCTGTCACTGGGCAACTCAAACCACAGTTCGCTGAGCCCCGTTGGAATAAACCCTTTGTTGTCTTCTTCAACCACTTTATGCCATAGCGCCTTGCCATTGGCAGCCTTGGCGGGTTCTAGTTCTTTACCATCGACTTTCAGCTGTAGGATTTTTTGGCCCCATAAAGGCTTAAAGTCATCAACTAAATGCAACTTAAAATACAATAACTTTCGACCGTAGGGCAGGGTTTGAGAGATGCTAAGCTTAAATAGCTCTGCATCATTAAAAGCATGTTGTTGTTGATCTTGCAGTATAAAAGCGCGCTGATCTGCAGTCAGTCGAGCGCTGATTCGTTGCTTATTCCATTGGGCTTGAGGGGCTTGTTTAAAGCGCAAGGAGAGTGTGGTCGCACCTGCTAATGAGGGAGATATCATCGCCATAAGCTGAGGGCTGAATATAGCGAGCACGATACACAGCATTGCGGGTATTTTCATGTTCTCTCCTATTGCCAGATGGCAAGTTAAATGTTTGAGACTTGGGCATCAATATGAAAGCGCAAGCATAGCCTCAGTTGTTGCTGAGCAAAGTCTTCCAGTTGTTCGCTGGCTTGATGAAGCCGTGATACCACGGCATAGTTGTGCTGTGCCGACTGTGAGATCTGTTCCATGCTTCGTGAGACCTCGAGGCTGCTATTACGCTGTTGCCCGGTGGCAATACTTATTTCGTGATTGAGCCCCGCGAGGCAACTCACCGATTCACTGACTTGTTGTATATGCTGGCTAAGTCCCTGATAGTAAATTTGATTATCATCCATTGCTTGGGTGCAAGTTTGCATGTCTGATACCGCAGAATGGGCGACTTGTTGTAGTTGTTCGATCATTCCCTGAATCTGTTTGGTTGAGCTGGCGCTGCGTTGTGCAAGCTGTCGTACTTCGTCTGCCACGACCGCAAAGCCACGCCCTTGTTCACCGGCTCGAGCCGCTTCGATGGCGGCATTCAGTGCCAATAAGTTGGTTTGCTGAGTGATACCATCAATCACTTCAAGGATGCTGCCAATAACTTGGCTTTGTTCGGCGAGCTGTTCAATGTTTTTACCAGAGCGACTTAGGTGGCTGATTAACTGGTGATTACTATGGTTCGCCTGAGTGGTCAAATTGGCGCCTTGTTCGCTGAGCTGCTGGATCTGTTGCATGTTTTGACTGACATGCTCGGCGCGGCCAGCGACATCTTGGATTGCTTGTTCCATCTCGCTCATTGCAGAGGCCACGTTGAGGCACTCGTGACGCTGTTGGTTTAGTTGCTGTTGGATGTCGAGGCCATGGTGTTGGTTACTACTGGCGGCGCTCTCTAGCTGCTGGCTTTTCTGTTGTAGCTCGAGAACTACTTCGCGTTGTTGCTGGATCACTTGATTGATTTTTTTGCTGAGTAGACCAAATTCGTTGTTGGCTCGATAGTGGCATTGCTGTTGCAACTCGCCTTTGGCGAGAGCGCTCAAGGTGGCAAGCAATTGTTTTAAGGGTTGACGGATGGTGATAAATAGCAGTAGTCCTAGGCTCAAACAAAAGCCTATCGCAATCGCGGAGGCGCTGACTTGCCCCTGTCTGAGTTGGCTCAGTTTACTGAGACTATTCACCAGTTGTTGGGCGGTTTGAGTTTGCCTGGCTTGTTGCCAGTCACTCAATTGTTGGCTCAAAATACGGCTTTGCTGTTGTAAGGCTAAGCGTTGTTGTTGTTGGTGAAAGTGAGACTGTAAGTAGGCTGAGTATTGGCTGACGATCCCTTGTTCGCCAGTTAATTCGCTGAGTAATAGCGGCAGCTGGCGAGAAATGTCTTGATGGCTTAAGCCTAAGCGAGTGATGAGCTCCGAAAAATCGGCTTCGACTAGGTCGAGTTTTGCTTTGGCTGAGCGAAGGGCTGTTTTTACTTGCGCCAGATCTTGGCCGTTGAGCGCTCGGGCAGCTTGAGCCTGCATCAAGGAAAGCGCGGTATCAACATTAGTGAGCAGCATCTTGGGGTAGTCTTTTTTTACCGAAGCGCGAAGTTGCCCTAGGGCTTGGTTAAGCTGAATACTTAATAGTTGATATTGCGCGCGGTGTTCGGCGAGCTGTTGTTGTTGCTTGAGTAAAGGGGCTTGAGCGCTTAGAACTTGGCTGGCACGGGTAAACCAAAGCTCACTTTGTTGCTGCAGTTGTGCGCTATTAGTGTCAGTACTGAGGGCGCTAAGCGCCTTAAGTTGCTCAAAATAAACCTGAGCCTGTCGCTGAATTTGCTTGTTCAAGGCTTCGAGTTCACCAGCTTGGTGGCTATTTTCTGCCTGGCTTATGGTTTGAGCGCTTTGGGTTAGGGCTTGGATCAATGCTTGGCTGCTCGCCAGCCTTGGCAGATCTCGCTGATTTAATTGTTTGAGGCTGTTTTCCAGCGGCATGCTTAACTGCCAAGAAAGTCCAGCCATAGCCAGTAAACATAAGCCCAGAATGGTAAAGCTTAGGCTCGTCAGTTGAATGATCGATAACGTTCTAAAAATTCTCATCTTTGCAATCCGTGTTTTAGGTGTAAGCGCTTACCTGCGGTTTGTTGTATTTTTGTTTTAACCCCCTTGTCTATTGGTATTTTTTGTTGGATCATTACAATAAATGTAAGTGCTTTCATTGTTTCGTTAGCTGGACACAATATATTGGATCGTCTAGGCTAAATATTGAACAGGGATCACATTTGCTATTTTTGGTTATGTAAGCGCTTGCATTTGCGCTTTTGATCACAAAAATAGCGTTTTTATCTGTGTATATTCGAAATAGGTGGTGTTTACGTTGTTTGGAGTAGTAGCGAATTCACCCATAATACCTAAAACAGAAAAGGATTTTTTTACCATGAAAATGAAAGCGCTTACATTATCTTTGATGTTAGTTTCACTCGGTTCAGTTGCTGGAACACCTAATTTTTCTGGCTATGGCCGTTATGCGCAAGAAGCATCGGGTGACGAAATGATTTATCTAAAAGGGGATTACGGCGAAATTAATGCCGCTGGCCGTTTAGGTAACGAAGGTAACTGGATGGAGTGGATGTTGACCCAAGACTTCGAAATGGATCAATCCAAATTTAACTTGAATGTGATGATCGGTACTCCGGGCCATGATGATTGGGGTAAGTTGTTTTACTTACAACAATTCTATGGTGGCGGTTCAGGCATTTTTCCTTCGCAACCCGATGCCTATGTATGGGCGGGTAAGCGATTTTATGGGCGTGAGCAAGGTGGTTTGAGTGATTACTACATGCTGAGTGCCGATGGCAGTGGCGCAGGTGTGGATAACTTGGATGTAGGGTTTGGTAAGCTCGACTTAGGTTGGACTCAGGCTGGAGACGGTGCAGGGGCTGCAAATACCACCCAAGGCACGGTCAACATGCTGATGTTGCACTTGCATGACATGAAAATTGGCAAGCAAGGTACTTTAAAATTTAGAGCCAACTATGCATTTGCCTTAGCCGATATTAAAGACAACTTAGAAAATGATACGGCAATGCAGTTGTTTGCGGCCTATCGACACACTTTTGGTGACAACTGGGTACAGTTGGCGGGTCGTTATGAAACCGATGGTGCAGCATTTACCACCGCTAACTCTTCGGGGACTAGCTGGGCGGGTTATGAGGATAAAACCGCACGTAGTTACGGCGCCTTTGTTGATGGTGCGATTACGCTTGGTGAAATGACAGCCATGGAATACAACGCCAACTATTTGAAGGTCGATTGTACTGAAACCGGTTGTTCTTTCGATGAGAAAGAAGAGTACGGGGTGGCGGTTCGTCCGCAACACCATTGGAACGATTATATGGCGACTGCTGTAGAAGCTGGTTTTCATAATACCAAGGAAGATTCGAATCAATCGGATGCTTGGAAGTTAACCTTGTCACAAAACTTCCAGATTGGTCACTTTATGTGGTCTCGTCCAGTCGTACGTTTTTATGTCGTTACCGGTGAGAAGAAAAATACGGGTAAAAATGCGGGTACCACCGATTTAACCAAGGTGGGAGCCATGGTTGAGGCTTGGTGGTAAACCCAGAGGGCAGTGTTTTGGGTGCTAGTTTGCTAGCACCCAATACAGGGAGAAATAAAGTGAATAAACACTATAGTTTGTTACTGATAAGTGCATGTCTGGTTGCTTGTTCGAGCACTCAGGCGGTGGATGTCGAAGACCCTTTTCGTGGCTGGGGCTCACAATTTAGTGACCAAACCGAGTTGCGTAATCGTTTAGATGCGCAGCAACCGAGTGTGCAAATTGAACAATTATCTTATCGTTTACTATCGGCCGATCGCACCAACCGTGTGGATATTGGACTAAACTCATCGGTCGTTGAGTTTGCCGAAGGACGCTCCTATGTGGCGGCATTAGCACTCCCTGAGCATCTTGAGCAAGTTGAAGTTGAAGTTGATAGTCTGATTACCAACATGGTGTTTGTCCCAACGATTGCAGTATATGACAAACAGCTACAACCCTTAGCTAAGTTTAATCAAACGACACTCAGCGCCGAGGGTTTCTTAACCATTAAACAACAATTTAGTCCTACTTTAGCGAGAAAGGCCCGCTATATATTGGTTTATACCGCCCACGAGCAGTTATTTGGTAAGACCGAACTCATTGATCCCAAAGTGGCCTATGAACTAAAAATGGGCATCGATCGCCCCGCTGCGCGTAAGGTGTATGCGAAACACTCACCAATTGGTCAGATCAATATACGGCTGAATAAAGTGCAATTTGGGTCACAATTTAAGGCGACGACTTCGAATAGTGCGGGTGCTACGGTACTTGCAACTGCAGCCGCTACATCGTTGGTCGAACCAAGCAAGGTTCAAGCCGTTACGGTTTTACAACCGGCCACGGAGCAGTTTTACCAGCAACAAATTCGGCTAGCGATAGCCGAGGGTAATATTGAGCAAGCGTTACTGTTTCTTAAAGAGGCAGAAGCTGCAGGTTCAAATACTGCCCAACATACCTTCACCGAAGCAATCAAGGAGAAAATACCCTAGTTCATCGTGTAATCCTTAAATTCTTTATTCCTTGTCGTATTGGCATACGGCTCCTAAGGAGCCGTTTTTTTTTGCCACCAAAATGTGTGCGTAGCTCGGTCATGGAAGCACCGAGAGTGGGGGAATTAAGGTTTTTGAAGGTTGTTAAATTTAATGGTCAGTGAATAGATTTTATTTCTTGTACAAGGAGTTACTAATGTGCCCAACAGTTGTTGATGTGATTAAAATGAGGGCTGCTTATGAAGATTGAACAGTATTTAGCGGCTTCTTCGCTCCGTGGCAGTGTTGCCGAGCTGATGGCCCCGGGTTTGGCTTCGGAGTTTGTTCAGCCTTGGTATCAACCCTTGCCAACTACCCCCTTAACGACAGGGATGGCGATGGGCGGAATTGGCAATACTTATAGTTTGTCGATCAGTGGTTGTAGTCCTGTGTTCAATTTTTTGCCAGGGATTCAAGTGCGCGCTGAACGTAACGACAGTTTGCGGATGGCAGATTTTTATTTTAGTGAGCAGGATGAGTTACGGGTTGGCGAGCTTCGTATTATTGAGCCTGCCGACTTTATTCAACAAATTTCTTTGTATCCCTTGCTCGATGATCAAGGGCAAGAGTTATTTAGTCCCGATCAAAGTCAAGCGCAATGGTTAGCTGGTTTACAGCGTTTGCTCGATGAACCTCAACTATATGCTTGGAATAAGCAACGATTGGCGGATTGGAAAATTCATTTAGATCGAAACTTAAAGCTGGCGCTGAGTACTGGGCAAGTGGATCGTCGTGCCAATTGCCAGTTACTCCTTAAGTATTTTGGTGGCTGTGTTCAAGAACAGTGTTTTCAGCGCTCGCTGATCGCCGATTGTGAGGCCGATAGTTACCTTAAGCAACCGGCTTGGCCTGCAGAGCAGATTCAATATCAAGGTTTATACCCGGTGGCGCAGAGCGATTATTCGGGGGCGGTGTTACAGCTGAGCAAGACCCATTACAGCTTTATTGAAGCAGATAATGAAGCTTTGTGCCGTCTGCCGGTCTCGCTTACTCAATTTTGCGTTCATAATCCGAGCCAGCGAACTCAGCGCTTTAATCTGGTTCAGGTTCAGGAAAATCTAATTGGTTTTCAGGTCACTAAGGAGCGAGTTGGGAGTCAGGACGCGTCGTTTATGTTGGTTCGTCAAGCCAGGCAGCAGCAGGGAGAACTCTTTAGTGAGCGTTGTGAGCAAGGGCAGCGAATATCGCTATTAATGAGTGGAGAGTCTTACCAAGATTGTTTGGGCGAGATGGCGCTCTCGCTACAAGCGCCAGCGCAGTGTCAGTTGAGTGCCAATCATTGTTTTTACACCGCCCATGCCGATAAAGTGGTGGCTCAGGCTTTAGCTGGCGGCGGCTTGAGTGGTCAAAGCAAACGCGGGATCTATAGCGGTCGTGAACTCTGCTCTTCGGCCTTGCAGTTGACGGCTACGCTCGCCCCCGGCGAAACGCTGCAATTCTGTTTTATGACCGTATTAGATTTACCGCAAGTTGAAATGAATGGCTTAAGTAGTGAGAAGGCTTATGTGCGTCAGTTTCCCCAAGCGAAACAGCGTGCTCTGGCGATTGCGCGCTTTGCCTGGTCGAAGCAGCAAGACTATTTGCAACAGGCCTTTGCAGGGCTTTGGAAACGCGCCCAGTTTAGTCAGCAGGAAGATCCTCAATTACGCCAACAGTTGACAACAATGGCTTTGAATAGCTTATCTTTTCTAGCCGAGGCGACGGTTTGGGATAAGCAGGACCGCTTTTTGATCCGTGAATGTGTTGATTACCCGTTCTTCAATTCCTTAGATGTGTACTTTTACGGTTCGTTTAGTCTATTGAGCTTGTTACCTCGGCTCGATGGTGAGGTGATGCGGCGTTTTGCCGACGCAGTATTGGCTGACGATTTTCGGCAACGACGCCATCATATCTATACCGAAGAACCCTATGCCGAACTCAGTCATCCGAAATATCAGGCAGAACGCGCGATTAGAGGGGCGGTTTGTCACGATTTAGGGAGTCCCTTCGATTGTCGTCCCGATGCCTATGATTGGCATAACGTGAAGGAATGGAAGGATCTGGCTCCAAAATTTGTGTTGATGGTATTGCGTCATGTGAGCTTATTTGACGATCCAACATTGCTTGAAGATTGTTGGCCAGCGGTGCAGCAGGCGATGAATTATCTAGAGAAAATGATCGAACCGGGTCAGCAATTTCCGTTGACCAATGGGACCGATGATACCTTCGATAATTTGCGCTCACATGGCATTTCTTGTTATAGCGGTTCGTTGTGGCTGGCCGCTTTACAGGCTTGTGCCAGCTTAGCGAAGTTGCGCGGTGCGGAACTGTTGGCCGAACAGTATCGGCAGCGTTTAGCGGTGGCTAAGCAGCAGTTTGACGATAGTCTATGGGACGAACAACAGGGTTATTACCTGTTCTATGTGACTCCTTTGCGTGCTAGTCAGGTGGATCGACAACAACTACCACAATTGGCTGAGCATTTTTCCTTACTCAGCCAGCAAGCTTATCAACAGACTAGCTTGAGTGAATTAGTCGTCGCGATTAATCACTGGTTGAACCAACCGTTATTGTTCCCATCATTGACCGAGGACCAGCAAGCCTTGTGGTGGCAGCACTGGAATTGTCCATGGCCAGAGCAGGCAGGAAAATTGGCGCAACGGCGGCTGAAAAAACTATTGCTGTTAAATGGCGGTGGTGATTGGTGCCTGCAGGGCGAGCAATGGCTGGTGTTGGATAGCGATGATATTTTTGCCGATCAACTTTTAGCCGATAGCTACCTGCGTTGGTTGGGACAAGAGGCTTTATTTGAGCAGGCGCGTTGCCAGCGGGTATTGCAGCACGTTTATCAATACAACTATCGGCTCAACAGCCCGCGAGTGGGAGCGGCAAATTTGGTCAAGCATAATGGTGCGCCAAAGGCCTGGGATAATTTTCAAGCTCACGATGTGTGGATTGGCGTGCAGTATTCGCTTGCTTTGGCGATGCAGCAGCATCACCAGCCGCAATCCGAAGAACTGCTTGCGTCGGTATATCGGCTGCTATATCAAAGCGCACAGATCCCCTTCGCGGCACCAGAGGGCTTTAACGCCACGGTGCGTTTGCAAGCCCAAGACTTGCCCACATGGTTGAGTGCATCTGAGCGAGATGACTTACTCGCAGCCTTAAAGCAGCATGGTTTACTGCAAGCCGATGGTCGAGTTGCCGGAGACTTAAGCGAAGACTTTGGCCAATTTAGCCAAGATTACGCCAGTTTATTCGCGGAGTGGTTGTTAGATTGCGGCGAAATTTTTCGCCTATTGCATGCGACCGCCTTGAAATATACCGCCGGTCGTTACCTGCGACCGGGGATGATTTTTGCCCTTGCCGACCAGCACCAAGGCTGAGCGATGCAGTATTTATCGAATTTTTTTTGAATTAAAGGTTAGTGATTATGAAGTATGGATATTTTGATGACCAGCATAAGGAATATGTGGTCACCACGCCAAAAACGCCGATCAAGTGGATTAACTATGTGGGGACACTTGATTTTGGTGGCATCGTCGATTGTTCGGGCGGCGCCTTGTTATGTAGTGAAGATCCGGCCTTAAATCGGATCACCAAGTATATCGCTCAGCAGCCAGCTTCTGAATTTAAAGGTAGTACGCTGTATGTTCGGATCCGTAAAGATGGCGAATACTTGCTGTTTTCACCTTTCTATACACCAACCCTGAACGAGTTAGATCGTTACGAATGCCGAGTGGGTTTGTCTTACACCCGTTGGCTAGCAGAAGCACACGGTGTGAGAGTGGAAGTGTGCTATTTTGTGCCACCCGGCAGTAAGGTGATGCTGCAGGATATTCGGCTGACTAACATTGGTGGTGAAGCGCTGGAAATTGATTTGATCCCCGCCTTCGAATTTAGTCATTTCGATGCCTTAAAACAGCTCACCAATGCAGATTGGGTACCGCAAACCATGCAGCTAAAAGCCCATCAACAGGCGGGCGGACAGGTGGTATTGGAGCAGTATGCTTACATGAAACGTGATAGTTGTGTGAATTATGTAACGGCGAACCGCCCGGTGGATTCTTGGGAAGGCGATCGGCGGGCCTTTCTTGGCGACAATGAATACGGCAGTTGGGCCAATCCCAGAGCTCTACTTGCACCGCAATTGAGCAACTCAGAATGTGTGCGTGGCGATACCATGGCTGCCTTGATGATCAAATTAGGCAGTTTGGCGTCGGGGCAGAGTGAGCAAAGCATTGTTCAAATTGGTCAAGCGGCTTCGCTAGAGGACGCGTGTACGAGCATCGAACGTTATCGAGATACCGAAAGCGTGGCTGAGGCTTTTTCTGGCTTAGCTGAATTTTGGCAAGACTATTTGTCAGTGATGCAGGTAGATACACCCGATACTTCACTCAACAGCATGCTTAATATTCATAACCCTCGGCAATGCCATACCACCAAGAACTGGTCGCGTTATCTGTCGCTATATCAATTAGGGTACGGTGCTCGAGGCATTGGTTTTCGAGACTCTTCACAGGATCTACTGGGGGTGATGAGCCATATGCCGGAGCAAGCGAAACCATTTATGGAGCGTTTGTTATCGGTGCAAAAGCCTGATGGCTCGGCGATGCATCAATATTTTCCGATGACCATGGAAGCCACCGAAGGCGATTCTCGAGAAGAGTTGGATCGCGCCAGCTATTATGGTGATGATCATCTATGGATCATCTTAACGGTGGCGCAATACCTGAAAGAAACCGGTAATTTGGAGTTTTTGCAGCAGCCGGTGAGCTTCTATCAAACGGGGATTGCGGAAGCAGAGCGAGAGCAGGCGACGGTATTAGAGCACTTACTGAGAGGGATTGAGTTTACTCGCAGTAACATCGGTGCCCATGGTTTGCCTTTGCTGGGTTTTGCGGACTGGAATGATACGGTGAATCTACCGCTAGGCGCTGAGTCCTTGTTTGTGGCAAACCTTTATGGCAAAGCGATTATTGAACTAAAAGAAGTGCTTAGCTTCTGTGGTGAGCAAGACTTAGTGACTCGTTTAGATAATTATTATCAACAGATGCAGTCTCAGGTGAATCAACATGCTTGGGACGGTGAGTGGTGGTTGCGCTATTTTGATGAGCAGACTCAAGCCTTAGGATCGACCCAAAACCAGCAGGGGAAGATTTATGCCAATGCTCAATCCTGGCCGGTGATCTCTGAGTTTGCCGATGTGTCGCGAGCAACCATGGGGCTTGATGCTGTTAAGCGTTTACTGAATACCGAACGCGGCATTAAATTATCTTGGCCGGGTTATACTGGCTACGACGAAAAGCTGGGAGGGGTCTCTACTTATCCCCCTGGCGCGAAAGAAAATGGTGGTATTTTCTTGCACTCTAACCCTTGGGTGGTGATTGCTGAAACCAAGCTTGGCCGCGCCGATCAGGCTTACCAGTATTATCGTCAGATTAATCCGGCTTCACGAAATGATGATTTGGATTGTTTTCAATCGGAGCCCTATTGCTATCCACAAAATGTGTTAGGTGATGAACATCCACAGTTTGGTCTGGCGCGTAATGCTTGGTTATCGGGCACCGCTAGCTGGATGTATGTTGCTGCAACCCAGTATATTTTAGGGATCCGTCCGGAAATGACTGGTTTGCGGATCCAGCCTTGTATTCCGGACGCGTGGCCGGGCTTTAAAGTGGTGCGTAAGTATCGCGGTGCGAGTTATCACATCGAAGTGCTTCGCTCCGCTTTGACCACGAGTCAACTCTATTTGGAAGGGGAAGCGATTGTTGGAGATTTGATCCCAGAGCAGGCACCAGGGGTTTATCAAGTTCGCTTGGAACTTGCTCGATAAATCAGCGGTAATACGCGTGGTAAACAGTAATGCGCTTAACCCGCGTATTGCTGCACCGCCACGGATTTAAGGCGAGGAATACTGGGCTTGCGAGCGATTGAAGTCGCGCACACTTAGGATATTAATGTTAAATATGTGATTTGACATTATGTTTTTTAATTTATTGAATATAAACTAGTTTTTTTGTTTCATAATTTCATTGTTGTTTCATTGAGTGTAAGTTATGCGTCTGTTCACAGTTCTACCAGTCATATTTTGCAAAGAATTGACAATTGTTGGCTGGCGAAGCACTATTTAGGAAAGCGCTTACATTAACCCTGAATAGGGTTTTTTAATCAAATTGAATGTAAGCGCTTACATAGGGAGTGATTGATGGCCACCATCAGAGAAGTATCAGAATTGGCAAATGTATCTCAAGCCACCGTGTCGCGAGTCATTAATGGCAATAAGAAAGTGTCAGAAACGACTCGTGTTCGGGTGGAAGCTGCGATGCGTGATTTGGGCTATCGTCCCAATAGTTTTGCCCAAGCCCTTGCCTCAAGTCGTTCAACCAGCATTGGTATGGTTGTAAGTAGTTTATCAGGCCCATTCTTTGGGCCAATCATGCATGAAGTCGAACAAGAACTGCGTGCCAACGGCCACCATTTAGTGGCGACCAGCGGTGATGATATTGAGGAGCGCGAGCGCGAGGCGATTGGTTTTTTGCTATCGCGACAGGTTGATGCCCTCATTCTGCATGTGACGATGATCGGCGACGATGAATTGATCGAAATTTCCAAACAGGGTCGGCCGCTGGTATTGATCAACCGGTTTGTGCCTGAGTTGGCGAACAGCTGCATTTTTCTCGATAACGAATTGGGTGGTTACTTAGCCACCAAACATTTATTAGACCTTGGACACCGCTCTGTCGCTTGTATTTGCGGACCAATGAATAAGCAAGATAGTCGTGATCGGGTGCAAGGCTATCGGATTGCGCTGGCAGAGCAGAAGGTGGCTTTTGATCCCAATCTGGTGGCTGAGGGCAGTTATGACGAAGACGGGGGCCTTGCTCCCGCTAGAAAATTAATCCAACGTGATGTGAATTTTACCGCGGTTTTTTGTGGAAATGACAACATTGCCTTGGGCGTTTATGACGTATTAGCAGAACAGCGTAAGCAGGTAGGCAAAGATGTCTCGGTGGTCGGCTACGATGATGTTCTGTTATCTCGTTATTTAAGGCCAAAACTAACGACTGTCCACTTTCCCGTAGTGGAAATGGGGAAAGCGGCAGCACGTTTAGTTTTGAAAAAGATCTCCGGAAAAGGCGACATGGAAGCAATTGAGTTGACTCCCGAATTAGTGGTTCGAGAATCGACCGCCCAGCCTCTTTCAACGGAGTGATAAATCACAAAAGGAAATTGAAAGATGACAAAGAAAAAACTGCTAGTCTCTGCTTTGTTTGGACTCGGTTTGGCATGCACGGCTAATGCGGCTCAAACTGAAATCCGCTTCGACGGTTTTCCAGATTTCGATAGTAGCTTAAAACAAATATTGCCAAAGTTCTATCAAGAAAATCCGGATCTGAAAGTTGATTATGTGATGAACAACTGGGGAGACCATCACAATAAGTTAACCACCAATCTCGCAACTGGCTCGGGTGCTGGTGATGTGGTGGTGGTCGATGTGGGTCGGATTGGCGCCTTCGTAAACAAGGGCGGGTTTGTAAACCTCTCTGAAAAATATGATGTCGACAGTTTAGCTGACCAATACGCACCTTATGCGTGGACTCAGGGTCAGGGCGTGGACGGAGCACAATATGGTATACCGGTGGATTTGGGCCCAGGGGTATTGTATTACCGTCGTGATGTAGCTGATTCTGTGGGTGCCGATATCAATAAGGTGATCCACGATTGGGATAGTTACATTGAATACGGTAAGAAGTTAAAACCGAAAGGTGTTTACTTGATTGCGTCGGCTGCCGATGTTGCTGAAGCGATTATTTACACCACGGTTGAAGATGGTAATGGGCTTTACTTTGATGCCCAGGGTAAATCCTTACTGCAATCACCTCGCTTTGTAAAAGCCTTTGAAACTGCGAAAAAAATTCGTGATCTAGGTCTGGATGCCAAAATTACTGCTTGGAGTAACGAGTGGTATGAAGGCTTTAAACAAGGCACCTTGGCGACCCAACTTTCTGGGGCTTGGTTGCTTGGCCACTTAAAAAACTGGATGGCACCAGATACCGCTGGTAAATGGGGCGTGTCGAATCTGCCTGATGGCATCTACGGTAGCTGGGGTGGTTCATTCTTAGTGATCCCCAAACAAAGTAACAAGCAGGATCAAGCTTGGACATTGATTAAGTATATGGCGACTCGTCCTGATGTGGAGCTAGAGGCCTTTAAAACGATTGCTGCCTTCCCTTCATTAGTTGCGACTTACGACGACCCCATGTTTGACGAAAAAATCGACTTCCTCAATGGACAAAAAGCTCGTTTGTTGTTCGCTGAAGTGGCTAAAAACGTGAAACCCGTTAAGCCAGCGAAGGGCGATCAAGTGGCTCGCTCAATCATCTTAGATGCCGCTCTAGGCGAAGTTTTGGATGAAGGTAAAGACGTGAAGACGGCACTTGCCGAAGCTGATCGTATTCTGCAACGTCGCTTAAAAGCAATGTAAGTCTATCTGGCCTGGAGCTACTCCAGGCCAAGCTGTTAGGGATATTGTTATGTCGTCAACAACGAAAGATGCAACTCGCTTTGAGCCTAGGACTGGCACTTTGCGACATTGGTTTGAACAGGGGGGCCGAGAGCGGCTGGCTCCCTATCTATTTTTAGCCCCTTATCTGGTTTTATTTTTGGTATTTGGCTTATTCCCTTTACTGTTCTCTATGTTTCTCTCCTTTCACCAATGGAATCCGGTGGCAGGCTTGGATTCCATGAAATTTAATGGCTTAGAGAACTACGTTTTAGCCTTGGACGACCCATGGTTATGGCGTTCCTTAAAGAACACCTTTTGGTTGGCATTAACCTCCGGTTTTGCTCAGCATTTGGTGGCGATCCCGGTGGCTTGTATTTTGGTCTCTTTGGGCAGTCGGGCGCGTCATTTGCTCACATCGGCGTTCTTTTTACCTTTTATCACCTCCACGGTGGCGGTCTCGTTGATCTTTTTCAACATGTATTCGCCTAACTCGGGGATCATCAACAAGGTCTTATTAGCCTTAGCTCAGTCAGATATGTTTTCTTGGGCCTTTGGCTGGATAGAGCAGTACATGCCGATCCGTTGGTTGGAAGAAAAAGCCACCTTGAAACCGGCAATTGCTTTTGTGGTGTTTTGGAAGTACACCGGCTTCAATATTGTGCTCTACACCACGGGTTTGATGACCATTCCCAAAGACCTGTATGAGGCAGCTCGGATCGATGGCGCGAATGCGACCCAACAATTTTGGTATATCTCTTTGCCCATGTTGCGTCCTTTCATCTTCTTTGCCACTACCCTGACTATCATCGGGAATCTGCAGTTGTTTGAAGAACCCTTCATCCTTACCCGTGGTACCGGCGGCGTGGGGCAATCGGGTCAAACGATTGCTATGTATCTGTATCGAGTCGGTTGGGAATGGCTGGAAATGGGCACTGCATCGGCGATTTCATGGTTATTGTTCCTGCTAATTGGTGGTTTTACCCTAGTCCACTTTTTCTTCTTTGGTAAACAGGGTATGGGAGACAACTAACATGGATAAGCGTGATATTTTTTTCTATTGGTTGAAGAAATTTAGTCTGTATTTACTCGTCACCGTGCTGAGTATTTCAGCCTTTTTTACGGTGTTTCCGTTCATTTGGTCGGCACTATTATCAACCCATGATCGCAGCACTATTTTTAGCACCGAGCTGATCATGAGCATCGGCGATAGTCTCGGTTACAACTACCAGCGAATGATAGAGGTGATGCCTTTCTGGTCGGCGATGTTTAACAGCATCTATGTTTCGGTACTGGGAACGACGATCTCTTTACTATTTTGTAGCATGGGCGGTTACGCCTTTGGGGTATATCGCTTCAAGGGTAAAAATGTTCTGTTTGCAATGCTGATAGGCTCAATGATGGTGCCACCAGTGGTGGGGATTATTCCTTACTTCCTGACCATCAAGTTCCTTGGACTGCTGGACACCCACGTGGCAATTTGGCTGCCCTTCACAGCGACACCTTTTTGTATTTTCATGGTCCGCCAATATGTGGTGGCCTCGATCCCCAAAGAGCTATTGGAAGCGGCGAAGTTAGATGGTGCTGGTGAATTTCGGACCTATTGGTCGGTGGTGTTACCGCTGATGCGTCCGGCATTGGCAACGGTGGGTATTGTTCAATTTGTGATGTTCTGGAATATGTTCTTGCAGCCGTTGATTGCGCTCAACAGCAGTGAAAATTTCGTGTTGACCACCGCCTTGCGCAGTGTACAGGGCCTGCCGAATACCCCTTGGGGCGCGGTGATGTTAGGGACCACCTTGTCGATATTACCGATTGTATTGGTCTATCTATTTGCGTCTAAGCAGATGATTAGTGGTATGACAAGTGGCGCAGTAAAAGGATAATTAGATGAGTTTTAAGTTTGCTCCAGACAGTGTGCTGTATCGCCCTGAATTTGAATTTGGTGCCGCGACTGCTGCCTTTCAAATTGAAGGGGCGAGACATCGTGATGGTAAGAGTGACTCGATATGGGATACCTTTTGCGCAACCCCCGGTAAGGTCGCTAATGGTGATACAGGCGATATCGCTTGCCAACACTATGAGCGTTGGCCTGAAGATTTCGAGTTAATTTCGCAACTCAATTTAGATTGTTACCGTTTGTCGATTTCTTGGCCGCGGATTATCCCCCAGCCCGATGGCAAGGTGAATCCCGCTGGCTTAGCTTTCTATCGAGAGCAATTAGAGGCGCTGAAACGACTTGGGATTAAAGCCAACGTTACCCTTTATCACTGGGATCTTCCGCAGTATTTAGAAGACAGAGGTGGTTGGTTAAATCGGGAAACCGCTTACAAATTTGCCGAATATGCGGCAGTGGTAACCCAAGAGCTGGGGGAGCTGGTTGACAGTTTTACCACCTTTAACGAACCTCTATGTAGTGCATTTTTAGGCTATCGCATTGGTATCCATGCGCCGGGTGTAAAAGATGATCGTTGTGGTTTTCAGGCGGTGCATCATCTGCTGTTAGCTCATGGCTTAGCTTTGCCCAAAATGCGCGCTAATGCGCCTCACGCCAAACATGGCATTGTGCTTAATTTTTCACCGGCTTACCCACTTAAGCCGAGTGATGAAGCGGCGGTGGTCATCGCTGATGCAGAGGATACCCATTGGTTTATTCAACCGCTTCTGGAAGGGACTTACCCAGAATTAATGCGTCAGCTACGGCCACAGTGGTGGCCGTTAATTCTGCCTGGCGATTTGGCGCTGATCCATCAACCCTTGGATTTCATTGGCATTAATTACTATACCCGCAGAGTTGTTACGAGCGACCCTGAAACGCTTTATCGCTGGGTCAAATTAGATGATGTGGAACGCACCGCTATGGGTTGGGAAGTTTACCCCGAAGGTTTAAGCGATCTATTGCTTGCATTGCATCAACGCTATTCGCTGCCACCAGTGATCATTACCGAGAACGGCATGGCATCTGACGACCAGGTGATTGATGGCAAGGTCAACGATCAGCAGCGTTGCGACTATTTCCAAAGTCATCTACAAGCGGTTGATCATGCGGTTCGACAAGGCGTTCCAGTATGTGCCTATTATGCCTGGAGTCTGATGGATAACTTTGAGTGGTCTTTTGGTTACGACAAACGTTTTGGATTGATCCATGTCGACTATCAGACTCAGCAACGCACGATTAAGCAGAGTGGATTGCAATTTGCGCAATTCCTCGCGCAGCGTAAAGGATTATGAGATGAGTACTTTAAATTTTAAGAATGTGAAAAAGAATTATGGTGACGTTGAGGTGGTAAAAGGCTTTGACCTGCATATTGCCGATGGCGAGTTTGTGGTTTTGCTCGGTGCTTCGGGTTGTGGTAAGTCGACAACCTTACGCATGGTTGCAGGTTTAGAAGATATTAGCTCCGGTGAGGTGGTCTTGGGTGGGCGAGTGATTAATAAGGTGAATCCTAAAGACCGTGACCTTGCCATGGTTTTTCAAAGTTATGCCTTATATCCACATATGACGGTCTATCAAAATATTGCTTTTGCCTTGAAATTATCAGGCATGAGTCAGCAAGACATTGACGAACGGGTGCAATGGGCGTCGAAGATGCTCAATCTTGAAACCTTACTCCAGCGCAAACCTAAGGCGCTCTCGGGTGGGCAGCGACAAAGGGTCGCAATGGGACGTGCCATGGTGAGGACTCCCAAGCTATTCTTGTTTGATGAACCCTTGTCGAACCTCGACGCTAAGTTACGCGGCAAAATGCGCTCCGAAATTAAAGCTTTGCACCGCGAGTTAGGTGTTACCACCTTATATGTCACACACGATCAAATTGAGGCAATGACCCTGGCCGATCGTATCGTGATTATGGATAAGGGGGTGATCTCGCAAATTGGTAGCCCAGAAGAGGTATTCTGTAAACCGAATAACCGATTTGTAGCCGGTTTTATTGGTAATCCGACGATGAACTTTTTTGCGGCGACCATAGAGCAGCATGAAGGGCAGCTGCAGATCCAATGCAGTGGTCACTACCTACCGTTACCGGAACGTTTCAAAGAGAAAGCAAGCGTTGGTCAGGCGGTGGAGCTGGGCTTACGACCAACCGATTTGCATGTTCGGGCTGAGCGAGTCGGGCATACTGACATCAGTAAGTTGCCAGTGACGCTGCTAGACAAAGAGCTATTAGGTGCCAGTATGCTACTCAACTGCGAGTTTGCGGGCTGTCCAATGCAGGCGGAAATTGCCAGCGAAAGCTTTGTTCTCGAGGGCGATAAACTGGATCTTGTGGTGGATATGACCTCGCTACACCTGTTTGATTTAAAACAGGGACACAGCTTGGCTGTATTTCCAAACACTGCCGGAGCGGGCCTTGCTTCAGTTGGTTAATGTTGTACCTGTCTGCTGAGTTGAGTTTAGCAGGCCGTGAGGAGTAATGAATTTACCAAGGGAAGCATTCGTGCTTCCCTTGATGTATCTACTTTGCCCTACCTTGGTGGGTTGTATCATCGGCTATTTACTTTAATATGCTTGTCTTGTGGATAACATGATGAAGGGACCCAATCATGAGCAATACCGAGTATTTGACTGAAACGGAATTAACCGCCGAAGATGTCTTATTGTTACCGTTGCAGGCTGAACATAAAGCAGGCTTATTGGCCGCTGAAGCGGATGGCCAGTTGAGCCAATTATGGTATACCTCGGTACCCAACGCTGAATCGATCGATGATTATCTTGAAACTGCCTTTGGCGAACAACAGGCAGGGCGAGCCTTGCCTTTTGTGGTGATTGATAAACACCGCAAGCAGGTGATTGGGACGACTCGATTTTGTAATGCGGATGCCAGCAACCGCCGCTTAGAAATTGGTTACACCTGGTATGCCAAAAGCTATCAACGTTCGGCAGTCAATACCCAATGTAAGTTGTTATTGCTAACTTATGCTTTTGAGCTCTTAGACTCGATTGCGGTCGAGTTTCGAACTCACTGGCATAATCATGCTTCACGTAATGCGATTGCTCGGCTTGGAGCAAAACAAGATGGCGTGTTGCGACAGCATAGTATCGATGCCCAAGGTCGTTATCGCGATACCGTGGTATTTTCGATTACTCAACAAGAATGGCCAACGGTAAAGCAATCTTTGCAGTATAAACTGGGTGTTTATCAGGGGTAGTGGCCGTATTGGGTGAGGCGACGGTTTTTCTATAGCCACAGTGAAACGGCTTGATATGCGCGGCTAATCAGCGCTAGCTGTGGCATTATCTAAAAAGATTAGAGAATTAAACTAACAATCATTCAGTTTTTGTTGATAACTGCTGTGTTGTGAGGTTTTTTATTCAATCATCGGCATAGATACTCACTTCTATGATTAAAAAAAATGAAATTAGCGCTTTTCATGTGCGGGATAATGCCTATTATGGGTATTTTTAGTACATCCTCGGGAACAGTAATGACGCAATGGACACCCTCAAGCTGGAGAGATAAACCAGTAAAACAATTACCCACCTACCCTGATCAACAAAAGCTACAACAGACCGAGCAATATTTGGCCGACCAGCCACCGTTGGTATTTGCAGGTGAAGCGCGAGCGCTACGTAAAGATTTAGCAAAAGTAGCTCAGGGTGAAGCGTTTTTGTTGCAAGGGGGCGATTGCGCCGAAAGTTTTGACGAATTTAGAACCAGTCATATTCGCGATACTTTTAAAGCCTTAATGCAAATGGCAGTAGTTTTGACCTTTGGTGGTCAAAAACCGGTGGTGAAAATTGGTCGTATTGCCGGGCAATTTGCCAAGCCGCGTAGTGACGATATGGAAACCATAGATGGGGTGAGCTGGCCTTCTTACCGAGGCGATATCATTAATGAAATCGGTTTTAGTGAACAGAGCCGGGTGCCGGATCCAGAGCGGATGTTACGCGCCTACAATCAATCAACGTCAACGCTCAACTTGCTACGAGCCTTCGCTCAAGGCGGTTTGGCTGACTTGAATAAAGTTCACAAGTGGAACTTGGATTTCATCAAAAAAAGTCCCTTAGGAGAGCGTTACGAAAGTATTGCGAGTAGCATCGAAGAGTCTTTAGCCTTTATGAATGCCTGTGGTATTAATCCGGCGACCGCTCCGCAGCTGCGTGAAACTACTTTGTATACTTCGCACGAAGCTTTACTTCTGCCCTATGAGCAAGCTTTAACCCGTTGTGATAGCTTAACTGGTAAGTGGTACGATTGTTCGGCGCATATGTTGTGGATCGGCGACCGTACTCGTCAAATCGATCATGCTCATATCGAATTCTTGCGCGGTGTGGAAAATGCAATTGGCTTAAAAGCAGGGCCAACCACCGATCCTGAAGAGTTATTACGAATTATCGACATTATTAACCCAGAGAACGAAGCAGGCCGTTTAAACCTGATTGTTCGGATGGGGGCCGACAAGGTAGCGGATCATCTTCCAGGACTAATTCAAGCGGTAGAACGCGAAGGTAAAAATGTGGTCTGGAGCTGTGACCCAATGCATGGCAATACCATTAAAGCTCCGAATGGTTACAAAACGCGTCGAGTCGATGATGTATTACGCGAAGTGCAACAGTTCTTCCAGATCCACAAATCCGAAGGGTCTTACGCGGGCGGCGTGCATTTTGAAATGACTGGTCGTAATGTCACCGAATGTGTTGGTGGTGCTTTCCAAATCACCGAACACGACTTGGCGCAGCGCTACCATACTTATTGTGATCCCCGCTTAAATGCCGATCAGGCTTTGGAGCTGGCGTTTTTAATTGCGGATCATATTAAAGCGGCTCGCTAAACCAGCGATGCTAGACTAAGCCACCTATGGGTGGCTTTTTTGTCTGCTTTGAATGATTTTAGATGCGCCGTTTTAGCCTCGATGGTGATTGATTGCTCTATTGCTTTTAGATTCGCCGCTTGACCATTGATGATTAACGATGGCCCAGCGCTGGTGATCTTTCCAGCCGAATCCGCCAATGTTTAAATAATGCTTCGAATACCCTTCGTTCTCAAATCCCGCTTTTGATACCAGTTTAATTGAGCTTGTATTTTCGGGCTGAATATTGGCTTCCAAGCGATGTAGCTTCAGTTGGAAAAAAGCTTCTTCTAGTAATAGTCTTATACCAATCGTCATATACCCTTTTCCTTGATAGGGCATGAATACTTCGTAGCCTAAATATGCAGATTGAAAATAGCCTCTTACCACGCCAGAAATATTGAAGGTTCCTACAATATCACCGCTCTCTGTGAGACAGAGAAAATAGCGATATTCATCTGCCAGATAACCTGCATAGTTGCTTGGTGGATAGCTCCATGGCTGATGAAGCGAAGTGCTTGCTTGATAGAGCGCTTTGATCGATTCAGCATCCTCTGGCTTTGGTTTTCTTAAAAATAACACCGTCTAACTCCTAATTTTTAAGGCTCGCAAAAGAGCGCTGGGTTGGTCGTGGGGCACGACGATAGTAGCAAGGTTATTTAACTGCTGAAGATGGACTGGTTGGGCGAATCAGTCGGCTCTACAAATTGCAGTTAAGCTTCAAAAATTTCATCGATGCCGTTTGACTTTGCACCAAACGATGACCTGTTTTTGTGTGTCCCGTTTTAATTGTTATGGCTTTCTGTAAAGGCGAATTATTTGAGATGAATCGCTGATTCAAACAGAGGTTAAAAGTAGAAAAATACTGATCTTGCGCGTCATGTTTTAAGTTGCACATGTTTCCTAAATGGACGATGTTTGTCAACTTGACATATCTGGTGGAAACCAGCCATATGGGGTTGCGCGAGTGGTTTTCTATGGGCACTGAATACCAGTGGAGCGGCTGACGCAAGCGCCGATCCACGGTTCTGTTTCGTTAGTTTTCCTGAAACCTCGCTGCATATGGATTTAGTTGGTCATCAGTGGTTTCGCAGATGGGATGATATAAGCTTGGGCGACGTCCGCGGATCCATCGTCGACCGGTGCACATTTCCAATTCATCGCCTTTTAGATCGGCTACAACCATGTCATTGTCGATCTTGTCAGATTCAACAATCACTTCTCCATATGGGTTCAGTACCATGGCATTGCCGGTCCGTACTTCATCTAAATCTAAACCAACGCCATTACTAAATATCAGGAACATTCCATTGTCGTGCGCCCGAGCAGGTAACCAACGCATCAGCCATTGACGTCCTTTTTTGCCTTGCATTTCAGCCCGTAGCGCATGTGGATTTTGTTTACGTTGATGCCAAAGTTGTGGGTCGATGAGCCCCATGGCTTGAGGGCTGCGCGAGTTACAGCCGCCAGTTTGGTGGGGCGCAATGAGAATGTCAGCGCCCATCAGGGCCGTGATTCGAGCATTCTCAACCAAGTTATTGTCCCAGCAGATCAAGATACCGACACGGCAACCGTGCGGAGTGTCGAAAACAGTATAACGATCGCCACTCGACATGTATTGGCTAATAAAGGTATGTAGTTTTCGATGTTTCTCTAGGCGACCATCGGGCATTGCCATCACATAGGTATTAAATAGTTGGTTATTGTCGGCTAACTCAATTAAGCCTGCGCCAATAGTCATCTGATATCGCTTGGCTAAATCTAATAAATGTTGGCAGCTTGGTCCTTGCGGAACGGGTTCTGCTAGCCCTCTGATCGCGTCTTCACTCAACTGAGAAACATGCCAGTAGCCAGTAATGCACATTTCTGGAAAGACGATGATTTTTACAGCTTGTGCTGCTGCCGAGATGACATAGTTTTGTATCACCGATAGATTGAAGGATTTATCATCGGCTTTATGATTAAACTGGACGGAAGCGACGCGTAGATCTTTCATGTTGACCTCTTTCTAAAACAAACGGGATGAGTAAGTGTAGAAATTTCATTTCATTCCGTATAATGAATAATTCTCAACTATTGATGAGTAAATGGAATGGATATCGATCTTATTCAGGCTTTCTGTCAGCTTGCAAAAGATAGAAATTACACGCTCGCTGCGGCTCGCCTTTTTATCAGTCAATCAGCATTGACTAAAAAAATTAAACGCTTAGAAGAGAGCATTGGGGTGGCATTGTTTACTCGCGGAAGGAATGGTGCCGAGTTGACTCAAGCGGGCGCAAGCCTTTTGCCGGAAGCTGTAAGCCTCACCGCTCGATTTGTAAGTTTCGAGCGTTTGGCCAGTTGTGTTGCTGCAGGTGAGTATGGCCATTTAAAGGTTGGTTTTGGTATTTCAACTTATCTTCAGGCTCCTTTACTGATCGCTAAATTTAAGCAGCAATTTCCCCATGTTCATATCACGCTAAATGACCTCCCTTCATCGGACCAAGTGGAGGCTTTGCTCGATGGTGACTTGCACTTGAGCTTTAACCGTTTGCCGGATATTAAGCCGCCTTTAAAAGGCATGCAGCTGTTTTCCGATGGTTTGGCTATTGCGGTGAACAGCAGTCAAAGGGTCGACGAATCTAATATTTTGGCGTCATTGGCTAAGCTAAATTATCTACAACTGCGCCCTTCTCGTGGACAGGGTTTAGCGACTCAAATTGAGCGCTATTTTAGTGCAAACCAACTTAGCGTAAGAGCGACGCAAGAGGCGAATGATATCCTGACCTTGCTGACTTTAGTTTCTGCGGATCTCGGCTATACCATTGTTCCTCAAAGTACCAGTACCATCTGCCAAGATAATATCCGTTTAATCCCGATTCATGGTCCTGATGCTGTTTGGGATGTCGGTTTAATTTGGAACGATAGCCAACAGGACGGGGTGCGTGATCAGTTTATCAATGCAGTCTCTATCAATGAAATGATCCCGCTGGGCGGTCATTAGATGTTTCTGGATGAAAGCTTGGGTCGGGGTTTATTGGGCTCTGTGGTGATTTTGATCGCGACCGTGCTTGTGAGCAATTTATCTGCAAGACCGATCTTTTAGTTAATCTGTCGCTAAACTTAAGCATCGTTCAATGATTAAGGATAGTGAAGATGGCCTGGGCTTTGACGCGAACCCAATGGGTGGTATTAATCGGTTTGCTGTTTAATATTGTGGCCGCCTTAATGACCAATTTTTATATTGACCGGGTCAGTCAAGATGCCCATGGAATGGTGCAACGCCAGCAGCAGCATGACAAATTAATCGGACAAACCTGGCAACAAGTTGACGGATTAGAGCGCAAACGAGAACTGATCTATAGCCTGCTGGCGAGTGAAGCTCAGACTCAGCGCTCGATCCCCGTTCATGTACAGCAGCTGGTCGCTAAAGATTTGCAGTATTGGTTGGAGCAAGGGGAAATTTCGGCCATAAGTTTGGATAATCTGGCGAGTCTGGACTTTTTTATTGATAAAATTCAAAATAGTTTGCGCCAGCGCATTGATCATTGGTATTTGCAGAATATCGATTTAAGCAGTCGTTATACTGAGCAAATGGCGACCATTTCAGCTTTGAGAAATTTAGCATTATTTCTACAAATTATTGGCTTGGCGCTGATTTTAGCACGCGACTTAAGTCGTCATTGATAAGCAAATAAGGGCAGTATTGTGGCCAACACCGAACATCAGGAAAACTTAGATAGTATCGATAAATTGAGTGTCTTGTCTTATCGCTTAGGCTGGCTAGTGCTGGCTTTTGCCTTTGCCTGGGCCGCTTACAGCGGTATTTATCAGCATGCCATTAGGCAGCCCTTATGGCTATTAGCCGCGGCTTGTAGTTTGTTGGCACACAATTTACATATTTACAGCAAATCGATTCGTTACTTAGTGCAAGCCTGTGGATGGGCGGCACTTTGGTTAAGTTTACTTTTCTATCTATGGCATTGGCCGCTACTGGCAAGCCTCGCGATGGGGGCTTTTTATGTGGTGGTATCGGCCTTGGTCTATAAAGAGAGCTTTTGCTTCGATTTAGGTCTACTGCGTTGGTTGCCCACGGTATTACTGGCGGATTGGTTAATTTATTTAAGTCCCTGGAGTCAATTGCGGCTGCCTTTGCTATGTTTCATCAGCATTGGCTGCGTGATTATTGCCTATCAGAAACTCAAGCAGCCGCTGCACTTTGATATTGGCAAGCGCAGCAATTACCAATTGTAGCCGCTGTGAACAAGCGCAGCGCTGGTATTGCCAAGCACAAGCGGTTTACTGCGCTTAGGCGAGTAGATTGAGCGGTAGTTGCTCGTACAGTAGCTTGGCGCTCATCAGTAGCGTAACCGAGATAAATACCGGTCTTATCAGTCGATTTCCTTGCGACATCACCAGTCGACTGCCCAGTAGTGAGCCTAAGACTTGTCCTACCCCCATGGTGAGTCCGATAGCATAATCAATACTTCCCAGATGAATGAAAAACACTAGCGAGATGATATTCCCCATTAAATTGAGGGGCTTGGTCATCATGGTGGCTTGTTTGAGGGTATGACCTAATAACATGACAAAGGCTATCATCCAGATTGAGCCAGTTCCGGGTCCAAAGAATCCATTGTAGAAGCCAATGATCGGCCCGCATATCAGCATAAATTGGGTGATGGAGAGCTTGGCTGGTGAGGCCGCACTGGTTTTTAATTGTTTGGACAGGATCGAATAAACGGTGATCGCCAACATTAAAACAGGTAACAGCACTTCCAATAGCTCTTTATTAAACAGACTGACGCAGTAGGATCCCGCTAAGGCTCCCGCGGCAGTAGTGGCGATCCCCAGACCCAGCCCCTTCAGGTTCAATTGCTTGTGCAATAAAAAACTGAGGGCGGTGGTGAGCTCTCCGATCACCGCCTGAAAGCGGTTGGTTCCTAGTACTGTCATCGCAGGAAGTCCGGCGAGCATCAAGCCTGGCACGGCAATCAGTCCGCCTCCGCCAGCAATTGCATCCACCACGCCCGCGACAATCGCGACCACAAACAAGATCAGATAAATATTGCTGTTCAGCTCGGCAAGTAGACTGGTTTGCATCGATTTTTCCATGATAATTGAATAACTGGCAATAGTTGTAACATGGCTAAGCATGTAGTTAAATTAACAGATCTTTATTCCATCATTAAGGTGAAGCTTAATGCTTAATTCTCAGGATCTGCAATTTTTTGTCGTTATTGCGGCCAGTCGGTCTTTGGCTGCGGCGGCGCGAACAATGAATGTGACTCCGCCGAGTGTGTCGCAACGCCTCAAAACGATTGAACAAAAGCTAGGGGTTAGCTTGGTGGAGCGAACCGCCCGAGCGATATCGCTGACCAGTGAAGGGCAGCTGTTGGCGGAAAGAGGCCGTTTGCTGTTAACTCATCTGGCAGCGATTAGTGAGGATATTTCAACCAACAAACTGACCGTTTCCGGCCATCTTCGGCTGGTGGCACCACTGGGACTAGGGACAAAGCATATCGGGCCAATTATTGGCGAATTTCAACAACTTTATCCCTTAACCGAGATTGAATTAATTCTGTCTGATGCCCCAAAATGGTCGGTGCATCAGAGTCCTGACTTGCTGTTGTATATTGGCGCGCTGCAGGATTCATCATTAAAGCGTGTGGTCTTGGCGCAAAATCAAAGATTATTGCTGGCATCTCCAAGCTACCTCGCCACGGCTCCGGCCCTCGTCAAGCCAGCCGATTTAGCCCAGCATCGCTGTATTGTGCTCAGAGAAAACGATGAGGATGCCAGCATGTGGCGTTTTACTGAAACCGCCACCAGGACGCCCCATTCGGTCAGAGTTGAACCTCATCTGGCGAGTAATGTGGGTCAAGTGACGAAAGACTGGTGTCTTGCTGGACGAGGGCTGATGTTGCGCTCTGGCTGGGATGTGAATAAAGAGTTGGCCCAAGGGCAACTGTTGCCGCTATTGCCCGATTACAGCTTAGCTGCGGCGGATATTGTTGCCCTGCTTTCCGCCGATAGCGATCATCGAGCTAAAAAAGTGACCGTTTTTCTCGATTTTTTAAAAGAAAAGCTTAGGCAAAGGCTTGCTTAGCGCGGGCCTCTGTTTTCTGACTGGTGGCATCAGGCGGTGTTTATATTTGCTTATAGCCATGCCACTGTCATCATAAGCTCTGTTCCAGACTCGTGGTTAACTTCTGTGCCACGCTGGCTGCATGTTGCATGTCGTTATCTACGGTTTCCATTTCGGTGGAGGTCTGCAAAATATTCTCTGACATTTCTTCTGCCATATTGGCTTGGGTTTTAACTGCACTTTCAATGGCGAGTACCGTATCATCAACTTGTTTGATGACTTGATTAATCAGTGAAATATTGGCTTGAGCATCGCTTGATGCTTGTTGAATGTCGTGTATTTTAGTACCAATATCAATAGAAGCATCCTGAGTTTGGCCTGCGAGGTGCTTCACTTCATTGGCTACGACCGCAAATCCTCGGCCAGCGTCTCCAGCCCGAGCGGCTTCAATCGCGGCATTTAAAGAGAGGAGATCGACCTGGCTGGAGATCTTACTAATTGTCTCTAATACCATGCCGATTTCTTGTGCCGCGGATTCTAGATTATCCATTTGTTTGGTCGAGTGTTTCACCTTTTCCACTGCTTGCAAAACAATGGTTCGGCTTTTACTGGCATTGTCGGAAATTTCTTTTACGGTGTTCGACATCGCAGAGGATTTTGTGGCGACTTGTTGCAAACTTCCCTTTATTTGGTTTGAAGAATTAGATACCAGCGTAATGCTGCTGGTCATTTCACTTAGGCCTGATAAGGAGGCATCGAGCAATTTTCTTGTTTTTAATCCCGTTTGAGAAAAAGCCTTGGCAATGAGTTCAAGTAGCTGGGCTGCAGAGATCAGTTTATCGGGTGAAATAATAGACACTTTACTTAAGGCTTCAAGATATTTATCTTCGTCAATATTCAGTTTTCTAGCATGCGCTCGAAATTTATCGAGATCGGGGGCTTCGGTGAGAACTTGCCCTCCGACGATACTGCCCACTTGTTTATCTTCAATGATAATTGGCACCGCAAAATCGACCAGCCCACTATGGCAACGGTATATCGCAGGTTTCGACAGGTTTGCCGCTAAGGTTCCACCCCCCGCATCACACTGGCAACATAATTTTAAACCTTCAGGATTACCGCGGTTTAATTCCATGCAAAATGACATAAAGTTACTTGGCTTTGTGATTGGAGCACCTTGATCATCAACGGTGATACTGGCGACACCAAAGGCATTGGAAAAGGCATCTTGAACTTGCTGCAATAATTCAACATCAATTAGGTCTTTCACTGAATACTTTGCGTTATTTTGAGTCGATGCGGTTTTCGGTTGAATATTCACGTGTTTTAATTGTTCATCGATGGTTTTTATTTCGATCGATAAAGAGGCATGTGGAGGGATTTTATTGGCATGCATCGATTCTTTAGCGGAGGCAATTTTATTCTTGTAAAAGTAGCGGACAACAGAGCTTGCAACAATAAAAAAAAGACCAAAAAATATCATTTGTGCATTCGACATTAGCTTACCCTAACTCTTCTTTAAAGTATTATCCGGACTCATATCATGCGCAGCAGAGCACGGATCGGTGATAGTAAATTTAGATACTGATGTCGTAGATTGTTGATCATGTTAATGAAAATCAAGTGCTTGCCGCACAATAAAAAACATAGGATTATTTTTTACAATTATTTTTGTCAAAAAAGACTAATTTTTACAATTAAGGCGAAAGCTATTTGATATTGGCGCAAGATAAAGGTGTTTTTATTGAACTAAAAGCGGTGTGAAATGGTTTCTAAAGCTTTAAAAGCTTGGTATTTCTAGCACGCTATCAAGCGAAATAGTCCTATTAACTAAAAGTATCAACTTCGTCTGATTTTTGGTTAAATTTGAAACTTATTGGCCATTAATATCCCTTCGGCTGGGCTATGCTTATTCAGGTTGTTAATCATTCATACAGGAGTAAGCGATGAAATAT
Organism: Agarivorans sp. QJM3NY_29; assembly: GCF_050870835.2. NCBI lineage: Bacteria > Pseudomonadati > Pseudomonadota > Gammaproteobacteria > Alteromonadales > Alteromonadaceae > Agarivorans > Agarivorans sp. QJM3NY_29. The sequence continues at coordinate 4,620,938 of NZ_CP194036.2, read as the reverse complement.
ATCAGTTTAGCTTTATTGGGATGGGCGAGTTTGCTTTCGATGAGTAGTCAAGCCTTACAGCTGAGTAGCCCAGATATTGCGGAAGGGCAAAAAATGGATGCCAAATTTGAGTATCAGGGTTTTGGTTGTAATGGGGGAAATCAGTCGCCTCAGCTGAATTGGCGAGACGTTCCCGAAGGCACCAAAAGTTTTGCTCTGACCGTTTATGATCCTGACGCGCCAACGGGCAGTGGTTGGTGGCATTGGATCGCTATCGATATTCCAGCTAGCACTCGACAACTCGCTGCGGGGGTTGATATTAAAAAATTGGGTGGTCTTGAATTGAACAATGACTATGGCAGTGCCAGTTTTGGAGGTGCCTGTCCGCCCAAGGGGCACGGTATGCACCGCTATGTGTTTACCCTATGGGCCTTGCCGACCGAATCGCTTAAACTTGATGTGAATGCTAGTCAGGCTGTTGCTGGCTACAATCTTAATGCTTCGGCCTTAGCAAAGGCCAAGTTAACTGCGACTTATGTGCGTGAATAACAGATGGTGAAAGCGAGTAAGGCCTTGGAGGTGGTGTATTATCAGGGCGTTTATCAGCAGCGTTTACGTAATGTCTCCTTATTAGTACCCAGTATTATCTGGGTACGTAAGGGCACTAAGCAGCTGAGTTATCGCCAAGGCGCGTTGGATTTGGATGCTAGTCATCTGTTCATTGTGGCGGCCCATGAGCGCTTTACCTTTGTCAATCTGCCCCTTGAGCAGTGCTTTCACTCGACGCAGTTTTGTTTTCATATTGCCCCCGAAGCGTCGATGTTAAAGCGTAGCTTGGCGGTATCCAAGCGTTTCATCCCTGTGGTCACCCTTAGTCCTGCGATGCAGCAAACATTATTGTCACTGAGTGCGATCGATCTCAGTTTAATCAGTGATGCGGTGCAGAGTCATTGGGTTGCTGGCGTATACCAGCAGTTAGCCGAGGAGGGGGCGCTGCATTTGCTATTTCCCACTGCTGTGCTCAGTTTTAGCCAGCAGCTATGTCGGTTCTTGCAACCAAATCTGGCAGCGCCAAGCCTGATCGACGATGCTTGTCTGCATTTTGCGATCAGTCGGGCGACTTTAATCCGCCGCTTAAAAGCGGAAAATACTCAGTTTGGAGTATTATTGCGCGAGCTACGAATGAATCATGCGCTTGGCTTAATGCAAGCTGGTCTTGCCAATCAATTAGAGCTAGCTATTGCTTGTGGTTATCTCTCGCAGAGTCGTTTTAGCCAGCGCTTTACCGAACATTTTGGTTTAAGCCCAAAGCAATATCGAGACACCTTAGCGCTTATTGAATAACCTGGCACTGCGCGCTTTAGATGATGGTGGGAGTGTGTCAACGTTTAGGGAACATTGGCTTCAAAAGAATCTTATTTGCTGCGACTCTTGATGACTATATGTGGTTGGTATCGTTGCCTAAATCAGAATCAATCTTTTGCGCTTTCAGTTATTGGATGCTTACCGCGAAACCGATAGCTCGCATCGTGGACAAAGCAAAATGCAATATCGTGAGCCGCAAGTCATACCACCAGAGACTTACCTAGCGAGGCCACGCATTTGGTTTGGAAACTACAACGTGGTTCGCTTTTTTCTTAAATTTAGTTGTTGAGTATGCAGCATTGTCGAAATGTTTAGTTTACTCATGCGATAAGCGGGGGTTTTGATTCGCTCGCCTAAGACGAGCGAATTGACAGAGCATATTATCTAGCGTCAGGACGCAGCGCATATTTGCCGGGGCCGATTAGCAGTAGGGTTATTGCAGCAAATAAATATGTGGCAATACTTTCGACTGACCAAGCGCCTGTACGAGTGAGAGTGAAAAAGTCATCTATATGCATCAGGCCGATGATCACTAGACAGGTTCCTATCGTTATGCCTGCGCAGACGCGTGTATAAATCCCTAAAATAATAAGGATTGGCGCGACAACTTCACCTAAAAATACGGCGTAAGCAAAATAGCCTGGTAAGCCTAAGTTAACGAACAGTCCTTGAATAAATCCGGTGCCTGCAATTATTTTATGGATGCCGTGAAGCAAAAGCATGCCACTGAAACTGACACGCAACACCAATTTTCCTAAGTTTGGAAAATCGAACCAAGACTCAAGTTTATCTAAAAGGTACATCATTTACTCCTAATGTGTCTCTAACAAAAACATATCGTATTGTTATACCACGGTTTTTTATGTTTATTTAATATAAAAATACTAATGCCAATGATATTTGTTTGAATCTTGATCTAGATCTTTCTCAAATTAGATAGCGATCAAGGGGCCGTGAGCGTTAGTTTCGCACTGCTGAAGGGCTATGGTCTGATTTAAAATGGAGCTGGCGACTGTTTGGGGAGGGAGCAACAGTACCGCATATCACGCCTTGGTGATTGCGAAGGTCTGATCATCCCACATGTGGCTAGCTGTTCTTTGGGAGCTTGTATGTTTTGTTTATCGCAGAAATGCTGTCATGGGAAGTCGGCTGCTCTTTAGCGTCGTCAGCGCAATAAACGGCCTCGGTGGTTGTTTGTGAACCTGAGTCCTATAAAAAGTGTGCTAGCTTTAAATATGTGATCGTCGGTTCTGTTATGGCTATAGAACCAACAGGGTGGTTCTGGTTTTACCAACCCTTAAGATATGCAGTCGGTCGACGCTTTTACCTAGGGGAATGATGTCTATATAAAGCATGAATATAGCGAGGAATAGATATAAATGGATAAGCCGATTAGACCTTTTGCCCACGCAATTGATGGCAGGATTGTCGCCAATAAAAAGCTTGTTAATGTTGATGACCGTCATTTAACTCCTGGGAATAAGGAAGGCTCGCAACGCGCCTTTACCACGGTATTTGCACCAGCAAAACCGGGTTCAGCCTATAAAGATATTCATGAAGGTCTAGGGGGGAAAATTACTCCTGTTGAAGGGAGCACGAAGCAAACCTGGATCAATTTTGGGGATGCTCAAAGAGCGCAATACTATGTAGCCAGCTACTCTGAACAGCACATTAAATCGGATCTTAAGCAATCATTCAATATTGCACAGCAGGCGGCTGATGTTGGTAGAATTATGCAAGAACGAAAAAAAGCAAAAGGTAAAAGTTCCGGCTTTAGTTCGATGAAAACAGCACTGGAAGCTCATAAAGCACGTAAAAATCGTAATCAATTTCAATTACAGGCCCCTTCGTTATTTATCAACAGCCAAACTGCTACACGGGAAAAAATCGCTAGTCAAAGAATGAATGCATGGGGGGATGCTGGCCCGGTCATTCGTGGTTTTGACGTAGAGAATAAAACTACTCGTGAAATTTTAATGTCATCGGTGGTGGAGGAAGATAAAAAAGCGACACGTTCCGAAGTGATTAATGTCGACCAAAATAAAGCCGCTAATCAGGTTGGGGTTTCAGGCAAAGGCAAGCAGCATCTATTTAAGGGAATACTGCCGAGCTCACTCGGCAGCGTCGTGTTTAACCCACAGAATATGTCTGATCAGTTTAGTAATACTTCGGGACAGGTCTCAAGCTTAAATCACTTTGAGAAAAAGTATGGCCTTTTTTCCACTGTGGGGGTCGTTGCCAGATTAAACCAACCCAGCCCAAATCGGCCGACAGTGGCTGCTGAATCGATAGTGGATAGGCGATCTAAGCGGCCAAGAAGAGAAAGAAAGTAGTTATATAAAGGTGGCACGTATCGTCGGCTAGCCGGCTCTTCTCTGGCTTCCGGTACCACAATATCTGGCACGCGATTCCTCGCAGAGCGTTTTACTTATAATCGTGAAGTCGAATCATCCATATCCAAGCGAAAATAGAATTTGGAACTTTAAATCCGTATTTGATCATGCTGGTTGCAGCCGGGTCGTTTTGAATTTATCTAATTTGGTGATAGCACATGCCAGTGCTGTGCAAACCGATAAGTTTTGAGGCCTTTTGGGTTTCTCTATTGTTGCCTGTCTTTATTTACCAAATATCACACCCTCTCGTGTCACTTATGTTCACAGGACACTCGAACTTCTGGCGTTTATTGACCACACTTATTACATGGTTTTATGCAGAGGGTTTCGCACCGCTGATGAAGAAAATTATCACGCTCTTGCTGATTGTCGCACTGCTCATCTTCACTGCTTGGTGGTTGCGCAGTAAACCACTGTCAGTGGTTTTGGTTCGGGTGGAAGTTGGCGATGTGATCGAAACGGTGGTTAATACGCGCGCCGGTACCATTAACTCTTGCCAGCGAGCGCGTTTAGCTTTGTCGGTGGGTGGCGTGATCGCTGAGTTGCATGTTCGAGAGGGGGATCGGGTCAAGCGAGGCGAGCCTTTGCTGGCACTCTGGGATCAAGATCTGCAGGCGCAGCAAGAGCAAGCTCAGGCTCGTGTTACCTTGGCCCAGCAACACGCCCAGTTAGCTTGCTTGCAGGCTCGCTTCGAGCAACGAGAATCACGGCGTTTACAACCGCTACAAAAGCATGCGCTGACCTCGGAAACGAGTATTGATCGGGCCGATACCTTGGCTGCTACCAGTGCCTTAAACTGTGAGGCGAGTGAAACGGAGCTGCTGATAGCGCGCGCTCAGCTTAAGCTGGCCGAGGCTCAGTTGCAACAAACCCATTTATTTGCACCCTTCAGTGGCATTGTGGCGGAAGTGAATGGCGAGCTAGGCGAGTATCTTACGCCTTCTCCGCCGGGGGTCGCGACCTTGCCTGCTATCGATCTGATTGATGTTAGTTGCCTGTATGTCTCAGCTCCCATTGACGAGGTCGACGCAGCCAAATTACGGGTCGGACAAGCGGTGAATGTGCTGCTCGATGCCTTACCAAAGCAAGTTTTTCCTGCTCGCCTAAGTCGTATTGCTCCCTATGTTCTCGATTTGGAGAAACAGGCTCGCACCGTGGAGGTGGAAGTGGAGCTAGGGGCATTGCCGAGCGATATTCAGTTACTGATTGGTTATAGCGCTGACTTGGAGATCGAGATCCAGCGCCGCGAACAGGTACTGCGCATTCCGACGGAAGCCATCACTGCTGAAGGCGTGGTCTATCTGTTTGAAAATAATAGCCTGAAGCCGCTTAAACCTGAGCTTGGACTGAGCAACTGGAGTTGGCAGGAGATCTTTTCGGGGTTGCACGAGGGTCAGCAGATTGTTCGTCAAGCGGCTCGGGTTGAATATCAGCCGGGAATGCAGGTCAGCGGCGATGATTAAATTGACTCAGGTAGATCGCAGATTCAAATTGGGAGAGCAGTTGATCAATGGTCTTAAGCAAATCAACTTGACCATTCAAGCGCAGGAGTATGTGGCAGTGATGGGACCATCGGGTTCCGGAAAATCCACTTTGCTGAATGTGCTTGGTTTATTGGATCGTCCTGATAGTGGGCAATATCAACTGCAAGGGCAAGACACCGCCGCGATGAACGAGCGTCAACTGGCTTATCTTAGAAGTACCGCGATCGGGTTCATTTTCCAATCCTTTCATTTAGTTCCTCGTCTCACGGCGATGGAAAACATCGAACTACCCTTGATATTGGCGGGGATTACTCCCCATATTCGCCAACAAAAGGTGAGCCAGCTGCTCAGTCAGTTAGATTTAACTGCCCGTGCTGAGCATCGACCCGAGCAACTCTCTGGTGGTCAGCGGCAACGCGTGGCAATTGCGCGCGCCATGGTGATGAACCCGGCCCTATTATTGGCTGACGAACCGACTGGTAACCTCGACAGTCACGCCGGTGGTGAGGTGATTGAGCTGCTGGAACGCTTAAATCGAGAGACCGGGATCACCTTGGTCGTTGTGACTCACGATCTTAGCCTTGGTGAGCGAGCGAGGCGAATGCTGCAAATGGCCGATGGTGCGATTATTCAAGACTCGGGTGTGACTCCGCATGCGCTTGCTTGACGCCATCGGCTATGCGCTCGCTGCTTTGTTGCGGCAGCGGCTACGGGCGGTAATGTTATTGGCAGCGATAGCCATCAGTGTTGGCTCTGTGGTGATGATGACCGCCCTGGGGCAAGGGGCGCGTAATTTCGTAGAGCAGGAATTCTCATTTTTAGGCAAAGATGTGCTGATCATCTTACCTGGGCGTAAGGAGACAACGGGTGGTATGCCGCCTGTGACGGGCACTAGTCTGCGAGATCTGACGCTGGCTGATATGGCGCATATCCAGCGTCGCATCCCTCATCTGCGAGTTGCGCCTCTGGTGCTGGGCGCTAGTGAAGTAAAATTTGCTAGTCGCAATCGTCAATCGATGATTCTGGGGAGCACTGCCGAGATCTTCGCCACTCACCGTTTGCGCTTGTTGCGTGGTAAAACGCTGCCCGATATTCCGCTTGAAAGTGCTCGTCCGGTGTGTGTACTCGGCGCGACTCTGGCGCAAGAATTGTTTGCTCAAGCGAATCCTTTGGGACAATGGATCCGCTTGGATAATCGCCGCTTTCGAGTCATTGGCACCTTTACTAGCGAGAGTAGCAATATGGGGCTTAAATTTGACGAGACGGTACTGATCCCAGTGGCTTCTGCTCAATCCTTATTTAATGCTCCCGGTCTGTATCGTCTGTTTGTTCAAACGCTCACACCGCAGGACTTAGCCGCGCAGGGATCTTTACTACTGCAAGTGATCGCCGAACGGCATCAAGGGGTGGCCGATGTGACTCTGCTGCGTCCCGATTCGTTACTCGCCACTTTCAACGAAATTTTGTTTACGCTCACGCTAGCCGTGACTGGGATTGGCGCTATTAGCTTAATTGTTGCCGGTATCATGATGATGAATATTATGCTGATTAGTACCCATCAGCGTTGTGCCGAAATTGGTCTGCTAAAAGCTTTAGGAGCCAGTAATGGCACGGTGCGTAGCCTGTTCCTCTGCGAAGCAATGCTTCTCTCATTGGGTGGGGGCATCGTCGGTCTGCTAGTGGGATATTCGGCGGTGGTCTTGTTGTCTTGGTATTACCCGGACTTTCCGGTACAGGTTCCGCTGTGGGCTTCCGCCAGCGCCTTGCTCAGCGCCGTGGTGATCGGCCTACTGTTTGCGTTGTTGCCGGCAAATCAAGCCGCCCGCCAGAAGCCAGTGGAAAGTTTGAAGGGGAGTCATCAATGAGAGTGGGGGATTGGTTTTTTTGGTTATTGCGCAGCCTCTTGTCAGGGCGTCTACGTAATCTGCTTAGTGCGCTTGGTATTGCTATTGGGATAGCTGCCGTTACCACTTTAACCGGGATTGGCGAAGGCTTGCGTCTCTACCTTTTAGACAGCTTCTCTCAGTTTGGTTCGCACCTGATCGCCGTTACGCCCGGAAAAGTGACCACTCAGGGGCTGTCTGGTGGGGTGATCAGTACCGTGCGTCCCTTAACCTTGGCCGATGCGCAAAGTTTGCGACGGCTGGCAGGCGTGGTAGCCGTGGTGCCTGTCACCTCGGGTACTGGGGAGCTAAAAGCGGGCAAGCTGAGCCGTAACAGCGACATCCTGGGGGTGGGTTATCAAGCCGCCGAAGCTTGGCATTTTAGTATCGAACAGGGGCGTTTCTTGCCGCCGGATGAGAGTCAGCGCCCGCGAAACTTGGCCGTATTGGGCAGTAAGCTAGCTGTGGAGTTGTTTCCTAACGCTGCGCCGTTGGGGCAGTTTCTGCGGGTGGGTGAGCGCCGTTTTCGCATTGTTGGTGTGATGCAGCCAAAGGGGCAATTTCTTGGCTTTGATTTGGATGATGTGGTGTATATTCCGGCCGCGCATGCGCTGGCTATCTTCAATCGCGAGAGCTTAATGGAGGTGGATGTGGTTTACCGCCCCGATATCCCTGCCACAGTCATGCAACAGCGGATTTTTGAGCGGTTGTTTCGGCGCCATGGTCGCGAAGATTTTACTCTGTATACTCAGCAAGACATGCTGGCGAGCCTGGATAAGATCCTCAGCATCATTAAGGCTGCCATCGGAGGTCTGGGGGCAATTTCTTTATTCATTGGTGCAGTGGGGATCTTCACCATCATGAGTATTGCTCAACAAGAACGGATCCCAGAGGTGGGTTTACTGCGTGCGCTTGGGGCTCGGCGTGCTACGATCTTACTGTTGTTCTTGGCCGAGGCGATCGCTTTGGCATTAAGCGGAGGGCTGGTTGGCCTGGCGCTGTTGCTTACCGTGCAACTAAGTGTTCATGCCTTGGCTCCAGAGCTTCCTTTGGTGGTTCATCCTCTTTATTTGCTGCTCGCATTGTTGCTATGTGTATGGGTTGGTCTGATAGCTGGAGTACTGCCCGCTTGGCGGGCCATGCAGCAAGATCCGGTGGAAGCGCTGCGTAACGAATAAGTATTGGTTGCTGCTTTGGCGCATTCAATAAAAAATTGGACGCACCGCTAGCGCTGGTGAGTTTGTGCTTTGCATATGATTGATTAATCGGTCACCCGTTCAGTTGATTTGTATGGCATTCGTGATTGCTGTGCATTGCTAAAAGCAGTATTTTAGCTTTCAGCTATTCGTTTTGGTTGCTCGCTTTATGATTAGCCATTAGGAGATTTGATGGATAGTAGCGCGATGATGATATGGGGGGTGCTGTTTGGCGCTATCGGTATCGGCTATTTTAGTTATGGCAGAAAGCAGCAGGCAATCGTGCCGCTATGTGTTGGTATTGCCTTGTGTATTGTGCCTTATTTTGTGTCCAGCCTGAGTATGTTATTGCTGGTTGGCTTATTACTGGCAGTGCTCCCTTATTTTATCCGCTGGTAGTGTTGGCCGCTTTTTTATCTTATCACTTTGGCTGCAGTGGCGACTTTGGCTTAAATTGATGCTCATTTAGTTGACGGAGGCTTGAATGGCAGTATTACGAGAAATGCGAGCCGCGGATTATCAAGCAGTGATGGCGCTTTGGAGGCAGGCCGAAGGGATGACCTTGCGTGATGCTGATTCGGAGCCAAGTATTGCGGCTTATTTACAGCGGAATCCGGGGTTAAGTTTTGTGGCTGTGGCGCAGCAGCAGTTGGTTGGGGCGGTATTGGCAGGCACCGACGGCAGAAGAGGTTATTTACAACACTTAGTCGTGGCGAAAGCGTATCGCTCGCAGGGCTTGGGGCGTCAGTTAGTGGCGCAAGTGGTTGCGGCCTTCAAGTGCCAGGGCATTGCGAAAACCCACCTGTTTGTGCATCTGGATAACTTACATGCTCAGCAGTTTTATCAAAGCCTGAATTGGTTCCCCCGTGACGAGGTGCGGATGTTTTCCTTTAATGCCTCGAGCAATCCAGAGGTGTGAAGTCTGGCTCGCTGATTAAGCGTGGGGACTGGGGATGTTGACTCGGCCACAGGGGCTGATGGTGGTTCGAATGCTCAGACTTAAGGTGGTCGAGACGGAAATACTGAGCATGACTAAGATCGCAATTAAAATCACCAGCTGATATTTCACCGCGACCAATGGGTCACTGCCAGCCAAAATTTGTCCAGTCATCATACCTGGTAGGGTCACGATACCAACTGTGCTCATGGAGGCTAGCAAGGGGGCGAAGGATTGCTGCATTGCCGATTGCACAAAGCTTTGAGTGGCTTGGCTGCGATTGGCTCCTAGCGCAAGGTAGCCATAATATTCTTGTTTGGCTTCGCTGAGGCGGTTAAATAGGCGCTGTAGAGCGATAATATTACCGCTGAGGCTATTGCCTAATAACATACCGGCGAGGGGGATCAGGTATTGGGCGCTGTAGCTGGGATCCGGCTTGAGCAGGCCAAACAGCAAAATGAATAACACTGGGCTTAAACCGAGTAGCAGGCCGCAAGTGACCGCTAAAAATAAACCTCGTTTAGGCAGCTTGGCTTTATCAATGATGGCGCTGGCTCCAACCATGAGCATCAGCGCTAACCAGAGTAGGTTGATCCAAAGTTTATCTAAATCAAATAGAAACTGCAGATAAACGCCGAGTAAAGCGAGCTGTGCCACCATTCTGAAGATGCTCAAGAGCATATCTTTGCCCAAAGCTAAGTGAAAATGCCAGTTAATGAGCAATGGGACCAGCAATATCAGTGAAAAAAAAGCGAGTGCAGGCCAGCTTATATCAATGGTCATGGGTGCTCCCAAATAGACTTCAAGAGAAAATTGAAGTTCAACACGGCTTGGTGTTCGCTGCAACCTTTAATCCATATTGTAGCGTTGCCGAGTTACCTCGAAATAGTGACGGCTCAGGTTGCTGAATGGTTTACTGGGCTTGCTGTTTTAGCGCCTTGTTTGCAGGTTCATCTTGCTTGGGTTGGAACATGCGCACACAATTTTTACCGTCTGCTTTGGCTTGATAAACTGCTTTGTCGGCAGCCTTGATCATCGCTTCGTGATGGGTCATTTCTGAGCTGCGACTGGCGATGCCTACACTCACACTTATTTTATATTGTTGGTTGATGGACAAATTGGCGACTCGCTGACGAATCGCAGACCCGAGCCTTAAGGCGCCGTCTTGATCGGTGTCTGGACAAATGAGTAAGAACTCATCGCCCCCTAGGCGAGCCACCACATCATCACTTCTGACCGATTCGCGTAAATTGCGCGCGAGTAACATCAATACTGTATCGCCAGCATCATGGCCTTTTTGGTCATTAATCTGTTTGAAATGGTCGGCGTCTATCATCATGCAGACTAAGGGACTTTGTTGTGTTAAGGATTGTTGCCATAATTCTTTGAGTTGAATCATTGCATGGCGTCGATTGGGCAGACCCGTGAGAACATCGGTATGGGCCAAAGATTGCAAATGTTGATTGGTTTTTTGCAAGGCGAGGGTGCGTTCTTGTACTTTTTTTTCTAAGTTTTGATTGAGTTCGAGTAACTCATGATTGCGTACGCTAACTTGATGAAATAAACCACGTAATGCGGTAATTAAGGGTTCGGTTGCCAAATCTTTAGGCTGCGCGGCTTTGCTGTAGGCGGTTGCAGGCGGTTCACCGCTTTCGATATATTGCACTTGTTTCGCGAGCTCTTGGTCAATGCCGAGAATATGATAAGCCAGCCATTGAATCAGGTAGTCTAATAGCTGCTTAACTTGGGCATGCTGGTTGCTGTTGTCTAGATGTTCAAATTTATTTATTTCGTCAAGAAATTCGCGGTGAGCTGTAATGTGGATTTTTTTATGTCGAGGGTCGACTCGGCATAATGTCATTAATTGTTCTTCTTCTTGGAAGTGCTCTACCACATAGTGATTCAGCTCTACGGTAAATGGTCTTAGTTCTTCGGTTGATATCTGTTTTTGAGTGAGAAAATTGCCAATTTTATTAATCAGATCGATTAATTGGTGATGTTGCTTGTCTATTTCCTCCAAGCCAGTTTCAAAATCAGAGGTCCAACGAAACGGTTCCATTTGTTGCTTTCCAGCCTATCTGTAATTGACTGCTCGATGATATAGCAGTGTAGCCATGATTATTCGATATGAAGCGGAGAGCTACCATACCGATGAATCTAGGCGATAACGCTAATCTACATCAATAAAACGTGAAAAATGAGCACTTTTAAAGCACTTTTTCTATTTCAGTTTTTTCAGTTTAGTTGAAGTTATCCACGAAACGCATCATGTTAAGCTGCTTGGCAATTCAGTTTGGCGTATTCTGGGGTCGGTAGTGCATTAAGCTACTGCTGTAACATGTTATTGAGGTGAGCTGTGGAACAAAATTTATCTTTAGAACAAACTCGTGTGATTGGCGCTTTACTAGAAAAAGAAACAACGACGCCAGACCAATATCCGCTGTCGCTAAATGCTTTAACCTTAGCTTGTAATCAAAAGAGTAATCGAGAGCCAGTGATGAGTTTGTCTGAAGCTGAGGTGCAAGATGCAGTGGTTCAATTACAACAATTGCGTTTAGTGACCGAGGCTCCGATGGCTGGACGGGTGGTTCGTTACCAACATCGCTTTTGCAATTCTCAGTTTGGTGGTTTACAACTCAGCGAGCAACAACGAGCGATTATTTGTTTATTGTTTTTGCGCGGGCCGCAAACCCCTGGAGAATTACGTACTCGCAGCCAGCGTTTAGCAAACTTTAGTAGTGTTCAAGAAGTGGAGCAAAATTTACAGGCGTTGAGTGAACATGAGAGTGGCAAATTTATCTCTAAATTAGAGCGCGAGCCAGGGAAACGTGAATCGCGTTATATGCATTTGTTTTCTGGAGAATCTAGCTTGGCGGTGAGCCCAGACTCTACGCGAGAAACTTCATCAGAGGGCGAGCTACAACAACAAATAAATGCGCTTAAACAAGAGTTAGCAGCCCTAAAGCGAAGAGTTGAAGACTTAGAGTAATGCTTCTTTATATTGCCATTGGCTCGTTTTTGGAAATTCAAACAGCTTTAGTTTGGAAAACAACGGAAGGATTGAATGCTCAACGGCGACGGCATGTAATACCAATCTGATTCATTATACGATCAACGTATTGCGCAGCATAAATCTGCCGATAACCAGGCATGAAGTGCAGTAACTCGTGGCTCTAATAACAAGATATATAACGCCGTTAGTGGTGATTAAGGCCAGCAAGAGTGAACCGGTAATGAGTTAGATTGGTAAAGGGCGATAAACTAGAACTTTACCTGCGTCGACATAAGAAAGGCCAAGCATATTGCTGGCCTTTTGGTTCGCGACGCCTTGGCGATTAATGAAAGGGGAAAATGTAGTTAATCCAACCTTGCATTCTGAGTAGCACTTTGCGCATCACTGAGAGATGATGGAAATGCTCGGTATAGATGGCGACTTGGCCGCTAATGCCCATTGGCAGTTGATATTCATCGAATCGAGGTTCGGGATCGATGATCACCAAACTGCGACTATGTTTAAAAAATACCGCTGCACCACTTAAGTTTCCGTTGGCTTGAAATTCACCTTCGGCAATGCTTGGCATCACTTGTCTTACGGTGCCTTTAAATACTACGCCAGGCAGCGCGGTAACAATAAATTCAGCTTGATCACCCGCTTTCAGGCGCTTGATAGAGTTTTCCCAAAAGGCGCCGACAAACATTGATTGTTCCTTGGGTATAAAAGTCATGACAGGGCGCAGCGGCATTGGTACGGCCACCATGCCTTTGCGCAATGCGACCTGGGTAACAAAGCCATCACTCGGTGCGTGGACCACGGTCTGCTCTAGATCGAACAAAGCACTATCGAGCTGCCCCTGAATGCGTGCCACGTTAGTATTCACGCCGTTGATTTGCGAATCATAGGCGAGTTTTGCAATGGTTTCGTTGGCTTGTGCCGCTTGTAGTTTAGCTTCAGCAGCAAGGTAGGCTTGTTGGCGGTTTTCGACTTCTAATTCGGTGAAGGGGCTATTTGCTCCGCCTTTCTTTCGTCCTTCGGCATAACGTTGATAAGACTTTAAGTTGCGATCTCGCTCGGCGATAGCCGCGGTGGTATTTGCTTTGGCGCTGGCCCATTGTGCCATGAGTTGGGGCACTAATTGTTGGGCACTGGCCAATTCGGCCTGACGTTGTTCAACGATGGCTTGAAATGGTGTTGGGTCCAGTTTAAATAAGATTTCACCGGCTTGTATCGGCTGATTAACTTCCACTGGAACCTCAATCACCTTACCGCGAACTAGAGGCATGATAGGGACCGAGGTATATATTTGTCGGGCGTTGGCAGTGTAGGGATGGTTATAGTTCATCAATACTATCAATACCCCAACGATGAAGATGCCACCTAATACTGCGGTTGGCACCGTCCACTTGGTGAGCGGAATACGAAAGATCTTAAAAATAGCGATACACAGGCCCGCATAGGTGAGAATAAGCAATAAATCCATTATTGACTCTCTCCTTGTTCTAGTTGTTGCACATGCTTACTGATGATGGCGACTTGGCGTTTGAGTTTACTGATTTCGGCTTCCATCACCTGTTCTCGTGAGGCGAGTTGCTGTTCTTGATTTTCTAAGTCTTGTTGGCGTTGCTCGATTTGTTGAAAGCCCCAACCTCGGTCTTCGCGATACAGCGTGGCCCAAATCCATAAAAATGGCCACAATACATGCAACGTGAATAGGCTCACCCAACCGGCAACATGGATCGCATCTTGGTGGGGGTGATTGCGATGTTTTGATATTTCATAGGGAATATCATGAATGGCTATAATTCCGTAAAACAGGGTAAGCGCGACAAAAAGCAGTAAACCTAAAGCGAAAAAATCCAAAAACATAGTCCCCCCTCGGGATATTTTTGCGAGCAACTTAAACTATTGATTTAGCTTAAACGATCATAGCCGATAACTGAACTAACTGTGTAGACTATGGTTAATTTGCAAGTAAAAGCTGCATTCACACTAAAAATCATAGGCTCATTTTTACTCAATATTGAATTAATCGCGGTGAGGTCAACATGAGATTATCTTCGGTGGAACAAGTCTGGGATAAGGCTGAGCATAATGCGTTTACTGATATGTGTGAATTTGCCGCTTCGCTGTGGCTGTGTTTTCGCGAAGCCAGTGCACATGTGAGTGAACAAGGAGACATTCGGATCTTACGTCGTGGTTTTGAGCAAACCGATTTTGAACCGGCGGCTTTCCTGCATGTGGATGGTTTGGATTTACGAGACCCTAAATTGGTTGTGAGCCCGGATGGACGTATGTTATTGACTTGCGCAGGTGTAACGCGTCACGAGCTATCATCGCAGTTACAAAGCTATATTGCTTGGTCTGATGACGGGTTAATTTGGTCGGAGTTGAGCCCACAAGGGGAAGCCGGGATGTGGTTGTGGCGTAGCCGTTATTTAGCCGATAGCGCCTATGCAGTGGCTTATAGTTATCGCTTGGATAAGGTAGATCTATATCGGATGGACGCGAAAGGGAACTATCAGCTTCATTTAGATCCCTTGTTTAGCCTTAAACAAAATGGCCTCGCTTACCCCAATGAGCATGACTTGAGTTTGCTTGATGATGGCTCGGCGCTATGTTTATTAAGGCGCGATAAAGATAGCGCAAGCGCTCAACTGGGTTATGCGAAGCCGCCTTATTTGGAATGGACATGGCAGGACTTAGCATTACAAATTGGTGGTCCGGTAATGCTTAAGCTGGACGATGGGCGGTTGCTCTGTGCACTACGTTTATACCAACCGGTGCGTACCAGTTTGTGTTGGCTTGATGCAGATCAGGGGCGCTTAAAAGAAGTGCAAGTTTTACCTTCCGGTGGCGATACCAGTTATCCAGGTTTAGTACAGCGAGGTAATACCTTGTATTGCAGTTATTACTCCAGTCATGAGGATAAGACCGCAATTTACTTAGCGGAACTGGATTTAAGCGAAGACTAACATCCAAGACCCTTGGTAAATGTTTGCAGCAGTGACTTGAGCTGTATTTGCTGGTACGCCAGGCGGCGTACCAATCGGCATGATAAAAAGTTCTTATTGCGAATCTAAGTAATGAGCAAACCTTATCGCAAAGGGCAGCTAACGCTGCCCTTGATTCAATGCTGTACCACTAAAAAGTATAACCAAAACCAAAGGTGGTGATGAAGCCTTTACTGTCGTAGAAGTTAATGTTTGAGTCGCTATTTTGATAGCCAGCGGTGACATTAAACATTGCATTCTTCCAAGCAAATGGACGTTGGTAGAGGTAAATTGCAAATAAGGAGAGTCGGTCATCCTCTTGAGTTTGCATATTAAATACCGGGTTGCCATCAGAATACTTAGTTTGACCTAACTCTAGGTTGACCGTTAATAAATGACGCTCAATTTTATAAACACTGTTTAGACGCAGGGTATAGCTATTAAAATCGTTGGCGCTACCATCCGCTTTGCTCGTCGTGTAGACCAGGGCTGGAGACAGAAACCATTGTTTGGAAAGTGGCACAAACATTTCGCCAATGACTCGGTGTAAATTGGCATTGCGATTTAGCGCTTGGGCTTGGCTGGAACCTTGGCCAAATATGGCGACCCCACTTTGTTCGTTGTCAATGCTACGTTTGGCATAAACATATTCAAGGGTAAATGGACTATCGGCAATGGATTGATAACGCAGTCGTCCCCCTTGGACATTTTCATCAGTTTCTTGTCGAGCCACATTAGTGATATAAGGATCACTCCAGGTATCATTCATCAATGGCAACTCTGGGAAGTAAGCAACGGTTAACTGACTTTTATTGCTGATCGCGCGGCGATAACCCAACTCGTATTGAAACTGGGCTCGGCCTAAGTTCTCTTTACTGTTACCCACAAAAAACTGATTTTTTAGGTCGGTAGTGGTGTAAGAGGCTCGTAACAAAGGATAGGCAATCAGCGTATTGGTGCTCTGGCCACTATTATTTAGATCATGAGTGACTTGGTTGTCATCATCAGTGGAAAATTGACTTTGCCCGCCAACATAACCCAAGTTGAGATTAAGGGTGGCCGACCATCCAGCTTGTTCTGCGAGTGGACGAGCGCCAGCGGCGAAACTCAGTAACAGACTACAGCATAAAATACTGCTAACTCGATTCAACATCGCTTACGTCCTTGTGCTAAATAATTTTAAGAAATTCATTTTGTTATGTTCATGACGCCAACTTTTGATAAGTGAGCGATTGACAGTGATTAAACAAAGCACAGCATAACTTAGGTATTGGGTAAATTAACAGCAGTATGTTGAGGATTTCTTAATATTTAGTCGAATAAGCTGTTGTTTGTAAAGTGTTCTGATTCCGAGCCACAACACCGAGTTTAGCGCATGTTGTGGCTGGGTTGGTTTGAATCTAGTCGAGTTCAGGGAATAGGCTTAGATCGAAGGATTTTTCGCAGTAATGACATTTTAGCTTGATGTCTGTTTGTTTATGACGAACATAAAAGTGACTATCGATAGGCTCGTTGTGGCTGATACAATTGCTGTTCGGGCAGGCAAATACAGCTTTGATTTGTTCCGGAGTGGAGACATGGAACTTACGCACGACTTCAAAGTCTTCAATCAAGTTGATGGTGGCATGAGGGGCAAATAAGGCTAGTTGATTGGCTTGGTTTTCATCAAAAACGGTGTTTTCAACTTTAATTAGGTCTTTCTTTTGTTGTTCTCCGCTGGGTAAGTTTAAGCCCACCGTGATCCGTTCTTGGGCCGCCGATAACTGAAAAAATTTAAGGATTTTAATTCCTTGCCCCGCAGGTACATGGTCAATCACTGTGCCGTGAGCAATCGCTTCAACTTGCAGTTTTTTCTTCATTATTGAACTCCAAATTCATTGGTCATGATTAGCGCGAGTAAAGCTTGGCGAGCATAAACACCATTTTCAGCCTGCTGGAAGTAGTAGGCGTAGGGCGTACTATCTACATCGGTGGTGATTTCGTCGACTCGGGGCAGCGGGTGTAAGATCTTGAGGTTGTCTTGCACTTGTTCAAGCATGTTGGCCCGAAGAATAAAGCTGGATTTGATATGCTGGTATTCTGTCTCATCGAAGCGCTCTTTTTGCACGCGAGTCATATACAAAATATCCAGTTCTCCAACGACCTCTTCGATGCTGTCATATAAATGATATTTTATTTTGCGCTCATTTAGCTCTTCGGTAATGTAATCAGGCATGGCCAATGCTTTCGGTGCGATAAAGTAAAATTCGCAACCAAATAAGGACAGGGCTTGGGTAAGCGAATGTACCGTGCGTCCGTATTTAAGGTCACCAACAAACGCAATTTTAAGGCCTTCTAAACTCCCTTGCGTTTCATAAATGGTAAATAAGTCGAGTAAGGTCTGGGTGGGGTGTTGGTTAGAACCATCGCCGCCATTCACCACTGGCACACTGGAGAATTCACTGGCTAAGCGAGCGGCTCCCTCTTGGGGGTGGCGCATAAAAAACGCATCGCTATAAGAAGAGATCACTTTCACCGAATCCGCTAAGGTTTCGCCTTTTTTGCCCAGCGAAGTATTACCACCATCGGCAAAGCCAATCACACTCCCGCCTAAACGTTGCACTGCGGTTTCAAAAGACAAACGAGTACGGGTTGAGGCTTCAAAAAAACAGCTAGCAACAACTTTATTTTTGAGTAACTCAGGACGGGGTTGTTGTTTTATGTTTTGTGCGGTGTCGACAATTAACTCGAGTTCCTGACGGGATAAATCAGGGATGGAGATAATGTGCTTTTGATAAAGCGGGTTGTTCATGCTCGCAGATCCTAATCCGATGTGAAATCGGAACGGAATTATAACAGCGAGCAGAGCAAGTGAATATGATCTTAGTGACTAATTCTAAGATTAATTTGTAGTTGTTTAAGCATATTGGCTACTTTTACGTTCGCGGTAATCTTGGCAGTCGATGCAGTAGCGTGACTCTGGGCGAGCGTTGAGTCGTGCGGCATTGATGTCTTCACCGCAGCTTTCACAAAAACCATAGTCTTGTTCCTCAATACGACGTAATGCATCCTTAATGCTTTTTACTTGAGCAAGGTCGTGTTGGCGACGATTAAGCTGCATTTGTTGAGACTCTTCTTGATTGGCTCGATCAACGTCATCCCCTAGATCACTTTTGTCTTTAATCAACTCGTTATCTTGTTCAAGACGAAGTTGAATTTCCTCTAGTTTCTGGCTGAGTTGTTGACGAATCGTCTCAATTTGTTGGTCGTTAATCATTGTTTTGAATGTCTTCTTCCTAGTGTGTTAAACGCGAGTACGTAAGCGAACTTAGTACGTATATAACCCAAAAATTTAGTTAATCGTCGATTTTAACGACTAGTAAAGGCTTTTCAAAGCGCTTTTTTGGATAATTGTTAGCCAGCTAGCACTTGGGTTTCGATTAATTAACGAGTACTATCTCGCGGCTTTAATCTGGCAGGCTGTGATTAAATGGCTCTGCCAGTTATCAAAGCAGTTTATAGACTACATTTATAGAATAAACAAACGAGTGATGTCAGCATCACCGTATATTGAGGATTGCATGAGTGAATAAAATAAACATGCTGTTGGTTGGACTACTTGCTGTAGTGACCAATGTAGTAATGGCTCAAGAAGAGAAAGTACTGAATGTTTACAATTGGACCGAATACATTGCCGAGGACACAATTTCCGAGTTTGAAAAAGAAACGGGTATTAAAGTGATTTATGACGTATTTGATTCTAATGAAATGTTGGAGGCTAAATTGCTGTCGGGAAGCACCGGCTTTGATATTGTCGCCCCCTCTCATGACTTCTATGGTCGGCAAATTACAGCGGGTGTTTATCAAAAGCTGGACCGCAGCAAACTGAGTAACTGGGGCAATCTGGATCCGACACTTCTAGCCACGCTACAACATTATGATCCGGGTAACCTGTATGGCATCCCTTATATGTGGGGCACCACGGGTATTGGTTATAACGTGAATAAAGTAAAACAAATTTTAGGTGATGATGCTGATTTAAATAGTTGGTCGCTGGTGTTTGATCCACAGATCGCAGCGAAATTGAGCGAGTGCGGCATAGCCTTTTTGGATGCGCCCAGTGAAGTGGTTGCGGCGATGCTGAATTATATGGGGAAGGATCCCGGTAGCAGCAATATGGCAGACTATAAAGGGGAGATTGAAACACTAATGGCGCAACTGCGGCCAAGTATTCGTTATTTTCATAGCTCTCAGTATATTAATGACTTAGCCAGTGGCGATATTTGTGTCGCGATCGGCTGGTCGGGCGATGTGTTAATGGCGGATGAGCGTGCCGAAGAAGCCAAAAATGGCGTTGAACTTGAATATATCATCCCTAAAGAAGGGGCTGGTGTGTGGTTTGATATGTTTGCTATTCCCAAAGATGCGAGTCACCCGAATAACGCTCATACTTTTATCAACTATATATTACGTCCCGAAGTGATCGCCAAGGTGACCGATTTTGTGTGGTTTGCCAATCCAAATACTAAGGCGACCGCTTTAATCAATCCTGAAATTGCTCAGCATCAGGGAATTTACCCAAGCGAAGCCGCGGCTAAAAATCTCTATGGATTTACCAATGTTCCACCGAAGGTTGAACGGGTTCGTACTCGCTTATGGACCAAGTTTAAGTCGGGACGTTAACTAAACAGAACACTCCGTATTGAAATTATGCCAGCGAAATGCTGGCATTTTTTGTGGTTTATCCTGCGAAGGGTTACAGCCAGAAGGTTGACTCGAGCATATTGCAATATGCTTATCCTCTCTGAGCGCGTGGTTGCCGTTATTCGCTTGGTTGCTCTGACGCTCCTCTTTCATCGCAATTTATATTATTTTTTCAACGCTAAATTGACCTCGCCAGCTAAACCGTTACTCGTCGCTCGAACAATATATTTTTTGCTGAGCAGAATACGGCAAGTAGTTGGTGGAAATAAATCAGGGTATTAGTTATGAATGCTCTTATATAACAACAACTTGGTATTTACTCGAGTGTTGTTGGGGGTTCACTGTGTCGATGTCAGCCAACTTTACAGTGTATCGATATTTTATTGATATCCTGAATATTTAATTCTAACTAGATAAAACTGAGGAATTTGCGACAAAGTTTGGTCTTTTTTAGTTCATTGATGAGGGCAAATTACATACAGCGATAGGTCATAAAAAATACAGGAATATTGTTTTAGTAACATAGTGTCGAATTAATTTACAAACTTAATTTTATATAAGTAATCAAATTAATAATAGTGTGGAAGTAAAAGTTTTAAAAAACAGCATGTTAACAAAAAGTGTGACGAGCTTATCATTTATGGCTTAATGTTTGCCTAATTACAAATGAGAGTTGTTGCTTTTCACTATTTGGTAAAGGAAAACCGCGATGAAGGCTTCCATCTTATTTTTACTTATCAGTTTAACTACATTTAATACTTCGGCCACGATTATAACGGCCTCAGAAAACCCCAGTGTACCGGCAGGACCGGTGGTGTATTTGGGAGGATATCCCACTCCTCAGCAAGATCCGAGTAGTGGCGCTGTTCCTAGTCCGGCAAGTGTTATCGACATTGATGATGATATTCGCGCTGCCGTGAGTTTCGATCTCCAATCCTTAAATCGCTTAAGCGATGAGGGAACTGGCGGTTTTGCTAATGGTTTATTCGATATTACCTTCTATTGGTATTTTGGCGGGTTTGAGCAAGCTTTCAGTTACATGTATAGCGCTTGGGATGATATTGAAACTTGGCAGGCTTCGGGTTCTGGTTTATTGAGTTACTGGAGTGATGACTATATTGCTAGCAACGATATTTTAGAAGTCGGCGAATGGACGGTTTATGCCTATGCAGAACAGACCTATGTTGGCGGAACGACCTTTAGCGTGACTTCCGTTCCTGAACCTGGTTCGTTAGTGTTGTTTGCGCTGGTGATGGTTGGGCTATTTACACGTCGGGGACTTCCTTTTCAAAATTAAGTGGTTTACCGAGCGCTGCAGAGTCATCTGCAGCATGAATCTCTTGATATAAAATTCTTTTCGGTCAATTGATTGGCACAAGGATGTGTTATGGGAAACGAGAGAAATGGATTGGTTCGCAGCCATGAATTCGAACTGGCGTTGGTCTATCGTATTACAGATCTTGCGATCATCTTTGCCACTCTGGCTGGATTAGCGTGGTGGAGAACGGGTCAGGTTGATGATGACTTCCAGATGTTGGCTATTGGTTTAGGCATCGTCTTCTTAATTGTTGCAGAGTCATTCACGCTGTATCGTTCGTGGCGAATAGCCTCGGTAAAAGAACAAGCGAAGGTGACTCTGAGTGTCTGGTTGGTGACGGTTGCAGTGATCCTCGCAAGTAACTATTTCTTGAAGGTTTCCGATAACTATTCACGTTTGGTTCTCGGGGGCTGGCTATTAGTCACGCCTATCGCATTGATCGTTTGGCGTATCGTGTTTCGGGAAATTTTGGCGCTGTTACGCCAAACTGGCTATAACACGCGTAAGGCGTTGATTATTGGCGTCTCGGAAACGGGTCTCAGGCTTCAGCAAGAGTTAATTGCTAACCCGGATTTAGGTTTGGTTTTCATGGGATTCTTTGATGACCGAGATTGCGCTCGCTTGGCAGATGATTCCAAATATTTTGGTCCGGTTGGGCGGGTTTCCCAAGCCCTCGATTTGGCAAAAAGTGGTCAAGTAGATCATGTCTACGTGGCACTACCAATGCATGCTAAGGGTCGGATTAGCGGCTATTTGAAGCAGCTGTCCGATACCACCTGTACCACTTTCATTGTGCCTGATTTCTTTACTTATAATCTCATTCATTCCCGCTGGAGTAGTTTGGGAAACATTCAAACGGTGAGTGTATTTGACAGCCCTTTTCGTGGGCTGGCCAGTGTATTCACTAAACGAGTGCAAGACATTATCTTAGCCAGCATCATTCTGTTGCTGATTAGTCCTGTGTTAATCGCGTTGGCGATTGGCGTCAAGCTCAGCTCGCCTGGTCCAATCCTGTTCAAGCAAGATCGTTACGGCTTAGATGGTCGGAGAATTCGGGTATGGAAGTTTCGGTCGATGAAGGTAATGGAAAATGGCGGTAAGGTGACTCAGGCCACTCAGAATGATCCACGAGTGACTCGTTTTGGTTCGTTTATTCGTCGAACTTCTTTAGATGAATTGCCCCAGTTCTTTAACGTACTGATGGGTTCTATGTCGATCGTTGGCCCGCGTCCCCATGCGGTTGCTCATAATGAGGAATATCGCCAAGTGGTTGACCGTTACATGCTGCGCCATAAGGTAAAACCTGGGATCACTGGTTGGGCGCAAATTAATGGCTGCAGAGGTGAAACGGATACCCTCGACAAAATGGAGCGCCGTATCGCTTACGACTTGGAGTACATCCAATTATGGAGTTTGTGGATGGACATAAAAATTGTTTACCTCACTATTTTTAAAGGTTTTCGTAGTGAGCAGGCGTACTAGGGAATTCAAGCCTCGCCAGCAATGATTTTACAAGGAAGTTCATGGTAATTTTTCGAGCCTTTATGGTTTTAATGGGGACTTTATTTATGCTGAGTCATGTTGTGAATGCAAAGTTGGCCCCGCAGCCCTATATGACCGAGTCTGGCTTGGCACTGGTTCCAATGTTAGGGCTCGGCTATAAATATGATGACAATATTACACTCGCGGAAAAAGACTCATCCTCATCTAATATTTTGGTCTTGGATGCAGCGCTCAAGGTCCTCGCAGAACGTGATCTTGCTTCTTATGAGCTGGGCTACAAAATTTCTGCGGCTGAGTATTTCGAGAGTCATGTGGATGACTATCTCGATCACCAGCTTGCCGCTAAAGCTGAGCTTGAGTTAGCGCTTAGGCATCGGCTCAAGTTGGCTTATCGGTTCGCTCATCAGCATGAGCAAAGAGGGCGAGGATTATCGCAAGGCTTGGGGAGTGATATCCAAGAGCTGATTTATTTTCAAAGTAATAAATTGCAGAGTGTTTATTCCTATGGTGCGCCGCAGGCCTACGGGCGTGTCGACCTGCAATTGGCCTGGGAAACCAAGCAGTATCAAAATCTGGAGTCGCTAACTCAATATCGGAACTGGCGACAGCTCAGTTATGGTGCCACCTTTTTCTACCGAGTCTCCAATGCCACCGAATTGTTGTTGGAGGCTAAGCAACTCGCAAGACGTTATCGGCTGAACGCAAGCGATCAGGCCAGTCGAAATAACGATGATAGTTTTATTTATGCAGGGGCCGAGTGGGACATTAGCGGTAAGTCTAGCGGTTCTGCTCGGATCGGTTATGAGGATAAAGGCTACCAGTCAGCCCAGCGCGAGCACTTTTCGGGTTTGAGTTGGTTATTGTCATTTAATTATTTGCCAGTGGAATACTCACAGTTCAATGTTTTTACTAGCAAAATTGCGAAAGATCCCGATCAATTAGGCAACTATATTGATGAAACTATTTATCAGACGAGTTGGCAGCATTACTGGCTGGATCGGCTCTCCACGGAGCTAAGTTATCGCGATACCGACCTCGCTTATACAGGTGTCGATCGTGATGAGCAGATTACGCTGGCGAAAGTGGCTATCGAATATGAGTTACGCCGCTGGTTGAAGCTGAATGTTAGTTACCAAAGAGAAGACAAGTCTTCCTCGGTTGCAGGCTTAAGTTACCAGCAAAATGTCATGTTTATTCACTTCTCGGGGACTCTTTAGATGATGAATCGGTTCGCTGCTTACCTATTGTTTTTAATGTTGCTGCTACCTAGCCTAGTGAGTCAGGCGGCCAGCGATGATTCCTACAGACTTGGGCCAGGTGATGTAATTAATATTCATGTTTATGGCGAAGACGATCTCAGTATGCAAGTGCTGATTAACAATAGTGGCAAAATTGATTATCCCTACCTAGGTCGTTTGACGGTGAGTGATGCAACCACTCAAACCTTGAAACAAACCATTGAGTCGGGCTTAAAAGGTGACTATTTAATTCAACCTAAAGTTTCGGTGAATATTGTCCAGTACCGACAAGTTTTTATTAATGGAGAAGTCGAGAAACCCGGTGGTTACGCCTATCAGCCAGGTTTAACCATAGAAAAAGCGGTGGCTTTAGCGGGTGGATTTACCCAGCGAGCGTCTAAATCAAATATTAATGTGACGACTGGAAATGGTGGCAGCCCTCAAAATAAGGTCAGTCTCAATACCAAGGTTGAGCCCGGAGATATTATCGTCGTCAAGGCTAGCTTTTTTTAACGACAAGATACTGGATTAACAAGGAAGTCTAATGGTGAATCACACAGCCCAACGCAACGTCCTGCATA
Organism: Agarivorans sp. QJM3NY_29; assembly: GCF_050870835.2. NCBI lineage: Bacteria > Pseudomonadati > Pseudomonadota > Gammaproteobacteria > Alteromonadales > Alteromonadaceae > Agarivorans > Agarivorans sp. QJM3NY_29. The sequence goes on along the minus strand of NZ_CP194036.2, from coordinate 4,596,390 downwards.
TAGACAACCCAGCTGCCAGGCTCGGACTTAATTCTTTGCAGCGACCAGTGAATAAAGATGAGTTTATTGATTTGAGCCAGTACTTTTCGGTAATACGTCGACGGGCTTGGATGATTATTGGTTTTACTTTTTTGGCTGCCTTACTTGCCGCCTTGATTACATTTTCGATTACCCCGGTTTATCGAGCTTCGGCGGTGCTATTGATCGAAGCGGAGCAAAGAAAAGCGGTCTCGATTGAAGACGTGATTGGGGTTGATACCTCTAAACAAGAATACTATCTCACCCAGTTTGAACTATTAAAATCCCGTACCATTGCGCAAAAAGTGATCCAAGGGTTACAGCTAGAGCAGTACCCTGAATTAAATGGAGAGCAAGCCGACAGTGGCTGGATGCAACTGAAGAATCCTCTCGAGACGCTGTATAATCTTGGCGTTCATTCGCCTTTGTTGCTGAGTTTATTGCCATTACGAGAGCCGCTCAGTGAACAGATGCTGCTCCAAAAAAGGCAGCAAACGGTGATGGAGAATTTTCGTAAGCGTTTAAGTATTAGCCCACTACGAAAAACTCAGTTGGTAAAAATCATCTTTGAATCCGAGGATCCTCAATTGGCTGCGCAAGTTGCAAATGCTGTTGGGGAAGCCTATATCGAAAATAACCGAGAATCTCGATTGTATGCCAATCAAGAGGCGAGCACTTGGTTAGAGACTCGTTTAGATAAACTGAGAGCATTGGTCGAGCAATCAGAGAGTCGCCAAGCCGCTTTTTTAACGTCGGAAGGACTGGTTGATGTGAGCGGCGTCGATAGTTTGGCTTCGAATGAGTTAAATGATTTAAGTCGCCGGCTCAGCGATGCCAGAGATCGCCGAGTGGCCGCAGAGTCACTCTACTATGTACTACAAGATAACCGGAACGCCGGTTTAGCTGAACTGTCTTCGATTTCTGTGATTTCCAATCACCCGCAGTTGCGTGATGTTCGTGTCGCTGAGATTGAAGCGGAACGTTTGGTTTCTGAATTGAGTAAGCGTTATGGTCCGAAACATGACAAAATGATCCAAGCCCAAGCACAGTTAGCGGCAGTGCGAGAGAGAGCTGGTCGGGTGCTTAACGATTTGGCCACGGGGATAGAAAAAGAGTTAAGAGGGGCTGTTAAGCAAGAAAATTCAATTCAAGCAGAATTAGCCAGTAAGAAAACTCAGTTCCAAGCGATTGCGGTGAAGCGCGCGACCTATGACGCGCTTAAGCGTGAGGTTGATAGTAATCGTAAGCTCTATGATCTGTTCTTGAATCGACAGAAAGAGACTGCAGCGACCAATGATTTTCAGTCGGCAGTGGCGCGGTTTAGCGATCGCGCGGTCATCCCTTTAGACCCAGCGAAGCCCAATAAAGGTCTCATCATTGCCTTAGTTGCTTTGGCCAGTTTGCTGTTTTCCATGGTCTTAGTGTTAATTACGGATGCTTTTCATAACACTATCGAGAAGTCATCCGACATCCAAGAAAAGCTGGGCTTACATCCGCTCGGTGCAATCCCAAAAATCAACGCTAAAAAATATAAGAATAAACTGATGGATAGTCAGGTGTTTTTTGATGAAAAGCAGCGATATTTTAGTGAATCGATCCGCACTATTCGAACTTCCCTGTTATTTAATTTGGTCAACAACCAGCGTAAACGGGTGTGCATTACTTCTTCGGTACCTGGCGAAGGTAAGAGCACTACGGCCATGAACCTAGCGATGGCAATGGCGGGCATGGAAAAAGTATTGCTGATTGAAGCTGATTTACGCAAACCTAGCTTGTCTGAGCGTTTTGGTTTTAATCAAAATCCGTTGGGCCTCACCAATCATCTGGTGATGGGCGCAGAGCTGAGTGATTGTATTTATCATCATAAAAAATCGGGTCTTGATACCTTATTTGGTGGCATGTTGATCCCGAATCCTCAGGAGCTATTAGCCTCAAATAAGTTTGCGATGTTGATTGAACAGTTAGAGCAGCGCTATGACAAGATTGTTATTGATTCGCCCCCGCTATTGGCGGTGAGCGATGGTTTATTACTCAGCCGCTTAGCAGGAGCCGCATTGTTGGTGGTTCAAGCCGGAAGCACCAATATAAAGCAACTGAATAGTAGTTTAGAAAGTCTTATAAAACATGATATTGCCATCGATGGTGTGGTGATTAATAAAGCCAGTCCTAAACAGAAAAATGAATATGGGGATTACCAATACTACGGATATCAAAATCAGAGCGGTAAGGCCACACAGTCATAAGAACTTAGTTTTAGCCTCGTGCTATGGATGTAAACAACAATTGAGGTTCGCTGGTTTAGCGCATCCTTAGCTTTAAAGGGAAGGAAAGCCGAATGAAAGTCGCTTTGATGAATTGCTATTCGTCTAAAAACTCGGGTGATGGTTTGCTGGTTGAGCTAGCTTGCCAATATATAAAGAAGCAACATGGCCAAGATACCGAGATCATTATTGTTTGTAGTGATCCCGATAGTTTTAACGGCGATTACCAGGTGCTTGGTAATGAATTTTCCCGTAGCGGCATACTGGGGCACGTCGCGGTATTATTGAAAGTGATTGGCTTTCTGCTGTTTGGGCGCTATTCAGCAAAACAATACCAGTCCTTACAAAATTGTGATCGTTTCTACTCCGTTGGTGGCGGATATTTAAGGTTTGGTTCCCTCAGCGAAGCCCTAAAAACGCTGATTGTGCACTGCTCACAAATTGCTTGGGTTAAAAGCAACATTAATCAGCCGCATATTCTACTCTCGCAGAGTATTGGTCCGCTGCGCTATGTCTATTCTGCGTGGTTGAGTCGCTTACTGGCCAATACTGAGCAAGTGTTTGTTCGCGATGATAAAACCGTCGCAGAGCTTAAAAATATTAATCTCCAAAGCACGCGTGTGAAAGATATGGCCGTTTCGGAGTTGATCCGTAAATTTGACTCGCTAGAAGTTTCAACATTGCCTCACTCTTCCACTTGTATCTTGATCTTAAGGGATTTACGCCGTGGCAAAGCGGTTAACCATAAGTTTTTGAAAGAGTTAGAGCCAGTATTGGCGCAATTCGAGAGCGTTGTTTATGCGGTGCAAAGTGAGGTCAATTCTAATAACGATGGTGATTTTTACCAACAATACGGGATTAGTGATTTTATTTCGGTAAAGGAGGCCTTAACAAAATACCCGCAAGCGCTAGTGATTTCAGTTCGTTTGCATGGTGCCATTGAATCGCTATTAGCAGGCTTTAAAACCTTTCATCTCAGTTATGAGAGGAAGGGGTTTGGTGCATATCAAGATTTGAATATCTCAGAGTACGTTGATAACGCATACAATTTTAATAGTGTAGAGGTAGAAGAGCGAGTCGCTAAGCTGAGAGCAATGAATGAAATGGATTTTTTTAATCAGATTCGAGCCAGTTTATAAATGTATATTCGTAAAGAGAGTAAATACTACAAGTATCTATTCTTCTCACTATGGTTGGTGGCTTTTTTAGTGGTCTTCCTCTGGGGAGAGGCTATTTTGCCCGAAAAATATTTTCGCGATTCTGAATTGATTATGGAGATGGCGAGTGGTAGCGCGTCTCCGTCTTCACAAGATGGTTCCTATTATTATACGACTTTGGTGTTTGAGTTCCTTGGTGAGCATTTATCTAGCCTATTAGTGTTTGTTACAGGCATTGCCTATATTGCCACCATGTCATTTTTTGTTCGGCGCTGGGACGAATTAGCCTATGGCTCTGTGCTATTGATGCCTCATTTGGTTCTTGGCTTATCTCGGCCCCAAAAAGAAACCTTGGTTTCTATTTTAGTTATTGCTTGTTTCTTTGTGTATCGCAAATCTAAGAATCTCTCTTATACCTTATTACTGATCTTTGCTTTGTACCTTAGCTATGGCTTGGTTCGTAATTATTACTTACTGATCATCGCCGTATTTGCTTTATTGTTATTAATGGAACGCTTGAATTTTGAATATAAAGCGCTGGTGGTATTGCTTGTCTTATTCTCTTTATTTTTGCTTCCAGAGGATTTCTTTTTTAAGGTGCAAGGTACCCGAGATATTTTTAATTCCTTAAGACCGATGGGAGGAGCGGGACACGAAACGATCTATTTTAACCCTTTGACTCCCGATTCAGCGCAGGCTTTTATGGGGAATTATTTTTCTAGCTTGGTTTATTTTAATTTCCCGATTTTTTTTGTTTTCACCGGAAACTCGCTCTACCTTCAGATTTATATCCTTATTTTACTCGTGTCTTTTTTTAAGTTCTCTCAAATCGAGAGCATAGAGTTGCGTCTATTTGGCTTGTTATTTATAAGTCACTTACTGGTTCTACTCTTATTTGAACCCGATCTCGGCAGTTACATGCGTCATTTATCTTCTGTTTCAATTTATATCATGATGTATTTTTCTTGGATGAAATATGAACGCGCTAATTAGTCTTATGAATCCAATTATTCAGTGGCTGATCCCGCTGATGCTGATTCGGCATTACGACTTAAGTTATGTTGGACAGTACTCTTTATTTTTAAGCTTTGCTTCATCAATTGTGATTGTATTGATGTTATCAAGTAAGAATTTCTCTTTAGCGGGATATTTTTCGAGTCGCGAAAATCAGAGTGCCTATCAGGTGCATAAGAGTATTCGATTTAGTCTATTAGTCGTTTTGTTATTCGCTTATTTACTTTGTTTGTTATTCGCTTGGGATATTTTTAAAATTATATTTTTTGTGAAGTTTGTTGATGTCTACTTAGATTCAATGGTGTCGTTTTCGAAACAAGAGCGTTACCAAAAGTACCAGCTTTTTGCTCTTATTATTGCCGTTCTTATGGTCTGCTTATCAATTAATCATCCGCTTGTCGCCTTTGATTATTTTGTTGGTATTTTTATGTTTTTGTTCCTATTGATGTTTTATTTGAACCATCGGCCCGCAGCATATGTTTCTTTGCCAGTGATTAAATCGGCGCTTAACTCGGTAAGCTATCAGTTCTCATCGACTTTTTTGATGTTCTTTCAACGTTATTTTATTGCTGCAGTTTCTTCAATGGAAGCGCTTGGTTTTTATAGTCTTCTATTACAGTTTGTTGTGTTTTGGTCGATTTTCATACAGGCAGCGTTTGCCCAATTTAATACCAAAATTTTCAGTGCTACGGTATTTAAGATATTTTTTGTGCTGGCCGCTCTGCTAGCGATCCCTTCTATTTATTTAGTGTTTCAATATATCTATTTAATTTTGCCCCCTAGTGGCAGCGACTTCCTGTTGCTACTGGTTATTTTTGCCTGCGTATTTATTGAGCTGTCTTTTTACATTGGTGGCTTAAAAGAGAACAAAATTAAATTCTATTTGCCCAATCTTGTGGTGCTTTGCATGTTAGTGATGGTGACTGGTTTGTCGGTTCATCTTTCTCAGAGTTATGCTCCTTTGGTAGTGGTTTGTTTGAGTTACATACTGCGTTGCGGGATTTTTTATTGGATGAGTAAAAGGACCTTAATATCATGAAAGTGCTTATTTTTACTGAATGCCTTGCCGGCGGGGTATGCTCTGTTATTTCTGACCAAATTCAATATTTATCCGCTGAGGATAAGCAACTCCAGTTTGATTTGTTGTATAGCAAAAAGGATGAAACTCCGAAGGATCTTGCACAGCGTTTCCCTGATGTGGGTTTAATTGAGATACCTTACGAGCGGGGAGAGCGTTTCTTTTTAGTGAAAGTCTTTTGCTATCTGCTATTTCGTGTAAAGACCAAGAATTATTCGGTGATCCACCTGCATTCTTCGTTCTCTGGTTTCTTGGGACGGATCGCATTTGGGTTGAGCGCGCACAAGCTCTGTTACACCCCCCATTGTTTTGCCTTTTTATCGGAGGAGTTTTCTCCCTTAAAACAAAAAGTATTCTATTGGATAGAAAAACGACTCAGTTTGATTGGCTGTATCGTTGCTTGTGGCGGATCTGAAGCAAAACTGGCCAAGGGATTCAGCACTAAGGTGCGGGTGCATACTATCTCTAATGGGGTGAATTTCTCGGATCTAACTTCCTCGGTGACCAGCTCGCAGGCTGACATTATCTCGGTGGGCCGGATCTGTAAACAAAAGGGCTTTGACGACTTTAAGGCGCTGTATGCTTTAGCCAGTCATCAATATAGTCTCGTTTGGCTTGGTGGACCGAAACCCGATGGGATTGATTATGTCTCTGGCTGGTTATCGCGTGAGGCTTTGTTTCAATATTACAGCTCGGCTCGATTGTATGTTTCAACTGCGCATTGGGAAGGAATGCCGGTGGCTCCCATTGAGGCCCAGTATTTTGGATTACCAGTGGTCGCAATCAGAACTCATGGCGTGGTGGACTGCGTCGTAGATGGCGAAACGGGTTATCTATGTGACAGCATAGAAGAACTGTATCAACGTTGTCAGCAGTTACTCTCCGACGCGAGTGAATACCAACGGCTGTCTCACAATGCCAAAGCGCATATCCGCAAACATTTTTCTTTAGCAAATTATGCCGGATTATTAAGTCTATATCGGCAAATTGCGGCTGACACCTTAGCGCTATCAGAGCAAACTCTCAGTTAATTGTATGGTTTCAGGTGAGCGAACGATGTACGCGGGAGTTAATAATTTAAGGAGATGCAATGGAAGCATCTATTGAAATGCAAGCAAGAAGCGCAGTTTATTTTGGGCGAATGTTATGGCGTTATTTCGGTTTGGCGACAATGGTCGCGATTTCGCTAACGGTGTTGGTATTGGCGTTTCAGTTAGGTTTGGCCAACGTTTATTCCTATGCGTTACGTAACTGGCATGAGCGATGGCTGCAAGACTATAGCCATTCACTTAGCGAACAAAACGTTCTGATTGCGGAGCTCGTGTCTCAACAAATGTTGGCGTGGCGTCATGATGATCCACTTTATTTAACCCTTGCTGCCAAGCAGGTCGAGTGGCGCAATTTTTATCAATTAGTGATCTCAAGTGAAGATAATAAAGCGCAACAGCGAGTTCAAAATTTGGCTAAGGCTTACTCTTTTTATCAGCAAGCGGCGAATCTAAGGCCGACGTGGCCAGATACTTATGTTGCGCTTGCGAGTAACCGCCAAGCTATGGGAGAGCCAGCAACGGTTTGGTTTGCTTACTTGGCGCAAGGTGTCGCGGTGGCGCCAAAAACCAAGGCAAGTTTGCTCGGTATGGTTAATTTAGGGATTGCTAATTGGGAGCGATTGGATCCGCTTCAGCAGCAAGTGGTAGAAAGCTCGCTAGTGAGTTTACTCGAGAATCCAGCGATCAATCGCAAACTAAAGCGAGAGATACCTTCGGCACTGGTGAGAGATCGGATTTGTTACCTACTGACTTATCAAGGTTCGATTGCTCAAGCCGAATTTTGTAAGGCGCAATCGTCATGGCAGTAATTAATTTAAAAGTGGTAGCAGTAACGGTTGTTTCGCTGGTGGTTTTAGGCAGTGTGCTTAAATCTCTTGGCTGGTTTTCTTTGTCCCTTTGGCGACTGGAAATAGCTTTAGGTGGCGACAAGATGACTCATCTTATTTTTTCCTACCTGTGTACCATTGCTTTGTTATTTGGTTTTTGTCGTTTTGGAAAAGCGCACCGAGAGCGCGTTCGTCGTTTTATTTTACTGCTCATATTGGTTTTTGCAGTGGATGAAAATTTACAGCGTTTTATCCCTACGCGAGAGTTTTCGTGGACCGATTTAATCAGTAACTTGTTTGGTATTTTATGCGCGCTGACCAGCTGGTTATTGCTTCATTACCTTTTTCTTCTTAAGCAAAAAAAGGAGCAGCAACATGGGCTTCGTTGATATTCACTGTCACATTCTACCCGGAATTGATGATGGGGCAAAAGACTTAAGACAAAGTATAAAAATGCTCTGTGCTGCAGTAGATGATGGCATAGAAGTGATGCTGGCTACCCCACATATTTTACCGGGAGTTTTTGATAATACCCCACAATCGATCCGCCATAGCTACAAGCTATTAAATCGAGAGCTTCATGCTCAGCAACTTCCTTTGCAACTATATTACGCTGCCGAAGTGCACCTGTGCCCAGAAATTATGCTTTGGCATAAACAGGGAAAGTTGCCTTTATTGGGACGCTTTAAAGATAAAGATGTATTGCTACTGGAGCTTCCCCATGGACATGTTCCACAAGGGTTTAATAATTTTATTAAGTGGTTAACGGCGAGAAATATCACTCCCTTAATCGCTCATCCCGAGCGAAATCGTGGGGTATGGAATGAAATTAATCTGGTCAGCCAATGGCGTCGTTTAGGCTGTTTATTTCAAGTGACAGCCGGTGCATTGTTGGGAGAATTTCGCCAGACGGCTCAACAAACAGCATTTCAAATGCTAGAGGATGATTTGGTTGACGTGGTCGCGAGTGATTGCCATGGATTGGAGAAGCGTCAGCCAAATTTGAGTCAAGCTTACGATAAGGTGAGTTTGCTTTGTGGGCAGCCGCGAGCGCAACGTTTGTTTATTGATACCCCCGGAATGATTGCGGCTAGCTGTCAAGGAACACTGGCAACGACCGTCACATCACTGATTGAGCCTGATATTTTTAGTCGTAAAGCCTAGGAGCCTTGATGGACATGTTTTCTCCCAAAACAGAGCGATTTGCTTTTGGCCTATTACTGTTGTTAGTGGTGTGGCTGCCAATTCCATTAGCCAGCAATCGACCTTGGGCTTGGTCGATTATGGAAGGATTGATTGCTCTGCAAAGTTTGATACTGGTTTACTGTTGGCGCCAGGCCCTTCCTTGGGGGTGGCTAAAAACCAACCGATTTTTGTTACTCGGTTTAGGGATCTTGCAGTTGGTGGCTTTGGCTCAGTTACTTCCCTTGTCTATTGATATGCTTAGCTTGTGGAGCGGTGCTGCCGCCAGCTTTCGTGAACTTGCAAGCGTTAGCGTTGAGCCGCTCAGCGAGGCACCGTTGTCACTGGATCCCAATCGGACCTTGGTTAATTTAGTGATGGGCTGCAGTTATCTCTTACTCGCGGTCAATTGTTGTTTGTTATTGAATTGTCGCGAACGCATGCAAGTGCTGATGCTAGCTTTTGTCGTGAGTGGGACCTTTCAAGCTTTTTACGGCACCATGCTCATTTTAAGTGATGTTGCGGCATCTCCAGTATTTGAGATCCCTACGGCAAGCCATGCGACGGGTTCCTTTGTGTATAAAAACCACTTTGCGAATTATCTTATTTTATGTTTGTGCATGAGTTTAAGCCTCGTCGTGTCGGAGCTGAATGCCCAACAAAGTAGCAGCTGGCAGCAGTCCTTAAAACGCATTCTTGAAGCATTCATGAGTCGTAAAATGTTGATCAGGCTCTGCATGGTGATTATGGTGATTGGTTTGGTTATGTCGCGTTCGCGGATGGGCAATAGTGCTTTTTTTGTGAGTACTATTATTGGCGCTTGTTTTGCTCTGGTTTTGTTTCGGAAGCGGCCACGTACGTTAACCGTCTTCTTTGTGAGTGTCTTGTTGATCGATGTATTGATTGTGAGTTCCTTATTTGGTTTAGACAATCTAAGAGAGCGACTAAGTTCGACAGTATTGGCAGAAGAAGAGCGGGTCGCGGTGTTTGATTGGAGTTTGAACATGCTTCAAGACTTTTTTATCACGGGCAGCGGTGCCGGTAGTTTTTATGCCTTGTTTCAAAACTACGCGCCTCAGCCTTTAGCTCAATTTTACGATCATGCACACAACGACTATCTGCAGTTTAGTATTGAGTACGGTGTGTTTGCTACGGCGGTTTTAGGCGCAGCGGTGCTTTGGACTCTAATTAGATGTTTGATCGCAATCAGAAAAAGAATGGACCCACTCATGCGGGCCACCGCGTTGGGATGCATGATGGCGATTGTGGCGATGTTGATCCACATTAGTGTCGATTTTAATCTTCAGGCCCCTGCCAATGCCGCTAGTTTCATTATTGTATTATGCCTGGGAATGGTTGCTGCGACGATGCCGACAGAAGGGCATTTAAGGGATGTATAAGCGCTGTTCGCTGTTTATACAGTCGAGGAAAATGTTATGAGTCACTGGAAAATGGAGGATCAATGGTGGTAATGACTGTTATCAGTCGAGCCTCTTAGAATGGATGAACGATTTATGCTGCATTTATTACGTCGATCAGAGTGAGGCGGTTAGCCGGTCGAAATAACCGCAGCTAAGTTTGTCAATTTATTTTACATGGCTCACAAAAACGAAATTTTTATTTTAATAACGTATTGATTTTTCTGTGTAAATTATTTGGATTGTTATTTGCATGGATTTTGTTAAAGAAGTGTATTTGGTGTTGAAATCGTGACCGTAGAGCTTTTTTGAGCTTGATGCTATTTCAACAGTAAGTAAATTTGTAGTTATGCCACGCTAGTTCAAGGAGGACTTATGAGGCAAATACGGTTAACAAAATGGCTACTGATCTTAGTCTCGGCAGGGCAAATGATGGCGGCAGGACTAGCGCTTGCTGCCGATCCGCCTCAGCCTTTACCCGCACCGCCTGCTGGGCTTTCGGCCCCATTTTTTCCTGCTGCGCTGAATCCTGTAGGTTTATTGACGCCACCACCGCCACCGAGTATGCCTGGTGTTGGTAGTGGTGGTGCAGGTTCTGGTGGGAGTGGTTTTGCGTCTGCTAGTTAAATGAGTCGTTGTACGCTATGAAAATAATCAAAGGCTAGCTTTCGCTAGCCTTTTTTCGTCTTGCCGCCAGAGCGATAAACCCGTTCCAACTGACGGAAATAAAAATGCCAGCTGGTATCACCATCTGGCATTTTATCGTTCAATCAATGTGAATTGATTAGTCGAGTTGTGGACCCGCTGCGACTAAAGCTTTTCCTTCGGCATTATCAGTATATTTATCAAAATTTTTGATAAAACGCTGGGCCAAATCTTCAGCTTTACTTTGCCATTGCAATGGATCCTGATAGGTATCTCGTGGATCTAAGATCTCACTATCTGCCCCCGGCAATGCTGTGGGGACTTCTAGATTGAAGATCGGCAAGATTTTAGTGGCTTGCTGTTCAATAGAACCATCGAGAATTGCATCGATGATTGCTCGTGTATCTTTAATCGAGATCCGTTTACCAGTACCGTTCCAACCGGTGTTCACCAAGTAAGCTTCTGCGCCAGCCGCTTCCATCCGTTTGACCAGTACTTCAGCATATTGGGTGGGATGTAAAGTTAGAAACGCCGCTCCAAAACAGGCAGAGAAGGTTGGTGTTGGCTCAGTAATCCCACGTTCTGTACCCGCTAATTTGGCGGTAAAGCCAGATAGGAAATGATACTTGGTTTGTTCTGCGGTGAGTTTGGCAACTGGTGGTAGCACGCCAAATGCATCGGCAGTTAAGAAAATTACTTTTTGCGCAGGTCCGGCCTTAGACACTGGCTTCACGATATTTTCAATGTGGTAAATCGGGTAAGAAACGCGAGTATTTTCGGTTTTCGACCCATCGTCATAGTTTACGCTGCCATCATTGCGCACGGTTACGTTTTCTAACAAGGCATCCCGTTTAATCGCATGATAAATATCAGGCTCAGCTTCTTTGCTCAATTTGATGGTTTTTGCGTAGCAGCCACCTTCAAAGTTAAATACACCTTCATCGTCCCAGCCGTGCTCGTCATCCCCAATGAGTTGGCGTTTCGGATCGGTTGACAGAGTGGTTTTCCCAGTTCCTGATAGACCAAAGAAAATCGCTGTATCACCTTTTTCACCCACGTTGGCAGAGCAATGCATCGAGGCGACGCCATTGAGTGGCAAATAGTAGTTCATCATGGCGAACATGCCTTTCTTCATTTCGCCGCCGTACCAAGTACCACCAATGACTTGCATTTTCTCGGTCATATTGAAAACCGTAAAGTTCTCGGAGTTAAGACCTTGTTTTTGCCAGTTAGGATTGGTGGTTTTAGAGCCGTTCATCACTACGAAGTCTGGCTCATAATCGACCAGCTCTTCTGCGCTTGGACGAATAAACATATTGGTCACAAAGTGGGCTTGCCAAGCCACTTCTACAATGAAACGCACTTTTAAACGCGTATCGGGGTTGGCACCACAAAAGGTGTCGACCACAAATAGGCGTTTACCAGAGAGTTGGTCGGCTACTATTTTTTTGAGATCGGTCCAGACTGCCGGATCGATCGGTTTGTTATCATTTTTAGCTTGCTCAGAAGTCCACCACATACTGTCTCGGGTGGAATCATCTAACACGATGTATTTATCTTTGGGGGAACGTCCGGTAAAGATCCCGGTGTCAACCGCAACGGCTCCAGACTGAGTTACAATTCCTTTTTCGTAACCAGTTAATTCGGGTCGGGTTTCTTCTTGGTAGAGTGTTTCATAAGAAGGGTTGTAAATAATTTCCGACACGTCTTTGATGCCGTATTGCGTCAGGTTGATCACCTGATCCTTTTCTGCAACGTCTAGCATAGCAGTCTCCTGTAGGTAGAGAGGTAAGATTTATATTATATTTTTGTTAGTAATGGTTTTGATTCTAGCTCTTTAACGGGTGTAAAAAGAGAAGGTCGTCAAATTACCAGCACATTTTATTATGGTTATATTTATTGTGATCAGGAAATGCGATGAAACACGCATTCCCTTGGCCTAGTTTAGTGAAGGTTGCTTGGGTTTGTCGATAGTTTGTCTTGAGAAAAGTTTTCTATGTCGGCTTCGTTGAATTGATACTCATGCCCGCAGTAGTCGCAATGCATGGAAATATGTCCACGTTCATGACAAATATCTAACAATTCTTGATGGTCTATGTTCATTAATGCAGTTTCACAGCGCTGTGTTGAGCAACTACATTTGAAACTGACTTGTTGTGGCTCATACAATCTAACTTGATGCTCATGATATAGACGGTAGAGTAATTGCTCCGCGTCCAATTCAAAGCTCTCTGCCGCCGTGGTGGTATCGCTTAAAGTGGCGATCAGTTGAAAGTGTTCCTTATCTTCTGCTTGGCTGGCTGGCAGAGCTTGTAGGAATAAGCCACTCGCGTAAGGCTGTTGTTGATGGATCCCAGTAAATAACCAAATGCGGGTATTGAGTTGTTCTGACTGCTGAAAGTAGCTTTCGATACTGGCTGCCACTCCTGCAGGATCAATATTCACGATCCCTTGGTAGCGTTCGCCTTGGGTTGGGGTAATGGTAATTACAATGTGCCCTTTACCCACCAGTTCGCTAAAGCTGATTTGAGGGTCGATGGCTCCTTTCCAATTCGCTACGCCGCGCATTTGTTGTTGTTCGGTGCCACTCACGGCAACCATGCTAACCGGGCCATCGCCTTGAATTTGCACGGTGATGTCACCTTCAAATTTTAGCGTCGCGGTCAGTAAGCAAGTTGCGGCAAGCAACTCACCTAATAAGTTTTGGATGGGGCTTGGGTAGTTTTTTTGTCCGACGATTTCTTGGTAGCTTTGCTGTAGCTGAACTAACTCACCACGCAGATTATAATCTTCGAATATATAACGGTTTAGAATGTCTTGCTTCATGTTTAGACCTGACTATTTTTGTTTAAACTGAATTATTTGACGACGCTGCTTTTTATCGGGGCGTCGTTCTGGACTAGTATTTTGAGCTAACAGCTTACGTTGTAATGTTTGTTGTTCGCGTTTCTTGAGGCTGTCCTCGGTTTCTTGATAGAGTTGTTGAGCCTGAGATGCTGGGCCGCGTTTGTCACTGACTTGTAATATTACCAGTTCAATATATTGCTGGCCTTGCCATAGACTCATGGTGGCACCAATTTCAACGTTGCGACTTGGTTTACAGCGTTGTTGGTTATAGTGGACTTTTCCGCCCATCACCATTTCGCGAGCGAGTCCACGAGTTTTATAAAAACGAGCGGCCCACAACCATTTGTCGATGCGCGTTGCTGAGTCTTTAGATGTTTGAGGTTTCATAAAAAGTTTAGCTTGCTGGTCTATTAGTTGTTAAATTATATCAGCTTTATGGACGCTCGCTATCGCCCAGTTTAGTGCGTTATACAACATAAAAGTAATAAAAGTGCAAAACAACGCAACTTTTGTTCTTACAGCACTTGTTCTGTTGCCAAGTGTCTTTAGAATGAATAACTTCCGTGCTTGGCGGCTTACCTTGGATATTTCATAAGGAACCTGGATAATCGTATAGCGATGTCAGATGTATTATAAGAATAAATGGATATTAAATCTCTCTCAGCTCAGCTTGTTCGCTATGTTCCATCACGAAAGAGTAGTGTCGTCGTCACTGTGCTTTTGTTATGTATTGCGGCCTATCAGTTAGCCACGATTACTTGGTTGTTATTCCCTCGACAGACGCCGTCTTTTCGCTGGGTTCCACAAGCAGTAGATACCCTTGGTAACCATCAACAAGTCGATTTGACTCGCTTGCTTAAACTGAATTTGTTTGGTGAATATCGGGCTAAAAAAGCCTCTAAAGTGATTGCTCGACCAGCTTCGACCGAAGCACCGAAGACCTCTTTAAAATTAACACTTTCCGGTTTGGTTGCGAGTAGTGACCCTGCCAAATCGCTGGCGATTATTGAAAATAAAGGTAAGCAACAAACCTATGGTTTAGATGAGTCGATCCAAGGTACGCAAGCGGTGATTAAAGAAATCCAAGTCGATCGGGTTATTTTGTTGCACCGTGGGGTTTACGAAAGTTTGTTATTAGATCCCGACAATAAAGTCGCATCTGCTCGCACTAATCTTCGCTTTAAAGCAACTGGCTCTAGTACCGCAACAGTAAAACAGCTTAAAGTGGACGTGAAAGAAGTCTTGAAAGATCCTTCTAAGTTAACTGATTACATCAGAATTTCCCCGGTGCGACGAGATGGTGCTTTAACTGGCTATCGAGTGAATCCAGGTAAAAATAAGGGAGTGTTTGAGCAAGTTGGATTAAAAGCGGGGGATTTAGCGGTTGCGCTAAATGGATTTGATCTGCGCGATAACGCGCAAGCAATGCAAGTGATGCAAGAGATGGCGGATCTCACGGATATTACGATAACCGTAGAACGAGATGGCCAGCTACAGGATATTTTCTTCAGCCTGCCGAATGAATAGTACCGGAGATATTTTTAGATGAAGTTGCAAGCGTTACGCTATATTCACCACATATTGATTGGCCTGATTGGATTAGGGCTATGCACAGTGGTGAGTGCCACCGAGTTCTCGGCTAATTTTAAAGACGCCGATATTAATGAGTTAATTACCACGGTGGGGCGTAATCTCAATAAAACCATCATTGTCGATCCTGCTGTGCGCGGTAAGGTGAATGTTCGGAGTTACGATTTACTGAATGAGAAGCAGTATTATCAGTTTTTCCTCAATGTCTTAGAAGTTTATGGCTTTGCCGCTATTGATATGCCTAATGGCGTGGTGAAGGTTGTTCGCTCTAAAGATGCTAAGGCAGGGGCGATCCCTGTGGTGGACCGGGATGGTCAAGCCACGGGTGATGAAATGGTGACTCGGGTGGTTGCTGTTAAAAATGTTTCGGTTCGAGAACTTGCCCCTTTGCTGCGCCAGCTGAATGATAACGCTGGTGGCGGTAACGTTGTGCACTATGACCCTTCCAACGTGATTATGCTAACCGGTCGCGCCGCGGTGGTGAATCGTTTAGTTGAAATTATTCGTCGGGTGGATAAAGCGGGTGATCAGGAAGTGGATATTATTCGCCTGAAATTTGCATCTGCCGGTGAGTTGGTACGCATTATTGAATCCTTAACCACCAATAAAAGTGGTAAGGGAGCAGCGGCTAGTTTATTGATACCCAAAGTGGTTGCCGATGAGCGAACCAATAGCATTGTTGTATCTGGAGAGCCAGGCGCGCGTGCGCGGGTGGTCAGCTTAGTGAGTAAGTTAGATAGTGAACTCGAAACCTATGGCAATACTCGCGTATTTTATTTGAAGTATGCCAAAGCCACCGACTTAGTGGATGTGCTGAAAGGGGTTAGTGAGACGGTGGCCGCCGAAGCTGCGGGGGGCGGTAAAAAGGCCTCTGCCAATAATGCTCGCGGTAATTTTTCGATTGAAGCTCACGAGGATACCAATGCCTTAGTGATCACCGCCCAACCCGATACTATGCGCACCCTAGAAGGGGTGATTAACCAGCTTGATATTCGTCGCGCGCAAGTCAATGTAGAGGCGATCATTGTAGAAGTGGCGGAAGGAGATGGCGTGAGTCTTGGGGTTCAATGGGCCACTGCTGCCGGAGGGACCCAGTTTAATAATGTAGGTATGTCTGTCTCTGAGCTTGGCGCGGGTATTTACGATGCTCAACCGACCAAAGGGAGTACGGTGTGTAATGATGGCACTTGTACTGTAAACCCAGATACCGATGGTGATGTTTCTACTTTGGCTAGCGCCTTATCTAAGGTCACCGGGGCTGCCTTTGGTTTCTATGGCACCGATTGGGGAGTATTACTACAAGCGGCTGCGACCGATTCTCGTTCTAATTTACTCGCGACACCATCGATCACCACCCTTGATAATCAGGAAGCCTACTTTACCGTGGGTGAAGAAGTTCCGGTGCTTACCGGTTCTGCCTCAAGTAGCGGAAATGATAATCCCTTCACTACGGTGGATCGTAAAGAGGTCGGGGTGAAATTGAAAGTCACGCCACAAATCAATGAGGGCAATGCAGTACAGCTAACCATTGAGCAAGAAGTCTCTAAGGTGCAAGGGCAAACCTCGGTGGACATCGTGTTTGCCAAACGTCAACTTTCGACCACGGTATTGGTAGACAGTGGCGATACCATTATCTTAGGGGGTCTATTAGACGACCAAATCGAAGAAAGTGAGTCGAAGGTGCCTTTGCTGGGGGATATTCCAATATTGGGACATTTATTCCGCTCTACCAATTCCAAGAAGACCAAACGTAATCTGATGATTTTTATTCGTCCGACCATCATTCGTGATGCGGCAACCATGCAAAATATTAGCTCTCGCAAATATAGCCAAATTCGAGCGCAACAATTGCTACGTGAAGAGTTGGGTGTAGCCTTAATGCCCGAAACAAAAGTACCCGTTTTACCTGAATTTAATTCGGTGGATGACGTTTCTCCAGAAGTTCAAGAATATATTGATTATTTAAAAGAAAAACAATTACGCGAGCAAAAGAAAGCGGGTGAAGCGAGCGGCGCAGCAACTTCAGATAGCGAAGAGTCTACGAAGGTGAGTGCTGAGTAATGGATGTAAAAGCTGAACTTAATTATGTCGAAGATGAAAAAGCCTTGGTCTCCGATACTCCGCACTTGCAGGGGATTGAGGGTTGGCAGTTACCTTATATGTTTGCCAAAAACTTCGGCGTGATGTTAGAAAAAACCGTAAGTGGTTGGCGGGTATTTCATCATTCTAAAATTGAGTTAGCTGCTTTGCAGGAAATTCGTCGGGTCTTAAAGCAAGAATTTGTCTGTGAAGTCCTATCGGACGAGCAGTTTGAGCAGCATCTGACCGAAGCTTATCAGCGTGATTCTTCACAAGCTCGCCAGTTAATGGAAGATATCGGCAACGATATGGACTTTTACACCTTGGCCGAAGAATTACCCGAAAATGAAGACTTACTCGAAACCGAAGACGATGCGCCGATTATTAAACTAATTAACGCGATGTTAGGTGAGGCAATTAAGGAAGGGGCCAGTGATATTCATATTGAAACCTTCGAAACCATCTTAGTGATCCGCTTTCGTATCGATGGCGTGTTGCGTGAAATTTTGCGACCACATCGTAAGTTGGCCGCTTTATTGGTTTCACGGATCAAGGTCATGGCGCGTTTAGACATTGCCGAAAAGCGGGTGCCCCAAGATGGTCGAATCTCCTTGAGAATTGCTGGCCGAGCAGTGGATGTTAGGGTTTCAACCATGCCATCAAGCCATGGTGAACGGGTGGTATTACGACTGCTGGATAAAAATAATGCACGCCTGAATTTAGCCAATTTAGGCTTAATGGCACCGCATCGAGAGATTATTAGTGAATTATTGTTAAAACCTCACGGGATCATTCTCGTGACGGGGCCAACTGGTTCGGGGAAAAGTACCACGCTGTATGCCGGTTTAAGTGAAATTAACAGTAAAGACCGTAATATCCTAACCGTAGAAGATCCCATTGAATATAATATTGAGGGCATTGGCCAAACTCAGGTGAATACTAAGGTAGATATGACCTTTGCTCGGGGGCTGCGGGCGATTTTACGCCAAGATCCCGATGTGGTGATGATTGGTGAGATCCGTGATTTAGAGACCGCGCAAATAGCAGTGCAGGCCAGCTTAACCGGCCACTTAGTGTTGTCTACTTTGCACACCAATACCGCGATTGGTTCGGTAACCCGTTTACGCGACATGGGGGTGGAGCCTTTCTTATTATCTTCTAGTTTATTAGCCGTGTTAGCCCAGCGCTTGGTTCGAACGCTTTGTGTCGAATGCCGTGAAGCGCATGTGGTGAGTGAGCGAGAGCACCAGTTATTAGGCGTAGCAAAAGATGCTACCGTATATCGTCCAGTGGGTTGTGAGCATTGTAATCATACTGGCTACCGCGGTCGAACTGGGATCCATGAGTTGTTGCCGATCACTGACGAGGTACGCGATATGATCCATGCGGGTAGCAGTGAGCAGGAAATTGAAACTGCGGTTAGAGAGAGTTGCCCAAGTATTCGCCAAGATGGGGTTGCCAAAGTGCTGCAGGGGATTACTAGCTTAGAAGAAGTATTGCGGGTCACCCGCGAAGGATAGTTAGGGTTATGCCGGCATTTGAATATCAAGCCTTTAATCAGAAAGGTAAAAAAGCTAACGGAGTACATGAAGCCGATACCGCGCGTCAAGTGCGCGCTTATTTGCGTGAGCAAGGACTTACCCCCCTAAAGATCGAACAAGTCGCCGAAAAATCTACGGCTAAAGCTGCTGGATTTCGCTTCAAACGGAAAATTAGCACCAGCGATTTGGCCTTGTTGACGAGACAGTTAGCCACCTTAGTTGCGGCGGCAATGCCGATTGAGGAATCCTTGAAAGCGGTGGCGCAACAGGCTGACAAACCCAAATTAAAGAGTGTTATTTTAGGGGTTCGCTCTAAAGTTGTAGAGGGCTACAGCCTCGCCGACAGTATGGGCGATTTCCCAGAGGTCTTTGAAAAACTGTATTGCGCCATGGTGGCGGCGGGAGAAAAGTCGGGTCACCTGGATAAGGTTCTAGAAAGGTTGGCCGATTATACCGAGCAACGCCAAGCGATGCGCATGAAAACCATGCAGGCTTTAATCTACCCGGCGGTATTAACGCTGGTGTGTATATCGGTGATTGCCATCTTACTGGTTTCGGTGGTGCCTAAAGTCGTCGCGCAGTTCGAGCATATGGGACAAACGCTGCCAGCGGCAACCCGTTTCTTAATTTATATCAGCGACTTGGTGAGAGATTACGGTTTAGTTTTTGTGATTGTTATTGTTTTGGCAATGGTCCTTTGGCAGCGGATGTTGCAGAAGGATAAAATTAGAATGAACTGGCACCATCGCTTACTGTCGATACCAGTGCTTGGTAAAGTCACTAAAGGTCTAAATACGGCGCGTTTTGCTCGAACCCTGAGTATTCTTAACGCCAGCGCGGTTCCCTTACTTGAGGGGATGGGCATTGCAGGCGAAGTATTGACTAACGATTTTGCGCGTGCGCAGGTACTTGATGCTGCTGCCAAAGTACGTGAAGGAGAGAGCCTACATCAGTCGTTAGAGGCAACGAAGCTGTTCCCGCCGATGATGTTACACATGATCGCCAGCGGTGAACGCTCCGGTGAGTTAGAAGGAATGCTGGAGCGTGCCGCTGACAACCAAGACCGTCAGTTTGAAACTCAAGTAAACATAGCTTTAGGGATATTTGAGCCCGCCTTGATCGTTAGCATGGCGGGTATCGTGCTATTTATTGTGATGGCTATCTTAATGCCAATTTTGGAACTTAATAATATGGTAGGGCTTTAGAACCTACCCGTTTTTCGGAGTAAATAGAATGCAAAAATCGATGTGCTTACCGCGAACTAGCCGAGGCTTTACTTTGCTAGAAGTCATGGTAGTGATTGTTATTTTAGGGATCTTAGCCGGCTTGATTGTCCCTAATTTATTAGGGAATAAAGAAAAGGCCGATATCCAAAAGGCGAAAACGGATATCGTGGCTCTGGAAAATGCTCTCGATATGTATCGTCTCGATAACTCCCGCTACCCGACAACGGAACAGGGCTTAGAAGCTTTGGTAAGCAAACCGACATCATCTCCGGAACCTCGTAATTACCCAGAAGATGGTTACTTACGCCGTTTACAGAAAGACCCTTGGGGCAATGAATACATTATTGTGAGTCCCGGTGAGCATGGTCGTATTGATATCTTTAGTGCTGGCTTAGATGGTGAAGAAGGGACCGAAGACGATATCGGTAACTGGGATCTCGATAAGTAATTTTGGCTGCTTCTGCTTGCAATCCTCAAACCCGCCAGCAAGGTTTTACCTTGCTGGAAGTGATCTTGGTATTGCTGCTGATGTCGATTGGTATTTATACGGTGGTGATGTCGGTGTCGGGTTCCAGTGAGCAGAAAATACTCGAACAAAAAGCCAAGCATTTGGCTGCTTTAGTGCAATATGCTCAAGAACAGGCCCTGTTAACGGGTTACGATTATGGGATCTACGCTGATGTTGAGCATTACCAGTTCGTGAGAATGGAAAAGCAACGCTGGGTGGCACTGGACGATAAGATCTTTAAAAAAGAGAAATTTGAAGAACCCTACGCCTTAGCACTGAGTTTAGAAGACGAGCAGCAGTTAAATCAGGGTTATGGTAGCGGAAAATTGGGTTTTACCGATAATCCTTTGTTTGAAGAAAACTTCATCACCGAAGACGTTGAGCAAAAAATCGTGCCACAAATATTATTATTGAGTAGTGGTGAAGTCACGCCTTTTAGTTTGCAATTTATATTTGGCGAAAGTCCATCTACTTGGCAGGTAAAGAGTGATGATTTGGGCCAATTAAGTATTGATCGGCAGTCAAGCCAATGAAAGCGCAACGAGGGATGACGCTGCTCGAAGTGATGGTTGCGTTGGCCGTATTGGCCATCGCTGGCACAGCGGTCATGAAAAGTGCTTCAGAGAATCTGCTTAGTCTGAATTATATTCAAGATAAGACCTTCGCCCTATGGGTGGCCGACAATCAAATGGCCGAACTGAAACTCAGCGGGACTTGGCCGGGCACCTCGAGCCGAAAGGGCAACACCGAGTTTGCTGGTCAGCAATGGTATTGGCGCTCGCAAGGGGTTGCAACCAGTGATAGTGATTTTATCGCGGTAACTCTGTCGGTTTATCGCAGCGCCGAAGAAAAATCAGCGCTGGCTGAAGTCACTAGTTATTTGAGCCGCTAATGAAGCAACGCGGATTTACGCTATTAGAGATGTTGGTGGCTATCGCTATTTTTGCCATGTTATCGATAGCGGCCTATCAAGTCTTGCAAGGGGTTTTGCATAGTGATCAGATTTCGCAACGCCATGGTGAACGATTAAGGCTATTACAGCGAGCTATGTTCTTGATGCAGCGTGATTTTAGCCAAATCGCGCCGCGCTCTGTTCGGGATGAAACGGAAGAACAGCGAGCGCTGCTTGTGGTTGGTAAGTATCTGCTGGATAGCGATGATATGGGGATTGAAATGGTCAGCTTAGGCTGGCGGAACCCCTCTTCGGTGCTCAATCGCTCTCATTTGCAGCGAGTTGCATATTTGATAAAAGATCAAAAGTTAATTAAGCGTTTTTATCAATATCCCGATGTTGTTGTGGGCTACGAGCCGCGAGAAATGGTATTGCTGGACGATGTCGAGGGTTTGAGTTTTCGTTTCTATGGTTCTAAGGGGTGGAGCGAGCAGCCGCCAGAAGGGAGTCAGTTGCCCAGTGGTGTGGAAGTGACACTGCGATTGAAAGACTATGGTGAATTACGCAGGGTTTATATCACCGCAGCAGGTAGTCGAGCCGCTATGGCGAGCAAAGCACAAGAAAATACCAATACCAACGATGGCAAGACTGGCGATAACGGTTCATCTAACGATCAATCCAGTAAGGGTGCCGAATAATGCAAGGGTTCTCTGCTCAGCGCCAGCGCGGGGTCGCATTATTAACCGTCATGCTTATTTTGGCGGTTATGGTGGTGGTGGCTGCACAGTTTAGTCAGCGCTTGCAGCTCGACCTAGCGCGAGCCAGCAACTTACAACAATCTATACGTGCTCATTGGCTATTATCGGGGGCGGAAGCGTTTGCCATTAAAGTCTTAAAACAAGATCTAAAAGATGATGATAGGGTGCATCTGGGGCAATACTGGGCCACTGAGGGAATGGTGTTCCCTGTCGAAGATTCGGTGATTAAGGGCAGTATTCATGATTTACAGGCCTGCTTTAATTTAAATGCTCTAGGGCAACCGAATAAAACGGATGGACAGCCGCCCAAGGTGGCTGCGCAATTTACCGGTTTATTAGTGGCCTTGGGCGTGGACGCTTATCTCGCTGAGCAGATCACGGATGCCACTCGGGATTGGATTGATGCGGATACAATTCCTTTGGCGCAGGGCGCCGAAGACGGTGTATATGAAGGTTTAATTCCGCCTTATTTACCGGCGAATATGCCGATGGTTGAGCGCAGCGAATTTCGAGCGGTATATGGCGTAAATGCTGCGATTTATCGCAAAGTCTCACCTTATATTTGCGCTTTGCCGCAGTCGACTTTGGCGATTAATGTGAACACAATTGCACTCGATCAACCGCAATTGCTCGAAGCGCTGTTTTACCCGGATTTAGATAACAGTAGCGCGCAACAGGTCTTGAATGACCGACCAGATGAAGGCTATCGTAGTTTAGATGAAATGATGGCACATAATGCTTTATCAGGCATTTCTCTGAGTGCGTCAGGGGTTAAGTCGTCGCTAACATTAAATTCAAATTATTTTATGGCACAACTGCAAATAGAAAATGAACAAGGACAAGCACAGATGACCAGCGTTATTCAGCGCAGTGGCAAGGCCGATCTTAAGTCGATCCGCAGAACTTACGGAGGCGCACAGTGAACGAGCAACTGTTAATCCGCTTACCCAGTAGCGACCAAGATGTCATCAACTGGATGGTTTGGTCTGATAACGAACAAGAAGTGATTGCCGCTGGAGAGCTTAGCGGAAGTGCGGCGTTGAGTTCATTACAAGAAAAAGCCGAACATCGGCGAGTCACGGTGTTGGTGCCAGCCTGTGATGTGACACAACATCATTTGATTTTGCCGAAGTCGGCGCAGCGTTCTTGGCAACAAGTTGTCCCATTTATGTTGGAAGAGCAACTCGCTCAAGATCCCGACGATTTACATATTTGTATTTTGGCTAAAGCTAAAGATGGGGTTGACGTTGCTTGTGTGAGTCAGCAGCAAATGTCGGATTGGCTGGAGATGCTGGAAGATGCGAATATCTCTAGTCAGGCGTGGCATGTGGATAGCTTTTGTTTACCTCAGCCAGAGACGGAGCAAGCCAGTGCGTTGCAGATCAATCAGCAGTGGTTATTTCGCTTTACCGATGGGCGTGGCATGTGTATTGACCAAGCCTGGTTAAGTGTTGCTTTACCATTGTTAGTCAAAGATGACCAGCAATTGCTGATTAAGCACTATAGTCCGGCACCCGATATCGAAGTTGCGGGCATTGAGTGGCAGGCCGCTTCACCAGAATTACCGATGAAGTTGTTGGCCGACGGTGCAAAAAAGGCAAGTTTCAATTTATTACAAGGCCGCTACGCTACCGAAAATCCAGTGACTAAGTTATGGGCACAGTGGAAGAAAGCTGCGATAGCCGCTGGGCTTTGTTTTGCGCTAGCGCTCACTTATCAGCTGCTTGATACCTACAATACCGAACAACAATTAACCACTGTCGATGCCAATCTTCGTCAGGTTTATAAGAAGGTATTTCCTCAGGTCTCACGGATCCGAGATAGTCGGATCCGCAGTGACTTTCGCAAAGCTATAGCTGCACTTGATCAAGCGCCTCAGCAAGACTTTTTAATGATGATGACTCAGCTGTCATCAGCCTTCGGTAATACTGATAATTTTAAGCCATTGAGTTTGCGTTATGAGCAAAAGAAGGGCGAAATCCGTTTACAAGCCCAGGCACCATCGTTCCAAAGTTTTGAACAGTTTCGCCAAGCTTTAAAGCCCTATGCGAGCGAGCAAGGTACGTTAAGTAACAAGGCGGGTGGGGTTGTTGGAACGCTGATCATAAGGAAGGCTTTATGAAACAATGGTGGCAAAGTTTAAATAAGCGTGAGCAAAACTTAGTGATGCTGGCTAGCATCTTGTGTTTTGTCGCCGTTTTATATTGGGGTGTTTGGTCGCCGGTGGCGCAAGCAAACCAAGCTGCGAAACAGCGTTTAGCGACACAACAGCAAACCCTATTGTGGGCGCAACAGCAAGGTGCGGTGATTTTAGCGAATGGCCATACGCAAGCCAATGCTGGCACAATTAAAGTGAATCAAGCGGTCAGTAGTAGCGCCCGTCAACAGCGTATTAGCATTAGTCGAATTCAACCTAAGGGCGATAGTGAAGTTGAAGTATGGATTGAAAATGTCCCTTTTAATCAATTGTTGGGGTGGTTGAATATGCTTAGTCAACGTTACGGTGTCGTTGTTGAAAGTATCGATTTAGATGAAGGGAAGCAAGCCGGTACGGTTGGTGTGCGCCGCTTACGCTTAGGTAAGGCAGAATGAAGAAGTATCTTGGATTAGCGCTGTTATTGATTTCTGTTTATTTGGTTAGTTTGGTGGTCACCATGCCCTTGTCGGTGGTCCTCAATTACCTTCCAATTCCCAAACAAGTGATCTTGAATCAGCCTCGCGGTTCGGTGTGGGATGGTCAGTTGGCGAGTATTAACTTACCTCAGCTGAGTTTAAAACAAGTGCATTGGCAGGTGAAACCGAGTGCCTTATTGAGCGGCCGACTCATGGCTGAGTTGAGTTTGGGGAACGATCATGAGCTCGCAGGACAGGGTTTAGTTGGGCTTGGTCTGTCGGGATGGTTTGTCAAAGATTGGCAGCTTAACGCGCCAGCAAGCTGGCTGATGCAACAGTTACCGTTGGGGCTTCCAGTTTCGGTTGACGGCGAACTTCAACTGCAATTGACAGAAGCAAGCCAAGGTAGTCCATGGTGTGAACAATTACAGGGACAGCTGCGTTGGTTGGCACCATTGATCAATTCGCCCTTAGGTGAATTACAGCTAGCAAATGCGAAGGCTGAGCTTGCTTGTAAGCAAGGACAGCCGACAATTCAGTTGAATCATCGTGACTCGCAAGTCGAACTTGAGTGGTTCGCTTCACTGACTTCCTCGAGTTGGGCTGCCGAAGGCAAAATTAAAGCCGGAGCGGAAATGCCCAGTGGTTTAAGTAACAATCTTAAATATATTGGAAGAGTCGATCCACAGGGATATTATCGGTTCAAAGAGCAGGGGCGTTTACCTCGTTAACATCGGGCCTGAGTTTACCAATTGTTGGGTGAGCGGCTGGTAATCGTCAACGGATGGGAAGTGTTTAAAAGACTTGCTCGCTTGCTGTGAATCGGGGTTGCGGATCCCTAATAGAAATTTAATGCCAAAGCGGCTGGCTTGCTCAAGCAGTTTCTCATTATCATCAATAAACAGGGTGCGTTCCGGCTCGAAGGGGTGATGCTCAAGCAGTGCTTGCCATAGTTCAGGTTTTTCTTTGGGATAACCAAATTGATGCACGCTAAACTGTTGGTCCAAGTATTGATCTAAACCGGTCACCCTAACCTTGGTGGCGAGACCATCGGGATGGCAATTGGTGAGTAAAATACGTTGTTTGCCTGCTTGTGCTAAAGCGTTTAAAAAGGGTTTTACGTTATTGCGCCATGCTATTTTATGCTCTACTTCGGTTTTAAGCTGGCGTATATCGATGTTGGTTTTGTTGCTCCAGTAATCGAAACAATACCAATCTAAGGTGCCTGCAACGGTTTCGTAATCAGCCATTAGTTGTTCACGGGCCTGTTCTGTACTGAGCTTATTTTGCTGAGCAATTGCGTTCGGTAGATAATGCATCCAAAAATAATTATCGTAATGGAGGTCTAGCAAAGTGCCGTCCATATCCAGCAAAACGGTATCTATTTGGCTCCAGTTAAACATTCTTGTTCGCAAATCCTTGAGTGCTTCTAACAGCAATGTAACAATGATACTACGTCAATGATAGCAGGAACCGCGATGAGTAAGCATCATCCGCCCCGATTAGTAGACAGTGCCATCACTGCTGAAAGTCGTTATTTCAAAATTGAAGAATTACACCTTGAGTTTAGTAATGGCGAACACCGGACCTATGAGCGCTTGGTTGGCTCGGGGCGCGGCGCGGTCATGGTACTGCCTATCACTGAGCAAGGTGAGCTGTTATTGGTGAGTGAATACGCCGCCGGAACAGAGCGTTATGAGCTAGGCTTTGTAAAAGGCTTGATCGATCCAGGAGAGACCGCACTGGTTGCCGCCAATCGAGAGTTACAAGAAGAAATTGGCCTGATAGCGAGTGAATTTCAGCTGCTTACCGAACTCTCGGTGGCGCCGAGTTATTTCTCCAGTCATATGTCGGTTTATGTGGCACAGGGGCTTCGTCCGAGTATTTTACCTGGCGATGAACCAGAACCGTTGCACATGATTAAAGTTTCTTTGCAAGACTTAGACAGTGTATATAGCCGTGAAGACTTTTCTGAAGCGCGTAGTGTTGCATCATTGTTGTTATTAGAAAAATGGTTGAAGAAAAATAAGGTGGATTGCTAGAGGATGTTTGAGCCTGTCAGTGTGTTATCAGAAGTGATTGAAATTGCACGTGGTGCTGGTGAGTTAATCCGTAGCATTTATGAGAAAGGTGATTATGTCAGCGAGGTGAAACAAGATAAAACACCCGTGACCTCAGCTGATTACGCAGCCCATCATTTTATTATGAATAAGCTTTCCAGCTTAACTCCAGAAATCCCCATTTTGTCTGAAGAACAGGCGAATATTCCTCTAGAAGAGCGTCAAACTTGGCAAACTTATTGGCTAGTCGACCCTTTAGATGGTACTCAGGAGTTTGTTTCTGGGAGTGGTGACTTTGCTACCGAAATTGCCTTGATCCACGATAACCAACCGGTATTGGGGGTGGTTTATGGACCTATCGTGCAAATATTGTATGCAGCAGTCAAGGGGCATGGTGCGTTTAAAGAGCAGGCGGGTAAACGAACCAAAATTCGTAGTCGTCATTACGATAGTCCGCCCGAGCAAATCCGGGTTGCCACCAGTCGAGTGCAGCGCCCTGCTTTATTGCAAGCGATTTTAAATTGTAACTATCATTACAAACTTTATCCTTTAGGTAGCGCTAGCTTAAAAAGTTGCTTGGTCGCCGAGGGCGTTGCTGATTGTTATATTCGAGTCGGCCCAACTGGCGAATGGGATACTGGCGCGCCGCAGATCATCTTAGAAGAAGCGGGTGGCGGATTGTTGGATTTACATTTACGCGACCTAAGCTATAACCAGCGCGAATCCTTAGAGAATCCTAATTTTATTTCTTTGGGTGACCGACAACTGCCGTGGCGAGATATTCTGAAAAACCCCAGCTAAGTAACATCTAAGATACATAGTTCTTATATTCGTTTTTACAATGGTTTAACCTCAGGGGAATAGCGGGTATAATTTTGCCAATAATGACAAGGATGCCTAATACTGCAGACAGTAGGCACAATGAGGAGAGATAAAGGTGAAGCTTTTGAATTGGAAAACATTGCTGGTATCACTGTGCTTAAGCATATTACCCAGTGCGTTTGCGGCTGATATGTCTGATGAAGCGATAATCGAGCGGATTAAACCTGTCGGCTCCGTTTATTTAGATGGCGAACTTGCCGTGACTAAAGCCCCTGCTGCCGCAAGCGGTCCTCGAGATGGGGCAACTGTTTTTAATACTTATTGTACGGCTTGTCATAGCACTGGTGTTGCCGGAGCACCTAAAAAAGGTGATGCAGCCGCTTGGGAGCCTCGTATTGCTCAAGGTAACGAGACCTTATTTAACCACGCTTGGAACGGGTTTAATGGTGTGATGCCAGCCAAGGGCACTTGTGGTGATTGTAGTGAAGATGAAATTAAAGACGCGATTGCCTATTTAACCCAATAAGGCCAGCCTGTTAAGCAATAAAAAACCACCGTGAACGGTGGGTGGTTTTTTATTGCCAGAATAATTAGCGTCGTTTACGGCGTTTTTTCTTTTGTAGTTCGGCAATCATTTTCTTTTTTTCTTCTTTTTCGGCGACTAGCTTGGCCGTTTCAACTTTTTCAACTGCCACCATCGCTGGCGTTTCCAAGCTAATTCGACCGATAGTTGCATCGCGTAGTTCGTTAAGAATGATGGTGGCAACCTTCACGTAGTCGACCTGACCACCACGAACCAAACAGCCTCGGCGGCGACCAATCTCTTCCATCAAGACAATTTCTGACTCAGGTAAATCTTCAAGTTTATAACGGGCTTTTAACTGTTCGGGATAGGCTTCTAATAGATATTCGCAAGCAAAGGCTGCGACATCATCATAATCCATGGCTGTATCTTTGACCGCTCCGGTTGTTGCCAAGCGGTAGCCGCTGGCGACATTGTCGAACTTTGGCCAAAGGATCCCTGGCGTATCTGAGAGGATGATGTTGCCCTCTAGACGGATCCTTTGTTGAGCCTTGGTTACCGCAGGTTCGTTGCCGGTTTTAGCGATGGTTCGTCCCGCTAAGGCGTTAATTAAAGTCGATTTACCGACATTAGGGATCCCACAAATCATAGTATGGATTGGCTTATCAACGCCCCCTTTATTGGGTAACATACTACGACATAAGCTTAGTAATTCTTGCGTCTGATTCCCCTGAATAGTACACAAGGGAATCGCTTTCACCCCTTGCTCTTGTTCAAAGTATTGCTGCCATTGGCGGGTGATCTCGGGATCGGCTAAATCACTCTTGTTTAACACTTTGATACAGGGTTTATCACCACGTAGGGTGGCAACCAACGGGTTCTCACTGCTATAGGGGATCCGAGCATCCAATACTTCGATGATCAAATCGATATTTGGCATCACTTCTTTGATTTGTTTCTGGGCTTTGTGCATATGCCCTGGATACCATTGAATTGCCATCCTATCCCCTTACCATTTCATCAATTTGGCGCTCATTGTACTCACTCAAGCTATAAAGTGTAGTGCTTTGTGCCGATAGCTGTACCAACATGTGGCGAAAGGATAAAAGAAAATCAAGAGCAAATGTAAGCAGTTGTCACGGATGTAGGTTTATTACTGATAATTCTTATTTTAACTGCTATGTTAAAGGGGCGCTTTCTGGTATCAATTACTTTGAGGCTGAATGCTCTGGTGGTTGCCCTAGCGGGAGTGTTTAGCTTGTTAATTTTAAGTGTTAAAATTAATCAGGATCCGTATCTCGCCGTTATTTTTGAGATATAAATTAAGGCTAACAATATTTGTTAGTATTCATAAGCCACTTTTAGGCAATCTTAGGGAAGAGATCATGTCTACCAATGAGCTAAAACAGCAGGCTGAGATTATTCACGCTGCTGATAGTGTCGATTTTCATTCTCCAAAGCAACACAGTCACCGTTCAGAGGTGAGTCTGCAAGTTCGATATGAGCACCATAAGGCGCGCCATCAACATTATAAGAAAGCCTATCGACATGTTAGAAAGTATCGTTGGATTAGTGCCGCGCTGGTGGTCATTAGTTTTGCGTCGGTATTTTATTTAGTCGCTCTATTACCGACTTACCATGATTTGAGACACGATTATGAAGGCTTGTTAAGTGATTTTAATGTGGTTGAACAGAAAAACTTGAAATTGAACCAAGCTTTACAATTAGAACGAAAGTATAACTTCGAACTAAATAAAGAGAATCACCCCGAATTACGTGTATTTGCCTTTGATAGTTTGATCGCCATCGATCAACAACATGTTCGTTCGGCTTTTTTTGTTGAGTCGGAAAACCAAGGGAAACAGATTGGCGTGAGTTACCAGTTGTTGGTTGAAGGGCCGATTGAGCAAGCCTTGGTGATGATATTTATTGACCAAGGCGGTGAAGAAGTGTTTCGACAGGGGATCGACTTTAATCAGCGAGTGGTATCTCAGGGACAGTTGGTCACGCTTGATGGCAGCATGTCTTATGCGAAACAATTGGATATTCGCTACTTTAGGATCGAAGTTCAGGAGATGGACGCTACCAAAAATAAAGACCTCAGCCGCTAATCTGTGGCCTTTGTTCAGAAGGCTACTAACTCATATGGTTTCGTCAAAAGGACTGGTATTAAATATATTTGGCATCATTGCTGATCTATTCTTGGTGATGAAAATCAAAAGACCCTAGACGAGCCTTTTAGTTATTCTCGTCAGGTGATGCCATAGTGCTGTTCCTGATATAAAAAATGACGGTTCCTTGTAAAAATAATCTCAAAAGATAAACAGCCTCTAGGCATTGCCAGTTATACTGGGCAACTCCTAGGACCCTATTCAGCATGAAGGTGTAGAGATGTACATTACTGATAATTTTGATAGTGGTAACATTCGAGTTATCGCTTTACAAGATCCGCAAGATATCCAACTTGAAATCAAACATGACAACCAATCTGAGTTTTTTCAGTGGTTTCATTTTCGTTTTGAAGCTGAGCAAGCGCAGTCTTATCAATTCCATATTATCAACGCCAGTCAGTCGGCTTATCCACAGGGTTGGCAAGGTTATCAGGTCGTCGCATCTTATGATCGCCAACAATGGTTTCGCATCGATACCGATTATGATGGTGAGCAATTAAAATTTTCTTTGGCGCTTGAGCAATCGAGTGTCTATTTCGCTTATTTTGCACCTTATAGCTACGAGCGCCATCTGGATCTATTGCAAACCATACAACAAGATCCTCGGGTGAGACTTAGTACCCTAGGGCAAACCTTGGATGGTCGGGATATGAGTTTATTGCAAATTGGTGATGCCGAGCAGGCCAAGCACAAAGTTTGGGTGATGGCGAGGCAGCACCCAGGTGAGACCATGGCAGAATGGTTTGTTGAGGGGATGCTCGCCACGTTATTGGACGAAGATAATCCCTTGGCTAAAAAGCTATTGGAAGAAACCGTATTCTATGTCTTGCCGAATATGAATCCAGATGGTTCAGTGCGAGGTCATTTGCGTACTAATGCCGCTGGTATAAATTTGAACCGTGAATGGCAAAATCCAAGCATGGAACATAGCCCAGAGGTGTTTTTAGCAAGACAAAAGATGTTGGAATTGGGGGGCGATCTGTTTCTTGATATTCATGGAGATGAATCTGTGCCTTACAATTTTGTGGCAGGGTGTGAAGGGGTCCCTTCATATGATGCGCGGCATCAGTTGCTAGAAGAAACCTTTAAGCAAGCGTATATGGCGATTTCACCAGACTTCCAAGATCAACATGGTTATGCCAAGAACAAGCCGGGAGAGGCTAACTTAAAGATTGGCGCCGCATGGTTGGGCGAACAGTTTAAGACATTGTCTTATACCATCGAAATGCCATTTAAAGATAACGCTGATTTGCCTGATGAGGATTACGGCTGGTCACCGGAGCGGGCAATGCAATTGGGCGCAGATGTGTTGTTTCCAATTAAGCAGAGCTTAGCGCGTTTGTCGTGTCTTATTTAGCTATTTAGCGCTTAATTTTGAGCATACAAAAAGGAGGTTATGATGGATGACCTCCTCCTCCTGATTCGTTGTAGCTACAAGAGAAGTCGCTAGACTTGCTTTTTCTTTTTTAGTCTATCGGTTAGATTTTTTTATTTGATGTGTTCGGTTATTGGAATCATCCTCCTAGTCGATGATCGCCATTGTTTAAGGGGGCATTTCGCCACTTTTAGTATGTTGTGATTCACACGTTACAGGTAGCCGTTGGCCGCTTTTCATCCGCTTCCGAGCGAAGTCTCGTCGGTAAAGTGAGCGCAATCATGAATCAATCAAGAGCCGACGACATGGAAGTCGTGCAGAGGAGCTGTCTCAGTGATTTAGCGAAACTTGATGTTTTATCTTTGAGCTAAGATATCAGAGTCACTCACTAAGGTTCTATAAAGGTGCGCGACTTGACGATACAAGCCAGATTAGCCTTGATTCGTTGAAGGGTCTTCGAATCAAAGGCTAATCGGTGTTTTAGTCCCTTGAATTTACATAGTACATGTTTACTCTGTAGTTTAAATTCTGGAAAAGTTCTGTAAAGCTAGAGTAGACGAGGCTTCTAAGGCTTTTCCAGAAATATAGCAAAAATCACAAAAATTTTGTTGAGATGCAAGATTCAGGAAAGAATTTTCCAGAGGACAACGTTTTTTTTGCGCAGGAAGGGTAGACGAAATTTATTGAAATCTTTCTTCTTGCTCGAAGTGGCCCTGAAATGCTTTACAATCTTAAATGTCGACATACTAACAAGAGTAAAGCTAACTAGTTGCCTACAGCATATGCTAGGGGAGCACTCAAACGCTTGTCTCCTAACTCGATTATTGCTAGATTCTCGTTATGAATAATATTTCAATGCCTACATTATCCATTCTTTGGTGGCGCTCTCATTAGAGCGGCACAGAATTCTTACATTCTTATGCTGCTGGTAGGTAGCTAAGATTGTCATCTCTTTTGTATCTCCAGTGGCCAATTTATTTGACGAGGAGATATACCAATGAATACACAACCGAAAACTGATAAATCAGAGGTTATTTTAACCGGTGATAGAGCGACGGGCCCATTACACCTAGGCCATTACGTTGGTTC
Source organism: Agarivorans sp. QJM3NY_29 (assembly GCF_050870835.2). Taxonomy (NCBI): domain Bacteria; kingdom Pseudomonadati; phylum Pseudomonadota; class Gammaproteobacteria; order Alteromonadales; family Alteromonadaceae; genus Agarivorans; species Agarivorans sp. QJM3NY_29. The sequence continues at coordinate 4,563,647 of NZ_CP194036.2, read as the reverse complement.
TTTAAAGCAGCGTGTCGCTTTACAAGCTCACCATGAACAAACCATTCTTGTTGCTGATATGCAAGGCCTGACAGACAATGCCCTTCACCCTCAAAAAGTGTCATCGAATATTCTAAATGTGGTGGCGGATTACCTCGCTGTAGGGATAGACCCATCAGCAACAACCATATGTCTGCAGTCACAATTACCAGCGCTTGCCGAGCTCACTATGTATTACAGCAACCTAGTTACTATTAGTCGACTAGAGCGTAATCCCACAGTTAAAAGTGAAATTCAAAACAAAGGATTTGAGCGCTCCATCCCTGCAGGATTTTTAACTTACCCCATCTCTCAAGCCGCGGATATCACTGGGTTTAACGCAACATTAGTCCCCGTTGGTGACGACCAATTACCAATGCTTGAACAAACTAATGAAATCGTGCGGAAGATAAACGCGTTAGCCGGGCGCAATGTTCTCAATGAATGTCAACCATTGTTAAGTAAAGCGCCACGCTTACCTAGCACCGATGGAAAAAATAAGATGTCTAAATCTATGGGGAACACTATTAATCTAGGAGCTAGTGAAAAGGAAATCACTGCAGCGGTTAAGTCTATGTATACCGACCCTCACCATGTAAGGGTTGAAGACCCCGGCAAGATAGAGGGGAATGTGGTGTTTACTTATTTAGATGCTTTTCATCCAGATGAAAGCTATGTCCAACAATTAAAGCAACACTATCAACGAGGGGGACTGGGTGACGGCGTGACGAAACGAATATTAGAAGAATGCTTACAAGAAATGCTCCGGCCCATTCGAGAGAGAAGAGCTATGTATTTAAATGACAAGGCACAACTAATCGACATTTTGAAGGCTGGAAGTCAGCTTTCTCGAGAAAAGACAGATAAAGTGCTCTTTGATATCAAAGACATATTTGGCCTAAATCTATTTTAGTCACAGGCGTAATGAGTAACGATGTAAAGGTTGGTTTTCTCTACTTTGTAGCCGGCGACGTTTTTCGTGATTTAGAGTTATATACAGCAGCAAAAGCCAGCTTGTGATTTGCATAAACTTTTACTGTAAGACACTGAAAATTTAAAGAAATGACAATTACGCAAGGTGCGTTTCGCAACTTGCGAAATGCATTCGATATCATACTGGCGAGGTGTATTTTAAAGGTAGTCATGTTTTAGTTTGTGCTGGGGAGGCGTCGTACGTTGCATTACTTTTTATTTTTCTTGATTTTTGTGGATTGGTAAAAGTATATCAGGCTATTCAAATTTACTTTTAACCAAGGTTAATTTCCATTTGCTTCACGATGGGCAACCACCTTTAATCAGGTGGCCAAATTCACTATGCCACTACAGTTGGGAATTTCAAAATCAAAAGAATTAACGACGAAAACCATACTAGCCCCAAACCAATAGATATTTCTATAGGTCTAAGTATTAGTAGGTTTTCCAGAATCGTCAATTCTACAGGGTACTGTTTCCAGACCCTGATCTACATAGTAACAAATTCTTCTGCGCTGGTGGGGTGGATCGCGACACAGGCATCAAAGTCGGCTTTGGTTGCGCCCATCTTCATGGCAACACCAAATCCTTGTAAAATTTCGTCCATGCCTAGACCTATCCCATGCAGACCAACCACTTTTTGTTCTTCACCGGCACAAATCAGTTTCATCTTGGTCATTTGACGATGCTGAGTGACCGCTGTGTACATCGCGGCAAAGCTTGAGTTGTAGACTTTGACATTATCCGCACCGTATTCAGCAATCGCTTCAGGTTCGGTTAAACCCAAAGTGCCGATGGCTGGGTGACTAAAGACCACAGTAGGGATTAGTTGATAATCCATTTTAGCTTCAGTTTTTCCGTTAAATAAACGTTCCGAGAGCAAACGTCCGGCTTTGACGGCAACTGGGGTGAGTTCTACCTTACCGATATTATCGCCGACAGCGTAGACGCCCGCTGCGGTGGTATTTGAGTAGTCATCGACCTGAATGTAACCGCGTTGATCAACTTCAACGCCAGCCGCGGCTAGGTTGATATTATCGGTGGCGGGTTCACGGCCAATCGCCCATATAACGCAATCCACTTCGATGTTGTTGCCATTCTCAAATTTAACATTCAAGCTGCCATCAGCTTGTTTTTCGATGGATTGTGGTACGCTATGGGTGTGCAGCGTTGGGCCGTCCTCCGCCATGATTTCGACCAGCGTTTCACTAAGCATTGGGTCAAAGTTACGTAAGGGCGCGTGCTTACGCACCGCTAAATGAGTGTCGCTACCCAGTGAGTGTAAAACACCTGCCAATTCAACCGCGATGTAACCTGCTCCGAGTACCAAGACTCGTTTAGGTTGCTCTGTTAAAGCAAAAAATCCATCGGAATCGATGCCGAGTTCGGCGCCAGGGATTGCGGGGATTGAAGGACGACCGCCAGTGGCGATGAGAATGTGTTTGGCACGGATTTGTTCGCCATTCACTTCCACGGTATTCGCATCTACAAACTTTGCAAAGCCATTGATAAGTGTGACCCCATTGTTACCCAATACGCGGTCATAGGAACCATGAATTCGTTTGATGTAGGCTTCTCTGCTGGCAACTAAGGTTGCCCAATCAAATTGATTCACTTGTAAATCAAAGCCGTAATCAGGTGCATAGCGATGAATAGCTTCCGCGACTTGGGCACCAAACCACATGGCTTTTTTAGGGACACAACCTACGTTCACGCAAGTACCACCTACATGACGAGCTTCAATCAGCGCCACTTTTTGGCCGTACATTGAGGCGCGATTGGCTGAGGCAATACCGCCGCTGCCTGCGCCAATGCATAGGTAATCATATTCTTTCATTGAGAAACTCCGTGTAGGACAGATATGTTGCAGCAGTATAGCCTGTAGCTGTATCAGATGTTAATCAGCTTTTGTGACCTGTTTTTGCGATTGATAAGGCAAACGAATGAAGAACTTAACCCCTTCATTTTCCTTACTATCGAAGGAAATATGGCCTTTCAGTAACTGCACCACGAGATTATAAACGATGTGAGTACCTAAGCCGCTACCACCTTGACCGCGTTTAGACGTGACAAAGGGGTCGAAAATACGATTTACAATACTACTCTCCACCCCACGACCAGTGTCTTGATAATCGAGATGGAGTTGTTCACCTTCCCGGTAGATGTGAATATTGATTTGTTTTTCGCCGTCCCATTCCTCAAAGCCATGTTTAATGGAGTTGAGGATTAAGTTTGAGTAGATCTGGGTAAAGCTGCCTGGGAAGCTATAAAGTTCTAAATCGTTGGGACAATCCACTTTGATCGTGCAACCAGAACGACGAATTTTATGGCCTAAAGAGGTGATCACCTGATTGACATTTTCGTTGAGATTAAAGGTGTAGCAGGCTTCGGAGCTTTGGTCGACGGCAACTTGCTTGAAGCTACTAATCAAATCAGAGGCACGACGTAAATTGTTCAGCAATAACTCAGTCGATTGCTGTAAGTTACTGATTAGCTCTTCCATATAGCGACGGCTTAACTTGCCAGTTTCAATGTTCTTTTCGAGTTGTTTGCCTTGCTCTTGTAAGTAAGATGCGGCAGTGACACTAATGCCTATTGGGGTATTAATCTCGTGAGCGACCCCAGCCACCAAGCCACCTAAGGAGGCCATTTTCTCGGCTTCCACTAAGGATTGTTGTGCATTTTTAAGTTTATCGAAAGCACTAGCGAGCTGGAGATTACTCTCCTCTAAACGCTCGGTTCGTGACTTTACTTTTTGTTCCAACTCATCGTTGAGGGTTTTTATTTCTTTTTCAACCCGTTTTAGTGGAGTCACATCATAGCCAAAGGCGATCATGCGAGAGACATGATTGCCTTCGTAAAAGGGAACAAAGGTCCATAGTAAAGTATATTGATTGTTCACCTGATCGGTGAGCGTTAATTCTTGATCTTGGATCACCCTTAACTGTCGGAGATCGGCTTCAATTTTGTCGCGCCGGTCGTTGTCGACAAATACACTCAGCCAGTTTTGGCCGATTAGTTCTTCTTGATGAAAGCCGGTGAGTAGCACACCAGCAGGGTTCACGGTTAATACGTTGAGTTGATTGTCTAAGGTCACAATCACCGCATTACTTGAGTTGATGACGGTTGCGGAGAAGTCTCGCTCATGAGCTAATTGCTCGGTGGCTTTTAATTTTTGGGCAAATTCGTGGTCAATTTTTCGGGTCATTTGGTTGAGAGTATTGACCAATTCGCCCAGCTCATCGTTGCGTTGTTTACCGTTAGCATTAATTTTTAGTGGTGCGCCTAGATTGTCTAGGTCTAGGTTGCGGGTGTAATCCACAATGGTATTGATGTGGCGAACAATCACGTAATAAATGATGAATAAAATACCGATGGATACCACGAGGGTTTTCACGGTTTGGCTAATGAGGATCAGCATCGCTTTTTGCCATAAGCGCTCATACACCTGTTCCAAAGAGGCGGCGACAAACAGCTTTCCAACCATCTCGTCTTGATAAATAAGATCAAATTCCTGAGATAGATCATATTGGTTGGTTGAACGTCCACGTGCTAATAGTGGGACTTCAGAAGAACCTAAGATTTCTTTGACCAATACATATTGCATGTTAGGCAAGTTCATAATGCCTTCAATTTGTACCTCGACTTGTTCTTCATCAAGGTTCCATAAGCTGGCTGCAATTGGTTGTAGAAAACTGACTTCAATCTGATCGATACTTTCCTCAATGACTTTCACATCTTGCTTGTAATCGTAATAAAGTTGAATCAGGGTGATGATCAGAGCAAGCAGGGTGGAGCAGATAAGAATGTAGGATAACATGCGCAAGGAAAGGCTGTTGGCTCCTTTATTTAAAGCTAACTTTTTCCACAGCCCGTGATCACTAGTCTCTGTGGATTGAGAGTTATTATCCATGTATAAGCGAGTCCTGTTGGTCTAAGTATCGTTAAACCAAGAAAGCATATTATTCCTTTGAGAAATCATAGTCTAAATCGAGGCTATGTGAAACGTCCAAATCGTGAGGGTGGGTTGATTTACAAATAATTAACCCCAAAATATGTTATTTATAGCTAATATATCTTCAGTTTTAAGGATCTTTTATGAGTAACCCTTTACTTGATTTACCCGGATTACCCCCGTTTAGCAAGATTAAGCCAGCGCATGTGCAGCCTGCGGTAGAGCAAGTGATTGAAGAATGCCGAGCGACGATCGATTCGGTGTTAAAAGAAGCCACGCCTACTTGGCAAAATTTTATTTTGCCTCTCGATGAAGTGAATGACCGCTTAGGTCGTTTGTGGTCACCGGTTAGCCACTGTAATTCGGTAGTCAATAGTCAGGAGCTACGCGAAGCTTATGAGTCCTGCCTCCCGCTACTGTCTGAGTACAGCACCTTTGTTGGCCAACACAAGGGGCTTTATCAAGCCTATAAAAGCTTAGCCGACAGCCAAGCGTTTGCTGATTATAATTTAGCCCAGCAAAAATCGGTTACAGATGCACTACGAGACTTTGAATTATCTGGTATTGGATTGGAGGCTGAGCAGCAACAGCGTTACGGTGAAATAGTGAAACGCTTGTCGGAACTCTCATCACAATTTTCCAATCATGTATTAGACGCTACTCTGGCTTGGCAAAAACATATTACCGAATCTAGCGAATTAGTCGGGCTACCGGATTCGGCCTTGGCTGCCGCCAAACAAGCCGCTGCAGCAAAAGATTTAGAGGGTTATCTACTCACGCTGGAGTTCCCGAGTTACTTACCGGTGATGACTTACGCCGACAATCGTTCGCTACGTGAAGAAATGTATCGAGCCTTTAGTACTCGCGCTTCTGAACAAGCAAGCACTGAGCAGAAATTTGATAATAGCGGACTAATTGATGAAGAATTGGCACTACGTCATGAGTTAGCCCAGCTGCTTGGCTTTGCCAGTTACGCGGATAAGTCACTCGCCACTAAAATGGCTGAATCTCCAGCGCAGGTATTAGGCTTTTTAGAAGACTTGGCTGCACGCTCTAAGCCGCAGGCGGAGCGAGAGTTAGCCGAGTTGCAAGCTTTTGCCAAACAGTATCATGGGGTTGATGAGTTAGCGGCTTGGGATATAGCCTACTATTCAGAAAAATTAAAACAGCATACCTACGCTATTTCCGATGAACAGTTACGCCCTTATTTCCCCGAAAATCGAGTATTGAGTGGTCTGTTTGAGGTGGTGAATCGCCTATTTAAGGTGACAGTGAGTGAACGGCAGGGAGTTGATACTTGGCACCCAGACGTTCGTTTTTTTGACATTAGTGATGATAGTGGAACGCTGCGCGGTTCTTTCTATTTAGATTTATATGCACGCGAACATAAACGTGGCGGTGCTTGGATGGATGGTTGTATCGACCGCCGAGTGGATGTAGATGGACAGTTGGTTAAGCCAGTCGCTTATTTAACCTGTAACTTTAATAAGCCTGTGGGCGATAAACCAGCCTTATTCACGCACGATGAAGTGATTACTTTATTCCATGAGTTTGGTCACGGCATTCACCATATGCTGACCAAGGTGGATGAAGCGGCGGTATCGGGTATTAATGGTGTGGCTTGGGATGCGGTTGAGTTACCGAGCCAGTTTTTGGAAAATTGGTGTTGGCAGAGTGAGGCTTTAGCCTTTATTTCTGGGCATTATGAGACGGGCGAGCCCTTGCCGCAGCAGATGTTAGATAAAATGTTAGCGGCACGTAATTTCCAGTCGGCGATGACGATGGTGCGCCAACTCGAATTTTCATTGTTTGATTTCCGTTTACATTATGAACTCGCAGAGGGTCGCAGTGTGCAGCAGCGTCTGGATGAAGTGCGCCAACAGGTTTCGGTGATCAATCCTCCGAGTTTCAATCGTTTCCAAAATAGCTTTAGCCATATTTTTGCTGGTGGTTATAGCGCGGGTTATTACAGCTATAAATGGGCCGAGGTCTTATCTGCTGACGCATTTGCAAAATTTGAAGATGAAGGCATTTTCAATGCTGAAACGGGTTTACAATTCTTGCATAACATTCTGGAGAAAGGTGGTTCGCAGCAACCGATGGAACTGTTTAAGGCCTTTAGAGGGCGAGAACCTAAGGTAGATGCCTTACTTCGTCATTCGGGGATTGCTGCTTAGCCTCATTTTGATGTTTTAAGTTAGTTTTATGACGCGGCTTAGGCCGCGTTTTGTTTGTCTGAGATTAGAACTGGATGAAGCTATGTTTGAAGATATCGCGCTGTGGTTAGAACACGAACAAGCCGTATTAGCGACCTCGAATTGGTGGTTTGACGTATTGGTTGTGTTGGGACTGACCTTAGTTGCTTTTGTTATTTGGCGTATTTTTGCGGGACGTTTAAGCCGTTTAACCACTAAAACCAAGACCGTGTGGGACGATGCAATTTGGTTTTCATTATGGAAGCCGATTAACTGGATGATCGCGGTGGTGGGCTTGTCTTTAGTGGCAACCGCGTTTGCCAAGGCTCTAGGATCGGACTTACTGCCGATGATCCCGGTGCTGCGCCAAGTGATGATGGTGTTTCTATTGGCTTGGGTCGCGATGCGCTTTGTGGGTTGTGCAGAGCAGCAGTTGATCAGCAAAGGTAAGGATAAAACGACGGTACAGGCGGTGGCGAAGTTGTGTCGTGCCAGTGTGATTATTATATTGCTGCTAGCCGTTTTTCAAACCCTAGGCTTCAGTATTTCCGGGGTGCTAGCCTTCGGCGGTATGGGCGGTTTGATTGTCGGTATGGCCGCTAAAGATTTACTCGCTAACTTTTTTGGGGCCTTGTTGGTGTATTTTGATCGGCCCTTTAAGGTCGGTGATTGGATCCGCTCACCAGATCGCAGCATTGAAGGAACGGTTGAAAAAATAGGTTGGCGGGTGACGCAGATCCGTACCTTCGATAAGCGTCCCTTATATGTGCCTAATTCGGTATTTTCTAGTATCGCGGTAGAAAACCCCAGCCGGATGAGCCATCGTCGAATTAAAGAAACCATCGGTTTGCGTTATGCTGATGCGGCGAAGCTAGGCAAAGTGGTGAGTGATGTCGAAGCGATGTTACGTCAACATCCGGAGATTGATACCAATCAAACTTTGATGGTGAACTTCGATAGTTTTAACGCGTCTTCTCTCGACTTTTTTATCTATACTTTTACTAAAACTACCGATTGGGTTTTTTATCATCAGGTAAAACAAGATGTGTTGAATAAGGTGGTTGATATTGTGCTTGCCAACGGTGCCGAGTTTGCTTTTCCTACGCGAACCCTGCACCTTGCGAATAATGAACCACTTAATTCAAAGTAAATTCAGTCATCTTGCTTCATAAATGAATGCAGCTGCATTCATTTATGTGTCATTCGGCTGCATAGTTATTCTTTTTACTAGCCTAAATCTTCAATAAGCAGAACGGCAAAATAGCCTAATCTAGTGGTGATAAACACTCTGACGGTATTTTTATGCTGTAAAAATCCAATAAAGCTCTTCAAAAATTAGTTATTTAGCAGGCTTGCAGTATATTTAGAAAAAATAAGACTAAAATGCTTAATTTAGATCTATTTGTAGCTCATTTTACTGCTTATGTAGCAAAACTATCTGCATGTGGTCTGGATGAATTGATAGCTGTGGTTGAATAAGTTGTCAAATCCTCTGCCGCTAGGGGGGCTACAGGAACGTCGACTTGTTAAAGGCCTTGTGTATAGGGTAAAACATCAGCCAACGGGGTGAGAATAGCATCCAAGGGTTGATGCGCCGAACTCCTGCAAACACACAATAGATAACAAAAAAGCTAACATGGAGTTTCTAATGACTAAATGGACAAAATCAGCTTCCGGCTTGGCAGTTTCGCTAGCCCTATTTGGCGCGGTATCAGTAGCGCATGCTGCCGACACAATTAAGATAGCGGTTGCGGGGCCTGTAACTGGGCCTGTGGCACAATATGGCGATATGCAATTTACCGGTGTTGGCGTTGCGGTTGATTTACTTAACCAAGCGGGGGCCTTAAAAGGTAAAAAAATTGAAGCTGTTGTCTACGATGACGCATGTGAGCCGAAGCAAGCGGTGGCGGTTGCCAACAAAATTATTAACGACGGCATTAAATATGTAGTGGGTCATTTGTGTTCTGGCGCGACTCAACCTGCTTCAGATGTCTATGAAGATGAAGGTGTATTAATGATTACGCCCGCTTCGACTAACCCAGACATTACCACTCGCGACTATCAGTTGGTTTTTCGAACCATCGGTCTCGATAGTGACCAAGGACCAACGGCCGCTCGTTATATCGCGACTAGCGTTAAACCACAACGAGTCGCAGTGATCCATGATAAACAACAATATGGTGAAGGGATCGCCACCTCAGTGAAAACCGAGTTAGAAGCGGCGGGTGTGAATGTGGTTGCTTTTGAAGGTGTGACTGCGGGTGATAAAGATTTCTCAGCGCTGATTGCTAAGCTGAAGAAAGAAAAAGTCGATTTTGTCTACTACGGTGGTTACCACCCAGAACTTGGTTTGATCCTGCGTCAGTCCTCAGAAAAAGGCCTAGATGCCACTTTCATGGGGCCTGAAGGCGTTGGTAACAAAGATATTTCTGCTATTGCTGGCGCAGCTTCTGAGGGCTTGTTAGTTACCTTACCGAAAAAATATGACTTAGAACCGGCCAACAAACCAATCGTGGACGCCTTGGTGGCGAAAGGAGAAGATCCTACCGGTCCTTTCGTTTGGACTGCTTATGCGGCAATGCAATCTATTGTTGCTGGTGTGAATGGTGCGGGTGATGAGCCAGACGCTGTGGCGGCTTATCTTCGCGCTAATACTGTTGACACGGTCATGGGACCACTGCAGTGGGATAGCAAAGGCGATCTTAAAGGTTTCGATTTTGGTGTATTCACATGGCATGCCGACGGCACATCGTCTATCGCTAAGTAATTTGTGAATATCAGACCGGCTAGTGTCATCGGCGCTAGCTGGTCTCTTCTGTTTTAAAAGACACTTAATTAATGGCTTCAAGCCATTAGATTGGGATCGTTATGTCTGAGCAATTTTTCTATTTTTTTCAACAGTTAGTCAATGGACTAACGGTTGGTAGTACCTATGCCTTAATCGCCATTGGTTACACGATGGTGTATGGCATTATCGGCATGATTAACTTCGCCCATGGTGAAGTGTATATGATAGGCAGTTATGTCGCCTTCATCGTATTGGCTGCCTTATCGCTGATGGGCTTGGATTCCCTGCCGATTTTATTATTTGGTGCTTTTGCCATTAGCATCATTATTACCAGCGCCTATGGTTGGACCATCGAGAAAGTGGCTTATCGGCCAGTGCGTGGTGGTAACCGCTTGATCGCTTTGATTTCGGCGATTGGGATGTCTATTTTCTTGCAAAATCTGGTGCGTTTATCTCAGGGAAGTCGTGATATCGCGATGCCGAGTCTGATTACTGGCGGCTGGACATTTGGCCCTGACGACGGCTTCAATTTAACCATTTCCTACATGCAAGTGGTGATCTTTGTGGTGACTTTCCTCACGATGATCGGGTTAACGGCCTTTATTACCCATTCGCGAATGGGACGTGCCTGCCGTGCTTGTTCTGAAGATATTGGTATGGCCAATTTATTGGGGATCGACACCAATAAAGTGATTTCCTTAACCTTTGTGATTGGGGCAGCCTTAGCGGCGGTGGCAGGAGTGTTGTTGGGGATTTATTACGGTGTTATCAATCCCTATATCGGTTTTATGGCTGGCTTAAAAGCCTTTACTGCGGCGGTATTAGGCGGTATTGGTTCGATACCCGGAGCGGTTGTTGGAGGCTTGTTGTTAGGCATTACTGAAGCGATTACCGCTGGTTACTTTAGTACCGAGTATAAAGATGTGGTTTCCTTTGGTTTGCTGTGCCTGGTGTTACTGTTCATGCCAACGGGCCTGTTAGGAAGACCGGAGGTTGAGAAAGTATGAGTAAGCTCAATCTCCCCGGAGCATTAATCTCCACCATTACCTTTATGTTGTTGGCTGGATGGCTGTTAGGGATCCGAATGGAACCTAGTAGCAGTGGACTTAATCTGGCGTTGGCCGAGCCACAACATCTAAAGTGGCTATTTATTGGTTCGGCGGTGGTATTTTTTAGTCAGCTATTTCACCCCATGCTGTTTGGTAAAGCAAAGTTAAGACGCTCGGCGAATAAGTTTAATTTTAAACTACCGAGTCCCGAGCAAAGTCCTAAGGCTTATCGTTTGTTGGTCTCGTTCGCCTTAGCTGGGGCGATCATCTGGCCCTTTATTGTTAGCCGTGGTTCGGTGGATTTAGCGACTTTAACCCTCATCTATGTGATGTTGGGTTTGGGACTGAATGTCGTGGTGGGCTTAGCCGGTCTGCTCGATTTAGGTTATGTCGGTTTTTATGCGGTAGGAGCCTATACCTATGCCTTACTGAGTGCCGATGGTTTTGGTTTTTGGACTTGCCTACCAATTGCCGGCGGCATGGCGGCACTGTTTGGTTTCTTATTAGGTTTTCCGGTATTGCGTTTACGCGGTGATTATCTAGCCATTGTGACCCTCGGCTTTGGAGAAATTATTCGTTTATTGCTGAATAACCTTACCGAGTTAACTGGCGGACCTAACGGTATTAGCGGTGTACCGAAGCCAACTTTGTTTGGTTTGGAATTTAACCGTCGCCTAAAAGGTGAAGGTTTTGATACGTTCCATAACTTCTTTGGTATTAGTTATAACTCAGAATATAAGGTGATTTTCTTATACTTGATGGCGCTACTTTTGGTCGTGCTTACGGTGATTGTGATCAATCGCTTGTTAAGAATGCCGATTGGTCGGGCTTGGGAAGCACTACGTGAAGATGAAATTGCCTGCCGTTCTTTAGGCTTAAATCCAACGGTGGTTAAGCTCAGCGCATTTACCATTGGTGCTGCTTTTGCCGGTTTTGCTGGTAGTTTTTTCGCGGCCCGTCAGGGCTTTATTAGCCCTGAGTCGTTCACCTTCATCGAATCTGCGATTATTTTAGCAATTGTGGTTTTAGGGGGAATGGGATCGCAAGTTGGAGTGATTTTAGCCGCGATTATCATGACGGTGTTACCAGAAATGGCGCGTGAGTTTAATGAGTACCGAATGCTGATGTTTGGTTTAATGATGGTATTTATGATGGTGTGGCGCCCCCAAGGTTTATTGCCAATGTCTCGACCTCATATTCAGTTAAAAGAGGGAGCTAAGGCATGAGTCAGTTGCTTGAGGTGAATGGCCTCACCATGCGTTTTGGTGGTTTATTGGCGGTGAATAATGTCGCGCTGAAGCTCAAAGAGAAAGAAGTGGTATCGGTGATTGGTCCCAATGGTGCGGGGAAAACCACGGTATTTAACTGCTTAACCGGTTTCTACAAACCCACCAGTGGACAAATTTTATATCGAGGCGAAGCCTTACAAGGTTTGGCCGGACACCAAATCGCCCGGAAAGGCATTGTGCGTACCTTCCAGCATGTACGTCTTTTCAAAGATATGACGGTGGTAGAAAATCTGTTGGTGGCCCAACATCGTCACTTGAATACCAACTTTATTGCCGGTTTATTAAAAACTCCAAATTTTAAGAAGAGTGAAGCGGAGGCCTTAGCGTTTGCTGAATACTGGTTAGACAAAGTTCAGTTGACTGAATTCGCCAACCGTAAGGCGGGTAATCTGGCCTATGGCCAACAGCGTCGTTTAGAGATAGCTCGTTGTATGGTAACCCGTCCCGAAATTTTGATGCTAGATGAGCCTGCGGCAGGCCTTAACCCTAAGGAGACTGATGATTTGGATCGGCTGATCATGGATCTGCGAGCCAATGAATCGGTCTCGGTATTGCTGATTGAGCACGATATGAAATTGGTGATGGGTATTTCAGATCGGATTTACGTGGTTAACCAAGGTTGTCCCTTAGCGAATGGGACACCGGAAGAGATCCGCAACAACCCTGAGGTCATTAAAGCCTATCTGGGTGAGTTTTAAGGGCGAGGCAAAGACGACGAATGTTAGAGTTAAAAAATGTATCGACTCACTATGGCCCGATTCAAGCTTTACATGATGTTAGTGTGAAGGTAAATGAAGGCGAAATTGTCAGTCTGATCGGCGCCAATGGCGCGGGTAAAACCACTTTATTGATGACTTTGTGTGGTGATCCTCGAGCCAGCAGTGGTCAGATATGGTTTGATGGTAAAGATATTACCCACCGCCAAACCCATGACATTATGCGTGGTGATATTGCGGTGGTTCCTGAGGGACGACGAATATTCTCGCGCCTCACCGTTGAAGAAAATCTTCGAATGGGGGCCTTTTTTGCGAGTAAACAGGAAACCGAGCAACGGATCCAAGAAATGTATGTCTTGTTTCCGCGTTTATTGGAACGAGTCAATCAACGGGCGGGCACCATGTCGGGAGGGGAGCAGCAGATGTTGGCGATTGGTCGTGCTTTAATGAGTAATCCTCGCTTGCTGTTATTGGACGAGCCTTCTTTAGGTTTGGCTCCGATTATTATTCAACATATTTTCGATATCGTGGAACAATTACGCCAACGTGGGATGACGGTGTTTTTAGTGGAGCAAAATGCCAACCAAGCGCTGCGGCTGGCTGATAGAGGCTATGTTCTGGAAAATGGTCGTATTGTGTTAGAAGACACTGGCGATAATTTATTGGTGAACGAAGAGGTGCGTAAGGCGTATCTAGGTGCCTAGGCTCGGTTGTTCATACACAAAGCGAAAGCAGCCTTCGGGTTGCTTTTTTTATGCGAGAACATGCTAGTGACAAAGATGAGTACTGATTATTCTGAATGCCGAATCTGCAGCGCCCCAAGCAAACGGTTGGCATTATATCCCCTTCGTTTTGTCTCTTTTTCTTTGTGCGTAAACCAGTTAAAGTGGGCAAAATAGCTCGCAGTGGATCATCATGGAACAATTTGAACAAATCGACGTAAATGGCGCTCAAGATAAAATTTGCAATGCTGGGGCGCTACTATTAGATATGCGTGATCCGCAGTCCTTTGCTCAAGCGCACCCAGTGAATGCTTTTCACCTTCACGACGGTAGCCTTAATCAATTATTAGCAAATACCGACTACGATACGCCGCTAATTGTGATGTGTTATCACGGTATTTCTAGTCAGGGGGCGGCACAGTATTTATTAGAGCAAGGATTTGAAGAAGTCTATAGCTTGCAGGGAGGCTTTGAAGCATGGCGTGTAAAGGCACCGATCACCAGTGGTGAAGCAGAGTGAAGCAATTAATCGTCCTGGCGAATCCTCGCGCGGCACAGGCCTATGTAGACTATATGGCAGTGTTGCATATTGAGTGTCAACTCGCACCCGCGGAGCGAGGGGTGGCGATTATGCTGAACGATGAGTCTCAGCTTGAACGTGCGGAAATTGAATTAAAGCAGTTTTTAGCTAATCCGAATGCTGAAAAATATCATGCGGCTTCATGGACTATGGCCGACAGTCGCAAAGCCTCATTTTCTTATGGTGGCTCGGGGGTGATTAAAAACTCCTTTTTGGCTCATGCGGGTCCGGTGACACTGCTGGTATTGCTGATATCAGCCGTGATTTATGCGCTAATGAGCTTCGGTTTTAATCGTTATTTTATTGAACACCTGACTATTACTCCTCAGCTGAGTATGCTCGCTTCAACCCAGTTTTGGCGGGTCATCACACCGATTTTTTTACATTTCTCAATTGTTCATATCGTGTTTAATGGCCTGTGGTGGTGGCAATTAGGTGGAGAGATCGAGCGTCAATTAGGAAGCTCTAAGTTATTATTGATTACGATTGTCGCAGCAGTGATCCCCAATGTAGCACAGCTACTGGCTTCCGGACCGTATTTTGGGGGCTTATCTGGGGTGGTGTATGCATTGTTGGGGTATTGCTGGTTTACGGGGTGGCTACGTCCTAAAGCTGGGCTGCAGTTAAGCCCTTCAATTGTGGGCTTTATGTTGGTCTGGTTGGTGATTGGCTTTATGGATGTAATTGGGCCATCTACGGCGAATCTGGCCCATCTGTTTGGCTTATTCGTGGGTTGTGCTCAGGCGGTATTTGATAAGTTTACTGATAAAGATATTTAGTAAACAGTAACTTATTGACCAGCTTTTTACCGGTTTCTTGCACTAAGAGGTCATTCACTGCCTCTTCACACATCTGTCGAATTTGTTCTCGGCCAGTTAAGGACTTTACATCTTCTTCGGCTTGATGGCCTAAAATTTCAATGATCGCGTCGCGGATCAGTGGGGCGTGATGCTCAATGTTGGCTAAATCCCCTGCGTTTTCTACCATGATGTCGGCGGTGATTCGCACATAGCCTAGCTTCTTCCCTGTGCTAATGTAGTTCGTAATAATATCCGGTTCTAGCGCAAAATAGGCATAGCTAGGATTACCAGCTTCTTCGGCCTTGATGACGGTGGAGAATAACAAACTAAATGTTATAAGCAATGCTTGGCTAAATTTCATACGATCCTTTGATTCCTTGATAGTCCTAGCTTTATTGTTTGTGCTATCGAGCGTTTGGTCAAGATGCGCAGCTAAATTTAGTCAATAATTTATCGTTGCTGAAAAGAGCCTAAAGGAAATGCAAACGTGACCGCGCAAGAATAGCATAATGGGCGAATCGGGAGTTTACTTTAATCTGTCAATTGCCGGATAATAAGGCCATTATTCAACAATAGTAATACCAGTGAACTCAAAACAGCCTTATCCTTATCAGGCCGATGGTCGTTGGCAACAGCCACAAAATGTTGAATTAGAATCAACTGCTTTAGCTGATTGGTTACTTTATCCTGGTTCGCTCACCGCACGTTTGCGCCAGCATTGCCAGCATTTTTCCATCCAAGTGTTATTTGAAGGCTATTTGGAAATTACCGAGGCTGAACGGCAGGCTTTGGATTGTGAGGGGCCTTACTGGGTCAGAGAGGTCTTACTGTGCTGTGATGACTTACCTTGGGTATATGCACGTAGCGTCGTTCCGCAGGATTCTTTAGCGGGAGAGGCTGCAGCGGTGAGTTATTTGCAAAACAACTCTTTAGGAGAGTTATTGTTTACCGACAAAGGTCAGCGACAAACTTTAGAGCTGTGCCAAGTTGATGCGCATTCTGCGCTTCAGCAAAGTGTTGGGCCAAAGCAGCCGCTGTGGGGGCGACGCTCTCGCTTTCTATTAGCTGGTGCACCGCTACTCGTGGCCGAGTTTTTTTTACCCGCCAGCCTAGCTTATCAAGGAGTTGATCGTGCTTGATTTGATCAAAGTACACCCATACTGGCAGCTGATGCGCGCCGATAAACCCATCGGTACCTTATTGTTATTGTGGCCTGCCTTGTGGGCTTTGTGGTTGGCGGCTGAAGGACCACCTAAACTGTCGGTGTTGCTGGTCTTTGTATTAGGCGTGTTTTTAATGCGATCGGCTGGCTGTGTGATGAATGATTATGCCGATCGTGAGGTCGATGGTCACGTTAAACGCACCGCTCAGCGCCCTTTAGTCAAAGGGCTGGTTTCTGAACGCGAGGCACTTGGCTTGTTTATTGGCCTGGTGGCTTTGGCATTTCTATTGGTTCTGACCCAAAATTTGCTGACCATTGCCTTATCGGTTGTGGCTTTAGCATTGGCGGCAATTTACCCTTTTATGAAGCGGATTACTCATCTACCACAGCTATTTTTGGGGGTGGCTTTTGGTTGGTGTATTCCGATGGCCTATGCCGCCCAAAGTGGTCAGATTGCACCTGAGGCATGGTTGTTATTATTAGCCAACATTTGTTGGACGATTGCTTATGATACTAAGTATGCAATGGTGGATCGTGAAGATGACTTGAAGATAGGGGTAAAGTCGACCGCGATTTTATTTGGTCGTTATGACAAACTAATAATCGGTTTATTACAGTTGGCTTGTTTGTGCTGTTTTGCCGCGATCGCCTATTTAAAGCAATTAGGCTTAGCCTTCGATATTGGTTTGTTAGCGGCGGCGGCTTTGTTTGTCTATCAACAGAAATTAATCCGTTATCGGCAACGGGAAGCCTGTTTTAGTGCGTTTCTCAATAATAATTATGTTGGTTTGGTGATATTTATTGGTATTGCCAGCCACTATGGATGGCTGGCGTGGTTTGCCGCTTAGACTAAATTAAGTCTCGAGATCGAGTAATTCACTGATCGAATCATAGACGCCATCGGCTAATAGTGGCGCTAGTTTGCCAAATAGGTTCTCAGCCACCTCCACTTGGTTATAGCCATGTTCGCGGAATAGAGCCAACAGACTACTGGTGATGCGTTTGTCGTAGTATTCCGGTGCATTGATATGGTGCAGCTTGGCTAAGCGCTGAGCGGCGGCTAAAGCTTGTTGTTCCAGCTCGCTACGAGTCAGGTGCGGTCGTTTTGCCAATAAAGCCGCCACAATGGCATAGCGATGTAAGCTTTCTTGGGCAATCTGCGCCAGTAGTAGCAAACGGCCACGACGGTGGCTGTCTATTTTAAAACACTCTCCGTTTTCACTGATTAACTTTAAAGCGACAAATTCAGCTAAATAACGCTCGCATAACTGGCTAATATCATCTACTTGATAGTGTAAAAACAGCTCTCCTTTAAGTAGCGGATAAAGTTGTTCGAGTAGGCTGACTAGTTGAGATCGGCCAATGCTGCGATGCTGTAATAACACGGCGGCAATAAAGGCTGGGATGATCAATAGGTGAATGATGTTATTGCGATAGAAGTTTAACAAAACCTGCTGCTTTTCATCCAAACCAATGATGCTGCCTAAATCGTCTTCCCGGATCTCAAATTTGTTCAAACTAATGGCTTGTTCCAATAGGG
Source organism: Agarivorans sp. QJM3NY_29 (assembly GCF_050870835.2). NCBI lineage: Bacteria > Pseudomonadati > Pseudomonadota > Gammaproteobacteria > Alteromonadales > Alteromonadaceae > Agarivorans > Agarivorans sp. QJM3NY_29. Next base: position 4,545,861 of record NZ_CP194036.2, on the reverse strand, counting down.
AATCTGCATCTAAGTCTGGCAATGTAACATGAGTGCTATAGGGCACATTACGGATCAGGCTGCTACAAAGGCTGATTTGTTTAGCTAGTTGATTACGCGGCAGAGCGCGATTTTCTGCAGCCAGTAAAATAATGGCACTTAAGCACAAACCGTTCACTGCTGCGGCACTGTTAATGTTTTCCATGAGTTGCTTAGACACTTGATTCACTGCCGGAACCAACCATTGCGGTTTCAAGCCCTCTTCATGGCTCTCTCGCCACTGTGGTGCAATTTGATTGAGTTGTTGATTGAGGTTAATTGGCTCACCAAAATTGACGTAACCATGGCCAAAATTACGCAGCTTGCTTAACATGCCAAATAGCGAAAGCAAGGATTCCTTATCTTTGGTTTTTCCCTTGAGTTCCTTGTAGTAAGTGCCTACTTCCATCACGTGTTCATAACCAAAATAAACCGGTACGATGGTGACCGGGCGCTCCAAACCACGCATCATGGCTTGTACGGTCATGGCGAGCATTCCGGTTTTGGGGGGTAATAAGCGACCCGTTCGACTGCGGCCTCCTTCGGTAAAGTATTCCACCGAGTAGCCGCGACTAAATAGTTGGCTAAGGTATTCACGAAATACGGTTGAATACAGTTTGTTGCCCTTAAAGCTGCGTCGAATAAAAAATGCGCCCGCTCGGCGGAAAAAGGGCCCCGCAGGCCAAAAGTTTAGATTTACCCCGGCGGCGATGTGTGGCGGCACCATGCCTTGGTGGTACAGCACATAGGAGAGCAGTAAATAGTCCATGTGGCTGCGATGACAAGGGGCATACACAATTTCATGACCCTCTTGTGCCAGCTGGCGAACCTTTTCGGCGTGGTTTACTTCGATTCCTGAATAGATCTTATTCCATACCCAACTTAGCACTGAATCAGCCATACGCAGGTTACGATAGGAAAAATCGGCGGCAATTTCTTCAAGATATCTGAGAGCCGTTTGTTTGGCTTCAGCTTGGCTTTTGTGGTTGTTTTTGGCTTCGTCGCTGATGGCGGCGCGAATGGTCGGCGAGGCGAGTAATTGTTCAAACATATGACGACGGATGGGCAACTTCGGACCAGTGGCAATCATCTGCATACGGCTAAAGTGGATCCGTGCCACTCTTGCCAGCTTGTGGCCAATTCTTTGGTCGGCACCATGGCGTTGTGCCATTTGTTTCAAGGAAACCGGGTGACTAAAGCGAACTAAATTCTCGCGACCTTTAAACACGACTTGCCAAGCTTTCTTGATTGGACCCGCGGGCCGCTTGGTTTTGCCACTCATTAAATCATCAACGCTTTCCCGACCAGGGTAGCGATCCCAAAATAATTTTACAGGCATTAATTGCACATCGTGGTTTTGTTCACTGTGATGAGCGCGTAATGCCTGAGTGAATTGCTTGATAGTCGCTTCCGAGGTCTCGCCCTGTCGATCGCATAAAAAGGCCACTCGCTGATGAATTTCCCCTGCGAAACTGACAGGCGTCAAGGGATCTGGTAGCCCCAGTACTTTACAGGCGAGCTGCAAGGTGAGTACATCAGCTAAAGATGCGCTGGGGATCACATAAATGATCGGTTGGCTCAAGTCTAAAGAAAACTCGTCGATTGGATTTTCAGGAATAAATTTCCCGCGGGTAAAAAAGCGAATGCTTGAACGTAAAATCGCCAAAATTGGAGAGGGCAAGTGTAACATTTAAAAGAACTTATGTTGGTGAATGGATACACCTTGCAGGGTAGCAGACTTCTTAAAAATTGGCTGCAACTAGCTGTGAAATCTGTTGACCTAAGTCAAGTGTTTTGTGCGCTAGAGCTTTGTTTAAAAGCTCCGTATGATTGGCTTAATGCGGTCAGCAGCACTATTATGTGTAATGCCGTTAACATTTTATTAACTCGATATATCAGTCAAAGGATTGTCATGAGCGTTTCCCTTAGAGTCATTGCTGTTTTTTTTCTCGCTGTCTTGCCAAATATGGTGCATGCGGCCTTTATTACGACGAAAGAGGCGCAGTTAGATGCCATCTATTCGCAAGCCAATTTTGGTAGCAAAATCATCGATATTCGTATCGGTACTGCCACCGAGCTGGTGTATCCTGAGTTTTTGGATATCACGGCTAGTAGCGAAGTGAACCAGTTATTTAGTTTGCACCAAGGCCCCGCCAATGTGGTGAACTTCTATTTCATTGATACGATTAGCGCCTGTGGCAGTTTCACCTCGGCAAGTATCGTTGGCTGCGGTGAATACCGAGGCAATGACTTTGTGGTTGAATCTACATTTGCTGCGGGTTGGAGTGGCGCCGAGCTGCTGGCGCACGAATTAGGGCATAACCTAGGTTTACCTCATCTTTCGGGTAATTACCTCATGAATCCAAGCTTGAATCGCTCTACCTTATTAACCCCAGCAGAAATCACAACTATTTTCTTAAGCCCTTTGGTGCAGAATGAAAATGATTATTATTGGATCGATATCAATCCGGTATTAATTGTGGCTGCCGCCACCACGGTGGATGAGCCCGCCAGCCTGCTATTATTTATGCTTGTCGGAGGCATGTTTTATCGGCTTCGTCGTCAGCGAATGAAGCCCTTAAAGTTAAGCGATGCGTTCTGTTGCAGGCAGGGCATCGCAGCATAGGGATTAAAATCGATTTATCGTTGTAGTTGTTGCTGCCAGAGCCGCTCGATACCACTGGGTCGAGTGGCTCCAAAAAAGGCACAACTTTGCTGTGTGGCTAGAGCCCACAACTGGTTTCCATAGTCATAATGCCACCACTCACTGGCTAAATTGCTAAAACCAGCGTTAGTCATCGCGTGGTAAAGTAAACGTCGGTTTTGCTGTGCCAACTGTAGCGCTTTACTTAAAGCTGGCCGTTCGAGTGCAGCGGTCCATGAGTCGTCACTGGCTTCGTCGAACAGAGTTCCCATGTTTAACAAACGACCATGTTGGTCACACAAGGTCACATCTACCGATCCGCCTGTTAGATGCGGACTTGGAGCCTTGGGATCGGTGCTGGGGGGCGATACTAGATTTCTCGCTTTATCATTGCATTGTTGCGGACTGAGTTCGGGATTCGCATGCTCCATCAAGTTCATTAGCGTATCAAATAAGTATTGTTGAACTGGAAATGGACGCCAAGCATCTAATATCACCAAATGAATACCAGTTGGGAGTAATTTCTCAGCTTCTATCAGACGTTCGAAGACTGAAGCGCGAACAAAACACTCTGAAATTGCATGGCGAATTTGCATTTTATGATAGGCCGGATAAACCTTGATCGATGAAGACAAACTCATTGGCTCGAGTGGCTCGTTATTGTCACAAATTTGGATTTCTTGGAGCGCTTTCCAATCCGGTAGCGCTTGCTCTGGAATAGTTCTGGTAACGAAATGATTCATGAGATTACTTAAATAAACTGGGAAGGAAAAGAGTTAGCGACGGAATGAAAATTAACAGCAATAACACCATTAGCGCAATTAACACGAAGGGCCAAATGGATTTAAACATTTCATGTAAATCTAATTTGCTGACGGCTGCTGCAACATAAACGCAAGCACCCATGGGGGGGGTGATTAAAGCAATTGTAATATTCATGGTAATGATGATCCCCAAGTGGATCGGGTCAACCCCAGCTTGTAGTGCGATGGGAGTAAATACAGGCGTCAGTAGCATTAATGCCGAAACTTCTTCCATTAACATTCCCGTGATAAACGTGATTAAGCTAATCAGCAATAGTACCAATGTCGGGTTTTCAGCAAAGGGTTGTAATGCGCTGGCAAATTGATTGGGAACCTGCGCATAGGCGAGTAACCAGCTAACCACCGATGATGCGCCAATGATGATGAAAATAGCGCAGCTTAATATCACGGTCTCTTTTAAGGCCAGCATCGCCCCGCTGATCGTGAGTTGTCGGCTGATCAGGCCGATTAGCAGGGCATAAACCACAATCAAGACCCCAGATTCGGTCGGGGTGACAAAGCCAAATACAATGCTGGCTACTATGATCAGTGGGGCAATGAGGGCTGGGCCTGCAGCAACTAAGGCTTTAAGCACTCGGCTCACCGAAGGGCGCTGCGATGAAATACTTAAATTGGCTTTTTTGGCGTAAAAATAATTAATTACCAAAAACGCACATCCCAATAAAATGCCTGGAATCACCCCAGCCAAGAATAAATCCCCCACCGAGGTATTGGTCACCGATGAATAAAGGATCATAAAGATACTAGGGGGAATGATCGGTCCGATTAAGGAGCTACCGGCAGTTAAACCTGCAGCATAAGCGGTTGAGTAGCCGTCTTTTTTCATTGCGGGGACTAACAGTGACCCGAGGGCAGAGGTATCTGCTACGGCCGAGCCATTGACGCCAGCAAAGAAAATACTAGAGACCACATTTACATAGCCTAAACCGCCCCGTAAATGGCCGACTAAAGATTTAGCAAAATCCATCAACTTCGGCGTCAGACCTGCGGCATTCATTAAATTACCCGCGAGAATAAATAAGGGGATCGCCATTAAGGAGAACACATTAATTCCGCTAAAAAATTGTTGGGGTAGCATGCGTGGCAATAAACTCAGGTCAACAAAGTAAAAGCCAGTAATCGCCGTCAATATCAGACTAATGAACAGCGGCAGACCCAGTAATACGTGGATCAAAAAAACCAATAACATGGCCACGAGCATCACGAGAGCGCTCCTTTATTTGGGTAGGGGCCACGAAGTAGCGCCAAAACAAAAAGTACGGCAAAACCAATTGGAAGGCTTAACGAAGGAATCGTCTTGCTAATGCCTAGGCCCATCGTATGAAAACGAGATAGAGAGATGGCATAGTGGGCGCTGGTGTAGCTAAAAAAGCCTGCAATCGTCAATATCAGTAACCACCGATACCAATGCAAAACTCGATTTAATTTTACGGGAAGATAGCGCTCAATGATGGAGACTCGCATGTGTTCATCTCTTAAGTACACAGCTCCTGCAGCCAGCATAACCGTTGCTATAATGACAAACCGTGAGAATTCATCGGTCCATATTGGCGCACTATTTAGCAGGTAACGTGCACAAACGCCGTAGAATAATGTGAGTAAATTTAAACTAAAAGCGATGACCGCAATGGCTAACATCAAGTTGGCGAAGCGTTCAAGAATAGCGTGTTTCATATTTATATCCGATATAGACGCCCTAAGGCGTCTCATCTACTGGGGAAGGGAGACCTTATTGGGCGTCTTTTAGGGCCATATCGATCCATTTTGTATCGATGTTTTGTTCTTTAAGCCAAGCTAAATAAGAGGGCTGACCAATTTCTTTAAATGCGGCCAGTTCTTGTGCGCTAGGACGATAGACTTGCATCCCCTTATCTGCCAAGAATTGAATTCGCTGTTCGACTTGTGATTCAACAGCTTCGCGGTTCATGCCATTGGCTTGGTTTACTGCTTCTTCTAAAGCTTTACGTTGCTTAGGGCTAAGGCTTTTGAGTAGTGCATCGTTGGCCACTAAGAACTGATCGGAGTATTGAATGTTGGCCAGTGTTAAGTACTGTTGTACTTCGAACAGACTCCCCAAAATGATATACATTGGTGGGTTCATTTGACCATCGGCAACGCCGGTACGTAAGCCCATATAGACTTCGGTCCATGGGATCGGTGTGCCAGAAGCGCCAAATGATTCGTATAATGCGACCTGACTTTTGTCCATGGCTCGGAAGCGTAAGCCTTTGAAATCAGCAGGAGAGTGGATTGGACGTTTATTGTTGGTAAAGGCTAAGAATCCCCCTTCTTCAACGACGGCTAACAGGTGAGTATTGGTGCGCTTGTAAAATTCTTGTTGGGCGCTTTTCCAGTATTCACCTTGATCAAAAAACTGATGAGCCTGCTCGAAAGTGCCAAACATAAAAGGGATGGCGCTGACAAAGATTTCAGGGAACTGAGGTGAGATCCCGCCAAAAGAAGCAATGTTCAGGCTGGGGGTATTCATCACCTGTTCCATGCGTTCTTCTTCTTCGCCGAGCATACTATTGGGATAAAGCTTTAATTGAAGTTCTCCCTGGGTTTTGTCTGCGAGAATTTGTTTTAAGTTACTCGCAAATAGGTGTACTGCATTTTTGTCTGCATCGGGCGCACCGTTATAGCTTAAATTAATGGTTTGAGCAGACAGTACGCTGCTGAATAGAAGACCAATACCTAACGCGGCACTGGCTGACCACAAACGCTTTGTTACCGGAGTAGTTAAACTGCTAAACATGTCGATTCCTTTTTTCATATTGCAATTTATGGGTGTATAAGCACCTTATATGTTGTGTTGTTGATCAATCAATATCATTCGTGTTGCAAAAAACTCAACATATCTTGCGGCGCATCGTGATTAAGAAACTGAGTTGAGTTTTGTAAATGGGTGAGCAAGGCTTTTGCCGGTAAGGTAAGCTCACGCTCTTTTTTACTGAGTACCCGTGCTTTGGCTTGTGACAAAATATCGTGATTGGTCTCGACAACCGCAATAGTGCCCTCGTTGACTTCTGATTGAACGGTTAAGCGAGGCATAAAAGTGATCCCTGCCCCAGAAGAGACAAAGTTTTTTAACACCGCGACCGAGTTAGTTCGTAAACGAGGCACTAGAGAAATCCCGCCAGTCTCTTCAGCAATATTCACTAAGCGACCCATGCCTGTAGATTGATCGATTAGGGCTAGGGGAAAGTTGACCACTTCACGAATGTCAATTTTGCGTTTGAGTTGACTTAAAGGGTGGTGGATTGGGGCAATAATATCTAAGGGGTGAATCGTTTCGATATGGCATAAAAAGCTGGGTTGATTCACCGAGGCATAAGTAACCGCAAAGTCGATTTGGTCGTCTTCTAGCAGTTGAATGGCTTCCTTGGCACCAGCCATTTGCACGCTCAGTTGAATTCCTGGATATTGATTGAGAAAGCTTTGCAGTGAGGTTGATATGAGGTCGGTGATAAAACCTTCGCCAATGGCGAGCCTTACCTCGCCAGCGCGTAAGCCGAGTAAGTCATGAATTTTGGAGATAGTGACGGCCTCGCTGGCTTGCATTCTTCTAAAGTAGTGCAGTAGCTCTTGGCCAGAAGGGGTAATTAAATTGTTGTTATTGGCACGATCCCAAATACTGACACCGAGTTTCTCTTCTTGTTGGCTGAGTGCTCGGCTAATCGCCGACGGATCAACATTGAGTTTGACAGCTGCCTTTCGCAGCGAACCGTAGCGCTCGATTGCATTTAAAAATTCAAGTGCTCTAGGGTTTAGTTGTTTCATCGCGGTACTTTCTTCTTTGAGTGATGTTGTTTTGCGTGTCGATTGAACCATTCTATTTTCTGTGGCCATGTTGTTTGGCGCATCAGCATATGGTTTTGCCATCTCACCATACACCGCTTTAATAAGTGATTAAAATCATTAAAAGTGAGATCGCTAAATCATGATTCTGCTTACTTGAGCAGCCAAAGGGGACGGGTAAGCTGGTAAAGCCAGTGCTGGTGGAGGGTGAGAAGGTATCAGTGAGGCGAGCCTGTTTATCGATACCATGAATGGTTTGGTTGACCAAGTAAGATAAACAGGACTGTTCGGTGTTTAATCAGATATGAACAAAACGCTGCAAAAACGGCACTCAAAGTAAGGCATGGTCGCGAGGTGATTCATTCACTACATCCCATAACGAAATGTTTCACCAAGCTTTAGCATTTCTCGATGCACCGGAGCGAGCGCTTGGGCGTATGCCGCAAGTAGTTGCATGCTATATTGGCTACGCTGGTGCAACTGAGCATCTTCGCAACATAAATCAGACTTAAATAGCGTTTCGCAGTTGCGAAATATTAGCTGGTCCGGCAAAAAGCAAACATGATTATTTTTGTTACCGGTCATGCGAAGTTCACTAATTGGGTAAACACCATTGATACTGGCCGATACACTGGCGAGCAGTGCAGGTTTATGGGCTAGCTCTTGGTCGCTACATAATAGTAAAAAATTCTTGAGTGCGGGCGTTGCCATGCCATGCCACTCTGGCGTGATGAAAATAAAAGCATCGGCCTGTTTCAGGGATTCGGCAATGGGTCGCCAAGCTTGCCATTCTTCACTACCACTCCAAAAGCCTTCATTCCAAAACGGCAAGTTGAGCTGATGTAAATCGAAAACACTGGCCTGTTCAAAATGACTGAGGCTTAGTTTTTCCAGGTAATTAGCCACCTTTAAACTGTATGAGTTAGCACGTTGGCTACCAGAAATAATACAAATTTTCATTGTTACTCCTTACATATTTGAGATTGAAACTTGAGAGGATTTGCTTGGCGAGGTGCACGAGGCGTCGCCAATACAATGGATAACAAAATCGCGAATGCGCCAACCAGCTGTGGCCAGCTTAGCGTTTGGTCGAGCAGTAAGTAACCTAGAAAACAGGCCGATACACTACTTAAAAAACCGATAAATGACAGCGTTACCGTTGGCAGTTTTTCAATCCCACGAAACCAAAGTGAGTAAGCGATCATGGCACCGAATAAACTTAGATAGCTATAGCCTAGATAATTGTTCGTCGAGAGTTGGCTGGGAAAACCTTCTTGCCAAAGCGCAATAGGGAATAACATTAAACCGCCAAATAAGAGTTGCCAGCCAGTGAATCCAAGCATGGTCATACCGCTGGGGCGCCCCCATTTCTTGGTCATCACCACGCCTAAAGCCATGCTGATGGTGCCAAGAGTCGCCACCAAAATTCCAGCCAAATTAAGCTGAGCCTGGTTATTGAGAACGAGTAGTGCGACCCCGCCAATGGCTAATCCGCAAGCAAAAAGTTGCGCCGATGAGATCCGGTTGCCTAATAGCAAGCAACTTAAACCAATCACCAATAGTGGCTGAATTGACATCACCAAAGCCGCCATACCACCGGGTAAATAAGTTGCGGCAAAAAATAGGCAATAGAAAAATAGACCAATATTTAACAAGCCGAGGCTGGCAATGCGCCACCACCAGCCCGTTTTAGGCCAGGCTCGGCTAAACAGTACTAACAAAATGCCAGCGGGAAGAGCCCGCAGAGAGGCTGCAATCAGTGGGCTGTGCGGGGGAAGTAACTCTGTGGTCACAATATAGGTACTGCCCCAAATAATGGGTGCTATAGCGGATAAAATAATATTCTTCAGTGATTGACTGGGGCTCATGATGGACCTCGATAAGCAATAATATGATTAATTATCTTCCTTGGAAGATACTTTCTTAAAAGTAATGGATGCCGTTGATTTAATCAAGTATCTTTTACAAAAGATTTTTACCAGAGAGATAAATATGCCGGAAGACAAAGTTGATAAGATCCTCGCTCAATGGCGAGTGGCAAGACCTGATTTAGATTGTTCGGTCATGGGGGTGGTGGGACGCTTAGGTAGAACTCACGGTCAGTGGCGACACCAGCTAGACCAGATATTTAACCAGTATGGATTAAGCAATATTGAGTTCGATATTATGGCAACGATGCGCCGCAGTGGCGAAGCCGTGACGCCGACTCAGCTTTATCAAACGCTGATGATCTCGTCTGGTGCGGTAAGCAAACGTATTGAAGAGCTGGTGCAACGTAACTTGGTGCAGCGGATTGCCAGTGAGCAGGATCGACGTAGTTGCAAGGTGAGACTCACTGAACAGGGCCAAGTCTTGCTCGACCAAGCACTTAACGCTCATGTTGCCAATATGAACAAAATGCTGAGTCCGCTGGATCCAAAAGAGCAACAACAACTCGCTGGTTTACTTAAAAAGCTACTGCTCTCAGAGGGTTTATAAGCAGCCTGAACAACGCTTAAAAACGGTGCCGGCTTGTGGTCAACGCTCCGTTTTATTTTCAGCATAGTGAAGTGCGATACTTTGGTTTTTCGATTTTGCTTAGCTAAAACGCTGAGCAATAAATTTGGCAGCTTTCGCTGCACCCTCGTTAGAAATGCTATGTAGGGTGTCGGGTTCGTATTGGGTTTCTACTTTGTAGCCTAAGTCGCTTAAGCGTTGTGCGGCAATTTGGCTTTCGGAGCAGGCGATTACCGGATCTTTTTGCCCATGGATCAGCAATACCGCTTGCTCTTGGCTCTTAGAATAAGGCTCGGGGGAAGATAATCGGCCAGAAAAGGCCACCACGCCAGCAATTGGTAGGCGGGAACTTACCAGTAAATCCAAGGCCATAATTGATCCTTGAGAGAATCCAGCAAGGATGATTTGGTCATGTTGTGGATCTAGTTGATGTTCTTCTAGTACGGCTTGAATGCTCAGATCGAAGCTTTTTCGTGCTTGGGTAATCCGTAATGGACGGGTTTCGTCACTGATCCCTGTCACACTAAACCATTGGTAGCCAGGGCCCTGGTCAAAAGGAAAGGGAGCATTGGGGGCAATGACTAAGGTATTGGGTAGGCTTTCGGTCCAATAATTGACCAGGCCTTGCAGGTTTTCGCCGCTGCTGCCGACGCCATGTAACATGATAACTGCTTGTTTACTCATCTGCTGACACACCTTGAATGAAATAATGGTGTTTAGCTTAAACTATCTTTTCCTTGATGATTAGTCTTCAAAAATGGGAGTGATTATTAACGCTATGGCGATAATCTTTCGCGAATTTGGCTTGGTCGCTAGAAGTGGGAGCAGTATTTTAAGACTCTTTGGCCTTCGCTTGTTTTACTTGGGGTGAGGCCTATCCATCGAACGCTAGAGATTGGAGGCTAACGGTCTCTGGCAATTCGATGAACAGGTCTCATTTATTTCGCCTTAGAGCCTTGTTATATTGACGCCCTTCAGCGTTAAAGCGTGCCTTTCTAAGTGGAATGAGTATCACTAGAACTTATTTATTCGGTTTGTTTTCGTTGCCGTCGTACCAATCAAGGTATTGACTCGCACCCACCTGACCCGATTCGACTAAGGCTTTTTTCTTCTCATCGGATAGATCAAAATCGGTGGTGCTAACACCTAGGGTGTCGATGTACACGGTGCGAGCCCAATCATCACTATGTAAGTGCGCATTTTGCTGTGCTTCTAATATGGTATGGATCAGTGCCCAGCTATAATCGAAGAAATTATCGATTTTTTGCTGACTAGGCGCCGCGTGATCGCGAAATACCGCAATCTCTTGTTTTGAATCGAGCCTGAAGCCAAGAGTTTCCCGGTTATACACATAGTTAGAGATAGGCCGTTGCAGGGTGGTGATTTGTGAATTGATTGATTTGTAGTAATCGGGTTCATGGTAGTTGTGGTTCACATATTTCTGGCGATCAAACAGCTTGATGGGGTAGTTGTCGAGTACTCCGCCATCTACATAAACATCGCCACGGATACTACGCTTAGCGGCAAAAAATAGTGGGATCGACATCGAAATCCTCGCTGCATCGGCAACGCAGATCCTTGGCGTATGCTGTGCTGAGAATACTTCAGAAAAAGATGTTGATAGGTTGGTTCCCATAAAGTACATAGATTTGAAGCCTTTACTGTCTTTCATCGCTTCAATATCTGCGAAAGTGCTCTCGCTATTGCCAGTTTTTTGCTTAATCAATTGGCCTATCCAATTGCGAAAGAAGTCGCCTTTATACCAACCAAATTGCTCTATTAAACGTTCGGTATCTCGAACCACGCCCCAGGAATCATCCATAAAATTGTTAAAATCTAAAGACCACAGGATCTGCTTCATTTCTTCGTTGGTGTAACCCAAGCCCACCAGCACCGCATTGATTGCTCCGGCAGACGTTCCGCCTACCCGCTGAATATCTTGAATAATGGCTCTCTCTGAAAACACTTCGAGTGCGCCAAGGTAGGCGATGCCCTTCACACCACCTCCTTCAAAAACGAAGTTTTTAAAGTGATAGTTCATGCTGTTATCTCCCGATGGTTGATGCCATTAAATATCTTGCTGTTTAGGGCGATACCCCAAGCACGGTTAGGGTCTAATTAAATCCCAATTCTTGGCCCCTCTTGGTGTTCTTGCATGGGGGCGAGTGTGTACATTCAGTAGAGGGTTCGTCCTCCTAAAAGCCTAGCTATTAATGAGCTATTTGCCATTAAAGAATGGCGTGAAGTGACAACTATCTTTATACAGCTGCAGAGGGGGCGGATGTTTACGGTTGATGAAGGACGTAACATAGCTTTTAATTGTCTGATAAGTAGCGATTTTATGTTAAAGTTAGAATGCTTATTTGAGATGGTTAGTGGAGAGTTGTCAGACAAATTTGCTGTCAGCAATGGATTTATACATTGTCAGATGTTTTGAAGCGCATATAAAATTGGAGGCAATTGAGTGAACAAAGAACAGGCGCAGCAGCATATAGAATCGTGTTTGCAAGAAAGTGATTCATTCATTGGTTTCTTTCAAGCCATAGAGCCACCAAAGATCTGGTTGTTCTTTTTGATTGGTCCCTTGGCTGTATTTAGCATGAAAAGCTATTTTTTAGCCGTGACCGAAGCGGGTATCTATTTTCATAAGTTGAGTCTACTCGGAAAGTTTAATGGCTATGACTTCTTTACCTACGACGACATTGAGAATGTAAAAATTGGAAAGGGTTTACTGCAGCGGCCCATTAAATTCAAATTTAAAAATAACCGAAAAATTACCGTGAAGGCTCAGTTAAAAGGCGTCGAAAAAATTGCCAAAATAACGCCCGAGGTACAGCAGTATATCGAAGGAAATATCCCCGTAATATCATGATTTTATTTCTTGTATCCAGCCTTATTTATGGGGGTGGATTAGTGGCGCTAAAACCATCGCCGAATAGTTTGAAAGCGAAGCCCATATCCTACAGGGAACATTTTGGCCTTGTTTGGGCGGCGATGTTTTCAGGCCTATTATTGATGTTGGTATTTCTGGTGACAAGCGATTTTGGTTTTATCACGGTTAACGACAATCTTTATCGCTTACTCTCACTTAATAACGATTTTCAACACAATAAAATTTGGCCGATACAAGCGATGACTCACTTGTTGATTCACGCTGATCTTTTACATCTTTTTTCAAATGTGCTTGGCTTGGGCGTTGCTTCTGTCTACCAAAGAAGGGTGGGGGCTAGACGATTTTTTGCCGTGTTATGTGTGGCAAGCGTGGCGTCTATTCCATCGATTTTACTCTTTTCCGAACCAGTTTCAGTATGTGGAATATCTGGCGGGATATTTGGTTTGGCTGCGGCATATTTTACTGATGAAGATGGTTTAAGTTTTAAGGAGTGGGGGAGTGCAATATTGCTATTTGTATTTCTGATGGCATTGTTTTCTCTGCAATCAACATTTTACCGTCATTCCAGTGTGAGCTTGGATTTGAACATTGACCACCTAGGACATGCGATGGGGGCTATGGGTGCGATTATCTATTGTCGGTTAAAGCCAAGAGCAATGGGTAAGCAAGCCGAGAGCGGTTAAATGGAAAGCACCTAAAAACGTGCTTAGTGTTATTTTTTGGTCAATGTTTTACACGATTGAACGGCCAACTTTATTTTAAGATACAAAAATTACGGTTGGCATGATCCGTTATCTTCTCTGGTGTTTGGCGATGTATAATTATGCGTCAGCTTTTGACAGCAGCTTCTCGATATTTTCTAAACGCATGTTACTAGACTGCCAGATTTTTTTGCAGAGTTGTGCCGCTTACCGCAGATGACTATCAAAAAAGCCAATCACAAGTTCTTCAGCACCATAATTAATATAAGCGTGTTTTTGCCAAATGGCTTGAAAGTGCGAGGCTTAAAAATTGCTGAACGTTGATGGCACCGAGTGTGCGTTTAAACTGCTATAGTGGCCAATCAGGACGTACACAATAATGGATGAATAATGGGTAGAGAGCTATTTGTAAGCGTACCGCGTTTAACCATCATGTTGGCGTTGTTGGCGTTGTTGGGTTTATTCAGTTGCTCTGTCTCCCAGCGAGAAGCGGCAGACCAAAGCTTAATCAATGCGGACTTTAAGATCGAGTTAAGCCAATACCAACATAGTCCCTATAAACAGGTCGAAGCCCAATTTACTACTGAGCAAAATTTACAATTGGTATTTAGAGTCTTGTCTGATCTGCAGCGCACCGCTCAATGGTTCGAACACTTACAAGCAATTGAAACCTTGGAAATATATTCCAATCAACAGTTTTTGTTACGCACTATCATCAAAAGTCCTTGGCCGTTTACGGATCGAGAACTCATTACCTGTGTTGCCACCGAATTTGAACCGAAGCGCATTCAAATTCGGGTGAGCGCTTGTTCAGACCGTTACCCGCCGAATCCTCAGTGGGTTCGTGTGAGCGCAACCAATGCCACTTGGACCTTGCAGCAACAAGCATCGGGTACAGTGCTGGTGAATTATAAGGCTTGGCTCGATCCCAATGGCAATGTTCCGGCGTTGTTTTACAACCAACAACTGATTGCCTCAACGACTGCTTCTCTGCATCAACTAATCAAGCTGATCGAAAGCTCTTCATTACAGCAGTATGCCTATTGAGGGCTTGTTATTATTGTGTGTCGGAGTCATGTTGAGTTTGCTTTAATGGTGAAAGTTTCTGATATACCCGATTTCAGATAATAACTGCGACATTCATGGAAAGGTGTAGAAGAGGAAGAAAACTGCCGAAAGTGGTACGCTCTTCTCGCCAAGTACTACCATGAATTATCAGCAGTTGACCGAGAGGAGAAGATATCAGATTTCAGCCCTTTTGGAACAGGGGATTTCAGTACCAGAAATTATTGGAATTAAAAAGGAACTTCTTAAAAGAGGAGGGCAGCTGGAAATTGACTCTATCTGTGCAACAATTTTATATCGACATTTGACTCAGAAGCAACGAGTCGATGCGATGGTTTTAATTAGGTCACTCTCCAATCCCATTTTAAAAAGTAAGTTAATCACAAAAGCTCTGGATGCTACATATTTAAATCCGCAATGGGGGATATGGTCGATGACTAATGATGAATTACAAGCAGATAAAGACTTTCATGAATTCATTGATTCATTTGCTAGTTACATTGGACTTAGTGCCTCAGGATTAGGCGTCAAAGAGTTAATTGATAGTGCGAGAAGTAACCAAAAATTGGCTAAAGGTGGAATTGTAATGTTAGTTATTTGGGGGACAGTTGCATTTAATAAATCTGAGTTAAATAAAGTCAGCAAAGAAATTAATAATAGAACTGTAATGCTTACTTCGGAACTATATTGATGGTCATTAGAATTATCGTAAACATATTAATTGCATTGTTAGTATTTTGGTATTGGAGTAATAGTGAACCCTCGAAAAAGGATGGGTTATTTTACGTCTTTTTTATAAGTTCGCAAATTGGGATTTTCTTTGCCTATGAGAAAATTGCTAAGCTTAAGGATCAACTTAAAGAACAATCTTCTGTAGAGCCCGTGAGCACAAAAGATACGAAATGAAGGTGATAGTCTGAAGGCTTGCCGTGGATAAGTATCGAAGCACGCAAGTCTCATTAGGTTGTCGTTTGCTCAGGCCAACAGAGAATAAACAAGAATAAAAGACATCCATCCCAATTTAGCCCAACTGGTATTCAGTCATTAGTTGCCTGAACTGTCAGTAGTGTTTTCTTGGAGTTATTGCCATGCCTCGGTTAAGACCGTCGCAAGTCAGCTTATCGAATACACCTTATTCCCACTGTGTTCGACGGGCAAGATAAGCAAATGGGCAAGAGCTACGAGCATCCATCCTCGCGAGTGGATTTAAAGTGGCTGTCATAAATAACTTATTGATGTTTGTGCTTACGCAGTCATGAGTACATTAAGGTCGTAGGCTTCGGATTTTGGTCGTGTTACTTTGGGTGTCTTGATATTTAGAGTCTTCCGTCTCGCTGACTGCCAGTTTTTATCCCCCTCTTTGTTAATGCTGAACTTTTCAACATCAGGCTGCTTTCTGTGTATGAGGAGTGAATCTTGTTGCCCTATGGAAGCGATTTAACAGAGGCTTGTAAGTGGCTGTTATAAAAATACAAAAGGAAAAATTTTTGATGAAATTTTTAAATTGCTTGAAAATAGAGCAACTACTTTCATAGTTTAAAGGAAGTAGCATAGCCCCGCTTTATCTAATACGAGGCTGGGAGATAAATAAACCTCCCTTAGAAAGTTACTTTATAAAGTAAAGCATCTTATTTTGTTGACTGTAGGACGTGCCACCGCTATATGGATAAACATCAAACTTCACAGGTCCAGCGTTGTATACTGATGCCCCGTTCATAGAATGAGTCCCACTAGTATTTGCAGCGGTAATAAATATCGCAGAGAAGTTTCTAGCCCAATCAGTAACTGACGCCCACAACACCGAAGCAGTAGCTAAATCTTCTGCAACGACTTCAGGCTGTTTACTAGCAGGAGCTAAACGCATAGTGTCAACACTAATAGTAGAGACTCTTCCATGCTCGTCTATGGTCATAAAACCTTCACTCATTAGAGATAACAAAGCTTGCCAGCTATCTTTCTCAAGAACCCCTAATTCATCGAGTTTAACACTGCTTGTTGCAGTTTTAGCTGGCAGGTTGTCTCGATGATTGACAATCAGAGTCCATCCGCCGCCATAATTAGTCATATCACAATACGCTTCAAATGGAGCTACTCCAAAGTCTTCTCCATCAGGGTCGATTACATAATAACCATCACCGGTAGACTCCCCAGCTAAAATAATATCATTACAACTTTGTCTCACAGTTTGAACTTTCGGAAATTCCAAACTCCAATCTCCAGCCTTTCCCTCAGCTGAATACCAAGTCCCGTAATAATCAGAATTAGCATCCTTAAGGCCAACAAAATAGGTCTTTTGTTGCATGCCCTCTATTTCAAAATAAATATTTTTTTCGTTCTTAATTGATCCGTTGAATAACTGAGAATCATTAACAATTGAAACAACCGACTCACCATTTTTCACTAAAGTAAATTCTACGCTACTAGTAGCAATCAATTCGTTATCAATAGTTTCATCCATTGATAACACTGTTGGCATCTCTGTATTGTTGGCTTGAACAGCCAGTGAAGTCACAAAAAACAAGCTTGCTATCTGATATTTCATTTCATCAAAAACCTATTATCTAATTAAAATGCCAAAAATACACTTACCTTATAAATAATTCAAATATTATGATGCCGTTTTTTTTATAAAACTGTAAATTTCTGGGATAAAATCATTTAGAGTGAAGTAAGCTGCGTATTTCGGTGATTGCGATCGCTTGTTTCGGTTTATTCCGATCACCTGTTCCTACGGCAGAAAACTAAGACATCCATCCCAACTGGTATTCAGTCATTAGTTGCCTGAACTGCAGGGCGGGAGCATACTTTGATGGATTTATAACCCAAAGAAGACTCGTGCCCGATAATCGTCGCTCCATCCCGCTTTTTTCAACTTCACTTTGTGACTTGGCGCTCCACAATCGCATTGTTTGAGCATGTTCATCACAAAACGTCTAAATAGAGCTATGTTTTCCACCGCTCCGTCTAAAGTAATGCGAGAGTTATCCTCTTTAAAAACAACATCTAATACGTAATGCTGGCTGTTTTCAATTCGCCAATGCTGACGAATATAGTGGCCTAACAATTTGTGATTCGGTGACATTGAGCTTATGTAATACGAGGTATCTACAGTGCCTGTCCCATTTATCACGCGGTGACGTTCCACTGCTATGATACTTCTTACCGTTGGCCATTTCTTTGCTAACTCTTCGGGCAACTTGGCCTTTAGTTGAAAGACGTATCGCTCTTCGCTACGACCATGGTGTTTTTCTTTAATTTCAGTGACGACCTTCTCTTTACCAGCATCAAAGACGGCTTGAAACTGCTCAACAACAGCCGCTCTCAACTTTGGTTGGTTGTTTTTTACTTGAACGACAACATGAGCCTTCTTTTCTGCGATTTTCTCTAGTGTATCGCGCTGACAATGTAGAGCATCAACGGTGACAACACTGCCTTTTACGTTAATAACATCAAGCATTTGGCGCACAACGCTAATCTCGCCGTTCTTGTTCGCTGTCGGTTTCTGACTCAGAACGAGACCACGTTCAGTATCATAGGCTGTAACCAATTGTAATGCTGTTTTCTTGTTATTTCGGTACGAGCCACGCAGTACTTTTCCGTCAAATGCGATGATGGCTCTGTTTTGACTCGTTCGCTGCTCGTTAATCCACAGAGCTAATGCCTCAAGCAAAGACTCCGCGACAACAGAACGCAAAATGCGTGCAATCGTGTGTCGTCTTGGGATCCCGTGTTCAAATGGTCTATATTTCCTCAGCCAGCCCAACTTCTCTTCACCATAATATTCAATGTCTTGCCAGCCTTCACATCCTGATGCGATAGCACTGATAACAAGGAAAATTACGTCAATAAGGTCATGCTTTTGATTGATGTCAGATCGAGTATCCTCGACGACTGATAAATGTTCAATTATGTTCAAAATAACTATGTAGCTTAGGGTTTAGAGGTATTAGATCATATCTGTTAACAAAGTGCGATCCCGCCCTAGCCTGAACTGTCAGTAGTGTTTTCTTGGAGTTATTGCCATGCCTCGGTTAAGACCGTCGCTTTTGGGAAGGCCGCTTTAAATCGTAAGCATTACTCGATGAAGCAGCACTTGCTAGTTAGAATGTCTGTCAAAATACTCCTAATTAAGCGGTCGTTGTCTATTGGGCTAGTATTGTATAATTTGGCATACTTGTTATGTATAAGAGTAAAAAATAAGAATGAAAATCCACCACTTGAGAAGCGCAACTTTTGTCATTGAGTCTGGTGAATATCATATATTGGTTGATCCTATGCTCGGTGAAAAAGGTTCATTGCCGCCATTTTCGGTATTCCGATTCAAAGCCCAAAACAATCCAACCGTAGATTTACCTTCAAATGCCAAGATTATTCTAAAGAAAGTAACTCATGCATTAATCACTCATAGTCAAACGTTCGGTTTTAAGCCACTGCAACACGTTGATCATTTAGATCGAAAAGGTGAGGATTTCTTAGTCGAGAAATCGGTTCCTGTAACCACGATTAATAAAGATAAAGCTTATTTGGAAAAGTATGGAATGACGGTATCTAATGGCTTGTTGCCTTGGCAGCCTACGGCATATTTAGGCGGGGAAATTACGGCAATTCCCGCTCAACACGGGCATGGTTGGGTTAATAAAGTAATGGCTAACGGTTGTGGCTTTTTCCTAGCACTACCTAATGAACCAAGCATTTATATTAGTGGCGATACGGTCTTAACCGCAGATGTCAAAAAAGCCTTGAGAGATCTGAAACCAGATATCACCGTGGTTGCGGCTGGTCAGGCTCAAATGGATGTTGGTCAGCCACTGTTGATGTCGAAGGATGAAGTTCTGGAGTTTATTCGTTTATCACCTAGTAAAGTTATCGCAAACCATATGGAAGCATTAAATCACTGCTCAATAGATAGAAATGTACTGAGACATACCCTAGATTTTGAAGGGCTAACTGACAAGGTGATCATCCCAGAAGATGGAGCAACGCTGACGGTTAAGGTTTAAGTATCAGAATGCATTTAAATTGGACCTGTTTGAGTTATTACATTAGCTGGTGTGACGGTGAGGAAAACTAAAGCATCCATCTTAGCGAATAGGTTTAAAGTGGCTGAATCGCAAATTTTATTTGAATCAAGCGTTAAGTTGCTATACGCTCAGGGTATGAACAAAGAATCAATGTTATTTTTAAATGGTAAGTTTCAGTCTTTAATGAAGCTTGCTCAGCAGATGGAAAAGGCGCCAAGAAAGTTTGGTACCGACGAAATACTTTCGAACTCAGAGATCCACTTAATAGAGATTATCGGTGATCATCGGGACTTAAGTGTCACAGACATTGCTAACGCATTGGGGATAACAAAAGGCGCGGTTTCTCAAGCTCTAAAAAAACTGGAGAAGAAAGGTTTTACCGAGAAAAGCCCTGCTCCAGACAATCTTTCGAGAGCCATTGTTCGATTAACGAGTAAAGGGGAAATTGCTTTTGTTGCTCATAAAGAGTGGCATGAAAAGATGGATGGCGGGTTTGCTAACTACATACAAGAATTAGGTCAAGAGGATATTAAAGTGATTTCTGAGTTTCTCGAAAGAACGGAAGATTTCCTCATTCGCAGGGTTAACTCTCCGGAGTAACCCTTTTTTTAAGTAATGTGTATACCAACTAAACACTTAAAGGAAAAAAGATGAACTTGTTAAGAAATGAGCTACATATTTGTAATCACAGGCACTCTTTTGCACTCGATAATGTGGCTCGCCGCTTATTTCAATCACCCAAAAAGATAACATCAGATTATATTCGACCAGGGAATACTGTTATAGATATTGGGTGTGGCCCAGGTTTTTTTACAATTCCAATGGCGGAACTCGTTGGAGAGACTGGTCAAGTTATTGCGGTGGATCTACAACCTCAAATGCTCGCTAAACTAAAGAAAAAGCTGGATGGCTCTATTTTGAATGAACGTGTTGAACTGCATCAGTGTGAACCATCAAGTCTGGCACTTAAATCTGAAGTTAAAGCGGATTTTGTTCTAGCTTATTACATGGTTCATGAGGTTCCCAACCAGAGAAGTCTCTTTGAAGAGGTAGCCAATACACTTAGCGATGATGGCCAATTTCTAATAGTAGAGCCATTTTTTCATGTCAAAAAGTCAGCTTTTATGCAATATCTATCGATTGCGGAAGATGTAGGTTTGAAGGCAATTGAGTCTCCTCGAAAAAAGGGCGGGATGAGTGTGTTACTCACGAAATAGATGAATTTGAAGGAGGCTTGGTTTAGAGCATCACTTTGCCAGCGTGGTTGGGGCTGGGCATTCACTAGAGCGCTATAAGCGTGGGCACAATCAACAACGAATTAAAGGCATGGCAGCTGCCAAGCGCTGGCTGTCTCGATAATTTGTTAGTAATTCGTTAGCGCTTTTTCCAGTTTACGTTTAGAGAGCAGTTTAGCTATTTTTTCGGGTTCTTCAGGGTAACCATATCTAGCCAGTTTACCTACCTCTGGGTCGTTACATAGCTCAAAGTCTTTTACCCATGCATCAATACTTACGGAACTGATTAATAAGGTAAATGGTGGACAAGCTTGATAACCTTCTTCTTCAGCTCGAGATTCTAGACGGGATTTTTCTAGTGACTGGCCAGGGAAAATAAATAGGAAACCAATAATCACGACTATAGTAAGAACTTTTACTGATTGGTGCTTAGCATTTAGACTTTCGTTTGAACGTTTTAGGCAAATATATTGCCAAAGCATAAACAGTGCTCCTGATAAAGTAACGATAGAGCTACCAATAAAACCGCTGTATTTAGCATCGAGATAAATTACTTGGTAATTATGTATGACTTGATGATTAAAAAAATTGAGCATGTTGGTGCTGAAAAGCATAACGATAGATATGAGACAAATTGCGAAACAAAATAATGAACTAGTTAATGCTGTTCGAGGGGAGTGCTTTATCATTGTTTATCCTAAAAGAATTTATAAGCAGAATAATTCATTTCATTTATAGTTTTCATAGTATTTATTTTTTGTTCCAAATGTTGTATATCTTTTTCGGCTGACGCTTCGACAGCTTGATTGAGGCTGGCCGTTATTTTTTCTTTAATTTGAAGTCTATTCTCAGTTGCGTTTAAAGTACTTTGCACAATGAATACGACCGCTAGACCAATTGCAATTGGAATAATGACCACTTGGGTTGATATGAATGCCGCTCCGATTAAAACACCTGCACAAGCAGCTATCGATGCTTTTAGTACGTCAGATGAGACATCCACGATCCAGTTCGTCATTACATAATCTTTTTGGAGAACGAGCTCCAAAGTGTGATGTGATACCGAAAATAAGATGGTTAATAGTACTCCCCCACGAGCTGATGCTTTTAGTCCTTGCAGACCGATACCCAAGGTTAGTATTTTTGTATTAGTAGATAAGTAGCGGGTGCCCTTAATCACCGTTCTTAGTTTGTGATTGCCTTTAAAGCTGATGTAGCTCTTAGCGCCATTTTTAGTGATTTCGTATTTACCTAATATGCTACCACCTCGACGCAGATCTAAGGCCAAAATACCCATAGTCTTCATATCAATAATTTGTCCACCAAATTGGTTCACTAAGTTTGTTGAGGATACGAATAAATTTTGAGCTAGTTTAGGTAAACCTAAAGCTTCCAATTGTTGACTTATTGCACTTTGAGAAAATCCTCGGCTCTTTTGTTTAGCGACCCATAGTGAGAAAAGCTCTGGTCCATGAAGTATGTACAAATCAATTTCACTCATTTCTAAGGTTTTCAATTTTGTTAGACATTTATCTCTAGTTTGCTTTTTGCGTAGTGATAAGCACTGAAATTTATTTTTAACCATGGAACTTACTCTTTCTTAATATTGATAAAATTATAGTTAGTGGCTGTGGCAAAGTAAATAACAGAGAGAATAAAAGACATCCATCCCAATTGATCCAACTGGTATTTAGTCATTGGTTACCTAAACTATCAATAGTGGTTCTTGGAGTTATTGCAATGCCTCGGTCAGGACTGTCGCTTTGGGAAGGCTGCTTTAAATCTCAAGCGCTTTTAGATGAAGCCGCCCTTGCCGCATGTATGGTCTATGTGGATTTAAACCCGGTTCGCTCAAATATGGCGAGCACGCCTGAAACCTCGGACCACACCAGTATCAAACAGCGCATTCAGCAAGCCAAACAAGGTCAGCAACCCAAGCCGCTAATACCTTTTGTCGGTAACCCCAGAGAAACCATGCCCAAAGGTTTACCCTTTGAGCTACAAGATTATCTGCAATTGGTAGAGCTCACCGACCGCGTCATCAGAGAAGATAAACGCGGTTATATCGATAATGCACACGCGCCTATTCTGCAATGACTACAAATCGATGAGGAAAGCTGGTTAGCTTTGAGCGCTGGTTTAGAGCATCACTTTGCCAGCGTGGTGGGCGCCGGTCACTCGCTAGAGTGTTACAAACACCAACATAAGCAACAGCGGATTAAAGGTATGGGAGCTGCCAAGCGCTGGCTGGATGTAGGTTAATAAACTACGGCTTCATGTATTCTCGACTGAGTAGGTATTTAGCGTATCTCGAATCACTAAGTCTTTCGCCCTCATGAATCGCTTCGCATTGACTAAAGCCCCAATATTTAGCGTTTTTAAGAACAAGTTGGCTCTTCAACGTTGATTTGAGCTGATGACATCGACGGATGCTCATTGGATAGTTAGCATGGCTGTCTAAATACTCTTCAAAGCACTCATTTCATGCTTTATGCAAGAAATGCATAGCAGTTTTAAAGTGGCTGTCCCGATAATTTTTCCCTTCAATCCGAGTTAGTTGAGCCAAAAATTTTAATTGATTAGCAATATGCTCATTACCAAATCTATATTGACAAAATCACATAGCGGCCCTAATATGATTGCGATGCGCAACTATATTGAGGTGTTAGTAATGAACGTCAACCAACTAAGACACTATTCTCGTCACGCCGTACGCTTATTAGGCATGCTAGATAAACAGTGTGGCGATGTCCCTCTTACTCCAGTTCAAGCCCATGCGCTGGGAGAAATAGGGTTAACTCAAATCACCATAAGTCAACTTGCTGAAAATCTGAATGTCAATAAGTCAAACGCTAGTCGTACAGTATCAGCACTTATTAAGCTTAATTTAGTAAAATGTTTAGATAATCCTAGAGATAAACGTAGTCATCTAATTGATATAACAGAGCAAGGTAGCCAAGCGCTCTTACAATTAGATCGACAGCAAAATGCATTTTTCGAGCAATTGTTATTTTCTTTAGATAAACAAGAACAACAGCAAGTGAAATTAGGTTTTGAAATTTACCTCAAAGGACTGACGAGAATATGCGGGTTAAATAATTTTGTCATACGCCCCCTCTGTAAAGCAGATAATTCAGAAGTCGCAGAGTTGATTCGAAATGTGTCCGAGGAATATGGCCTTACCGCCGACAAAGGTTATAGTGTCTCTGACCCAACTCTAGATGATTTATATTCAGTGTACGACCAAGAGGGCGCTTCATACTGGGTAATTGAACATAATAACAAAATCGTTGGTGGTGGGGGATTTTCACCACTGTCCGGCGAAAAATATGTCTGTGAGTTGCAAAAAATGTACTTTTTACCACAAACACGAGGACACGGTTTAGCTAAGAAACTTGTCGCACTGATCCTTAAACAAGCGAGAGAGCAAGGTTATCAAGAGTGTTATTTGGAGACGACCGAATGCTTAAAAGAGGCTATTAAATTGTATGAAAAACTAGGTTTTGAATACTTAGATGGTCCACGAGGGACTACTGGACATGATGCATGTGAAGTAATCATGCAAAAAATAATATAAGTGTTATTGAACTGCTTCTATTCCCAAAAGAGCCAATGCATAAATTTTCGTCTTAACTACATGAAGCTAATTTATCATGTCAAAATCGCCATGCTCAGAAATATCCTAACTCTATCAAAATGCTACCTGTTTAAACGGCGGCATTGGTAAGGCCTAACAATCCTAGACATTTACTAGATTCTCGAAAGATTGTTGCTTCCATCCATAAATTGAAATTGTTCAGAAGCGTGTTATAGCGAAACACGCTTTTGCCCAATACGTGTTTCAACACCTAAACAAGCCAAACTAAATTTCGTATTTTCAGCAAATTTTTCTCATCACTAGCGATAAGCTTAATGAGTATTCCAACAATCTATATTGACTCTCTTGTTACTAGCCTGATAGCATCACATTATTATTGAGTCTATAGTCAATTTTTATCAGGTAAGCAAGCAAGGAACCGCATGTTTAAGGCAGTAAAATCGATGGCGTATTTGGGGGGCTATCATGCACCCAAACGCTAATCCTTTCGAGGGATCTAAGTTTAACCGAACGCTGTTAGTTGATGCTTTTGGTCAGTCTTATATGTTTCTACCAAGGCTTGCAGCCCACACGGAAAACCAAGGGGAGCAGGTTAATCACTGCATCGATATTTATTGGGCGCAGTCCTTACTACAAAAGCATAGCCCTATGTGGGGTTATCAGTTCAACTTAAACAAACTTTACTTTCAAGTGTCTGGCGATTACATGGCTAGCCACAAAAGTGAGCAGCAAAAAATTGACTGGCTAAGTAATGGTATTGTGAGCGGAGAGGTTAAGGTGCTCAAAGGGGCAAACTTTGCGCCGCCACCGCCCTCTAGTATGGAAGGTAGTATTCCGGTTGCCACCTTGTCCGAAAAAGTCGTTACTCGAAAAACGCCTACTCTAGAACCGTTAGGTCAAGGTGGCAGAAACGAGCAGCAAATTGCTGGGCCAGCCGGTACAAAGGAAATTAAACAGGCGAAATCGGATCAGCCCAGAGGTACACAAGCTAAGTCCCCCGATGATGGAAAGGTCAGGTCTTTTTCCGAAGCAGAAAAACGCTTGGAAAAGGCTCGGGGAGATATTAAAAAACGTATGGATGCTGGTGAGCCCGCTTACAAGCCTAAGTATAGTGATGATGAGCTAGTAAAAATGGCGAATTCAGGAGCAACGGCTAATGATCGGTTCTTAGTTAGTATTCAGCCAAAGAATAGAGCGTCTGACGCTCCGTTATCATATCAGCGAGAAAGCGGATTAGTACCTACTTGGACGACCTCTTTTGACCAACTCGAAGCTGCCGATTCAGACCCTGAATTAATCTATAAAGTACTTGGTAACGGCTCATGGTATGACCCCAATAAAGATTATGTAATGCATATTATTGATCGAGGTGAACATCTAGATCTCTTTGGTCAAAATACAGTGGTACCAACATGGGAGAATATGGAGGGCGTTGTTACCAACCATGTGGAAGGTCATGATAAAGATGTACTTTTAAGTACAATGAATTCGGATTATCAAGCTGAGTATGCAGATAAAATGAAAGGATTCTGGGAAGTCGGTGGCAAGGAGTTTAACCCTAAGCAAATTAATGAATACGCTTCAAGTATGCCACCTGATGAGGCTGATAAATTTTTAGCTCGGCATGAAGTAAGAACGGAAATAGGGGTAAACGCAGAGTTTACAGGAAATGGATTAACTGCAAATACAGCGAATGGAGGAGGAAGCTTTGGTGTTGTAGAAACTTTAAGTATAGAGAAAGACTTACCTTCTTTGACTGAACTACAGTCTTCTAAATCAGGTAGTTCCCCCATAGTAAAATCTGTCAATCTAAGCCCAATCGAGTAAGTTTATGATGAAAAAAATACCGATATTAGACCCTTTATACCTCCCTAAAAATTCTAGGGTTTTATTCGAAATAGATTACCCTATGTTTGAAAATGAAACACACAAACTTATACAGTATGAAGACTACATAGTCTTCTGGTCGAAATATAAAAGCCTTTTCACCAAAGAGAATAAAATATCTCAAATAGAGTTTCCTTTTGAATCAATAGCTTGGTTCACTAAGACTATAGAGAACAATTACTGGGGAAATGAAGGAGATAAAAGTTCTAATTCAGAGAACAGAATGTTTAGCGGTGAGAGTATAGGTATTAGCTCAATGATGCACTGCTGTTCAGAAAACTTACCAGGCTATAACTTTTGGAATAAATCAAGGGTTGATCACGTATCAAATCGATCACCACAAAGTTGGTTAATACCTCGATATATGCTTAAAGAAGGGCTTTTAGAGAAATTAAAGCGTATTTCCTGAATACAGTTAATTCTATTAGGATTATTACTTGGTAGTGTTTAGAAATCTGTGTCATTTCAGTAGTATATAAAACAGGAATGACATATGACCAAAGACTTCGATCTAGAGCAAGCCTTTAAAGCTCTTCAGTCAGGGCAAGACCTGACAGGCAAAGATAGCTCTCATCAAACAGATCACTGAAGCGGCTTTAAAAGCTGAGCTTCAGCAGCATCTTGAACAGCTTTAAAGTGGCTGTGCCGATAATTTTACTGTTTTTGAACGCATTCATAACAAATCACAGCATGCTGAGGAGGCGTCTAAAGAGAGCCGGAAACCGTTGCTTAAGTTGATTGGTGCTGAGCATAAAAGCAACCACAAGGCATCAACTTCTCACTAGTAGATTACCTTGAACTTGTTGATTGGACAGGGCGAATAATGCGCCCAGATAAGCGCGGAGCGATACCTGTGCAAGTGCCAGCTTTGCTTCATTCACTTGGATTAGATAACGAAACATGGCTCCGTTTAGCTAATGATTTTGGTAAAACCTATCACGGTGCGGTTGGCTCCCTCGAAGAGCTGGCGTTATTTGCAGAGCATACCGGAACACCTTGGATTTCAGGGAAAAATCACTTACGACGAATGTACCACTAAAGCTAACAGTTCAAAGCATTTTAGCTACTATATTAGTGACTTGCTAATATTTTTCATACCTAAAAGTCACTGCTGGTAGTGAAATGTTTTCCTCTAAGTAAACCCTTCGCAGATTTAGTGATTGAATCGTTTTTTTCCCATTTTTTACTGTGTCATTTCGTTTTTTTGATGCAAAGTGGTTTATTAAAGTTTGGATGTCCGCATTCGCGCATTTGACGATGGCTATAATTCAATTTTGCTCTTTCAAATTAAAGCGAGAGCAAGAAAGGTCAATATCGTAATGTATTGTTTTAGAATATCTTGCGCCTTTCTTGTATAACAAAGGCGCATCAAGTAAAGCTTATGACAACAGTTGATAGGGCTGTGTTTCAAACTGCAGTAAATCTTGTTGTTTTATTGCTGTGCGAATACAGCTGGCTTCTTTTCCATTAACCAATACCTCGCTAATAATATTGCGGCTGTTATAGCTGTTGCTCATTACCGCGCAATAGGCGCCAGCATATAAAAAACAAACCAATTCACCGGGTGTTAATAATGCTGGTAATTTAGCCTTTTTCTCAAAAGTATCAGTACTTTCACAGACAGGCCCGACGACATCATACTGTTGCTCTCCCTGTTTTTGTGCAACGGTAATAATCGGATGAATCGCTTGGTATAAAGCGGGACGCATCAAATCATTCATTGCAGCTTCAAGGATCACAAAAGGACGCGGCTCTGCGTGTTTGATATACGTGATCGGCGTGATGAGCAGACCCGCATCGGCAATAATTGAGCGTCCAGGTTCAATATAGATTTTCCCTTTCCAGTGTTTTAATTTCTCCATTATGACATCTGAAAACTGGGTAAAAGTTAATGATTTTTCCTGTCCGTAACTAATGCCAAACCCTCCCCCTAAATCAATATTATTTAATATAAATCCTTCTGTTTTAAACATCTCAATGTGCAACAGTAATTTATCGATTGCAGCAAGGTATGGTGTTGTTTGCTGAATTTGTGAACCAATATGCATGGCTAGCCCTTGGATCTTCACTTGGGTGTTTTTTGCACTGTGTAACATCTTTAAAACCTGATCTAAGCGCACTCCAAATTTATTACCTTTAGCGCCAGTGGTGATGTTTTTATGCGTGGATATCGACACTTCTGGATTGACTCGAATCATGGCATTAACCGTGTGATTGGCGTCAGCAGCTAGCTGAATTAATAACTCAAGTTCCTCTGCCGACTCGATATTAAACTGCCCCACACCCTGCTGCATTGCTTGTTGTATTTCCGATGATGTTTTACCAACACCTGAAAATATAATTTGTTGTGATGAAAATCCGGCTAATAACGCCCGTTGCATCTCCCCTATAGAAACAATATCTGCCGATAAATTTTGTGCGGCAACGATCTTTAAAATAGATAAGTTGCTGTTTGCTTTAAGGGCGTAATGAATATGAAAACGTGGGTCAGAAAACGCTGTTTGGCATTGTTTAATATTATCTACAATGGCGCGTTGTGAATAACAATAAAAGGGCGTACCTATTTTCTCGGCAAGTTTTTGTATTGAAACGTTTTCAAAAAAAAGTGTTTGCTGTTGATAGCTTAACTGCTGGGTTAAATTAACCATATTTCTCTCCTGTAAATAGTCGCTATTAGGCTAACGTGGCAAAAGAGAAAAAGTAGCTACTAAATTATCTAAAAGAGGTGATAGATTGTCGTTTTTAGCGTGATTTTATCAAATTTAATGTCGCTATAACGCCTTTTGTTTTACAGTATCAATGAGGGTGGTGTAATGAAATAATAGGTGAAAAGATGG
The DNA here is from genome assembly GCF_050870835.2 of Agarivorans sp. QJM3NY_29. Taxonomy (NCBI): domain Bacteria; kingdom Pseudomonadati; phylum Pseudomonadota; class Gammaproteobacteria; order Alteromonadales; family Alteromonadaceae; genus Agarivorans; species Agarivorans sp. QJM3NY_29. Next base: position 4,516,844 of record NZ_CP194036.2, on the reverse strand, counting down.
ACAAATTTGATCAGAAAATTGTGAATTTATTAGCAGAGAATTCACGTCGCTCGATTGCTAGTATCGGAGAGAAAATTGGTTTGTCACGTACGGCGGTTAATGATCGCGTACAACGATTGCATCAAAGTGGAGAGATTGAGGCTTTTACCCTCAAGCTAAAATCGCCAGACAATAAAAACCTGATATCAGTCTACTTTCAGCTCACCTTTCGTCCTTTTATTCTCAATGCAATTATGACCCAGCTCAATAATATTCCAGAGATAAAACAAGCCCATAGTTTAACCGGGGATACGGATTTAATACTTTATATCCAAGCTGGCTCGATGGGCAGAGTGAATGATATTCGAGAACAACTCAGTCAACTCGATAGTCTTGACAAGTTACAAACGTTCACCGCATTACAAAAAATTATTTAATTTCAAGGGCTGCTAACGAGAACCTCTTTTTAATCTTGATTTCATTTAATAATCAACATCATTAATTAGTTGATTTTATTAAGATAAAAGTATGGGTATCCCACTTTGGGTTATTGGCAACGGGGTAAAAGCTTTCGCCTACGGCGACGTCATTAAGCTTCAACGAGCAAAGCTTAGCTAAGCAAAAAGAAAGCTCGCCCTGCATCTTCTTAAACCCTGCGTTGCTCATTCTCAAGGGTGTTGAAGTAAACACTACGCTCAAACAGACTTCAACTTTGCTTCCTTGTTCATTTGCGCGACTCGGCGAAGATGATGGGATTTAAAAGCGGTAATCTTGGCTAGCGAGAGTGTGAAAGATTTTTGTTTTTAGAATGGGGGTAATCCCCCCGAAAATTAATCCCATGCAAAAGTAGAATTTTCTCGTATAGTAAATACAGGAGATTCAACATGAAAAAGTCACGTTACACGGACAGTCAGATCTTATCTATTCTCAAGCAGGCTGAGGCTGGTACACCTGTTCCTGAGCTCTGTCGTGAGCATGGAATGAGCAACGCAACCTTTTACAAGTGGCGTTCGAAATACGGCGGTATGGACGCATCCCTTATGGCGCGGATGAAAGAACTCGAAGATGAAAATCGACGGCTTAAAAAGATGTATGCGGAAGAACGCCTTAAAGCAGAGGTGATCTCAGAGGCGATGGCAAAAAAGTGGTGAAGCCCTGTGAGCGTCGATTGATGGCTCAGCGTTCGGTGGCGAACTATCACATCAGCATTAAAAGTGCATGCTATTGGTTTGGGATCAGCGAGACCTGCTATCGCTATAAATCGAAGCTTCAACCTGAGAATGAGTTGATAGCTCAGGAGTTAGTAACGCTGTGCAACAGTGAAGACTGCTCTGACTGGGGCTTTGGCCTGTGTTTTCACCATTTGCGGAACGTTAAAGGGTATACATGGAACCATAAGCGGGTTTATCGGATCTACTGCGAATTGGCTCTAAACTTACGTATTAGGCCAAAACGACGCCTGAATCGCCATACGCCAGAGCCTCTTAAAGAGCCGATTAAAACAAACCAAGTTTGGTCCGTGGACTTTATGCATGATCAGCTATCTGATGGCCGGAAGTACCGTTTATTCAATGTGATAGATGATTACAAACGTGAAGGTCTGGCGTCAGAACCTGATTTTTCAATGCCCACAGTACGAGTCACTCGGATCTTAGAGCAGCTCATCGAACAACGAACCAAACCTGTTGCGATCCGCTGCGACAATGGTCCTGAGTTCATTAGCCATGCGTTTATTAAATGGGCCAACAACCACGACATTCGAATCGATTATATTCAGCCAGGAAACCCACAACAAAACGCCTATATAGAAAGGTTCAACCGTACTATGAGGTTTGGCTTAGTGAGTAAGTATTTGTTTGACACACTTGAAGATGTTCAAGATCGGGCGACCCAATGGTTATGGTTCTACAATCATCAACGACCACACCTTGCAAATGGAGGGTTCCCACCACTAAAAACGGCAGCATGAATTCTACGAATAAATGCGGTTAATAATGGGAGGATTACCATTTAAGCAGACGGCTTTTTTTAGATAAAAAGTCCCAATGCCGTTCTATTGTGTAATGGTTGGGACATGGTGAAGGCCTGAATCTGAAAATCAATGAAGAGCCTGTGCTGCTCACTCGTTCTATATCCGACCGGACTTAGGAACGGTGGCGCAAAAAACAGAAACCATCACTGGAATACAAAGGAGCTAATCGGCCGTTGTATTTTAAACATTTTCAGGAAACGCCCTGTGCGGAGCCGCATGCAGGGTGTTGTGGGGGCTGGAGGTTAGATACCTCCGGCTACCCGATTAGGCATGCTTGAAAACCAACCAAATGGTAAGCCATACCGCCAAACATTAAGCAATTCATTAGATGAATCTATTTTCAAAATGACCATTATTTCCTCCATATAATTTAGAATCATATCCTGATCTTCTGAATCAAACTCAGAGCAATGCTTGAGAAATTTTTTAAAGCTCAATAAAACAAATGATTTATTTGGATTAGTTAATAGCCCTACTTCAAGTGTCTTAGACAAAATATTAACAATCTGTTCTAGTTGCAATCGGGAGGCTTCATCCACTGCACCTGGATAATCGTATTTCTGTTCTTCACCGAATTTATACTTAATTCGGAAATGCTCTAATTCCGCTAAAGTATCTTTAGTTACAATTAACTCCTGATCGGGAATAGATGTGGGCCAAATATAGAAGAAAGCACCAGTAACAGCGCCTGTTATAGTCAGTGCTATAAATAGCACAATAGAAATGAAGAAATAGATTACAACTTTAAACACGATACTTCCTTGTATGCCTAACGCCAACTTCTAGGGAATCCCCTCATAATTCCTCGGAAATTCAATATAGTAGACGCGCACCCCGTTGTTTGATCTAATTAATTTCGCCAAAAACCTTTCCTATCAAACCTGCACGGAGGCAGTCAGGATGCGCGAAATTCAAATTCTACACCAAATGCTTATTGAGCTGTGCCCCAATATTCACAAAAAACGCCTTAACTCTCTAATGGTTATGGTTGCCACTACATCACTATTAGATGACGACAAATTGTCTCTCACTGAACTCGGGCGCAATATAACCAGCAGGGTTTCACCTAAACACTGCATTAAACGTATGGACCGCTTGCTAGGTAACCACCATTTAAATAGTGAGCGTTTAGCGATATACCAATGGCATGCTCGGCAGATTTGCGGGGCTAATCCCATGCCTGTGGTCTTGGCCGATTGGGCTGATGTGCGTGAGCAATGACGCATGATGACCTTGCGTGCATCTATCTCAATAAAAGGCCGCTCTATTACTTTGTATGAACGCACCTTCGAGTTCAAAGATTACAATGCACCTCGTCGTCATCATCAGTTCTTATCTGAGCTAGCCAGCGTGCTACCCAAAGGCTGCACACCGCTCATAGTGACGGATGCGGGTTATCGCATTTAGAGAAGTAGCCTCTTACGGCTGGTATTGGTTGGGTAGGTTGCGGGGAGAAGTCTGCTATCAGCTCAATGAACAATGGGAGCTCACCAAAACACTTTATGCTTCAGCAAACAATAAAGCGCGCTATATAGGAGCAGTGCAATTAGCGCGAAAGAAACCCATGCCCTGTCACTTATATGTATTTAAATCTAAGGATAAACACCGTAAAGATAAACGCTCTCGTCGCTCAAGTAATAACCATTCAGCCAAGGTTCTTTATCACCGCTCTGCCAAAGAACCTTGGGTACTCACCACTAACTTACCGCCCGAACTCTTTAATGCGATACAAGTGACGAAGTTATATGCCAAACGGATGCAAATAGAAGAAACCTTTCGAGACTTAAAAAGCCCACAATACGGTTTTGGTTTACGCCACAGTCGCTCACGATGGCCACGCCGGTATGACGTACTGCTGCTGATAGCTTTACTGGCTGACATTATTTTGTGGTGCTTAGGTTTAGTGGCTCAGCAAGTGGGTTGGCAGCGACACTTTCAGGCCAATACCATTCGTGAACGGGCGGTTTTATCTGTTGTAAGGTTAGGAAAAGAAGTACGGCGAAGACCTGAGTACGTTATCACAGAGCAGCGAATACGCTGGGCAATTAACGAGTTTCGCTGGTTGAGTCACTCTGCGGGACTCAAAGATTTATGAGGGGATCCTCCAGCACCCGAACAAGGTGTCGGCTGCGCGACACCTATTTTTATTTGTTATATTTTTACTTCACCAATATATACAACACTATCATCAGGGTTAACATAATTAACTTTATATTTTCCCGACAGAAGCTTGCTAACTATTATTGATTGGTCTTTATTCTGGCTACCACTGCTAGCTAAACATGTTTGAATTGTAATATTAATCTCGAAATTAGAAACATTAGCGATAACTTTTTTAAACGCAATACCTGAATTCTGTAGCCACTTACCACCTGTAAATGTAATAGGGATCTGAGTCAAACTCTTAGTTTTCTTAAACTCACCAAAGTTTATTTTGCCTACATAATCGATAGATACATTCTCAGTAGTAAATAGGCCAGTGAAAAATCCACATGAATAAGAGTTAGCTGAAAACAAGAAGAGAAAGAGATAAAGGCTAATAATTTTCACCGAGGTATCCTAAAAACATAACGCCGCAATCTAGCGAATCCCCTCATAATCTCTTGAGAATTCATATAAGTAGACGCGCATCCCGTTGTTTGATCTAATTAATTTCGCCAAAAACCTTTCCTATCAAACCTGCACGGAGGCAGTCAGGATGCGCGAAATTCAAATTCTACACCAAATGCTTATTGAGCTGTGCCCGAGTATTCACAAAAAACGCCTTAACTCTCTAATGGTTGCCACTACATCACTCTTGGATTCACGAATGGGTAGGGTTAGGATAAAAATGGATACAAAGAGTCGAGCTAACTCACTTTTAGACAGAACCTTTTTAATGTTTCTACTTAATTTAGTAAAACGTGAATTACTATAATTATGAAAAACTCTTTTTACTCCTTGGACTAGTTTCCCTGCAACTACACTTTGTTTTATTTTTTAATTCTACCAATACTGAATAAAATAGCTAAAAATACTGCACCAATAGCAAACCACAACCCTAGGTGTACACTATTGCCAGAGGAGGAAAGAGAATCTGACTGAGATAGCATGATGCCAATAATCGCAGTACCAAGGCATTGACCAAAGGTTCTCATCATCGCCAGTACTCCTGAAGCATAACTGCTAAAATTAGCCTCAACATTAGCCATCATTTCGCGGTTATTCGGACTTTGAAAGAAGCCAAAACCAACACCACAAATTAAACTCCTCCAGGCAATATCTAACACTGATGGTGTTTGTGGGAGGCCAATTAATAAAAGTAATCCAATACCAAAAATGACAAGTCCGAACGTCGAAATCATAGCGGGATGTTTTTTATCAGCCAGCCTCCCTGCATGAGGCGCAGAAAAAACAATACCTACCGGCCATGGAAGGAAAAGCAACGCAGATGTGAGCGGGCTATAGCCATAAACACTCTCATATAAAAATGGCAGTGCAATAAAAGTCATCCCCTGTGCGATAAACGAAATGAACGATGTCATCGCAGATAAAGAAAAACGCTGATTTGAAAATATTTCTAGCGGCAATAAAGGCGCAACAGCCTTGCGCTGACGATAAACAAATGCCACCCCACTCACTAGCGCAGTTACCGCATAAATTAATGCTTGTTGCTCGTTATAACCGATTGCATGTTTAGAAAACGAGTTCGCACACAAAATAGTGCTACCCAGCATGATGACAGAAAACAATGCGCCTGTTTTATCTAAAGGACGAGTATCAAGCTCTGCGGGCTTAGGCAGAAATTGTTTCGAAAAAATTACCGCTGCAATACCCAATGGAACGTTAATCATAAACAGCCACGACCAGTTTAACGTAACCAAAAAAGCACCACTGATTAATGGTGCGACTGCGGTACATGTAGCAATTAATAATGCGTTAATCCCTAAAGTCCGTCCAAGTAATCGGGTAGGAAAAATCGTTCTAAGGAGTGCCGGAGCGATACTGAGCGTGGCCGCCCCCCCAATCCCCTGAATAAAACGCATCACAACCAGCTCAGATAATGAAGAAGAGAGAGCACACCCCACAGACGACAGACTAAAAAGGATCAATCCACCAATAAACTGTTTACGAAAACCGATGCGAGTCGCCAGTGCCGAAAAAATAGCCAGAGACATCGCCACAGCAAGTAGGTAACCATTAGCAATCCAAACTGCGTCTGAAGCACTAACACCTAATGATGTTGACATCTGTGGCAATGCTATATTGATCATCGAGCCATCAAAGACATTCATCGTAGTCGTGAGCATGACGGCTAACATCGCAAATAATCGTTCTTTACCTGGCAACCCGTCATCACCAGCTTGAGTTATAAATAGTGCCATATATTTCCACCTCTTTTCTTTGAACGATTACAGTCTAAATTGTTATCATATGAGGCGGAAGACGCACCAATTTCACTATATAGTTGCATCAAACGCCATATCATTTAGATGCAACAAAAAATTCAGGGGAAAACGATGACAATACCTGATATGAGCTTGCTGGCTGCACTGGACGTTTTACTCACGGAGAAAAGTGTCACAGGCGCCGCTAATCAGTTATCTTTAAGCACCTCAGCGATGAGCCGAACATTAGCACGATTACGTTTAATCACCGGCGATCAACTATTGGTTCGTGCCGGACGAAAAATGGTATTGACCCCTTATGCTGAGTCTATTAAAGAGCGAACAAGACATACCGTGCTTGAAGCGATAAATATCCTTCAGCCAAATATTCAACCTGAAGATTTGCCGACACTCGAACGTACTTTTAGCATTCGTGCCAACGACGGGTTTATTGAAATTTTTGCATCAAAAATCATTGCTCACATTGCGAAACATGCACCGAAAGTACGTTTACGATTTATGCCTAAACAACAAAAAAGTTCTAAGGCTCTTAGAGAAGGGAAAGTCGATTTAGAAATTGGAGTAGTCAAAAATATGGGGCCTGAAATCCGTATCAAAGCCTTGTTTTACGATCACTTCGTTAGTATCGTCAGAAAAGGACACCCACTTGATCAATGTAAAAAAGTAACGGCTCAACAATACTGTCAATTTAGTCATATTATCGCGTCTCGAAGAGGCGACTTTTCAGGGCCTGTTGATGAAGAACTCAAAGCACAAGGCGTCAGTCGACACATCGCTGCGACTGTACCCAATTTTCCTGCTGCACTTGAGATAGCTAGACATTCAGATTTAATCGCATTAGTTCCAGCTTCATTTTTGCTGAATGAATCAATAAATTCTAACAAATCTCACTTATGGGCATTTGAACTTCCAGTTCACACTGATGAAATTGCCATTTCGATGATGTGGCACCCTCGACTCCAAGAAGATACCTCTCACATATGGTTTAGAGAACAAATAGAAAAAGTCTGTCAGGAAGCTATGGAAAAGCATCGATGTTAAACAAGTGAATGAATAATTAAAGTCAAGTAATATCAATAACGTAACTTTGATAACTGCAAGATGTATTACATAAATCAAGCCAAAACGACACTTATAGGAACAACCCAAGAAATAAACTAGACACCCAGGTAATCCTCCCATTATTAACCGCATTTATTCGTAGAATTCATGCTGCCGTTTTTAGTGGTGGGAACCCTCCATTTGCAAGGTGTGGTCGTTGATGATTGTAGAACCATAACCATTGGGTCGCCCGATCTTGAACATCTTCAAGTGTGTCAAACAAATACTTACTCACTAAGCCAAACCTCATAGTACGGTTGAACCTTTCTATATAGGCGTTTTGTTGTGGGTTTCCTGGCTGAATATAATCGATTCGAATGTCGTGGTTGTTGGCCCATTTAATAAACGCATGGCTAATGAACTCAGGACCATTGTCGCAGCGGATCGCAACAGGTTTGGTTCGTTGTTCGATGAGCTGCTCTAAGATCCGAGTGACTCGTACTGTGGGCATTGAAAAATCAGGTTCTGACGCCAGACCTTCACGTTTGTAATCATCTATCACATTGAATAAACGGTACTTCCGGCCATCAGATAGCTGATCATGCATAAAGTCCACGGACCAAACTTGGTTTGTTTTAATCGGCTCTTTAAGAGGCTCTGGCGTATGGCGATTCAGGCGTCGTTTTGGCCTAATACGTAAGTTTAGAGCCAATTCGCAGTAGATCCGATAAACCCGCTTATGGTTCCATGTATACCCTTTAACGTTCCGCAAATGGTGAAAACACAGGCCAAAGCCCCAGTCAGAGCAGTCTTCACTGTTGCACAGCGTTACTAACTCCTGAGCTATCAACTCATTCTCAGGTTGAAGCTTCGATTTATAGCGATAGCAGGTCTCGCTGATCCCAAACCAATAGCATGCACTTTTAATGCTGATGTGATAGTTCGCCACCGAACGCTGAGCCATCAATCGACGCTCACAGGGCTTCACCACTTTTTTGCCATCGCCTCTGAGATCACCTCTGCTTTAAGGCGTTCTTCCGCATACATCTTTTTAAGCCGTCGATTTTCATCTTCGAGTTCTTTCATCCGCGCCATAAGGGATGCGTCCATACCGCCGTATTTCGAACGCCACTTGTAAAAGGTTGCGTTGCTCATTCCATGCTCACGACAGAGCTCAGGAACAGGTGTACCAGCCTCAGCCTGCTTGAGAATAGATAAGATCTGACTGTCCGTGTAACGTGACTTTTTCATGTTGAATCTCCTGTATTTACTATACGAGAAAATTCTACTTTTGCATGGGATTAATTTTCGGGGGGATTACCAAATCGCCATAGCGTGAGTTAAACGATCGCTTGTTAAGCAGATTTCCCCACTCTTTGTTTATAAGAAGTAGAACATGCACTTTCTCTTTTCTCTGCACTGCTGCATCATATACGGTAGCCGTTAGATCACATGGCTTCGTTGTCTTGTGCCAACTCGCCTCCAGCCTACGCAGCACCTCTCGCCGTTCTGGCAAAGCAAGCTAGGCTGAAGTACAGATACAACAAAGTCTTATCACTTTGAACCTTTGCTGTTGTGCTACGAATATCGTCCATATACTTTCCCTACAGTGAGCGTTAAGCGAGCTCGAGCTCTGAAATCAGCTTTTGCACAACGAGCTTGGATTGACTGTTTAGTCCGGTCAAAGGAGCTGGTAGACACGGGGATTCGGCATAGCCCAATAGTTCAGCAGCACTTGCCATTACGCGCATTCCACCGAGATTATCTGAGAACAGTTGCCACAGTTGGTCATATTTTAGGGAGAGTTGTTTCGCTTGCTCAGGGGTGCAAAGTTTCGCTTGCTCAAACAGATGTTGAGCCGTTCTTGGGAACAAACCGGCTAGAACGGAATACCAAACATCACATCCGGATTGAATGCCATTAGAAGCAAAGGCGTCACCACTAATGCCAATCGTGACATTGTCTGGCACAAGTTTTTTCAGCTGCTGAACTCTGCGTTGGCCCTGATCTTCAAATTGCATCCCTGGGAACTTGATTGACTGCACCATTTTCAGCTTTGCGACCTCTGCATGGAGCTGGTCACTAAAGGTAAAGTGAGTGGCGGCTGGGTTGTCATATACACAAATCGGGATCGAAACACTTTCAGATACACGGCGATAGAGTTCATAGACTTCCTCATCGAATAGCCGTTGATAAGAAATTGGCGCGAGTAAAAGTCCTTTGGCTCCGAGCTGCTCCGCTTGCTCAGCATTCGCGAGCACATCCCTTAATCGCAAAGACCCGATGCCGACCAAGACGGGAATATCTCCCGCCATTTCGACAGCAGTTGAGATCGCATGATGTTTTTCTTGTGCGTTTAAATAAGGATATAAACCTGTCGAGCCTAACGCACATATAGAGTCTACTTGTGCATCGATTAATCGACCTAGAACCTGACTATATGCGGTAACATCCACTCGCTCATCCGGCATTGGGGTAATAGGGAAAGCACTGATTCCATTAAATATCATAGATAAATTCCTTTCATTACGTGTGTTTATAGAGAGCTAAGAGACAATAATGAAAAAACCACTAACAAGTGATATCTTAGTTATAGTCATAAAACTTTATTGTCATGGTTTGATATAAATATTGTCATAGGACAAAGATGAAGGTCAAGATAAAAGGGCAAACCGGACAGGAATTATTTGAGTCTGTCCGTTGTTCAATTGCGTCGGGGCATCTCAAAGAGGGGGACGCGCTGCCACCTGTAAGAGAGCTCGCAGCAGAAGTCGGTGTTAATAGAAATACTGTTGCAGGCGTATATCAGCGCCTTGTAAAATCAGGTCTCGCCGAGACTAAAGGCCGTTTAGGGACGCGTGTGAAATCTCGCCATTCAACCCAACAACAAGACGGCATAACAGAAACGAAATTAATGGATCTTGCTGACGGTAACCTCCGTAAAGAGTGGTTTCCAAGCCTTGACCAATTAGCTGCAAAAGCGCAATTAAGACAATTTGTGTATGGTGAAGCGCCCATTTTGCCTGAAATTGATCAGTTTGGTCGTGAATGGTTCAAGGACGTATGTCCGGCCAATATGGGCCTTTCGATAACAAGTGGTGCGGTTGATTCATTGGAACGCCTGATGTCGGCCCATCTATTACCTGGTGATCAAGTTATAGTCGAAGACCCTTGTTATCTGGGGTCATCGACGGCAATCAAGTTGGCAGGTATGCATCCAGTCGGGGTTAGCATTGACTCAGATGGGATGGTCGCCGATGAACTTGAATCCAAACTCAGCAAAGGTGCTCGTGCGGTACTGATTACCCCAAGAGCGCACAACCCGACGGGATGCTGTTATAGCAAACAACGAGCAGAAGCGATTCGAGAAGTTCTCAGTCGCTATCCAAATGTACTGGTGTTAATCGATGATCACTTCGCATTACTTGCTGAGCAACCTTACTACAATTTAATTCCCGAAAACTCATTGTATTGGGGTGTTTTTCGCTCAGTCTCAAAAGGGCTGGGACCGGATCTCAGGCTTGCTTTCGTAGCGGCTGATCCAGTTACAACTGAACGCCTTCAAAGCCGACTGACTATTGGTATGAACTGGGTGAGTCGTATCCTGCAATCTTTAGTTATCACCGCACTGAAATCTGACAGTATCGACCAGCAGCTTCAAGTGATGAGCCAACACTGTAGACAAAGGAACCAATGGTTGATTGAAGCACTTGCAGCGAATGGATTATCTATTCAAGGTCCTGTTGAAGGTGTAAATTTGTGGGTTCCGGTCAATGGTGACCCTCAAGCCAGCGCATACGAGCTATCTAAGCATGGTTGGTTGGTGAGACCTGGTAGTCAGTTTGACATTGATGGGAAAGCGCTTGGATTACGAGTGACTACAACTAAACTTAGCCAAGAGCTTGCTTTGCAGTTAGCTAAAGATATTGTGCAGGCTCATAACTAACTTTGTGTAAGTGGATTTAAACACTTGGATACATAGTATCGACTACAGAATGCAGTCTTTTAACATACATAAATTGAAAATGCCTAGGTTGTGTATAAACGAAGTAGTGACACTAATTAACTAATGCCGCTGCATCTGAGCGTAGTTGATATGTTACAAAATCAATGAATTTTTTGAACATCAGGCAGTTTAGGCTCTATATGAAGAAACTAATTGTACCGTCATTCATCGCATTATTAGCTGGCTGTCAAGTCACGCCTAACCAGCTTACATCTGATATTGATGTGAGTTCCAACTTCAAAGAGACTAATATCCCTGTTGGTACTTACGTTTTGGCAATCAACAGCTACAATGATGAACAAGATATTCAGAACCAGACATATGGTCCATCAATTGAGTGTGCGAAATACATCATCAACGACTTGACCAAATACGGTTTCAAGCGCGTTTACAACCAGCAGAATGCTGATTACATCATAGGTTTCAACTGCAACTTTAAAGTGTTCATTCACGATGAAGGTTATACAGCAGAAGCTAACTATGGTGATGACTTTAAAACTAGCAATTCACGTATCATTTCCACGACTGGAGCAGGTTCTCTAAATGTTCACTCGAACTCTATTGACACAAAAATAACCTCATTCGACATTAAAAATGCTTCATCGAGTCATATTATCTCGACTGCTGGTATCGCGATTTATAAAAATCATGATGCATTCAGCTATCGTGATCGTGAACTACTTTGGGCAGGTTCAGCAATCAGTCAAAGCTTTAGCAGCCAAAAAGATAAGCGTGTTGCTAACAATAAAGATTTGATTCAATCAGTGTTGACACAGTTCAATAATAAAGAAAATTCGGGTGACTTCCACGGCCACCCGAACAAGGTTATTACACTACCTTACTTAGCTGATACCAACTCAATTAATGAAGAACAAGCCAACAAACCATTTTTGTACACAATGGAAGTAGATTGGAATAAACGTAACCAAGCTCTCGGCTATAACGAATACTTCTACAAACCGTGGCAGACAATTTACGACGGCGGTAAACGGATTGTGTATAAAGGTGAGAAGGACGATTTGCTTGCTATCTCTACTGAATCATTCGTAAACGAGGGTAAAGGGGGGGTAGTAACGTTAACGTTTGGATGTCCGAGTAAGTCCCCAATACTTTCTATTATCTTTAGAAAAGAGAGCCTAGATGTAGGTTCGCTTTATGACGTGTACATCTATGACGGATATGAGCACAGTAAAATTAAGGTACAAGCTTCAGCGACTGATCACAGTCTAGTGTTTGTAGCTACTAGCGAAATCATTGAAGTGTTAGCTTCTGGTAACGGTAGAAACAAAGATTATGTAACAGTCGTACTTCCAGATCTAAATAAAGAAATTGAATTTCGCAAAGAAGGTTTCGAAGAAGCTATGACGATTGCCTATCCCGAATGTAATTAATCAAATTATCTAGGTGTCACGCCTATCTGTTTTTACTTTATAGCTTGGTGCTTTAGGGATAAGGGCGGGAGCCACTACCCAGCACTCAATACCGTTCTTAACTAAATGACGGTGTAACCAAAATTCACAAGGGCCAGCTTCATAAACCACGCAAAGATGAGTAGCCAAGTCTTTGTATTTTTTGATAAGTTTGTTGATACCTCCTACTTTATGAAGTGGCAAATCTTGTAAGATCGCAATATACAAATGCTATACATCACAAGGAGAGTTTTGTGTCTGATATGGAGTTATTGGTTGAAGCGGTTAACAACCTTGGGAATCCAAAACTAACAGATTTTGTAACACTGGGAGTTGCTTTGATTTCCTTAGTTATTTCCGTGGTTGCTTTGTGCTTCACAAAGAATCAAAGAGATATCAGTCAAAGGGTTGAGCGTCTAAAGATTCATATAGAGCTATTGGATATTTTGCATTATCTTAAGCATTACAATGGCTCTTGCGATGATTCTTCCGAGGAGTATTTTAGTCGTTTGCTTAAACTTAAGGCCCTTTCAAAATCTGCATACTCAGAAGAGGCTTCAAACTTTATAAATACAGTTCTAACCAATATGCATAACATGCCGGTTCGGTATGCTGCTTGCCTGGAAGAGGTTTCAGAGGAAACAGCAAGAGCCCTAGAAGCTATGGGGGTTGATCCAAATATTCATGATGCCTTAGCCTGTCAGTATTTTGAGCTAAAGAGATTCTTCCAAGAAACAGCTTTTGTAGAGTTTGAGCGCCTATTTCCGGTGTAAGTGGTGCATAGCAGTCACATCAAGTCGCTCTTTGAAAAGTGCGGACAGGGGACCTCAAGACTAGGCGGTATCCCGTTTTGTGCTCGCCTAGCTTTAAACCAAATGCAGCTAGTTTTATCGCTACAGCAAAAAGTTGTGAGCTCTAACTCATTTATGCCCCATTCTAAGCTAGAACGGTTCTGTATCTCATTTCCATACGAGATTATTTGACCTACTTTTTCTTATGTAACAAAGTGTCTATGGATTAGGTGGCGATTCAATTGTATGTTTGTGAAGTACCTGTGTATGGAAGTGTGAAGTGAAAATCAATGTAAATAAAGGAAGTTATTTTGAAGGTTATTAGTTTAATAAACATGAAAGGTGGTGTTGGTAAAACAACATTATCAGTAAATATTGCAGATAGCTTATCGCGTAGATACAACAAAAAAGTATTGATCGTAGATATTGATCCTCAGTTTAACGCTACTCAATGTCTTTTCACTCCTGAACAATACATGAACCACCTAAAAGAAAAAAAAGAAACTATCACTGATCTCTTTGATAAGGAAACTAAAATCAGTGTTAGTGTGGTCAATGGCGCATCTAAAAACACTGCGAAAATACTCGCAGATATAGAGCCAGTAAAAGTAAAAAATAATCTATGGTGTTTGCCCGGAAATTTAGAGCTGTACAGGTTAGAGATTGCACCCGGTGAAGGACGTGAAAATAGACTTAAAAAGTACCTTCAAAGCAATCAGGAACAATTTGATTATGTAATAATAGATACACCACCAACGCCATCTTTATGGATGACAAGCGCATTAATAGCATCAGATTATTACTTAATACCTGTTAAGGCAGATCCCATTTCCTTAACAGGGATAGATTTGCTGAATAATATTGTAAGAGAAAAGAAAGACGACCTTGATCTCTCTATCAAGTGTATTGGCTTAGTTTTAACTATTACAGAGAAAGGTACAAGAGTATATAATTCTGCTAAAAGCACTATCGCTTCGAACTCAAGGTGGGGTAGTTTAATTTACAATAGAGAATTACCTAAGCGTACGGAAGTAGCAGGTAAACAATTAAACAACTTTATTTTAGATTTGAGTGACACAGCAATTAAAACCGCTCTGTCGGGCATTGTAGATGAAATGCTTACAAGGATAGACGATGAAAGTTAGAGATAAAAACAAAGTCTTACAAGCCGCTAACTTTATTGAAGAGCTAGCTTGGCTGTTGAATTCTAAGAAAAAAGTAGATCTCGAAAGTATTTCAGAGCTGCTCCGTAGTCAAATTGAACCTGCTAAGTCAGTAATTCCTGAGGTTCAACAGGTCAATAAAATGAAACATTATATAGGTGTTTTGCCATTTCTCCTGCAGGACAAAGAGTTGTTTAGGACAAACATGGATATTGTAGAGTTTGCAGAAAACCTATTTAGTATCAAAATGTCTAGAAATGATCGACGTTCTCGATACGAGTTAATTGGCTTTATTGTTACAGAGATTACAAAAGTAGACAAAGATAAACTATTAACTGTGATGGATGCATTATCCGTGTTGACGGAAAGTGACGACAAGTTAATTCAATTCAAAAAATCTCGTAATGATATAGATTTCTCTTGGAATGAAGCGATTTCAAAATTAAATGAATCTTGATAGGTAATTGAATGTCTAGAGAGTTATCAGCTGACTTAGAACAGTTAGTCAGATTTATAAAAAACTATAACCTTCAAGGCCTTGCTGAAAACACAGCTATGTTGCCTATTATTTCCAAAATACATAAAAAATATTTTTCCCTATTAGCTTTGTTAGTTGAGCTTAATAGCCAAGATCTCGACAATAACGGCTTTAACAATAATGATGATTGTAAAAACTATCTCTTTGAGTCTTTGTCTGATTTAGGGAACAGCTTTTTTCTTACCTTTAATGGTGGGTATAAGGCTTCTAGGCTAATGTTGCGGAGTTCAATTGAGACTTTTGCAAAAGGAATTTCAGTGGAAGAACTGCCAGACATAACTTCTGAAAAGCGTGTGTACAAAATATTTGAAGAGGCTTCTAAAATTAGTTTGTTTTCAGATGAACCTCTTAAATCATGCTTTAATGACATAAAAAAACAGTATTCTGATTTATGTGAGGATACTCATACTGCCCGAAAATCAAACATGCAACACATATCCGCTCTAAATTATTTTCCTGCCCAAGATGTTGAAAACGCGAGGGAAATTTCGGACATATTTGTATCGCTGACACAATCTTATATTTTTATTATTTCAATGAAATTTAATCAACAATTTCATCAAATACACCATGTTAACAAGTCCAATATAATGAAGGCTATAAAGAAAAGTAACCGTCCTGTGGTATTAAACGTACTTTAATTTAAACAACGCATATAATCGGGTAGCCGGAGGTGTCTAACCTCCAGCCCCCACAACACCCTGCATGCGGCTCCGCACAGGGCGTTTCCTGAAAACGGTTAAAATACAACGGCCGATTAGCTCCTTTGCATTCCAATGATGGCTTCTGTTTTTTGCGCCATGACTCCTCAGTCCGGTCGGATACGGAGACAATGAGCTGCACAGGCTCCTCATTGATTTTCAGGTTCAGGCCTTCACCATGTCCCAACCATTACGATGGGCGTTGGGCTACTATGCCGTCTGCTGACTTCTGCTTAATCACCGTTTGAGTTACCCCAAATAGCGCTATCGTTGTTCATCGTATTTGCTCACTTAAGTTGATGAGACTTAAGTGCCAGGCCTGTTTGAGCTAGCGGCCAAGCTAGTGAGTTTAACGATCGCCTGTTAAGCAGATCTCCCCAGATAAGAACATGTACTGTCTCTGCACTGCTGCATCATTTACGGTGGCCGTTAGATCACATGGCTTCGTTGTCTTGTGCCAACTCGCCTCCAGCCTACGCCTCATATGATGTTCTTGTTCATCAGCTCGCAGATTTGCGTCCGGCTTCCTTCAGACATTCCCTCGCGGCAATGCCCTTGCCATTCGCTAGTAGTTAGCGTTTAATAATCAAAATATTATTAAACGGTGACCTTCCTACAGAGGACTTTCACCTCATTAGTTCATGCCCATGCTGGGCGTACACAAAAAGCTGCACCTGACATCTTTTGCTACGCTCAATTGTGTATGTCGTGTAGCTCCATTTTGCAAAATTGCTCTCCGCAAAAACTGCAGGTGAGCTTGGCGTTACCTTCCCATACTTTAACTAATCCGTTATATCCTAATTTAGTAATGTAACTGACAAACTTATGTCCAAAAATGAGTTGGCTAGACTTTTCGTATCCTTCTTTATCCCAACCTCTGCTTATTTGTGATGGCGTCACAAAATATCGGGTGTAGTTTCAAAGTAGCGGTAAGAGTTCCAATGAAACTGAAACCTACACTTAAGCTGTTGATTCGAGATAAAACCTTGCTTCATTAATCATGCTGTATATACTAACAGTGTGCTGTATAAACTTACAGGTAGATTATGAAACCCTTAACGCCCCGTCAAACCGAAGTGTTTGAATTGATCCGTCGTAACATTCAAGACACAGGCATGCCGCCAACTCGCGCTGAAATCGCCAAAGAGCTGGGCTTTCGCTCGGCCAATGCTGCCGAAGAACATTTACGCGCCTTAGCTAAAAAAGGGGTGATTGAGATGATCCCCGGCGCTTCGCGCGGGATCCGTATTAGCGAAGACCATTTACCTGCTAATGCCGCGAATGACGAGCCAGAAGAAATCGGCTTGCCGCTGATTGGACAAGTGGCCGCAGGTGCCCCTATTTTGGCACAACAACATGTTGAGTCGCACTATGCGGTCGATGCTAATTTGTTTCATCCGCATGCCGATTATTTATTGCGGGTGCAGGGCATGAGCATGAAAGACATCGGAATTATGGATGGCGATTTATTAGCGGTGCATAAAACCAACGATGTGCATAATGGTCAGGTGGTGGTGGCGCGCTTAGACGATGAAGTCACTGTGAAGCGCTTTCAACGTGACGGGAAAATGGTCTACCTTCATCCCGAGAACGAAGCACTTTCAACTATCGAAGTTGATTTAGAGTATCAAAGTGTTGATATTGAAGGTTTAGCGGTGGGGATCATCCGTACCGCAGACTGGATGTAGTTACTCCCTAAAACTAAGTTCCCTTCTTTTTAAAGCCCAAATTATAGCAATTTGGGCTTTTGTCGTTTACTTCACAGCTTTTATTTTAAATGTCTATATTTATAACATTATCTTTACAATTATTTAACTAAGCGTCTATTTTATAAGCAGTAAGGTATTTTAATTGCGAAGCCTTGCTGCTTTGGGAAGGGAGTTTTCCCTTATTTTGCGGCCACTTTATTATTGTAAGCAGCGATGTTTGCAGTGAAGTGACCGGCCTTGGCTACGAGCAAAGGAGAGCGCTGTGGGCCGATGGATACCGCTAGTATTGCTGGCATGTTGGGTGAATCAAGCATGGGCGCAACAAACGATGTCGTTCAATTTACGCCCTGGTGTCACCGCCATTAGTGAGCAGGTTTACGGCTTGCACATGACTATTTTTTATATATGTTGTGTCATTGGGCTGGTGGTGTTTGGGGTGATGTTCTGGGCGATTTTTCATCATCGAAAGTCCAAGGGAGCCGTTGCCGCACAATTTCATGAGAGCACCAAAGTTGAAATTGTCTGGACGATAATTCCCTTCATCATTTTAATCGGCATGGCGATTCCTGCCACAAAAACCTTATTAGCGATGGAAGATCCTTCCGATGCCGATCTCACTATTCAAGTCACTGGTTCGCAGTGGAAGTGGCACTACCGCTATTTTGATCATGAGCTGGAATACTACAGCGTGTTGGCCTCGGATATGAAGCAAGTACAGGGCAAGCTTGCTAAGCGCGATAACTACTTATTGGAAGTAGATCATCCACTGGTGCTGCCAGTCGGCAAGAAGGTTCGTTTTTTAATGACTTCGGAGGATGTGATCCACTCCTGGTGGGTACCCGACTTTGCGGTCAAAAAAGATGCTAATCCGGGTTTTATTAACGAGGCCTGGACCAAAATTGACCAGCCGGGGATTTACCGCGGCCAATGTGCCGAACTTTGCGGTAAAGACCACGGCTTTATGCCGATTGTGGTGATTGCCAAACCTCAGGAGGAGTACCTTGCTTGGTTGGCTCAGGCCGAAGCCGCTTATGTAGAGAAGCAGCAACAAGAGTTGGCCATGGTGGCGTTGACCATGGATAACGAGGAGCTGATGTCCTTAGGCAAAAGCGTTTATGAGAAGACTTGCGCCGCCTGCCACCAAGCCAATGGAGAAGGCCTGCCAGGGGTATTCCCAGCCTTAAAAGGCAGCCCAGTTGCGACCGGTGATGTGAACCAACATATCGACATGGTGGTGCATGGGGTGGCAGGAACCGCGATGCAGGCCTTTGGTAAGCAACTCGGTCTGAAAGAATTAGCGGCAGTTATTAGCTACGAGCGGAATGCTTGGGGGAATGATACGGGCGATATGGTGCAGGCTAAGGATGTCGCGGCAGTACAAGACGCGGCCAAGTAGCCATGGTTGGATAAATCGATTGGTGATAGCGGAACGACTAAGGACGTTGCCATGTTCAAGTACGACACGACGCGGCGCAATAGGCAATAGAAGGGAGAGTTAGATGAGCGCGACCACGGAGCTTAACCCGCAACAGGTAGAACATCACCACGCACCGCGTGGCCTATTGCGCTGGGTATTAACCACCAACCACAAAGACATTGGCTCAATGTATTTGTGGTTTAGCTTTGCCATGTTTATTACCGGCGGCGCGATGGCGATGGTGATCCGTGCAGAGCTATTCCAGCCGGGCCTGCAATTGGTGGAGCCAAACTTTTTTAATCAAATGACCACCATGCACGGCTTAATCATGGTGTTTGGCGCGGTGATGCCCGCCTTTACTGGCTTAGCTAATTGGTTGGTACCGATGATGATTGGCGCTCCCGATATGGCCTTGCCTCGTATGAATAACTGGAGCTTTTGGATCTTACCCTTCGCTTTTACCATGTTATTAGCCTCGTTATTTATGGAAGGGGGCGGGCCCAACTTTGGTTGGACGTTTTACGCGCCACTTTCCACCAAATATAGTCCCGATAGCACCGCCTTATTTGTGTTTTCAGTACATATCATGGGGATCAGCTCCATTATGGGCGCGATTAATGTGATTGTGACCATCATGAATTTGCGTGCCCCCGGTATGACTTATATGAAATTACCCTTGTTCGTTTGGACTTGGCTGATCACCGCCTTCTTGTTGATTGCGGTGATGCCGGTGTTGGCGGGAGCTGTGACCATGGTGCTTACCGATAAATACTTCGGCACTTCGTTCTTCGATGCCGCAGGCGGGGGCGATCCAGTATTGTTTCAGCATATTTTCTGGTTCTTCGGCCACCCCGAAGTCTACATCATGATTTTGCCTTCATTTGGCATTATTTCGGCGATTATTCCCGCTTTTTCTCGGAAGAAACTCTTTGGTTATGCATCGATGGTGTATGCCACTGCCTCGATTGCCGGTTTAAGTTTTGTGGTTTGGGCCCACCATATGTTTACCACGGGGATGCCGGTGGAAGCCGAGTTATTCTTTATGTTTTGTACCATGCTGATCTCGGTGCCAACCGGGGTTAAGGTCTTCAACTGGGTTGCCACCATGTGGCGCGGCAGTCTCACTTTTGAGACCCCGATGCTATTTGCCGTGGCCTTTATCGTACTTTTTACCATTGGCGGTTTCTCTGGTTTGATGCTGGCGATTACGCCAGTGGATTTTCAATACCATGATACTTATTTTGTGGTGGCGCATTTTCACTATGTGTTGGTGACGGGGGCTATCTTCTCGATTATGGCGGCCACCTATTATTGGCTGCCGAAATGGAGTGGCAAGATGTATGACGAGGGGCTGGGGCGCTTGCATTTTTGGTGCTCGCTGATATCGGTGAATGTATTGTTTTTCCCGATGCACTTTCTTGGTTTAAGTGGTATGCCGCGGCGTATTCCCGACTATGCGCTGCAATTTGCCGATGTGAATGCCATCGTCAGTATTGGTGGTTTCGCCTTTGGTTTGTCACAATTTATCTTCCTGTATCTGGTGATCAAGTGTATTCGCAGCGGTGAGCCTGCGCCAGCGAAGCCTTGGGAAGGCGCGGAAGGTTTAGAGTGGGATAATTTGCCATCACCTGCGCCCTACCATAGTTTTACTACGCCGCCGGAGATTAAATAACATGGCTGCCCACCGCCGTTTAGTGCTTCGGCTGCTATTGGTGGTGGTGGCGATGTTCGGCTTTGGTTTTGCTTTGGTTCCGCTTTACGATGTGTTTTGTAAGGTGACAGGGATTAATGGTAAAACCGCCAATCAGGCCAGTGAGTTAAGTACTATTGCGCCTCAGAAACGCAGTGTCACGGTGGAGTTTATCACCTATGTACCACGCGCCTTAAATTGGCAATTTGGCCCGACGGTAAATCGAATTAAGGTTCACCCAGGGGAAAGCCTATTGGTTGACTTTAGTGCGACCAATCAGAGTGCTCAGACTACCACGGTGCAAGCGGTGCCTTCGGTCAGCCCCGGTTTGGCGGCCAATCATTTTAAAAAGATCAGCTGTTTTTGTTTTCAACAGCAAACGCTTGCCCCGGGACAGCGGCAAACGATGCCGCTGAATTTTTATATCGATCCAGAGTTACCCAGAGACATTACCACCATCACTTTGGCTTACACCCTATTTGCGCTTAGCGCGAATGAGCCGGAGCTGAGCAATACGGCGCAACAGCGTGCCGATGGAGAGCAGAGCAATGACGCAGCCTTATGAAAAATATTATGTTCCCGCCCAGAGCGTGTGGCCAATCATGGGGGCTGTGGGCTTATTTTTAACTGCGATGGGTGCGGGCTTTACAGTACAACAAATGGGCTCAGAACTTAACTATGGTTTGTGGATCTTGGGCTGTGGTTTTGTGGTGCTGATTAGCATGCTGTTTGGCTGGTTTGGCAATGTGATTAGCGAAAGCATGCAAGGCCACTATAGCGCGCAAATGGATCGCTCGTTTCGCCAAGGCATGAGCTGGTTTATTTTCTCTGAGGTGATGTTTTTTGGTGCCTTCTTTGGCGCTTTGTTTTATGCCCGAATGATTGCGGTGCCGTGGCTTGGCGGTGCCGGCAATAATGCCATGACCGCAGCGGTATTGTGGCCTGAGTTTGAAGCTATTTGGCCATTACTCGATACCCCTGGGGGGATCCAAACTGAGGCCATGGGTTGGTACGGCTTACCATTGTTGAACACACTTATTTTGGTGACATCTTCAGTTACCTTGCATTTCGCTCATGTCAGTTTAGAAAAAGATAAACGCACGCCCTTGAAGTTGTGGTTAGCCCTCACCTTGGTATTGGGCTTTTCCTTTTTGTTTTTTCAAGTTGAAGAATACCTACATGCCTATCAGGAATTGGACTTGCGTTTAGACTCCGGTATTTACGGTAATACTTTCTTCTTGCTCACTGGTTTTCACGGTTTACACGTCACCCTTGGTGCCTTGATGTTAACGGTGATGCTGCTGCGGGTTTTAAAGGGGCATTTTAGTGGCGATAAACATTTTGCGTTTATGGCGGCCAGTTGGTATTGGCACTTTGTTGATGTGGTGTGGTTGTGCCTATTTCTATTTGTTTACGTGTTGTAAGTGTCCGTTTAGTAGGGGCGAGGATGAGGTTGAATAAGGCCAGTGGCGAGGGCAAGTAAGATCAGGGCGATAATTAGCACGCTGAATAGCAAACGTCGCCCAAGGTAATGACTCATTGGTTTATCACCGCCTTTAAGCATTACCCGCAGCGCCATCAGCATATTAAGCATCACAATTAGGATAAATACGGTAATCACTATTTTTATGAACATCACTAAGCTCTCTTCATCGATGAATAAAAAACCAGTGTCTTATCGGCTACTGTCGTTTGTTGTGCTGATGGTGGCGCTCATCGCACTTATGCTCAAGCTTAGCTTATGGCAATGGCAACGGGCGGAGCAAAAGCAAGTTTTGTTAGATCAGTATCAGCAGCAATCACAGCAAATTATTAGTTTAGCTGAGGCGGTGGCGCAGGGCGGCAAGGCTTTTCAATTAGTGACCCCGGGCGAGCTTAAAGTGCTTGGTCCGCGCCTATGGTTAGACAATCAAATTCAGCAGGGCCGAGTGGGTTACGATTTATATTCATTGGCGCAAACTGCACAAGGTAAGGTTTTGATCCGCCAAGGCTGGCAACCAGCCAGTTATGATCGCCAGCAACTGCTGTGGCCAGTCGAGGGAGATCAGCAGGCCGAAGTTTATCGACTTCGATATATTAGCTTACCAATATTGGCCAATTCACAGCAGTGGTTAGAGGTATTACCACAAGGTTTACGCGCTCAGCAGCTCAACCTCGCGGGTCTTGCCCAGCAATGGGGAATTCACTTACTGCCGTTTATCTTGGATCGCCAAATTGACACTTCGCCGCAACAGTTAATTGCAATGCCCGTGCAAAAGCATCAGGCCTATGCCTTGCAATGGCTATTGATGGCGGTAGTGGCGTGCGGCTTTAGTATTTACTTCCTTAAACGTAGCTACGGAAAGGAGTCGCGATGAGCAGCCAATCGCAAACCATGCTCAAGTTAGCGGCAGTATTCTTGTTGCCGCTGCCTGTAAATGGCAGGGCTGACAGCTTGTTCAATATTGATTTCATCAAACGCAGTTATGTGAAGGAGTTGCGATGATCAGCCAACAGAAAACTATGCTCAAGTTAGTGGCGGTGTTTTTAGTGCCGATACTGTTGGCTTGGTTAGTGCTAAAAATGGGGTGGTTTGAGCGGGGCACCTTAAGCCATGGCGAATGGCTAGAGCCGCCAGTGCAACTGAGTGATTATCCGCAGGGGAAGTGGTCGATTGCGCAGGTGGTGGCCAAACCCTGTGAGCAGGATTGTCTGCAGCAATTTCAGCTGCTCTCCAAGGCTTGGATGGCTTTAGGGATAGCCAAGCAAAAGACCCAGCGCTTGGCTTTGCTGACCAAGGCCGCCGCTTTAGATGAAGCTTCGAGCTTGGTTGAGGGGACCCAGATTGCTGCATTGAGCTTGGCCAATAACCAGCAGCAAGCTTGGGCACAATACGATCAACGCTGGTTGGTGGTCGATCCCACAGGCTGGGTCATTATGAGCTATCAGCCGCAGCAAGGTTATACGCAGGTAAAGGGGCTTATTTCCGACCTGCAGCGTTTGATTAAAAACTCCCGTTACCAATAAAAGAGAGGGGCTGAGCAGAGGAGGATGACAATGCAAAAAGGATTAATGGCTGCAATGTTATTGGCCCTAGTGGTGATTGGCCTTGGCGCTTTTACCCGTCTCACCGATGCGGGTTTGGGTTGCCCGGATTGGCCTGGTTGCTACGGGCATTTTGCGGTGCCGCAAACTGAAGCACAATTACAGCATGCAGCGGTCCATTTCCCCGAGCGTCCCTTAGAAAGACAGAAAGCTTGGCATGAAATGATCCATCGTTATTTTGCCGGTGCGCTGGGTTTATTAGTGTTGGCTTTAGCGGGCTGCGCTTGCTGGCGCAAACAACAGCGGGGCATCGCTTTGTTGGTTTGCTTGTTGATTGGTTTTCAAGCTATTTTGGGGATGCTCACCGTTACCAAGGGCTTAATGCCCTTAATCGTAATGGGTCATTTGCTGGGGGGCTTCTCGGTGTTAGCACTATTGTTTTGCTGGTATCACCGGGTTAAATATCCGCCTGCTAAACCGCGCTCGCGGATCTGGCCGCTGGTTTTGGGCTTGGCAATATTGGTGCTGCAACTGGCCCTTGGTGGCTGGACTTCGGCCAATTATGCCGCTATTTCTTGTCAGGGCTTTCCGCTGTGTCATGAAGACTGGCAGCAGCTTTATCAGTTAAAGGCCTTCGATCCCCTGCCTCATTCCCCTACCGGCAATTATGAATTTGGTGTATTGAGTCATCCCGAGCGGGTCACAGTGCATGTAAGTCACCGAATATGGGCTGGCGTTACCGCCTTATATTGGTTACTGCTTGCCATGAGTTATTTGCTACGCCCGAGCAGCGCGCTAGAGCGTCGCCGCGCCTCGCGTTTACTGTTGGTATTATTCACTCAGTTGGGGTTGGGGCTGGCCAATGTTTGGTGGCAGCTACCCTTGTTGGTGGCGGTGGCACACAACTTAGTGGCCGCGTTGTTGTTATTGAGTGCGCTGAGTCTGCTATTGGCGTGTTATCAAAAGGGCGGCGCGACTGCGCCGCGCGAGAAGGAGAGGCTTTATGGCGAAGTTGAATACCCTAAGCTGGTCTAAACCCTTAATCAATATTAATTGGCGAGCGCTGTATAAGCTGACCAAACCCAAGGTGGTGGCGCTGATTGTATTAACGGCTGTGGTCGGAGCCTGTTTAGCGACTTCTGGTTTACCGCCTTGGCAGGCCTTATTGCTGGGGAATCTTGGGATCGGTTTAATGGCGGCAGGCGCGGCGGCTTTTAATCACTACATCGATAGTGAAGCCGACGCCAAAATGGGGCGAACTCAGGGACGTCCGCTGCCCACTGGCGCAGTATCCAATTATTTGGCGCTACTATGGGCTTCGGCTCTGTCGGTATTGGGTTTTGTGCTGTTGTACTTTGGGGTTAATCCCTTGACCGCTTGGTTAACGGCCGCCAGTTTGGTGGGTTATGCAGTGGTTTATACCTTGTGGTTAAAGCGTGCCACTCCCCAAAATATCGTGATTGGTGGCTTAGCAGGAGCGATGCCACCTTTACTCGGCTGGACGGCGGTTAATAATAGTATTTCGGCTGAGCCTTTATTGTTGGTGATGTTGATCTTTACTTGGACACCGCCACATTTCTGGGCCCTTGCCATCGCCCGGCGTAAAGAATATGCCAAGGTGAATATTCCGATGTTGCCGGTGACCCATGGGGTGGCTTTTACCAAATTGTTGATCTTGATGTACAGCGTATTGCTGTTTGCAGTGGCTTGGTTACCATTTTTGGTCGGCATGAGCGGCAGCCTGTATTTGGCCTTCAGTTGTCTGTTGAACCTGCGCTTTATTCAACTCGCTTGGCGTTTATATGGCGGCGATAACCACACCGACGCGATGCGCCTATTCGGTTTTTCCATCGTGTATCTGATGTTGTTGTTTTTGGCCCTGCTCGCGGATCATTGGCTATTTTCCTTGTTATAGTCTGGGCTAAAGTCAAAGGCTGCCAGCCTTGATTTATCTTGGTTAAGTGTTAGGACGATTGGGTGAGTGATTGCTTATTTGTCTTGATTCGGCTTTAAAAGTTGCTCCACTGCGGGGTAACTTTTACACTGAATTTTGGTTTATTAACGCTAAGTAGTCATGAGATCTGTCCGACTTAAGGCGATCGCCGCCATCGCTTTACCAATGATTTTATCGAACATTACTATTCCTTTGTTAGGCTTGGTGGATACCGCTGTAATTGGTCATTTAGACCAAGCGCATTATCTGGCTGGGGTTGCGCTGGGTTCAATGATGATCAGCCTGGTATATTGGCTATGTGGCTTTTTGCGAATGTCGACCACCGGGCTGGTTGCTCAGGCAGTGGGTTTGGTTGATATGACCGCGTTGCTGAAGGTCGCGTTGAGTTCGGTCTTACTGGCTGTGTTACTCGGTTGTTTATTAGTGTTGTTTCAGCAGCCAATTTTGTCTCTAGGCTTGAGTTTGGCTGGTGGTGGGGAACTTAGTTTGCACTACGCCGCCGAGTATTTTTCAACACGGATCTGGGGCGCCCCAGCGGCACTGCTAAATTTGGTATTGTTAGGTTGTTTACTGGGCTTACAAAATGCCCGTGCTCCAATGGTATTACTCATCATCGGGAATTCATTGAACATTGGCTTAGATCTTTGGCTGGTCTTGGGCTTGGATATGAAGGTGCAGGGCGCCGCCTTAGCCACTGTCATCGCCGACTACCTTAGTCTTGCTCTGGGCTTATATTTGTGCCGTCAATCCTTAACCCGCTTGGGGCTGAGTATGACCGACATTGCTACGGCACTCAGGGGCTTAGCCTTCGATCAATTTAGCCGTTTACTGCGTCTTAATCTGGATATTTTCTTTCGCTCTTTAAGTTTGCAGCTCTGTTTTGCTTTTATGACGTTTCAAGGCAGCCGGCTGGGTGAAAATATTGTGGCGGCCAACGCGGTACTGCTCAATTTTCTGATGTTTGTCTCTTTTGCTCTCGATGGGGTCGCCTATGCGGTGGAAGCCTTAGCGGGGAAAGCCAAGGGAGCTCAAGATAGAGCCCAGTTTGTTGGGGTGATAAACGATTGTTTACTGTTAGCCGCAATATTCGCCTTGTTGTTTAGTCTTAGTTTCTATTTATTTGGTCCCAGCTTAATCAATCTTCTCACCGATATTAGCGAGATTAGAGCGACCGCTAATCAATACTTGGCTTGGATGTTCGTGCTGCCTGTGGCCGCGGTATGGTGCTTTATTTTTGATGGCATCTTTATTGCGACAGCGGAAGGCAAAATGATGCGTAATTCTATGTTGTTGGCCAGTGTTGGGGTATTTTTCCCAGTATGGTGGTTGAGCCAAGATTGGGGGAACCATGCTTTGTGGCTCGCCATGTGCAGCTTTATGGCTGCCCGGGGCTTAAGTTTAGCCTACACTTATCGACTGGCCTTAAATCGACATTGGTGGTTTAAAGCCACGCCAGTGGGATGAATCTTCGGGGCCTAGCGACAACGGGATTTGACCGGTCAATGTTAATCCAGCCATCAATTGATGAGTGAGCAAGACGAGGATTTTGCAGCACTGTTACTGAGGGGAATACAACAGCAATAAACCACTCTCTGGTTGATTGCTGTTGTTGATTCATTTTCATTTCGCAGGGGTGGTTTGCTAAACCGCGTTGTGATATCCCAACTGACGCCAAGCCTCGTAGGCAAATACCGAAACCGCATTCGATAAATTCATACTACGGCTATTGGCTAACATCGGGATCCGTAATCGATAAGTGCTGTCAATTTGGCTTAAAATCGCATCGGGCAAGCCCCGCGTTTCTGGGCCAAACATCAGATAGTCATTCTCGGCAAATTGAAAGTCGCTATGAAACCCGCTGCCTTTGGTGGTGCAAGCCAACAAGCGTGCTGGTTGTTCGCTCTCTAGAAAAGCCTGATAGTTGGCATGGCGTTTCACTTCGGCAAATTCGTGATAATCCAACCCTGCGCGTTTTACTTTTTTGTCGTCCCAGGCGAAACCCAAGGGCTCGATTAGATGCAAACTGCAGCCACTATTGGCCGCTAAACGGATAATTGCGCCAGTGTTTTGCGGAATTTCGGGTTCAAATAGCACAATATTAATCATGGTCGGTCCCAGTCGTTGCAAAAGCGCTATTGTAGTGGCAAGCGTAGGCTAACTTCCAGCCCTTTACCGGAATGATTATGCGCACTAATACTGCCACCATGCTGGCGAATCGCCGATTCGGCAATCGCTAAGCCGAGGCCAACACCACCACTATCTCGATCGCGTGCTTCGCCACAGCGATAGAAGGGGCGGAAAATATTGTCTAACTCACTCTCGTCAATCCCCGGACCATCATCCCGGATGACAATGACTAAGTACTGTTGTTCGATGCTGGCCTCAAGCGTAACTTGCTGTTCGGCGTACTTTAACGCATTGCGGCAGATGTTTTCTAAGGCGGAGCTGAGTAATTGCGGGTAACAAAGCAAGCTTAAATGCTCAGGATATGTGGCCTTAAATTTCTTACTCAGTTGTTCCGCTTCGAAGTTGCAATCATCGACTAAATCAATCATGAGTTCATCGAGCTGAGCTTGCTGTCGTTGCGCGTTTACTTGCATTCTTGATAGGGATAATAAGGCGTTAATCATCTCGGCCAAACGCTGTGATTCACGTTCGATGCGTTCGACTTCGGCACTACTGCTTTGGCGTTTTTTGTGTAAAGCCAGCGCCATATTGAGACGGGTGAGTGGTGAACGCAGCTCGTGAGATATATCACTTAATAAACGTTGTTGGTTGCTAATCGCCTGATTCAGCGTGTCGACCATGCGTTGTAAACTTTCTGAGAGCTGACCAATTTCGTCACCGCGATTAATTTCTGGCAGCTGGGTGTCTAATTGCCCCCGTGACAGCTTGTTGGCAGCGCTCTGTAGCCGTTTGAGGGGACTCACAATATGTCGGGTCAGCAAGAAACACAGTGCCAGACTTAGCAGGATGGCTACCCCTGCGAGAACCCAGGGGGAAGAGCCGTGTAACGGGAGCAGGTTGTTCATGAGCTCTGGGCTTCGGCGGCGCTCGAGGTAAAGCAAGTAGGTTTTGTCATCCAAGGTGATTGCCCTTGGTCCGATAAACACCCGATCACGGTCGAGCATAATCCGTGGATTGTTGACCTGGTCGTGATTGGCA
Source organism: Agarivorans sp. QJM3NY_29 (assembly GCF_050870835.2). Classification (NCBI taxonomy): domain Bacteria; kingdom Pseudomonadati; phylum Pseudomonadota; class Gammaproteobacteria; order Alteromonadales; family Alteromonadaceae; genus Agarivorans; species Agarivorans sp. QJM3NY_29. Next base: position 4,487,837 of record NZ_CP194036.2, on the reverse strand, counting down.
ATAAAGCGGCGTATGGCGCGGTCTACTTGCGGATGATTTACCACCAGGCCTTGTTCATCGACCAGAAAAGGCATGGTAAAACGTCCGCCACTATGCGGGGCGGGGCGTTGATTGAAGGCTTTGTTCGGGTTGTTTTGGATCCGCTGTTCGAAGTCTTGTAAGTTTTTCAGTGCCCATTCCGGCGCCGCAAAGTTATCGGTGCTTACCAGTCGTGACATGTTAAATGCCACAAAGGCGGTTATCAGCAAAATTAACCAGAAGGACACGAATATTTTGACAAATAGATTATTGAGTAGTCGTTTCATGTTTACCACTCCAACCACATGTAACCTTTACCACGCACGGTTTTTATTCTTGGGAGTTGGTCTTTTCTTGGTGGGATTTTTTTTCTTAGATTGCTGATGTGCATATCTAAGCTGCGGTCGAAGGCCTGCAGCCGTTTACCTAATACGGTTTGATTCAGCTTATTCTTATCTAATAGTTGGCCTGGATGCTCCAGCAGTTGCTGCAACAACAGTAATTCAGTGCTGGTGAGGTCTAGTTCAACATCTTCACAATGCGCCTGTTGTTTGGCAACCGACAGTGTTAAGTCTTGATGGCAAATTAAATCGCCATGTGCTTCAGAGCTGGGCGCGTTTTGGGTGCGGCGCAAGATGGCTCGGATCCTTGCCAATAATTCCCGTTCACTAAATGGCTTGGCTAGGTAGTCGTCGGCGCCAAGCTCTAAGCCAAGGACTCGGTCAATTTCATCGCCTTTAGCGGTGAGCATTAATACCGGCTGTTGGCTGTCTTTGCGAAGCTCTTTTAAGACTTCGAAGCCATTTTTCCCAGGCATCATCACATCTAGTAGTACTAAATCATAACTTGTTTGTTGCAGTTGCTTTAAGCCGCTCAGACCATCGTTGCATACTTCACAGTCAAATCCTTCTAAGGTCAATAATTCGCCGAGTAATTCGGTGAGTTCTTTGTCGTCATCAATTAAAAGCAGCTTCACAGTTGATTCCTAGGTGATCATTGATAGCTAAAGTGTACAAAAATTCCTTGGCTTTGCGGATCTATCATAGGCTCATTTACATAGCTTTACACTTCCTTGCCATTAGTTTGCATTGGCCGCTATATACTGAAAATGTCTGAAACATACGAGGATTTAAAAATGAAAAAGCTACTTGTGACTACCTTACTTGGAACCCTGATTCTTGCCCCTGCTGCTTTTGCTGCCAATGGCAATCGACACGATGGTGAAGGTATGCGTGATAGAGATGGCCATCCGCGAATGCATTTAATGCGCGAACTTGATTTAACTGCTGCGCAGAAAGCACAAGTTAAAGAAATTATGCAGGCCAATAAGCCAAGCGGTGAGACAAAGCAGCGAGATGGTGAGCGAGCTCAGCGTAACATGATGCATCAGCAACATATGGCGATTGTGACTTCGGCTACTTTTGATGAAAACGCAGCCAAAAACTTACTTAAAAAAGAGCAAGAGAAGCATCAACAACGCGCTTTACATATGATGCGTTCGCAGAATGCGATATACCAAATACTGACTCCGGAACAACAACAGAAGTTCCAGCAGTTAACAGAACAGCGTATGGAAAAACGCGGGCAAATGAAAAAAGATGGTAAACACCAAAATTACCAACAAGGTGAAAAGCAACACAAAAACGCTAAAGCTAGCACTTAAGGGAGCAGCTTCTATACTTTACAAAACTTTCCCGTGAATTTGTAAAGTGGAAAAACAAAATTACCAGCGTTTAGTGACCCGCGCTACACAGCTTGCAAGCTGTGTAGCGTTGTTTTTATTACTGATAAAAAGTGGTGCCTATTTATATACTGGCGCAATTAGTATTTTGGCGTCGTTGATTGATTCACTCATGGACATTGGCATGTCCTTGGTTAATTTATTGGCGGTGCGTTACGCACTACAACCCCCCGATAAAGAGCACCGTTTTGGTCATGGAAAGGCTGAACATCTCGCGAGTATCGTGCAAGCTGCCTTCATTGTGGGTTCGGCTTTCATGTTGCTATATAGCGGTACGACCGAGTTAATGCGCCCGCAAGCTTTACAACACAGTCAGTTAGGTATTTGGGTCATGATCGTTTCTACTTTGATTACAATTGCCTTAGTACTTTTCCAAAAATATGTCGTTAAGAAAACTAATAACAGTTTAATTAAAGCTGATTCGATGCATTACGCGATGGATGTTTTTATGAATGTGGCAGTGCTTGTAGCCTTATTTCTTAGTCAATATGGATGGTATTGGGCCGATGGATTGTTTGCAGTGTTGATCGCCCTATATATTTGCTATGGTGCTTTTGGAATTGGTAAAGATGCAGTGCAAAATTTATTGGATAGAGAGCTTCCTCGGGCTTTCCAAGTTCAGGTTTATCAAATTGCTTTGAAGCTTGCTGGCGTGTTGGGAGTACATGATGTTAGAACTCGCCAGTCGGGTCAGACTAAATTTATTCAACTCCATCTGGAACTAGATGATAAACTCACCCTTTACCAAGCTCATGATATTGCCGATAAGGTAGAGGCGGCATTGTTAGCGCAGTGGCCAGAAGCCGATATCTTGATCCATCAGGATCCCCAGTCGGTGGTGCCAGAAGAAAAGAAACAACAGTTTTTGTAAGGTGAAGTAAGTGGCAAAGCTAAGGGACTATCAAATTAAACAAACGTTAGCCGAAACCGTTTGGTTGCAAATTCGTGATGAAGCGCACCGAATGGCTGAAGATGAGCCGATGTTATCCAGCTTCTTCTATTCGACGATTTTGAACCACCATACGCTGGCCTCGGCCTTGAGCTTCCAATTAGCAAGTAAGTTGGATAGCTCAACGGTACAGGCGATCTTGTTGCGTGAATTTATTGAAGAAGCTTTATTGGCTGATCCGAATATTTTGGAAGCAGTGGCGGCTGACATTGTGGCAGTGAAAGATCGTGACCCGGCAGTAAAATACTACGCGATCCCCTTGTTATATCTGAAAGGTTTTCATGCTTTACAGGGCTACCGTGTGGCAAATTGGTTGTGGCATCGTGGGCGCTTGGCATTAGCGCGTTATATGCAAAACCAAATCTCGGCGGTGTTTGCTGTAGATGTTCATCCGGCGGCCACCATCGGTAAAGGGATCATGTTCGACCATGCCACTGGCATCGTGGTGGGTGAAACCGCGGTGATTGAAGATGATGTATCAATCTTACAATCGGTGACTTTAGGGGGAACCGGGAAAGACCGAGGCGATCGACATCCAAAAGTTCGTCAAGGAGTGTTGATTGGTGCGGGTGCAAAGATCCTTGGCAATATTGAAGTGGGACGCGGCGCAAAAGTAGGGGCGGGTAGTGTAGTTCTCGAGGATGTGCCAGCGCATACCACGGTTGCTGGCGTACCAGCAAAGGTGGTGGGCAGACCCAGTTGTGAGATGCCAGCCATTGATATGGGGCAAAATATCTAATTTAGTCGGTGGCGGCGATATAGGCGAAGCGCGGCATTGTTTGGCCGTCCACAACGACCTCTTCAACAAACATATGATAGGGCCGAACCCACAGTTTACCTTCTCCGTATAAAGGTCGGTAAAGTACCAACTGTTCTTCGGTTTCAGAATGGGTCACGGTATCGATCACTTGGTATTCCGGACCTTTGTAATGTCGGTATCGACCTTTCTTTAATTTCATGTTTATAAATTCGACAACTAGTTAGGTAAATAGAGTTCTACCCTTGTTGGGCATAGATGACAAGAGTATGCTGCTTTAAAGTAAGTCTTTATCAATATGTGAACACGATTAGGGTTCATTTATCCATGAGGACTGACTGTAGATAGAATATCTAGAGTGAGGTTAACAACAGATTAACGGGAGTAGGTTGATGTCTTTTGACGTATTGGAAAAATTAGAAGCAAAGGTTCAAATTGCAGTCGATAGTATTGAATTACTACGTATGGAAATTGAAGAACTCAAAGAACAAAATAGTAAGCTGAGTGATGAGAATAGTCATCTGTTACAAGAACAACAAGCTTGGCAAGAACGCCTTACTGCCTTGTTAGGGCGTATCGAAGACGTTCAAGCCGAGTAAGCTTAAATTCGCTTGGACCTTATTCGATATCGAGTGGTTCAGGCGATAAAATCACGCCAGTGGTGTCGGCATAAATATGATCTTCCGGTAAAAAAGTGACGCCACCAAAATTGACCGGAATATTCACATCACCAGTTTCGTCTTCGGCGTCAGCACCAACAGGAATGGAAGCCAGTGCTTGGATCCCTATATCTAAATCTTCAAGCGCGTCCACATCTCGAACACAACCGTAAACAATAATGCCATCCCATTCATTTTCGGCTGCAGCTTCGGCGATGGTTACATCGAGCAAGGCGCGTCGCAATGAGCCGCCGCCGTCTATCAACAATACCCTACCGGTGCCAGGCTCCTGAACGACCTGAGCAATTAAGCCTGAATTTTCAAAACATTTGATGGTGGTAATTTCTCCCCCAAAAGAGTTTCTGCCACCATAACTGGCAAACATGGGTTCGACGACATCAACCGTATCTGCGTATAGGTCACAAAGTTCAGAGGTGTTATATTCCATGGTCTGGATCCTAAATTGGCCCGAGTTATCGCTACCAGTATAAACACTAAGTCGCGGTTTTCAATTAAGAAATAATAACTAAGCTAGAAAAGCAAAATAACCCGGCTGCAGACCGGATTACGGGGCTTAAAGGGGATTAGCAGAGTCATCAAATTGATAACTCTGCGAGGTATTTATAAAATGAAACGACTTAAATCTTCGTCGGCGACTAATTCGTCTAAAGATTTATTGACGTAATCGGCGTCGATGATCTCTTTCTGACCTGAATTATCAGAGGCCACAAAGCTTAATTCTTCCATTAATTTTTCCATCACCGTGTGTAGCCGACGAGCGCCAATATTCTCGGTGCGTTCATTCACTTGCCATGCCGCATCGGCAATCCGACGAATCCCTTCTTTGGTGAACTCAACGTCTAGGCCTTCGGTGGCCATTAGCGCCTTGTATTGTTCGGTTAATGAAGCATTAGGTTCGGTAAGGATCCGCTCAAAATCATCTGCACTGAGTGCATTCAGACTAACACGGATCGGCAAACGCCCTTGTAATTCAGGGATCAGATCGGAAGGTTTCGCGACCTGAAAAGCGCCCGATGCAATAAACAGGATGTGGTCGGTTTTTACCATGCCATGTTTGGTGCTTACAGTTGAGCCTTCAACCAGTGGTAGTAAGTCGCGTTGCACACCTTCTCGGCTTACATCTGGGCCTGAAACATCGCCGCGTTTACAAATTTTATCGATTTCATCTAAGAATACGATGCCTTGGTTTTCAACCGCGTACAGGGCTTTTTCTTTGAGCTCTTCTGGGTTGACCATTTTAGCGGCTTCTTCTTCCACCAATAATTTGAAAGCTTCTTTAATTTTGAGTTTACGTTTCTTGCTATCTTTGCTGCCAGATAGGTTTTGAAACATACCTTGTAATTGATTGGTCATCTCTTCCATGCCCGGAGGGGCCATGATTTCGACACCTATCTGTGGCTGAGCCACATCAATTTCAATTTCTTTGTCGTCAAGTTGGCCTTCACGCAGTTTTTTACGAAAAGCCTGGCGAGTCGAGTTGTCTTCTTTCTTCTCATCATGACCAAAGCTGTCTTTTGCTGGGGGCAGTAGAGCATCGAGGATCCGATCTTCTGCTTGGTCTTCGGCTCGAAAACGAAATTTTTCGGTTTCTTGCTCGCGGGTCATTTTGAAGGCAACATCGGCGAGATCGCGAATAATCGTCTCAACTTCTTTTCCAACATAACCGACCTCGGTGAATTTTGTAGCTTCTACTTTAATGAATGGGGCGTGCGCTAGTTTCGCCAAGCGCCGTGCAATTTCGGTTTTACCGACGCCTGTTGGGCCTATCATTAAGATATTTTTAGGCGTAACTTCATGGCGCAATTCATCATTGAGTTGCATTCTGCGCCAGCGGTTGCGTAAGGCAATCGCCACTGCGCGTTTGGCTTCAGATTGGCCGATGATGTGGTTATCTAATTCGGAGACAATTTCTCTGGGGGTCATTTCAGACATAATTTTTTCCTGCAAAGCTTTAAGCTTTCGCGTCTAATTCTTCAATAGTATGGTACTGGTTGGTAAACACACAAATGTCACCGGCAATGCTCAGGCTTTTTTCAGCAATTTCACGTGCGCCTAAATCGGTGTTTTGTAATAGGGCGAGAGCCGCAGACTGAGCAAAAGGCCCTCCAGAACCGATGGCGATTAAGTCGTGCTCAGGTTGAACCACGTCACCGTTACCAGTAATGATTAATGATGCTTCGCTGTCTGCGACTGCCAGTAGGGCTTCTAGTTTACGTAGCATGCGATCGGTTCGCCAATCTTTGGCCAGCTCTACAGCTGCCTTGGTAAGGTGACCTTGATGCATTTCTAGTTTTGCTTCGAAACGTTCAAATAGGGTAAATGCATCGGCAGTGCCGCCAGCAAATCCGGCCAACACTTGACCGTGATAAAGGCGGCGAACCTTCTTTGCGTTGCCTTTCATCACGGTATTGCCAAGGGAAACTTGGCCATCGCCAGCAATGATCACTTTGCCGTTGCGGCGTACGGAGACGATAGTAGTCACGATATTTCCTCAGTTTATACAGCTAACCATAAGAGTTAACTTGGCTATCTCAATGAAGTGGGGGGGCGTCGATAATTTTTCAAGGTATAAGCCAAAAACTGTGGTGCTTTAGTTGTGATTAAATAATTTCAACAACTGTTGCTGTTGTTCATCGTTGAGTGATGCGAAGTGACTCAATAGTACCCGTAATAATTTGGATTTTGCCAGTTGATGCTGCTGAGAAGCGTATTGTAACTGGTTTATTGCGGAGGCATCAAAGGTGAAAGTACAGTGCCGAAAGGTGCTGCTAGGCTTGTCGGCGGGAGCCTTTTTTGGATTGAGGCTCGGTTTTCCTAGTGCATAGTTTTCGGCATCATCGATGAATTGTTCGACGCTTATCTTTTTGGCTTGGCGGCGGCGATGCGGTTGCTTTTTTAAATCAGTTAAACTCATGGGAGTCTTCTTGCTGGATGGCGAGTAATTCAGTCACTATCGCTTTGATCTCATTGGCAGCTTTACCTTCGGGCTCTATCTCTAACACCGAACGGCCACTTTCTTCACTATCATCGTAGAGATTGCGAGCGAAGGTCACGGAGTCGAGCACGTGTAAGCCGAAGGAGCGACAAACTTCTTTGGCGTCGAGGATCCGATTTGCTTGGTTGGGCAGAGATGGGCATTGGGTGATTACAAAACTAGCGACCATTTTAGGGTTAACCATTTTACAGGTACTGAGCATGTCTTCCATATGCGGAAGAGTTTTAAGGTCACGGCGTTTGGGTCGTAGTGGAATTAATACATATTTTGCGACTGACATTGCTGCACGCATGGCTAAGTTGTCTTGACCACCACAGTCCACAATCACAAAATCGTAGCCATTTTCTAGGCTGAGTAAGTCCTTGCGGATTTTTCCGTAGAGTTGAATACAGTTAATCCCTGGTAGGGATTCATCTTCGTTGCGGGCTTGGATCCAATCGGAGGTAGTGCGCTGCGGGTCGCAATCAACCATTAAGATATTTGCGTCAAATTCGGTTTTCAGGTGAACGGCAATATTTTGTGCTAAGCAACTTTTACCACTACCACCCTTTTCCCCACCAACAAGTATCAACATGGTTCATCCCTCTTCTGCAACTTGCGACCAATTATAATTACTGGCTTTGTGGTACAAGTTTATTAAGTATAAGACAAACTGACATGTTTGCTTATCTGGACGAGAATTTTACAGTATTAACAAAAACATATTATAGCTAGAGAAGTTCTTACGATGACAACGCGCTACTTTTACTTTCATTTCCGCTTCAGCGGAATGTTTCGCAGTAAATTTAACTTTAAGTTTGGTGCCAATCGCTAAATCTTTATCATGAACAATCAACATGCCACGGCGAGAGATGTCGATACAAGTGGCTTCAATCACTGCTTCATCGTCTTCGTTATTGGTCAAAATGAGCTGCACCGGTTCGTTTTCCAAATCGAGTCGCATTGAGCCTCGTCGCTCAAGTTGCTGTAGTTCCGTGTTGTTCATAGTATCGCGTTCCTATTTGAGTCACGGTCTTGGTCTTATTTTGCCGTTTTTAGTCAAAACTGATTTATTAGAATAGCTACATTTTTATAACATAGTTGGGATATAAGTCAAATAAGTAATATTTTTAAGCGCTTAGCACAGGCAGTAATTGAATAATTAGCTACTTTAAGGCCTTTATACAAGATTTTACGTTATGGTTAAAGGTTATGGCTGTTGGTGGATAAGGGCGTCTTTATTCATATATGCTTTAGTATCAATCAAAGCCAACATCTCTGTTGGCTTGTATATAGTTTGGATGTCTTAAAAGCTCCCTACTTAAAAGCTCCCTACTTAAAAGCTCCAATGCCAAATTTGGCAACCATTGATTTTGGCGCGTTGTAATATATGCCGATCTCGTTCAGCATCTCGCTTGGTGGGATAGGGGCCCAACACCACGCGATACCAGGCGCCATTTTCCCCTTCGGTGCGCTTAATTTGACTTTCCAGGCCTGCAAAGGCAATTAAGGCTTTACTCTCTTCGGCGCGGTCTCGGCTACGGAAAGAAGCACACTGCATTTGGTAAGGGATGGCCGGCTGGCTTGGTTTGGCGGCCGGCTCAACTTCTACTTGCTTGTGTTCTAGCTCTTTAACATAGCTCCGCTCTTTTGGTGGCTCTGGCAGACTTGCTTTGGCCTTTGGCTTTGCGATGGGTTGTGGGTTTACCAACTCGCTGAGCTCGGGAGCTGGCGTGGGCGCGCTACCTTTAATATTAAATAGCAATACCGAGAAACCCACGATCGCTGCGATCACCGCGAGAGCTAAGGCGAAGGGGAAGCGTTTTTGATGACTGACCGCGCGGCTAGATCTAGCCGCGGGTTTTTTCTTAGGCTTGCTGCGCCCTACATAGTCCTTTGCCATGTTTACATCCGATCCAAAGTCTCGATCCCTAATAATGAAAGACCTTGATCTAACACTTTCGCTGTTAAAGCTGCTAAGCGCAGACGACTATGTTTCACCTCGCTCTCAACATCGTCCTTAAGGATTGGGCAAGCTTCATAGAAAGTCATAAATGCACCCGCGAGCTCGTAGAGGTAATTACACATCATGTGTGGCATACCTTTATCGGCTACATTGTTGACCGCATCGCTAAACTGAATTAATTTTTGTGCGAGAGCGATTTCGGCTTCTTCAGCCAATATAATGTTTTGCTCAAGGCTGTCGAGGTCGATTGCTGAGCGACGAAGAATAGATTGGATCCGAGTATAAGCATATTGCAAGTACGGTGCGGTATTGCCGTTGAAGGCCAACATGTTTTCCCAATCGAAGATGTAGTCGGTGGTACGGTTCTTCGATAAATCGGCGTATTTCACCGCGCCCATCGCGATTGCTTTGGCGGCCTCTAGTTGTTGCTCCGCATCCAGATCTCGAGACTTTTCAGCCACAATAACTTGTGCTCGCTGTTCCGCTTCTTCTAGTAAATCGACCAGCTTCACGGTACCGCCACTGCGGGTTTTGAAGGGGCGGCCATCTTTGCCTAGCATCATGCCAAAGGCGTGATGTTCTAGTGGCACCGACTCTGGCACATAACCAGCTTTGCGCACAATGTTCCAGGCTTGCATTAGATGTTGATGCTGACGGGAGTCGATAAAATATAAAACTCGGTCGGCATTTAAGTCTTGGTAACGGTATTTAGCACAGGCTATATCGGTGGTGGTGTACAAAAAACCACCATCTTTTTTCTGAATGATCACGCCCATTGGGTCGCCATCTTTATTTTTGTATTCGTTGAGGTAAACCACGGTTGCCCCGTTGTCTTCAACTGCTAAACCTTGTTGCTTTAAGTCGCGAACCACATCATGCAGCATGGGGTTATACATGCTTTCGCCCATCACGTCGTTTTTAGTTAGCGATACATTTAAACGGTCGTAAACAGATTGGTTATGATTCAAAGTGATGTCGACCAGTTTGCGCCACATGGTATTACAGTATTCATCGCCACTTTGCAGTTTCACCACGTAGTTGCGCGCGCGCTTGGCAAAAGCTTCATCGCTGTCGTAACGCGCTTTAGATTCACGATAGAACACTTCTAAATCGGCTAATTCAATATCGCCTGCGTCAGTACCGCGTTTTTCAACTTCTTCCAAGTTGGCGATTAACATGCCAAATTGAGTTCCCCAGTCGCCGATGTGATTGGCTCTAACCACCTTGTGGCCTAAAAACTCTAGGGTGCGAACCACCGCATCACCAATGATGGTAGAACGCAGGTGGCCCACGTGCATTTCTTTCGCAACGTTTGGCGCAGAGTAGTCAACCACAACGGTTTGTGCTTGTTCTGCCAATTTTACATTCGCCGAAGGAGAGCTCGACATGGCTTCAATTTGAGAGACCAGCCAATCATTATTAAGATAGAAATTAATGAAACCTGGGCCGGCAATGCTGGTTTTATCGATGAGTGTCGAACTTGGTAAATTATCGACAATCAACTGAGCTAGTTCACGAGGATTTTTCCCAGCGGGTTTGGCGGCCATTAAGGCAAGGTTGGTCGCTAAGTTGCCGTGAGCTTTATCCTTGGTTCGGTCAACTTGGATCCGAGGTTCGAATCCTTCAGGGAGCACCTGTTGTTGTTTCAGGGCAATGACCGTTTGTTCCAGAAGTTGTTGAATAAGCTCTTTCATGTAGGTTGACACCAATCTCGCGTAAATAAAATGTACAAGGCGGGCATTTTACCGACAATTGCCGCTGAAAACTATCTCTTATCTAGGCTAATTCGGTGTGATTTGATTTGATTGGAGCAAATCGCTACGCGCTTGGTTGTTGATGTTGCTGCTTTGCGTAAAGAGGCGTGTGATTACTGCATATCATAAGGGTCTATATCTAAGGACCAACGAACTTTACGGCTGAGTTTTAAGTTCTCCAATTGTGGTAACAGCCGATGGATAAGCTGATGTAGGCTGGTGCGCTGTTCCGCTTGAATTAATAGTTGCATCCGAAATTTTCCTGCGCGACGTGCTTGTGGCGCTGGGCAGGGAGGAAAAACCCAGCTATTCGCCTGCTGTAGTGGCTGGGCTAGTTGATAGAGCTGCTGGCTTAAGTCATGCACCGCCTGACCATCCACTGCTTCTAAGCGAAATAGCGCTTGAAAGCTAAAAGGGGGAAGTTCGGTGTCTTTGCGTTCATTAAGGGCAAAGCGCGCAAAGTGTTGGTAACCATTATTAATCAAGTCTTGCAGCAGTTCATGCTCAGGGTGATGAGATTGCAACATCACTTTCCCTTCTAAGTTGGCGCGCCCTGCTCGGCCAGCTACCTGCACATATAGTTGGGCCAGGCGTTCTGGGGCCCGAAAGTCGGAACAGAACAAGGCATGGTCGATATCGAGTAGGGCAACTAAGGTTACATTAGGGAAGTGATGTCCCTTGGCCAGCATTTGGGTTCCCAGCAAAATTTGATAGTGATTGTTATGGATCTGTTCCAACAATTGCTCCAAGCTGCCTTTGCGTCGTGTACTGTCTCGGTCGATCCGTGCCACTTTATATTCTGGGAAGATCTCCAGTAAGGCCTCTTGCAGTTGTTCGGTACCAAGGCCAGTGGTGACCAGATTGGTGGAACCACACTGTTGGCATTGATGTGGCACCGGTTGTTGGCTGCCACAGTGATGACAGGCCAAGTGACGGGGCTGCTGATGGTAGGTAAAATATGACTCGCAGCGTTCACACTCACAGACGTGCCCGCACTCATGACAGAGCAGGGCTGGCGCGTAACCTCGGCGATTTAAAAACAGCATCACCTGACGACCAGCCTTTAGCTCCATGCGCATTGCTTTCACTAAGGCGGGAGAAAGCCCCGAGTTGAGCGGTTGATGGCGAATATCCAGCAATTGTTGCTTGGCTAATACTGCATTACCTGCTCGTTGTTTGAGTTGTAGATGAACATAACGGCCGCTCAGGGCATTGTGCAGGCTCTCTAACGAAGGTGTGGCCGAGCCTAAGATGATAGGAATTTGTTCTAATCGAGCGCGTACAATGGCTAAATCGCGGGCGTGGTAACGAAAGCTGTCTTGTTGCTTAAAGGAGCTATCGTGCTCTTCATCGATGATGATTACGCCAGGCTTGGCCATCGGAGTGAACACCGCCGATCGGGTGCCAATGATGATGCCAGCTTCGCCTTGCTTCGCCTTGAGCCAAGCACTAAGCCTTTCACTATCATTCAGGCCCGAGTGGATCGCATAAACTGGAACTTCGAAGCGTTCGGCAAAACGAGCCAAGGTTTGTGGCGTGAGGCCAATTTCGGGAACCAGAACTAAAGCCTGCTGGCCCTTCGCCAGAACTTCGGCAATTACATTGAGATAGATTTCGGTTTTACCGGATCCGGTAATACCTTCAATGAGAAAGGCCTGAAAGCTCGATAGGCTTTGGTTGATGGCCGCTACCGCAATTGCTTGCTCAGGATTGAGCTGCAAGGCTTGGCTTTTGTTGGTCTGTTGTTGAGTCCAATCTGGCACGGTTGCGCGTGCTGTGACTTTTTCTAGCAAGCCTTTTTGCTGTAAGGCGGTGAGCGCAGAACGCGAGAAGTCTCGTTGTTTGGCTTGTTCATCGTTTAATTGAAAATCGGCTTGTTGTTGCAGCGCGCCAATGACTACACCTTGCTTGGGAGCACGCTTAAATTCTGCGAGCTTAGCTTGCTTGCCTTGTTCACTAAGGCGCCAGGCGACAATCGCTTTGGCCTGTGCGGGTTCGCCTTTACGTAACAGGCTGGGCAAGGCCTGGCTCAGTACGTCACCCAAACTATGGTGATAGTAGCTGCTGGCCCAATTTAATAGTTTAAATAGACTCGCGGGAAGTAAGGCCTGTTGATCGACAATTTGGCTAATGGTTTTTAATTTGTCGCTATCGATGTCACTATCATCGGGATGCTCCACCACCAAGCCAACTTTTTCACCTTTACCAAAGGGGACTTTGACCCGGGCACCGATCACTGGTATTGCCGAGTCATCGGATACTCGATAATCAAATAGTCGACGCAATGGAATTGCTAAAGCAACACGAACAATTAACACAAATTTATGAACCCATGAAAAACCCTGCCTCATTCTAAAGCTTGACTATGCATGGGGCAAATGAAGTCGCTGGTGTTTTTTATCCGCGAATAGACCTTGAATACTTGCTAAGCGCGGAGCCATCCTATATGATCCGCCACCTAAAATTTATAGGCTCTGATAGAGTTGCTTTCGTGTGGTGTTTGGTGCCAATAGTGGTGATCAAATGGCGACGCGGCCCAAGTATTGAGGTAATCCATGAAAACTGATATCCATCCAACTTACGAACTACTTACTGCGACTTGTTCTTGCGGTAACGTAATCGAAACTAAATCGACTCGTACTGGTACTATGTTCCTAGACGTATGTGACAAATGTCACCCATTCTACACTGGTAAGCAACGTAACGTTGATACTGGTGGTCGTGTTGATCGTTTCAACAAAAAATTCGCTGTATTGGGCAAAAAATAAGCCAGCCTTATTTAAGCTTTACAGTAAAGAAAAAGCGCCGAAAGGCGCTTTTTTTGTGTCTGGTCATGATGCGAATGAGATATAAAGCAATTTTGCTCATAGCAGATTTGTATTTATTTTCGCTCAAATCGTTTTTCAGAAAGTCGCTTTACCTTTTTTGAGTTTTAGGGTTTTGCCATATAGCTAGATCTATAATGCTTGTCGTTGCCATCCACCATTTTTGGGCAGGTATAGTTTTGTCAGTTCAATTTCTCTTTCTTAGACTTTTATTTCGAAACAGTAGTAAAAAGTTGTACCGATCTGTGCGGGAATATCAGTTGCTTGTAGGGTCACTTTACCTCTCTTCCCTGACAGCACTGCGTTATTTGGAATATTTTTTCAGGGCGTTCCTTTGTAATTCTTGACTGTCCATATATTCCGTAATCGAGAATAGTTGAAGAGATTTCAGAGCTTGTTTCTGTGCTCGTGCATCCTGAGAGAAAAATCAGGGGCAGTGTAGAGTAGTATCATTCTTATTATTAAAACATAATTCCATTTTCGCTAAGAACCGTAGTTGCAAGTGAATAATAAGCAACTTGGTAGTTATGTCGAATGGATTACTGAATTGCATTGTCTAGACGACCTTGTAGCTCAGGGGTTATTGCGAAGCTGTTTGCCCTGCAACAACGCCCTTTCTATCTAAGGTGATTGAGTAAAAGTAGTCGCCTCTATGTTTTTAAATTCACATAACCTTTCTTATTATAATGTTTTTATTGACATGCACTTTAAATTCAATAGGTTATGTTTTTTTTGAGAATGTTTAAGCGGAATGAATCTGTAGATATAGTTTCTTTATTTAGAGGGAGAAAACCATATTGAATTTTTGAAGGATTGTGTTGGGACGTTATATAGCAGTGTCAACAGTCGTAATTTAGAATTAAACAATTAAAAGGAATTTTTGCAATGAAAATATATTTTCAATTTGTAGTTAAGGTTATTTTAATCTGGTCGATTGCTGGGTCAAGCATTGCGGCAGTCATATTTACAGATGATTTTGATTCTGCCGCATCTCCTTTATGGGGAAATGAACAGGGTAGCTGGAATGATAAAGGTGGTGCATACCAGTCTACATCAGGGAATCAAGCATTTAGCTTGTTACCGACAGATTTAAGGGATTTTTCTGTTGAATTGGATATTAATGATGTATGGGATGGCGGTGTAGTTCTTCGTAGTTCATACAATGGGGGGCTTTTTAACGGAATAGCCTTAATCACAGGAGGTCTTGGTGGTGGAGGTACCGGGGTTTACTGGCACGAATTCGTAAATGGTGGCAATTCACCAGCTTTAAAGCATTCTGGTGCATTATTCCCATCTAAAAGTGATATTCATTTAAAAATCGATGTGTTCGGAGATACCTACTCAGCATTTGTGAATGGTACTTTGGTCACTACCTTAACCAGCAGTTTGTACAGCCAAGGACAAGTTGGCTTGTTTAATAACAGACTCGGTCAAAGTTTCGATAACATTAGTGTTTCATCTGTTCCCGAGCCATCCACGATATTTCTTGCGGCATTTGGTATTGCTGGCTTATGTATGTTTAGACGAAATAAAAAGTCATATAAAGTACAAGCAAGTGCTTAACTCTCTGCCGTGGGCGGTTGTTCCTGCAAGATAAGTGAGCTTATTCAAAAGTGTTTGTCTAGTATTTAACAAAAAAGCCGCTCAATGAGCGGCTTTGCAAAATCTTAATCTTCTTTATCCAATTCAGCTTCGGTGGCTTTTTCTAAGGCCGGGTCGGGTCTATCTTTTTGTAGATCGGCATCATCGGGCAGGGGTTGCCCAGTGTAAGCGTGTAAAAATGCTTCGCAGAGCAACTCGCTGTTGGTGGCGTGTCGTAGATTGTTAATTTGTCTACGAGTACGCTCATCGGTCAGTATTTTCAATACTTTTAAAGGTATTGATACCGTTATTTTTTTTACTTGTTCGCTTTTTTTTCCGTGTTCAGCATAAGGGCTGATCCACTCACCATTCCAATCTGTCGACATACTTGAATACACACCAAACCAAAGAAACCCTATTGTAACGGGGGAAAAGCCACTTAGCAATCCAAGAGCAAAGACATTTAGACGTCTAGAAGTGTTGACGTCTTTACGGGGAGTGGTAAAGTGGCAGCATAATTAGAGGGAGTCAGTGAACACATGTCATTAAAAGATCTTCACGCCGCCACCATTGCGGTTCGCAGTGGTATTGAGAGTGATAGCCAACACGGAGCGGTGGTTCCGCCAATTTATTTGTCGAGTAATTATAGTTTCGCCGATTTTAAGCAAAAGCGGCAGTTTGACTACAGTCGCTCTGGTAATCCAACCCGTCAAATATTAGCCGATGCGATTGCCAACCTAGAGCATGGTGCAGGGGCGGTGATCACCAATACCGGCATGTCGGCCGTTCATTTAGTGACCGCTTTGTTAGCGCCTGGCGATTTGCTGATCGCACCGCACGATTGTTATGGCGGAAGTTATCGCCTGTTTGACAGTTTGGCGAAGAAGCAGGCCTTTGAAGTCGAGTTTATCGATCAAAATGATAGCGAGAGCTTGCAAACCGCCCTCGCCAAGCAACCAAAGTTAATTTGGTTAGAAACTCCCAGCAACCCGTTATTGCGGATTGTGGATATTCAAAAAATAGCTCAACAAGCGCATGCTGTGGGGGCTTTGGTAGTTGTGGATAATACGTTTTTGTCGCCTGTATTACAGAATCCAATTTTACTGGGGGCCGATATTGTGGTGCATTCGGCGACTAAGTATATTAATGGTCACTCTGATGTGGTGGCGGGTATGGTTGTGGCAAAAACTGAGTTATTGGCAGAAAGCTTGAGCTGGTGGGCGAATTGTCTAGGTTTAACAGGCTCAGCCTTTGATTCCTATTTAACTCTGCGGGGCTTAAGAACTCTGAAAGCTCGGATGAATGTTCACCAACACAATGCTCAAACTATTGTTCAATGCCTGCAGCAGCAGCCTTTGGTGTCTGCGATTTATTATCCCGGCTTAGCAGAGCACCCCGGTCATGCGTTAGCCCAACAACAACAATCTGGCTTTGGAGCTATGTTAAGCTTTGAAGTTGCGCTAGATGAAACTCAAATGGTGAAATTTCTGAAAGGCTTACAGTTGTTTTCTTTGGCTGAGTCTTTGGGCGGGGTAGAGAGTTTAATCGCTCATCCAGCAACTATGACCCACGCGGCAATGTCGCCAGAGGCATTGGCCGAAGCGGGAATATCGGCGCAATTGTTACGGGTATCGGTTGGTTTAGAAGAAGCGGAAGATTTAGTGAATGATTTACAGCAGGCATTTGCCAATCTTTCGTTTGGCTAAAAGTTGTACAGGAGAACTTCATGTCGGTAGTTAATAGACATGTCCATAAATTTGGTGGCAGTAGCCTCGCTGACGCTAGCTGTTTCAAACGAGTGGCGGGTATTGTTGCGCAGCATTCGCAAGCGCAAGATCTCATTGTGGTATCGGCTGCGGGTAAAACCACCAATCGTTTGTTGAATATCATTGATTTGGCGAAACAAGCCGATAATGCCGCTGCGGAAGCTTTAGCCGCTTTGATTCAGTTTCAGGCGCAGCTAGTTAAGGATTTATTGAGTGAATCGAGGGCGCAAGTGATCGAGCGAGAGCTTGTCGCAGAGCATCGACGAATTGCTCATTTGCTAGAGGCGGATATTAATGCCTTTATCATTAACGAACTGCTCTCTTATGGTGAGCGTTGGTCAGCAAGATTATTGGCCGCCCTTTTAAGCGAACAAGACTGTGCTGCGGAGTGGATGGATTCACGACAGTTTTTCAAAGCCGAATTAGCGGCCCAACCGCAGGTAGATGTTGCGCGCAGCACCCCTTTGTTGGCGGCGTGTTTAGCGGATAAACCCGCTTGCCGAATTGTGGTGACAGGTTTTATTTGCAGTGATAGCGAACAACGCACGGTGACGCTTGGGCGTAATGGCAGTGATTACTCTGCAACCGAATTGGCGGCTTTAGCCGATGCTGTCTCGACCACGATTTGGAGTGATGTTGCGGGAATTTACAGTGCCGATCCGCGCTTAGTGAAAGATGCTCATTTGTTAGATCATTTAGCTTTAAATGAAGCAGCTGAATTATCAAGGATTGGTACCTCGGTACTTCATGCTCGAACGCTAGAGCCGCTGGCTCGCTCTCGGCAACGCTTAAGCTTACGTTGTAGTTATGCTCCCAATGATGGACAAACTCAAATCCATCGGAAAGAAGCCAAAAAAACCGCCGCAAAAATAGTCACCTCGGTGGATGACGTGGTGTTGTTAGAGCTGACATTTACTGAACATTTCCAGCAAAATGCCAGCGCGCTGTTAAGTGCGTTGGCAAGTGTGCAGCTGGCCCCGACCACGCGTCATAAACATACTGAAACTGGCTCGCTACGGATGGCCTACACGCGCGAGCTCGTTGCGGAGGCATTGACCAAGATTGACCAGTTGGCGGTGCAGTATCAGGTGCAACAAGTCGAACGTACCGAAGGTTATTGTTTAGTGGCCTTAGTCGGCGCTGGGGTTTGTGATAATCCTCAACAATGTTACTTGTTCTTTCAGCAACTAGCCGAGCAACCTTTAGAGTTTATTCATTCCAGCTCCGATAAAATGAGCCTGTGTGCGGTAGTACGTAAAATTACCTTGGAACCGGTATTAATCGAGCTTCATAGTAACTTATTTAAACAGCGCCGTAAGGTTGGTGTGGTGGTGTTTGGCAAAGGCAACATTGGGGCTCAGTGGCTGAGCTTGTTTAACGAGCAACAAAGTTTGTTGGAGCAACAATATAAACTCGAGCTTTGTCTCGCTGGAGTGTTTACTAGCCAATCAGGACTACTCGATTTTGCTGGCTTGAGCCTTGCGCAAGCCTTCGATGATAGTTTAGCTAAGCCCTTGTTATGGCCGGAAGTATTGGCGCAACTGAAGCGGCATCCTTTTAATGAACTAGTGGTGTTGGATATTACCGCCAGTGAATCCTTAAGCGCGTATTATCATGAGTTTGCCAAGCTTGGTCTGCATTTGATTACCGCCAATAAACTTGCCGGAGCCAGTGCTTCAGCGAATTTTGAGCAGCTCAGTCAGAGTTTTCGTGACCATGGCTGCAAATGGTTAGCCAATGCCACGGTTGGTGCGGGACTGCCAATTCAGTCGAGTATTCAGCAGTTGCGGCAAGCGGGGGATCAGATCCTTGCTATTTCTGGAATATTTTCCGGTACTTTAAGTTGGTTATTTCAACAATATGATGGTTCTAGTCCATTTTCTGAGTTGCTGGTGGATGCGCTCAATCAAGGGTTGACCGAGCCCGATCCTCGAGATGATCTTTCGGGTAAGGATGTGCAGCGAAAATTACTGATCTTAGCCCGAGAGGCTGGTCTCAAGCTTGAGTTAGCGGATATTCAATTAGCTTCTCTGGTGCCAGAAGCCTTAGCAGAATTAGAACTTGAGCAGTTTATTGAACAGCTGAGTGATTTAGATGAGCCGATGTTGCAGGCGGTGCAGGATGCCCAGCGTCAAGGCAAGGTGATCCGCTATCTCGCCAGAGTCGACCATCAGGGCAAGGCTGAGGTCGGTTTACAGGCGATAGATGCACGGCATCCATTTGCCAATCTCAAACCCTGTGACAATGTTTTTGCGGTTGAAAGTCAGTGGTACCAGCAAAATCCTCTCGTCATTCAAGGTCCCGGAGCAGGCAGAGCCGTGACCGCAGGAGCGCTGCAAGCCGATTTAGTGAGTCTTTGTCAGTATTTGGCTTAAGTGAATTTAGCGTTGTGGCTTTGCTCGAGCTGTTTCGCTTAGATTTGAGAATTGAAATCTCACATAAAAAAGGCCTCCTAAACAGGAGGCCAAACAGGGTATATAAGGGTGTACAAACGTGAGAAGGTAAAGTGCTATTTAACTAGCAGCAAGCGCCCACTCAATCCACTTACTGCTATTTCGAAATGGTCTATATCAATGACGATCTCTGCGCCTGTGATTAAGTCGATAAGGGTACGGGTATCATCCAGTAAATCAGCGGCCAGACGGACCTTTTTTTTATCTGATGAAACGTTTAATAAATACACAATTTGCTGTTCTTTAGTCGTTTTTAATACGGCTAATAGATCTTTGTCGGCGTAGAGGTTCTGTACGCTACCTTGATATAGTGCTGGATTATTTTGCCGAACTTCCATCAATTGACTAACATAGTCCATCAGCGCTTGCTGTTCACGACTTGGGGTGAAACCATCGGTGACCCCTTTTATATGAGCGCTGGAGCGAGCAACATGGTCGTCACATAAACCTTGTGCTGCGCATACGCTGTTGTCTACTTTCGCGGCAAAGTTGGCAACTTCATCACCAATCTCATCACCGTAGTACAAGGTAATCGGTCCGCTATAGGCGGCCATATAAGAGAAAGCCGCTTTATGTCTCTCCCAATAATGGCTTAAGCCACCACGCTGAATCAGATCGCCGAAGCGAACTAAATCATGGTTGCCGAGCATTAAATTAGCTTGGGCGTGATCAGGATAAGAATGATGATCGTTCCAGCTGGCGGTTAAGGTGCTGGCATCGTGATCCCCTGAGCCACTTTCTTCTACCGCTAAGGTCTGTACGAGCGCATAACGACGGTTAAAATCGAAGGCCGAGGGCAGGGCTGGAGACGAATTACTGCCATAAGCGCTAGCTACGATTTCACTATTCCCATTCCATACCTCGGCAACCATATAGCCTAGGGTGCCCCATTGATTTCCGTTGATCTGGCACTTGCTGGCCTTGGCATTGTTGGCACTGGCATCTTTGACGGTTTGATGAATTTGTTGCCAGGCACTGAGCGGGACTTGATAGGCTTGGTCTAAACGCCATCCGTCTAAACATAATTCGCTGGTCCAGTACTCCGCCACTTCCTGGTAAAAAGCGAGGGTATCGCTGTTGGTATAATCCACAGGGTTTGAGCCACCAGCAGGGCTGAGCCCTTTTGGAGAAGTGACAAGGTTGCCTTTATGGTGGCCAAAAACCCCATCAAAGAATACGTATAAGCCTTTTTCATGAGCTTTCGTGACTAACTCTTCAGCCAGCGCTTTGGTCCCGAAATTAGGATCAATCTTAAAGTAGTTACTGGCAAAGTAACCTGTAGCATCTAGTTTGTCTGTCCATTCATCTTGGCCGTTGGTCGCAATAGACTCAAAGATCGGGGTGAGCCAGATGGCATTCATGCCTAAGGCTTTAATGTAGTCAAGAGAATCAATAATTCCCTGCAAGTCGCCGTTGTGATGGCTGGTGCCATAACCAGCACCATAATCAAACGAGCTATCTCCATCAACAAAGGATTCGGTCATGACTTGATAAATGCGCAAATCACAAAATTCACCAGTGGCGTTTTCACAGGGCAGGCGTTGTTGAGCACTCTCGGCCGAGCTGGTGATGTTGATGGCGTCATTGGTTGGTGTGGTGCTATTTCCATTTCCAGCATCACTGCCACCACCACAAGCACTTAAGCCGACGATGATAGAGATCGATAAAATGCTTTTTAACCAACTCATTTTACTTCCTTGATAAATACCATAAGGGGATAGGGCAAGTTAATCACAGCTTTGCATGACTAGATACTCGGTAACGTTTTCAAGATAATAGAAAATTGAGCTGGCTCGCATCTTTTTTGTTATTGATAAATAAAGAATTTTTTGAAAGGGTTTTCATGTCAGGTAAACAAGTTACGCTTGTCTGTGGAGACGAAATGTGATGTTTTTAATCAGTTTCAACTTGGGTTTTTTTCAGTGCTAGGTATGATGCAGCATATAAGTAGAGGGGAAGCTATGAGTGGCGTTAGGGCACAGCAAAAAGAAAAAACACGCAGAGCGATTATCGAAGCCGCGTTTAGCCAATTAAGTGCGCAGCGCAGTTTTTCCAGTTTAAGTCTGCGCGAAGTCGCTCGAGAAGCGGGGATTGCACCGACTTCTTTCTATCGTCATTTCTCTGATATGGAAGAGTTGGGTTTAACCCTGGTTGATGAGGGGGGCTTAACCTTACGCCAGTTAATGCGCCAAGCCCGGCAACGCATTATTGCCACCGGAGGTAGTGTTATTGGAACCTCGGTCGCGACTTTCATGGAATTTGTCTACAATAACCCCAATGTATTCCGCTTGTTGTTACGTGAGCGTTCGGGAACGTCGCCAGCATTTCGGGCTGCCGTAGCGCGAGAAATAGCGCATTTTATTGCAGAGCTGACTGACTATTTAGAACATCAATATCGCTGTCCAAGAGAAGACGCGCAGATGCAAGCCGAAGCGATGGTGATTATTGTGTTTAATGCTGGGGCTTCAGCTTTAGATTTAGCTGAGTTTGATCGCCAACAATTGGCCGAGAAAACCATCAAACAACTTCGGATTGTGGCAAAAGGTGCCGCTTTGTATAATCGTTCTCAAACACTGAGTTAAGAGGTGCATATGCAAGTCAGTAAAACTTTATTATTGTTGTCGTTTATTGCTGGTGTGAGTGGTAATGCTAGTCTTGCTCTGTTTACTGTTGCCGAGCAAGCATTTTCGATATTTCCTATTATTGCGTTTATATTGGCGGTGACGCAACTGTACCAGATTTATCTACATCAAGATCTGAGTGAAGACTCTCCTCTAACGAGTGTGGCTGCATTTTTATTGGGGGCGTTGGCTTACTCT
This sequence comes from Agarivorans sp. QJM3NY_29, assembly GCF_050870835.2. Classification (NCBI taxonomy): domain Bacteria; kingdom Pseudomonadati; phylum Pseudomonadota; class Gammaproteobacteria; order Alteromonadales; family Alteromonadaceae; genus Agarivorans; species Agarivorans sp. QJM3NY_29. The sequence goes on along the minus strand of NZ_CP194036.2, from coordinate 4,465,554 downwards.
GCAATGTTACGAACTCAATTCCCGGAAATCGGGAGTAACTTGTTAGTATTGATTTTATGTCTTGCGATCGGTCTTTGGTTGATGTTTAGATTGGGCGGTTTTAAGCGCTAATCTACACCAACTAATGGTTCAATTGTTGCTGCCAAGCTTTGTCTGCGGTGGCTTGATAGGTCTGCCAGTGTCCCTTTAGCCAACGTTGGCGGCCTTTCTCTGCATAAAATAAGTGCAGTTCGTCGTCAAAAAATTCCCAGACTTGCCCATTAGTGGCGACTAAACCTTCGCCCGTTGATAGGGCGTTAGCGCAAAAGCCATTGTAGCGAGGACGATATCGTTCTGGATCTTCGGCAAATTTATTGGCACTTTGCTGACTTGCAAAATACCAATCGGCATTATTCCAACGGACTAAATAATCTTGTTTACCCTGTAAAATACGGCGCGCGCCAAGCTGGTGGGCGCGGTGTTGGCTCAGCACATCGACACCACCGATAGCCTTATCACTCCAAAAACTTTTACTTACTGGCTCGCCAGCATAGCAATTCAAGCTAATTACAAAAATAATTCCAGTAATAATTGAATGAAACATAAGCCCCCCTATCAGCTCTATATCTGATAGACCGGGCTGCTTAAGAAGCGCTTTCATTAATATGCCTAACGACGCTGCAGATAGAGCCCCACCTCTATATGATCGGTGTAAGGAAATTGGTCAAATAGAGCCCAATGGCTAATCTGATGGGTACGACTTAAGACTTGCAGGTTGTTATATAGAGTATTGGGATTACAAGATACGTAGACGATGTTGTCGTAGTCCTGCACCATCCTTAAGGTGGCGTCATCTAAACCGGCACGAGGTGGATCAACTAATATGGTGTCGCACTGATAATCACTTAAGTCTACTTGGGCTTCTTTTAGGCGGCGAAACTCACGTTCACCTAACATGGCCTGAGTGAATTCTTCGGCGGATAGACGAAGAATTTTCACATTATTAATGTGATTGGCTTTGATATTGTATTGTGCGGCTTCAACTGAGGGCTTGGCTATCTCGGTGGCTAAAACGCGTTGGAAGTTTTTCGCAAGTGCCAGTGAAAAATTGCCGTTACCACAGTAGAGTTCGAGCAGATCGCCCTGGCTGTTGGCAGTTGCCTGTTGCGCCCATTCCAACATATGTTGGTTGACGACGGCATTTGGCTGGGTAAAGCTATTTTCAATTTGCTGGTAAATGAGCTGCTCACCGGCAACTTCAAGTACTTCGTTAACCCTATCTTGTTCCAAACATATTTTTTGCTTACGTGAGCGACCGATCAGTTGTAGTGAAAATAGCTTCGATAGTTCTGCTTTTAGCTGCTCGGCGGCGGTCCGCCATGCTTCATCAATCGGTTTATGGTAAAGCAAGCTCACGATTATCTCGCCACTAAGGGTGGAAAGAAAGTCGACTTGGAATAGTTTATGACGCAAAACTTGCTCAGATTTGAGCTGTTCGATTAATAGCGGCATTAGGCGGTTAATTAACGCGCTTGCTGGCGGAAAGCTGTCGACTCTGAATTTTTGCTTGGTTGCTGGATCAAACATGATGTAGTAGAGGTCATCACCTTCGTGCCACATTCTAAATTCGGCACGCATCCGATAATGTTTGCTGGCTGAGCTGAAAATGCTAGGTTCAGGAGGATTAAATTCAGCAAATTGTTCGCGGCGTTTAGCGACCTTTTCGGCCAACAGTTGTTGGTATTTTTCTGGATAGTATGCAATTGCGCTCATGACCGCTCCTCAAATTTAGCAAGGAGCGCAATTTAAAGGCGCATTGCTTGCTTGTCCAGTTTATCTACAATAATAGTGAGATTATTTCTAAAGTTTTAAATACAGTCGCCGATAAGTTGTGACTAGGGTAAATCCAGGGGGCGTTATGAACGAACTTAAAGGCATAGGCAATTCGCCAATCCAGCAATATGCTGAGCGCTTATTGCAGCAGTCCACGCCGACTATCGCAAAGGGCAATCAATTAGCTAATGATAAGGCTAGTTTTAATCAGCAGGACCTGGTGGCCAGCCATGTATTGTTGAGTTCGATTGAAAAGCATACCTTATCGATTGCTGGTGGTGGGGTTAGTTTAGCCAAACCACAACAACCCAGTATATTTGATGCCGAAGAAGTGGCGAAGAATGTGCTTAATTTTGTTGCAACGACCTTATATGGTGCCAAGCAGGCTGGGATGCCAGAAGACCAGTTACAAGAAATGATGGCTCAAGCGCGTAAGGGTGTGGATATGGGGTTTGCCGGAGCCCGTGAAGACCTTAGTGACTCAGGGATCCTTAATGAAGAGTTAGAAAAAGGCATTGATAAGAGTTATGACTTGATCCAAGACGGTTTAGAAAAAATCGAAGCGGGTGACTACGAGATACAAAATTCTCCAATATTTAGTCAACTCGCCATGGGAAATCGTCAATCGGCAAGCATGGAGTTGGAAACGGCAGAGGGTGACAAAGTTACCATTAGTTATGGGAGTCAGTTGGCAGCCAGTTACCGAGAAGAACAGTCATCTTTTCAGGCATCGTTTTCTTCACAGCAGCAGTTTAGTTTTTCCGTTGAAGGCGACCTGAATGATGATGAGTTGGCTGCAATCGCCGATTTAGTGAAACAAGTGGATAAAGTGGGGCAGCAGTTTTTCTCGGGGAATCTGGATCAGGCGTTTGATCAGGCCTTAAACATTGGGTTTGATGAGCAACAGTTAGTTGGTTTTGCGGTGAACTACCAGCAACAACAAACGGTGGCGGTGACTCAGGCCTACCAACAAACAGCGGAGAAAAGCGCCGAGAATAGCACTGCTGGTTCAGAGCTAGTCCCCGACTTAAGTGAGTTTTTAGGTGCTTGGCAGGACATTCAAGCCAAAATGAGCGCTTTGTTTACTCAACCAGAATCCGCGACCGAAACCCTACTTAATGGGGTTTTACCTGTTTCTAGCCCTTCGGAAGGAGAAGCGAAACAAGCCGATGTTGAACGGTTTAAAGGTTTCGCTGAGCGTATGGCCGATGTGCTTGCTGAATATAATCAAAAACGCGCGGCGGATGAAGCGACATCCGGCACTATTAGTTAATTTCATGTTTGCATAAAGTAAATGAAATAGGCTGTTCATTCGCCAAGTGCTGGCTTATACTCTCGCCCGCTGTGGTGCCTGAGCTAGCGAAGTTCAGGCTTAATAGGGAATCTGGTTAAAGTCCAGAACTGACGCGCAGCGGTAAAGAGGAACGAAAGCTCAAGGATTGGCCTTTTCCAAGGATCTCCAGACACTGTTTGCCCCGCAAACGGGAAGTCGTAGCCGTAGTAAATAAAGTCCCCCCGCCTCTAAGTCCGAATACCTGCCACATCGCACATGCTATTTAGCAGCAAACTACGACGCGAGAATTAGGATTATATCGATGAAGAAGTTCATATTACTGGCCGCAGTAGCGCCAGCTTTCGGCTATGCCCAAGAAACCCCTCCAGAACAAACGACCATGGTGGTGACCGCCAACCGTATACAGCAAAGTGCTACTAGCGTAATCGCGCCACTCACGGTGATCAGTCGCGGTGAAATAGAAAGTAGTGGTGCGCAAGATATTGTTGGTATTCTCAACCAACAGGTTGGTATTAGTGTCAACCGTAATGGCGGTAAAGGACAAAACGAGAGTGTGTTTATTCGCGGCTCAAGCTCTGCACAATCTTTGTACCTCATCGATGGCGTACGTATTAATACTGCCACTAGTGGTGGCGCTCAAATGTCATTACTGCCATTAGAATTCGTTGAGCGCATTGAGATTATACGAGGGGCTCGTGCGTCAGTATATGGCGCAGATGCTGTGGGTGGGGTCATCAACATTATCACGCGGCCGGAGTTTGGTAGTCAGTATTTTGGGATAAAAGCTGCGCTTGGCAATCATGAGAGTCGACGTTTAGCTGGGCGAGTTAATACCCCGATTGGTGAGTCGACTCAGTTGAATGCGATCCTCAATGGTGAGCGTAGTGAAGGTTATAATTTTAGACCAAGCAGCGAACTGGACGAGGTTTATGGATATGAATCCTTCGGTGGCTTACTGAGCATCGAGCATCAGTTCAGTGAAGCTTGGTCGGGCGGGGCCATGATATTGATGAATGATGGCGAAAATGAGTATATCTCCACGCAGTACGATTCATCTTATAATCCCTACGATGAAAAATGGCAAACCAAACAAAGGCAGAAAGTATATGCTGTGAATCTTGATTACAGTGATGACGCTTGGTTTAGCCATCTAGCACTGAATTATACCGAAAACCGTTCCAATGACGGCCCCGCCGATCAATATGCGGTGGTTTATCGTTATGTGACGGAGCGGCATAGTGCGAATTGGTTGTTAGCGCGTCAATTGAACAACAACTGGTTGTTACAAGGTGGTTTAGATTATCAAAAAGATGATATCTCAGGTTCCAAAACTACATATTTAAAAAGTACTCGTAATAATAAAGCCGCCTACCTCGGGGTTCGTGCCGATTACATCCGCCATTTACTGGAAGCCAGTTTACGCCAGGATAACAATCAGCACTATGGTGAACACACCACCTATAACCTGGCTTGGGCTTGGCAGTTACAGGACAATCTACGTTTTAATGCCTTGCATGGCACTGCCTTTAGAGCGCCAACCTTTAACGATCTATACTACCCGGGCAGTGAAACCCCCAATCTTAAAGCCGAAACTTCCAGTAATTCGGAATTTGGTTTTGCTTTAGATTTAATTCAAAGTCAGTGGCAGTTTAATATCTTCCGTAATGATGTTGACGATTTGATTGCTTGGGCGCCGGGGGAAGGTGGTTTATGGAAACCAGGAAATGTCTCTGATGCTCGGATCCAAGGCATTGAAGTACAGGGCGATTTTTCGACCGCCTGGCTGAATCATCGGGTTATTCTCGAGCATCTTGACGCGAAAGATCGTCAAAGCGATAAATACTTGGTGCGTCGTCCACAGGAGCAAGTCAAGTACAAGCTAGATGCGCAGTGGCATGCTTTGCAAGTGGTGGTGGATTATCTATGGCGAGGCGAGTCTTATAATGACGACGCAAATACGGTTGTGTTGGATAGTTATAGTACTTGGGATATTGGTGCGAATTATCGCTTTGCGAATGGCTTTAAGCTCGATGCCAAGTTAGCCAACGTATTTAATAAGCAATATGCCACAGTGCGCAATTATCAAGCCCAAGGTCGCAGCTTTGAGTTAGCAGCAAGCTATCAGTTCTAAAGTAAACGACTAGTGCTTTGCTAAACACTTCGCATTGCCAGCCAGCGTTAGCGTGATTACACTAGCGCTGGTGATTTACGAATTGGGTTTATTTACGCGATGCATGTGCTTGTTTTCGATTCCGGAGTCGGCGGTCTCTCGGTCCTTGAGTCTGTTCAATTACTTAATCCACATCTGCAATATAGTTATTTGTTTGATAACCGTTATTTTCCTTACGGTGAACTGAGCGAGCCGGAGTTAATTGAACGGGTTTGTGAGCTAGTTGCGGTCGCAGTGGCGAAACTACAGATAGATATGGTGGTGATCGCCTGTAATTCGGCCAGTACCTTAGCGCTACCCAAATTGCGTTCGCAGCATGCCATTCCAATCGTTGGGGTGGTGCCAGCGATAAAATTAGCGGCAAGTATGAGTCAAACGGGACACTTTGGCATATTGGCAACGCCGGGAACGGTAGAGCGTCAATATACGGCACAGCTAATTCAGGACTTTGCAGCGAATTGTATAGTTGAACTGATAGGCAGTACTGAAATGGTGGTATTGGCAGAGCGTAAGTTAGCGGGAGAGTTCATCGACAGCAGAGCAGTGCATGACATTGTTGCTTCATGGTTAGCCATGGAAGATTTAGATACAGTGGTACTCGGTTGCACTCACTTCCCTCTACTAAGAGACGAGCTAAGCCAAGTATTAGGTGAAAAGGTTCAATTAATTGATTCTGGTCCAGCCATCGCCAAACGAGTGCAACACTTAGCTGGTGATTGCAATCGCATTGTATTCGACCATAAAAAAGCGGAAGTTAGTGCTTACTGCACTTTAACTTCCGCTAATACAGGCCTAGTTGACCAATTAACTGCTTATGGGATCAATTCTTTACAGTTAATAGACTAAGCTTCTTTACGTTCGTTGGCTTCGCGAACTTTTAAGGTACGTTGTTGAAACTCGTATTCGTTTAAGGCTGCAACCGCTTTGCCTGCATCTTCGCTAGCCATTTCCACAAAACCAAAGCCACGACGTTTGCCAGTTTGTTTATCTTTCAATAATCGAACTGAGACTACTTGACCATACTCGGAAAATAACTTGCGGATAGCTGATTCGTTAGCACGATAAGGCAGATTGCCGACGTATAGCGTTTGGGTATCAATGGCTTCGCCTAAGTTGTCTTCAGTTGAATCAGTTTGTGGTTCACTGTTTGATGGGCCAGCGGAGCTTAATAATACAATGGCTCCTCCAACAATCACTGCGACTGACAAATATAAAGGTTGGAGAGGTGCTACCGCGCCAGCGACGAAATAGGCTGCAATTGCGACTGCAATTAGAAACACGATGGATAGACTAGGATTTTTCATAATAAATTCAATGCTCAATGTATTCGAAATAATGGAAAGCAACTTAATTTAACAAAATTGCGACATCATGTTAGCCAGCTTTTATCGGATAAGCTAGAAAATGTACAATTTCTCTAGCAGAAACATGCTAAATGACACAATTACTTTTAATTCATAGCCTTGTTTTACCCAAAAGGTGCAGTTTTGTGGATAAGTTTGTGGATATTCTGTGGCTTTGTTGGGGGCAATCAAAATATCTCAAAATAACTGCAATTTTCTTCAAAAAAGGCTTGCACCGTAAGCGCGGATCCCTATAATGCGACTCCACTGACACGGCGGGCAGCACGCAATAGCGCAGCAGCAAGCAGTCAGGGTTGGTAAGGCCTGAGGCTTTATTAGCGACGGTTAAACGCTTCAAACTTTCCTTAGAAAAGTTCTTCGGAAAAGATTGAAAAAAGCGGTTGACAGTCACCGAGGATGGCGTAGAATGCGCACCTCGCTTCGCAAGAAGCAACGCTCTTTAACAATTTATCAAGCAATCTGTGTGAGCACTCACAGAGCACTAAGCGAAAAAAATTAGCTTAAGTGGACTGGAGTGACACACTGTTTTAACAGTAATAATTTCAGTATTTACTTTGAGCGAAAAAACTTTGATTGAAGAGTTTGATCATGGCTCAGATTGAACGCTGGCGGCAGGCTTAACACATGCAAGTCGAGCGGTAACATTTCTAGCTTGCTAGAAGATGACGAGCGGCGGACGGGTGAGTAATGCTTGGGAATATGCCTTTACGTGGGGGACAACAGTTGGAAACGACTGCTAATACCGCATAATGTCTTCGGACCAAAGGAGGGGACTCTTCGGAGCCTTTCGCGTAGAGATTAGCCCAAGTGGGATTAGCTAGTTGGTGGGGTAATGGCTCACCAAGGCGACGATCCCTAGCTGGTTTGAGAGGATGATCAGCCACACTGGGACTGAGACACGGCCCAGACTCCTACGGGAGGCAGCAGTGGGGAATATTGCACAATGGGCGAAAGCCTGATGCAGCCATGCCGCGTGTGTGAAGAAGGCCTTCGGGTTGTAAAGCACTTTCAGTTGTGAGGAAGGCAATATGCTTAATACGTATATTGTTTGACGTTAGCGACAGAAGAAGGACCGGCTAACTCCGTGCCAGCAGCCGCGGTAATACGGAGGGTCCGAGCGTTAATCGGAATTACTGGGCGTAAAGCGTACGCAGGCGGCTTTTTAAGCCAGATGTGAAATCCCCGGGCTCAACCTGGGAATGGCATTTGGAACTGGGAAGCTAGAGTTTTGTAGAGGGTGGTAGAATTTCAGGTGTAGCGGTGAAATGCGTAGAGATCTGAAGGAATACCAGTGGCGAAGGCGGCCACCTGGACAAAAACTGACGCTCATGTACGAAAGCGTGGGGAGCAAACAGGATTAGATACCCTGGTAGTCCACGCCGTAAACGATGTCTACTAGTTGTCTGTGGGTTTAACCCGTGGGTAACGCAGCTAACGCATTAAGTAGACCGCCTGGGGAGTACGGCCGCAAGGTTAAAACTCAAATGAATTGACGGGGGCCCGCACAAGCGGTGGAGCATGTGGTTTAATTCGATGCAACGCGAAGAACCTTACCTGCCCTTGACATACTAAGAACTTTCCAGAGATGGATTGGTGCCTTCGGGAGCTTAGATACAGGTGCTGCATGGCTGTCGTCAGCTCGTGTCGTGAGATGTTGGGTTAAGTCCCGCAACGAGCGCAACCCTTATCCTTATTTGCCAGCACGTGATGGTGGGAACTCTAGGGAGACTGCCGGTGATAAACCGGAGGAAGGTGGGGACGACGTCAAGTCATCATGGCCCTTACGGGCAGGGCTACACACGTGCTACAATGGCATGTACAGAGGGATGCGACCTCGCGAGAGCAAGCGGACCCCAGAAAGCATGTCGTAGTCCGGATCGGAGTCTGCAACTCGACTCCGTGAAGTCGGAATCGCTAGTAATCGTGGATCAGAATGCCACGGTGAATACGTTCCCGGGCCTTGTACACACCGCCCGTCACACCATGGGAGTGGGCTGCAAAAGAAGTGGGTAGTTTAACCTTCGGGAGGACGCTCACCACTTTGTGGTTCATGACTGGGGTGAAGTCGTAACAAGGTAGCCCTAGGGGAACCTGGGGCTGGATCACCTCCTTATTATGAACGTTTATGTTTTGTGACGTGTTCACACAGATTGCTTGATAGAAGATAAAGAGAGAAGTTGACACCTGTTTAGGTCTGTAGCTCAGCTGGTTAGAGCGCACCCCTGATAAGGGTGAGGTCGGCAGTTCAAGTCTGCCCAGACCTACCAAGGTGCAACTTTTAGTAAGAAATGGGGCTATAGCTCAGCTGGGAGAGCGCCTGCCTTGCACGCAGGAGGTCTGCGGTTCGATCCCGCATAGCTCCACCACTTCTTACCTAAAAACCAAAGATAAGTCGCCAAAAGATGGCCATTTAGCTTTGGTTTTTTTATGAACCAATGCTCTTTAACAATTTGGAAAAGCTGATAAAAAAATATCTCAAAAATACGAGTTAAATAACAAGTGTTTTTGGTATTCAAAAAATAAGGTGATCGTACTCGAGTGGCAGGATTTATACAGCCTGACCATTCAAGTGATTTAAGCGACAACATTTAGGTGTTGTATGGTTAAGTGACTAAGCGTATACGGTGGATGCCTTGGCAGTCAGAGGCGATGAAGGACGTGTTAATCTGCGATAAGCCATGTTGAGTCGATAAAAGACGTAATAGACATGGATTTCCGAATGGGGAAACCCACTGCATTTTATGCAGTATCGTAACGTGAATACATAGCGTTGCGAGGCGAACCCGGGGAACTGAAACATCTAAGTACCCGGAGGAAAAGAAATCAACCGAGATTCTGGTAGTAGCGGCGAGCGAACCCGGATTAGCCCTTAAGCTTCTTATAATTTAGTGGAACAAGCTGGAAAGTTTGGCCGTAGCGGGTGATAGCCCCGTACACGAAAGGTGATTTGAAGTGAAAACGAGTAGGACGGCACACGTGATATGTTGTCTGAATATGGGGGGACCATCCTCCAAGGCTAAATACTCCTGACTGACCGATAGTGAACCAGTACCGTGAGGGAAAGGCGAAAAGAACCCCTGTGAGGGGAGTGAAATAGAACCTGAAACCGTATACGTACAAGCAGTGGGAGCCTCTTTGTGGGGTGACTGCGTACCTTTTGTATAATGGGTCAACGACTTAATTTCAGTAGCAAGGTTAAGCGAATAGCGGAGCCGTAGGGAAACCGAGTGTTAACTGCGCGCATAGTTGCTGGGATTAGACCCGAAACCCGGTGATCTAGCCATGGGCAGGTTGAAGATTGGGTAACACCAATTGGAGGACCGAACCGACTAATGTTGAAAAATTAGCGGATGACTTGTGGCTGGGGGTGAAAGGCCAATCAAACCGGGAGATAGCTGGTTCTCCTCGAAAGCTATTTAGGTAGCGCCTCGGACGAATACTAGTGGGGGTAGAGCACTGTTAAGGCTAGGGGGTCATCCCGACTTACCAACCCTTTGCAAACTCCGAATACCACTAAGTACTATCCGGGAGACACACGGCGGGTGCTAACGTCCGTCGTGAAAAGGGAAACAACCCAGACCGTCAGCTAAGGTCCCAAAGTCATAGCTAAGTGGGAAACGATGTGGGAAGGCTTAGACAGCCAGGATGTTGGCTTAGAAGCAGCCATCATTTAAAGAAAGCGTAATAGCTCACTGGTCGAGTCGGCCTGCGCGGAAGATGTAACGGGGCTAAGCTATGCACCGAAGCTACGGGTACTTGCTTTGCAAGTGCGGTAGAGGAGCGTTCTGTAAGCCGTTGAAGGTGATTCGTAAGGATTGCTGGAGGTATCAGAAGTGCGAATGTTGACATGAGTAACGATAAAGGGGGTGAAAAGCCCCCTCGCCGAAAGACCAAGGTTTCCTGTTCAATGTTAATCAGAGCAGGGTGAGTCGGCCCCTAAGGCGAGACTGAAAAGTGTAGTCGATGGGAAACAGGTTAATATTCCTGTACTTCGTATAATTGCGATGGGAGGACGGAGAAGGCTAGGCCAGCGCGGCGATTGGTAGTCCGCGTTTAAGGTTGTAGGCTGGACACTTAGGAAAATCCGGGTGTCTAAGGCTGAGGATTGATGACGAGTCACTAAGGTGATGAAGTGGTTGATGCCCTGCTTCCAGGAAAAGTCTCTAAGCTTCAGATTATACGAAACCGTACCCCAAACCGACACAGGTGGTTGGGTAGAGAATACCAAGGCGCTTGAGAGAACTCGGGTGAAGGAACTAGGCAAAATGGTACCGTAACTTCGGGAGAAGGTACGCTGCTGTTGGTGATGGGACTTGCTCCCTAAGCTGACGGCAGTCGCAGATACCAGTTGGCTGCAACTGTTTATTAAAAACACAGCACTGTGCTAAATCGAAAGATGACGTATACGGTGTGACGCCTGCCCGGTGCCGGAAGGTTAATTGATGTGGTTAGCGCAAGCGAAGCTATTGATCGAAGCCCCGGTAAACGGCGGCCGTAACTATAACGGTCCTAAGGTAGCGAAATTCCTTGTCGGGTAAGTTCCGACCTGCACGAATGGCGTAATGATGGCCAAGCTGTCTCCACCCGAGACTCAGTGAAATTGAAATTGCCGTGAAGATGCGGTGTACCCGCGGCTAGACGGAAAGACCCCGTGAACCTTTACTACAGCTTGACACTGAACATTGACCCTACATGTGTAGGATAGGTGGGAGGCTTTGAAGCGTTGTCGCTAGATGATGTGGAGCCGACCTTGAAATACCACCCTTGTAGTGTTGATGTTCTAACGTTGTCCCGTTATCCGGGATGCGGACAGTGTCTGGTGGGTAGTTTGACTGGGGCGGTCTCCTCCCAAAGAGTAACGGAGGAGCACGAAGGTTGGCTAAGTACGGTCGGACATCGTACGGTTAGTGCAATGGCATAAGCCAGCTTAACTGCGAGACAGACACGTCGAGCAGGTACGAAAGTAGGTCATAGTGATCCGGTGGTTCTGTATGGAAGGGCCATCGCTCAACGGATAAAAGGTACTCCGGGGATAACAGGCTGATACCGCCCAAGAGTTCATATCGACGGCGGTGTTTGGCACCTCGATGTCGGCTCATCACATCCTGGGGCTGAAGTCGGTCCCAAGGGTATGGCTGTTCGCCATTTAAAGTGGTACGCGAGCTGGGTTTAGAACGTCGTGAGACAGTTCGGTCCCTATCTGCCGTGGGCGTTTGAGAATTGAAGGGAGCTGCTCCTAGTACGAGAGGACCGGAGTGGACGAACCGCTGGTGTTTGGGTTGTTATGCCAATAGCATTGCCCAGTAGCTACGTTCGGAACTGATAACCGCTGAAAGCATCTAAGCGGGAAGCAGGCCTTGAGATTAATTCTCACTAGGACTTAAAGTCCTCTGAAGGGCCGTTGGAGACTACAACGTTGATAGGCAAGGTGTGTAAGTGCTGTGAGGCATTGAGCTAACTTGTACTAATTACCCGTGAGGCTTAACCATACAACACCTAAAGGGTGTTGCTTATAGATACTTTATTTTAGAACCAAGAGTGCTTGTTATACTCGTGGGATATATCAGTTTTTTCGAATGTTAAAGACAACAAGTTTTTGCCTGGTGGCAATAGCGTTGTGGAACCACCTGAACCCATGCCGAACTCAGAAGTGAAACGCAACTGCGCCGATGATAGTGTGGGGTCTCCCCATGTGAAAGTAGGTCACTGCCAGGCGCCTATTTTAAAAACCCAGCTATGTGCTGGGTTTTTATTTCGCTGATATAGCTCAGTTGGTAGAGCGCACCCTTGGTAAGGGTGAGGTCGGCAGTTCGAATCTGCCTATCAGCACCATATTCAGAAAAGCCCGGCATTAAGCTGGGCTTTTTTGTTTCTATCGGTTTAATTATTAACCGAGTTTAGCCGTTAGATAAATGTTTCTTGACAGGATATCTAGCGATTCAAGTGAAATTACGCCCATGAAACACCTTTTTTAGGTGGGTTTTTTGTTAGTAACCTATTGTTTTTTATCTGTTTATTTATATTTTTAAACAAATTTTAGACAATCCTACCAATTCAAAATCTAGGGTGTTATAATTTCGCGCCCTTTAATTAGGCAGCCAGAGATCTCAGCGCTAATTGTTGGGATCAGTTGTAACATATAGCGGAGCACTGAAATGATCCAAATGCAATCTACTATGGACGTGGCGGATAATTCCGGCGCGCGCCGTGTACAGTGTATTAAGGTCCTAGGTGGTTCGCACCGCCGCTATGCACGAATTGGCGACATCATTAAAGTTACTGTAAAGGAAGCAATTCCACGCGGTAAAGTTAAGAAAGGTGACGTAATGAATGCAGTGGTAGTGCGTACTAGAAAAGGCGTACGTCGTCCTGATGGTTCTGTAATTCGTTTTGACCGCAATGCTGCGGTTATTCTGAATGCAAACAATCAGCCTATTGGTACTCGTATCTTTGGTCCTGTGACACGTGAACTGCGCAACGAACAGTTCATGAAAATTGTGTCTCTAGCGCCAGAAGTACTTTAAGGAGTCCAAAATGGCTAATAAAATCCAAAAAGGCGATGAAGTAATAGTTATTGCAGGTAAAGACAAAGGCAAACGCGGTAGCGTAACCAAAGTTTTACCAACCGGTAAACTATTCGTTGAAGGCGTCAACTTAATCAAGAAACACCAAAAGCCAAACCCTCAATTGGGTGTTGCAGGCGGTATTGTTGAGAAAGAAGCGGCCCTTGATGCATCAAACGTAGCGATTTTTAACCCAGCCTCAGGCAAGGGTGATCGCGTTGGTTTTCGATTTGAAGACGACAAAAAAGTTCGTGTATTCAAATCGTCTAATGAAATTGTAAAGTAACTGGAGTTAACGATGGCGAAACTGCATGACCTATATAAGGAAAGTGTGACGCCTGAACTCGTAAAGGAGTTCGGTTACAAATCCATCATGCAAGTCCCTCGGATTGAGAAAATCACCCTTAACATGGGTGTGGGTGAAGCGGTGAATGACAAGAAAGTACTAGAGCACGCGATTGCTGATCTAGCTGCTATCTCTGGTCAAAAACCACTTACTACCAAAGCTCGTAAATCTGTAGCAGGCTTTAAGATCCGTGATGGATACCCGATTGGTTGTAAAGTGACTCTACGCGGTGAGCGTATGTGGGAGTTTTTAGAGCGTTTGATTTCAATCGCAATTCCTCGTGTTCGAGATTTCCGTGGTTTGAATGCTAAGTCATTCGATGGCCGTGGTAATTACAGCATGGGTGTGCGTGAGCAAATCATCTTCCCTGAAATTGACTATGACAAAGTTGATAAGGTTCGTGGTATGGATATTACTATCACTACGACAGCCGAAACCAACGAGGAAGGCCGCGCTCTGCTGGCTGCCTTTAACTTCCCATTCCGTAAGTAAGGTAGAGTTAGTTATGGCTAAAAAATCAATGAAAGCTCGTGAAGCTAAGCGCACAGAAACTGTCGCTCGTTTCGCAGAAAAGCGCGCAGCGCTTAAAGCGATTATTAGCAGCGTGAACAGCTCAGATGAAGAGCGTTGGGACGCAGTTCTAAAATTGCAATCGTTACCTCGTGATTCAAGTCGGTCTCGTCAGCGTAACCGCTGTAACGTAACCGGTCGTCCTCATGGGTTCTTACGCAAATTCGGCTTAAGCCGTATTAAATTGCGTGAAGCTATGATGCGCGGTGAGGTTCCTGGTCTTAAGAAAGCCAGTTGGTAATCCACTTAATTACGGAGTAAACGATTATGAGCATGCAAGATCCTATTGCGGATATGTTGACTCGCGTTCGCAACGGTCAATCGGCAAATAAAGTATCTGTTGTTATGCCTTCATCTAAAGTAAAAGTGGCGATTGCTAACTTGTTACAAGAAGAAGGTTATATCACTGGCTACGCTGTGACTGGTGACGTGAAAAAGTCATTAGAAGTTACCCTCAAATATTTTGAAGGTAAAAAAGTTATTGAAAAGATTGAACGTGTAAGCCGTCCAGGTCTACGCATTTATAAAGGTGCTAAAGACCTACCTAAAGTTATGGGTGGCCTTGGTGTTGCAATCATTTCTACATCAAAAGGCGTGATGACTGACCGTGCGGCGCGTAAAGCCGGCATGGGTGGTGAAATCGTCTGTTACGTAGCTTAACCGGAGGTAGGTAATATGTCTCGCGTAGCCAAGGCTCCCGTTGCAATTCCTGCTGGCGTTGAAGTAACTCTCAACGGCCAAGAATTAACGGTTAAAGGTAGCAAAGGTACATTGACTCGCGTATTTAATGACGCGGTAGTTGTAACCAAAGAAGAGAGCGAACTTAAGTTTGCAGTTGTTGAAGGCGCTTCAACAGCTCAAGCTGGTACAGCTCGTGCTCTAAGCAACAACATGGTTGTTGGCGTTACAACTGGGTTTGAGAAAAAACTTACATTATTAGGTGTAGGTTACCGTGCTGCTGTTAAAAGCAACGTTGTAAACCTAACTTTAGGTTTTTCTCATCCTGTAGATTACACCTTACCAGAAGGTGTTACAGCAGAGTGTCCATCACAGACTGAAATCGTACTGAAAGGTGCTGATAAGCAAGTCGTTGGTCAGGTCGCAGCAGACATTCGTGCGTTCCGTCCACCAGAGCCTTATAAAGGCAAAGGTGTTCGTTACTCAGATGAAAATGTCCGCCGTAAAGAGGCTAAGAAGAAGTAGGTTAACACTATGGAAAAGAAAATTGCTCGTCTGCGTCGTGCAACACGCACTCGCAAAGCTATGCAAGAGTTGGGTAAAACCCGCCTGGTGATTCACCGTACTCCGCGCCATATTTACGCGCAGGTGATTGCACCTGATGCTAAGGTTCTTGCCACAGCATCTACAGTAGATAAAGCCGTTCGTGAAGGGCTTGAAAGTTTAGGTAATGTAGCTGCCGCTGCAGCAGTGGGCAAAGCAATTGCTGAGCGTGCTGTTGAGAAAGGCATTACAAGCGTAGCTTTCGACCGTTCTGGCTTTAAGTATCACGGCCGCGTTGCTGCGCTTGCAGAAGCTGCACGTGAAGCTGGTCTTCAGTTCTAAGGAGTGAGTCATGTCTAAATTTGAAGCACAGGCCGGTGGTGATCTGAACGAAAAGCTTATCGCCGTAAACCGTGTGTCAAAAGTAGTTAAAGGTGGTCGTATCTTCAGTTTCACTGCGTTAACCGTAGTGGGTGATGGTAACGGTCGCGTAGGGTTTGGTTATGGTAAAGCACGTGAAGTTCCAGCTGCGATTCAAAAAGCAATGGAAAAAGCGCGTCGTAACCTTACTAGTGTACAGCTGAGAGGCACTACACTGCAGCATCCTATTAAGGGTCGCCACTCTGGGTCGCGTGTTTACATGCAACCTGCATCAGAGGGTACTGGTATTATTGCCGGTGGTGCGATGCGTGCTGTTCTAGAAGTTGCTGGTGTGCAGAACGTATTGTCAAAAGCATACGGTTCTACTAACCCAATCAACATTGTTCGCGCTACTATCGACGCTCTTGAGAATATGCATTCTCCACAAGACGTTGCTGCGAAGCGTGGCCTAAGCGTCCAAGAAATTCTGGGGTAATAAAGCCATGTCGAACAAAATTAAAGTAACACAGACTAAAAGCAGTATTGGGCGTTTGCCTAAGCACCGCGCAACCTTAACTGGTTTAGGTCTTCGCCGTATTAATCATACTGTTGAACTTGAGGATACTCCTTGTATTCGCGGTATGATTAATAAAGTTTATTACATGGTTAAGGTTGAGGGGGAATAATCATGCGTTTGAATACTCTTTCTCCAGCGGCAGGCTCTAAGCCAGCTGCTAAACGTGTAGGACGTGGTATTGGTTCTGGTTTAGGTAAAACCGGTGGTCGTGGTCACAAAGGTCAGAAATCTCGTTCTGGCGGTAGTGTGCGTCCAGGTTTCGAAGGCGGTCAAATGCCATTGAAACAACGTTTGCCTAAATTTGGTTTTACTTCACGTAAATCAATGGTAACTGCAGAAGTTCGCACTAGTGAGCTAGCTAAAGTTACCGCTGACGTGGTAGATTTGGAC
The DNA here is from genome assembly GCF_050870835.2 of Agarivorans sp. QJM3NY_29. NCBI lineage: Bacteria > Pseudomonadati > Pseudomonadota > Gammaproteobacteria > Alteromonadales > Alteromonadaceae > Agarivorans > Agarivorans sp. QJM3NY_29. The sequence goes on along the minus strand of NZ_CP194036.2, from coordinate 4,448,887 downwards.
GCTTTGAAGGCGGCTGGTCTTATTACTCGCAACATTAAGTTTGCAAAAGTAGTACTATCTGGCGAAGTAAAAGCACCAGTTACCTTACGTGGCCTGCGTGTAACTAAAGGCGCACTAGCAGCAATTGAAGCTGCTGGCGGTAAAATCGAGGAATAAGTACAAAACATGGCTAAGAATCCAGGAACAGCATCAGCAAGTGCACAAGGTGGCTTAAGCGAGCTTAAGAGTCGTTTACTATTCGTGCTCGGGGCCATTATTGTGTTCCGAACCGGCTCCTTTGTGCCGCTACCTGGGATTGATGCCGCTGTACTGGCCGCGTTGTTTGATCAGCAAAAGGGTACCATTCTGGAAATGTTTAACATGTTTTCAGGTGGTGCACTTTCACGTGCTTCTATTTTCGCGTTAGGAATCATGCCATATATTTCGGCATCGATTATTATCCAGTTATTGACTGTGGTTCACCCAACGCTTGCCGAACTTAAAAAGGAAGGCGAGTCGGGTCGACGTAAAATTAGTCAGTACACGCGTTATAGCACGCTGGTTTTAGCAACTTTCCAAGCTGTTGGTATTGCCACAGGCTTACCAAATATGATGGCGGGTCTGGTGATTCACCCAGGTCTACCATTCTATTTCACTGCGGTGGTTAGTTTGGTAACAGGAACAATGTTCCTGATGTGGTTAGGTGAGCAAATTACCGAACGTGGTATTGGCAACGGGATTTCGATTCTGATTTTTGCTGGTATTGTGGCAGGGTTGCCTGCAGCGATCGGTAAGACGGCTGAACAGGCGCGTCAAGGAGAGTTACACCTATTGTTACTCTTGTTAATCATTGCTCTAGTGTTCGCTGTGACCTTCTTGGTGGTGTTTATCGAACGTGGACAACGTCGTATCGTTGTTAACTACGCTAAACGTCAACAGGGTCGCAAGGTGTTTGCTGCGCAAAGTACACATTTACCACTTAAGGTAAACATGGCCGGGGTTATCCCAGCAATTTTTGCTTCAAGTATTATTCTGTTCCCTGGAACTATCGCTCAGTGGTTTGGTCAAAACGAAAGCTTGTCGTTTTTGTCTGAGATATCACTGACGCTACAACCCGGGCAACCGTTATATGTGTTCTTGTATGCATCAGCCATTATCTTCTTTTGTTTCTTCTATACTGCGTTGGTATTTAACCCTCGTGAGACAGCAGACAACTTGAAGAAGAGTGGCGCGTTTATTCCGGGTATTCGCCCTGGTGAACAAACATCGCGATACATAGACAAGGTGATGACTCGTTTAACCCTAGCTGGTGCTTTGTACATCACGTTTGTATGTTTAATTCCTGAGTTTATGATGCTTGGACTTAATGTTCAGTTTTACTTCGGTGGTACTTCGTTACTGATCGTTGTAGTGGTCATCATGGACTTTATGGCTCAGGTCCAGACCCATTTGATGTCTCATCAATATGGTTCGGTTCTGAAAAAAGCTAATCTTAAAGGTTACGGCCGTTAGGCTCCCTTGGGATTGGACTTTAACTTTTACGGAGATAGCAATGAAAGTACGTGCATCCGTTAAGAAAATCTGCCGTAACTGTAAAGTTATCAAGCGCAACGGTGTTGTGCGGGTAATTTGCAGTGAGCCAAAGCATAAACAGCGCCAAGGCTAGTTAGTAGATTTCAAGACAATATTATTTGCAATGTGGTCATCTGTTGAGTATCCTTACGGGCTTTTCACAGATGGCCTTCGTTTACACGAAAAAATAGGAGTGTGCCAATGGCCCGTATAGCCGGCATTAACATTCCTGATCAGAAGCATGCAGTTATCGCTTTAACTGCAATCTTCGGCATCGGCTTAACCCGTTCACAAAAAATTTGTGCGGCAGCTGGTATTGCTGAAGATGTTAAGATCAGAGAACTTGACGAAACACAGATCGACAAACTTCGTGACGAAGTGGCTAAATTCACTGTTGAAGGTGATCTACGCCGTGAAGTTTCCATGAACATTAAGCGCCTGATGGACCTCGGTTGTTACCGCGGACTCCGTCATCGTCGCAGTTTGCCCCTTCGCGGTCAGCGCACTAAAACTAATGCGCGTACCCGTAAAGGTCCTCGCAAACCTATTAAGAAATAAGGGGTGAGTGAAAATGGCTAAAACTCCGACTCGCGCTCGTAAACGCGTAAAAAAACAAGTTGCTGATGGCATGGCTCATATCCACGCCTCTTTCAACAATACTATCGTGACTATCACTGATCGTCAGGGCAACGCGCTTTCTTGGGCTACCGCAGGTGGTTCAGGTTTCCGTGGTTCTCGTAAGTCTACTCCGTTTGCTGCACAGGTTGCTGCTGAACGTGCTGCGGAAGCAGCTAAAGACTACGGCCTTAAGAACGTAGAAGTGTTTGTAAACGGCCCAGGTCCTGGTCGAGAGTCTTCAATCCGCGCATTACATGCTGCTGGTTTCCGCGTGACTAACATCACCGACGTGACTCCGATTCCACACAATGGTTGTCGTCCACCGAAGAAACGCCGCGTGTAGTTTCTGGATAGATTGGAGAAAGAAAAATGGCAAGATATTTAGGTCCAAAGCTTAAACTTAGCCGTCGTGAAGGTACCGATCTTTTTTTGAAAAGTGGTGTCCGCGCGATCGACACAAAGTGTAAGCTGGATACAGCACCTGGACAACATGGTGCTCGTAAAGCGCGTCTTTCAGACTACGGTTTACAGCTTCGTGAGAAGCAAAAAGTTCGTCGTTTATACGGCATTCTTGAGAAACAATTCCGCAATTACTATAAAGCCGCTGCTCGCTTAAAAGGCAACACCGGTGAGAACTTGCTGCAATTGTTGGAAAGTCGTTTAGACAACGTTGTTTATCGTTTAGGTTTTGGTGCAACTCGCGCTGAAGCTCGTCAACTAGTTAGCCATAAAGCTATCCTAGTTAATGGTAAAGTAGTTAATATTCCTTCTTACAAGGTGTTAGCTGAAGACGTTGTTAGTGTTCGTGAAAAATCTAAGAAGCAAGCGCGTATTGTTGCTTCATTAGAAATCGCCGGACAACGTGAAGCGGCAACGTGGGTAGAAGTAGACGCAACTAAGATGGAAGGTGTTTTCAAACGCTTACCTGAGCGCGCTGACCTGTCTGCGGAAATTAACGAACAGCTGATCGTCGAACTTTACTCTAAGTAAAGTTGAATTATAGAGAGGACACAATGCAGGGTTCTGTAACAGAGTTTCTAAAACCAAGGCTAGTTGAGATCGAACAAGTTAGCCCAACTCGTGCAAAGGTTACGCTTGAGCCATTAGAGCGTGGCTTTGGCCACACTTTAGGTAATGCTCTTCGTCGTATTCTTTTATCTTCTATGCCTGGTTGTGCGGTAACGGAAGTGGAAATCGATGGCGTGCTGCATGAGTACAGCAGTAAGGAAGGCATTCAAGAAGACATCTTGGAGATCTTGCTAAACCTCAAAGGTATTGCTGTGAAGTTAGAAGGTAAAGACGAAGTTACCCTTAGTCTTACCAAGTCTGGAGCAGGTCCTGTGGTTGCAGGCGACATTCAGCATGACGCTGATGTCGAAATCACTAATCCTGAGCACGTTATTTGTCACTTGAGCAGCAACGCTGAAATCAGCATGCGTATCAAGGTAGAACGTGGTCGCGGTTACGTACCAGCTTCAGTTCGGGTTCATTCTGAAGATGAAGAGCGTCCTATCGGTCGTTTGCTTGTTGACGCGGCTTATAGCCCAGTTGAGCGTATTGCTTATACTGTGGAAGCTGCTCGTGTTGAGCAACGTACTGATTTGGACAAATTGGTTATCGATATGGAAACCAATGGTACTCTTGATCCAGAAGAAGCCATCCGCCGCAGCGCAACAATTCTTGCTGAGCAGTTGGATGCCTTCGTTGACTTACGTGATGTAAGTGAACCAGAAGAAAAAGAAGAGAAGCCAGAGTTTGATCCAATCCTGCTTCGTCCTGTCGATGATCTAGAGTTGACAGTTCGCTCTGCTAACTGTTTGAAGGCAGAAGCGATTCATTACATTGGTGACTTGGTACAGCGTACCGAGGTTGAGCTACTTAAAACGCCTAACTTAGGCAAAAAGTCGCTTACAGAAATCAAAGATGTTCTAGCATCACGTGGTCTTTCTCTAGGTATGCGCCTAGAAAATTGGCCGCCAGCTAGTATCGCTGATAAGTAAAGTCACTAGTTTTAACGTCTTATTATAGAAGGATAAGGTCATGCGCCATCGTCAGAGTGGTCGTCAATTGAACCGAAATAGTAGCCATCGTCAGGCTATGTTCCGGAATATGGCCAGTTCATTGGTTCGCCATGAGGTTATCAAGACAACATTGCCTAAAGCCAAAGAGCTTCGTCGTGTTGTTGAGCCATTGATTACATTGGCTAAGAATGACAGTGTTGCCAACCGTCGTTTAGCTTTTGCTCGTACTCGTGATGCAGAAGTGGTTGGTAAGTTATTTGCTGAAATTGGTCCACGATTCAAAGAACGTGCAGGCGGTTATACTCGCATTTTAAAATGTGGTTTCCGTGCTGGCGACAATGCCCCTATGGCATACATTGAATTGCTAGACCGTCCAGAAGTTGAAGAAGTTGCTGAAGAAGCAGCTGAGTAAACTCGGACAACGCTTTAAAAGCCGGACTTAGGTCCGGCTTTTTTTTGCCTTAAATATGGCTGACACTCGAGCGAGTCACTCTGCCGATTGACAGTTTTTTAGCCTCTGTCTGCTATTGATTTTAAACGGCCGACATTCATCACAAATCTATTTCATACTAATTGATTACTTATATATTCAACTTATTGCGCTGAATAGCTCTGTCGATAATCAGACATAAAGTGCAGTTGTTCGTGACTCTAATTACAAGATAGATAACCTTATTCGCACTGATTTTGGCCAGCAACAATCAACAGATAATGGATTGGGCTGGTATTAGTCGTAAGCTGACAAATGTTAGCTTAGTTACAGACTCCAAAGGGACTTAGCAAAGCCATGTGTATATTTGCTGCGTCGTCTTCATCGCTTATCTCATGGTGTCTGCTCTATAGGTGCTTGTTGTTGTCAAAAAAGTAGGAGATCCGAGCACGTGGATTTAAGTATTCAAATATTTCTTCGGGTAATGCGCTAGGTTTTACCGCTTTTTCGATGGTGAGGCCCGCAGCTTCCAAGTCGATAATGGGGGCTTCGGTACGAGGAATATTGGCATCATATACTTGCACCGTTGGATACAATAAACGTTCTGAATTGACTGACATGACTAGACCAAACTGCCCAGAGCTTAATTGCACAACACTGCCTGGTGGATAGATCCCTAATAAACGGATCAACACCCCTAAATCAGCGTTGTTAAGTTGTTGTTTACGTTGCTTATACATATAAGCAATAACCGTAAATGGAATACGTGACAGTCGCGGATCTCGGGGATGACAGAGGCTGTCGTAATCATTGACGACCGCGATTAATTGGGCGAGACGATCGATTTCATCGCCCTTTAATTTCTGTGGGTAACCGCTGCCATCGAGATATTCGTGATGCTGGAAGGCAATTGTTTTTACTTGCGGAGGAAGGGTCGAAGATAGTTTTAAAAAATCGGCACCGTACTTGGTATGCAGTTTTAATAAATTTGCTTCTTGAGGGGTCAGTTTCCCGGGTTTACGTAGAATTTTATCAGGGATCTTCATTTTCCCGACATCATGAAATAAGCCTGCTATACCCAGAACTTTGATGTCTCGCTCAGAAAAACCCGCAGCTTTAGCTAGCATCATCGATAAAATGGAAACGTTGAGGCTATGATAATAGAAGCTATCAGCATCTTTGCTGTCATTCATTAAATGTAAGACGACGTTCTCACCAGAGAGTAGATCTTCCGCTAGATTGTCAATAAGCGCGGTGGCATCGTTCACCGCATTGAGCGGTCTATTTTTTAATTTTCCCATCACCGCTCGAACTTGAGCCATAGAACGGTCGAACTCGTTCTCCACCTTCATTAAATTTCGACGATAGTTTTTCAGCTCCTCGATACGAGAACGCTTTTCCTGCCAAAGTGCTTCCTGAGCTTTATTTGATGCGTCCTTGTTATCATTATTTCCCTGCTCTTTACTCTGGTCGACAGGTAAGGGGGCGTTATCGCTTTTTTCAGGAACTACGATGACATGTTTTAATCCCAGATTTCGAATCACTTCGATCTGGTCTTGGCTTTTTATTTTGAAACTAGTGAACATGAAAGGGTGTTCTCCCCATTTTACGGGAAGTTTAACGAAAACACCTGTTTGTAAACGTTCTACACTTAGTTTTATTTCGGCCATTTGCCTTTACAACTCAAAAAATACTTATTGCATTATGAATAAATATCAACACAAAAGCAGCTGATTTTAACAAGTTCTAGACTTATAGATAGATCCAATTACAATAGGCCTCTAGATGTCTAGACATTCAAACTTGTAGTTAAAGTGGAGTAAATCATGCCAATATGCATTCCGGACCAGTTGCCCGCCGCGGAGGTGTTGCGCAATGAAAATATTTTTGTGATGCCAGAGAGTCGCGCAGCGCATCAAGATATACGTCCTTTGGAGGTGCTCCTACTTAATTTGATGCCGAAGAAAATTGAGACTGAAAATCAGTTGCTACGTTTGTTATCGAACTCGCCGTTGCAAGTGAATGTAAGGTTATTGCGTATTGACCATCGCGTCTCTAAGAATACTCCGCAGGAGCACATCGATAGGTTTTATCGAGATTTTGATAAGTTAAGAGAACGTAATTTCGATGGCTTGATTATTACTGGGGCCCCTTTGGGCCAAGTTCCCTTTGAGGAGGTATATTACTGGGACCAAATCAAGGAGATTATCGATTGGTCTACCACCCACGTTACCTCGACTCTGTTTTTATGCTGGGCTGCACAAGCTGCCTTATATCATTTGTATGGTTTGGAAAAGCAAACTCGTGAAGACAAGTTATCGGGCGTTTATTGGCATCAGACCAAGCACAAACACAATCCTTTGGTTCGTGGTTTTGACGATGCTTTTCTCGCCCCGCTATCGCGTTTTGCTCATTTTGATTCAAATAGGATCACCGAAGATACAGATTTGCAGGTGTTAGGCGATAGTGAGCTGGCGGGAAGTTATCTATTTGCCAGTGAGGATTTTCGTCAAGTATTTATTACCGGACATCCAGAGTATGCCGCAGATACTTTACATAATGAGTATTTGAGAGATTTGCAAGAAGGGCTCGCGCCGATGTTACCAGAAAATTATTACCCTAATGATGATTGCCAAGCCACGCCTTGTGCGACTTGGCGTAGTCATGGGCATCTTTTATATAACAACTGGTTGAATTACTGTGTTTATCAAATCACCCCTTACAATTTGGCTGAACTGCAGCCTAAATCCGATAATATCTTGAAATAATTTCATATAACTTTAAGCCAGCAAAGCCCCGATAGGCAGTGTGCTACACTGCCTTTTTTTAAATCTCTGCAATACCAATAGGATGTTCCCGTGTCAGTAAGGCTTGAACTAGAAAAACAATTATTGCAACGAATCATGATTATTGATGGTGGTATGGGCACCATGATCCAGTCTTATAAGTTGCAAGAGGCTGACTATCGTGGGGAGCGTTTTGCTGATTGGCATACCGATGTAAAAGGCAACAACGACATGTTGGTGCTGACCCAAGCGAAGATTATTGCAGATATTCATCGTGAGTATTTGTTAGCGGGCGCCGATATTCTCGAAACCAATACCTTTAATGCCACCACTATCGCCATGGCTGATTATGATATGCAGGATTATTCTGCTGAAATCAATCGCGAAGCCGCACGTTTAGCTAGGCAGGTGGCCGATGAGGTGACGGCCCTTCAGCCTGAGCGCCCACGTTTTGTAGCTGGGGTATTAGGGCCAACTAACCGTACTTGTTCTATCTCTCCTGATGTGAATGATCCCGGCTTTCGTAATGTCACTTTTAATGAGTTAGTCGAAGCCTATAAGGAATCGACTATCGCGTTAATTGAAGGGGGTTGTGACCTAATTCTTATCGAGACGATCTTTGATACCTTAAATGCCAAAGCTGCGGTATTCGCGGTTAAAACCGTCTTTGATGAATTGTCTATCGAACTGCCGATTATGATCTCTGGCACCATTACTGACGCCTCTGGTCGAACCTTGAGCGGTCAAACCACAGAAGCATTTTATAATGCCTTACGCCACGCAGAACCGATTAGTATGGGACTTAACTGTGCATTGGGGCCTGATGAGCTGCGTCAGTATGTGGAAGAGCTTAGCCGGGTGAGTGAAAGCTATGTATCGGCTCATCCGAATGCCGGCCTGCCGAATGCTTTTGGTGAATACGATCTTGAAGCGACCGAAATGGCGGAACACATTGGTGAATGGGCTCGTGCCGGTTTCCTAAACCTTGTCGGTGGATGTTGTGGGACCACGCCGGAGCATATTAAGGCGATGGCTGAGGCTGTTGAAGGGGTTGCGCCGCGTCAACGACCTGAAATTGAAGTGGCCTGCCGTTTGTCTGGTTTGGAACCGCTCACGATCACGCCTGAAACACTATTTGTGAACGTTGGTGAACGGAATAACGTGACCGGTTCGGCGATGTTTAAACGGTTAATCGTCGAGGAAAATTACGATAAAGCGATTGAAATAGCACTGACCCAAGTGGAAAACGGCGCGCAAATCATTGATGTCAACATGGATGAGGGGATGTTGGATTCAAAAGCTGCGATGGTGCGCTTTTTGAATATGATCGCCGGTGAGCCTGATATCGCTAAGGTACCGGTGATGATCGACTCGTCTAAGTGGGAGATTCTTGAAGCGGGTCTGCAGTGTGTCCAGGGCAAACCCGTCGTGAACTCCATTTCCATGAAAGAAGGCGTGGAGCCCTTTATTCGTCAGGCTAAAATTTTACGTCGCTACGGTGCTGCGGTGATTGTTATGGCCTTTGATGAAGAGGGCCAGGCAGATACCCGTGAGCGTAAGTTTGAGATCTGTAGCAAGTCCTACGATATTTTGGTGAATCAGGTGGGTTTTCCACCGGAAGATATCATTTTTGACCCCAATATTTTTGCGGTTGCGACCGGTATTGATGAGCATAATAACTATGCCGTTGATTTTATCGAAGCGGTCAAAGATATTAAACAAAATCTACCCCACGCGATGATCTCAGGTGGAGTGTCTAACGTTAGTTTCTCCTTCCGCGGGAATAATCCAGTTCGAGAAGCGATTCATGCGGTGTTTTTGTATTATGCCATTAAAAATGGCATGGACATGGGGATTGTTAATGCAGGTCAACTGGCCATTTACGAAGACATTCCTAAGGAACTAAAAGATAAAGTCGAGGCAGTTGTTCTTAATACGCATAACAATGCGACTGAAGAACTACTCGAAATTGCCGAGAAGTATCGTGGTGACGGGAGTCAGCAAGAGAATAGTCAAGACCAAGAATGGCGGAGTTGGCCGGTTAACAAACGTCTTGAGCACGCCTTGGTGAAGGGGATCACAGAATTCATCGAAGATGATACCGAATTAGCCCGTCAAGCTGCAGAGCGCCCTTTACATGTGATTGAAGGGCCCTTGATGGATGGCATGAATGTGGTCGGCGATCTGTTTGGTGAAGGGAAAATGTTTTTACCGCAGGTGGTTAAATCGGCGCGAGTGATGAAACGAGCGGTGGCTTATCTGCAACCCTTTATTGAAGCGGAGAAAGGTGAGGGGAAGCGCTCTAACGGTAAAATTGTGATGGCCACCGTAAAAGGTGATGTGCATGATATTGGTAAAAATATTGTTGGAGTAGTGCTGCAGTGTAATAATTTTGAGGTTATTGATCTCGGGGTGATGGTGCCTTGCGATAAGATCTTAAAAGTCGCTAAAGAAGAAAATGTGGATATGATCGGTCTATCAGGGCTGATCACTCCGTCGCTAGATGAAATGGTGCATGTCGCTAAAGAAATGCAACGTACAGGCATGGATATCCCTTTACTGATTGGTGGTGCAACAACCTCCAAGGCGCATACAGCGGTGAAGATCGAGCAAAACTACCAACATCCGGTGGTCTATGTTTCCAACGCCTCACGAGCGGTTGGGGTATGTGCAAGTTTATTATCTGATGAACAGCGGCCGGATTTTGTTAAAAAGTTAGCCAAAGATTATGAGATTGTTCGAGAGCAACATGCGCGCAAACGTCCGCGTACCCCACCTGTCAGCCTTGAAGTCGCCCGCGCCAATAAGTTGCAGCTTGATTGGGAAAATTATACGCCGCCAGTGCCGAAGCAATTGGGGATCCAGCATTTCGAAGACGTCGCTATCTCAGAGATTGAACCTTACATTGATTGGACGCCATTCTTCATGACCTGGTCTTTGGCCGGAAAATATCCACGTATTCTAGAAGATAAAGTAGTTGGCGAAGAGGCCAAACGCTTATTTGCCGATGCCAAAGCAATGTTAGAGCGATTTAAACAAAAACGTGAGGTTAAAGTTTCTGGTGTATTTGGTTTGTTCCCAGCCAATAGTGTGGGTGATGATATAGAAATTTACCGTGATGAATCTCGCTCTGAGTTATTGGGGGTAAGCTGCCAACTTCGCCAGCAAACCGAGAAGGCGAAAGCGGCTAACTATTGTTTGGCTGATTTCATCGCACCTAAATCTAGCGGTAAAGCCGATTATTTTGGTGGTTTTGCGGTCACTGGTGGATTTGGTGAAGATGAATTGGCGGAGGCTTATAAAGCAGAAGGCGATGATTACAACGCGATCATGGTGAAGGCGATAGCTGATCGTTTAGCGGAGGGATTTGCTGAATACTTGCATGCTCAGGTACGTAAAAGGTTTTGGGGCTATGCGGCCGATGAAAGGCTCGCTTATGAAGAGCTAATCCGTGAAAACTATCAAGGGATCCGCCCTGCGCCGGGCTACCCTGCTTGTCCGGAACATACTGAAAAAGGCTTGATTTGGGAGCTGTTAGAGGTTGAGCAACGGATTGGGATGCAGTTAACGGATAGCTATGCGATGTGGCCTGGAGCCGCTGTGTCTGGCTGGTATTTCTCTCACCCTGATAGTCGCTATTTTGCAGTGGCTTCGATCCAACGCGATCAGGTAGCGGATTATGCGCAACGTAAAAATATGAGTTTAGAGCAAGCCGAGCGTTGGCTGGCGCCTAACTTGGGTTACTAGCGTTTAGTCATTTGTTTTCCTGCCGCTTATTTCGCCTGATAAGCGGCATAAATTCCTTGTATTAAAAGCATAACCCTCCTACAATTTGCGCCGATTTTGTCATCGAGATTTGTTTATGACCCCTGACCCCGACAGTCGACATTTAAATTCTTTTTCCTATTTTCTATCACCGTTTTTCATCGCGTAGTCGGTCATTTTTCGCCGAGCTCTATGCGATAGCTGGAGCAGTTAATGGCACATCTTCACCAAAAATTAGAGCTTGCCTTAGTTAGTCTTGATAAATCAAGTTTGCGTGCAACTTTAGACGATTACCACCTTGCCGATATTGGTAAAGCACTCGCTGAATTCGACCCTAAAGAAGCGCTTCCGTTAATTTCGATGTTCTCTTTGGCAGATCGAGCCAAAGTTTTTTCCTATCTTCCTCCTTATTTGCAAGCTGAAGTTGCAGGCTTGATGAAACGACATAAATTAGCGGCTTTGTTTTCCCGAATGGATGCTGATGAACGAGCTGATTTGTACAATGATTTAGATGAGGAACAACAGGCGATGGTGCTTCCTGGTTTAGCGCAGGCTGAACGTGAAGATCTACGTCAACTCGCCAGTTATGCGGAGGGAACGGTTGGTGCGATTATGACTTCTGATTACGCTACGCTGAAGGAGCATTGGTTAGTGAGCCGAGCGCTCAAGCAGTTGCGTTTAGAAGCGCCCGATAAGGAAACGATTTATCAAACCTACGTGATTAATGCGCAGCGTCGCTTGTTGGGGACGATCTCCTTACGTGAATTGATTCTAGCCTCGCCAGATAAGCAGGTCAGTGAGTTGATGCGTACCGAAGTGGTTGCAATGGCGGTCGAGGATAGTCAAGAGCACGCCAGTCAGCAGATCCGTCATTATGATTTGCTGGCATTACCAGTGGTAGATGAGCAGCACAAACTGGTGGGTATTGTCACCTATGACGACGCCATGGATGCGGCTGTGGAAGAAGCCACCGAGGATGCGCAAAAGAGTGCTTCAGTGGGGAAGCTGGATCAAACCGTCGACCGAGTGAGCATCTGGGAACTGTACCGTAAGCGAGTGCTGTGGTTAGTATTATTAGTATTTGGTGCGATGTTTTCCGGCGCAGGAATTGCGCATTTCGAAGATATCATTGCCAGCCATGTGGCCTTAGTATTCTTTTTACCTTTATTAATCGGTAGCGGCGGTAACGCCGGTTCTCAAGCCGCAGCCTTAATGGTGCGAGCCTTAGCTACTGGTGAAGTTGATAAAAGTGACTGGGCGAAGTTATTTAGTCGCGAATTGCTGGTTGGCTTGGCGCTTGGTATGACGATGGCGATTGCTGTCTATGGGGTGGGTATATATCGTGGCGGCCCAGAGGTGGCGTTGATAGTATCGATGTCGATGGTGGTTATCGTATTGGTCGGATCTTTGGTCGGTCTTAGTTTGCCGTTTTTATTAAACAAAATGAAGCTAGACCCTGCCACCGCTTCGGGGCCATTGGTTGCCACTATTGCCGATGTCTCTGGGGTATTAGTGTACTTTAGCTTAGCCAGTGTTCTGTTGCATTGGTAGCAAAAGAAAATCTGGCGGGTCACGATGACCTGCCAAAGAGAAGCCGTTTAGTTTTTATCTTTACTGGTTTGCGGTTGAGATCGAATCAGGCTCACCCCTTCTTTTATAATTAATAAGCCAATACTGACTAGTTTTAAGCAAACATATAAAAATACGATGAGCACAATCACCTTAATAAGCGTTTGAAATATTTCGAAAAACTCTTCACTCACTTGACTGTTAATCGCATTTGTATCGGCCATTAACCAGCTAAAGAAATGCTGCATAAAGGGGGCATCTTGCGGTAGGGTGATGAGGTTGACGGCCTGCGGTAGTACGTAAGCAATTACCCCAATACCGACAATGATCAGCAATAAACCAATCAATAAACTGGGGCGATCTTGCGTGGCATTCATAGACATCCTTGATTTATTATTAATAGTATTGTTGTTAACCTTACCTGAGTGGTGTAATCGGTCAAGTAAAGTTATTCCTCGGCACTGATCCCAAAGGCTTGTTGTTGCTGTTCCAACTGTTCTTGTAGATCAAACCATTGCAGCTCCGTTTCTTCTAATTCAATTTTTAGTGTTGCCTGTTGTTGTAAGCACTGTTGCAGTTGTTGTTTGTTGTCGGCGGTGTACAGTTCAGGATCGGCCATCCGTTGCTCTATTTCAGTGAGGGCTTGCTGGGCTTTATGACTGCGCTTTTCAAGCACTTCCAACTGTTTGCGAATACCGCGGGTTTGCTGGCGAAACTCAGCCTCTTTACGTTTTTGTTCTTTGCGTTGACCAATCGAATTCGTCCCAGCGGTGCCGGTACTACTGGTGTTCTCTGCGCGGTTGGCTTGGCTTAGCCATTGCTGATAATCGTTTAAATCGCCAGCAAAAGGAGAAACTCGTTGGCTATCGACTAAGTAAAATTCATCGGTTGTGGCTCGTAGTAGTGCCCGATCGTGAGAGACGATGATCATTGCCCCATTGAATTCTTGTAAGGCGAGGGTGAGCGCATAACGCATCTCTAAATCGAGGTGGTTGGTGGGCTCATCGAGTAGTAACAAATTTGGCTTTTGCCATACGACTAAAGCGAGAACCAAGCGGGCTTTTTCGCCGCCGCTAAAGGGAGCTACAGGCTCTAGGGCTTGGTCGCCTTGAAACCCAAAACTACCTAAATATTTACGCAGATCGGCTTCGGTGGTGGTGGGCGCGAGTCGTTGTAGATGCTGCATTGGAGTATCGTTGGGGCGCAATGTTTCTAATTGGTGTTGGGCGAAATAACCCACTTTAGCTGCTTTGTTAATTTCAACATCGCCAGCTAAAGCTTTAAGCTCACCGGATAACAACTTGATAAAGGTGGATTTACCAGCACCGTTGCGCCCCAGTAGGCCGATCCGGCTGCCCGGTACTAAATTGAATTCGACTTGTTCAAGAATGGTTTTGTCGGCATAACCGGCACTTACTTTTTCCATCGTTAACAAGGGTAAAGGTAGGCTGTCGGGCTCTCTAAAGCGAAAACTAAACTGTGAATCCACATGCGCTTGGCTAATCAGTTCCATTTTTTCTAAGGCTTTTAGTCGGCTCTGTGCTTGTTTGGCTTTACTGGCTTTGTAACGGAATCGGTCCACAAAACTTTGCATGTGGGCGCGCTCACGTTGTTGCTTTTCAAACATTGCCTGCTGTTGAGCCAAGTGTGTTGCTCGCATTTGTTCGAAATCAGAATAACTGCCGGTATATTCATTTAGCTGGCGATTTTCAATGTGCACAATTCGGTTAATGATGTTGTCTAGAAAGTCACGGTCATGCGAGATTAAGATGAGGGTGCCGGGGTAGCGCTTTAACCACTGTTCTAACCAGACAACGGTATCTAGATCAAGGTGGTTAGTTGGTTCATCGAGTAGTAATAAGTCGGAGCGTACCAATAAAGCTTGAGCCAAATTGAGTCGCATTCGCCATCCACCGGAGAAATCGCTGACACTCTGCTGTTGTCCTGCTTCGCTAAATCCTAAGCCGGCCAATAATTCGGCCGCTCTGGCGCGGATTTGATAACCACCAATAGTATCTAATTTATTGTGTAGGGTCGCGATGAGTTCACCATTCCCGGCAGATTCGGCATCGGCAATTTGTTGCTCCACTTTGCGGAACTCAAAATCACCATCAATTACGTAATCGATGGCTTTGCGGTTTAGCGCAGGGGTTTCTTGGGCAACGCTGGCAATTTGCCATTTGCTGGGGACACTCAATTCTCCAGCATCGACATGCAGTTGCTGCTTTAGCAAAGCAAATAAAGACGATTTACCGCAACCATTTTGGCCGACTAAACCTACTTTTTGTCCGGGATGGATGGTGAGATTGGTTTCCTCTAAAAGAAATTTGCTACCGCGTTGAAGGCTAATACTGTTGGCTACGATCATGGTTGTTGCTATGCGCTACTAAAAATGTGCAATAATGCCGCTATGATACCTGATGCAGCTTATGGCGCATAGCGACAGCGCAGAACAAAGTAGAGTGAATTATGGCAAAACATCGTTTTATCGCGGGTGCGGTATGTCCCGAGTGCGGAGAACTCGATTCCTTAAAACTGATCATCGTGGAGCAGCAAGGGCTCACGTTAGAGTCGGTGGAATGTGTTAGTTGTGGCTATCATGCCGAGCGTCCAGAAGGGCAAGCGAGTGAGTCGACAGATGCTGAGCTAATTGGTTTGTTTAAGCCCTAAGCATCCTAGTGGCAAACCGATTTATAATTGTTTACCCAAAATTGTGAGGCTATAGGTTTGCTGGTCCATCCTCGCGACGCTGGGTAGCTGGCCCCAAAGTTGGTAAGCGAGTTTATCGAATAAAGCCAGGCTTGGTGTGTTATGGCTAAAAATGAAAGCCAGTAAAATTTCAATCTCCAATGTTTTGGCGATCGGTTCGGCGGCTTGTAATATGGCTTTTCCTAAGCCTTTACCGCGATGCTGCTCGGCTAAATAAAGGCTAATTTCGGCGCTGTGTTGATAGGCGGGGCGGCCATAGAAATCACTAAAACTTAACCAGGCAATGGTTTCACCATGCTGTTCTATTACATACAAAGGACGTTGAGGTTTTTGGTGTTGCTTAAACCAGTCTAAGCGCGAAGCTACCGTTTGTGGTTTGGTATCGGCGGTGACTTGGCGCGATTCAATGATCGAATTGTAGATATCAACAATACAGGGAAGGTCACTTTCTAGCGCTAAACGAAATTGAAAAGACATGCTCAAATCCAAACCTAGGGCTTAGTAATGAGGCGGCGGAGTTTCTTGTTCTAGCGGTGCCACCGCCGAGCCATTGTCGGTCTCGAAGAGTTTGCCGCGGATCAGCTTAAATTGGTGCTGTAGGGTATCCAACTGTTGCTGTTGACTTTGCAACGCAAGATTGAGCTGTTCAATGGTGTCTTCCTGAAAGGCCAATTTTGTTTCGAGACGCTCAATCATGTTAAATAGCTCTTGCTGATCCATAGTGCTAATTCTTTATATCCCAAATTTCAACGAAACCACTAGAGCTTGCGCTCACCAGCTGGCTATTATCAAGCATCGCCGCGCTATACACAACAGCGCTTTTCGGTCGGGTTTTTTGTTTCGCAGTGACCAACCATTGCTGCAGGGCTTGGCCGCTGGCTACATGCCAGAGGCTCAGTTTTCGGGCCGCAGAACCTGTGATAAGCCATTCGCCTTGTTTGGCAAAACGAACATAGGAAAATAGGCTTTGTCGGGCGGTGAGTTTCAGTTGACTGACTCGCTCACCGCTGGGAAGTGCCCATATTCGGGCAAGTTTGCCATTGTCTGCGGTGAAGGCATATTTTCCATCGGGTTCTAGAGCGACCATCGATACGCGCCCCTGTTGAGGAAAGCGCAGTAATACCTGCGCCGTTTGGGTATCCCAAAACAAGGCTTGATAATCGTTACCACCAGTCAAGGCGTAGCGGCCGTTAGCCGATAAGGCAACTGAGTTGATTTTTTCGCTATGCCCTAGAAACTCTAACCGTCGGCCAGTGACTAGATCAAGGTGAATCACTTTACCATCACCAAGGCCGATCAGGACCTGCTTGCCGTTGCTGGATAGGGCAATATCTCTGATACTAGATTCACTGATCTTCCAATAGCCCTGAGCCTGGCCAGTGGCGATGTCCCAAATCACAAAATCATCGCGACTGGCACTAATCGCATAGCGATTACCATCGGCGATTTTGACTAAGAATACTTGATTATTCTCTTGGTTTTGATGGTTCCACTGAAACAATTGGCGTTGTTGTTTAATATTCCAAAGAGTCAAACCATGGTGTATTGAAGACACTAGGCTCAGTTGCCCATCCGCTGAAATATCGGCGGCATAGGCTCCATCCAGCGCTTGTTGCCAACTCGCCGAAGGCGGAGCCTCTTCGCTACAAGCCGCTGTCAGGATAGAAAAGCTGAAAATCACAAACCACTTAAGTAATGTCATTTTTTGTTTTTTACGGAACTGTCGCTAGGTTGTGTTGACTAATAGGGTTAGTATAAGAGTTTTGTAGGCTAAGTGTTTAATAATTCATAGTGATCTTGTTCGCTAAGCCGCAGATTAATGCGATTCTATTGGAGAAATTGAATGAAAAAGTATTTTGCCGTGTCGGTTTTGGCCGCCTCTATTTTTGCTGTTACTGGTTGTCAAGACGAAAAAGCTGAAGCGCCCGCGGTAGAGCAAGTTTCCCTCGAGAAAACTGACGCGGGCACGGTAGCTAAAGCTGCCTTTGAAAGTGCCGAGCAGCGACAAGCCTACGCGATCGGTGCATCAGTATCACGCTATATTGCGAGTACTTTAGAGCAGCAGAAAGAGCTAGGCCTTGAGTTAGATAACGCTTTAGTGCTCAAAGGAATGCAAGATGGTTTAGGCGGTGAAGTTTTGATGTCTGAAGAAGACATTCAAACTACTTTAAAAGAATTAGACGAAAAACTAGCCGGTTTAGTCGAGAAGAAGACGGCAGCAGACGCTGCTGTGGCAAAAGCTGAGAGTGATAAGTTTTTAGCTGACAATGCCGCGCGTGAAGGCGTGACTGTGACCGAGTCTGGTTTGCAATATGAAGTTTTGACCGCCGCTGAAGGTGATAAACCGAGCGCAGAAGATACGGTGACTGTGCATTACAAAGGGACGCTAACCGATGGCACGACTTTCGATAGCTCTTATGATCGTGGCGAGCCAGCAACCTTCCCATTAAACCGAGTGATTCCTGGTTGGACCGAGGGTGTTCAATTGATGTCTAAGGGTGCGAAATACAAGTTCTTTATCCCTTCCGACTTAGGTTATGGTGAAAATGGTGCAGGCAGTATCCCGCCAAATTCTACTTTAATATTTGAAGTTGAGTTGCTTGATATTGAAAAAGCTGATGCTCCTGCTGCGAAAGAGCAACCAGCAAGTTAAGTTTAATTAAGCATTGAGCAATACTAAAAATGCAGTGCCTAGCACTGCATTTTTGTTTTTAGCGTTAAAGCTTGTCGTATTTAAATCGTGAGCAACTTGATTATTTGGCCGCAGCACTTTGCTGACTATGCTGATATAAATGGTCCAGTAACTGGTCTTCAATGGCAAAACGCTCTTCCATTTCCTGCCCAAGTTCTGATAAATCTCTATCAAAGCTGGCAAACTCTAAGTCTTCATTGACCTCGGCATACTGATCATTAAAACGGAGCGCGGTTTCGGTGGTTGCGCTGATCTGTGGCAGTAATTTTTCAGCGGGTTGGCTATCGCCTTCACCAGCACATCCACTCACAATTTGCTCATAAACTTCGAAGTGGCCCGTGGAAACATAATCAACGAGTTGTTCGCAAAAATGACTAATTGTTTCGGGACTCGGCAGTGAACGCTCCTTACTTTCATAGGGAGGTAGCCCCGCGAGATTACAATAAGTGATAAGTAATTGCTTTCTGGCGAGTAACCAAGCATCAATGACTTGACTCGCACCGCCCCATTTGGCTTGGGCTTGTTCTAGTTTTCTTAGCATTGGCATGGCTCCTGAAACTATTAACGTTAGCTCTATAACTAAAGAAAATCGAAGCTTTCGTCAACTGATATTTAGTTTAACTGCGGAGTGGCTAAACATTTGCTGCAGGGAAAGCTTGTTAAGTTGTTTAAGCTTGTTCATTATTTGCTAATAAAGCAAATTTAAGAGCAAGGAACGTGGTGTGAGTAAGCAATTTGGCTGGTGGTTTTTCACCTGTGGTGAGCAAATTTTGGTGATTGCGCAGGGTGAACGCTTGCCCTATGGAGATATTGATGATTTGCCGTTACCTGCATTAGAGTTTAGTCGAGTAGAGCAATTTGCTAGCTATAAAGGTGAGCCCTGCTTGCGTTTAGAACTCGAGCATCCTCAGGACCTCGGGATGGGCGAGTGGGTTGATCTGCGTAGCAGCATGTCGCTGCTTAACTCGCAACTATTTAACCTCGTCGGTAAGGCGCAGCAGTTTGCTTTGTTTTTAAAAACTCATCAATTTTGCGGTTGTTGTGGTCATGCGATGACACGAGTAGATTGGGAGTTAGCCATGTTATGCTCGGCGTGTGGATTTCGCGCCTATCCGCGGGTTTCGCCCTGCATTATCGTATTAATTAGTCATGGTTCTCAGTTATTACTGGCTAATCATCGTCGTCACCAAAAACAAGCACAACCGATTTATACCGCGATTGCAGGTTTTGTCGAAGCGGGAGAAACCTTAGAACAAACTGTACATCGTGAAACTCATGAGGAAACCGGGCTTAAACTTAAAAATTTGCGTTATTGGAAGAGTCAGCCTTGGGCATTTCCTCATTCATTGATGGCGGCTTATTTTGCAGAATATGCCGATGGTGAGTTAAAGATTGATCGCCGAGAATTAGCTGATGCCCAGTGGTTTGAGGCGAACGATTTACCTCATTTGCCGCCTCTTGGAACGGTTGCTCGCGATATGATTGAACATTGGTTAGCCCAAACTTCACTTTAAATGTGATTCATGGGAGTGTTTGAATTGTTAAACTAATGTCTTGAGTTGTTAAAGTAGCTCGTTACAATGCTCTAGCTAAAAATTATAAGGAATCAGAAAAGCCAATGTCGCCATTGAAAAACGATCGCTATTTAAGAGCTCTGTTGAAGCAACCTGTCGATACCACCCCTGTGTGGATGATGCGTCAAGCGGGTCGTTATCTGCCAGAGTATCGCGCAGTACGAGCGGATGCTGGTGATTTCATGACGGTTTGCCGTGATGCAGATTTGGCCTGTGAAGTGACGTTGCAACCTTTACGTCGTTTTGCGCTGGATGCTGCGATCCTATTCTCCGATATTCTAACCATTCCTGATGCGATGGGTTTAGGTTTGTATTTTTCCAGTGGTGAGGGGCCGAAGTTTGAACGGCCAGTGACCAGCCTTGCCGCTGTTCAAGCCTTACCGATCCCCGATCCTGAGCAAGAGCTGGTTTATGTGATGAATGCAGTTCGTACCATTAAGCGTGAGCTAAAGGGTGAGGTGCCGTTGATTGGCTTTTCTGGTAGCCCTTGGACGCTCGCCACTTATATGGTGGAAGGTGGTACGACTAAGTCTTTCAGTGGTATTAAAAAGATGGCCTTCAGTGAGCCACAAACGCTACATTTGCTACTCGACAAACTAGCCGATTCGGTGATCTTGTATTTGAATGCCCAAGTGGCGGCCGGAGCTCAGTCGTTAATGATCTTTGATACTTGGGGCGGCGTATTATCGGAGCGCGACTACCATGAATTTTCATTGCGTTATATGCATAAAATTGTCGATGGTTTGACCCGTCAAGCCGACGGCCGGACGGTTCCTGTGACTCTCTTTACCAAAAATGGTGGGCAGTGGTTAGAGCAGATCGCGGCGACTGGTTGTGATGCAGTTGGTTTAGACTGGACGATTAATATCGCCGATGCTAAGCGACGTGTGGGAGATAAGGTCGCTTTACAAGGCAATATGGATCCATCGATGTTATATGCTCCGGTTTCTCGTATTAGACAAGAGGTTCAGCATATTTTAGACGGTTTTGGTGAAGGTTCTGGGCATGTATTTAACTTGGGACATGGTATTCACCCAGATGTTGATCCCGAGCATGCGGGTGCGTTTATCGATGCGGTACACGAACTGAGTCGTGGTTATCACCAATAACGGTTTATGTTTGATTAGCGGGAATGAATCAGCCAATAGCAGATGCGCTTCGCGCAGCTGCTATTTTGTTTCGCTATGCCATAGTAACGGATTTTGCTATAGTAGCCGCTGTCGTGGAACTCTTTACGGATGAAGTGGTTTATAGGCCGTAATAGAGAATTTGTTGTTATGAAATCACCCTTTCAATTAATCGTCGTACTGATGCTGGTGTTACTCGTGATTGCCATGGTAAAACTGAAAAGCATTGGTGAGCCTCAAGTATTATCTTACCTACCAAAATATTTAGATCAGGAACCTATCGATCTGTCGAGATAGGCTCTGGGTTGATTTGATATTAAAAGCAGATCGCGATGCGCGACTTATCCAAACGAATATGGGTAAGATGAAGTTGGTTAAGGTTGCAAAACAGCGAGTAC
Source organism: Agarivorans sp. QJM3NY_29 (assembly GCF_050870835.2). Classification (NCBI taxonomy): domain Bacteria; kingdom Pseudomonadati; phylum Pseudomonadota; class Gammaproteobacteria; order Alteromonadales; family Alteromonadaceae; genus Agarivorans; species Agarivorans sp. QJM3NY_29. Next base: position 4,427,647 of record NZ_CP194036.2, on the reverse strand, counting down.
ATCGCGGCAACGATGCTCAAAATTCATTCCGAACGCTCACTTCGCTCCGAAATCTTTAGAAAACTTTGCGCCACTGCATTGTTTCAAGCAGACTATGCGGCATTATCAGGTGGAGTGTTGGTTAGGTCGTGACGTTCATTAGTTTTTTATTGATTGGTGCGGTTGCTGGGCTGATGTCGGGGTTGTTTGGGATCGGTGGTGGCTTGGTGATTGTGCCAGTGCTTATCAGTAGTTTTGCTGCGATGGGCTTTGCTAGCGAATCGGCAATTCATTTAGCGATAGGCACCTCCTTGGCGACGATTTTGTTTACCGCGAGTAGCGCTAGTTATGCTCACTATCGTCGAGGTTCGATTGATTGGTTGATCGCTCGCCGTTTAATGCTGGGGCTGCTGCTTGGTGCTGGCGCGGGGGCTTGGCTTGCCGGGCAGCTTCAAGCTCGGCATTTAAGCTATTATTTTGCCGGATTTCTGTTACTCATGGCATGGTATATGGGCTTTGGGCGTTTACCTAAGGCACAACGAAGTCTTCCTCAGCAGTGGGGGACCAGTGTGCTGGGTGCGCTTGTTGGCGGCATTTCTGCGATGTTTGGCATCGGCGGGGGGACTATTTTGTTTCCTTGCTTAAGCTGGTACGGCTTAGCTGCGCCAAAAGCGGTAGCGATTTCTGCGATATGTGGTATTCCTATTGCTTTGGTCGGGGCTTCAGCCTATATCTACAACGGTTGGGGACTGGCTGAACTACCGCCTGGAAGCATTGGCTATGTTTATTTACCGGCGTGGTTGGGCATTGTATTGACGAGTTCGGTGTTTGCTCGAGTGGGGAGTCGCCTGGCGTATCGATTGCCAGCGAAGCGATTAAAACAAGCTTTTGCTGTGTTATTATTACTGATGGCAATCAAACTATTGAGTACTTAGCTTTGGCTGAGCAATCAGATGACGTTATTCCCGCCTAGTCACGAATGGTTTAGAGATACGTTATGGTGTATTTGTCTGTCGTTGGATTTATTGTGAGCCGTCATTACTCGTCTAGCAATTGCAGTTGCATCCCTAAGATATGATGGCCAGCCCATGTTCGCAAATCGTGATAGAGTGACGTCAACAAATTGATTTAGAATGTGCTGGGTCAATCACAATCAGCGCGAGTATTATGATAAACGTTTCAAATTGAAAATAGAGGAATCACAATGTCATTGTCATTGCTAATCGCGATGCTGATTTTAATCGGCGACGTGTTCGCTATCATTCGTACATTAAAAAGTGGCGCCGAAGTCGGACGCAAATACTTGTGGGTATTTTTAATTTGCTTATTACCGATACTTGGCTTGCTACTGTGGCTGTTTAAAGGCCCCAAGGATTAGCGCTTAACGATTTGTTTCAATAGAGTCTGCATGCTCTTATTGTTATGTTCTAATAAGATCAGCTCGGCTCTAAATAATGCTGGAAGTTCAATTAGACTGACCAGCAACAATAGACTCACCCCCATATCCAGTAGGGACTAAACAATATACTTAGTCCCATTAATGATATCGTTAAATTGATTAGGCCTCGTTGCCATTTACCCAAATAGAAATGATGTAAACCCGCGATAAATAGATAGTTGAGAACAGCATAGCTGTCGGGATCTTTTACCTGTTTTTCCCACAATTGGTAAAATTGTTGGCGTAAGGGGGCGGGCAGCTGACGTATTTCTGCGCGTAGTTGTTCTTGTTGTACTTCTAAATCATCACGTCGGGTCATTCGTTTAGCGACCTAAGGTGACGATCACTGTTTCTCTAGACCAAAATAGCCAAAATCGTCTATTTTCAATTACTTGAAATACTAATTGCCAGCCATTGCTGGCTTCTTTGTTAAGCGTTGCCTCTACTTTTTGCAAGGGCATACCGGAAGCGCCAAGAAATAAGGTCCCTAAGGCACCTTCGGTAATAGCGATAACTTTGTATTCTTGATAAGCCATGATGATTCCTAATCTAAAATAGTAATTGGCTGACTATAAGCTAAGCTTATAGTCAAAACCATAGTTATAGTTCAATCACAAGTGTGGGTTAAGTTTGCTCGAAAGGGGGCCTTTGTGCCGTGAAGCAGGGCGAGAGAATGAGACTACTTTGGTTGACGTTACATATTTGTTATATAATACTGCGATTGCCATATGGGGTTTCAAATTGAATTCATTAACCCTCAATTGTTAGGGATAAGCTATGAAAGTAACGATGCTGTATTACGACGAAGATAATCCCTTGTTGTTACAGCAGCAGGTTTTGTCTGATTTAGGTCAGAGTGAAAAAGGTCGAGTGGTTATCCCTAACGAAAAGAAAGCTGGGAAGATTATTATCGCTATTTTGGAAGGTGAGGTGAAGGTTCTGAACTCTTTAGGAGACCGGGCTTTCGCGGCTTTTGACTTAGAGAAGCAAATTGCCTTTGATGATGGAGGGGAGTAAATCTATTCCACCGTAGATGAACCGCGAGTGACTATCGCGGTTCATTGTTTTTTATACTCTTGCAAAAACTAGCAATTTACCAAATAGTCGCTCTCAATATTTGGTCTGAGTTGTTAAGTTAATCTCCTAGCCATTTATTCCGTTCAGTTACGAGCTCATCGCTTGCGGGCTTGCTGCATATTTTATGTCCCAAGGCTTGTGAGTGGCACATCGCAAAAAATTACGCTTTCAGAAGTGGCTAGGTCAATTCCTCTGCGGATGATTTTCAGCTCATATTTTCTTATTGTCATCTGTATTATCGAGCCTCACCGGGGGCTCAAAATTTAGTGAACCAGAGCGGTTGATGGTAAGCTAATCAGCATTTGATGACCTTAATCGTTTTACTTAGTGTGGAGCAAATAATGCTAACCCCTTGTGATCTCGACCGCTTAGCGAAGTTATCGACTAAGCAGCAATCCTTATATTGTTTGGCCCTACTTCAGCGAATGTCGCCTAATTATTTATTGTTTTGTCAGGCGACAGAACAAGTTCATGAGGCTGATTTTCGTCGTTTACTGGCGTTATTTTGGGAAAGTGCTTTGCACCCGCAAACTAAAATTAACTTTTCGGTTCAGCGAGAGCGCTTCGAAACGCTGATCCCAGATCCTCAATTGTTTGACATGTATGGAGTATATCCAGCGTTAGATTGTTGTGTGGTGGTTGAATGCTTATTGAGTTGTTTACTTGAGCCGACAGGCCAGGAAGCAGAACAAGCTAGTCAGACTTCCTTAGCGAGTGTTTTGAGCCTGTTAGAATTGCAGTTGGGGGAACTCGATGAAGATGCGATGCTGCTGCAAGACTTAGTCCAACAAGAGCTAGAATTTCAAACTGATTTACTGGATATGATCGACCATTTAGAGAAAGGGAAATCGGGGGTGGAAATTTTGAAAACCTTCGCGTTGAACCAAGGTGTGAGTAATCTGGGGATCTGTTTAGAAGACAATTAAATGGTGTCGTCGCCAAGATTATGGATGATTTTGTGACTATTTACGCATAAATTGGTTAAAGCCCCGTCAAATAAGGCGTGAAAGTGGAAAAATTCTTTGCGCAGGGTTTTTTTTTCTCTTAAAGTGAAGCTGGATTATTTAAACGAACGTAAAGGATTTAGATATTATGAATAAAACTGAACTCATTGATGCGATTGCAGAAAAAGCTGACCTATCAAAAGCTCAAGCTAAATTGGCTTTGGAATCAACTTTAGGTGCTGTGACCGACGCACTTAAAGAAGGCGATCAAGTTCAGCTAATCGGCTTTGGTACATTCAAAGTTAACCACCGTGCAGCACGTACTGGTCGTAATCCTCAGACTGGTGCTGAGATCCAAATTGCTGCTGCTAATGTACCTGCGTTCGTCGCTGGTAAAGCTTTAAAAGAAGCTGTTAAATAATAGCGCTTTGACACTAGGGCATGTTGGGCTTTCGTGCTTGATCTTTGTTCGAGATAAAAACATTTTCGTCACGACGAGCGGTATCTAGCTTAGGCCGCTAAGCCAATAGCGCTCCATAAAGTTTTAAGTGCTGATGATGGATCTCGAAAGTTTAACCCCTAGCTCTAGCCCTTTAAGGGCTAGTGTTTCTTTTCTCACCGCTCTCCTTTAGACTTTCCTCTCCACGACCTTTTCCAATATAGTCATGCTGTCTTAGCTGTCTTAGCTGTCTTAGCTGTCTTAGCTGTCTTAGCTGCATTGGCATTTCTGTTTATTTCAGTGAAGGCTTATATCAATCTAAGTCATTATCTGTTGATTTTTGCTGGCCTAAATCACCGCTAACTGCGTCATGTATTTTGTAATTAGAGCCACTAGTTACTGCATTCGATGCCTCGTTATCGGCAGATTTATTCTACGCAATAAGTTGTTCATATAGTGAATCAGATTGGTATTATTGGGTATCTCTTTCTGGCTGTGATGAATCTTTGCCATCGTTGAATTCTAAATTAAGGAAGTATATGAAAGCGTTATTAGTTGTCGCTCATGGCAGCCGCCGTCAGCAATCGAATCAAGAAGTGATTGACTTAGCGGCTCAAATGGCAGGGCAGCTGCCTAGCTATCAGCAAACTCATGCGGCATTTTTAGAATTAGTCGAACCATCAATTAGTCAGCAGATCAATATGTGTGTCGCTGCCGGTATTGTTAACATTACCTTATATCCTCATTTTTTGGCTGCGGGTACTCATGTGGTGAATGATTTACCAAGAATTATTCAGCAAGCTGAAGCAAGTCATGCGGGCTTAAACATCACCTTGTTACCACACTTGGGAGGGTTTGATGGCTTAGCTGCATTTGTGTGTCAATCCCTAGAACAATCCGTGGCAAATTGACGTAAGCGTGCCAGTAACTGCGGAACATAATGAGGATGTGCCATTTGTAATAAGTTGTGCCAATGGCGATGACCTAAGGTTTCTTTAAGCAACAAAATTACTTGAGTCAGTGGCGCATTCAGCAATAGCTCAGGGCGATATAAATAGTCGGCACCTTCTTGAAAAAACCAAGGACTAGCAGTGAAGCACTTAAATAGTTGTTGTTGCTCTGCTGCATGATGCAGTCGCTTGAGCTGCTTTACTGGGCTTAATTGTTTGACTTGTAAACTCAGTTGAGCCAATTCATCGATATTCGCTTGGCTAGGGAGGGAATGTAGAGAAAATAGGGCTTCAGCTAACTCGTTAGATGTAGAGCACTGAAATTTGTAATCGTCTGGGGTGTTTATGCTGCTATCTATACTCACAATCAACTTCTCTCGGTAGTAACCTCCTTGTTGATTTACGACATTGTATAGGCTTCCTATGAATATACTGGCTGATCGGTGAATGCTGGTCAATAGTTATACATTAATTTGTTGAGCTGTACACAAATACGTTTCGCTATTGTTTACTTCCATTTTCCCTAAGATAACTATAATACTTGGCAAACTCCGCCGATTCTGCTGTAGTAGCGCAACATTTCCATCTTGAGAGAAGACCATGAAAGTTGTAAAAGATAGTGTGGTGCGTTTTGAATATACTCTGCATGAAACCGACGGCGCGTTATTGGAAGCGACCGACCAAGATGCGGTCGCTTACCTGCACGGCCATAATTCGATGATTCCTGCGATTGAACAGGCCTTAGAAGGCCTAGAAGCTGGCGCAGAAATCAAGCTAAGTTTGGCGCCTGAAGATGGCTACGGTGTGCGTGATGAAAATGCAGAGCAGCGCGTGTCGGTAAAACACTTGCAAGGCGCTAAGCATTGGAAAGCTGGGATGGCTGCGCTCTTGGAAACTGAGCAAGGCCCTCGTCAGGTAACCGTGGTTAAGGTTGGGAAGTTTATGGCGACCGTTGATACCAATCATCCCTACGCGGGTAAACATCTCGACTTTGCTATCAAATTAATTGAGGCTCGTCCAGCAAGCGCTGAAGAATTGGCGCATGGTCATGCCCACGGTGCGGGTGGGCATCACCACTAAGTCTTATGGCTGAGCGTACATCAGATGGCGCAGCTAACTAGACCATTTCCAGCTGAGCGGATATGCTCAGCTCTTGATTTAAGGCACATAACATCGCTTTTAAGCTCGCGGTGAGAATGTCTTTATCGATGGCGACCCCAAGATAGCGTTTATTCGCGATCTTAGTTTGAATGTAACATACCGCTTCCGCTTCAGCTCCTCTACTTAAGGCATGTTCAGTGTAGTCGAGAACCTCGATAGTGAAGCCAAATTCCTGCTGTAGTCCGTTGACAAAGGCGGCCAGTGCGCCATTGCCATTGGCTTCAATCCTGCAGGTTTGCTCATCCCGTTGTAATACAACCTGTAAATGTTCTTGCTGTTGGTAGCTGATTTGGTAGTGGCCAAGTTGATAGGCATGGCTTTGCTTTAAATAAGTCTGCTGGAATAGCTGCCATATTTTTTCTGGGGTGATTTCTTCACCCGTTTTCTCGGCGTCTTGTTGTACCACTGCACTAAACTCAATGAGCGCCCAACGAGGCAGTTGAATGCCGTAGTCTCGCTCAAGGACATAGGCGATCCCGCCTTTGCCTGATTGGCTATTGATACGGATCACTTCCTGATAATCTCTACCTAAGTCACTAGGATCGATCGGTAAATAGGCCACATCCCAAGGCGCGCCAGTTTGCTGCTGTTCTAAACATTTCTTAATGGCATCTTGATGGCTGCCAGAGAAAGCGGTAAATACCAATTCACCAACATAGGGATGACGTGGATGTACTGGCAACTGGGTACAGTGTTTGACCACTTGTACTATTTCATCGATATTGGCCAAGTCCAACTCCGGATTTATCCCTTGACTGTATAGGTTCATTGCCATCGTCACGATATCCATATTTCCGGTGCGCTCGCCATTGCCGAGTAAGGTGCCCTCCACTCGGTCGGCTCCGGCAAGTTGCCCCAATTCAGCTGCGGCGATCCCACAGCCGCGGTCATTGTGGGTATGCTGGCTAATCACGAGATCTTGGCGATGGTCGATGTGCTGGATAAACCATTCTATTTGATCGGCGTAAACATTAGGCATCGACATTTCAACTGTGGCTGGAATATTAATGATTATTTTATTGTTGGTGTAAGGACGCCACTGGGCAACCACCGCATTACAAATTTCCACCGAGAAATCGAGTTCGGTTCCAGTAAAGCTTTCTGGTGAATATTGAAATTGCCAATTAGTCTCTGGGTAACATTCGGCCTGCCGCTGTAGTTCTTTTGCACCAGTGACGGCTATGTTAATGATACCCGCTTTATCCAGTTTGAATACCTTCTCGCGCTGTGTTCTCGAGGTTGAATTATAGAGGTGCACAATCGCGTTTTTCGCTCCGGCTAGTGCTTCAAATGTGCGCTCGATTAAGCCCGAACGGGCCTGAGTTAATACTTGAATGGAGACATCTTCCGGGATCTGATTGGTCTCGATTAACCATCGCACAAAATCGTAGTCGGTGGTTGATGCGGCAGGAAAACCAACCTCGATCTGTTTAAAGCCGAGCTTCACCAGAAGCGCAAACAAGGTTTTTTTCTGTTCCACCGACATCGGTTCAATCAAGGCCTGATTGCCATCGCGAAGATCCACACTACACCACTGTGGTGCTTGACTGATACTGTTATTGGGCCATTGTCGATTAGGTAAGTGAACCTTCTGAAAGGCTTGGTATTTTTTATAATTAAAAGTGGACATGATTTATCTCTACAGTTGAATTGAATGAATTTAGCCCAACGGACCGCCAGCGCGAGGCTAGAGAGTGCGCTGACGGCTAATTAATCGAAATATGGCAAATGGTAATTTCATTTAAAATTCTCAAGTGGAGAGTGATGAATAAAGTATAAGGAAATCTGCTGAGTGAGTGTTTGCGAGTTATGGTTTAATAAAGTTAATTTAGGGTTATTTATTTCAATCTATAACGATTTTTTGATTTTATTACCCCTTTTAGAAGCTTTTGCTTGAATTTTAAAGCTATGGCATTTGTTTTGGGGGCTCTGCTTCACTGTCGACGCTGAAAAGAGCTAGGCGCGAGTGAAGGCGCTGTGGCTAGATAGATACGGACTAGATGGTGAATTAAGAAACATCAGGAATGGCGTCGCACTTGGCCTGTTTTTCATCTCAGAGCTGAACATAACAGGCCTCTGAGGACTAGAACTTAATTACTGCGCCGATATAGAAACCTTTATTAAAGCTTAAATCGTTTGCAGAACGATAGTGAAACTGAATGCTACGGTAACCTAAGTACACGTTAGCATGGGGCATCAGCGAATAAGCCACTCTTGCATCTAAGTTGTAGTAACGACTTAATTCATGACTGGCTAACACCGAAGGTGCGTAGTAAGCACTTCCTGAAATTGTTAAATCTGGGGCAATGAGAATGGCGTAGTTTCCTCCAATGGTTACGGCATGCGCGTTCGCGTGATGATTTGCCCACAATTTGTTGAACTTAGTGCCAATTGCAAATTTATGATTGTCCTGCTGGTGGGTTGCCTTGATCCCTAGCTCTGCTAAATCGCCTTCAGGTCGAGAGTACATATAGTTTGCCGACACCTCAGCTGCAGGCCCTATCGCGCTGGTAAAACCAGCTCTGAAGGCATCATCATTCAGTTCAAAGTTAAATTCACTCGCATAGACAGTAGGAATAGTGAGTATGGTGATGTAAACCGCTAAAATATAAGTTCTAAACATAAACGTCCTATTAATGAATTGTTTTTCGGATTAAAGTGTGGCAATGGTAGCTATATTTTTTATATTTGTCTTTACTGTTGTATTTTTTTAGTTCTTTGTATTTATTTCGATTTCTCTCGTCTTGTATCTGTTAAGCGAGAAACTGTATCGAACTGAACGGGCAGGGGAGTAAAAACTCGGTAGGCTTGGCAGGAGTGGCCTATATTTAGGCGACAGTGGCAAGTTGCTACTGTGAAGCCTATGTTTGAAAAGGAGAGCAAACATGCCGTTATTCAATCGTTTAGTTGCAGAAGGGATTGGTACTTTTTGGTTGGTTTTAGGGGGCTGTGGTAGTGCTGTATTAGCGGCGACTTTTCCTGAGGTAGGGATTGGCTTGGTTGGGGTATCACTAGCCTTTGGTCTGAGCGTTCTCACCATGGCTTATGCCATTGGGCATATCTCTGGTTGTCACCTTAATCCTGCGGTCACCATCGGTTTAATGGTGGCAGGGCGTTTTTCTAAGTTTGATGTATTTCCTTATATTTGTGCCCAGTTACTTGGCGGATTTGTGGGCGCAATTATTTTGTACTTGATTGCCAGTGGTAGCGCTGATTATGATTTGGCTAGCCATGGTTTGGCGAGTAATGGTTACGGCCTGCATTCACCAGGAGGCTATAGTTTAGTCGCAACCTTTATTTGTGAAATAGTGATGACCTTTATGTTTTTATTCATAATTTTAGGGGCTACTGATCAGCGTGCACCAGTGGGGGGCGCACCCTTGGCGATTGGTTTGGGATTAACTTTAATCCATTTAATATCTATTCCGGTGAGTAATACCTCGGTGAATCCGGCTCGTAGCACTGCGCCTGCCTTAATCGAAGGGGGGATTGCCTTAAGTCAATTATGGTTGTTTTGGCTTGCACCACTCGTTGGGGCGGTTTGTGCTGGTTTGATGTATAAACAAATTGCCGCGAAGAAAGAATGAACTTGATTTGGGCTGTTGATCCTTCATCACTCATGTTATTCCAAGGATCAACAGATTTTGGTTGTCGAGGGAGTAGGGGAAGCAATATTTCTTAGGCTTACTTTTTCGCCTCACGCCTCGAGTCTATAAAATAGCTCTCAAGGTTTATCTTATTTCTAAAGCCGCTGCGCATCGAGAGTGGTCGCAGCGGGACCCATTGAGAGACGGACTATTTATGTTGTCGAGTTACTGGTGACTAACGGTATCCTTAGTCTGCTGGGTGTCGATCACAATATTGCCGTGAGCGCCTGCTTGCATCACGGCTTGATGAGCGGCGCTGGTTTCGGCCAAAGCAAAACTTTGTCCTATCACAGGGCGAACAAATCCCGCTTCGGCACCTGCATAAAGGGCCGTATGGATCTGTTTTAGCTGTGCGCTATCGGCGTGCGCTAAGGCCATTCCCATAATACAAGCATCTCGAGCCATGAGATCTCGAGGATTAATCTCTACACTGCCTCGGCTACCGATCACAACCACGCGTCCTCCTGCATTGAGTAGCGGTAGATCATCGCCTAAGTTTTGATTCGCTAGCATCTCTAATATTACATCCACCCCACCGGCTTGTTGCAGTTGTTGGTAGTGTTGCGTTTGATGGTGGTTTACCACCACATCGGCACCTTGTTGTTTGAGTAGTGCTAAACCGGCTTCGCTGCCAGCGCTGGCAAAAACCCGACAACCCGCAGCTTTGGCGAGTTGAATTGCGGCGAGTCCGACGCCTCCGCTCGCGCCGTGAATAAACACCGTTTCTGCGGCTTGAGCATGGGCTCGAATAAACAGAGCTCGCCAAGCTGTAGCATATGGTGTACCTAAACAGGCACCTTGTTCGAAGCTTAAGTGATTCGATAGAGGATAAACCTGTTGCGGGCTGGCCAAGCATTGTTCAGCGCTGGCACCGCTGAGTGTTCCTGCGCAATAAACTCGTTGTCCGGGACTTAGGCCTGTGACGTCAGCACCCACGGCAATGATCACGCCTGCGGCATCTTTTCCAGGCGTGTGTGGGAAGTTGGCGGTGTAGTTATTACTACCGGCTACGATATAAGTATCTACTGGGTTGACCCCAGCAGCCTTGACTGAGATTAGCACTTGTTGTTGATTTGCAACGAGGTCTGGCAGTTGATTGAGCTTCAGTTGGTCGCCATGGAATTGCGCTTGTATTGCCTGCATCGTTTCTCCCTTATATAGCAGTGACGGTTAGTGGATTAGCATACCGCAGTTTTCTCATTTGTAACGGTTTAAGAAAATACTTGCGAAATTTTTTTATCAAACAATAGTTAACAATTTTCACAAATTCGCTCTGCGCTGTGGTTTGGAAAGCCTTTCAAATGATTTTTTGGTAATTTAATTACTTAAAGTGAAATTTAGTAAGACTAAAATGAAAAAACGTAATGTTAATTGTGTGCTATGTCGCATAATATTAATCCCAAGAGAGAAAGTTACTAACAAAAACACTTTACATAGTTAGCGACTTTTAAGATTGAAGCAAACAAAACAATAGGTGAACATATTATGGAATTATTTGGTTTATTTTACGCATTACAATCACAAGCAAACAATAATCAACAAAGCCAAGCGCAACGTAATCGCTAGTCATTTACAAGCAAAAGGAAAATATTATGTACGATTTATTTGGATTGGTCGCCCTTAGCTACCTAGGTTACAAAAAACACGATGACGCCAGTGTTAAGCAACTGAATCGTTAATCTGATTGATCAACTGAGTTAAACTTTTACTAAAGAGAGAAAAATTATGATGGAATTAATGGGTTTGGTGGCATTAAGCTACTTACAAAACAAAAAGACTGAAGAACAACGTTTCGCGGAGTTAACTCGTTAATTTGTAAGACTTCGTTCAGTTATACTAACACTCAATAATTGTCACACAGAGATCATCGCCGATCAGGCGAAAGCTTCCCCGTTCAGGGTGGCCTAAATCACCTTATATTTAGATTGACTGCAACCAGTCACATGCGCTCAACAGCGAGCGAATAAGGCCCTTGGTCGAATCACTTACGACTCACCGTATTGATGACTGATGAGCAGCCCATCGAATACTAATCTAACCATTACTGGTTTATTTTTGCTAGCCTAGATCACCGCTAACTGCGTGATGTATCTTGTCATTAGAGCCACTAGCTACTGCACTTCCTGGCTGATTATCGGTAAATTAATTCTGCGTAATAAATTGCTCATCTAATTAATTAGATTGCTATAACATCTTCTGGCCAGTATGAAGTAGCTTAACGTTTGGCTAACTCGACACACTCTCGATAGACATGGCAATCCACCAGGTGATCGTTCACCATACCCACCGCTTGCATAAAGGCATAACAAATCGTGGGTCCAACAAAATTAAATCCTGCTTTTTTTAAGGCTTTCGACATTGCTTGTGATTCTGGGCTTTCAGCTGGAATGTCTTGCATATGGGTATAGCGATTTACAATGGTTTTGCCGTTTACAAAGCTCCAAATATAGTCGCTAAAAGTTTGGCCTTGTGCCTCTATCGCTAAATAGGCTCTGGCATTCTTAATAATGGAATTAATCTTAAGCTTATTGCGTACGATCCCTTTGTTTTCCATTAAGCGGGCGCAGTCTTGGTCTTGGTATTGAGCGATTTTGTCTGGTTGGAATTGAGCAAAGGCTTGATAGTAGTTTTGCTGTTTACGCAGAATGGTTATCCATGACAAACCGGCTTGTTGTCCATCTAAACAGAGCTTAGCAAATAGTTCTTTTGAGTCATAAACTGGCCGCCCCCAGCTATGGTCGTGATAATGTTGATAATCTGGGGCGTCACCACACCATGTGCAGCGTTTGATTAAAGCCTCTTGGGTCATCGTGATTACTCCTTAAAAGAATTCTTGGCTATTGCTCGCCTTGATAAGGCTTGGCTAATCTTCTGGAACATCATCCATATCGGGGATTTGATGCCCCGTTGGTGTTGGCCGCGAGGGGCTCTCGGGTTTAGGTGGCAGCGTGGTCGCCTCATCATCTGTAACTTGGGGGGTGGCATCATTCTGGTTTAGGCTGGGTGTTAGCCCCATCTGTTCCGCATTATTCTCGACAACTTTTTTCTTCACTTGTTCACCCTGTTGTTCAAGAGCTTCTATGCTTCGGCGTTCACCAAGGTTAAACACAGCGTAACCAGCGCTGACAAATTGGTCCTGAGCACGGCCAAGAACGACGGCATTGAAAGGTGCGTATAGATTCTCGATTTCATTATTAATCGGGTTGCTAATTTCACCTAACAGTTGCCCCTTGTTTACTTTTTGCCCTAGGTTGACTTTGTTTATCAGGATCCCGCCTTGGCGAGAGCGCAGCCACTCGGAGGCATAAAATACCGGTTGTGGTGAAGACCAAAAGAAAGAGCGCGGCAACATACCGATGGAACTTAAATAACTGCGTAGCGCTTTGACGCCAGTTTCAACCATTTTTACATCAACGGTGAAAGGACCTCCCACTTCCATCACCACCGCGGGGATCCCAGCGGCGGTTGCTGCGCCACGTAAGCTGCCTGGGGGAGCAATGCTTTGTAGTACCGAAACCGCACCAAATTGTTTGGTTAATTCCGCAACCGAAGTTAGAGTGATATCGGCCCGTAATTGAGTCACATTTTCCCGAAACATTGAGCCAGAATGCAGATCAATGACACTGTCACAGTGACGGATAATGCTGGTAAATAAGCTATAAGCGACGCGAGAGGCGGTTGAGCCGTTAGCATTACCAGGAAAGGCGCGGTTAAGATCACGTCGGTCTGACATATAGCGATCTTTGCGCCATAGTCCGTCAATATTGACCACTGGAACCGAGATAATGCTGCCTTTGAGATTTTCTGGTTTTAGGTTTTGTACGACTCGGCGGGCAATTTCAACCCCGTTGACCTCATCACCATGGATCGCGGCAGTTAAACATACGGTTGGCCCTGCTTCTTTACCATGCAATACCACGACCGGGGTGGCCATTTCGAAGCCACCAGGCAGGTGACCGGAAAACCAATCTAGGGTGGCTTTGCTGTTCGGTGAGAGCTCGGTATTGAGTAAATGAAGCGGTCCCCATGTCGCTTGCTCTGGGGGCGGCTCGGCTAAATTTTTCTGAGTTTTGCTCGAGAGCGGATCGTTGCCAACAACTATCGGAATAATGTTTTCGGGTTGGGCCGGCAAAGCTTGTTTGTCATCGCCTGACTTTTGTTGCAGGTCCAGCTCGGTAGGGTTTGCTTCGACTGACTTTCCCTTCGACTCGGTTTCTGGGAGGATGTTTGGTTTAGGCTCGGGGATTGGTTGTGGTTCACTCGATGCCGTGTCGTTTTCAATAAGTGCGGGATTGAGCGCTTCTTCATATTGTTCTTCTTGTTCGGTGGCAAACAGCATAGAACTAACGCAAAGCAAGGTGAAGCATAGCGGGATACGAAGCAACATAAAGTTTCCAGTTATCAATGAGTCAAGGATAGATACCTATCCAATATTGGTAAGTGTAACAATTATCACAGTAAAAGGCCTTATTGCTTATTAGAGCAGAGGCTATATCGTAAGGGTTAAAAACCAATAAACAGTACTTAAGGTATTGATTAGAGCCTTACGGTTGAAGCGCCCTAAGGCAACTCGGCTTGAATGAGTACATTACGTGGACTAGTTTGAAAGGGGAAAAGTTCCACGAGTTTTAGCTGATAGCCATGCTTTTGTAAAAATAAGCAACGGTCCAGAATCAGCCAGCGCTCTAAGATGGGTCTAAATAGTTGTTGTATCAGTTCACTTTTACGTACTTGAAGATGGCGCTCTCGTCCTAAGTTTAAATAATCTGCCCAGTCGATGGACTCTGGCAGCGCCAGTTGGTGTTGTTGACTCGCCCATTGGGCAAAATCGGCAAAGCTACTCCCTTGAGCAAACCAGTGTTTCGCCACCGACGGCAACGCTTGGTAGTCGCTTTGCCCAGTCACTTGCTCGCGTAAACATTGGTAACTTAAGCGCCAATGGATCTCGGTTTGACGTAGGTTTTGCACCCGCTGACCCGAGGTAACCGACTGAGCCACGGCCAAGCGTAAGTCCGCTTTACTCAATTGAAGGGAGCTTTGTTGAGCCTGCTCGGAGAGCGGCTGATAGTAAGGGGTGCTAATGAGGTGATAGCAGCAGGGGCATAGGCTGAGTCGTTGTGGTCGCTGCTGACTGGCTAAGCGAAGTAGCTGTAGGTGCAACTCACCGCAAGCGTGTAAGGCCACTACATGTTGTTGCTTGTTGAGCGTGGCTTGGGGAGGCTCAGCTAATACATCACAGTGTTCAAAATGTTGGCTTAAGTTTAATTTTTGGGCCAACTGTTGCCCCTCTTCACAGAGCGGTGCCTGCCACTCTAGGCTGGTGACGGGCAGCTGGTGATGGTAACTAATGAAGCGCCCCAAGTGACCTTTGCCTGCACACCACTCCAATACTGGTCTTGTCTCGCCGTGTAATTGTTGGCAAAAGGCTGCAATTTGTTCCAATTTACGGCCTTTAATACCGTTACTCAACCAAAATGGGCTGGTTAAACTGCGCGTTTGAGGAACCGTTAAGGGCCATGATTCTTGGTTTTGCGTTAGTTCTGGGAAATACTCAGCAAAATAGCTTCTAGCCAGCGTGGGCTGTTGTTCAAATTGGGTCAGCTGCTCAAGGCTTAGTTGTTCTAAGCGGTGTTTGAGTGAGGGCTTTGGCCAAGGGAATGTGTGATGGGCAAAAGGACTGAATTGCCAATAGTCTTGGTAATCTGTAAGCCATTGATCATAGCAAGCAAACAAACGCTGAGTTTGTTTTACCGAGATGAACGCAGAAGTAAATGTCATTGGTTTAATTAAGATAGACCTTGGTAGCGTCCACTTTTGTGATTCAATGATATCACGATATTGAGCGCGACCGCGCCAACAATGGACCATAGTAAAACGCTTAATGGGACGAGGAAGTAAGAGGCAGCAACAATCATAATATCGAGCCCCATTTGCACCTGACCTGCACGAATATTAAAACGTTGTTGTAAATATAAGGCTAGAATATTCACCCCGCCTAAGCTGCCTTTATGGCGGATCAGGATCAACATACCAGTGCCAATTAAGAAACCGCCACAGAGTGATGCATAACTTCTCTCAATATGTGAAACACTGAGGACCAGATGCATATAATCGGTAAACAAAGAGACCAGCAATACACAAGCGACGGTGCGAAAAGTGAAGCTTTTGCCCATCTTGGCAAAACCCAAAATAAAAAAGGGTAAGTTAATGAGTAAAAATATTTGACCAAAGCTTAACTTAAAAAATTGACTGGATAACAGAGCCAAACCCGCGGTACCACCAGTGAGTAATTGAGTCTGTTTAAAGAAAAATAGTCCTAAGGAAACCATCAGGCTGCCAATTAATAGGGCTAAACCATCTTCTAATAAATTATGCTTTTCCATGTTACGCTCTTCGCAATGATGACAGTGAATAATAGCACTGCTTGAGTAATATTGAGATTAAGCTTTGCATCATGTGAAAAATACAAAAAAAACCACTAAATATCGATCATTTAGTGGTTTTATATGTTATTAGCATTCAGCTTAAGGCTTAGCCTTGGCTTTTTTCTCGGGCGATAGCGCGGTAGCCGATGTCGTGACGATAGAACATACCGTTCCAAGACACTTTTTTGACTAAGGCGTAGGCATTGGCTTGAGCCTCTGTCACGCTGTTGCCTAAGGCGGTAGCACACAGCACTCGACCACCACTAGTCAGGAGCTGACCGTCTTTTTCGCTAGTCCCTGCGTGGAATACTTTGGCGTCTAGGCTTTCTTCGCTCAAGCTGGGTAGGTTAATCACATCTCCTTTCGGGTAATCACCTGGGTAGCCTGCAGCGGCGAGGACCACACCCATGGCTGCACGAGAGTCAAATTCGGCAGTTTTACTATCGAGTTTACGATCAACGGCGGCTAAACATAGCTCAACGATATCAGATTGCATTCGCATCATTATCGGTTGGGTTTCTGGATCTCCGAAGCGACAGTTATATTCGATGATTTTTGGCATGCCATCAGCCATGATCATCAAACCAGCATATAAGAAACCAGTGTATTCGTTGCCTTCAGTAGCCATGCCTTTTACTGTCGGCATGATCACTTGATCCATAATGCGTTGGTGAATTTCAGGCGTTACTACTGGTGCGGGTGAGTAAGCCCCCATGCCGCCGGTATTTAAGCCGCTGTCACCGTCGCCAACTCGTTTATGATCTTGGCTGGTGGCCATGGCTAATACGTTGCTGCCATCCACCATCACGATGAAGCTAGCTTCTTCGCCATCTAAGAACTCTTCAATTACCACGCGTGAACCTGCTTCACCAAAGACGTTATCGGCGAGCATATCTTCGATTGCCGCGATTGCTTCGGCTTCGGTCATCGCCACAATCACGCCTTTACCTGCTGCTAAGCCATCGGCTTTTACCACGATGGGGGCGCCCTGCTGCTTAACATAAGCAATGGCAGGTTCAACTTCGGTAAAGGTTTGGTAGTAACCCGTTGGGATGTTGTGACGGGCTAAAAAATCTTTGGTAAAAGATTTAGAGCCTTCAAGCTGTGCTGCTTTTTCGGTGGGGCCGAAGATCTTTAGACCCGCAGCGCGAAAAGCATCCACCACGCCAATCACTAAGGGGCCTTCAGGGCCGACAATGGTCAGTTCAACTTGGTTCTGTTGCGCAAAGCTCAGTAGGCCGGCAATATCTTCAACATTAATTGCAACATTTTCCAGCTTTGGCTCAAGCGCCGAACCAGCGTTGCCGGGGGCCACAAAGACTTTATCAACTAAAGGAGACTGGGCGGCCTTCCAAGCCAGCGCATGTTCACGGCCACCGCCGCCAATCACAAGTACGTTCATTTTTGTTTATCCAATACTGAGCAAACCCGGCTTGGTCAGGCCAAGCCACAATATAAAACAGCCAGCGTAAGGCTGGCTGTTATTCGTTTAGTGGTAGAAGTGGCGCATGCCGGTGAATAGCATGGCCATGCCGTGTTCATCCGCAGCCGCGATGACTTCGTCATCACGCATTGAGCCACCGGGTTGAATGACGCAGGTGATGCCCGCTTCGGCAGCGGCATCGATGCCATCGCGGAACGGGAAGAAGGCATCGGATGCCATCACGCTTCCGGCGACTTCCAGATTTTCATCGGCGGCTTTAATACCAGCGATTTTAGCACTGTATACACGGCTCATTTGGCCAGCACCGACCCCAATCGTCATGTTCCCTTTGGCGTAAACGATGGCATTCGATTTCACGAATTTAGCCACTTTCCAGCAGAATAGCGCGTCACGTAGTTCTTCTGCTGAGGGTTGACGTTTGCTGACGACGCTTAGCTCTTCTTGACCGACCATGCCTTGATCGCGGTCTTGCACCAATAAACCACCATTTACCCGTTTCAGTTGTAAACCGGTGGTTTTAGTTGACCACTCGCCACATTGCAGCAGACGCACATTCTTCTTCGCGGCAACAATTTGTGCTGCTGCTTCAGAAACTTTAGGCGCAATGATCACTTCCACAAATTGGCGAGAGACAATGGCTTCGGCGGTATCGGCATCGAGTTCTCGGTTAAAAGCGATAATGCCACCAAAGGCTGAAGTTGGATCGGTTTGATAAGCGCGCTGGTAAGCTTGCAGAATGTCATCTCCTAAAGCAACGCCGCAAGGATTGGCGTGTTTCACGATGACACAACATGGCTCAGCAAATTCTTTTACACACTCAAGGGCGGCGTCTGTATCGGCGATGTTGTTGAATGACAAGGCTTTACCCTGTAGCTGAGTGGCAGTCGATACCGAGGCTTCTTCAATGTTTTTTTCTACATAAAAAGCGGCTGCTTGGTGGCTGTTTTCGCCATAGCGCATATCTTGCTTTTTAATGAATTGGCTATTAAATGTTCGTGGAAACTTACTTTCTTCATCACCTTCGGTGTTGTCGCCGTAGCTTGGGACCATGGTACCGAAGTAGTTTGCAATCATCCCGTCGTAGGCGGCGGTGTGTTCGAAAGCGGCAATGGCGAGGTCGAATCGAGTGGCTTGAGTTAACGATTTATCGTTATTAGCCATTTCTGCCAATACACGGTCGTAATCCGAAGCGTTCACCACGATGGTCACGTCTTTATGGTTTTTCGCTGCACTGCGCACCATGGTTGGTCCGCCAATGTCGATGTTTTCTACCGCATCGGCCAGGCTGCAATCTGGGTTTGCCACGGTTGCTGCAAATGGGTAAAGGTTGACCACCACCATATCAATGGCATTGATGTCGTGTTCAGCCATGACTTGGTCATCGGTGCCGCGTCGACCTAAAATGCCACCGTGTACTTTAGGATGGAGTGTTTTTACCCGTCCATCCATCATTTCTGGGAAGCCTGTGTAGTTTGAGACTTCAATCACGGCGATGCCGTTATCAGCCAGTAATTTAGCGGTGCCACCAGTAGATAAGATCTCTACGCCTTGGTGGGCTAAAGATCGAGAGAATTCGATGATGCCTGTTTTATCTGAAACACTGATCAGTGCACGTCGAATCGGTCGAGCGTTTTCCATTGGGGTTTTATCCTCATTAGCAGTTATGTGCGCTAGCGGTACAAGTTGCCCGAAAAATAAACAACTTAGGTTTGAGGCGCGCATTTTACAGGAAAAGTCTTAAGAATGTGCAATTTTTAGTAGATTAATCATCCGTAGGTAGCATTGTTTAGTCCTTATTTTTTATTGAAATTTATGTGAAAACAGCAACTTCGATTGCTGTTCAAGGTGGTGATTAATGGACGGATTGGTTTATTTTAGCTTGGGGGAGCCGCTCAGTTGCACTATTGGGGGAGTTTCAGGTGATAGCGATTACGTCCAGTTTGTTTACTGATGTACAGCGCTTGGTCAGCTAAACTCACAACTTTTTCAAGGCTGGTGTCGATGTTTTCTGCAATGGATACCCCAATACTGATGGTCAGCATGGTTTGATCTTCAACTAAAGTGAAATTATGGGGGATGGCAGCTTTACGGATGGCTTCAAGTAAGTTGTTCGCGGCAAGTGTGGCATATTGTTGATCGCTATTACTTAATATGGCGATAAATTCTTCGCCACCATAGCGTGCAATTAGATCCCCCGGACGTTTACAAATTTGGCTGTCGATTAGGGTTCTAGCGACAAGCTCCAGGCAAATATCGCCCGCGGGATGACCATAGTGATCGTTATATTGCTTAAAATGGTCGATGTCGATCAGCATAATAGTGATCGGATATCCATCGCGTTGTGCGCGGCGCCACTCACTATTTAAAAAAGTATCGGCGCAGCGTCGATTGGGGATGCCGGTGAGGCTATCAGTGATAGATACTTGCTCGAGTTCTTGGTAGGCGGCGCGCAGTTGCTGCTGAGCCGCCTCTAGGTTGGCGGTTCGTTGTTTAACCCTATCTTCTAATACCAGTTGGGCTTGATATAAGCTGCGCTTGCCGTTACGGAGGCTGATATACAGCAACATAAATAGGCTAAAAGTCACCACTAAAGAACTAATGATGCCAATTAATACGATGTTTTTGGTTCTACCATAAACGTTATATGCCTCGGATTTGTCGATTTCGGTGGCAAGGCCAAAGCCATAGTTGGCTTGCCAACTCCAAGCGCCTAATACCAATATACCTCGGTAGTCTCGGTAACCTTCTATATTGAAGTCCGTTTGCCCTCGAGTGGCGCTTTGTGCCATCAGTGTGAGTGGTAGTTTAGATAGTTTTTGGTCTCGCCTCTCCAAGATATTGCTACCGGGATCGGTGATTCGAATGGTGTTGATGGCACTTTGTGCGGGCGCTAACAAACCGACTCGATGAAGTTGCTCGTCGGAACGAGAATTTGAAAGCATTACACCATTTTGATCAAAGGCATAAGTTGCACCGCTGTCCCAGATGTTGCCAAGTTGGGTGATCGTATTAAAGTGTTTATGTTGATCGGCACCGATGATCAGAACGGCAATCACCTGTCGTTGTTCATCGAACACTGGTGAACAAAAGTAAATGTGACTTTGGGGGGCGCGCTCGGTTTTGACTGAGCCTGTGATAAAACGAGTTTCACCAGCTAATACCCGTTGTATCGCTTGTGAGCTTAATTCAAATAAAGGGTGGCGTGTGGTTTGCTGCGTGAGGTTCGAACTGAGGATTTGGCCATTGCGGCGCGTCAGCCAATAGTTCTGATCTTGATAACTTTCCATAATAAAACGCAGACTTTGTGCCAGCTGTTGTTCTGCTTTGGCAAACTGCGATGGACTAGGTTTACTGCGAGTGAAGGTCTGCGCAATGCTGCGCAGTGATTGAGAGCGGGTGATGTTATCTAATTCTGTCAGTCGGTGTTGTAGCCAAATATGCTGAGCTTGTTGGGTGGTATGCAGAGTGGTTAATAGAGATTTTTTTACCTTGTTTTTAATTTCACGATCAACATTGTTTAGCGCAGTAAATACAATGGCGAGGATCGCGAGGCTGAAAAAGGCTAATAAGGCAGCACCCAAGCCGAGCTTAACCACGTTGGGCTTCGTTCGCTTGTTGATAACTTGACTGACTTTATTTGGCATGTTCGTCGCTAATTTGGCCGGCGTTCATTAAGTATGGACGCCGACTCTGTTTAGCTCAAATTACTGATATTTAATAATTTTCCTGTCAATAGCCTGATGCTTTAATGATTTACTTGTCACTTTTCACTTGGTGTATTGGGCAACTGATTTTTCAACTCTAACTCTTTGATTTCTTTCCATAGTTGCTCCGCATCGGCACTTAGCATCGAATAGCTCATAATGTCGCCTCGTCTTTGCGCGAGCATTGCCGATTCCAGTAAAACATCATATTTTTTTCGTTTACGTTTCAATGGATTTACTTTTAAAAAATTAAACATAGTTACTCCTCGGTTAAAAGGAATAACGTTGCAAGTATTAAAAAAGTTCTTTGGGCATGCTTATTTTTATCGATAAAGGGCGCTTTTGATTCAAGCTGCGATTTTGGTCGCTATGGTGCAAGTTTATGCTCGGTCTAATAGAACAGGTCCTTGCGCTTGTTCAGCTAGGATGTCATCGGGATTGTAGAGCGGACAATTCTGCATGGAGAGGCAACCACAACCAATACAGCCGTTGAGAGAATCCCTAAGCTTTTCTAGTTGATGGATCCGTTGATTTAATTGTTGGCGCCAGACCTTTGACAGCTGCTGCCAGTCTTGTTTGGTTGGAGTGCGTTGATCGGGCAGGCTGGCGAGGGCCAGCTTAATGTCTTGTAAACTGATCCCCAATTTTTGTGCGGCTTTGATCACCGAGACCCGTCGTAGTACATCGGCCCGATAACGGCGTTGGTTGCCCTGGTTACGCCAACTTTGGATCAGCCCTTTACTTTCGTAAAAATGCAGTGTCGATATTTTCACGCCACAGCGTTTGGCGACAAAACCTACCGATAGGGCTTTTGGTGGAGTGCTGGTCATCGCTTTTCCTCAAATGAATATTGTTTGAGGATAAGAAAAAAACTCCTTTACCTCAAGTTAACTTGAGCTTTTATGCTAAACACAAATATCACCGAGTCGTCGATTCGCTGGTGTTCACAGCAATGATCAATAACGAAGGAAATCACAATGTATTTAGAACATTTGAATTTAGTGGTGAGCGATCTTGATGCTACGCTTAAGTTTTACGGGGCCGCTTTTCCCCACTGGTATATTAGAGGACAAGGTCATCAGTTATGGCATGGAACCCCAAGAAATTGGGTTCACTTTGGTGATGAAACGCATTACTTAACTTTTAACGATAGTGGTCGAGGGGAAAATCGGTCTTTGACAAGTAACCAACTGGGCTTGGCACATTTCGCTTTTGTTACCGATAATATCGAGGCGTTGAGCCAGCGTTTGCTGCAAGCTGGTTTTCCGATTCACAACCAGGGCGCGGCGACACAATATCGTAAAAATGTATACTTCCTAGATCCCGATGGTTTTGAGCTTGAATTTGTACAATATCTGTCTGATATTCCCGCAGAGCGAAATCAATATTTATAAACCTATCAGCTGTGGGCGGAGACTCTCATCACTTGGTTTATTTGGATGATTTGTCTAGCCGTAGATGTAGGCTTAGCTGGCGGCAATTCTTGGTTGATTGCCTACATCCCAGACTAACTGAAACAAAATGCTATCGTCCTATGTGGCGTAAATATGAACTCTGTTGAAACACTAGAGTTTGGTATTGGCATTGCTTTATTTAGTATCAATGGTTTTTTAAATAAGCTCGGCAATGCTCGCCGGATTTTCCAAGAACACTCAAATGTGGGGACGAGCCCCCTCTGATTGTGGCAAGGAATGTATTGGGTGCAGCCAGCCTACAGATATTACTTATATTCTTGTTTTCTGATAGCCAACTCCTAAGCCATGTAACTTTAGATACGATTCTTTTTATTATCTATCTGGGGGCCATGTGGGCCGGAGTTGTTTACTTTCTTTATATGCTTCTCATATCGGAAACAGGCCCTGTATTTACCTCACTCACCAACGATCTAGGCCCCACATTCGGTGTCTTGGTCGGTGTTATCTTTGCTAACGAAAATGTGGCTCTGAATACTTGGATTGCCTTAGCATTGATACTAATTGCAGTGGCCCTTAATTAAGAGAAGGCTGCAAAGTAAAAGCTTGAGCATGGTCACTCTGGGTCACTCTGGCAGATATTTGTATGTGCCACTTTAGCTGGTGCACTAAAAGTCATCAACTTGCATCATATACTCTAATAAAATTATCCCGTCAGCAGGCTTAGACTCTGCATTGAACCAAGAGATTTTTATCATTCCAGAAAAAAAAGGTTGACCCTAAACCTAGCTATAGGGTTTATCCTGTAGTGAATGGGAGGTATTTATGTATCGGATCGGGGAATTAGCCAAGCTAAGTGGCTTAAGTGTCGAGGCCTTGCGTTTTTATGAGCGCAAGGGGCTACTGAAAACGCCCGCGCGCGAGGCCAACCAATATCGTATTTATAGTGAGACAGATGTAGCTCGATTGCGCTTTGTGCAGCGGGCAAAGCAATCTGGTTTATCAATTAAAGATATCGCTGAATTACTGAACCTGCGAGAGCGAGCCGAGCAGGTGAGTTGTCACGATGTGAGCGTCCTTATCGAACAAAAGTTGGTCAAGGTACAGCAGCAACTCGCTCAGCTACAGGCTTTTGAAGCGACTTTGCGCCAATTACATGAGACTTGTTGTGGTGGCAGTGAAAGTGCTGCCCAGTGTTCAATATTAAAGGCTTTAGAAGATGTTATTGACTAATTTTATTGGATTATTTCTAAGTGCTGCGCCTTGGTTATTACTAGGCTTTGTGATTGCCGCCAGCTTGAAACTGGGCTTACCGAGTCGTTGGTTGGCTAAGCATTTAGGTAATAACCGACCGAGTACAACAATAAAAGCAGCGTTTATTGGCGCGCCTTTGCCATTGTGCTCTTGTGGGGTGATCCCCGCTGCGCTGGGTCTACGCCGTGCTGGGGCTTCGAATAGTGCCACCACCTCTTTTCTAATCGCAACACCGGAAACTGGAGTTGATTCGGTGGCCATTTCCTATGCGCTGTTGGGGCCGGTGATGGCAATTATTCGTCCTATTGCGGCGATTGTGAGTGCCATCGTAGCGGGCCTTTTAGTTGGTAATAGTGAAGCTGGTCAAGCGCCAAAAACTGTGGTTAAGAGTTGCTGCAGCGGTGGTCAGTGCGCTAGTCAATCATCGCCCGCCGAGACTCCCACAGCAGACTGGCGTAGCAGTTTACGGCGCTGGGCAGATGCCTTGCTTGAGATGGTACGGGATAGCTACCTATGGTTGTTTGTGGGTTTGGCATTTGCTGCATTGATTCAAACTTATTTGCCAGAAAGCTTTATGACCCGGTGGGGGCAGGGGTGGGGCACCATGGTGGTGATGGTCTTAGTCGGGATCCCTATGTATATCTGCGCAACGGCCTCGACACCGATAGCCGCGGGCTTGATTATCGCTGGCATTTCACCGGGGGCAGCTTTGGTGTTTATGTTAGCCGGGCCAGCGACCAATATTGCAACGCTGATGTTAGTGCGCCAGGAGATGGGCATGCGAGCCTTGGTCGCCTATTTAAGTGGGGTGATTGTGACAGCGATGGCCTTTGGTTGGAGCCTGGATTGGGCTATTGGCTATTGGCATTGGCCGGTGGATCCGGTGGCTTGGCAACAACAACAGTTCATTGCCACCACTTGGGTACTCGCTAGCAGTAGTATGATTGCGGCACTGGTGGCTTATGCGAGTTGGCAAGACTTACGGCAAAGCTGGTTTAGAAAAAGGGCTTAACGAGTAAGCGAAGTGCTTCGCTTACTGATGGTGGTTAGGATTTGTTTGGAATGCGCTTAAATACCGCGCCATTAGTTAAGCGCAGTGTTTCGCCATCTCTGATGATTGGCTGCTCTACGGCTTGCATAAATTCCATTTCAATCTTGTTCAGAGGAGCAGCACAGATCATCCGTGTCATCGCAATCGGTTGGGTGAGGCTGAGTTGCTTGCCATCCCAACTTGCGCTGGCAAAAAAGTTATTGCAACCCGTGGTTCCAGAAATTTTGTAGCCTTGTTGGGTTTCTTCTAAGTGAAAGGCGGGCAGTTTGATATCGGCTATTTGGTAGTCGTCGGCGCTCATATACCAGCGGCTATTGGCCAAGTTCATATTTCCTTCCGATTGATGACTGACACAGCCACTTAAACCCAGTAATATCGCTACATAAATAATACGCAGATTTTTCATTGTTACTTCTCTGGCTAAAATAATTCTACTGATTGTAGAACAGCGGCTTATAGACATGCTAATGATTCATTTGTTTATGGTTTAAATCGGTGGATTGTTGCGTTTTAGATCAGGTTACAAAGGTGAAAGTTATTTCAACATAAGCGGTGATAATGAGCTGTTTTTAGCTTCACTTACAGCTAAATGCGAGATGTTTCACACTTATTCAGCAGTTCAGCCCCTATGCTCAGGGCATTAATTATTCGACTCAATTAGGGAAGTCAGCATGAATCAAGCCGCAAGTGTATTTCATTTAGGGTTAAACCCTGAGATGTTAAAAGGAGCCAGCTTGGCGATTATTCCCGGTGATCCTCAGCGGGTCGAGCGGATCGCTTCGTTATTAGATAATCCGCAGTTATTAGCCTCTCAGCGAGAATTTACCTCTTATCTGGGTGAATTGGATGGAACCCCCGTGGTGGTATGCTCCACCGGGATTGGTGGGCCTTCTACCTCTATAGCTGTGGAAGAGTTAGCACAATTAGGGGTGCGAACTTTTTTACGTGTGGGCACCACTGGCGCGATCCAGAACCACATCAATGTGGGGGACGTCATTGTCACCACGGCTTCGGTTCGTTTAGATGGCGCCAGCCAACATTTTGCGCCGATGACGTTTCCCGCCGTGGCCGATTTTTCGTGTATGCAAGCTTTGCATAGTGCAGCCTTAGAAGCCAAGGCAAACTGTCATGTGGGGGTTACTGCATCCAGCGATACCTTTTACCCGGGCCAAGAGCGCTACGACACTTTTTCTGGTCGAGTAACCAAAGCCTTGCAGGGTTCGATGGAAGAATGGCAAGCCATGGGGGTACTTAACTTTGAAATGGAGAGTGCGACCTTATTTACCATGTGTGCCTCGCAGGGTCTTAAGGCTGGCTGTGTTGCTGGGGTGATTGTGAATCGGACTCAACAAGAAATTCCCGATGAAAGCTTAATGAAAAACACCGAACATAAAGCGGTTAGTATTGTAGTAGAGGCCGCGCGTAAGTTACTCGCTACGGTTTAATACTTCAGCCGTTTGAAGACAGTCATTTGCGGCTTATTCAGCAAGGCCGAACCGATGCGATTGAGATCCATTGGGGGTTAAAACGATGAGCCACAAATGCGGCTTAAAGGTGGGCTCAGATCATTTGGGCCTTTCATCTTTGAGTGGAAGGCTAAGTTGTATTTGCTTCACTCACTGAGTCGCAATTTGTTACCACAATAAAAAACTCTCATCTGGAGCAACATCTGTTGCTTAAATGTTCACTAAGCCGAGTGTTCCTGCATATTGGTTTGCTTCTAAGTTCCACCGTAGAAACACCGCTAGTGGTATGTTCTTCACCATCGTGACATGTTTACAAGCCTCATTTTTGCAACACGCTGACTTGAACAATGGTCTGCATATGCTCGCCTAATCGTTTTCTGGCCACTCATTGGATGGCTCGGTTTAGCTCATCAATCTTCCTATGTATGCCGATAACAAGCGTCGATCCTGAACCAATTTTATAATTTGTAGCTCTTTTATTGAGCTCTGGTTTTCAGTTGGAGTTAGTCATTATGGGGGCTGTCGGTTGGCTATAACCTAAGGGTTATACCCTTGCCACATATTAGCATTCGTCATGGCCTTGAGGGCTATGGAACAATCAAATTCATTCAATGAGCAGCGTGATTGTGAGTGAACGAGAATGCAAATACCGCAACCCTATCTTTTATTTATTGGTGATGTTACCGACCCTTTGGCGGCGAAAACGGCACGAGGTATTTTTGCCTGGCGCCCCGAGCAATGTATTGGTCAATTGCGTTTAGCAAGTGCGACCGTCGCCTTAGACCTTCCCGATGTGAGCATCGAACAAGCGAAGAGCGCAGGCGCCAAAACCCTAGTTCTGGGAACTGCCAATGCGGGCGGATTTTTGCCTGAGCACTGGCAACAGACGATTCGCCAAGCGATTTGTACCGGTATGAATGTGGCCAGTGGTTTACATCAGCGCTTAAACGATATTGCTGAATTACGGGACCTAGCCAAGACCCATCAGGTGCAGTTATTTGATGTGCGCCATAGTGAACAGGCGCTCCGGGTGGGGACTGGATTGCCACGGACTGGTCATCGTGTACTCACCGTGGGGACCGACTGTGCTGTTGGCAAGATGTATACCTCGTTGGCTTTAGAAAAAGCCATGCTTCAACTAGGAATGAAGGCGCAATTTCGTGCGACCGGTCAAACCGGGGTATTGGTTTCTGGTGAAGGTTTGTCGATTGATGCGGTGGTAGCCGATTTCATTTCCGGTGCGGTGGAACAAATCGCACCCGCGAACGAGCCGGATCACTGGGACATTATCGAAGGGCAGGGCTCGCTGTTTCACCCTTCTTATGCAGGCGTGAGCCTCGGTTTATTGCATGGCGCTCAACCACAGTGGTTGGTGATGTGCCATGAAATGGGGCGTCCTCACACGCGTCATCTGCCGCATCACCCCTTGGTCGACATCGCAGAATGTGTTGCTGAAAACCTACGAGTTGCCAAAGTCACCAGTCCTGAGATTCAACTCGCTGGTTTTGCGATTAATACTTCGCAGTTTTCGGACCTGGAAGCTCGAGAGTTCTGTCAGCAACTGAGTGAACGTTTTGGTGTGCCTGCGACCGATCCGGTGCGTTATGGGATTGACGATATCGCTTGTTACTTACGCAACGCTCATGAATAAATTGACTCGCAGCCTACAAATCGAGGTCGTGGAATTGCCGCTGGCGAAGCCCTTCGCGATTTCACGCGGAACTCGTAATGCCGTCACGGTGGTGAGAGTCGCCATCGAAGAAGGAGGCCTGATTGGCTTGGGGGAATGTACGCCCACAGCCCACTATCAGCAGTCGGCAGAAACCGTGGTGGCACAGTTAAAAGGAGTGCAAGCCGCAATTGAAGCGGGGGCGACTCGGCAACAGTTAGCCGATTTATTACCCCGAGGTTCGGCGAGAAATGCTCTTGATTGTGCATTATGGCGGCTAACTGCGGCTCAATCTGGCACTTCCCTATGGTCTTTGACTCAACGGGCTCAGCCTCGATTGATTGTGGCGGCCGAGACCTTAAGCCTCGCTTCGCTGGAGGCGATGGTGGAGGCCGCTCGTGAAGCCGTGGCTCGTGGCGCCAAACTACTAAAAATTAAGCTGGATGCTCAACAGGTCTTGGAAAAAGTGGCGGCAATTCGAGCGGTCGCTCCTCTCACGGTATTAATTATTGATGCTAACGAAGCTTGGGGCAGTCTGGATTTAGAGCCATTGCTGGTGGCGCTTCAATATCATCAGATTGCAATGGTTGAACAACCATTGCCCGCAGGGCAAGACCAAGCCTTAAGTAAGTTTCAGCATCCAATCCCCCTATGTGCCGACGAAAGTTGCCATGATCGTCACGACATTGCGGGGCTTAGTGGTCGTTATGAGCTGATTAATATCAAGCTGGATAAATGTGGCGGCCTCAGTGAAGCCTTGGCAATGGTTAAAGTTGCCCAGCGGCGAGAAATGGGGGTGATGGTGGGGTGCATGTTGGGATCATCGCTGGCCATGGAAGCTGCATTGCCAGTGGCTACCGATGCTGAATTTGTCGACCTCGATGGCCCGCTTTGGTTAGCCGCCGATAGCGCGCCCCACTTAGTTTATCAAAATGGCTGTATATACCCGTAACACAATCAAGGAGTGATGAAGATGCCGCAAGCGAAGCAAACACCACCACTATTAAGTATTCAAGATCTCAGCGTTAGCTTTCGCAGTCGCAGTGGAAATCAGCAAGCTTTGAGCCGCGTTTCCTTTGAGTTATATCGAGGGGAAGTGGTGGCTGTGGTAGGAGAGAGTGGCTCCGGTAAGTCGGTGACCTCCTTATCGTTGATGGGTTTATTGGCCGATAACGCAGAGATAGAGCAAGGTAAAGTGATTTACCAACCACACCTGGATAAGCCTGGCTACGATCTACTGACCCTCGGTGAAGAACCGCGTCGCAAGTTACGAGGTCAATCTTTGGCAATGATTTTTCAAGAGCCAATGACCTCCTTAAATCCCGTGTTAAAGGTGGGGGATCAGCTCACCGAAGCGCTGCGTGATCATCAGCTATGCGATCAAAGCAGTGCTTATCAAAAAGCCTGTGAGTTATTACAGCGAGTACGGATTGCCGATGTGGAACGGGTGATGAAAAGCTATCCGCAATCGCTCTCTGGCGGCATGCGGCAACGGGTGATGATTGCGCAAGCACTGGCTTGTGACCCCAGTATCTTAATTGCCGACGAGCCAACCACCGCCTTAGATGTCACGGTGCAAGCGAGAATATTACAGATATTACGCGAGTTACAGCAGCAGCGAGATATGGCGGTGATGTTTATTACCCATGATATGGGGGTGGTGGCAGAAATCGCTGATCGGGTGGTGGTGATGCTACGCGGTAAAGTGGTTGAAACGGGTACGGTTGAACAAATTTTTAAGGCACCGCAGCATCCTTATACCCAGTCTTTGCTGGCCGCAGTGCCCAAATTGGGGGATATGAGTAAGCGCGCTTGGCCTGCTCGTTTCCCGATAGTTGGTGATGCCGCGCAGCAAGCCCCGGAAGATCACCGTACTGCAGACTATTCGCAAAAACCCTTACTGGATGTGCGAGGCCTAAAAGTCTATTACCCACTCCGTCATGGCTGGTTGTCTGCGGTGACTCACCATATTCATGCTGTTGAGCAAATTGACCTCAAAATATATCCCGGGGAAACCTTAGCTATTGTGGGGGAGAGCGGTTGTGGGAAGTCGACCACAGGTCGGGCTTTGTTGCGGCTGGTGGATGGTAATAGTGAAACGATTCATTTTCAGGGGAAAGAGATCTCCTTACTAAGCGATGCCGCCTTTAAGCCCTTGCGTCGTGAGATGCAGATGGTGTTTCAAGATCCCTATGCCTCGTTAAATCCTCGTTTAACGGTTGGTTTTACGATTGCTGAACCGCTGTTAATTCATGGCTTGGTCAAGTCATTGGCCGAAGCGACGCCTCAGGTAGAAGCCCTATTGGTGAGTGTTGGCCTTAAGGCTGAACATGCTCGTCGTTACCCACATGAGTTTTCCGGTGGACAGCGGCAACGGATAGCGATTGCCCGAGCCATGGCGCTGAAGCCGAAGGTGATTATAGCAGACGAGGCGGTATCGGCTTTAGATGTCTCGATTCAAGCTCAGGTGATCAATTTGATGATGGACTTGCAACAGCAAACTGGCGTGTCGTGGATTTTTATTTCTCACGATATGGCAGTGGTTGAACGTATCGCCAACCGAGTTGCAGTGATGTATTTGGGGCAAATTGTTGAGCAAGGGAGTCGCCAAGCGGTATTTAACAATCCTCAACACCCTTATACCCAACGTTTATTAGCTTCTGTTCCAGTTGCAGACCCGGCACGCCGAGGTTTGCGTCTGTTGGACGATACCGAATTGGCCCCTTCCCCGATGCGTCCGGTGGGCGCGGAAGTGGCCAAATTATGCTACCGAGAGGTAGTGCCACAACACTGGGTGGCTGAAGGATCTTAGTGAGGGAAAAACTGAGATTGTAGGTTGCTACTTGTTTGAATAATGAACGATCAGGAGAAATATGATGACACCACTAGTTCGCCATACTGCTGTGGCTTTGGGCTTAGCGCTAAGTTTAGGCTCTGTTGCCCATGCTGAGGACTTAAAAATTTCAATGTACGCCGATATTACCGGCCTCGACCCACATGATACCTCTGATAACGTCAGTTACTCGGTACAAAGTGGTATTTTTGAACGGCTCTTCCAATTTGACGCTAGCATGAAGTTAGTCTCCCAGTTGGCGACCAGTTACACCAGTAACGAGGATGCAACTGAGTTTGTGTTGCATTTGCGTCAAGGGGTGACCTTTCAGGATGGGACGGTTTTTGACGCGGCTGCGGTTAAGGCTAACTTGGAGCGTTTAGCCGATCAGTCGCTTGGGCTGAGAAGAAATAGCCTATTCAAAATGGTCAAGCAGGTGAATGTACTGTCACCAGATACCGTAAGTGTGGTGCTCAATCAATCCTTTGGTGCCTTTATCAATACCTTGGCTCACCCGTCTGCAGTGATGTGGAGCCCCGCAGTATTGGCTAAATATGACAAAGAAGCCGATTTGCGTAAACACCCTGTAGGGACTGGGCCGTTTGAGTTTAAAGACTGGCAACCGGGTAAAGAAGTTTTGTTAGTGAAAAACCAACATTACTGGAAGGCGGGTTGGCCAAAGGTCGACAGTGTGACTTTCTATCCAGCGCCGGAAGACGCCACCCGGGTCGCAGCGCTTAAATCGGGACAAGTCAATGCGATTTATCCTTTGCCTGCCGATTTGGTAAAAACCGTTGCTGACGATAGTCAATTAGCGGTACAGCGTGACCCAAGTATTTACATGTACTACATGGCGCTAAATACCCAGCATAAACCCTTGGCGAAGTTAAAAGTACGTCAAGCGATAAACTATGCAATCGATCGTCAACTGTGGTTAAAAGTTGGTTTTGCTGGAATGGGTGTGGCGGCACAATCGGTGATTGCACCTAATGTGCAGTTCTTCGCGAAGCAAAGCTCACCGGATTACAGCTATAAATTAAGTACTGCCAAACAACTACTCAAAGAAGCGGGTTACGCGGATGGTTTGAACTTAAAACTATGGGTATCGAATGCCACTGCCTCGGTTCGTAGCGCTCAGTTCTTAAAACAGCAGCTAGGCCAAGTCGGTATTAAAGTGACCGTAGTTCCGATGGACTCAGGCACTCGTAACGACAAGTTATGGAGTGTGAGTGATCCGAAGAAAGCCGAGTACGACCTCTACTATGGTGGCTGGTCGCCTTCAACGGGTGATGCCGATTGGGCGTTACGTCCACTATTTGCCACAGAATCTTGGGTCCCAACAGCCTATAACGTGTCTTACTACAGCAATGCCGCTGTGGACAAAGCCATCATGGGTGGATTAGAGACCGCTGATCCTGAGTTACGCGCCAAGGCTTATGCGTCTGCCCAGCAGCTAATTTGGCAGGATGCGCCAATTGCCTTTTTGGGCACCCCAGATAATTTAGTGGGTAAACAGAAAAACCTACAAGGGGTGTCGATGTTAGCCGATGGCTCGTTGTTGTTTGCACAAGCGCAGTATAAGTAAGAGATAGAGGGAGAACACGATGTTAGCTTATGTGGTCCGCCGAATTCTGGAAATGATCCCTGTGCTGCTGGTGGTCTCCCTTCTGGTGTTTGCTTTTATTAAGCTCTTGCCTGGCGACCCGGCACGGATCTATGCCGGGATAGACGCCCCCATCGAAGCGATTGAAGAGGCTCGGGTGCATCTTGGTTTAGATAAACCCTTAGCCACCCAATATGTGAACTGGTTGGGTGATTTATTCCATGGCGAACTGGGGGTGACTTTCCGAACTCAGCAACCGGTGACCGAAGTGATTGGCAGAAGCTTTATGCCTACCTTATGGTTGGCCTTAGCTGGCTTTGTTTGGTCGGTGATCTTGGGCTTGCTGGTTGGCGTATTGTCGGCGCTGAAGCGCGGTAAATGGCAAGATTGGACCTTAATGAGCCTGGCGATTGGCGGGATCTCGTTGCCGCCATTTTGGCTGGGTTTATTGCTGATCCAATTTGTGGCGATGCCCTTTGGGATCTTTTCGGTGAGTGGTTTTAATCAACCCTCCGATATCATTTTGCCTGCCTTTACCTTAGGTGCCTCGGTTGCCTCGGTGATGGCGCGTTTTACTCGTTCAGCCTTTTTAGAAGTGGCCCAAGAAGACTATGTGCGTACTGCGAAATCGAAGGGGCTACGGGCCCGCTTGGTAACCTGGAAGCATATTATGCGTAATGCCTTGATCCCGGTGGTAACGATGCTGGGGCTGCAGTTTGGATTCTTGCTGGGCGGCTCGATAGTGGTGGAAAGTGTTTTTAGCTGGCCTGGTTTAGGGTGGCTATTGATTCAATCGATCCAGACCCAAGACCAACCGGTGATTCAAGCATTGGTGATGCTGTTTGTATTGGAATTTATTGTGATTAATTTGTTGGTTGATCTGCTCTATGCGGTGATTAACCCAGTCATTCGTTTGCGTTAGGAATCAGTGATGGAAGTATTAACGGAGCTAGAGCAGCAGGGACCTATTCGCTCCCCCTGGCGAGATTTTTGGCAACGCTTTTTTAGCAATCCGATGGCCTTGTTTTCGGGTGGTTTTGTTGCAATTTTAGTGCTGATTGCTCTGTTTGCCCCTCTGTTAGCACCTTGGGATCCGATGCAGTCGGACTGGTCGGCTCTATCCACGGGGCCTAATTTTCAGCACTGGATGGGCACCGATGACCTTGGCAGAGATGTGCTCAGCCGGATTATTTATGGGGCTCGGATCTCCCTTTATATTGGCCTGCTGTCGGTCACTCTCGGGATGATTTTTGGCATTTTGCTTGGCCTGTTTGCGGGGTATTATGGTGGCTGGCTGGACATGTTTATTATGCGGGGCGCCGATGTATTATTTGCTTTTCCTGGGATGTTGCTCGCGATAGCTGTGGTGGCTATTTTAGGTCCCGGATTGAATAATGTGATTGTGGCAGTTGCGGTGTTTAGTGTGCCAGTGTTCGCTCGAATTGTACGAGCTTCCACCCTGGCCTTGAAAGAAGCCCCTTATGTTGAAGCGGTGCGTTGTGCAGGAGCCAATGATCGGCTAATCCTGCTACGTCATATCTTACCGGGTACTCTGGCCAACGTGATTGTGTTTTTTACGATGCGCATAGGCTCCAGTATTTTAACTGCAGCTAGCTTGAGTTTTATTGGTTTAGGGCCCGAACCAGATGTGCCTGAATGGGGTAATATTCTGGCGATGGGGCGCAGTATGATGATGGCTGGCGTATGGCATGTGAGTATGTTCCCTGGTCTGGCTATTTTCCTCAGCGTTTTAGCATTTAACCTGTTGGGGGATGCCTTGCGTGATACTCTCGACCCCAAATTGAAGGTTTAGCCAGAGATCGCTTTAAATCTGAGCGTCGGGTGATGAGTGGGCCGACTCGTGGCGTCGCCAGAGCAGAGTGCGGCCAAGTAATAAGTGAGTGAATGAATTATGGATCAATATCAAGCCCAACGAGTCGCACTATTGTTACAGCGTTGGCAAACGGAGCGGACCATCGGTCATCCGCGTTTACCCTGTGGCCAGTATAACCGCATCAGCGATGTGCCGGGGGTGAGTGTTGGGCATCAGACTTTGGCTCAAGCAGAGCTGCAAACCGGGGTGACGGCGATCGTCCCCAGTTCTGATAATCTATTTACCCATCCTTTGCCCTGTGGCGCGGCGGTATTGAATGGTTTTGCTAAACCAGCAGGTTTGACCCAAATAGAAGAGTTAGGTCAGTTACAAACCCCAATTTTGCTGGGGAATACTTTGGCGGTGGGGCGGATGTTTAGCGCTTTGGTGGCGCATTGTAAACGCGCCAATCCGCAATTAGGTCGCCAGCAAGCCACGGTGAATCCAGTGGTGCTCGAATGTAACGATGGTTTCTTAAACGATATTCAAAACATCGCGGTGAGTGAGGCATTTGCCGAGCAAGCGATTTATCAGGCCAGTGCCGAATTTGCGAGAGGTAGTGTGGGTGCAGGGCGAGGCATGAGCTGTTTCGGCCTGAAAGGTGGGATCGGCACCAGTTCGCGTCGACTTGAATCGCTGGCGGCCACTTTGGGGGTGTTGGTATTGGCCAATTTTGGTAGCTTATCCTCGCTGACCCTGGATGGGGTTGTGATGGGGGAGGCGATTGCCCCGCATTTACCCGATTTAGCGGCACAACGCGACGCAGGTTCAATCATTATTATTATGGCGACCGATGCGCCGCTCAGTGCTCGTCAATTGAAGCGCGTGGCAAAACGAGCTGGAGCAGGTTTAGGTCGTTTAGGCAGTTATTGGGGGCATGGTTCCGGGGATATTGCATTGGCGTTTTCTACCGCCCATTCGTTTGGTGAATCGATCGCCGATCAAGATCTGGAACAAATGTTGTGTGCTGCGGCAGATGCCACTGAGTTTGCCGTTTTAGACGCCCTCATGCAGGCCACTTCAGTCGTTGGATTTGAGGGGCATTTTCGCCCCGCACTGGCTCAGCTCTTAGATGAGCTAGCGGCGCAGTATCAGGAGCAGCAATGAAAATTTTTATTTCAGCAGATATTGAAGGGATTGCTGGGGTGGTCAGCCCCGAGCAATGTAGTCCGGGTCATCGCGAGCATGAGTTGGCTCGGGCATTGATGGAGCAAGAAGTGAATGCGGCGATTGCTGGCGCATTTGACGGTGGGGCCAGCGAAGTGGTGGTGGCTGATAGTCACGCCAGTATGACAAATTTGCGGGCTGCCCAGATCGATGCTCGCGCTCGATTAGTGCAGAGTAAACCACGGCCACTCTCGATGGTTGACGGACTGGAACGGCATCACTATGATGGCGCTTTTTTCATTGGTTTTCATAGCGGCGCAGGTCAGGCTGGCGTATTGGCGCATACCATCAATGGTCGCGCTTTTTATCAGCTTAAGATCAACGGTGAAGCGATGGCTGAGGCCGATATCTATGCCGCTGCTGCGGCTGAGCATAATACACCGCTGTGGTTAGTGAGTGGCGATGATCAGCTACAAACATGGGTCCAACAGTATTATCCCACGGCCCATTACGCTTGCGTGAAACGGATGATTTCAAGTACCGCTGCGGACTCGTTGAGCCCGCAAACCGCCCAAGCCTTGATCCGTGAACAGGCTCGGTTAGCGGTTATCGAGGCTAATTCAAGTCAGACCTCACGGCTATCTGCTCCTTATTGTTTGGAGTTGGCGACTAGCAGACCGGTATTTGCCGATCTATTTAGTTTAGTTCCTGGAGTTAAAATGTTGGATGCGCGCACGGTGTCATTTACCAGTGATTCAATGGGCGAGCTAGTGAGCTTACTGAGTGCGTTTTCGTATATGGCAAGCAGCCAAAATTAGTTGAAGTAGAAATGACAAGGTTGAGGAAGACGGTATGACAACACCAGTGATTGTTATCCATGGTGGCGCAGGCGCTTTATCGCGTAACAGCATGAGCTCGCAAAAAGAGCAAACCTATCGGCAGTCGCTGGCGCAGATAGTAGCCGCCGGACAAGCCATACTCGCAGCGGGCTGTAGCGCGCTCGATGCAGTGACTGAAGCGGTGCGTTTACTGGAAGAAGATCCCTTATTTAATGCCGGTTACGGCTCGGTGTTTACCCATCAGCAAACCCATGAACTAGACGCTTGTGTGATGGATGGACGAAATCTGCAAGCCGGAGCGGTGTGTGGTGTGGCGCGTATTCGTCATCCTATTTTAGCCGCGAGGGCGGTGATGGAACACAGTCCTCACCTGCTGCTGAGCGCTCAAGGTGCAGAAGACTTCGCCGCCGCGCAAGGTCTGGCAATGGTCGACGAAAACTTTTTTTCTACAGATGAGCGCTTGCAACAGCTCATTCGAGTGCAAGCCAGCGATACATATCAAATCGCTTTAGATCATGATGGTCAGCGGCTCAGTGAGAGCCCTATTCGTGGTTTGGACGATCATGATGAGCCTTTAGACCCAGATAAGAAATACGGTACGGTGGGAGCCGTGGCGATTGATGCCAAGGGAAATCTCGCAGCGGCAACCTCCACTGGGGGCATGACCAATAAAATGCTTGGGCGGATCGGCGATTCACCAATCGTGGGGGCGGGGTGTTATGCAAACAATCAAACGGTGGCGGTTTCCAGTACCGGTACCGGAGAAGCATTTATGCGAGCTGTTGCCGCCTATGATGTGTCGGCCTTGATGGAATATGCGGATTTGTCTTTGGCTGAGGCAACGCAGCGAGTGGTGATGGATAAATTACTTAAACTGGATGGAAGTGGCGGGATGATCGCGGTTGATGCTGCTGGCAACATCGCCTTACCGTTTAATAGTGAGGGGATGTATCGTGGCTATGGTTATGTTGGTGGCTTACCGAAAGTAGGGATCTATGGCGATCCTGAAAGCTAGCTTATTTAAGGGCCTTGAATATCTCGAAGCCGGATATTCCGCCTTTAATCGCGTGTCGTATTAATAACAAAATCACGTTTTATCGGTCTAATTATTGCTTTAACAAACCATTGATTGTGAGTGGTATTCCCTGCCGTTGAGGGTAAAGCAATATGAGATTACGCCAAATTGAAATTTTTCAGGCTATTGTTCAGGCTGGAACTATTAGCGGGGCAGCCCGTTTACTTAATGTCTCTCAGCCCAATGTGAGTCGCATCTTGAATCATACCGAACAGCAATTGGGCTTCAGCTTGTTTGAGCGGCATGCCCAAGGGATGCGCATGACGGAAGAAGGGCAGATGTTGTTGCCCGAAATTGAACAGGTTTACGATAAGCTACAATCAATTTCTGAATTAGCACTGTCATTGCGCAAAAATAAGGTGCAGACGGTCAAAATTGGTGCAGCGCATGCTTTTGGTCAAATGGTGGTTGCACCCAGTATGGTTGCCTTTTGTAAGCAAGATCATGCGGTGCAGGTTAACTTAGTAACCGAGCATTTTGCCGCGCTCAGCCAATTGGTACTCTCGAAGGAATTAGATTTTGCGCTGGTATTTGGCCAGCATGTGGCACCGAAGCTGTTTGCTGAGCCCTTGTTTCAGTCGGTGATGGTTGCGGTATTGCCCGAGGAGATGCCTTCGCCTCCAGTGGTCAGTTTATCTTGGTTGTGTGAACATGACTTAATCATGATGCAACGTGATGACCCCTTAGGTCGAGTATTGCATCGTGCCCTCGATGATAAAAAACTTACCCCGCGTTCGGCACTACACGTGAAAACCTATTCGGTGATTGCTGACATGGTGTTATCAGGCGGAGGGGTTGGGATCGTGGATGTGTTCACTGCCCGCTGTTATGAACAAAAATTAAAGATTGTACCAATAGCGCAAGCCTTACCCTTTGAAGTGATGTTTCTTAGCCGTGTGGGGAGCCCGCAATCTCCCGCTACGCTTAAGTTGAAACAGCAACTCAAAATGCAGTGCCAATTGGTGGCACAGCAAGCCTTAGCTAGCGTATTAGAACTTGCCAGTTAAGGTTTTTCAATTTGCCAAGTGGAAATGACGCTTGGCTGGAAAGCGGCTTTCGTGTCATAGGCGTCACCGACTTACTTCGCTCAACTCATCATCCGTGAAGTGTTCCGGCAGGTCTTCTTGCAACGGTATTTACTGCTGGGCTTGTCGTATATTCTTGCGGGAAATCATTCAGCCACATCTATTGCAGTGATTTTTAATATAAGCGTGTGGTCACCAATGGCTGAGATCATATGGCGATGATGGTCAGCTTAATTGTATTCCTGAGTTTAAATCGTAAGGTCGTCACTTCCTTGGCTTCGTGCAATGGTTTGATTTACACCGAGAACTGCTTGGTAAGCTTTTTTGATGTTAGATTGAACCGCTTTCTGATTGCCAGAAGTACTATTGTGAGCGACAAGTTGAGCCAGTTCTTCGATGATGTTGTTGCGGCGTTTTCTACCGAACTGAGAATTTGACTCAATAGTGTTGGCAGCCATCGCTTGGCTCTATGATTAGGGCTAATCACATCAACTCTATGTTTGTTGCTGGTTACATAAGCTGTAAACTCGTTAAAAAGTCATAAAACATGCAATCTTGGGGGGATATAACTCCAGCATAGTATGCTTAAATAGTGGCGAAGGCATTTCAGGAGAAGACTAAATATGAGCAAGATATTTGGTGCCAAGCATGATAAAGCACTGGCTGACTTAGTCTGTTCTTTAGGTAGTGCTAGTTTTCCTGAGGCGCTGAGTCATTTTGTAGGTAAGTTGGTTAATTTTGACAACCTTATCATCATTGTATACCACAAGGACCATACTCCAGAAGAGCTCTACAGAGAGTCAAATAATCCACAAGTATACGAAAAAATGCAGACCCATTATTTAAGCGGTGCCTACATGTTGGATCCGTTTTATCATGTTGTATGCAGAGGTATTCAAACGGGTATCCATAATATTTTTGATCTTGCGCCAGATCAGTTTAAACATACTAGTTATTTCAGTGAATATTATAATCAAACCACTCTGATCGATGAATTTGCTTTACTTGCCCGGCTTGGGCATGAATCGACTTTAACGGCTTGTTTTGGAAGGGATAAAGTACGAGGGATCCCGTATAGTAAAGTCGAGTTAAAGTATATAAAATCACTTGAAAACGTATTGTCTGCGCTATGTTCACAACATTGGAAAGGCTATCAGCCCAAAGAGGGTAAAAATGTTGTCTTACCTCCTGTCACCGAGCGTCTTCGCGATGCAATGACAAGCCAGTATCGCATCACACTTAGTCCTCGCCAAGCAGAAGTTGCCTTCTATATATTACAGGGGCATTCATCGTTATCCATCTCTCTCAACCTCAGTATCAGTAAAGAGACCGTGAAAGTATTTCGTAAACAACTGTACTCTAAATGCAAAATTAGTTCACAAGCGGAATTGTTTGCATTGTTAATGCCGGTTATTTCAACCCTTTAGACTCCAATATTCATGCCACTTGATGGTGAGTGGTGCTTGTTCCTTCGTTTGCTAGCCATATCCGTCAGTCCTTTCCTCATTGAGTTACCACTGTTTAATGTTTGCTCAATATGTTTCATAACCCTCTAGGGTTATATACCCCTAAATTCAGTTGCTATATCGTTAAAACATGAATCTAAGGGGTATCAAGGGGATAATTAACGATGGCACACAATGTATCGGTGGGGATTGATAATGTGGTTAAGCGCTATGGATCCTTCACTGCTTTACATGGCGTTTCTCTCGATATACGGGAAAACGAGTTCTTTACCTTGCTTGGACCATCCGGCTGCGGAAAAACAACTTTATTAAGGTGTATCGCTGGCTTCGAAGATGTCAGTGAGGGGAGCATTCGCCTGCATAATAAAGACCTTACTGGTTTGCAAGCGCATCAACGCCCGGTTAATACGGTTTTTCAACAATACGCTCTGTTTCCGCATATGACGGTAGAACAGAATGTGATGTTTGGTCTGTTGTGTAGTGGCTGGGATCGACGAGAGGCCGTTCGCCGAGCAGATGACATGTTGAAGCTGGTTCAACTGGCCGAATATGCCGATCGTAAACCTACCCAATTATCTGGTGGCCAACAGCAACGGGTCGCTTTGGCCCGTGCTCTGGCGCCTCGCCCTAAAATATTGCTTCTTGATGAACCTCTCTCGGCTCTCGATCTGAAGTTACGTCAGGCTGTGCGTGTTCAGCTCAAAGAGATCCAACGGGAAACTGGTATTGCTTTTGTGTTTGTGACTCATGATCAAGAAGAGGCATTAACGATGTCGGATCGCATTGCTGTGATGTCGAACGGACATGTTCAGCAGGTCGGAACACCAAAAGAGGTTTATGAAGTACCCGTTAATCGGTTTGTGGCTGATTTTATCGGTGAAACGAATCTTTTGGATGTTGAGGTGCAATCGGTTACCAATGGAACTGCACAGATCATCCTGCCTGGAGGGCATTCATTTTCTTGTCCTGCGGCTGCCAAAGTGGGTCAGGGGAGCGGACATTTATCTGTTAGGCCGGAGCGAATCAGCTTGTGTTCAGCAGAGCAAAGTGATTTACAAGGCGCGGTTACGGCTCAAATCTATCTGGGAACCGACACCCATGTGCAGCTAAAATTGATTGATGGCGAGGAGATGACCATTCGAATGCAAAACTCTGCAGCGTTGGCAATTCCTGCGGTTGGTCAATTGGTCGGCTTAAAGCTGGAGGCAGGTGCTGCAAGCCTGTTGATTGACTAATGGCTGCTGGTGCGTCTTTAGGCGCTAACCTCTCTTCAAATATATATAAAGGTAAGGCCTTACGCCTTATGCTTCCAAGCTGGGTGATGATCGGTATCTTTTTATTGATCCCAGTGATTTTAATCGGTGTTTACTCCTTTCTTACTAAAGAGTTTCGCGGTGGCGTGCTGTGGGATTTTTCCATCGCGTCCTATGACCAATTTTTCCTCGACCGAGGGTTGTTTGGTGATGAACCACCCACCATCGAATGGACCTATATCAATATCTTTTTCCGTTCGATACAACAGGCCGCGATAGCCACCTTTCTGTGTTTGATCATCGGCTTTCCTACCGCATGGTTTATCGCCACCCGTAACGAAAAGTCGAGACCGGTATGGCTGTTTCTAATCACCATTCCGTA
Source organism: Agarivorans sp. QJM3NY_29 (assembly GCF_050870835.2). Lineage (NCBI taxonomy): Bacteria > Pseudomonadati > Pseudomonadota > Gammaproteobacteria > Alteromonadales > Alteromonadaceae > Agarivorans > Agarivorans sp. QJM3NY_29. The sequence goes on along the minus strand of NZ_CP194036.2, from coordinate 4,386,131 downwards.
CTGGGTAAACTTGCTGATCCGCACCGTATCAATGAAGTTTCTGATTAGAGACAGCGGACCTTTGAACGAGTTTTTACTTTGGAGTGGGCTGATATCGGAGCCTTTGGGCTTAATCAACACCGATTTCGCAGTGCAGCTAGGACTATTTTATAGCTATCTGCCGTTTATGGTACTTCCGATTTACGCGTCTGTAGAGCGTTATGATTTCAGCTTATCCGAAGCCGCAGCAGATCTATATGCCGGTGCTTGGACCACATTGCGACTGATCATTCTCCCGGTCGTAAAACCGGGGATCATTGCAGGTTGCATCCTAGTATTTGTTCCATCTTTGGGGGCCTTTTTAGCACCGGACCTCTTGGGCGGCGCAAAAAACTTCATGATCGGCTCTCTCATTGAAGAGCAGTTCAAAGGTGCGGCAGGCAATTGGCCCTTTGGTGCAGCAATTTCGATAATTCTATTAACCATCGTGATGGTGGTTCTTATTATTTACGCCAGAAGTCAGTATAAACAGGAGCAGAAGTGATGAAAGGAATGACGGATTTAAAACGATTCGCAGGCTTTCGGGAAATCACCCTTGTTTGCCTAGTGATTCTTTATGCACCGCTGGTTATCGTTGCGATTTATTCGTTCAATGCATCCCCTTCCATAACCAATTGGGGAGGCGTGTCGTTGAATTGGTACCGGGAAGTTTTTACCGGCCCAGAAGCACCTAAATTCAAAATGGCGGCAATTAATTCAATTGTAATTGCTATCTGTGCTGCAAGTGTTGCAACCATGATTGCATTGGCCGCCGCCGTTGCCATGACAAGAGCAGGCAAATTTAGAGGCAAAATAGCCGGTTTTGCTTTGATTAACCTACCGCTGATGGTGCCAGAAGTCGTTACCGCAGTGGCTAGCTTGGTTTTCTTTTCAGCAATTGGCTTTAAAGGAGGCTTACTCACGATCCTTCTCGCTCATATTGTGTTTTGCATTCCTTTCGCTTATTTGCCTATTTCTGCCCGGATGCAGAGTATTCCTTCGATGTATGAACAGGCTGCAATGGATTTATACGCAACTCCCAAAGAGGCGTTCACTAAAATACTTTTGCCGATGATGATGCCCGGTATTTTGTCTGGATTTCTACTGGCCTTCATTATCTCTTTAGACGACTTTTTGATTACCAATTTTGTAAAAGGTGCGGGCGTAGAAACCCTGCCAACGGCCATTTTTGGCTCGGTTAAACAGGGAATTAAGCCAAATATTATGGCCATTTCCACACTCATGCTCGGCGTATCGGTGATTCTGGTTGCTCTGTCCTGGTTTATTGGACGCACAGGACCAGAAAAAACATCAAAATCTTAACAGGGAAGAAAGACTTATGAAAAAAACAACGATTGCATCTATGTTATTGCTGGCACTTTCTGCGAATGTGCAAGCAGCCGGAAAATTATCGATTTACCATTGGTTTGAGTATATTCCTCAGGAATTATTGGACAAGTTCTCAAAAGAATATGATGTCGAAGTAACGATGGACACCTTCGACAGCAATGAAGCCTTATTGGCCTCACTTAAAGCTGGGAAATTAGGCAGCTATGATGTCGCGGTACCAGGCGATTACATGGTTAAAATTATGCAAGGTGAAGGGATGCTCGACACCTTTAAACCAGAGGAATTGCCTAACTTTAGCAATATCGATAAGCAGTGGCTTGAGGTTTCTTTTGATCCCGGAAGGAAAAGCTCTATTCCTTATCAGTGGGGAACCACCTCATTTTCAGTGAATCGAGATGTTTACCAAGGCCCTATCGATTCAACGGCACTTATCTTTGAGCCACCCGAAGCACTGAAAGGCAAAATTAATGTTCTCGATACCGCAGGAGAAACCCTCACTCTTGCTTCCTTACACCTCGGTATTCCGCAATGTAGTACCGATAAATCCCAGTTAAAACAGTTAAGCCAGTTAGTCAACAAAGCCAAGAAAGACTGGGCATCTTTTGGTTCCGATGTGGCGAAAGATGTACTGGTTTCCGGTGATGCTGCGGTCGGTATGATCTGGTCTGGATTTTCCGCCAGAGCTAGAGCCGAAGGCGCAAACATTGAATATGCATTTCCCAAAGAAGGCTACATTGTCTGGATGGACAACGTCGTGCTGCTGAAAGATGCCCCGAATCGCGACAATGCGCTGAAGTTTATGAACTTCTTACTTGAGCCGGAAAACGCGGCCGCTGTGACAAATTATGCGCAATATTCTTCTGGAGTAAAAGGGACCACGCCTTATCTCTCTGATGCGGTGAAAAACTCACCCGAATCTAACCCGCCGAAAGGCTCTAAAGGGGTGTTTATCCAAGTCTGCGATCAAAAAGTACAAGAGATGTACGACGCTATCTGGACTCGTTTAAAGAAATAAATAATTAAAAGTAATAAGGGAATCAACCATGAGAATTGGTCTTTGTCAGAGTTTACCTATCAACGGCGATATCGAAAAAGGATTTTCGACTGTAGAAAATTGTCTTTCAGTCGCCGCCAAAGGCGGAGCCGAGATGCTTGTATTCCCTGAGCTTTATTTCCCCGGTTACAACCAGCCTGACTTACATCGACCGTTGGCACAAACGGTCGATGGCATCTGGATCGAAACATTGTCTGAACTGACCCAAAAATATAGTTGTGGTCTGACTCTGGGTTGGGCCGAAGCCAGCGGAAATAAGGTTTATAACTCAGCCAGTTGTTTCGACCAAAAAGGGAAAATTCTGGCTCATTATCGAAAAATTCAGCTGTTTGGCGAAATGGAAAAGCAAAGCTTTACCGCAGGAGAGGCTTATCAAACTTTTGACTGGAACGGACAAAAAGTTGCATTGCTGATTTGTTACGACATTGAGTTTCCACAGCATTGCCGGGCTTTAGCTGAGCAAGGCGTTACGCTTATTTTAGTTCCGACAGCAAACCCGATGGGATTCGAACACGTGTCCCGAACCTTGGTTCCAGCCAGAGCGGCAGAAATGGGACTCACCATCGTTTATGCAAATTACTGCGGAATCGAGCAGGGACTGCAGTACGCAGGCCTGTCTTTGATTGTTGGCTCAGATTCACAGCCGATAGCGATGGCCGGATCGACCGAGACTCTGTTTATCACCGATCTCAGCCCAATTAAAGCTGCGATGAATGCCAACTCGACACAGCTTGAAGATTACCTAGAGGTTATATAAATGACAATTAATCTACCGACAGACAGAAAGGCAGTTCTGGCTGCAGATGAACACTTGATCCAGTCTTTTGCCGATCTAAATAGCTTAAAAGACCAAGACTCGTTGACGGTGATTACTGAGGCAGAAGGGTATTACGTTAAAGAAAGTGACGGAAACCAGCTCATCGACGGGATTGGCGGCTTGTGGTGTGTGAATGTTGGGCACAAGCGTAAAGAAATTATCGATGCGATTAGCGAGCAGCTTAATACCCTGGATTACTACTCGACTTTCTACAATTTTACCCACCCGACAGCCGCAAAATTAGCCGCGAAAGTTGCCGAACTTGCCCCCGGTCATCTTAACCATGTGTATTTCGCCAACTCAGGTTCTGTTGCCAATGATTCCGCTATTCGGATGCTGCATCACTACAATAATCGCCTCGGTCGCCCGAACAAGAAAAAAGTACTCAGTCGCATCGGTGCCTATCATGGGTCTACGCACCTATCAATGGCGATGACCACGCCCGCTTACAGTAAGGGCTGGGACAGTGCTTCGGAGTTAGTTCATCATATTAAATGCCCGCATTTTTGGAAGGAAGGCGGTGACATGACTGAAGCCGAATTCCTTGACAGCTTGATCACCGATCTTAAAGTGAATATTCACGACATCGGCGCCGAAAATATAGCAGCATTTATTGCGGAGCCGATTATGGGGGCGGGGGGGGTGATCACCGCGCCAGACGGTTATCATGTGCGTATGGCAGAAGTATGTGCAGCAAACGATATTAAATATATTTCCGATGAAGTGGTGACCGCCTTTGGTCGACTGGGTCACTTTTTCGCATCTAAGGATGTGTTTGGTATTACGCCAGACATCATTACCACCGCAAAAGGTTTAACGTCTGGTTACCAGCCCTTGTCGGCGACGATTATTTCCGATGAAATTCATGAGGTGATTTCTCGGCCAGGCGAGACCTTTTTACACGGTATGACATATTCCGGTCATCCTGCAGCCGCTGCGGCCGGATTGGCAAACATCGCACTGATGGAGCAGCAACGGATCCCAGAGCAAGTTCGAGTAACAGGCAAGCTATTTGAGCATTCACTAAAAGAATTAGCGAGCCTTGAGCTGGTCGGCGAAGTTCGTGGTAGCCACTTCATGATTGGCATCGAATTTATTAAAGATAAAGCGAATAAAACGCCATTTGCAGAGCAGGAGATGGTGGGAATGAAAGTAGCGCAGGCGGCCCAGAAGCGCGGTCTTATCGCCCGTCCTCTGGGCAATTGTCTGATCCTCTCGCCACCGCTAATTCTTGATGAGAAGATCATTGCTAGCATTTATGACATCTTGCGAGAAAGCATCATTGAAGTGAGTTCTAGCATATAGATGGGGGCTAATAAATTGCAGGGCATCATAGGGTGCCCTGCTATGTTAACCATATAGAGGTATATCCAATCGTTTTGCTGCCACCTCACAAGATAAAGCAAAACTAAATCGTCAGACACATTTAAATTGATTGGGAGGTGAGCTACTGATAGGGTTGACAATTAATTTATGGCGGCCTTATGAATAAGGGAAGTTTTTGTCATTTGCAGGGCTTTGAGCCTAACGATAGAACGCTACAATACATCGCGCAGATGAACGATACCGTTGAGATGGCGAGTTTGTTGGATAAGCTCATTAGCATTGTACCGTTTTTTCAGATATTTGCAGGTCGAGGCACCTATAAAACGGTAGAGTTGATCTCTACGGGTTATCAAATTACAACTGGGAGTTGTACGCCAACGCTTTAAAAAGTATTCCCGAAATAAAACGGAAAAAGCTAGAAGACATTGCAGGCATCGCATCTATTTACACTCACGGTAAAGAAAGACGTTTTTGGGAGTGCGTATACAATGCACTATAGGCTTAAATTATTAACAATGTGCTTAACTCTTACGTTTTCAGCGGCTGCTACCTCTGCGTCTTTGCTTACAAGCAATGAAGATCTAGCAAAAGATTTGGAGCTTAAGTACCAAGCCTTAAATGCTAAAACTGAGATTTGCAGAGAAGGCCGTAGAAGCCAGATAGAAGTAGATAAGCTAACCAGCAAATGGTTTGCAGACTTACCATCAGAAAGTAAAAAGGTCGTACTACTCATTGCCAGCCACGAAGCGATGGAGCGTTGTACTCAAGTGCAGGTCGATGGATACTCCCTTTCACTCGTTGAATATGCGGCTCAAACTGAAGATAAAAAGCAACTCGAAGAGTGGCTACAAATAAAACAGAATTTTAAACCCGAAGAGCTAGCGAATGATATTGATGCGCTTAATTCTGAAGAGTTAATCGCTTTTCTAAAAGAGCCTCAGCTTAACAAACCTTTTGACTTACTTGCGATTATTAAACAGCTCAATCTATAGCTCTGCTGCTGAACTAAAGTCGGTTTCAGCATATAGATAAGGGTTACTACATAAACGGTCAACCCGCTTAATACGGTGCTTTTCAAAGGCTTTCCCTGCCAAGTTACGCCGATGCTAGTAACAGAAAAAGCCGCTCCTCCCATTATGCTTTGAAGCGTTGCAAGAAGGCTAGAGCGACGCACTTTATGCATGCTTGGGGTGACGAGTTGAAGGCAGTTTGATAAAACGTGCTGAGCATTCATGGTGTTTAGCGCTTAGTGATGTTTGGCGATAGATCTGATCACTAAATGCTGTGAATGTTCCCTAGCTTAGAAAATAAACACCTGATTTTATGTAATTATTCGTGGGGAGCCCTCAGACTCTGACCCCTTTTATTCTGCTTTTGCTTAAGCGCTAATTTACCGCAAACAAGGCAAATAAGGGTTGGTTGATATAGTAATTGCTGCGCCCGATTTTTGCTTTGACTAAAAAGCTATGCTCAACCAGTTGTTCGAGGTATTTAGTTGCGGTGATGCGGCTTACGCTAAGGTCTTGCATGACAAAGTCGATTTTGGTGTAGGGGTGGCTAAAAATGTTGTTTAACAGCTCTTGGCGATAGATATTTGGCAACTGAGTGCGCATATTGTGTTTTACCTGTGCCATTTGCAGTTTAATTTGTTCAATTAGGGCGATGGTTTGTTGCGCGGTTTGGGCTATGCCTTCAAGGATAAACAGCAACCATGGTTCCCAATTATTGTCTTCGCGAACCGTTTGCAAGTGACGATAGTAATCAGCCTTGTTTTGAATAATGTAACGACTTAGGTAAAGCACGGGCAGATCTAATAAACCTTTTGCTACCAAGTAGAGAATATTGATGATGCGCCCGGTGCGACCATTGCCATCATAGAAAGGGTGGATACTCTCAAACTGATGGTGGATGAGCGCCATTTTGACTAATGGGTCTAACTCGCAGCATTCATCGTCATTGATGTAGTTAACTAAGTTTTCCATCAAAGCCTGTACTTGATTAGCATCTTGCGGCGGCGTATAGATAACTTCCCCGGTAGCCGAATTTTTTAGTGCCGTTCCTGGTACTTTTCGAAATCCTGCTCGATTTTTTTCGAGGGCAAGTTGTACCTCTAAAATATCACTTAGCCGTAATAATTTGTGCTGACGCACCATGGTGAAGCTCTGTCGTAGTGCTGCAGAGTAATCGCGCACTTCTTTTGCTGCGATGCTGGTTTGTTCAGATATAAGCTCTGCTTTAAATAACTCATCATGGGTGGTGATAATATTTTCAACGGCTGAGCTGTCTTTTGCTTCTTGCATCGTTAGGGTGCTGATCAGAATATTCTCATTAGGAATACTTGCTGCCACGCCTTTTAATTCTGCTAGGTAACGATGAGCGGTTGCCAGCTTTTTGAGCACAACTCTGGTCTCAAGCCTTTCTGGCTCTGGTAGAGGCAAGCTTTCTATTGGGTACATGTTGATCCTCGTTGTAGGTTCAGCGCCAGATTTAGCGTTCATTCGTTGATATGTATAGATTTTGGCTATTATTATATATATTGTCAAAACGTATATAGTAAATAGCCAATCACTATGCATGTTGCCAGAACCTATATAGTAAACAGCTGAACACTATACATGTCGCCAAAACCTATATAGTAAACGGCCAAAGACTATATAAGTCGTTAAAACTTGTAGAAGCCCCTTAGTGAGTTACTAGCTGGCTTGCCAAAGGTACTCATTTAGCTCATCGAGTATGGTGTCTAGCTGATCGTTGAGTATGCGGTTCAGGCCTTTAGCGCCGCCGTGGTCGGCAAAGTATTGGTTTACAAAGTCTTTGTCTACAATGGCTTCGTGTACTAACTGTTTAGCCAAACACGCTAGCCATTGTCGCTGAACGGGGTTCCAGCTATGTTCGCTATAAATGCGTTGCATAAAGAGCACGAAAAAGAGCACGGACATCCATATTAAAAACCATAAATACAGTAACAGCGTTGGTGAAGTGAACACCACTACAATCATTTAGTTCTGAGGCGATTGTCATGCCGATTAACGGCTAAATTCACCGTAGGTGACTCGGTTTGATAATTTCTGGGCCAATGTGCGTCTCAGCAAGGCAAGGTATCCCCCCATACAAGACTGATGATTGAGGGTGGTTCGAAAGTAAGCTCGCGCTTAAGCGCGGTTTAGCAAACGTTTGCTGCAACTTAAACCGGTCGTTCGTTGATGCCCCATATGCTGATGGTATTCCCTGAGCAAGCGCTCTTGACCAACAGCCCCAGAAAAGTGCCGTTCAAACTCACCGCTTAAAGTCAGCCACTGTGCTTCATTTATCCCTAAGCGTTGGATTATGGAACTTTCTCCACTGTCGATGTAACCCCGTTTATCTTCTCTTACCATGCGTCCGGTCATATCGACTAACTCAAGGTAGTCTTTCAGCTCAAAGGGTAAGCCTTGGGGCATCGGCTCTCTTGGGTTACCCACAAAGGGAAACAGGTTTGTTGCCTGGGCTTGTTTTAGCTGAGCGGCTTTTGCTCGTCGCTGTACGCTGGTATGGGCCGAGTCCTCTGGTGTACTTGCCATCTTGGCTCTGATGGGGTTTAAGTCTACGTAAGCCATACACGCCATGAGGGCGGCTTCATCCAAAAGCGCTTGGGATTTAAAGCGTCCTTCCCAAAAACGACCGGTACATTGGTCTTCTTGATTGGCGGCTCGCGCAATGTGTTCGTTTAAATGGCGCATAAACCAGCTTAAGTCATACAGGCGAGTCCGATACACTTCAGCGGTGGCGCTGATGGCTTGCAGTTGCACCTCACTTAACTGCGGTCGTAACTCAAGGTTGAGATACATCTGAGTCAGTAAGGTGCCCTGATGCAAGCTATGCCAGCGTTCTAAGACTTCATCCATTGATCAGGCTTCTGCTTGTTGCGGATTAACATGTAGCACGAGGTGGGTATGATTACTCATGACAGCATAAGCACAAACATCAATGGCGAACACCGACGCCAATTTGAGTAGATAATCCTCGACCCACTGGCGGCGGTGCTCATAGCTTTTACCACTTACCTTGTCTTCGCCACACAGAAACGCCCGTCGAACACAACGGGAAACACAATGATAGTAGGGAGTATCCGATAAGCTCCTTGCGAGCGTCTTGACTGAGGCATGATGATAACTCCCCAAACAAATGACTATTGATAGTTTAGACTATTAAAAGCATTTCGTTAGTTGGGGTGGGTGTCTTGTTTCTAGTTTATAGAACGTTACGATACATCGCGCAGATGAACGATGGCGAGTTTGTTGGATAAGCTCATTAGCATCGTATCGTTTTTCAGATATTTGCAGGTCGAGGCACCTATAAAACGGTAGAGTGGGTTATCAAATTACAACTTACAACTGGGAGTTGTACGCCAACGCTTTAAAAAGTATTCCCGAAATAAAACGGAAAAAGCTAGAAGACATTGCAGGCACCGCATCTATTTACACTCACGGTAAAGAAAGGCGTTTTTGGGAGTGCGTATACTGATCCCTGATAAGGAAGCGATAGTTTTTGTCTTTATGACCCCGGTTTAATCTTCATCCAGTGAGCTAAACCAAGCATCGGCTATTTCTTCTGGATCACACAAAGCTTCTTTAAGAAAGCGAGGTCGGCCTTCAAAGTAGTAGCGTAGTTTGAAGTCAGAGATAATCCAATCAGAGCCTTGCTTAAGGTATTCAACGGAATAGTCGGCAATTTCATCGGGTGAATCTTTTAGCGTTCCCATTACTACCAAACAACCTTTATTATCTGTGATTTTCTCCATGTAGGCATTTTCACCAAGTAAAAGTCCATTTGGAAAGGCGGCTGTATCTCGCATGATCTCTTCATTAGGCTGTAACTTTGCAGTCGCAATGATTTCCCTTGGGTGTTCACCTAGGTACTTCTGATAGTTTTTTTCATTGTTGGTAAAGCTTTCAAAAGCTTTTTGAAGTTCACCAGCTTGAGCACTTAACGCTGAGCAGAGGATTAATAATACGAGTGTTTTTTTCACTAATAAGCCCCGCTAGCTTTTAGGCTTGAATCAATTTTGGAATAAGGGTTTTTGAGAAATCTTGCGGCAATACAAAGTAAGCCAGAGCATTTCAAAATAAGCTGTTCGATGTTTAGTGAACTCACAATCTCTATACTACCTATCTTTGGTGAGCCTACAGTGCCCGTGTATACGATATCGCCATTTTCCCTTGGAGAGAAATACAAAGACGCATAGTGAAAATCCAGCCCCATGCTAGACATCTCTTTGGCTATATTTATTCTAGCTGCTCCTGCTTTCCCAGAGAGTTGCAATACGCCATCACGATCTAGAGACATAGAGAACCTACCAGAGCTCGCTAACAGTTTACCTGTAAGACCATCATTTTTATTGTATGCAATCTCAATCAACTTAATGATTTGAACTTTTATTTCTGTTTTTATTTCAGACACATCTAAACTCCATCTTAATCCATAAATCTTAAGTGATAATTAAGTCATTATTAATAAGAAGAGGTAGAGGCTACGCTACATAGTTATTTCGATAAGCCTACCTTCACCTGCTAAGCGTGAAGACCTTAATCTCAATTCCAGAAAGAAGTACAGTGCTGTCGCTCGCACGGTACCCCATCGCCATCACCGTCCATTTTAGTATTAGGGCAGTTTGCTAAGTAAAATTTGGCTTCCTCACATGAATTCATTTGGCTGCAATGCGTTTTTCCTTCACAGCTAAAGTTGCTACTGGTAGAAAAGCTTGAAGAGTTCTCAAATGCAGAACTTTCTATATTGGGGAGAAGTGATGGGCTCTCAGTAGTCGAGTATTGAGGAGCAAATATTTGATACAGAAAAATAGCACCTATAACCGCAAGAGCAGGGATCAATATTGTCAATACACTTGGCTTTTTATTGCGATCTATCTTCCTTTGCTGTGAATGGTTATAAGGCTTATTGGAGCTTGTGGGGGGAAGCCCTTGAATACTGCAGTTGTAGGCTTTGGTTTTTCCATTGGGTTGATGTTCTATTTGAAACAGAATCGTATCGCCGACACGCGGTTTTCTGGGCATTAATTTTAAAGATGATATATGGATAAACACATCTTTGGGCTCACCGGTTACGGATATGAAACCAAATCCTTTGATGTTATCCCATTTTTTCAGTATGCCTTTTTCCATATTTACCCCGCATCCTAAGAGCAATAATACATTCTATATAGATACTTAAGTTAATTATCATGATTTGTATCAACTTGCTTCACTCTTGTTGTTTATTTTCATATTGTTAGCATGTCTAATTGAGTCTCAAGTAAACAGTTGCGTCTGTTGAAGTATGCTAAGGATTGCCAAATGACACAAAAAATATCCACTTCTGCTTTAGCTAAGAAAAATGGTCAAAGGCCAACTGTTTGTTTCATATTGGCCTCTTAATCGCCCCACCAAGCAACTAGCTGTTCACGTTAGTTGAATCGCTTAGTAGTTTCTTTATTTCTACTAGAGTTGGGTCAGAGTCTTTCATCATCAATGAGTTAACTAGGTCTAGTGACGACTCTACGCTTGCGCCATTACTTAACAGAAATTTAAGGTTAGCGACATTCTTCGTTATTACATTTATCTGTAATGGAGTTAGAGTGTTGTGAGGTGAGGGTAGGTAGCTATTACCGGCATCTACCTCTAGTCCTTCATTGATAAATGCTTGAGCTATATCGTACTTAAGGTTTCCATCAAGGTTGAGTATTGGGTCTAATCCACCTTCGGCTAAATCGTTAACGCCCTGCTCATTGTATCTAAATTGCTTTAGGTAAACGTCACAAGCGCTTGGAGGGGCGCGAAATCCTTGTTCACCTGTAGAGCACATGATGAGTTGATATGTACTCATCACCGATAATGAATATAGAGCTAAACCTATTGAGCACAATGCAACCGTTGTTACCAGTGCAGTTATTTTTGATTTTATAGACATATTAACTCCACAGTTTTGGTAAATGGTTAGCAGGAATCTTGTAATCGAGAAATGCCGTTAACGGGAGGTTTTTTTCGTTTGTATCTACTTTTTTTACTAAGTAAATGGCTAGCAAGCTTTTAAACCTTCTTGCTAATTCGTTCACGACAAAGTCATAAATTTTGATGCTTAGTAGGTCTGTGGACGTAGCATGTTTATACCAATGCTTTTTCGATGATTTAGCAAACTTTCTCATTATGCTAAAGGCTTTAGCTGAGGGATTTGCGGTACTTCTAAACAAAGCCTCGACATATCCAATGGAGTACGAAGCATCAATAGCTTCAACCAATAGACCTTGAGCTAGATTCAGTTCTCTATGGTTCATTGGAAGCTGATCAATTATTGAGTGCTCAGAAGGCTTAAAAATAAACTTGAGTATAAGTCGGGCATCATCAGCAGTGATGAGTATTTCACTTGGACTGAAATTTTTTAGTTGTTTTCGCACCGTCATTCCTTGACTGATTACTGATAGTAAAGTCAGTATATTGCTGAGGCAGCTTTGGTGCAAGAAATAGCGTTAACAAAGTCGTGAGGGTTCGAATAATTTACTTTTGTTAACCATATCGAGGTATGTCCAATTGCTTCAATGCCTTAACATGATTTATCATTTTATATATCAATAGCTGTTCTGTAGATTAGGCGAATACATGGAAGTTGAAGTTAAGGCCGCTGAACAGGGTAAGCATCCTATTTTGAGGCTATTTACGTTAAATCGTATTGTTGGCCTAATGACCATTTCAGTGCCAGTGCTCTATTTGATGGGGTATTTTTATCATTATAGCTACTTAGATGGGTTTGGAGTTAACAGTGATTTTTTCCCACGCTCAATTCAAGACCATTTAGTTGGTGCGTTTGTTTTCATGTTTATTGTTGTTTCAAATGCATATAAGTATCTTAATAATAATGTGTGGTTCTTGGTTATCTCTGGGGGCGTGGGGTTTATTTCGTTTTTTGCTCTCATGTATGGGTTCCGGAATCCAATGAAAAACTCTTTGGTTTCCTTCATTGAAAGAAAAGGGTTTTATGAGCAATTTGAAAGCTACGTTATTTTCCCTGCTATAGGGGCTTTTTTTGGGTCCATTTTTCCATATGGCTTAATTTGTTTATTTTGGTTGTTGCTTCTGCTTCCAGCAGCGGGAGTGTGGCAAGGTAAAGCTTCTGCCGAAAGAGATCTGGATAGTTTTCATGGCTGCGAACAATCTGAACTCAGCCAGAAAGAAAAGTGTATTATAAGAATAGTGTTTTCTGCTGTTCACTGAAATTCATAGAGGTAATTGTAACTTGCTGATTTTAAATCACTTTGCTACATTTTGATTCATGGGTGTTCATTGCGGATTATCGTCAAGCAATGAAATGTGTGTAGCAGCGTGTGTAGCAAACATTGATATGTCAGCCATAAATAAGCTCTCAGATAAGTTTCTAAAGTCGGTCAACGGCAAGCCTTATGACGGCCAAAAAGTGGTGGCTGATGGGGCAGGCTTGTCGGCCAGAATTTCAGCCAGTGGAAAAATTTCTTGGGTGTATCGTTACCGGTTAGGTGGGCGAAAATCTAATCCAAAATGGGTGACTTTGGGTACTTATCCAGACACCTCAATTAAGCAAGCGCGAGAGAAGCGTGATGATTGTCGAGAGTGGCTAAATAATAATGCCGATCCCGCCATTGAAATCCAGCTTGCCAAAGAGAAACGCGAAAAGCCGATCACCGTGGAAGATGCCCTCGAATACTGGCTGGTGGAATACGCCGAAGAGCACCGCAAAAATTATGAGAAACATCGCGCCCAATTCAAACGCCATATATACCCTTATATTGGTTCGCTACCTGTTGAAATGGTATCGACTGCGATGTGGTGTTCTTGCTTTGACCGGATCAGAAAGGGACAGGGTAAGCGCAAGCCTGCGCCTGTTGCTGCGGGGTTGGTTTTTCAAGGTTGTAAACAATCTTTGGTGTTTTGCCGCAAGCGCGGGTTTGTTGAAAGTCATGCTCTGGATGATTTAATCATTTCCGATGTGGGTAAGAAGCAAGCCAAAAAGGACAGGGTGCTTACAGAAGATGAGCTGTTTAGCCTTATCGAGCATACCAAATCAGATAAGTTTCCCGACTACTACCGCAACTTGATTCTGCTGTTAGTGATTTTTGGTGCGCGAACTCAAGAAGTGAGAATGTCGACGTGGGATGAATGGGATTTCGATAACTTGGTGTGGACAGTCCCCAAAGCCAATAGCAAAACCGCTGAGAAGATAATGCGGCCTATCACTCAAGCATTGCTGCCTTGGTTACTAGAACTTAAATTCTCTACGCAGCGAACAGGCTATGTGCTAGGTGGATTAAAGCGCTCAGAACCAGTAAGTCAGTTTGGTCGTAAGCAATGGAAGCAACTAGGGCATAAAGAGCCATGGACTTTGCACGACTTACGCCGAACTATGGCAACTAAATTGAATGATTTAGGTGTGCATCCACATATTGCCGACCACCTATTAGGCCACACTATTAAAACTATAGAGGTGTTAAAAGATCTTGCGATGATAAGTGAGGCTATATCTCCTTGTTTGAATAAACTGTTTACTTCGTGGCACTTATCATAAAAGGTGTTATCTTTTTTTAGCTACCCAATAGAAAATTATGGCAGTCATAATCGCAGATGCGATATAGGCAGGTATTGTTGTTTGTAATGACAACATTGCGCTATCAACCCTTTGCTCTTCGAGTAAGAAAGGTGTTGCTTGAGAGTTAAACGAGTAGTTGAAAATAGCAAAGTTGGCGATAAAGTTAAGAATCGCTAGTGCTATATAGATAAGTACAGTCTTCATATTGATTTACTTAACCTCCCAAAACCAAATCTCACGAGATTCATTAAAGTCACTTACCCGGCCTAAGAACTCAAGTATGCTTCTTGTAAACATCGAAGAACTGGTTATTTCGTCCTTGTTCCATAGGTCTATATGATCGCCACTACGTCTTTCAAAAGACTCATTGCCACGCTGCCAATAATCTTTGAAGAAAATGATTCCCGTTCGACCATCTAAATCATCTTGGAATGTAGCAGGAGTGATTTTTTCTAACTTTCCTAGCCAACTAAACTGAGATCTCTTTAGCCAGTGAGCCATTTCTTCGGCGAGAAGAATATGTTTCATACCAGAATGAGACCAACAGGTTTTTGTTTTGCTATTTGCGGTTGAAACACCTGCTTTAATCAGTGCGTCACTCAACATTATTGCACAATAGTTTCCGAAAGGTTTAGAGCTAGTAGCCTGTTTGTTTTGGCATCTTGCTTTGATGAGGCTTTTGTCTGGGAAGCTTTTCCAAATTGTATCGAAGCTAGGCATTAATCATCCTTATGTGCCTGTATAAAATGACCAATCTATCATTAATGGGGTTGGGCTTCTATTGAAAAATCGCATAATGATAAATAGCACAAATAAAATATATAAGATATAAAATAGTATAAATTACAATTCACTAGAGATTTAATTGAGTTTATAGTAAATATCTGTTGTTTGGATTGTATGGTAAGGATTACCTATGGGTAAAGATTTGGATATCTCTGCAGGTGACACTGTGGTTAAGGCTGCAGTTTCAGATAAAAGTGTCGAAGAAGTCGCAACAAAAAAGAAATTTCTTTCGCCGTGGCTCATAGGCACTGGGCTACTTGGCCTTCTTGCGGCTTATAGTCACTTCTTTGGATTAAGCTATAGAAAAAGCTACTTAGCTACGATTGGCTTTGAGAACGCTCCTGTGACCTTAGGTGCTGATGAGTCGCTTTATTACGCAGTGGAAGGCTCGACTGGTGGAATACTTAATCTGATTAGAATGATATCTGCTGACCTGTTCATACTTGAGCCGGCTTTAATAGCCGGCTTTGCTTTTGCGGTTGTGCCGTTACTCGTTCGGTTGATTAGTATATCCCCATTTCCAGCTTTTAAAGTTCGAAGCTTTGTGTCTTCTATCTCTAGTTCAACTAGGAGTGCGCTGGTTGCTGCAATCATAGGCTTTGTGACGGGGTGGGTAGCAATTATTGGATTGATTATTTATTTGATTGTCGGCATGTCGATTATTTGGTTGATCATGTCCTTGGGAATGTTAGCGGGTCAATCAGAAGGGAAAAAATTGATAAGTGAACCAATTTGTCAATCTAGAGAAATAGAAAAACGCACTTTAGGTTGTCGCAGACTTTTAACTAGTGATGGTGAGGAATTGGTAGGTTTGAGAGTGCACTCTCACAATGACGTTCAGTATGTGTTAACAAATTCAGGGGCGTATGACGTTTCAGCTGAGGGAGAAGTACTTTCATATCGGCCAATTCATGAGCTAGAAAAGGCAGAAACCGAAAGCAAGGGGGCAGAATGAGCATTTTTATTTCCTAAAGTTGGGTTGTACATAAAGGAGTTGTTTTGGAAAAGTTTGTGTTGTTGTCGGAAGTGGGGCGTTTTTCCAAGTTAACCGAGTCTGATGTTTCCCTACATACCAATCCAAGTGAGCTTGAGTTTGCGTGTTATACAAAGGCCACTAAAAGCATTATTGGTGCTGTGGTTGAGGGGCGTTTCCGAGGGATAGGTGTTTACAACTATCGCGGTTGGATGGGCATCCCGGCTAAGTCTGCTTCTAATATAATCGACTCTGGAAAGTCCCAAGTATATTTCGGACGAGCCACTGCCAGTGCTGGGGTTGAACTTGTTTCTGAAGTGTATCCATTTCAGGTTAGTTATCCGAATAACTTGGTTGCAGAATGGGGGCGACCTTCTGAATTTTCGGAGTACCCGCACTTACGCGTTTATCCTTACTTTGTTGAAAGGGCTTCAGATCAGAGGCTAAAGGCGCAGGGCAAAGAGATGTTTTTCGGGGCAATGAAAGGGTTAGCTTCATTACGAAAAGATTTCGACCCAGAAGACGAGCATGTTCTTAAATACGAAGCTGATATTACCAAGAGCAAAGAAGACGCAGAGTTAACACCTGAGTTGATGCTTAGCGAAATAGGTTTCACCTTTCAACGTAGTGAGCTAGGCATTAGTTTAGCTTCCCTTAGAAAGATAGAGGCACAACTGTTTGGATCGCCAGAAGTCGAGCAGCCATTTGCTGTCGAACAAATCCAAGCTATTGAGCCTGAGCAAACAAACACTTTAACGTTTAATAATGATTTACATGAAGTGTTGTACAACATACTTATTGCTGGTGGTGATACCTCGCATAAAGGGGTTTGGCGTACCTTGGAAAATGAGTTCGCTAAAGATGAAGGTGAGCGCCAATTTGATAAGTACAATATTCTTCTCGATGTATCTGCTACTGAGCTGCTTTGGGTCAGTCGGGCAGGCTTAAATCGTCAAACTATGAAGTTCTCTTCATTGGCAACTGCACTTAGTAAACTTAAAAAACGGATAATTTCTAACTAAAAATTATCGCTGCACTTATCGCAATTATCGCTGCGCTAATTCGGCCTTTTCACTAAGCAACACTGCTCCTGAACTTTAAATGTATCAGGAGCTACAAAGATGATTAACCTTAGAGAAACAGATAAACGAGTACTAACCGAACAAGAAACATCTATCTATATAGGCATGAGCCGTTCTTACCTGCGTCAAGCGCGTATGAGCGGCAACCGTGACAACCACACCCCAGCACCCCCTTTCATTAAAATTGGCCGCGCAGTTCGCTATTTACGCGAAGACTTAGACGCATGGCTATGCAGCTTTCAACGCCTAGAGCATTTAGGTCAGCTGGGAGGTGTTGCTCATGTCTAGTTCAGTTACTAATGAAGCCTTAAGAATGCTGAGTGATTTTGCTAACGGCGCGTGCATCAATTTTTACGTAACGCCCGAAGGTGAGCATGTAAGAGAAAAGACCTGTAAGCGCCTATCTAAGCAATTTGATAAACGCACCTTTAATCGCTTAAAGGACTTAGGTTTGATTACTTTCTCTTCGGTTTACCATTGCGGCATTCAATGGCTGCAATACCGCATTAGCACCAAAGGCTGGGAGGTGTTTAATGCCCGTACCTGAGCAAGATGATAAAGCGTATGTTTTGCGTATATTAGCCAGCTTTCCTACAGAGTTTCGAATGCCACTTATGGCGCAGTATCATGCTGCGCCTACTAAGCGAGATGCCAATATCGGCATCCGCGATACTCGCGATAACGTAGCCAAAGCCATTGGCGCTAAACCCATAAGCTTAAACTTAGATTTGTGTGAAGAAGACTTAAGAAAAAAAGCCACTGAAAAGGCCGATAACTGCACAAGGCTTACACGCTTAAGTGATTCACCTAAAGCTGCCTATGAAGATATAGCCGCTTACATAAGGGGTAAAGGCATTGAGCCTCCAACCCCGCGTATTCTGCTGAAGGGTGACTTTGATACTACCGACACCAAAAGCGATCCTTACAAAGGGGCTATCAATCGAACCAAAAGCAGTGCTTGGTGGCTTAGAAAGCTACGCCAGAAACTGAATCAAGATATCGAGGCCACTGCGCAACACATAGGGCTAGTGAATAAAAGAAAGCAAATCTATTGCAGCAACATCACTCTTAACCGCCGAACCGCGCAATTGGCCTATCAAGACAAGCTTATGTCTAGCTCCTTTGTGATAAATGATGCAGGTCAGTGCTACAGCTTAAAAGAGCTATCAGACTTAAACGTATCTAATCCCGAAATCCGCAGACAAGAGTTAATGGTAAGGGCGAGGGGCTTTCAGGAGTTAGCTGAAGAGCATAAGCATATTGGTTTGTTCTTAACGTTAACGTGCCCTTCAAAGTTTCATTCTAGCTATGGCACAACCGGCCACTGTAATTCCAAGTGGGATGGTTCGCTGCCTAAAGATGGTCAACAATACTTACGCGATATCTATGCCAAAATTCGCGCTCAACTCGATAGAGACAATATTAAACCCTATGGCATTAGAGTGGCCGAGCCACACCATGACGGTACACCCCATTGGCACTTACTGGTATTTATTGCCCCCGAACAAAAGCAACGCATGTTAGAGATTTACCGCCACTATGCCTTTGAAGAAGATGGTGATGAAAAGGGCGCAGACTTACACCGCTTTAAAGCGGTAGAAATAGACCCGAACAAAGGCAGTGCGGCCGGTTACTTAGCTAAGTATGTTTCTAAGAACATTAACGGTAAATCACTAGAAAGTGGCGTACATGGTGAAGAACCGATAGAGGCAGCCGCTAGGGTTAACGCGTGGGCTGCTTGCTGGCGCATAAGGCAGTTTCAACAAGTGGGCGGGGCATCGGTCACCGTATGGCGAGAGCTTCGTAGGCTAAAGAAAGTATGCCAGTTCGATGAAACCATTCAGCAAGCCTTTAAAGCCGCAGATACCGCCAATTGGAAAGCGTTTACTAAAGTAATGGGCGGCGTGTGGTGCAAGTTAGCTAACAGGCCATTAAGGGTTTACTACCAGCAAACCGTAGATACCGAAACAGGCGAGTGCAAAACTAACGCCTATGGCGATGTATTTGTGAAGAGACTTAAAGGTGTGCTTTACCAAGGCTTAGAAATTGTCACCCGCCATTTTGAATGGCAGGTGCTTAGGGGCTCTAGCTCTTCGGCTTTACTTGGAGTTCTGTAAATAAGTGTACCGAAATTTGGGAGATACTTGATAAGTGACAAAATTGATTCTAGGATGCCAACCGTTGTGACGGTGGGCGAGGCAGAATAGTGGAAATGGTGTTATAAAGTACATATGAAATTTAGAGCATTGTCTAAACTGTTTAATAGCTCGGAGTTAAAAAGAGTTATAAACGGGAACTTTGACCATTTCTCATATATTTGTGAGGATTTTCCTGAGCTTTTAAATGCTAGAGGAATGGCCGACTTTTACAATCGTGCTTATGAACTCCTCATTAAAAACTATAGAAATGAGTATGTAGTTAAAAATGAAATTGTAAATAAGATTCTACTTGGCCGTCACTCAATGAAAACAACTTCTATGATGAGCGAGGTGCGAACTGGAGGTAATATTGCCGATTGCTTGATCATTAACGGGTATTCAACATGTTACGAAATCAAAACTGAATTTGATTCACTTGTTAGGTTGAAAGAGCAGATTAAATCTTACTTGAGAGCATATGATAAGACCTATGTAGTAACACACAAGTCTCACCTACAACATATAGTTGAAATGCATAATGAATTTCCTCATTTTGGTATTATAGAGCTTACGAAAAGGAATCAGTTGAGGGTCATTGCGGACGCGCCTTTAAGCACAGAGTTTGATTATAGTATGACTTTTGATACTTTGCGCAAGGCAGAGTATACGTATGTTGCTGAGAAGGTTTTTGGGGGGCTTCCCGAAATGCCGAATACAAGTGTTTATGAATACTGTAAGCAAGCCTATTTCTCTTTATCAAAGCAAGGTGCTCAAACAATTTTCAACGATAGTATTAAGCTATTTCGTAGCAACGATCACAGCTTTATAAATAAGCTACCAAAATCCTTAAAAAATGTAGGTGTTAGTTATCAACTAAGCAGACAAGAAAAAAATAGTCTTGTATTATTGATGACTGATTCATCAACAGAGATGGCTAATGTATTATCCGTTTATGCGAGGAAAGCGTCATGAGTTGGCTGCTTTAAGGAAAACTGTACAGCGTTTAAATGCAAGTAAAGTAATTCCTATCATTGAACCTTTAAAAGAAAACAAAAATGATTTGGTTAGAACGATTAAAGCGTTAAATGGTTCTAACATTACGCCGATGGTTATCATTAACCCATTGGTTGGAGAGTTGGTTGCTCACGATAGCATTGACTTCTACTCAGACTTAGTGAAAAAACAATTAGATTTTTTGCCGTGTGTTGCATTTAGCCAAGCGAATTTTGGCGCAGCGTATAAGCTTGCAACGCAACTTTCATCTGACCTGTTATTATTCTCTACATATTTTAAAGATGAACCTACGTTTGATGTTTCAAGTATCACCGCCTCTTCGAAAGTGAACTCGGTACGAGAATCTTCGAATACGACCCAGCGTTTTATTGGAAGTCTTCCTCGTTTAGTTAAGATAAAAGACTCCTTCAACGCTCAAGGTCGAAACGCGGACTATCCTCCATTACCATCTGTTTATTCTGATGAGCATGTGACGTATTCACAAGTTTCAAATGCAATTGGTTTTGGCGATTACCAAGTAGTAGGAGAGCCGTATAGTGAGTCTGGTGGACCAGCTCGAGCGGTTGCGATCCATATAACTTATATAGATCCATCCCAAAACAATGTGATGTTGATCAAGCATAGTGTCTCTACAACTGATAGTGGAACAACGACTAATACGGGAACTAAGTTTTTGGAGGCGCTTGATGAGCTAATTCAATTCGCTAACTCAACGCCCGCTTTAAACCAAACCACTGAAGGTTTTCAAGCGTTCCTAGATTTGCACGCTCGTAGGCATTATCCAAACTTGGGGCCAGTAAAAGAATATTCGATAATGCACCATATAGAGTCAATATCGAGCTTTCTATAGAGCCACTTCTTAATACAAGTCTAAACTTGGGTTCGTTGTTTTCGACGAATTCAGGCTTATCCCGTTAACCATAATGGTAGTTAATGATGTTAGCATTATTGATGGAAATTTAATTAATTAGTGCTAGTGCATAAGTACGGAGTGGAAAGATGGCAAGAAAATGAACAAATTTGGAATATATGAAATTCGATTATCAGAGTTTATGCTCTAAAATGTTCATGGTTTAAGATATTGTGGCTATATCTGTTTCCATGGATTTAACCTCTCGATTAATTATACCCCAAAACGCAGTGATAATGTCTTGGTCAGACAGCTTTAGTTTGTGCATGGGAATGCCTCTATCATATGAGACGACTTCCTTCATGCTTTTGTCATTATATGAATCAAAATTTGGGAAGTAATTGTTACTCCATTTATTGTGCTTTATTTCGTGGATGGCTCTTGTAAGTTTTTTTATGCCCTTGTATTCGATTCGATGTCTATAGCATAGCTTTTTTATCATACAATCTAATTCGAAGAGCATTCTCATATCATCAATTTCTGAGAAAAAGAACAGCCACCCTTTGCATTTATTGTTTGCGATACAACCGGTAATCCTTAAATTTAGTTTCCAGAAAAGTAATGCTTTAGAGCGTTTTCTCCCCGCGTTTGAATACGAGGTAAATAGTGCGGCGATAGAATCTTGAAACCTTTTTTTACTTATTTCTCTTATTGAAATACTTACATCACCAGCGTATTTTTTTGGGTTATAGACGTAACCAAGGTAGGAGAACTCACTAGATATAGGCTTTACAATTGTCTTATCTGAACTAGGGTCGGTGTCATGCGGAGCCTGTAAATTAAATTGTGTAATTGCTTATAATTAGGCCTGAACAGGCTAAGGATAAGCAACATGGATAAGAAAGTTCTCGAAGCATTTGCTCGTGAAGCCGCTAAGTCAATCAAGACCCCTTCAGATCTAGATGACTTTCGTAAAATGTTAACCAAGGTGACTGTTGAGACAGCGTTAAATGCTGAGCTTGATGACCACCTCGGTTATCAGAAACACGCTGAAAAGCCCGATAAGAATAGTCGTAATGGTTATTCATCCAAGACCTTGATCACCGACGATGGTGAGATTGAACTGGATGTACCTCGAGACCGAGATGCCTCGTTTGAACCGAAGCTTGTTCGTAAGCATCAAACTCGATTTCAATCGATGGATGACAAGATATTAAGCCTTTACGCCAAAGGCATGACAACTCGTGAAATCGTCGCTACGTTCAAAGAAATGTACGATGCTGATGTCTCTGCAAGCCTCATATCTAAAGTTACCGACTCAGTTCTAGAGCAGGTTGTTGAATGGCAATCACGGCCACTGGATGCAGTCTATCCCATCGTCTACCTTGATTGCATCGTGGTGAAAATCCGCCAAAACAAACAGCTCGTCAATAAGGCGATTTACTTGGCTCTGGGCGTAAATATCGAAGGTCAGAAAGAACTTTTAGGGATGTGGATATCTGAAACGGAAGGTGCGAAGTTCTGGCTCAGCGTTCTCACTGAACTCCAGACTCGAGGTATCAACGACATTCTTATCGCTTGTGTTGATGGCTTGAAGGGCTTTCCAGATGCTATTAATGCCGTATTCCCAAAAACCCAAATACAGCTCTGTATCGTCCACATGGTGCGCAATTCAATGAAGTATGTCCCTTGGAAAGACTACAAGGCTGTAACGGCAGATCTCAAAGGTATTTACCAGTCGAATACCGAGGAAGAAGCGCTTCTGGCCCTCGAACAATTTGGTGACCAGTGGGATGATAAATACCCACAGATAAGCCGCTCTTGGACAGCGCATTGGGATAATTTAAATACATTGTTCAGCTACCCTCAGGACATTCGTAAAGCCATTTACACGACGAATGCGATAGAGTCCTTGAACAGTGTGATACGCAAAGCGACAAAGAAGCGTAAGCTATTCCCCACGGATGAATCAGCGAGGAAAGTTGTCTATCTTGCAATTATGGATGCATCGAAACGCTGGTCGATGCCAATAAGAAACTGGCGACAGGCTCTCAATCGCTTTATGATTATGTTTGAAGACCGACTTACTGATTACTTGTAACCCAAAGCAGTTACACAGAATTATTTACAGGGTCGTCATGCGTTTTTAGGCCTATTAATTTCGTTTCTTCTACATATTTGTCGTAAATTTTACCTGACTCATCTTCTCGGCAGAAAATGAGGACATCATCAACATACCTTTTATAAAAAATATCTTCTTTCTTCAAAGCTTTATCTATGTCTAACATATAAATTTCGGCCAAAATGTTAGAGATGGATAGTCCTTGTGGAACCCCTGAGTGACATACTTGGTTTTTACTAAATCCAGTAGTGACCGCACTCCTGATTAGAGTTATGACTTCTTTCTCAACGCCCAAATTTTTAAGGTGATTTTCTAAATGATGATGCTCAATGGTAGGGTAAAAGTCTTTGATGTCGATTTTTATAACTGTTTCATAGGTGTTTGTATCTAAAGCTAGTTTTACGTCTCTAGTGGCCTGCTGAGGGACTTGTATTTGTAGGAGGTGGGAAAAATTCCTTTGTAAATAGTTGTTTATAGCTTTTAAAACAATCCGGTCTCTTAGTGTTGGGATCGCAATTTGCCTAGGATATTTATTCGCGCCTTTTGAGATCAGTTTTTCTCTATATCTTGAAAATGCATAATTCTCAATAAATACTTTGGAAATTATAGTGTTTATTTCCTTGCTTTGTTTTTTAGCAAAGTGCTTCGGCAATAAATTGTCAATTCCAGTGACTTTTGATTGTGAAAAGTTAGAGATGTAAATATCTCTTAGATTATCAGGTGTGAATACTTCCGATATGGTTACGAGCATTAAGACACTACCTGTATATAGATATAAATATTATAGCTGCAGGGGCCATCAATATAGAAGCTAATGTGAAAATATTAAGAGTTTTCATTAGATAGAAAACAACCTTATCTTTATTGTTAACATCTATACTTAAAAAAGATTTATCTTTTGCATTATTGTAAGCTTCAACTTTAGCATTAAGAAAGTCAATCCAAGAGCAGTTTTCACAAGATTCAAGGATTTTACTATATCTAGCAGCGTCGTCATTATTTAACTTAGTTTGTTCTTTTACTTCTAGATAAAGAGATTGTAGTGCTATATAGCCACTCTTGAATTTTCGTGCTCGTTCGTTATATCGCCCTAAAGATGTAAACAAAGATGCGCAGAAAACAAAAACTGAAAAGCAAATAAAGACTTTGGAAATTACGTTTGGCTGCTCTTCTCCCAGTAGTAAAACTGAGGCGAAAACACCACAAAGAGAGTACCAAAAAAGGGATATATTTGACCAATTTGCGTAGCGAAGAAGTCTACTTTCGGCATTGATCCAAGACTTTCTGGTCCACCAAATACTATCTTTATCCATGTAATCCTCAAAAAGCCCTGCGGGAAAACTTTAAGACCGTTAACGCCCCTAAAACAACTTGGGGCTACTCCACATAGGAAATAAGCGAGTTTCGCTTCATGATTAGAATCACCTCATTGAGGATTGTAAATTACACACCGCAGGGCAAGTCGATGTTAGCAGTTCGTTTGGTTGCGTACAATGGCTCGAACTCGGACTTTTGTTATTTCAGTTGGGCTTGTGGGATTGATGGCGTTTATTACTTTGCTAGTTTGTAGTGAGTAACAACAGATTTATATTTCATTAAATGAATAACATTATTGGCTTACCGCAATTGGTGTTTAAACCAAAGTTAGGCTCCTATGCATAATGGTTGCAATTTGGTGTTTTCACATAGAGCTAAAAGTTTCACAAACTGCCTCTTAAGGTGGATCTCAGTAAGTAGTATTGTTTTTACATATTTTTCCGTGTGTAGCAAACACAAAAAAGCCAAAGTGAAATTAACCACTTTGGCTTTTTAATCAATAGCTTATGAACGGGTGTTTAGTTCATGCCGTATTTTTTTAGTTTTTTGCGTAAAGTACCGCGGTTGATACCTAACATGATTGAAGCACGGGTCTGGTTGCCGCGGGTATATTGCATAACTACGTCAAGCAACGGGGCTTCAACTTCAGATAGTACTAATTCGTACAATTCAGACACATCTTCGCCATTTAACTGGGCAAAGTAGTTGCGCAAAGCTTGCTCAACAGAATCGCGCAATGGACGTTCTTTCACTTCAGTACTCGTAGCACTGCTAGTCATAGTAGAAAGTGTGTTTGTGGTGGTATTTGAATCAAACATACTTGACGCTCTTTTTATTTAATTAATGATCAACAATTATTCGAAAAACTGCTCAATTGCGGACGTTTGTGCCAGGGCTGATTCAAGCTGGTTAAACTGACAACGAAACTTGTCCGTGTCCGCGATTTGCTTCAAGTACCAGCCCACATGTTTGCGGGCGATACGAACCCCTTGGTACTCCCCATAAAACGAATATAGGTTGTCTAAGTGGTGAAGCATGACTTCCTTCACTTCTTCAACCGCAGGAGCACTTAAGTGCTCGCCACTGGTTAAGTAGTGGTTAATTTCTCTGAAAAGCCAAGGGTTACCTTGAGCTCCACGACCGATCATGATGGCGTCCGCGCCAGTGTAATCCAAGACATGCTTGGCTTGCTCCGGTGTGGTGATGTCGCCATTTGCCACAATAGGTATCGAGACTTCTTGTTTTACTGCTTTTATGGTGTCGTATTCAGCCAAACCTTTATACATACATGCTCGCGTCCGACCATGAATTGCTAGGGCTTGAATTCCCGCCGCCTCTGCAAGTTTGGCAATCGCCAAAGCATTGCGATGTTCGGGTGACCATCCAGTACGGATTTTTAAGGTCACTGGTACATCAACGGCCTGTACAACAGCATTAAGGATTTTTGCGACTAGTTCGGGTTGCTGTAACAACGCCGAGCCAGCTAATTTTTTATTTACTTTCTTTGCTGGGCAACCCATGTTGATGTCAATAATTTGCGCACCATTTGCCACATTGTGCTGGGCAGCTAGCGCCATCAATTCTGGATCCGCTCCAGCTATCTGAATACTGCGTATGCCGCATTCATCTAGGTGAACCATTCGGTTCAGCGATTTTTTGCTGTTCCATACCCGAGGGTTACTCGACAACATCTCTGAAACCGTAAGCCCCGCGCCTAGGCGCCAACACAAACGCCTAAAGGGTTGATCGGTAATGCCAGCCATGGGTGCTAATATCACCGGATTGTCCAGTTGATAACGACCTATTCTCATGACTCGCGTTCTTCTCAATCTCAGGGCGGCGTAGTTTACGACTTTTTGAGCACGCTGAAAAGGCTATTATTTGAACATTTCTTAAAAAAAAAGCTGGATTTTTAGTTGGATAATATGGCAGGAAGCTCGGTAAAACGAGGAACCTACCACATAAAAGGTGAACTTAGCGCTTTATTCCGCTTAAACGACACCATTCTTGATCAAGAACAACGGCATCCATATCACATTGTGTTTGGTAGGCTGCTAATACCGCTTCGCTTTGTTCTTCTAAGATGCCTGAGAGCGCAATGCTGCCCTTCGGTTTTAAGTAGGCAAGAATGATATCCGAAAGTTCTTTGAGTGGCCCAGCGAGAATATTAGCCACCACTATGTCGGCTTTAAAGTCGCTGGGTTGATCTTTGGGCAGGTAAAGTTCGAGTTTTTCGGCCACAGCATTACGCTCGGCGTTATCTTTACTGGCCAGCAGCGCTTGAGGATCAATGTCGATGCCAACCACCCGCTCGGCACCTAGTTTGATGGCTGCAATGGCGAGGATGCCACTACCGCAACCAAAGTCGACCACGGTTTTACCACTGAGATCGAGCTGGTCGAGCCATTTTAAACAGAGAGCAGTGGTGGGGTGGGTGCCTGTACCAAAGGCAAGTCCAGGGTCTAGCAGCACATTAACGGCCTTGGGATCGGGCACATCGGTCCAGCTTGGGCATACCCATAGGCGTTCGCCAAACTGCATCGGGTGGAAGTCTTTCATCCACTCGCGCTCCCAATCTTTATCCTCAAGTTGGTCGAGTTTGTAGTTGTTGTCATCCACGACTTTGGCTTGACGCAAAAAGTCGAGAACTGGTGCCATGTCGGCGGATGCATCATACAAGCCTTGCACGTCGGTATCGCCCCAAAGTGGTGTTTCTCCTAATAGGGGCTCAAATACAGGGGTGTCATGACGGTCTAAAAAGGTGACGGCTTGGCAGCCGGTCTCCATTAATAAGTCGCCGATCTGTTCGGCACTGTCTTTTGTGGCGTTAATTTTTAGCTGGATCCAAGGCATCGTCCGCTCCTCTAGTCGATTAGCCGGCCAGTGTACTGCGTTAGATTGTGCTTAGCATCTAAAAATTGTGTGGGTGCCTCAGTCTAATTGGCTCTGCTTAGTCTATGGTTTCGATACTGTGAGCGCTTATAAAGCAATTGCAGGCCCCGATAACAGGCTACGAGCGCTAAAAATAGCGAAGGAGTATTAGAGAGTAGACTGAGTAGCAATACTGCGCTTGCTAAATAGGCAAAGGGGATGAATTCGTAGAGCGCTTCTGGCAGTACTTTATGTTTAGTAATAAATGATTTGCGGTCGCGGTCGTCTCGCCGATAATTTGAGCGTATCACCCAAATGAGAGCGCCCATGGCAAATAGTATTGCACCGCCAAGATTGGCTAACCATGGGTCTAGCAATAAGATCGACCCGGTACCAGCAGATAAATAGCCGCTAGGAAGTAATTCGTATATAACTTTGGGTAGCATTGAACACTCCTATCTGTTGGTTGATACACTTACTTAAATATTAGTACTTCCCAAAGAAAAGGGTCGTACGCAGTTCTTGGTTGTAAAATTTGCTTCATTTATGGTTGTGCTCTTTTATTTGCGACTGAGCTGCTTTGGGCTTTCTGCCAAGCGTAGCTGCGATAGCGATGTCGCAGATACAGTAGTTGTGTGCCGCGATATAAGCAAAATACGGCAAGAATATAGGCCCAAATATGCTGTTGGCTGGAAATAAGACTTAAGGCGATACCAATTAAAAAGAAGGGGGTAAACTCGTATAAAGACTCTGGCAGAGTGATGCGTTTCGAGAGAGTGGTTACCTCATCTAAACGGCGGCAGTTGGAGCGCATTACCCAAACGATGGCCCCCAAACAAAATAGCAATATACCGCCTGCGATTCCAAGGGTAGAGTCTAGCCAGATCACTGAACCTGAGCCAGCAGTCAGGTAAAGGCTTGGCAGTATTTCGTATATTGGCTTAATAATCATGACCTAAAGCTATCAGTCCTTGATTCAGTAATAAAAACATCAATAATCTATGCGCCACTCAATTTGAGTTACCGCATTCTTAGTGTAAGCCATAAATATAGATGCCGCCGTTTACAAATGCCATAACGCTTAACCTGAGTGTAACAATTGCCTTACACTTATGCGACGCAGCTCGAGTGTTTAGCCACGCGATATGTATACCCGATGGCTTGGTTTATTTAGCTAATAGTCAATGGTTCAAAGCTTGGATAACCAGCATATAATCAACGTAAATCGATTTTTAATGGGATCAAAGTTTATGTTTTTAAGGGGGAATTTGGCAAAAAAAAGCCCCCGTATTAATTCGAGGGCTTGTTATTTTCTATTCGTTTACGCTTACTGAAGACCGAGTTTTTTCTCAAGGTAGTGGATGTTGGCACCACCAAATTGGAAATTTTCGTCTTGCATGATTTTTTGCTGTAAAGGCACGTTGGTTTTTATACCATCGATAACTAACTCCGATAAGGCATTTTTCATGCGTGCAATCGCAATATCACGATTCTCGCCGTAGGTAATCAACTTACCAATCATTGAGTCGTAATAAGGCGGCACTGAGTAACCGGCATATACGTGAGAGTCCCAACGGATCCCCATGCCACCCGGAGGATGGAAGCGGTTAATGCGACCCGGTGAAGGAATGAAGCTTACTGGATCTTCGGCATTAATCCGACATTCGATGGCGTGACCCGTAATTTTCACCTGATCTTGACTAAAGGACAGCGGTTGACCTGCTGCAATCCGCAGTTGTTCTTTAATTAAGTCGATGCCTGTCACCATCTCGGTGACGGGGTGTTCAACCTGAATACGGGTATTCATCTCGATGAAGTAGAACTCACCATTCTCATATAAGAATTCAAAAGTACCAGCACCACGATAGTTAATTTCTAAACAAGCACGGGTACAACGTTCACCAATGTAGCGCCGCATGTCTTCGGTAATACCCGGCGCTGGTGCTTCTTCTACGACTTTCTGGTGACGGCGTTGCATCGAACAGTCTCGTTCACCTAAGTGAATTGCGTTGCCTTGACCGTCGGATAATACTTGAACCTCTACATGGCGAGGATTTTCCAAGTATTTTTCCATGTAGACGATATCATTATTAAAGGCGGCTCCGGCTTCAGCTTTGGTCATCGCAATGCTTTGCACTAATTCACTTTCTTGATGAACCACGCGCATACCACGACCACCACCACCACCAGCGGCTTTAATGATTACTGGGTAACCAATTCGCTTGGCGATTTGAATATTTTTCTTTTCATCTTCACTAAGCGGGCCGTCTGAGCCAGGTACACAGGGAACACCAGCTTTTTTCATCGCCTTAATCGCTTCAACCTTATCACCCATCATGCGGATGGTCTCAGCTGTGGGGCCAATAAAAATGAAACCACTTTTCTCGACGATTTCAGAGAATTCGGCATTCTCTGATAGAAAACCATAACCCGGGTGAATTGCGACTGCATCGGTGACTTCAGCTGCGGCAATAATGCGTGGAATATCTAAGTAACTTTCACTTGCAGCGGGTTTACCAATACAAATGGATTCATCGGCTAATAAGACGTGCTTTAAATCGCGGTCTGCGGTTGAGTGCACGGCAACAGTCTTAATACCGAGCTCTTTACAGGCGCGCAAAATCCGTAGGGCAATTTCACCACGGTTAGCGATAACAACTTTATCTAGCATACAAATGCCTCTTTATTCGATGATGAATAGCGGTTCATCAAACTCAACAGGATTACCGTCTTCAACTAATATCGCCTTCACAACACCGGCTTTGTCAGAGTCGATTTGATTCATCATCTTCATCGCTTCAATAATGCAAAGTGTGTCACCCACATTCACTTGCTGACCTT
Organism: Agarivorans sp. QJM3NY_29; assembly: GCF_050870835.2. NCBI lineage: Bacteria > Pseudomonadati > Pseudomonadota > Gammaproteobacteria > Alteromonadales > Alteromonadaceae > Agarivorans > Agarivorans sp. QJM3NY_29. The sequence goes on along the minus strand of NZ_CP194036.2, from coordinate 4,355,987 downwards.
CTTGTACAAATGGTTGTGCTTCTGGAGAAGACGAGCGGTAAAAAGTGCCAACCATAGGCGATAGCAGTTGATGACCTGATGAGGCTTCTTTTTCTGCTGGGGCTGCGCTTGGTGCGGAAACTGGCGCGGCTACGGGGGCTGGCGCATAGATTGTTTGTTGCGCAGCACCACTAAAATTGCGGCTAATGCGTACCGATTCTTCACCTTCGGTAATTTCTAATTCGGCAACACCTGACTCTTCTACTAATTCGATTAATTTTTTAATCTTGCGAATATCCATAGGGGCTCTCTTTTATCGTATTAGGTTAATTAAATGGCTACTGCTGCAACTGGGCGAGCGCAGCAGTTAAAGCAAATTGGTATCCTTGGCTACCTAGACCACAGATCACGCCTTCGGCCTTATCAGCAAGATAAGAATGATGGCGAAAGGGCTCACGTGCATGCACGTTAGATAGATGGATTTCTATAAATGGGATGTTTACACCGAGCAAGGCATCACGTAGTGCTACACTGGTATGGGTAAACGCCGCAGGGTTGATTAAGATAAAATCAACTTCTCCCATGGCTTGATGGATCCGGTTAATTAGTTCGCCTTCAGTATTGGACTGAAAATCATCAAGGCTGGCACCCTGCGCTTCGGCTTGGGTACGTAAGAGCTGCACAATATCGTCTAAAGTTTGTCGGCCATAAATTTCTGGCTCTCGTTTTCCGAGTAAGTTTAGATTTGGGCCATTGAGCAGCAAAATAGAGAATTTGTTAGACATTTTCGTTGAAAATTCTACTTAAGTTATGGAACTGGTAATTTAAGAAAGATTAGCACATTTTTTGAAAATAAATATGCTAACTAACTCTAATTTTCGATGATTATAGTGTTTTCGCAGAAAATGGCAGCATTTTTCTGGTCTAATCAGTTCGTTTCGGCAAATGAACCGGTAGTTAGGTTGCGCAACCATTTTTTCTGATTCATCCGCCAAAAACACAGGAGAGCCTTACAAACTTCTTCACTTAGAGCGATGCAATAGGCGGTTAACAGGCTAACATCAAACACTAAAATGGCAATAGATGTGGCCATTAAGCCCACGCCCCATTGGCAAAATGTATCGGACATCAGACAAAATCCATTGTCGCCACCACTACGCAGGATCCCATTAATTAACACCATATTAAATATACGGATCCAGGTGGTTGTCGCGAGTATTAATATTAACTGTCGAGCCAAGTTTAGGGTGTCACTTTCTAGGGCTCCAAATAAGTTGAGTAATGGATAGCTTAGTAACCATACCAGCACGCCAATTCCCATCGCTGCAATAGGGCTTACGATGAGCGACGCGCGAGCATCTTTCCATGCTTGAGTAAATTGGTTTACACCTAATTTATTGCCAATCATGATCGAGCAGGCAGCTGAAAAGCCAATAAAGCAAGAAATTGCGATCCCTTCAATCGGGCCAATTAAACTCATCGCTGCTAGAGCATTTGTTCCCAGTTGCCCATATAAGGTGGCATAAACAAATACCCCAATCGACCAAATACCAAAATTGATAACTAAGGGGACCGCCAGTTTGGCATAGTTGAGCCATTCGGTTTTATGGAGTTGCCAGAAGCCGATGAAACTCACCTTTAGTAGCGGGTGGTCTTGTAACTTTAAAATAACCGACAGAATCAATAGTTGTAATGCTCGAGCGACAACTGTGGCGATCCCTGCGCCGACAACGCCCATTGCTGGAATTGGCCCTAAACCGAAGATAAATATTTGATTTAATGCGATATTAGTCACGACCGCAAACATACTAATGTACAGTGGCAGTTTGGTGTTTCCGCTCGCCCGCAAGGCGGATTCAACGAGAGTGACCGGTAAGGTAAATAACAGCATCAGCGCGGTGACTTGAATGTAATCGGCACCAATTGCGATGAGCTGGGCATCGCTGCTTCCCCATTGCATAATGGTTGTTGGGCTTAGCAGCATGAGGCCAAGAGCGATAGCGGTAAACAGTAATCCTGCGTAAAACGACAGCGCTACGGTTCGGCCAATGGCGGGCCAGTTTTTTGAGCCCCAATGCTGGGCACTGAGTGTGGCACAGGCGGTAGAGAAACCGTTTAAAATAATAATCGCAACAAAAAAAGCGCGGCCAGCATAACCCACCGCAGCCACTTCGGCGTCTCCGATGGTCGCTACCATGAGCACATCGACTAAGCTTAATAAGCTGAGCAATACCGCTTGTAGCGAAATCGGCCAAGCGAGACGCCAAAACTGCTCTAACCAAGCGCGATTTAATGAATTGGGAGATGTGTGCATAAAAACCTCAAAACGTGAGCTTCATCTGATTGAAGCTATCTAGCAAGTAACGATAGACGGCAGGATCCTATCTTATTTGCTCCGCATGACACATAATTGAAGCTATCCATAATATGTTTAAAACTATCATTTATGAATCTTCGTCATTGGCAAGACAAGCTCGACATCGGCCCGCGTTGTGTCGAGCGCTTCCTCACCACCGAACGATTTTCGGAGTTGGCTGAATTACAGGTGAGTTTAGCGGGGGTTTCTTATCTTCGTGGGGAATATTTTGTGAGTCGGCGGGCACCCAAGGAGCATTTGTTGGTGTTATCGATGGCGGGGGCCGGACGCCTGCATACCCCGCAAGGCCAGCAGCGGATCGGTCCGAATGAAATGCTATTGTTACCAGCGGGAGCACATTATTCGATTAGCCTGGCGAGTCACTTTTGGCGACATAATTGGTTATTATTTTCGGCTGATCTGAGTTGGTATCGTTTCCCACCGCAAGCGAAAGTAATACAAATAGATTCTGGCCAAAGTATCGATCAGTGTTTAAAGCTATTACTGGATGAAGAAGTAAAACAACAGGCCGATCCTTTGGTTGAGGCCGCCTTAACTCAGCTACTCAAGCGTTATTTATTGCAGTTACTTAAACCACTAAAGGGCGAAGCGCCCAATCCTTTGCATAACTTAGAGCAACAGCTGCGTTCTTCGCTACATTACCCTTGGTCGGTGACTGATATGGCGCAGCGTTTGTCGGTATCAGAAGCCCATTGTTATCGTTTATTCCAACAAGAATTTCAAACCAGCCCTAAGCAATATTTAACCCGCTTGCGTTTGGAGCATGCTCGATATCTATTGCGTGAGAGCAATTGGTCGATAGAGGTCATCGCGAGTCAACTGGGTTATCAAGATGGTTTTGCCTTTGCACATCGCTTCAAAAAGTACTTTGCTATTTCTCCAGGACGTTATCGTCGTGATAAACAAGCGAATACTTAGTCTGTAGCAGGATCTCGAGTGGCGTTTTGAAAGGTTGCCAGTGTGAGTTTTGCAATTAGTTCTAGTTGTTGGATGCTGGCACCGTTGGTGGCATGTACGTTCAAACCTTGTAGTACTGTTGCTAAATAGTGCGCTAATGCTTCGGGGCTCGCGTCGGCCCTTAAGTCTTGTTCTTGTTGGGCTCGTTGAAGCCGTTGTAATAAGGCTGCTCCTGCTTGGTTACGTCGATCTTTGAGGGCTTCTTTAATGCTATTGGCTGATTGTCCACAAGACAGGGCCGCTTGTATGACAACGCAACCCTGAGGTTGTGTGGGGTCGCTAAGGTTGGTGATAGCACCCCGCAATATATGTTCAGCCACCTGATAAGCGGTTGCTTTTGCTAAGGCCGGATAGAAATAGGCGTTAGGCCGCTGCTCATAAAGTTCGATGGCTTTAAAAAAAAGCTGTTCTTTATTACCAAAAGTGGCGTACATACTGGGTTTGTTAATCCCCATGGCCTGAGTTAATTCATTTAAGGATGCGCCTTCATAACCTTTTTCCCAGAACACTTGTAGTGCAGCGGCTAAAGCTTTCGCCGGGTCAAAATTACGGGGGCGACCTGGATTGCCACAACATTTCAATGACATCAATGATCCTTAAGTTTTTATTAATCGTTCTCATCTTACCACTTTAAGCGGTTCAAACAATTAAATACCACTCGGTACAAAAAACAGCTTGAACCCGGTCACGTTTCAATACTATTATACCGAGCAGTACAAAAGGGATTTATCTCACCACATTTATTATTTGAGGGACCTGCCATGGCTTCTGTTTTCGATTTAGTCAAATTGTTCTGCATGGGCGTACTTAGTATTAGCCTCGTCGCATGTGGAAAGTCTGAGGCCGCAGGTGATGTTGCACCTCCACCACCCTCTGTTGAGGTGGCTAAGGTGTTGCTAGAGAAAATTACCGAAACAGACTTATATACCGGTCGTCTGCAAGCGCCGCAAACCGTAATGGTGATGCCACGGGTTTCTGGCTATATCGAGCAGGTGTTATTTACGGAAGGTAGTGTGGTGAAAAAGGGCGAGGTGTTATTTAAAATTGATGCCCGTGTCTTTGCAGCAGAAGTGGCTCGCTTAGAGGCCGAATTGGCCAGCGCTAAAAGTAGTTTTGCCTTAGCCAAGAAAAACTACCAGCGAGCGCAGGCCTTGAGTCGTCAACAAGCGATAGCCGATGAATTGCTCGACAGTCGGTTTTCTGCTCAAGAGCAAGGCGCTGCGTCGGTGGCCTCGATTAATGCTGCTTTATCAAGAGCGCGCCTAGACCTCGCCTTTTGTGACGTGCGTGCGCCGATTTCGGGGCGCGTTTCGAATGCTCTTATTACGGCAGGCAACTATGTCAATTTGGGTGAAACGTCACTCACACGTATTGTCTCCACCCAGCATATGTATGCTTACTTTGATGTGGATGAACAGAGCTTTCTTAAGTATCAACAGTTAACGGGTGTCTTACCACGAGCTGGAAACGCAGATAGTGTCGCGGTGGTGCAAATGGCTTTGGCGAATGAGTCTCAATTTAGTCATCTAGGGCAGATTGACTTTATTGATAATGCGTTGAGTCAAAACACTGGTACGATCCGTTTGCGAGCTCGTTTTGCGAATCCAGATGGCGCGTTATTACCGGGCATGTATACCCGTTTACGGATCGCAGGCAGCAGTAGTTATCAGGCAACATTGATCGATGATAGAGCGGTGGGCACTGATTTAAACAATCAGTTTGTATTGGTGTTAGATGAGCACAATGTGGTGCAGTATCGTCCAGTGGTTCTGGGCGAAGAGATCAATGGCTTACGAATCGTCAGCCAAGGTTTGTCGGGCTCAGAGCGGATCGTGGTAAATGGTTTACAACGAGTTCGCCCACAAATGCAGGTCACTCCGGTGGCGCGTAGCATGGCTAGTGAAGCGGTGCTCTCCACCCTGCATGACTCTCAGCGTTTATTTCAGCAACAGTATCAACGCTTAAGTTCAAATCCTGATATTTCTGCTCAGCAAGGATAGCCCCATGTTTTCTCAGTTTTTTATCAAACGACCGATATTTGCGGCGGTGTTATCGTTATTGGTGTTTATTGCGGGCGCTATTGCGGTGTGGCAATTGCCAATTACTGAATATCCGGAAGTTGTACCGCCTACGGTGGTGGTGACGGCCAATTATCCTGGTGCCAATCCGAAGGTGATTGCTGACACTGTCGCCTCTCCGCTGGAGCAAGAAATTAACGGTGTGGAAAACATGCTGTATATGTCTTCTCAAGCCACCTCCGATGGCCGAATGACCCTCACTGTGACTTTTGCCATTGGCAGTGATGTCGAACAGGCGCAAGCCCAAGTGCAAAGTCGGGTTGACCGAGCCACCCCGCGTTTGCCAGAAGTGGTGCAACGTTTAGGGATCACCACCGAAAAGTCTTCGCCTGATCTGACCATGGTCGTTCACCTGACTTCGCCAGATGAACGTTATGACTTACTCTATTTATCTAATTATGCGGCATTAAATGTTCGAGATGAGCTGGCGCGCATCGAAGGAGTGGGCGCGGTTCGTCTATTCGGTGCTGGAGAATACAGTTTAAGAGTTTGGCTCGATCCCAATAAAGTGGCGGCTTTAGGTTTAAACCCCAGCCTAATTATCACCGCGATTCGTCAGCAAAACCAACAAGCTGCAGCAGGCAGTTTAGGAGCACAACCCAGCGGCGAGTCTGACTTTCAATTGTTAATCAATGTGAAGGGGCGCTTAGACAATGTAGACGAATTTGAAAACATCATCATCAAAGTGGGTGAACAGGGCGAGATTAGCCGCTTAAGAGATGTGGCTCGGGTGGAATTAGGTGCCAGTAGCTATGCGCTGGGGTCGATGTTGGATAATAAGGATGCTATTGCGATTGGGGTATTTCAGGCTTCGGGTTCCAATGCGATTCAAATTTCGGAAGATGTACGAGCGAGAATGGTTGAATTGGCGAAGGGATTTCCGCAGGGTTTAAGCTACGCCACGGTTTATGATCCCACGGTATTTGTTCGTGGCTCAATTAAGGCGGTGGTTAAAACACTGTTTGAAGCTCTGTTGCTGGTGGTGTTTGTGGTGGTCTTGTTCTTACAAACTTGGCGCGCTTCAATTATTCCTTTGGTGGCGGTACCGGTATCGCTGGTGGGAACTTTTGCCTTCATGCATTTGCTGGGTTTTTCGCTAAACGCGCTGTCTTTATTTGGTTTAGTGCTGGCCATCGGTATTGTGGTAGATGACGCGATTGTCGTGGTGGAAAATGTCCAGCGAAATATTGCCAATGGCTTAAGCCCGGTTGCTGCAACTCAGCAAGCGATGAAGGAAGTGACGGGCCCGATTGTCGCGACCACTTTGGTTTTGGCGGCGGTATTTATTCCGACGGCCTTTATGTCTGGTTTAACAGGACAGTTTTATCGGCAATTTGCCTTGACCATTACCATTTCGACCTTTATTTCGGCACTAAACTCATTGACCTTGAGTCCTGCCTTGTCGGCCTTATTATTGAAAGGGCATGATCAGCCTAAAGACCGTTTGACTCGGGTCATGGACGGTCTGTTCGGTAAATTGATTTTTGCACCGTTTAATCGACTGTTTGATAAAGGTGCCAGCGTCTATGCGGTGATGATTAAAAAAATTATTCGCTTAGCGGCACTGGTTGGGATTATCTATGTGGCTTTGCTCGGGTTGACTGGCTATCAATTTATGAATACGCCAACCGGTTATGTACCTAGCCAAGATAAGCAATATTTAGTTGCCTTTGCTCAATTGCCCGATGCGGCATCACTACAGCGCACCGAAGCCGTGGTGAAACAAATGACAGACATAGTTCTCGCCCAGCCGGGAGTTGCGCATGCGGTGGCTTTTCCTGGTTTAAGTATTAATGGTTTCACCAATAGCCCGAATAGTGCGATTGTGTTTACGCCTTTAACTGATTTTTCTCAACGCCAAGATCCGAGTTTGAGTGCGAATGCGATTGCTGGCGCGTTGAATCAAAAATTTGCGGGCATCCAAGAAGCCTTTATTGCGATTTTCCCGCCGCCGCCAGTGCAAGGTTTAGGCAGCATTGGTGGTTTTAGGTTGCAGATCCAAGATCGCGCCAACTTAGGTTATGAAGCGCTGGCGAATGTCACCATGCAAGTGATGCAAAAAGCTTGGGCGGATCCGGCCTTAGCGGGGATATTTTCGAGTTATCAGGTGAAGGTGCCCCAGTTACAGTTGGATTTAGACAGAACCAAGGCGATGCAGCTGGGAGTGTCTCTGGATGAGGTCTTTACTACCTTGCAAGCTTATATGGGCTCGGTCTATGTGAATGATTTCAATAAATTTGGACGTACCTATCAGGTTAATATGCAAGCCGATGAGCAGTTCCGGCAGTCGCCAGAGCAGATTAGCCAGCTTAAGTTGCGTAATCGTGATGGTGTGATGATCCCCCTTGGATCGTTTATGTCAATAGACTCGGTTACGGGTCCCGATCGGGTGATGCACTACAACGCCTATACCACTGCTGAAATCAACGGTAGTGCGGCAGCGGGTTACAGTTCGGGGGAAGCGCAGGCCGCGATTGAGAAAATCTTAGCGGAGACGCTACCGATAGGGATGAGTTATGAGTGGACCGAGCTAAGTTATCAGCAGCAGCTTTCTGGGAATACCGCGATGTTTGTTTATCCCTTGGTTATTTTGTTGGTGTTTATGGTATTAGCCGCGCAATACGAAAGTTTACGCTTGCCGATGGCCATTATTTTGATTATTCCGATGACCTTACTTTCGGCAATTAGTGGGGTATTGTTATCGGGAGGGGACAACAATATCTTTACTCAAATAGGTTTAATTGTGTTGGTTGCTTTAGCCACCAAAAACGCGATCCTAATTGTCGAATTTGCCAAAGAATTGCAGGATCAAGGTCGTACGGTGATGGACGCCATCTTGGAAGCGGCTCACCTGCGCTTGCGGCCAATATTAATGACATCCATCGCCTTTATTATGGGGGTGGTGCCGATGGTCTATTCTACTGGAGAAGGGGCTGAGATGCGTCAGGCAATTGGTGTGGCAGTATTTTATGGCATGATTGGGGTCACTGTATTTGGTTTGTTACTCACCCCCTTATTTTACTATTTACTCGCGCGGCGAGTACCTAAGGTAAGCGTGGATAGTCAATCGGCAGTATTCGATGAGACTCATTTGATCGCAAAATAAGCGCTTGTTGTATCATTCACTAAAGGCAGGCTAAATCGCCTGCCTTTGTTATTACTGGACGACTGATCTTTAAGGATGGTTTACTGGCGCAGCGGGTTTATTGTCTGAAGTTAGACTGAATCAACCAGCCGTTATCGAGCAACGCCGGTTAGGGCTTTTCAGCCAGCATTTCTTGTAGGCCGCCGCCATTGACCACTTGCTGGTAGCCCATTTGTTGTAATACCTGTAAGGCGTAATTGGCCCGATTTCCTGAGCGACAATAAACGACTATCGCTTGGTTTCTGTCTGTGGTGAGTTGTTCAATATGGGCGGCGACAGTTTGATGAGGCATATTTTGGGCGCCGTTTAAGTGTCCTTGTTGGAATTCATGAGGGCTACGGACATCAATTAGCAATGCCTGTTTATCGGTGATGTATTGCCAGGCCTGCTCGGCTCGCTCAGTGGCTAAGCTGGTAAAGCTTACAACGCTACTGGATAACAGCAGCAGAATTGCCACAATTTTAGTCTTGTTCATATTTTTCCCTACCATGAAGTGAGTCCTATATAAATACATCAATTTTGATTTGGTTTCAGTTTAATCTTAAGTGACCGCGGATAGTTTGATCTGGTTCCACTACAGCAGGTTTAGCTTGGCCGCTGGATTTTGATCCCAAGCCTTGGGTTGATAGTGGTGAGCCGTTTAAATATAGGAGGTTGTTTTGTAGAAATACTAGTTTCTACGCTGTGGCTTTCTCTTATGAACAAAAAAGCCGTTTGCAGTCGATGCAAACGGCTGAATATCGCACTTAGGTTTAAGCTGCGTTCGATTTCTCCTGAATTAACTTATCAACCACCGATGGATCCGCCAAGGTTGAAGTATCACCCAAAGAGTCGGTTTCGTTGGTGGCAATTTTACGCAAAATACGACGCATAATTTTACCCGAGCGGGTTTTTGGTAGTGCTTCTGCCCAGTGCAGGATATCGGGGGTGGCAATTGGCCCAATTTCTTTGCGCACCCAAGCTTTGACCTCTTTGTGTAGCTCGGCGCTGGGTTCTTCGCCAGCCATGAGGGTGATGTAGGCATAGATGCCTTGTCCTTTAATTTCGTGGGGCACACCTACCACAGCGGCCTCTGAAATCTTCGGATGCGCGACCAAGGCACTTTCAATTTCGGCAGTGCCCATTCGGTGTCCACTTACGTTTAATACGTCATCGACCCGACCAGTGATCCAATAATAACCATCTTCGTCGCGGCGCGCGCCATCACCAGTGGTATAGGTGCCGGGGAATGTGGAGAAGTAGGTTTGTTCAAACCGTTCATGATCACCATAAACGGTGCGCATTTGTCCTGGCCAGCTATCTTTGATGATCAAGTTTCCTTCGGCGGCACCGCTCAGCTCATTGCCTTCATTATCGACCAAAGCAGGTTGAACGCCAAAGAAGGGGCGAGTCGCAGAGCCCGGCTTGAGTTCGGTGGCTCCTGGAAGGGGCGTAATTAGGATCCCGCCAGTTTCGGTTTGCCACCAAGTATCAACAATTGGGCAGCGTTGATCGCCAATGGTACGGTAATACCACTCCCAAGCCTCTGGGTTGATGGGCTCACCCACCGAGCCCATAATCCGTAGGCTACTGCGGCTGGTGCCTTCGATCGCTGCATCGCCCTGAGCCATTAGGGCCCGGATTGCGGTGGGAGCGGTGTATAAAATACTTACCTGATGTTTGTCGCAGACTTCGCTCATGCGTGCCGAAGTTGGGTAGTTTGGCACCCCTTCAAACAAAATGGTGGTTGCGCCATTGGCAAGCGGGCCATAAACCAAATAGCTGTGACCTGTGATCCAGCCAACGTCGGCGGTACACCAATAGATGTCACCTGGGTGATAATCAAAAACATACTTAAAGGTCATGGTGGCATACAGTAAATAGCCGCCAGTGGTGTGCAGTACGCCTTTGGGCTTACCCGTTGAACCCGAGGTATATAAGATAAATAAAGGATCTTCCGCGTTCATGGGTTCTGGTGGACACTCGGCGGCTTGATTTTCGCAGGCTTCGTGCCACCAAACGTCGCGCTTGTCGTGCCAGCCGACTTCTGCACCGGTTCGTTTGAGGACCACCACGCTTTTCACAAACTCACACTCGGGGTGCTCCAAAGCTTGGTCAACGTTTGCTTTGAGAGGTACACCACGACCACCCCGCAAACCTTCGTCGGCAGTAATCACGTATTTTGAATTCGAGTCGATAATGCGTCCTGCAAGCGCTTCTGGAGAGAAACCACCAAACACGATGGAATGTACTGCGCCAATTCGGGTACAAGCCAGCATGGCCACCGCGGCTTCGGGAACCATTGGCATATATAGGCAAACCACTTCACCTTTTTTTACGCCTTGGGCTTTTAGTGCATTGGAAAATTTGCAGACTTGCTCATAGAGTTCTTGGTAGGTGAGCTTGCTGTCTTCGTCTGGGCTATCACCTTCCCAAATAATTGCGACTTCGTTACCGCGTTGTTGTAAGTGACGGTCGATACAGTTAGCGCTGACATTTAGTAGACCATCTTCGAACCATTTAATGCTGACGTGTCCGGGATCGAAGCTGCTATTTTTCACTTTGCTGAAGGGTTCGATCCAATCCAGCAGTTCTTTACCGTACTTGCCCCAGAACAGTTCGGGCTGTTCAATTGATTGTTGGTACATGTCTAAGTATTGTTGATTGTCTAGTAGGCAGTCTTCAGCGATATTTGCTTTAACTGGGTACAGCTTGTGTTCACTCATGTTCCTCTCCTTGCTTCCTCATGATGAGGCGGGATATCGTCAATGACGTTTCGGATTTTGATATAAGATTCGCACTGACGTCGCGTGTCGACAATTAGACTTTTGGTTAATTATTTGTAAAGAATAGTGAAATGTTTTATTAATCAAAGTGCTTCTGATTGTTATCGGTGATAATTGAGAGCCTGCTCACGGTGCTAACCAGACCTTAGCTTGGGGAGTGCCATGGTGGGGCGGGGGCCGTAGGTTAAACGTAAATAAATCATCGCGGCGGTTATTGCATCGTCAATCGCTTGATGACGTCCCGACAGCGGAATATTCAGGCTATTACAAATATGTTCCAGGTCGAGGTTGGGACTGATCCCCACATGCTCGACATGTACCTTGTCGGCAAACATTCTGCCCACATCGATGAGTGGATTGAGTAATTTAAAACCGTACAATTGTCGACAATGGCGATTGAGAATGCGTTGGTCATAGCCGATGTTGTAACCCACGATGGCTCGTGGGCCAATAAATTTGAGCAAGGCTGGCAGAGCGTCTTCGATACGACAACCTTGCTGTAAATCACGATGACGTAGCAGGTGAATTTTAATTGAGTCACCAGCCAGTTTATCGGTGGCTTGGATCTTCGCTTCGAAGGGCTGACTAGTTAAGATTTTATTTTCATCGATCAGTACCGCACCTATCGAAACAATGTCGGCTTGGCGGGTGTCTAAGCTGGTGGTTTCCAGATCGAGCGCGACATATTGCTGACCACGATAACGTTGAAATAACTCGGCGAAGTCGCTGTGTTTATATTTACGCTGATACAGAAAACGTTGCAGCATTACTTCGCCTAGTAATCGCGGATATTGAAGTGTAAGGCCAATTGCTGCTTAAACTTTTTCACCACATGTAAACCGTGGCGCAATAGATCCCGTTGACTATGATTCAATTGTTCCAGTTTAAGGGTGTGATAGTCATGCTCTTCGTCGATCGGGAATAGCTGTTGAATACGTAATTTGAAAAACAATAAGAGAGCTTCGGTGAGATTAGCGGCCATGTCGGCTTCTAGGATCTTAAGTTGAGCCAAACATTCAATTCGCTCTAGGGTATTGGTGGGGATGACTGATTGCTCTAGGGCGAGAGCTCTCACGCCATGAACAATGGGGAAGATGCCGCCTTTCTTGATGTCTAAACCAGCGTGTTTCGATTTGATCTTGCCAAATAGGGTTAGTGGCGTGTGAAATTTTAAGGCCGGTTGAGCAAAAAACGCCAGAGTCACGCTGCGTTTGGCCATTTGCGCCATTAAATCTTTACGCATATGCCGTAATAGGCTTTTATTGCCAGCAATGGCATGGGCATCCAAGATAATGGCGATGTTCATCATGGCTTCACCGTGGCCAATTTCGACCCAGTTGGCGATGGTTTCACTCCATTGACTTTGACTTTGTACCCATTGCGGATTGTTGACCATGATCTTGCCAGGACAAGGCGGATAACCTAGTTGTAGCAGGTAATCGCTGAACTGCTCTAGCTGCTGTTGTTTTTCCGGCCAATCGTAACCATCTTCGAGCACCAGACCGTTGTCTTGGTCGGTCTTAATGATTTGCTCTGCGCGCCCTTCACTCCCCATCACCATTAAACACACATGGCTGTGATGCTCTGGGGCGATGGATAAATCAAACACCCGATGAATGATTTGTTCATTCATGGTGGCCAATAGCTTCATCACAAATAAGGTGCGAATACCGTTATTGCAAAGGTTTTCCACGAGCCGGTTGAGAGTGAGGGCCGCTTCGCTGAGTTCTTCAATGCTTGAGGCTCGTGCAATACGTAAGGCTAATACATGGGAATGAGTGGAGAAGAGGCTGAGCAGGTGAGACATTTCCATCACGCCAATGATTTTTTGCTCATCTTTTACCACGACTCGTTCGATGTTATTACGAGTCATCAACAACATGGCATTAAATAAAAAATCGCCTTTATTGACACTAATTAAGTTGAAATTAGCTAACTGGCTAACTGGTGTATCCAGCGATTGCTGCACTAATACTGCAGCGTGTAGTAAATCAGTACCGGTTAACATACCGAAGCAACCATCGTGATTAACTAATAGAGATTCGAGTTTTTGTTCACGCATGATAAAAGTGGCTTGTTGGAGTGAGGTTTCCCCTTCAATCACCACCGCTGGCTGCACGTTACGCTCATCGATGCAGGTTAAAATGAACTCGGCTAGATTTTTATTGCCTTCACGGGATTCTACTAATTGATGGCGAGTCGCCAAATCGCGCTGAAAGTAATCACCAAAATCACTGTTTTCGCTGACTAGCTGACGAAAAATACGGCTGGGCAAGGCATAACAGAGGGTTTCCTCTAAGGCGAGGTAGTCATGTTTGGCGTAACCACCAAACTGTGAGCGTACGTCGAACCAATCTTCATGGGTATAGTGAGCGAACACTTCATCATTGTTGTCAGCTCGCTCTTCAACCTGCCCCTTAATAATAATAAACAGCGCTTTTGCTTCGGTGCCAGCAGTCACTATTTTCTGCTGACTTTGAAAATAATGAATATCTAAATTGCTGCTGACCAGTTGCCGTTGCTGAGGCTCTAGTTGGTCAAAAGGTGGGTGCTGGAAGTTGAAATCTGTGCTCATCGCCTCACCATGGGGTAGGATAACTCTATGTCTTGGTCACAGATAAGCATGTCTTTTTTTGTTAGTTTTACCTAGACGACTTTAGTCTAAATCATGCTAAAGCGCGGCCTGAAAGGGGGGCGCGATAGCGATTTGCGCCAGCCCCTGCCCCTTGTTAGGAATGAGTGAGGGATTTGTTTGGTTTTTGAGGCCGTCGCATTTTTGCCGTGATAAAAGTGCTTTTATGTCGAATTAAAATCGACCACCAAAGATAGCCAGCTTTAGGGCTAGATAGGATCTCTGCGAGTCACAAGGAACGGATTCAAGATGGAAATGGTAAGCGAAGGTTGGTTAGTGATTCCGCTGTCGTTGGTTTACTTGGGGGCTTTGTTTGTCATTGCCTACTATACCGATAAAAACCAGAGTGAGCGGCTGCGTTGGCAACCGGCTTTTTATAGCTTTTCGATCGCGGTGTACTGTACCTCCTGGACGTTTTACGGCACGGTGGGGCAAGCCAGCGAAAACCTGCTATCGTTTATTCCTATTTACCTTGGTCCAATCTTGTTGTTTCTATTTGGCTGGAAGCTGTTAGCGCGGCTGATCTTAATTGCCAAGCGTGAACATATTACCACCATCGCTGATTTTATTGCCGCCCGTTACGGTAAATCGCAAACTCTGGCTGTGGTGATTTCCTTAATTTGTATCATTGGTATTTTGCCCTATATCTCGTTGCAGCTGAGGGCCATTGTGATGGGTTTGGATTTGTTTGGTGGCGAGCCAATGCGACAAGCGGTCGGTGAGGGCAGTAGCTCACAAATTGCCTTGTTTGTGAGCATCGCGCTGGCGATTTTTACCATGTTGTTTGGAACCCGCCATATTGATGCGACGGAGCATCACCGCGGAGTTATTGTCGCGATCGCCTTCGAGTCTTTGATTAAATTGCTGGCCTTTGTTTGTGTCGGGCTGTTGGCTATTAGCCTGCTGTGGGATTTACCTGTAGAGGCTCAGCAGGCGGTAGGCGCCTCAATGGGCAATAAATGGCAGCAACTGAGTATCGCCAATGTGAGCGATTTGGTGGTGGCGACATTGTTGGCTATGTCGGCGGTAATTTGTCTGCCGAGGCAGTTTCATGTCACGGTGGTTGAAAATAATCAGGTGAACGACCTACAGACCGCACGCTGGTTATTTCCCGCTTATTTATTGCTGTTGGCGGTTTTTGTATTGCCGATCGCTTTTGCTGGAGACTATTTATTGCCTGCGGGAACTCCTGCCGATAATTTTGTGATTAGCCTGCCGCTGGCGGCTGGGCATAAGATCCTTGGGATGGCGGCCTTTTTGGGTGGGACTTCTGCGGCCAGCGGTATGGTGGTGGTGTCGACCATCGCCTTAGCGATTATGGTAAGCAACGATCTGGTGTTGCCCTTATTACTGAAACAAGGCGGATTAAGTCAACGTAACTTTGCTCAGTTTAGTGAGTTGTTATTAAACGTACGCCGTACCACTATCTTAGTGATCTTGTTATTGGCCTGGGGCGCATTCTTGATCCTTGGAGAGGTCGGGAATTTGGCCGATATTGGCTTCTTGTCGTTTGCCGCAATCGCTCAGTTAGCGATCCCCTTGGTTTTTGGTTTGTATTGGCGAGAAGGCAACCGCACTGGTGTGTATGCTGGTTTATCGGTGGGCATGCTGTTGTGGTTGCTCAATTTATTGAATATTACCGATAGTTTGCCGCATCTATGGCCAAATTGGTGGCTAATGCAGAGTATTGTCGAGGGACTGACCGCTCCACAGTGGGATGGTCAACCCTTAATCTCGAATAATAACTGGGGGGTTGTACTGAGCTTAGTGTGTAATTTGCTGGCCTATTTACTCGGCTCTAAATTATCCAGTCCGGCGGTTTCTGAATGGCTACAGGCCAGCAGCTTTGTGGGGCAAATTGGTAAGACGGATGATGCTGGGGCGCTCTATCAGTCGAAGGTGAGTGTTGAAGAGCTGCACATGCTGTCGTCTCGTTTCCTTGGGACACAGCGCGTTAACGAGAGCTTTCAAAAGTACGCGGCTTCTCGAGGCTTGCAACTGAGCCCTAACCAACAGGCCCCAGTAGAATTAATTGCTGAAACGGAGCGGATGTTGGGCGGGGTATTTGGCTCTTCTTCGGCTCGTTTAGTGCTTGGTTCGGTATTACAGGGGAAGCAAGTTCAGCTGGAAGAGTTTGCTTCAATCGCTGAAGAAGCATCTGGATTGTTGCAATACAACAAACATTTGTTGCAGGGGGCGATAGAACATATCGACCAAGGGATTGCTATCGTTGATATCGAGTTGAAGTTGGTTTCTTGGAATCGTCGTTATACCGAATTGTTTGAATTTCCTCATGGCCTATTAGTGGTCGGGCGTCCTATTGAAGAGGTGATCCGTCATAATGCGATTAATGGTTTGTGTGGGCCGGGTGATATTGAAGAACATGTTGAGCGGCGGGTGGAACATTTACGCCGTGGCTCCAGCCATACTTCTTCACGTGTCCGTTTAGACGGACGCGTGATTCAGGTGCAGGGGAACCCGATGCCTAACGGTGGTTATGTGATGACCTTTAGTGATATCACAACCTTCAGGCAGGCCGAAGATATGCTCAAGCAGGCCAATGAAATATTGGAGGCGCGAGTTGCTCAGCGCACTCAGCAATTGTCTTCGATCAACCAGCAATTGGTACAGGCAACACTGTCGGCTGAGCAGGCGAATCAATCCAAGTCTCGGTTTTTAGCGGCGGTCAGCCATGATCTGATGCAACCGCTGAACGCGGCCAAACTATTTGTGGGTTCCTTACTGGAATCAGAGATGAGTAAAGAAGCTGAATTTTTAGCGGCAAGCATTGATAAGTCGTTGTATTCGGCGGAAGAGATCATTAGTGATTTACTAGATATTTCGCGTTTGGAATCGGGTCGGGTGGAGGTGAGTAATGAACAGTTTGAGGTTGGCCACTTGCTGGACCATATTCATGCAGAATTTTTGCCTTTAGCGCAACAACAAGGGGTTGAGTTGAAGTTGCAAGCCAGCAGACTAACGGTGAGTACCGATAGCAAGTTGCTGCGGCGGATCTTACAAAACTTTTTAACCAATGCCTTACGTTACAACCCTCAAGGGAAAGTACTATTGGGCGCTCGCCGCAAAGGTAATTACCTGCGCTTGGAAGTCTGGGATAACGGTCCCGGTATCGAGAAAAGCAAGCAGCAGCAAATTTTTGAAGAATTTCAACAGCTCAATAAATCGGGCCGAGCGAGAGATGAAGGCTTGGGTCTTGGTTTGGCGATTGCTCAAGGATTTGCTGAATTATTAGAAATTCCGATTGGGGTAGAATCAACCCCCGGCAAAGGCTCGGTGTTCTATGTGACAGTGCCCGTTGTGGAGGCGCTTAATGTCCACAAATTAAGCCCCGTTGAACATGACAATATTAATGTTACCCAAGGGGCCAAGGTGCTGTGCATCGATAATGAGCCCGAGATCTTAGTTGGCATGGAAAGTTTGTTGAGTCGTTGGGGTTACCAAGTGCTGTGTTGTGAAGCGGTCGAAGAAGCGGAAGCGTTGATTGCCGATGGTTGGATCCCTGAGCTGATTCTAAGTGACTACCATCTTGATCATGATAAAACGGGTCTCGAGGCGCTACAGCGGCTGATCCATCAAGGGAAGCTGTCCTGTCATGGCATCGTGATTAGTGCCGATCGTCATACCGACTTGATTGACCGGGTGCGCGCTCAAGGCTTTGCTTACTTAAGTAAACCACTACGACCTTTGCGTTTGAAAAAATTATGCCAACAATTGCTGAACAGTAAAACCGCAGCCAACTATTGGCTGAAACCAAATGCCTAAGTCCCGAATATCATCGAGTCGGATGATTTGGGGGATGTGATCTCTTCGGCTTAAAGAGGGCTATCTTCGGGTCTAGGCTCTAGTTCTAATTGCTGTAGGGCGATCACGGCTTGAGTCCGGTTTTTTACATTGAGTTTGCGGAAAATCGCGGTCACGTGCGCTTTAATTGTCGCTTCAGAGACATTCAGCTCATAGGCAATTTGTTTATTTAGCAAGCCTTCATTGAGCATCACCAAAACTTTGTATTGCTGAGGCGTTAAGCTGGCCAAACGCTCCGCAAGTGGATCTTGTTCGGCACTTTTTGCAAAACTAATACCTTCGGGGTACCAATCATCCCCTTCGATAATATGTTGGATCGCCGCAACCAATTGCTGCAAGGGGGTCGATTTTGGAATAAAGCCTGTCGCCCCAAGTTGCTTGGCTTTTTGTACAACGCTCGTTTCTTCACTGGCAGATATCACAACAATCGGTAAATCAGGATATTGGCCATGTAAATGAGTAAATGCCGAAAAACCATTTGCTCCGGGCATTTTTAAATCGAGTAATAATAAGTCAGGCTCGCGTTGGCTATCGAGCAATTCAAGTAAATCACTTACGTTTTCTGCTTCGAGCAATCGTGCATCGGGGACAGCGGTATGCACCGCCTGCTGCAGCGCACTACGAAACAAGGGGTGGTCATCCGCAATAATGATCTTGTAGGTATCGTCCATAATCAGGTGTTTCAGCCTTTTTTTTGACCATAGCACCAAGCGCTTGTGGATTCAATTTGCTTACTGGTTAACTGTGAAGGCCGAGCAAAGTTCCCATCCCGAGTAAGCTTGAACCGCTAAAACGATTAACCCATTGTTGGTAGCGCTGCAGTTTCATTTGTACTCGATGATGAGATAACAAATGTACCAACAAACACCACAACAGGCTGGTTTCGAGTAGTAAGGCGGCAGCCAAAATCAACTTGTCGCTAAACGCGGTCTCGCGACCGATAAACTGGCTAAAGACACTAACCACAAAGACCAGAATTTTAGGATTTAGCAAATTACAGGCAATGCCACTCAGGATGACTTTTTTACCCGCCTGGGGCTGTGAAGCTTTGCCAATTTTAAGTCCTTGCGGGCGACTGAGTAGGGTTTTAAGACCGATGAAGATCAAGAAACCTGCGCCACTCCAACGCAGGATTTCAAATAGTAGCGGGGATTGTTGGATGAGCAGTGATAAACCCGCGATAGCGAAGCAAATGTGAATGCTAAAGCCTAATAACACACCACATGCACATAGACTGGCTTGGCGCTTACTTTGGGTCGCGTGGCGAAGCACCATCACCATATCTGGGCCGGGGCTGAGCATGCCGAGTAGGTTAATTAATAATAATGCACTTAAGGCTTCGAACACCGGATTAATCCTTGCAATTAAAGAGCTACAGATGAAACAGCGGCTAGTGTAAGAACTTAAGTGAAATATTAAAATGGAATTATTGCTATCTAAAGTATTCCATTTTGGAATACTTTGGTGAGGCTTAGAGGGTTGGTGTTGGCTGGGTATTTATTTTGGCCGTTGGCGCTTAGGATAGGGACAGTTTCTACAGCCACTGCCACAGCAACTGCCTCGCTTTAGATGATACCAAGCACTAAACACCATTAATCCGTCTTTTTCTTGATAATCGATGTGCTGCTGTAGCGGGCTTTGATTATTTTGGTAGCGTTGAGCTAAGGCTAATAACTCATGGTGTGGCATGGTTTGGCATAATTGGTCTAGTTTTTGGCTGAGTTTTTTAGCCAAACAAGGGGCGCAATAACAGCTTTGCTCACTTAAATCGGCACTCACTGGCAAGATACTGGGCATCTTCATACACCAGCAATTTTTGTCGGCACTGCAATTGAGGGCTTGTCCACAGCCGGGACAAGTGTGCTGGCTCATATCTGTTCTCTACTCGATTAACTTATAAATGTGGCCCAGTGGCTTGTTTTAGCTTAACGGCTTCTCTGGGCTAAGTCATTGCTTGGTGTAGTTGCTGCCTAAACCAGCTATGGGCGGGATCGTGATGGTTACGATGGTGCCAAATCAGTGAGTAGTCGAAGCCGCTCGCAGTAAAAGGTAAGTCGACAATCGCTAGCGGACGTTGTTTGATTAACTGCTCAGCAATTTGGGCTGGCATGGTTAGAATGAAACGAGTCTCGGTTAAGATCTGCAGGGTGGCGAAGTACGATGAAGCTTTGAGCTGTATTTGCCGTTGTAAACCTTGTTGATTGAGGTAACGGTCGATTTGCGAGTTTTTATCGGCGCCAGTGGTGATGATTGCATGTGGATAACGGCAATAATCGGCTGCGCTGGGCGAACTGATATCGAGGTAAGGATGATGTTTATGCATCAAACAGACGAGATGATCGCTGCCTAAAGTGATGGCGTGCAACTCACTGCTATCTTGTGGTGGCAAGGTTAAACCTAGGTCAACTTCACCGCTATGTAATAAACGGCTGGTGGTGTGGTCCCAGTTACATAGTTCAACATTGAGTTGGGGGGCTTGCTGGTAAATTTTACTTAAGACTTTGGGTAATAAATGTTCGCTGACATAGTCAGAGGTTGCAATACAAAAAGTACGTTGGCAAAGGCTGGGCTCAAAGGCTTGTTGATGCAACAGGCTTTCTACTGAATCTAATAACGGGGCTACTTGTGCTTTTAATTCAAGGCCCTTAGGCGTGGTTTGTAATTGTCCTTGCACCCGAACTAATAGGGGATCGCCAAAAACATCGCGTAATTTGGCTAAATGCTTGCTCATGGCTGATTGACTCAGGTGCATTTTTTCGGCTGCACGAGTCACACTTTGTTCTTGCAACAGATAATATAAGGCACTGAGCAGGTTTAAATTAATTCTTCCAGGTTGCATAGGTCGCCTCAAGTAGGGATGGGGGCTTAGCTTAACTGGCTCGCGGTTCGCTGTATAGTGCGCTTGAATTCCGCCAATGAGTGGCTCGCTAGGGCTGCTTGTCACGCGCCTGGTTTGTTCAAGCAAGCAGCTGACTGCCCCCTGACGGCATCAGCCAAAATAAATATACAGTCACTGAGTAGGGCGAGAGGTTGCTAAGCTTGTTTGCATGTACTTATCAAAAATAGCTTGATAACTACCGTTGGCTTTTAGGGTGTCCAGAGCGGCTTGCCAGCGCTGAATTTCACTATCCGGCAGGTCTTTGTGAGCGGCGATATATAAGTCGGAGCGAAATACCTGAATCGGTATTTTCTCGATGCGCCGCATATCGACGGCCAGCATACGCATGTTATGGCTTACCCCTAAGTCGGTATCGCTTATGGCAATATCTGCGCGCCCTAGCAGGAGTTTCTGATACACCTGCATGCTGCTGGTGGCTGTCATGTCAAGGTTCTCGAAGCCCTGCTCTAATAACAGACTGGGGATGATGCCTTGATGGCGAGTCGCAATACGTTTGACGCGTTTAAGGTCGGCTAAACTGTCTACAGGAATGCGATGGCCTCTGCGCTTATAGAAGTAAATGCTGCCGTCACTGAGTGGACCAATCCATTTGTATTGCTGTTCCCTGCTGGGGGTGCGAAACAGCGAAAACATCATGGTTTGAGGACGGGAATTAAGGACGCGGGTGCTCCTCAGGCTTGGTAGCAGTTGGATCTGATAGTCTTCGTTCAGTAGCTTGAGGATGCCTGCTACTATTTCGGTAGAGAAGCCTACCAGTTTGCCATTTTCTTGGTAATTAAACGGAGCCCATTCCTCGGTTACCAGTAGCATGCCTGGTTTGTCAGTGGCGACAGACAGCGCAATATTGCTACAGCATAGCCATATCAAAAGGAGTAATTTTATGCGCATATACCATCCTGTTACTTGTGCGCCGGCCTTTTGGTTTACGCCAGCGCCACAGCCCTTGCACTGCAATTACGGATCATTACGGGGCTGTTGTGCTGCTCATTTAGCTTAATTTATAAGCCGTTTAGCAGTAAATGCGCATTAAAAGCTTCGGCGTTCATAAATCCAGTGATGCGCGCTTGCTGTAGCTCTTCTCCGCTTGCATTAAATAATAGCAGAGTGGGCAAGCCTAATACTTGGTAATGTGTGAGTAATTTGATCGAAGTGGCGTCGGTTGTTGTGACATCGGCTTGTAGCAATACCATGTTGTTGAGCTGTGCAGCGACCAATGGATCACTAAAAGTCTCTTTTTCAAAGGCCTTACAGGCGGTGCACCAGTCAGCATAAAAATCAACTAGTACTGGTTTTGCCTGGGCCGCGGCTAAATCGAGCTGCTGTTGCATTTCCTGCAAATTAGCCACTTGAATAAATTTCCCCTGTGGCATATTGGGCGCTTCATGCCACCAAGTTTGGCTGGCCCACAATAGGCTAATCAGCATGCAACCAAGAAGCAGTAATTGGCGCAGTGTTTGCCAAGGGCTGAGCGGGCTCAGCCGATTTTGATGGTAGTAATAGCCACTGGCCCCGAGAATCAGCAACAGCCATAGCCCTTGAACGAGTGATTCGGGAATAAAGCGTTCCAATAGCAAAATAGCTACGGCTAATAACATCACTCCAAAGAAGGTCTTCACGTGTACCATCCAAGCGCCGACTTTGGGTAATAATTTGCCACTGCTGGCGCCTAGTAACAGTAAGGGCAGGCCCATACCAAGACTTAAACTATAAAGGATCAGAGCCCCGAGCGCGAGATCCCCTGTTTGTGCCACATAAATGAGAACCCCTGATAAGGGCGCAGCAGTGCAAGGAGACGCCACTAAACCCGATATCATGCCCATGATAGCAGCACCGGAGAGAGAGCCAGCTTGTTGCTGATGGCTGAGCTGGTTGAGTTTTTGTTGGATGCGACCGGGGAGTTGTAGGGTAAAAACGCCAAACATGGACAGGGCTAATAGTACAAATAACAATGCTAAACTAGCCAAAATAGCAGGATGTTGTAGCGCGGCTTGAAACTGTAGGCCAGCACTGGCAACCACTAAACCTAAGCTCGTAAAGGTGAGCGCCATGCCTTGCACGTACGCCAAAGATAGGCGAAAAGCGCGCTGAGTGCTAAGTTGTTTACCCGGGCCAGCAATAATCCCAGTTAAAATAGGGTACATGGGGAAAACGCAGGGGGTAAATGCTAAACCGAGCCCCAAAATAAAGAAGAGTAATATATTCAACCAAATGTTGTTGTTGGTGAGTCGCTCGGCCAATACCCATTGCTGGCTAATCGGCTCACTTACCTTGAGGCCGGAGGGGCTTGGCGTTGCTTGCGCTACAGGAACTGTGGTGGATGGCTCGATATGATTGCTAAGAAAGGCTTCTTTGATTTGCGGTGGATAACATAAACCGGCTTTTGCACAGCCTTGATAACTGACTTCAATGCGAGAGGCATCGCCGAGTTGTGCGAGTGGGATGGTGAAGCTCACATCCTGTGGGTAAATCTGCACTTGGCCAAAATAGGGGTCATCATAGGGCTGTGCTTGAGGTAAGTAGTGACTGAGCTCGATTGGCTTATCATTGACCTTCACGCTAAATTGCCGCTGATAAAGATAGTAGTGAGGGGCCACTTGCCAGTTAAGTTGCAAGCCACCATCTTGTTCTAGAAAATTAAAGGCAAAGGCACTATCGACGGGCAAGAATTCTTCTGCATTACTCGTCACCGAAGGCTTGAGTCCTGGTAATTGATTAAGCAGACTTTCGGCATGCAGTGTAGAGCTGAAGTAAAATGCCAGTATGATGATAAAAATTCGTTTTGCCATGTGAGGTCTTTTCTCGCTCCCTAATCAATATACAACCCTATAAAGGTCATCCGAAAATCAGTATGCCGTTCAATCAATACTTACGAGAGCATCGGTCTTGGAAGTACTTTTTTACGACTCATGATAGACAGACCTCAGTTGCGACAAAATAATAACACAAACCCTGATTTTTTTGCTTGCTGAGGATTTTGTTCGAAATCGTTGCATTTTGCTGATTGGTTTTATAAATGTGGCTTGTTCATTTTTCGAGGTATTCATTTCTTAGCGTAATAATGTGTATCATTCAAGATAAATAGCACTGACGATATCAAGCAGACAGCCTTTAAATTTGCGCTGATGCTCCCCATATTTTAGTCTTAGCAGATAAAGCATTGTTTAGTGCTTTGCCATTTGAAGAGGATTTCTCCCTTGTTTTTATATATTTTTTTGTTATTTGCGGGTCTGTCATACGCTGAAATCTTTGTACTAATTAAGGTGGGTAGTTTGATGGGAGCGCTTCCTGCGATTGGATTGACGATCCTCACCGCAGTCGTCGGAGCCTCTTTAGTTCGTAGTCAAGGCTTACAAACCGCCTTCCAAGCACGAGCGGCGATGGAGCGAGGCGAAACACCTGCGCAACAAATGTTTGAAGGCCTGATGCTGATTGTTGCTGGCGTGATGTTGGTGATGCCGGGATTTATTACTGATTTCTTCGGTTTATTGTTATTGTTCCCGCCACTACGCGCAGCTTTGGCGGCTCGATTTTTGAAATCGCAACTATTAAAAATGCAAACCATGAGAAATCAATCACCAGACTTTGGGCAAGAACAAGAAACGGGGCCAGCCAATATCAAAGATGTCGACAAGTCTGGAAATGTGATTGAAGGTGAGTTCGAAAGAAAAGATGATTAAAAAAATAAGGGCTTATAGCCCTTATTTTTGAGTATGCTTGGTTGAGCAATCGATGTTAGTGTTTAGTGGTTACGACTCTAGGGTTCATCCCCATGCTCGTTGACAAAAAACTACCAAACTCGTCGGAGCGAAGATGTTCTTCCGCTTCTGCTACGCTACCTTGAAAAGGTACATAGACGGTTTTTTCTTTAGAAAAGAAACCGCTTAAACGCTCGAAGGCAATATAAATTGGCTGCATGCTTAGTGCTCCCGTTATTACGCTAATAAACTGAACTGGTTGTTATTAAGTTGTTATAGTTTTGTGTTAAATGATGTTTTGTATGACCAGTCGGTGTGATCCTGCTCA
Organism: Agarivorans sp. QJM3NY_29; assembly: GCF_050870835.2. Lineage (NCBI taxonomy): Bacteria > Pseudomonadati > Pseudomonadota > Gammaproteobacteria > Alteromonadales > Alteromonadaceae > Agarivorans > Agarivorans sp. QJM3NY_29. Next base: position 4,331,310 of record NZ_CP194036.2, on the reverse strand, counting down.
AATTTCAGCTTAAATTCAAGCGTTTTTTGTACAACTTGTCGATGAAAATGTTTTCAGATTGATTTCAGTTATATTTTTTCGATAAAAAAATAAAAAATTTTCTATCCCCCCTTGTATGCGCAACTAACGACCCCCATCTTATTTGCAAGATTAAGTTTGTAACTCTGAGTTACATATACATGAACAAAACACGATTGTTTTTTTAAAGGAGAGATCGCAATGAATATCCGTCCGTTGCATGACCGCGTTATCATCAAACGTAAAGATCAAGAAAGTAAATCAGCTGGTGGCATCGTGCTTACAGGATCTGCAGCAGAAAAATCAAGCCGTGGCGAAATACTCGCTGTAGGTAAAGGTCGTATGCTAGAAAATGGTGAGTTACTTGCCCTAGATGTAAAAGTGGGTGACACCGTTATATTTAACGAAGGCTACGGCACTAAAACTGAGAAAGTTGACGGTGAAGAAGTATTGATTATGTCTGAATCAGACATTCTTGCAATTGTAGAATAATCTCCCTTTTTCGATAGAGAAAACAGAACTCATTTTAGGAAAAAATCATGGCAGCTAAAGACGTATTATTTGGTAATGATTCTCGCGGCAAAATGTTAGCGGGCGTAAACATTCTAGCAGACGCAGTAAAAGTAACTTTAGGTCCGAAAGGTCGTAATGTTGTTTTAGACAAATCTTTTGGAGCACCGACTATCACTAAAGATGGTGTTTCGGTTGCAAAAGAAATTGAGCTAGAAGATAAGTTTGAAAACATGGGCGCTCAAATGGTGAAAGAAGTTGCTTCTCAAGCCAATGATGCCGCTGGTGATGGAACAACTACTGCAACTGTACTTGCGCAGTGTATCGTTAACGAAGGCCTAAAAGCCGTTGCCGCAGGTATGAATCCAATGGATCTGAAGCGCGGTATCGACAAAGCTGTTGTTGCAGCTGTGGCTGAGCTTAAAAACTTGTCTGCACCTTGTGCCGATACTAAGGCGATTGCTCAAGTTGGGACTATCTCTGCTAACTCTGATACCACCGTGGGTAATATCATTGCAGAAGCAATGGAAAAAGTAGGTAAAGAAGGCGTTATTACTGTAGAAGAAGGTCAAGCTCTGACTGATGAGCTAGACGTTGTTGAAGGAATGCAGTTCGATCGCGGTTACCTGTCTCCTTACTTCATCAATAACCAAGAAAATGGCAGCGTAGAGCTAGATAGCCCTTACATTTTATTGGCTGATAAGAAAATTTCTAACATCCGTGAGTTACTTCCATTGTTAGAAGCTTTGGCGAAAGCGGGCAAACCTTTACTGATTATTGCCGAAGATGTTGAAGGCGAAGCCTTAGCCACACTAGTTGTTAACAACATGCGTGGTATTGTGAAAGTTTCAGCAGTAAAAGCCCCTGGGTTTGGTGACCGTCGTAAAGCGATGTTACAAGACATTGCGATCCTAACCAACGGTACAGTGATTTCAGAAGAAGTTGGTTTGGAACTTGAAAAAGCGACTTTAGAAGATCTTGGTAGCGCTAAGCGTGTAGTGATTACTAAAGATAACACCACCATTATTGATGGTTTAGGTGAAGAAGCTGCGATTGAAGGACGTGTTGTACAAATTCGTCAACAAATTGAAGATACCTCTTCTGACTACGACCGTGAAAAACTTCAAGAACGTGTTGCTAAACTTGCTGGCGGTGTTGCCGTGATTAAAGTGGGCGCTGCGACTGAAGTTGAAATGAAAGAGAAGAAAGCGCGTGTTGAAGATGCGCTACATGCGACTCGCGCTGCGGTTGAAGAAGGTGTGGTTGCCGGTGGTGGTGTTGCGTTGGTTCGAGCTGCGGCTAAAATTATTGACCTTAAAGGTGATAATGAAGAGCAAAACGTTGGTATTCGTGTTGCGCTTCGCGCGATGGAAGCCCCACTTCGTCAAATCGTTGATAACGCAGGTGATGAATCATCAGTGGTATGTAACAACGTGAAAGAAGGTGAAGCTAACTACGGCTACAATGCTGGTACTGGTGAATATGGTGACATGTTAGCAATGGGTATTCTTGACCCAACTAAAGTGACTCGTAGTGCCCTTCAATTCGCTGCATCGATTGCAGGCTTAATGATCACCACTGAGTGCATGATCACTGATAAGCCTGAAGATAAAGCTGCTGGTGCACCTGATATGGGTGGCATGGGCGGTATGGGTGGAATGGGCGGTATGGGCGGCATGATGTAATCATAGCGCCAGCTATCCATAGAAACTCATAAAGTTTCAGAAAGCCCGTAAGGCATTGCTTTACGGGCTTTTTTGTTTCTTAAGTCTTTGCTCTTTCAAAGGCTGGGTGCCCTGGAGTGAAAGCTTTAAGAATGAACTAGCAATGCCCAGCGGCCTGTGGGTAACAGAAGGTATCTTAAAGCATGTTGAGTAAGTCAAATAAATTGACTCAGTTGCTGAGGGAGCCTTTTATATTTGATCCCTTTTATACTATTTGCTGTTGTATTGCTTTCTTCAAGAAACGCTTCTTTCTATTTGTTGCTAGCGGTATATTGCTAAGTCACTAATCGCGTGCGTCGTAGTTTAATAGACTGTTTTCTTGGAGAGCCGGTGGAAATTAAAAACAAATATGTAAATAGAGGAATAGATTACATCGTTGATAACCTTGAGAATGAATTAAAAGTAGAAGATGTAGCGCGCTATTGCCATTTGTCGAAGTTCCATTTCACTCGTTTATTCAAGGAGGAAACTGGCGATAGTGTCTATGCGATGATTAAAAAAATGAAAATGGAGGAGATCACCAAGTCAATCGTCATGCGTTTATCAATATGCCCAGCAACGACACGGCGGGAATACAAATCGATGACCAGAGCGAGGACATCCAAGTTTCATCTGCGCTTAAATAGCTTGCCTCTCCTGTGCTGTCCAAACTTGCTTAGCTGTAACAAGATTTAAGTTCTGGTTTAATAAGTTATCAAACTTACCTATCAGCTTTGAGTGCTATACTCACTCATCTTAAAGGCCTCTTTACATAAGTGTTTACCTAACTCGCGCTAACCTTAGCTAATTTTACTTTGTGTCGTGGTGCATTGCTCCCGCTTGCTGGAAAACAATGAATAATCTTCAGTAGGGGCTGGCTTGCCTTTTTTATTGAGTATTGTTCATCCATACTCAATGGTACGATGACTGCGGCCTGTGTGGATTGTCAGGCTAAAACAGTTCATATTGTAAGCGCATTACCAAGCACGTTAAGGAGGACGAGTTATGCGATATCTGATGGCATTAAGTATGTTGTTGTACTCAGTGATGGTGTCTGCTGATTTAGCCAAACCGAATGGCCCACCGGTATTGACTCTGGCTGGTGCCATTACACAAGGTAACAATCAAGGCGCTGCTGATTTTGATTTAAAGATGTTACAGGACTTACCGCAATACTCTATCGTGACGCGTAATCCTTGGGTTGAAAGTCGTCACCATTATCGAGGCCCTCGAGTGGCGGACATACTTGAGCTTGTTGGCGCGGAGTCGACTCGCTTGATCATGGTTGCCTTAAATGACTATGAGGTGGAAATTGATTTTTCCGATATCAGTCAGTTTGATCCAATCTTAGCTTGGTCTGATAACGAACATCTTATGCGAGTGCGCGAGAAAGGCCCGCTATGGTTAATGTTACCGATTGATCAGCATCCAGAGCTGTTACAAATGCCATATAATGATTTTATGATTTGGCAATTACGCAAAATTATTGTTAAGTGAGTTGCTGACTTGTGAATTGGTTACTTCGATTACCCAAACAGTATAAGAGCTTTTTACTATCATTGGTGATTATGCTGTTTATCGTGAGCGCATTGGTTTGTGTTTACCAGCTACGCCATATTATTCGTTTATTAGAGTCCCCTAAATCAACCACCTCTTGGTCAGTGGTGCAGTTGCAAAGCGAACACCGGCGCTTTATTAGCGCATTGCGGCTTTATCGTTTGGGAGGGATAGAGAAAGATGAGCTGATGTTGCGTTATGACATCCTATGGAGTCGGATCCCTGTGCTTTTGGAAGGCGAGGAAACTGCCGGATTTCAAAGCGATCAAAATGCCACTCAGTTGGTCAGAGAGCTATTTAAAGAGATCCAGCGAATTGAGCCTTTATTGCAAGCCTTTACTCCCGATAATACCAAACTTGGACGCTTGGTGGAGCGCCTGAAGTCTTATTCAACACCTCTCAACTCTCTTGTGAATAAAGAATTTCAACGTAATAGCGAATTTGATTATAAAACGGATATTCGCTTACTGCAGTTGCAATTAATTCTGTCTTTTTCGATTGGTGCTTTACTGATCTGTGGCTCGATCTTGATTATTTGGATTGTTCGAGAGAATCATTTGAATCGCTATTTAGCGAATCATGACATCTTAACGGGTTTGCCTAATCGGGCTGGTTTACGCGAGTTTATTACTAGCTTGGAAAACAATCGTCGTGATTACGCCATTATGGTGATGGATTTGAATGGCTTCAAAGGCATTAACGATAGCTATGGTCATCAATACGGCGATCAGATTTTAAATTTGGTCGGGCAGCGTTTACAGGGACAAATGCGCCAGTGTGATTTTGCGGTCCGCTTGGGAGGCGATGAGTTTGCGATTGTGCAAACGCGAGTGCGTTTGCAAGAGGATAGCGCTGGTTTTGCCCAGCGCTTAATTGAAGTAATTGAAAAACCGATGTCTTTAAAAGGGCGAGAATGTTTTGTGGGAACCAGTATCGGCATTAGTTTAGCGCTAGAGAATGACTATGATTGGTTAACGATACTGGGTCAGGCCGATACCGCGATGTATTTGGCAAAGCAGCAGTCGCGTGGGAGTTCTTGGCAGTTTTTTGCAGGGGAGATGCAATTAGCTCAAGAGCGAGAACAATTGTTGCTGAGTCAGCTACGAGAGGCATTGGAGCAGCATCAGCTTTGTTTGTTTTATCAAGCAATCGTTGACTTGTCTAAATTGCAGGTTGTTGGTGCTGAAGTTCAGGTGCGTTGGCAGCACCCAGTCTATGGGATGGTCAAACAAACTGAATTGCTCGAGCTTGCACAAGCCTGTGGTTGTGTGGTGGCTTTAGAGTCATGGGTGCTTCGAGAAGCGACCCAACAGTTGAAGCTTTGGCAACATGAGTATAGTGCTAACTTGCAGCTAGCGGTTTCTATTTCATCCAGTACGCTCCATAACGATTTTTTAGTATTGGTGAATAAAGTCTTGGTTGAGAGTCGGATCTTACCCCATCGCTTGATCATCAATATTATCGATAGTAATCAACATATGTTATTGGATAGTGTGGAAGCGATCCGTGAATTACGTCGGATAGGGGTGAGTTTGTCGTTAGACAACTTTGGCAGTGCAGAGTGTCCTCTTGAATTACTGAATCATCTTCCGGTGCAATATTTACGGGGAGCGGAGTCTCTGATGTCTGAGCTTTTAAGCGCTGTCGATGAACAACCATTACTGACCGCGACAGTGTTGTTTGCGAATCGTTTAGGGGTGAAGTTGATCGTATCGGCAGTTGATAATGAACAACATTTAGCCCACCTAAAAGCGATAACCAAAGACGTTTTTGTATTAGGTGCGGCTTTCGCGGATTGGGCACCAGCAGAACGGTTTCAAGCTAACTTAGGTGATGATTTTACGGCAGACCGTTGAGCCTCGCTCATTGGTTTTACTGTTATGGCTAGTTTATTGAGCTAAAGCCATGCAGATCACATGTAAATTATGGGGCCACTTGTTATAAGTGCGATTTTAAGTGGCCCTAGAACTTCTTGCCTAGGTAAAACTAGCAGTACTGACTTAGCTGATTTCGAGGGGCTGCACATGTAACTTGTTCTGTCTCTAACCATGATGCCCAGAAAAGTGCGAACGGCTCTAATGAGTAAGGAATTTAAATTTTGCAAGTAAGCTATGTAGTTGTTCGAGTTTGGCGACGATGAGTTTAAGCTGAGTCACAAAATGTTCGTCGTCTTCGCATTCTTGTAATAACACTAAGTCACTGGCAAGCTCTTCAACATAAGGTAGAAAATGCCGATGCTGCAGTTTAAATAAACTTTCTTTAAAGAGGGCGCTAAACTTTGCTTTTCCTTGTTCTTGTTGTTGCTTAAGCAGTTCATCTGCATCAATGGCTTTGTGGTAAATATCTTTTAAATTTTGCTGGATCTGTTTAATGAGCTTGGTTTTATCCATGAGTTTTATCACTATCTTGGTGTTTAATATAGCTTAGCTTGAAGCACTAAAATGTGCCTATTCAACAAAGCGAGCACTGTTTTTGTTTAATCTAAGCCGATGTCTATCGGTGTTTTACTGGCTTTTCCGGCTTGTTCGCGAGCGAGTCGTGGAACCAAAAATCCAGGCAGTCTTTGATAAAGTTGCTGCATAATAGCAATCGCCTGCGCTTGGTCAACGTCGAAGTGGGCCGCACCCGAGACTTTATCCAATAAAAATAAATAGTAGGGCATGATATGTGCGGCAAATAAGGCTTCGCTTAGCTCACTTAAGACTTGCGCATCGTTGTTCACCCCGTTCAACAATACCGCTTGGTTGAGTAAGCAAATCCCAGCATCGTGCAATTTTAAAAATGCTTGGCTGAGTTCTTGGTTTAGCTCGTTGGGGTGATTAATGTGGCTTACCACGATGCACCTTAAGCGAGAACTTGCAAGTAATGTTACCAATTCATCGGTAATGCGAGAAGGGATCACAACCGGCAAACGACTATGGATCCGTAAACGTTTAAGGTGTGGAATTTGTTCTAGTTGTTTAATTAACCAAGCCAGTTGATGGTCGTTGGCCATTAGCGGATCGCCCCCACTAAAAATGACTTCATTAATTCCGCTATCTTGGCGAATGTATTCAAGTGCCTGTTGCCAACCTGCTTTGTTAGGACTGTTATCTTGATAAGGGAAATGACGGCGAAAGCAATAGCGGCAGTTTATCGCGCAACCACCGCGAACAATAAATAGCACTCGGCTTGTGTATTTATGTAATAGACCGGGAAGCGCGGCTTGATGTTCTCCGAGAGGATCGATGCTAAATCCTGGACTGTCGAGAAACTCATCGCTACAGGGCATAACCTGACGTAGCAGCGGATCCTCTGGATTACCTTTTTGCATCCGTTTCACAAAGTTCAAGGGGACTCGTACCGGGAATAACTTACGTGCAGCGAAGTGTTGCTGGTAATTTTCAGGGTCCAGATCTAAGTATTGCAACAGCTGTTTGGGATCTGTTACTGCATTTGCAAGTTCTTTTTGCCAATTAACCTGCACAGTTGAGTCGTTTCGCGTTATTATTCGCAGCATTGAATTTGAAATAACCTTGTATGTAGAGGACTAAATGGCGTCATATAGTACCAGTGAATTCCGCGGCGGGCTAAAATTAATGCTCGACGGCGAGCCTTATGCAATTTTGGAAAACGAGTTTGTCAAACCCGGTAAAGGGCAGGCGTTTAACCGAGTTAAACTGCGTCGTCTGTTAACCGGAAAAGTATTGGAGAAAACCTTTAAATCAGGTGAGTCGGTGGAAGCCGCCGATGTCATGGATCACGAGCTTGCATTTTTGTACAGCGATGGTGAGTTTTGGCATTTCATGAATAATGATACTTTTGAGCAAGTTGCGGCTGACGAAAAAGCGGTTGGGGATACAGCCAAATGGTTGGTTGAACAAGATCTTTGCGTTATTACGACTTGGAATGAAAACCCTATTGCAGTGACTCCGCCTAATTTTGTGGAGCTTGAAGTCACTGAAACAGATCCTGGCCTTAAAGGCGATACAGCTGGTACTGGCGGCAAACCCGCAACCCTGAGTACGGGTGCCGTGGTGCGAGTTCCTTTGTTTATTCAAATTGGTGAAGTGGTTAAAGTCGACACGCGTAGTGCTGAGTATGTTGGACGAGTGAAATAAGAGCCTTCTTAAGGTTGGATTTAAAGGAGCTTGATGCTCCTTTTTTTTATATTTTTTGTTTCTCTTTAAATATAATGTATTCAATGCTTTAGAAAAAATTTCGGACGGTGTGGTGCTTGCTGCTGATAGCTTATGAACCGCGCACAATTTACCTTGCCTTAAGCGCTGTTAGATGCCCTTCAAAGATAAATACATCTAGTGAAATAAACTGGCTTCTTAGTAGAAAATTATCTTTGCCAGCTGAAAAAATTTGCGAATAAAATATTTTTGATTTAGATCAATTTTGTACTTTGCGTAATTCAGCATTGTCTGCAATGATTAACTCACGGTATTTTAATGATAAAAAGGTTACCTAATGAAAGTTGTGTCTGATTCGTCCATTGGCCATGTGAATAGAAGGTACTCAAATAAAATCAGTTTTGCTAATTACTCGGGTGATTATCCGACCGGAGTATTTGAACAGTTAGCTTGTAAGGAAGCTGAGTTGGATATGCTCAAGCAGCGAGAACGAAAGTTAGCTTTGGAAATTGCCTCTCTTAAAATCAATTGTCAGCGAGATATAAAGGCGGGCTAAATTATTAGCCCGCTTTTTCTACAACAAACCGAGTAGTAATAAGGTTGCACAGACTACCGAGCCAGCAAAAGCCACTCCGTAAAATATCGCCTTAACCAAGTTCCCGGCATGAATACCAAAGTCGTGTAAGGTATGGTAGAGGCGGTGCATACATAGCCATAGTGGTAAACTAATCACAAGCCAAATAACGGCTGCTCCAATCCAGTTTTGTGAAAAGCCGAGTAGTCTTTCATAGGAAAACTGCTCGACTGGGATGATTCCCATTGGAACCAGTATTCCGGTAATTAAAATAGCGATGGGAGTGAACAGAGCTGCAACCATGCCGCCGGCTCCAAACATGCCCCAAAACACTGGTTCGTTTGAACGTTTCATTGTTGTCTCCTATATCAAAACTAAGATTAAACCAATTAAGCTGACGACGGCTAATCCAGCATACAAGCTGGAGATGATCCAGCTGTCGGGTACTCGTTTCTGTCCCAGCCAAAGGTTTGCAGCTTTAGGTGCTAAACTAAACCAAGTCACACTATGGTAGAGCGTCCATACCAGCGTGAGCAGATGAAATGCTAGCCATAAGGGGTGGCTCATGGTGTCCAACCAACCATTGAAGGCTTCGCTGCCTTGGCTTAAGCGAAATAGGCCAAATAACAAGACAAAGCTATAGATAGCGATGACTAAACTGGAGCCTTCACGAATGATGTATTTAGTGTGAAAGGTATTTTTTAGCCACCAGGTCGCGCCCATCTTACGTTCATAAGGTTTACGTTTTGTCATGACTATTCTCCTGGCTTGAACATGGCAATGACATAGTCTTTCGCACTGTCGACTTTACCGAGTTGAATGGCTGCTGCGGGATCGACATCTTTAGGACAAACTTGGGAGCAATAACCCACAAAAGTACATCCCCAAGCGCCTTCTTCAGCGTTTACAATTTTCATCCGTTCAGCTTTACCTGCATCACGACTGTCTTGGTTATAGCGGTGCAATAACGCTAGAGCGGCAGGTCCTGTGAAGGATTTATTCAAACCATATTGAGGGCAGGCGGCATAACATAAACCACAGTTGATACACATCGAGAATTGACGATATTGCGCCACTTGTTTGGGTGACTGATTGTGGCAACCATCTTCAATAGCGCGAGTTTGGTCATTAATAATATAGGGTTTAATGGCTTCAAGTTTCGCGATGAAGTCACTCATATCAACGATTAGGTCGCGCTCGATTGGGAAGTTCGCTAAAGCTTCCAGTTTCATTCCTTTGGGGTAGTCTCGCAAAAAAGTTTTGCAGCCTAACTTTGGAATGCCATTGACCATCATGCCGCAACTACCACAAATAGCCATTCGGCAAGACCAGCGATAGCTAAGGCTTGGGTCCAATTCATCTTTAATATATGCCAAGGCTTCTAATACCGACATTTCCTGAGTATAGGGAACATCATAGCTTTGCCACACGGGTTCGTTATCGGTTTCGGGGCGATACCGAAGAATGTTAATTTTCATCACTTCAGCCATATTAGTTTGCCTCCGTTTTTTTGTTCGCTGCATCTTGGGCATCGGCCGCCGCACCATAAACGCGTTCCGCGGGAGCTGACTTGGTAATTTTCACATCGCTATAGCTAATTTCGGGTGCCATATCGGCACGATATTTCGCGAGGGTATGTTTGAGGTAGTTTTGATCGTCGCGCTGCTCGTATCCGTCGATCCGTTGGTGAGATCCACGACTTTCTTTCCGATTAATTGCAGATATCGCCATTGTTTCAGCTACGTCTAGTAAGTAACCCAGTTCAATGGCATACAGCCATTCGGTATTAAATACTTCACTATCATCCACTAATTGAATATTTTTGTAGCGCTGTTTTAATTCTGCAATTTTATCGATAGTTTGTTGCATGGTTTCTTCGGTGCGGTAAATACCCACTCCCGCTTCCATGGTTCTGCCTAGTTCATTGCGAATATCAGTTGGTTTTTCACTTCCTTGAGTTTGTTTTAGCGCTTGATACTTGGCGAGCGTTTGCTCCGCTTGCACCAGTAAACTGCTGCTGTCGCTATGTTCACTGCTTATTGCATGCTTGGCTGCTTCTTCACCGGCCACCTGGCCAAATACGGTGATTTCGGTCAGAGAGTTTGAGCCCAGACGATTGGCACCGTGTAAACCAACCGAAGAACATTCTCCAGCGGCATAAAGGCCTTTCATGGAGGTTGCACAACGACCGTTGGTTTCAATCCCACCCATGGTGTAATGCACCGTTGGGCGAACCGGGATCGGTTCTTTTACGGGATCAACACCCATATAGGCTTTGGCTAGTTCACAGATAAAGGGGAGGCGCTCGTGCAGGTAAGTTTCGCCTAAGTGAGTGAGATCGAGGTTCACATAGTCGCCATTCGGTCCTTCGATAGTGCGGCCTTTTTGTGCTTCTTGCCAAAAACATTGGCTGAGTCGGTCTCGAGGGCCTAATTCCATATACTTGTTTTTAGGTTCGCCGACAGGTGTTTCTGGCCCTAAACCGTAGTCTTGTAGATAACGATAACCATCTTTATTGGTAAGGATCCCACCTTCGCCGCGACAACCTTCGGTCATTAAGATGCCTGAACCGGGTAAACCAGTTGGGTGATACTGGACAAATTCCATGTCGCGTAGCGGCACGCCATGACGATAGGCTAAGGCCATACCGTCGCCAGTTACAATCCCGCCATTGGTATTGAAACGATAAACTCTGCCAGCACCACCAGTGGCAATGATCACCGATTTTGCCTGGATGAGTTTAGCGACACCTTCAGCGATATCCAATGCAATGACACCTTTCACTTGCCCGTCTTCAACAATTAAGTCGAGCACGAAATGTTCATCGAAACGTTTAATGCTGGGATATTTGGTTGAAGTTTGAAATAAGGTGTGCAGGATATGGAAACCACTTTTATCGGCGGCAAACCAGGTGCGTTCTATTTTCATGCCACCGAAACGTCGTACATTGACGCTCCCATCCGGGCGACGAGACCAAGGACAACCCCAATGTTCCAGTTGGGTGAGCTCTTTAGGGGCTCGTTCAACGAAAAAATCGACGACGTCTTGCTCACATAACCAATCGCCACCAGAGACGGTGTCGTTAAAGTGATTATCGAAACTATCGTGATCCTGAGCAACACCTGCAGCCCCTCCTTCGGCGGCAACTGTATGACTGCGCATTGGATATACTTTAGAAATTAAAGCTACTTGTAATTCGGGGTGTTGCTCGGCAACTTCTATCGCAGCTCTTAAGCCTGCTCCCCCAGCGCCAACAATGGCGACATCGGTTTTGATTACTTCCACGCTTTTCTCCATACGAAATAAGCCTACAGTTGATTGTGAAGCTATTGAGTTTTTGCCGTTTGACTAAAATCAAAAAGTAGCGCTACTTTGGGTGCTCAGTGGAGATAATTTGGCTTTTGCGATATAACTCCCGATTTAGATGCGAAAATGCCAGAAAATGGCGCTCAAAAAATAACTTATTTTAGGAATAGATTGCATGTCTGAAGCTCTTTGGCAACCCTCTGCAAGTGTAGAATTATTAAAACAACGTTCTGAAATTATTAGTAAAATAAGACATTTTTTTTATCAGCGTCAGGTGATGGAAGTGGATACTCCAGCATTGAGTCAAGCCTGTGTGAGTGATATCCATTTACATAGTTTTTGCACCACTTTAAGCGGCCCTGCCGCGCCAAAAACTATGCCTTTATATTTACAAACTTCGCCTGAATTTCATATGAAGCGTCTGCTGGCTGCGGGGAGTGGTTGTATTTATCAAATTGCCAAGGCATTTCGAAATGAAGAAGCTGGGCGCTACCATAACCCTGAATTTACGATGCTGGAGTGGTATCGCGTTGGTTATAACCATTTCGCGTTAATGGATGAAATGGAACAGTTGTTGGAGTTGGTATTAGGCTGTGGTTCTTGTGAGCGCTTAAGCTATCGGCAGGCTTTTGAGCGACACTTAGGTTTTAATCCTCTGGAGGCTGAGCACGCTCAATTTATGGTGGCGGCGAAAGAATTAGGCGTGGCTGACTTGGTGGCTAAAGAACCTGAACGCGATACGATTTTACAGTTGTTGTTTAGTCTCGGCGTAGAGCCTCATATTGCGCAGCAGCGTCCCTGTTTTGTATACCATTTTCCAGCCTCACAAGCTGCCTTAGCTAAAATATCTAGTACTGATCCGCAAGTGGCTGAGCGTTTTGAGCTGTATTACAAGGGGATAGAATTAGCCAATGGTTTTCATGAGTTGACCGACGCCCAAGAACAAGCAGAACGCTTCGCGAACGATCAGGCTTATCGAAAAGTAAATGGCTTAGCTGAAGCTGAGCTTGACCAACGATTTTTAGCGGGCCTAGCAGCTGGTTTGCCAGCTTGTGCTGGTGTCGCTCTGGGCATCGACCGTTTGTTGATGTTAGCGTTTGGGCAAACCCATATCCAGCAGGTGCAAAGCTTTAGTATTGAGCGTGCCTAGTTCAATATACTCATTCACTTAAATTCCCGCTTATCGGTTTAATATTTATTCTGGTAGGTACTTATCTACTTGTTTAAGCGTTTTAGAAGCGTGCAAGTATGCTGTTACATTTCAAAAATGAGCGAGCATGGAACGAGCAGAAATAATCGATTCAGGGTTTTCCACCGCTGATTCTGAATTCCCAGACATTTATATAGTTGAGGGGGATTTAGTCCTGAGATTCAAAGATTGGCAAGAAGTCCAACGTGAAGTTTTCTTTTCTGATGTTGTTGCCTTTAAATGGCAAACGATCGAAACCTTCATCGAAGGCGAAAAATACGATAGAAGCCATTTGATTAAAGATTCATCTTGGCTGGCTGAGCATATAAAGCAAGGTGAAGTCGGAGAGCAAGAAGAGTGCAAACACTTCAAGTTCAATTTTAACGGTAACGGGCAACTAGAGGTAATTTGCAATGGTTTTACGGTCAAAATGTAACAAATCAAAGCGCGCGGACTTGGTAAAGCGGTCACCTTTTTTGTTCCAAAAAGCCGTCAACTTTACCAATCCGTTGTTTGAGGCGTTAATATTACAGGAACAGCATCATTGCGATGTAGAGCAGGCTAAGTCCGGTTGCTCCAATAATCCCGCCAACTTTAATTAGGTCTTTGGTTTCGATAAAGCCAGTTGAGTAGGCTAAAGCATTTGGTGGTGTACTAACCGGAAGCATCATGCCGAGTGAGGCTGATAAGGCGACAATGATTAGCAGTGTTGTAATACCAGCGTCGCCGTCTAATCCGTTTAAGCTGGTGGCTACTGCTGCAGCAATGGGCATGATTAAGTTTGCTGTCGCGGTATTTGACATGAAGTTGGCCATGACCACACAAATGAGTGATAACACCACAATCACCGCTAAGGTTGGCAAACTCGTGAAGTCGATAGAGGTGGCGATTTTGGATGCTAAACCACTTTTTTCCAAGGCCATTCCCATGGCGATACCGCCTGCAACCAGCCATAAGACATCCCAGTTGAACAGTTTCAAATCTTCTTTACCGATCACACCGGTGAGGGTAAATATTGCGAGTGGGATAATCGCGACCACATAACTATTCATGCCATGCCAAGCGGTGCTTAACCATAATAAAATGGTCAGAGCAAAGGTACTATAAACAATATAAGCGCGAGCACTGCGTTGAAAACAACCGCTTAGCTTGAGTTCTAATATCCCTGTTTTAGAAGGATAAAGTTTACATAAGATGACCCAGGCAATTGCCAGCTGGATCACCACAAAAGGAATGCCAAAGGCCATCCAAGATGCAAATGTGATTTGCCCTTCAGGAATATATTGTAGGGCGATGGCATTGGGTGGTGTGCCAATGGGGGTGCCTATTCCCCCCGTATTAGCGGCAACAGGAATGGCTAGAACCAAGCCTTTCATCCCTAAGTCGGTACGTGGCGCTGTGGCAATGATAGGCCCCACAATCGCAAGCATCATTACCGTAGTGGCAGTATTGCTCATGAACATACTGAAGACTGCAGTGATTAACATAATCCCAAGCATTATCATAGGGATCCGCTTACCAAAGGGTTTCAGTAGTACTCGAGCGAGGTTGTTATCTAGCTCAAACTTTGAGGCGGCGATAGCGAGCGAAAATCCGCCCATAAATAACATGATTATGGGCGAAGAAAAAGCGCCAAAAATGCTCGTGTAGGGCAATAAATCACCCATGGGGCTTGGGCCTGTATCGGTAATGAAGGCACTGATCCCCTGATTGGAGATCAACACTAATTCTAGTGTAATAATTAGAAGTGAAGTGGCAAATACTGGCACCGGTTCAAAAATCCATAATAAGGCTGCTAGCACGAATATGGCGATGATACGGTGTTGAACCACGGTGAGTTCAGGTAGTGGGATCAGGCTCGTGGGGAGCGCTAAAATAATGAGTGGGATGATGAAACAAACAACAAGCTTTATATTTTTAGATGAGGTCATACTTTATATATCTCTCGGGGCCGTTGATCTTTTAGGTCAATTTTTGTTCGAGATAAAAGCGTCTTATTTGAAATGACAGGTATATTTACTTAGCGAGCTAAGTGAACACCTCTCAATCTTCCTTATTTAAGTGAAGATCTCAAACGCTTTTGGCCGAACCCTTCGGGTAGCGCTTATTGCTCATATATACTGCGTTCTTCTGCGATTCATTCTGGTGCTTATTGGCATCGGTCGGTCTTGTTAAAATGAGTAAGCTACGGCTGAAAAAACAACCAGTAAAGGTTAATCGACCCGAGAATAATCGAGTGTCAGAAGCCATGAACAGCATCTACATTACCCAAACAACTTATGGCTTATTGAGAGATACATCTAATTGTGGGTAGGCGATATCGATGTTATTTGTCGTAAACTTGTCGTTGATCAAAGTGTAAAACTCGTGAGCCATTGGTAAACGATAACGCATCTCACTTACGTAGACTCGCATCTCATATTTCATTCCATGATCTGTATACTCGGTAAAGTGAACTTCGGGAGCTGGGTTAGCCAGTACCAGACTATTATGATTGACTGCGTCTTGTAATAGCTGAGTAACTAATTGATTATCGCTACCTTGTTTGACTTGCACCGTTAATACCACGCGGGTGATGGGATCGGTGAGTGACCAGTTAACAAATTGCTCGGTAATGAATGCCTTATTTGGAACGATAATTTCCTTTCTGTCCCAATCAACAATGGTTGTTGCGCGAGTCTCAATATTTGAAATATTCCCTGTGAGTTCACGAATGGTGACGGTATCCCCGATGCGGATTGGTTTTTCAAATAAGATGATTAAACCAGATATAAAATTGGCAAAGATTTCTTGTAAACCAAAACCTAAGCCAACGGTTAGTGCGGCCACTAACCATTGTAGTTTCGCCCATTCGATGCCTAATAATCCAAATCCAGTGAAAATACTGAATAGAATGACTAAGTAATTGATCACGGTGGTAATGGCGAAGCCAGTTCCTGGGCTGAGCGATAAATGCTGTAATACCATGAGCTCTAGTAGGCCAGGCAAGTTGCGAATTAATAGAGTTGCAAATAAAAATACTAATAAGGCGGAGCCTAACGAACGTAGCGTGATCGGGTCAACCATCGCTACGCCCGCACGACTGGTATTGCTTTCCCATAGGGTGATGTTATCTAAAAACGAAAAGGCACTGGTCATTTCAGACCAACTCCACAGCAACACTAAAATCAAGGCGAGTAATAGTACCGCCCGTAATAGGCCTAAGGATTGTGCGCTAATTGTATCTAAGTCGATTTCTGGCTCTTCAATTGCATCGAATGCGCCTTCATTCGATAGCTGCAGGTTTTCGTCTTCACCCTGGTCCGCGAGGCGTTGTGCGATCATCTCTACGCGGCGCGCTTTGGCACGTTCGAAGGCAATTCTGCGACGCTGTAATAACATCCAGCGATGACTCAGGAAATAGGCTAGAAGGAACACACTGGCGATAATGGTACTCACAAGGACTTGCCAATAGACGGTATATGCAGTGGCAAAAAAACCAGCCGCTGCAGCGAATGCGGCGAGTAAGGGAATACTTATGACGGCTCCCCAAATTAGCCTCTGAGCTAATTGTGGCGCCTTAAAAATATCTAAACGGTAGTTGACGGGTAACTTGATGCGATAGAGTCGATGAAAGCCATAAGCAAGCCAAATGAGTAGACTGATGAAAGCTAGGCGAGCCAAGGCGCTATAAGCGGGTTGGCTGGTTTGCACGATACATAGTTTTAGCACAAATATGAGCGGTAAACTGATATAGGTCACATGACGGATCAGGTTTATCGCTTGGCTGATGTTGACCAGTGGCCACTTAAAGTGGGTATTAAGTAAGCCATTCTTTTGGCAAAATTGTTGCACCAGATGGAATAACCAAAGCGTCGTAGCAACGCTCATTAAGCCTTTACCAAAATCACGAGCAAAGGCATATTGCCAGTCATAGCTTAAAGCAAAGCCGACACTCCCAATCAATAGAGCGAGAGGCGTGGCAACGGCGGCGCTTAACAGCATATTACTGAGGGTGTAGGCAAATTTATCCCGAGTAATATTGCCGGTTTTTGAGTCGATGCGTTGCAGGTAACCTTTTAGCCAATGCTTTTTCAAATAGGCCACATAGACTGCGCTGGCAGCTAATGTGCTTAACCAAATTAGCCATAGCCAAGACAATTGTTGTATTGCCTGAACCACTTGCATGCGTTGCTGGGGATGAAGTAACCATAAAACCGCATCTCGCAGCTCGGTAAAAAAACTAAGATCGATGGCTTTGACATCCGCGGTCCAAAACAGTTCTTGGTTAGCTTCTTGGTGAATGGTACTCAGTTCATCATTGAGGCGGGAATAATCGAGTTTTAAACGAGCGAGTTCAAATAGGCGAGTGTCTAATTCTAAGAGATACTTGTCGGATAGCTGTTGATTTAGACTAAGTTGTTGATTAACGACGTCTTGTAGGGAAGGGCTCAACTGCGCTAATACCTTTTGTCGTTCGCTTACCTCTGCTTGATTTCGTTGGCTATACAAGACATTTTGTTGGCGGTGTTTGTTGATCCGCACGTCTACGATTTGTTGCTCTATGGGCGCGAGTGTCTTTGGCTTGGGTAAGCGGGCGATTTGCTCGCGTAAATATTCTCCGTAGGAACGGGTAACTTTTAACCACGAGACTTGTTCTTTGAAGTTGGCGAAGGTGAGCTTGATATGTTCTAACTCATCATTCACGGCTTGTTGTTGCTGAGCAATTTGTTCGCCTTGCTCGAATAGTGCGGCCAGTTGGGCTTGAAGGTTTTGGTTTTGTGCGACTAAGTCTTTTACATAAACCTGTTTGAGCAGTTCAGGTGCTTCAAAAGCTAATTGGGCGGAGAGACGCTTGGTTTCTGCACGATGCCCGATAGCCATTTGGTTCTTGAGCTGTTCTACTAAGCGTTTTTCGGCTACCTGTTTACGTTGCGCTAGAGTAATTTCAAGTTGCAACAATTCATTGCGGTGATTGGCACTTTGCGCTGCTAATTCAAGCATTGCCAGTTGGGCAGTTAAACTGGCCTCGGTAACTTGCGCTTTGACTCGTTGTGCTTCTTCAATGTCACTGAGTACACCAAATTGAAGTTTTTCTAACTTGTTGCGTACGTTCGTAAGCTGTTGTTTCAGAGGTCCACTACGCTGGTGATTCTCACTGACGTCTAAATCTATTCGATACTGATTTTGTTTTAGTTCGTCTATCCGAGTATTTGTTTGGTTGAGTTTATTCTGCCATTGACTTAGTTGTTGATTAATCTGGTTATTATCTAATATCGTTAAGTCGAACTCGGGCGCTTGATAGTGATTGAGTTGATTTTGCAGCGCTGACCTTAGGCTTGAAAAATTGTTGATCACATCGCGATATCGCTTGGCCTGTTCGCGATAGCTGTCTCCCTCATGCAATAGGGCTAAGGATTCTTCGTATATGAGTTGTTGCTGTTGGTTATTGAGGTTATTTGGCTGAACGTCTATCGAGTTAATCAGTCCTTGCAGTTGAGTATCACCACCAATATTTGCACTCACGTTAACGCTGAATAATAGTATCGATAGGATGAGCCTGCGAGTGACAACAGTTAGATTCATTTTTGGTCGCCAAGATTAAAGCAAGTGAACTTGCATTAAGTTTTTAATCAGAATAAATAATGGGATAAAGCCAAAATATGCTGGATGACTGGTCAAACATATTTTGGCTTCTATTTTAGGCTTTGGAGGCGAAATGGCGCCCCATGACCGTTGGTATACTTTCTGCCAGTGATGATTCAAATTCGATGGCGTCTTTAGCGAACAACATGACGACCGTCGAACCCAGCTTAAATCGTCCCATTTCGTCGCCTTTAGCGAAGTGAAGGTCTTGGTCTTGGTAATCCCAACTAAAAACTTGCTTGCCGCGAGGTGGGGTGACGGTTCCCGACCAAACGGTTTCTATGCTGGCAACAATGGTTGCTCCAACTAAGACCATCGCCATCGGGCCAAATTCGGTGTCAAAAATTGCGACCACTCGCTCGTTACGGGCGAATAAATTGGGCACATTGGCGGCAGTTAGTGGGTTGACTGAGAATAACTGACCAGGGACGTAGATCATACTTCTCAGTTTGCCATCGCAGGGCATGTGAATACGATGATAATCTTTTGGTGCGAGGTAAATGGTTGCAAAATCACCATCAGAAAATTCTTCCGCTAAGGCTTTATTTCCGCCAAGTAGTTCGCAGGCACTATAGTCATGACCCTTCGCTTGAATAATTCGGCCATGCTGAATTGGCCCGAGTTGACTCACTGCACCATCGACTGGATGTGCAAGGTTTTGCGCTCCATCTACAATGGGACGAGCGTCAGGTTTTAGCGGGCGAGTAAAAAAGGCATTAAAACTTGGATAGCTAGCGGGATCGGGGTTTAAGGCGTCTTGCATATCAACCTGATAGCGACTAATAAATTTTTTAATCAGCCAATGACTAAATTTGCCAGCTTCAGCTTGAGCCAACTTGCCGACTAGACGTGACAATCCATGTTGTGGGAAGCAGTATTGGGCGGCAACTTTAATTTTATCTAACACTCTGAGTTCTCGTTATTGATTGAATTTGTTTCCGGGAATGGTTCGAGGCGGCTTATTATTTTCCATTGTTTCTAATAAACGTAGGTAACTGTCAAAGCGCTGTTGTTTGATCTTGCCTGATTCTATGGCTTCTTGTATAGCGCAACCGGGATCTCCTTGGTGCTTACAGTCTCGAAAACGACATTGATTTAACCATTGACGAAATTCGATGAATCCCCATGCCACTCGTTCTTTTTCTAAATGCCACAGTTGAAATTCGCGAACTCCCGGAGAATCGATGAGTCTTCCTCCGCAGTTTAAGTGATACAAACGCGCGGTCGTGGTGGTGTGTTGACCCAAGCCAGACTGTTCGGATACTTCTTTGGTATCAATGCTTTGTTCTGGTAGTAAACTATTTACTAAAGAACTTTTTCCTACGCCAGACTGGCCCACAAAAATACTAGTTTTGTTGACCAAATGTTGGGCTAGCTCTTGTAAGCCTTGTTCTTGCTTGGTACTGGCATAAATTATTTTGTAACCTAAGTGCCGATAGTTCTCGAGTTGCGTATGGATGATTTTTTGTTGCTCGGGATCTAATAAATCTATCTTGTTCAGTAAAATAACGGGTTCTAAACCGACATCTTCTACCGCGACAAGGTAACGGTCGACGATATTCGTCGAAAATTCAGGTAGTACCGCGGAGACGATGACGACTTGATCGATATTGGACGCAATGGCTTTGATACCGTCGTAAAAATCAGGTCGGGTGAGTACCGATCGTCGTTCGTGGCGGGCTTCAATGACCCCTCGAATACCAGACTGTTCTTCGTTTCCGGCGCGCCATACGACTTCATCACCAGTTACCAGAGAATCAATTGAGCGGCGCATATTACAACGAAAGATTTCTCCGTCGTTGGCCTCCACATCGGCATGTTGACCGAAGCGGCTGATGATCGTTCCTTCTTGTTGAGAGCCTAATTGCTCATCTAACCATTGGTGATTATCTTCTTTTTTTAAGCGCTTTTGTTGGTTACTTCGTACACGTCGAAGTTGTCCTTGGCTCAGTTTCTTTCTCTTGGTCACGAAAACTGCTATTCAAGTAAGGGTAATAAATCGCTATGATACCGCTTAACAAAGCTTTGCGGAAAATATTTCCAAATATAATGGGGCAACATGACTGTTAGTGAACAGAATTTAATTTGGGTGGACATGGAGATGACTGGTCTCGAGCCCATGAATGATCGTGTCTTGGAGATTGCGAGTATTGTGACCGATGCTCAATTAAATATCCTTGCCGAAGGGCCAGTGATAGCTGTTTACCAATCTGACGCGGTACTGGCGGGGATGGACGAATGGTGCACTAATACTCACAATGGCTCCGGTTTGGTTAAACGAGTTCGAGCTAGCACGATTGATGAACAGCAAGCTGCCTTGCAAACCATCGATTTTATTAAACAATGGGTGCCTCAGGGGGTATCCCCGATGTGCGGTAATAGTATCGGTCAGGATCGCCGTTTTATGCATCACTATTTACCAGAACTCGAAAAGTTTTTTCATTATCGCAACATTGATGTGAGTACGGTCAAAGAATTAGCTCGTCGTTGGCGACCTGAGATTTTAGATGGTTTTAGCAAAAGTGGCACCCACTTAGCCTTAGATGATATTCGCGAATCGATTGCTGAAATGCGTCATTATCAAAAAACTTTCTTCAAGCTGGGCGAAAACTAAGCAAACAGTTGCTTCGGGCTGTTTTTTTACCGAGGAACTATTGCAAAGGCGAATTTTCCTCGTATAATTCGCAGCCCTGAAAGACATGAACTGTTTCGGTTCACGTTTTTATGTAGGCAGCACTAGCTCAGTGTGGGAATAAAGAGTAGCGCAACCTTGGTTGAATACTCACTCATATTAAATAGTGATAAAGATTTAAGCGGCACTAGCTCAGTGTGGGAATAAAGAGTAGCGCAACCTTGGTTGAACACTCACTCATATTAAATAGTGATAAAGATTTAAGCGGCACTAGCTCAGTGTGGGAATAAAGAGTAGCGCAACCTTGGTTGAATACTCACTCATATTAATTAGTGATAAAGATTTAAGCGGCACTAGCTCAGTTGGTAGAGCGCAACCTTGCCAAGGTTGAGGTCATCGGTTCGAACCCGATGTGCCGCTCCAATTTAAAGTTTTAGTTATTTACAGATAATTGAAGCGGTAAGAAAGATTTAAGCAGCACTAGCTCAGTGTGGGATAAAGAGTAGCGCAACCTTGGTTGAACACTCTCTCATGTTAAATAGTGATAAAGTTTTAAGCGGCACTAGCTCAGTGTGGGAATAAAGAGTAGCGCAACCTTGGTTGAATACTCACTCATATTAAATAGTGATAAAGATTTAAGCGGCACTAGCTCAGTTGGTAGAGCGCAACCTTGCCAAGGTTGAGGTCATCGGTTCGAACCCGATGTGCCGCTCCAATTTAAAGTTTTAGTTATTTACAGATAATTGAAGCTGTAAGAAAGATTTAAGCGGCACTAGCTCAGTGTGGGATAAAGAGTAGCGCAACCTTGGTTGAACACTCACTCATGTTAAATAGTGATAAAGATTTAAGCGGCACTCGCTCAGTGTGGGAATAAAGAGTAGCGCAACCTTGGTTGAATACTCACTCATATTAAATAGTGATAAAGATTTAAGCAGCACTCGCTCAGTGTGGGAATCAAGAGTAGCGCAACCTTGGTTGAATACTCACTCATATTAAATAGTGGTAAAGATTTAAGCGGCACTCGCTCAGTGTGGGAATAAAGAGTAGCGCAACCTTGGTTGAATACTCACTCATATTAAATAGTGGTAAAGATTTAAGCGGCACTCGCTCAGTGTGGGAATAAAGAGTAGCGCAACCTTGGTTGAATACTCACTCATATTAAATAGTGGTAAAGATTTAAGCGGCACTAGCTCAGTTGGTAGAGCGCAACCTTGCCAAGGTTGAGGTCATCGGTTCGAACCCGATGTGCCGCTCCAAATGAAAGCCCTGCATCGATGATGTGGGGCTTTTTTATGTCCTGAGTAAAACGGCTTCTGTTGTTCAGCTAACGTCGGTTTCAGTCTTGTTTGCTACTGTTGATGCAGAGCATACATTGCAGCTCCTACAATCCCCGCCTGATTGAGTCCTTGGGCCGATAATACTTCCGCTTTTACCGTGAGTTGAGCCGAATATTTTTCAAATTTCTTACTGGCCCCTCCACCAATAATGAAGCAATCGGGAGACATTAAAAATGCTAAGCGTTGTAAATATAGGTCGAAGCGCTTTCCCCATTTTTTCCAGCTCAAATCTTCGGTCTCACGCACTCGTGCACTGATGTAATGTTCAGCGACTTGATGATTGAGAATGAGGTGACCCAATTCAGTATTTGGGAGTAACTGACCATTGACAAAGACCGCACTACCAATGCCGGTGCCTACCGTTACGACTAGTACGACACCGCGGTGTTGAATCCCAGCACCAAAGGCCATTTCAGCCATACCAGCTGCATCCGCGTCGTTGAGTACATAGCAGGGGCAATCGGTATATTCAGTAAATAGCGACTCAACATTGGTGCCAATCCAGCTCTGGTCGATGTTTGATGCCGTTTGGGCGACGCCGTGATGCACGGTGGCGGGAAAGCCACAACCAATGGGTCCTTGCCAATTAAAAAAAGCTACCATTTGTTTCATGCAAGCAGCAACGGCTTGAGGTGTGGCTGGTTGCGGTGTGGTGATTCGCTGTCGTTGGCTAATTAACTGTCCAGTTTTTGAATCTACGATGGCGGCTTTAATGCCTGTGCCACCAATATCTACGCCAAGTATATGCATGAGTTGCTTCCATTCTATGGGTTACAAAAAGTGTAACAGAAGTTGCATAAGCGAAACATCAGGCATCACGAGATAATCCTTTCTCTACAATACGGATCAATCTGGCCGTTTTGCGGGAGGCTTGGGCAGCCCTGTTTTGTTGTTGTTTGATGGCCCAGTCGATATGTTGTTGTACTTGCTCGGTGACGCCTTGTTTATTTTGTAGTTGTTGCAATATTTGCTCGGAGTAAGGCGCGTTACCTAATGCAATTGCAATGTTACGTAGCCATTGTTGATGGCCGATGCGTCGAATGGCAGAGCCTTCAGTTTTGCTTAAGAATTCCGCTTCAGTCCATGCGAATAGAGCTAAGAGGTCTGGTTGGTTGAGTTGTTCCCGCTTGGCAAAGTCTGGTTCTTGGCTTAGCTGAGCATAGCGATTCCAAGGACATGCCAGCTGGCAGTCGTCGCAGCCATAAATTCGATTGCCCATAAGAGGGCGCAAGTCTTCATCGATCACGCCGTCATATTCGATGGTGAGATAAGATATACAGCGCCGAGCATCAACTTGATAGGGCGCGACGATGGCCTGAGTTGGACAGATGGTTAAGCAAGCCACACAATCACCACACTGATGTTCAACCGCCTGGTCGCAAGGCAGGGGGAGGTTGATAAACAGTTCTCCCAAAAAAAACCAAGAACCAGCATCCTGATTAATGAGTAAGCTATGCTTGCCGGTCCAACCTAAACCCGCTTTGGTGGCGAGTTGACGTTCTAGAACTGGGGCTGAGTCGACAAAGGGACGCATGTTTAGCTCACTATCGCAATATTGGCTAATGGCCTTGCCCAGCTGATTGAGTCGTTTACGCATTAATTTATGATAATCTCGGCCTAAAGCATAACGGCTGATATAGGCTTGTTCGGTATGGTTTAAACTTTGGGCAAATTGGGCGTGTTCAGGCAAATAATCCATACGAACTGAAATGATGCGCATAGTGCCTTCATGCAATAACTCAGGATGCTTGCGAAGCTCGACATTGCGCGCTAAATAATCCATCTCGCCGTGGTAGCCTTTTTCTAACCAGCGTTCCAGCTGTTGATGATGTTGACTAAGATCCACATCTGTAATGCCAATTTGCTGAAAACCTAGCGATTTAGCAGTGAGC
The DNA here is from genome assembly GCF_050870835.2 of Agarivorans sp. QJM3NY_29. Taxonomy (NCBI): domain Bacteria; kingdom Pseudomonadati; phylum Pseudomonadota; class Gammaproteobacteria; order Alteromonadales; family Alteromonadaceae; genus Agarivorans; species Agarivorans sp. QJM3NY_29. Next base: position 4,306,849 of record NZ_CP194036.2, on the reverse strand, counting down.
TTGATATGTTGAACCAGCTGATTCAGGTCTATTTCGGATGGTAGGGGCATGGGGCAAAAGCACGGTTTATTTACCGCAAGTTTACCACAAAGTTTGTGGTCAGCCGAAGCGGTGAAAGCTCAAGAAGCAGTATTGGCCATAAAACAAGGGCTTAGTTTGTTCACGCTGATGGAGCGTGCAGGGCAAGCAGCTTTTGCATTTCTGCAACATCGTTGGCCCAATGCACGGCGTTTATTGGTATTTGCTGGTGGCGGTAATAATGGTGGGGATGCCTATGTATTAGCGCGACTCGCGAAGCAAGCCCATTTACAAATTCAATTGATTGAACTTGGTTTGGCCGAACGCTTGCCTGAAGAGGCCCGATTGGCTCGACAGGCATGGTTAGCGGTCGGTGGAACGCTCGACTCTATGGCGGCCTTTGAGGGCCCATGTGATGTGATTGTTGATGGTATATTCGGAACTGGGCTTGCCGGTGAAATACGTGAACCTATTGCAGGCTTGCTGACGAAGATTAACCAATTATCTGCACCAGTGTTAGCCTTAGATCTTCCTTCCGGTTTGTGTGCTAATACAGGGCGTATTTTTGGCGTTGCACTCAAAGCTAGCGCAACGATTAGTTTCGTTGGTTTAAAACAGGGCTTATTTACCGGCCAATCTGCTGATTATGTGGGAGATTTGGTGTTCGCTGGATTGGGGATTGGAGATGATTTTTCCCAAATGAATCGCAGTCGAGTGGAACGAAATTTACCCGCTCCATTGTGGACTTTATTAACGAAACGCAGTCGCGTGGCACACAAAGGCCAATGTGGTCGCTTAGCTCTGCTGGGGGGTAACCTTGGTATGCCGGGGGCAATCCGTTTGGCTGCAGAAGCAAGTTTGCGCACTGGTGCAGGTTTGGTCAATGTGCTCACTAAACCAGAACATCTTGCGTTGATGTTGGCGGGGCGACCCGAATTGATGGTGATGGGCGTTGAGCTTGAACAGAGGTTATTACTGAAAGATTTATTAGCCAAAGCAAATAGCTTGGTCGTTGGACCGGGCCTCGCGCAAGATCGTTGGGCTGGTTTTCTATGGACAGAAGCCTTGGCACGGAAATGCAATTTATTGGTTGATGCAGATGCTTTAAATTTGTTAGCACAGCAGCCTGAAAGGCGGGACAACTGGGTACTTACACCACATCCAGGCGAGGCGGCGCGCTTGCTGCAGTGTTCCGTGTTGGAGGTTGAACAAGATAGGATTGCCGCTGCACTGAAGATCCAGCAGCGCTTTGGCGGCGTTTGTGTTCTTAAAGGTGCTGGTACTATTATTGCGGGTGATGGTAAGAAGGTAAAAATATCGACCTTCGGTAATCCGGGAATGGCATCGGGGGGGATGGGAGACGTATTGTCTGGTATCATCGGCGGTCTGATTGCGCAATTGAGTGGGCAGTATGGTTTATTTGATATTGCCTGCCTTGGCGTTAGTATTCATGGCATGGCGGCAGACTTCGCTGCGGAGCAAGGTGAAAGAGGCATGTTAGCCTCCGATTTGATGCCTTATATAAGAAAACTGGTGAATCCAAATAGTAATGAAAATCTGGCAAACTGAATTAAATGACGCACAAGCGACGGTTGCTTTAGGTGTCCGCCTCGCGAAAGCTTGTGAGCAAGCCTTGGTGATTTATCTGGCGGGTGATCTTGGCGCAGGTAAAACAACACTCACGCGAGGCTTTGTCCAAGGTAAAGGGCATCAAGGTAAGGTAAAAAGTCCAACTTACACCCTGGTTGAGCCTTATCAACTGGGTGAGTGGCGAGTCAACCATTTCGATTTATATCGCTTAGCCGATCCAGAGGAACTAGAATTTATAGGGATCCGCGATTATTTTGGTGAAGATTGTTTATGTATCGTTGAGTGGCCAGAGAAAGGGCTTGGTTTTTTACCCGAGCCAGATTTGCTAGTTGAGTTGGCATATCAGGGGGAGCAGCGTTGCGTCCAAGTGAAGGCCCTCAGTGTTCAAGGAGAGAGTATCGTGGAGCAGTTGAGTCAAGATGCGGTTTAATGTTTTGTCTGGTCGCTGGTTGTGGCTCAGTCTCTATTTAGTGAGTTGCTTGGCCTACGCAGGTAGCTCCGTCTCGGGGGTTAGGGTATGGAGTGGTCCAGATAATACTCGGATCGTGCTCGACCTTTCAGCCGCACCTGAGTTTAGCTACTTTAATTTAAAAAAGCCGGATCGTTTGGTGCTTGATTTAAAGAATAGCCAAATGAAGGTTGAACTGAGCAAAGTCGATATCTCTGGTCGATTGGTTAAAAAAGTTCGAGCGAGTACCCCTAAAGAAAAGGACGCTTATCGGCTGGTTGTTGAGCTGAATCAGCCAGTTACGCCGGTGGTATTTGCGCTTAAACCAACGGGTAATTATGGCCATCGCTTAGTGATTGATTTACCTGACAAGGTAGGTTCCGCCGCCACAGAAAAGAAACAACAGCAGATCTCGAAAACTAAAACCCAGCAGCAGTTGGAAGGGAATCGAGACATTATCATTGCGATTGATGCAGGCCATGGTGGCGAAGATCCTGGGGCGATTGGTCGCCGTAAAACTTATGAAAAAAGTGTCACTTTAGCCATTGCTAAGCGAGTACAGCGTTTAATTGATAAAGAGTCGGGATTGAAGGGCGTGTTAATTCGCCAAGGGGACTACTTCGTTAATTTAAATAAACGTTCGCAAATCGCACGTAAGAGTAAAGCTGATTTTCTGGTCTCTATTCATGCCGACGGCTTTACTTCTTCGCAGCCTAAGGGGGCTTCGGTATGGGTCGTATCTACTCGCCGTGCAAAGAGTGAGGTAGGCAGACATCTAGAAGATCACGAAGCAGAATCAGACTTATTGGGAGGGGTTGGTGAGTTAATGAGTAATACTGACAATGATGCGCATCTCAACTTTGCCCTGATTGACATGCAAATGGATTATTCGATGAATACCGCTTATCAAGTGGCAACACAGGTCTTAAGTCAACTCGGTAAGGTCACTACTTTACATAAGAAAAAGCCAGAACATGCGAGTTTGGCGGTGTTAAAATCGCCCGACATTCCATCGATTTTGGTTGAAGCTGGTTTTATTACGAATCACAAAGAAGAGAATTTATTGCGCTCTGGTAACCATCAACAAAAACTTGCCAAGGCCATTGTATCTGGGATTAAAAAGTATTATCAGAGGAAACCTTTACCTGGAACTTTGTACGCGAAAACCTATGGTGTAAAAAAGCACACGGTTAAAAAAGGTGAATCTTTGTCGGTATTAGCCGCTCGTTATAAGACCAGCGTCGCCGGTTTAAAAAAAGCCAATAAGTTATCTTCAAATACGCTCAAAATTGGTCAGGTTTTGACCATTCCTAATAGTTGATTAGATGCCGATTCAAATATTACCAGCACAATTAGCCAACCAAATTGCGGCTGGAGAAGTGGTGGAACGCCCTGCTTCAGTCGTGAAAGAGTTGATCGAGAACTGCCTAGATGCAGGGGCTACTCGTATCGAGATCGAAATCGATAAAGGGGGGGCGAAACGGATTTTGATCCGTGATAATGGCTCAGGCATTGAGCAACAACAGTTATGTTTAGCGCTAAGCCGTCATGCGACTAGTAAAATTGATAGTTTGGATGATTTAAGTTGCATTGCCACCTTAGGCTTTCGTGGCGAGGCTCTGGCTAGTATTAGCTCGGTATCACGTTTAAGTTTGAGCTCTCGAACTGCTGAACAAGCTCAGGCTTGGCAGGCTCAGGCGGCAGGCCGTGATATGGAGGTTAGTTTGCAACCTTGCGCTCATCCGGTGGGCTGTTCGGTTGAAGTTTTAGATTTGTTTTTTAACACTCCTGCGCGTCGGAAGTTTTTGCGTACCGAGAAAACTGAATTTTCGCACATAGATGAGTTACTAAAACGCTTAGCTTTGAGCCGTTTTGATGTTGCTTTAAGCCTGAAGCACAACGGTAAATTGACCCGACAATATCGTATCGCTGATAATTTAGATAAACAATTAAAACGCGTGGCGTCGGTGATAGGCCCTGCTTTTAGTCATCACTGTTTGCATATTGACAATCAACATGATCAGCTACGCTTACATGGCTGGCTGGGTTTACCTGAGGCTGCGAGAGCCCAAAATGATCAGCAGTATTTTTATGTAAATGGTCGAATGATGCGCGATAAGTTATTGCAACACGCCATTCGCCAGGCTTTCGCAAGTTATCTGGATGAACAGCAATATGCTTGCTATGTGTTGTATCTTGAATTGCCGCTTGACCAGGTTGATGTGAATGTGCACCCGGCTAAACATGAGGTGCGTTTTCATCAGGCTCGCTTAGTTCATGATTATATTGTACAGGTATTGGGTTCAGCTTTAAGCCATGTTCCGAACCCCCCAATTTCGTCCGTATCACCGCAAGATATTAACATTGCGAGCGCGACTGAGCACCGATCATTAGGAACCCCTGTTGCTAGCGAAAATAAGCGCTGTGCAGATCCTGTGCAAGTGCGTGAATCCAATTCGAGTCGGGTCGCTGAGGATCGCCATCACTACCAGTCTCATTTACAACGAGCCGATAAACCGAGTGTGAGTCAAGTCGCTGCAAATCAGAATTGGCTCAGTCGTAGCGCTGAGTTAAGTGCCGAATACAGCGCTGTTGCGACAAACACAAAGCCACAGAATGAGTTAAGCCTTCATCCATTACATATGATTGAAGAGGGCTATTTATTAGCGCGGCAAGCCAGCCAGTTAGGCTTAATTGATTTATGGGCGAGTTTACAGCACCTCAGTTTTAATCAGGCTTTGAGCCAATGGCAACAAGGTTTAGATAGCGTACCTTTATTGCTCCCCTTAAAGTTAACGATGAGCGATGATTTATGTGCTCTTGCGGTGCAGCAGCAGAGCGTATTGGGTCGTTTAGGCTTTACCTTAAATCAGCAAAATCGTACTCAGCTTATCGTCACGCAAGTTCCCAAGTTATTTAGAAAAGCTGATTTTGCTCAGTTGCTTCCGCGTTTGTTGGCAGCGATGCAGCAATTACCGCAAGACGAGTGGCAACAGCCAGAAGCCTTACTGAGTGGCTTGATTAAGCTACAGCTTAAACCCCAGCAATTTACTTGGGCACAAGCCTTGGACTGTTGCCAGCAGTTATGCGGTGAGTACCCTCAAGGGTTACCGAAGCGATTTTGGCAATCTGTTGATTTAAGCAAAACTATCGCAGGATTTATTCATGATTAAGCGTTTACCGATTGTGACTCTTATGGGGCCAACGGCTTCCGGTAAAACCGCCTTAGCCATTGAGCTTCATCAACAGTTTGGAATGGAGCTTATCAGTGTTGATTCGGCACTTATCTATCGCGGCATGGATATTGGTACGGCGAAGCCTACGGCGGCCGAGCAAGCCTTGGCACCTCATGCTTTGATTGATATTTGTGATCCTACCGAAGTCTATTCTGCAGCAGACTTTCGCCAAGATGCTCTGACTCAGATCGCAGCGATTCATCAACGCGGTAATATTCCGCTATTGGTGGGGGGCTCGATGTTGTATTTCAAAGCATTGGTTGAAGGTATTGCGCCCTTACCTGAAGCAGATCTGCAGCTTAGAGAACAAATTAAACAAGAGGCTGCGGTGAGCTCGTGGCAAGCCTTGCATGCACAGTTGCAAAGTTATGATCCGCTGAGTGCGGCAAGAATTAGTGTGAATGACCATCAGCGCTTGATGCGAGCGGTTGAGGTTTATCGCTTAACGGGTCAGTCGCTCACCGAAATTAATCGTATGCCTTTACCACCTTTGCCATTTCAGGTGCATCAGTTTGCCATTGCACCGACCGAAAAAAGTCAATTGCACGAACTCATTGAGCGGCGTTTTCACTTAATGTTGGAACTTGGCTTCGAAGCTGAGGTCGAAGGGCTGATGCAACGAAGCGATTTAGATTTGAGTCTGCCGTCGATGCGTAGTGTGGGTTATCGCCAGATGTGGCAATACCTTAGCGGAGAAATAGATTATGATGAAATGGTGTTTCGCGGTATTGTGGCAACACGCCAGCTAGCTAAGAAACAAATGAACTGGCTAAAAAGCTGGCCTTCTCTAACTTGGCTACGAAGTGCAGCATCGGAAAATAGCCAAATAATGGCGAATTCACTCGGTGACACTTGAAAATGTCTCTATAAGGCTCCAAGTTAGTGGTATATAATCGAATTTGATCTGTGCCAATTAATTTATAAGAAAAAAGGAACAATAACATGGCGAAGGGGCAATCATTACAAGACCCATTTTTGAATGCGTTACGACGTGAGCGTATTCCCGTTTCAATTTATTTAGTAAACGGTATTAAGTTACAAGGCCAAGTTGAATCATTTGATCAGTTTGTTATCTTGTTGAAAAACACTGTCAGCCAAATGGTATATAAACATGCTATCTCCACCGTGGTTCCTGCACGCGCAGTGCCACACCATAGTCCTGTACCTAGTGAAGCAAAGAACGAAGAATAGCAATTTGCTGAGGCTTATTAGCCTTGGTAAGTGCCAAGGAGTAAATTAGCTTGTTTGACCGTTATGAAGCTGGTGAGCAGGCCATCTTAGTTCATGTTAATTTTAATGACGAAGATGAGCGTGAGGACCTAGAAGAACTGAAGATGCTAGTCAGTTCGGCTGGGGTCAATGCGGTTGCTACTATCACCGGTAGTCGGGTTTCTCCCCATCCCAAATATTTTGTGGGGACGGGGAAAGCCGAAGAAATCGCAGAAATTGTAAAAAGTGCTCAAGCCGACGTGATTATTTTTAATCACGCCTTGTCGCCCGCACAAGAACGTAATTTAGAGCATCTTTGCGAGGCTCGGGTACTTGATCGTACCACCCTCATTTTAGATATTTTTGCTCAGCGAGCACGTACCCATGAAGGTAAGTTGCAGGTTGAGTTGGCCCAATTGCGTCATATGTCGACACGTCTGATTCGCGGATGGACTCACTTAGAACGTCAAAAAGGTGGGATTGGTTTGCGTGGTCCAGGTGAAACGCAACTTGAAACTGATCGACGCTTGCTACGGGCGCGTATTAAACAAATTACTCAGCGTTTAGATAAAGTGGGTAAGCAGCGTGAGCAAGGTCGGCGAGCTCGCCAACGGGCGGAACTACCAACCGTATCTTTGGCGGGTTATACCAATGCTGGTAAATCGACCTTGTTTAATCGAATTACCGAATCTAAGGTATATGCAGCAGATCAGTTGTTTGCGACGCTTGACCCAACATTGCGTAAAATTGAGATAGAAGATGTTGGGAAGGTAATTTTAGCGGATACAGTTGGCTTCATTCGTCATCTTCCTCACGATTTAGTTGCGGCTTTTAAAGCGACATTAACTGAAACGCGAGAAGCCCAATTATTGTTGCACGTGATCGATTGCAGTGATGAACGAGTGGCTGAGAATATTGAACAAGTGGAGCTGGTATTAGACGAAATTGGTGCTGGTGAGATCCCATTCTTACAGGTATACAATAAAGTTGATCAACTTGCTGATGTGAGTCCGCGTATTGAACGCGACGAAAAAGGCTTACCTCAGAAAGTGTGGGTATCGGCGTTAACGGGAGAGGGTTTGCCTTTATTGTATAAGGCGATCAGTGAACGTTTAGTTGGTGACATGGTTAACCACACTTTACGTTTGCCACCCAGTGAAGGCCGCTTGCGTAGTCGCTTATATCAGTTAGACTGCGTAGCAGGTGAGCGTTTAGACGATACTGGAAATATCGTTGTTGATATCCGATTAGATGCCATTTCATGGCAGCGCTTGGATAAACAATTTGACCATAGTTTAGATAGTTTTATTACTCAATGTGAGTAGGCATTTACTTTAACTTCTGGAGACACAGATGGCCTGGAATGAGCCTGGCAACAAAGGTAGCGGTGATCGCGACCCTTGGGGTAATAACAATAAGAAAGGTAATCAGGGTCCCCCTGATTTAGATGAAGTGATCACTAAACTTACACGTAAGTTTGGCGGTATTTTTGGCGGTGGAAATAAAAAACCATCAATTGGAAGTGGTGGTGTGAGCGGTTTTGGGATCGCTGTAGTTCTGGTGATACTTGGTATTATTTGGGTTGCCAGCGGCTTTTATACCATTGCTGAAGCCGAGCGTGGTGTAAAGCTTACTTTCGGTAAGTATGACAATGAAGCCGGCCCAGTACAGCCAGGTTTGAATTGGAAAGCAACTTTTGTTCAAGAAGTGCTGCCAGTGGATGTGGAAACGATTCGTTCATTGCCTGCTTCTGGATTTATGTTGACTGAAGATGAGAATGTTGTACGGGTCGAAATGGACGTGCAATATCGAGTCGTAGAGCCAAAGAACTATCTGTTTAGCGTGACTTCGCCAGATGATAGCTTAGCGCAAGCCACCGATAGCGCGCTGCGATATGTCATTGGGCATACGACCATGGATGATATTTTGACGACTGGTCGTGAAGTGGTGAGAAGTGAGACTTGGGCTTTACTTGATAAAATCATCGAACCTTATAAGTTGGGTATACAAGTGGTTGATGTTAACTTTTTGCCAGCTCGTCCGCCGGAGGAAGTAAAAGATGCTTTCGATGATGCGATTTCAGCCCAAGAAGATGAGCAGCGCTTTATCCGTGAGGCGGAAGCTTATCAACGGGAAATTGAACCCCGTGCACGTGGCCGAGTTCAACGTATTGAACAAGAAGCGCAAGGTTACCAAGAGCAGATCGTGTTAAGAGCGCAAGGTGAGGTTGCTCGTTTTGAACAGTTGCTCCCAGAGTATGAAGCTGCGCCAGATGTGACGCGTCATCGCCTCTACCTTGAAACGATGGAGCAAGTTTACGCGAAGTCTAACAAGGTATTAATTGATGGTTCAAATAATAACAACATGTTGTATTTGCCGATCGATAAACTAATGGAGCAGAATCAAAAGCCGGCGACCAGTACTGGCACTAGTGGTAATACGAGTAAATCATCAACGATGAACTCAGAATCTGGTAGCTCTATTCCATCTCGCCCTACTTCAATTCGAAGCAGCGACCGTAGTAATTCGGGGAGAAATTAAGCCATGAAACAGTTTACTATTTTTGGCGTGATTTTGGCCTTGTTGGTAGCGTACTCATCTATTTTTGTTGTGAAAGAAGGTGAACGAGGCATTGTTATTCAGTTCGGGAAAGTTAAACGTACTGACGATGGTGCAACCAAAGTGTATGAGCCTGGCTTGCAGTTCAAAGTTCCGTTTATTGATTCGGTGAGAGTATTGGATTCACGGATCCAAACTTTGGATGGTAATGCTGACCGTTTTGTCACCTCGGAGAAAAAAGATTTAATCATTGATTCCTATGTTAAATGGCGAATTGAAGATTTTTCTAAATTTTATCTCTCTACTGGCGGTTCGGTGATACAAGCTGAGTCTTTGCTAAAGCGTAAAATTAATAATGGTTTACGTAGTGAAATTGGTGCTCGGACGATTCGCGATATTGTGTCTGGCGAACGTGGTCAAGTAATGGAAGATGCTTTGAAACAAATGGCGCGTTCTTCAGAGATTGGTATTGAAGTGACGGACGTACGTATTAAGCAAATCAATTTACCTGACGAAGTGAGTAACAGTATTTACCAACGGATGCGAGCAGAGCGTTTAGCTGTGGCAAAAGAACATCGTTCTCAAGGTCAAGAGCAGTCTGAGATTATTCGGGCTAACGTGGATCGCAGAGTGAACGTGTTACTGGCTGATGCAGATAAGCGGGGTCGAGAAATGCGTGGTGAAGGTGATGCAAAAGCCGCCAAGATTTATGCTCATGCTTATCAGAAAAACCCAGAGTTTTATAAATTCTGGCGGAGCATGGCTGCCTACCGTAATAGCTTCGATAATGGAGGAGACTTGATGGTATTAGATCCAAATAGTGAATTCTTCCAGTACATGAAAGAACCTAATCAGTAGACTATGAATGGGGGCCCAGTTTATTGCTGGGCTTTCTTATGCAAGATTCCACTTTATTAGCACTCGCTCTGGTTTGTTTAATTGAAGGGCTTGGTCCATTACTGTTTCCTAAACGATGGAAAAATCTATTAAAAATGATTTCTGAATCGCCAGCGAGCAGTATCCGAAAAATTGGATTGTATTTAGTTGGGACCGCAATCGTACTGATATATGTGATCAATCTTTGACCTAATAAGCTAATATCGGTATATTTTGCACCCCTTGAGTGTCCGATTTCTGCTAGAATCGCTTTTTAACTGAGACGACAAAAGACAATGGGAAAGAATGTAGTTATCCTTGGCTCCCAGTGGGGAGACGAAGGAAAAGGTAAGATCGTTGATCTACTTACTGACAAAGCAAATTACGTGGTTCGCTATCAAGGCGGTCACAATGCGGGTCATACCTTGGTTATTGACGGCGAAAAAACCGTCCTCCACCTGATACCTTCTGGTGTGCTGCGCGACAACGTTACCTGTGTAATTGGCAACGGCGTGGTATTGGCTCCAGATGCTCTGTTTAAAGAAATGGCGATGCTTGAAGAGCGTGGCGTTCCGGTAAAAGAACGACTCGTGATTAGTGAGGCATGTCCATTAATCCTGCCTTACCATGTTGCATTAGATATCGCACGAGAAAAAGCTCGCGGTAAAAACGCTATCGGAACCACCGGCCGAGGTATTGGTCCCGCTTACGAAGATAAAGTGGCGCGTCGTGGTTTGCGAGTTGGTGATTTGTTCAACATGGAGCAATTTGCTAGCAAGCTTAAAGAAGTGATGGAATACCATAACTTCCAATTAAATCATTACTATGACGCCCCTAGCGTGAGTTATGAAGAAGTGCTTGAGCAAATGACTCAGATGGCCCCAGTGCTGATTGCTATGGTTGCCGATGTTGCAGATCTCTTAGATCAGGCGCGTCGTCGTGGTGATTCGGTAATGTTCGAAGGTGCTCAAGGGACTTTACTCGATGTGGATCATGGCACCTACCCATATGTGACATCTTCTAATACCACAGCGGGTGGTGTAGCCACGGGCAGCGGTTTTGGTCCTCGTCATTTAGATTATGTATTAGGTATCACTAAAGCTTACACCACTCGAGTTGGGGCAGGGCCATTCCCTACCGAGCTTGATGATGATGTGGGTGAGCACCTTGGTGTGAAAGGACATGAGTTTGGTGCTACCACTGGCCGTAAACGTCGCTGCGGTTGGTTAGATGCCGTCGCGATGCGTCGTGCAGTGCAAATTAATAGCCTCTCAGGTTTATGTCTGACTAAGCTTGATGTGCTTGACGGCTTAGCTGAATTGAAAATTTGTACTGGTTATCAGATGCCAAACGGTGATGTGCTCAAAGTACCACCAATGGCAGCCGAAGGTTATGAGGTGGCTGTTCCTGTTTATGAAACGATGCCTGGTTGGTCGGAAAATACTTTCGGTTTAACTGCGCGTGAACAACTTCCTGAAGCGGCTTTAGCTTATATAGCTCGGATTGAAGAATTACTGGAAGTTCCGGTTGATATTATCTCTACTGGTCCTGATCGTTTGGAAACGATGATTCTACGTCACCCGTTTGCTTAGTTGAGGCAAATCGTGAATAAAAAAGCTGCCATTGGCAGCTTTTTTTGTTTGTGGGTCGCCCTTTTTATTATGCGACGCGATCAGCTGCAATGTTGGCGAGGCTAATTAAGGCTTGCTTATATTCGCCGTCATTTATATGCACTAAGGCGTCGATAGCTTTCTGAGCTTCTTCAGCTGCACGAGAGTGACAATATTCTAAGGCTTTGGTCTTATCTAGGATCCGCAAAATCGGTTCCAGTTGATCGCGTGAACCTCCATGTTTAATCGCATTCGCGATTAACTCTCTATCCGCTGGATTGGCGTGTTCCATTGCATAAATGAGTGGCAGTGTTGGCTTACCTTCTGCTAAGTCGTCACCAACATTTTTGCCCATCTCTGCTTTGTCAGCGGTGTAGTCCAAGACATCATCCATAATTTGGAAAGCGGTACCAAGATATTTTCCGTAGTCTTGCATCGCTAGTTCTATGGTTGAATCTTGGTTACCGATAACCGCGGCAAGCCGAGTTGCAGCTTCAAATAGCTTGGCTGTTTTACAATAGATCACTTCAAAATAACGCGCCTCATCAGTGTCGGGATCATTGCAATTGATTAGCTGTAAGACTTCTCCTTCGGCAATCACATTGGTTGCGTCGGCAAGAATGTCCATCACTTGTAAGTTTTGCAATTGAGTCATTAGTTGGAATGAGCGCGAGTAAAGGAAGTCGCCAACTAAAACGCTGGCGGCATTACCAAATCGAGCATTTGCAGTATCTTTACCGCGCCGCAATTCTGATTCGTCCACAACATCATCGTGAAGCAGTGTAGAAGTATGTATAAACTCGATGATAGCCGCCAACTTTATATGTTGCTGTTGCTGGTCTCCGAGTGCTCTAGCCGCTAATACGGTGAGTAAAGGACGGATCCGTTTGCCGCCACTATTTACGATATAGAATGAAATTTGGTTAATCAGCGCTACATCTGATTCTAGCTCTTTAAAAATAAGTGCGTTTACCGCAGCCATGTCTTGTTCAGACAGCTTTTTTATCGCATCCAATTGCATAATGTCTTATTAGATTGTCATGCCGATGATTCAGCAATTTATGATGATAATATAATGTTGCAATAGTATCGCAATTCCTGCCTATTCACAGCTTTAGCTGGGTAAAATTCTTGGCCTTGCGTGATTTTTAAACTTTTTTGATTTTCCGCTTGCGAGAACAGATCTTTTTCCGTAGAATCCGCCGTCATTGTTAAGAATTATATACACCTTGAAATACTAGGTGTACAGCGGAGTTTGAAAAAAATGTACGCGGTTATCCAAAGTGGTGGTAAACAACACCGTGTGGCCGAAGGTCAAACACTTCGCCTTGAGAAACTAGACGTTGAGACTGGTGAAACAGTTGAATTTGATAACGTATTACTAGTTGCTAATGGCGATGATGTTCAAGTTGGCGCACCTTATGTAGATGGTACCAAAGTTACAGCTGAAGTTGTATCTCATGGTCGTGGCGATAAAGTTAAAATCGTTAAGTTCCGTCGTCGTAAGCATTCACGTAAGCAACAGGGCCACCGTCAGTGGTTCACTGAAGTTCGCATTACAGGCATTAACGGTTAATTTTAGAGGAATATACTCATGGCACATAAAAAGGCTGGTGGTAGTACTCGTAACGGTCGTGATTCAGAAAGTAAACGCCTAGGTGTTAAACGTTTCGGTGGCGAGTCTGTTTTAGCGGGTAGTATTATTGTTCGTCAACGTGGTACTAAATTCCACGCGGGCTCAAATGTTGGTATTGGTAAAGACCATACACTTTTCGCAACTGCTGAAGGCAAAGTGAAATTTGAGGTTAAAGGCGCTAAAAGCCGCAAGTTTGTTAGCATCGTAGCTGAATAAACAACCAACTCAATATTTTTAAAGCCCCGCTATAAGCGGGGCTTTTTTTTCTAAGGCTTAAGTATTGCTGTCGCGAATTAAATGCGGTGCATTATAGTTAGCGATAATACTGGAGTAGATTATGAAATTTGTAGATGAAGCAGTAATCAAGGTTGACGCCGGAGACGGTGGCAATGGCGTCATTAGTTTTCGCCGTGAAAAATATGTGCCACGAGGTGGCCCAGACGGTGGTGATGGTGGTGACGGTGGCAGTGTTTATCTGGTCGCTGACGAAAATTTGAATACTTTGATCGATTATCGCTTTGAGCGTTTTCATAAAGCGGAACGCGGTGAGAATGGTCAAGGCTCTAATTGTACCGGTAAACGCGGTGAAGATTTAGAATTGCCAGTGCCGGTTGGTTCTCGTGCTCGCGATCAAGATACTGGCGAATTATTAGGTGATTTAACGCAACACAAGCAACGCTTAATGGTGGCAAAAGGTGGTTTTCATGGTTTGGGAAACACCCGCTTCAAGAGCAGTACCAATCGAGCGCCTCGTCGCAAATCCAACGGTACGCCTGGTGAAGTTCGCAACCTCAAATTAGAGTTATTGCTGTTGGCGGATGTGGGGATGTTAGGCTTACCAAATGCTGGTAAATCGACTTTTATTCGTAGTGTCTCTGCGGCAAGACCTAAAGTTGCTGATTATCCATTTACCACACTGATCCCGAACCTTGGAGTGGTACGCCAATCGGAAAATCGCGGATTTGTGATTGCCGATATTCCCGGGCTGATCGAAGGTGCTGCCGAAGGTGCTGGTTTAGGGGTTCGCTTCCTGAAGCACTTGGAACGTTGTCGGGTATTGTTGCATATGGTTGATGTATTGCCGGCCGATGGTAGTGATCCTGCTGAGAATGCCATAACCATTATTAATGAGCTCTCGCAATACAGTGAAAAGTTATTCGAAAAACCACGCTGGTTGATCTTCAACAAAGTAGATTTAGTGTTGGAAGACGAAGCCGAAGAAATTCGTCAGTCGGTGATTAAAGCACTTGATTGGCAGGGTGAGGTGTTTTCTTTGTCTGCGCTTGAAGGCAAAGGCACTAAAGAGCTTTGTAAAGCTATCGGTCAATTCATCGAAACATTGCCGATGATTGAAGAAGAGATGGCCGAGCGCGAAGAAGTGAAGTTCCAATGGGATGATTATCACCAAGAACAAATTGACCAGGCTAATCAAGAAGACTGGGATGATGATGATTGGGATGATGATGACGACGATCATGGTGTAGAGGTTATTTACCAGCCATAGTAAACTCATTTTGTAATTGGTTTACTGGGATTGTTAGATGTTACGCTCTTTTATTATAAAACCTCCGGCGCCTGTTCAGGCTCCGGAACGGGTTATTACTCACGAGCAACAGACAAGGATCTGTCGTGTTGCGGTGCAGGCTGGCCGGATCATGCAACAGCATGGTGCCGAAAGTAAGTTGATCGAAGAAACCATCGTTCGTTTAGGTAAGGCGCTGGGCTTAGACAGCGTTGAGTTGGCCATTACCGCTAATGCCCTGATTTTAACTGGTTTGGCTCAAAGCCGCTGCATCACGACCACGCGTCGAGTTTACGATCGGGGCATTAACATGCATATGGTGTGTGAGGTGCAACGCATTACCATCATGGCAGAGAAACAACTGCTGGATGTAGATGATGTGGTGAAACGTTTAGAACGCTTGGTTCCGTTTAAACATAATCGCTGGTTAGTTGTATTGATGATTGGCCTTTCTTGCGCTTGTTTTGCTCATTTATTTGGTGGCGATTGGTCTGTATTTGGTATGACATTTATTGCTTCTGCGGCGGCGATGACTTTTCGTCAAGAGATGGCGCACCGCCATCATAATCCAATTCTTAACTTTGGTATGACTGCATTTGTTGCTACCACAATTGCGGGCTTAGCGGTGCGTTATGATATTGGTAATCAACCGCAAACTGTGATGGCTGCATCAGTGTTGTTGTTGGTTCCTGGGTTTCCTTTGATTAATGCGGTCTCAGATATGGTGAAAGGTCACATTAGCATGGGCATATCCCGTTGGTTTTTTGCGTCCTTGTTAACGCTTGGGGTTGCAATGGGGATCGCCTTATCGATGTGGGCAACTGGCGTGAGTGGGTGGTTATAAGATGCTCGATTTAATACTCTTACTGCTTGAAGATGCGGCCTTCGCTTCGGTGCCTGCAGTTGGTTTTGCCATGGTCTTTAATGTGCCCACACGAATGCTTGGCTTTTGCGCGATTGGTGGTGCTTTTGCGCATAGCTTACGTACTTTGTGTATTCATTGGGGGGTGCCTTTAGAATGGGCGACATTAGTTGCATCAACCAGTGTTGGCTTACTCGGCGTTTACTGGTCACGACGCTATATCATTCCTCGACCAGTGTTTACCGTGGCTTCAATTATTCCGATGATCCCTGGGAGTTATGCGTTTACCACCATGGTTGGCATTATTAGTTTATATAGTAATGGTTATAGTGACCCGTTATTAGCAACCATTCTTGAAAATGGTTTACGAACCATGTTTATTTTAATGGCTTTGAGTTTTGGTCTCGCGATCCCATCGGTGGTGATTTATCGAGGGCGCCCTATTGTTTAATGATTTTATAAGATTTGGAGAAGGTTAAGTCGTGAAAGTTGCAATGATAGCTGCGATGGCAAAGGGTCGAGTGATAGGCTTAGATAATCAAATGCCATGGCACTTGCCGGCCGATTTAAAGCACTTTAAGACCGTCACAATGGGCAAGCCTGTCGTGATGGGGCGTTTAACTTATGAGTCGATTGGGCGCCCTTTACCAGGACGTTTGAATATAGTGGTGAGTCGTAATCCACACTTAAGCATCGAGGGCGTGACAGTTGTCAATCAACTTGAAGACGCGCTTCAATTGGTGGCCGATCAAGCGGAAGTAATGATTATTGGTGGCGCGAATATTTATCAACAATGCCTAGCATTGGCCGATAAGTTATATCTAACTTTGATTGATAAAGACTTGGAAGGCGATGCTTATTTCCCTGATTACACCCAATATCAATGGCAAGAAATGGCTCGCGAACAGCATCCGGCAGATGATAAAAATCCACACCCCTATGAATTTATAAATTTACATCGTTTGCGTTAATCTTTGCTTATCTCGTTTAAGCAGTCTTGGGTGAAAAAGCGCTGGTCTTCCCAGCGCAGCATCGTTAAATGATTCCCCCAAACACAACCAGTATCTAGCCCGTCAACCAAGGGGTGAGCGCTTTCTCCCATCAACGCCGCCCAGTGACCAAAGATAATGTGGGTGTGCTTAAGATGCTTTCCTGGAAGATTAAACCAAGGGACTAAGTTGGGATTAGTATTTTTATTTGGTGGAATTTTCAGGGCGAAATCGAGACTGCCATCTGGAAAACAGTAACGCATGCGGGTGAAGACATTAATGATGTAGCGCAGTCGATCATAACCGACTAGCTCGTCGCTCCAGTGAGCTGGTTCGTTACTATACATATTTTGTAGTAACTCAAGGTAGTGATCACCAGAAAGTTTCTTTTGTACCTCTTTGCCGAGCTTTAAGGCCTTACCAACTTTCCACTTTGGATAAATGCCTGCATGTACCATGACTAAGTCAAATTCAGGGTGTTTCACTATCAGCGGTTGTTTTCTTAACCAATCGAGTAACTCGTCTTTGTCTGGGGCTTCTAGCAAGTCTTGTAGTTTGTCTCGTCGCTTGGCGCGGTGAATACCGTTTGCCACGGCGAGTAAGTGTAGGTCATGGTTGCCCAGTACTATTTGTGCTGCATCGCCGAGCTGTTTCACAAAACGCAGCGTGGCTAGGGATTGAGGGCCGCGGGCCACTAAGTCGCCTGCTAACCATAGCTGATCACGTTTTTTAGAAAATTTGACTTGTTCAAGTAGCGCCTTGAGTTCATCAAGGCAGCCTTGAATATCACCAACAAAATAGGTAGCCATAACAACTTACCTTGGTTAATGTAATTTATTCGGTAAGGACAGGCGAAAAGCTGGGATCTCAGCTTCAAACTCATTACCTTCTGGATCCACCAAGGTATAGTAGCCCTGCATCACCCCCACCTCGGTTGCGAGTAGTGCACTGCTGGTATAAGTAAATGACTTTTCTGGTTGTAGGTGTGGTTGTTTACCGACCACACCGTCTCCCGTTACTTCATTCTCATCGCCATTGCCATCGGTGATCAGCCAGTAACGACGCATTAACTGAAGTGCTTGGCTACCACAATTACGAATGGTAACGGTGTAATAGAAGGCAAATTTATGTTCCTCAGGAGCAGAGTGCTCAGGCAAGAATCCAGATTCAACTTCAATATCTAATTGGTATTCAGGTGTGTTACTCATTAACGTCGTTAGCCTGCAATAATTGTTCTTTATCTATGTAGTTAGCAATATCACAAAACTGCTGAATAGTTAAATTTTCTGGCCGCAAGCTTGGTTGTAAACCTAAAGCCTCAAGTTGCTCAAGGCTTAACAGGTTGCCGAGTGCATTTCGGATTGTTTTGCGTCGCTGATTAAAGGCCTCTTTACAGACTGTGTCGAGGGTTTTTAATGAGTTCAGAGGGTAAAGTGTGCTGGCATAAGGCTCTAGGCGAACGACCGCCGAGTCGACTTTAGGAGGCGGCATGAAGGCTTCTGGAGGTACTTCCAAGGCTGGCATTACTTTACATTGTATTTGGGTCATGACACTGAGTCGACCATAGGCCTTCGAGTGAGGTCCTGCGGCCATCCGTTTTACCACTTCTTTTTGTAGCATAAAGTGCATGTCGGAAATGGCGCTAGTGAAGCTTAGCAAATGAAAAATTAATGGTGTAGAAATGTTATAGGGCAAGTTACCGAAGATACGCATCTTTTGCTCGGGTCGACTCAACTGCATGAAGTCGAATTTAAGCGCATCAATTTCATGGATGGTCAATTTCTCTGCTAGGGTTGGATGCTCGCGCAGGCGTTGAGCCAAATCGCGATCCAACTCTACCACTTGTAGCTGACCAGCAGCATTCGCTACAGGGGCGGTTAAGGCGCCTAGGCCAGGACCAATTTCGACCAAGTTTTCGCCGGGCTGAGGATAGATAGTGGCGACAATTTGGCTGATGACCGAGTCGTTATTCAGAAAGTTTTGGCCGAAGCGTTTACGGGCGCGGTGCCCTTGATGGACTTGTTTATTCATGTTCTCGCTCTACCATATCGATGGCTTGTTTGATTGCGGTTAGCATACTTCCATGATCGGCTTGCCCAGTGCCCGCCAGCTCAAGTGCTGTTCCATGATCGACTGAGGTTCGAATAAAGGGGAGTCCTAAGGTAATGTTGACCGATTTGCCAAACCCTTTATATTTTATTACTGGTAGGCCTTGGTCATGGTACATTGCCAAGACCGCGTCAGCCTCGTCCAAATACTTGGATTGGAACAAGGTATCGGCAGGGAGTGGCCCGATTAAATTCATGCCATGTTCGCTGCGCATTTCATCTAATAAAGGAATAATGATATCTAATTCTTCACGACCTAAATGACCATCTTCTCCGGCATGCGGATTAAGCCCACAAACAAAAATTTTCGGCTGCTTAATCGCAAATTTAGTTTGTAAATCGTGATGTAAAATAGTGATGATATTGTACAGCCGCTCGTGAGTTATCGCTTTTGCGACATAAGCCAGCGGGAGGTGAGTGGTCGCCAGAGCAACCCGCAAACCTTCGGTGGCCAACAGCATGACCACATCGGCAGTACTTGATTGTTGAGCAAAAAACTCAGTATGGCCGCTAAATGAAACGCCTGCTTTGTTAATGATTCCTTTGTTCACCGGGCCAGTAACAACCGCTGCAAATTGGCTATTCATATTGCCTTCACAAGCAAATTTAAGGGTATTTAATACATAGTGTCCATTGGCTTCGTTGAGTTCGCCGGCAATTGCAGGCACACTCATCGCGATGGGTGCCACGGTTAAAGTTCCAGCCGCCTGTGCTTGGGGGGCTTGCTCTGGTTGGTAGGACAATAAACTTACTTCGATGCCCAATTGTTTCGCCCGCTCTTTGAGCAAACGAGGATCGGCGATAACGACTAGCTCCATCGGCCAGCTACGCTGACTAATTGCGAGCACTAAATCAGGGCCAATGCCCGCAGGCTCACCAGGGGTAATCGCAATTCTTGCTATTGCGTCGCTCATGAATCACCATCCAAAATTTCAACGTAGGCTTCTTCACGAAGCTCATCTTGCCAAGCTTGCGTTTCTTCGTTGAATTTACGGTTGAAAATCATTTGATAAGCTCGGTTTTCGCTGGCTTTATTGGTGGTATCGGTGGTGCGTTTGTCGAGCACTTCTAATAAATGCCAACCAAAGGTTGAGCGAAAAGGTTGGCTAATCTCACCCACGGCTAAGTGGTTGACTGTATCGCGGAAGGCCGGCACAAACACATTTGGGTCCGACCAACCGAGTTCACCGCCACGGACTGCAGAGCCAGGGTCTTCTGAATACTGTTTGGCTAATTCGGCAAAACTAGCTTCTCCGCTTACTAGTTGTTGGCGTAATTTAGCCAGTAAACTTTGGGCTTTTTTATCACTTAGAATAATCGATGGCTTAATCAAAATGTGTCGTGCATTTACCTCTAAGGTTTCTACTTTTTGTAGACCTTCGGTATCTAATACCATCACAATGTGTAGTCCAGATTCGGTACGGATCGGGCCGAGCACGGTATCTTTAGGTTGTTTATTAACCACGCCTGCAAACAGAGTTGGCATCTCTTCTAGAGTCATCCATCCCCAATCACCGCCTTCTAAAGCTTTTGGACCTTGAGAATAAGTCATTGCTAGTTGGTTAAAATTTTCTCCAGCTTTTAATTGCTTGACTATGGTTTCCGCCAGCTGTTGGGTTTTGACTTCATCACTTCCAAGTCGCAATTGGATGTGTCCAACATGGTAGCGGATACTGCCTTTATCTTTCTCGGCAATTAGTTTCATTAAGGCATCTATTTCTTGTTGAGAGACGCTGATACGTCGTTGTACCTGGCTTCTGCCTACTTCACCAAGAATAATTTCTTTGCGTATATCTTCGCGAAATTGCTGGTAGCTGACACCGTCACTGCTGAGTTGTTGTAGAAACTCGTCGCGGGTCTTTTTCTCGCCTTGGATAATATTATCAATCGTGTTTTCTAATTGACTATCACTGATCTTGATACCAAGTCTGTCTGCGAGTTGCAGCTGTAAGCTTTCAGTAATTAAGCGGTCCATCACTTGTTGATGCAATTCTGCTTGTGGAGGCAGAGTTTGTCCGCTGGTTTTTGCATTGCGTAATACTTTGGCGCTTAGCTCATCCACTTGGGTTTGAGTAATCACGTCATTATTAACGATAGCAACAACCTTATCGAGCAGTTGTTCTTTCGCCTGAACTAAGCCAGCCACGAGCATCAACATGCAGGTGCTAAGCAAAATTAATTTTTTCATTCGGTTCCTATATTACTACGAGCAAAACGCCGTTTACTCTATCATATTTGGGCTAAAGGTTTTAATTGTTGAGGTAAAAGGGGCGCCCGTATTTAAAGTTGCCACCATCTAACATTTTTTCTTGACTGCTAGTATCATTGCCACCTAATCCTTTTATTTCAAAGTCTAAGCGGAAGGAGCTGTCAAATACGCCAACGCGATCAATTCCTGATGTATTGTCGACATAATTACTTTGTAAGCTGCGTTGGTAAGTAAGACGGATCCCCCAGCAGCAGGAATTAAACTGTAGTCCTAGATAACTCTCGACACTTCGATCGAGCTTCATGTCTCGATAATAGCTGGCAACAGCAGAAACATTGTCTCGCAGTGGCCACGCAATTTTACTACCCAGTTGGTTTATGTCACTGAGCATTGTCTCGTCGGCTTGAGAGTAGCGGTAGTTTAATTGAACTAATTTTTGCACTTCTGGGCGCCATTCGATAGCGGCATTGGCCTTATTAAGCTTACCCTCGAGCGTATTAATCTGTAAGCCGGTGTGACCATACCAGTCTTGTTGAATATTCGCGTCAATTTCAAATGCTAAGGCCGAACTGGAATTGGTGGATGACTTGCTATCCGGTAATAGCGTTGTGCGGCTTGGATCAAGATAGATGATTTGTCCAAGACTAAAGCGTAAGGTCTCCTTATTTTCAGCGGATAAGAACCGAGAATGAACCCCTAAGGTTAACTGGTTGGCATCGGCGATTCGGTCTAGCCCGCTATAGCGCTGATCTCGGAACAGGCCATAATAGTCTTGTTGTAGGTTGGCGGTGTCATATAGACCAATGTCGCTTTGATCTCGATAGGGGATATATAAGTACTTTACCACCGGCTCAAGAGTTTGAGTATAGTTCGCACCGTACCAACTGGTTTTGCGGTCAAAATTGAGGCCTGCTTTGACGCTTAATTTAGGTAGGGTTCGACGAATGTCTTCACCTAGGTAGTTGTTGTCCGGATTACTACCTTTATCTTGTTGATAATAGGTATGCATTAAGGCGAGGTCGGCTTGGAAAAAACCTTCGGGTACCACGTAAGGCAGGCGCAAATGAGGCTCTAGATGGAGTCGCTTGGCGGTGTACATGCTAGCATCACTATGCGAAAAATTACTTAGTTCACTATCAAAACCAAATTGTAATGTTTGCCAGTCGAGATCCCAATCGCCACTAAAACTCAGTTGAGGGAGCAAGGTGTGCGGCTGCTCGGTATCCCCTAAGACTTGAAAATCTTGTACCCGTAGTTTGCCGTACCAGTTTTGGGTGTGGTAGCCCACATCCCCAGTTTGTAGCAGTTGATTCTCATTATTCTTACCTAAAATATCGCCTAAGTCGTTAAAGTAGTTGTCATCACTAATCTGGGTATAGTCAGTGTTGAAACGCCAGTTGCGTCGCCATTGACCTTGATGATCCCAGTGCAACAAATAACGCGAGTCGTCAAACTCTCGGTCGTTGGCGATATACTCAGCGTTGACGATACCGGTTTGCTGGCCAAGTAAGTAACGAAACTCGGATTGTAACTGCAGGCCTCTGCGCGACATGATTCGCGGAGTTATGGTGGCATCAAAATTAGGTGCAATGTTCCAATAATAGGGCGTGGAAATATCCATACCATTGGTGGTGGAGGTTGATATGCTTGGAAATAAAAAGCCGCTATGACGCTGGCCACCAATTGGGTAGGAGAAGTAAGGTAAGTAAAGAACGGGGACGTTCATTAATCTTACCGTTGCGTTTTTGGTTGTCGCCCATTGATTTTCGGTGTCGATATCTATTTTTTCGGCGTGGATCTCCCAGCTCACATCTCCAGGAGGACAGGCGGTGTAGCTGGCGTTTTCCAAGGATAAGTTTTGCTCATCGTTGATGATTAAATTATGCGCTTCACCATGACCTTGCTGCTCGAACAACTGATATTCAGCTGAATTTAGTTTCGCCTGATGATTTTTTAAATTTGCATCGAAGCTATCACTTTTGACGCTGACCAAGTTATCTTGAAACTCAATTTTACCATCGGCCTTCAGTGTTTGAGCTTGCTCATCGAGTACTGTGTTATCAGCTTTGAGTACTCTGGGGCCTTGAGAAAATTCAACGTTACCGGTAAAACTTGCCTTATCACCTTGCTTTGCATGTAGTGAGTCGGCCGCTATCACGTATGGTGCAGTGGGGTCGACGGGACCTGACTGAGTACGTTCCGGTATGTAAGCTCGGCACTGAGCCAGCGCTAACGGGGTTTCTGCCTTGGCGTTAGGGCTTAGCAAGAAGATTGCCAATCCTAGTCGTGGCAGATTCCGTTTAATTAACAACATATGAATTTGGACCATTCCCTGACGTATTAAAATTCCAAGCGAGAGTATCAACGTTGTGCTTTATGAATTCTGTGGTTAAAGTTAGCGGCTTATAATACTGGATTTATCGGTGGGCGGCTATTTAAAGGCCGTCATTTAATATAGAAATATGAGTAATATAGTGCGCGAATCAGCTTTACAACAATGGTTGTCTAATAGTTTATCCATGGGACTTCCTCAGTTAACGATGATCAGTGGTGATGCAAGCTTTCGCCGCTATTTTCGTTTTGATTATGATCTAAGCACTACCGCCATTGCGGTTGATGCGCCTCCTCTTACCGAAAAAAACCAACAATTTGTTGATTTAGCGTCGGCACTAAGCCGTCACCAGCTCCCCGTTCCTAAGATCCTAGCCGCAGATCTTAAGCAAGGTTTTATGGCGATTGAAGATCTCGGCACCACCATGTTAGAAGATTGCTTAAGTCTTGATAGTGCCGACAAATACTATAGACAAGCCTTAGACCTGATCGTTCAATTACAAGCACTTAAACCTTCTGAGCTACCTTCTTTGGAATATTTTGACCAGACTTTTATTCAGCGAGAGTTGGATATTTTTGCCGAGTGGTTTGTGGCGAAAGAATTACAGCTTAGTGGAACTGAATGGCAAGCGGCTGCGCAGTGGCAGAGTCTTTGTGAAGAGCTCAGCGTCGCCATCCAAGAACAGCCTTATGTTGCGATGCATCGTGATTTTCATTGTCGAAATTTGATGCTTCATCAGCAGCAAATGGTGATGATCGATTTTCAAGATATGGTTTTGGGGCCACTCAGTTATGACGTGGTGTCGTTGCTAAGAGATTGCTACATCGCTTGGCCTGAAGAGATGGTGCAACACTTGAGTCAGTCATTTTTCTCCCGTTTAAGCATTAATCAAGATATTAGCATGGCGCAATGGCAACGCTGGTTTGATTTGACGGGCTTACAACGTCATCTTAAGGCGCTTGGAATATTTTGTCGTTTAGCCCACCGTGATGGGAAACAAGGCTACCGTGAAGCGATTCCGCAAACTTTGGATTACATCCAGCGGGTGAGCGCTACTTATTCTGAATTTTCAGCATTTAATCAATGGTTGGCTCCCATCGCAAAGGGGTTTCATCGATGAGTGGTTTAGATACTGCAATGATTTTGGCGGCTGGGCGAGGTGAGCGGATGCGTCCACTTACCGACGCTTGTCCCAAGCCCTTGTTAAAGGTGGCGGGCAAAGCTTTAATTGAATGGCATATTGAAAAACTAGTGGCTGTGGGTTTTCAGCGGATCATTATCAATACCGCCTATTTAGGGGAGCAAATTGAGGCAACATTGGGTGATGGCCAACGCTGGAAGATTCAGTTGTTATATAGTCATGAGCCTCAAGCGCTTGAAACGGCAGGAGGGATCTTACAGGCTTTGCCCTTAATAAAAGCAGATCCTTTTCTGGTGATTAACGGTGATATTTGGAATGATTGGGATTACCAGCGGCTTGCGTCGTTGCAGATTGGTGATGCCGATGCACATTTGGTGTTAGTGGCGAATCCCGAGCATCATCCCAAGGGGGATTTTGCGATTGATGGTATACGTTTGGTGGACCGCCCCGAATTGACCTTTAGTGGGGTGGCGGTTTATCGTCAGCGTTTTTTTGAGGCACTGGTTCCGGGGAGGCATGCGCTTGCTCCTTTATTGAGGACGGCAATAGCAGCTAAGCGAGTGACAGGGCAGCAGCAGTTTGGTCAGTGGATTGATGTGGGGACGCCACAACGTTTGGCGCAGTTAGATCAGCAATTAACAAGTAAATAGAGAATAGTTATGCGGTTTTGGGGAAAGCTCCTAGGAGTATTTTTTGGTCTGATGTTTGGTGGTTGGTTTGGCGCCTTACTCGGTTTGTGGCTGGGCCACCGTTTTGACAAGGCGATGGGTCAAGGCTTCGTTTTTTCTAGCGCGAATAGCCAAGTGGTACAACAAGAGTTTTTGTTTTCGACTTTTGCTGTGCTGGGGCACATCGCTAAGTCAAAAGGTGTGGTGACTCAGCAAGAAATTCAAGTCGCCAATTTTTTGATGGACCAAATGCGTCTACAAGGCGAGGCTCGCCGTCAGGCTCAAGATGCTTTTCGGCAAGGTAAAGATGCCAGTTTTCCGCTAGAAGAACAGGTAGCCCGCTTCGTAAAAGTGGTACAGGGGCGTCGCGACTTATTGCAAATGTTTATGGAAATTCAGTTGCAGGGGGTGTTCGCCGATGGTGTGGTGGATGATAGCGAACGGGCATTATTGCAACGTGTTGCAAATGCCTTAGGTTTTTCTGCGCAAGAGTTAGACGCGATGATTTCTCGCTGGGAAGCCGAGCTCAACTTCCATCGTCGCGGTGGTCAACAGCAATCGACGCAGTCAAGTGCAAAACAGTTAGACGAAGCCTACCAAATTCTTGGGGTCACGGACCAAGACAGCGAGCAACAAGTGAAGCGCGCTTATCGTAAACTGATGAGCCAGCATCACCCGGATAAGCTGGTAGCAAAAGGTCTGCCACCGGAGATGATGGAGCTGGCTAAGCAGCGAACTCAAGATATTCAACGTGCCTATGAAGTGATTAAGCTACAACGCAAAGCGAAAGTGGCTTAGATAACTCTATACTTGGTTGCGAGGCTGACCTGCGGAGAAGGCTTCTATGTTGTCAATCAGTTGGTCGGCCAGGCTTTGCATGCTTTGACTACTTGCCCAGCCTACATGTGGCGTGAGGATAAAGTTGCTTAACGCCTGGGCTTGTAATAAAGGGTTGTCGCTGGAAGGGGGCTCTTGACTGACAACGTCACAAGCGGCGCCGGCAATGCCTCCGGAGCGTAGAGCTTCGAGTAAGGCGGCCTCGTTCACGATACCGCCCCGAGCAGTGTTAATTAATAATGCGCTGGGTTTCATTAACGCTAATTCGGTGTGAGTGATGAGATCTGCCGTTTCGGAACTGAGAGGACAGTGGATACTTAGCACGTCTGCGCAGGCCAAGGCGTCCATAAAATCAACCCTTCCGGTTCGGGGAGCTTGATTTTTACGTTCGGCAAATATCACTTCCATACCGATACTTTTCGCAAGTTTAGCAGTGGCTTGACCTAAGTTGCCTGCGCCAATAATCACCAATTTTTGACCTGCCAAATTATCAATGGGATAGTCAAAAAAGCAGAACTGCTGTGACTGTTGCCAGCGTCCCTGTTGAACGGCCTGATGGTAGGCGGTTATATTGCGACGTAAATTAAACATCAAGCCAATACTATGCTCGGCGATGCTCTGGGCGGCATAATCTTGAATATTTGAAACGATGATCTGTTGTTGAGCTGCGGCAGCTAAATCTACATTGTTGGTGCCAGTTGCGGCCACCGCAATCAATTTTAAGCGGGGAAGCTGCTTAAGAATAGCAGCATCGAGTTTTACTTTGTTGACTATTAAAATATCAGCATGTTGCGCATGGGCTAATCGCTGCTCGGGATTGGTACTGGCATAGTCTTGCCAAGTATGGGGGAAGCGAGGACGCCTTAAATTTACATCGTCAGTTAGGGTCTGTCGGTCTAAAAATACAATATTCATCGATAAATCAACATATTGTGAATGGGGAAACTGTTGTTCAGTTTAACCAGCGTTTAAGCGCTTGGCTAGTACCAACCTAAGGCGTTCAACCAGCCATAAATGCTTTTCGTGAGTAAGGCATGGTTAGGTGCGGTTTCGGCAGAGACCGGTAGCTGTGTTTGTCGGTAGTTTAATTTCTGACTTTTATTGCTGGCAATCAAGCGTTGCTGGGCAGCTTCGAATTGCCATTGATTATAATTTGGATCATAGATGTCGAGTACCGGAATGCTCAGCCGCGCGAGCTGTTTGGCAAGCCTTTGATTTAGGGCTTGGTTGGGGTAGTAGGTGCTCATTAAGATAAGCCCATCGGGTGGGCTTAATTGCTGTTCGGCGAGCAACTCGACCAGCCAGGCGCCCATCACCCCTTGCGCGATCAACAGTTGAAATCCAAATGGCTGAGCTTGGGTTTGTCGAGCGGCTTCGATGACTTCGCTTAATTGTTGTTGGTAAGTGTTTTGTTGATCTTGCGGTTCACTGTCTTGCATCAGACTGGCTTGGGGGGCTGGTGGAAGAATCGCGCCGGTTTGCCAGCCTAAGGAGGGAAGCGTTTGGCGTAAGCTATCGATCATATCCTCGCTACTGGGAGAGTTCCCCCAGTCGGGAAGCAAAATCGCCGTTCCTCGCTGTTGTGGGGTCTGTTGTTCTATCCATAGACTTACAAATTGGCGTTGTTCTACGGTGAGTGATTTTAGCTCACCCTTGACAGGCCATTGCGAAAAATCCAGAGATTGAGGCTGTGCCCACGCCATGGTGCTAAGTACAGTGATTAACCAAAACAGTTTGTAGATCCGCACTTGATTGCAGCCCAAGGTTGAACAGAGTTGATCCTATATCGGAAGCAAACCATTGAAGCTTTAGTTAAAAAGGCGGTTCACAGTCAAATTCTAGCCAATGTTCAGTGATGGGGTGAAAAAAGCCAAGCTTCGCTGCATGTAAATGTAAGCGTTCGCTAAGTGCAATAGCCTTAGCACTGGCATAAAAACCATCACCGACTATTGGACAGCCGATCTGTTGCATGTGTACCCGAAGTTGATGAGTTCGACCAGTAATAGGTTGTAACTCCACCAGAGAGGTGTGCTGGCGTTTTTCCAATAGAAACCATTTGGTAAGGGCTGCTTTGCCCAGCTCAAGATCAACCATTTGTCTGGGGCGATTGGGCCAGTCACAACGTAAAGGCAGATTGACTTCTCCCTGAGTTGTATGGGGGTGGCCAAATATTTCTGCGTAATAAGTCTTCGCTGTTTTACGTTGTTGAAATTGTCGACTTAAATGGCTTTGTGCTGGTTTACCGAGGGCCATTACAATTAGCCCCGAGGTGGCCATATCTAGGCGGTGAACTATCTTGAGTTCTGGCCATACACGCTGAGCTCGTTGCCATAAACTATCCTTTTCTATTCGACCTGGTACTGACAATAAGCCACTGGCTTTGTTAAATACTACGACCGAATCATCTTGATAGACGATGCTGATATAAGGAGACATTGGCGGACGATAAACAAAGTTTGGCATGACATGGGCTCTAAAAAATAAGGCCTCAGTGTACCTGAGGCCTTGTTTGGAATAAATCAGTGAAATGATGCTTAGTTATGTGACACTAAAATCACTCGTAAAGCATCTAATTTTACTTGCGCCTTTTGCAGGTAATTATCAGCCGTGTCGCGTAGCTCGCGTAGCGTATCCAGTTCATCTTGACGAATACTGGGATTTACGGCGCTTAATGCTTCGAGTCGTTCTAGTTCAGTATTTAAGCTTTGTTGCATGGTCTTGCTGGCATCCGCCACAATACGGTCTAGCTGTTGCTGAGCCAGTTCGTTGGCTTGGTGCAATAAGGGATGGATCTGAGCTTGTGATGCACTGACTAGTTTGGCCGCCAAATGACGATTTACCGCCGAAAGCTGACTATTAAACTGATCAAAACTCACATTTTCTGAAAGATTACCGCCATTTTTATCCAGCAAAATTCGCACTGGCGTGGCAGGCAAGTAACGTTCGATTTGATACTGCGCAGGTGCGCTGGTCTCAATAATGAAGATCCCTTCAACAAATAAGCTACCTACCGGTAGTGCTCGATTCTTTAATAAGGCGACTGATGTGGTACCTAGGTCGGCGCCCAAAATGGTATCGATACAGCTTTGCAATAAAGGATGCTCCCACGACATGAGTTGTATTTCATCGCGACTTAAGGCTGTGTCTCTATCATAAGTAATGGTACAACCGTCTTCAGGTAAACCTTGGATGGAGGGAACGATCATCTGTTCACTGGCATGCAAGACCAAAGCATTCTCGCCTTTATCGTCTTGGTTGATGCCAACGGTATCAAACAGCCGTAAGCTAAAGGTGACAAAGTGTGGATCTTGTTCAGCAGCCTGGATCTTCTCGACTAAATCGTTGGCTTTACTACCGCCGCCAGAGTGAATTTCCAATAGCCGATCTCGTCCTGCATCGAGCTTTTGTTTAATTGCTTGATAACGTTTGGCACAGTCACCAATCAGTTGCTCAAGAACGGCTTCATCCGGTTGGTTTTGTATCAGCAGGGCATTTAAGCTTTCGCCAAATTCGGCGTAGATGGCGGCGCCAGCCGGGCAGGTTTGCTCGAATGCATTTAAACCTTCGTGATACCAACGTAAAAGCGTTTGCTGAGGCGTTTTCGCCAAATAAGGGACATGGATCTGAATATCATTTTTTTGGCCAATTCGATCTAATCGACCGATCCGTTGTTCGAGTAAATCAGGGTTAATTGGTAAATCAAATAACACGATATGATGAGCAAACTGAAAGTTACGGCCTTCAGAACCAATTTCTGAACAAACCATTAGTTGGGCTCCCGCCTCCTCTTGCGCGAAGTAAGCGGCAGCTTTATCTCGTTCCAGTAAAGACATATCTTCATGGAAAACGGTCGCTCGGATCCCTTCTCGGGTGCGTACCGCATCTTCAATGGCTAGGGCGGTGGCCGCCTTGGCGCAAATCAGCAAGATTTTCTTTTGCTTGTGTGCCAGTAAAAATCCTAGTAACCAATCGATGCGCGGGTCAAATTTAGTCCAGCTGGCTTCACCCTCCGCTTCTCCTTCAAACTGTTGGTACAGTTCTTCTGGAAACATTAATTGCATGACATTATTGGATGCTTTGCTTTGCATCATTTGATGCACTTTCAGGGCTGTTTGATACTGGCTCGGTAGCGTTAAGGCGTAACTGCTCAATTGGCGTAGCGGAAAACCTTGCATGGCACTGCGGGTGTTTCTAAATAAAACTCGGCCGGTACCGTGTCGATCGAGTAGGTGTTGTAATAATTCTTCACGTGCTTGTTGCTGTTGTTCGTAACTCGATGTCGGGTCGTTAATTATTAGCAATAAGGGTTGAATATCATTTTCGCTGAGTAGTTCGGTTAAATGATTGGCTTGTTCGGCGAGTAGTGGCGACTGTTCGAGTAGCGACTGGGCAGCGGTGGCAACAGGCTGGTAATGCTGCTCTTCTTCGATGAATGCTTGATAATCGTAGAAGCGATCTGGGTCGAGTAGCCGTAGGCGAGCAAAATGACTTTGATGTCCGAGTTGGTCGGGGGTTGCTGTGAGTAATAATACGCCAGCAATTTGCTGAGATAAGGCTTCAATGATTTGATACTCACGGCTCGGTGATTGTTCGTCCCACTTTAAGTGATGGGCTTCATCGACGATCATTAAATCCCATTCGGTAGCTAATATCTGTTCAAAGCGTTTTTTACGACTACGTAAGAAATTTAAGCTACACAGTACCAATTGTTCGGTGTCGAAAGGGTTGTCGGCTTCGGCATAGGCTTCTACACAACGATCTTCGTCAAATAAACTAAAGTGCATATTAAAACGGCGTAGCATTTCAATTAGCCATTGGTACTGCAAAGCATCGGGCACGACAATCAATACGCGTTTAGCTAAACCTGCAATCAGTTGTTGGTGGATGATCAAACCAGCTTCAATGGTTTTACCTAAGCCGACTTCGTCTGAAAGCAGGACACGAGGAGAAATTCGTCGACCAACTTCGCTAGCAATATAAAGTTGATGGGGGATTAAACTGACTTTACCGCCCATTAATCCTTTCAACTCTGATTGTTGTTCAGTAAAACGCTTCAATTGAGTTTGGTAGCGGATCACAAAGCTATCGAAGCGATCGACCTGGCCTGCAAATAAACGATCTTGCGGCTTATTAAACTTTAAAAAATGGCTAAGAAACATCTCGCGGAGTTGTACTTGTTCTTCGGTATCATTGCGGACACCGTGATAAACAATCAACTCATCTGCTTCTTCAACTTGGGTAATGGTCATTGACCAATCATCGGTGCTGGTGATCTCATCACCCGTATTAAATATAACTCGAGTGATAGGCGCTTCGGCCATTGCATAGAATCGGTTTTCACCGGTTGCAGGAAAGAGCAAAGTGACCATTCTGCCCTCGATTGCAACAACGGTTCCTAAACCTAACTCAGATTCTGAATCACTGATCCAGCGTTGGCCGATAGAAAATGACATCAGCAAGAGACTCCAAAGGAAAAAGGGCGGCTATGGTATCCAATACATTCGTGAAGTAAACCCAAGAATGAAACTAATCTGCTGTTCCATATAAAAGAAAGCACAGATTAAAGGGGCAAATACTTAAAACTTAACTATAGTTATTATCCCTGAGGTGTGCGAATTGCTTAAAAAGAGCACAATTTGTTGCTGCTTTGAGCAGTTAAACAAAAAACTGTGATTTTCTTCAAAAAAGGCTTGCACCGTAAGCGCGGATCCCTATAATGCGACTCCACTGACACGGCGGGCAGCACGCAATAGCGCAGCAGCAAGCGGTCAGGGTTGGTAAGGCCTGAGGCTTTATCAGCGGCGGTTAAACGCTTCAAACTTTCCTTAGAAAAGTTCTTCGGAAAAGATTGAAAAAAGCGGTTGACAGTCACCGAGGATGGCGTAGAATGCGCACCTCGCTTCGCAAGAAGCAACGCTCTTTAACAATTTATCAAGCAATCTGTGTGAGCACTCACAGAGCACTAAGCGAAAAAAATTAGCTTAAGTGGACTGGAGTGACACACTGTTTTAACAGTAATAATTTCAGTATTTACTTTGAGCGAAAAAACTTTGATTGAAGAGTTTGATCATGGCTCAGATTGAACGCTGGCGGCAGGCTTAACACATGCAAGTCGAGCGGTAACATTTCTAGCTTGCTAGAAGATGACGAGCGGCGGACGGGTGAGTAATGCTTGGGAATATGCCTTTACGTGGGGGACAACAGTTGGAAACGACTGCTAATACCGCATAATGTGAGGTTGTAGCTCAATGTTATTTTCTAGTTTTGCTAGCGCACCACATCATCTTAGATGAGGAGCGAGAGTGAAGCTTTAGTGTGCTAAAGCAAGATTGAGAGACGAGATATAAGTTGATTTGGTGCCTAGCCCGAAGGGTTGGTCGCAAAATCGCTGTTAACGTCGTTATCGCTTTTGCCTTTATGAGCATAAAGGCGGCAAACGATGCCTCGTGACCATCAATTTTGCTTACAACAAAAAAAGAAAATAGTATCGAGCTACAACCTTACCAAAGGAGGGGATCTTCGGACCTTTCGCGTAGAGATTAGCCCAAGTGGGATTAGCTAGTTGGTGGGGTAATGGCTCACCAAGGCGACGATCCCTAGCTGGTTTGAGAGGATGATCAGCCACACTGGGACTGAGACACGGCCCAGACTCCTACGGGAGGCAGCAGTGGGGAATATTGCACAATGGGCGAAAGCCTGATGCAGCCATGCCGCGTGTGTGAAGAAGGCCTTCGGGTTGTAAAGCACTTTCAGTTGTGAGGAAGGCAATATGCTTAATACGTATATTGTTTGACGTTAGCGACAGAAGAAGGACCGGCTAACTCCGTGCCAGCAGCCGCGGTAATACGGAGGGTCCGAGCGTTAATCGGAATTACTGGGCGTAAAGCGTACGCAGGCGGCT
Source organism: Agarivorans sp. QJM3NY_29 (assembly GCF_050870835.2). NCBI lineage: Bacteria > Pseudomonadati > Pseudomonadota > Gammaproteobacteria > Alteromonadales > Alteromonadaceae > Agarivorans > Agarivorans sp. QJM3NY_29. The sequence goes on along the minus strand of NZ_CP194036.2, from coordinate 4,274,098 downwards.
TTTTAAGCCAGATGTGAAATCCCCGGGCTCAACCTGGGAATGGCATTTGGAACTGGGAAGCTAGAGTTTTGTAGAGGGTGGTAGAATTTCAGGTGTAGCGGTGAAATGCGTAGAGATCTGAAGGAATACCAGTGGCGAAGGCGGCCACCTGGACAAAAACTGACGCTCATGTACGAAAGCGTGGGGAGCAAACAGGATTAGATACCCTGGTAGTCCACGCCGTAAACGATGTCTACTAGTTGTCTGTGGGTTTAACCCGTGGGTAACGCAGCTAACGCATTAAGTAGACCGCCTGGGGAGTACGGCCGCAAGGTTAAAACTCAAATGAATTGACGGGGGCCCGCACAAGCGGTGGAGCATGTGGTTTAATTCGATGCAACGCGAAGAACCTTACCTGCCCTTGACATACTAAGAACTTTCCAGAGATGGATTGGTGCCTTCGGGAGCTTAGATACAGGTGCTGCATGGCTGTCGTCAGCTCGTGTCGTGAGATGTTGGGTTAAGTCCCGCAACGAGCGCAACCCTTATCCTTATTTGCCAGCACGTGATGGTGGGAACTCTAGGGAGACTGCCGGTGATAAACCGGAGGAAGGTGGGGACGACGTCAAGTCATCATGGCCCTTACGGGCAGGGCTACACACGTGCTACAATGGCATGTACAGAGGGATGCGACCTCGCGAGAGCAAGCGGACCCCAGAAAGCATGTCGTAGTCCGGATCGGAGTCTGCAACTCGACTCCGTGAAGTCGGAATCGCTAGTAATCGTGGATCAGAATGCCACGGTGAATACGTTCCCGGGCCTTGTACACACCGCCCGTCACACCATGGGAGTGGGCTGCAAAAGAAGTGGGTAGTTTAACCTTCGGGAGGACGCTCACCACTTTGTGGTTCATGACTGGGGTGAAGTCGTAACAAGGTAGCCCTAGGGGAACCTGGGGCTGGATCACCTCCTTATTATGAACGTTTATGTTTTGTGACGTGTTCACACAGATTGCTTGATGAAAAGTGAAGAGAGAAGTCTGACCTAGGTTAGGTTAGAAGGTTCGAAGCTTTATTGCGACGGGCTTTGTGCTTAGCGCAAGGCATGCAACGGCTGAAGGAGGGCGTGTAGTAGACTACATAACCGACTGAAGACGGCGGCATAACGCGGCGATAAGGACAAAGAACAAGTCAAGAAATGTCCCGTTCGTCTAGAGGCCTAGGACACCGCCCTTTCACGGCGGTAACACGAGTTCAAATCTCGTACGGGATACCATTTCTCTCTTGGTTTAAGAAAATAAAGCTAAGCATTATGTTGATACAGTGCTTAGCTTTGGTTTCTAAGAAGCCGAATGCTCTTTAACAATTTGGAAAAGCTGATAAAAAATATCTCAAAAATACGAGTGAAATAACAAGTGTTTTTGGTATTCAAAAAAATAAGGTGATCGTACTCGAGTGGCAGGATTTATACAGCCTGACCATTCAAGTGATTTAAGCGACAACATTTAGGTGTTGTATGGTTAAGTGACTAAGCGTATACGGTGGATGCCTTGGCAGTCAGAGGCGATGAAGGACGTGTTAATCTGCGATAAGCCATGTTGAGTCGATAAAAGACGTAATAGACATGGATTTCCGAATGGGGAAACCCACTGCATTTTATGCAGTATCGTAACGTGAATACATAGCGTTACGAGGCGAACCCGGGGAACTGAAACATCTAAGTACCCGGAGGAAAAGAAATCAACCGAGATTCTGGTAGTAGCGGCGAGCGAACCCGGATTAGCCCTTAAGCTTCTTATAATTTAGTGGAACAAGCTGGAAAGTTTGGCCGTAGCGGGTGATAGCCCCGTACACGAAAGGTGATTTGAAGTGAAAACGAGTAGGACGGCACACGTGATATGTTGTCTGAATATGGGGGGACCATCCTCCAAGGCTAAATACTCCTGACTGACCGATAGTGAACCAGTACCGTGAGGGAAAGGCGAAAAGAACCCCTGTGAGGGGAGTGAAATAGAACCTGAAACCGTATACGTACAAGCAGTGGGAGCCTCTTTGTGGGGTGACTGCGTACCTTTTGTATAATGGGTCAACGACTTAATTTCAGTAGCAAGGTTAAGCGAATAGCGGAGCCGTAGGGAAACCGAGTGTTAACTGCGCGCATAGTTGCTGGGATTAGACCCGAAACCCGGTGATCTAGCCATGGGCAGGTTGAAGATTGGGTAACACCAATTGGAGGACCGAACCGACTAATGTTGAAAAATTAGCGGATGACTTGTGGCTGGGGGTGAAAGGCCAATCAAACCGGGAGATAGCTGGTTCTCCTCGAAAGCTATTTAGGTAGCGCCTCGGACGAATACTAGTGGGGGTAGAGCACTGTTAAGGCTAGGGGGTCATCCCGACTTACCAACCCTTTGCAAACTCCGAATACCACTAAGTACTATCCGGGAGACACACGGCGGGTGCTAACGTCCGTCGTGAAAAGGGAAACAACCCAGACCGTCAGCTAAGGTCCCAAAGTCATAGCTAAGTGGGAAACGATGTGGGAAGGCTTAGACAGCCAGGATGTTGGCTTAGAAGCAGCCATCATTTAAAGAAAGCGTAATAGCTCACTGGTCGAGTCGGCCTGCGCGGAAGATGTAACGGGGCTAAGCTATGCACCGAAGCTACGGGTACTTGCTTTGCAAGTGCGGTAGAGGAGCGTTCTGTAAGCCGTTGAAGGTGATTCGTAAGGATTGCTGGAGGTATCAGAAGTGCGAATGTTGACATGAGTAACGATAAAGGGGGTGAAAAGCCCCCTCGCCGAAAGACCAAGGTTTCCTGTTCAATGTTAATCAGAGCAGGGTGAGTCGGCCCCTAAGGCGAGACTGAAAAGTGTAGTCGATGGGAAACAGGTTAATATTCCTGTACTTCGTATAATTGCGATGGGAGGACGGAGAAGGCTAGGCCAGCGCGGCGATTGGTAGTCCGCGTTTAAGGTTGTAGGCTGGACACTTAGGAAAATCCGGGTGTCTAAGGCTGAGGATTGATGACGAGTCACTAAGGTGATGAAGTGGTTGATGCCCTGCTTCCAGGAAAAGTCTCTAAGCTTCAGATTATACGAAACCGTACCCCAAACCGACACAGGTGGTTGGGTAGAGAATACCAAGGCGCTTGAGAGAACTCGGGTGAAGGAACTAGGCAAAATGGTACCGTAACTTCGGGAGAAGGTACGCTGCTGTTGGTGATGGGACTTGCTCCCTAAGCTGACGGCAGTCGCAGATACCAGTTGGCTGCAACTGTTTATTAAAAACACAGCACTGTGCTAAATCGAAAGATGACGTATACGGTGTGACGCCTGCCCGGTGCCGGAAGGTTAATTGATGTGGTTAGCGCAAGCGAAGCTATTGATCGAAGCCCCGGTAAACGGCGGCCGTAACTATAACGGTCCTAAGGTAGCGAAATTCCTTGTCGGGTAAGTTCCGACCTGCACGAATGGCGTAATGATGGCCAAGCTGTCTCCACCCGAGACTCAGTGAAATTGAAATTGCCGTGAAGATGCGGTGTACCCGCGGCTAGACGGAAAGACCCCGTGAACCTTTACTACAGCTTGACACTGAACATTGACCCTACATGTGTAGGATAGGTGGGAGGCTTTGAAGCGTTGTCGCTAGATGATGTGGAGCCGACCTTGAAATACCACCCTTGTAGTGTTGATGTTCTAACGTTGTCCCGTTATCCGGGATGCGGACAGTGTCTGGTGGGTAGTTTGACTGGGGCGGTCTCCTCCCAAAGAGTAACGGAGGAGCACGAAGGTTGGCTAAGTACGGTCGGACATCGTACGGTTAGTGCAATGGCATAAGCCAGCTTAACTGCGAGACAGACACGTCGAGCAGGTACGAAAGTAGGTCATAGTGATCCGGTGGTTCTGTATGGAAGGGCCATCGCTCAACGGATAAAAGGTACTCCGGGGATAACAGGCTGATACCGCCCAAGAGTTCATATCGACGGCGGTGTTTGGCACCTCGATGTCGGCTCATCACATCCTGGGGCTGAAGTCGGTCCCAAGGGTATGGCTGTTCGCCATTTAAAGTGGTACGCGAGCTGGGTTTAGAACGTCGTGAGACAGTTCGGTCCCTATCTGCCGTGGGCGTTTGAGAATTGAAGGGAGCTGCTCCTAGTACGAGAGGACCGGAGTGGACGAACCGCTGGTGTTTGGGTTGTTATGCCAATAGCATTGCCCAGTAGCTACGTTCGGAACTGATAACCGCTGAAAGCATCTAAGCGGGAAGCAGGCCTTGAGATTAATTCTCACTAGGACTTTAAGTCCTCTGAAGGGCCGTTGGAGACTACAACGTTGATAGGCAAGGTGTGTAAGTGCTGTGAGGCATTGAGCTAACTTGTACTAATTACCCGTGAGGCTTAACCATACAACACCTAAAGGGTGTTGCTTATAGATACTTTATTTTAGAAACCAAGAGTGCTTGTTATGCTCGTGGGATATATCAGTTTTTTCGAATGTTAAAGACAACAAGTTTTTGCCTGGTGGCAATAGCGTTGTGGAACCACCTGAACCCATGCCGAACTCAGAAGTGAAACGCAACTGCGCCGATGATAGTGTGGGGTCTCCCCATGTGAAAGTAGGTCACTGCCAGGCGCCTATACTAAGCCCTCGTCTGACGACGAGGGCTTTTTTATTGCCTGCGATTTAGTTTAAACTCCAAATTTTTCAATATGTTGAGATAAATGTTAGTATGTGAAATTGAGTAATACACTAATCTCACAAAAGGATTTCTATGAAGGCTAAACTTTTCTCAACAGTTATGATGGTTAGTGCAATTTTACTCCTGAGCGCATGTGCCTCTACTGAAGAATCTCGGAAACTAGAATTAGAAGAAGCGGTTATTTGTTGCTCTTCTTATGCTGATATGGACTTTGAAGAATTAACCTTCGGTATGCATTCATTGAAGTTTGGCCCAAATTCTAATGTTAAAGAATTCGTTGGTAAACGTAGTTTTTTTAAAGCCTATCAATTGCCTGAATTAGAAGGTAAATATTTAAAAATTAAAACTTACATCTCAGGGGACGGTTTATTAGGTTCCCGGTATTTTCTTCCAGTATTCATAGCGTTGGACGAACACCACAAGCCGATTAAGGCGCTTACTGTACGAATGCATATAGAGCAGTCATTACTTTCTTATTACGCAGCGGGTTGGTTTCCATTGAAAATGTTAGATGGTGCAAAATACTTAGTTATTATGACTGGGGATGTAGATAATGAGAACTTCAGAAAAAACTTAGCCGAAGAGTTCTCTTATCAAAACAATCAAGTTCCAGCTGAAACCAAGAGGGCTACACAAGGTAAAGTTGATATTGAATTAAGGAAAGCTAGTGACGACGAAGTACCTTATTGGCACAAAGTTGATAGAATCATAAACGGTTGGCTTGGTTGATTTTTGAGCGGTTGATGACGGTTGTAAAGGATTTATTTGTAAAGCCGATCCGGATGAATTAGCCTGAGATTGAAGGTTTGCACGATTGTTAAATCGGATATGGGCCTATGGAGGGCAAATATGCAAAATAATTCCTCAAGTAAACTATTCATCCTCGACACCAATGTGCTGCTGCACGAACCCCTCGCAATATATTCCTTTCAAGAACATGATGTCATTATTCCCATGACAGTATTAGAAGAGCTAGATCGGATTAAAGATCGACAAAAAGATGTTGCTCGTGATGCTCGAGTGGCAATTCGGGCTCTGGAAGATGTGTTTGCTTCGGCATCTCCCGAGCAGATTATTCATGGCGTTGAACTTAAAAATGATGCCGATAATCAGGTCTCGGGCAAGGTGTCTATCTTTGCGGACCATACCTTAGAAAAGGAGCAGCGCAACTTTACCGCTGATGAGCCAGATAATCGAATTATCAACGCGGCAATTTATTTACAACAAAAACACGCACCTCGCCAGGTGGTCTTAGTCACCAAAGATATTAATATGCGGCTTAAAGCCAAAGGGGCTGGGCTCGAACATGTTGAAGATTATCGTACGGATCAATTAATTGATGATATTCGTTTGTTAGCTAAAGGCTTCGTTGAATTTGAAGGTAGTTTCTGGGGACGAGTGAAGGATTGTGATAGTAGCTCTGAAGGACGTGATACTCATCATGTGATTGATACAGAAATTGTTGGGCCTTGCTATGTGAATCAATACTTGATCGATGATACGAAAAGCTTCGCAGCGCGGGTTATGAGTAAGACCGAAGATAAGACTGAGTTGCTTGATTTGGGCTATGAACGCTTAATGGGCAAACACGCCTGGGGAGTTCATCCTAAGAATATATATCAAGGAATGGCTTTTGATGCGCTACTCGATCCAACGATAGATTTGGTTATTCTGACTGGACCAGCTGGTTGCGGTAAAACTCTACTGGCAATGGCAGCAGCCTTGGAAATGGTTGTTGAGAAAGGCATTTACGATAAGATTATCGTGACTCGTAATACACCTGAAATCGCCGAGTCTATTGGCTTCTTACCGGGTACTGAAGAGGAGAAAATGGCACCATGGCTAGCCGCTATCACGGATACTCTGGAAGTGTTACATAAGCATGATGAATCGATGTCAGGTTCGATGAGTTATATTATGGAAAAGGCTAATATTCAGTTCAAGTCGGTGAACTTTATGCGCGGACGCAGCATTCAAAATTCCTTTGTTTTTTTGGATGAGTGTCAAAATTTGACAGCTTCCCAGCTGAAAACGATTATTACCCGCTGCGGTGAGGGCACCAAATTGGTATGCTGTGGTAATCTGGCGCAAATCGATAGTAATTATTTATCGGCAGTTACGTCCGGTTTAACCTATATCGTAGAGCGTTTTAAAGATTTTGAAGGGAGCGCGAACGTTTACTTAAATGGTGTAGTGAGGAGCCGTTTAGCCTCGTTTGCTGAAGAAAAACTATAGAAGGTAAGGCAATGATCGGAGAAGCGGAGAAGCGCGCATTTCATCGTATGTTGATTAATGCAGAGCTCAAGATTTGGGTGGGTCAGCATAGTTATGCTGGCCTGTGTAAAGACTTAAGTGCAACGGGTATGGGGATTAGTGTCAAAGACCTCACACTGCAACTTGGTGATGAGGTGGAAGTTGCTCTGAGTGGCCAAGGTGTGGCACCATTTTCCGCTAAAGGAAAAGTGGTTCGTGCTAATAGTAGTGCTGATTATGCGATAGAGTTTACTTCTCTCTCTTAAATTTTGGCGGCACCCAATCCATGCGCTGGTAGCTGTAGATCCCCGAGCGTATGGCTTGCGCACTGCTGTCGGAAACTTTACCGAGTGCATACAAGGCTGGGCCTGTTGGTTCGGCTAAAACCATGGTTTTTCCCGCAACGTTTACCGTTTCATCGTTTGCTCGTGGGGGAATACCTAAGGCGAGCAAGGCATGGTTCGGTACATAGATAATAGCGACCCCCAAGCGCGGATATAAATATTTCAACGCGCTGGCGAGTAGCGTGGTTTTGCTATCACAGTCTCCTTGATTATTCCGCAGCACTTGAATGGGAGTGAGATAACCAGCTCCGCGTAGATTATCTTTCGAACGGAGTTGATTGTAGGGGATCGATTGAACAAAACTCAGTAAGTAATTAGTTATCTCTCTCAGCGGAACTGGGTCTTTGTTAATGGCATTGAGACTACTGTTGAGCCAACTTGTTAGATACTTCGCACTCTCTTTCGCGAATCTATTGTGATCAGGCATGATTGCAGTGCTACTATCACTGATGGTTTGTTCAATAAAATATTGCTGCTGTAGATAGTCTTGATAGAACTTGTCACTGTGGCTGTTGATCTGCGCCACTAGCTGGTCAATGAAGACTTGGTCATAGCCTTGTATTTGAAAACTGAACTGGTTATGACTGCTACTTATGCTAACCCTTGCCTGCTTAGGATCGAGCTTATCCAACTCTGGTTTGAGTTTATTTAAAATATATTGCTGTGCCTGTTTGGGTCGGTATTGGATGAATTTAGTCAGTTGAATCGGGTAGCCGAGCAGTTCGAACTGTAGTTGTTGTTTTTGGCCTTGGTGATCTTGCCATAAATATTGATAATGGCTTTGCTTACGTTCGAAGAGCAATTGTTTGGCTTGACTCAAGGGCGTCAAAATACTGGAGAAGATCAATAGCCATAGCCAAGTTTTGTGCATTGCTTCTCCAGTGTGGTTTTTATTAGCCTAGTCTAGACTGCTTTTGTTTCGCGACTTGCTCGGCACGATGAATGTGGTTCAAAACATGCACAAAAGCTTTGGCTGAGGCTTCGACAATGTCGGTCGCGAGTCCCATGCCATGATATTTACGCCCTTGATAGTTCGCAACAATATCAGCCTTCCCTAAAGCATCTTTTATATCTGTTTTGGCTGCAGTGGTGGTACCGCCTCCCGCCGCTTCGATGGTGTAGTCATCTATTTTTATATCGTAACCGGTAATTTTTCGTAAGCAACGATATGCGGCATCAATGGGGCCGTTTCCAGTGGATGCCTCTAGGAATGTGTGTTCACCTGAGACCAGTTTCACTGTTGCAGTTGAGACCACATCTGAGCCGCTTTGAGCGCTTAGGTAGTCCAACCGATAGAACTCGGTATCATCTTGTAAGTTATTAAAAAAGACGAGAGCTTCAAGATCATAATCAAATACTTGACCTTTGCGGTCGGCCAAGCCTAAGAAGCTCTCGTAGAGTTCGTCGAGATCGTAGTCGGTTTCGTTATATCCTAATTCTTGCATTCGGTGTTTTATCACATGGCGACCAGAGCGAGAGGTCAGGTTAAGACTATTTTTATTTAAGCCGATGCTTTCAGGGGTCATGATCTCGTAGGTATTTTCGTTCTTCAACATACCATCTTGGTGGATCCCAGAAGAGTGCGAGAAGGCATTACTACCAACAATGGCCTTATTAGCTTGCACTGGCATATTGCATAAGTGGCTTACCAGTTGGCTTGCACGGTAAATTTCTTGTGACTTAATATTGGTGCGAAGGCCGTCCAGTTGATCTTTTCGGGTATTAATGATCATGGCCACTTCTTCTAGAGAACAGTTACCTGCTCGTTCACCTATTCCATTTAGGGTACATTCGATTTGTCGTGCCCCCTGTTGAATGGCGCTAATGGAGTTGGCTACCGAGAGCCCTAAATCGTCATGGCAGTGAACAGAAATTATGGCTTGGTCGATATTGGGGACTCGGTTAAATAGCTTGCTGATGATTCCGCCGAACTCACTGGGGACGGTGTAGCCCACGGTATCAGGAATATTGACCGTCGTGGCACCGGCTTTAATTGCCGCCTCGACCATGCGACATAAATTATCGATCGGGGTTCGTCCCGCGTCTTCGCAGGAGAACTCAACATCATTGGTATAGTTTCGCGCATGCTTGACTGCGGATACAGCCATCGCCAATACGTCATCGAAGCTACGCTTGAGTTTGCTTTCGACGTGTACGGTTGAAGTCGAAATAAAGGTGTGGATGCGGAAGGCTTCGGCGACTTTTAACGCTTCTGCTGCGACATCAATGTCTTTGGGGAGGGCGCGAGACAGAGCACATACCGTGGAATTTTTGATTTCGCGCGCAATGGTTTGCACTGATTCAAAATCACCGGGTGAGGATATAGGAAAGCCGACTTCCATGATGTCGACACCTAAACGCTCTAAGGCAAAAGCAATTTGTAGCTTTTCTTTCACGGTTAAACTGGCGGCGAGCGCCTGTTCGCCATCACGTAGCGTCGTATCAAAAATTTTGACTAGGTCTGACATTCATTAATCCTTGTCTATGATTAGTGGTGTTTGCGTAACAGCATGGACCGTTATTACGGTTTATTATTTTTTTCGCTTAGCTGGCCATGCAATCTTGTTTTGCTATTTTAGCAAGCCCACATCTTACTGGCTAACATCTAATTCAACTAATCTCTTTGAGCAGCATTGAGTATGGAGTAACAATTTGAATAAAACTGCTATCGTGATTGGTGCCACGGGCCTCGTCGGATTGGCGCTGGTTAAACAGTTACTCGCTGATCCGCAATGGGCAAAGGTGAAGGTATTTAGTCGCCGGTCGATGGATCTAAATTCGTCGAAGCTAGACCTACATGTAGTTGATTTTACCCAACTGCCCATCTGGCAATCACAGATTAAAGGGCATAGCTTGTTTATCTGCTTAGGAACGACTTTGCGTCAAGCAGGGAGCCGAGCGGCAATGCGACAGATTGATTACGAGTTACCGCTAGATTTTTCGATTGCGGCGAAGCGCAATGGTATTGAAGATTGTTTGTTAATTTCCAGTCGCATGGCGAATCCTGCATCTGTTTTTCATTATCTAAGAATCAAAGGCGAACTAGAACAAGCGCTCACGCATTTGTTGTTTAAACGGCTAATGATTTTTCGCCCAGGGCCTTTACTGGGTCAACGTCGGGAACCAAGAACTTCGGAACAACTGGTTGCGGTGTTACAACCGCTATTTCGTGCTCAGTATTCTCCATTTAGGGCGTGGCGAGGCACTTCTGCCAACAGCCTTGCCCGTTGTATGTTGCGTCATGCGAATGATACAGCACCGCAGCAAAAGCAGATCTTCCAAGGTGAGGCGCTGTATTAATCGTTGGTTGTTGATTCGAATCAATCGGACTGGTTGGATGGGCGAGCCGGGTTATTCAGCTAAATGATCGCTTCGTTTTTCGTTTCTTGCTGTGAGCATGGCCCCAGTAGAAACTTGTTGTTCGCGTTACTACCGAGAGAATGCTTATTTTATTGTGTTTATTGTCAACTGAAGGTCTCTTGTCATCGTTTTGTCAAACTATGTTCATTTCCCGGTAAAGCAATATCTTCAGTCTGGAGTTAAAACTCATGGATGGAGCTTGCTATGTTACAACGATTACACCAGTGGGATTACGCCATATCAGCTAGCTGTTTAGGGCATCGCTTTAATCGGCAAGTCGCTAGTTTGGCTAAAATTGTGTCACATTCCGGAGATGGTTATTACTACGCCTTATTTGCAGGCGTGATTGCTTTCACCTCCCACGCCGAAGCATTCATCAGTTTATCTCTACCCGCTTACGCCTTGGAGTTGTTGTGTTATTTATTGCTTAAGCAAGTGTTTCGTCGTGACCGCCCGCAAGCGCTGCCAGTGTTTATTCGCCCTTCCGATCGTTTCAGTTTTCCCTCAGGGCATAGTGCCGGTGCTTTTGTGATGGCGAGTTGTATCGCTCAGGTGTTCCCTACATGGGGGATGTTTGCATTTACCTGGGCGAGTTTAATCGCCTGTTCCCGGGTATTGCTTGGCGTTCATTTTATTAGTGATGTGGTTGCTGGCGCTGGTTTGGGTCTGCTGATTGTAAGTAGCATAAATTAGAATTAGGTGATGACAACGATGCGAATTCTTTATGGTGTCCAGGGTACTGGTAATGGTCATATTACACGCGCTAGGCTACTTTGTGCTGCGTTGAAGCAGCGTGGTATTAAGCTCGATGTGCTGATGTCTGGACGAGTAGGAGCATTGCCAGAAGTACCAGAGTTTGGTGATTATCGCGCCGTGAAAGGGATTAGTTTTTATCACCATGGCGGTAAGATTGATCGTTGGGAGACCTTAAAAAACTTATCGCTCAAGCAATTTAGAAAGGATGTCACGGGCTTAGATTTATCTGCTTATGATCTACTGATCAATGATTTTGAACCAGTCAGTGCTTGGGCTGCGAAGCAACAAGGCTTGAAGAGTTTATCGATCTCTCATCAAGCTGCGTTTTTATACGATGTACCCTGTAAACAAATGAGCTATTGGAATCAATTGTTGATCCGCTACTTTGCACCTTGTGAGTATAACCTTGGTGTACATTGGTGTGATAACCAGCAGCCTATTATTCCGCCTTTAGTCGAGCCTTTAAGCAATATTAGTAATCATGGCAAGATACTGGTGTATTTACCCTTTGAATCTTTAGCACAGATCAAACTATTACTGCGTCGTTTTAGTACTTATCAGTTTGTTTGTTTTCATCCAGATATCAGCCATGTAGGTGAAGATGAGAATATTCAATTTCAACCCATCGCTAGGCAGACTTTTCTCTCTCATTTGAGTGCCTGTGCCGGGGTATTTTGTAATGCAGGGTTTGAGTTGCCATCTGAAGCAATGGCTGCAGGTAAAAAACTATTAGTGAAACCACTGATCGGCCAGTTTGAGCAGCAGAGTAATGCTTATACTCTACAAAGCCTAAATTTGGCTCAGGTAACCGATAACTTAGACCCTTATCAATTGGATGCTTGGTTGCAGCAGGAGCAAGCTGAGCCTGTCCATTATCCCAATGTTGCGGCCATTTTAGCGGAATATATTCAGTCTGGAGAGTGGCTTGAACTGTCATCAATGGCTAGCGCCATGTGGCGGCAAGTGAGTTATCCTGCGAGCAGCCAACAGATGATGACAAATATTATCCAAGATAAAACCGCAAGCGAGAATACATTGTCTAAAATAAAAGTATGGGGTTAGTGCTACGAGGAGAGAGAGATGCGTTTCATTAATGAAGACGGCGAAGTCATGGAATTAGCCAATAATATGACCATTCAAGAATTATATGATATGGGGGTCAGTATTTCTTTGAGTGAGGATACGGATCCCGAGCAAAAAATATGGTTAACGGAAGAGCATGATGCTATAAATTGAAAAACAACTTATGTTACGTACTGAGAGGCCAGATGGTATTAGATTACTGTCTGGTTTTTTGTTTTTATTTTAGGTTAATCAACTTATTGTTGCCTAGTAAGGGATGAAGAATTTATATGATTTGCCACCGAAAACCGCAGAAAGAGCAGACAAAAGCGTAGACGCTAGGGGGCAAGAAACGTTACAGTGCTAGCCTTGGAAGGCTGGATTTTATGTCCCATTTTCCGCAACACAATGAAGTTATCCCACAATGACAATAAATAAAGCCTGGAGGCTTGAACATGGAGAAGTTATCCGGCGCCGAAATGGTCGTCCGCTGTTTGCAAGATCAGGGTATTAAACATATTTTTGGTTACCCTGGCGGCTCAGTACTAGATGTTTACGACGCACTCTTCGATAGCAGTGATATTGAGCATATTTTGGTTAGACACGAGCAGGCCGCGGTCCATATGGCCGATGGTTACGCACGTGCAACTGGAGAAGTTGGTACCGTGCTTGTGACTTCTGGCCCTGGCGCGACGAATACGATTACAGGTATTGCCACAGCCTACATGGATTCAATTCCGTTGGTGATTTTATCGGGTCAGGTGCCAACCACTTTGATCGGCCAAGACGCATTCCAAGAGACTGATATGATCGGTGTCTCTCGACCAGTGGTCAAACATAGCTTTTTAGTCAAAAAAGCTGAAGATATTCCAGCGGCAATTAAGAAAGCCTATTACATCGCTGCCACTGGGCGTCCTGGTCCGGTGGTGATTGATTTGCCAAAAGATGTGCAAAATCCATTACTTAAATTTCCTTATGAATACCCTAAGTCAGTGAGTATGCGCTCTTATAATCCGACGCTGACTGGCCATAAAGGACAAATTAAGAAAGCCGTTAAGGCTCTGTATCAGGCCGTACAACCGGTCTTGTATATTGGTGGTGGTGCGATTACTGCCGATGCTGGTGAACAGATCGGTAAACTGGTCGATTTGCTGAATGTGCCTGTCACTTCAACATTGATGGGTTTAGGTGCGTTTCCTTCAACTGATCCTCGCTTTTTGGGTATGTTGGGGATGCATGGCACCTATGAAGCGAATATGGTCATGCATCATGCCGATGTAATTTTTGCCGTCGGCGCTCGCTTTGATGACCGAGTGACCAACAATGTCGCTAAGTTTTGTCCTAATGCCACTATTTTGCATATCGACATTGATCCCACTTCAATTTCGAAGACAGTGCATGCTGATATTCCAATCGTTGGTTCGGTAGATGCGGTACTCAATCAAATGCTTGATTTGATCGAAGAAACGGGCGCAAAAAATGATGCGGATGCGATTGAACAGTGGTGGGTAAAAGTTGAACAGTGGCGTGCTCGTGAATGTTTAACTTATGCAAAAAGCGATAGCTTGATTAAACCACAGCAAGTGATTGAATCGATGTACCGAGTAACCAAAGGAGAGGCTTATGTCGCCTCCGATGTTGGTCAGCATCAAATGTTTGCTGCGCTCTATTATCCTTTTGATAAACCGCGTCGTTGGATCAACTCCGGCGGTTTGGGAACGATGGGCTTTGGCTTTCCTGCGGCAATGGGGGTTAAATTTGCCTTCCCTGACGCCACCGTCGCCTGTGTGACGGGAGATGGTTCGATTCAAATGAACATTCAAGAGTTGTCGACTTGCTTGCAGTACAATGTGCCGGTTGTAATTGTATCTCTTAATAACCGCTCTTTAGGTATGGTGAAGCAGTGGCAGAAAATGTTCTACGATGGTCGCCAATCTCACTCTTACATGGACTCGGTGCCTGATTTTGTGAAGTTGGCCGAGGCTTATGGTCATGTAGGGATCCAAGTGAACCATCCTGATGAGCTAGATGCTGCAATGGAAAAAGCCTTTTCGATGAAAGATCGGGTGGTATTCATGGATATTTTAGTTGATCCAGAAGAACATGTTTATCCGATGCAAATTAAAACCGAAGCGATGAAAGATATGTGGTTAAGTAAAACGGAGAGAACATAATGCGCCGAATTATTTCAGTTTTATTAGAAAATGAAGCCGGTGCTTTATCTCGAGTAACTGGTTTATTCTCACAGCGCGGTTTTAATATCGATTCACTTACGGTATCTACCACCGAAGATCCCACTCTGTCACGAATGAGTATTTGTAGCTTTGGTGATGACAATACAATTGAGCAAATTACCAAGCAGCTAAACAAGTTAGTTGATGTGCTTAAGGTATCGGTCCTTACCGAAGCGGACCATGTGGAACGCGAGATCATGTTGGTTAAGGTTCGAGCCGCAGGTAGTCTGCGAGAAGAGGTGATGCGAACTTGTGATATTTTCCGGGGGCAAATTGTCGATGTGACTCCGAGTCTGTATGTAATGCAGCTTAGTGGTGACAGTGCCAAGTTAGACGCTTGCTTGAAGACCCTGTCTCAATCCACCGAAATCTTAGAAGTGGTGCGTAGTGGCGTATGTGGTATTAGCCGTGGTGAGCGTATGCTACGCCCATAGCTTGCTTAAATTCTAGGTTGAAGACCAGCCTTGGCTGGTCTTTTTTATTTGTACAGACAACTCCTTGATGAATAACTGATATACTCTAGAAGCTGATGTGTTCTATCGATACGGATCACCGTAAATGTTGCATTGATGGGCGACGAGTTCCGTCCGAAGGCGCGACTGTTTTCTTATTGAAAGGAAATTGATAAGTATTGATTTGGTTTACGCTGTGGCAAACTTTTCTTCATGCTTAAAAAGCAGTGACTTGAACAAAAATTACTGACCTCCAGAGACCAACAGGCCTTGTTGATGTTAAGGGATGGTAAATCGACGGCCTAGATGGTGAGGAACACCAAGCATGAAATTCTCCAATCGGATTATTATTTTTACCATTAGCTGCGTCGTGGTTGCAGTATTGTTGGTATTACTTGGTGGTGGATTAACCTTTCGTCAGTTAGCCTTCAATCAACAACAACAGCAATTGCACTCCGTTGTAGAAGTGATTGATGGTCAGTTAAGTGTACAACCCGATACTCCGGAATTTGCGCAGTGGTTACCCAGTTGGTTAAGAGCGCATAATATTCAGGCTTTAGAAGTGTCTAATCGTGGTGGTGTGCTCTATACCTTTCGTGAACTAAATTATACGGGGAACAGTAATCGCTTAATTTCTTACCGCTATCCTTTAGTGGCTCACCCTGACTTCAGCGTACAAATCTGGGTGGAACGACCGTTTAAGCAATTGACTTATGAGCCCGAGGCCATGCTTGGGATTGGTGGCGGTTTAGTGATTGTTGCTCTGGGCTTGGTTGTGGTATTTCGTTGGTTGAAAAATATCATGCATGGCGCAGAGTTATTACAGACTCGAGGTAATCGCATCTTGGCTGGGCGCTTGCGAGATGCGCAAGTTGGCAGTGCAAAAGAGTGGCCGAATGCAGCCAGCAAGGCATTGGAACAATTAATTACCGAGTTGATAGAGGCGCGTCAAGAGCGGAGTCGTTTTGATTGTATTATTCGTAATAATGCCTTTGTTGATGAACTCACCCAACTCTCTAATCGCACTCATTTTTATAATCAATTGGAAGCCGAAATTACCGACGCTGATGCCCACACGGGTGCAGTGCTGCTGATTTATTTGCGCGGTATGGACGATGTAAATTACCAGTACGCGCGTAGTGAAGGTGACGCTATTTTGCAGCAAAGCGCCCAGGTTTTAAAACAATATACGCAACGCAATATCGAAGTGAATTTGGCTCGTTATAGTGGTGATGCCTTTGCTTTGTTATTACCGCTGTCGACTTTGGATGAAGCGGAAGATACTGCTGCTGGCATTTTAAAATTGTTGGAGCGGATTGCGTTGCCAGAAGTGGTTAATGCCGATGACTTTTTCTATATCGGTATTGCTGGTTATCAATATGGGGATGGTGCACAACAGGTCATTGAACAAGCCGAAGACGCTTTGCGTGTGGCACAGATGCAACGTCATAATGCTTGGCATGTCATCTCTCGTAAGTTGAATTCAACTCAAACAGGAAAGGGCTCGGTTCGCTGGCGAACTTTGTTACAGCATGTCCTGAGTAATGATGGTCTGCATTACTATCATCAGTCGGTATATGATGAAGACGGTGATGTGTGTTATCAAGAGCTGTTGTCGAGGATCACCGATTATCAAGGGGAAGTGATTAATGCCGGTGTATTTTTACCTTGGGCAGAGAAAAGTGGTTTACAGGCCGAGTTTGACCATCATGCGCTCAGTTTTGCGATGCAACAAGTGAGGTTCTCAAGTGATCCGATTAGTGTGAATCTAAATATTGCAACGGTTATCAAACAGTCGGTGATGCGCGAATTATTGCAATGGATTTTTGACCGCCCAGCTAGAGAGTGTCAAAAGCTGATTTTAGAGTTCACCGAAATTCAACTCTCTCAGTTAAATGATACCCAGATGCTTAGGCTCAAAGCGCTCAATAAAAAGGGCATTAAACTCGCTGTAGAGCGGGCTGGTCAGCAAGTCGTCAGTACTCAGTACCTTGGTGAGCTTACACTGGAGTATTTAAAGTTACATACCAGCTTAGTGCGTGATATTCAAATTCGTCAGGTCAATCAATTAGCGGTAAGCTCTATTATCGCCAGTTGTGCGGGTCGGGTGAAAGTGATCGCTGTTGGGGTTGAACGCAACGAAGAGTGGCGAGTATTACAACGTTTAGGTATTCATTGCGTGCAGGGCTTTTTATTTTCCAAACCGGAAGCGATTTAATTCATTTTAAGCCCTGAGTTGAGTTTGAAGTGCCGAGCGAAGTGAATATTATTGAATCGTTTCTGGGAATAAAATAGCCATAAACTACGCTTCGTTTAGTTTTCTGGCTAGGTTTGGGCTTTATATTCCAGATCTTATGTTCAGCTAAAGTTGAATGCTAATATTACCCAAGCTCTGTCTTGTATCAAGGTTTGCTAAATCCTCGGTAAACATCTTGAAAGAGAAACCGGACTTAAGGGCTTATTATCTGGAGAACTAGCACATATTTGTTAGCCAATGCTTTCAAAAATAAAAGAAAAGTTTAGACTAAATTGAGACATAGAAGCGCAAGCGGGCGATGGGAATATACGATGGACTTAGCATTTTGGCGAAGCAAAAAAAGCAAACTTTGTAGCAGCGCCTATATGCGATCTGATCTGGTGGTGGTCGCCAATCAACAGCAGCAGATTTTTGAGAAGGCGGTGACTTCCATAGAGCAGTGGCCTGAAGTTTTTGCATCTTTATGTAAAGAGGCTGGCATCGGCAACGAGCATCAAATTGTATTTGTTTTGGGCAATCAGCACTATCAGCAGTTTCAAGTCGAAAAGCCTAATGTCGCGCAAGAGGAGCTGGCGGATGCAGTTCCTTGGACCATTAAGGATATGGTGGCGGAACCAGTTCAAGAATTAGTGGTCGATTACTACCAAATACCAGTTGCGCCGATGACCGCAGAAAAGCTGAATGTGGTTTGTGTGAGTAAACCGATTATTCGCCAACTAGTTGCTTTAGCTAAAGAACAAGGACTGAAGCTTCAAGGGATCACCATCGAAAGCATTGCAACCGCGAACTTGTTGGAAGCCAATGAGCGTTGTCAAATGTTGCTGTGGCAAGCCAAGGGACGTGATCTTGAATTAAGCGTGGTGCGTCAAGGTCAGATCTGCTTTAGTCGCCAGCTGCGAGCATTTTCTAGTTTAGGTCGAATGCAGGAGATAGAGTTTACGCAAAACTTTTTTGATAGTTTAAGCCTTGAATTGCAGCGTTCCATTGACTACATCAGTGCGACTCTCAAACTGCCTGAAGTGAGTTTGATTCAATTAGCGATCCCGAGCCGTTTTTGTGACGAAATTGCCGTTCAATTGCAACATAACCTGGGGCCCAAAGTGAATTTATTGTCTCTGGATGCCATTGGCGAGAGCGAACATTACTATCGTTTACCAGTGCTTGGCGGACTTGATACTGGGGTATTGTCGTGAAAACCAGAATTAACTTCTATACCGAGGAATTTCACGCACAAAAGGAGCGGGTGTCATTAAGACAAAGCATACTGCTTTGGTTCGTGCTTGGGATTGTGCTGATAGCGTATGGTTTTTGGCTGCAAACGCAAACTCAAATCGCGATTGATAAGGCGAGCCAGCAGCGACAATTAGTGACCTTACAAAGTCAGGAATTGAGCACATTAAAACAGGCGCTCGAAGCTCGCTCGCTAAACCCAGACTTACAGCGCGACTCGGCCTTACAACAGCAACAATTAAAGTTGAAGCGTTTGCTGCAACAGCGTTTAAAAAATCAGACTGATACCAATAAAGGATTTTCAGCGACGCTGCGAGCGCTTGCCTCGATCCATGATAATCAGGTTTGGTTGAGTCACATTTATATTCAAGGTGACACCATGGCATTAAGTGGTCAGTCAGCAACTAGTGATGCCGTGCCGAAGTGGTTAAAGCAGTTTCAGGATTATCCGGAACTGGCTAAACGACAATTTTCGGCTTTAACGATTCAGCGCGATGAGCAACAGCAATTACAGTTTAGTTTGAGTGCTTCCGCCGAACTTCAGCCTGACTTGAGGGGGGCGCATGACTGAGCGTTGGCAGCAATGGCAACAGCGCTTTGCCAGCTTAAGTTTACGAGAGCGAGCCTTAATCCTTATCTCGGGTTTCGTGGTATTGAGTTTTCCGGCTTATTATTTCTGGTTAGAACCAATGAGCTTGCAGCAAGCTAAGGCGAAGACAGCGTTTATTCGACTGAGTGCCGAGTTAAAAGAAAACCAAATACAGATCGATTATAGTCAGCGTAAACTCGCTGAAGATCCCAATGCAGAGCTTCAGCGCCAAGTCGCTCAGCTAAGAGCGCAGTCTGGCCAGATTGACCGTCAGTTGGCTATTCAGCAAGCGGGTTTAATTCCAGTTGGGAAAATGGCCGAAGTTTTAGAACAATTACTGCAACATAGTGAAGGCTTGCAACTGTTGTCGCTAGATTCCATCGCACCAGAACCGGTATTAACTCGCGAGGAAGAGAGTGATAATAGCTTGAATTTTTATCGTCATGGGATCCGGCTTAAACTTACCGGGGGCTACTTTCCTCTATTAAAATATTTACAAAAAGTAGAAGCCTTACCGCAACGATTCTTGTGGCAATTAATTGAGTATCAGGTTGATGCGTATCCACGGGCCAATATTACTATCGATATTTATACCTTAAGTAGTCATAAGGACTTTATTAGTGCTTAAGCAAATGATGGCTATTGTGATGATAGCGACAATGATACAAGGCGTTGCTTGGGCGAACAGCTTAAGTGATCCAACTGCGCCACCTCGTGAGCTGGGTCAGACAATCGCGAAGGCGACATTAGTGTTACCGAGTTTGCAGGCGGTGATTGTGGGCGGTTCTCAAACCGGTGCGGTTCTTAATCAGCGTTTTGTGGCATTAAATCAGAAGATTGATGGGTTTAGCTTAGTTCGCGTTGCCCAAGGTTATGTCGTTTTAGTGAAATCAAATCAATCATATCGAATTCAACTCGATACAGTTTCAGTGAAAGATTCCGTGGTACAGGGGCAGTAATAGATGTATATGAAATGGATTTTTGTAGGCTTGGCGGCAGTTCTATTAAATGCTTGTCAAACAACTCCTCGCCCCAATCCCAGCGAAGCGAAGCAAGCGATCACGGAAGCTCAGCAGCAAAGTGATATACCTAAACCTGCTTTAGATTTGCCCGATGCTGTTCAGGCGGAACTGATGCCTGAGTTAGCTTTACAACAAGATGATTTATTGCAGACAGAGCACCGCTTTGATGTGAATGCGCGTGATGTCGAAGCCAAGGCATTTTTTCCTGCCTTAGTTCAGGGGTCCCCGTTAAGTGTGGCGATACATCCCGGAGTTGAAGGAAAAATAAGCCTTCAGCTGAAAGAGGTGACGCTCAAAGAGACCATTGATGTGGTCGCCGATATGTATGGTTATGATATTCAACGACGCGGTAAAGTGTTACATGTTTACCCTGCGGGCATGCGTATTGAAACCATACCGCTAAATTATTTGATGCTCGAGCGCTATGGCTATACGCGAACTCGGATTAGCTCTGGAGGGATTACGGCTAATCAAGATAGTAACAATGGCTCTAGTAGCGGTGATTCGAACAATTCTTCAAATAGTAATTCGAATAGTTCAAATAGTTCAAATAGCAATTCGAGTCGTAGCGATAGTTTTGATGGTACTCGCATTGAATCTTCAACTGAAACGCGCTTTTGGTCAGAGTTGGAAGACTCATTACGCGGCATGATTGGCTTGAATAGCCGTAATGATGGCGCTTCAGCCTATGCGGAGGATGGCAGAATGGTCGTGGTGAGCCCCCAAGCCGGCTTAGTCACAGTTCGGGCTTTTCCTGATGAAATACGTACCATTAAGGCTTTCTTGAATCAGTCAGAAACTAACTTACAACGCCAAGTCATCCTCGAAGCAAAAATTATCGAAGTGACCTTAAGTGATGGTTACCAACAGGGCATTGATTGGACCAACGCGGGTGATTTAATCGGCTCGACCGAGGTTTTATTTAACAGTGTGTCACAGCTACCGGGTAATGCGATTAGCAGTGTTCTTGGGGGAGGAGGGGCGCTCACGATTACTGAAGGTAACTTCCAGTCAGTGGTCAACTTGCTGCAAACTCAAGGTGATGTGAATGTGCTTTCCAGTCCACGAATTACGGCCTCGAACAATCAAAAGGCGGTGATTAAAGTCGGGACCGACGAATATTTTGTGACTGATGTCTCCAGTACCACGATTAGTGGTACTTCAACGGTAACCACTCCGACCGTAGAGCTGACCCCTTTCTTCTCTGGCGTGGCCTTAGATGTGACACCACAAATTGATGATAATGGTCAAGTATTGTTACATGTTCACCCCTCGGTAACCGATGTGGTTGAGCAGCGTAAAGAGATTAACTTTGGCAGCGAAATGGGGAGTTTGGACTTACCCTTAGCACAAAGTGATATTCGCGAGACGGACACGGTGATTAAGGCTCATTCTGGAGATGTGGTGGTGATTGGTGGTTTGATGCGTAGTAAGCAGCAAGAATTAGTCTCTAAGGTTCCGTTTATTGGTTCTATTCCTGGCCTCGGCGAGTTATTTACCAACCGCTCTAAGGCAAGCTCTAAAACTGAACTGATTATTTTAATCCAGCCTACGGTGGTGCAACAACAAACTTGGCAGAATGAGCTGAAGAAGTCTCAAAAGCTGCTAAATACATGGTACCCAGAAGATAATTAGGCGGATTTAGTGGCGGTATATCTTAAGTATTTTGGCCTTTCTCAAGCGCCATTTGGTTTAACGCCAAACACCGGCCTGTATCAAGCGCTGTTGCCCCACCATGAAGCGATTCAGGTCTTAGAAACGGCACTTGCTTCGGGGGAAGGTTTTATTAAAGTGAGTGGTGAAGTCGGCACCGGTAAAACCTTATTGTGCCGTAAGCTGCTTAACGAGATGGCCGAGCAATATCAATTTGCTTATTTGCCTAACCCCAGTTTATCCGCTGAACAAATCCATGCCGCTTTAGCCAGTGAACTGGGTCTGATGCTTGAAACTGAGCGTTCAGCTCATCAGTTGTTGGAACTGCTGAATCATCGACTCATAGAGTTCGCCAGCCAAGATCGGCCGGTTGTATTGCTTATTGATGAGGCCCAAGCGCTCAGCGATGAGGCGCTCGAAGTGATCCGTTTACTCGGTAATTTAGAGACCGAACAGCGTAAGTTATTACATGTGGTTTTATTTGGACAGCCGGAGCTAGACGAGCGTTTAGCGAGCCCCAAATTACGTCAATTAAGGCAACGGATCTCTTTTTCATATCGTTTACGAGCGTTGCAAAAAGATGAAGTGGCCAGTTATATTCAACATCGCCTGCATTTGAGTGGTTATCGCGGAGGGCCATTATTCACCGCGGCTTCCTTAAACATGTTAACCGACGCCAGTCGTGGGATCCCCAGATTGATCAATATCCTCGCCCATAAAGTATTGATGTTGTGTTATGGGCAAGGTGCTCAGCAAGTGAGTGTGGCAATGGTGAAGCAGGCGATTGATGATACCGAGGATGCAAGCTTTAGGCGCAATAGTTTGGGGGTGATGGGCTTGGTCATCACTCTTGGACTTGGTATTGCCGCTGCTTTCTGGTGGGGGCTCAGGCAATGAGTGTGATTAATCAAATGCTGAAAGATTTAGATAAACGACAGCAGACCAATCCGCAGAGTATGTCACCTTTGGTGGACGATTCGGGGCGTAGTTTAAGAGCCTACTTACTGATGGCGGTGGTCTTGTTAGCTCTCTCCGTTTCTGCCTGGTTAGCACTGCGTTATTTTCAGAGCATTCATATCGATAGTGATGTAAAGGTGCTGACTGAAGCAGATAGTTCAGAGCCTCAGTCGTCTGTAACGCCATCAGTAGAAGAGCCAAATTTACAAACAGTTGCTAGCGCAATGGCTGTCACTTTGCCTATCGTTGAAAAGGGTCCGAGTATTGCCGCCGAGACGCCTTCATTGCTAGTCGCGCCTGGTGAAGTGATGCCATTAAAGCCGATGATCAAGGCTGCTTCGCTGAAAACAAGCGCCGTGGTTCAGCCCGCAGGGCAGAGTCAGTCCGTCGCCCCTGAGGTCGGCCAAGAAACATCCGCTGCCATCCCCCGCAAGTCAGTCGAAAAGTTTGCGCCGCGCTCGGTTGCTGCGCTTGATGATCCGCACAAGACACAAGTTCAAGCGAAGCCGTTAGACACGGCATCGACAACGGCCAGTTTGCAAATCACCCCCATTACCTTAAGCTTGGAGCAGCGCGTTGACTTATACACCCGACGCGCTATGGAGGCCTTGGATAACAAACGTTTAGAGCAAGCACGCAGTGAGTTTAGTAAGGCCTTGCAATTAGATCCTCGTGCGCATTCGGTTCGCGAACAATTGGCTGCCTTACAGTTTGGTCGTGGCGATGTTAGTCGTGCGGTTGGCTTACTTGAAGCGGGGATTCAACTGAGTCCGCAACATAGTGGATTTCGTTTGATGTTGGCGCGGATCTTTGTTCAACAACAGAATTGGCAGCAGGCTTTGTTCTACCTTGATGCGCAGCGGCCAGAGGTGGCAGGGAACGTTGATTATTACGCCATGTTAGCGAGTTTGGCGCAGCGCTTAAATAAAACCGAGTTAGCCTTTGATAGTTATCGCTTGTTACTAAAACAACAACCTTCTCGCGCGCGTTGGTGGCTGGGTTACGCGATTGCCAACGATAAACTGGGTCATTATAAAGAAGCGTTGGCGGCTTATCATCAAGCCGAACAAATGGGGCAACTTTCTAGTCAAACCGGTGATTTTGTCACCAGCCGTATTCGGCAGTTGGAGCAATAACGATGGCGCAACCAAAATTACGTATGCGCTTAGGCGACTTGTTAGTTAATGAACTGGTGATTAGCGATGTACAACTAAGTCAGGCCTTAGCCAAACAAAAACAAACCGGACAAAAATTGGGCGCAGCGCTGATTGAGTTGGGTGTGATTAGCGAAGTTCAGCTGTTAGAATTTTTAGCGCGCCAGTTAGGGATCCCCTTTGTTGATTTAGGACAAATTGCGGTGGATGCCAATGCTGCGGTATTGCTGAGTGAAGTACATGCTCGACGTTTAAGAGCATTGGTGATCCATAAAGATGCTGATGTATTAACCGTGGCCATTTCCGATCCGGCTGATCTCTCGGCGACCGATACCCTGGCGGGTTTATTGTCTCCGCATCAGCTTGAATATGTAGTGGTTCGAGAGTCTCAAGTACTAGAGGCTTTTGATCGCTTTTATCGTCGAACCCGTGAAATTGAAGGTTTTGCTCAAGAATTAAAAGAAGAATATGCCAGTAGCGATGAGTTCAATATTGGTTTGGTTACCGCTAATGATGAGAGCAACGAAACCACGGTGGTTAAATTGCTGCAGTCGTTATTTGAAGATGCGGTGCAGGTCGGGGCCTCTGATATTCATATCGAACCTGACGAAAAAGTATTGCGGATCCGGCAACGGGTTGATGGCGTTTTACAAGAAAGCGTGCTCAACGAAGTACAAATAGCCTCTGCCTTAGTACTACGTTTGAAGCTGATGTCGGGCCTAGATATTTCGGAAAAACGTCTCCCTCAAGATGGCCGATTTAATATTAAGGTTCGGGGTCATTCCATCGATGTGCGGGTATCTACGATGCCAATTCAAGCCGGAGAATCGGTGGTGATGCGTTTGCTGGATCAGTCCACAGGGATCCTTTCCTTAGAACAAACGGGCATGCCCACAGACATCATGGAGCGAGTTCGTCGTCAGCTGCATCGCCCACATGGCATGATTGTGGTGACGGGGCCAACCGGGAGTGGTAAAACCACCACTCTATACGGAGCCTTAACCGAATTAAATCAACCCGGCGCTAAAATTATCACCGTGGAAGATCCGGTGGAATATCGATTGCCTCGGATTAACCAGGTGCAGGTGAACACTAAGATCGGCCTCGATTTTTCGAGCATTCTGCGGACCACTTTACGTCAAGATCCCGATATCTTATTAGTCGGGGAGATGCGTGACCAAGAAACCGTAGAAATAGGCCTGCGTGGCGCCTTAACCGGTCACTTGGTTTTAACCACCTTACATACCAACGATGCCATTACCAGTGCGCTACGCTTAATTGATATGGGTGCGGCAGGATATTTGGTGGCGAGTTCCTTGCGAGCGGTGATTGCTCAACGTTTGGTGCGCCGTTTATGCGAAAACTGTAAACACCCGCAGCCATTAACTTCGGAACAGAAGGTTTGGTTAGAACATTTGAGCAATGACAACTTGTCAGAGAGCAAATTTTATCATGGGCGCGGTTGTCAAAGTTGTAATTACACCGGTTATAAAGGTCGTGTTGGGGTATTTGAATTACTGGAATTAAACGAAGCAATGATGGAATGTTTACGACGGGAAAACCCTGACGAATTTTCCAAAGTGGCCAAAGCCGCTGCTTCCTACCGTCCGCTCTCTTTGGCGGCGCTAGATTATGCGAAGCAAAGCATTACCTCGGTTGAAGAGGTATTACGTTTAGTGGAAGAGATTGATCTCTACGGCTCGGTCGTGGGCGATTTGGATGAGGCCCACTAATGGCTATTTTCCACTATCAAGTTCGTGATAGTAGTGGTCGCTTAATCGATGGCGAGCTAGAGGCGAGTTCGCAAAATTCAGTGGCAGAAAGTTTGCTTCGCCGAGGATTGACGCCGATAAAAATTGCCGAAATAAAAGCCAAGGGTCAGGGCTTGAGCACGCTCGATTTAAGTGGCCTATGGCAAGGGCGGATCAAATTAGATGAGCTGGTGGTATTTACGCGGCAGATGTATTCGCTGACCAAGGCTG
Organism: Agarivorans sp. QJM3NY_29; assembly: GCF_050870835.2. Classification (NCBI taxonomy): domain Bacteria; kingdom Pseudomonadati; phylum Pseudomonadota; class Gammaproteobacteria; order Alteromonadales; family Alteromonadaceae; genus Agarivorans; species Agarivorans sp. QJM3NY_29. The sequence continues at coordinate 4,248,115 of NZ_CP194036.2, read as the reverse complement.
GGATCCCAATTATGCGAGCGATTAATGGCTTAGCCGAGAGCGCGCATAGCAAGAGTTTACAACTCGCATTGGCTGGCGTTTACGATTCGCTCAGTAGTGGACGAACGCTTTCGACAGCGATGGCGGAGTATCCTAAAGTGTTCTCGCAGCTGTTTGTTAGTATTGTGCATGTTGGCGAAAATACCGGTCAGTTGGAGCAAGCATTTTTGCAGCTATCCCAATATCTTGAGTTGGAGATGGATACCCGTAAACGGATTAAAACGGCAATGCGTTATCCAACCTTTGTGATCTTAGCAATTGTGATCGCAATGGTGATCCTTAATATTTTTGTGATCCCTAAGTTTGCCGAAATTTTTGGTCGTTTTAATGCGGAGCTGCCTTTGGCAACCCGAATATTAATTGGCACCTCGAACTTTTTTGTGAACTATTGGCCCTGGTTATTGGTGGCTGTGGTGGCTGCAATTTTTGCGGTTCGTGGGTATGTAGCCACGCCAGCGGGGCGGCTGCGTTGGGATAAAACCCGCTTGCGTTTACCGGTGGTGGGTTCGGTGATTGAGCGTTCATTGTTAGCCCGTTTCTCGCGTAGTTTTTCGATGATGCTTGGCGCCGGTGTTCCGCTTAACCAAGCCTTATCGCTGGTGGCGGCGGCGGTAGATAATGCCTTCATGGCTGAGCGGATCGTTGACATGCGGCGTGGGATTGAACGGGGCGAAAGCTTACTGCGTAACGCCACCGCGAGTGGTTTATTTACGCCATTGGTACTGCAAATGATCTCGGTGGGAGAAGAGACTGGTCAAGTGGATGAACTACTCGCCGAAGCCGCTGATTTTTACGAACGTGAAGTGGACTATGATTTGAAGAGTTTGACCGCGCGGATCGAACCTATTTTAATCTGCATTGTTGCGGTGATGGTGTTGATTTTAGCGCTGGGGATCTTTACCCCAATGTGGGATATGATGCGAGCTGTCAGGGGTGGCTAGACAGCGGGAGAACCGCAAAATGTCTTCTCACTCGGCTCGTTTTCGTTGGCTAGTGAGTCTATCCATTGTTTTGTTGCTTGTATGGTTGCTTTTAGCCAGCCTAATGAGGACAATAAACCATGCAGAACAACAGCTTGTAGAAGAGTATACGCAAACTTGGAAGTCTCAGTTAGGAGTGTTTCATGGTTTGTGGTTGGCCCAGTCGCGACCCAAGCAGCTAAGCTTAAATTTATATCAGCAAGCTTTAGAGCATCCGCAAGCGGCAGACGTCGATAGTTTTAGGCTGGAGATGAATGATGCTGGTTGGCCACAAGTGAGTTCAACTGCACAGTGTTTGCAATTGTGGCGGTATATGATTGGTTTTGAATTCAGTCTTGAAGCGCAAGCCAAGGCCAAGTATCAGCAGCAGCGCTGTTATTACCATTTGGCGCCGCAAGGTGAAATTATTTACCACGCAAGCCAGGGCTTGGTGACAAATCGATGATGATTGATGGGAGTGGATGGCAGGTGACGAAATATTCAACAGCAGGCGCGCTGCGGACTCAGCAAAGTGGTTTCTCGCTTATTGAATTGGTGATTGTGATTGTGATCCTCGGCATTTTGGCGGCGACCGCTTTACCCCGATTTTTAGATGTTACCGATGAGGCCAAAATCGCAAGTTTAGAGGGCGTTGCAGGTGGTTTTGCGACAGGGGTCTCCTTAGCTCGAGCGCAGTGGGAAGCCGAAGGCCGTCCCAGTGAAAACGGTAAAAATAAAGTGATTTATGACGCCCAGCAACTGTATTTAACCACGCCAACGGCGGCGCAAATTAGTAATGGCAGTGTGGCTCCCGGCTATCCAATGAGTAGTGACAATGAGGCGGTGGACCCGGGGACGATTTCGGGCAGCAAATGTATTAAGGTATGGGAGGCAATCTTACAGAATCCAGCAAGAGCTACCGCCAATTTTAGCGAAGTGGCGACCCAAGGCGATTACTATAAGTATTATGCCACCGTGACCGGTGCAGCAGAAGCCAGCCGTTGTATCTTTTATCAGGTGAATTCCTTGGCAAAAAGTGGCGATGGCAGTTATTTAAACCCAGGAAGTGATGAAACATCATTCAATAATTTTAGCTATCAGCCTGCCGCGGGGCGGGTATTTACCAATATTCCTAACTAACGATTTTAAATCAATAATTTTCTAAGGATATAGAAATGAAAACAATGAAACAACAAGGCTTTACGCTCATCGAATTGGTGATTGTGATTATTATTTTGGGGATCTTGGCGGTGACCGCCGCACCAAAATTTCTGAATCTGTCGAACGATGCGCGTACATCGACGGTTTCAGGCCTTGAAGGCGCTTTGCGTGGCGGTATTAATATTGTTTATAGCCGTGCAGCGATTGATGGTGTAGAAGCCGAGGCCGATGACACTATTCAAATCGGTGGCGGGGATGTTACTACGGCATTTGGCTATCCTGCCGAAGCGGCTTTAACCACAGTGGCTGAACGTAATCGCTGGATAGATTTACCGACTGCCAATTGGACTATTACTGGCACCGCCCCGGTGGTGATCACCCCTGCAGGTTTCACTGAACCGAATAGTGCAGCAGCAGATACGGATAAATGTCGTGTCGAATATACCGAGTCTGCTGCTAATGGCGCAACGCCAGTGATTACCGCTTTTACTGGCGGCTGTTAATGAGTTAAGGGCTAGCTTCGGCTAGCCTTTATTAATTTTGGGTGCACTTGCATATCCCGCTAAGACCTCATTGCCGTTATACCGGTTTCACTCTGGTTGAACTGGTGATTACTCTCATCTTAATCGCTATTTTGGCGGTGACGGTGGCCCCAAAGTTTTTACGTAGTGGTGTTGATGAACTGAGTTTACGCGAGCAACTGGTGAGTCGTTTGCAGTTGGTGCAAACTCAGGCGATGAATCACTATCAGCGCTGCTTCTTCCTGCAAATAAGTGCCCACTCCTATTATTCTGGTGAAGTTGATTCGAGTGGTCGTTGCCGTGACCAGCCCATCGGTCCGACCACGGTCGAGTTCTCTGAGCGACTCACGGTGAGTCAGGGAAAGCTGGTATTTGATGGCATGGGGCGAGTCATTCTCGCCGACTCCAGCCTGTGTCGTCGCCTGCCTTGCCGTATTACTATTCAGGGAGAGCAACGCCAAGCCATTGTGATTGAGGCGGAGGGTTACATTCATGCCGAATAAGCATGTTGTGAGCCGTGCGGTGGTGCACGGGTTTACCCTGATTGAGCTGGTGGTTGGCATGGTGGTCATGGCGATAGCACTGGTGGTGATAAGCTCTTTTGTGGCGCCTTTGGCGCGGCGTAGCATCGATCCGGTTTATCAGATCCGCGCCGCTGAGTTGGGATCCAGTCTGATGAATGAGATCTTGACCAAATCCTTTGACCAGCGCTCTGATCATACGGGCGGAGGCCTCTGGCGTTGCGGCGAAGCGTCTGCACCAACCGCTTCTCAAACTTGTACGACTCGCGCAAATTATGGTCCCGATGGCGAGAGCCGTGCGCAGTATAACGATGTGGATGATTATGTGACCGATGGCCGGTATATCACCATCGACGATAGTCTGGGCGTCGATTTAGCCGATGTGTATCGTCATTATAGTTATCGAGTGGCGATTGATAGTTCGGAGCATGGGCAAAATCAGGCGAAACGGATTGACCTGTGGGTGAGAGCACCTAATTCGGTAGACTATGCTTTTAGTGCCTATCGGTGGAATTACTGATGAAGCGCCCGAGCGGTTTCACCCTCATCGAATTAGTGCTCACCATGGTACTGCTGGCGATTTTAGCCATCGCCAGCAGTGATTTTATTCGTACCGGTAGCTTAATTTATCGCCAAGGGGCCGACCGCCAGGTATTGCTCGGCGAGGCGCGTTTTGCCCTGCAACGTTTGAGTCGGGAGTTGCATAATAGCCTACCCAATAGTGCTCGCTTGGATCCCAATAAGAATAATCAAGCTGATTATTGCCTGAGTTTTGTGCCAACGCTTTCCAGTCATACCTATATTGACCTGCCCATTGCCCCGAATAGTGCAGTTTCTGCCAGTGTGGTCACTTCCCCAAGCCAGCCGGTGGTCACGGCGCAGGGCGATGCTTGGGCTAGTGTTTATGTATTAAGTAGCAATGAAGTTTTAAATGGCGTGGGTCAGTTGCTCGACGCTGGCTGTGATTTAGAGACCGGCAAAGTGTTTTGTCTAAATAGCATGAGCGCAGATGCGGGTTCAGGGCTGAGTACGCTCAATTTTGCCAATTCGGTGAGTTTTGCCAGTGGTTCTCCAGCGCAGCGTTTGTTTATTCTTAGTGAGCCGGTGCGCTACTGTGTCGAAGGCAGCAATTTAATCCGTTACCAGCCTGCGAGTGCTACCAATGGGATGTTGATGGCGAGTAAACTACAGATGCCAAGCTCGGTTCAGCCGTTTCGGGTTGTTGAGCCCAGCTTAACCCGAAACGGTTTAGTGAATCTGCGCCTGGCCTTTGTTGAAAATAATGAAGTAGTGGAATTTAATCATGACATTGTGGTGCTCAACCAACCGTAGTTTGTATCGCTTACCCTGTCGGTGCGACCGCCAGCGCGGTAGCGCCTTGCTGGTGGCTTTGTTTGTGATTGTGGTGATGGCGCTGCTGGGGGCGGGCTTAAGCAGCATGATCCAAGATACTTCGCGCAATGCCGCCTGGGAGGTCTTGGGCACCCGGGCCAACCTGGCCGCGGCATCGGGCTTGGAGCAGGCCTTGTCCGAGTTATTTCCGCTTAATCTGCCTAATCCTGCTGATTGTGCCGACGTGAACTCAAATCCCACGTTGACCGGTGAAGGTTTTGCCAAGTGTAGTGTGCAGCTTCGCTGTAATCACCTGGCGGTCTCGGCGGTGGGGTTATCTGATACGCGCTTTTTTGATTTGAGCGCCACCGCCAGCTGTGGCGCAGGTGGGGTGGCGGTACAACGCAGCCAAAGGGTACAGACCCGGAGTTCCTTATGAACTATTTAAAGCAGGTTGTTCGTTTGTTGTTTGATGGTGCTTCTGGTTTGGCCTTAAGCTTATTGGTGTCACACAGTGTTTGGGCGGTGGAATGTGGTGAAGTGTTCTCAGGGCCAATCGCGTCTTCAGCGCCAAATTCGGTACTTTCCATCGGTTATGAAGCGCAAATATTTGGTTCCAATCAAGGTCAGTTGGATGTTGCGGATATAGATAACGAGGGTTCTTTCACATATACCTGTCCTGACGCCAACCGAGATTGCCGGGTAAGCGGTGAGTTAGCTAATGACGGGACTAATGTTGCCGTTAAGAAAAAAAGTCGAGGCCAGTCCGTCAATGTTGGTTATCAAGAGAGCGTTACGCTTGGTGGCGGGGCCTACAACACCGATAATTTTGGCGATATTCGAGGCGGCACGCGAAGTGTCATTACTTTTTCAAGCCAACGCGATGAGTATTTCATCAAAAATATTGCTCTGGATTACCAGAGTGTTTTGCGCCTTTCACCAGGAAGCTATTGGATCGATGGAAATTTTGATCTCGGGGGTAATGCAAAGCTCGAAGTGCTGGGCAACAGCGGTACCGTTAAAATCTTTGTTAAAGAACACTTTATTACTGGCTATCAATCGCAACTTAATTTCAATGGCAATCCGCTACGATTAGCGATTTATACGCGAGACAGAATTGAGTTAGCTCAGGAGACCAAAGCTGCATTTGTTGCTTATGCTCGAAAAAATATTCGCCTAGAGTACCAAGCCGAAGTCAGCGGAGCCTTATTCTCTCGACACAAAATTATAGACTTAGCCCAAGGCAGCAAAGTTTACGGTGTTGCAAATGCTGGCGAAGTCGATTTTTCGCCGATGTGTGAAGGCACATATACCCCACCGCCAGTTTGTCCTGCGGGCTTGAATTTTTCTACTTATGATAGTCGCCCTTGGAATAGTGAGCGAAAACCGCGTTCGCCCGAAAATGCTAAGCAGTACCAGAAGCTTGTTAAGCAACAAGCGGTAGAGAAATACTATTTAGGCAGCTCTATTTTAACTCGGATTAATGGTGGCGGCCGAGATGTGAATCCTCACAGTTCACAACAAGATTACTACCTGGGAATTATCAGCGGTTATTTGAATGCCCCAGAATCAGGGACTTACCAGTTTGCGGTGGATGGGGATGATGCAGTTGAGCTGCTGATTGATGAGCAAGTGGTCACTGGCTACTATGGTCTACATAGTAAATCTGAACAACCGCAAAATCGAGTGTCTCTGAACTTGGCAAAAGGTTGGCACAAAGTTGAGTTTCGATATCATGAACATACAGGTAATGAGTATTATTATCTGTATTGGCAAAAACCTAGTGAGCATCGCTTAACTATTATTCCTGCGAGTCAATTTCAAACCTGTATTGGTGACCCGCCGGTGGGGGAGGCGGCGCTAAAACTGGAAGTGGCCTCTATCGGCTTAAGTTGTGAAGCGCATACCGTTACTTTAACCGCGCTGCTGGATGGTGCGGTTGATCAAAGCTTTCTCGGCTCGGTGGATTTAAGCAGCAGTAGCGGTAATGGCGAATGGGCAATCCTCAATCAGGCCAACAACGGTTATGGCAGCTTAAGCCCGAGTATGAATGGTGCGGCTCAGTATACTTTTGCAGCCGATGATCAAGGTCAAGTGCAGCTGAGTATCTTTCATGCCCTTGAGGGACAGACCAGTCTGAAAGCTCAGGATGGCAGTATTTTTGATAGTCAGAATGTTGATTTTAAAGCCTACGGTTTCAAAACTGAACTAAGCGGCAGCTATGGGGAGAACCCGCATATCGCGAATACCGATGCGCGTTTGCGCTTAACCGCCGTGGGTAAAAATCAAGATGGCCCGGGCTGCGCGCAGATCGTCAATTATACGGGCGAGAAATCGCTATCTTTTTGGAGTGACTACCTAAACCCCAGTCAGGGCTCGCAGGGCTTGAGTGTGAAGGGGACTGTAGTGGGCGCAGCAGAGGGTGAGGCGAGCGATGTGAAGGTTCAGTTTACCGCTGGTCAAAGTGAGAGCATCGCCTTGGTTTATCCCGATGCTGGCAAGATTGCGGTAAATTTTTGGGATAAAAATGACAGTATAGATGATGAGGGTCTGCAGACCTTACGTGCCAGTGTCAACCTGGATTGGCTGCCAGAGCGTTTTGTTTGGAGCGATGTTCGCTCCCCAAGCGGGAAGGAGAACCCGCAGGGGACGGCCTCAAGCGGAGATGGCTTTGTTGCCGCCGGCGCGCCCTTTGAGGCTGAACTGGTGGCGCTGAAGGGCAATTGCGATGGCCCGCTTACAGATTGTACCACGGCTAATTTTAAGCCCGAGTCGAGTCAGGCGGTGAAAGTCAGTCATCAATTAAATACTCCACTCGATCCCGATGGGAGTGGCCCGATAGAGGTGTTTGATGGTGAGCTAACGGTAGCTGATGTGACTTGGGAGAATGGGCGGGCGACTTATGAGGGTTTAGCCTGGAATGAGGTGGGGAGTATCGCCTTAAAGGCGCAGCTTGTCTCTTATCTCGATTATACTTTTCCACTGACCGCGGCCAATGGTGAGGTATTTACGCCGCAAGGCAGCGTTGATGTAGGCCGCTTTTATCCGGCATATTATGGCCTTGACTCCTCAGAGATTCGCGCGGGCTGTGGCAGTTTTACTTATTTGGGTCAACCGCAACAACAGTTAAGCTGGAAGATTGGCGCCTATAATACTGGTGGAGACTTGGTTAAGAATTATGATTCAGCTACCGATTATCGGGTGCAGGTGGTGGCTCAGGGCGGGGAGCCCAAGGATCATTGGCAGTTAGGTGGTTTGAGTGATGAGCAGGTGAATCAACGCTGGCTCATCGACCCGGTGCCGCAAGGCTGGTCGCAAGGCTGGTTTGAGCTCTCTTCCCCCGTAAGTTCCGGTTTAACTAAGCGCGAAGGCGTGGTTGGCGAAGAGCCGATTCGCGACATGGAGATTGGACTGGTTTTAATCGATCAAGATGGCGCGCAGTTTAACTGTAATGACGATGGTAGTTGTTCCTTAGGTCAAGCGCCGGAGTTTCGCCACGGGCGTTTGCGTTTGAACAATGCTTATGGCTCTGAGTTGCAGCCGATCGCGGCAACTGGTGAGGTGCAATATTTCTTAAATGGCCGTTATCAAGCCAATACTGAGGATACTTGTACCGATGTGAGTCAGAATATACTACAGGTTGCGCCCGAAGCGGCGGCACTGCCCTCGAACTTAGAAACAATTGCAGCTGTGGGGGAAGGAGCCAGCCGTGTGAAGGTCAGGTCGTCTGCGATAAATCAGGGCATTTTGTGGTTTGACTTTGCTTCTCCGGGGCAAAATAACACCGGCAGCGTGCAGTATTGGTTAGACTTCAATCCTGATAATCATCCTGCTAACCTTTGGTTGCGCGATGACTGGAATGGAGACGGCCGTTTCGATGATAATGATGATCAAGCCGGCGCAGGAGAAGTGAGTTTTGGGATCTTCCGCCAGAGTGAGCGCGTGATTGAGCGGCGGATGCTCTATTAAACAAAGCGTTTCGTGTTCAGTGAGCATCAGAACTTAAGGTCTGTGTCTCGCGTTGGTCAATCAGCTTGATGCAGTTGTTGGGACTTTCTTAGTGCAAGCTTATGATTTATATTATTTTTATTTGCTAGGCTTCGCTTAATTTTTTTGCGGTTTTTTTTGTTTCAAAGTGAGTGGTCGCTTGTTGTAAGGGCTGTTAAGAGGCGAGACTTAAGCCATGTTTTATAACAAAAGTAGAGCGATTGGAGCTCCAGCTTGAGGCTTCGGTGGATTGATACGGCATCAGCCAATTCAGATTCGCGGTTGCACTTTACTGGCTTGGCTTCGCCAAACGAGCGATCAGTATCACCAGATGAGTCGCAGCTATCGGGCTCAATTGATATACGGCCTTACTCATCAGCTTGAAAGTCTATCGATCCTGCTGTTTTGTTTATAAAATGTGCAACACCGCTGTGGTGAAGTCTGATCTTCGGTGATAGTCCTCACTATACTTTGTTTGAAACCAGAGTATGCTTGCTCATCTTGGCCTGCATTGGTAAAGTGAGCCAAGTTTTAATCGCTTATCATCGATACTATTTCTTCTCAGGATTTGCCTAGCTATGTTTAAAAAGCTTCGAGGCTTGTTTTCTAACGATTTGTCTATTGACTTAGGAACAGCTAATACACTTATTTATGTTAAAGATCAGGGGATCGTGCTTAACGAGCCTTCAGTTGTCGCGATTCGTCAAGAACGTGGTGGTAGCCCTAAAAGTGTAGCGGCTGTAGGACATGCCGCCAAGCAAATGTTGGGGCGTACTCCCGGTAATATTTTAGCGATCCGTCCTATGAAAGACGGTGTGATTGCCGATTTCTATGTGACCGAAAAAATGTTGCAGCATTTCATCAAACAGGTTCACGATAATAACTTTTTACGCCCAAGCCCACGGGTCTTGGTGTGTGTGCCTTGTGGTTCTACTCAGGTTGAGCGCCGCGCCATTCGTGAATCGGCGATGGGTGCAGGTGCCCGAGAGGTGTATTTAATTGATGAGCCAATGGCCGCTGCGATTGGTGCAGGTTTACCGGTATCGGAAGCGACCGGATCGATGGTCGTGGATATTGGTGGCGGGACCACCGAAGTGGCTATTATCTCATTGAATGGAGTGGTTTATTCATCTTCGGTACGGATCGGCGGTGATAAGTTCGACGATGCGATTATTAATTACGTGCGCCGCAATTATGGCAGCTTGATTGGCGAAGCAACTGCAGAACGCATTAAACACGTGATTGGTTCTGCCTATCCTGGCGATGAGGTGCGCGAAATAGAAGTTCGTGGGCGTAATTTAGCGGAAGGTGTGCCAAGAAGTTTCACCTTGAATAGCAATGAAATTTTAGAAGCCCTGCAAGAGCCTTTATCTGGCATTGTGAGTGCGGTGATGGTTGCCTTAGAGCAAAGCCCGCCGGAGTTAGCTTCAGATATTTCTGAACGTGGCATGGTATTGACCGGTGGCGGTGCTTTGGTGCGTGATTTAGATCGTTTACTCATGGAAGAAACCGGTATTCCGGTTGTTGTTGCTGATGATCCGCTCACGTGTGTTGCTCGTGGTGGTGGTAAGGCCATTGAAATGATCGATATGCATGGCGGCGATTTATTTCATTACGAATAAATCCGCTGCAATGGCGAGTGCTTGATTAGCCTCGCCATTTCTCTTCTAAATCACTCAGAAAATTATTCAGGTAAAGACCGATGAAACCCATCTTCGGCTCAGGTCCATCTATAGAACTTCGCCTTTTATTGGCGATTGCCTTGTCTTTATTTCTTATCTTCGCCGACAGTAAACTATTGGCCTTTCAGCCTTGGCGGATCTATTTGCATTCATTGGTCAGTCCTTTGCAATATATTGCCAATATGCCGGGTCAGTTGATGGATTCAATGTCTGATCAGTTGGAGACTCGTCAACAGCTAAAACAGCAGAATAACATCTTAAAAGAACAGCTGTTGCTGAATCGGGCGGATCAGTTATTGTTGGAAAGTTTAGCCAAGGAAAATGCTCGTTTACGCGCCTTGCTGGGCTCGCCTGTGCGTCACGATAGTCGCAAGCTGGTGGCCGAAATTATGGCGGTGGATTCGGATCCATTTTCTCATCAAGTGGTGATCGACAAAGGTCAACTTGATGGTGTGTTCGAAGGTCAGCCGGTGATTAACGATGTGGGAGTGATTGGCCAGGTACTACATGTGGGCACCACCACCAGTCGAGTACTATTGATCACCGATGCCAGTCATGGCATTCCAGTGCGGATTGCCCGTAATGACATCCGGGCGGTGGCGAATGGCACCGGAGAGCTGGGTCGGTTACAGTTACCGCATATTCCGCGTAGTACTGATATTGTTGAAGGCGATGTATTAGTCACATCTGGTTTGGGGGGGGTATTTCCTGAAGGTTATCCGGTTGCGCTGATTAGTCGTTTTGCTTATCAAGAGGGCAAGCCCTATGCTGATGTGGTTGCGACGCCCTTGGTTCAGTTAGATCGTTTACGTTATTTATTATTGATTTGGCCGTGATAGTGGGTTCGGCAACAAAGGCTTTTGCATGTTAGAAAAAATTAATGGTCGCGGGACCATTCTCTGTTGTCATTTAATTGCCTTAATATTGGCGATTATTCCCTTGCCTTTGGTCGCCGATGCTTTTCGTCCCGACTGGGTATTGCTGGGGGTGTTTTATTGGACCATTGCCTTACCGCATCGCAGTAATGTGGGGAGTGCGTTTTTAGTCGGATTTATCCTTGATATTCTGCTGGGTTCAACTTTGGGTGTTAGGGCGCTTGCGATGTCGATCGTCGCCTATCTTGCGGCGACCAATTTTACCCGTTTACGCAATTTTTCGGTGTGGCAACAAGCCTTGGTTGTTGCTGTGATGGTTGCCCTTGCGAAGTTGGTGGTATTTTGGGCCGAATATTTAGTGCTGGATATACATCTGCCTGAGGGGTATTTCTATCCTGTGATTACTTCTGCGGTTGCTTGGCCATGGATATTCTTATTGTTACGTAAATTGCGTCGCCAATGGAAAATAACGTGAAGCAAGCTTACCCGCTGATTTTGGCTTCGGCCTCCCCCCGAAGAATCGAGTTACTCACTCAGTTGGGCTGGGCCTTTAGTGTGCAAGCGGCCGATATTGATGAAGCGGTGTTAGCAAATGAAACGCCAGAGCAATTAGTGAGGCGTTTGGCGGAGCAAAAGGCGGCGCTTATATATCGTCAGCAAACGGATGCGAACAGCGCAGTGCTGGGGTCGGATACAATCGTAGTTTGTCAGGGGCAGATTTTAGGGAAACCAAAAGATCAGGCCGATAGTCAACGAATGCTTCAGTTGTTAAGTGCCAAGCAGCATCGAGTGATGACTGCTGTGTGTTTGTATTATCAAGATCAGCCCCATACCGAATTGGTCACCACTCAGGTGAAGTGCTGTGCTATTTCTATGCAGCAAATGAGCGACTATTGGGCTAGCGGCGAACCCTGCGATAAAGCAGGGAGTTATGCGATCCAAGGGATCGGTGGTAAATTTGTTGAAGCGATTGAGGGCAGCTATAGCTCGGTGGTCGGGCTTCCCTTAGTTGAAACCGATCGTTTACTTCATTGTTATTTAACTTGCTAGGTTACTATGTCAGCAGAATTATTGATTAACGTCACTCCAACTGAAACCCGTGTTGCTTTAGTCGATAGCGGGATCTTGCAAGAAACGCATGTTGAGCGTGATGCGCGTCGTGGAATTGTTGGCAACATGTATAAAGGGCGAGTGAGCCGAGTGCTACCTGGAATGCAAGCTGCATTTGTTGATATCGGTTTAGATAAAGCGGCTTTCTTGCATGCATCGGATATTGTGCCCCATACCGAATGTGTGGATGTTACCGAGCAAGAACACTTCCAAGTGGGTAATATCGCCGAATTGGTTCGCCAAGGTCAAGATATTATGGTGCAGGTGGTGAAAGATCCCTTAGGCACTAAAGGGGCTCGTTTAACCACCGATATTACGCTGCCTTCACGCTATTTAGTTTTTATGCCGGGCAGCAGCCATGTTGGTGTCTCACAACGTATTGAGAGCGAGGAAGAACGGGAACGGCTGAAAGATATTTGTGCCGATTTTGTGGACGAACTGGGTGGTTTTATCATTCGTACTGCAGCCGAAGGGGTTGGCGCAGAAGAGCTAGAGCGAGATGCTGCTTTCTTAAAGCGGGTATGGCGTAAAGTTTTACAACGAAAAGAAAGCTCCGCCTGCAAAAGCCAGTTGTACGCAGAGCTAAATTTAGCTCTGCGTATTATTCGTGATTTTGTCGGCACTCACTTGGATCGGATCCGAGTAGATTCTCGGGAAACCTATGAACAGTTGATTTCTTTTTGTGCTGAATTTGTGCCCGAGTTTACCGAGATCCTAGAGTACTATGCTGGTGAGCAACCTATTTTTGATTTGTTTGATATTGAAAACGAAATCCAACGAGCCTTAAAACGCCGGGTTGATTTAAAGTCGGGTGGGTATTTGATCATCGATCAAACTGAAGCGATGACCACCATTGATATTAATACCGGCGCTTTTGTCGGCCACCGAAATCTTGAAGAAACAATTTTTAATACCAATATCGAAGCGACACAATCAATTGCTCGTCAATTACGTTTACGTAATTTAGGTGGTATTGTGATCATCGACTTCATCGATATGTCTGAGACGGAACACCAGCGCCGAGTGTTGCATAGTCTAGAGCTCGCCTTAGCAAAAGATCGTGCGAAAACCAATATCAGTGGTTTTTCACAGCTTGGTTTGGTGGAGATGACGCGTAAGCGTACTCGAGAAAGTATTGAACATATTCTTTGCGGCGAGTGTCCAACCTGTCGTGGTCGTGGAACTGTGAAAACAGTAGAAACGGTTTGTTATGAGGTTTTACGGGAGGTGATACGGGTGAACAGAGCTTATGATGCTGATAATTTCATCGTGTATGCGTCGACTCAAGTTGCGGAGATGTTAGTGGGTGAAGAGTCCCATAGTTTGGCGGAGCTAGAGGTGTTTATTGGCAAGCAAGTGAAGATCCAAACTGAACCGATGTATAGCCAAGAACAATTCGATGTGGTCTTAATGTAGATCTATGTTGAAGGCTTTCTCCCGAAGTGCTCGTCAATGTTGGCATGGTTTAGCGCTATTATTAGTTATTGTTGCCGTGTGCTTAAGTTTAGCTCGCGGCATTTTAGCATTTGCCAGCCATTATAAAGATGACATTGCCGCTTGGTTGATTAAAGGGCAGGACGCTAGCCTGAGTATTGGTCAGCTTAATGCTCGTTTACATAATTTCCGTCCGATGTTGGTATTTGAAAATAGCCAAATTGCCATCGGTAAAGATCGTGATACTCAGTTTCACGTTGATGCCTTAATGCTAGAACTAGATCTTTGGCAAACACTGGAACAGAGAAAGGTGGTGTTTAAAGATTTGGTGCTAGATGGCTTGAGTTTTCAGCTGGATGTAGCACCTTCTGAATCAGAAGAAACGATCGATTACTCACATTCTTATCAAGCGATTGCTGATACCTTTTTGGAGCAGTTAACTCGTTTTAGCCTCACCAATAGTATCATCCTACTGAACTTCCCTGAGCATCAACTTAAACTCGATATTGCGAATTTGGATTGGCTGAATAGCAATGGCCTCCATCAGGGCGATGGAGAAGTGCGGATCGGTCAAGGTTTGGAGAGTGGACGGGTTAAATTTCGAGTGGACTTAAGCGGTGATGCCAGTCAAATAAAGCAGTTGAGCGGGCATTTTTTCGCGGAAGCGGAACATCTTAATGTAAATACCATCCCGCTACTTTCTGGGAAAGTTTCCAGCCAATTGAGCAGTGACTTAAATCTTTCGTTATGGGGCGATTTTGGTGCGAAACAGCAGCAACGTTGGGTCATGCAATGGCAGCCGAGTAGTGTATTCTGGGGAGCAGAAGAATTACAGCAGCTGCACATTAATGGTGGTTTGTTACAGGCGCTGCAAGTGGGTCAACAATGGCGGGTGGATAAACTGCCGTGGGTACTGAACATGAATGGTCAGCCCAACAGTGACTTTGACTTACAGGCTGTGGTGAGTCAACAGCGGCAACTTTGGCAGATCCAACATTTGGATCTTGCAGCCTGGTCTGGCGCGATAGATTGGTTGGCTGCCGATAAGCAAGATATTGCATGGTCGAAATTGCTACAGGCGGGTACTCTGGAGCAATTGAAGCTTGAATACTTACCGCTTAGCAAGCGGTGGCAATATCAGGCGCAACTATCGGATTTAAGCGCTCAAGGGCAGTCTTTTATTCCAAGTTTTGAGCAGTTAAATGTTCACTTAGCGGGTGATGAACAAAGGGCTCAAGTGCATTTTAAACAACAGGGGAAGTTTGGCCTGGCGGTTCAATTTTCTGAAACCTTTGAAATCGAGGCTTTTGATTCAGTGGTAAATATCGATTTTGCTGATTCAGCGCTTCGCTTAAGTAGTGCCTATACTCAGTTACGAACCCCTGAATTAGATCTGCTCGCCCAGTGGTCTTTGCAATGGCCAAAGCAGGGTCAATGGCCATTACTCAGCCTAATCGCCAACGCAGAAGTTAAAGATGCGGCAAAAGCCTATCGTTATTACCCCAAAATTATGCCGGGTAAGGTGTTCGATTACCTTAAACCAGCCTTATTAGCGGGCCAAGCCAAGCATAGTCAGGTGTTGTGGTACGGACAACTCAATCATTACCCCTATCAGCAACACGATGGTATCTTTCAAGCTTTTGTTCCACTGAAAGATGCCCGTTTTAAATTTGACCCTCATTGGCCAAACCTAGAGAAGCTGCAGCTTGATCTACTGTTTCAAAATGATGGCTTGTTTATGGAAAGCAACCAAGCGCTCTTGGGAGCGGTACCAGCACAACGGATTACTGCGAGTATTCCTGAATTTCACCATGATTCAGAGTTATTTATCACTGGTGATATCAAGGCGCCCGCAAAGGCCGTGGCTGACTATTTGATGCAATCTCCGGTCACAGCCTTAAGTAGTAGCTTGCAGCAACTGCCGTTAAGCAATGGTGATGTTGCGGGGCAGGTGTATCTTCATATCCCCTTATCTGGCGGCGAAGTAGAAGTGAATGGTCATGTTGACTTTTTGGGGAATAATTTGGCCATTATTCCTACTGGGATGAAGCTTAACCAACTCAAAGGACGGCTGTCTTTTCAAAATGAGAAGTTGCATAGTAATAAACTCAGTGCGATTTGGCGTGGCATGCCGCTGGATGTAAAATTAAAGACTGAGGCACAAGCGGCTCATTATCAGCTTGATTTCGATCTCGCTGGGCGTTGGAAAATCAACGCAGCAGAGCGCGCTTTTGGTTTACCTTTAAGCGAGTATGCGACAGGTGACTTAGCCTGGCAGGGTGATCTAAATATTCAGTTGAAGCCGCAAGGCTTATTTGACTATCGTGGTGATTTTCGCTCTGAATTACTGGGTTTAGCATCACGGCTTCCCGCGCCCTTGGGGAAAACTAAAACGCAGCTCTGGCCGACAGCCTTAAGTGTGAGTGGTAATAATCAAGCCAGTGATATTCGTTTGGAAAGCAATCAGTTGGTCTCCGCAGAGCTGACATTAAGTTATCAAAATGAGCAGAAAAAAATCACTCATGGTCTACTGAATCTGGGCGCCAATAATGATCTGCTTTGGCAGGGCAATGGTTTAGCGATGTCTTTTGATTTTGCTGAACTTGAACTGCAACCTTGGTTGAAGTGGATGAAACAACAAGCTAATTTTGTTCCGCAAGAAAAACTGAGTGACTTTCGCAACGTGAGTTTTGAGCGCCCGCCCCTCATGTTTATTCGCGGCAAGGTTCAGCAAGCTCATTTATTGGAACAAGATCTCGATAATTTTGATTTTGCCTATCTTCCTTTGAGTAAAACTCAGTTGCAAATTAGTTCGGATCAATTGTTGGCAAGTATTGCTGCGCCCTCTCAGCCCAGTCTCGAAATGCCAGTACAGGTCAAGATTGAAAAAGCCATATTACCGAATTTGAAGTTTAGTCTTGAGCCTGACAACCGCGCCTCTGAGTCGGCGGATTCGGAATCATTGTTCGCCCCTGAGCCGGTTTCGTTATTGCAACGATTACCGCCTTTTGTGCTTGAATGTGATGCTTGCCAATTTGCAGATTATCGTCTGGGTAAGCTTAAGCTGGATATGCCAATAGTGGATCATCGTCTGGAAAATGGTCGCTTATGGATTGATTGGGGACATAGTCAGCTCACTTCTGCGTTGTTTTGGACCGAAAGCGAACACGGAGAACAAGCGGGAGTGGCTGGAACTTTGAATAGTGACAGCATGGAGCAGATGATTGAAACGATGGGCATAACCAGCCCACTCAAAAGAACGCCGGCAAACTTTAGCTTTGACCTTAGCTGGCAAGATGCACTTTATCGGCCTCAAAAAGGGTCTCTAGATGGCAAACTATCGATGAAAACAGGTAGTGGTGCCCTCACCGAAATGAGCGATAAAGGTACTCGCTTATTGACTTTAGCTAGTCTCGATACGATTCGACGACGTTTGAAACTTGATTTTAGTGACGTGTTTGAGAAGGGCCTGCACTTTGATTCAATGAGTGGCTCGATCAATTTAAAACATGGGGTAGCTGATAACCAAGATTTTTATTTGGATGGGGTCGCCGGTACCATGCGTGGTAAAGGAAAAGTTGATTTTGGGGATGGTAAAGTTGATTATTTAGTAAGTTATTCACCTAAAGTGACTTCTAGCTTACCCGTTTTAGCCGCTTTTTTGGTTACCCCTGTGACGGGGGTTGCAGTACTTGCGCTATCGAAGTTACTTGAGCCGGTGGTGGAAGTGGTGACTCAAATTGATTTTGCTCTTAAAGGTAATATTCGCCAGCCTGAATTAATTGAATTAGAACGCGTGAAACAAAAAATTGAAGTCCCCGATGAGTTTAGAAAGGAGAACGCACGTTAATGAATTTACTTGCCTTACAAATGAATTCGAGTGCCAACTTAGCTGACAACCTACAACAGGCAGAGCGCTTGCTCGCTCAGGCTAAACCACAAAGCGGAGATTTGGTGCTTTTGCCGGAAAATTTTGCGGCTTATGGGGTAGGGGAGCAGGGATATATGCAGCTGGCGGAAGCTTTAGGCGATGGACCGATCCAACAATGGCTCGCCGAGCAAGCTAAGCGCTATGGAATATATTTGGTGGCAGGCAGTATGCCAACGCTGGCCGAAGATGACACCCGTTGCTATACCTCATCTTTGGCTTTTTCCCCTCACGGCAAATTACTTCAGCATTACCACAAGTTGCATTTATTTGATGTTGATGTCGCCGACAATGTGGGGGCTTATCGAGAGTCAGATTATTTTATCGCGGGGCAGAATTTGGCGTGGTTTGATATTGGTGAATATCGAGTTGGGATGGCGATTTGTTTTGATTTGCGTTTCCCTTATTTATTTCAGCTGTTGCGCGAACAGGGCTGTGATATTGTATTACTACCAGCTGCATTCACCGCAGTGACGGGAGAGGCGCATTGGGGACCTTTATTACAGGCCCGAGCGATCGAAAATCAATTTTATTTGGTGGCGGCTAATCAAGCTGGCACCCACCATAACCAGCGCCAAACGTGGGGCCATTCGATGGTAGTTGACCCTTGGGGACGTTGTTTAGATATACAAGCGAGCGGAGAGTCTATGGCGCGAGCCGAATTTAATCCGCAGTTAATTCAACAAGTGAGAAGCAGTATGCCAGTGTCGTTGCACGGGCAATTACATTTAGGGTGGAGAAAATAATCACTATGTCGTTTGAAAAAGTCAGTCAATCCTTACTCTTGCCAAGTGGCATTGGCGAACAAGAGTTGAGCTTAGCGCTGGCTGAAGTGGCGAAGAACCAAATAGATTATGCCGATTTGTACTTTCAACATAGTCGACATGAATCTTGGGTTTTAGAAGATGGCATCGTGAAAGAAGGCAGCTATAACATTGAACAAGGGGTTGGGGTTCGTGCGATCAGTGGAGAGCAGACCGGTTTCGCCTACTCGGATGTGATTAATCCCAATGCTTTAATGCAGACTTGTCAGGCGGCCAGAGGGATCAGCTCGCCAGCCTCAAGGGGCAACTTAAAGCCTTTTAAACGGGTCGCAGCGGAACAGTATTATCAAGCCAATAACCCCTTGGTTAGTTTATCTAATCAACAGAAGATTGCCTTATTAGAACGCGCCGACAAGTATGCTCGTAGCTTAGATCCTGCGGTTAACCAAGTGATCGTGAGCTTGAGTGGGGTCTACGAAGAAGTATTAATCGCAGCTAGTGACGGTACCTTAGCTGCGGATATTCGGCCATTAATTCGTTTCAATTGTAGTGTCTTAGTCGAACGTAAACAGCGCCGTGAACGCGGATCTGCGGGCGGTGGTGGACGTCAGAATTATAGTTATTTCCTTGAAGAAGTTGATGGCTGTGAACGGGCGATGGTTTATGTGAAAGAAGCGGTACGCCAAGCTTTAGTGAATTTAGAAGCGGTGGATGCCCCAGCCGGACTGATGCCAGTAGTACTCGGTGCTGGCTGGCCAGGTGTGTTACTACACGAAGCGGTGGGACATGGTCTGGAAGGTGACTTTAATCGTAAAGGGTCTTCGGCATTTTCTGGTTGTATCGGACAACAGGTAGCTTCGCCATTATGTACTATTGTTGATGATGGTACGCTTGCCAACCGTCGGGGATCGGTGAGTATTGATGATGAAGGTACGCCTGGGCAATATAATGTATTAATTGAAAACGGTGTTCTGAAAGGGTATATGCAAGATAAGCATAATGCTCAACTGATGGATACTCAGTCGACTGGAAATGGACGCCGAGAGTCTTATGCACATCTGCCGCTTCCTCGCATGACCAATACTTATATGTTAGGTGGTGAAAGTGAGCCTGAAGAACTCATCGCTTCGGTGAAAAAAGGCATTTACGCGCCTAATTTTGGCGGAGGTCAGGTGGATATAACCTCGGGTAAGTTTGTCTTTTCGGCTTCGGAAGCGTACCTCATTGAAGATGGTAAGATTACTACGCCAATAAAAGGGGCAACCTTAATTGGTAGTGGCCCTGAAGCGATGCAACAAGTGTCGATGGTGGCGAATGACCTGTGTTTGGATCAAGGGGTTGGAGTCTGTGGTAAGGAAGGACAAAGCATTCCTGTGGGGGTTGGCCAGCCGAGTTTGAAACTTGATCAGCTTACCGTTGGTGGCACTGCATAAATGAAAAGGGCCTTGGCCCTTTTTTTAAGAGTGTAATTTGAGATATTTAAGCAAGTCCTGGTGAGCCTTAGCTGGTTTTTGCTGCTCTAATTCTTTTTTGGCTTGGCGGACCAACTGGCGCAATTTTTGACGCTCTAACGCTGGATTTTTTTCGACTAAGGCATTAATCGCAGGGTCCCCTTCTTCTATTAGCTGCTCTCGCCGTTTCTCTAGAGCTAACTGGGCCTGTGCTTGATAAATGTGTTTGTTGCGGATCTTATCTAAGCCAGCATTGATGCTTTCAATGTCTTCGGTTCTTAGTACTTTACCGATGTAATTCATATGGCGGCGTGCCGCTTCTCGTTTATCTTTCAAGCGTTTGGCAAGGGCAATTGCTTCTCTTAAGGTTGCGCTCATGCTGATGGACTCTATTTGTGGGTTGGTTAAACCCACTAATTCGACGCCCAATTTTTTCAGTTTATCGGCTTCACGCTTGATTTCTGATTTACTAATCCACTCATCTTCGTCTGTAAAGGACGGGTCATTACTCATTTTCTGTTACTCATAGCACTTTTCGCATATCTTACCAGTTCTTGGCTATGGCCGCTCGATGAGTTTTGTGGTGAAGAGGGTTTATCTTTAATGCTTACATTTGGGACTTGGCTGGTGGATTTTTGAACGGTGCTTTGGCTGTTGTTAGCTTGTCTCTCTGTGCCAAGCAGTAAGCGCTTATAAACGCTGGATCATGGCTTTGGCTAAAACCTTTGACTCTTTGTTGTAAGGCGTTTACTTATTGTTGCGAGGTGTTTGCTTAGAATGCTAAGCTGCATCACTTGAGCTGGGATAACATCCTAAGATCTCGAACGAAAATTGACCGCTATAGTTCAACAGGCCCGAGGGCCATACATGGAAATTAAAAAATCAAAATGAGCCCTGAAAAACAATCGAGCCAAGAACTCAGTCAATTAAAACAAGCTGTTGAGTTTGCGATTAAGCAAGCAAAACAACTTGGCGCGGATGAAGCCGAAGTGTCGATTTCGAAACAAACGGGAATTTGTGTTGCGACTCGTGATCAACAAGTGGAAACCCTTGAGTTTAATCATGACGGTGCGCTGGGGATTGCGGTGTATTCGGCGAATTGTAAGGGCAGTGCCTCAACCTCAGATCTGAGTCCAGAAGCTATCACCAATGCGGTGAAAGCGGCTTATGATATCTCTCAATATACATCGGCGGATAAAGCGGCAGGGATTGCAGATAAAGCATTACTAGCAACAGATATTGCGGATCTAGAATTATTTCATCCTCACCCATTGGAGCCTGAAAAATTTATTGAATTAGCCAAGCAATGTGAAGGCTTAGCTTTGAGCAATTCGCAGATTAAGGCCAGTGACGGGGCGAATGTGAATAGTCACTACGGGGTGAAGGTTTATGGAAACAGCCATGGTTTTGTTGAAGGCTATCCAACCAGCCGCCATAGCATTAGTTGCATGTTGATCGCCGGTGATAAAGAGATGCAGCGTGATTACGCCTATAGCGTGGCGCGTGATTTTGCCGATTTAGACAGTATTCAACAACTGGCCGACAAGGCGATTAGTAAAACCTTAGGTCGCCTCGGTAGTCGTAAAATAGCGACTTGTGAGGTGCCGGTGGTGTTTGACCAAGAGGTCGCGAGTGGCTTATTTGGCCACCTCGTGGGGGCGATTAGTGGTGGTAATTTGTATCGCCGTTCGTCTTTTTTACTCGATAGTTTGGGCAGTCAGCTGTTCCCTAGTTGGTTGTCGATCTACGAGGACCCTTTTATTAAAAAAGGCTTATCAAGTACTCCTTTTGATAGCGAAGGCGTGGCCCCGAAAGCGACCCATATTATTGCTGATGGGCGTTTAGAGAGCTATTTGTTAACCAGCTACTCGGCACGTAAACTGGGCATGCAAAGTACCGGTCATGCTGGTGGGATCCATAATTGGTTAGTGCAGCACAGTGGGATAAATCGGGCTGATTTGCTGAAGCAAATGGGAACCGGTTTATTGGTGACAGAGCTGATGGGCCAAGGCGTTAATTTGGTCACCGGTGATTATTCTCGAGGCGCGGCTGGTTATTGGGTTGAAAATGGTGAAATTGCTTTTCCGGTACATGAGATTACGGTAGCCAGTACCTTGCCAGAGATGTTTGCCAATATAGTTGCCATTGCGGATGACTTCGATAAAGAAAGCTCAATTCAAACCGGTTCAATATTGATTTCTTCGATGAAGATTGCGGGTAGCTAGTACTTGTTGCTCTTTCAGCGTCTATTTCTGTTTAAGATAAGCATTTTAACAGCGGCCTGTGGTATGCCGCTTTGTTTTCTCCGAAAATACAGCTCAAGCTTGCTTCAAAGATAAATTTTTCGTCAGCGCTTAGGCTGATTGATATTTAGTAGGAGCTTCGATTTAGATACTCCTGCCTTAAGCTAATACTAAGGTGGCCATACCTAAAAAGGAGAACAAGCCCATCACATCGGTGATGGTGGTTAAGGCCATTCCCCCCGCTAAAGCGGGGTCGATATTAAATTTTTTCATTAATAAGGGAATACTAACCCCAGCTAATCCGGCTAAGGACATATTAATGAACATCGCCCCAGCGATGATAATGCCTAAAGTCCAGTCACCTTTCCATAGGGTGATCACTACCGAAATAACACTCGCCCAAATTAAGCCATTTAACATACCGATTGCGGCTTCCTTACCGATCAACCAGCGAGAGTTGCCCTCGCCAATGTGGCCCACCGCAAGCCCCCGGATCACGAGCGCTAAAGTTTGATTGCCAGCGATGCCACCCATACTAGGAACAATAGTCATTAAGATCGCTAGCGTTGCCAATTGTTCAATCGTTGATTCAAACATATTGCTAATCGACGCTGCAATTAAAGCCGTACAAAGATTCACCGCTAGCCAGACGGTGCGCCGTTGAGTACTTTTTAAGACCGGGGCGAAGGTATCCTCATCATCGTCCATCCCCGCCATCCCCATCATCGAGTGTTCCGCATGCTCACGAATAATATCCACCACATCATCGATGGTAATTCGGCCTAACAAGCGCCCTTGTTCATCAACTACTGGGGCAGATATCCAGTCGTGGCGTTCAAACAGGGAAGCCACGTCATCTTCATCCATGGCGACCGGTATGGTTTCGGCATTACTATCCATTACCTCTCTGACGTTGACGCTTGGATTAACGGTGAGCAAGGTTGATAGTGGGATATCGCCGAGTAGTAAATCATTCTCATCGACAACATAAAGTGCATCCGTTGCCTCAGGAAGTTCGCCCCTAAGCCGCAAATAGCGCAATACAACATCAATACTGACATCTGCCCGCAGGGTGATGGTGTCGGTATTCATGATACTGCCAGCGGTGTCTTCTGGATAAGCGAGCGCAGCTTCGACTCGATGGCGGTCTTGGCCATCCATTTGCGACAACACCTCTTGATAGACACTATCGGGTAGGCTGCGAAGCACGTAGGCGATATCATCGGTGTCCATTCCCTCGGTCGCTGCAGCAAGGGTTTCGGGGGCCATTAATTGGAGTACCCCTTCCATGACATCTTCGTTTAATTCTTCGAGGATCTCACCGTGCTTTTCCGGATCGGTGAGTTGCCATAATACTTTTCGACCTGCGGGAGGGCTAGATTCTAATAGTAGAGCGACATCACAAGGCGGCATCTGATGAAGCATTCGCCTAACATGCACAAACATACCACTATCGAGCGCTTGGTTTAGCTCCTGTAGGCGTTTGTGTTGATTAGGATTTAACTCCATCTCTTCAGGCATAAGCGGTCCTTATAGTCGTGTAAAGATTAAACCACGCTTTTAGAGCGGGTGAACCTGTCGCGGATGGTACAAAGGTTTTCAGCGGAACCCTTTGGGTAACATGTGTCACAGTTTACGGCTTGAGTACCTGCATCAGTGCTGTTTCTACGCGATAGGCTCTGCCTTGTCCGCTACGATATAAATATTCACTAAAAATGCAACAGGACTTAGTGTAGCAGTTGCATCAATAAATTCGCGTTATTCCTCGTCGAAGTTTGCTTCAACGAGTTGTTGTATGGCATCGAGAGCAGCCTCTGCATCGTTACCTTCAGAGATTATCGTGAGGGTATTGCCTTGAGCGCTTGCCAACACCAGCAATCCCATCACGCTGGCAGCCGAAGCGGTTTTTTTCCCGTCAATAATACTTACTTCAGCTTCAAATTCTTGTACCAATTCGACCAGTTTGGTGGCTGGGCGAGCGTGTAAGCCCAGTTTGTTTTTTACGACGACTTGTCTAGTGAGTTTCAAGTTTATGTTCCAAAGTTCGATGGCGCCGCTGCACCTTACGTTTTTGACTAAAGTGTTCAGCCAGTTGTTCGGCGACATAAACACTACGATGTTGTCCGCCAGTACAACCAATTGCGATGGTCAGATAGGCGCGATTATTGGCTTCTAAATGCGGCAGCCAAGATCCTAATAAATCAGCGATTTGCTGGATGTACTGCTCTACAAGAGGCTGCTTGGCTAAATAATCTTTAACCGCTTGATCGAGACCGCATAAAGGTCGTAGTTCTTCTTGCCAGTGCGGGTTCGGTAAAAAGCGAGCATCAAATAGGTAATCGGCATCATTGGGTACGCCATTTTTAAAGCCAAAGGACTCAAACACCATAATTAATTGCTGCTGTTGTTCTCCGGTCACTCGCGATCGAATGAGCTGACTCAATTCATGTACGGATAAACGCGAGGTATCTATTCTTAGGTCAGCATTGCGAGAAATGGGGGCGAGCAGGGCGGTTTCAGATTCTATGGCCTTGGCTAGAGACATGTCGTTTTGACTCAGTGGATGAACCCGCCGAGTTTCACTGTAGCGGCGGATCAGCGCATCATCTTTCGCGTCGAGAAAAATACTTAATAGGTTAAGCTCAGAGCCTTCATCGCGAATTAGTTGACCGATGGGTGAGGGTTCATCAGGTAAATTTCGCACATCAATGCTAATGGCGACTTTGGTGTACTGTCTTTTTAGGTGTTCAATTAAAGGACGCCATAATACGACTGGTAAATTGTCGACACAGTAATAACCTAAATCTTCTAATACTCGTAGTGCGACCGTTTTACCTGAACCGGAGCGCCCGCTAACGATAATCAGTTCCATGATAACCCCTAATAACGATTAGAGTCTTAGGCTATCATGATCGTGTATAATTCGTCATCACTTTGTGCTGTACGAAGTTGTTTGCATATTTGCTTATCGTTAAGTTTTTCAGCAACTTGAGCGAGAGTATTTAGATGTTGTTGACATTGGTCTTCGGGAACCAGTAAGGCAAATATTAAATCAACGGCTTGATTGTCAATGGCGTCAAAGGAAATCGCCGGAGTACAGCGTAATAATACTGCGGTCGCATGGTATTGATTGCCTATTCTACCGTGAGGGATCGCGATGCCTTGGCCAATGCCAGTACTGCCCATGCGTTCACGATTTAATAAACTTTCAAATATACTTTTAGATGTGGTGTCGAGTTGCTTCGCAACTAGTTCACTGATCAATTCCAATGCTCGTTTTTTTGACGAACATTGGACTGCACTTTGGGTGCAGTCCAAGCTTAGTACTTTATCTATTTGCATTACTATGACTAATGTTTGGTGAGTTTTTCTTTATGCTTAATGACTTGGCGATCGAGCTTATCGATGAGGCTATCGATGGCCGCGTACATATCAGCGTGTTCTGAAGTGGCGAATAATTCACCACCATTTAGGTGTATAGTGGCTTCGGCAATCTGATTCAGTTTTTCGACATTGAGAATAACATGGACATTATTAATTTGGTCGAATCGTCGTTGTAGCTTAGTAAACTTAGTGTGGACATATTCTCTCAAAGACTCAGTGATTTCTACGTGGTGTCCAGTAAGGTTAATTTGCATAGATGTCGTCCCCTTTATAGTGGCCTTTAAATAAGGCTCTTACGTTGGTTAGAAGGTGGAATAGCCAATGACTCACGATATTTAGCTATCGTACGCCTAGCCACCTTGATGCCTTGATCTGCCAAAATATCAGCGATTTTACTATCGCTGAGTGGTTTACTGGTATTCTCGGCAGCAACCAGTTTCTTAATTAATGCACGAATGGCTGTTGAGGAGCATTCTCCTCCACCATCGGTAGCCACATGGCTAGAGAAAAAGTATTTGAGTTCGAAGATCCCGCGAGGGGTATGCATGAATTTTTGAGTCGTGACCCTAGAGATCGTGGATTCATGCATTTCAACCGCTTCGGCAACATCATTCAATACCATCGGTTTCATGGCTTCTTCACCATATTCAAAGAAAGCTTGTTGGTGATGCACGATGCAATTAGAGACTTTCAGTAGGGTTTCGTTACGGCTTTCAATACTCTTGATGAACCATTTTGCTTCTTGCAGATGGCTGCGAATAAACTGGGTATCGTTGGCGTTGGTCGAGGTTTTAGTCATCGATGCATAATGTGAATTGATGCGTAGTTTTGGCATCGCGTCAGGATTGAGTTCAACCACCCAGCGACCTTGACGTTTAATCACCGAGACATCGGGAATTACGTATTGGGCTTGATTTGGTTCGACGGCATTACCAGGTCTTGGCTCTAAGGTGTGAATCAGCCGCATCACTTCGCGTAGCTGCTCCTCTTTTAACTTGGTTTTACGGGCCAATAAACGAAAATCTCGATTTGCTAATACGTCAATATGATTCGATACGATGTCTTTCGCTTCATTCAGCCAAGGTGTTTGTTCGCTGAAACGACTTAATTGGATGAGTAAGCATTCCTGTAGAGAGCGGGCAGCAATACCAACTGGATCGAAGTGCTGAATACGTTTAAGTACTGCTTCAATTTCATCTAACTCGACATCTAAATCATTATTTTCAATCGAACGTAGTCCCTCAAGTAATTGCTCACAATCTTGGGTCAGGTAACCTGATTGGTCGACTGCGTCGATGATGGCGAGGGCGATCGCTTGGTCTATTTCACTAAAAGGCGTGAGGCGCATTTGCCAGAGCAAGTGATCTTGTAAGGAGTCAACGGTTTCACCTTGAAACAACATGTCGTTGTCATCACTGCTGCTACCGGATGAAGAGCTGGCAGGAGCCGAACTCGCGCTGTAAATGTCATCCCAAGTTGAGTCAACCGGAAGATCGTCTGCGACGGTATCTTGACTAATGGCATCGCCAGTTTCCATCTGGCTGCTATCGATCTCCGTTTGGCTATTGTTTGCATCACTATTTTGCTCGCTGGCTGATTTAAATTCAGCCGAGTCTGCGTCATTTGCTTGCGCTTCATCTGCTTCTAGCAGAGGATTACTCTCCAAAGCTTCTTGGATTTCCTGCTGCAGATCCAGCGTCGAAAGCTGGAGTAAGCGTATGGCCTGTTGTAACTGGGGGGTCATGGTTAATTGCTGACCAAGACGCAACTGCAAAGATGCTTTCATTAATTACCGCTGTTCCTTCTTTTTATTATCGCGTTTGAGGACATACTTTAACTATAGCTTGAATTGTTCACCGAGATAAACTCGTTTCACATGCTCATTTTTAAGTATCTCCTCAGGTTTTCCTGAGGCTATCAGTTCGCCTTGGCTAACGATATAGGCGTGCTCACAAACATCTAGTGTTTCTCTTACATTGTGGTCGGTGATCAATACACCCAGACCGCGATCACGAAGATGTTCAATGATTTTTTTTATATCGATAACAGAAATAGGATCCACGCCTGCGAAGGGTTCGTCAAGCAAAATAAACTTAGGTGCGGCAGCTAGAGCGCGGGCAATTTCTACTCGGCGACGTTCACCGCCCGACAGACTCATGCCTAAATTCTTGCGAATATGACCAATATGAAACTCTTCAAGTAAGTCATCGAGCGCGCCCATTTGTTGTTGTTTATCGAGGTCTTTACGTGTTTCTAAGACCGCTAAAATATTCTTTTCTACCGAGAGGCGACGAAAGATAGATGCTTCTTGCGGTAGGTAACCTATGCCTTTGCGAGCCCGGGTATGCATGGCGGTACTTGACAGATCTTCGTTGTCAATTAGGATCCGCCCTTGGTCCCTTGGGACTAAACCAACCACCATATAAAAAGTGGTGGTTTTTCCAGCGCCATTGGGCCCTAATAAACCGACAATTTTTCCAGTTTCAACATTGAGACTCACGTTTTTAACGACCTTGCGCCCCTTGTAACTTTTGGCAAGGTTTTCTGCAATTAAGGTACTCATGGTTGAGGCGTGGCCTTGGGGGCAACTTTGTTGAGTTGTTGGGGTAAGAAAATGGTGGTCACCCGATTGTTTTGGTCGCCCTGAGCAACCATTTCTTGTTTGTTAATGCTGTATTTAATCATTTGACCTTTGACTAAGCTTTCTTCTTGCTTCAGCAGTGCATTGTTAGTAAGCGTAAGCGTTTGAGTCTTCAAATCGTAACGCACTTCGTTCGCCTCTGCTTCAATGGGCTTACCATTATCTAAGAGCTGATAGAAGGTGGCTGGTTTGCCTTTTGCTATCATCACTTCGCTGCCTTTTTGCTCACTTCCGATAACGCTCAGTTCTTCGGCGCGCATTTTTATCGAGCCTTGAGTCACGACGACATTACTATAAAAAGTGACGCGATTTTCTTTGATATTAACCTGTTGACGGTCGGCATCGACGACAATTTGTTTATTGAAGTCGTCTTCAAGCGCTTGAGCCCCCCAACTGATGAGTAACAGGCTTGCTAAAAAGGCTAATTTATTCTTGTGGATTGTGGTAAACCGCTTCGATATCATTTAATAAAGTCACTATTTCATTGGCTAAATCACCGTTCATTCCGCGTCCATATAATTCGTAGGATGGGCCATAAACGGTAACGAGTTTATCACTATGCATGGTTTCGTTTTGCAGGTCGATTTCCAAGCTGTCTGTAATTAAGTCACGAACGTATTTGCTGCGACTCAAGTTTTTAATTACTACATTGTCATTTAACATGACCGTGTGTTGCTGCTGTACTGTAGCTTGATCGGCCACGATTTGCCATACAGGTTGTTTGGGATCGGGATATACCAAGATTTTTGGTTGGCTGAAAGTGGTGTGCTTGAGTTGCTCAAAATACGCCATCTGTTCGGCATAAATACGATAGCGGGGCCTTCCCTGTTCGCCAAAACTAACACTGTATAGCTGTTCGGCAATAAAATTGGGTTTATTGATTTCGCGAGTTTCGGTCAGTTGTTGGGTATCTGACGGGCTGAGCTGCCAAAGCACCAAAGCCACCATAAATAAAACCGCAAAAAACCAAGTGGGTTTATTCATATACTCATGCCCTGAGCATTTTGTAGCTGTCCTTGTGCCTGAAGAATTAAATCGCATAATTCCCGCACTGCACCATAACCCCCAGCGGTTTTAGTCACTAATTTGGCAGCTTGTTTACATAATGGATGGGCGTCATATACAGCAACCCCTAAGGCACAGGCATTCATGACTGGAACATCGACCACGTCATCGCCGATATAGGCACAGTATTCGGGGCTTAAGCTTAGCTTTTGTTGTAATTGTCGATAGGCTTGCATTTTATCTTGCTGGCCCTGAAATATATGCTGCACACCTAAAGCTTGCATGCGGGTGCTGACTAAATTTGATTGGCGGCCGGTAATAATCGCAACCTCAATACCTGCATTGAGTAATGCTTTAATACCAAAGCCATCATGGGTGTGAAAGGCCTTTAATTCTTCGCCATCATTACCGAGGTAGATCCGACCATCGGAGAATACGCCATCGACATCACAAATGAGCAATTTTATATTTCTGGCTAAACTGTAGTTTTGCTGGGTGACCGCACCGTAGGGCGTTTCAACACTCACTAATAGACTCCTGCTTGCAGTAAGGTGTGCATATTAAAAGCGCCAATTACGGTTTGTTGATGGAGCACAAATAGACCGTTAATTGAGTCTTTCTTCATCAGTTTA
Source organism: Agarivorans sp. QJM3NY_29 (assembly GCF_050870835.2). Classification (NCBI taxonomy): domain Bacteria; kingdom Pseudomonadati; phylum Pseudomonadota; class Gammaproteobacteria; order Alteromonadales; family Alteromonadaceae; genus Agarivorans; species Agarivorans sp. QJM3NY_29. Next base: position 4,218,446 of record NZ_CP194036.2, on the reverse strand, counting down.
AGCGCATCAAAGGCTAACCAATCATCTTCTATTACTTTAGGGTTGTGTGTCATCACTTGACCAATTGGCGTTTCATGAATATCGATACGCTGATCTAGGATCCTGCGTAAATCTCCATCGGTAAAAATTCCGACTAAATGTTGCTGCTGATTGACGACGCCAACCATACCTAAACCTTTGGCGGTAATTTCAAATAGTGCTTCTCGAATAGTTTGTTCGACTACAACTAAAGGAATTTGTTCCCCGCTGAGCATAATGTCGTGAACACTCAATAGCAGTTTTTTGCCTAAACTGCCACCCGGATGAGATAGTGCAAAATCATCGGCAGTGAAGCCTCGAGCTTGGAGTAGCGCCACGGCTAAAGCATCTCCCATGACGAGCGTAGCGGTAGAGCTAGCGGTTGGCGCTAAGCCGAGAGGGCACGCTTCACGGGGAACGGCAACACACAGGTGGTAGTCGGCCAATTTTGCCATACTTGAGAGAGGGTTACTGGTGAGTGCAATTGAGCGTACACCGATACGGTTGAACACCGGGTATAAGGAGAGGATCTCTTCTGACTCTCCAGAATTTGAGAGCGCAATAACAATATCATCGGCGGATATCATGCCCAAATCACCATGACAGGCTTCGCCAGGGTGCACAAAAAAAGCTGGGGTCCCGGTCGACGCTAAAGTCGCGGCTATTTTATTGGCAATATGACCCGACTTCCCCATCCCGGTAAGGATGACCTTACCTTTACCCGCTAAGATTAACTCACAGGCTGCACTAAAATCTTGGTTTAAGTATTGGTGCAGATTTTCGATGCCCAAAGCTTCGATTTCTAAAACCTGTTTAGCGGTGGCGATATAATCAATTGACACTCAATTTCCCTCAAATAATGCTGAATAAAAATAGTCGCTTAAGCCGAGAATAATAACAGTTGATAGGCAACAAAGCTGCAGCATAATATTGCGCCTTCCCAACGTGATATTTTGCGACTTCTGCCAAAGAAGCTCATTGACATCACAAACAGTAATAAGGTTACCCCCATCATGACATAGAAGTCACGTTCGGCAGCAAGGGCGTCAATTGGACCGGGGGCGAGCATTGCGGGGACCGCTAATACGGCTAAAATATTGAATAGGTTTGAGCCGATAATATTACCCAGAACCAGGTCATCTTCTTTCTTGATGACCCCTGCGATACAAGCAGCTAGTTCTGGCAGACTGGTGCCGATGGCGATGATGGTCAAGCCGATCACTAAATCACTGATCCCAAAATAGCGCGCGATTTCTGAGGCTGAACCGACTAATATGTCAGCACTTATCGGCAATAATACTAAACCAACCGCAAGCCACAACAAAGCTTTGCTGGTTGCTACATCTTTGGGGACTTCCGAAGCGGCTTCTTCCATCATTGGATCTAGTTTGGCGTTGTTACGTTGACGTAGCGAGCCGATGATGAGAAAGGCCATCATGGTTACAAATATCGTCAATAATAAGGTACCTTCTATATATCCAAGATGTTGGTCATGTAATATCCAACCAGCAAATGCCGTGGCGGCTAACACCATCGGTAATTCTCTAAATAACGTTGATGATGAAACGAATAAAGGTTTGAATAAGGCGGTCACGCCGAGAACTAAAGTGATATTGGTAATGTTGGAGCCGATTACATTTCCCACTGCGGTATTCATTTTGCCTTCTAAGGCGGCGGTTGCTGAAACCATAACTTCTGGGGCAGAGGAGCCCAAGGCGACGATGGTTAGGCCAATAATCATCGGCGGTAAACCAAAATTGTTAGCAATAGCGGCAGCGCCAAAAACAAAACGATCAGCACTCCAAACTAAGAGCGCTAAACCAACAACTAATAATAAACATTCAACGAACATGGGTTTCCTTGGATCAACAAATATCAGTGATGCGGACAAAATAGCAAGCATTGTCAACATTTTCCTGACAAAAGGGAAGAGTTTAACCTTGAGTGTCATCAATTATCTCAATAATATGGCAGCCTTGAACAGTCAAGATTGCTGATGGAGTGGCTAAAAATTTGATTGAAGTAAAACAATTAGCATTTCAGCGCGGTGACAAAGTTATCTTTGAAGGCCTCGATTTGCGTATTCAGCGCGGTAAAATTACCGCAATTATGGGGCCTAGCGGGATCGGTAAAACGACCTTACTTAAACTGATTGCTGGGCAGCTAAAGCCGCAGTCGGGTGAAGTGCTGATCGACCAGCAAAATGTGCATCAGCTGAAACGTCGCGAATTATTCAAGTTACGTAAACGGATCGGCATGTTATTTCAAAGTGGTGCTTTGTTTAGTGATCTTAATGTTTTTGAGAATGTCGCGTTTCCCTTACGAGAACATACTCAGTTACCGGAAGTGGTATTGCGAAACTTGGTGTTGATGAAGTTACAAACCGTGGGTCTACGTGGCACCGCGCAGCTGATGCCGAGTGATTTGTCGGGCGGAATGGCGCGTCGAGTGGCGCTAGCAAGAGCGATTGCCTTGGAGCCCGAGCTAATTCTTTACGATGAGCCCTTTGTTGGTCAGGACCCCATCTCAATGGGGGTATTGATTAAATTGATCCAAGGCTTGAACCAAAGTTTACAATTGACCTCGGTGATAGTTTCTCATGATGTGAGTGAAGTTCTTAGTATCGCTGATTACGTGTTTGTAATTGATGGCCATAGCGTATTAGCCCAAGGTAGCGTCGAAGCAATTGCGTCAAATCCGAATCCGCGTTTGGCGCAATTTCTCAATGGTCAAGCCGATGGCCCGGTGGCTTTTCATTATCCAGCAGACGATTATGCACAAGCACTTAAGGCGGCCTTATGATTGACGTTATTGCGCTATTAGGTCGTAAGACCCTATTACGCTTCGCCTCGCTCGGCCGAGCGAGCTTAATGTTATGGCATGCCTTATCGAGCTGGCCAAGTCGGCAATTGCTGAAAGATACGATCTATCAAATCTATGTGGTGGGGGTGCAGTCACTGCCTATTATCTTGGTTTCAGGTCTATTTATTGGGATGGTTCTGGCGCTACAGGGCTACCATATTTTGGTCGATTTTGGTGCCGAAACCAGTCTTGGTCCTATGGTTGCGTTATCGCTACTTCGGGAGCTTGGTCCGGTGGTGACCGCTTTGTTGTTTGCAGGGCGGGCTGGCTCTGCGCTCACCGCAGAAATTGGCTTGATGAAAACTACTGAACAATTATCCAGTATGGAGATGATGGCCGTTGACCCACTTAAGCGGGTGATAGCGCCGCGTTTATGGGCTGGGTTTATTGCCATGCCCCTATTAACGCTGATGTTTAATTTGGTCGGTATTTGGGGCGGGTTCTTAGTTGGCGTGGAATGGTTGGGGGTCGATAACGGCAGCTTTTGGTCGATTACCGCAGCATCCATAGAGTTTGGCCAAGATATTGGTAATGGGATTATCAAGAGTGCGGTGTTTGCGATTACGGTGGTTTGGGTAGCATTATTCAATGGTTACGACTCAACCCCTAGCGCTCAGGGGATTAGTCAGGCGACGACGCGAAGTGTGGTGCATGCTTCGTTGCTGGTTTTGGCTTTAGATTTTGTATTAACTGCACTAATGTTTGGCAGCTAGGTTTAGGGAATAACATGAAAGTAAATAAAGTTGAGTTGTCGGTTGGATTGTTTGTATTACTGGGTTTCGCTGCGCTATTAATCTTGTCGTTGAAAATTGCGAATAGTCAGTTTAGTAGCAGTAATGATCTGTATACGCTGTATGCTAAGTTTGACAATATTGGAGGGCTTAAAGTACGCGCGCCAGTAAAAGTGGGAGGGGTCGTGGTTGGTCGAGTTGAAGCGATTGAACTTGATGTTGATGATTATATGCCAAAGGTGACTTTGAATATGTATCGCCAATACGGTTTTTACCCAGAGACAAGTTCTCTTTCGATCCTTACCGCGGGCTTGTTAGGAGAGCAATACATTGGTCTCACCCCTGGCTTTGTCGTTGAAGGTATTGAGCACCTCAATGATGGTGCGTTGATTGAAGATACTAAATCAGCGTTGGTGTTGGAAGATTTGATTGGCCAATTTTTATATTCAGCCAAGGAGAAGTAATGATGACCATGAGAGTAGTATTTTTGCTGTTGCTGACGAGTTTGTTTAGTGCCACAAGCCAAGCGGAAAATGTGGATCAAAACCCTTACCGTTTGATGAACTACGTTGCTGAGCAAACTTTTAGTCGCTTGGCTAAAATTGACCGAGATAGCTCTACCGTGGATCAGCAAGTCGAAGATATTGTGCGTCAGCAGCTGATGCCTCATATTGATTATCGCTACGCCGCGTTGGTGGTATTGAGTAAACACCTCAAAAAAACTGATGAACAACAGCGTGCTAGGTTCATTAAGGCATTTCAGGAGTATTTAGTTGCAACTTATACCCAAGCATTAGCTCAGTATAAACAACAGAAAGTACTCATTGAACCGGAACGATCGGTCGAGGGGCAAACTAAGGTCACCGTAAAAGCTCAATTTATTGATGGTGAGCGGCCTCCGATCAACTTGTCTTTTAAATTTAGAAAGCTGAGAAATAAAGATCAATGGTTAGCTTATGATCTGGTTGCGGAAGGCGTTAGTTTGCTGGCGACCAAACAATCAGAAATAGACAGTTTGATCCGCTCTAGCAGTGTGGATGAAGTGATTGAACTCTTAGAGAAAAAGAATTTTGAATCTGTTGGGCCTTCAAAATGAGTGCAATTTTACAAATTGACCCGCAACGCTTAACGATCCGCGGTGACTGGACGGTTTCTCAGGTTGTTAGTCAGTGGCCGCTACTGGCCGAGTGTCAGGCCGCTACGCTCGACTTGTCCAAGTTAAAGCGGATTGACTCTGCTGGAATAGCCGCTATTATCACCGCCTTAAAACCAGAACCTAGTCATCCTTTAAAAATCGAACACTGCCCAGAGCAGGCGAAGCAACTTTTTGAGCTCTATGAACTTAATCCTTTGCTGCAGTTTGAAAAATAAAGCACTTTTGCGGAGCGTCATTATGCAAGCCGAACAAATTGAACAGATATTAATGCAAACGCTTGAACTGGAACATGTGCAGGTAACTGGAGAAGGCAATCACTTTCAGGTGATTGCCGTGGGTACCATGTTTCAGGAATTATCGCGGGTTAAAAAGCAACAAGCGATATATGCACCATTGAAAGACTACATTGCGAGTAACGAAATTCACGCTTTGGGGATTAAGGCTTTCACTCCTGATGAATGGCAAAAACAACAAAAATTTGGCCAACTGTAGTAGGAGTTGAAGTGGATAAATTTAGAATACAAGGCGGCTGTCGTTTACAAGGCGAAGTTGTTATTTCTGGGGCAAAAAATGCCGCGCTACCGATCTTGTTTGCTACCTTGTTATGTGAAGAGCAAGTGGTGTTACACAATGTGCCTCAGTTAAGAGATATTGGCACCACCTGTAAGATGTTACAGCATTTGGGCCGTGAAGTGCTGGTCGATGGTGAAACTGTCACAGTGAAGGCGGGTAAAGCCAACGACTTTGTTGCGCCTTATGAGTTGGTCAAAACTATGCGTGCTTCAATCATGGCGCTTGGCCCTTTAGTCGCTCGCTATGGTGAGGCCGATGTATCTTTGCCTGGTGGTTGTGCAATTGGAGCTCGTCCGGTAAATCTGCATATTCATGGCTTAGAGTTGATGCAAGCCGATATGAATGTGGAAGATGGTTATGTAAAAGCGCGAGTTTCTGGCCGATTACAAGGCGCGCGGATCTTTATGGATATGGTGAGTGTTACAGGCACCGAGAACTTGATGATGGCGGCGGCTCTCGCTGAGGGTCAAACGATTATTGAGAATGCAGCCCGCGAACCTGAAGTGGTTGATTTGGCTAACTTCTTAAACACTCTTGGGGCGGATATTCAAGGTGCCGGAAGTGATACCATTGTGATTCAAGGTGTGGAGCAGTTGCATGGCGGTGAGTACAGTGTACTCCCCGATCGGATTGAAACGGGGACCTACTTGGTGGCCGCTGCAGTGACGGGTGGAAAAGTCCGTTGTACCAATACCGATCCCGCATTAATGGATGCGGTATTGGCGAAGTTAGCGGAAGCTGGCGCTAAGCTTAGCAGTGGTTCGGACTGGATTGAAGTGGATATGCAAGGCTGCGAGCTTAAAGCTGTGAATGTGAAAACAGCACCTCACCCGGCCTTCCCTACTGATATGCAAGCCCAGTTTACAGTATTGAATATTCTCGCTCAGGGAACTGGTCATGTCACCGAGACGATTTTTGAAAATCGTTTTATGCATGTGCCTGAATTGACGCGCATGGGGGCCGAAATAGAGCTGGAGGGTAATACGGCGATTTGTAAGCACACCGAGCAACTCAGTGGTGCACAGGTGATGGCTACCGATTTACGTGCTTCTGCGAGCTTGGTGATAGCAGCCTTAGTCGCAGAAGGTGAGAGTGTGGTCGATAGGATTTATCATATCGACCGGGGCTATCAAGACATCGAAACTAAGTTTGCGCGGCTAGGAGCCAATATTACGCGGTTTAATGAACGTTCTTAGGCCGGGTTGGTAATTTCAATTCGGTTACGGTCACGGGGAGCTCTAGTTGTTCCCCGTTTCTATATAGGCGTATTCGAATTTCGCTACCCGGTCGGGTTTCGGCAACAATATCCATCGCCTGTTTGATTGAGACAATCTCTTGGCCGGCAATATTGACTAGAATATCGTTGGCTTGGATGCCTGCTTTACTGGCTGGCCCCACAGGATCTACACCGCTTACAATGACCCCTTGGGTATCGTGTAATTTTAAGCGAGAAGCGAGAAGTGGGGTGATTTTTTGTCCGTCTAAACCCAGATAGCCACGCACGATAGTGCCATCTTTAATCAGACTCTGCATGATCTTTTTAGCCAGCAAATAAGGAATAGCGAAGCTAATCCCATAGGTATCTGTAGCATCGTTTAGGTGGTAAGCAGAGGTATTAATCCCCACCAGTTCGCCACGGGTATTGACTAATGCACCCCCAGAGTTTCCACGGTTAATTGCGGCATCGGTTTGTAAAAAGTCTTGTCGACCGGTAGAGCTCATACCGCTGCGTCCAGCCGCACTAATGATCCCTTGAGTGATCGTTTGACCTACATTATAGGGATTGCCGATGGCGAGAACGATATCGCCGACTTGAGTGGTTAGTTGATCATCTTGTGGGATGACGGGTAAGTCAGAAGAGTTATCGATTTTTAACACCGCTAAGTCAGTCACAACATCACCTCCGACTAATTCAGCATTAAAAATGCGTCCATCCTGTAAAGCGATGACAATTTGATCGGAATTTGCGATGACATGGAGATTAGTCAGTACGAAACCTTGACTAGACATAATCACCCCAGAGCCTAAGCCTTGAGATTCCAATTGAGTATCGGCCTTCACGTAAGATTGTAGAAAGCTACGGGTGTAAATGTTAACGACTGCGGGGGCAGCTCGTCTCGAAGCGAGGGCGTAACTACCGAGTGGGGTTTCGGTATAGTCATTTAACAGCTGTTTACTATTTTCCCTAAATTCAGGGAAAGCAAATAGAATGCCGATAGCCATGGCTAAACCAAAAATAGCGGGTTTGAGTAAATACTTGATTATAGCTAACAATTGTTCTTCTCCAGCGACCAACCCAGCATAGCACGCGACTTGTGCAGACAAAAGAAAAGGCGAGCAATATGTCGCCTTTGTTGATTGCGTGGAGCAGGCTTACTGAATGATCCGATAGAGGTTTTCTTCACCGCGCTGGATATTTATCGCCAAGATTCTTGGCTCGCTCTCGAGTAATTCGCGTAAATCAGCGATACTGGAAATGCGAGTTTTGTTGATACCGATAATGATATCACCTTGCTCAAAACCATTGGCGAAAGCCCGCGAATTTCGTTCTACTTTGTTGACCAGTACACCGGCCATTGGTGCGTTTTTGTCGGTAGAGCTAAGACTTGCACCATCTAAGGCTGGGTGCATAATTTTAGCATTTATATTTTGCTCTTCGGCCTGTTGCAAAGTGACTTTGAAGTCAATCGGTTTACCATCCCGAATCGCACCAATCAGGATACTTTTCCCTGCGCCCATGGTGCCAATTTTGGCGCGTAATTCAGCGAAACTTTTCACTTTTTTACCATCAACCGCGATAATAATATCGCCAGCCTTCACACCAGCTTTGTCGGCTGCTGAACCGTGCATGACTTGATTCACAAAGGCGCCATGCTTGGAGTCGGTACCAAAGGCTTTTGCTAAATCACTGTTAAGCTCACCACCTGTCACGCCTAATATCCCACGGCGTACTTCTCCGAATTCAATGATCTGAGCGCTAAGGTTGCTCACCATGTTACTGGGAATGGCAAATCCTATCCCAATATTGCCGCCACTGGGGGCGATGATGGCGGTGTTAATACCGATCAGTTCACCACGTAAGTTGATGAGAGCTCCGCCAGAGTTGCCGCTATTAATTGCAGCATCGGTTTGAATAAAGTTTTCTAAATGCTCAATATTTAAACCGCTGCGACCTAAAGCACTCACAATACCTGAGGTGGCCGTTTGTCCTAAGCCGAAGGGATTACCAATGGCAATGGTAAAATCACCGACCCGCAATTCATCAGAATCGGCGAGTTTCATATCGGTTAAGTTATCAGCTTCAATTTGCAGTAGTGCGATATCGGTTTGGCGGTCACTGCCTAATACTTTGGCATCGAAGCTGCGGCCATCTTTTAAGCTGACGACAATCTCGTCGGCCTGATGGATCACATGATAGTTGGTGATCACATAACCTTTGCTGGCGTTAAGCACCACCCCAGAACCGAGGCCTTGAAAAGGCTGCTTTTGTTCTGCACTGCTTGGGGCTTCTCCTGGACCAAAGAAATATTTAAATAATTCTGGAAGTTGTTGTTGCGAGACTTTGGTCCCTGCGACCGAAATGCTGACTACTGCTGGGGTCACTTGCTCTAAGACTGGCGCTAGGCTGGGGAGCTCTTGTTCACCAACGGCCATGGGTAACGCGGCTTGCGCTGGTAGTGTATTAAATCCAAAAACTAATGATAAGCACAAGATAGCGAATTTCTTGGTGCGATAGTGCATAAATACCCTCGATAGACAAATATATTAAGCTAAGCTGGATCTGTTAGATCTAGCTTAGCTAATAAAGTTCAACGAATTAGCCCGCTTTACGTTGCGCTTCGGTAAATAAACCTGATGGTTCGTTAGAGTAGTCTTTAGGTTGTGCTTCTGTTTCTGTCGCCACCGTGTCATCTAATGCTAACTTTTGCTGATAGTCGGCAAATAATTGCGGTTGAGCGACTTCATCACCGATTAAAGCTTTCGATTGACTCGCCATATGCTCATACATGCCTTGATATTGCTTGGCCATGTCTTCTAATAACTGGGCACTGGCAGAAAAATGTTGCTGAACTTGTTCCTTATAGCTGTCTAATTCGGCTTTATTGTTCTCGAATTCTTGTTTCATTTTGGCATCGTTAACAACAGGCTTAGACGCGACACGACTAAGGAAGAAGCCAATAGCGACACCAATAAGAAGAAAAATTATACTGCTAATTGCGCTCATATTATTCCTTTGTTGATCTTGATGAACTTTCAATATACTTGAGAATGCTTTCACATGGTACTATCAATTCTGCTCTAATTTTAGTGGGTTTTAGGAATAGGGAAAGGATGACACCACAGCTTCAATACCAACAAGATTTACAGCGCAGTGATTTTATCCATGACAAGGCGCAAGCCTATGCAGTTGCTCAACTTCAGCAGATTTTTCAGCAATTAACTGATAATACTCAGCTTGAAATCGAGTCGCCATCATTATTTGGCAAATTTAAAAAGCGTTTTGTGAGCCCTCCAAAGCTAAATAAGCCAAGGGTCAAGGGTTTATATATGTGGGGCGGCGTTGGTAGAGGTAAGACCTATTTAATGGATACCTTTTTTAACTGTCTGCCTGTTGAAAACAAAATGCGGGTGCATTTTCATCGTTTTATGCAACGAATTCATCAAGACTTAAAGCAACTTGCTGGCCATCGAGATCCGCTGTTAGCGGTTGCTGCCGGGATCCGAGCAGAGGCGGAAGTGATCTGCTTTGATGAGTTTTTTGTATCAGATATTACCGATGCAATGTTATTGGGAACTTTATTTGAGGCCTTGTTTGCGCAAGGGGTTACCTTGATCGCAACCTCTAATATCCCACCAGAAGAGCTCTATCGAAATGGATTACAACGTCAGCGCTTTCTCCCAACGATAACTCTGATTCAAGAGCATTGTCAGGTTATTAATGTGGATGGCGGTCATGATTATCGAATGCGTACGCTTACCGAAGCAGAGATATATCACTACCCTTTAGGTGAGGCGGCGGAGCAAAATTTGGCTCATTACTTTATGCAATTGTCCAATGAGCCGAGGCAACATTTAGGCGAGATTGAAATTAATCAGCGGATGATTGGTTTTGTCAACGAAGCCGACAGCGTCATACATCTGGAATTTGCTGAGCTATGTGAAGGGGCTCGTAGTCAACTTGACTATATTGAATTGGCTAAGCTTTATCATACCGTGTTGTTGTCTGGGGTGGTTTCGATGAACGCTAAAAATGATGATGCAGCACGCCGTTTTATTGCCCTGGTTGATGAGTTTTATGAGCGTCATGTGGCCTTGATTATTTCTGCCGAAGTCGAAATGTCAAAACTGTATCAGGGGGGACGCTTAAGTTTCGAGTTTGAACGCTGCTTATCTCGCTTACAAGAAATGCAATCCCACGAATATCTTGAGAGAGAACATTTACCGTAAATAAAGTCGATTAGGGGTGGTTTTTTTTTGTACTTCCCCTATAATCTTGCAACCCCACGTTACATGTCACCGATTTGGTGATACTAACAGTCCAGCTTACTCCGTATTCGAAGGGATATAATGAGTGGCTATTTTCACGTTTGTGGTTTCACAAACACGTGTGTAACAGTTATTTGGGTTATATATACAAATGAAAACTTTTGTAGCCAAACCAGAAAGCGTAAAACGCGACTGGTATGTTGTTGATGCAGATGGTAAAACTCTGGGTCGTATCGCAACTGAAATCGCTTCTCGCCTACGCGGTAAGCATAAAGCTGAATATACTCCTCACGTTGATACTGGTGATTACATCATCGTTGTTAATGCAGAGAAAGTAGCCGTAACAGGCAACAAAGCGAAAGGTAAAATTTACCACTCGCACACTGGTTACCCTGGTGGTTTGAAATCAATTAGCTTTGAAAAGTTGATTGAGAAAGCACCTGAGCGTGTTATCCAGTCTGCAGTGAAAGGTATGTTGCCAAAAGGTCCTCTAGGCCGTGCAATGTTCCGTAAACTGAAAGTATTCGCTGGACCTGAGCACACTCATGCGGCTCAGCAACCACAAGTATTAGACATTTAAGTTACGGAATTTTAATAATGGCTGAGAATCAATACTACGGCACTGGCCGTCGCAAAAGCTCTACTGCTCGCGTATTTATGAAAGCAGGTAGTGGTAAAATCACAGTAAACGACCGCACTTTAGAAGTTTACTTTGGCCGTGAAACAGCTCGTATGGTTGTTCGTCAACCACTAGAGTTGACTGAATTGTCAGAGAAAATTGACTTGCTCATCACTGTTAAAGGTGGTGGTACTACAGGTCAAGCTGGTGCTATCCGTCACGGTATCACTCGTGCACTTATGGAATATGACGAAAGTCTACGTCCTGAATTACGTAAAGCTGGCTTCGTTACTCGCGATGCTCGTAAAGTTGAACGTAAGAAAGTGGGTCTACGTAAAGCACGTCGTCGTCCGCAATTCTCTAAACGTTAATTGCTATCACACGATATGTTACAAAAAGCTCGGCTATGCCGGGCTTTTCTTCATTCTGAAACGTTAAAATCTTTGATTTCCCTTGTCAATTTGTGTGTTTTTTATTACTATTTTGTTCGCATTTATCTGCAATAATGTAGTACTACGTAAATGCAACCAGTAGCAGAAAAACGCTACCTTGTGCAGTAAGCCGCAAGGAAAATTACAATAATTGCGCGGATCCTTACCGGAGAGACATTGGATGAGCAACGCTCCAGTCGACGCTGGCCGACGTCGTTTCCTCACCTGGACAACAGCTGTTGTCGGTGGTGTAGGTGCAACGTTTGCCGCAGTACCTTTTATCAGTTCATGGAACCCTAGTGCTAAAGCTAAAGCAGCAGGTGCACCAGTGGAAGTGGATATTAGTAAAATAGAACCAGGACAGTTACTTCGTGTTGAATGGCGCGGAAAACCTGTTTGGGTGGTGAAACGCCCTCAAGCTGTTTTGGATAATTTAAGCACTATTGGTGATAAGTTACGGGATCCTCAATCAGAGGAACCTCAGCAACCCGATTATGCCACCAACGAGTACCGTTCTATTAAGCCCGAGTTGTTTATTAGTGTCGGGATTTGTACTCATTTAGGTTGTTCTCCTACCTACTTGCCGGGCAGTTTCGCCGAACAAGTAGAAGGCGTGGAATACGGGTTCTTCTGTCCTTGTCATGGCTCTAAATTTGATATGGCTGGACGTGTATTTCAAGGCGTACCTGCCCCCCTAAATTTGGTTATTCCTCCTCATTATTACATTGATGAGACAACCGTTTTAGTTGGTTTGGACCAGGGAGAAGCATAAGATGAAAGCACTTATCGCTTGGATCGACGAAAGGATCCCGTTGACGAAAACCTACAATAAGCACGTAGGTCAGTATCCAACACCGAAAAACTTTAATTTTTGGTATATTTTTGGCTTCATTGCCATGGTGGTGTTAGTTAACCAAATTCTTACTGGGATATGGTTAACTATGAACTATAACCCATCGGGTGATGGGGCATTTGCATCGGTCGAATACATCATGCGTGATGTCGATTACGGCTGGTTATTACGTTACATGCACTCCACCGGGGCTTCGGCTTTCTTTGTGGTGATTTATCTGCACATGTATCGTGGTTTGATTTACGGCTCCTATCAAAAACCTCGTGAATTAATATGGCTGTTTGGCATGTTAATTTTCTTAGTGTTGATGGCCGAAGCATTTATGGGTTATTTACTGCCTTGGGGACAAATGTCCTATTGGGGCGCGCAGGTGATTATTTCACTGTTTGGCGCAATTCCGGTGATTGGCGACGATTTGACCCTGTGGATCCGAGGTGACTATGTAATCTCTGGGGCCACGCTCAATCGCTTCTTTGCCTTACATGTGATTGCCTTACCATTAGTATTGGTGATGTTGGTGTTCTTGCATATTGTCGCCTTACACGAAGTTGGCTCTAATAATCCCGATGGTATCGAGATCAAAGCGAACAAAGATGAGAATGGTTGGCCGAAAGATGGTATTCCTTTCCATCCTTATTTTACGGTTAAAGATTTAGCCGCCATTGTTGGTTTCTTATTTTTCTTCTGTTGGGTGATGTTTTTCTTCCCCGATGGCGGAGGTTATTTCTTGGAAGCTCCAAACTTTGAAGCCGCTAACCCGTTGAAAACGCCGCCTCATATCGCACCCGTTTGGTATTTTACCCCGTTTTATGCAATTTTACGGGCGGTGCCGAACAAGTTGGCGGGAGTTGGCTTGATGGGGGCATCCATTGTGATCCTGTTTGTGTTGCCGTGGTTAGATCGCTGTAAAGTGAAATCGATACGTTATCGCAGTACCTTGCATAAATTGAATATTGCTCAGTTTATTATTTGTTTTGTGATTTTGGGCGTTCTGGGGGCTTTGCCATCGACACCCGCTTTAACGGTATTGGCGCAAGTCACTTCATTTGGTTATTTTGCTTACTTTTTACTGCTGTGGATTTACAGTAAAAACGAAAAAACCAAGCCACTTCCAGACAGGGTGACCAAATGATGAAGAACTTTTTTTTAGCATTCGTGTTACTTGTTCCTAGTTTAGCATTTGCATCTGGCGGCAATGAACACTTAGATGAAGCCAATTATGATTTAAGCGATAAAGCCTCATTACAAAATGGCGCCAAATTGTTTATGAATTATTGTTTCGGCTGTCACAGTACTCAGTACCAACGATATAATCGAGTGGCCGAAGATTTGGGTATTCCTATTAATTTAATGCAAGAAAACTTGATTTTCACCGGGGTAAAACCGGGCCAATTAATGGAAAATGCTATTCCAGAGAAAGATGCTGCCAAATGGTTTGGCGCTGCGCCACCTGACTTAACGTTAGTTGCTCGAGTCAGAGGTGCAGATTGGATCTATACTTATTTACGTTCGTTTTATGTTGATGAGAGCCGCCCATTTGGGGTGAACAATATAGTTTTCCCAAGTGTCGGCATGCCGCATGTTTTGCAAGAGCTGCAAGGGGTGCCTAGCGCGGTCTATGAGCAGAAAATGATCGATGGTGAAGAACATCACGTCTATGTTGGCATCGAATCTGATGGTAGCGGCGAGATGAGTAATGATGAATATGATCAAGCGGTTTTAGACTTAGTTAACTTTTTAGTTTATTCTGCTGAGCCTATTCAACTTGAACGTAAGCGCTTGGGTTACTGGGTGTTGGGTTTCTTATTTATCTTCTTCATCGTTAGTTATTTATTGAAGAGAGAATACTGGCGCGACATACATTAAGTCGTAAGCGAGTGTTCAGTGATCGGCAACAGCAGTTATGCTGTTGCCGTTTGTGTATTTTTTTTTATGGTTTTTGGAGGGTTCAATGGCTGTAGCTGCCAATAAGCGTTCGGTAATGACGCTATACTCTGGTGCTAACGACTTATATAGTCATCAGGTACGCATCGTTTTAGCCGAAAAAGGCGTCAGCGTAGAGATTAATCAAGTTGACCCGGATAACTTGCCGGAAGATTTAATTGATCTGAATCCGTACAGCTCAGTTCCTACTTTGGTTGATCGTGAATTAGTTTTATACCAATCACAGATCATCATGGAGTATCTGGACGAGCGCTTTCCTCATCCACCATTAATGCCTGTTTACCCCGTATCTCGTGGTTCTAGTCGTTTGATGATGCATCGCATCAAGAATGATTGGTACAGCCTAGTGGCGCAAATTGAGAAAGATCAAAATGCGGATGCTGCACGTAAACAATTAACTGAAAGTCTATTAACTATCGCTCCGGTGTTTGCTGAGATGCCTTATTTCATGAGCGAAGAGTTTAGCCTCGTAGATTGTTATTTAGCACCTTTATTGTGGCGTTTGCCGACTTTAGGTATTGAACTACAAGGTATCGGTGCGAAAGAAATCAAATCGTATATGATCCGGGTATTTGATCGTGAATCTTTCCAAGCTTCATTGACTGATTCCGAACGTGAAATACGCGATGGGTTTCTTGGCTAATGAATATTGAAATGACGCCAAATCGACCGTATTTGTTACGGGCGTTTTTTGATTGGTTGTTAGACAATGAGCTTACGCCACACTTGGTTGTGGACGCGACACAGGCGAATGTGACAGTCCCTACTCAGTTTGTGAACGATGGTCAAATCGTGTTAAATATTGCACCTTCGGCAGTCGTAGCATTTGATATGGACCTGCACCATGTGGGATTTAATGCCCGCTTTGGCGGTAAACCATTTCAAATTTATGTACCTATGTCGGCTGTGGTTGCGGTTTATGCGCGTGAAAATGGTGCCGGCATGGTATTTGAGCCGGAAGCCGCTTATGAGGCGGAGCAAGTCGAATCTGCTGAACAGGCTGAGTCGCCTGAAAAAAGGACTGACGATGTACCTAAAAAGCCAAGCTTAACCATCGTAAAATAAAAAAAGCGCCTATTGGCGCTTTTTTATTGCTTAGCGATTATTTAATCGTCTGTCACCAGTTCAAATAATTTCACTACCTTGCTCACACCTGCTTCATTACGGGCAATATTAATTGCTAAACTCTGTTCTTGTTCGGTGACAAATCCAATCAAAAACACTTCGCTATCTTCGGTAATTACTTTTATTTTTCCCGGTGCTAATTCATTATCACTATAGATTTTTAGCTTGATTTTAGTGGTGATCCAAGCGTCATTGCTGCGAGTGCTTAACGATACAGGATCTTTGATTCGAACTTCGTTCAATACCTCTTGAACACCTTCTGTGGCACGAACGATTTGAGTTATTTGGTTGTAATTTTCTTGACTCGGAGTCTGTCCAACAATCAAAACTCGGCCACTTAAAGAGACGACCGAAAGTTTACTTTCTTGCCATATTTTTTCTGATTTACCCAGTGCGCTGAGGGTTTGTAATTCAATGGTTTGGTCATCGATTTGGGTGCCGATGGTTCGTCGGTCGGTCGCCGCACCAGCGGCGACGCTGGCCCCTACAACGACTGCTCCAGCACAGGCCTGTAGTAGGCCTGCTAGTACTACAATGGCGATAATTCGCAACATTCTCTAATCCTCTTGTTGGGGGAATAAGGTTCGGTCGATTAAGTCACATAAACTATTTAAGGCCAGCAGGTGTACCTCGTTTATTCTTATGCTTTGCTCTGCTGGGACTCTAACTTCAACATCTTGCTCGCTCAGTAATCCGGCCATTTCGCCGCCATCTTTTCCGGTGAGAGCGATAATGCTCATGTCGCGGTTCACCGCAGCTTCCATTGCTTTAATTACATTACGACAGTTACCAGAATCAGAAATAGCAACCAGTACATCACCTTGTTGTCCTAAGGCGCGAATTTGTTTGGCAAATACTTCGTCAAACGAATAATCATTGGCGATTGCTGATAATAAGGAATTATCGGTGTTGAGGGCTAAGGCTGGGAGGCTTGGGCGTTCGGTGTCAAAACGGTTTACTAAACTTGCGGCAAATTGCTGGGCTAAGGCAGCCGCCGAACCATTGCCAGCAATTAATAATTTATTCCCATTTAGCAGGGCGTGAGCAATGATAATGGTTGCTTTTTCGATGGCGTCTGGTAGCGCTTCGGCAGCAGCGATTTTGGTTTGAATACTCTCTCGGAATATCTCTTTAATACGTTCTTGCATGTTTATTCCCCAAATGCGTTTTGGAACCATTCTAGATAGGGAGCTTGTGCTTGTATGGCGATCACATCGAAACGCATGGCTGTATCAAATTGGTTTAAATTTTGTTGCTGTAAGTAGTATTGAGCACTTAGTATAATTCGGCGGATCTTATGTTGGTCAACGGCCGCGACCGCCCCTCCAAAAGTATTCGCACTACGATACTTTACTTCGACAAATACCCAAATATCGTTTTGTTTACAAATTAAATCTATCTCGCCGCGGCGGCAGTGATAATTTTTTTCAATCAGCTTTAAACCTTGTTGTGTTAGGTAACGAGCTGCTTGCTGTTCTGCTTGTTGCCCACTATTCAAGGGATTTTGGTTTTGCTTGGATGTCCAAGGGAACCAGTTTGCCATTTTCATATTGAGTCCAGATCAGCTGTCGAGCAACGAGACCTTTTGGATCAACACTTAAGTTGCCAGTAAGTCCCTGAAATTGATAGTCGGAATAGCCGCGCATTTGGGCTAATTGACCAATTAGGTTGAAGGCATCATAACCCAAAGCGTAAAGCCGTTTTTGAGTATCTGTTGAACTGGGCCAAAGCTGTTGGTAACGAATTGCGTTAACCGATTGTAGATCTAGCGCCCAAGGCATTTCACTGATTAGCATACCATCAAGTTCGTTCTCGCTGGTCTGGTCATTTTTGTTATAGCTGCGAGAGCTTGCATATAAGCGTGGGCTCATAGCAAAGGGACTCACCGTTACATCAATAAAGGCTTTGATGAGTTTAGTCTCGGTATTATCGCCAACTAAATATAAGGCTTGTGCATCGCTGCGCGAGCGCAGTTCGGTTTCCAGGTTTTGACCAATTATTTGTTTAAATTGATTGATGCGCTGTTGGCTTTGGTCGGTATGCAATAATTTGGTTACGGCCGCCTGTAATTGGCTACGATTGGCGTAATACACCACATCAACAGGCGCGGAAGAAAGCATTTGCCATTGCTGGCTAAATGCTTCTGCCATACGCTCTCCTAAGTTATTTTGAGGGACTAATAACAAAGGGTTCGTTTCTTCTCGCTGAGCCATGAATTGTGCAGCCTGTTTGGCTTCTGTTTCGGGAGACAAAGGAAAGAAAAAGCGTTGTTCGGTGTTACTACTGAGCACATCATTTAAGCCCAGCAGCGGAATAGTTGGTTGTAGCGTAAGTAGATTGGTTAATTGAGATTTAAGCAGCGGACCGAGGATAAAGTTGATTTGCTGTTCTTCCAATTGTGCATATAAATTTGCCATGGCTTGTGTTTGCGTATCAAAAAATATCAGTTGGGTATCGCTTGCGTTATTTTGCTGTTGGTCTAAGTAAGCCGAAATCAAGCCATCTTTTAGCGCTAAACCGTTATTTTTATATTTTCCAGACAAGGGGAGGAGCACCGCAATTTTCTTCGGTGAATAGGGTTCAATGCTTAAAGCTTTTGCTAGATCTCCATCAATATAATCGAGAGCAGGATGATTAGGATAGTCACGTTTCCACTGCTGCAATGCGGCAATTAGAGCCGCAGGGGATGGTTTAGGCTCATTGCTGATAGCCACAATCTCTAACCAGCCATTTTTTAAGTCACTAGAGACCTGTTGGAAGCTACGAAGGGTAAATGCGGTGAGTGGTTTGAGTTGTTGCCAAATCACTTGATGATTTGTGGCGCGCAGCGCTTCTGGTAAATAACGGTCCAGTTCTATATAAGCGCCTGCAGCGGCTAATGGGTTGTTTTGTTGTTTAAAGATATCACCACGCGTTTGGTAATAGCTTTGCCAGTAATCACGAGGCAAATCCCATATCGGGTCAAAGTCTAATAATTCTAAGGCTTGGGAATAGTGGCCTTGACGCTGCAGAGCGTAGCCTTGAACTAAGCGAAGCGCAGCGATACGTTGTGGGCTGTTGGTTTGAGCCTTTAACGATGAAACAATCGCATCACCAGCTTGGTATAAGCCCTGCTGGTAGTAAGCCTTCGCTGCGAGTAATTCCCAATCATAAGTATGCTGTAACTCTGCGATAGCCGCCTGGTCTAAATAAAATTGAGCATTGTGCTCTAAAGTTGAAGCTAAGGACGGTAGAGGTATAGCTGTAATCGGTTGTTTTGTTGGGCCAGTACTACAAGCCGCTAATAAAAGCACCACCGTTAAACTGACATAACGTAGTGCTGAAATCAGGTTCGTTTTCAAAGTCTATACCACCAGTATCGTTTCAATAGTGCATATAGTAAGAGGCTCGCGACAAATAATCCACAATCGCGGTGTTGAAAGATTGAGGCTAGCCCGTCTTTTCATTAAAGTAGGGGCCGAATTAACGAGAGGTACTCCCTATGTCCGCAATTGGAACTTTATATATTGTTGCAACTCCAATTGGCAATTTAGCCGATATTACTTTGCGTGCATTAGACGTACTCAAGAGCGTGTCGATGATTGCTGCAGAAGATACTCGTAATACAGGTCGTCTGTTGGCTCACTACGAAATTGGTACTCGTTGTGTGGCAGTACATGATCATAACGAGCAACAAAAAATCGCTTGGTTGGAGAAATGTTTGTTGGAAGGGCAAGACATTGCGCTTGTTTCGGATGCCGGCACACCACTGATTAACGATCCGGGTTATCACCTGGTGGCAGCGTTTCGTGCCAAAGGCTACACGGTGGTGCCGTTGCCTGGTGCTTGCGCTGCAATTGCAGCTTTATCTGTCGCCGGTTTACCCACCGACCGTTTTTTGTATGAAGGATTTTTGCCGGCGAAAAGTAATGCGCGTCAAGCTCGATTGGCTGAGTTACGTCAAGAGGTTCGTACCGTGGTTTTTTATGAGTCGCCACATCGTATTGTCGAAAGCTTAAAAGATATTGTTCAATGTTTGGGTGAGGAGCGCCAAGTCGTGATGGCGCGTGAGCTGACGAAAACCTTTGAGACGGTGAAATCTTTAGCTGCTGCTGAATTACTGGCATGGGTACAGGCCGATCCAAATCAGCAAAAAGGTGAGATGGTCTTGATCGTGGCCGGTTTTGATAAATCCACTCAGGGCTTGCCTGTGGAAGCGCTAGATACCTTGAGTTTGTTACAACAAGAACTCCCTTTAAAAAAAGCCGCCGCTCTCACTGCTAAAATTTATGGTTTAAAGAAAAATGCGCTTTACGAACATGGCCTAAATCACTCGAAGTAAGGGCGGAGAAAGCGCTATTCTTAAGTGCAGGAGTTTGCTATAGTCCGCCACCGGAGTTGGCTAGACAATCGCTGCTTCGTCGTTGTGTACTCTTTCGGGAGTGGCAAACGGGCGAAGGGGAGGAAAGTCCGGGCTCTATAGGGTAGGGTGCCAGGTAACGCCTGGGAGGCGCAAGCCTACGACAAGTGCAGCAGAGAGAAGACCGCCGATGGCGACTCTTTCTTCGGAAAGGGTTGATACAGGTAAGGCTGAAAGGGTGCGGTAAGAGCGCACCGCACAACTGGTAACAGTTTGTGGCGAGGTAAACTCCACCCGGAGCAAGGCCAAATAGGCCCCCTTAAGGCGCGACCCGCGTTGGGGGCGGGTAGGCTGCTTGAGCCGTTAAGCGATTAACGGCCTAGACGAATGATTGTTCACGACAAAACCCGGCTTATCGGCCAACTCCTACTTCTTTAAAAGCCCCGTTGCTAAAACGGGGCTTTTTTAATTTTTGATAAGTAAATGCTCGCTATCCCCTCCAACATTGACCCTTGTGATTCTAGTCTTGATAACTTTTTACTAAATAAAACGATTTATTTTTACTCATTTGTAGGCCCGGTTGCTTTGTATATCAGCCCTTTAGCTGAGGTCTTTGAATCCTTGGTGGAATTTTGTTCATTTTCTTGCTCATGGTCGCTTGCAAAGGGGGAGACTCGTCCTTAAACTTAGTGAATTGTGGGATAAAGTGGATCATAGTGGATCTATTACCCCTTTAAATCTGATATTAGCATGTGAGGGGAGTCAACACCGGATGTTACGCGGCGCAAGTTCAATCAATCTCGATGCGAAGGGGCGAATGACAATGCCCACGCGTTATCGTGAGTGGTTGATTGAAGAGTGCCAAGGGCAGTTGGTGTGCACCATTGATATCAATCATCGCTGTTTATTACTTTATCCACTGGCCGAGTGGGAAGAGATTGAGCGGAAGTTGAAGAAATTATCAAGTATGAATCCAGCTGAGCGTCGCTTACAGCGCTTGTTGTTAGGTTATGCGGATGATTGTGAGATGGATAAAAATGGGCGTTTGTTGATCCCCCCTCCACTACGCCAACATGCGAGTTTGCAGAAAAAAATTATGTTGGTCGGCCAACTCAATAAGTTTGAGCTGTGGTCTGAAGAGCAATGGCAGCAACAGATTGCTGCCGATATCGCCTTAGATGAGGATGTTGATATGTTAACTGATAACCTAAAAGATTTTTCACTTTAATATGAGTAATGAATTTGCCCATACCTCGGTACTTTTGCAAGAGTGTATTGATGGTTTAGCCATCAAAAAAGATGGTATTTACGTCGATGGTACTTTTGGTCGAGGAGGCCATAGCCGTGAGATCTTAAAGGCGCTTGGGCCGCAGGGGCGTTTGATCGCTATCGATAGAGATCCTCGAGCGATTGAAGCAGCGAAACAATTTGCCGATGATCCGCGTTTTCAGATTGTTCATGGTCCCTTTTCTGGCATCGAGCAATATATTAGCGAGTTAGGTTTAGCTAAAAAGATTGATGGTGTATTGCTGGATTTAGGGGTGTCATCGCCACAACTCGACGATGCAGAGCGGGGTTTCAGCTTTTTACGTGATGGTCCCTTGGATATGCGGATGGATACATCGCGAGGCCAAACGGCTGGAGAGTGGCTCACCCATGCTGCGGAAGAAGACATTACCTGGGTGATTAAAACCTTTGGTGAAGAAAAATTTGGCAAGCGGATCGCACACGGCATTGTTAACGCGCGTCAATTGGAACCGCTAACCAGTACCCTGCAGCTCGCCAAAATTATCGATTTAGCTTGTCCGGTTAAAGATAAACATAAACATCCTGCGACCCGCAGTTTTCAGGCGATCCGTATTTATATCAATAGTGAACTTGATGAAATCGAAAAGGCCTTATTAGGTGCAATGAACTGCTTAGCCACCGATGGTCGTCTGGCTGTGATTAGCTTCCATTCTTTGGAAGATCGGATGGTCAAACGTTTTATTCGAAAACAAGAGAAGGGTGAGCAATTCCCGCGAGGATTTCCGTTAACTGAACAACAGTTAGCCAGCGGTCGTTATTTAAAAAGTGTTGGGCGAGCGATTAAACCGAGTGCTGCCGAAATTGAAGTTAATCCGCGCTCGCGTAGCTCGGTATTGCGGATAGCTCGTCGCTTGTAATGAGCGAAGTTAACCGCCAGCCCAATCTGTTACGGGCGATACTGAAAGATTTTTGGCGTCATAAGCAGCAGCTAGGGCTACTGATACTGGTAGTGATCTCTGCTTTTGCAGTGGTTTGGACAACCCATCATACGCGGATGTTTGTTGAGCAAAGAGAACGTTTAATGATGAATCGCGATGCAATCAATGTGGAGTGGCGGCACCTACTCATTGAACAAAATACACTTGCAGAACATAGCCGTATAGAGAGTATCGCTCGAAAGCGTTTGGCGATGCATCGACCCAAGTTAGAAGAACAAGTGGTAATTAGTAAGTAATGAGCAATAAGGCAAATAAACAAGGACTGTTCATCCATTGGCGCTTTGTGCTAGTGATGGTCGTGGTTTGTTTGGTATTTACTGCCCTAGTAAGTCGTGCCGCTTATATTCAGGTGATCGCACCGGATAAACTGATCTACGAAGGGGATTTACGTTCTATTCGTACCAAAACCGGTTATGCGGAACGAGGTGTGATTACCGATCGTTTTGGTAACGAACTTGCGGTAAGTGTACCTGTTCGTGCTATTTGGGCGGATCCGAAGCATGTGGTTGAGCAAAATAGCTTCGCAGATGGTGAAGCTTGGGCCGCCTTAGCCAAGGTGTTAGAGACCGATGTCGCTAGTTTACAGAGCCGTGTCAGCGATCCGCATCGGCGTTTTGTATATTTACAGCGACAGGTAAGTTCCGCAGTAGCGAATTATGTTGATAAACTCAAAATCAAAGGTGTTTATCTCAAACCTGAATCAAGAAGGTTCTACCCTACTGGCGAAGTGAGTGCTCACTTGGTTGGTTTTACTAATATTGATGACCATGGTCTGGAAGGGATTGAGGGAAGTTACGACGACTGGCTTACCGGTGAACCGGGTAAGCGCCAAGTTCGAAAAGATCGACTGGGTCGTGTGGTTGAAGATCTTGCGGTTATCCATCAAGCCAAGCAAGCGCAAGATATTGCCTTGAGCATTGACCAGCGTATTCAAGCCCTAGCATATCGTGAGTTGAAGAAAGCAGTGGCTGATACCCGAGCGACTTCGGGGAGCGTTGTGGTATTAGATATCGACACCGGTGAAGTCTTGGCAATGGTCAATAGTCCTTCATTTAATCCGAACAATCGCAATGAATTTCAAAGTTATCGCTATCGTAATCGCGCGATCTCCGACAGTTATGAACCAGGTTCGACGGTCAAACCCTTATCGGTACTTGCAGCATTGGAAGCTGGTCATGTTAAAACCAATAGTATGATCAATACCAATCCCGGGTGGATGCGCATTGGTGGCCGTCGAGTCCGTGATTCTCATAATTATGGTGAAATCAGTCTTACTAAAGTGATTCAAAAGTCGAGTAATGTTGGAACCAGCCAGTTGGCACTAAAAGTTGGTGTTGAGGGTTTGCTGGATACATTTTATCGCGTCGGTTTTGGCAATGGTGCAGGCTTAGGCTTGGTGGGGGAATCGGCTGGATTGATGCCACAACGTCGACGCTGGTCTGATTTTGAATTGGCAACCTTGTCCTTTGGTTACGGTTTAATGGTCACGCCGCTCCAATTGGCACAAGCCTATGCCACGATTGGCGCTGGTGGCATATTTCGCCCCGCATCGATTATTAAGTTACAAAAAGCGGCGCCGGGTGAACGGGTTTTTAAAGAATCCACTGCCAAAGCGGTGTTACAGATGATGGAGTCTGTGGTCCATGAAGGTGGCACAGGGCTTAAAGCTGCTGTGCCTGGATTTCGTATCGCCGGTAAAACCGGAACTAGCCGTAAAGCGATTCGTGGTGGCTATGGTGATGATTATGTGGCGATCTTTGCTGGAGTCGCGCCTGCGAGTCACCCTAAGCTTGCGGTCGTGGTGTTTGTGAATGAGCCCAAAACGGACAGCTATTACGGTGGCGTGGTTGCGGCACCAGTATTTTCTAAAGTGATGCAGGCTGGATTGCAATATTTAAATGTCGCGCCAGATGACGATGACGGTCGTATTGTGAAGTTGAGTGGGGGCGTTGATAGTGAAACCTGATTTATCAGCACTACTCGCAAAATTTGCCGTGACTCAGGCGCCTAAGCTGAGCTTTGAGCACTTATCCTTGAATAGTCGTGAGCTTCGTTCTGGCGATGTATTTGTGGCTATTCATGGTCATCAGGTCGATGGTCGTGATTACATCGATGCAGCCATTATTGCGGGTGCCGTAGCTGTGATCGTTGAAGCTGATACTGAACAACAGCATGGTCAAATTGAATGGCGTGGAGAGATCCCCTGTATTGCCTTCTGGCGTTTAAGTCAGCAACTCTCTCAGTTAGCCTCTGCCAGATACTTTCCTGAGGGGAATCACTTAAATCTGGTCGGAGTGACTGGAACCAATGGTAAGAGTACTGTCACTCATCTGATTGCTAATCTGGCCAATTTAAGCGGTATTAAAGCTGCAGTGATGGGGACCTTGGGAAATGGTAAGCCTGGTCAGCTCGAGCAGAGCCATAATACCACCGCTGATGCGATTACGATTCAACGTCAGTTGAGTGAGATGCAGCAACAGGGCTATCAATTAGTGGCGATGGAAATATCTTCCCATGGTTTGGTACAACAACGGGTTGCAAGTGTTCCTTTCTCGGTCGCTATTTTTACCAATCTCAGTCGCGACCACCTCGATTATCATGGCAGTATGGCTGAATATGGCCGTGCTAAGCAGGCCTTGTTTGACTGGCCAAGTTTGCAGTGTCGTCTGATTAATGCTGACGATGGTTTCGGAAAGCAATTACTGCAGCATTACCCTGATGCCCAAGCTTTGTCCTTAGAAGATAGCAGAGCACAATGGCAGATCGCTGATTTACACTTTAGTGAACGCGGTGTTCGTGGTTACTTGCTAAGTCCCGAGGCAAGCCATGAACGGGTTGCGTTACACAGTCCCCTATTGGGGCGGTTCAATGCCGAGAACTTGCTCAGTGCGATTGCTTGTCTTCACCACTTTGGGGTCGATTTAGCAAAACTAATGGATTTACTTCCTTGTTTAAATGCAGTACCGGGTCGGATGGAGTTGTTTGTCGGAAAATCTTCGGTAGTGGTGGATTATGCGCATACTCCGGATGCATTAGATAAAGCCTTGACGGCCTTACGTTTACATTGTCGCGGGAAGTTGTGGTGTATCTTTGGTTGTGGCGGCGACCGTGATAAAGGCAAGCGGCCTTTAATGGCGGCGGTTGCCGAGCAAAAAGCTGACCAAGTCATCGTGACGGATGACAATCCTCGTTACGAAGATGCGGTGGCGATTGTTGAAGATATCATGGCGGGCTTTTGTCATCCTGAGCGAGTCGCGGTTGAACATCAACGGACCGTCGCGATTCAACAGGCCATTCAGCAAAGTGGTTCACAAGACATCATCTTGGTGGCAGGAAAAGGCCATGAGAGTTATCAAATTATTGCTGCGCAAGTTTTCGATTATGACGAGCGGGCGGTCGTACAAAGCTTAGTCGGGAGAGCACAATGATCCCATTGAAGCTGTCTGAGCTGCTCAAGCCCTTGCAAACTAAACTAATCGGTGATGATCAGACCATACTGAGGGTTGATACTGATTCTCGTAAGCCGATGCCACAAAGTCTGTTTGTCGCCTTAAGCGGTGAACGTTTCGACGCCCATGACTTCGCTGGGAAAGCCGTCGAACAAGGTGCTATTGCTTTGGTTGTGGAACGGCTTCTGCCGCTCGATGTACCGCAATTAGTGGTCGCTGACTGCCGAATAGCCCTAGGTTTGCTCGCGAGTTATTTACGTGAAAAATTGAGCTTGCCTTGTTGCGCAATCACTGGCAGTAATGGCAAAACTACCGTGAAGGAAATGACGACAAAGATTTTAGCGCAGGCTAAATCGGTGTTAGCTACTCAAGGTAATTTTAACAATGACATCGGTGTTCCCCTGTCGTTATTGCGAGCCACCGAACAACATCAAGTGGGCGTGCTTGAACTGGGCGCGAATCATATGGGTGAAATTGCCTATACCGTGGCCTTGGTGAAACCGCGGGCAGCACTGATCAATAATGTGTCAGCCGCGCATATTGAAGGTTTTGGCGATCAAACGGGGGTATTACGCGCTAAATCAGAGTTGTTTGTTGGTTTGGCGAAGGGCCAAGTGGCGATCTGTGAAGCTGGCGCTGATTATCAGCAGCCGCTGATGGATGCGGCCAGCCCAGCCAAGGTTCAACTATTTTCTTTGGATCAGCCGAATGCTGATTTTTACGCCAGTGAGATCCACTCATTGGGTCTCTCGGGAAGTCGGTTCACCCTCAATACACCCCAAGGTCGAGTGCAAGTGCAGATAAACCTTGCGGGTCAACATAATGTGAAGAATGCGGTGGCTGCGTCTGCTTTGGCTATCGCGATGGGGGCGAGTTTAAGCGAGGTGAAATTAGGCTTGGCCGACTTGGAGGAAGTCCCTGGGCGGGTGAATGTGCAGACGCTTAGTCCACAGCTTCAGTTGATTGATGATAGTTATAACGCCAATCCCGCTTCATTTAAGGCGGCTGTCGATATTTTAGCCAGTTTTGAGGGTAAGCGCTTGCTTATCGCTGGCGCCATGGGAGAAATGGGCGAGCAAACGGAACTGGCGCACAAAGACTTAATTGCGCAAGCACTTGACAGAAACATTAGCTTGTATTCTTATGGCGCGTCTTTTCAGTCGGCGCTGGCCGATTTAGGACGTTCAGAGCTGGTTTTTGACTCCCACGAGCATTTAATTTCGCAGCTGATTGAGGACTTGAATCAGGCGCCTAATCAGGCTTGTTTGATATTGGTGAAAGGTTCTCGTTCAAGCAAAATGGAAACGGTGGTCCAGCACTTACAACAATATTATAAGAAGGGTTTCGAATGTTAGTTTGGTTAGCTGAATATCTGCAGCAATATTACAGCGGATTTTCGCTATTTGGTTATTTAACCTTTAGGGCGATTGTGAGTATCTTAACTGCCTTAGTGTTTGGCCTGTGGATGGGACCGAAGCTTATCCGTAGTTTACAACGTTTGCAGATTGGACAAACGGTACGTAACGACGGTCCTGAATCTCATTTAAGTAAATCTGGGACACCGACCATGGGCGGCGTTCTGATCATCGCTTCGGTATTTTTATCGACCCTGTTGTGGGCTCGTTTAGACAATCCTTACGTGTGGGTGATGCTGTTTGTGTTTGGCAGTTACGGCGCCATTGGTTTTATCGACGACTATCGCAAAGTGATCCGCAAAGATCCAGCTGGCCTAATCGCGCGCTGGAAGTATTTTTGGCAATCGGTGGTTGCTTTAGTGGTGGCGCTTTACCTATTTTGGAGCGCAGATTCAGCAGCGCATACCCAGTTGGTGTTGCCATTTATCAAAAATGTGATGCCACAGCTTGGCTGGTTATTTATTCCCCTGACTTACCTCGTCATAGTTGGTAGCAGTAATGCCGTTAACTTAACCGATGGTTTAGATGGCTTGGCAATTATGCCCAGTGTGATGGTGGCCTCGGCCTTTGCCTTAATCGCTTATCTTACCGGACATGTTAATTTCTCAAGTTATTTGTTCATTCCTTATATTCCTGCCGCCAGTGAATTGGTGGTGGTGTG
This sequence comes from Agarivorans sp. QJM3NY_29, assembly GCF_050870835.2. Lineage (NCBI taxonomy): Bacteria > Pseudomonadati > Pseudomonadota > Gammaproteobacteria > Alteromonadales > Alteromonadaceae > Agarivorans > Agarivorans sp. QJM3NY_29. The sequence goes on along the minus strand of NZ_CP194036.2, from coordinate 4,190,537 downwards.
TACCGCGATGGTCGGGGCTGGTTTAGCCTTTCTTTGGTTTAATACCTATCCAGCCCAAGTATTCATGGGCGATGTTGGCTCGCTTGCCTTAGGGGCAGCCTTAGGTACGGTTGCGGTGCTGGTGCGCCAAGAGTTGCTGTTGGTGATTATGGGGGGCGTGTTCGTAATGGAAACGGTTTCGGTGATCTTACAGGTTGGCTCTTATAAGCTGCGTGGTCAGCGGATTTTCCGTATGGCTCCAATTCACCATCATTATGAGTTGAAAGGCTGGCCTGAGCCTCGAGTGATTGTGCGTTTTTGGATTATTTCATTGATTTTAGTGTTGATTGGTCTTGCGACTTTAAAAGTAAGATAACAGATAGGATTGAGTGGGTTGGTGAGTAAATTACAGTCACAAAAGCGATATGCGGTGGTTGGCCTTGGTGCTAGCGGACTCAGTAGTGTCCGTTTTTTGCTGCGTCACGGGATTTCTCCCTTGGTTTGTGATACCCGAGCAGAGCCACCGGGTTTGGTTAATTTGCCCACTGAATTGCCAGTAATTTGTGGCGAGCTGCCTCTGGCTCAATTACTCGATTGTGATGTGGTGATTGTCAGTCCTGGTGTTGCCTTGGCCCACCCGGTTCTACAAACCCTTGCCAAAGCAGGCATTGCTTTGATCGGTGATGTGGAGTTGTTTAGTCATTATGCGGCAGCACCAGTGGTGGCGATTACTGGCTCTAACGGCAAGAGTACCGTTACTACACTGCTAGGCGAAATGGCTAAACAGGCCGGTCTTAAGGTGGCGGTTGGCGGTAATATTGGCGTGCCCGCGTTGGATTTGCTCAATGATGAGGTGCAGCTATATGTATTGGAGTTATCAAGTTTCCAATTAGAGACCACCGAACATTTGCAGACGGCAGCGGCCACTCTACTCAATGTTAGCGAAGATCATATGGATCGCTATGATGATTTAGGTGCTTATATTGCAGCGAAGCAAAAAGTCTATCAGCACGCGATGACCGCAGTTGTGAACTTGGATGATGTTCAATCGACACCAATTACCACGACTGAAAATAGACTTAGTTTTTCTGTCACTCAGCCTGCCGACTTTTGTCTTAGCTGCGATCAAAAACAGTTACTTCGCGGAACTAAAGTACTGCTTGATATTAGCGATTTGGCCTTAGTTGGAACCCACAATTATGCCAATATACTGGCAGCTCTCGCCTTAGCTGAGTCGCTCGCCATTCCCATGCAAGCTTGCTTAGCCGCGGTAAAGCAGTTTGCTGGCTTAACCCATCGCTGCCAATTGGTTTCTCGTAAAAGAGATATCCGGTGGATTAATGATTCTAAGGCCACCAATGTTGGCGCCACTTTGGCGGCGCTCATCGGACTGAAAGATAGCGCGGCTCAACTCTGGTTGATTGTGGGCGGGGATAGTAAGGCTGGCGATTTAAGTGAGCTTAAGTCTGCATTTTCTGAAGTGGCAGGGGTGGTTGCCTTTGGTCGAGATAAGTTGCGTTTTCAACAATTGGATCCGCAAGTCGTCTTAGTTGATGACCTATCTGGAGCGTTGAATTGGTGCGCTGAACAAGCTAGAGCTGGTGATACGGTATTGTTATCGCCTGCCTGTGCCAGTCTGGATATGTATCGTAATTTTGAAGCGCGCGGTGAGCACTTTTGCCAATTGGTGGAGGCGCTATGAATTTACTTGCTAAACCACGCTTAGGATTTCAACTGTTGGTCAGTCGGTTTCAGGTGGAGCCTGCAGCGCGTGCCGAACCACAGTTATTCGATAGTCACTTATTGTGGTTAGCGCTATGTTTGATGGTATTTGGTTTAGTGATGGTGGCGTCTTCTTCTATCCCAGAAGGTATTGCCATCAATGACGATCCGTTCCGTTTTGCCAAGCGTCATGGTATCTACCTACTGATCTGCTTAGCGACGATGGCGGTGGTGGTGCAGATCCCGATCGCCTGGTGGCAGTCACATAACGCAACATTTTTGCTGCTGGCGGGGCTCGCGCTGGTGTTGGTGTTATTGGTGGGGCGAAATATTAACGGTAGTAGTCGCTGGATAGGTTTTGGTCCGATTAATATCCAGCCCGCTGAGTTTTCAAAGCTGGCGCTGTTTACCTACTTGGCTGGTTATTTGGTTCGCCGTCATGAACAGGTAAGAGAGAATTTAAAAGGTTTCTTAAAGCCGCTAGTGGTGTTTTTTCTGATGGCTGTTTTACTATTGGCGCAACCCGATTTGGGTAGCGTGATTGTGATGTTTGTGACGACGGTGGGCATGTTGTTTTTAGCTGGCGCGAAGCTGATCCAGTTCTTTGGTTTAATGTTTACCGGTGTGGTTTCGGTGGTGACTTTGGTGATTGCCGAACCTTATCGAATGCGTCGAGTTTCTTCGTTCTTGGACCCTTGGCAAGATCCCTTTGGTAGCGGTTATCAACTCACGCAATCTCTGATGGCCTTTGGTCGCGGAGATTGGTTGGGGGAAGGTTTGGGGAACTCAATTCAAAAACTTGAATACTTACCTGAAGCCCACACCGATTTTGTGGTGGCGGTGCTTGCGGAAGAACTTGGTTTTGTGGGGGTTTGTGCGGTACTCCTGTTACTCATTTTATTGGTTAGCCGAGCGATGAAAATAGGCAAGCAGGCTTTATTAGCAGAACAAGCTTTTGCGGGTTACTTAGCTTGCGGCATTGGTATTTGGTTTAGTTTTCAAACGATGGTGAATGTGGGGGCTGCATCGGGCTTGGTGCCGACCAAAGGCTTAACCTTACCTTTGGTGAGTTATGGTGGTTCCAGTTTGTTGGTGATGTCGATAGCGGTCGCAGTGTTATTGCGCATTGACCATGAGTTCCGTTTGGCTCGTTGCCAAGCCTATACGAGGGACTCCCATGGCTGAACAGAAGCGTCCCAAGTTATTGGTTATGGCCGGCGGGACTGGTGGTCATGTATTTCCTGGTTTGGCGGTAGCGGATCATCTGTGTCAGCAAGGTTGGCAGATATCGTGGTTGGGAACCGCCGAACGAATGGAAGCTCAGTTGGTACCGAAACATGGCTATGCTATTGATTTTATAAGTATCAAGGGGGTTCGTGGCAATGGCCTGTTGCGTAAGCTAGCCGCGCCTTTTAAGTTGTTGAATGCTATAAGGCAGGCGCTGTTGCTGATGCTGCGTTTGCAACCTGATGTGGTGCTTGGCATGGGCGGCTTTGCCAGTGGACCCGGTGGAATAGCGGCATGGTTGATGAGAAAACCTCTGGTATTACATGAGCAAAATGCCGCCGCCGGATTAACCAATAGAATGTTGGCCAAAATTGCCACTAAGACTTTGATTGCTTTTCCTGGTGCTCTCGCTAAGGGCAAAGTGGTGGGTAATCCGGTGAGACCTGCGGTATTGGCATTACCTGAAAAAAGCTTAAGTGAAAGTCGCGATTATAATCTGCTAGTGATTGGCGGAAGTTTAGGGGCGCAAGTTTTTAATCAGCATTTGGCTGCTGGAATTAAAGCCAGTGGTTTAGATCTTCGTATTTGTCATCAAGCGGGTAAAAATAAGTTGGCAAGTGCCGAACAAGCCTATCAGGATGCCAAGCTTGAAGAACACTTGAGTCAAGCGCCGAAAATAGTCGAGTTTATTGATGATATGGCAGCAGCTTACCAGTGGGCGGATGTGATACTCTGTCGCGCTGGCGCGCTCACTGTGTCGGAGGTGGCGGCCGCGGGTTTAGCTGCGATTTTTGTTCCGCTTCCCTATGCGGTGGACGATCATCAAACTAAAAATGCCCAATATTTGGTGGATGCAGAGGCTGCCCAATTGTTGGCTCAAAGCGATTTTTCGTCACAGCGGATAGCGACGATATTAAATGAATTTGCTGATCCGGGATTGCGCCATCGTTATGGTTGTAATGCGAGAAAGCAGGCGGCCGTTGATGCGACAGAGAAAGTCGCCGCAGTTTGCCAAGACTTAATGAAGAGTAGTTAGATGAGTAAAATTGAATTGGCCAAATTACGGACCATGATCCCAGAGATGCGCAAGGTGAAGCGGATTCACTTCGTGGGGATTGGAGGTGCAGGTATGGGGGGGATTGCCGAAGTATTGGCTAATGAAGGTTATCAAATCTCAGGCTCGGATCAGGCGCAAAATACAATGACGGATCGTTTGCTGACGGTCGGTGCTGAAATTTATGTTGGTCATGCTGCAAGCAACATTGCGGGGGCACACGTGGTGGTGGTGTCAACTGCGATTCGAGACGATAACCCAGAAGTTGTTGCTGCAAGAGCTGCTCGGATTCCGGTGGTTCGTCGCGCAGAAATGTTGGCTGAATTGATGCGCTATCGGCATGGAGTTGCCGTTGCGGGCACCCATGGTAAAACCACTACGACTAGTTTGCTTGCCAGTATTTATGCGCAGGCTGACCGTGACCCCACCTTTGTGATTGGTGGTTTGCTAAATAGCGCGGGTACCAATGCACGTTTGGGCAGTAGCCGTTACCTTATCGCCGAAGCTGATGAAAGTGATGCCTCATTTTTGCACTTGCAGCCGATGGTTGCAGTGGTCACCAATGTTGAACCAGACCATATGGAAACTTATGGTGGTGATGAAGCTCAGCTACATGCCACCTTCATCGATTTTTTACATAACCTGCCTTTCTATGGCGTGGCGGTGATGTGTATTGATGATCCTGGCGTGCAGGAGCTATTGCCTAAAATTGGTCGACATATTATTACTTACGGTTTTTCAGAGCAGGCAGATGTGCGGGTTCAGGCATTTGTGCAACAAGGTGACCGTTGCTCGTTTACGGTGCAGCGCATTGGTCGTCCAGCCTTAGAGATTGAGCTTAATATGCCGGGGCAGCATAATGCGCTTAACGCGGCGGCTGCAATCGCGGTCTCGAGCGAAGATGGTATCGAAGATCGGGCGATTATTGATGCTTTGAATGGTTTTGAAGGTATTGGTCGTCGATTCCAGCAGTATGGTGAATTTGCCACCGGCAATGGTTCTGCTCTGTTGGTGGATGATTATGGTCACCACCCAACCGAGGTATTGGCAACTCTGAAAGCGGCGCGAGCTGCTTGGCCAGAGCGGCGTTTGGTGATGGCGTTTCAGCCGCACCGTTATAGTCGTACGCGTGATTTATACGAAGATTTTGTGGATGTATTGGCTCAAGTGGACAGCTTATTGCTTTTGGAAGTGTATTCGGCAGGTGAGGATGTGATTGCTGGTGCGGATAGTCGTTCATTATGCCGTAGTCTACGCCAACGAGGTTTAGAGCCTATTTATGTGAAACAACCCGATGAATTGGCGAGTTTGCTTGCTGATGTGATCGAAGATGGTGATGTCGTATTAACCCAAGGTGCTGGTAATATTGGCGTCTTGGCGCGGCACTTGGGTGAGCTGCAGCTCAACATCAATAGAATGAAGAATAATTAATGGGTAGTTTAGTTATGAAACGAGTGGCGGTGCTGTTTGGTGGTGATTCAGCCGAGCGTGAAGTATCACTTAAATCGGGGCGCGCGGTGTTATCGGGTTTGCTTCGAGCAGGTATTCATGCGGAAGGTATCGATACTCAAGGTTTTGATCTAAACACGCTAAAACAGAATCACTATAGTCATGTGTTTATTGCCTTGCATGGACGAGGTGGTGAGGACGGTACTTTGCAAGGTGCCTTAGAATATCTGGGGCTTCCGTATACCGGCAGTCGGGTACTTGGTTCTGCCTTGGCGATGGATAAAATCCGTTGTAAGCAAATTTGGCAAACTCTTGGTCTGCCTACGGCTGCTTATCGGATTGTTGATCAAGCCTCTTATCAAGCTGCTCAGGCGGAAGATATTTTGCAACAGTTATCGGGAGTAGTGATTGTTAAACCCGCTTTAGAGGGGTCAAGCATTGGAATGGCCAAGGCGGAGACGGTTGAGCAGTTGCAACAAGCGATAGTGAGTGCTTTTGAATATGATACTCGAGTACTAATCGAACAGTGGATTAGCGGTGCTGAATATACGGTAGCCATTGTTGGGGAGCGGGTATTACCTTCGATTAGGATGCAAACACCGCATACCTTTTACGATTATCAGGCGAAGTATCAAAGCGCTTCCACCGAGTATTTTTGCCCAAGCGGTTTGGACGCGCAACAAGAGCAACAATTGGCAGAGATTGCGATGCAAGCTTTTAAAGCCACTGACTGTGAAGGGTGGGGACGAGTTGACTTGATGGCTGATCAACAAGGGAATTGGTATTTACTCGAAGTGAATACGTCCCCGGGAATGACCGAAAAAAGTTTAGTACCGATGGCGGCTGAACAGGCAGGCCTGAGCTTTGATCAGTTAGTCGCGAGTATTTTGGATTTGGCGCATTAATCATGAAAATGACCCATCAACAAAAGCAACTTTGGGCCTATTGGGCGGGAGTGACCTTTTTTGTGTCGGTTATTTTAGTATTGAGTTATGCGGCTTACTCGGTATATCGAGGGGTGAGTGATAAGCGGCTTAGCCCGATGAATCGCTTATTGGTATCGGGTCAGCGCGAGTATGTATTAGATCAAGAATTACAGCATGCCTTAGCGGCATTACCTGAGGCTGGCAATTTTTTTAGCTTGGATGTGTCGCAAGTGAAAGCACAGATTGAACACTTGCCTTGGGTACGGCAGGTTACGGTACGTAAGCAGTGGCCAGATAAGTTATCGATCGCTTTACAAGAGCAGCAAGTCGTTGCTCGTTGGAATAATGCCGCTTTGCTTAATCAGCAAGGTCAGATATTTGATGCGCCACAGCAACGTGTAAAAACGGCCTTGGTATCTTTAAGTGGTCCGGATGAGCAGGCTGAAATGGTATTGAGCACCTTTCGACAATTGCAACAGCGTTTGCAGAGTCGAAATTTAAATATTGTAAGCCTTGCGTTAAATGAGCGCCATGCTTGGCAAATACAACTGGCTGGTGGTATGCGACTGCATTTAGGAAAAGAAGATAAGTTCAATCGTATTGAACGTTTTGTCGATATTTACCCGCAGTTGAAGAATGCGGCAGTCGCTTATGTTGATTTACGTTATGACACCGGCTTTGCCGTAGGTTGGAAGAAACAAGAAGGTTTGGTAATTAATGACCAAAGTAACGGATAGAAAACTGATCGTTGGCCTCGATATTGGCAGCGCAAAAATCACCGCATTGATCGGTGAGGTCTTGCCGAGCAACGAGATGAGCATTATCGGTGTAGGCAGTCATCCGGCAAAGGGTATGGATAAAGGTGGGGTTAACGACCTTGATTCGGTGGTTAAAACTGTACAGCGAGCACTGCAAGAAGCGGAGTTAATGGCCGATTGCAAGATTAGCTCGGTGTATTTGGGGGTCTCGGGACGCCACATCCGTTGTTTAAATGAAAAGGGCATGGTGCCGATTAGTGATGAAGAGGTGACTCAGGATGATGTGGATAACGCCATCCACACTGCTAAATCGGTGAAACTGCCCGATGAACACCGCATCTTGCATGTATTGCCGCAAGAGTTTGCCATCGATTTCCAAGAAGGTATCAAAAACCCGATTGGTTTATCGGGAGTTCGTATGGAAGCCAAGGTGCATCTTATTGCTTGCCACAACGATATGGTGAAGAACATCGTGAAGTGTGTCGAGCGTTGTGATCTTAAAGTCGATCAGCTGATTTTTTCTGCCTTGGCTTCAAGTTATGCGGTGCTTACTGAAGATGAAAAAGAGCTTGGTGTGTGTGTGGTTGATATTGGCTCTGGCACCATGGATATTGCGGTTTATACTAGCGGCGCTTTGCGTCATACCTCAGTGGTTCCATTTGCTGGTAATTCGGTGACTCGTGATATAGCGACCGTATTTGGTACGCCATTAAATGATGCTGAGGCCGTCAAGGTTCGTTATGGTTGCGCCTTAGGCAGTATGGTGAGTCGAGACGATACCATTGAAGTCCCCAGTGTGGGAGGACGTCCATCTCGTAGCTTGCAACGGCAAACTTTAGCGGAGGTGATTGAGCCTCGATATAGTGAGCTGTTTGCGATGATTAAAGTCAAGCTGGATGAGCTTGCGGATGATTTACAAGCGCAAGGCACTAAATTGCAGTTGGGCGCCGGTGTGGTTTTAACTGGTGGTGCAGCACAGATAGAGGGCGTTGTTGAATGCGCCGAGAAAATTTTACAATGTCAGGTGCGAGTTGGTTCTGCCAATAAAGTAGCTGGTCTTACCGAATATGTACAAGCGCCTACCTACTCAACAGCTGTGGGCTTGTTACATTACGGAATGGAAAATCAAACTGAAAAGCCAATTGAAGTGAAAAATATAAGCAGCGTTGGTAATATCGCGAAGCGTTTACACAGTTGGTTTAAAGGTGAATTTTAGTTTTTGCTAATTGGCGAAAATAAAGCGGAGAGAGAACTATGTTTGAGATTATGGATAGTCATACCGATGAAGCGGTCATTAAAGTGGTTGGTGTTGGCGGCGGCGGCGGTAACGCCGTTGAGCACATGGTGGCGCAGTCGATTGAAGGGGTGGAATTCATCACGATCAATACCGATGCGCAAGCGCTACGTAACTCTGGTGCCGATAATACCTTACAAATTGGTGGGGCCATCACCAAAGGTTTAGGGGCGGGTGCAAACCCTGAAGTAGGTCGCGAAGCTGCGATGGAAGATCGAGATGCGATCATGAGCCAATTACAAGGCGCAGATATGGTGTTTATTGCTGCCGGAATGGGAGGCGGGACTGGTACTGGTGCCGCTCCGATTGTTGCGGAAGTGGCTAAAGAGCTAGGGATCCTAACCGTAGCGGTAGTGACTAAACCTTTCGGTTTTGAGGGCAAAAAACGCACCAGTTATGCTCAGCAGGGGATTGAGCAGCTGAGTAAGAGTGTTGATTCATTAATTACGATCCCTAACGATAAGCTGTTAAAAGTATTGGGTCGAGGGGTGTCTCTGCTGGATGCTTTTAAGGCTGCAAATAACGTATTACTAGGTGCCGTGCAGGGGATCGCCGAGTTGATTACTCGCCCTGGCTTAATTAACGTGGATTTCGCCGATGTTCGCACGGTGATGCGTGAAATGGGCACTGCAATGATGGGGACCGGGATCGCTTCTGGTGAAGATCGCGCTGAAGAAGCTGCCGAGCTTGCTATTTCTAGCCCCTTGTTGGAAGACGTCGACCTAGCTGGAGCACGTGGCATTTTGGTCAACATCACCGCTGGTTTCGATATGAGCATTGAAGAGTTTGAAACGGTGGGTAACGCTGTGAAAGGTTTTGCCTCTGAGAATGCGACTGTTGTGGTTGGTGCCGTGATTGACCCAGAAATGAGCGATGAATTAAGAGTGACTGTGGTTGCAACTGGTATTGGTGCAGAACGCCGTCCTGATATTTCTATTGTTAAGCCACAACAAGCTGTGAATGCGGAACCGGTTACGCGTACCTTACCTGCCGATTCAGCGCCGATGATGGATGAATCCGCTGCGGTGGTAAATGCGGAACCTAGTCGTGCGAGTAGTGATGGTGATTATTTAGATATCCCAGCATTTTTACGTCGTCAGGCAGATTAATCTGTTGGTTAATGCTGGAGATTTAGCCAAAAGTTTGTGGTGTATTTCAAACTTATGCTAAGATGTCCGACCATTAACATTTATTTGGTCGTAAAGCAGAGGAATTTTTATGCTTAAACAACGGACTCTTGAAAAGTCAGTACAAGCGACAGGGATCGGTTTACATTCTGGGCACAAGGTCACGATAGTCTTGCGTCCCGCGCCAGCGAATACCGGTATCCTGTTCAATCGTACCGATTTAGATCCGGTTGTCACGATCCCGGCAAAAGCAGAATTGGTACGCGACACCATGCTTTGTACTTGTCTGATTGATGATGCGGGTAACCGTATTTCAACAGTTGAGCACTTAATGGCGGCAATTGCAGCCCTAGGTTTGGACAATTTAATTATTGATGTCGATGCGCCAGAGCTTCCAGTGATGGATGGTAGTGCTAGCCCCTTTGTATTTTTATTGCAATCGGCTGGTATTACAGAACAATCTGCGGCGAAGAAGTTTATTCGAATTAAACAAGCTATTCGTGTTGAACATGAAGATAAGTGGGCCGAGTTACTGCCGAACAACGACGGCTTTAAAATTGATTTCTCTATTGATTTTGATCATCCTGCGATGGAAGGCCGTAATCAGGCGATTTCGATGATGTTTTCTGCCGATAAGTTTGTGAAAGAAATCAGCCGTGCTAGAACCTTTGGGTTTATGCGTGATATTGAGTATTTGCAATCTAAAAATCTAGCCCTGGGTGGCGGATTAGAAAATGCAATTGTGCTGGATGATTACCGGATTCTTAACGAAGATGGCCTTCGTTATGAAGATGAGTTTGTTAAACACAAGTTACTCGATGCGGTGGGTGATTTGTTTATGGCTGGTTTACCCATCTTGGGTCACTTAAGAGCACATAAATCGGGTCATGCCTTGAATAATAATCTAGTTCGAGCAATGCTTGAGCAACAACATGCTTGGGAAATTGTCACTTTTGAAGACAAGTCCGAAGCGCCTGCTGCATACCAACTGCCGGTATTCAGTTTCTAGTTATTTGGTCGGCGCTGGCTAACTCTCTCCGCTCAGCGCCGCTAATTTTTTCAACTTTTCCTTCAGTTCATCAGGCACATGCTTGGATAATTCTGTGATATGTCTAGCTGCTTCAGCGCTTAGCTCGCGTTTTCCAGTGCTTTTTACTTCAGGTTCTGGTTTAATGTGCTTTAACTCCGGATTTATTTTTAATTCTAAACTGACAACCCCCGGGATAGCTTTGCGTAAGTCACTCAGTAGTTCAAATCGGAACTGTTTTAGTCGAGTGAGCCAAGCGGAACTCGGTGCTTCGATAATAGCGACTCCTTGACGCATATTAACGATACGGCATTGCTGTAGTTTGTAGTGTGCCAAAATATCGCTGCCCAGTTGTTGCAGCTGAAGTCGGCGTTGTAAGGGCTGTTCGATTTGCGCAAATTGTTTCTGATGAAACAGACGATTAATCGAAATCGGTTGGTGTTGTCGCTTGGACATAATAATTAGTATATTTTCAATATGAACTTAAGTTTAGTATACGCCCATAAAGGCGAGACCAGAACCATTCGCGTAAATCCCTTCCGTTTATTATGGCTGGGATTTCTGCTGGCACTGCTATTGTCCAGTATTGGTTTGTGGGGTGTTCAACAGTATCGAAACTTAGCACAGCAACAGGCGCGGTTGATTAGTCAGTTGGATGGTTTACAAGCGGAACCAAAGCTACATCAGTTTGAGCAACAATTACGTGAGCGTTATCGTGGGTTAGCGCTTAGAGTGGGGCAAATGCAAGTCGAGATGACCCGTTTGAATGCCCTTGGCGCTCGCTTAGTGGAAGATAGCGAACTTGCCGCAGAGTTTGATTTTTCTCATACACCTCCGATTGGCGGGCCGATGATGGACATCGACAGTAGTCGCGAACGCGATAGCCATTTGTTGTTTGGCCTGTATCAACTAGAACAACAGCTTGGTAAAAACAAAAAATCTCTTACCGCGCTTGAATCTTGGCAACAAAGTCTCCATTTATTAGACAATAGTTTTATCTCTGGTTGGCCAGCAAAAGGCCCCGGCATTTGGATTTCTTCACCCTTTGGTTCGCGGATCGATCCTTTTACGCAGCGCTTGTCGGTGCATAATGGCGTCGATATTGCTGGGAAGGAAGGGACAGCGATTTACGCAGTGGGTAGTGGCGTGGTTGTTTGGGCCGGAACGCGTTCTGGTTATGGCAACTTCGTTGAAATAGCGCATGGTAACGGAATGGTAACGCGTTACGGGCATGCTAAAGCAGTATTAGTAAAAGAAGGTGATGTGGTAAATAAAGGGGACGAGATCGCGTTGATGGGCAGTACTGGCCGCTCAACCGGTCCTCATGTGCATTTTGAGGTGCTTAAAAATGGCCGACCTCTGAATCCCAGTAAATTTATTTATCGCAAAGCCAGTGCATAGAAAATTGGATTTCGTCTTAGCAGAAGTAGTTTTTCATGATTAGTAAATTAGTAACGAAGATAGTTGGTACCCGAAACGACCGTACCATCAAGAAGATGCGTAAAATAGTAAATGCTATTAACGCCCTAGAGCCCGAATACGAAAAATTGTCAGCAGAAGACATCAAAGCGAAGGCCGTCGAATTTAGAGAGCGGGTGGAGCAAGGTGAAACGCTAGAGTCAATTTTGCCAGAAGCGTTTGCGGTGGTTCGTGAGGCCTCAAAACGGGTATTCGAAATGCGTCATTTCGATGTCCAGATGATTGGTGGCATGGTTCTTAACGATAATAAAATCGCAGAGATGCGCACTGGTGAAGGTAAAACCTTGACCGCGACTTTGCCTGCTTACCTGAACGGGATTACCGGTAAGGGCGTGCATGTGATTACCGTGAATGACTATTTGGCACAACGTGATGCGGAATGGAATCGCCCTCTATTTGAATACTTAGGTTTATCTGTTGCAGTGAATATTTCGGGAATGGACCATGAAGCCAAGAAGGCGTCCTACGCCGCTGATATTACCTATGGTACTAACAACGAATTTGGTTTTGATTATCTGCGTGACAATATGGCTTTTGCGCCAGAGCAACGAGTGCAACGACCTTTAAATTATGCAGTTGTGGATGAAGTCGACTCGATCCTCATCGACGAGGCTCGTACACCGTTGATTATTTCTGGTCCAGCGGAAGATAGCTCAGAGCTTTATAAAAAAATTAATGATGTGATCCCACTTTTGGTTCGCCAAGAGGAAGAAGATACTGAAGAACATACGGGTGACGGTCACTACACCCTCGACGAAAAAAATAAGCAGGTTCATTTGACCGAAACTGGTCAAATTTTTGTCGAAGAAACCTTGATTGAGCGGGGCATGCTCCAAGAGGGAGATTCACTTTATAATGCAGCCAATATTAGCCTGTTACACCATGTGAATGCTGGTCTACGCGCGCATACCTTATTCGAACGTAACGTCGATTATATCGTGAGTGATAGTGGCGAGATCGTGATTGTTGATGAACACACCGGCCGTACCATGCCAGGGCGTCGTTGGTCCGAAGGGCTACATCAATCGGTGGAAGCGAAAGAAGGGGTGGCAATTCAAAATGAAAACCAAACCCTAGCATCAATCACCTTCCAAAACTATTTCCGCCTATATCAAAAACTGTCTGGAATGACTGGTACTGCCGACACCGAAGCTTTTGAGTTTCAATCTATTTACGGCCTCGATACGGTGGTTGTACCAACCAATAAACCGATGGTTCGTGATGACAAAGGGGATTTAGTCTATCTGACCGCAGAAGAGAAATATCACGCCATTGTCGAGGATATTCGTGAGTGTGTGAAGGCTCAGCGTCCAGTGTTAGTCGGTACCGTATCGATCGAAAATTCGGAACTATTGTCGAATATTTTAAACAAAGAAAAAATTAAACATAACGTGCTGAACGCTAAGTTCCATGAGAAGGAAGCGGAAATTGTCGCCTCAGCGGGTATGGCTGGTGCGGTGACCATCGCCACGAATATGGCGGGCCGGGGAACAGATATTGTGTTGGGCGGTAGCCTTCAAGCCGAGCTGAGTGCTTTAGGTGAGGAAGTGAGCGAGCAGCAAATTGCCGAGATTAAACACCAGTGGCAGCAGCGTCATGATGCAGTATTAGCCAGTGGTGGTTTACATATTATTGGCACCGAGCGTCATGAATCCCGTCGTATTGATAACCAGCTTCGTGGTCGGTCGGGTCGCCAAGGGGATCCCGGTTCGACTCGCTTCTACCTCTCGATGGAAGATAGCTTGATGCGTATTTTTGCATCAGATCGAGTTACCGGAATGATGAAAAAACTCGGCATGGAAGAGGGTGAAGCGATTGAGCATCCTTGGGTCACTCGCGCCATTGAAAATGCTCAGCGTAAAGTTGAAGGGCGTAACTTTGATGTGCGTAAGTCTTTGCTGCAATTTGATGATGTGGCTAACGATCAGCGCAAGGTTGTTTACGAGCAACGTAACGATCTTATGGATAGTGAAAGTATTTCTGAAACTATCGAAGTGATCCGTCAAGATGTATATTCAGCGGTGCTTGATGAATACATTCCCCCTCAGTCTCTCGACGAAATGTGGCAAATCACTGAGTTGGAACAACGTTTGAAGAGTGATTTTGGACTGGATTTACCAATTCAAAAATGGCTGGATGAAGACGATAAGTTACATGAAGAAAGCTTGCGTGAGCGAGTTATCGAAGCCGCCGTGAAAGAGTACCAAGATAAAATTGATAAAGTGGGCGCGGATAGTATCAAACAGTTTGAGAAATCGGTGATGCTGCAAACTCTTGACCAGCTTTGGAAGGAGCATCTCGCTGCGATGGATCATCTGCGTCAAGGGATCCACTTACGTGGTTATGCTCAGAAGGATCCTAAGCAAGAATACAAACGGGAATCTTTTGAATTATTCACCCAGATGCTTGAAGCACTCAAGCTAGATGTGATTAGTATTTTGAGTCGGGTGCAGGTTCAAGCGCCAGAAGAAGTGGAAGCGATGGAAGCGAAACGTCGTGAAGCCGAACAACGCGCTATGGAATATCGTCATCAACAAGCTCAAAATCAGCTCGAGGATGAAGCAACAACGGCATCAAATCAACCGGTCGTTCGTGAAGGGCAAAAAGTGGGACGCAATGATCCTTGTCCCTGTGGTTCAGGTAAGAAATATAAGCAATGCCATGGTAAGTTATCCTGATTTGAGGATAGTTATGCTGTAAAAAGGAGAGCCTTGGCTCTCCTTTTTGTTGATGTGAGCTGCGGTTTAGATTGTGCTTGTGAGCGTAGCTCTTGGGGGGAGGTTGGTTATATGCGCCACGAGAGTAAAATTCGGTGTCGTTTTTGGTTTAGACGCGCCGTCAACGGTTAAGGGCCAAATTTGGGAGTAGCAATGAAAACAGTCAATGTGGCGGTAGGGGTTATCTTCAAGCAACAACAAATTTTGTTGAGCTTAAGGCACCAAGCGCAGCATCAGGGAGGAAAGTGGGAGTTTCCCGGAGGAAAAGTTGAGCCAGAAGAAACGGTGCTTGAAGCTTTAGCCCGTGAGCTAAAAGAAGAACTGCTGATCGATATTGATGTGAGCAGCTGTAAAGCGTTGACACGTATTGAACACGATTATGTCGATAAACGTGTGTGTTTACACGTTTATACCATTGAACGCTTTACAGGAGAGGCTCAAGGCGCAGAACAGCAGGAAATACGCTGGGTGATGGCAAAAGATTTGAGTGATTACACTTTTCCTGAGGCAAATCTTGCTATTTTGCAGGCGATTGGGCGCTTAGAGACGAATCAGAGCTGAGGCCGTTAAAACTCCCAGCTGTCAGGTTTATCTTCATCTTCTACAATATGCTGTCCGGGAATGGCCTTCTCTTGGTTTGCCCATTCCCCTAAATCGATGAGTTTACAGCGCTCACTACAAAAGGGTCTGAACTCGCTACTGCTTTGCCAGATGACGTCGTCGTTACAAGTGGGGCATTTAACTACTGGGGGATTTTGGTTTTTCATTAGTTGATCTTACAGCAATAAAGGCGGCAGTGAATATTGTCTATTTCTAGATTGGCCGCACTGATGAATTTGATAGCAAAGCGGTGTTTATGTCCGCTCACGGTTGGATAGGCTTGATAGTCGGTATCGACTTCGATCCGTAATAGACCACAGTGTTGTGCTACGCCTTGATAGAAGCCCTTGTTGGCAATCACTTCAATGGCTTGATGTTGCTCGCGGACAAGTTTGAGCAGCTGCTTAATTGCTTCAACGACCATTTGAAAGGGTTGTAGCCACCCTTCTACTTGAGCTCTAAGCTGTGACGGTGGTTGATTTAGCCAGTAGTGAAGGTAGGGAAGATCAAAACTACTATTCCCGCCCGGTAAGGCTAAACGTTGGCGAATGCTGGCTAATAAACGGTCATTTTTAAGGTGGTCGCTTACGCGAACATGTTTACTGATGGCTACCGATAGACTTTTAACCTCAAGGATTAGCTGCTCTATTTTGCTGGTATCAACATTTGGCATGGATGCCCATTGATCTAGTTTTTCGGTTTGAGTCGCTAAATCTTTGAGTAAATCACTGCGCCATTCACAGCGTTCTAAAACTTCGGCAACTTCAAACAAAATCCGAAAAAATTGCTGTTGTTGCAAAGGGTGTTGCAGGGGTTTAGCCAACATGAGTTGCTCAAATAACTGCTCTAAGCGTAAGTAGTTTCTTACTTTCTCATTTAAAGGGTGCTCGAATATGAGTGCGGCCATGACGATTCATTACACTAAGTTAAAGTCTTATCTAAACTAGTGTACCCACTGATCTTTCAACTGTCATGGCTTTTGGCAAGATTAAGGTAAATGCGGTGAAATTCCTTTACTTTGTCGCCTAATAACGACAGTTCGCCATCGTTTACGATGATATCTGTGGCGGCGGCGAGTTTAGCCTCTCGATCCATTTGGGCACCAATAATTTGCTCGGCTTGGTTTTGATTGACCTTGTCACGCGCCATGGTTCGGGCAATTTGTAGGGCAACTGGCGTATCGATCATGAGCACTCGATCGACAAGTTTATCCAGCTTGTTTTCTAGGAGTAACGGGGCAACCAAGATCTTGTAGGGGCCTTCTGCAGCGTTAAGCTGTTGTTGCATTTGTTGGCGGATTAGTGGATGAAGCAACTGGTTCAGCCAAGTTTTTTGTTCGGGCTCACTAAAAATAATTTTGCGTAATGCGGCTCGGTCCAATTGACCATTCGCAAGCTGTAGCTGCGGGCCAAAGTGCTTGATGATCTGATTGAGTGCTGGCTGGCCGGGTTCAACCAATTGCCGAGCAACAACGTCAGCATCCACCACCGCCACTCCAAGCGCTTCAAACAGGGCGGATGCTTGACTCTTACCGCTGGCGATGCCGCCAGTTAATCCAATGATCATGCACGGAGCCCTCGTGTGCGATGCTCGGAGATGAGGCCCGCCATCACGCTAAACCGATGTAGTTGAAGTACCAATCTTGAATACTCTGGCCAAAAAATAGATAGGCAACGGCAGCAATTGCCAAGTAGGGACCAAAGGGAATCGGTTTTTGTTGTTGATGTCGGCCGAACAAGATCAGTGCAATGCCAATACCCGCGCCGATCAGTGATGATAACAGGATGGTTAGCGGTAGGGCCTGCCAACCAAACCATGCGCCAATCATCGCCAATAGCTTAAAATCTCCGTAGCCCATGCCTTCTTTGCCCGTCAGTAGTTTAAACAGCCAAAATAAGCTCCATAAGAAACCATAGCCAATTGCTGCGCCGAGCACCGCACTTTCAAGGCTGACAAAGCCCCCAACGAGATTCAGCAGCAGGCCAAACCACAGGCCGGGTAGGGTGAGTTGGTCGGGCAAATACATGGTATCCAAATCGATTAAGGCTAAACACAGTAGCAGCATGCAAAAGATACTGGCAAAGATGAATGGCAAGCTAAAACCAAACTGCCACCAGCAGGCTAGGGTTAAGGCCGCACACGCTGCTTCTACCAATGGATAACGGATACTGATTGGCGCTTTGCAGTTGGCACACTTACCGCGTAGTAGCAACCAACTGATGAGTGGAATATTTTGCCAGGCCAGAATTAAGTGATGACAGTGCGGACAAGTTGAGCGCGGTAGCGCTAAATTATAAGTTTGGGGAGAAACTGGCGTATCGCCATCAAGCTCATCGGCTAAAAACTGCCGGCACTCTTGTTTCCATTGTCGCTCGAGCATCACCGGTAGGCGATGGATCACCACGTTACTAAAAGAGCCGATACACAGCGCGACTAACAAACAGAAACCCAGCGCTAAGGCTGGGTAAAATTCAATGAACTCTTGCATTTTAACCGACGACCGATCCCAGTTTGAAAATAGGTAAATACATGGCCACTACCATACCACCAACTAATACCCCAAGCACAGCCATAATCAAGGGTTCGATTAAGCTGGTGAGGCCATCAACCGCGTCATCAACTTGCTGTTCATAGATATTGGCGACTTTATCGAGCATGCTATCTAAGGAGCCAGATTCTTCGCCAATCATCACCATCTGGGTCACCATATCGGGAAAGATGTTGACGGTACGCATCGCCACATTCATCTGCATCCCACCGGTGACTTCCACCCGGATGGCGTTGATAGCATTGCGGTAGACGACGTTACCAGAAGCACCAGCTGCGGAGCGCAGCGCATCGATTAGCGGGATCCCGGCGGCAAAGGTGGTAGACAAGGTGCGCGCAAAACGGGCCATTGCAGCCTTGTGTAAGATGGGATTAATCACCGGAATTTTTAAAATAAAGCGGTCGGTGGCATCTTTCACCCCCTGCGAGCGGCGAAAGGCTTGCACATAGCCAAAGCCTGCCGCAAAAATACCACCAAAGATAAACGGCCAATAATCCTGCAGGAAGCGTGAGATCCCAATAACGAACACCGTGAAGGCTGGGAGTTCGGCATTAAAGCTGGCAAAAATTTCTTCAAACTGGGGGATCACAAATAGTAATAAAATGGTGGTCACGATGATGGCGACGATGATTACCGAGACTGGATAAAACATCGCCTTCTTAATTTTGGACTTCAGCGATTCGGCCTTTTCTTTATAGATGGCCACCCGATCATAAATCGTCTCGAGGGCTCCACTTTGCTCCCCGGCATCGATCAGGTCACAGTAGAGATCGTCGAAGTAGCGAGGATGTTTACGCAGGGCTTCGGAAAGTGGGGTGCCTGATTCTACTTCGGCGCTAATCTCGCCGATCAGTTGGCGCATCGCCGGCTTTTCGACACTCTTGGCGATAATGTTAAAACTCTGCACCAGTGGCACGCCAGCCGACAGCATGGTGGCGATTTGCCGAGAGACCACCGCGATGTCCATCGGCTTGATCTTATTACCCAATTGGCTAAGAAAACTCTCACTTTTTTTCTTGATTTTGGTAACGGTGATGCCCTGGCGACGCAGGTCGGCTCGTACTTGACTGATCGTCTCGGCTTGATACTCGCCATTCACCTTACCGCCTCGGCGATTAATCCCACTCCAGCTAAAGGCATTGATTTTTTTTACGGCGACTTTACGCTTGGTGTTTGTGGCGGCCATAACATCCCTGCAAACAATGAGTCTTAAAACATAGGTTTAATTTATCAAATAATTAACGGTGCCGTTTGGGTGAATCATACATTTGTGACTCGCTCGACTTCTGCTAGGCTGGTGACGCCTAAACGGGCTTTTTCTAAGGCGGACATGCGCAGCGAATACATCCCCTCGTTAATCGCCTGTTCGGCGATTTGAATGGAATTACCTTGCTCCATAATCAGTTTAGCAATTGCACTGCTCATGGGCATCACCTCGTAAATCCCTACTCGTCCCTTATAACCGCCGGTACACTTATCACAACCCTGGGGTTCAAATAATTGAACTCCTGCGCTGATTTGGTCTTGATTAAAGCCGATTTGGGGTAATAAATGGGCCTCGATTATCTTCGATTTTTTACAGTGTTCACAGAGTCGTCGCGCCAAACGTTGGGCGATGATCAAGCTGACCGAGGATGCGATGTTAAAGGCCGGGACCCCCATATTCAGCATCCGGGTCAGGGTTTCGGCGGCGGAATTAGTATGCAGGGTCGACAGCACTAAGTGGCCAGTTTGCGCCGCTTTAATCGATATTTCTGCGGTTTCTAAATCGCGGATCTCCCCAACCATTACCACATCAGGATCTTGACGTAGAAAGGCGCGTAGAGCGCTGGCAAAGCTTAGTCCGGCGCGATTATTAATCTGTACTTGGTTAACCCCTGGCAGGTTAATCTCCACCGGATCTTCGGCGGTGGAAATATTAATTTCACTGGTATTGAGAATACTTAAGCCAGTATACAACGACACGGTTTTACCGGAACCGGTGGGGCCGGTGACTAAAATCATCCCTTGCGGGCGAGCTAAGGCGTCTAAATATAGCTTTTTTTGTTGCTCATCGTAGCCAAGCGCGTCGATGTTTAGCTTGGCCGCCGAAGAGTCGAGGATCCGGATCACGATTTTTTCGCCCCACATGGTGGGCAGAGAATTCACCCGCATGTCGATAGCCTTGTTACGGCCGGTCTTGAGTTTGATTCGACCGTCCTGTGGTAGTCGACGTTCGGCGATGTCCATTCGCGCCATTACCTTGAGTCGCGCCGAGAAGCGATTGGCCAGGTTAATCGGTGGGCTGGCGATTTCGTGTAACAGTCCGTCGATGCGAAATCGGATCCGGTATTTATGCTCATAGGGCTCAAAGTGTAAATCGGAAGCGCCCCGGCGGATCGCATCCATCAAGATCTTATTGATATAAACTACGATGGGCGCATCGTCTTGTTTATTGGTTTGCTGCTCATCGAGGCGTGAGCCTTCCTCACTAACCTCTAAATCGTTGATCTCCTCATCGGATATCTCGCCTAAATCGAGGTTGGCGCTGTCATCGACTAGCGATTGAATGGCGTTAAATAGCTTGTTTTCTTCAACCAGTAGCGCTTCGACGTGCAGGCCGAAGCTAAAGCCAAAATCTTCGAGGGCGGTCACATTGCTGGGATCGGCCATTGCCACATACAGGGTCTGTCCCTGGCTATAAACTGGCAAGACGTGGTGTTTAAAAATCAATTTTTCGTTGAGATATTTCTGCGGGATTTCACTCAGCTCGATGGCATCTAAATCCAGTAGCGGGATGCCAAATTGGCTTTCACAAAAATCCGCCAGCTGTTTGCTGGAGAGCAGTTCATTCTCGACCAATACGCTGGTAAAAGCACGCTGCTCTTGCTTACTGCGTTGATACAGCTCAGTGAGGCGTTGTTCTTTGTCGGGAAAAGAAACGGCCAAGCTGGAAGCAAGGCCGTTGAGGTAATTGTCTGCCATAGTTAAGGAGCTAATTTAACAATAACCTGCAGCTACACACGTACTAACCGCACCAGTGGCTTCTTTATCCCAAATTACTCTTTCTTTTACAATAGTTGGAGTTAGTATTAAAGTTTTACTATCAACGTCTGAAGTACCAGTTGCTGTAATTACACCGTTACTAACTGCGATGGTAGAAATAGAGCCTGTCGGATCGTCTGTTGCTGCGAGCGCAGTCGGAATGCCATGAGCGCCTGCGTTACATCCTGTTAAGGTTCCTTCTGTTGCATGGCAAAGTTCTACTTTGATCTTGTAAGCTTGGGTTGCAGCTGACACATTGGCGAATTTGGATTTTTTCACATATTCGTTATAAGCAGGCAGCGCGACTGCCGCTAAGATGGCTACGATGGCAACTACGATCATTAATTCGATGAGCGTAAAACCGCTTTGTTTGTTGGCTACTTTGATTTGAAGGTTTTGGACTGTTTTCATTGCGTCTTTCCTTTACACAAGTTTTAAGTTGTTTATCTACCGTTTTATTATCGGGTTGCAATAAATTAACGCCGTTAATTCAGCCACATCCCTTACTGTACGGTGCTGCAAATCTATACTGATTAAAGCACACGAATGTTATAAGTATAGTTATTTTTAGAAAAAGACAATTAAATCGTGATCTTAGCGGGGCTTTGATTTGAGAGGCTGTAAATGTATTTATACAGCCTTGTTTCACTAATCGATGTTATTCGGCGACAAAGCGCATACTTAGGTCTAGCGCCTTGACATGTTTGGTTAAAGCGCCTACCGAAATATAGTCAACGCCTGTTTCGGCATACTGGCGAATGGTGCTTAGGGTCATATTGCCAGAGGCCTCTAACTTTGCTCGGCCCTGGTTGAGCTCAACCGCTTGACGCATCAACTCGACGCTGAAATTATCTAACATTACCACATCGCTGCCTGCATCGAGCGCTTGGTTTAACTCGTCGAGGTTTTCCACTTCCACTTCCACTTTTTTCCCCGGTGACAACTGGCGCGCCTTGTCTATTGCAGCTTTAATACTGCCACAGGCCATGATGTGGTTTTCTTTTATGAGAAAAGCATCGAACAGTCCGAAACGATGATTATGGCCGCCGCCGCAGCGAACCGCATATTTTGAGGCAAAGCGTAAGCCCGGTAGCGTTTTTCGGGTATCCAGTAATTGGCATTGGGTGCCAGTAAGCAAGTCACAATAGGCAGCCACTTGCGTGGCAATTCCGGATAGGGTTTGAATAAAGTTGAGTGCACAGCGCTCACCGGTTAATAAAATCCGCGCAGGACCACTTAAATAGCAAAGGCTTTGGTTTTCGACAACCTTGTCGCCGTCTTCAACCAACCACTCTATGCTGACTTGTCCACCGAGTTGGCGAAACACTTCATCGGCAAATTGGCGACCCACAAATACCGCATCTTCGCGGCTGATAATTTTAGCCTTACTGACTTGTTGTTCGGGAATCAGCCCCGCGGTGATATCTAGCTGCGGGTCTAAGTGACTTAAATCTTCAATGAGGGCTGCGCTGACATTAGCGCGCAATTGTTCGAGGTTCATGCATCGATTCTCTGATAGTTGCGATAGTGATGATGGTTTGTAGAGTATATACCCTAGCATGTAGCGCATTCTAACTTAGAAGGCTTAAGCTTGCATGGGCAAATATTGGCTTTATGATAAGCGAGTTGTCAGGCGCTATTGTTTTATGGCTAAGGAGAGAGTTTTGCAGATTAATCAGCAGCATCAACTGGTACAGGCGCAGCAGCTGCCAAGCCCATTTCATAATCAGCGACCCGAAGATGAGATCAGCCTATTGGTTGTGCATTGTATCAGTTTGCCACAGGGTGTTTATGGCAATGGCTATGTTGATCAGCTGTTTAGCGGTACTTTAGATAGTAGTGCAGAGCCGAGTTTTGCCGATTTAGCTGGCTTAGAGGTCTCTGCGCACCTGTTGATTGAGCGTGACGGTCAATTGAAACAATATGTACCATTTAATCGGCGCGCTTGGCATGCTGGGGTATCGACTTACCGTGGGCGGGAAGCTTGCAATGACTTTTCCATTGGGATTGAATTAGAAGGAACCGACCATAGCGCCTTTACTCAGGCTCAATATCAAGCCCTGGTAGCGGTGACTCAAACACTATTGGCTCATTATCCACAAATGAGCAAGCAAGCGATTGTTGGGCATAGTGAGATAGCGCCGGGAAGAAAATCAGATCCCGGAGAGGCGTTTGATTGGGAGGCGTATCTCGCGGCTTTATGAGCGCGCTTGGTTTGCCATGAGAATTGACTTACTATTTGTTTGCATGACAGACATTTATGGAGAGCAATCAATCAGATGTCATTAATATCACTATTATTAGCATTAAGTTTAGAGCGGGCCAGACGGATTGGTGCTAATTGGTGGTGGCAGCATGTCTTTCATTGGTGGTTGCAGCGCTTCGATAGTAAGACGGCATTTTGGCAAATTATGATGACGGTGATCTTCCCCACCGGATTGCTTGCGGGTTTGCAGTTTAGCTTAAGCGGTTGGTTATTTGGTATTCCTAGTTTGTTGTTGTGGATCTTTGTGCCGTTATTTACGCTAGGTTGTCCACCTTTACAACAGGCTTACCGGGACTATTTACGTTTAGCTGCCGCAGGTAAGCAACAGGCTTGTCTCGAATTTAATCAATTATTGCTCCATCAAATGCATCCCATGCATCAAGTAGAGGAGAATCAGCCCTTGGCTGTCTCCACCGGAACGCAACTGATGTGGTTGAATTATCGTTATTATTTTGCAGTGATATTTTTCTATGTACTGGCGGGGCCCGCAGGCGCGGTATTTTATGGCTGTTGTCGTAGCTTATATTTGCATAAGAGCACTGAAGTTCAGGCTTTGTCTCCTGCGGTGAATGTGTTTATGCATTATATTGATTGGTTGCCAAGTCGCTTGGCGAGTCTGTGTTATTTAACGGTTGGTCATACTCATCCCGCGCTGCCGATTTGGTTGCGCTCATTAACCGATCGCCAACACAGCAATGGTTACTGGTTAAGCAAGGTGGCGGTTGCCGCTGAGCTTTCCAATAGCGATTTAGTGAGCGACATGTTATGCGTGACAACCACCAGTCGTTTTGTGAGTCTGGCTAAACATGGCATCTTATTGGCGATTGCGGTGATTGCCGCACTCACCATTGGTGGATGGTTGATTTAGGATTCTAGCCTGCAAGCCGTAGAATTTTGTTTATCGATTGGGGGCGCAGATCAGCGCATTGATTTGCCTCAGGCGAAGCGCTCGTTGTTGATTAGCTTTTATTGCGAACAAGTCAAATCGAATTAAACAGATTAAGCAGCAGTGAAGTCGATGGCGTTCATCACAATGGATTCATTTCATCCGGTTATTTGCAGCACTCGCTGTGCTTAAATAAATCACAAATATACACGACCAGCTCTTGTTGAAGTACTCCGAGGTTTTGATTGACTGCTGGTGGCGCATAACGCGACGACATATTTATTTCACATTATCCCCCTATCTTTGGTTTTGTTGTTACATCGTAGTGATCTATATCACAAAAAAAGGTCTGACCAAGTATATTTGTACGACAAATGTATTTACAATGAATTGGCTTTGTTGTGGGGCTATTTGATGTAGATCAATTTTTCTAGACAAGGTGTTTCCTATTTGTTAATTTGCTTCGGGTAAATTGGTAATACCAATCATTAACTAGATGGAAATAGATGAGCTACCAACGAATTAAGCCGCTAAAACTTGCTGAAGTGATTGCAAAGCAACTGGAGCGAATGATCTTAGAAGGTAGTTTACCACCAGGAGAACGCTTACCTGCGGAGCGAGAGCTGGCGAAACAGTTTGACGTGTCTCGGCCATCTCTGCGTGAGGCGATTCAGCAGTTAGAAGCAAAAGGTTTAGTGGTTCGTAAACAAGGGGGCGGGACCTATGTACAACAAAAGTTGCGCGAAGCCTTAACCGACCCTTTGTTTGAGTTGTTGGCGAGTCATGATGAAAGCCAACTTGATTTACTAGAGTTTCGTCACGCCGTTGAAGGCATTTCAGCTTACTACGCTGCGTTACGCGGCACTGAAGCCGATTTGGAAAAAATCCAAGTTTGTCATGAGAAAATTGAACTTGCCCAACAAGATGGAAATACGGCCAATGAAGCAAAAGCAGTCTTAAGTTTTTATGAAGCGATTACCGAAGCTTCACATAACTTAGTGTTGTTTCATTTAATTCGAGGTTTAAGCCCACTGTTGGAAAAAAACATCATGGACAATTTTCAGGTTTTGTATCGGCGTCCAAATGTTGCGGAGAAAATCCGTTACCACCGCGGCTTGATGCTACAAGCTATACTCGATAGCAAACCTGATGATGCCCGTGAAGCCTCACATAAACATTTGGCGTTTATTGAAGAAACGCTATTGGAAATCGAGCGAGAAGAGAGCCGAGTTGAGCGCTCTAATCGTCGTTTAAAACAATTGAAAGTTTAGCCCAAGCTTCGGTTTGGATAATCATAAATTACTGATAAGGAAACAGCCATGTCAGAGGTACTGAAGCATGATATCGACTCAGTCGAAACTGCTGAGTGGATAGATGCCATAGAATCTGTGATCAAAGAAGAAGGCGTAGAGCGTGCCCAGTTTTTGTTAGAGCAGGTTATCGCTAACGCTAAGATTGATGGTTTATCTGCCGCTGGCGGGGCCATTACCACGGATTACATCAACACTATTGCGGTTGGTGAACAGCCTGAATACCCTGGTGACAGCGTGATTGAACGTCGGATTCGTTCTATCATTCGTTGGAATGCGATTATGATTGTATTGCGTGCTTCTAAAAAAGACTTAGACCTTGGTGGCCATATGGCTTCTTATCAGTCTTCAGCGGCCTTTTATGAAGTTTGTTTTAACCACTTCTTCCGTGCGCGTAATGAGCAAGACGGTGGTGATTTAGTTTATTATCAAGGGCATATTTCTCCAGGGATTTACGCTCGAGCTTTTGTTGAGGGGCGTTTAACTGCCGAACAGCTTGATAACTTCCGCCAGGAAGTGGGTGGTAATGGCCTGAGCTCTTATCCGCATCCCAAGTTAATGCCAGAGTTTTGGCAGTTCCCAACAGTATCGATGGGTCTGGGTCCTATTTCTGCGATTTATCAAGCTCGTTTCTTAAAATATCTGACAGGACGTGGTCTTAAAGATTGTACCCAACAACGGGTATACGCCTTCTTGGGTGATGGCGAGATGGATGAGCCAGAATCACGCGGCGCTATTTCTTTTGCTGCACGCGAGAAGTTAGACAACTTATGTTTCTTGATTAACTGTAACTTGCAGCGCCTTGATGGTCCGGTTATGGGGAACGGTAAAATCATTCAAGAGCTTGAAGGCCTATTCAGAGGCGCTGGCTGGAATGTGATTAAGGTTGTTTGGGGGAGCGAATGGGATAGCCTACTGGCTAAAGATAGTTCCGGTAAATTATTGCAATTAATGAACGAAACCATTGATGGTGATTACCAAACCTTTAAGGCTAAATATGGTGCCTATGTGCGTGAGCACTTCTTTGGCAAGTACAGCGAAACCGCTGAGCTAGTTAAAGACATGTCTGACGATGAGATTTTTGCCCTGCGTCGTGGCGGACATGATCCAGTTAAGCTTTACGCCGCCTTTGATAAAGCACGTAATACTTCAGGTGTTCCAACGGTTATTCTAGCTAAAACCGTGAAAGGTTATGGCATGGGCGAAGCCGCACAAGGTAAGAATATTGCGCACGGCGTGAAGAAAATGGATATGAACTATGTTCAGCAGTTCCGCGATCGTCTCGGTGTTGATGTGAGCAATGATGATTTACCTAGTTTGCCTTACATTGAGTTAAAGCCCGGCACTCCAGAGCACGATTATTTGCATGCTCGCCGTAGCGAATTGAAAGGTTACACGCCAACTCGTTTAACTAAGTTTAGCCAAGCTTTAGATATTCCCGAGTTGAGTGAGTTTGATGCCTTATTAGGTGAACAAAAACGCGAAATCTCAACTACGATGGCTTACGTTCGAGCCTTGAATGTGATGTTGAAGAACAAAGGTATTGGCAAAAATATCGTACCAATTATTGCCGATGAAGCGCGTACTTTTGGGATGGAAGGTTTGTTCCGCCAAGTGGGTATCTATAATCCAGGTGGTCAGGTTTATACTCCGCAAGATAGAGAGCAGGTGTCTTACTATAAAGAAGATACCAGCGGTCAGGTCTTGCAAGAAGGGATTAACGAACTGGGGGCGATGAGTTCTTGGGTTGCAGCTGCAACGTCATACAGCACTAACGATGTACCCATGATCCCGTTCTACATTTACTACTCTATGTTTGGTTTCCAACGTGTCGGTGATATGTGTTGGATGGCCGGTGACCAACAAGCACGTGGTTTCTTATTGGGTGCTACGGCAGGTCGAACCACCTTGAACGGTGAGGGCTTGCAACATGAAGATGGTCACAGCTTAATTTTAGCGAATACCATTCCAAACTGTCTTTCTTACGACCCAAGTTTTGCTTTTGAAGTGGCGGTTGTATTACAAGACGGTTTACGTCGGATGTACGGTGAGCAAGAGAATGTTTATTACTACTTGACCTTAATGAATGAGAATTACCATCAACCTGCGATGCCAGAAGGTGCAGAAGAAGGTATTCGTAAAGGTATCTACAAGTTTGAAAGTAATCAGGGTAGTAAAGCCAGTGTTCAATTACTGGGTTCAGGTACCATCATGCAGCAAGTATTAAAAGCGGCTAAGGTATTAAGCGAAGAATACGATATTGCGTCTGATGTATTTAGTGTGACTTCGTTCAACGAGTTAACTCGTGAAGGGCAAGCGATTGAGCGTTCCAATATGCTGCACCCTGAAGCTGCTGAGCAAGTTCCATTTATCACCGAAACTTTAAGTGATTTGCCAACAATAGCGGCTACCGATTACATGAAGCAATACGCTGAGCAAGTTCGAGCCTATGTGCCGGGTAGCTATAAAGTTTTGGGAACTGACGGTTTTGGCCGCAGTGATAGCCGTGAAAACTTGCGTCGTCACTTTGAAGTGAATGCCGATTATATTGTGGTTGCCTCGCTAGCTGAACTAGCCAAAGCAGGTACTGTTGATAAGAAGTTAGTTGTTGAAGCAATTGAAAAATATGGCATCGATGCTGACAAAGTTAACCCTCTCTACGCGTAAGGGCGAAGTGATATGAGTATTGAAATTTTTGTACCTGATATTGGTGCCGATGAAGTCGAAGTGACCGAAGTTCTTGTCCAAGTAGGCGACAGTGTAGAGTTAGAGCAATCGCTTATTTCGGTTGAAGGCGACAAAGCTGCGATGGAAGTTCCGGCATCGCAGGCTGGTGTGGTGAAAGAAATTAAAGTTGCGGTGGGTGACAGTGTTGCCACCAACAGCTTGATTATGATTTTTGAAGCAGCAGGTAGTACCGCTGCGGAGGCCTCAACTGAGGCGGCTGCTCCAGTTGCAGCCGAGCCTGCAGCCAGTGCGGTCGAGCCTGTTCATGTTCCCGATATCGGCGATGATGAAGTAGAAATTACTGAAATCGCAGTGAAAGTGGGTGATGTGGTTGAAGCGGAACAGACCCTGATTTCTGTTGAAGGTGATAAAGCGGCGATGGAAGTTCCTGCGCCTATCGCCGGAACCGTGAAGTCGATTAGTGTTGCAGTTGGCGATAAGGTGACCACCGGTTCGTTGATTATGGAATTTGAAGTGGCGGGTAGTGCACCTGCTGCTAGCGCTCCTGTTGCAGCTTCTGCGCCAGCAGCCCCTGCCGCGAAACAAGAACAACAAGTCGTTATTCCAGATATTGGTGATGATGAAGTTGAAGTGACTGAAGTTGCGGTCGCGGTCGGTGACAGCATTGAACTGGAGCAAACTTTAATTTCGGTTGAAGGCGACAAAGCGGCGATGGAGGTTCCGGCACCGTTTGCTGGCGTTGTGACTGCACTTAAGGTTGCTGTTGGCGATAAAGTGAAAACGGGTTCGTTGATCATGCTGTTTGAAGTAGAAGCGGCCGCTCCTGAGGCTCCAGCTCCAACAGTCGCCCCAGCAGCAGCGCCTGCAGCGGCGAAACCAAGCCCAGCACCAGTGGCGGCTTCAGCATCGGCGCAGGCCAGCGAATTTGTCGAAAATAACGCTTACTTCCATGCCTCTCCGGTGATCCGCCGTTTAGCCCGTGAGTTTGGCGTTGATCTCGCTAAGATTAAAGGCTCGGGCCGTAAAGGCCGCATCGTTAAAGAAGACGTACAAGCTTATGTCAAGCAAGCCGTTAAACTATTAGAGTCGGGCGCCAAGGCTGGCGGCGGTTCTGGTATGGACGTTATGGCGTGGCCAAGTGTAGATTATTCGAAGTTTGGTGAAGTGGAAGAAGTGCCACTTTCCCGAATTCAGAAAATATCGGGCCCTGCACTGCACCGTAACTGGGTTAAAATTCCACACGTTACTCAGTTTGATGAAGCTGATATCAGCGAAATGGAAGCTTTCCGTAAAGAGCAAAATGTGATTGCTGAGAAGCAACAAATGGGGTTCAAAATTACCCCGTTGGTGTTCATGTTAAAAGCTGCTGCGAAAACTTTGGAAAGCTTACCCAAGTTTAATTCGGCTTTATCGGATGATGGCAATAGCCTAATTATGAAGAAGTACATTCATATTGGTATTGCGGTAGATACGCCAAACGGTTTAGTCGTACCGGTGGTCCGTGATGTCAATAAGAAAGGTATTTATCAACTCTCTGAAGAGCTGGTTGAGATTTCTAAGAAGGCACGAGCGGGTAAGTTGACGGCTTCAGATATGCAAGGCGGCTGTTTTACTATTTCTAGCCTAGGCGGAATTGGCGGAACGCAATTTACACCTATTGTGAATGCGCCAGAAGTGGCAATATTAGGGGTATCGCGTAGCGAGATGAAGCCAAAGTGGAATGGCAAAGACTTTGTGCCTAAGTTGATGTTGCCATTGGCATTATCTTACGACCACCGAGTGATTGATGGCGCTGATGGTGCTCGTTTCATCTCTACGCTGAGTGGTTTATTGGGCGATATTCGCCGATTAGTACTTTAGTCAGTTGGGCTGGGTGTTTTGCATCCAGCTCTTCTTTTTTATCGTGATTAACCGTAAACTCAGTTGAGCTGTATGTACGAATACAAATACCCTACAGCGGCTTAACAACATAACAATACCAAGAGGTCATCGATGAGTAAGGAAATTAAGACCCAGGTGGTAGTACTAGGAGCAGGCCCTGCAGGTTACTCTGCCGCCTTCCGTGCTGCTGATTTAGGTTTGGAAACTGTAATTGTAGAACGTTACGCAACCCTTGGCGGAGTCTGTTTAAACGTAGGCTGTATTCCATCAAAAGCATTATTGCATGTTGCTAAAGTGATTGAAGAAGCAAAATCGCTGGCCGAACATGGCATCGTTTTTGGTGAGCCTCAGACTGACATTAATAAAATCCGTACCTGGAAAGAGAAAGTGATTAGCCAGTTGACGACTGGCCTTTCTGGTATGGCTAAAATGCGTAAGGTTCAAGTTGTACAAGGATTGGGTAAATTTACTGGCGCAAACTCTTTAGAAGTTGAAGGTGAAGAGGGTGTCACTACCATTAACTTTGACAATGCGATTATTGCCGCAGGCTCGCGTCCTGTGAAGTTGCCATTTATCCCGCATAACGATCCGCGCGTATGGGACTCAACTGATGCTTTAGAGCTGAAAGAAGTTCCGGGTAAGTTGCTAGTGCTAGGTGGTGGTATTATTGGTCTAGAAATGGGCACAGTATATGGAGCCTTAGGCAGTGCAATTGATGTTGTAGAATTTGCTGACCAACTAGTTCCAGCTGCCGATAAAGATGTAGTGCGGGCATACACCAAGAAGGTGAAAAGCAAGTTCAACATTATGCTAGAAACGAAAGTGATAGCCGTCGAATCGAAGACCGATGGTCTATATGTGACTTACGAAGGTAAGCAAGCGCCACATGAGCCGGTGCGTTACGACGCTGTATTAGTTGCAGTAGGTCGGGTTCCAAATGGTCTTGGCTTAGATGCGGAAAAAGCCGGTATCGAAGTGACGGAGCGGGGCTTTATCGAAGTGGATAAACAGCTGCGTACTAACGTACCACATATTCATGCGATTGGTGACATTGTGGGTCAACCGATGTTGGCGCATAAAGGGGTGCACGAAGGCCACGTGGCTGCGGAAGTGATTTCTGGTAAGAAACATTTCTTCGATCCTAAAGTTATTCCTTCGATTGCTTACACCGAGCCAGAGATGGCATGGGTTGGTTTAACCGAGAAAGAAGCCAAGGCGCAAGGTATTAACTACGAAGCCTCGGTGTTCCCATGGGCCGCTTCTGGTCGTGCGATTGCTTCTGATTGTCCCGATGGGATGACCAAAATGATTTTTGATAAAGAATCAGGTCGAGTGATTGGTGGTGCCGTTGTGGGGACTAACGGTGGTGAATTACTCGGTGAAATTGGTTTAGCAATCGAAATGGGTTGTGATGCCGAAGATATTGCCTTGACCATTCATGCTCACCCAACTTTACATGAGTCGGTTGGCTTGGCTGCTGAAGTATTTGAGGGAAGTATTACCGACTTACCAAATGCTAAAGCCAAGAAAAAGAAAAAATAGACCGAAAACCTCTAAATATATAGTTTAATAAAGGCAGCCTCGGCTGCCTTTATTGTTTTTATTTTCAAGGAATGAATGATGCGGACGCTATGCAATAGCTTGGTTTTTCTGGTTTTGGTGAGTGTCTCGTCCAGCCTTATGGCTCGACCCAAAATCGGTTTAGCCTTAAGTGGAGGAGGTGCAAAAGGTGCCGCTCATCTTGGTGTGATTCAGTTACTTGAAGAATATCATGTGCCCATCGACTATGTCGCAGGCACCAGTATGGGGGCGTATTTTGGAGCGATGCTAGCAATGGGCTACAGCGCTCAAGAAATTGAGCTGCGCACTTTTGCGCTGAATTGGGCACGTGGTTTTGTGGATGATGTGACGCGCAGTGAACTGTCGTTACGCAGCAAGAAACAGCAAGATAATTATCAGATCCCACTTCCGATAGGATTGAATAAGCAAGGTTTGCAGATGCCTAAGGGGGCAGTGCAGGGGCAAACCATGGCTGAATTATTAAGAGATGCAAGTGGTAATTTGGAGGCGCTGAGCAGTTTCGATCAATTAGCGATTCCCTATCGCGCGGTTGCTACCGATATGGCGACGATGCAGCCTTATATCTTAGGTCGCGGCGATTTGGCGGTGGCAATGCAGGCTAGTATGTCGGTACCAGGGGCGCTTCGTCCTGTAGAGCTGGATGGTAAGTTATTAGCTGATGGTGGGGTTGTAAATAACCTGCCAGTCGATGTGCTGCAGCAGATGGGCGCAGATATTATTATCGCGGTAGACATTGGTGACCACCTTAAACCACAAAGTGAATTGTCTACCGCGATGGCGATGGTCGACCAGCTATCGACCTTCTTGACTCGTTCCGGCACCGAGCGGCAAATAGCATTGCTTGGTCCTGATGATCTGTTAATCAGTCCAGACATGAGTGGCATCGATACCGCTGACTTTGGCTTGATGCCGCTAGCGGTCGAACGCGGTAAGCAGACCGCGCGTGATCACATCGAACAATTAGCTAAACGTTTAAACTTATCTGCACCAGCTGAAGACTATGCTAAGTATCAACAACAGGTGGCTCAGCGACGGGCACAATTGAAGCTGCATGAGCGCTTCCTCGTCAGTCGGGTTGAGTTAAATAATCATTCAGCTTTAAGTGACCAAGTGATATTAACCCGTTTGCAGCTGCAAACCGGGGAGTTGTTATCGAAGGCCGAATTGGAACAGCGGATCCGGCAACTATATGCTTTGGGTACCTTTGAACGGGTTGATTACCGGATCAGTAGCGACCATGGCGATAATGTCATCTACCTCGACACCCAAGAAAAAAGTTGGGGACCTGGCTATTTCGATATGAAGTTTGCGTTACAAGAGAACTTTGTCGATCGAACCGAGGTTAATTTGGGCTTGGGGTTTAGCTTAAGCAACTTAAATGATTTAGGGGCCGAATGGCGAAGCGAAATCGAGATGGGCGAGATAAAACGAGTCTTTACTGAGTTTTACACGCCAATGAGTGATAATTTGCGTTATTCCTGGGCTCTTTCAGCTGAATATGAAAAACGCAGTCGCCGACTATATGACGAGATAGAAGGTAGTGAGTATCTTGATGCCGACTTTAGCGACACCAATTTAGCTAGCGAGCTGGCGTGGAATCGAAGACCTTGGCAGGAATGGGTGATGGGGGTCGCGGTTACACGAGGGGAGGTTAAAGCTGCAAGTGTGAATGCAGCGGCTAATTATTGGTTGTACGGGCCTTACTTCAGCTTTAGTTTCGATACCTTAAATAGTTGGGCCTTTCCTACGGACGGTAAATTATTTGAGGCCAGCTTGTATATTGATCACGAAAATATTGATGACTACTCCAGTGCTTTTGCGCCTAGCTTTGAGGCGCGCTGGAAATTGCCCTTTGGTCAAGATCAACATCATTTTAATTGGTTTGGTGAATACGGTAGTACCGGTAGTGACTTTATTATTCCAACTGACGCCCAAGATTTAGGCGGCTTCTTACGTTTATCGGGTTTTCAATATGAACGCTTATCTGGTCGTTATAAGGCTTTGAGTGGTTTGATGTACTTTTATCAGTTGCACGATTATCAATCCCCGATATTGCAGGCACCGATGTTTGTTGGTGGTTCTTTGGAAAATGGTGGTGTTTGGAACGAGTCCGCAGATATCTCTCTGGGGAGTTCAATTTGGGCCGGTAGTGTTTTTGTCGCCTTAGATACCAGCTTATTGGGCCCTGTGGTCTTGTCCTATGGGCATAATCGGCAACAGCAATCCTTATATATATTTATTGGCAATGACTTCTAAAAATCCACTAAATGTGAACAAATTGTAACTTTTAGCTCTGTGGCTAAAGTATAATATTAATCTTAATCTATTGTTATATAAGAGTTAAATGATTTTACTGGCGTTTTAGCTATGAGCGTTATATTTTAATTTATGGTTAAAAAGGCTATAATGTCAGCCTGTTCGCCAGCCATATCTATGGCATATGAATACGGATATCCCTTAGGGGCATTATTACAATAAGGAGTGAGTCGTGCTAAAAAGCTACCGTAAACACGTCGAAGAGCGTGCTATTGAAGGTATAGTACCTAACCCCCTCAATGCTGAACAAACTGCCGGATTGGTCGAGTTATTAAAAGCTCCCCCTGCTGGCGAAGAAGCATTCTTACTAGATTTATTAGCCAATAGAATTCCACCAGGTGTTGATGAAGCCGCTTACGTTAAAGCAGGCTTTCTTGCTGCTGTAGCAGCCGGGGAAGTTAGCTCACCTATTGTGTCTCCGAGTTACGCTACCGAGTTATTAGGCACTATGCAAGGTGGCTATAATATCCAACCTTTAATTAGTTTGCTCGAGAACAAGCAACTCGCTCCGATTGCGACTAAAGCATTATCACATACCTTATTAATGTTTGATGCCTTTCATGATGTGGAAGAAAAAGCCAAAGCGGGGAATTCTTTTGCCCAGCAGGTGATGCAAAGTTGGGCCGATGCCGATTGGTTCCTGAGTCGTCCTCAAGTCGCCGAAAAGTCTACGTTAACGGTATTTAAAGTGACTGGCGAAACCAATACCGATGACTTATCTCCAGCCCCCGATGCGTGGTCGCGCCCTGATATTCCCCTACATGCGCTGGCGATGCTGAAAAATGCTCGTGATGGTATTGAGCCCGATGATGCAGGTAATATCGGTCCGATGAAACAAATTGAAGCACTTAAACAGAAGGGCCATCCTTTAGTTTATGTGGGTGATGTTGTGGGAACCGGATCTTCACGTAAATCGGCAACTAACTCAGTATTGTGGTTAATGGGGGATGATATTCCTTATGTTCCTAATAAACGGGCTGGTGGTTTTTGTTTAGGTGGAAAAATTGCACCAATCTTCTTTAACACCATGGAAGATGCTGGAGCCTTACCCATTGAGCTTGATGTTGAAGCGCTGAATATGGGGGATGTGATCGACATTTACCCATTCACTGGAGAAGTAAAAAAAGCTGGAACCGATCAGCTGATTACGACTTTTGAACTGAAAACCGACATATTGCTCGATGAAGTTCGCGCTGGTGGTCGGATCCCACTGATTATTGGTCGTGGCCTAACGGATCGTGCGCGTATAGCAATGGGTTTGGCGCCTTCAGAGGTATTTAAGCGTCCGCAAGATGTTGTCGCTTCTAGCAAAGGTTTCACCTTAGCGCAGAAAATGGTCGGTAAAGCCTGTGGTGTTGACGGTATTCGTCCCGGTCAATATTGTGAACCTAAAATGACGACTGTTGGGTCACAGGATACCACTGGGCCAATGACCCGCGATGAGTTAAAAGATTTGGCTTGTTTGGGCTTCTCTGCAGACCTCACTATGCAGTCTTTTTGTCATACTGCTGCCTATCCAAAACCAGTTGATGTGACCACTCACCATACTCTTCCCGATTTCATTATGAATCGTGGTGGCGTGTCGTTACGCCCAGGGGATGGGGTGATCCACTCTTGGCTAAATCGGATGCTGTTGCCTGATACCGTGGGAACTGGTGGGGATTCGCATACTCGTTTTCCTATTGGTATCTCATTCCCTGCGGGTTCTGGTTTAGTTGCGTTTGCGGCCGCGACTGGCGTGATGCCCTTAGATATGCCTGAATCTATTTTGGTTCGTTTTAAGGGAGAAATGAAACCGGGGATCACTTTACGAGACTTGGTACACTCGATCCCTTATGCGGCAATTAAGTCTGGTTTGTTAACGGTTGAGAAGCAAGGTAAGAAAAATGCTTTCTCGGGTCGTATTTTAGAGATTGAAGGTTTAGAGAACTTAAAAGTTGAACAAGCCTTTGAGCTATCTGACGCTTCAGCAGAGCGCAGTGCTGCGGGTTGTACCATTAAATTGGCGAAAGAGCCGATTATAGAGTACTTAAACTCGAACATTGTGATGCTGAAATGGATGATATCCGAGGGTTATGGTGATCGTCGGACCATTGAGCGACGTGTGACTGCGATGCAAGAGTGGATCGCTAATCCAGAGTTGATGGAAGCAGATAAAGACGCTGAATATGCTGAAGTGATTGAAATCGATTTAGCCGACATCTCTGAGCCAGTACTGTGTGCGCCTAATGATCCGGATGATGCGCGTTTGTTATCAGACGTTGCAGGGCAAAAAATCGATGAAGTTTTCCTCGGTTCGTGTATGACTAATATTGGTCATTTCCGTGCCGCAGGTAAGTTGCTCGATAAGCATAAAGGTGCGCTGCCAACTCGGATGTGGGTTGCGCCACCGACAAGGATGGATCAAAAACAGCTTACTGAGGAAGGTTACTATGGTATTTATGGTCGTGTAGGCGCACGTACCGAAATACCGGGTTGTTCTTTGTGTATGGGGAATCAGGCTCGTGTTGCCGATAATTCTACGGTAGTTTCAACCTCTACTCGTAACTTTCCAAATCGTCTTGGCACCGGGGCCAATGTATACTTGGCATCGGCCGAGTTGGCTGCGGTTGCAGCTATTTTAGGGAAGTTGCCTACACCAGAAGAGTATTTAACTTACGCGAAGCAGATCGATGCAACGGCTGCTGACACTTATCGTTATTTAAACTTTGATCAAATAGGGGACTACACCAAGGTGGCGGATGAGGTGATTATTCAAACCGCAGTGTAAATTAAATGCCGTTGTTCACTAAAACGCAGCTTAAGGCTGCGTTTTTTTTGCTTAATTTATAAAAAAATCATTAGATTTACTGTCGAAATAGTATATTTTTGTAAAACATTTAATGATAAATCATAAAATTTTCATAATAAACGATATTATACACTACCGATGTTGGATAACTTTAGCATTTACTGGTATAAAGGGTGGGCTAGACTTGACTAGCTCATTTGCTTGCTTTTGGGAAACAATATGTCCTTTAATGATGTTGTTATAGTCGGTCCTTTGACCGTAGATATGAGTCAAAATAGTATTGCGTTTAAGGATAAAAGTGCCTACTTGGGACCATTAAGAACCCACCTGTTGGGATATTTGTGTAAACACGTGAATCAAGTTGTTGGAAGAGACGACTTGTCTGACGCCGTATGGGGGCGCAGCGTTTCCGACCATACGATTAATCAGCACATATCCCAGTTACGTAAGGTGATTACCACTTTAAATAATACTGATTTAACTATCGCAACGATTCCAAAGAAGGGCTACATTGCGCGTTGTGAAACGCTTGCTAAACAAGCCAGCAGTAAACCTGAGTTGGTGGTGACTCAGCCGAAGGCTTTATTGCTTAGTGATCTGAAAACTTGCCAATTGGTTCGAACGATGAAAAGTGAAGGCGAGCTGAAAGGCCTCGATACGTTTTCCGACATTGCTCGCTTACCAGAACATTTAATGGTTAATGAATACCAAGTCATTATTGTTGATATGGATCTACCGCAAGGTGCTGGGCCTCAGTTGATTAAAACTACCCGTACTGGCCAAAGCTTACTTAGTTCTGATATTGCAATATTAGCTGTATCCTCTGAAGCTAATAATCAACTACTTGGATTTAATGTATTAATGGACGTACAAGGCTTAGTATTAAAGCCATTCAATGGTGCGTTACTTGAAAAACAGATTAAATCAGCTATGTTGACTCGTTTTAAACTGAAGCCAAATGCTGCTTATGAGTTAGTGCCTACTTTGCTTCATAGTCGTGTCGAGGTAAGCTTACAGACACCCTGTATATGTAATTAGATTAAAACTTATGGAATTGACAATACGCCGTTCTTTAGACGGCGTTTTTTTTATTGATTGTGGAGACGAACAACGCTGCTTTTCGATGTGGTTGGAGCGTGAGCTTAATCATGATCAGCATTTTGTTCAGCATTTGCTTGAACAGCTTGAATCATTAAAGGCCTTAGATGAACTGCGTATCGATAGTGCTGAGTTTCGGTTTGTAGCAAACCTTGATGAAGTCGTGATTTCGATATCGACCGATGGCATCAGCGAGTCATCGCAAGCTTTCGAGCATGAATTGAACCTTGATACCGCGCAGAGTGCCTGTGGATATGAAGATTTCATTGCCTTGTTACAGGCCATCATTCGCTATTAAAGGGCGTTATCTGGCAACTATCTTATGACTGGTATCCAGAAGATGGTTTGCCTAATGAGGTGTTTGAGGGCTTGTCTTAAGGTTCAGAGCCCTCAACTAACTATATCTGCGATTTAACATCAATAAAGCTAATTTTTATTGTGATAGTTTTTCAACTTGGATGCTTGAGTCGTTCAAGCCACCCCCCCGTTTGCTTTCTCGTGCTAAATTGTTCCTGCGACGGTTCAGTTTTCTCCTGGGTTTATGCTAGAAGCTGTCACCTTTCTTCTATTTGAGATCTTTGTATAGATCCTCATCTAGGACCCTTTCCTATTGATTGACTTAGCGACTTCATTCGAGCTTGTTATTTGGCTCATATTTCCATCAATGACAGCCAAGTGCACTTAATTAGTGCTTGTCAATGGATACCTGCGAAAGTGTGACCCAACTTGGGTCAAGCAGAAAAATAATAGCACCTAATTGGTGCGAACGACTATTTCATCCGAATGCAATATATTGTTAACTTATTGAATTTAATGCTTAAAATCGTATTGGCATGGCGTTTGTTAGTACTTATATGAGAAACGTTAATCGATGACTCTTTGGAGGAGCTCAAATGAAACTAATAAGCGCGATAATCAAGCCATTCAAATTGGATGACGTGCGAGAAGCCATTGCTGAAGTAGGTGTTGATGGTTTGACTGTATCAGAGGTGAAAGGCTTTGGTCGTCAGAAAGGTCATACCGAATTATACCGCGGTGCAGAGTACCAAGTAGATTTTCTACCCAAAGTTAAACTGGAAATTGCAACCAGCTCTGAAAATGTCGATCGCATTATCGAGGCAATTTCTAGCGCGGCTTACACCGGCAAGATCGGTGACGGTAAGATTTTTGTTTACGACTTAAGCAATGTGGTACGGATTCGTACTGGCGAAATGGATGCAGAGGCTATTTAAGTACAACTTAACTAGCTATTTAATAAGGATTACGGGGAAGTAATAATTATGGAAAACGAAATTTATCAACTGCAATATGCGATGGACACCTTTTACTTTTTGGTGTGTGGCGCGCTGGTGATGTGGATGGCTGCTGGTTTCTCAATGTTAGAAGCTGGCTTGGTTCGAGCTAAAAACACCACTGAAATTTTAACCAAAAATATCGCGCTTTACGCAATCGCTTGTATCATGTATTTGATTTGTGGTTACTCAATCATGTATGGCGGCGGTATATTCCTCTCTGGTATAGAAGCCTTCGATTTGGCGGGTGTTTTGTCAGCTAAGCAAGAAGCAGGCTTTGACGGTGGTAGTGTTTATTCAGCGGCTTCAGATTTCTTCTTCCAAGTGGTATTTGTGGCAACCGCAATGTCAATCGTATCGGGCGCTGTAGCTGAGCGTATGAAGCTTTGGGCATTCTTAGCATTTGCCGCTGTTCTTACTGGTTTCATCTATCCGCTAGAAGGTAGCTGGACTTGGGGCGGTGCTGATGTATTTGGTTTATACAACTTAGGCGACCTTGGTTTCTCTGACTTCGCAGGTTCTGGTATTGTTCACCTAGCGGGCGCAGCTGCGGCACTTTCTGGCGTTTTATTACTGGGTGCTCGTAAAGGGAAATACAGCAAAAACGGTGCGGTTAACCCAATTCCTGGTTCTAACATGCCATTGGCGACAGTTGGTACCTTCATTTTATGGATGGGTTGGTTTGGTTTCAACGGTGGTTCGGTGTTGAAATTAGCCGATGCTGCCAACGCTCACTCAGTTGCAATGGTATTCTTGAACACCAATGCTGCTGCGGCCGCTGGTGCTATCTCTGCGCTCATCGTCTGCAAATTGACTTGGGGCAAAGCTGACCTAACTATGTTATTAAATGGTGCCTTGGCCGGTCTTGTCGCGATTACTGCTGAGCCTTCTACGCCAACAGCGCTTGAAGCAAGTATTTTTGGTGCGGTTGCTGGTGTATTGGTTGTTGCTTCAATTGTGTTCTTTGATAAAGTTAAGATTGATGATCCAGTCGGAGCTATCTCGGTTCATGGTGTGGTTGGTCTATTTGGTTTGATGATTGTTCCATTGACTAATGATGGTACAAGCTTTACGGGTCAAATAGCGGGTGCATTAACCATCTTTGTTTGGGTATTCGCAGCGAGCTTCATCGTATGGAGTATCTTGAAAGCGGTCATGGGGATCCGAGTTTCTGAAGAAGAAGAGATGAGCGGTATGGATATGCATGACTGTGGTATCGATGCTTATCCTGAGTTTGTTACGGTTAAGTCTTCTAGCTAAATTCTAAATGCTATCATTAAGGCTCGCATCTGCGAGCCTTTTTTGTTTTTTGCGGATGGTGGATTTAACGAACCCATGTTAACATTAAGTTAAATGCAAATCGTTTTTATTTGATATCTGTATGACAAGGATGGTGTTGTGAAATATTCAGTGTTTTTAATTATAACGATGTTGACTAGTCTGCTGGCTCAGCCTTCATTTGCAGCGCAGGAAGTCAATCTCTACTCTTACCGTCAACCTAGTTTATTGCTACCTTTAACTGACGCTTTTACCCAGCAAACGGGAATTAAAGTGAACGTGGTGCATGCTGAAAAAGGCTTAGTCGAGAAAATTAAAGCCGCTGGGGCGAACAATCCAGCTGACTTGGTTCTTACTGTCGATATCGGTCGTTTAGAAGAAATTCGCGCGGCGGGTTTATTTGCCGCGGTTGACTCTCCCATCCTAAATTCGGTTGTTCCTGCCAATCTACGTCAGCCAGACAATCTTTGGTTTGCGCTTACTACCCGGGCTCGGGTGGTTTATGCCGACAAAGATCGCGTCGCTCCAGGTGAACTCCAGTCCTTGAATGATTTAGCCGATCCGAAGTGGAAGGGGCGGATCTGTACTCGCTCAGGTAAACATGTTTATAACATTGGTCTGATCGCCTCAGTGATTGCTGAAGATGGCGAGGCTGTTGCGGAAAGTTGGTTACGTGGCTTAAAGGCCAATTTAGCGCGTAAACCTCAGGGGAATGACCGTGCTCAGGCCAAAGCGATTTTTGAAGGTCAATGTGATCTGGCTATTGCAAACCTTTATTATATGGGAAAAATGTACTACAACACTAAGAGTCCTGAGCAGCAAGAATGGGCCGAACAGGTGCGAGTTGTGTATCTGGATCAACAAGTGGGTGGGCGCGGTCAGCACATCAATATTTCGGGGGCGGGTTTACTGAAAACCGCTA
Source organism: Agarivorans sp. QJM3NY_29 (assembly GCF_050870835.2). NCBI lineage: Bacteria > Pseudomonadati > Pseudomonadota > Gammaproteobacteria > Alteromonadales > Alteromonadaceae > Agarivorans > Agarivorans sp. QJM3NY_29. The sequence goes on along the minus strand of NZ_CP194036.2, from coordinate 4,149,297 downwards.
AACACAAACAAAATGCAATTAAGTTGCTGGAATTTTTGGTGGGCGAACAAGCGCAAACCTTATACGCAACTGCTAATTTTGAAGAGCCGGTTCGTCAAGGGATCCAAACTGACGAGTATATTGAGAGTTTTGGTCAGTTTAAAATTGACCAAGTTTCTTTACAAGCCGTGGCTGAGCAGCGTGCTGCAGCTGCTCGTCTCGTGGATCGAGTGGGTTTCGACCTGTAAGGCATGTTTAAGCCTTAGCTCCTTGTTAGTGAATCAAAGCTGGCCCTTGGTCAGCTTTTGCGATTCAATCCGCCGTCATCGTATTTAGGAAACTATGAACATCGTTACCAAGTTTACGCAGAGGCGTTTTTTGGCAAAATGGGTGCTGACCGATCCTTGGGTTTGGTGTGGTTTGGTTATCGCATTGTTGGCACTGATGCCTATTGCTACTTTGTTCACTTTAGCCTGGGCAAGCAATCAGCAGATCTGGCAGCATCTATTGGATACGGTATTTTGGGTTTATTTAAAAAACACCTTAATACTGTGCCTGGGCGTTGCACTATTCACTAGTGTCATTGGAACTGGTGCAGCATGGTTAGTCACGCGCTTTGATTTCCCTTTAAAGTCGTTACTGGTGTGGGCTTTATTACTGCCGCTAGCTGTGCCCAGTTATATCTTAGCCTTTGTGATTACCGATCAGCTTGAGTACGCAGGCTTTGTTCAAAAAAGCTTAAGACTGCTGTTTGGCTGGCAGACGGCGCGCGAGTATTGGTTTCCTGAGATCCGCTCTATTGAAGGGGCAATTACAGTACTAAGTTTAGTGCTTTATCCCTATGTCTATTTATTGGCTCGGGCGGCTTTTGTTGAGCAAGCAGCGCAGTTGTATGAGATGAGTCGTTGTTTGGGTAAAAGCCAGACGCAAAGTTTTTTTAGAGTCGCTTTGCCCTTAGCCAGACCCGCGATTATTGTCGGGGTTACCTTAGCATTGATGGAAACTATTAATGAATTTGGCACGGTGGAGTTTTTTGCGGTGCCAACATTGACCGCAGGGATTTTCGATGTCTGGCTTAACATGAGTAGTTTGTCTGCTGCAGCGCAACTGGCTTTAATGTTAGTTAGTTTTTCGATTATTTTACTTGCTTTAGAGCGTTATAGCCGGCATGCGGGCAAGTTTTATAAATTGACTGGCCAATCCACTGCCATGTTTGCTGAGCCGCTAACTGGCAGTAAAGCCTATCTCGCCACCTTTCTGTGTGTATTGCCAATCGGTCTCGGTTTTATATTACCAGTAACGGTGCTGATTCATTATGCTTTGGGTAATCTTGACGCTGGCCTGGAACAATATTTAAGTAATGCTTGGAATAGCTTTTCTTTAGCAGCCATGGCAGCGTTGTTTACAACGGCTTTAGGTTTGCTGCTGGCTTACGGTGTTCGCCTATCGAAAAGCCATAAGATGCGCAGTTTAGCTGAACTAGCGACTCTAGGTTATGCCATTCCGGGGGCGGTATTAGCGGTGGGGATCCTCTATCCTTTGGGCTTACTAGACAACGCCATCGATGGTTTAATGATCGCCTGGCTGGAACATCCGGTTGGATTAATATTTACTGGCAGCAGTGCTGCATTGGTATTGGCTTACGCCTTGCGTTTTATCGCCTTAAGTTATCGAACGCTAGATGCCAGTTTGACTAAAATCACCCCTGAGATGGATGATGCTTCGCGGGTATTAGGCAGTCGTTCGGGAAGAACCTTATGGCGTATTCACTTCCCTTTGCTCAGACCAAGCTTACTGACGGCGATGTTGTTGGTTTTTGTCGATAGCATGAAGGAACTGCCCATCACTCTTATTCTAAGACCATTCAATTTTAATACTTTGTCCACCCAAGTGTGGGACTTAGCCTCATTAGAACAGTTAGAACAGAGTGCTTTGGCGGCACTCACCATTTTGCTGGCTGGTATTATTCCGGTGATCATCATGAGCCGCAATATTGGTTTATCAGAGCCTCGTCGATAAGGAAGTTTAGCCTCCATGAGTATAGAGTTACGCCAAGTTAATCATTACTACGGTAAGCAGCAAGCACTAAAAGATGTTAGTTTAACGGTGGATAGCCACCAAATTGTTGCCTTACTTGGGCCATCAGGTTGTGGAAAAACCACCTTACTAAGATTGATTGCTGGTTTAGAACGTTTGCAAAGCGGTGAGCTTTATTTGCAACAAAAATTAGTGGCAGCGCCCGCTAAAGGGATTCATCTGCCTCCTGAGCAACGTGCGATAGGCATGATGTTCCAAGACTACGCGCTCTTTCCGCACATGACTGTTCGCGCTAATATTGAATATGGTTTCGCTACTCGTCAAGACCTACCGCAACGACGTCAATGGGTTCAAGATAGCTTAGCAAACATGGGCATGAACGGTTTGCTGGAGCGCTTCCCACACACTTTATCCGGAGGTCAGCAGCAACGTGTCGCCTTACTTCGGGCGCTTGCTCCTGAGCCAAGTACGCTGCTACTTGACGAACCATTCTCGGCCTTAGATGAGCATTTACGTCAACAGGTGCGAGAAGAAACCCTCGATATTTTAAAGAAGAGTGATACGCCGGCGTTAATGGTCACCCATGATCCTTTCGAGGCAATGTTTATTGCCGATCGAATTGTCGTGATGGAGCAGGGTAAAATCATTCAAGATGACACGCCACAACAACTCTACAATCAGCCAAAGAATGCTTTTGTTGCCGCTTTATTTGGCCCGAGTAATCGATTTTCCTCCAAGGTGCGGCAAGGAAAAGTGGTGACGGCTCTGGGCTCATTTGCGGCAGAGCAATTTGCCGACGAGCAAGCAGTTGAAGTGATCGTGCGGGCCAAAGATGTCATGGTTCATCAACTCGAAAATAGTGAGATGATTGAAGCAACTATCATTTCAGTTCATCCCATGGGTAACGAAACCCATTTTAGGCTACGATTAGCCGCGCTACCAGAGCAGGTTTTACATGCTCGCATGCGCGATCATTGGCAGGCTGAACCTGGGGTTAAAGTTTGGTTATCGGTGGAACATTTAGCGGCTTTTGTCTTCCCCAAAGCTTAGTTTGGGGAAGGGGCCATTAGGTGCTAACTGATTTCGAATAGTTCTTTGACTGATTGAAATACGTCAGCAATGTCAATTTGACGGGTAGGGGTGATAAAAATGGTATCGTCTCCGGCAATGGTGCCAAGGATCCCTTCGGCCTTACCTAAAGAATCCAATAGGCGAGCAATTAATTGTGCAGCCCCTGGGCTGGTATGAATGACAATTAGTGCATCGTTGAAGTCCATTTCTAAAACCAAGATTTTAAGTTGGCTAGAAACGGTCGGGACCCCCAATTCGGCAGGTAAACAGTAAACCATTTCCATCTTGGCATTGCGGGTGCGAACCGCCCCAAATTTGCTCAACATTCGTGAGACTTTAGATTGGTTAATGTTTTCAAAACCTTGCTCCTGCAAGGCGGTCACGATTTCAGCTTGCGAACCAAATCGTTCTTCTTTTAACAGTGATTTAAAGGCTTTTATTAACTGTTCTTGTTTATCGCTATATTTCATCGGTGATCCGAGCTTATAAATCCGCAGTTATTGTCGCCAACTTTAACTCTTATATCAACTTTATTCCCCTTTTGTGCATATAAATGCATAGTTTGGCACACTATTCGGTAGTGAAGTTCTCGCTATGAGTTGTTCGAGTGAGCAAAGCTGCATTATCATAGTTATAAAGACATGATGAGTAATCACTTATGCGCTGCAAATTTTTGTTATTTCTATCCTTAATATTGATACATTTTGCTCAGGCAGAGGAGCTACCATTACGGGTTGTCACCGAAGCTTCATATCCGCCTTTTGAGTCGTTTGACCAAAATAAGCAGCTGGTGGGTTTTGATATCGATCTCGCGAAGGCCCTCTGTATGCAGATGAAAAGAGAGTGTCAGTTTTATCACCAACCCTTCGATAGTCTATTGGGCAGTGTGGCGGTTGGGCACTATGATTTTGCGATTTCAGCCTTGGATATTACTGAGCCTCGCCAGCGTTTAGTGAATTTTAGCCACGCTTATTTTGACAATATCGCAGTCTATATTACCAAAGCTGAGTATAAGCTCACATCTCAGTCGGTGGTTGCAGTACAGAATGGTTCCAGTTTCCAGCGTTTCTTGCGTCGCCAACGTAAAGCCATATTCTCTATTTCTTACCCTAGTTATCAATTGGCTTTGCAGGATTTGCTGCAAGATCGTATTGATGCTGTGCTGCTGGATTCTGCTGCGGCGCATTATTGGTTAGTAAAACACCCACAATATGTGCTCCAAACTGATAGAACTTATCCAGCAAGTGGTTTAGGTATTGCTGTGTCGAAACAAGATCAGCGTTTACTCCAGAAAATTAACGACGCATTGAAAGTGTTAAAAAGTAATGGCGAGTATCAGGCTATCTACCAAGCTTATTTTAAGTAGCAAATACAGTTAGACCAAGGTCTAAAACGGGTTGTTAAAGTGTGATTGAGTCGGTCTTTTAGTGTTTTATAGTTGCTTTAAAAATGTTGCTAAATTGTATTTCTTTATAGATTCCGCTATCTTGTGTGTGTCTTTAAAGATTACCCCTCTACCACAATAAAAAAGCATGGAGAAGTTGGATGAAAGTAGCCGTATTAGGTGCCGCTGGCGGAATAGGTCAAGCCCTTTCATTACTATTAAAAACTCAATTACCTGCGGGTTCTGAACTTTCACTTTATGATATCGCTCCTGTTACTCCTGGGGTTGCGGTTGATTTGAGCCATATCCCGACTCAAGTCGCAATACAAGGATTTGCAGGAGAAGACCCGACACCTGCCTTGGAAGGTGCTGACATTGTATTAATTTCAGCGGGTGTGGCGCGTAAACCTGGAATGGATCGCTCTGATTTATTTAACATTAATGCAGGTATTGTTAAAAATTTAATTGAAAAAGTTGCCGCGACTTGCCCAAGCGCGTGTATTGGTATTATCACCAACCCTGTCAATACGACTGTGCCTATTGCCGCGGAAGTACTAAAAAAGGCGGGTGTTTACAATAAGAGTAAACTTTTTGGGGTGACAACCCTCGATGTGATCCGCTCAGAAACTTTTATTGCGGAAGCCAGAGGCCTCAACCCTGCAGATATAAAACTTAATGTGATTGGTGGTCACAGCGGGGTGACAATTTTACCTTTGCTATCGCAACTAGACGGTATTGAATTTAGCGATGATGAAATCGCTGCCATGACCACGCGAATTCAAAATGCGGGCACCGAAGTCGTGGAAGCCAAAGCTGGTGGTGGCAGTGCTACGCTTTCGATGGGGCAGGCCGCAGCACGTTTTTGTCTCTCTTTAGTGAAAGCTGCGCAAGGTGAAGACGTGATTGAATGTGCCTATGTTGATGGCGGCAGTGAGCACGCTCAGTTCTTTGCTCAACCAGTTCGCTTAGGTCCGCAAGGCGTGGTTGAAATTTTACCTTATGGTGAAATTAGCAGCTTTGAAAAATCAGCTATCGATGGCATGTTAGATACCTTACATGGTGATATCGATAAAGGAATTGAATTTGTGAGTTAATCTTAGCGAATTCAGGTCAAGGAGTGCTTGCACTCCTTTTTTGTATTTGAAAAGTCGCTTTAGTTTTGTTTCAAAGTGCCGATAGCCTAGAGGTGAACGGTATAGGAACGGCAAATGAACAAGTATCTTCCCCCATTGTTACTGTTGGCGAGCTTAACGACTCCGGTTTTGGCTGAACCTATCGAGCCCTTGTCGGTGGATGCTGAATCCGAGCAAACTGCTGCACCAACTCAAATAGTTGATTCCACAGAGTACACTAGCCCTTCTGATATTGACGCGGTTCAGCTTTATAAACAAGGGGAGCTGATTTCTTGGATTAATAAAAATCAGCATCTGGCTCGCGTTAAAGCCGATGATTGTCAGTTGGTCGAAGATATTGAGGCTCGCGCCGAAAAAGTTGCAATTCCTGCCTATCAATTTTTATGGGGGGATATGCTGGCTTGGGGGGTCTGCGTGGAAGCAAACCCTGAACTAGGTATCATGTATATGTGGCGAGCCGCCAATCAAGGTTTAGCGGCAGCGATGGAACAACTGGGTCGTTATTATGCGACAGGAACGTTGGTGCAACAAGACGTGACCAAGGCTATTCCCTTGCTACGTGAAGCGGCTGGTCAGGGTTTTTTACCTGCTCAGTTGCGCTTGGTTTCCTTGTACGTTGAGGGCGAGGGCAGTCCTTATGATTACGAAGATGCCTATCGTTGGTTACATCATTCGATTATTGCAGACAAAAAGACTCACCTTCAGGCCAGTCAATTATTGGCGTCTTTGGCCCAAAAAATGCCTGATTATGTGGTCGAAAAAGCTAAAGCAAGCAACCAACCCTACTAAAGCCTTACTTAAAGCATTACCATAGGGCTATTCTATAAGGAATATCCCTTTATTTGCTCAACTTAGCAGGTTAGTTAATGCAAAATCAGGCTGTATCGGCCACTCTCAAAGTCAGTTTATTAGCGGCGCTAGAACAAGAAATGGCACCCGTTTCTATAGAGTGGTTACAAGCTTTAGTGACGCCAGAACAGGCACCCCAATTCACTGCGACCTTGGCACACTTATTAGAAGAAGGCCTATTAGTCACTACTCGGATCGGCGCTTATACCTTGCCAGAGCGTTTGGGCTTGGTTACTGGCACGGTGATTGGTCACCGTGACGGCTTTGGTTTTTTGAATACGACTCAAGAAGGGCCGGATCTATTTTTGTCGGCCAAAGAAATGCGTAAGGTTTTTCATAATGACTTTGTGCTGGCCGCTCCATCCAGTATCGATAAGCGTGGTCGTCGCGAAGGACAAGTCATCAAGCTGCTTAAGCTGCGTAAGCTTAAACTGGTGGGGCGCTATTTTGTTGAAGGCAACCACCGTTACGTGGTACCGGAAGATCCTCGGATTAATCAAGATATTTTAATTGGTAAAAATGATACTGCCGGGGCGCGTCAAGGCCAAGTAGTGGTGATTGAAGTGTTGAGTCGTCCCTCGGCTCCGAAGCTTGCTGTTGGTAAAGTCATTGATATTCTTGGTGACAAAATGGCGCCGGGGATGGAAGTTCAGGTAGCGCTGCGCAATCACGATATACCACACGAGTGGCCTAAATCGGTGATTAAGGCGGTGAATAAGCTTGAAGAAGAAGTTGATGAAGCGGCTAAACAAAATCGGGTTGATTTACGTAAGTTACCATTGGTTACCATCGATGGGGAGGATGCTCGCGATTTCGATGATGCTGTTTATTGTGAAGCGAAAAAATCTGGCGGCTGGCGTTTATGGGTGGCGATAGCCGATGTATCCTATTATGTTCGCCCCGACGCAGCCTTAGATAAAGAAGCTCTCAATCGCGGGAATTCGGTCTATTTCCCCGATCAGGTGATCCCGATGCTGCCGGAGCTGTTATCTAATGGCTTGTGCTCGTTAAACCCCCAGGTGGATCGTTTGTGCATGGTGGCAGAAATGACTATTTCGGCGGCAGGGCGCTTATCGGGCTATAAGTTTTATCAGGCGCTGATGCACTCCCATGCTCGATTCACCTATAACAAGGTGGCCGCTATTCTCGATGGTGATGAAGCCTTAAGTGCACGTTATGTCCAGCAAGTCCCTCATTTACAAGAGCTACACCGTTTATATAGCGCATTAAAAATCAGCCGAGCTGAGCGCGGCGGTATCGAGTTAGAAACTCAAGAAACCCGCTTCATTTTTAATGCACAGCGTAAAATTGAACAAATTGTGCCGCTGACGCGTAACGATGCGCACAAGATAATCGAAGAATGTATGATTCAGGCAAATGTGGCGGCGGCTAAATTTGTCGAGAAACATCAACAGCCGATTTTGTATCGAGTGCACGATCGTCCTGGAAAAGAGCGACTGACCAATTTCAAAGGTTTTCTTAATGAGTTAGGACTATCACTGGCGGGTGGGGAAGAGCCTCAACCTAAAGACTACTTCAAGTTGGTCGCCGAGATCCAACAGCGGCCCGATCTCGAGCTGATCCAAACCATGTTATTACGCTCGATGATGCAAGCGGTATATCAGCCCGATAATATTGGTCATTTTGGTCTAGCTCTGAAGTCTTATGCCCACTTTACCTCGCCAATTCGTCGTTACCCTGACTTATTATTACACCGAGTGATTAAATATTTGGTGGATAAACAGGCTGCTGAAGCGGCTGGTCAAACTTTAACAAATAAGTGGACGAGCAGTGGTGGCTATTGTTACCAAGTCGATGAGATGGACAAGTTTGGAGAAAACTGTTCGATGACCGAGCGCCGTGCCGATGATGCGACGCGTGAAGTCTCTGATAGTTTAAAGTGCGAATATATGCTTGACCATGTCGGTACAGTATTGCCTGCAACGATTGCTGCGGTCACTGGTTTCGGCTTTTTTGCTCGGCTTGACGAGTTTCATATTGACGGTTTAGTGCATATCAACTCTTTACGTGGTGACTATTATCATTATGATGCAGCTCGCCAATTGTTAGTTGGTGAAAAAACGGGCAAGCGCTTCCGTATTGGTGACTCGCTGATAGTGAAGGTTGCTTCGGTGAATATGGCTGATCGCAAGATGGAATTTATCTTGGTCAATAAAGATGGTCTAGCCGACGAATTTGAGCGCCCCACACGTGCAGGTAAAGATGGGGGGCGTGGTAAGCGCTTTGTTAAAACCGGTGAGCAAGACGAAACGAGTAAGCGTGCAGGAAAAGGTAAAAAGCCGCGGCATCGCGACCTTAAAAACAAAGGGAAACGACGTCAGCCCAGCGCGAGCAGTACGCAAGATAGCAGTGCGGAGAATAAAGGTGGCTTTAGCCCTTGGCAGCAACGGGATCCGGCAGCAAAAAAAGCCAAGCCAAGTCCTGAGTCTCAGGCGAAGCCGCGTAAAAAGCCGAAGAAAAAACGCAAGCAACGCCCTGGAAAACAAGAGCGCACAGCCGCTAAACAACAGAAGAACAGATCATGAGCCAACAAGTAATTTATGGCCTGCACGCGGTGCAAGCATTATTAGAACGCAGTCCCGAGCGCATTATTGAAGTTTTTGCCTTAAAAGGTCGCCAAGATGAACGCTTACTTCCTTTACTGAACGAGCTACGTCGTTTGGGCGCGTCGGTGCAATTTATGCCACGTAAGGCTTTGGACGATAAAGCCGAAAGCACTCAGCACCAAGGTATTGTGGCACGAGTGAAAGCCAGTCGCGGATATAATGAGCACGATCTTAAATCATTGGTTGAATCATCGACGGCACCATTATTTTTAATCTTAGATGGTGTCACGGACCCGCATAACTTAGGCGCTTGTTTACGTAACGCCGATGCCGCGGGAGTTGTGGGGGTGATTGTGCCGAAAGATAACTCGGTGCAGTTAAATGCGACGGTACGTAAAGTCGCCAGTGGTGCTGCCGAAACCGTGCCATTAGTCGTGGTTACTAATCTCGCTAGAACCTTGCGTGAGTTACAACAGCTAGGAGTGTGGGTTGTGGGAACGGCGGGTGAAGCTGAGCAATTTATTTACGATACCAAATTGCAAGGGCCAATGGCGATAGTGATGGGCGCAGAAGGGAGTGGTATGCGCCGCTTAACTCGGGAAACCTGTGATGAACTCGTGAAACTGCCGATGTTAGGCGCAGTATCCAGTTTGAATGTATCGGTTGCTGCAGGTATTTGTTTGTTTGAAGCGGTTCGCCAGCGCCGTTAGGCCTGAATTCGCTCTTTTATAAAAGCTGATTAAAAGCCACCGCATAGTTAATCTTACGGTGGCTTTAATTTAGCTTGATTAAATTCTCGCCTTCACATAGAATCAGCGCCCCTAAAACAGTCATTTTATTTTTAGTTCCTTGCCTCTTCGGTTTGACTGTACCATGAACGAGGCTATAACCCGTAGGGAGCAATCATGCGTCATTACGAAATCGTATTCATGGTCCACCCAGACCAGAGCGAACAAGTTCCAGGTATGATCGAACGTTATTCTGCTGTTATTAATGATAACGGCGGAAACATCCATCGCTTGGAAGATTGGGGCCGCCGTCAATTGGCTTACCCAATCGAGAAGCTGCATAAAGCACACTATGTTCTTTTGAACATTGAAGCCAGCGCAGAAGTTATTGATGAATTGGAAACTGCTTTCCGTTTCAACGATGCTGTTATCCGCAACATGATCATGCGCACTAAAGCTGCTGTGACAGAAATGTCTGCAATTGCTAAAGCTAGAGATGAGCGTCCAGCTCGTCGTGATGATGAGCGTCCAGCTCGTCGTGAAGAAGCTGCAGTAACTGAAGAAGCTCCAGCAGTTGAAGCTAACGAAGAGTCAGCTAGCGAAGAATAAGACGAATGTCTGAAAATAGGTTGGTTTTGCAGGGGCGGGTAATTCGCGCACCAAAACGCTCTACCAGTCCAGCCGGTGTTGCTCATTGCCAATTTTGGTTAGAGCATCGTTCGCAGCAGCAAGAAGCTGGATTTTCTCGTCAGGCCTATTGCCAAATAGCAGTAGTCGCAAGTGGCGATATTTTGAAGCAAGATTCATCGCATATAAGTATGGGGTGTGAGGTAAAAGTAAGTGGCTTTTTAAATAGCCACAAAGCGGCCAACGGTAGTTACCGATTGGTACTTCATGCTTCTGAAATTGATTTGTTATCACGAGGATAATGTTATGGCACGTTTTTTCCGTCGTCGTAAATTCTGCCGCTTTTCAGCGGAAGGTGTTGTAGAGATTGATTATAAAGATACTACAACATTGAAAAACTACATCACTGAAAGTGGTAAAATTGTACCGAGTCGTATTACTGGTACAAGCGCTAAATACCAACGTCAACTTGCACGTGCTATTAAGCGTGCTCGTTACCTGGCTCTATTGCCATACACTGATTTACATAAGTAAATCTTTGGCATTAGCCTAACTCAACCGAGATTATTCGAGGAAAGGTAATGGAAATTATTTTATTAGACAAAATCGCTAACTTAGGCGGTTTGGGTGATCAAGTTAATGTGAAAGCAGGTTACGCACGTAACTTCTTGATCCCTCAAGGTAAAGCTGTACCAGCTACTAAATCAAACGTTGAAGTTTTTGAAACTCGTCGTGCTGAATTAGAAGCTAAACTGGCTGAAACTTTAAAAGTAGCCGAAGCTCGTGCTGAGAAAATAAATGCTCTAGAAGCTATTGTTATCTCTGCAAAATCGGGTGACGAAGGTAAACTATTTGGTTCTATCGGGACTCGTGATATCGCTGACGCAATTACTGCGGCTGGGGTTGAAGTAACGAAATCAGAAGTACGTTTATCTAACGGTGTATTGCGCAACACAGGTGAATTTGACATTGTTGTTCAAGTTCACGGTGAAGTCAGTGCAACGATTGCTTTACAAGTTGTCGCTGCAGAATAAAATTCTCAGCCACGACTATTAAAAACCGCGCCTCGGCGCGGTTTTTGTGTTTTTAGACTATGATTTTATTAAGTTTTGAAAGATTGTAGGGATTACTCCGGTTATCTTAATTAGTGAGTTTAACTCGAGTTGCTTGTGAACTGCTTAGCGATGATTTGGCTGGGTCCATCGTGCTGCAGCTCAGGGCTGAAGTCTAGATAAAGCGATGTGATTATCGCGCTATTTAACACAATAACAGGGAGAGTGAGCGTGCGGTTAATGATGCTGGTGGTAGCTATTTTTATAAGTTCAGTGAGTTTTGCGAATTCGAATTGGTCGGACATTGAGCAGCAGGCCAAAGGACAAACCGTTTACTTTAATGCCTGGGCGGGAGCCGATAACATTAATGCTTATATTCGCTGGGCTGGTGAGCAAGTGAAACAGCGTTATCAGATTAACTTGGTGCATGTGAAAGTTAACGACACCGCCAATGTGGTAAGTCGAATTTTAGCTGAAAAAAGCAGTGGCCGAATTGATGGTGGCAGTGTTGATTTAGTCTGGGTGAATGGCGAGAACTTTCGCAGTTTAAAACAGGCGCAACTGTTGTATGGGCCTTTTAGTCAACGCTTACCCAATCTGGCGTTAACCGATCAAAGTAGTCCAGCACTTAAATTTGATTTTACCCTACCAGTTGAGGGCTATGAGTCCCCATGGGGCGGTGCCCAACTTACCTTTTACTACGACGCTGAGCGGCTTAATCAGGCACCCGATTCTGCACTAGCTTTATTAAGCTATTTACAGGTGCATCCTGGTTTATTCAGTTATCCCGCACCACCTAGCTTTTATGGGACGACCTTCATTAAGCAAATACTGTTAGAAACAATTGAGGATCCTCAGCGGCTTTATCATCCGGTTGACAAGCAAACATTTAGTGCGCTCACCGCCCCGCTTTGGGCCTATTTAGACCAATTACACCCTTTATTGTGGCGGGGGGGGCAGAGCTTTCCGAGCGGTAGTGGTCAAATGCAACAGTTATTGAATGATGGTGAATTAACCATCGCTTTTAGTTTTAATCCTAATGATGCTGCCGCAGCAGTTAAACAAGGATTGCTGCCGAATACAGTAGAAAGTTATGTTCATAAAAATGGAACTTTGGGAAATACTCACTTTTTGGCGATTCCTTTCAATAGTGATGCGTCCGCTGCGGCGATGGTGGTGGCGAATTTCTTATTGTCACCAGAGGCGCAAGCGCGTAAAGCCGATTTGGCTTATTGGGGAGATCCTAGCGTATTGTCTTTGAATAAATTGACCAAGCCGCAGCGCGCGTTGTTTGCCAAGGCTCAATCAAGCCCGGCTAGTTTAAGTTCTGCCGATCGAGCTAAAGTACTTGCAGAGCCGCATGCAAGCTGGGTTGCGTTATTAGAAGCAGAGTGGTTACGTCGTTATTCTAGATGAGAAGTGGATGGGGGAAGTTTAGCGCGATATTTCCTATATTGACGGGGGGACTATTGTTAGTGCCCTTGTTATTTGGTTTTATCGAGACCGTGTTGCCAGCTTTCGATTATTTTCCGATTGCTGGAAAAAACCAAGCGAACCTTTCTCAGTGGCAGGCACTATTTTCTCAGCCTTCTCTATGGGCTTCGATTGGTTTGTCGTTACTGACAGGTTGGGTGGCAAGTCTCTTGTCGCTGTTTACCGCATTATGGTTGGCGATGCACTGTTATGGGAGTTCTTGGTGGCGTTTTTTGGAGCGCAGTCTCGCGCCATTTTTAGCCATTCCTCATGCGGCTTTAGCCATTGCGCTATTATTCTTATTGGCGCCTAGCGGTTGGTTGATGCGCCTTGTTTCCCCTTGGTTGACTGGCTTTGCTTATCCACCGATGTGGCAAAGCACTCAAGATAGCTGGGGAATCAGCTTAATTTTGGCTCTGTGGGCGAAAGAGTTACCTTTTTTACTGTTTGTGTTAATGGCGAGTTGCTCGCAAATTGCGGTGCAACGTAGTCTCGCCTTAGGCCAAAGTTATGGTTATTCGACCGTTCAGCTATGGCGAAGCATATTAATCCCCCAACTACTGCCTCGCTTGAGGTTAGCGTTTTTTACGGTACTCGCATTTTCTTTAACCGTGGTTGATGTAGCACAAATCATTGGTCCGAGTAGACCGACTACTTTTGCGATGCAGATATGGCAATGGCTTAGCGATAGCGATATTGAACGCCGATTGATGGGAACCTCCGGAGCCTTATTGTTACTCGGCTTGGTTATTTTAAGTTTGGCCTTAGCGTTAGTATTGGAGAAATTATATCTGCGGTGTAATTTGCGCTTGAGTATGCAAGGACGCCGCAGAGCGGCTTCGAATGTGAAGCCTGCTCGGGCCTTATTGCTATTTCTGGTGCTGCTATTACTGAGTTGCTTGCTGTTGTTAAGTATTTGGTCTTTTACTTGGCGCTGGCGCTTCCCTGACAGCCTGCCTGCACAATGGAGCGCACATTACTGGCTGCAAGCGGGGAGCTATTTATCTCAGCCGTTGCTGAATAGTCTGATCATCGCGTTGAGTTCGGCTAGCATCAGTTTGTTGTTAGTGGTGGGTTGCTTAGAATATCAAATGCGACAGCTCAAATATTCTAAGTGGTGGTCGGTGCTCATGTATTTGCCACTGCTATTACCGCAAGTGGTATTCTTATTTGGGGTTCAGGTGCAGTTGTTCAAATACCGTTTAGACGGCACGATGCTTGCGGTAGTATGGGCGCATTTACTATTTGTTTTACCTTACGTTTATTTAACTTTGGCTGATAATTATCGTCGCTTTGATGTTCGCTTTATGCAAGCAGCAGTGAGCTTGTCACATAGTTATTGGCGTAGTTTTTGGCGGGTTAAATTGGCGATGCTGAGTAAGCCTTTAGGCCTTGCTTTTGCCGTTGGTTTTGCAGTGAGCATCGCGCAGTATCTACCCACCTTATTTGTTGGAGGAGGACGGGTGCCAACTCTCACGACCGAAGCGGTAGCGCTGGCTTCTGGAGGCGACCGGAGGGTGACGGCAGTGATGGTCATTTGGCAGAGCTTATTACCTTTATTAGTTTATGTTGCGGTGATTTCTTGGCCTAAATGGCGTTATCGTCACTATCGAGGAATGCAGAACTGATGTTGTTAATCGATGATTTTAATTTGTATTTGGCGAAACAGGTGCTGTTAAGTGGTTTTCACTTAAGGGTGGAGCGGGGAGAAATTGTCACCCTCATGGGCCCTAGTGGCTGTGGTAAATCGAGCTTGTTGGCGGCTATAGCAGGTACGCTGGATGGTAATTTTACTTGTAGTGGAACTATTCAGTTGGCCAATCGGGAGATTAGTAAGCTCCCGCAAGCACAGCGCCGAGTTGGAATGCTATTTCAAGATGACCTCCTGTTTCCGCATTTTAATGTGGCGCAGAATCTGCAATTTGCTTTAGCTCAACGGGAGCAAGCTTCGGCGTCATCTATCATTGCGCAGGCGCTGGTTGATGCTGGCATGGCGGGTTATCAGCAGCGAGATGTTGCCAGTCTCTCTGGAGGGCAACGCGCACGGATCAGTGTGTTAAGAAGTTTACTGGCACAGCCGCAACTATTATTACTTGATGAGCCCTTTAGTAAATTAGATACGCCACTTCGCCAGCAGTTTCGTCAGTTTGTGAAAGATAAAATAGAAGCGCTAAATATTCCCGCGATTGTGGTGACTCATGATGTAGAAGATTGCTTGCAAGCGTCGGCACTCCAAATTTTTTGAGCTTGGTTCACGGCTTGTTAGGCTTAAGCTGTTGCTATTTCAGATTATTTGCTAAGCTCAATTTAGCTGGGGTTAAGCTTGTGGAGAGCGTCTGGCATGTCCTGGTTTCATCAATAACAATAATGAGGAACATAATGAATAAATTGATATTTTCAATGGCGCTGATACTCTCATTTGTCGTATCAACAGCCAATGCCGCCCCAGCTAAGGCCATGATTTGTGCGGCTTGTCATGGCGCGGATGGTAAAGCTGTTATTCCGGGGTATCCTAATTTGGCGGGGCAAAACGAGCAGTATCTGATCTCTTCGCTAAACGCCTATAAGGCGAAACAGCGTAATGGAGGGCAAGCTGCGATTATGCAAGCCCAAGCAGCTTTGCTAAATGATGCAGAGATCGCTGAATTAGCAGCCTATTTTTCAAAAATGTAAGTACAGCCCTTGCATCTCAAAGCCAGCCTTACGCTGGCTTTGTTGTTTCTCCACTTCCGATAAATGTTACTTGGTGTGATGCTGATATTGGCGCATAATAGTCGGCTGTAATAAACAACCACATTGATAGATTATGGCAGCCAGCGAGCTCTCTCGTAGATTTAAGAATACAGATAAAAAGCCGAAAGATTCACAACTTGACCAACTAAAAGCCCCTCCCCATTCGATTGAAGCAGAGCAGGCGGTGTTGGGGGGGTTAATGCTAGACAATAATGCTTGGGATAATGTGGCCGAGCAGGTGGTTGAGCAGGACTTTTATCAACGCGCCCATCAGCATATTTTTGCCGCAATGACTCGTTTGGCCGAAGCTGGCCAGCCCATCGATTTAGTGACCGTTTCTGAAGAGCTGGAACGTCAAGAGCATTTAGAGGATATTGGTGGATTTGCCTATTTAGGTGAAATTGCCAAGAATACGCCTAGTGCGGCTAACATTCGCGCCTATGCTGAAATTGTACGAGAACGGGCGGTGACCCGCGAGTTGATTGCGGTTGCCAACGAAATTGCCGATAGTTGCTACGAACCACAGGGCCGTAAGAGTAGTGACTTATTAGATTTTGCAGAAAGTAAAGTATTCAAAATTGCTGAATCGCGCGCCAATGCCAATGAAGGTCCCGTTGAAGTTAAAAGTTTGCTCGCAGATACTATCGATAGAATTGAAGAGTTATACAAAGCGCCCAATGATGGGGTGACAGGGGTCTCGACTGGTTTTGCCGATTTGGATAAAAAAACCAGTGGCTTACAAGGCTCTGATTTGATTATTGTGGCGGCCCGACCCTCCATGGGTAAAACCACTTTCGCGATGAACTTGTGTGAATATGCCGCGATGACCCAAGATAAGCCAGTGTTGATTTTTAGCTTAGAGATGCCCTCAGAACAAATTATGATGCGGATGTTGGCCTCATTGGGGCGGATCGATCAAACTAAAATCAGAACCGGTAGTTTAGACGATGATGATTGGGCTCGCTTGTCTTCGACAATGGGTTTAATGGCCGAAAAGTCGAAAATGTATGTGGATGACTCATCGGGTTTAACCCCGACTGAGGTCCGTTCTCGCGCTCGTCGGGTTGCCCGGGAGTCTGGTGGTTTGAGCATGATCATGATCGATTACCTACAATTGATGCAGGTGCCTGGCTTAAGTGAAAATAGGACTCTGGAAATTGCAGAGATTTCTCGCTCACTCAAGTCTCTCGCTAAAGAACTGAATGTGCCAGTGGTGGCCTTATCGCAGCTCAACCGTGGTTTGGAGCAGCGTGCCGATAAACGTCCGATCAACTCCGACTTACGTGAATCGGGTTCTATCGAGCAGGATGCGGACTTAATTATGTTTATCTATCGTGATGAGGTCTACCACGAAGACTCGGCAAATAAAGGCATGGCCGAAATTATTATCGGTAAACAACGGAATGGCCCAATTGGCCGAGTTCCTCTTACTTTCCAGGGACATTTTTCGCGCTTTGATAATTGGGCTGGGGAATTCTTTGATGATGAATAGGCTGTTATGAATATAGTAAAGGCCTTCGTGTCGCTCTCAGCGCTACAACATAACTTTTTGGTCTTAAAGCAGCGCGCGCCACACAGTAAAATTTTAGCGGTGATTAAAGCTAATGCTTATGGTCATGGCATGCTCGAGGTCGCTCAAGCTTTACGTGATTTGACCGATGGCTTTGCTGTGGCTCGAGCAGAAGAAGCTTTGACTTTACGTGCTGCGGGGATCGAGTCTAAAATTTTAGCTCTAGAGGGTTTTTTCGACGAAAAACAAGCGCAAGAGTTTGCTGAACAGAATATTTCTTGTGTTATTCATAGTGAACAACAACTGGCTGTACTCGAGCAGATTAGCTTGCCGCAAGCACTCGATTGTTGGTTAAAATTGGACACCGGAATGCATCGTTTAGGCTTTTTGCCTCAACAGTTTAAGCAACTGTTGCCGCGGATCCTAGCCTGCCCGAATATTTTGTCCGATTATAAATTAATCAGTCACTTAGCCTGTGCTGATGACTTAGAGCATCCTTTAACCCGCAGACAAATTCATAGTTTTAGCGAATTGTCTTCAGGACTAGATTGTGAACGTTCTATCGCTCATTCGGCGGGAATTTTGTTATGGCCACAAACCCATGCTGACTGGAACCGTCCTGGCATTGCGCTGTATGGTATTTCACCACAAGTTGATACCCAGGGGGCTGATTTTAACTTACAAGCTGTAATGACCTTGCAATCTCAATTGATCGCTGTACGTGAACAGCCGAAAGGTGAAAGTGTTGGTTATGGTGCGAATTGGTATGCCGAGCAGAACACTCAGTTGGGGGTTGTGGCTATGGGCTATGGGGATGGTTATCCACGTTGTGCGCCAAATGGCACGCCTGTGTGGGTAAATGGTCGTGTGGTTCCTGTGGTTGGTCGGGTATCGATGGACATGTTATGTGTTGATTTGGGGCCTGAAGCCTGCGATCAAGTCGGTGATAAAGTGGTGTTATGGGGAGCGGAACTACCGGTAGAAACTGTTGCGGCAGCCGTGGGTTCCAGTGCATATGAATTAGTGACCAAACTGAGCTCTCGAGTTCAACTCAGTTATGTTAGATAGTATTTACAAGTCATGTTTTTTAGACTATTAGTTGAATGCTGCTCTATTGAGCTCTTATTTAAAAAAATAGTCCAATCGAATTAATTTATTAGATAAATTCGTTTATTTTAGTAAATTAGTGCATTATTTGTAGCGAATATTAGTAACGTATTTAACAAGGAATAATGAAATGAGTGTTTTAGTTGGTCGTCCTGCTCCAGATTTTACTGCTGCTGCCGTGTTAGGTAATGGTGAGATCGTTGATAGCTTTACTTTAAGTGAGCATATCAAAGGCAAAGCTGCAGTTGTATTCTTCTACCCACTAGATTTTACTTTTGTTTGTCCTTCTGAACTTATTGCTTTCGATCATCGTTTTAAAGACTTCCAAGCAAAAGGTGTTGAGGTGATCGGTGTTTCTATCGATTCTCAATTTTCTCATAACGCTTGGCGTAACACTGCAATTGAAGATGGTGGTATTGGTGCGGTTCAATATCCATTGATTGCCGATGTGAAACACGAGATCTGTAAAGCCTATGACGTGGAACATCCTGAAGCGGGTGTCGCTTTCCGTGGTTCTTTCTTAATTGATACCGCGGGTGTAGTTCGTCACCAAGTAGTGAATGATTTACCGCTTGGCCGTAATATCGATGAAATGCTACGTATGGTTGATGCACTAAACTTCCATGAAGAGCATGGTGAAGTTTGTCCTGCACAATGGGAACAGGGTAAAGAGGCAATGGATGCGAGCCCAGAGGGTGTTGCTAAGTATTTGTCAGCGAACGCCGAAGGTTTGTAAATCTAAAATTTATTCGAGAACAAAAAGCCCACTCTTTAGTGGGCTTTTTTTATTCGCTTAGGCTGGTTTACTAAGTGTTTTCAAAGCATATCTCGATGGTGGCTGAGCCATAAACAGAAGTGAATGGGATGAGTACTTTAGGGCCTTCAGTTTTATGGGTAATGGTATGGGAGGGACCGGATACAACGACAGGGGTCGCCATATTAAAATCGTAACCTTTATCGGCTAACAAGCGTTTCGCGCCACCGGTGACCATATTGGTAATTTCGCCAACCATATCGGTCACTTCTTCGTTGATAGAATCCGGAGCTTCGCCTAACATGCGGCGCATGATCTCAATCGCAAGATCTTTCTCGAAACTAATCGATAACGAACCTTTGGTTTGTTGGCCAACCATGCCGATGAGTCCCGAGACATCACCACGTGCAATCTCATCCTTCTTCAACCCCGGTTTTCCGGGTTTTAGCTCCAACTGAGCCATCGTTTCTAGGACATTAAGAAGAGAACTGAGAAAAGGATTTACAAAATTTACGTCCATAAGGGCTAATGCGCTCCTGTTACTGGTGGTCTTAGTTTGCTGATAAAGAGCATCGCTAAGCCACGAATCAATATTTGAGTAGTTTTAATAAGAATCGCATGAGATCAGAAGCGCTGCAACTTTAACTCAAAACTTTACGAGTCTTCTCACCATTATAGATGAAAACTAGCTATTTTTAGTGAAAAATCAAGCGAATTAAGTTGGCTATAGGGTGAGAAAAAGTTTGTTTGAGAGATGTTTATGATCAGTGAAACGATGCGTAACAGAGTCAAACATTACCAAGTTAGTTCAGAGGGGGGTATAATCGTCCGATTGTTGTCAGTCGGGGGCTCCAAACCTGACCGCCTACTTTTAGATGCTAGGGAATAACTTAGTGTCGTTGTTTTAATTATTTTTTAATATGTTGAGCCCATGACCCAAGTTTACTTATACCCCGCACATCGCTTTTCTGTTGCCCCCATGCTTGATTGGTGCGATTGAGTGGTAAAATTATATTTATTTCAATGGTTTAGGTGGTTGAGTTTGTGGTTGGGGGTTAACATGGGGGTCAAAAAGCATTTTTTTTAAAATAATTTTATTTTAAGTTGTTGTTTTTGCACGTTTTTATTTATTCTTGCATATTGTGATATATTTTACCATCGCTTCTACAAATTTTAACCAATATCGGTTCAATAGATTCTTTGGGGTCATCTGGGGTCAACCCGTTTTTCAAGCAAAAAAAAGCTGAACCTGCCGAAGCAGGAACAACTTTCCTTCCCAGAATTATCATCCAATTTGAAAGCTTTTCCATAAGCTTCTCTCCTCTTCAATTCTTCTGTCGATAAATTCGACTAAATCGCTCAATGCTACGACATACGGAGACTTTTGTGTATCACCAACCCTGAAGCAAGGAAAAGGCAAAGAATGCGTTTTAGCCCTGTTCAAAGCGGTTCTACGTGCAAGATTCAAGTATGGTTCAGCAAGTTCTTCAACTGGGATTAAAGCCCTGTAGTTAAACTGCTGAAGTAGAATCATGTGAGTTAGCGTTGGTTCATCACTTTTTTTCATTTTAATTGCCCCTTTGTTGTTGGGGCGCAAGCTCTTTCGAGCAGCGCAAAACTCCTTTTTTGCACAAAAGAAATAATACTAAACGAATGATAAACTAGCAATATTCGATTTTGTTTTAAAAAATACACCGAAAAACATCTTAATCTAGGCGTTAAATGTTCTTTAAGGGCGAATCTAAAACAAGGTTTTTCTTGATTATTTAACAGACTATTCCTGATTATTTAACAGATTTATGATCTTTTTCCTAGTTGTTCAATTTCCTTCTTTATAGTTAGATACATTAAGAGATACTTTAAATTTAGATGAGGTAATATTCTCAAATATTACGAAAAATAAATTTCAAGATGTAAGATTTTATTAAAAAGATTTTGGGCGTTGCCCGATACGCAACAAGTTGCTTTTTCTGGTTGTTTAGAACTTTATACTTATGTTCAATTGCGAAGTGTGAAGAAGGTATAGATCCTTTATCAGAACCGAAAATCTCTGATTTTCTTTGCGAAGCGGCCTTTAAAATAAGATGTAAAAAAAGCCATGAAACAATTTATTTATGTATCATGACTTGATTTATATTATTTCTGATGTAAAACATTTACATAACAGAAAAAGAAAAAGCCAATTTGGACGATTGACTTTTAAGAAGTATCTTAATAACAAAAAAAGATACTATTATTTAAAACATCTAAAACGATTCTTGTCAATACAGTAAGTAATTATTTTTCTTTTAAAGTTTATAAAAACACTAAAAACAAAGGAAAAAAATATGCTTACACAATTCAACTCATACACAAAAGGTTTCTCAAAAGAAACATTAATTCAAGTTACATCATTACTTTCAAGCGGTTTTATCGGTCATACCAAAGAAACAATGGGTAAACCTCTATCCAACGTTTTTAGAAGCGAAATTGTTGATCTTAATGGTTTAAAGATTGATCTAAAATCTGATGCGTTGATTTTTAGTGAATGTCTTAAAACACATCAACACGCAGCAATACGCCATGCTGATGATAAAGCTATAACGCTTGAATGTGGCTCAAAATCACCGATTCTAAGAGCTTGTAGCATAAAATCTAACGTTACTATCGCTGAAGTAAAGGGATTCGCTAAGAAGTTCTGTGAGAAACTTTCAGCGGACAAAGAAATTACAATCACTAAGTATAATTTCAGTAAGAAAAAAACACTAAGAACACACTCATTCTCTATCTTCTCAACACTAGAGTATAGCGACAAAGATAATACTCTAACGTTCAAATTTTCAGAAGAATTTATCGAATATATCAACGCTGAAGGAAAAGCATTAACGATTGTTCAGAATGATGATTTTCGTAAAGTTAAGTCTAATAAAACAGCAGGTGTATTGTTTTTACTTACGCAATCAATCTCGAACATAACAAGAGATAAATTCTTTAAACAAGAGTATCTTATTGAAGCATTAGCGATTAAAAAGAATGTAAATCAGGTGCTTATCAGTGCATTTGATAATCTTCAAAAGGCTGGAATGTTGCAATATGAAAAGCTCGTAAGTGCCGATTATTTCAATGGCCAATGGATAAAATACTCTCATTACTCATTCTCAAGCATCAAAAAAGCTATTGTAAATTTGTTTACTAAAGCAAAAGACTTAGGTAAAAAAATCACTATAACAATAAGCAGTAAAAAAATGAGTAAAAAAGAAGGTATGAAAATGCTTAAAGATTCAATGAAAGACATTGAACAAGGAAATTATCAAGGTTTGCAAGATCTTAAATTCGGTAGATCGCTAAGATTGTAAATTATTTTTCATTGTAAGTTAAGTGAAAATAAAAAGTGTAAATTTTACAGATATTGCATTGTTTTAATTTTAGTGATATATGAGGTATATAAGATATATAAGATATATAAGATATATAAGATATATAAGATATATAAGATATATAAGATATATAAGATATATAAGATATATAAGATATATAGGATGTATAAGACACATAAGGTATATAAGATATATAATCATTATAATATATTAATTGACATTTACATATAAATGAATTATTATTACCTTGGCATTTGTTTTATATTTAAGAGGTTCACACAGTAAAGGTATTTATGTTTTATGTGTAAAATATTTAAATCCAAGATTTGTGAAATTCAAATATTTTAAACAGAACATAAATTAAATTTAGGAGAAAAATTATGAAAAGAAAAACAAAATTACCATTAATCATTATAGCTGTAATTGGTTTGATTAGTGCAGCAGTAGGCACAGAATTAGCGATTGGCGTTGCAATGTTTTTTGCAGCAGCAGGGATTCTATCTCTTGCTTATGCAACATTGAAAAAAGTATTTTCATTTTTATTACCATCATAAATTAAAAAACTGATGGTATTTAAAAACCAGCTTTGTTATCTGGTTCAATTTTTTGCGCCTAAATTTTATTCTTACTCCTTTCTATCTAACCAAAAAAAACAACGCTTATAATACGTTGATTTTCTGTATTTTTCTCCTTAAAGCTACTTTAAACAAGACACTGGGAACTGTGTGTGAATCTTATATAATTCTTTACCCTTTTCTTCATCAATCTTGAAAACAGCTTCAAAAATTGGCTCTTTCTTCGATTTGTTGAGCTTCACAGGATTTTCAAAGATAGATACTCTTTTACCATCGATCTTAGTTCCGCCTGATCTTTTAAAGATACTAAAACTAAATTCATCATTACCTAGATCTTTAAGTTGATACATCTTGCCAGAACGACCAGATGGGTTATCGTTTTCACTGTAGAAACGATAAACACCATCAACATTCTCTAAATCATAAGTAGAAACTAACATTTCTTTTCCAAACCCCTTATTGAAATATACTCCAAAATTTAGATCTGGTTTAAAGTAAATAGATTTATACTTAAGTGTTTCTGAATTTACTTGTTTAAGATACTTACCGTTTATGTCGCTTGAACCTGTAAGAGCAAGGTTTGCTTTATAATCCTCAACACATTTTTCTGCGTATAAACTAAAATCTATGTCTTTGGCTTGAACAGTGCCAACCAAGGCACTAATCAAAGCGATTGTTATAACTTTTACTTTCATATTATTATTCTCCTATGTGTATATTTTTATCATATCTGGCCTAAGTTAAAATGCAAATTACACCCCTAAGAATCTCCTTGATTTCCTCATCATTGATTTTGGATCTTCACCCAAGTTTTTGTATTCAGATTTTTGTTTAGAGTTTATATGATTAAAAGTTATATATATTAAAGTTATAAATACAATTGCATACACAAATTGTAATATCACACGAATCCATAAGTATGTTACTGCTGTGAATATGTTGTCGTAACTATTAAGTATCCAAATATTATCTAATATTTCTTGCATTAAAGCTGCAAAGATTGAAGTTCCCATGATCGGTAAGATTATTGATGCTGAGATTGTGCTTGCATTAAAGTAAAGTTCATTCACTTCATCAGCTAGAGAAACAGTTTCAAATTTCGCATAGAATACAGCAAAGAACTTGATAAATACTCTAATTACCTTGCTTGCTAACATTGGAAACCACATTGCAAAAATTATTGAAAATAACGCAATTAAGATAATATATTCCATGAATGTTATGAAAATAAGAAGAACGCCAAGCGTTT
This sequence comes from Agarivorans sp. QJM3NY_29, assembly GCF_050870835.2. Lineage (NCBI taxonomy): Bacteria > Pseudomonadati > Pseudomonadota > Gammaproteobacteria > Alteromonadales > Alteromonadaceae > Agarivorans > Agarivorans sp. QJM3NY_29. The sequence goes on along the minus strand of NZ_CP194036.2, from coordinate 4,125,113 downwards.
CAATCATTGAAACTTTATCAATCGGTTTTCCTTCTTTTAGTAGTTTTTGTTTCATATAACTTGCAGAAACTTTTAAAATTGTTCCAGCAACAAAAGTTGTTGTTTTATGGTTCTGTAATGAAGTAATGACATTAGAATGAACAACATAATCATCACCTCTATAATAGCCATTCAGAATTTCTGGATTAGAAACCCATTCATAGTCTCTTAACATTTGAGACGCAAAGCTATTTGCATCATCAAAGAAGGGTTGTATTTGATAATTTAAGTATGTGAAGTAATCATCGACTGATTCTATATGATTGTAATGAGTAACATCATCACCAATATGAGAACCACTATCGAAATTAACCTTGTGAGGTGCGCTAGAAGTGATTTTTGATAAGCGATTGTTGATAGCAGAAGTGTAACCTTCATCTTTACTATCAACGGTCATTGTTAGAATAGCTTGGTCAAACAAAGAGGTTAGATACAACTCAGAATCAGCTTGTGTTTGATTCTCAATCATTATCTCAGATTCAAGTATTGCTGAATAATCTAGAATAAATTGTTCAACAATTTCAGAGAACAAAGAATCAAATTCTTCTAACGTAGGAGCTGAATCTGTATCAATATATAAAATTCCAAAATCATCATAATCACGACAAAAAGTTTTATACTCAGCTTGATCGAAGCCTTTAGCTTCTAGTTCTTTACATTTAACTTCATGAAATGTATTAGTTAAATCTGATATTTTGGTTGCATATTCATTTAGCAAAGTAGGAACTAACGCACTATCACCATGAAAATATTGAGAGCTGCAATCAATCAAATTACCATCGAAAAGATTAGAGCAATGAGCTACAGAAGCAGAACTTAACATTCGATTATCTAAATCAGAAATTGTTTTATGCTTGTTCATCTCTTCAAATTCAGATATACAATCGAGCAGAGGAACTGAGGTTTCAATTCGTTCTGGAACATAATCGTTTGGTCTATCAATAATAGGAATATCAACTATTATGTCGTTCTGACCAAAAGAACTCATAGCTTCAGTCTTATAGGAAATTGCACACATTTCTGTGTTAACCATTCCTCTTGCTACACCTAAGATTTTGCTTGCGATTACAGATTTGTTCGCATCAATTGCACGTTGTTTTTCTACTGTAGATTGTTCTTTAAGCTTATTGTGAACTTCCGAAGGCAGTAATATATTTTTCTGAATGACTTTATAACCATTACCTAAAACATCCTCACTCACATCAGTATTTACTATAGTCGTAAAAAATAGCAAAGCTAAAACAACTCTCACAATCGTATCAATAAGTTTCTTTTGCTTCTTTTCTCTAATTTTGGGGTTTAGAGATTCATAAAGTTTGAAACCTAGAACGAAAGCAAGAATTGTAACGTTGAAATACATTAAAAAATCGTTGGCTTCTTTTAAATCATTAGGAAGTTCATCAAGAACTTGCAAATTCAAATCATTTTGTTCAGTCTTTTTATCTAGTTCAGTTTCTATACATTCTTGTGCATCTTCAACGATTGATTGAATGTTTGTATCAGAAGAATAGTTACAGCTTCCGATTCTAGCTGCTTCTTCATATCCATATGATGTTGATATGCTAAAGATTAATGTAAGTATTATAATAATTCTGTTCATGTAGTATTCCTTTGTTATATTCAGAATTACCACACGTTCATAATATTTCAATTTAGATATAATTTAAGGTAAAAAAAAGACCGTAAATACAGTCTTTTTAATTTCAATCACTATGTAAAAGTTTTAATCATTTTTACCATTTTTCGGATTGTTTTTATTTATATCATTTAATAAATCATCTATGTCTTTCTTGTCTTTGTCAGACCTAACTCGAAAAGATATTTCTTGTTTCAACTCAGGAGATTTCATATCATCCATAGATTCTTTAGATTCTTTAGATTCTTTAGTAGATTTCTCTTTGGCTTTAATAGGAGTATCTGATTCATTGCTAACTTTAGTATTTACAGATTTATGTTGATCAACGCTACTTTTCATTGCTGATTTTTTCTTCTCTAAATTCTTCTGCCCCATATTTTTCATAGATTTTGACGGTGCATTCGCAATTTTTCCGATATGGTCTTTCAAGTCATGTGCCAAGTAACCACCTACAGCCGCAGTCATAGCATCAGAAGATTCTCTACTTGTTGGTGCATCAGTTTCAAAGATTTTATGAACGTAGTCTTTAGTATCAGATAAAACAGATAGTATAAATTTAAGACAGAAATAAATCATTGCTATCGCTAATGCTATTATGATTGCAATTTGAACAAATATGTTAGTTTCAACATCAAAGTATTTTATGAATAAATCATAAATCACGCCACCGTATGACGATGTAAGAAAGTGAAAAAACAGAGCTGTTAACAACAACATAAGAACTATGTTTATACTAAATGATTTTACTAACTTCACAGCAGGGTCGAAGTTCATCAGTTTATCTAACGCATCTTCTTCATCATAGTTTGAAAGAAATACGATAGTGTTTTTAACCATCAAGAAAATTACTAATGGAATGAAAACAGCAAAGAAAACTAGCCCAAGTAATGGAAAGATGAAAGTTGTAAATAAATCACCGATTGACGGAAGTAACAAACTTACTTTTAAACCTGCCGTGATTACACCAGTAAGAACTAGAGAGGGAGTTACGATTGTATTATCAATTGCATCTGCACCATACATGATTGCACATAGTGCCTGACCAAAAACACCTGCTCGACTCATTTTCATACCACTACCAACATCAACAGAAGTTAAATCACATAGTTCTGCTCCTGCCGTTGCTCCAACCTTAAATGCTGTAAGGTAAAGAGTTGCTTGTAAAAACTGCTCTTTAAGTGCTGAAACTATCTGAATCGCATTTGCAACGCACTTCGTTCCTGTTTGATCATATACAGGGCATATAGGTTTAAGCATTTCAGACATGTTACCTTTTGCTTCTAACTTACGTTCAAGTTCTAACTCATCTAATGCATAAGCTGTATCTTTGAAATATTCACTTAAGTCAAAATGTTTTAATCCTCTTGAAGTTATAATAGTTCCAAGATCTAGATTTCCTTCATCATCATGAAGCTGCGAATATGTGTAAAATTTTTCAAAGTTGAAATACACTTGCGGTTGATTTGTGTCTTTATAAAGTTCACCAAGATCGTTAGAAGTAAATTCAGCGTAAAAACTATCAGAAACCGTATTGAACGACTGCATCAGCTTTTGCTTCAAGTCTGTAAAAACCAAATGTGTATCAACAGAAGATTGAAATGATGTATCTAATGTATTTAAGAAATCGACAAGTAAATCATCATTTAACTCAGGCTTATCAAGAATCAATTTAGTGCTTGCGTTGTCCATTGCAGTTAACCACAACATCACAGCTCTGTTTCTTTGTTCAATTTCTTTTTCTAAAGATTTGAGGTCAGCAGGATTTGCACCAGCAACTAATTTATCACCAACGAATTTATAGCAATGAGGTTCTGATACTCCTCCGAAAGTTCCTAGTGTGTGCAATGGTTCATCTTTGTAAGAGTTGTAAAGCGTTGCATAATCATCTCTATCTTTATAACGATTCCCAGATCCATTTTGACCATCAGTTCTAATACATTCTTTTTCTAGAGCCATACGTGATGTCTCATTTACAAATTCAAACAAATAGTAGTATCCGATCTCGTATTTATCATCAATGTAATCAATCTCAGAACCGTTGTTAGGTTTGTATCCTGCCAAAGTTGCGTTTTTGAATTGTTGAGCCGCAACCGCTGATAAAGTGATTTGGTCGATTGAAGACATATCATCAATTGAGAAATTAAAAATATCACCCATACGCATTGTATGACTTGCTTCAAGCGTTTCGTAACTAGAAGTTTTTTGTGGATCACTATTATTCTCATCAGCATCAGCATCCTTGATTGCTGTAAGTGCAAGTTGCAACTCTGATTCAACCAACTGAACATTTTCAGAAGCTTTTTCTGAAACTTTTTCTAATAGTAAATTTGCTTCACCAGCTTGTTTGTCGAATGCAGCTTTCATCTCTTGAGTTACATTTAAATCAGTTGCCATGTCAGGTTCGATTAAACCTTCAAGAAACCTTGTGATTGCTGTGGAAGTTTTAGAATGATTGTTTGCTATAGTTTCTTCCCAACCATAATGTTTAGAGCAATTCCATTCGGATGTATTGCCACCGCTATACATTTCAGCGGTAACAGGAATATAAGAAAAACTTAAATTCATTACATGAATCTTTACCTCTGAATTTGTCTCAGCTCTATCTAACTTCTCACAATGTTTTCTGTAATCGTTATACTCTTCAAAAGTCGGATGTTTTGTATTTGACTCATCACCCATAATTGTTGCATCAAGAGTCATACGAGTTCCAAACCATTTTTTTCTTAAGTGCTGTTTAGTAACTTCATTTCTAACTGAAGTCATTTGAACTGACGCATACAGAAGAGCGTTGTTTTGATTCAATGCAGGAGCAATATCTTCAAAGTTGGCATCACGGACAGCTTCAAAATCACCAAAGGCTGCATTCTCTAAACTAACAAAACTCATCCATCCATTTAGCCAAGCAAAAATGAATACGAGTATATCTGCAAACTTAAAAATCAAGACAGTTAGCAAACCACCAAAGACAGCATAGATTCCACCTTTAGATGTTTCTTTTTGCTTAATCGAAGTGATAGCAGGGATAGTGAAAAAGGTTGCAACGATTGCACCAAAGATTACAGCACACCACTGTATGAAAGTTTGATTGTGATTCTCTTCTGGCATCGCATCTTCAATTTCCTGATACCTATGCGTTCGATTTTTTATGAAGCCATCAATGAACCTAACATTGTCTTTGTCTGCAAAAGCTTCAATAGTTGCAATATACTTTGTTGCATCTATAACTTCAGAACATGGCATGAATGAATCGTAATTATCTAAATCACTTTTAAAGAAACCGTTCTGTATCTTCAGGGTAAATTGAGAAGCAGGTATACAATCTTGTATCTCCCCAGAATCAGCGTTAGCGTTTGTTGCTAATGTAATTAGCGACATAAATATAATTATTAAATGTTTCAAAATAATATCTCCTTGTTAATATACTAAATAAAACATAGGCAGGGATATTTACAAGAAACGCAAAACGTGAATTAAATATTTTACTTTAAATAACGCAAAAGATAGATTTCATACTCTGAAATATTTTTGTGCTAAATGATGCTTTTTTCTATAACCATTAAGATCAGGAAAAACACAAAATAAAAAGATAGAGTTATAAACCTCAGATTTCTCGAAATCTGAATAACTCCGAGGATTGCATATAAAAGATTTTTAGGAAATAAATGCAAGACAACACTTTTCTACTCTATAAAATACAGAGAGTAGCTTCGCCCCTCTATATTTTATTTTCGTTCCAAGTGAATTAAAGTAATAACAAACATCCTTCAAAATTACTTCGTTATTTTCCCTATATGTTTACTATTATTTACTCCCTTCGGTCGGTGTTTGGTTCTTTTTCTATCTTTTTCTATATGCATTATTTGATCTTTTTCTGAATTGTGATTATTTAGATATTAGGGAATTAAAACAAATCATATTGAAAAAATAGGAGATAAAAATATGAAGAAATTTAGCGCAGTAAAAACTCTAGAGAAAGTGTTTAAAGCAAAAAGCATCAAACCAGTTCAGACATTCAAAAGAACAAGATATGACGAGATGAAAGAACAGCTTTCAATGCTTACAGGGATGATTGATTCTCAACCAGAAGATAAGAAACAACGTCTAACTACCATGATTGATTCGTTGATAAAGAACGACTTCAACGAGTTCAACAAAGCTCTTTCTGATGTTAAAGGGACCCAGGGAATTTCAACATCATCTAGCTTGTATAATCACTTCTTTTCTAAGTGCGAAGAGCTAGTAAAAGCAGATGAAGAACTGATTGGAAACAGCAGCAAGGAAGCAGAAAAAAACGAATCTGTAGAAATTGACAAGCTACTTCAAACGCTCAAGTTCAAGATTAGAAGCTTACTGGATTGCTTACTTATTATAGAGATATTTTCAAAGCGTATGAGTGAAGCAGACAAGCAAAAACTGTTAGATTACATAAAGGCTTTTTCAACAAAATCTGTTGATAAAGAACAGGTGTAACCTATGGCTAAATCAAAACACAAGCCATTTAACTACTCATCAAATCCGCACGAAGAAACGTTATATAACGACTTGGTGAAAGAGTTAGGTTACAAAAAACGAACTACTTTTTTCAAAGATGTTCTTCACGATAAGCCTATCATTCTGACTTCTACGGAAGTCGGTGATTACGCAAATCAAGAGCCTAAATTCAAACCTAATGCTGTGCAGATTGAACAATTCGATAGTTTTTTCAAGAGCAATTATAAAGCTTCAAAAGGTGATGATATTGATCTTGATAGTTATAGTAAAATTACTCATTTAACGAAGCTTTTGAATGAGATGGGAGCAACACATCATCAGTTTGGTGATGTGTGTTTAAAGCTACTAACTAAGATATTAGTTAAGTTTGATTTTGAGGTTGGTGCGCCTAAAATCATACCATTACCACACGATAATGAACTGAAGAAATCAATACATCTCAGGCTTAAATCTGCCAAAGAAAAACAAGGTAAACGAACTCAACAAAAAGTGGTAATTGGTGATTTAACGTCTGTTGACGAACAAGTAAATTCACACCCATTAAACCAAGAACAGATTGATGTGAGTCCAATCATTCAAGCACTTTTAGATTCTATAGGAGCGATAGAAACAGTTAAGAATGGGAATGGAAACTCTGAGTTTCTTGATGCTAAAACGAAGCAAATAGAAAAGATGATTAAGACCCTATCAAAACCAAAAACGTTCTATTTCAATCACGATTTGGTTTTCGACAAGCTGAAAAACATCAACATTTATAGTTACTCTCACGAACCTGAAAAGCTAGATTTAATCACTCAGTTCACATCAAATATGAGCGACTTAAACAGCAGCATTAAAGATTGTCATTTGAAATTTAATGACGAAAAAGCAACGAAAAAAGATAAAGTTCAAGCGGTGTATGACCTTAGAAAAAAAGTTAAATCTGTTACTCTTAATCAAGTGGAACTGCTTCTGTAAGAGCAGTCGATAACATCAGTTTTAGTTTTAGAAAAAGCTCATTATCGGAATCTTCCGTTGAAAAGTTAAACCTGTCATTGGTTGCTGTGTTAAACCTCTTCAAATAGTAATCTAAGAGTGGATCATACTTCTCTCCATGAACCCAAGAGTAGAACTTTCCTAGTTCATAACTTAGCTCTTTCCTTAATGCTGATTCAGGAGAAATGAGGTGTCCATTATCAAGATCTTCAATGTTAGCTTGTTGAAGATTTTTTTTGATTTCTTCAATCAACGGGAGAAGTGAATTTTTGTAAGATGACTCGATAACTTTCAATTCTGGATCATCAATGCTTGCTTCAAAGATGATAATTAAGTCACCAATCACACCGTTATAATAATCATTATCTAGCCTTGCTTTTGATTCATTTCTCAAGATGTAGAGCATTTCAAGTGGGTCTGATTGAGTGGCAATAGGTTTTTTAGATAACCCTATCTTAAATTCTTCAAAAAGCTGATTAATTTTAGATGATATAACGTCAAGGTAGTTATATCGTTTGATTAAGAATGCGCTCAATTCAGAGGCGTTAAGGTGCATTGGTAAATCAGCTTCACCAACTTTGTTACTGTATAGATGGACAGTTAATTCACCACTGTTCATATGACTATCAAAAGGCCAACTTGCAAACCGTCTACTGCCAGAGTTATTCAAGTTTACAGGATGAGCACCAAAGCAAGCCCTGATAGATTTGAAATAGGTATTATCATCTTCTTCATCAAAGAGCCGATCTGAAAAACATTCTCTATCACCAGAGAAAGGAAGTGTTTTAGGATTAATGAATACTCGATGGAGTTGAGTAATTGATTCAGAAACAAGGTCGATTGAAGAGATCAGCGAAAACATACGCATGACACGAACATCAATGTTGTCGTCTTTGTCTGGTAGGTTTTCTAAGTGCCTTACAGAAACAGTAAGCCAATCCATACATGAACAGATTAAGTTCCATAGATTTTTACCGTTTCGGTTCTGGTATTCTTGGCAGATGAAATGTGAGTTAGAGTTAACCAAGTCTCTAAAGTCCGAAATTTTATCATCGCTAATATCTATTTTCATTTATGAAGTATCAACCCTATGATTTATTGACCAATGTTATCACACCTGCCTTGAACAACACTGTTCGTATTACCTTGAAGTGCAGTGATTCTTCTAGCTCTTTCACATTCCCATTTATCGACAGGATACATCTTGTCCCACGCATTCATGAGTTGTCGTTGCGATTTGCTCATGCTGTATCTATAGTAAGTTGAATCCATATATAAGTAGGTTCGAGCGATACGACCTCTTGCGCTTTCAGGTGGTTCTGCTTTGCGGTTTTCGATCTTCATTTCACAAGAACCAAAATCACTTTGTTCATCAGGTAGCATAGTAAAGTTGTAGTTGCTTCTTAAAGCGTTCACAGCGCCAATAGCAGGGTATAAGTTAAACATATCAGCTTGCATATAACGATATTCTTTATTCACCTTCTCAGCGCATTTACGACCTTTAAAACTCTTTCCTTTACTGTTTACGCATTGCTTATCACCTTCACGCCATTCAACGAATGTTCTACCGAAATTTTCAGCAGGAACAACGTGTTCCCATTCTATTTTTTTAGACCGTTTAACGTATTTATCTGTGTGAAATCCATCAGGAGGCGTAACCAGTTTTTTACTATCAAATTCAGCACCGCAGTATAAAGTAACTCTATGATCGGCATACACCTCCCGTTCAAGGGTATTCTTAGCTTTACTGAACGAATCAATAGTCTGGTTTGCAGCTAAAGACGATAAAGGGACAAGTAGCAGTAGAGTAAAGATGGAAGAGGTTGGTTTTTTCATATGATGAGTCCGTATCATATCGAATGTGTTTAAAATTTATATCGACTATAGCAGGAAAAGAATCATATTTTCTGATTGTATTATAATATTTTTAGATTTTGCTATTTACAAAGCTCAAAAATGATGTTCAATATAAATATAACATTATAAGCAGATGTTATATTTCTTTGTTAAGTGTAACCTTGTAAAAAACATCTCATAGTTGAGATGTTTTTTTGGTTCTAAATTTCAAACTGCAAACAATGGTAAGAAGTGCCGCATTCACTACAAGTCATTACAATATCATCATCTTGACTACACAAATCGCTGATCTCTGAACGTTCATATTCGTGTTCTAAAACACCACCACATTCACACTCATTTTCATCATATTCTTCTTCATTCTCGTTGTATCTTTCTGCTTCTAAATCTGTAATGAATCCCATATCATTCTCCTTTGTTCATTGTGGTTCTAGTTGATTCATGATGTTTTATATGGGATTTATAGGTGTCGATTATAAGATTTATTCGATCTATCACTCTCGAATCATCACCACCAAAAGAAAATTCATAGACAAAAATTTCTTTATCGACTTCTTCTAAGAACGCCACTCTCTTTTTAAGTGATTGGTATAGTATTTCTCTAGGCATATTATGGTAGTAAGCCTCATTATCAGAACAATAGTCTGATTCAATTTTAGGAAAGAAGTTTTCAAAGCCTCGTGAGCTAAACTTGTAATTTTCAGACCTTGTAAACTTCAAGCAGTATGGATCAACGTTTCCAATTTCTTGTTCTGTAAAATCACTGCGAAGTTGTTTTTGAATGTCAATTGATACAATCTCATTAAGAATACTCTCTTCCGTTTTTTCAAAAACAAATGCACTTTTGAAACCAAGGTGAGCATTGCCGATTGCGAGCGTGAAAATTGAGATAGCAAGACCGAAAGTTATAGGGCTAATTTGATTCTTAAACATTATCAGCCTCCTTTTCAATCGCTTCATTTCTCATTCTGTTCAACGTTACAACATAGATAAACACGCAGAATTTAAATGCAGGTAAAGCGATAAGAACAGCTTCCATCAAACTTTCTGGAATCATCATTTTTGGTGAGTATGACCAGATGTATAGCAACTCAAAGAAAGTTACTACAACCATTGTAAGAACAACGTGAAGGTTATCCTTTATATACCCAAGTGTTGAATTTAATATGTTGTCATTATCATTAAATGAACGAATAAAAACTAAATACATGTAAGTAGTAAGTAATGCTAAATACATACATGTTTCGGCTTGTTCTAATGGTGAGTAAATCTGGCTTATAAATAATGCCATTATAAAAAAGATTGGACTTTTCCACATCCCTCTAAATCTATATGTTTTTGCAAGCTCCGTATTTGAAATCCATTGTTTTATTTTTGTTAGTGTATCCATTTTAATATTCCTTGTTTGTTATGTAGTTTCCTACATTTATAGGAATACCATTTCATCTTGTTCTGTCAAAAAAATGTTTAATATTTCTTGATTTTTAAAATATTTTAAATAATTTTTGATGTTCAATTTTTACCCATCTATTAATGTTTTTACCCACTAAATCACATTGAAAAATAATTTAAAAATCCTAGGATTTTTGCAAAATATTTTTTGTGTGTTTTCTTATAAATAACCGAGGGAGGAAACATGGCAGTAAAGAATATGACTGAATATCTCAATGAACTTGTTGAGACATTCTTAAAGAAAAAAGGAATGGAAGATGTTGAAGAGCTTCATTGTGAAAAAGGTGCGATAAGGATTTCAGAATCGAAGTTAAAGCACGTTCTTCATTCTGCTTCAAGAAGCGAAGCAGGCTTTAAAATCTACTATTCACAATACAAAAAAGGGAATGGATACAACGTGTTCATCAACAAAAGCTTTGCAAATTATGCTTACCAGCGAATTTCAAAACTCAACATCTACAAACAAAAATTAAAAAGGACTAAGACTAATGGATAAGTTAAACAAAATTTATAAAAACAAGATTGTGATCGCTGCATTAGGAGTGATTGCATTGATAGATACAGCATTCGCAATTGACTACTTCACGACTGATCACGAAGCGAGAGATTGCATAGGAACTCAGTATCAAGCACTTCAGACGATGATGAATGATTATGATAATTCTGATTCTCTTTCAAAGATTGATTTGGGTAAAGTCATTGCACAGCAAACTGAGCTTATAAATGAAATGAAGCGCAGTGATGAAGTGGCAAAACGCTACTGCAAAGGAGGGAAATAAAATGAAGCTAGATATGAAAATTCTTGGGATTGGTTTTATTGCTGTAATTGTTTTATCACTTTCAATTGAACATTGTTTTTCGATTTTCTTTAATCCAAATGCTCTGTTAGTAAGCACAGATTCATACGAACATTTGCTAATGGGAAGGTTGCAGTTAACATTAATAATATCCCCCGTTCTTGTGTTAATTCTTCCTTGTTCAAGACAACACATATTGACGAATGGATTGCTGCTTATGAGTTTTTCTTTTGTTTCTTTTCTAATCGTTTTCAATAATGGATTGGGTGAAGAAGACTTGATTGACCCAGTGTTTCTATCTGATGTGTCATTTGATGAGAAGAAAGAACATTATATAAGTAACATTGAAATGATAAAGAAAAATAATCTAATCCTAGATGAAAATTTTAAAATGGAACGATTGATTGAAAAAGAAGAAGATCTAAGGAAAAGGGTTGGTAAAAGTATACACGAACTGAATTTAGTAATAGAAAATCTCAACACTATTATAATAGAGAAGGAACAATTAAAAGATAAACATTCAGAAACAACAAAAAGCCTTTAGGGGCTTTTTTTATGCGAAGCATTCTTTCGGTTCTCTTGCTTCATCAACAGCAAGATAGACCGATTTAAGAACCTGATGAAGCTCTTCATTAGTCAAATTTGTCTTAGCCAAATCTTCATAAACTGGTTGAAGAAAAGGCGGTAAATCAGAAAATAACTGTCTGTAATATCTGTCATTATTCATACTCAATCCTTTTTATATGCCATATATAAGATATATAACATTAAAAATTACTTTTAAAAGAGTAAAGCATTAAAATATTTATGCTGATTTTCGTTTAGTTCTGGGATGTTCATGTTTAGCTTGTTCAATTTTAGCTTTAAGAATAGTCTCATCAATCAGAATCTCTTGAGTAATGCTTGATGATTTGTTCTTTGAAATGTAACCGCCCATGTTTTCAAGCATTTTGAGTAATACATCTATCTTGAAATGTTTTGTCTTTCTTGATAGCAGCATTGAAGTTCTAGGTTGACTAATACCTATTATAAAAGAAAGTTGATTCTGAGTTAAGTTGTTAGTTCTGTAAGTTTTATCTATAACTTTTATGATGTTGTTTTTTATCTTGTCGTTTAACATGTTGTTATCTCCTTTATGTATGTAATATTTATTATCACAATTTAGATATAATGAAAGTTCTGAATTTAAAAAGGTCTAGGTTTTGGCTGTATCTTCAAGATTTTATTTTTATCCTGTTAGGATTTTGATGTTGTGATTTTCGGTCTGAAGTTTTCGTTGGCGTTTGTGTTGGTCATGTAAGATATATAAGACATACAAGGCATATAAGATGTATATCATGTATAAATATATATCACATATAAGTGTATAAATGTATAAATGTATAAATATATATCACAAACAAGTTCATAATGTTTGATGGGCTAAGTATGTTTTAGTATAATATGTATATATTAAAAGGAGATATTTATGAACATTTCAAAAACTACTATAAACTTTGCAAAGAAAAGACTTGTTGAATTGTGTGTTGATGAAGATAGTGTTTCTTTTTACCCATTGAATGATGAAGGTGTAGAACCAGCATTGATTTATTCAATTCAAGATACAGGGTTTTTCTTTAAGTCGAACATTTGGCTATCTGACCAAACAAAAGAAGATTTGCCGCATTGGTTGATGGACGAGAAAATGCTTAGACGTATGATTGATTTCATTGCACAAGAACTAAATTCAACCCACTAAAAAGCTTCCCTTTAGGAAGCTTCAATTCTACATCGTCAACGATGAACGAGATTTTCTAGCAAGCTTTTGGTCTTGCTTTGGTTCATCTAGTTCTAACTCAGGCAACGGTTTTTGTGTGAGCTTTTCACCCTTTAACGTATCTAAGGATACTTTCGCCTCTATCAGCTTCATAAGCGACTTTTTAACAGCTTCATCACGATTATCAGGTTCATCACCAAAGTATGCATTATCAGCGATTCGTTCAAGTAGCTCTGATTTATCAGTCTCAAATTTATGATAATCAATTTGGTCAGTAACAATCGTAAAACCCTCTTTGTCTTTAACAGATAGAAACGTTGTTTCAACAGTCATACCATCAGCAACAAGCTCTTGCTCAAACTTGATTCCATAATCTTCAAGTTCTTTCAAAGCATTCTCAATTCTATAATTATATAAATTCGTAAGAACGAAATCTGAAGCTTCTATTCCGTCTTCGTAGCCTTTTACTAAACGTTCAGGATGTTCTACAAGGTCAGTCGAGTATCCATTGTTGTATCTGACACTTGCCCCAAAAGTCGAAAAAATACCTAATTTGCTTGAGATTCTTACTGCGCTCGATTCAGCGGTTACTTCTTCTTGATCATAATCTAAAGCCGTTGTGGGTAGTAAAGCAATTACTGGTTTACCCGTTTTTTTATTAACCTTATTTTCTATTGGGAATCTATTGAAAATAGTGTGATGACCAGTGGAATGAGAACACTCATGAGCTGAAATTTGAAGGTAAGATTCAGGGTTTTTATAGCGTTCATACGGTGCGAACATCATCTGATGTGGAATTGGAGCGTATGCTGAAAGGTCTCTATCATCGAGTTCTATAGCCTTTACACCATTTGATGCTATGAGTTCTTGCCTTAGATCCAACAGCTCTTGATTGTGTAGAGCAGGGTCCATCTTTATTTCTCTAAGTCTCTTGTATTCCATCAAGTAAAAATGCTTCTCTATGAATTTCTCAGGTAAGTGATCAAAGAACGGTTCAATTGAACCTACAGCAGTATTTGTCGTGTTTCTATAGCTGTAATAACCTTTTTTCTTCATTTCATCTTCAGATAGATCTTTAGTCAGTTCTTCATATTTCACCTTTGATAATTTCAGTGGTGCTTTCTTCCCTTTTTGTCTCTTTCTATAAACCTCATACGATTCAACAATGTTTCCACCGTGTTTATACTCCTTCATTATTTCACCAATGGATAGGTGTTTTGATGATTCTGGTAGTGCGTTTTCATCAATTAACTTTGTGAAGAATGTTTTGAATGCATAGTGAGGAGCTACCATAGGGATGTTGTATCTATTTTCTGTTTGAGAAACATCTAATAGTAATTGGTTTGAGAAGCTGTGAGGTTTCCCATTAAGATTTATATGCATACCCCTAACTAATCTTTTGAATTGACCAACTTCTATTTGTTCTGTTTCTTCTACCTTCTCTTTCGCACCATCCTTTATCATTCTTGTAATAATGTTTGCTGTGTATTGTTTTCTTTTTGAAAGTTTCGTTTTTGTTTCTTGCTCCATGATATTTTCTCCTTGCTTATAAGGATTCATTACCACGAATTAGGGAATTTGAAAGAAATGGAGCAATAGTTCAGAAAAGCGATTCAGCTTTTTTTTAGTAGGTAAACGCAAAACATAGCTTTAAATCTTCATTGATAGTCCTGGTTAATTTCCCATAAATAACTGATATTGCGTTGTTTTTGGGTTATTAAGAAAAAGTTAAATAAAAATAACTATTGACTGGGGTTGTGGTTATGTGATAGTGTAATGGCACGCTAACGGATACGTTAGTGCAGGCAAGGAAAAGTAGCCGACAGTGCTAATATAAAGCATATGGTCAGAGGAATGACCGAGTAGGAAGCTCATTACTGTCAGACATGGAAGGTCGTAAGAACAGTAGTTAAAAGCAAAAGTTAAGACCACATATCTTACTTTTCTGCATTTTAACAGCCAGACAAGCGTTAAGTCGCTTGTCATAAAAAACGATGATTTTTAGTTTAAACAACAAGAGGATACATTTAGACAGAGTTCAATAAAGTTATACAGTTAAGATTATTGCCAATATTATTATAATATTTTTGGATTAATCCATCTTTGCTACTTTCGCAAAGTGAATTCTCGAATTAGATTATGATAAGTAAGTATATAGGATGGTTGTGCTTGAATCGTATCAAGATAACTTGAACTATAACTTTTCATTGGGATAGATCTATCTAACTTAAGTGAGTTAGAATTTACGTGTAGCTATACTCTAAGCTAAATACCTCAGTTATAACTAACTTTCATCCAAGGCTTGTTAATTTGGAGAAAAGTTATGCCACGTAAAATACAAACAATCAATTCAAAACCTAAGAAATCAACGATCTTATCTTCAGATATTATTGTCGATTTATCACGCCTAAATTTTATATCTTTCTTTAAAATCTTGAATAGAACAATTCAAGACTCTCTTTTACGACTTCCAATTATTTAAACAAATCACGCTCACTTCGAGCGAAATTTAAACCCTAATTTTTCAATTTGAACAAAACAAGTTCAGGGGATTTTTGCGCCCAAAATTTAGCAAAAAAGAAGCGGAAGACTTCAAGCAACACTGGAAGTTGCATAACTAAAAGAGAGCTAATTATGAATAATATCAATGAAAAAAAAGTAAAAAACAAACACAAGACTATTCAATATATGGGTAACAAAAAGGAATTACTAACGTTTCTTGATTCTTCACTGCAAGACTTTCTCATTAACGTTGCAAAAGATAATAACTGTAAAAGTTTCTTCGATGCATTTTCAGGTTCAGGTCAGGTTGCTAACTACTTCAAAGACCAATTTGAAGTTACAACGAATGATAAACAAGCGTTTACAAAAGTTATCAACGATGCATTTCTATGTTCAAAAGCAAGCAAGGAACGAATTGCAGAACTAATTGAAAGAATGAATAACATTCCAGATTTTTACTTCAATCAAACAGATGGTTGGTTCACAAAAACCTACTCTAGAGAGTTAGAAGATTCACCTGTTGATTCAGATGGAAATCGTAAGGTTTGGCTAACTAAGAATGCAAAGCGTATTGATATATACAGGCATATCTTAGAGGTGTGGTTACAAGCAGGAAAAATTGATCAGGACGAAAAGAACATTCTGATGGTTTCGCTAATTTTGGCTGTTAATAGCATTTCAAATGTCATGGGGCATCAAAACGGATATTTGAAAGATTGGTCTGCTAAATCACAGAAAGACATTCTATTAGAAACTCCTGAGTTTGAATCAAACCACACATTCAATCACAAGAATTTTCAGGGTGATGTTTTTGAAACGCTTAGAAAAGTCAGTGCCGATATTACTTACTTCGATCCGCCCTATGGAACGAACAACGAGAAAGTTTCTTGTTCGGTGCGCTACTCATCGTTCTATCACCTGTGGAATACGATTGTTGAAAACAGCCGTCCTGAGATTTTTGGTAGAGCTTCAAAACCAACTAAAACTAAGGGCTTTACCGAGCCACTAGAGCAGAACAAAAAAGAATCTGTGATGCCTTTGTTTGTGCGAATGATCGAAGAATCAAAATCAAAATATGTGAGCTTTTCTTACTCGAATAAAAGCCTACTAACCGCAGAAGATTTTGAAGAAGTATTTCGTTTGGCTGGCTGTGATATGGATACATTCCGTATCTATTACACAAATCATAAAACCAATAGTCAGGCTAAATCTGCAATGAAATCAGGTGATTTTATTGCTAGAAAAAATGACAAAGAAGAGTTGTTTGAATTTTTTATTATTGCCAAGAAAAAATCTTGCTTATCTCTAATCGACTTAAACATTGAAAAAACCAAAAAAGAAAAAGCAATTCGTTGGATTTCTACAACACCTTCAGACTATTCGATTAAAGATAAAGTTTATGGATTCTTTTATGACAAGACAGAAAATATGTTTGTTCAAAATATATGTCAACTTAATAACGCAGCATAAAGATTTAAAGGAGGGGAAGACTTAACCGCAACATTGGATGTTGCCTAAATATAGAGAGAAAAATATGAAAATTTACAATCAAGATGTTTTAGAAGTAATGAAAGATATGAGTGATGAAAGTGTCGATTTAGTCGTTACAGATCCACCATACAAGATCGTAACAGGCGGTTGCAAAGTGAATGGAGACACTTCAAAAAATCCTTCAGGAATGCTTAATCGAGGTATTGCAGCTAATGACCTTAAATCGAAATGGATTAATAAATCGAACGTTGAATTTATTAGAAGTGGTTCTTTGTTTAAGCATAACAAAATCAAATTTAGTGATTGGATGCCAGAAGTCTTTAGAGTTTTGAAAAATCAAACTCACGCATATTTTATGGTAAACGATAGAAACTTAAACGAGCTTATGACTGAGGCAATCAAGGCAGGTTTCAAGCTTCAGAATGTTCTTGTTTGGAAGAAGAACAATGCAACGCCTAACAAATACTACATGAAGAACTGTGAGTTCATTGTGATGTGTCGTAAGGGTAAAGCAAAGAACATTGTGAATATGGGAACAAAGAACGTTCTTGAAGTGAATAACATTATTGGTTCTAAAACGCACCCCACTGAAAAGCCTGTCGATCTATTAGAGATTTTAATCAGGAATAGCTCTAAACAAGGTGATGTAATTTTTGAACCATTTCTAGGGACCGGGAGCACTTTAGTTGCAGCTCAAAATCTTGGAAGAAACGGAATAGGTGTTGAAGTAGATGAACAGTATTTTGAAATTGCACAGAAACGATTACAGCCAGTTTATGAAGAACTTAAGCAAGCAGCATAAAGATTTAAAAAGAGAGGAAGACTTAACTGAAACAGCGGATGTTTCACTAATGATAGAGAGAAAACTATGAATATCGAAAAACACGTAATACAAACAGCTAAAAAATATAAAGAAAAACCTGAAGAGATTTTCAAGAAGTTCATCGAAATGACTTATCAACTCAATGCTACAACAACTTATGACATTAAGTATAAGTATCTTGAAGCTGAACAATTGGAATTCAGATTGTTACTTTTAAGAGCCGTTAGAGAGAACCCATTCACTGATGTTCTTGGTGAAGCAATGATGAACATTATTTCGTTTGATAAGAAAGGTTTAGGGCAATGTATGACTCCAAATGATATTTCATATCTTGTGGGTAGCATTCAATCAGAAATTCATCTTCGTAATTGTCCTGATAAAAAAGAAATTAATTTTTCTGATGATTGTGGATGTGGCACAGGTGGTTTGATTCTTAGTATGTTTGGAAGGTTGATGAAAAGTAATGCTGAAACCCTAAACATTTTGGTCAATGACATAGACATATTGATGGTGAAAATAGCATTGATTCAGCTTCAGTATAACGATGGTATTCACAATCCCGACAAGGCTAAAGAAGTGAATATTCTTGCTTATAACGGTAATACGCTCACTGATTATGATAAGCCTGAAAACCTTGTTTTTCATCCTAACCCTAGATTGATCCAAGAACCTTATGTAAAGGGCTATTACGAGCATATAGACCAGCTTCAGAGAGAAGATGTTTTCTCAACTCTTCTGAAAATATTTAAAGATAACGAACAACAAAATAACAAAGCAGCTTAGGAGATTATATGAGTTATTACATAGTAGAAAAAGACAGGATTATTCTATCAGGAAACACTGACACTCTGATGGTTGAAAAAGATTGTTGCGACATAGAATATTTTGAAATTGAACCAGAAGATATTTTTCAATTGTTAAAGATAAGAAAAACAATTTATAACCTCGATTGGAATTACAATTTATTCACTGATGGAAACGCTTGTGAAGGGGAGCACTTGATTGAGAGTGATGATAGACCAGTAATTCTCAATTTTACTGAAGGAACTCTTTATGATCCATTTTTCGTATTCACAGCAATTAATGGGAAACAATATTATGTTCAAGATATTTATCTATGTGATTTTCAACTTTATAGAGTTTTAAATTTCACGAAAGAAGAACTACATACAATTTGGTTGAGCGTAGAGAAAGGTCAAATTTTTGATGACCTTATTAACGATGCTTTATTCAGATATACATATGATGTTGAAGAAGAGATCGCTCTTTCAAGAATTACTGATGTGCCACCAGATGGAGCGATTCACATTGATGATGAGTTTTTTGAACACCTAGAGTCAGGTGAATATCAGAAGTTTTTAGAAGAAGTTTTAGAAATTGATTTAATACAAGAAATAACTAACCCAAAAGCAGCTTAGGAGCAAATATTATGAAAAACGAAACGAAACAACTAGCAAAAATTATCACTAAAACGGCTGACAAATACGGTCAATCAACAGATAGAATCTTGTCTGATTTTGTTGAAATGACATATCAATACGCTGTCACTGGAACATACAGTCAGAACTATGCTTTTATGCAGATTGAGCATAATAAGTTTCTTACTTATCTCATGAACTCGATGAAGAAACGACCTTATTTTGACTATTTCGCTGAACTTATGGTAGAGCTAAACAAGTTCGATAAAAAGAAAATGTGCCAGTGCATGACACCGCCAGAAGTTGTATCTGCAATAACTCTTATTCTTAATAGTAAAAGTTCGAAGCAGAGAATGGGCGAACCTACCTGTGGCACTGGCTCGTTTGTTCTGGAATTGGTCAAGAACCACGTTGAGTTAAAAGACCCAGAAAAATCTTTTGAGCTTATTATTAATGATCTTGATGAACGATTAATTAAAATCGCAGTTATACAGTGCTTGTTCAACCTTATGGTAAACAATGTTGACCAACTCCCCGATATTCAAATCACAGCTTATCAAAATGATTTAATCAAAGAGTATAAGAAAAATGGCCGTATCGTTTACGCTAACGACCCGAACCGAATCACAGATCCTTATGTGATGCGCTTTTTAGAGCATAAGCGAGAGCAAGAGTTTCACAGAAAGATGTTAGATTTACTTTCTGGTTCTCATCCACATTCTGATGAAGGTAAAGAGGCAGCATAAATTGAGAATTTATCGAATCTGGACAAACAAAAGAGATTTTGAGCGTATCTTTAACGAACGTCCTGAACGCTGTAAATATGAGTTCTACCTAATCACGGAACGAAGAGACATGTTTCGTGATCTGGCAGTAGACAAGTTTTATATTAATGAATTGCTTGAAGAAGCAAATCATACTGATATGGCTCTTACTGAACTTGAACCATTAGTGATTGAAAAGCTCTTTTCTGAACGTATTTATCAAGTGCATTTAGTTGATGAAGACGAGCAAGAACAAGCTCTGAATGAGGTTGCATTGAAAGTTTCTAATGCGATTGAATCAAAGTATAACGATGTTTTAGATCTTGAGGTTTTACCATTTCAGATCTATGAACCAGAATACAGAAAAGAAGCGATTGATGATGCGTGGGAATCAGGGATTTCACTCTATGAATACGAAGAAAGTTTTTTATAAAATAAATTATTTTAAAATTACTTATCAGAAAAAGAACCTAGAACTGGTTCTTTTTTTTTAACTTTTATTATGTAAATGAAAAGTATCATATCAAGCTATTGATTAACCGTTTTTTTATGTCATAACAGTATATGTTGACAGATATAATTAAACGAGGATTAAGAACAATGGAAGTAAAATCAAGAGAACACTTTATAGAGCTTTGGAACGGTGGACAAAGAAATTTTTCAAATTATAGATTTGAAAACAACATGGATTTATCGAACCTTAAAATGGACAAACTAATCGCAAGAAATGCAACGATGACAGGCGTTGACGTTACAGGTTCAAGTCTCAATGGGGCGAAGATGAAAGGGGCTTTTATCTATAACTCAGTTTGGAGAGGTACAGAAGCAAACAACATTGATATTTCTGAATGTTGTATCAGCAACTCAATCATTGAAAACAGTGAATTTAGAAATGCAAATTGCACTAAGACAAGTTATAAATTTGTCGATCTAGAGCAACTAAGATTATGTAACTTTGAAGGTGCAAAAATCAGAGGTAGTGAACTCGATTTCTTCAAGATTAACAGCAATAACATATCGCTAGGCGTATTGGCTGGAAGCATGATTCTAGTGATTGGTATGGCGATTGGATGCTTTTAAGATTCGATTGTAATCTGATTTCAGCTTAGTGATCGAAGGTTTGATTTTAACGTCAATACTATAATAATCGTAGTTTCGTTTTTTCAGTATGAACTCTTTTAGCTGTTCAGCAAAATCTTCATCACGATTTTCTGGTTCATCACTGAAGTAAGCACTATCTACAGCATCTTCAAAAACACAGGCATTATCGACTATAAAAATATATTCATTTTCTAGGTCAGTTGTAACCGTAAATTCTTGATTGAGATTTGCGGTTTTAAACGTAGATTTAAGCTCTGTTCCAAGTTCTGATATACCGACCCATCGAACACCAAGATCATGAGGTAGAAACGCAGGAGCAACTTTGATTCTCGCATCACCACGAACATAATCAGCTAATGAAAAATCGTGTTCTTCAACATAGAACTGAAAGTCATAAACCGATTCTAAACGATTATTATAAACACATTCATCACGTATAAAATACATATCGGACGCAGGTAAAGTATCAGCGTATTGCTCAAAAAGGAGCGTATAAATTTCGCTGTTCTGGTCGATATACGTTTTCTTGTATGGTTCAAAAAAATCTTCAATCACAAGAAAATAGCTGAAGGTATTAAGATAATTATTACTGAGTGAATTCTTGTAATCTTCACATTCATAACAGATTCTATCAATGCTCGATTTGTAAAGAACAACTCCTTTATCGACAAAAGCGATAAAATCTTCTCTGTGCTCATTCAGTTCAATAGAACGTTCAACATAAGAAATATTGAGCTGTTCTAAGATTTTCTTTGAAGTTGATTCAGGGATTTCATCAAAAAAGAAAACACCTTGTTCTGTGATGATTTCAAGCTCTGTAATCGGTTTTGAGCTGTCATAAACCACAACGTCAATCTGTGCTAGTATTTCATCTAATTCACTCTCATGTTGGCTTACAAAGCTTTTTATGGTGAATTTAGAATCTGAATCATCAATGAGTTTTCGATGGTGCTGAATAAATCCTTTCAGAGAACGACAAGAAGCCTCATTAGTAAGTAATGAAGCTTTTGGATTATTCATCAATGTTTCAATCTTGATGTTCATAAAACCTCTTTGATTTTACATCCTTAGAGAGCGAGATTTTTTCTTTTGTGGTGCATCAACCTTGGTAATCCCCCCGAAAATTAATCCCATGCAAAAGTAGAATTTTCTCGTATAGTAAATACAGGAGATTCAACATGAAAAAGTCACGTTACACGGACAGTCAGATCTTATCTATTCTCAAGCAGGCTGAGGCTGGTACACCTGTTCCTGAGCTCTGTCGTGAGCATGGAATGAGCAACGCAACCTTTTACAAGTGGCGTTCGAAATACGGCGGTATGGACGCATCCCTTATGGCGCGGATGAAAGAACTCGAAGATGAAAATCGACGGCTTAAAAAGATGTATGCGGAAGAACGCCTTAAAGCAGAGGTGATCTCAGAGGCGATGGCAAAAAAGTGGTGAAGCCCTGTGAGCGTCGATTGATGGCTCAGCGTTCGGTGGCGAACTATCACATCAGCATTAAAAGTGCATGCTATTGGTTTGGGATCAGCGAGACCTGCTATCGCTATAAATCGAAGCTTCAACCTGAGAATGAGTTGATAGCTCAGGAGTTAGTAACGCTGTGCAACAGTGAAGACTGCTCTGACTGGGGCTTTGGCCTGTGTTTTCACCATTTGCGGAACGTTAAAGGGTATACATGGAACCATAAGCGGGTTTATCGGATCTACTGCGAATTGGCTCTAAACTTACGTATTAGGCCAAAACGACGCCTGAATCGCCATACGCCAGAGCCTCTTAAAGAGCCGATTAAAACAAACCAAGTTTGGTCCGTGGACTTTATGCATGATCAGCTATCTGATGGCCGGAAGTACCGTTTATTCAATGTGATAGATGATTACAAACGTGAAGGTCTGGCGTCAGAACCTGATTTTTCAATGCCCACAGTACGAGTCACTCGGATCTTAGAGCAGCTCATCGAACAACGAACCAAACCTGTTGCGATCCGCTGCGACAATGGTCCTGAGTTCATTAGCCATGCGTTTATTAAATGGGCCAACAACCACGACATTCGAATCGATTATATTCAGCCAGGAAACCCACAACAAAACGCCTATATAGAAAGGTTCAACCGTACTATGAGGTTTGGCTTAGTGAGTAAGTATTTGTTTGACACACTTGAAGATGTTCAAGATCGGGCGACCCAATGGTTATGGTTCTACAATCATCAACGACCACACCTTGCAAATGGAGGGTTCCCACCACTAAAAACGGCAGCATGAATTCTACGAATAAATGCGGTTAATAATGGGAGGATTACCCCTTAAGTTCTTCAGAGTTTATTTTTCTATTTATTTCGTCATTACTTAAAGACTTATGATTAAGCTTTGATTTTGCTTCAACAAGATTAGTCAAAGACAAATAAAGATCTTGATCACTAGGGTTAGAATCAGGATTAGCACTATCTACAGCATCTTCAAAAACAGAAATATCATCAAATAACATTTCATCTTTTTGCTTGTGATGGGTAATAACAAACATATAATCAAATTTCGGAACTTTAAAATCTGCTACAACTTTACCTGATTCAAACTTCATATCATCAAGCTTTACACCATAGACTGATTCAAGCTTTTCCTCTTCAATCTCACAGATTTTTTTCAAGGCAAAGTCTTCATCGACTTTTAAAAATATAGCGGTTGTCGCATCACCATGACAATCAGGTTTTTTCTCGAACACTTGGTAGTATTGACCTTTCAGTTCAACAAAACCTTTCTGATGATCTTCTCTAACAAGATAATCTATATCACCTTCTAAATCTTTAAACTGGAATGTGATTTTGTCAGAACTGAAGTTAAATTTTGATTGAGCATCTTCAAACAAAGCTTTTTGCTCAAGATTTTTTTCTGGTATGACAAACGCAATCATATTCTGGTGATTAACCAAATAACCTTCTTCAATCTCACAATCACCAAATCTAAGAATGTTGTTTGAGAGCGTTTCTACTTGTTCAGATAGAGTTCTATTATCTTCATTGTTATGCATTTCCATAACACGATATGAAGGAAGTGTTTCATTCAATTCAATAGCTAAATCATTTTGTAATTTATTTATATCATTAAGTTTTCGTTGTGGTGAATTTGAATGTTGTTCTAGAATATAATCTGTAAAACTTATATCGCCAATGACTAGTTCATCATCTTTTACAAGATTGAAATCTAGGTCATAAACAGAACCTTGGTGAACATAGAATGATTCTTCATCCATTAACCAATGAACATCAGCATGTTTCATTTCAAACATTGAATATGTATCAGTTGATTTGTCGATATCTATAACGTCAATATCTAAGTGTAACCTCTGATTTTTAGGTAGTTTTGCAACTAAATCTAGAGCCTGATGAAGTTGTTTTTCAGAAGCTTCACCATCAAATCTTTCAACTTGAAATTCGATAAACTCAGTAAGACTATAGTTTGTGTTATTTGCTTCTGACTTGAAAATTAATTTATCATTATCTATATAAGATATATATTTTTCACATTCGTAAATGTCTAGTTCTTCAAAGTCTAAATCGGTATTGCCAGCAAAATATTTTACTTCTAACCCATCTAATATTTTTTCTGTTGTTTCTAAGTCGCAATCTTCAAAATCTATTTTATGATAACGTCTCTCAAAACTAACTTTTGAATGAAGTAAGTCATTTGGGTCTAAATCAATTGTAAAACCGTCCTTCCTGTTTTTTTCTACTGCATAATCAAAGTGGTGCAAGAAATCTTCGTAAACTTCATCATCATCAAGATCATAATTAAAACCATATTTTTCTTCAAACTCATCTAAACTTGAAGAATTCTCTGTGATTTCAATGCACCATTCTTTTATATATTCTCTTTCTGTAACTAAGTTCCCATATAATTCAAAATACAAGCCTTTTTCTTTGTCTTTTAATTGTTTCATTTTTATTCTCCTGTAAGTGTTACCCCTTATAATATTTATACTACTAACAAAATGTTTGTAAAATATATGTTCAAAATAATATTGTAAATATAATTAAATTTCAATAAAAATATTATAATGCTAATGTTTTTCAAGGTTTGTAATATAATGATTTAAGAATCGTTGATTAAAATAATATTCATGATAAATGTAATATATCAGGTTAGATATATTAATAAGGATATTGTAATGATTTTTAAAATGACAAAGGTTGCATTTACAGTCGATAATTTCAAACATCATGTTATGTATGTTATTTCAGAGAAAAACAAAAGAGAGATTGCAAAAGATAGATTCAACTTATTATTTAAGGGTAACAAGCATATGTCAGATCTTGGGGCTTATCTAAAAAGCGAAGGACAAGATATGACATATGACGAGATTGAACAGGTTGTTGAAAAGTATTGTCAAGATAATCACAATCACATTTTTCATACTTATGTGAAGCACAGTAATAAGAGTAGTTGTTTAGACTATAAAAATGAGTGTCATACAGCTACAGGTGAAGACGGTATTCACTACGAGAAAGGGAACTGCACTTATAAATTGCATGAACGCCAGCGCATCAAAGACAATCTGAAAAATGGTGTATTGGAGGGCAAAGATAACAAGTGCAAAATTGATAAAGATCTAGTCGAGATCTTGAAAGGTCTTAATACAGAAGAAGAAAAGATGAGCGCAATCAACACTTATATGAGTGCTGACATAATCGCTATGTATATGAATGAAACGAAAAAACAGCGTGGCATCAAAGGACGAAAAACCAAAGCTAGTGATATTGAAAAGATGAGTAATGAGCATATCGTTGGTGAAGAAAATCCACACGACCATTTTATGTTTGCTCCTTTCGATCCTGTTTCTGGACGATTTTTAAATCCAATTTCTTATTCATATACAAAGCAAAAGGTTCACATTGCCTTTGAGAAGAAATATTCATGGTGTCTAGATCAAGGTATCGCAATCGGATACTGGAAGAAAGAAGGTCTGTTCGCTAGAAGAGAGTTCCTTAATGAGTGTATCGGTAATGGTCAAAACTGGAAAGAAGCTAGAAAGAGCTACAACGATCTTAAATCTAATATCCATAACGAACTTAGCAGTAGCAAATCAACAGCAGAGGTTATTGCATCACTTAAAGAAAAGGGTATACATCTAACACCTAAAAGTTTTGGAAAGATGAAAATCACACTAGACGATTCTAAAGTTGAACTGAATACCGCAAGCTTCAAAGGTAAAGATTTTGAAGTTGCAGTTAAAAAATTCACAGAACGATTTGACGCTGACAGGAATCTAAAATCAGGTCAAAAGGTCGATAAAATTGAAGATGTTCTGACTTCTATTATAGAAAAAACGAAAGTTGATTTAGAGCGTGATTTGAAGCTTACCACAACACCAGAACAACAGAAGCTTGCAAAGCTTCATGCTTTTAAAGAGTTTGAAATTCGTTGCCACAATGCAGGTTTGATTGTGAATCTGAACAAGCAAGGAAACATGGCGTATCACACGGTTCAGGACAATAACTTTAAGAAAAATGGAGTAATGGAAAACAACGCTAAACTGACTAAATTCAAGGCTTCAACGTTCATCAATCCAGAACTACAGGGTAAAAGCTTAATCTCGCTCTTTGACCTTGATGAAGAAGCAATTATGAAGCATCAAAACGAGTTGTTTGATGTTATGCCAAAGACTTTAAACTATCGTCAAACCGTCTATACAAACGTAGATCTGACATTGATGAATACAGTGGACCAGGAATGGTATTTGCAGAAACGCTTCACTGACTTGTTTGACTACTTTAACGCTGAAGCAAAACCTAATGAAGATGGATCATTATCATACTTTGATAAAACCACTGGTGAAGCAATAGCGAAAGAAAAACAAACTTCAGATACTACATGGACAACGACATGTAACATTGCAAATCCTAAAGCAGCAGGGGCGTTCATTGCTGCATTGCAGTTAGAAAGAGCAAGGGCATTAGGCGAGGGGCAGGTCTTAACTATCACTCCCCCTGAAGGATGCAATAATTTTGATCATTTACGTCATTTGCAAGTAGAGATGATGTTCTCAACAGATTCTAATAGTAATAAAGTTAGAGTCGAATACCCTAACAAAGCCACTGATGAACAACTTGAAAAGCTCATCGAACAGAGACTAGATAAAGAGCTTCAGCGATTTGATAAGAATGTTCAGAAATTCAGTAAGAACAAAACAAAATTTACTTTTACTGATGCGTCAGGTGTTCACCTATTACGAAACCCTGATTTCATCGACTACCAAGACAAGATTCAAGATCAGGTAAATCGTCAGATTGTCGATATGGTAACGAAAAACGGCATCACTGAAATCAAGTTCAGCAACAAAGATGATCGATACATCGAGAGAAACGAAAAGGCATTGTTGAAGCTTGTTGAATCGCTACCAGAAGATAAGAAAAAACTTGTCATAGAAGTGATTGAATCTCACAAAAACCAAGAAACTAAGAGCGTTCAGAACAGCAACAAGAAGAAAATCAAATCAACCAAACTTTCGTTGTGATTTTTTAGAAGAGAGCGTATTCGATATGCTTCTCTTCTGCTCAATAATATTCATATCCAATAGCTATTTTTGCAAAATTAGCTAAAATAGCTAGAAGTTGTTTCGACTCGTATTGGATACGTTATGAACAAAGAAATTATAGAAGAAATCAAGCTGGCACTCGCTTCAGCACCTCGTAATCAGTACATGACGGAGTTCTGTCTACAATCTATCAAATATGCTGATGAACTAAGCAATCTTACCGCAAGAGAATTTTGTGAAGAGTTGGGAATAAAACCTAGTTATGGCACAGAGTTTAGTAAGATGAGAAACCTTACCTCACGGCTTAAAGCTGCTGGTTTAGATACAAGGAAGATATAGTCAGTATGCTAATTGATAACGTAACAACTAAAGTATCAGAAACGCTTTCCAATTCGATTCAAGCGAACGATAAGCTGTCTGTAATGACGGGGCTTTTCTCCATCTATGCGTTCGATCATCTAAAAGATTCGTTGAGTCAGTTAGATTCAGCACGATTGTTATTCTCTCAAGCTAAAGGGTTCGATTCATTTGATTCACTAGGTAGTGAATCGCCTTTCGGTGCGCTGAATGGTACAGCGTTAGAAAACAAGTTCCGTAACCAGTTAAATCAAAAAGCAATAGCGCAAGAGTTTGCTCATTGGTTAGAGGAAAAGGCATCTGTTCGCTTAGTGCAACAAGCTGGAGCTGTTCATCAGCACATTACGCACGTAAATTCACATTCAGAATCAATAGCGATAAACGGTGCTCAATTCAATGGTCAAGGTATTGGATTAACAGAGTCGAATGGCTTTGACATGATTAGTCTTGCTAATGCAGATCAAGCTAAAGAGCTTTTAGGGTTCTTTAATAGAGTTTGGGGAAGCAAAGCACAAGTTAAAGACGCAAAGGCACTTCTACAAGCGGAGCTTGCCAAATTAACGACTGATCAAACACCACAGTTTATCTACTTCATTACGTTATATAATATTTTTAAAGACTTTGTGGGTGATCTGCAAGAAGACAAGATCCTAAAAACTAAAACAGGGTTTAAAGATACAATTGTCTGGAACAAGCTGTATAAGTTTCAGAAAGATGGTGTATTAGGTGCAATCGACAAACTTGAGCATTTTAACGGTTGTATCATCGCTGATAGTGTTGGTTTAGGTAAGACATTTGAAGCACTTGCCGTAATCAAGTATTACGAGCTTCGCAATGATAAGGTTCTTGTGCTTTGTCCTAAGAAGCTACGTGATAATTGGCTAATCTACACGCAGAACGACAAAAGAAACTTACTTTCTAGTGATCGCTTTAACTACGATGTTTTGAATCACACTGATATGAGTAGAACAGGTGGTTATTCTGGTGATATTAATCTTGAAACTATCAATTGGGGTAACTACGACCTTATCGTGATAGACGAATCTCATAACTTCAGAAACAACAATCCTAAGAAAGACGGTCGAAACCGTTACCAGAGATTACTTGAAGATATCATTCAGGCAGGGGTAAAAACGAAGGTATTGATGCTTTCTGCTACGCCTGTAAATAACCGTTTAAATGATATGAAAAACCAAGTAGCGTTTATCACTGAGGCGAATGACCAAGCTTTACATGATCACGGTATCAACAGTATTGAAGGGACGCTAAGACAAGCTCAAACTCGCTTCTCTAAGTGGGCTGAACAAGATCCTGATATTCGAACATCGAAAGACCTTTTAGACTCGATGAATTTCGATTATTTCAAATTACTGGATATTTATACAATAGCTCGTTCTCGTAAGCATATTGAAAAATATTATGGTACTGCTGATATAGGAAAGTTCCCGACTAGACTACTACCTGTCAACCTAAAAGCATCAATTGATCTTAAAGACCAGTTCCCTCCATTGGAAGAAGTGAATAAGACCATTAGAAGGTTATCACTTGCGTTCTACTCACCTATGAAATACGTGAGAATGGATAAGAAAGCTGAATATGCGAGACGATATGACCAAGAGGTTAAAGGCGGTAAAAGTGTATTTAAGCAAGTAGACCGTGAAGAAAGCTTGATCCATCTTATCCGTATCAATCTTCTTAAGCGTATGGAAAGCTCAATCCATTCGTTCACGCTAACATCAGAAAAAGTGCTTACTCAGGTAGATACACTACTAAACAAAATTCATAATTTTAACGCTAACATCAAGCCTAATCTTAGTGATGAACTAACAGAAGAGTTTGTTGCTCCGCCAATAGAAGAGATTGATGAGCTAGAGTTTAACTCACCAGAACTCGCTCCATATCTAATTGGTAATAAAACCAAAGTCCGTATTCAAGATATGGATTTGGTTCGATTCGCTCAAGATCTTGAAGCTGATAGAGTATTTCTTCAGGAAATCGTTCGAGTTTCAAAAAGCATTAACTCAGATCGTGATGCAAAACTTTCTATGTTGAAAGAAGCGTATCTTGAGAAATGCAAGAACCCGATAAATGGTAATAATAAAAAAGTTATTATCTTTACTGCTTTTGCCGATACAGCAGAGTATCTATACAAAAACTTATCATCTTGGGCTTCACAAGAGTTGGGTCTTCACTCAGCCATTATTACAGGTCAACGCACTGAAACGACCTTGCGTGGAACGGATGGTAAAAAGTTCAAAACTGACCTGAATAGCCTTTTAACTCATTTCTCACCTAAATCAAAAGAGCGTGAAAAAGTCTTTCCAGAGTTTAAAGAAGAAGTCGATATTCTAATAGCTACCGATTGTATCTCTGAGGGTCAGAACCTTCAGGATTGTGATTACTTAATCAACTATGACATTCATTGGAATCCAGTTCGTATCATTCAGCGTTTTGGACGTATAGACCGTTTAGGTTCTGTAAATGATGTGATTCAGCTTGTTAATTTTTGGCCAAACATGGAATTGGATGAGTATATCAATCTTGAAGCAAGAGTTAGTGGGCGAATGGTACTACTTGATATTTCAGCAACGGGTGAAGAAAACGTTATAGAGCAAGACCCTAAAATCAATAAAGGAATGAATGATTTAGAGTATCGCAGAAAGCAACTTGAGCAACTTCAAAATGCAGTTGTTGATCTTGAAGAAATTTCAGGTGGTGTATCTATTACTGATTTGACTCTAAATGATTTTAGGATGGACTTGTCTGGGTTCTTGAGTAGCAAAGAGAATGACAATACTGGTGTATTGGAACAATCACCAATAGGTTTGTTTGCGCCAGTGGTTATAGACAAAGAAGCATTTGAATCAGAATCGAGTCAGTTTTCAGGTCTTGGTGATGAGATTGAATCAGGCGTGATCTTTTGTCTAAAAGACATTAAAGGAAAAGTTCAAGTTGAAGAAAGCTATTCACTTGCACCTTACTATCTTGTCTATATTTCTGATGAAGAAGAAATTTTACTTTCGTTTACTCAGTCAAAACAGATCCTCGATCTATGTAAAAAACTAGGCTCAGAGTTAACCAATATTGACCAATCAACAGACGCTTACAATCAGTTTTCAAGACGTTCTCAAAACGGTAAACAAATGAGGCATTACCAGAATCTTCTCGCTAAAGCGGTAGAAAACATTGCTGGTAAGAGTGAAGAAATTGGAGCAACGAGTCTCTTCAATAGAGGTGGAACGGTCTTATCTGCATCAAGCACTCAAAACGTCAATGATTTTGAAGTTGTTAGTTACATGGTGATCTTGTAATGGAGCTAATTAACTTTAGAAATAACGATAAAACAGAACATAGCAGTTTGATTGAAAAGGTTTGTGAGAATTTAGCCCTTCCTGATTCAACGTTCCTTGGCACTCGTATCACTAAGAAGATGCTGGTGGATAACAATGAGCTGAGTAGTAATGATAAAAAGCTAGTAACGGACGTTATTCAATCTATCGAGTGGCAGAACACCCTTAAGCCAGAAACACTCAATGTTCCTATTTATGTAACTGATACCGTTGAGTACATAGAGATAGCGGTAATTCGTGTTGTACTGAAAAGTGAAATCAAGAATAAAACCAAACTCAAGAATGTAGCCAAGCTCTTACATACGCTGATTCCTTATCCAGTGATTTTACTTTTAGAACTAGGTGAAGAACTAGCGATAAGCCTAGCCGATAAGCGTATCAACCAAGCAGACAAGAGTAAGCTGGTTATTGAGCATATCTACAACAGTGATTGGTTAAGTTCAACGAGCTTAACGGAAAATGAGAATAATTTTCTTAATGATTTTTCACTGAAAAATGTTTCAAGCCTTAACTACTTTGAGCTTTATCAAGACTTCATTTCAATGCTAATAGCTCTTGACGTTAGTTGTCTATCAGGAGTATATCGAACAAAGAGCATTCAAGGTGATTTAACTGAACTTAAGTTTGTAGCAAAAAGTAATGAAGATAAAACGATTTTGCTTCATAAGTTGGCGACTCTTGAAGCTGATTTAACTGGAATAAGAAATAGACTAAAAAAAGAAACGCAGATGAATCAAAAATTGAAATTGAACGTGGAGGCTAAGAAAATCAAACTGTCGATAAACAAGATAAGGTCTTGTTTATCTTAGTCCTTTCTATATCAGGTCCATAGGGTATAATCAAGGCCTTTGGCCTTATGAATGAACCAAAAGTCATTTGTGCCGACATTAAAAATCTGGCTAGGATGACAAATTATGTACACACAAAAATCGGATTGGATAAACGACCATTTGGCGACTTCTAACTACTATGTATCTGATCACAGTTCATATAGTTCTAGGTTAGGGCTGCCTACTGAGGCGAAAGTAAGTCTGCGGTTTTTTGGCAATATTAGAATGGGTTATATCTTCCTATTGGCGATTAATGCACCTCGTAGCGTATGGAAAAGTTGTATGAATCAATCAGTGAAGGATCACTTGATACAACTAAATAAAATTACGAAACATAAAATTCCGCTACTAATCTTTTCGGATGATACACCCGATGAATTTGGCATCGTTGAAAGTAACTGGACTGGTCGTGTAGAGACAGGACAAGGCTTAAGAGAATTCTTTGCACAATTTGATAGCGACTTTTTATCGAATGTAGGAGATGCAAAACCAAAAAATAGATCTTACAACGATTCATTTCAAGCCTGGACTATCAGTAACTTATCACGATATCTTACGGTTAATGATATTGATGCGTTTGAGCTATCGTCTATAGACGATAGTTTGAATGTACTTGAGTTAAAGAGACCTAAAGAATCTTGTAAAACATGGCTACCTTATACTGATGATGCTGGAAATTATAAAGCAGGGAATTGGATGTCGAATAACTTGAGTAATACTACCTTTAAAACTATCGCATATAATGCAGATGAAAAAAGTACAATAGTGTTCTTAGACATCCGTTCAATTCAAGCGAATCAGTTATCTGGAAGCCTATACAGAGGTTCTATCGAAGCGATTGATTTAAGAAAACTAAATTGTATGAAAACTATGGAAGCTTTTTCTTCAACAAGAAGTAGAAGTTCACACTACAGATAAGAAAACTTATGAAAATTACAAAGAATGATACTGCAAGCAAAAGTTCAGAACTTGTCTCAGAAAACATTAAGTATTTGAAACAAATGTTCCCAAATG
Source organism: Agarivorans sp. QJM3NY_29 (assembly GCF_050870835.2). Taxonomy (NCBI): domain Bacteria; kingdom Pseudomonadati; phylum Pseudomonadota; class Gammaproteobacteria; order Alteromonadales; family Alteromonadaceae; genus Agarivorans; species Agarivorans sp. QJM3NY_29. Next base: position 4,091,930 of record NZ_CP194036.2, on the reverse strand, counting down.
TTGTGAATGGAAATTCTGTTGATTTTGAAGCTTTAAAGATAGAACTTGGTAGTGAAGTCTCTGATAAAAATGAAAGGTTTGGTTTTACGTGGCCAGATAAGGACAAATGCAAGCAATTAGCGCTAAAACCCTCTACAGCAACGTTGAGACCTGTGTTTGATGCTGAAGGGGAATTGTCTGACAATATCTTTATTGAGGGAGATAACCTTGAGGTATTAAAAGTCCTTCAAAGAAGCTATCACAAAAAAATTGACTTGATATATATTGATCCACCATACAATACGGGTAAAGATTTTATTTATCCTGATAACTTTAAAGATAATGTAAAAAACTATCTTCAAATCACAGGGCAGATGGATTCTGATGGAAAAGCTACATCTTCTCAAACTGAAAAGTCAGGACGTTATCATACAAACTGGTTAAATATGATGTATCCAAGACTGAAACTAGCAAGGAATTTGTTGTCTGATGATGGCGTTATATTTATTTCTATTGATGATACAGAGCAAAGTAATCTAAGGTCGATATGTGATGAGATTTTCGGTGAAGATAACTTTATAAATAATATTATTTGGCAAAAGAAATACTCACCTTCAAATGATGCAAAATGGTTATCAGATAACCACGACTTTATTCTGTGTTATGCAAAAGATAAGTCTACGTGGAGACCAAACTTGCTTCCAAGAACTGATAAACAGAATTCAGCATATACGAATCGTGATGATGACCCTAGAGGACCTTGGAAAGCTGGTGATCTATCAGTTAAAACATATTCTGCGACTAGTGATTATGAGATAACAACGCCGTCTGGTCGAGTCGTATCACCTCCAGCAGGGGCTTGTTGGAGAGTTTCACGTTCTAAGTTTGCTGATATGGTAGCAGACAATCGAATCTGGTTTGGTGAAGCGGGGAACAATGTTCCAGCAATTAAACGTTTTTTAAGTGAAGTTAAACAAGGTATCACGCCTTTAACATTATGGACTTACCAAGAAGTTGGTCATAACCAAACAGCTAAACAAGAATTGAAAAAGCTGTTTTCAGAGACAAAAGATATTTTTGACACTCCGAAGCCTGTTTCTCTAATCAAGCGAATACTCGAAATAGGCTCAAAAAAAGATTCTATTGTTCTTGATTTTTTTGCTGGAAGCGGAACTACAGCTCAAGCTGTGATCGAAAAAAATGTAGAAGATAAAGGCGATAGAAAATTTATTCTTGTTCAGATACCTGAAGAAACAGGAAAAAAAGATTTCAAAACAATTTCTGATTTTACTCAAGAAAGAATTAATAGGGTTTGTAAAGCTAATGATATTCAAACCGCTCATACTTTTAAACTTGATGAGACAAATATCCGCCCTTGGGATGCAGACTTTGACAACCTTGAACAAGTCCTTCAGCAAGCAACTGAATCAATCAAGGCTGATCGTTCAAGCGAAGATGTTCTGTATGAAATATTCTTAAAGTATGGCTATGACCTAACCACACCTGTAGAAACAGAAGTGGTTAATGGAAATACTGTATTTATTGTTGGTGCAGGTGCTTTGATTGTTTGCCTAGATGATGAAATTACAGGTGAAACTGTAGAAGGTATCGCCAAGCTGAAAGAAGAACTTGATCCAGAAACTACCCAAGTTGTATTCAAAGATGCTGGATTTGCTGATAGCAACGTAAAAACAAATGCTATTCAGATCTTGAAGCAAGCTGGCATTGACGATGTTAAAAGCATTTAGGGGGTAAATTATGTCTGAAATGAAGATAAAGTTTAACCCTGATCTTGATCATCAAAAAGAAGCGATTAATGCGGTTGTTGGTGTATTTGAAGGGCAAGAAACGTTTCAATCTAACTTCTCTGTATCAAACGCTATTCAAGCTGATATGTTTGAGAGAAATGATGGTATTGGTGTTGCTAATGCATTGAGCCTATTACCAGAAGAGTTATATGAAAATACTCGTAATGTTCAGTTAGTTAATGGCTTACCTCAGACTGAAACTACGAAACAAGCACTTCCAAGCCTTGATTTTACTGTCGAAATGGAAACTGGTACAGGTAAAACATACGTTTACCTACGTAGTGCTTTTGAGCTGAATCAACGTTATGGATTAACAAAATTCATCATCGTTGTTCCATCAGTGGCAATCAAAGAAGGTGTTTATAAATCTCTGCAAATGACTGAAGACCATTTCAGAAAAGAGTATAAGAACGTTCAATATGATTACTTTGTCTATGATTCTTCAAAGCGTGAGCAAGTAAGAAACTTTGCTACTAATGATTATATTCAGATTATGGTAATCAACATTGACGCTTTCAGTAAGTCTTTCACAGACCCAGAGAAAGAGACGAAAGCTAACCTGATTCACCGAACCGATGATCGCCTGAACGGGATGAAGCCAATTGAATTCATTCAAGCAACAAATCCTGTTGTTCTAATTGATGAACCTCAATCTGTGGCATCTACAGCTAACCGTAAAAAAGCAATTGCGAGTTTAAATCCGCTTTGCACGTTCCGATACTCAGCAACGTTGACTGAAAACTTCAACATGCTTTATAAGCTCGATTCGATAGATGCGTATGAGCGTAAGCTGGTCAAACAGATTGAAGTTGCTTCATTGGAAGTTCAAGACAATCATAACCAAGCGTATATCAAGCTGATCAGTGTTGATAATAAGAAATCGCCAATCACAGCTAAAATTGAAATTGACGCTCAAACTAAAACAGGAAAGCTACAGCCACGTAAATCAATCACAGTTAAGAGTGGAACGGATTTATTTGAAGCTTCTGGTGGACGAACTGTTTATGAAGGTTATGTAATCAATGACATTTACTGCGAAGAAGGTAGCGAGTATATCGACTTTACGAGCCGTGATGACATCTTAGAGCTAAGTCAATCAATAGGTGAAGTTGATCAAGATACTTATAAGCGATTACAAGTATCTAAGACTGTTGAAGAGCATCTTGAAAAAGAGCTGAAATTTTATAGAAAAATTACGACTGGCGTAGATGTAATGGATCATTCCAAAATTCTAAGCCAGAAAGGTATTAAGGTTCTGAGTCTGTTCTTCATTGATAAAGTAGCGAATTACCGTGGCTATTCAAGTGATGGAATACCTGTTCAGGGTAAATTTGCCAAGTGGTTTGAGGAAGAGTTTACACAGCAATTAAGAAAGCCAAAGTATCGTGTTTTATATCCTTCAATTTGGGATAAGAATGATGCAGGTAAGTCAATTTTAAATGAACATGCGCTCAAAGAACTAGCTAGTTCTGTTCACAATGGCTACTTTGCTCAAGATAAGAAAAAAGATGCGTCAGGTAATCCTCTTTACGCTGAATCAAAACTTTCAGCAAAAGGTGAAGGTGGTAAAACTGCTGCTGATGAATCTGCTTATAACTTGATTATGAAAGACAAAGAAAAGCTTTTATCAATGGATGAAAAGCTTCGATTTATCTTCTCTCACTCAGCCTTGAAAGAAGGTTGGGATAACCCTAACGTATTCCAAATTTGTACTCTAAACGAAACTAACTCTGTGATGAAGAAGCGTCAGGAGATTGGTCGTGGTTTACGTTTAGCAGTAGACCAATCGGGTGAACGTGTACCGTATGGCTTTGAGGTTAATACGCTTACTGTAATGGCAAATGAATCTTATGATCAGTTTGTTGCTGCTCTTCAAAAAGAGATTGAGGAAGAGGAAGGGATCAAGTTTGGTGCAGTTGAAAAACACCAATTTGCAAATATTGTTATTTCTGATGAGCATGACACTAAAGAGTTTCTTGGTGCTAAAAAATCAGAAGAGATTTATCAGCACTTAGCGGATAAAGGTTACATCGACAAGAAAGGCAAAATCTTAGATTCTCTTAAAACTGATCTGGTTGATAATACGGTTAGTTTACCTGAAAGTGTTCAAGAACATTCTGATGCGATTCTTGCAACTTTAACTAAGGTTGCTAAAGGTTTAAGCATTAAAAAACATGAAGAGAAGAAAACAGCAACGCTTCGTGAAGATAATGGTAAGCAAATCGTGCTTGGGGATGATTTTAAAGCACTCTGGGACAGAATTAAGTATAAGACGACTTATCGAGTGAACTTCAGCGTTGGTGAGCTTGTACAGAAGTGCATCAAGGAAATCAGAGCGTCAGTTGCGGTTGCAAGTGCGAAGTTTGAATATAAAAAAGTGAAAGTGGCGGTAACAGAAGCGGAACTTGAGACTTTTGATGAAGAGTCAAAGATCCAATACTACCGTAATCGCAACTTCCAACTTCCAGACGTAGTAACGTATCTTGAATCAAACACGAACCTAACCCGTAAGACGGTGGTAGATATTCTGCTTGGACTAGGTGATAAGTTAGAAGCATTCAAGAACAACCCACAGCGATTCATCGAACTTGCTAGTGAAGTGATCCGTAAACAAATGCGTTTAGCTATTGTCGATGGTATCTCATATCACAGAATTGGAGATGAAGAATATTACGCTCAGGAGTTGTTCCAAGAAGAAGAACTTACTGGTTATCTTAAAAATATGGTTGAGGCGAACAAATCTGTTTACGATTACATCATTTGTGATTCTGATACAGAGTTTGAGTTTGCAGAAAAGCTTGAAGAATCAACGGACGTTAAGCTTTACGCCAAATTACCAGCGTGGTTTAAGATTGATACTCCATTAGGCAGTTATAACCCTGATTGGGCGGTATTGATTGATAAAGAAGATGGTATGGGTGATCAGCTCTATTTTGTAGTTGAAACCAAATCTAGTATCTTCTCTGATGATTTACGTGCTTCTGAGCAAGCTAAAATTGATTGTGGTATTGAACACTTTAAAGCGTTATCGCAAGACAAGAACGGTAAAGCCTTAGATAACCCTGCTAAGTTCGTGAAGGCTGATAGCTATAACACTTTTGCTACGAACTTGTACGAATAACTAGCATTGCTCACTGCTAAATGTAGTAGTGAGCTTTGATATCATAGGAACAGCTAAAAATGAATATGTTAGATGTTGAAGGTGAGAATTCACAAGAACCAGAACTTCAAAAAATGGACAAGCTAGAAATCTACAAGCGGCTAACGTATTACTACAGAATGCTATCTAGTGAACTAGGTTTGATTGAACCGAACGTTGAAAAAGTTAGACGTTATGAACAAGAAATTGAAAGTCTTGAAGAACTAACTAAATCTGATGATTATTATAAATTTTGTAATGATTGTCAGGGAGTGCGATTGCACAAATCAAATTCACAATGCATTGATTGTGCTGAAGCTCCTTTAGTTAAGTTGAATCTTGATTAGAAAAAGCCCGTCAGGGCTTTAAATTCGGTTTTTCATAATCTTTGTTCCATTAGATTTTTTGTCTGGTGTAGGACTCTCAGTTTCAGTATCACCAGATGATTTATCATTCTTAGTGTATTCAGACATATCAATACTATTTTCAATGTATAGCTTGAAGTATTTACTGATTAACACAGTGAAAATCGCAACCAGTTGTTTTCTACACATCTCATGCAATTCAATACCTTCTTTATCAGAAGTATCTACAGCGAAAAGCTCAGAAATGGACATATGATTTTCAGATAAATATTTGTTTATCGCACTAATCACTTGTTCTTTATTTTTGTCATATCGCATCGAGTTTTTAATATAAAAATCTAAATCTTTTTCAAAAAATGGATTGAAAGTTTCAATTGCTTGAATGTGTCTGAATACGAAATTACAGAAATCAATTCTATCTTTATCTAAAATCCTTAAAGGAAGTTTTTTAAGCTTTTGTCTGATTAATGGATCAGAAGTGCCAGCTTTAATGTCATGTTTTTTATTACCAGAAATCAGAAGATTAACCAATGGCTTAGGCGTTGCCAGAGGTTTGACGGTATACATTTTATTGCTCAGTAAATTCATTGCATACATGAATCCGACATTGAGGTTTTGGTTCTCAAAATTAACGATACAACCATTTTTAATTTCTAAGCGAAAATAGTCTTCTTTACTAAATTGAAAATGCTCTTCAAGCTCGATTAAAGAACTATCGTGAAGGTATTTCTTCATGATGTTCAAAGTCGTGTCATTAGGTTTGAAATCAACGTAATTAGGTATCAGTGAGTTGCTTGATTTGTATCTGAAAATTGTTTCATGATTATCTTCAAAACCTTTTCTTTCAGCTTGCTTTTGTTCTTTAACCAATCGTTGTTTTTCTGCTTCGATTCGTCTTGCATCAGCTTCTTTTTCTTCCCTTGTTACAGTGATTAATTCTTCATTTTTCATTAGATGCAACTGAGGGAAGTATTTTTCTATTCCATTTTCTAAAGCCCTATATAAATCTTTCAGAGTCTTTTTTTGATTCATGTAACTTGATGGATTTTGAATCGAATCAGGGTAAGAATCAATTACAAGTGCATACACAGCATCAATTTCATAATAAAGTTCTAATCCATTATAATTTTCTTTGCTGAAAATATCATTATTATAATATTGTTTTAATGTATCTAGTTTTTGCTCATCTTTGTTCATGTTTATCTCCTTGTATGTAAACGATACTGATCTAATACCATTTAGAGAAAAACTTTCAAATTATTTTGTTTAATATATCTGCATTGGAATAATTATGACTTGGTTTTAAAGGAATAATTGCTAGATAAATATTGATAAGGTTGGGAAATTATCTATGAATTTTTCTATGAAATTGTATGTTTTTCAAGTGAAGTGGTGATGATTGATAGTGAATATCATGGTTCTATTTTCATTGATTTGTTGAAAATAAAATTCTTCGTGATAAATATATTGGTATGGATATATTAAAAAGGAGAATAACTTATGGATGAGTTTCATATAATCAATAACTATTATAATAAATATGACAATTACTATTTAGCAATGATTCTAGAGATAGATATAGATGAACTGGTAGAAAAAACATTTAGCCTGAGTAAGGGTAAATATCAACTGGATTTGGCAATTAGGCATTATAAAAAATCTAAGTCTAAAAAAAATGCTGAGATAGTAAAATCTGCAAATACTGAATCGAAAATCGTAGCTAAAGAATTTGAAGAGTTGTTTGAACAATCGGTTCATATCAGCAACTATTCAAACGCCATTGCAGATCCCAACTTGATTGAGAAGATGACTGAAGAAATCGGTAGAGTCGTTATTGCGAATCGTGTTTATGGTGAATCACTTAGATTTGTTCTTGATGAAATTAGTGATGATAAAGACAAAATCAGCGAAGTAGATCAAGAGCTTAAAGCATTGAATTTAAGCTATGCTCACGCTAAATACTTAGTTGAAGCTGTTACAAGTGAAGACGTTCAAAGCTTTCGTAAAATCAGTAAGAGAATTGAAAATGATTTTACTTCACTTCCAATGATTCACGACACATCAACGTTAGAACAAGCATTGTTAAGCTGTTTAAAAAGCAGAAAATATATAATAGATTCACATCCTGATTTCAAACGTGTTCACCTAAGTTTTGATTTTCCTGAAATTTATTTAATTAAATTTGCAATTGCAAAAGCTCTTAAGTAATTTTTAATCAGAAACAAAAAAACCGCACTAGGCGGTTTTTTATTGCGAAGCATATAATACTCTTAAGAAGAATATGTATAAGAGTCAAAATCGCTCTTCTTCAATTTCGATAGGTCAAGACCGTGATCTACTTCTAATGTCTTTTTAGCATTGGAATTTTTTCGATACAAATCACCAGCAGATGTATTCAATGCTTTAGCTGCATTTCTAATCTTACCTGCATAAGCTTTATTATAGACAACAGCATAATTATTATCTTCTTCAAGAAGAACTACATCTTTATCTTTTAAAAGTTCAGTGCAAAAACCTTCTGCTTCAGCTTTTAATGCAACAATATCAACTAAGAAATATGACGGTCTGGATTTGCTTGGGGATTTTTGAGCAGATTTTTTACCTAAACGTTTAGTTAGTTCTTTTGAATTTTCGTCATTAATTTCACTGGCGTTACTAATTATCCAAGGCATTAGGGCATTAATCGTTAATCCAATTAGTGCTGAATCTTCCTCTTCAAGAATATTCTTCAACGTTTTTTCAATCTCTTCTTGACGTTCTAATTGTTCGATACGATCTTGAAGTTCTTTTTCTTGTTGTTTAATTCGTGCTTCATTTTCTTTTTGCTGTTGCTCTTTTAGTTTCTCAATTTCTTTTTTCTTATCAATTGACATGATCTTTACCTTATCGAATTAGTTACCACAAGTAATCTAAGACATAAGAAACATTGTGTCAAACATTCTAGTAAAGATTTGCAGAAAGCCAACATACATATGTTGGCTTTTATGTTTATACTGATAATCTTGAACTTCTCTTTCTACTTCGGTTTGGTTTAGATGATTCAGGTGAAGGTTGAGAATCTTTTTCAATCGAACGAAGCAGTTCATTTCTTTTTTCATCTCTGTCTAAAACGAGTTTTGAAGGTTTATCGAGTTCATTCATTTCTAGATCAAAATCTTGCTCTATAGCATGTTCAAAATCTAGATTTTCATCTTCAAACGTCAAATCCCAATCGTCAAATTCAAGCATTCTGTCTACATCAGAATTAGGATTAGGAGCTGGTAAAGCCAATGCTTCATGCTCTGGATCAGTAGGAGCAGGTAAAGAAGGAACTTCAATACGTTTCTTACCTAGAAACGGTAATTGTGGGAAATCAGGTTCTTCATCATCGTCAGGAGACACAGCATTCTGCTGTGTAGATTTATTTTCTGATTGAACCTTGTCATTCTTAACATCTTCATCTTGGTCATCGAGTTCTTCACCAAGCTTAAAAGAGTTTCGATTTTTAACCTCATCAATGATTGAAAGTAGTTCATCACGGTTGGGGCAACCTCTCGCAACTTTCAGCGTATCAATATCAAAATCATTATCATCAAGTGCTTTGATCAAGCCTTGTTTGAAATTGTCCATAAACTCAGGATTATCAACAGGAATGTCAGTGATCGGGTGCTTGCACGTTGAAAGACTATCAGAAATGACTTGAACTGATGGATTGAATCCACAATCTACACCTTTGTTTCTTCCTATAAGCGACTTTCTAACAGTGAAAGCCAACTCACCTTCAAGATAATATTTGTTTTTCTTCTTATCGTATTTTGAAAAAATACCTTCGTGCATTTCAGCAAGAAATTCTTTTCGAGTTTTCGACTTCTTGATCGTTTCGTCAATCTCTTCAATTGGTTTTTTCAATGCTTCTTTTGTATCTGGAAACATTGAGTTAATGAAATCAAAATCAAACATATTATCAATCATTGGTGATTGAATGGTTGGTGTGCCAAATTTCAATGATTCATTATCAATTACATCATCAAAATCAGCATCAATAATTTCTTTTTCTTCTAGCATAATATTCTCCTTGTTTTGTAATGCTTATTATCATTACTTACATATATTTACGAAAAATAAAGAGTAACGAAGATTCAGGAGATAAAACCTTTTTAGATAAACGAAAAAAAAGAAGAGCTATATAAATAATTCTTCTTCAATTTTTAACGTTTTACTTAACAAAAGATGATTTCATGAAGTTACACCATGCATCAATACGACCATTCATCATTTTTGGCAGCATTCTAAGCAATAGGAATACAGCTAAAAGTTCAAAGAGTAAGATGATTATATTCATTATCTGAGTGCCGAAATTACCATCAATCTTTATGATAATATCGTGGAGATATTGGAAGATGATTGTATATGAGAAAACGATTATTATTGGAGAAATCGCTTGTAAAATGAAGTTCATAAACAATGCATGTAAATCTATAATAAATTCATCATAAACTGATTCGATTCCATCCATGCCTCTAGAAAAACCATTTAAGAAGAACAGATTAAAAGCTATCGTTTGGTCGATAACTAACTTGTATGCTCTCAGTAGTGTAAACTTGAAAAACATCAATGGAATCATCAACGGAAGGCTGTAGAAAAAGAATCCAATACCAATTGCAACACTTCCAAGCCAGCTTAAGAACTTTATTGCTTCAAGCCCAAAGTATTGAAGAATCGCTGTAGTCGTCAACATTGTTGTAGCACCTACTGAACTGTAGTAAGGACTTGTTTTGAAGTAGTTATCGTAAGCGGAAGGAGCAATGATTGCTGTAACTGTTCCAACGGCAGAACCATATTTTTTAAGCTTATCAGAACTCATTTTGAACGCTTTGCCTTTCTTCTTGTTGAATGACATAAGCATTGCACCAGTTTTGAAGCTCACACCCCATTGAACAAGCCCTGTTCCTGCATCAATCATTTCTTCTGTTACTGAGTTACATTTATACCCACTTCTGATCTGATTAAATGCGTTGTAGCAAGATGTAAAACGATTAATCGGAGACATAATATCAGAACCAGCAACAGTGTTTACGATAGTGCCAAAATCAGGTTTTGGTATATCTGCTATATCAATCATCTGAAGGGGATGAAGAACTTCAAAGTTTTGCTTTTCGATGTTTCTAGTGAAATTTATAGAAAAGAGAGCGTCTTTATCTAAAGTCAGATCCTTATAACCAACACCTTTGACAGTTGTTTGTGTATGAAATCTACGCCTCATCACATCACCTGAAATGTCAACATAGCTTGAAACTACATCATTTATCGAATTCACTGGCGTAGTGATTAAACCAAGTTTCTTGTTGGTTTTTACATATGCTTTTTCAGCAATTTGAATCGCTTCAGCACAAGAAAAATACCCACCTGAAGAACATGTAGATTTTGCTTTTGCCTTAATATCATCAAAACTAAGCTCAAACACTGAATGACCAAATGGCATTGCATTCAAATCATTCAATACACCTTGACCGTTAAGGATTTCTTCAGAATCAAAGAATGGACTAGCATAATGCTTAACCAAGAAATTATGACTGGCGCATTGTGCTGCAACATCTAGATATGTGTTCATTACGATCATATCAGCCCCAGATAAATCATAATTATAAATATCAGAGCAATACTGCTTATAGTCTCCTTCTAGAACTGATTCGTTATGACCTAAATTCTGTGAATCAGTGAAATCACTTGAGAGAGATTTATCAGCAGAAAATTGAGCATTAGAGATGTTTTGAGCTACAAGATAGCTATGCTCAAAAAGAGACTGATAAAAATCTTGAATCATTTCTTTTTCGTTTAACGTTTCATCAATCGTTTCTGCTTTTTGGTTCATTATCGTATTGCTCATATTTGAGATGATGGTTTCTGAGCCTCCCATTTCAAATCTAGCGGTATAAGCATCATCCTTAAGGCTAACGTTCAGTTTCGTATCTAAAACGTCTTGTGGTGATTCAACGTTCTTTAAAAACACATGAGAAACATCTAGATAGTTATCCTTAAGAACTTTCGGATTTGGAAGTTGAATTGAATGAATAGTGATTTCTTCACTATCGAAAAAATCAATCAGCTTTTCACCTGATTCAACGACTTTTGCAAAAGCAGTCTGAATGATATATCTATAATTATTAATCTGTTCTGTATGACCTGAAGCCGTTTTATATTCATGAGTGTTATATGGAGAAGCTATGAATAAAACAAATGCCATAGCCATAAGTCTACTTCTAGTTCCTTTTGAAGCCCCTTCAGGCGATAGTGATTCTAATAGAAAAAGAACACAGAAAATTAATACAATGACAGGCACATAATCCAACAGGATTTGATTGAGAGATTGCGCTAGTGCTGCAAGTTGTGTTGGAGTATCTAACGACACGTAAGACGGATAAACTTCATCTGATATGCTTTGGAAGATGCTATGAACAATCCTGGTCATTGGTGCGTGAAGACTCTTCTGAGATAAGAGCATTCACAGCTTCAGACTGATAAGAAAAAATTAGAGTCGATACAATAGATAAGAAAAAATAGAATTTTTTGTTTGAATGAACATCAGTTAAAACTTTCTGTGTTGAGCTTGGAACACTTACTGTTGCTTCATTATCATTGCTAATGTTTTGCTTTAAATTTAATTCTAAAGTTTTTTTCTTTAAATTTGTTTTTAAAATATTATTTAAATTTTTTATTTTAACTTTTTTAATTCTATTCTTTCTATTTGCCGATTTGTTTTTTCTGATTTGTCTTTTTATCGACTTTCTACCATTTCTTTTCATAGCGTTAATTCCTTTGTGATAGTATCTTAATATCACGAATCAACATTATTTCAATTTAGATATATTCATGGGTAAAAAAAAGACCGTAAATACAGTCTTTTTATTTTAAGGTGAAGCGTTTTATTCTTTATCTTTTTGTTTCTGATTTGCCATTGTTTTTAAAGTTTTATTTGTGATCATTACTTTTGCAATAAACTTCTCACTTTCTTTTCTGTCAATGAATTCTTCTAAGTTGTTAAAACCATTCTGCATCACATTGTCAACCAATGGTTTAACTTCTTTCAAAATTGTTTTAAGTGAAATATATATTAATCCAAAAGTGATTATGATTGTTGTTATGATTTGAAAAACAGGTCCGATAAGACCTAGAATCATTGAGCTAGAATCAGAATCAAAGTTTGTATAACTTGAAATCGTTGGCATATATTTCATAATTAGTGCTCTAGCTATATTGTTTATTGGAAGTGTAATAGATAACGCCAATAAAAACATATATAGATATACAGTTGCATTGAAACTAAACATAACAACTTTTTTACTCATCTCTGTATCTTTCCAAGTCCAAATGAAAACAGAGTAAGAAATCAGTATAAAAAAAGGCAGAAGAAGGAGGTAGAAGGTAACAAACACTTCAGTAAATAGTAAAAATATTTTCTCATACTTGAATTGAAAATCAATGATGGTTGCTGATACTACAGCGATTACACCAGATCCAATCATCAAATTGCCAGTTTCGTTTATCGCTGAACCAATTCCATTACCAATACTTTTTAAATGTGATTTTTTCTTTTTCTTCTTACCTTTTTTGTAAGTTGAATTTTCTGAAGATTGTTTAGTTGATGCTTGAATCATCATACCACCTGCTTTAAGAGCAAAACCTGAACCAAATGCGAATGCTGAACCTGTTTTGAGGTTTTCACTTAGCTTTTGCACCTCTGGCACACCTTGAAAATCTTCTTGTTTTTCAGCGCAGGTTTCATCATCAGCACAAACAAATTTATCTAATGACTTAAAGATGTTTGTCATTGCATCAAGACCATTGTAGAACAGTGTTTCAGCATTCTTTGTTGAAACTAATTCTGTTCTGTCAAAATTGTAACGGCTTGAATCTGTAGCAATTTCGATTGCTTGTGAAGAGTAGCTACTTGGAGCAACACTTAGAGATACATCAATCTGATCAAAGATTGGATTTAAAAAGTAGTTGATGTGACCAGATGTATAAGCATGTAAATTAGACTCAACATTATCATCACCAGATGCATAGTTGGGTAAAGCTTTAGCGTAGCTAATATCAAGAACATCGTTTAATTCTGAATACATCGACAAGTAGCCGTTGGTATTCGTGTTTAGATAGTGATAAAAATCGCCTTGTGCGAAATAACCCTTGTTGATTATCGTTCCTACATCTTTTTCAAAACTGTAAAGGCTATCTACAATCTCAATGAACAGATCATCAATTGCAGCATAACCAGCGATCAAATCTTCTACAGAATCTTCAACTAAAGGATTGGTTTTATTTACCAATCTAACGATGTTTGTTTCAATTTCTTGTTTGTTATTATTATCATAAATTTTATTTGAAGTAGTTGCTGCTGAAAGAGTTCCATTCTCTTTATCGAAATTTACACAATCATATTGACTCATAAATGACGTTGTATCGAAATCTTCTAAATCGTTGATTGTCTCTTTTACTAATTCAGCGTTGGTGATACAGATAGATTCGTTGATGTTGTCGTATATAGCATCCGTTTTAGACAAAAATGACTGTAAATTGCTCGAATCAAAATCAATGTATTTTTGTGTCCCTGCCAGATAATCAGGGTTTTTACCTGCATCATATCCAAGCTCTACAGAACCGATAATAAAACCTTTTTTGTATTCAAGTAAGTAGATTATCGCAAGTTGCATCAATCTCAACTTTGCATTTTCTGTCATCAAATACTTTTCTTCATATGCTGTTTGAATCTCATTCCAAGATGATTCAAGTGTTTTATTTTTTATCGCATTGTGAGTAATACTATTGAAATTTACTTCTTCCATGATATTGAAAACGGCTGATGATATTTTCTTATTAGTCGCTGTAATTTCACCACAATCAGCAAGAAAGATTTTATGAATCAATCCATATTTGTTAATAGTATAAGAGATTTTTTTATTAGTTCTTTTTTCGTAATATTTGACGTATGGAACGTTCTTTTCATAGTAAAAATCAACAACATCTTTTTGAGAGGTAAGTTTGTTATAAATATATTCTTTTTCACCTTCTTCTGTTTTGATTTCTTCATAACTTAAATCAACACCGATTTGTTGACGTTCAAGCGTGTTTCTTTGATTGTTGTTAAGACATATTCCGATATGAATTAAAGCTCTAGCATCTTCTAGAAGTTCATTCTTACTGTAACTTTTAATTTGGGCTTTTTTCTGTTGGCTTTCAGTCAGTGATAATTTTACATTAGCTGTAAATAGGACTTGTGAAACAGCATTCAAGCTACCTGCAATACTTCTGGTAAAATGATTAGATGAAACAACATAATAAGTGAATGAAGAAATTATTATGAACATAGTAAGGCTAAAATAAACCTTGTGCGGCTTTCCTTCTTTCGCTCTTTGAATTGTTCTGTAAAGCCCTATTGGAACAATGATGAAAGTAGCGAAAACAAAAAGAGATAGAACAATATCAGCCACATACATTTGAATTTCGTAAAGCTTAGTTAGGTTGTTCTCAGCGTTGATTGCGTTGTTATTGAGCCTTGTTACTTCTGACTCAGATAAACCTCCGCTAGTATCATAGTATGGTGATGATTTAGCATCGAGAACATGAAAGTTTGTTTCTGTGAGAAATTTATTCTGATCTTTGCAAGACTTATAAGTTATCGTTACTTCTTCTGCTTTTTCAATGCAAGCATCATTGGTATGTTCAAAGCATCCTGATAAGCTTAAAAGCAAGATTGGTGTAATTATTAGTTTTAGTATGTTTCCCTTGTTTATTTTCATTGTTTTATTCCTTTGTGTTAATTATAGGAATATCACAATTTAGATATAATAAAAGAAGGGGAGGGGATATATTTTTTAAGTGAATTGATTTTTCTTTATACTAAAAGAAAAAACCACATCATTTGATGTGGAAAAACTTTTTTATTTAAGGAATAGTAATATGCTTACTTAATTATATTTATCATGTATAAAATTTAAATCAAGAGTGTTCTACTAATTTATTGTTTATCTATTATACAATTTAAACTTTCTATCATTGACAAGCACTTTCAGCATTCGATTGAGAGATTGAACTTGATAGTGTTATGTCGCCCCATCTGATTGCTCTACAAAAATTCGTATCTCTGTCAGGAAATGTAGTAATTTGAGGAAAGAAAGCTTCGTTGTCATTATTTGTAATGATCAATCCTGATTTTAAATTTGCAAATTTAGTTATGTTTGAAATATTGGTGTAAGAAATATCTATAGTCCCAGCGTTTTCTACATTTGAAATATCAAGTTCTGTTGCCGACATTGCTCCAAGAATATTTATGTTGTAGTTATTATAACTAAGTTTACTTAAATCAAATGACGTTATGTTTTGCATTCCTCTTAGAATTATTGTTGAACCTGCATATCTAAGATTTGATAAATCTAACGTTTCTAAAAATGGATGATCAATGATTATGTCTCCAAAAACGTATTGAATGTTTGGTAAGTTAAATTCAGGATTTACAGAACCTTCTCCTTCTCCTTCATTGGGCGCAGGAGTGCCACCTTCACCACCTTCACCGCCCCCCATTATGTCAATATTAATTGAATTGAGGTAATACGCTGGCACAGAGTCATAGCTCATTAAGCTTCTAATGTCTGAATTGTTGATAGAACAGCTTTGAGAGTTATAAACTAATCCTGTTCCAGAACCGTCTTGTGCTGCTGCTAACCATCCGTTATTCCAGTATTGACAAGAAGGAGCTTTCGCCCAAAGTGAAACTGTCTCACTTAAATCACCCGTTGCTGAAAGGGTAAATGAATCATTATCAGAACAACCTCCGCTGTTTAAGTATTCCCAATTTCCTGATTTTTTATCACCATCTAAAAGAACATCACAACCTTCTTCACTTACTATAATATCTGAATAATATAGCTCTGATTTAACGACTTCGTATGTGCCTTTGACGTTATCTTGAGTTACGTTCAATGCTGCGCTAGGTTCTGTATACATACCTTCTGGCGGTATTACGATTGCAACCCATTCTGCTTGAGCTTGGATTGTGAAAAGTGTTGATAAGAGTATTGCTGATTTGCATAAATTCATTTTTTAATTCCTTTTAATATTAAGTGTCCTTAATATATTTCTATCATTTCGTTTCTGATAGTAAAGAGACATGATTTTACAAATGATTCTATGTTTTTATGATGAAGGGTTTTTTTCTTTAGATTTAGAGGTTTCTTAAGGTATTATAATGTTAATGTTTCTTTTTAATATATCTGTTTAGGTATAATTATTAAATTGATTTTTTATGCTTCGCAAAGAAAAGACACTTTCTGAAAAAGTGCCTTTTTTAGTTTCTGAATGATTTAGTCATACTATCGCCTTGCGTTGATGGTTCAGTTTGAAGAAGACAAAGATTTATCTTCTCCAAAATCGAACTTAGTTTTAAACCTGTTCACGTTGTTTTCTCTCCTTTTCCTTTAGATTTAGATCTGTCTGTTTGATTACACATTGAATTATATATTGAGTATAAGAACCTTTAGCCAAACCTGAAGCTTTTAAATCATAGAAATCAGCTTCAAGTGATTCTGGTAGTGAAGTTATAAGTTTGTTGTTGCCCTTAGTTAGTGATCTATCACGTTCGATTTTGATAGGTTCTACGTTCTCGTTTTCTACTAGTGCTGCACCTTCTGAAGCTTTATCCATATCTTTTAGCATTTCTTCAATTGCATTTATATCTACTTTTTTCTTAGTCATTTTCTTTTTCCTTATGCGTTAATAATTGATTTGATTTCGTCTGCAAGTGCGTAAATTTCACTTACCGATTGATTGAGTTTCGGAGCAACGAATTTTTTTAGAGTAATAGTTTTGCCGTTAGCTTTATCAGTATCCATTTGCTGTTGTTCTTGAGCTTGTTTAGCTCGTATTGACTGAACACGTTTCAATTCATACTCAGGAATCGTTAAACCTTCTGAAGTAGCGGTTTCAAGCAATCCTTTCTTAAAGCTAATGGTAGAGTTAAGACGCACTAGGTTAGGACATTTGCTCGTTAAATTATCAAATTCAGATAGTGATGTTTTTGCGTGATGCACACGATTTACAAGAACATAAGCTTTTTTAGGTTTGTTTGTTTTTTCACTGATAGAAGTAAGCGTTGCGTTAACGTTCCTCAGCGTTGCCATTTCTTTAATAGAATCATTTATTGGTGTGATGATGATTGTTGCTACGCTCATCGCAGCCATAGTTAAAGCACTTTCATAACCGCCACAATCAATGATTATTTTCTTATCAGCATGCTTTTCAATAGCTTGTTTGAACTGTTCAATTGATGTGATATTTAGAAAATTAATTTTCCTATATCCATTTGCTGAACGTAATGCATTCGTTAATTCATATGTTCCGTAAGGATCAAGATTCAGTAAAAGCTCTCGCTCCATTGTAAACATTAATTGCTCGCAAGTTGTTGATTTTCCTGAACCGCCTTTTATTGATGCCACTGTTAGTATATCCATTTTAACTCCTTGTTGTGTTACATTTCGTTTATATAGTCAATGTTATCAGGACCTCTAAAGGTGTCAATGAAAAACATATATATATTATATAAGATGTATATTTATATTTTTTGAAGGTTTGTTTTTTGTGTAGATTCAAAGGTTTGTCAGGATGTTAGCTTTGGTGATATTTTTATGTTTATGGCGGTAGATTGAGAAATATATAAGGTATATAAGATGTATAAGGTATATAAGATGTATGAGATATATAAGACATATAAGATATATAAGGTATATAAGGTATATAAGGTATATAAGGTATATAAGGTATATAGGGTATATAAGATATATAAGATATATAAGATATATAAAAAAGACCTACTGCAAGGTTTTGATTGTTATGTTCTTGTTTTTAAATTCTACAAGTAAAGAATGTTGATTACTTTCTAAGTCGTTGAACCATTTTTTTGATAAGATTATTGAACTCGATAACTGCAAATGATTCTTATCTCTTTTGAAAATATTATGAGAAACCAATAATTCTATTTTATCTCTTAAAGCTCTGTTGTTCTTCAAACCGACTTCTTCACACATCTTGCCAAAACTACCATGACCATACGTGATATTGATTTTTCCTTTTTCATCAAACATTTGAATAACTTTTAATAGTGATTTGTCTCTCGCTGGCTTACCAATCCTTATCAGGTTGAGTAAGTCATTCAAGTAATCGTCAGAAGTGAATGAAGTAGAAACACTATAATCAGAATTTAGATCTGAATTAGAAATCGTCTTAATCGAATTTTCGTAATTAATGATGAAACTATTGAAACCTATGCCATTAGATGAAAATAGCGATTGATTCAACATCACGCCTGTTGCGCTTGTAGATGAGAAAATACCTGTATTAACACCAACTTTTTTAAACTGATTTAATGCTGTTGCTTGATCACTTGCGGTTGATTTCTGAGGTAAATAATCACGTATATCAGAGCTAGAAATAGAATGTTCGTGAACACAGTTGGATTCTATGAGTTTTCGCAGCACAGAGGCGAACTGAGGGCGTTTTGTGCCGAGTAGGGCGGTAAGCTTTACTATATAATTTTCTAGGTCGTTGTCTGTATCAGCGACAGATCTAATTATGTTTATCATCTTTGACTCCTTTTGTTGTTACTGTCAATGTATCAGTAAAAATACTTATGTAAATGAAAAGGAACAAAATAAAACATTGGAACGGTGAAAGGGTCTGTATTTAAAGAGTTTATCTACAATCTCTATTAACTAGATAGAACAAAAAAGTTTGTTAGAAATGGGGGCTTTTTGAAAGCTATGGATGAATCGTTCAAACTCGTTTTGATTCAGTGAATGTAAATCAAGCGTATCACCACAGATTAGATATTCATCACTTTCTGAATTTAGAACAGATACATGTAAGTCATACTTATCTGTTAGGGTGCTGTAAGCGTGGTTTAGACTATGCCTGACGGCTCTTTCTGAAAAGGTCGGGTTATCAAGTGATATTTCTTCTGCAAGGTCATATAGGCTTTCAGGGTCGTTTGAATGAAATGATTTTAAGTGATTTGTTTCAAAAGTAACATTATCAACAATTGTTACTTGTAGTTCTTCTAAGAACTCATGATCAAAAATAAATGTTTCATCAGTATAAAAGTTAAAACATTTGGCATTGGCTGATATTGTGATTTTGTTTATCATCTTACTCTCCTTTTTTGCAAGCAGAACATCCTTGTCTTACATCCTGTAAAATTAAATCCATTACCATATTTATGTTTGCAATGGTTATTTTTTTTATCATGTATTTTTCATTTGTAAATAAAAATATTTTTATGCTATATAAAAAGCCTTGTAACCAAGGCTTAAGAAAGTTCATTTATTATTATTTTAATAGTATCGTGTTGATGATTTGTTAGTTCTATAAAATCATTTGAATTTAATTTATTGTTTGAGCATATATCTATTATCACGTTGTCTTTTACAAAAACTAGCTCTTTCAAATCTTCTTTTATCTCAACTATTGAGCAGTATCCACAATCTAAGTAATATTTTATTGTTCTGTAAGTTTCTATCAATCTAATTCTTTGTTGTGCTAATGCTGATAAGATTTCAAGTAAGTCATCCATAAGTCATTCTCCTTTATCTATCTAATTCTGATTCAAATTTTTCAAACGTTGATGCTTGAATTATTTTTAACTCAGAATATTCAATATCTGACAAATTGTTTTTATCTTCTAAAACATTATTATTTTCATAAATGTCATTCCAGACAGAGTTTATCTGTTCTCTTTTTGACATTGGAAATGCTTGAATCATTGCTTTGTGCTTTTCTACTGAATTTAAGATTTGTGCTTCTTGTTCTGCTAATTTTGATTTAAGTAATTGTGCGTATTTCATTGTTAAGCTCCTTGTTTTTCTTTGATACTTATATCGTATATGGCCAATCTAATATGTAAATGAAAAGTGTCACAATGATTTTTGTTACGCTCATTTTTACTTGTAAAATGGGGATTTTTAAAATGGAATTATTTTTTCATTTCGGGAAAAATATCTTAAATATTCAAATGTATTAGGATTGTTGAAGGATGTTATTCATTGAATAGTTATTTTTTAATTAATTATTTTTGTTTTATTTAATTTGATTCTTCTTTGTATTATCGGTTTTTTCAATATATCTGTGTTGATATATTTGATTTATAATAAATGTATGTTGTTAATGTAAGTGAAGGATATAACAACAAAAGGAAATATATTATGGGTGCATCAGAAATTGAAAAATTTAGAAAGATAGAAAGAAAATATTTGATTCTAAAAGACAAGTATAAAAACAGAGTTTTTGAATTGAATGAGTATAAAGATGATTTATCAGAAGCGACAGAAAGTTTACTTGAATCAATTGAGAAGATAGAAAAACTAATGGATGAAAATGATACTTTAAAAAATGTAGTTACAGCTTATGAAGTAAGAGATAGTATGAATGTAGACTTGCAGCATCTTTCAGAAAAAGAAATGAAAAGTTTTATAGCTGATTTAGTCTACATCTTTAACACCAACGAACTTAATGTAAAAAATGACGCTGGCGTTATCGGTGAAAACATTATAGATATACTAATACAAGATATTCATCATAAGTATAAAATTGATGTTGATAGGAAACACATACATTAAAAAGAAAGCCCATACGGGCTTTTTTTATTTCTTAATGAATGCAGGAGTAAATGAATCAATATCAAAGTTTTCCATTTCTAAATGCTGATAGACATTATGAAGTATATTGATGCTCTTATGACCACTGATTTTAGCAAGAACGTTCAACGGAACACCTCTTTCTGCTAAGTTACTTAAGCAGTGTCTACGAAGATCATGATACCTAATATCACCAATACCTAGCTCTTTTCTAACTCTCTGCCAACCAGCGGTTACACTTCTT
Source organism: Agarivorans sp. QJM3NY_29 (assembly GCF_050870835.2). Lineage (NCBI taxonomy): Bacteria > Pseudomonadati > Pseudomonadota > Gammaproteobacteria > Alteromonadales > Alteromonadaceae > Agarivorans > Agarivorans sp. QJM3NY_29. Next base: position 4,070,739 of record NZ_CP194036.2, on the reverse strand, counting down.
GAATTGAATGGGAATATCAAATCTGACTTTTCTGGGTCAGTTGATTTTTTCTGCCTTGCGATTATGTCTGCCGCATCACCAATCAAAGGTATTACTGAGTGTTTGTTTGCTTTTTCAGTCGGATCGGGATCTTTACGTTCACGAATGATTAAAGTCTTTTTCTCAAAATTAAAATCTTCCCACCGAACACTAGTGATTTCACTGATTCGCATTGCGGTAAGTAAAGATATATCGAGAATATCTAAATAGGGAATTATGGCACTTCGATGTTCTTGTCTTTCTTTCAAACCTTTTCTCATAATCTGAAGTTGTTCATCAGAAGGTCTATGATTTGTTCTTGGTTTGGATTTACCGATCAATCTATATTTAACAAGAAGTGGGATCGCTTCTTCATGATATTTTAAATTTGCATTAATTTTAAAGAAAGATTTTGCGCTTTGCATAACAGTATGCAAATAAGTTACGTCATGAAAAACGGTCTGCGGTTTTGGATTTGTATCTTCATTTCTTCTAAGTTTGCAATGCGCTATAATATCGTCAGCACGAAGATTACTAGCAAGAATTGCTGAAATAGGGTAATGAAGTAAAGCATTGAGAACATACATTTTTGTTCTACCAAGTGGTTCAATATCATCACTTAGATCATTAGGTTTTTTAGGTTCGTCAGGATCATGAAGTCTCAGATAGAGATCAATCAGTTCACCAACTGTTGCTTCTTTTAGATTCTCTTCCTCTCGAAATGTGCCAGCTTTTTTTCTGGCTTCTATCGCTTCCATTTCATTTCTGGTTTTCTCACCCCAGGTTTTTGCAAGCTTGCGAGTAGAAAATGAATCTTGTTTTTCAGCGATTTTTTTACCGTTTTTTGTAACTCTAACTTTAACTCTAAATTTAGAATTACCATTTGCCGATTTTCGCTCTTCTATACTAACTGATGCCATACCTTCACCTCTTATTAATTTGGGGTTATTTTGGGGTCAATCCAAAATTCTTGGGGTCAAAGCATCAAGCATTTTGGGGTCATTTTGGGGTCAAAATATTCTTAAAATGTATCAGAATTGGTCAAAATAGGCAATAACACAATATTCAACGAGATTTTAAATGACTAATAAAGAAAAAAGAATCAATGACTTAGGTGGTAAGTATTTAAATAATCGGTTTTCCGTTGCACCCATGCTTGATTGGACTGATAGGCATTGTCGTTATTTTTATCGTTTGATGAGTCAGCATAGCTTGTTGTATACCGAGATGGTGACCACGGGCGCGATTTTACATGGGAAAGGTGACTATTTAGGTTTTTCTGAGCAGGAGCATCCGCTTGCATTGCAATTAGGCGGCTCTAATCCTCGAGATCTGCTGGAGTGTGCTAAACAAGCGGAGCAGTTGGGCTACGATGAAGTTAATTTGAATGTTGGCTGTCCTTCGGATCGGGTGCAAAATGGCCGTTTTGGCGCCTGTTTAATGGCTGAACCCAGCTTGGTTGCAGAGTGTGTGAATGCCATGCAACAACACATTAGGATACCAGTGACAGTTAAGACTCGGATCGGTATTGATGAGCAAGATAGCTATTCATTTTTAACCGATTTTATTGAGCCTGTCGCAGCAGCAGGTTGTAGTACTTTTATTATTCATGCTCGTAAGGCTTGGCTGTCGGGTTTAAGCCCTAAGCAAAACCGAGATGTGCCTCCCTTGGATTATACCCGGGCCTATCAAGTGAAACGAGATTATCCGCAGTTAACGATAAGTGTGAATGGCGGCATTAATAGTTTAGAGCAAGCTGAGCAACATCTCGAACAACTCGATGGGGTGATGCTCGGTCGAGAGGTCTATCAGAATCCCTATTTATTGGCGGTTGTGGATCAACGGATTTTTGGCGTTCAGCGGCAACAGCCTTCGCGTCATCAAGTGGTTCAGTTAATGTATCCGTATATTGAACAGCATCTTTCTAACGGCGGTCGTTTACAGCATATTTCTCGGCATATGCTGGGTTTGTTTCAAGGTTGTGTCGGCGCGCGATCCTGGCGACGCCACCTGAGTGAGAATGCCCATAAAGCAGGCGCAGGCATTGAGGTCATGCAAGCTGCATTAGCAAGGGTGCCTGAGTCGCTCGCGACTTAAGTTTGTTGCTTTACCGCCCCTTTGGCTCGAAATCTCTCAGCGCTTGATCATTGTTTGGCATAAGCCTTGCTATCACTATCCTCGAAGAGTCAGGTTTTTGGCAGGAGAGTGCAACAATGGAATTTCTCAGTCGTTTAATTGCGCGTTGGGGCATATTAGACATTTTAATGGCGTGGCTAGTGGTGACAAGCGCTTTATTATTGTTGATCCCGAGTTATTGGTTACCCGAAATGGGTTTTAATGCTCAGCTAAGTTTGGTATTTACTATAAGTTGTGTGGTGGGGTTGGCTTATTTTATCAGCCGTAGCTTATTATTAATCGCGACGGCTGTGGGGCGACATTTAAATGAGCGCCGCGAACACACCCGTTTAGCTGCGATGATTGCTTGTTTAGACCATTCAGAGCGAGCGGTGTTACGTGAGTTTGTGATTACCCGACGGAGTGTCCTTCATCTGCCTTTGGCGGAGCCTGCGGTGAAAAACTTACTCGAAAATGGAGTGTTGAAAGCGATGGAGCTGCAACACATTCAAGAGCAACGGACAAACGTTGATATGATGATCAATCTTGCTGCCCGCCCGATGCTTAGTTACAAGGCTTTGGGTTTACCGGTAGGAAAACTCAACGAGGAACAAATAGAGCATTTAAAGGCTATCCGTCCTCGTTTTTTGCAAGCTGATTATAAGGCCAATCGAACTCACTCGGGTAAGCTATTTCGGATCCGTGCTGACAATAGCGATGGCAGAACGGCTGCTTAACGTTGGCTTATTTAGTCCGATCTTTTAGATAGCCTGCATAATCGGGGACATCAACAGTAAACTCTTGGTTAAAATGACGGCTGGAGAGAATGAAGTCAGCCGTTGCCTGATTGGTTGCCATGGGGATGTTCCAAACAGCAGCTAGGCGAAGTAGGGCTTTCACATCAGGATCATGAGGCACTGCGTCGAGAGGGTCCCAAAAAAAGATCATTAGGTCGATCTTTCCTTCTGCGATCATCGCGCCTAATTGTTGGTCGCCACCCATTGGGCCACTGAGTAAAGCGGTGACTTCAAAGCCTTGTTGACAAAGAAGAGTCCCGGTGGTGCCAGTGCCAAATAATTGGTGTTTTTTCAGTTCGTCCTGATGAATTTTGGCCCAATTCATTAAGGCACCTTTTTTGTGGTCGTGTGCCACTAAGGCTATCCGTTTACTGACTTGCATGGTGCGGGTTGTTGTGTCCATATTCCCTCTTAACTACCAATAAATAAATTGCGATTATGCGAGCTATGGTACTGTTTGTGCTGATTATTAGCTAGCGGCAGAAATAAGTTCGTCGCTAGGATGTGAAGCGACAAACCTTGTAAGGTTTATTGATTAGATCGTGAATATTACAAAAGGCCCTGATTTAGTCGGATGACCGATAAGATAAAGCTGTGCTGTCATTATTTCATTGGTCATTGTTTATTTGTTACAAGGGCTTAGAATGAAGGTCTTTAGCTGGGTTGCTGTGCCGCCGTTGATTAATGTATTTATTGAGTGGCTTTACTGAGGAAGGTGCAATGATTTACATATTTGGCTATGGTAGTTTAATTGACGCCGATTGTCGGCAACGAACTTTTCCAGGGGAACAGGCTTATGCCGCCCGTTTACATGGTTATCAGCGCTATTGGAGCGGTTTGAAAGGCGGTAATGATCGTTCTGCAGTGGTGATTAGTCCTGAGCCGCAAGCAACGGTGAATGGGGTATTGATCCCATTTGATGAAAAGTTTTTGCCCGAATTAGATGAGCGAGAACGAGATTATGAGCGAGTTTGCTTAAACTTACAGCAGTTGGAGCTATTACATCCCTTACCGCAGGCTGCTGTGAAAATTTATACTTATGTTGCCCATGAATATTGGCACCCTCAAGCGAATAGCCCTATTTTACAATCTTATCTCGATGTTTGTTTACGTGGTTGCTTGGAAGTCAGTGAGCAATATGCTCGGGAATTTTTGCTCTCTACAAATTACTGGGTGAGTCATTGGTTGGATGACCGGCATCAACCTATTTATCCTCGAGCCATGAATATCGATGCTTTAGCCTTGGAACAAATTGATTCTATTTTGCTGGACATGGAGCACTTAAGTGGGTTTCATCCTTTGGATCAGAACTCATAAAAAAGGCGCCTCAGGCGCCTTTTTGGATAGCAATCAAGCGAGTGATTATAATACGTGAACAGAAGACGTATTGGTGGTGCCTGATGGTACGAGTGCACCTGAAACCATAACCACGATGTCGCCTTTATTGGCTAACCCTGATTCAATCGCAAGTTCTTTACCAAGCATGTAGAACGCATCAGTATTATCGATGCTTTCTACAACGTGAGGAATCACACCTTTAGATAAACAAAGCTGAGCAGCAGTTTTTGCGTTAGTGGTAATCGCTAAAATATTTGCTTGTGGGAAGTATTTACGAACTGACTTCGCTGACTTACCACCTTCAGTAGCAACCACGATAAGTGGTGCCGCTAATTTTTCAGAAGCTTCTACTGCACCCTTACATACCGCTTCAGTGATACGCAATTTACCGCTATCACGTGCAGGATCTAGGTTAGAAGGCATCACGGCATCGGTACGTTCACAGATAGTAGCCATGATAGTGACTGCTTCTACAGGGTACTTACCTTTAGCTGACTCACCCGATAGCATAACCGCATCGGTACCGTCTAAGATTGCGTTGGCTACGTCGCCAGCTTCTGCGCGGGTTGGACGTGGGTTTTTAATCATTGAGTCAAGCATTTGAGTGGCTGTAATCACTAGCTTACGAGCACGATTACATTTCTCAATCATCATTTTCTGAGCGAAGATAACTTCTTCTACAGGAATTTCTACGCCTAGGTCACCACGAGCAACCATGATACCGTCAGATACTTCTAAGATTTCATCGAAGTTATCAACACCTTCTTGGTTTTCGATTTTAGAAATAATTTGAATGGTTTCGCCGCCATTTTCTTTAAGCAGTTGGCGAATTTCTAGAACGTCTTCTTTCTTGCGGATGAACGATGCAGCGATGAAATCAACACCTTGCTCACAACCAAAGATTAAGTCGCCTTTATCTTTTGCTGATAGAGCTGGTAGTTGTACGATTACACCAGGTAAGTTAACACCTTTGTTCTCGCCCAAATCACCGTTGTTAAGAACAGTACACTTCACTTCGTCATCAGAAACGGCAATAACTTCCATTTCGATAAGACCATCGTCAACTAAGATAATGTTGCCAACTTTTAAGTCTGCAGCAAGACCTGGGTAGGTAACGGCTACGCGAGTTTTATCACCAATAATAGTTTGGTCGGTCGTGAACGTGAATTCTTGACCGGCGACTAAGCTTACGTCGTTGCCGCCAGCTAGTTTAATCGTTCTGATTTCAGGGCCTTTGGTATCTAATAAAACAGCGGCAGATTTGCCGGTGTTTTTGATAACTTCACGTAGATTGTTGATTCGAGTACCGTGCTCGGCAAAATCGCCGTGAGAGAAGTTAAGGCGCATAACGTTCATGCCAGACTCAACTAATTGAGTTAGCATTTCTACTGACTCAGTTTTTGGGCCAATGGTACAAACTATTTTTGTTTTCTTCATTGAAGTGACTCTCCGTTAAGGATGCTGTTAAAAAATTCTGCGCATATTATACAAGATTGATAACAAAAGAATATGTAGAAAAATAACTACAAATCAGAACATCGATCAAAACATTGACGATTTTTTACCTCAGCAACATGATTGTGAGTTGTCTGAGTTTCGTCACCTTTATTCATGTTGCTCGTTATTTGAGCGCCTCACAAGTATAAAAAAACCTCGCGAAACTGCGAGGTTTTTTGTAAGTGAGCTGCTTATTCAATTTCACCACAGAAACGATAACCTTCACCATGAATGGTTGCAATAATTTCTGGTGTTTCTGGTATTGATTCGAAATGCTTGCGGATCCGACGAATGGTTACGTCAACCGTCCGGTCATGCGGCTTCAATTCCCGCCCTGTCATCTTCTTCAATAAATCTGCACGGGTTTGAATCTGTCCAGGGTTTTCTACAAAGTGCAACATTGCACGAAATTCGCTACGCGGCAGTTTGTAGGTTTCTTGGTTAGGACTTACTAACGATCGGCTATTAATATCTAAGGTCCAGCCGTTAAAGCGATACTCTTCTACAGAGCCCTTGTCTTCATTAGCCGATTGTCCATTGATGGTACGATTTAGTAGGTTGCGCGCACGAATGGTTAATTCGCGAGGGTTGAAAGGCTTGGTGATGTAGTCGTCGGCCCCAATTTCCAAACCTAAAATCTTATCAACTTCATTGTCGCGACCAGTTAAAAACATTAACGCGATTTGTTCACGATCTCGAAGTTCACGGGCAAGCAATAAACCGTTTTTACCTGGAAGATTAATGTCCATGATAATTAAGTGAACTGAATGAGCTTCAAGTACGCTGTTCATTTCATTGCCGTCAATCGCTTCAAACACGTTGTAACCTTCGGCTTCAAAAGTGCTTTTTAGCGTATTACGAGTGACCAGTTCGTCCTCGACAATTAGAATATTTGGTGTCATGGTCTTCCCCAATGCTATATAGAAAAAAGTTGGCTTGCGAACTGTTCGGTGTTTTATAGAAGATGAAGTAAACACTAGCTACAATGCCATGTTGAGTTTGTGTTAAAACTTCTCATATGGCAAAAAAAATAAACAAATAGTGTGCTCAAAACGAGACGTAAGTCAGCGTAAGAGATCTTCTGTATGCATGATTCGTTACAAGCAGTGAACATATTCTATGGGCTTAACAGTGATATAACAACTTGAGTCTGAAAAAAGCTTACGTTTTTTGAAGCGGATTTGATTCAAATCAATCGGAAATGGTCATAATGGCAATTTATACGCGTCATTACTGAAAATAAACTACATGTTTAATTTGTATAAAAACACTATATTTTTGGCAGATACAGCCCTTAAATATCATGGGCTTGCTGTTATTACCGCGAACAATCCTAAAGGGGTTACCCGATCTCAGCAGTTTAATCGCTGGTTAGATTGTCATTTACTTACATATTTGCGTGTCCATAAAATGCCTTGTTCTTGGGTCTTTGCAGGCGCTATTGATCTTAATCATTACGAATTTAGCGCGGTTGTTGAATGTTCGTTAATTGATGCGCAATATGTAGCAAAGGTTTTCAAACAGAGAGCTTTTTACTGGCTTGATGGTGATTGTTATCTCTATGATAGTAATGATATAAGCCGAGCATACTCATGTCTTGGCAATACCGCGAGTCGTTGGTTTGATAATCCACAGGGATATCAACAAATGATAAAGGAGTATCAGAATGCAAGATTTATTGCCGGAATTATGTGATCTCTATCCGCAACAGGTTCAGCTGTTAACCCCTATTTTTCGGTCTTATGGATTGAAAACTTGCTTTTTCGGTGAAGTGGTGACGGTTCGATGTTGGCGAGACAACAGTCGAGTCAAAGAGTTATTAGCCACTGCGGGCCGAGGGCGAGTATTAGTGGTGGATGGTGGTGCCGATATTCAACATGCATTGATGGGCGACTTGATCGCGGATTCGGCTTATCTTCAAGGATGGTCTGGGGTGGTCATCCACGGTGCGATTAGAGACGTATCGACGATTAATACGATTGACTTGGGAGTAAGGGCATTAGCTGCTTGCCCGATGAAAACCGAGCGAAAAGGTGTCGGGGATGTTAATTGCGAGCTGAATTTTGCTGGTGTAAAAATTCTACCGGGGATGTATTTGTATGCGGATGAGAATGGGATCTTGCTGAGCGAACAGGCCTTAAATCTGCCGGAAGGCTTCGCTTAAAAGCGATAACCTAAACCAAATTGAAGCTGTTGCTGGGTTTGCTTATCTTGTGCTTCAATTTGATAGACAGCTTTTACATCAATGTTATTGAGTAGGTGTAATGTACTCGATACCTCGAGGCTTTGTTCGGTGGTGTCATCATCAGGTTGGTGAATTTGTACCAATTTACTTTGAAGTGATAGGTGCCGTAGCGGCTGGTAATTTAAGCCTGTCGAAAGATTAAAGCCTCTACGTGTCGCAATATCGTCGTATTGATTGTTCACCCCTGCTTCGACAAAGAGTGAGAATTCGTTACGCAGTTGATGCTGGTAACCGCCGTTAAAAAACCATGATTGAGTTTGATCCCGGGGCCCTGTGTAAATAAATTGTTTGTTGTTATAGCCTGTTACATACCAGTTTTTAATTTGACTGCGGGTTGATAGTTGTAGATGTTGGCCATCACCGTAGCTAATACTTAATTGGTTATCAATATTTGGGATTGCAGCGAACGCTGAACGACCCGTGATCATCAAAAGAGCAGCAAAATAATACTTAAAACTAAACTTAGTCACTGCTGCCCCTTATTATTATTTTTCCCAATAACTATTATGGTCGATCTCATACAGAAGATCACGGTCGATCACAAAAAATATTTACGCGATGGCGGAACGAGTCACGGCTTGAAAGTTGGTAGCTAACGGTTGATAAATCGGCAATGCCTACGGTAAGGAAAGACATCTTCAAATTGACCATTTTCGATGTTGCGTTGCAAACTTTGCCAATAGCTGGCCTGAAACAGTTCCGCATGCAATTCTCTAAATGCTTGTTTTACGGCTGGTTTCCCTAGCAAGAACGTTGCAAATTCTTCTGGGAAAATATCATTGGGACCAACAGAATAGCTAGGATGTACGGCCCATTGGTCTTCAGGATAGGGGGATTGTGGAAATTCTCTGAAATTACACTCCGTCATATAGGATATTTCATCGTAATCATAAAATACGACTCGCCCATGCCGAGTGACCCCAAAGTTCTTAAATAACATATCCCCAGGAAAGATATTGGCTGCGGCTAGTTGTTTGATGGCGTTGCCATATTCATCGATCACTTGCCGAGTTTGCGTTTCGTCGGCTTGCTCTAAGTAGATGTTTAGCGGGACCATTTTGCGTTCGGTATAGAGGTGTTTAATGGTGAGTACGTCATTTTCTATTTTGAGCGCAGACGGCGCGACGAGTTCCAGTTCTGCAAGTAACTCAGGGCTAAAGCGGGCTAAAGGGAATTCAAAATTAGTAAATTCTTGAGTATCGGCCATTCGGCCGACACGATCGTGTTGTTTGACCAAGCGGTATTTCTCTTTGACGACCGCCCGACTGACCTCTTTGGGGGGAGTGAAGCGATCTTTTATCACTTTAAATACAACGTCATAAGAGGGCAAGGTAAATACGCTCATCACCATACCTTTAATCCCGGGGGCGAGTTCAAATTGGTCTTTGGAGTTGTGTAAGTGGTTTAAGTAGTGACGATAAAATTCGGTTTTAGCATGTTTTTGACAGCCGATTGCGGTAAACAGCTCATAATCGGTTTTATTGGGGAGTAGCTGCTTTAAAAAGTTTACAATTCGTCTTGGTGCAGGGGCGTCGACCATAAAATAGGCGCGGGCAAAGCCAAAGATAATACTCACCTGATCACTATCGATTAACACGGTGTCTATCGCAACCTGGGCTTGCTGGTTGAGTAATGGAAATACGATGGGGAAAGACAGCGCTTCGCTTTGATAGTGGCCTATCAAATAGGCGGCTTTGTTCCGATAAAACACTGGCTGCAGCATGGTGATGCGGTGTAATGGTTGCTGCTTGAGCTGAGGCTGCTGTTGGAGTCGCTGTTGGATAAAATTGATATCGCGTGATAAGTCTTCGTATGGAATGGCGAAGTCATAGTCTTTAAATAAGTCGACCAGTAGCTGTTGCAGCTCGGTATGTTGGTAACGATGGGTGAGTAATTGATAGTCAAAGCGTTTGCTGCTACGACTTGGTCGAATAAATAGTTGGTCTTCTTCGATGTAGCGATGATGAAATAGTCTTTGATACACCGAATTAAAGAAAGATTCAGCGACTTCAAAATTTTCATGTTGGCTAATTAACTGGGAATACCGATATTTTACTGCGGCGCAAAATTGAGCGCTACGTTGTAGATGGCCAGTTAGTTGTTTGATGGCTGCCCTCGCTTCGGTGACATGATGATCATATAGCCGGATCCGCTCTCTAGATGCGAGTTGTACAGACATCCAGTCAGCGGTTTCGAAGCGTTGTTTCGCACCGCGGGTGACTTCTAAGAAACATTGGTAGAAGCTGTTGAAGCGTTGCAGCATCGTTTCTGCTGCGATGTGTTCCATCGAGTTTTTCATCGGCGTTTTCTTATTGTTGTTTTTTTATCCACTATGGCAGGATTTAAACGGGCGTTCAAATTTTTATCTCGGAAATGATTGTTGACTTGGATGAGTTTTGAGCTAAATAAAACTTGACTCTTTAGCCCAGCTGGTTATGGTATGAACATAATTGGAATTTAAATTTTTATTCAGATGTCAGTATATTTTGCTTACACAACCACCGGTATTATTACCCGCACCACCACATGCGGGACGGGCTTGTTGTAGCGATAAACTACATTGAAGAAAGCCCGTATCAATCACGATACGGGTTTTTTTTTGGGAGGAACAATGCGAGTTTTAAAATTTGGTGGATCATCTTTAGCCGACGCTGAGCGCTTTAATCGCGCAGCCGATATAGTATTAAGTAACCAACATCAGTCACAATTGGCGGTGGTACTCTCTGCTCCTGCGGGAGTCACCAACGATTTAGTTGCAGTGGTGGATATGGTTAGTCACGGCAACGATGGAGAGGGTTTATTAAATCGTATTGAAACCACCTTCCAGCAATTGCTCGGTGAATTAAAGAATAAATATGCAGGTTTTGCCATTGAGCAAATGCAGTTGATGATTCACCAAGAGTTGGGTGAATTACGCCAGTTACTAAAAGGGGTCGCCTTACTGCAACAATGCCCAGATAATATTCGCGCCAAGGTATTGTCTACAGGCGAAAAACTGAGCATTCACACCATGAGTTATCTGCTAGCAGTGCGTGGCCATAGTGCAGAGATCATTATTCCTCAGCAAAAATTGCTGGCCAGCTCGGGGGGCTACTTGGAGGCTGTGGTCGACATTCAGGCCAGTAAGCAGCGTTTGAATCAGAGCATGCTCCAGCAAGACCTAATTTATTTGATGCCTGGGTTCACGGCGGGTAACGCGCAGGGTGAAACCGTAGTGCTTGGCCGCAATGGTTCCGATTATAGCGCCGCGGTATTAGCGGCCTGTTTAGATGCAGAATGCTGTGAAATTTGGACCGATGTCGACGGCGTATATAATTGCGACCCTCGCTTGGTTGAAGATGCCCGTTTGTTACGTAGTTTAAGCTATCCAGAAGCCATGGAGTTAAGCTATTTTGGCGCTAAGGTACTGCATCCCAAAACCATTGCCCCGATTGCTCAGTACCATATCCCTTGCCTAATTAAGAATACTTTTAATCCTCAGGGGGAAGGAACATTAATTGGCGCACAAAGCCAAGGGCAAGATGATTTACCGGTGAAAGCTTTATCTAGCCTTGCCGAACTGACTATGTTGACGGTTTCAGGTCCTGGCATGAAAGGTATGGTGGGCATGGCTGGCCGTATTTTTGAAAGTATTTCTCGTAGTCATGTTTCTGTGGCGCTGATTACTCAATCGAGTTGCGAGTATAGCATTAGCTTTTGTATTCATAGTGTTGATGCGGTCCGCGCCTTAGCGGCTTTAAATGAAGAGTTTGAGCTGGAATTAGCCAATCAATTGCTGGAGCCGATTGAGACCATCGACCAATTAGCGATTATTTCGCTGGTGGGGGATGGCATGCGCCGCAGTAAAGGGGTTGCGGCACGCTTCTTTACTTCGTTAGCGGAAGTTGGGATTAATATTGTGGCGATTGCACAAGGTTCTTCCGAACGCTCTATCTCGGCGGTGGTTTCCCAAGATAAAGTGGCGGAGGCGATCCGAGCTTGTCATCAAAATTTCTTTGAGAGCATGCATTACATCGATTTATTTTTAATTGGCGTGGGTGGCGTGGGTGGCGCGTTGTTAGAGCAAATTCATGCTCAGCAGGCGCATCTAAAAGATCAACAAATCGCGATCCGCGTTTGTGGCTTGGCTAATAGCCGCAAACTATTACTCGATCCTAAAGGCCTCGCGCTAGACGATTGGCAACAGCAACTGGCCAATTGCAGCGAGAATGGTGGGTTCACGCTGGCCAATGTGAATGAATTAGTGGGACAAAGTCATTTAATTAATCCGGTGATCGTTGACTGTACCAGTAATGATGATGTTGCTGGTAAGTATGCTGAATTTTTGGCCAATGGTTTCCACGTGGTAACCGCGAACAAGAAAGCCAATACTTCAAGTCTTGAGTATTATCAGCAACTGCGTAAAACTGCGTTGTCGATGCGTCGTAAGTTTTTATACGATACCAACGTGGGTGCTGGTTTACCGGTGATTGAGAATTTGCAGAACCTGCTCAAGGCGGGGGATAAGTTAGAGCGTTTTAACGGGATCCTTTCTGGCTCACTCTCTTTCATTTTTGGTAAGTTAGATGAAGGGATGAGCTTTTCTGAAGCGACTTCCATCGCCCGAGCAAACGGCTTTACCGAGCCTGATCCGCGAGATGACTTATCGGGCATGGATGTCGCCCGTAAGTTGCTGATTTTGGCACGCGAAGCGGGTATGCCACTAAACCTTGATGATATCCAAATCGAGCAGGCGCTGCCACCTAACTTCGATGCCAGTGGTGATACCGAAGCCTTTATGGCGCGCCTCCCCGAGGCTGACGGGTATTTCGCCACGTTACAACAGGATGCGGCAGCTGAGGGGAAGGTATTGCGTTATTTAGGTAGTATCGATCAAGGCGTTTGTAAAGTTTCGCTGGCGGCGGTTGCTGCCGACGATCCGCTTAACCGAGTAAAAGATGGCGAAAATGCGCTGGCTTTTTATAGCCGTTACTATCAGCCTATTCCTTTGGTCTTGCGTGGCTACGGTGCGGGCACGGCGGTAACGGCTGCTGGGGTATTCGCCGATGTGCTTCGAACACTCAACTGGAAGCAGGAGGTGTAACATGAGTATTGTGGTTTACGCACCCGCTTCAACGGCTAATGTGAGTGTTGGTTTTGATTCTCTAGGCGCGGCCCTATCACCGATAGATGGACAATTATTGGGCGACCGAGTACAAATTGAGGCGGCCGATGGCGCTGATGTGTTGATCGAGAATGTAGGGCCTTACGCGCATAAGCTACCCGCTGACCCGAAACAAAATATTCTCTATGACTGCTACCATTATTTTGCTCAGCAGTTGTTAGCGCATCATGGGCAAGTGCTAGGGTGCGTTAAAATGACCTTGGAAAAGAACTTGCCTATTGGCAGTGGTTTAGGCTCGAGCGCTTGTTCGGTGGTCGCAGCCTTAGAAGGCTTGAATGCCTATTTAGACTTCCCATTCGATAAAGAGCAAATGCTACTCATGATGGGGGAGCTCGAAGGGCAAATTAGTGGCAGTGTGCATTATGATAATGTGGCACCATGCTATCTCGGTGGGATGCAATTGATGCTGCAACAAGCTGGAGCAACCAGCCAAGCGATACCACATTTTGAGGATTGGTATTGGATTGTCGCCTATCCAGGCATTAATATTTCCACTGCCCAAGCTCGGGCGATTCTACCCGCCCAGTATCGTCGCCAAGATACCTTGGAATACGGGCGAAATCTTGCAGGGTTTGTTCATGCCAGTTACAGCAAACAGCCTGAACTTGCTGCGTCTTTGCTAAAAGACAAAGTGATTGCTGAACCTTATCGGGCTGAATTGATCCCTGGTTTTACTGACGTTCGCAGCTATGCTGCACAAAGTGGTGCATTGGCGAGTGGTATTTCTGGGTCAGGTCCGACGGTATTTGTGGTCACGCCAGTGCTGGAACAGGCGCAGCGTCTAAAAGACTGGTTAGAGCAACATTTTATTCAAAATCAAGATGGATTTTGCCATATCTGTAAAATTGATGAACAAGGCACTCGAGTAACAGGAACATCGCTATGAATTTATACAACTTAAAATGTAACGACGAGCAGGTTAGTTTTACCCAAGCGGTAAAACAAGGTTTAGGTAAACAACAAGGGTTATTCTTCCCTGAAGCGATTCCTCACTTTGATGATATCGATAGTTTGCTTGAACTCGATTTTCATCCTCGTTGTGCCAAGCTATTGGCTGCGTTACTCGATAACGAATTGTCTGAACAAAGCCTATTGGAAATGGTCACTAAAGCCTTTATTTTTCCAGCACCTTTGGCAAAAGTGACCGAGCAGATCAGTGCATTAGAGTTATTTCACGGACCGACTTTGGCCTTTAAAGACTTTGGTGGACGTTTTATGGCGCAGTGTTTGGCCAAGTTCTCCGAAGGTAAAAAAACCACCATTTTAACCGCAACTTCGGGGGATACAGGGGCGGCGGTGGCACACGCATTTTACGGTATGGAAAATATCAATGTGGTGGTGCTTTACCCCAAAGGAAAAATCAGCCCATTGCAAGAAAAGTTGTTCTGTACCCTTGGTGGCAATATTACTACGGTGGCGGTTGAGTCGGACTTTGACGCCTGCCAGGCGATGGTGAAACAGGCCTTTGATGATCAGTCGCTAAAAACTGCGATTGGTTTGAATTCGGCGAATTCGATCAACATTAGCCGGTTGGCTGCGCAAGTGTGTTACTACTTTGAAGCGGCCGCACAGTTAAGTAAAGCAGAGCGGCAACAGCTGGTGGTTTCGGTGCCTTCAGGTAACTTTGGTAACCTCACCGCAGGTTTAATCGCCAAAGCTATGGGCTTGCCGATTAAGCGTTTTATTGCCGCGACTAATGTGAATGATACGGTGCCTCGTTATCTTGCTTCTGGTCAATGGGAGCCTAAGCCGACTCAGGCTACGCTTTCCAATGCGATGGATGTGAGCCAGCCCAATAACTGGCCACGCGTTGAAGAGCTGTTTAAAACTCAAGGTTGGTCTTTAAGTGACCTAGCCAAGGGGGTGATGACCGATGAACAGACTGCGGAGGCGCTTAAAGCTTTGGATGCACAGGGCTATTTATGTGAGCCGCATGGCGCAATCGCTTATCAGCAATTGAGCGAACAGCTGATGGATGGCGAACAAGGTTTATTTCTGTGTACCGCTCACCCGGCTAAATTTAAGGAAAGTGTCGAAGAGATCTTGCAGCGCAAAATCGATATTCCTAAACCGCTTGCCGATCGTGCGGATCTAGATTTACTGTCGAAGCAGATGCCTGCAGATTTCGCACAATTAAGAGCTTTATTACTGAGCTTATAATTTAATTTTCGGCTTCGTTAAAAAAAGCAGTGGGTGTGAAACCCATTGCTTTTTTTTGTGTTTGGGAGGCTGCTATGCAAGTGGTCGTTTTGGAGTGCGTTTCGTTATTGAAACAGTAATAAAGCTGAGCAAAGCAAACGAAATCTTCATCAATTTACGCACATTTTTATTTATCTTACTTAAAGGGCTGGTTATCGTTAATCACTTAAATCTCTAGTCTATATGGTTTTTCTCTTGGTTAAGAGTTTCAAGCGAGAATCAAAATTGACCAAGCTGAGGCTTTCAAGTTTACCGAGCGCACTGTCTACCGTTATTTTCAGGTCTGCTCACATCATCGACGCTCGTCCCAACAATCTGTCTCGGGATACTTTATTTACGTTTTTAACATTAACTGTTATTCGCTTTGGCTGAGTTGATCTTTGCAAACTTCTCGCGCATATTGCACCGATTGACCTCAAAAATTACGATTATTATGAGTAAAGTGTTAAAAGATCTGCTCGAACTTTTGAGCTTAGAGCGCATAGAAGAAGGACTATTTCGTGGCCAAAGCCAAGATTTAGGTTTTGGTGCAGTGTTTGGTGGGCAAGTGATGGGACAGGCATTGTCGGCAGCCAAAGAAACGGTAGCCGAAAATCGCCAGGTGCATTCATTTCACTCTTATTTTTTAAGGCCAGGCGATCCGAATCACCGGATTGTATATGATATTGAAAGCATTCGTGATGGACGCAGTGTGTCTACTCGCCGAATCAAAGCGATTCAATTTGGCAAGCCAATTTTTTACATGACGGCTTCTTTCCAAGAGGTGTCTGCTGGTTTTGAGCATCAGGATGCGATGCCAGAGGTTCCCGCTCCAGAAGATCTACTCTCTGAACAAGAGTATGCATTTCAGTTACGAGAGATGCTGCCCGATGCGGTGCGCGACAAATTTATTTGTGATAAACCTTTAGAAATGCGTCCGGTCGAGTTTGTTAACCCTTTATTACCAGAAAAACGAGCTGCAAAACGCTGTGTATGGTTTAAGGCGAATGGTCAAATGCCCGATGATAGTCGTATTCATCGTTATCTGCTGGCCTACGCTTCAGATTTTAACTTCTTACCGACCGCCTTGCAGCCCCATGGCCGCTCTTTTATTGAACCGGAAATACAAGCCGCAACGATTGATCACAGTATGTGGTTTCATCACGATTTTCGCTTAGATGATTGGTTGTTATATGTGGTTGATAGCCCGGTAGCATCTCAGGGTAGGGGTTTAGTTCGAGGACAGTTTTATACCCGAGAGGGTAAGCTAGTGGCTTCTACCATTCAAGAAGGTTTGGTACGCGAGCGTCGTTAGAGCTAGGTTGGATCTCATGTAATAAAAAAGCATGCTAAAGCATGCTTTTTTTGTTTTTGCAGACTGCGTGTTATAGCGACTCAGTGAAAGTCCGAGTGATAACATCTTGTTGTTGTTCAGTGGTTAGCGAGTTGAAACGTACTGCATAACCAGAAACACGAATGGTTAACTGTGGATATTTTTCGGGGTGCTTCACGGCATCTTCTAACGTTTCGCGACGTAGTACATTCACGTTAAGGTGTTGACCACCTTCTTCCAGTGCCTGTGCTTTCATCGGTACTTCGCGATATTCGATCTGACCCAATGTATCGATGGCGACGACTTCATCTTCTGCAAAAAGTTCATCTTTAACACAAAGGCAGCGCGCTTGATTTTGTTCGTTATCTAACAGCCAAAAAGAACCAAGTAGGGCTTGATTGTTTGCTTTAGTGATTTGAATACCTGTGGTCATAACATACCTCATTAGCTTAAAAGTGTAATTTTATTACAGCATATAGCGATGCCTGAGCCATTACTTGAATCATTATCGCCACTTGCTGAAACTATACTACAATTGACCTTAATCAAAAAAGGGTTTTTTTTAATTTTTTTTGCGGTGTTTGTTGACTCAGTGCAAACCGTTAGCTTGGTAATTATGCTTGCAACCGAACATTCTTGACTAAATGCTGTACAAGGGGTGGGTGTTTGTTGAACAATAAGTCATATTGATTGTTCAACGCTCGTTTTGCGAAGCCTTGAACAGGGATTGTAAAATTTGTGAACTAGGCAAAGAGGCAATCGGTCTAATAGACGATCTAGCGCAATAATCTAAAAATAATAAGTACCTTATACTGAATCTAAGAGTGCGGTTAGCTAAGGAGCAGCAATGTTACAAAGTCTTCATCAAGACCATCAGAATATCGCCAAGTTGTTAAAAGTGTTGGAGCAGAAACTGGAGCATATTCGTAACGAAAAAGCAGTTAAATATAAATTAATTGCTCATATTATTAGTTATATGCAAGAGTACGCTGACCGTTGCCATCATCCTAAAGAAGATCTGATTTACGATTATTATACCAAGTATCGAGTTGTCGAAGATGACTTGTCTGGGCAACTAAAGCAGCAACATCTCGACTTACTGGAGATGACCGCCGAGCTCAGCGATATTATTGATATTATTTTATTGGACGCGGTGGTTCCTCTGGATCAATTTAGCGACAAATTAGAAGCATTTATTAAAGCCCAATGGGATCACTTGAATTATGAAGAAGAGGTGATCTTCCCGGCCTTAAAAAGACATTTAACGGAAGATGATTGGCGGGCGATAGAGCAAAGCTGGCAACATGGTAATTTCGAAGATCCTTTATTTGGTCATCGAGTGCAAGAGCAATATAAAGCTTTAGCTGAGCGGATTAAGCTCTCGGAACCGCATGAGGAAAGCTCAGGCGATTCGGTTTAGAATCGATTTGAATCAACCCGCTAAGAAGCTGGTTTTTAGCCTCAATTAGGCAGAATAAGTCAGAACGCTGTCACGGATCACTAAGCTTGGCTCTAACTGGATAATTTGGTTTGGTTGACCGGGATACTCTATTTTTCTTAGTAGGCTATCGACGGCCTGCTGCCCTAAGCGGTGTTTGGGTTGATGAATCGTGGTGAGTGAGGGAGTAATGTATTTGGCTAATTTAATGTCATCATAACCGATCAGCGAGAGTTGCTCAGGAACCTTAATACCGAGCTTGCTAGCGGTATTAATCACCCCCATGGCCATCATGTCATTAGATACGAATAACGCACTTGGCAGGGGAGCATTCGCATGAATAGTTCGAAATGCCTGCTCGCCGCCCTCGCATTCGAAGTTACCAGAGGCGACCCAAGCTGGATTTACTGGTAGCTTCGCCTGTTCCATCGCTCGCAAAAATCCTGCGTAGCGTTGTTGCGCAGTTTGTTTGTCGAGAGGCCCAGTAATGCAGCCAATTTGACGATGGCCCTGGCTAATTAGATGTTGGGTGGCTAATTGACCACCTTGCAGTGAATTATCTTGGATTTTGTCGCTGGGGAAGTTGACTGGACCCCAGTCCATCACCACCGTTGGGACTGGTTGATGGCGGCTAAATAAATCGAATTCGGGGTTTTCTAGTTCGCCGCACATGAGTAGTAGTCCGTCTACCCGTTTTTGTAGTAAGGCGTCCAGGTTTGATTTCATCCGCTCCTGGTCACCTTCGGTATTACACAAAATTAGATTGTAGCCGTGTTGGTAACAGCTGCGCTCCACGCCTTTAACCACTTCACCGAAAAAGGGGTTGGTAGATGTCGTGACCAACATGCCGAAGGTTTTGGTGTGTTGTACCTTTAAGCTGCGAGCCAGAGCCGATGGTGCATAGTGCAATTGATCGACTGCAGTCATCACTCTAAGAATGATATCTTCGCTTACATAACGGGTTTTATTTAATACATGGCTTACCGTTGAAGTAGAGACTCCAGCATGTTTCGCTACATCTTTTATGGTCGCCATGGCGATTAAATTCTCCTGATTAATCAGACTATTAATTACCTATAGTCGCAGAATCTTGCTGTGCAATAAACTCAAAAACCTGTTGTCGATCAGGAATTGAAGGTTGGGCTCCAAATTTCGTGACCGAGAGTGCTGCAGCGGCATGTGCGAAACGTATCGCAGATTCTGCTGGCTGTTGTTCTAATAAAGCGGTGACCAAGGCGCCATTAAAAGTATCTCCTGCTGCCGTGGTATCTAGCGCCTTGACTGTATAGCCTGCAACTAGCCTGCCTTCACCTTGATGGCTGACCCATGCCCCCTGACTGCCCATCGTGATCAATACCCATGGGATGCCTTTTAGGTGTAAAGCTTGAGCGGCTTGAGCAGCGCTGCTGGCGTTCACCACTTTGATCCCAGTGAGCGCTTCGGCCTCGGTCTCATTGGGGGTGATCATATCAATCAGAGCCAATAAGTCATCATCAAGTGCCCTTGCTGGGGCTGGGTTGAGTACGACTCGGGTTTGGTGCTGTTTTGCTAATTGAGCCGCAGCGGTCACCGTTTCGATAGGGCTTTCCAATTGCATCAATAAGGTATCGGCTTGCTCAATTAACGAGGTGTGAGCGGCTAAGCGTTGTGGCGTTAGCTGAGCATTTGCCTCGGCGGAGATGGCTATACTATTTTCGCCAGTTGCTGCAACTAAAATCATAGCAATGCCAGTAGGGCAGAGACTGATTTCCATTACCGCTTCGGTATTGATTCCGTCTTTGGCAAAATTGATACGGCTTTGCTGGCCAAAGGCGTCGTCTCCAATGCAGGCGATAAAGGCAATATCGGCCCCTAGGCGTGCGGCTGCGACGGCTTGGTTTGCGCCTTTACCGCCCGCAACCACTTGGTAGCCGCTACCTTGCAAGGTTTCACCTGGTTGAGGAAAACTATTCACCTGTAATACATGGTCAGCATTGACACTGCCTAATACAACCAATTTGCTCATTTGTTACCTCGATGATTGCTACTTATGGAACTGAGCTGGAAGCTTGTTCTGCTCAGTTCCGGTTGATTATTTAGCTGTAAGTAAAGTGCTTCTTTAGGCTTATTTTGTGACCACTTTTAAAGGGACTGGAATGTATTTCTCTACCGTTTCACCTTTTAACATTCTATCAGCAGTCTCAATCCCTAGGGCTCCAATTTTTTCAGGCTGTTGGGCAATCGTTGCTGCCATCAAACCGCGTTTTACTGCAGCAATACCGTCGTCGGTGCCATCAAAACCAACGATTAGTACTTTTTTGCCTGAGGCTTGTACCGCACGCAAAGCGCCTAACGCCATTTCATCGTTTTGCGCAAATACAGCCTTAACATCAGGATTTGCAGCAAGCATATTTTCCATCACGTTCAGCCCTTTGGTGCGATCAAAGTCAGCAGGTTGGCTACCGAGTAACTGCATTTTGCTGCTCTCGACCGCTTGCATAAAGCCTTGGCCACGCTCGCGTGCCGCGGAGGTTCCTGCGATCCCTTCTAACTGAATTACTTTTGCAGTTGCGCCAGCCTGCTGCACTATAAATTCACCTGCCATTTTTCCGCCCGCGACATTGTCTGAAGCGATATGGCTGACCACATCGCCACGGCTAGCACCGCGATCGAGCGTTAATACTGGAATTTTGGCGTGATTGGCGATGCGGATTGCGTTTGAGACCGCATCGGAGTCAGTTGGGTTGATCAGAATTGCTTTTACACCACGTACTGTTAAGTCTTCCACGTTGGAAAGCTCGCGGCTTGGGTCATTCTGTGAATCTAAGACCAACAGATCGTAACCGAGTTGTTTAGCCTTTGCCTCAGCACCATCTTTCATCGATACGAAAAATGGATTATTTAGGGTTGATACCACCATCGCGAGAGTATCGGCGGCGGCGGTGGTGCTGATCGCAGTACCAAGTACAGCCATAGAAAGTAATGTCGTGAGCTTGTTCATAACGATGTTCCTTGTAGTTGAGGTTCTATCTATTATTTGTTTTTGTTGTCTACCATGACTGCCAATAAAATCACCGATGCTTTGGCGATCATTTGGAAGTACGAAGATACGTCTAATAAATTTAAGGCATTGTTTAAAAAACCAATGATTAAGGCGCCAATAAGGGTACCCATAATCCGTCCTTTCCCACCCATTAAACTGGTTCCACCTAATACCACGGCGGCGATTGCGTCTAACTCGTAGCCCATTCCTGCGGTTGGTTGAGCCGAGGAGAGCCGAGAGGTGACGATCAAGCCAGCTAAGGCTGCAAGCAGTCCACAAATGGCGTAAACACCAATTTTTACGCGATCTACATTGATTCCAGAAAGGCGAGTCGCCGCCTCGTTGCCACCGAGTGCATACACATAGCGACCAAAGCGGGTGTGATTTAGTAGGTACCAAACCGCAGCAAATACCAATGCCATTAACCAAATAGGCACAGGGATCCCCAGCATATAACCAGTACCGAACCATGCGAAGCTATCGGCAACGTCGGTAAAGCCTGTAGAGATGGGGCGGCCATCGGTGTACACCATGGTCACACCGCGTAGTAAAGTCATGGTGACTAAGGTTGCGATGAAAGCTTGAACCTTCCCTTTCGCAATAATCAGTCCACTCACCGCACCTAAAGCTGTTCCCGCTAACAGTGCGGCTGGCACCGCGATGTAAACGGGGATTTCCAAGCCAATCATTGAGGCGGCAAAGGCTCCACAGAGGGCCAAGATAGAGCCGACACTTAAGTCAATCCCTGCGGTTAAAATCACTAGTGTCATGCCAACCGCAATAATGGCGTTAACAGAGGTTTGCCGCAGAATATTAAGGAGGTTATCTAGGGTAAAAAAATTGGGATTTAGTATTGAAACGACGACGATGAGTAAAATCAGCGCAATCAACGATTTTTGCTCAATTAACCAATGCTTACTAAATATGCTTGGTGTTTGGGCTTGGGGGCTTTGTTTCGCTAGGGCTTTGCTGTTCATGCTGCGTCCTCATTAATTTTTTTACCAACAGCGCAGGCCATTAGTGTCTCTTGATCGGCTTGTTCGGCGCTAAATTCACCGCTTATGGTGCCTTCGTGCATCACCAATATTCGGTCACTCATGCCCAGTACTTCAGGCATTTCTGAAGACACTAAAATAATGCTCATGCCTTCAGCCTTAAATTGATTGATTAATTGGTAGATCTCTTTTTTGGCGCCGACGTCTACGCCGCGGGTGGGTTCGTCTAAAATCAGGATTTTTGGACGGGTCATCAAGCCTTTTGCTATCGCTACTTTCTGTTGGTTGCCGCCTGATAAATTACCGATGATTTGTTCACGGCTGGGGGTTTTGATATTGAACAGCGTGATAAAGTCTTCGACGGCGATAATTTCATCGCCATGCTTCAATTGTGGCCCATTAGAAAGTTGTTTCAGGCAAGATAGAGACATGTTTTCTTTGACCGATAGCCCCAAAACTAAGCCTTCTTTTTTACGGTCTTCCGAGATGTAAGCGATGCCTAAGGCCAAGCCTTCTTGTGGGCTGCAAGGGTGAATGGCTTTTCCTTCTAAATAGACTTCACCAGAATCACGGTTGAGGGCACCATAGATCACCTTCATCAATTCAGTTCGACCTGCGCCCATCAAACCAGAGATACCGAGAATTTCGCCTTTATTTAAGTGGAAACTGACTTGACGTATGCCGGAGCCACTTAAGTCTTTTAGTTCAAGGCAGGTATTGCCATGCTGGTGGTTGATACGAGGGAATTGCTCATCAAGACGACGCCCCACCATCATTTCAATCATGCTATCTTCGTCGATATCGTCAATGCTGCGTTGACCTATAAATTTGCCGTCACGCAGCACCGTAATGTCATCGCAAATCTCAAATATTTCTTTTAAACGGTGGGAAATATAAACAATGCCGCAGCCCTGGTTTCGGAGCTCTTTGATCACGGCAAATAAAGCTTCGGTTTCGGTGTCGGTGAGTGCATCGGTGGGCTCATCCATGATGATCACCTTGGATTCAAAGGACAGCGCCTTGGCGATTTCGACCATTTGTTGTTCACCTAAACTAATCGAACCCAGCAATTGCTTGGCGCTGTGTTGAATTTTGAGACGAGCCAATAGTCGGTCGGCTTGTTGATACATGAGTGGCCAATTGATTCCGCCAAAGACATAAGTAGGTTCTCTACCTAAAAAGATATTCTCGGCAATACTTAGCTCAGGGATCAGGTTGAGCTCCTGATGAATGATACTAATACCTGCGCTTTGCGATGCGCGAGGGCCATCAAAACTGACTGGTTTATTTTGATAGTTAATCTTCCCGCTATCGAGGCTATAAATACCGGTGAGCACCTTCATTAAGGTGGATTTTCCTGCACCGTTCTCACCTAATAAGGCCATTACCTTACCGGGATAAACACGCAAGCTAGCGCCATCTAAGGCTTTCACGCCAGGAAAGCTCTTTTCGATATTGTTGAGTTCTAGGATCGGCTGAGTCATGAAAGCTCCAGATTCGGATAAAGGGCTAAAACACCACGCCTGCGTGGAAAATAACATTGGCGTAAGGGGTGAATTCGCCAGTTCTGACGACGGCGTTTGCACTTGCTGTTTGTTGTTTAAAAGTCTCATGACTTAGCAAATTAAGGCGGATTGACTGACCCGATAATTGCTCTTGTTGTTGGATTAGCTGGAGCAACTGTGCATGCAACTGTGGGCTATGGCTCAAGGTTTCTTCGGCGAGAGTCACGGCTTCAATTTGCATTTCACCAAGTACCGCTTTAACGGTGTCAATAAAGCTAGGAATGCCTTTAGTTAATGCGAGATCAAGGCGTTGGCAGCTGTCGGGGATTGGTAGGCCAGCGTCGCCGATACAGAGCTGATCTTGATGGCCCAATTTGGCGATAATGTAAGACAGTTCAGCATTGAGTAGGGGTGCTTTTTTCATGATAGTTATCATCTCTGTCAGTGATTAGGGAACGATTTTTATTTAGATTTACTCTTCATCGAAACGTTTGCGCAAACGTTTCGATGAAGAATTTAGCGCTAATTATTATAATTTGCATGTGTCGTTTGCAGTTCTTGGGGCTTAGCTCACGCTTTTTTTGTAGGCGAGATTAGGTGAGTCGTAAAAATTGACAAATAGTTTAACTTTTGTACCGCAGAGGATGAGTCTTCGATGATTTCTCCCTTCCGTTGAAGGGGGGCTCTTGCGAATATAATAAAAACCCGGCTTAACCGGGTTTCCTGTCATATTCGTATTTCGTCACAGATTAATATTCGTATTCGGTATGAAGATCGAAACTATGGTCGATTGACTGTAGTTCCTTCTGTAAGCGGATTTTATCTTTTATTGCCTCAATTTCTCGCCATTTGCGCTTTTTGTTTGAGCTGCGAGAAGCCTTGCTGGTTTCAACAGTATCCAAGTCTAGCCTATCCATGGTTATCTCCTTGTATGTTGTTGCAGTTAATAAGTACCACAGGTTCAATGAAAGTAAAATACCAATGTTACAAAAAAGTTTCTGAGCTGCATTTTTTTGACTATAAATCGCAAAACATATAGCTATTTTGTAGGATTAAAGTGGTTATTTTATAGCGTTAATGCCTTTTATTTATATATATGCGCTTTTTTATCTTGTTTTTGTTATATATCAAAGCATGGTTATTGGTGCCTCTCTAAACTTCGCCTCCGCAAAAGTATGTTGAAGGTATGACATCAACGTCCAAAAAAGAGGTGAATAATAGGTATGAATGAAGTTATAAACTGGATGAATGATGTACTTTGGGGAAATCTACTAATTTATATATTGGTTGGCTCAGGGGTGTTATTTACGATTAGAACTGGGTTCATTCAAATTAGACATTTTGGCCACATGTTCTCAGTGATGAAGTCTAGCCGTAAGGGCGATGCTAGTGGTATTTCTTCTTTTCAGGCCTTATGTACGAGTTTAGCGGCGCGAGTCGGCACTGGTAACCTCGCTGGGGTTGCCGTGGCTATCACACTGGGTGGCCCGGGCGCGGTATTTTGGATGTGGTTAATTGCTTTCCTGGGCATGGCGACTAGTTTTGCAGAGAGTAGCCTTGCGCAGTTGTATAAAGTTAAAGATAGCGATGGTAACTTTCGTGGTGGTCCATCTTATTACATGGAACAAGGCTTAGGTAAACGCTGGATGGGCGTGGTTTTTGCCATCTGCCTGATAGTTGCCTTTGGTTTGGTTTTTAATGCGGTGCAAGCCAATTCTATCGCTTCCGCCCTCAATGAAGCTTTTGGATTCGATAAGGTATTGGTGGGCCTAGTATTAGTGGCTGCGGCAGCCTTGATCATTTTTGGCGGGATCCGCAGTGTTGCTCGATTCGCGGAACTGGTGGTGCCCGTGATGGCTTTAGCCTACGTTTTAGTTGCCTTGGTGGTTGTGGTAATCAACATCGATAAGATGCCTGAGGTGTTTAGTCTTATTTTCCGCTCGGCCTTTGGTTTTGAAGAGGCGGGAGCTGGTGCTTTCGCTGCCGCAATGATGAATGGTATCAAACGAGGATTGTTTTCCAACGAAGCGGGTATGGGCAGCGCACCGAATGCGGCTGCAACCGCGACGCCTTATCCTCCGCATCCGGCTTCCCAGGGGTATGTGCAAATGTTGGGGGTATTTATCGATACTATTGTCATTTGCACTGCCACTGCGGCGATTATTTTGCTGAGTTATAATGAGTCTCTTGCGGGTGGCGGGATTGCGCTCACTCAACAAGCGCTTAGTAGTCAAGTTGGTGCTTGGGGGAGCTATTTTGTTGGTGTTGCGATCATCTTTTTTGCTTTCACTTCAATTGTCGGGAATTATTCTTACGCAGAGACTAACCTGATTTTTCTTGAGCATAATCATAAAGCTGGTTTGTGGATCTTTCGTCTATTGGTGTTGGCGATGGTGATGTTTGGTGCGGTGGTTAAAATTGATATTATTTGGAACCTGGCCGATGTATCCATGGGACTGATGGCAATTGTTAACCTCGTGGCGATCCTGATGTTGTCGGGCGTTGTGGTTAAGCTGGCAAAAGATTATAACCGTCAACTAGATGCGGGTAAGCTTCCTTGCTTTGATAGTAAGGACCATCCAGAATTGCAAAAACAAATTGATCCAGAAATTTGGTCGAATCCGCAATCATAATTGTATTCAATTAATAAAAAAAAGCCTCGAATCTTTCGAGGCTTTTTTGAATGAATTATTTAGGAACAGAAATATTTAGTTTTCCGATGCCTGCATTGTCCAGCACATAATCTTTAACCACCGATGGATTACGGCCCACTGTATAGTTATAAGGAGGGGTCCAATCTAACTGGTTGGTACAAGTTTCTAATGCCCAACTCGCTGGCTCTTTATTTTCCAGGGCTGCTTTTTCTTTTTCTTTTGTTTGTAGCTCGGTACATTTATTTATGGCTATTTGATTTAATTCTGTAGCGGGCTCATCATTAAACCAAGAACCATTGTCTTTAAATTTACTTCCTTTATAAGCACCAATAATTGTGCTTTCTTCAGCACCACTTCCTTGGAAATCAAATACATTACTTTCAGAAAGTATCGATGATCCATAACCCATTCCAATGGCATACAGAATGGGGTAATCGGCGTCAGTTGCACCTTGATGATAGTTATTAATTAAATGAACTTTGCCAAAGCGTACTCGTGGAGTGCGTTGTTTATTGTTCTTCCAATAGTTACCTTCGAAGGTAATACGATAGTCTCCGGTATCGCCATCTCCAGAGCCGATGATCATTGTTTTATCGTGTTCTGAAAAAATATTATAAGAGAGAGTAATATAATCGGAGTCATCTTCTATATCTAACAAGCCATCATGGCGTTGGACATGTTTACCGAAAATATTCTCTTCGTCTTTGTCAAGGTGGTCTCCATCAGAAAATGAACAATGGTCAATCCATATGTTATTACTGGCATTAATCGATACGGCATCATACCGAGCATTCCAATTACCAGAGTCACCATCGCCAGCATCCCACGCAGGAGCAAAATCACGGGGAGCTTGGAAAGTGATATTGCGAATAATAATGTTGCTGTTATCTGTGCGATCAAAGGTATGGCTCAGTGTATTTAGAGATAAATAGCCTTCAATTAACTTGGCATCATTGCCGACCCCTAACAGAGTCGTATTGGGTGGTACTTGAAATTGAATTTGTGATTTTTGATTATTGGCATATTGAGAACGTTGACCATTCTGTCTTTTTAACAGGTCAAGCTCCGTTTTAGCGGCCTCCGCATCAGCGCCATTTGCGTCGATGGTCGCTTGCAATTCATCGCGATAATCTTGGTCGAAAGCCTTCACATAGAGATCAAAATCAAATTTAGTTCTATTTGGTTTGGACTTATAGTATTCGGCATCCGCATAGCTACCATCGCTTAATTCATCACCGCGAATCGTACCTTGCCAATAGATGATTTTGGGCTCAAGTTTGGCTTTCAATTCGGCAGCACTATCTCCGGAAATATAGTTTTCGCTATTAATGTTATTCAGTGCATCTCTTAATTCTTGACGGCTAGAAACGACATAAATACTGTCTTCAGTGGCACCTGCGCCACCAGTAATTTGATGAGCATTACCGTCTGGATCTTTATATTGCGTAACCCAGCCAAAGGGAGCATTTTTAACTTGTAGATCTTGTTGCTGACTAGCATCATCCTTTCCATCAGCGGTGTATTCAATACTATCATTACATCCGGTGAGTAATAAACTGGATGTGATTAAGGCAAGGGTACTTAGGCGTAGAGTATTATTATTTATTTTTTTATAAGACATTTTATTTTTCCAGCATCCTCATGAACTTCGCGAATGTTTGATGTAAGTGGTCTTTAAATTTGTGATTAAATTTATTGGCTTGTTTTACAGGTAACATGACACTTCAATCGGTGCTTTTAGTCGTTAATATTAGTCATCAGTGTGACGCGTTCATTTGTAATATAATAATCTCTTAATATTTTTTTGTGATGAATGTCTTTGTATTTATTAAAATGAGCTAACACATTAATTTTATTGTATTAATTTCTAGTTTCATCACATATTTAGGGAAATATTTAGCGGATAGTTTTGGCTGTTTTTTGACCGGCGGGTTCGGGGTATCGACTTGATATATGTATGAGAGTGTTTTTATTCAATTTTTTACAGCTTTGTCATGAATTAAAAATTTTATGATCTCAACGTTATAAATAGGGGCTTTAAATATACTCGGTATATCGGATGACTTGTTTGAGATATGCTTGCTCGGTGTTTGAAATTGCCTGTGGGCAAATTGATTTTGCGCATTTATTCGCCTGATATTTGTGACGTTAATAACAGCTAATTGAATGATGATTGATATTTTCGCTGCGAACCACACCGCTTTCCGTTCATGAGAGGTTTAGCTGTTCTTTATGCGAGCAAGGAGTGAGTGGGAGAGCGCCTCGTATCATACCAATCTAGCTAATTATCAGTTCATTTTGCGGGCCTAAATCAGTGCTAATTACGTTATTCATCTTGTAATTAGATTCACTCGTTACTGCAGTTTATGCCTCGTTATCGACAACTTTATTTTGCGCAATAAATAGGTCATATCATGAATCAGATTGGTAGCAGTGGATCGCGTCCCTTGCTCTCATCGGCTTAAGTTGTTTCGCCGGATTTAAGGCTTAGGCGCTCAAACTTGTTCTGAACACCAGCTTTCAAAGATTAAGGCGGCCGCGAGGCTATCGACAGCACCTTTTTCTAGCGCCTTGTAACCACCTAATTCAAACAGTTTTTCCTTGGCATCAACGGTGGTTAGACGCTCGTCCTGCAGCGCAATGGGATAGCCGAATCGCCCATGTAAGCGATTGGCGAATTTTTTTGCACGGGTGGTCAGCTCCTGCTCACTGCCGTCCATGTTGAGGGGTAAGCCGATAACCAGCAGGTCGGGTAGCCATTGTGCCAGTAGTTTTTCCACCGTTTGCCAGTTGGGGATACCATCCTGAGCTTTGAGCGCTGCCAACGGTTTGCCGCTGGCGGTGAGCTCTTGGCCGATAGCTACCCCGATACTCTTGGTGCCAAAATCAAAGGCTAATACCGAACGTTCTCCAGCTCTTGCCATGTTAGGCGTGCCCCACTTCACTGGACAGTTGCCAAACATCGATCCCCAGGCTTTTGGCTGCAGCCTCCCAGCGTTTATTGCTGGGAACCTTGAAGATGATTTCGCTATTGGCTGGCAGGGTAAGCCAATAATTATCGGCAATCTCTTGTTCTAATTGACCCGCCTCCCAGCTGGCATAACCTAAGGTGACGATGTAATCCGAAGGCTGGGCGTCTGTACCAAGTGTGTCTAATACGTCTTTGGAGGTGGTGACCATCAGATCGTCGCTTACTTTCAAGCTGCTGCTAAAGCCATGCATGGATGAATGCAACACAAATCCACGCTCCAGAGCCACCGGTCCACCTTGGTATACCGGGCGGTCTAGATGCTCTCGATGTACTTCGGTAGCGTCATGTAGTTCGATTTGTGCCAGTAGTGATTCGACCGAGAGATCCACTGGTACATTAATGACTAAGCCCATCGCGCCCTGTTCATTATGCTCACAGATATAAACCACCGCTCGTTTAAAAAACGGGTCATTCAGGCTAGGCATCGCTAATAAGAACTGGTTTTGCAGTGTATTCATGGCTGACCACTTCACTTAGGTTGATACTATAAGTTTAGCTTCAATGGCATCCATTAACTTGCCTGTAATCGAAATATTGAAGGCTGCTTCTATTTCTTTAATACAAGTCGGGCTGGTGACGTTAATTTCGGTGACTTTATCACCAATCACATCGAGGCCGACAAATACCAGCCCTCTGGCTTTGAGTTCTGGGCCAATTGCGTTTGCTATTTTCCAGTCACTCTCTGATAGCGGTTGAGCCACACCGCGTCCGCCCGCGGCTAAATTACCGCGAGTTTCACCTTCTGAAGGGATCCTTGCTAGGCAATAGGGCATCGGCTCGCCATCCACGATTAAGATCCGTTTGTCGCCGTCGACAATTTCAGGAATAAAACACTGAGCCATGCAGTACTCTTGACCGTGGTTGGTTAAGGTTTCGAGGATCACGCCAACATTGGGATCGCCTTGTTTTAAGCGAAATATCGAAGCGCCGCCCATCCCATCCAGTGGCTTCATGATCACATCTTGATGTTGTTGATGGAAAGCTTTCAGACGCTTCATGTCACTGCTGACCAGGGTTGTCGGAGTGAATTCGGCAAACCAGGCGGTAAATAGTTTTTCGTTGGCATCGCGTAAGCTTTGAGGTTTGTTAATGATTAAACAACCTTCGCTCTCGGCGCGCTCCAAAATGTAGGTGGCGTAGATAAACTCGGTATCAAAGGGGGGATCCTTACGCATCAGGATCACATCTAATTCACTTAAACTTTGATCGACTTCTGGGCCTAATTCAAACCAAGACTGGGCATTTTCTTGGACTGCCAAAGGGCGCATAGCGGCTGCTGCGCGACCATTTTCCAGATACAAGTCTTGCATTTCCATGTAATAGATTTGATAGCCACGTGCTTGCGCTTCCATCAACATGGCGAAGCTTGAGTCTTTCTTAATATTGATTTGGGTGATGGGGTCCATCACGATCCCGAGTTTAATACTCATTTATGCTAAGTCTCCAAATTGACATTGCAAAGCCGTTATTGCTGTTAGTGCGGCAGTTTCGGTGCGCAGCACTCGTGGACCGAGTAGGGTCTCTTGAAAGTGATGCTGGTTACAGACCGCAATTTCTTGCTCTGTGAGCCCTCCCTCGGGCCCGATCAACAATCTTACGCCATGCAGCGGAATGGGGAGGGTCTTAATGCTATATGGGGCCTTTGGATGCAAATTCAACTTCATTGCTTGACTGTTTTCACCAGCCCACTGCTCAAAACTCTGTAGTTCGGCGATCTCGGGTACGACACTGCGCCCTGATTGTTCACAGGCGGCAATCGCGATTTTTTGCCATTGTTGGCGTTTTTTCTCAAAACGCTCTTGGTTAAGTTTGACCCCACAGCGCTCACTGGTGAGTGGGGTGATTTTATTGACCCCCAGTTCCACCGATTTTTGAATGGTAAATTCCATGCGGTCACCGCGGGAAATCACTTGTCCTAAATGGATCCTGAGGGGGGATTCGCTGGCATTAAGTTGTTGCGTTAATATTTTTACACTCACCTGCTTCTTGCCGCTACTTTCGATACTTGCGGAGTAATTGTTGCCGTCGCCATTAAATAGCTCTAAGTGTTGGCCTGCTGTCATCCGTAATACTCGACCGACATGGTTGGCGGCCTCGCTATCTAATTCAACGATTTGCTGAACGTTGAGTGGGGAGGGTTGATAAATACGAGGAATACGCATGCTAAGTGTCGGCTCCTGAGCGAGTGAAAATTGAAGCAAATAAGGTTGTTAAGGATAAACTGTTCGTCGCTCGAAGCCTAGCCTGCAAATCGTTGCGGTTGTTAGTGCTGCTCATTTGGCTGGCAAGTTATGGTTTATTGAGCAACCAAGGTTTGTTTACAGCGTTTACATTGATAGCGAGCCCCTTGCAGTACTTTATTATGACGGCGGATCCCCAATTGATGGTTTTGGCACTGGCAGCGATACATCACCGTGCTTAGCTCGAGAGTTTCCAGGGAGTAACGATGGGTGGTTGTAGGTGAGCAGTGGAACACCTGTTGCATCAAGGTTTGCCATTCTTTGCCGTGTGGTTTGATTCGACCATAGAGGGCGTGGCAAATTAGATGAGCCACTTCGTGAGGCACGGTTTGAGCGAGGAAGTGTTGTGGTTGTTGTTGGTAAAAATGCTGATTAAAGCGTAGTCGCCATTGAATTAGGTTGGCGCTGCCCGCAACTTTACTGCGACGTGCCGATAACACGATTTCTGGTCGTGTAAATGCACGTTGATAGAAGCGTTCTGCTTGTTGAAAGCAAGCTTCAACCTGTTGCGAAAGTTGTTGCACCTTAAGATCCAAAAAGCCGAAAGGATAATCGCTGATTATACGCTTTCGGCTGCTTCAAGCTAGTGAAGCTTGGGTTTATAGGCCAGCATCGGCTTTCAGGGCTTCGGCTTTATCGGTTTGTTCCCATGGGAACTCGTTGCGACCAAAGTGACCATAAGCGGCTGTGGCTTGATAGATGGGGCGCTCCAGGTCGAGCATTTTCAAAATACCATAAGGGCGAAGGTCGAAATGCTTGCGTACCAAGGCAATCAATTTGTCTTCAGCGAGTTTACCACTACCAAAGGTTTCGATACTAATAGAAGTCGGCTCGGCGACTCCAATCGCATAAGACACTTGAATCTCACAACGCTCTGCTAAACCTGCTGCGACAATATTCTTGGCGACATAACGGCCTGCATAAGCGGCACTACGATCCACTTTTGATGGATCTTTACCGGAGAAAGCCCCCCCGCCATGACGCGCCATGCCGCCATAGGTATCCACAATGATCTTACGGCCAGTTAAGCCACAGTCGCCCATTGGCCCACCAATGACAAAACGACCTGTGGGGTTGATATGGTACTGGGTTTTGTCATTGAGCCACTGTGCTGGAAGCACTGGTTTAATGATTTCTTCCATTACCGCTTCACGCAAATCTTCGGTGGAAATGCTGTCGCAATGTTGGGTCGAAAGGACTACTGCATCGATCCCGGTAATGATGCCATTCTCATAAGCAAAGGTAACTTGAGATTTTGCATCTGGGCGCAACCAGCTTAAGACTCCATTCTTGCGAACCTCTGCTTGGCGTTTGACTAGTAGGTGAGAGTAGGTAATAGGTGCTGGCATAAGCACATCGGTTTCGTTGGTCGCATAACCAAACATTAAACCTTGGTCTCCGGCACCTTGTTCTTCTGGTCGAGCACGGTCAACGCCTTGGTTGATGTCTGGAGATTGTTTCCCAACCACGTTTAATACCGCACAAGAATCTGCATCGAAACCCATGTCGGAGTGGGTATAACCGATTTCTCGTACCGTTGAGCGAGCTAATTCTTCAATATCCACCCAGGCTGAGGTTGTGATTTCCCCGCCAACCATCACCATGCCCGTTTTGACGTAAGTCTCACAAGCTACACGGGCTTTGGGATCCTGGGTTAAAATTGCGTCCAATACAGCGTCAGAAATTTGATCTGCAATTTTGTCTGGATGCCCTTCAGACACTGATTCTGAAGTAAACAAGTGTGTAGTCATGTGATTGGACTCTCTTAGAATGTAATGTTGATGACGTATAGATGGATGACCATCTGGACGTCTATTCTAGTTTCGCTGACTTTATTTTTCCACTCTATTCGCTCATTAAATCATGAATCTGCGAATAATCTGTGAGAATGGCTACCCTCGCGACTGAATCAGGGGGCTTGCAGCAATACTGTTACCGGGCTTAAAGCCCACTTTACTGATGATTTTTATTTGGGAAGCGCTGAATCAAATGTTATGTACCATATAACAAGTCGCTGCTGAGTGTTGCCGACGAGGGACGAAAAGAACAAGCTCAGCAATTGTGCTATCGTTCTTGGCGATGACTTTAACTTTGGGCTCGTGCTTTCCGATGTGATGGCTGTATATCTGGGTCATTTACTATTTTGAACCGTAATGCCTGATCCTTACGCACAGCGATTGCGAGTTTAGCTTGTTTTACTATCCTCGTGACTTTCGTTGATCTGACGTTTGATTTCAGGATTGTTACGCAGTGATTGCTTCAATAGTTCAGAATATAGTGATTTCCCTTTCAAGGCTTGGGCAATGAAGGTCGCTCCTAAACAAGTAACCAGTAACGGCAAAATGAGCTGGTAGTTATCGGTCATCTCAACCACTAAAATGATGCCAGTGACTGGCGCTCGAACTGTTGCGGCAAACAGAGCCCCCATGCCAGCAATGGCAAAGATGCCTGGTTCAGGAACCAGGTCAGGAAAATAACTTGCCATTAAGCTGCCATATGCTAATCCAAGCAGAGTGCCCAGTGCGAGCATGGGAGAGAATACTCCCCCAGGTGCAGCCGAACCAAAACTCGCAATGGTCGTAAATAAGCGAAGCACAAACAATAACAGGCAAACACCCCAAACAATTGGATTTCTAAACAACTCGGTGATGAGTTCTACTCCGCCGCCGGTGATATCGGGAACCAAGCTTTGCAGGGTCGCAAATACTGCACCAAATGCCGCACCTGTCATCACGATCCGCGAAATTCGGTTTTTTTGGAGCTGTTGTACTTTAGCCGTGGTACTCAAGACCCAACGGTTAAAGTTAACGCCAACAATACCAAAAATAATTCCTAGTAAAGCGAATAACCACAGAGAGTTGAGTGCTGGAATCGAAAAGTTCGGAATATCCATCACTGCCGATTGGCCATGAATCGAGCGCATCACAATGGTTGCCGCGGCGCTAGACAAGGTGACGCATTTGAATGAGGTAATGCTATAGCGAAATTGCGGCCGCATCTCTTCAATTACAAATAGCACGCCGGCCAAAGGGGCGTTAAAGGCGGCCGCTAAACCAGCGGCAGCACCCGCCGCTGTTAAGATATGGGTGGCGTGTTGATAACGTTTGGCCCTGCCGGCAAACATTCGACCTACCGAACCACCGATTTGAATCGAAGGACCTTCTCTTCCAAGTACCATTCCGGAACTGATGGTGAGCGCCCCAGCGAAGAACTTTATCGGTAGCACTCGACGCCAACGGATATCATGTAAGCCATCCAGAGCGCCTTCTAAGTGCGGGATCCCGCTTCCTGAAGCTTCCGGCGCAAAGCGAGCCGTTAACCAAAATCCCAAGGCGGTGATCAGAGCGCCAATCAAGGCACCTGCGATAATACTTAAGAAAGGACTTAGCGAAGCGCTCTCGACTAAGTGAATCCGAAAGTCACCAACCCAATTAATCAGTTCTTCAAACATCGCGATCACTAAACCGACGGTTGCGCCAACAAAGCCAGAAAGAGCAATCAGAACCATGTAATCGTATTGGGTGGTAAAGAATTTAGGGGTGGTTCGGTGCTTGATTAATCCACCTTGAAAAAACCGAAAGTTGGGAGACTTAGGCATTTTAAATCTAAAACCTTAATAGCAAGAATGACTTCAACGTATGAATAATTATTCATACGTCCATAAAATTAATCAGCGCTTAGTTGGGGTGAAAGTAAATCACCATGCTGTTTCGTTGGTGCCGACTCAGCGGTTCAAACATATAAAATAAGCTCTTGTCGCAGGTAACGGATGACGAAAATGAATTAAGGGGTGGAGAGGCGTAGAAGCCGATAACTCATCTATCAAAGGAATAATCCGTTATTGCTAATCATTTAATGTTTGATTGTGTTGTCACCACTCCAGAGCGAGGAGTGTGTAACTAGGTTACGTGCTTTTGCGACAGGTTGGTATGATTTTAATCAAAAAAACGTGATCGGTATCACTTAGACATTTTTGCGTTGGGACATTGTCTCTTCGGTTCTGTTATTTGCGCCATTATTTTGAGTAATTGTCCACGTGAGTACTCAATAAGTGGAACTCAGCCATAAATTTACCGATTCTTTTTAGATAATTATTGAGTAACATCGTTGACTTTGTGACAATACGCGCCTCTCGATACCCTATAGCCTATAATTTGCAGGAGAAATTCATGTCTTCTCGTCGTCAACTCGCCAACGCCATTCGTGCTTTAAGTATGGATGCAGTTCAGCAAGCTAACTCTGGTCACCCTGGAGCCCCCATGGGAATGGCTGATATTGCTGAAGTGCTATGGCGCGACTTTTTGAAACATAACCCGAATGACCCAAATTGGGCAGATCGTGACCGCTTTGTTCTATCGAATGGTCATGGCTCGATGTTGTTGTATTCTCTACTGCATCTTTCTGGTTATCAACTGCCTATCGAAGAACTAAAAAACTTTCGCCAATTACATTCTAAAACGCCAGGCCACCCAGAATATGGTTATGCGCCGGGTGTAGAAACCACTACCGGTCCGCTTGGTCAAGGTCTTACCAACGCTGTGGGTATGGCTTTAGCAGAAAAAATATTAGCGGCTCAATTCAACAAAGATGGTTTTCCTGTGGTTGACCATTATACCTACACCTTTCTCGGTGATGGCTGCTTGATGGAGGGGATCTCTCACGAAGCTTGTTCACTTGCTGGTACTCAAGGTTTAGGTAAATTGATTGCCTTTTGGGATGACAATGGCATTTCGATTGATGGTGATGTCGAAGGTTGGTTTACCGACGATACCGTGAAACGTTTCGAAGCTTACGGTTGGCATGTGATTGGTGGTGTCGATGGCCATGATAGCGACGCAATTGCGGCTGCGATTACGGCAGCCAAAGCTGAAACAAGCAAGCCAACCATGATTTGTTGTAAAACTGTGATTGGTTTTGGTTCACCGAATAAATCGGGTAGCCACGATTGTCACGGTGCACCACTTGGTGCTGACGAAATAGCGGCTGCTCGTGAATTTTTAAATTGGCCCTATGCTGCTTTTGAAATTCCTCAAGATATTTATCAAGCTTGGGATGCAAAAGAGGCTGGTGGCTCATCACAATCAGAGTGGAATCAGTTATTTGCTGGCTACGAAGCTGCTTACCCAGCACTTGCGGCCGAGTATAAACGTCGTATGAACGGCGACTTACCAAGTGATTGGACAGCATTTGCTGATTCGTATATTGCTGATTTACAAGCTAACCAAGCTAAAGTCGCGACGCGTCAGTCTTCACAAAAAACCTTAGAAGCTTTTTGTCCTAAATTGCCTGAATTACTGGGTGGCAGCGCAGATTTGGCTCCGTCTAATCTTACGATGTGGTCTGGTTCTCAAGCGGTGACTGCTGAGGACGCTTCCGGTAACTATATGCATTACGGTGTGCGTGAGTTTGGTATGTCGGCAATCATGAATGGTGTGACCTTACATGGTGGTTTAAAAGCTTACGGTGCGACTTTCTTAATGTTTATGGAATACGCACGTAATGCCTTACGCATGGCTGCATTAATGAAGCAACCGACTATTTTTGTGTATACCCATGACTCGATCGGTTTGGGTGAAGATGGTCCAACTCACCAAGCGGTAGAACAAACTGCGAGTTTACGTTTAACCCCCAACATGAGCACTTGGCGTCCCTGTGACTCGGTAGAGTCAGCGGTTGCTTGGCGTCATGCGATTGAACGCAAAGATGGCCCAACATCGTTAATCTTTTCTCGTCAGGGTTTGGCACCGCAAGCGCGTGATGCTCAACAACTGGCTGATGTTGCTCGTGGTGGTTATGTATTGAAAGATTGTGCTGCTACGCCAGAACTTATTTTGATTGCAACGGGTTCCGAAGTTGAACTTGCCGTGGCTGCTTATGAAGAACTGAGCGCTGCAGGTAAGGCTGTTCGAGTAGTTTCTATGCCAGCAACAGATGTTTTTGATGCGCAATCAGCCGAATATCGTGAATCTGTATTGCCTTTCGCAGTCCGTAAACGAATTGCAGTTGAAGCGGGTATCGCCGATTTCTGGCATAAGTATGTTGGTTTCGATGGAAAGGTCTTAGGAATGACCACCTTTGGTGAGTCTGCGCCAGCGGGTGAGCTATTTAAGTTGTTTGGCTTCACTCAAGAGAACCTCGTGAAGATGGCTAACGAACTGTTGTAAGACAGTCGTTAGTTATTATTTATGAGTAAAACCCTCTGAATTATAGAGGGTTTTTTGTTTTGTTGCTTATTTATGGAAATGCAAAATACTATGCAGCATCATCCTATTCGGGTCGCTATTAATGGTTTTGGCAGAATTGGCCGAAGTGTGCTTAGAGCGTTATTTGAGTCTCAGCGACAAGCTCAGATCCAAGTGGTGGCGATTAACGAGTTAGCTAGTCCAGAGGCTATGGCTCATTTACTTAAGTATGATTCTACCCACGGTACTTTTGCTGAACATGTCTCGCTACAGGGGGAATGTTTATCAGTGGCTGGTCAGCAGATCCAGCTGCTGCATAACCGTGAACCAAGTGCTTTGCCGTGGGCTGAGTTTAAGGTGGATATCGTGCTGGAGTGCACCGGACGTTTTAGTTCAGTCGCTGATGCGCAAATGCATATTGACGCTGGCGCTAAAAAAGTATTGTTCTCTCATCCAGCCGATCCTTGCGTTGACCACACGGTAGTCTATGGTGTTAATGAGCATATGCTGAATGCGGCGAGTAAGGTTGTCTCTAACGGCTCTTGTACTACGAACTGTATCGTGCCTGTGATTCAGGTATTGGATGAGGCCTTCGGTGTGGAATGTGGTACTATTACTACAATTCACTCATCCATGAATGACCAACAAGTGATCGATGCTTACCACAGTGACCTGCGTAGAACACGCGCGGCCGGGCAATCAATTATTCCAGTTGATACCAAGCTGGCTAAAGGTGTAGAGCGTATTCTTCCTAAGTTTGCAGGTAAGTTTGAGGCTATCGCTGTGCGGGTGCCAACACAGAATGTTACGGCGATGGACTTGAGTGTAACTTTGTGTAAAAAAGTTACAGTTTCTGATATAAATCAAGCCATTCAAGCGGCAGTTTGCGGTAAATTAGCGGGTATCTTGAGCTATACCGAAGAACCCTTGGTGTCTATCGATTTTAACCACAATAGTCATTCAAGCATTATTGATGGCTCACAAACACGAGTAAGTGGCCAACACTTAGTCAAAGTGTTGGCTTGGTGTGATAACGAATGGGGCTTTGCCAACCGTATGTTAGACACCACCGTTTTAATGAGTCAGATGGAATTATCGGCTTAGCCAAGCGGCTGGGTTGTAAGTTTAATTTAAAACTAAATGAGGACAGATAATGTCAATTATCAAAATGACCGACTTAGATCTTGCTGGTAAACGCGTATTAGTACGTCAAGATCTGAATGTTCCTGTAAAAAATGGAAAAGTGACTTCCGATGCTCGTATCTTAGCATCGATTCCAACCATTAAGTTGGCCTTAGAGCAAGGCGCTAAGTTGATGATTACTTCTCACCTTGGTCGTCCTACTGAAGGTGAATATAACGCAGAATTTTCTCTTCAGCCTGTGGTTGACTACTTAAATGAAGCTTTAGATGTGCCAGTACGTCTTGCGACTGACTACCTCGATGGCTTAGAGCTTAAAGCTGGTGAATTGGTGGTTCTTGAAAACGTTCGTTTCAACGTTGGTGAGAAGAAAAATGAAGAAGCTTTAGCTAAAAAAATGGCTGCACTATGTGATGTTTACGTGATGGATGCCTTTGGTACCGCTCACCGCGCTCAAGCGTCGACTCATGGTGTAGGTATGTTTGCTGAAGTTGCTTGTGCTGGTCCTTTACTTGCGGCTGAACTTGAAGCATTAGGTAAGGCAATGGATAAACCAGAACGTCCATTGGTTGCGATTGTTGGTGGTTCTAAAGTTTCGACGAAGCTAACTGTATTAGAGTCACTCTCTAAAATAGCTGACCAATTAGTGGTTGGTGGTGGTATTGCAAACACCTTTATCGCCGCTGAAGGTCATAACGTAGGTAAGTCTCTTTACGAAGCGGACTTACTTGAAACCGCTAAAAAATTGATGAAAGAGTGTGCTATTCCAGTTGCCACTGATGTTGCATGTGCCAAAGCATTTGATGAAAATGCTGAAGCTGAAATTAAACATGTTTCAGAAGTTCAAGATGATGACATGATCTTCGACTTGGGTCCTGATTCAACAGCGGCGCTTGCAGAAATCATTGGTAATGCTAAAACTATTCTTTGGAATGGTCCTGTGGGCGTATTCGAATTCAAGAATTTTGAAGCGGGTACAGCAGGCATTTCTAAAGCGATTGCTGAATCAGCTGGTTTTTCTGTAGCCGGCGGTGGTGATACACTAGCAGCGATTGATAAGTTCGGAATTAAAGACCAGGTTTCTTACATCTCTACTGGGGGCGGTGCCTTCTTAGAGTTTGTAGAAGGTAAAGTATTACCTGCCGTAGCAATGCTTGAGGAGCGTGCTAAAGGTTAACTGGCGACAGTGTGGAAGCTTTGCTTCCGCACTGTGATAAGTAATAAAGCACAGAAGTGTTCATAATTTTAATTAAATATAAGTAGATGGAATCATTGATATGTCTAAGATCTTCGATGCAGTAAAACCTGGGGTTATCTCTGGCGACGATTTGCAAAAAGTTTTTGCTATTGCTAAAGAAAACAAATTCGCACTTCCAGCGGTTAACGTAGTTAACACTGACACGATTAACGGTGTATTAGAAGCTGCAGCCAAGGCTAAAGCGCCAGTTGTTGTTCAATTCTCAAACGGCGGTGCCGGTTTCTTCACTGGTAAAGGCGTTAAACTTGAAGGCCAAGGCGCAGCGATTCAAGGTGCTGTTGCGGGCGCTAAGTATGTTCACGCTGTTGCTGAATCTTACGGTGTTCCTGTGATCCTTCACACTGACCACGCAGCTAAAAAATTGCTACCTTGGATTGACGGTCTACTCGATGCGGGTGAAGAATTCTTCGCTCAAACTGGTAAGCCTTTGTTCTCTTCTCACATGATTGACCTTTCTGAAGAGCCACTAGAAGAAAACATCCAAATCTGTGGCGAATACCTTGCTCGCATGGCTAAAATGAACATGACCCTTGAGATTGAATTGGGTTGTACTGGTGGTGAAGAAGATGGCGTAGATAACTCTGATATGGACGCGTCTGAGCTTTACACTTCTCCAGAAGACGTAGCTTATGCATACGAGAAACTAACCGCGATTAGCCCTCGTTTCACGATTGCTGCTTCTTTCGGTAACGTACACGGTGTTTACCAAGCGGGTAACGTTGTACTTACTCCTACTATTCTTCGTGATTCACAAGCTTACTGTGCTGAGAAATTTGGTATTGCTCCAAATGCACTTAACTTCGTATTCCACGGTGGTTCAGGTTCTTCTCAAGCAGAAATTCAAGAGTCTATCGGCTACGGTGTGATCAAAATGAACATTGATACTGATACTCAATGGGCTAGCTGGGACGGCGTACGTGCTTACTACGTTGAAAATGAAGCTTACCTACAGGGCCAAATTGGTAACCCTAAAGGTGCTGATCAACCGAATAAAAAATTCTACGATCCACGCGTTTGGTTACGTAAAGGTCAAGAAAGCATGGTTGCACGTTTAGAGCGCGCTTTTGCTGATTTGAATGCAGTAGACGTACTGTAATTTTATAGCGATACCGTGTGATATAAGGCTCGCCTCGGCGAGCCTTTTTGTTTTCAGTGTATTGATTATCATCTATTTTGCTTGTTCTCAAAGTTTCCACTCCCTTATTTGTCTTGATTAAAGACGCATTATCACCAACCCAAATTGATACTTATGCTGGGAACTTAGAGCTTATCGCTGCTTAATTGTGTTTATTGTGATAATACTTCTCTTCATTGGTTTACACCTTCTAGTTGATGAATGTTTTAGTTAT
The DNA here is from genome assembly GCF_050870835.2 of Agarivorans sp. QJM3NY_29. Taxonomy (NCBI): domain Bacteria; kingdom Pseudomonadati; phylum Pseudomonadota; class Gammaproteobacteria; order Alteromonadales; family Alteromonadaceae; genus Agarivorans; species Agarivorans sp. QJM3NY_29. Next base: position 4,029,240 of record NZ_CP194036.2, on the reverse strand, counting down.
TCTTTATAGAGTATGTGAATCAATCAGTTGTTGATTGGTGATTCTGTTATTGGTATGTGTTTCAGGGCCCTAGATCGCAAGTTAAAATTTGAATTAGTAAAATTCATTCGTTAAATGTTAATCTGATGGCTAAAATTTATACTTTAACAACTGTGTTATCTGTGAGTATTGTCGCCGCAGAAATCTAGAACATCGATCATGTTGAAAGGAAATAAATATGGAACAGAGCATTGCAACTTCAAGTGCAACAATCGTGTCTATTCAAGGGCAAGCGTTTGCTGTGGATGAACTTGGCAATATTAGGGCTCTGCAGCCAGGCGATCAAGTTCAAGCTGGGGAGTTAATTATTAGTTCCCAGGGAGCGCAATTAGGTTTCTATTATGGTGGTGCTGAATATCAGTTAGGAGAGAACAGCGGCACTCAGTTACCAGTAGATGTTACCACAGGACAAGCGCAGCAGCTGAGCGCGGTGAATGATGTTGACATCGAAGCCTTACAACAAGCGATTTTGGATGGTGTGGACCCCACGACTTTATTTGAAGCGACGGCGGCTGGCGGCGAAACAGCTGCAGTGAGTGAGGGCAATGGTGGTTTTGTTAGCATTGAGCGAGTCGGCAGCGAAATTATTGCTGAAGTCGGTTTTGATACCCAAGGTATAACAGTTAATCCGACTCCCACGGTTAATCAACTCGCAGCGAATGTTCAGGATACAACTGCACCTTTTCCGGATGACCAAGCACCCACCATTAGTATTAATACGGAAACTATTAGTGAAGGGGCGGTTGATGAAAATACAGTGGTTGCCAGTTTTGTGTCTAGTGATCCTGATGGTGATCCGCTGAGTCACAGCATCATCAATGATAGTCAGGGTTATTTTTTGCTTGATGGCAATCAGGTGAAATTGACCCCCGAAGGGATCGCTGCAATTAATAATGATCAGCTGAATTTAACCGAGTTAAATTTGACGGTTCAGGTCGAGGCTAACGGACTTAGTACTAACGATACAGCAACGGTTGTGATTGCTCGGGTTGATGCAGGAGACCAAGGTCCCAGTATCCAAGTTTTAGCCGTAGACAATATCACTGAAGACTCGGTTAGCACTGATACTGTGGTTGCTAATTTCAGTTCCAGCGACCCGGAAGGGGATGTTCAAACTCATCAGTTATTGAATAACGACGATGGATATTTGGTGATCGATGGTAACACTGTCAAGCTTAGCGAGGCTGGCGTTGCGGCAGTGAATAATGACAGCTTAAACCTTAGCCAACTGAGTGTTACGGTGGAGGTAACGGCTAACGGTCAAACAGATTCTGCCAGCGATCAGTTATCCATCATACATGTCAACGATGCCCCTGAGAGCAGCACAGTAGTCTTAGAGCCCATCGCCGAAGATAGCGGCGCGCGCATCATTAGCTCTGAAGAATTACTGGCCAATGCCAGCGACTTGGAAGGCGACGATTTAACGGTCAGCAACTTGCAGCTGAGCAGTGGTAACGGCAGTTTAGTGGACAACGATGACGGCAGCTGGACTTATACGCCGGCGGCCGATGATGACAGCAGCGTTAGCTTCTCATACCAAATTACCGACAATGGCAGCACCAATGGTCTCAGCGATCCACTAAGCGTGGATGCCAGCGCCAGTCTCGATCTCACTCCGGTGAATGATGCACCCGAATCAAGTGCGGTCGTCTTGACCCCCATCGCCGAAGACAGCGGCGCGCGCATCATTAGCTCTGAAGAACTACTGGCCAATGCCAGCGACTTGGAAGGCGACGATTTAACGGTCAGCAACTTGCAGCTGAGCAGCGGCGCGGGCAGCTTAGTGGATAATGGCGACGGCAGCTGGACCTATACACCGGCGGCCGATGATGACAGCAGCGTTAGCTTCTCTTATCAAATTACCGATAATGGCAGCAGCAATGGCCTCAGCGATCCACTAAGCGTGGATGCCAGCGCCAGTCTCGATCTCACCCCGGTCAACGATGCCCCAGAAAGTACGGCGCTTGTGTTAGATCCGATTGCTGAGGACAGCGGCGCGCGGATCATCACTAGCGAAGAACTGCTGGCCAATGCCAGCGACTTGGAAGGTGACGATTTAACGGTCAGCAACTTGCAGCTGAGCAGCGGCGCGGGCAGTCTGATCGACAATGGCGACGGCAGCTGGACTTATACACCAGTGGCCGATGATGACAGCAGCGTTAGCTTCTCTTATCAAATTACCGACAATGGCAGCAGCAATGGCCTGAGCGATCCTCTCAGCGTGGATGCCAGCGCCAGCCTCGATCTCACTCCGGTCAACGATGCACCCGAATCGAGTGCGGTCGTCTTGACTCCCATCGCCGAAGATAGCGGCGCGCGCATCATTAGCTCTGAAGAATTACTGGCCAATGCCAGCGACTTGGAAGGCGACGATTTAACGGTCAGCAACTTGCAGCTGAGCAGCGGCGCGGGCAGCTTGATAGATAATGGTGATGGCAGCTGGACTTATACACCGGCGGCCGATGATGACAGCAGCGTCAGCTTCTCTTATCAAATCACCGATAATGGCAGCAGCAATGGCCTCAGCGATCCACTAAGCGTGGATGCCAGCGCCAGTCTCGATCTCACCCCGGTCAATGATGCACCCGAATCAAGTGCGGTCGTCTTGACCCCCATCGCCGAAGACAGCGGCGCGCGCATCATTAGCTCTGAAGAACTACTGGCCAATGCCAGCGACTTGGAAGGCGACGATTTAACGGTCAGCAATTTGCAGCTGAGCAGCGGCGCGGGCAGTTTAGTGGATAATGGCGACGGCAGTTGGACTTATACGCCGGTGGCCGATGATGACAGCAGTGTTAGCTTCTCTTATCAAATCACCGATAATGGCAGCACTAATGGCCTGAGCGATCCACTCAGCGTGGATGCCAGCGCCAGTCTCGATCTCACTCCGGTCAATGATGCACCTGAATCGAGTGCGGTCGTCTTGACTCCCATCGCCGAAGACAGCGGCGCGCGGCTGATTACCAGCGAAGAACTACTGGCCAATGCCAGCGACTTGGAAGGCGACGATTTAACCGTCAGCAACTTGCAGCTGAGCAGCGGCGCGGGCAGTTTAGTGGACAATGGCGACGGCAGTTGGACTTATACGCCGGTGGCCGATGATGACAGCAGCGTTAGCTTCTCATACCAAATCACCGACAATGGCAGCACTAATGGCCTCAGCGATCCACTCAGCGTGGATGCCAGCGCCAGCCTCGATCTCACTCCGGTCAACGATGCCCCTGAGAGCAGCACAGTAGTCTTAGAGCCTATCGCCGAAGATAGCGGCGCGCGCATCATTAGCTCTGAAGAATTACTGGCCAATGCCAGCGACTTGGAAGGCGACGATTTAACGGTCAGCAACTTGCAGTTGAGCAGCGGTAACGGCAGTTTAGTGGATAACGGTGATGGCAGCTGGACTTATACGCCGGCGGCCAATGATGACAGCAGCGTCAGCTTCTCTTATCAAATTACCGATAATGGCAGCACCAATGGTCTCAGCGACCCACTCAGCGTGGACGCCAGTGCCAGCCTCGATCTCACTCCGGTCAACGATGCCCCTGAGAGCAGCACAGTAGTCTTAGAGCCTATCGCCGAAGACAGCGGCGCGCGGCTGATTACCAGCGAAGAACTACTGGCCAATGCCAGCGACTTGGAAGGCGACGATTTAACGGTCAGCAACTTGCAGCTGAGCAGTGGTAACGGCAGTTTAGTGGACAATGGCGATGGCAATTGGACTTATACGCCGGCGGCTGATGATGACAGCAGCGTTAGCTTCTCTTATCAAATCACCGATAATGGCAGCAGCAATGGCCTGAGCGATCCCCAAAGCATCGATGCCAGTGCCAGCCTCGATCTCACTCCGGTCAACGATGCCCCTGAGAGCAGCACAGTAGTCTTAGAGCCTATCGCCGAAGACAGCGGCGCGCGGCTGATTACCAGCGAAGAACTACTGGCCAATGCCAGCGACTTGGAAGGCGACGATTTAACGGTCAGCAACTTACAGTTGAGCAGCGGCGCGGGCAGCTTAGTGGATAACGGCGATGGCAGCTGGACCTACACGCCGGCGGCCGATGATGACAGCAGCGTTAGTTTCTCATACCAAATTACCGATAATGGCAGCAGCAATGGCCTCAGCGATCCACTCAGCGTGGATGCCAGCGCCAGCCTCGATCTCACCCCGGTGAATGATGCCCCTGAGAGCAGCACAGTAGTCTTAGAGCCTATTGCAGAAGATAGCGGCGCGCGCACCATCACCAGCGAAGAACTGCTGGCCAATGCCAGCGACTTGGAAGGCGACGATTTAACGGTCAGTAACTTGCAGTTGAGCAGTGGTAACGGCAGCTTAGTGGATAACGGTGATGGCAGCTGGACTTACACGCCGGCGGCCGATGATGACAGCAGCGTTAGTTTCTCATACCAAATTATCGACAATGGCAGCAGCAATGGCCTCAGCGATCCACTCAGCGTGGATGCCAGCGCCAGTCTCGATCTCACTCCGGTGAATGATGCACCCGAATCAAGTGCGGTCGTCTTGACCCCCATCGCCGAAGACAGCGGCGCGCGGCTGATTACCAGCGAAGAACTATTGGCCAATGCCAGCGACTTGGAAGGCGACGATCTCAGTGTCAGCAACTTGCAACTGAGCAGCGGTAACGGTAGTTTAGTGGACAACGGTGACGGTAGCTGGACTTATACGCCGGCGGCCAATGATGACAGCAGCGTCAGCTTCTCTTATCAAATTACCGATAATGGCAGCACCAATGGCCTCAGCGATCCATTAAGCGTTGATGCCAGCGCCAGTCTCGATCTCACCCCGGTCAACGATGCGCCAGAGGCGATTAATGACCATTTCAATTTACTCGCATCGGGAGGTACTGTATCACTCGATCTTTTAGCGAATGATTCTGACCCAGAGGGTGCTGCGATTAGCATTAAATCCATTGGTGGTACTTTGTTAACTCCCGGAACCGCCCAGGCTATTGCTGTCGAACAAGGGCTTGTGAATGTGAGTGAAGCGGGTTTAATTAGCTTTACCGCGAACCCTGATAGTGGTGGCGATGTTCGTTTCTCTTATACGATAGAGGATCAAGGGGGTCAACAAAGTCAAGCGACGGTAAGTGGCAATATTATTGATTTGAACAGTGACAGCGCGCAGGTCTTTGAAGCGGGCCTGGCCACAGGCTCGGCACCTGGGGTTGCCAATAGTTCAGCAAGTGGAAACTTATTAGCCAACGACGGCGGAGATTTTTCCGAGTTATCGATAAGTAGTATTGCCTATGAAGGCAGCCCGTATACTGCTGATGTTAATGGCGTGATTAGCATTGACACTGAGCAGGGTGTATTAACGGTGTATACCGAAGCCTATGATGGCTTTGGTAAGGGAGACTATCAATACCAGTTAAATACCTCGCGCTTAGCGGGTGATGGTCAAAGCGAGAGTTTCTCTTATATTGTTAGTAATGCTCCCGCTGGTTTTACCAGTCAGGCGACACTTGAGGTGAGTATTGTCGATGATGCCCCTGTCGGTAGTCAGGTTGCATTGACTCTGGAGTCGAGCCCCTTGTCGGTCACGACTAATTTAGTCTTGGTATTAGACACATCGGCGAGTATGAATAATGGAGAGCATGGCGATGGGCTCGATTACTTAAAAATTGCCGTCGATGCTTTAACCCATTTGATTGATCAGGCCGACGATAAGGGCAATGTGAATGTACAAATCATTGGTTTCTCTGATTCTCAAGTGAGTAGTGGGTGGATCATTGATAACGTGGCCGACGCCTTAGACTACTTGCAAAGCTTAGCCTCCGGAGGCGGTACTCACTATGATTCAGCCTTGAATCAAGTTATTCAATCCAGCATCGTTGCCGAGCAACCGAGTGCCGATAGTACGCTGTTGTACTTTATTTCCGATGGTGAACCGAATCAGGGTTATGGTATTGACGAGACGGTCGAGTATAAGGGCTTAACTGGACAGGATGCTTGGGATACTTTTGTTAATGAGAATGTCGATATTAGCTATGGAGTGGGGATTGGTAATGCCAACTTATCGGTGTTACAAGACATTGCTTCAGATTCTGCGAATGATGAATACGCATTTATTGTAAATGATGTGACTGATTTATCGACTAGCTTGGTAGAAAGTTATTTAGACGAGGCAGTGAGTGGCTCGTTAGGCTTAGTTGACACGGCATCAACCAGTGGTTTCATGGTGGGAGCGGATAATGGCTACGTGAGCGCTATAAAGGTTGATGGTACCACTTATACCTATGATCCAGATGCTAGACCAGAGCAGCAACAAACCCTGAGTATCGCCACTGCTCTGGGGGGCTTGTTAGTCCTTAACTTTGTGACTGGTGCCTATAGCTATGAACTCAGCTTGAATAGTGATGGCTGGGCGCAACAAGAAAAATTCAGTGTCACAGTGTCAGACTTCGATGGTGACAGTGCTGTTACCGACATTGTAATTCATACTGTATTTGAACCAATTGTTGATGCTAATCGTGATTATGTGATCACTTCTCAGGATGGCACCAGCAGTATCAGTATTCCGAGTCTGGCCCTATTATGGAATGATCAGGGGCATGCGATTGAATTGAGTGGTGTTAGTGATGCGCAAGGCGGTAGTGCTAGTCTGGATGATTCAGCTAATATCGTGTTTGAATCCGATGATGGCATCGGTTTAGGTATTAATGAAAGTAATTTTGAAACTGAAGCCGTGGCCACAATCGCGATTGAAAATCCGCTCGATAGCGGTTTATCGCCAATCAATAATTCATTGTTAACGGCGGTTGATTTAAGTGACCGCTCTTTATTCAGTGCCAATGATCGCAATATCATCAATACCAATAACATTGACGGATACTCTTACGCTTTTCAAGGGACTTTAGAGAGTGATATTTCAGTCGTTGGTGGTGTTGACCAAGATTGGTTTAAGGTGACATTGGCAGTAGGCGAACAGTTACGTATTAATGTCAGCTCTAATGATGATGCTTCTCGGTCCGTGGATGTGGATGTGTATTTATATAATGAATCAGGAGAGCAGATAGCCGTTATCGATGATTACTGGGCCGGTGCCAAGGAAACTTACACTGCCGATTATCAAGGTGATTATTATATTCAAATTGTCGCGGAACAGGGTGCTGATAATGGCCAAGCTTATCAACTTGATTTAACTATTTTGACCGATACTGCGGAGTACAATAAATCGGCCGCAACAGATGTATTGGAGCAGTTTGATTATGGCATCAATGCTGATGGTCTCTCGGATACCGCCACGGTCGAAATTGTTGGTGAACATAGTCAAACGCTACAAGGTAGTGACGCCGATGAGATTTTAATTGGCAATGAGCATAGCGATAGTTTGCTGGGTGGCGGCGGTCAAGATGCTTTAATAGGAAATCAGGGTGATGATGTCTTGATTGGCGGTAGCGGCGAAGACTTACTCATTGGTGGTCAGGGTAACGATATACTTACTGGTGGTGATGATAGTGATATGTTTGCTTGGTTAGCAAATGATGATCAAGCGAGCGTGAATGATACGATTACCGATTTCACTGTTGGTGAAGGCGGTGATGTGCTTAACTTAAGTGATTTGTTACAAGGGGAAACGGAAGCCAGTTTGGAATCTTTCCTCTCCTTCGAAACGGTGACTCATGGAAGTGGTGTCGATACCATTATTTCAATTGATAAAGATGGTGGCGACAATGGTTTCAGTGTTCATCAGACTATTACCCTCGAGAATGTTGATTTTAGCGGTATGAGTGATAGCGAAATATTGACTCAATTAATTGAAGATCAACAGCTTAATGTCGATAACTAAACCTTTTTATTTGGGTTAATTTAATTACAAGAGTAAGCTAAGGCTTGCTCTTGATGTTTTATATTGTAAAGGATGCAAGGTGCAGGAAGCCAACCCACAGCAACACCATCACCGTGATTTAGATATTGCTGCTGAGCGCAGTGACCCCTTACTGAATAGTTTGGTATTTTTGTCCAAGTATTACGGCAAGCCTTTTTCAGCGAAGGCGCTTTCGGCTGGTCTACCGTTAAAAGAGGGCTTGTTGACGCCTGCGTTATTACCTCGCGCGGCATTACGCGCCGGAATGGATGCATCTTTGGTTAAAAAACCAATTGATAAAATTCCCGACTTATTATTGCCTTGTATTTTGCTATTAGAAGATGGTCGCTGTTGTGTATTGCTTGCTCGTAACCAGCAAGATATTGAAGTAGCTTGGCCGGAATTACCTGATAGCCACGAGCATATTACTTTAGACAAATTGGCTCCGAGTTATAGCGGTTTTTGTTGTTATGTTCGTAAACGTTATCGTTTTGATGCGCGTTCTCCGGAAGCTTTAAAGAGTAACCGTGGTCATTGGTTCTGGAGTACTTTGCGTCGCTCGGCTCCTATCTACCGAGACGCTTTGGTCGCATCATTATTTGTGAATTTATTTGCAATTGCTTCGCCCTTATTTGTGATGAATGTTTATGATCGGGTCGTGCCCAATTCAGCGATGGATACCTTATGGGTATTGACAGCTGGAATGGCGCTGGTCTTGGTGTTCGATTTCGCTTTAAAGCAGATGCGTGCTTACACTTTAGACTTAGCAGCTAAGAAATCAGATATTTTATTATCTGCCCGAATCTTCGAAAAATTGCTGAACATGAAGATGGAGACTCGTCCTACCTCGGTAGGTGCCTTCGCAAAAAATATACAAGAGTTCGATTCGATCCGAGAATTTATTACCTCCGCCACGATTGCCGCTTTAGTTGATGTGCCATTTTCTTTGCTGTTCCTTGCGATTATTGCACTGGTTGCCGGCCCCTTGGTATTGGTGCCTGCTGGGGCGGCGCTGGTGATGCTTCTGTATTCATTTTGGATCAAACGTAAGATGCATCAAGAGGTCGAGCTAGGTAGCCGATTTGCCAGTCAAAAGAATGCTCATTTAATCGAAAGTCTTTCTGGTATCGAGTCTTTGAAGTTAGCGGGGGCAGAAAGCCAATTCCAGCATAAGTGGGAAGAGTTAGTCGGTAATATCGCCACTTGGAATATGCAAATTCGCAAATTGGCGACTTCGGTGGGCAGCGTTAACGGCTTTGTTTCACAAAGTACCACGGTGTTATTAGTGGTGGTTGGGGTATTTCAAATCTCTGTTGGTGAATTGTCGATGGGGGGCCTGGTGGCGGCGGTTATGTTAACCGGACGCGCTTTGGTTCCTTTCTCTCAAGTCTCATTATTGGCAACGCGTTATAATCAGGCGCAATCGGCATTGCAAAATCTAGAACAGATTATGGCTTTGCCGGATGAGAATCTAGAGCGTTATATGCATCGTTCTCATTTCGATGGCGATATCAGTTTTAGCGATGTAGATTTCACTTATCCGGGTTCTGAAGTTCAAGTGCTTAAACAGGTAAGCTTTGCGATTAAAGCCAAGGAAAAAGTCGCGATTATCGGGAAAATCGGTGCAGGAAAGACCAGCATTGAAAAACTTCTGCTGGGATTTTATACGCAACAGCAAGGCGCTATTCGTCTCGATGGTGTTGATTTAAAACAGATTAGTCCTGCAGATATTCGTCAAAAACTGGGGTGTTTACCTCAAGATATTAATCTGTTTTATGGCTCTATTCGGGAAAATATCACCCTCGGGGTGCCGCATATCGAAGATGAGCTGATTTTTCGCGCAGCAGAGTTAGCTGGGGTGAATGAGTTTACTGATATAGATCCTGAAGGTTTAGATCGTCAAGTGGGCGAGCGGGGTCAATATTTATCAGGGGGACAGCGCCAGGCGGTCGCTTTAGCACGTGCTTTGCTGTTTAACCCTCCGGTATTAGTGCTCGATGAACCGACCAGCAGTATGGACGCTCACTCTGAGAATTTAGTGAAGGCACAACTGAAACAAGTTGTCGCCGATAAAACCTTTATTTTAATTACACACAAAATGTCGATGTTGGATTTAGTTGATCGGATTATTGTATTGGAACGTGGTCGAGTGGTTGCCGATGGCAGTAAAGCAAAGGTTCTAGAGCTACTGCGTACTGGTCAAGTGAGGTCACCAAATGGCCAAGCGTAAGCTAAATGTTTCTGAGAGTGATCTGCAATTTGTGGATGATATTAACGCCGCGATATTAATGAAAACGCCGCGTAGTTCGCGTCGTTTACTATGGTTGATCTTTATTTTGATGATCTGCGCCTTATATTGGGCTCATTGGGCCAAAGTGGATGAAGTTACGGTCGGCGCGGGGAAAGTTATCCCTTCCCAACAAATTCAAACCATTCAAAATCTTGAAGGCGGTATTCTTAAACAAATTTTGGTGAAAGAAGGCGATACTGTTGAAATAGGCCAGCCTTTATTGTTGATTGACGATACTCGTTTTCGTTCCGATTTTCGTGAACGAGAGCAACGCTTAATTAATCTTCAGTCTGATGTAGCGCGCCTGCGTAGCGAAATTACCAGTATTAAAATGCACCCCGAGTTGGACATGACACAGTGGCGTAAACAAGTATTAATTAGTGATGAGCCCATAGACTTTGATGCCGAGTTTAGCCAAAAGTACCCTGAAGAAGTGAAGGGTCAGCAGTTGCAAAAGATGGCTAGGTTGCGGGCCTTACAAAATCAATTGTCGATTACCGCAGGTCAAATTGAGCAGAAACAACAGGAGTTATTGGAGCTTAAGTCTAAGGTAGAGCATGCTCAGCGGAGTTACAGTTTGGTGCTAGAAGAGCTCGCCCTCACGAAACCCTTAGCCAAAGAAGGTATTGTTTCTCAGGTCGAATTGTTAAAATTGAAACGTCAAGCCAACGACCTGAATGGCGAACTTCAAAGTAGCAAGCTATTAGAACCAAAAATTCGCAGTGCTATCGCCGAAACGGTGTATAAGCGTCGAGATATTGCGCTCGCTTTTTTGAGTGATGCGCGTCAGCAGTTGAATAAAATTGAATCTGAATTGCAGCCATTAACCGAGGGCCAAGTTGGTCTGCGGGATCGAGTCGCTCGTACTTCAGTGGTCTCGCCAGTCAAGGGGACTGTGAAAAAAATCTATAGCAATACGGTGGGTGGAGTGGTGCAACCAGGGATGAGCATCATGGAAATCGTGCCTATGGAAGATAATTTATTGGTTGAGGCGAAAATTCAACCTAAAGATATTGCTTTTCTTCGTCCGGGGCTTAAAACTGTTGTTAAATTCAGTGCTTACGACTTTTCAATTTATGGTGGTTTGAATGGTCATTTAGAATTAATAAGCGCAGATACGATTTTGGATGAAGAAGGTCATAGCTACTATTTAGTGCGGGTACGTACAGATAAAAACTACTTAGGTAGTGATAACATGCAGTTACCAATTATTCCTGGAATGTTGGCCAATGTAGACATTATCACCGGTAAAAAGAGTATTTTGGATTATCTATTAAAACCGATTATGAAGGCGCGACAGACTGCGTTAAGAGAACGTTAATCGTGAACGTACCAGTTAACAAGGAGAGTTAATGAACAAGTTGTGCTTAAGCATTACGTTTGGATTGATGATGAGCTGTAATTTCGCTTCGGCTCAATCTTTAGAGCAAGCGGTGGCCAAAGCTTTAACCGAGCATCCTCAATTACAATCTTCTTTTAACCAGTTTAAGGCAAGTGGTGAGCAATATCAGGGGGCAAAGGGCGGCTTTTATCCCAAGGTTGATTTGAATGCTGGCGCGGGGTGGGGGCAACGGGAAACAAACGCGTCAGGTACCAATAGCGCCAATCCTACAGAGCTTGGTATTAGTATTCGTCAGTTATTATTTAGCGGTTTTGCGACTACCGGTGAGGTATCGAGAACCGAGAATGAGGCGCGGGCCGATCAGTGGTTATTGTATAACGATGCCGAGAATATTGCGTTGCAGGTCGTGAATGTTTATTTAGAGGTGCTCAAGCAACAGCAATTGCTTGCCTTGGCTGAGAATAATTTGCAAACTCATCTGGCGATCCAAGGGGATATTAAGAAGCGCACCGATGCCGGGCTAGGTTCTAGTGCCGATCTTACTCAAATTAACGGTCGAGTGGCTCGAGCGAACACCAATGCTCTCTCCGCTCAAAATAACCTATTGGATGCTCAAAGCCAGTTTTTGCGAGTGGTGAATAGTCTCCCTCAGGATTTGGTCATGCCGGCGGCCGATATGAACTTGTTACCGCCGGATCTTGATAGTGCGGTTGATGCGGCCTTGAAAGTTCACCCCGCATTAAAGTCTGCGCAATATGATGTTGCAGCCGCGAATGCCCAAAATACCGTGGCTAAGTCGCGTAACTACCCAGAGGTTGCTTTAGAGTTAGATGGGGATTGGAATCGTAACCAAAACGGTCTCGCTCATACCAAAGATTATGAGCTAGCGGCGATGCTACGCTTGCGTTATAACTTATTTAATGGTGGCAGTGATTCAGCGGCGATTCGTCAGAGCGCTTATCAGGTCAATCGGGCCAAATCGATGAATGAGGATGCGCTGCGTCAAGTCACTGAGGGCACGCGCTTGGCTTGGAATGCCTGGGATGTATTGGTTCGTCAAAAATCATTCTTGCAGCGGCACGTTGATGCGAGTTACCAAACAGTGAGCGCCTACAAAAAACAGTTTAATTTGGGAAAGCGTAGTTTGTTGGATGTACTGAATACTGAGAACGAGTTATTTGAAGCTCAAAATGAGTTTATTGCTGCCGATATTGACGAATTACGAGCGAAATACCGTCTGCTGAATGCCACTGGGCAATTGCTCGAAGGATTACGGGTAGACCGACCCGAAGATTGGACTTTTTAATGCTTAAATTGAGCGCAGTCATCCTACTGGCGATCTTCAATCTGATGGCTTGTAGCCAGAGTGTTGAGCCTTATAGGGTTGAATTGGCGGGCTACGACCGTGCTGATCAAGATCGCGATGGGGTCATTAATCAACGAGATCTTTGCGTCGATACCGAATCTGGGGCTGAAATTGATAATAATGGTTGTGCTGCTTATCAATTAAATGTTGATAGTTATGAGCTGATGGTATTTTTTGAAAATGATTCGAGTCAATTGAAGCGTGAGTTTGAGCCGCAGTTACAGCAAGTCGCTGAATTTATGCGGCGTTATCCTCAGGTTGAAATTGGGGTTGAAGGTTACGCCAGTGCTAGCGGTCGTGCAGACTATAATCTGCAGCTTTCGCGGCAACGGGCGAAGGCTGTGAGCCAGGTACTGGTTGAGCGTTTTCAAATAAGTGAGCAGAGGATCCAACTACAGCCTATGGGCGAAAGCCAACAGTTGGTGGATGATGATTCACCTCAAGCGGCGGCTGCCAATCGTCGAGTCCGTATATTTGTGCAACAAAAATACCGCAATGTGGTCCCTAAATGGACTATCTACACGTCTCAGTTAAAGCCTTAGGTTAGCGGCATGCGGCGCCTTTTTTCACGCTGGTGGCTGATGGCTTTAATTTGGCCAATGCTGCTACTCGCTTCGGCCTATCAACTGGAAGAGCTTGCCGCCACGGTCCGCAGTTTTTATGGTGAAAGAGCCGAATTAAGAGTTCGCGCCTGGCGTCAGTTGATTGCCGAGAGTCAAACCATTGCAGAGGCCGAGCAGCTCAATCGGGTCAATGATTTTTTCAATCAAATGTTATTTGTCGATGATATTGAAGTTTGGGGACAAAAAGATTACTGGGCGACTCCGGTTGAATTTTTAGGCGCAGCCGCTGGTGATTGTGACGATTTTAGCATCGCCAAATATTTCTCCTTAATCGAATTAGGGGTTGATGATAGCAAGATGCGCTTGGTCTACGTTAAGTCTTTGACTTATAATCAGTTTCATATGGTTGTTGCGTATTATAAAACTCCGGCTTCGGTTCCCATTATTCTTGATAACATCAATCCAAGGATCCTGCCAGCGACACAACGTGGCGACTTAGTACCGATCTATAGCTTCAACGGTCAGCATCTTTGGCTAATGAAAGAAAAAGGTCGAGGTCAGTTGGCGGGTAACTCTTCTCGGCTTAAATTATGGACCGATTTACAACAGCGCTGGCGGCTCAATCAATTGAAAAAACCAGTAAAGAATTTTGAGGGCTAGGGGACCACTATGACCTTATATCGCCAATTATTGATAGTCGTATTGCTGATTTATGGTGGCTTACTTGCCGTTGTATTTACGATTGATGTTAACAATACTCGAACTTATTTGTCTGAACAGCAGCTCTCAGATGTGAATAATACAGTTACCTCTTTGGGATTGTCCTTGAGTCCTTATCTTGAAGCGAATGATAAAGTGGCGGCCGAGTCGGTGATTAACGCGATGTTCGACAGTGGCTACTATCAGCAAATTAGCCTGAAAATGTTCACTGATAATCAATTGATTGATCGACGTAATAGCGCCAGCATTGAGGGGGTACCTGACTGGTTTATCTCGCTGGCGTGGTTTAAACCGAGCGCCCAACAGCAGGTGCTCACTAGTGGTTGGATGCAGTTGGGCGAATTAAATGTGGTTGCTCACTCTGGCTATGCCTACTTGCAGTTATGGGATGCCATGCTTGATCTCGCCAAACTGTTTGTGGTGGGCTATTTGGTTACAGTACTATTGCTGATGCGAGCGCTACGTTATTTATTAAAGCCGCTAGAACAAATTCAAGAGCAAGCCAAACAGTTGGAACAGCGTAACTTTGGGCAAACTATCCCCTTGCCTCGCACTCAAGAGCTGCGCAGTGTAGTGGGGGCGATTAATCATATGTCAGATAGTATTGCCCAGCAGTTTGAGCAACAGGTCCGGGAGGCGAGCATCCTCCGTCAGCAAGCTTTTCAGGATTCGGTCTCAGGTTTGGGCAATCGAGCTTATTTTGTCAGTCAGAGTCAGTCTTGGTTGGCTGAATCCGGAGTTGGAGGTGTGGTCTTGCTCTCACTTGATGTGATAGAAGCCATCCATCTGCGAGATGGTTTTGTCGCACGTGATCACTTGATTCAATCCGTGGGCGAATTATTTTCTAGTTATATCCAGCAACAACAACAATTGGTATTTGCTCGCATTAGTAAATTAGAGTTCGCTATTTTAGCGGAAGGCTTTGATAAGCAACAATTGTTAGCGCTGACCAAGCAAGCGCATCAAGACATTATGCAACGACTGGGGCCTTGGCAGCATTATCTCAGTCGGCCGATGGTGATGGGTTTAGTATTGCGCCAGCATGATGAGAATATTAGCCAATTACTGACTGCCGCCGATGCAGCTTTGCATGCCGCGCGTGAGCAACGTGAGGGGTATTATAGTCTGGCAGCGGTTGAAGATAATGCGATACCTCGTAGCCAATGGAAACAGTTACTGGAAAGCACTATTGAGCGGCAAAGCTTGAATTATAAAACTCAAGTGGTTCAGTTTATTCATACCGATAGTGTGTTACACCATGAACTGTTTACGACTATCGAGGTCGATGCTCAAGATTATGCCGCTGGGCAATTTATGCCGGCAATTGAACAATTTAGACTGGGCGCTCAATTTGACCAAATGGTGGTAGAAAAAGCCGCCATTGCCTTGCATCGACAGCTAGACTTAAGCTTAGCCATTAATCTCACCTTGTCGGCCTTGAGTGATGTTCAGTTTTTAAACTGGTTGGTTGGTTTTGCCCGGCAGCAGCAAACAGTGGCAAAGCGGATGGCTTTTGAGATCCCAGAGACCGCATTTTTGCATGAAAATAGTGAACTTAGCCGATGCATCGATTGCTTGCGTGACCTTGGTTTTCAGATTGGCATCGATCAATATGGTCGTAACCTAAACTCACTGAGTTACTTAAGTCGAGTCAAACCAGATTATGTGAAAATTGATTATGGTTATACCGCTCAGGCTTTGGTTGAAGGGGGCGATAGTCATTTCTTGAGTGCTATTTGTCGTGCGGCTAAAAATTTGCAAATTGTGACGGTGGCACAACGGGTGGAGAATCAACAGCAAGTTGAGCGTTTAGCCAGCCTACCGGTGGATGCCTATCAAGGTTATGTGGCGCCACCTGAAAAATTCAACTTGATTGGGCAGCGGCGATGAAGCGATGTTTGTTGATTGTTTGCTAAGGCAGATTGAGCGGATATATTTCCGGGGTCTGTGGCAGATAAAGCCTCTACTAAGGCGGTTCAACGGCTCCGCAAGGGTTTTTATCTAGAGAAGATTAACCATAAAAGATGAATATGCCCGAGGGCTTACGAGGGAATAAGATGAAGAATTATCTGTTAGCGCTAGTCATTTGCTGTTGCGCGACAGCTCAACCAGTATTTGCCGCATTGTTACATACGAATGGTGAAGCGAAGCTATTGGTAATTGCCGATCAGGTACAACTTGATTTACAGGCCTCGAGTCTGGCGAAGACCGCTGGTGATGCGAAGCAACAAGTGGATAAAATCGTGAAGGTCACACAGTCAAAATTGGCTAATCTGCTCAGCGAATCTGATCGTTTCGAAGCTAGCCAATTACAAATTCAAGCTGAGTACCGCTATCAAGACCGCGAACGAATATTTGTCGGTTACCGTGCACAACGTAGTATCGTTGTAGAGCTCTCAAGTCTGGACTTACTCACTCGCGTATTGGATGCTGCGATGCTCAGTGGTGTGAATGAGGTTCGTCGCTTGCAATATACCAGCTCACAAGCAGAACAATATCAGCATCAGGTTCGCGCGATGGCTGTGGAAGATTCCTACGCAAAAGCCAAACAACTGGCCGATGCATATAATAGCCGTTTAGGTACCGTCGCCGAGGTGAACTACCGCAGTCAAGCGGGGGTGCCAATGATGAAAACAGAACGGGCGAATTTAGCTGCGGATGGGAATAGTAGTTCCTATCAGGCTGCTCAGCTAGTATTTAGTGATAACGTCGATGTTAGTTTTAACTTATTAACCGAAGATGATTGATTGGACAAGCGAATCATAAGTCCGAGCCAGAGGATGTAGTTGACTCAACCTAGTGACGATCAAGTAGCGGCCAGTATCCTTGTGCCGGACGGTTGATGAAAGGTGCCGATTCTCAAACTTCACGACGGACTACGAATAGGCTTAGCTTGTGGTGTACGAGTTGGCTTTCAGTTGCTGGTTTACGCTGAACCTGCAGAATTAGTTTGAATTGTCAGAGCACTTAACATGGATAAAAAGTTTAAACAATCGCTCTCTTTGCTGCAGCTGATGTGGTTGGCGCTGATGATGAACTTTGCTTTGCCGCTGGCCGCACAGCCAGTGCCGCCCACCGAAGTCGAGTTTGTCACTATTGATTATCCGCCGCTACTGGGCAAGAAAGACAGCATCATGACCGATATTACAACGGCGGCCTTTAATGCGATGGGAATAACCGTTACTTATAAAGTGTATCCGTTGGCGAGGGTGGTGAGAGCGGTTACCAGTAATAGTGTGGTAGGGGCCTTAGGCAGTAATAGTTGGTTTCATTATGCGCCCGCTGATGAACCGGTTGCTTTCATTCGTATGTATAGCCTGAATATGCTGCTCTTTTATTTAAAATCTCGTTTTCCCGAGGGACTCAAGTATCAAGATTTAAGCGAACTCAAAGACTACCAAATCGGTTATATCCGTGGCGGTTCACTGATTCCTGTATTTGAACGTGAAGGGATTAAACCGGATTTAGTGAGAAATTTGAGCCAAAATGTGCATAAGGTTTATGCGGGACGAGATGATATGTTTGCCGCTACCGAGCTTGGAGGCTGGGCGATTATTGAGCGCTACTATCCTGAGCATGTCGATAAGTTTTCGTCCGCAGAGCAAGCGATCCTCAACATTAGTGGGGATATTATTTTCGCGAGTCAACAGCGCTATTGGGCTGCGTTATTCCAACAGGGTTTTGAAGCCATCAAGGCGAATGGAGAATATTTAACCATTATTCAAAAGTACTACGGTGGGAGAGCTTTACCGCAACACATGCTCGATTTTATGCAGCAGCCAATTACCCTTGAAACACTTAAAGCCGTCGAATAAGCCTGGCATTTTGTGAGAACTCTCCAAGTCAAGTCCTGCCGCGTGGAATGGACTTGTGACTTGGAGAGTTGCATCAATATACGATTAGTCGGTCGACTTAATAGGCGGCATCGCTTACCACAAAGTCTTGGGCGTTGTGGGTATCAACCAGTTCGGCCGCTAAAATCACTCGTGATGGTGCACTGTGATACATTCTACCTAAATGTTCATGACGTAACCCGGTAATTGCTAACGCAATCCCTGAAGCAATCATGCTTGGTGGATAGGTCACTGTGGCTCTTACCACGGGGTTTCCATTCACGATCATGGCTATAATGTCCTGTGAACCTGCGCCACCTAAAACGGTTTTAATATCGCTGCGCCCAGATTCTTTGATTGCCTGCATCACACCCTTTAACATATCGTCATCTTGGCACCATACCGCATCAATTTTAGGGTGTTTTTGTAAATAGTTTTCCATGACAGCCAAGGCTTTTTGGGTCGACCAATCGGCTGGCTGACTGTCTAATATGGTGATGTCTGGATGTTTCGCTATCACTCGATTAAAGGCGTCTACTCGCTGCTTGTTAATCGGAATGGGCATGCCTTCAATCACAACCACCTTTCCTTTGTTTTTCATTTCTTTTGCAAGCCATTCACCACTGACTCTGCCAAGACCTGCGTTATCTCCGGCAATAAATACATTTTGGGCGGGAACTTCCAGTTCTCGGTCAACCACGACGGTATAAATACCGCTGTTGTAGGCTTCTTCGATAACTTTCTGTAGCGTTGCTGGATTGTGGGGTAAAATGACGAGCGCATCGATCCCTTTAATCATTAAATCTTCCACATCCCCCACTTGTTTTGAGCCTGAGCTGGCTGCGACTACATAAAACTCCAGCCCATCTTCTTGCTGTTTAAAATCTTTGGCAGCTTTTTCTGCCCACCACAGCAACCCAGCGGTCCAACCATGGTCTGCTGAGGGTACCGATACTCCAATTTTGAGGTTTTTTGCTATCGCGATATTGATGCTTAGTGAACTGACAAGCACAATACCCAGTAGCAGTTTTCCTATGTGTTGTAATAAACTCATGACTTGCTCTCCTTCGTATTAAATTGACGGCGTGGCTTTAGCGGTCTCGTTTGAATTGCATTAATACCGCAATCAAAATAACCAAGCCTTTTACCGTTCCTTGTAGATAGGGAGAAACCCCTAATAAATTCAGCATATTATTAATAATCCCCAGAATGATGGCTCCAATAACCGTCCCCCATAAGGTTCCTTTGCCACCGGATAGCGAAGTGCCGCCAATCACCACCGCGGCAATCGCATCCAGCTCGTAAAATAGGCCCGCGTCTCCAGGGCTCACCGAATTCAGCCGTGACGAAAGCATGAGTGCGGATAAACCCACGGTAAACCCCACAATCACAAAGCTTAATAAGTACACGCCTTGTACATTGATTGCCGAGTAAGTTGCCACTTTAGGGTTTGAGCCCACCGCGCAAAGGTGGCGCCCGAACGCGCTGTGGCGCAATACCACATGGCCTAATAGCGCTAAACTCAAAAATAGCCAGACTGGGATCGGAATACCTAGCCAGTAGCCCCCTCCGAGATCTGGGTAATAGGAGTTTTGCGAGACCATTTCTCCAGCATCGCTAATGTAAAGGGTGAGTGAGCGAAAAATAGACATGGTGGCTAGAGTCGAAACGAAGGCGGCAATTTTACCTTTGGTCGTGAGCCAGCCGTTGAGCGCCCCAAAGGCAGCTCCCATTGCCATTGCTGCGACAATTACGATGACAACGCTAGTCCAACCATCCCCTAAATAGTTGAGTAACATAATGACTAATACACCGACCAAGGCCAGCATCGAACCGACCGACAAGTCGATCCCACCAGCGATAATCACAAAGGTCATCCCAAGGGCGATAATTCCGGTGTAAGAGACTTGGCGTAGTACATTCGTGAGGTTTCTGGGGATCAGAAAGTGTTCGCTCGCTAAGGCCGAGAGTAAGATCAAAATTAACAGCGCGAGGAGTGGAGCCCAATTTGAAATACTAAGTGTTGGCAATCTGCTGAGCCAAGTTCTTGCTCGCTTCGGCTGGTTTTTAGTTTTCATTTTTGCAAGCTCATTCATGCTCGCTCTCCTGTCGTTGAGGTGTGGTGGTGGTCGCTTGTGAGGTTAGCCCCGCCGCCAGAAACATAATTTGTTGTTCATTAATTTGCTGGGCCTTGAGTTCTCCTTGGATCCGACCCTCGCGCATTACCAGTACCCGGTGAGCAAGGCCTATTAACTCTTCCATATCGGAGGAAATCACTACGACCGCTAAGCCTTGTTCGGTAAGGTTTTGTACAAAGTGATAAATTTCTTTCTTGGTATTTACATCCACTCCCCGAGTGGGTTCATCGAGGATTAAAATTTGTGGTTGGGTGTCCATCCATTTCGCCAGATAAACCTTTTGTTGATTCCCTCCGCTCAAATACAATAATTCGCTATTTAATGACGCGGCTTTAATATCGAATCTCTTCACATAGTGTTCGGCTGTCTGGTGAGTTTTACGATGATTAATTAAGCCTTTGCAGTATTGGCTTAAAGAAATCAAACTGATGTTTTCGGGTAGGTTAAAGTTCATGGTAAGGCCACAGCCTTGGCGATCTTCACTTAAGTAAGCCAGACCGTGTTTTAGGGCATCCTTAATGTTATGGATCGATACCATTTGTTGCTGAACCCATGTTTTTCCAGAATGGCGTCGGCGGAGGCCCATGATTGCCTCTGCCATTTCGGTTCGGCCACTACCGACTAAGCCAGCAAAACCCAGAACTTCACCCCGGCGTACACTAAAACTGATATCGTGCAGCAGGCCTTTGATTGAGAGCTGCTGAATCTTTAGTGCTTGCTGGGATTGAATTTCCGAGCGCAGAGGAAATACTTGATTAAGTTCTCTACCAACCATCTTACGGGCCATGTCTTGTTCGTTGATTTCACTTACCTGTTCAATCGTGATGAGTGAACCATCACGCAAGATCATCAGCCGATCGCATAATTGTTTTACCTCTTTAAGCTTGTGCGAGATGAATAAAATAGTGACACCTTGCGCTTTTAACTTTTCAATCAGTTTAAATAACACCGTGACTTCTTGGCTGGTGAGCACGGTTGTTGGCTCATCCATAATCAGCAGTCGAGCGTCATTAACCAAGGCTTTGGCTATTTCGACCATCTGTTTTTCGGCGACACTCAGTTGCTCAATCAGGGCATCTGCTGATAGCTCGGTTTCAAGTAAACTTAATAACTCTTGAGTTCGTTGGCGCATCGCTTTTTTATTGAGTAATATTGGCCCCTTGAGTTCTTGCCCAAGAAAGATGTTCTCAAATACGTTCAAACTAGCGATGAGGTTAAATTCTTGAGGGATCATGGCGATACCGAGTGCTTTCGCATCGCTAGGGCTATTGATCTTTACTTGTTTTCCGGCGACTGAAATTCGACCGCCACTACTTTGATAAATACCGGAAATAATTTTCAGTAGCGTGGATTTTCCAGCTCCGTTTTCGCCTAAAATCCCCATCACTTCGCCGGGCATTATCTGTGCACTAATGCCATCTAATACAGGTACCCCAGAAAAGTGTTTACTGATTTTCTCTAGGCTTAGAATGGGTTCAGCTTGCTTCATGCCCATTCTCCAAAGCGGTCCACTGGCCGTTATTTTGTGAAGAAAACAACATTGCATTGATGAATTGTAAGCCTTCAACACCTTGTTTTACGCCCGGTAATAGGCTGTTGGCAAAGATTTCAGTGGGAGATTTTCCTGCCGCGCACAGTCGGATAGCTTGCGCGGTTTCTTGATATAAATTAGCAAAGCCCTCGAGGTAACCCTCGGGGTGGCCTGCCGGCGTTCTAACTAAATGGGGGGATCCTGATTGATAACCATAACCAGCTCGACTTAAGATCCGGCTTGGTTGCGCAAAGGGGCTGTAAATTAGCTGATTGGGCTGCTCTTGCGCCCATTCTAAACCGCCATCACTACCGTAGACCCGGATCCGCAGCCCGTTTTCATTGCCGGGGGCGACTTGCGAACTCCACAACATACCGCGTACACCTTGCTCAAAACGCAGCATTGCATGTACGTTATCGTCTAATATTCGATTTTCGACGAAGCTGGTGAGTTCTGCGCTGACTTGTTCGACTTGTAAGCCAGAGACAAAGGTGGCTAAGTTGAAAGCATGGGTACCAATGTCACCTAAACAACCTGCAGGACCAGAACGTCGGGGGTCGGTGCGCCAGGCGGCTTGTTTATTACCGCTATTTTCGGTGGCGGTGGTCAGCCAATCTTGGGCATACTCGACTTGAACTAAACGCAGTCTACCTAAGATCCCTTCGCTGACCATTTGGCGGGCCTGCCGTATCATCGGGTAGGCGCTATAATTATGCGTTAATACAAATAATTTTCCGCTGCGAGTGGCCAATGTTTGCAGGCTTAAGGCTTCTTGTAGTGAGCAGGTCATTGGTTTGTCACAAATGACGTGAATGCCAGCCTGTAAAAACGCTTCCGCAATCGGGAAGTGTAAGTGATTTGGCGTCACAATGCTTACCGCTGTGATGCCATCGCTACGTGCCGCTTCGGCTTCGGCCATGTCTCGATAATCGAGATAACAGCGTGTCGGTTCAATAGCAAGTTCTGCTGCCGATTGTTTGGCTTTGTTCGGATCAGCGCTGAGGGCGCCAGCGACCAGCTCAAATTGATCATCTAAACGGGCGGCTATGCGATGAATTGCACCGATAAATGCGCCACTTCCCCCGCCAACCATGCCTAATTTAATCTTAGTCATACCTTGTTCCTTATAAACCTAAAATGCGTAAGTTGGCTGCTTGATCGATTGCGCTATCGGCAAAGTCGTCAAAGGCCTTATCGGTCACCTGAATGAGGTTTCTCTTGACAAAGGTTGCTCCCTCGGCAGCGCCTGCTTGAGGATGTTTCAGGCAGCATTCCCATTCCACCACGGCCCACCCTGTAAAGTCGTACTGTGCCAGCTTGGAAAAAATGCTCACAAAATCAACCTGCCCATCACCTAAGGAGCGAAATCGGCCAGCTCGTTCACTCCAGCTTTGGTAGCCTCCATACATACCTTGTTGGCCGCTTGGATTAAATTCAGCGTCTTTGACATGGAACATTTTTATACGTGGGTGGTAGCGGTCAATAAAGTCTAAATAATTGAGTTGTTGTAAAACAAAATGGCTCGGATCAAATAGGATGTTGCAGCGTGGATGGTATTTAACTGCAGCTAAGAATCGATCAAAGCTCACGCCATCGTGTAAGTCTTCTCCGGGATGTATTTCATAACATAGATCGACACCAGCTTGGTCGAAGGCATCCAAAATGGGCAGCCAGCGCTTAGCGAGTTCGGCAAAACCCGTTTCAATTAGCCCTTTTGGACGCTGTGGCCACGGGTACATATAAGGCCATAGCAAGGCTCCGGAAAAAGTGACGTGGGCGTGAAGCCCAAGGTTTTGTGATGCCTTTGCTGCCAGTAACAATTGCTCGACAGCCCATAGTTGACGCTCTTTTGGTTTGCCGTAAAACTGCTCGGGGGCAAAGCCGTCAAACATTTCATCGTAAGCGGGGTGTACTGCCACCAGTTGGCCTTGTAAATGAGTCGATAATTCGGTCAGGGTGAGACCGTGACCGTCAAGCAGCGCTAAAATTTGTTGGCAATATGCTAAATCGTTGGCGGCGCGCTCCAGATCAAATAAACGTTTATCCCAGCTCGGTATTTGTACCCCTTTGTAACCTAAGCTCGCAGCCCAACGGGCAATATTATCGAGGGTATTAAAGGGGGGCTCATCACTGGCAAATTGAGCCAGAAATAGCGCGGGTCCTTGTAGGTTTTTCATCGGTATTCCTTATCGATCCGTTGAATCAGTAATGACTAAATGTAATCGATTACATTTTTGTATTTTAAGAGTTATCATGTTGTTCATTTACTCCGGTGGTTTATTTCGCTTCGTCATGTGTTTTTTTCATTGGTGGATAAAATCTATACAAGATGTTGGCTTTTATCTAGCGGTTGTTGCGTAAATGTGATCAATGTTGAGCTTTAATGGTCACCGGTTAAGAAACGTTATCCGTAAAGCAAATAGCGTAAAGCGCTTTTGCAAAAACCGATGTAATCCGTTACATTTAGATGAACTTACGGAGCGTCGACCGAAGCTTTGTGCTGGTGTTATTAGCAACTAGGACTGTTCATGCCAACCATAAAAGATGTTGCCAAGCTTGCTGGAGTATCAACTGCTACGGTCTCTCGTGCTATGACGGATCCAGCAAAAGTATCGGATAAAACTCGGCTTAAGGTTGAGCTGGCGATTGCCCAGTCGGGCTACGCTCCTAATGTTATCGCTCGTAACCTGAGGCGAAGTGAATCGAAAACAGTGGTCATTATTGTGCCGGATATCGCCAATATGTTTTTTGCAAATATTGTGCGTGGTATACAGCAGATTGCCTTACAAAATGCTTATAAAGTATTACTCGGTGACTCTATCCACACTGTAGAACAAGCCAAAGAATATATGGACTTAGTCCGCAGCAAGCAGGCTGACGGCATTATCTCTTTAACTGCCGAGCTACCGATGGAGATCCGACAAGGGACGAGCATTCCAATGGTTATGGCTTGTGAATATTTTCCCGATTTTCCTATACCAACGGTCCGCATCGATAATCGAGGTTCGGCTAAACGGGCGGTGGATTACTTGCAGGATATAGGGCATCACCAAATAGCTTGTATTACCGGTCCCATGGAAAATCCTATCTGTATTGACCGTAAAGCGGGTTATCAAGATGCTCTACTTCAAGCTGGATATACGCTCAATGAAGCGGCTTTTGAGGAGGGGGATTTTAGTTTTCAGTCTGGCTATAGTGCGTTTATGCGTTTACAGCAGCATTACTCGATGACTGCTTTATTTTGTTTTAATGACATGATGGCGTTAGGGGCGATGAAGGCTGCGACTCAGCTTGGTATTAAAGTACCACAGCAATTATCTATCGTAGGTTTTGATGACCTCCTGTTTGCCGAATACACTAATCCAGAACTCACGACCATTCGCCAACCGCAAGAAGATATTGGTAAAATAGCGATGCATACCCTACTAAAAATATTGACAGGTGGTAAAGTTAACCAAGATACGGTCGTGCCAACTCAGTTGTTGGTTCGCTCTAGCGCAACCCCTCCGGAAATGATCTAACTAAACAGCTGAATGAGGCTGGCATTCCCACTTGATATGACTTTTAAACGCTTCCTCAGCTTTTGTTTGCTTGTTATTTAGAGTGTAAGTTAATCGGCGATCCTAAACATATTTAACATTTACTATTTTAAGATACTCGGCGAAGGTGTGGGTCGTGGTCGTGAGCATCTGCGATGTAAAAATTAGGTGTTTTGTTTTCTTTGGTTATACTTACAAAACTTATGAATTTCAGCCCTATTAGCTAATAGCAAGGCGGTGATGAGCGATGAAGGTTTGTTTTGCAAGACGACTCTGGGGCGTTTGCTTAATGCTCATTACATTTCTCATCGTGACCTCTGGCCGAGTTCAAGCGGACCCTCAACTAGATATCGATACCGTTGAGTTGGCGACAATAGACTATCCACCGTTAATGGGGGGTCGAGAAGCGATTCTTTCTGAACTTGCTAGCGCAGCCTTCGCAGCAGTGGGAATTAAGGTTAATTATCGGGTTTACTCTCTGCCCCGAGTGGTTCGGGCCGTTGCAACTAACGCGGTCGCCGGAGCCCTGGGGACTCATAATTGGTTCTACTATGATGATGCGAAGTTGCAAATATCATATATACCTATTTACGCCGTTAATATCCGATTATTTTATTTAAAGAGCCATTTCCCTCAAGGGCTGGACTACCAAGAGCTTCGTGATTTGCAAGGCTATAAAATCGGTTATATTCGTGGTGGTGCTTTACTCCCAGAGTTTGCTAAAGCCGATATTGAACCAGAATTAGTTCGAACTTTGCATCAAAATGTGGAAAAAGTGTATGCGGAACGCGATGATATGTTTGTTGCCACCGAGCTAGGAGGATGGGCTGTCATTAAGCAGCATTTCCCCGAGGATGTCAGTAAATTTGCGCAGGCTGAGGAGCCCTTATTTATTGACGAAGGAGATATCATTTTTTCTCATAAGTATAAACATTTACAAGACATTTTTTGGCTTGGTTTTCAGATGATTAAAGAGAATGGCCAATATTTAAAGGTGGTTGAAAAATACTATGGTAAACACCAAGCTCCGGCTTATTTGCAAAGGTTTATTGAGTCGCCCTAAGGGCTAATTTCGCGCGAAGCTGAATCACATCAACATGTGCACTGGACCATCATTTTGCCAGCTTGATTTAACTATCACGCCAAAACTTTAAGATATGCCCTTTAAAAGGCGTATTTAAATAGTCAGTATGTAGCGGTTTTTTATGAGTATTAAGGTATCCATATTGGGTCATACACTGACTCAGCTTACTTTTTCGACCTCGACCGGGGTCAACTAAAATCACTTCGCATTTACGGTTGGCATGGTTTTCAATAAAATTTGCCAGTAGTTTAATATGCTCATCTTCATAAAGCAGATCGCTGCCGATGATTAAATCAAACCGACCTAAATGATCTCGCTTGTCTGCCCAATCAACTCGTTGATAGTCAATGGATTTATCTCCATTAAGTAAGGTGTTGCGCTGCAAGAAAAACTCTGCTTCGGGGTGGTAATCGGTCGCGGTAATATCGGCATTTTGTTGATTAAGCAATAAACTAGAAAGTCCAATACCACAGCCTATCTCAAGAATGCGTTTGTTGCCTGTTTGATAGTCTGAAATATGATGGGCCAGTACCATGCTTGAAGGCCAAACAATACCAAATAGTGGCCAAGTGGCTGACGAAATCCCTAATTTTAATGCGATACCATCTGGGTCGCTAAATTGCTGATTGTCACGCAAGGTGCAAAGGTGAATGTCGGTACTACCAAACTCGATAGTTTGGTAACGAAGCCGCAGTGCTGATGTCATAATTATCCAAAGGGATTAAGAAGGCTAAGCCAGCTATCTAGGATAAGTGACGAAACAGAGTACACTAAGAATATAGCAATTTGAGTCTTGTACAAGTAATTTGCCTAGACTGGTTTTCTATAGGCACAAAAAAAGCCAGCATTTAGACTGGCTTTTTTGCGACTTAGCGAATCAAATTAATGCAAAATACGCGCGCGTATTGTACCTTCAATTTCTTTTAGTTTGGCTATCGCTTGATCTGCTTGTGCTGTTTCTACATCAATTACAACGTAACCAATGTTAGCATTGGTTTGTAGATATTGAGCAGCAATGTTGATCGCATCTTCAGCAAAAGCTAAGTTGATTTTGGTTAATACGCCCGGTTGGTTATGGTGAATGTGTAACAGGCGGCTGGTGCCCGTATGCTCAGGCAGAGCCACTTCTGGGAAGTTAACCGCTGACAGCGTTGAACCATTGTCTGAGTACTTGGCTAGTTTCGCAGCCACTTCGATGCCGATATTCTCTTGGGCTTCCTGAGTTGAACCACCAACATGGGGGCTTAATAGGACGTTGTCGAAGTCACGTAGCGCAGAGACAAATTCTTCTTTGTTTGATTTTGGCTCGGTTGGGAATACATCGACAGCTGCCCCGGCTAATTTTTTACTTTCTAAAGCAGCAACCAGCGCTTCGATATCGACTACAGTACCGCGTGAAGCATTGATTAAAATTGAATTTTGCTTCATTGCTGCAAATTGAGCTTCTCCAAACATGTATTTGGTTTGGGGGGTTTCAGGCACGTGTAAACTAACCACATCACTCATCGCCAAGAGTTGGTTTAAGTCATTTACTTGGCTTGCATTACCCAAAGATAGCTTACTTTCGATGTCGTAATAGTAGACTTGCATGCCTAGGGTTTCAGCTAAGATCCCGAGTTGGGTGCCAATATGACCATAACCGATGATGCCCAATTTTTTACCGCGAGCTTCAAAAGAATTATCCGCAGATTTGATCCACTCGCCGCGGTGTGCTTTGGCGTTTTTCTCTGGAATACCGCGAAACAATAAGATGATTTCACCTAATACCAACTCGGCAACGCTACGGGTATTAGAGAAGGGAGCATTAAATACGGGAACGCCCTTTTTTTGCGCGGCGGCTAAGTCAACCTGATTCGTACCAATACAGAAACAACCAATAGCCACTAACTTATTCGCGGCGGCAAGCACTCGTTCGTTGAGGTTGGTGCGAGAACGAATACCGATGAAATGAACATCTTTGATTTTCTCTATCAGTTCGTCTTCTGCTAGCGAAGTTTTGATCATTTCTACATTCTCATAACCAGCTAATTGAAAGGACTGTAATGAACTCGGGTGCAGACCCTCTAATAACAAAACCTTAATTTTTTCCTTGCCTAACGAATACTTTGCCATGTTTGCTTCCTAAAACCCATGTTACCGCTTGAGCGAGTAAATTTAGCAAAAAAGCACCACTTAGGGAATGTAATTTTATTACATCAAAATTTATTCATGTTTCGGCTAAAACACTGAGTTTGCCATGATTGATAGTTTTATATTTGGTATATTTGTACTTGGCTGGCAGTAATTAGAGACGAATTGAGACTGGTTGGAATATGTCACAAAAAAAGGAGTGCAGAAAGCACCCATTTTTTTGTTCGCTTGCTTATTTAGCGTTTTAGAGCGCCTTCTGGAGTACCAATCACCACGTGATCTGCGCCGCGAGCGGCAAACAAGCCATTGGTCACGACACCAGCAATAGCATTGATATCACGTTCCATTTCAAGCGGGTTGATGATCTTCATGCTATGTACATCCAAGATAACATTGCCGTTATCGGTGACAACTCCCTCTCGGTATACGGGATCGCCTCCCAGTTTTACCAATTCACGCGCCACATAGCTGCGAGCCATAGGGATCACTTCTACTGGTAGTGGAAACTCACCTAAAACATCCACTTGTTTGGTATTGTCGACGATACAAATGAATTTTTCGGCGACCGCTGCAACAATTTTTTCTCGGGTTAATGCCGCACCACCGCCTTTAATCATATGATTTTGGCCGTTAATTTCGTCGGCTCCATCGACATAAATAGACAATTGGTCGACGCTATTCAAGTCGAATACTTCAATGCCATAAGCCAATAGTTTTTCGGTTGATGCCTCAGAGCTGGATACGGCACCGATGATTTGATTCTTCATGGTGGCGAGAGCATCAATAAAATGATTAACCGTAGAACCCGTGCCAACACCAACAATCGTGTCTTTTTGTACGTAATCTAAGGCGGCCCAGCCTGCGGCCTTTTTCATTTCATCTTGTGTCATTGCGATGCTCCGAAGCGATAGTTGTGAGAATTTGCCAATAAGTTGGCTATTTGGCGCGCAGTATAACCAAGCACAAAGGTGAACGCCAATGTCGATTGTTGTTTTTAGGCTGCGCGTCGGGTGAGCTAAATTAGGCGCTTACCAGCGCCAGTCTTTGCTGGGGGTGAGGATCCGTTTTAAGGGCTGATCCCATACCTGAACAGGAACTGCATCGACTTGCTGGCAGTCGTGAGCCAAGCCAACCACCAGCGGGGGATCGGTTTCTATATTCGCCAATAAACGATCGTAATAGCCACCGCCCATACCCAGTCGATTTCCCTCGGCATCGAAAGCAACCAAAGGGGTTAAGATCAGTTCTAATTGCTGGCCGGGAATGACCGCCGCTGGGTCAAAAATGGGTTCGGCGATCCCAAAGCGGTTTTGTTGCATCAGTGTGTTGGCATGATAGTGATGAAAACACATGTTTCCATTGGTATTTGGGTCGACTAAAGGGACAAAGACTTGTTTGTTTTGCTGCCACAACCAGTCGATAATTAATGAAAGATCCAGTTCCCCATCAAAGGCTAAATATAAGGCGATTCGTTGTGGTTTTACTAGGGTGGGATCCGCTTGTAAGTATTCGAGGATCGCTTGGCTGGCCTGTTGCTGCTGGGTGGGGCTTAAGCTGCCGCGCTGTTGGCGGATCTGATGGCGTAATTGTTGTCGCCACTGCTGATCTTGCGCCGCATCAAGTTTGCTCATACCAAAGGCTTAAGTTGCTATTAGATTGTTTCAGTGTGCAATGAGATGCAGAGGGAAGCAAGTTTTAAAGTCCCCCAAGCCTGAGTGTATCAGGCTTGGTTGGTCCACTTGAGTTTATACCGAGCGAAACAAGATGCTGATCATAGGAGCGGGTTAAAATCGAGAAGCATGGTTTTTGAAATTGGGCGTCCGGTAATGGTGACTTCAATTTCAGCCTTGTTTTGTCGATCTTAAGCGGGTAACTTTTGATCATCAACCGATTTCAATTGGTATTAGTCAAGTTCCACGTTGTGATAAACGTTTTGTACGTCATCACAGTCGTCCAACATAGCTTGAAATTTTTCAAACATCGCCACATCATCACCGCTAATTTTGGTGTAGTTTTGCGGAATGAAGCTAATTTCTTCCATCTCAAACTCTAGTTCTGGTAGCGCTGTTATCAGTGAAGTTTTAACTTTGAAGTACTCAGTATGAGGAGCAAACACGGTAATCATGCCGTCTTCGCACTCTACGTCAGTGACTTCTACGTCATCCATTAATAGGATTTCTAAAATGGCATCTTCGTCGTCACCTTGAAAAGCAAAGATTGCTTGGTGATCGAACATGTGAGCCACGCTGCCTTGGTTGCCAATTTTTGATTTGGTTTTAACAAAAGCTTGACGAACGTCGGTAAAGGTACGGCTGTTATTATCGGTTAAACAGTCAACAATCACCATACAACCGCCAGGGCCATAACCTTCGTAGCGGGCTGGTACGTAATCTTCACCTGCTCCACCTTTCGCTTTCTCTATGGCTTTATCGATAACATGGCTAGGTACCTGATCTTTCTTGGCGCGGTCAATTACACTGCGTAATTGCAGATTTGCGTCGATATCGGCACCGCCGTTTTTAGCGATAACATAGATTTCTTTACTGTATTTAGAATAAACCTTGGTCTTAGCACCTGCGGTTTTGGCCATCGAGGCCTTACGTACTTCAAAACTTCTGCCCATGGGTTGCTCTTTCTCGGATACTTAAAAATTCTGGGAGGGATTTTACCAGCTGAAACGCAGGGAACAAGGGCTGGGTAGGTTTCTGGGTGAAGAATGTCCTTAAACTTGTTAATTCGTGAGGTATTTAACTGTAAATACCTCACACGCGAGGAGCGGGAGAGTAATACCGAGAGACTCGAATAAACGGGTGACTCGGTGGGGTGAAAACAATCTAAAATGTGAATTTACAATTGATCTAATGATTGTTTACTGAGATAAGCTGGATTGTAGTATTTGTCGGCTAAGCGATAGTCGGTGATGGATTGATAGTCAATCTGGGTACTTTTATAGCTTTGAATGCTATCTATCAGAGTCATGCTTTGTACCACGATTCTGCCATCGCGCTGACCCGCACTAAAATAGGCTTGTTTGGCTAGTTTCCCGGATCTTAAGTAAAGATCGGCCTGAAGTGGAAAGTTATTGGCTTGCTCCACCCATAGCTCTATTTTTTGATAAGTGGCTCCACTGGTTTTAGCCTGCAATTGTAGTTTGATAGCGGGTTTGCCATTGAGTTCGGCAGAGTCGCCAATTTTGCCTCGATAAGATTCACTCCAAGTGAGCGTCGAGATATCACCAACCGAGGCTTCGCCTAGTAGTTTTTGCATTGGTGTTATGCGAATCGGCCGTCGACTATTGGGCATTAATAACCAGTATTTATCACCCAACATTAGTAATTTTTGGCCGCGTTCGGCTGACGCTTTAAATACCACCAGTGACTTTTGTTCTGGGCGAATATATACATGATAGCGATGCTGCTTGGTTCGTTGTTGGTGCTTATATTGACTCACGATGGTCACTACTTTGGCCGAACGACTTTGCAGTCGATAAGAGTCGGCTTGCAATAAACGCTGCTGGATTTCGCTGTCGGCATGGGCGGCATTAAATGGCAACAAACATAAAAATAACCAATATTTCAATAAATTAAACATAAATTAGAGCCTCTGTAATCGGTTTTTTTAGACCTTTTCGGGCTGCAATGGCTGAAGCTAGGCTGCAGATCAATACGACGCTCAAGGCAACGATGCCGGCGAGCGGCCAAGAAAAGTGAATCAATAAGGGGTAACCAACACTACGTCCTGGGGGGGCGGGCATTTGAATATCGGCAAATAGTAGCGTTAGGGATAGCCCTGCGCTCAGCAAGATCCCGAGGGCTGCACCAAACAATGCCAATATCACCGCTTCTAAGACAAAACCGTTTAGTTGTTCGGAGGGGGCGGTTCCTAAAGCGGCGAGGGTGCCAATTTCGCGAGTCCGTTCGGTGACCGACATGCTAAGTGTATTAAATAACGAAACAAATACCACTAATCCCATTATTAGGCCCAATACGCTGAAAATGCGGTTATATAAGTTGCGTACCGCATCATAAAAAAAAGCTTGCTGCCACCAAGGCCTGACCAACAGGCTAGGAAATTGCTGTTCCACTTGTCGTTGTAAAGTTGGAATATCTTGATCAGCGAAGGCAAATACCGACATCAAGCTCACTTTATCACTGCCCAATAAGGCTTGGCTTAAACTTAGAGAGGTGTAAACCAAGCGTTTATCCAAGTCAGGTACGCCGGTGGACACCAAGCCCTGCACCTTAAAATCGTAAGCATTCAAAGCACCTTCGCTCGTGGTGGTGAGTAAAGTCAGCCAATCGCCGACTTGAACTCGCATGTAAGTTGCCAGTGTGTCTCCAAGTAAGATTTGTGGTTGCGTTGGATCTTCAGCTTCGGAGAGCAGTTTGCCAGATTTTAGCGTCAGAAATGGCCCCTTTTGGCTAAACTCGCTGGCCAGTACTCCTTGACCAACAAAAATGGCAGACTTCTCGCCGTGGCTAATCAAACCGCTAAATTCGATGCGCGGTTGTACGGCCTTAATTGCGGCGAAACTGAGTAAGCTATCGCGTTGTGCTTGCCAATTGTTTAAACCAAACTGTAGAGAATAGTCTTCTTGTTGACTTAGGTATTGGCGATTAGACAAAGTAAGATGGCCAGTTTCGCGAGCGGCGGCTTCGGCCAAAGATTGGTAAGTAAATAAACCGAAACCGCCGGCACTGAGCAGTGCAAACACCGCAATCGCAATAATGAGCAGTGACATGAGGCTGCGACGGCGATTACGTTGTACATTGAGTAGCGCATGTTTTAAGCGACGCATTGGCGATTTCCCCCACTTTGTATTTGCCCATCGTGAAGTCGTATTTGTCGCTCACAATGCAGACTCATACGGCTATCATGAGTTGCGATTACAAAGGTGGTTTGTTGCGCTTCACCGATGCTTTTCATCAATTCAATCACCTGATGAGCACTCACGCTATCAAGACTAGCGGTTGGTTCATCGGCAATCACCAAGCGAGGTTGATGAACCAGCGCCCGGGCGATGGCGACGCGTTGCTGTTGACCGCCCGATAAACATTCGGGTTTCGCCTGGGTAAAAGACGACATACCGACGGCGTCAAGGATCTGTAACACCTTTTTGCGGCGAGTGGCTGCACTCATTTTGTTAAGTAATAAGGGGTATTCCACGTTCTCATAGGCGCTCATCACGGGCACCAAATTAAAACGTTGAAAGATAAAGCCGAGCTGCTGTCGGCGCAGTAACATACAATGGTGAGCATTGTTGTGAAGATGCTCGCCGTCAAAATATAGTTCACCTTGATATGCCAAGTCGAGTAAGCCACAGATGTTCAATAAGGTACTCTTACCAGAGCCCGATGGGCCGCAGAGGGCAACCATTTCACCGTGTTTGATCTGGAGGTTGACGCCCGATAACGCTTGGCACTTTACTTGTCCAGTTTGATAAGACTTGGCGATATTGTTGAGTTGCAACATGATAGCTCCTTAGCGTTTGCTATATTGGGCATATAATTGTTCGGCTTGTTGGCTATACGAGTCATCGATGCCACTGGCTCGCAGCTGCTTCAACCACGCTTGGGCCAGTGGCTGTTGGTCTTGCTTGAGGGCCGTTTCAATGGCAAAACTGTAGATCCAGGTGCTGGCCTGTACGGGAGCGTTCAGTAATTGAGGATCCGCGAGGACTTGGCGAAATAACTCGAAGCCGCGTTCTTGGTAGTTAAAAAATTGCGGTACGCTGCTATAGGTAATGGCTGCCATTGCCTGCATATACAGCGCTTGTGGTAGGCTGCGATATTGTTGTTGCCAGTGGTTGGGGCCTATCATATTGAGGGCTTTGTCCATTCGAGCCAAGCCATCTGCGGTGAAATTAAGTTTGCGCCACGGTAGCCAGGCATCATCACCCTTTAGCGTTTCCGTTGCGCCCAAATAAAACAGCGCCCATGCATCGCCGGGTTGCCCTTGCTGAGCAGTTTGCATTTCCTGATAGAGTTGCTCCAACTCAGAATAATCGCCTTGGGCGGCTTGAAAATAACGAGTTAGTAATTGTGGCTCTAAATCTGCCATGGCCGAGTAACTCACGATGAGTAATAGGCTTGCGAGCGTTAGTTTTTTCATGATTCATCCTTGGGATTGGAAAGTGACCGTTTAAGCCTAAGTGAGAGACGACTCGGGGACAGTGCTTTGCGATGAATTGCAGTTCAAGGCGATGAGCGGTTATATCTTGGTTTCGCCAAGGGCGTAGGAGGTTTCGGCGGGTGGCCCGAGTTAGTTTAGCTGCTAATTAGCATCGTTTAATACTTGCATTTTTGTTGAAATAGGCTGAGTCTAATGGGCAAGTTTTATGAGCAACTTACAGGATCGAGTATGTTGAATATGGACTTTAACCAAGCGGTGGCGATTAATACCCAGCAAATGGCCTGGCAAACTAGCCCATCGATAGGCGTATTGCGTAAACCTTTGGAGCGTGCGGCCAAAGAATCGGGTCATGTCACCAGTATTGTTCAATACCAAGCCAAGTCTCATTTTGCCGAACATCTGCATCCTTTAGGTGAAGAAATTTTGGTACTGGAAGGGGTTTTTTCTGATGAACAGGGAGACTACCCGGCAGGTACTTATTTGCGAAATCCACCGGGGAGCAAACATCGTCCTTTTAGTCAGTTGGGCTGTACTCTGTTTGTGAAGCTGAATCAATTTGCTCTGGCCGATACGAGTGAAGTGCGGATCAATAGTAATCTCGAGCCTTGGCTGTCTGGTTTCGGTGGCTTTGCTGTGCTGCCTTTACATCAGTTCGAACAACAGCAAGTCGCGCTAGTAAAATGCCCTGCAGGTAAGGTGATTAAGACTCACCATCACTTTGGCGGCGAAGAATTGCTGGTGGTTAGTGGGGAGTTGAAAGATGAACACGGTCGTTACCCACAACATACTTGGCTACGTAGCCCGCACTTGAGTCAACACCATCCTTTTGCCGAACAAGACACGGTTATTTTGGTGAAAAGAGGTCATCTAAGGCTAGATGCTTAGCAGGGCATCGTCACTTTGGGAAAGCTAAAGTGCGATAACAAACCTGATGTGAGCATCGCTACATGGCCTTAAACAGATGATGCGCACTACGGCTAACCGGATACTCATGACCATCGCTCAGGCATACGCTCAGCTTACCAAGTAAGTTTCTGCTCACCTGCTTAATGGCACTAACTCGCACTAAGCTTGCGCGATGAATTTGCCAGAACTGTTCTGGTTCAAGTTGTTTGATGAGTTCTTTGAGTGGGGTGCGGATAACATATTCTGCGTGTTGGCAGCGCACCGTGGTGTACTTATCTTCGGCAATAAAAGCCAAGATATTGTCAACAGCCACCAATTCCAAAGTTTCTCCTTTATTGACTCTGATCCACTGTAGATACTGCGACTTTTGTTCGAGAGCGCAGACCAGAGCTGGTAAGTCAAACGTGTTTTTGCTGCGGGTTTGTGCTTTCAAGCGTTGGCAGGTGCGTAACAGTCGTTGCTCATCGATTGGTTTCAGTAAGTAATCAATGGCTTGTTGCTCGAAGGCTTGAATCGCATATTGGTCGAAGGCGGTGGTAAATACAATCTGCGGAGGATCCGCTTGTTGATTGAGCTGCTGTGCGACTTCTATTCCGTTCATTCCTGGCATCCGAATATCTAAGAATACGATGTCGGCACCTAATTGCTCGACCGCCGCCAATGCACTGGGACCATCCCCTGCTTTATCAACAATTTCAAGTTCTGGCCAGCACTCGGCAAGCATCTTATCCAAGTGGAAACGCAGTAGCGGTTCGTCATCAACAATTATGGCTCGCATAGAAACTCCAGTTCTAGGGTTAAGCACAAGTGGGAGCCAATGCCATCAGCGGCTAGGGCTGTGAACCAATGTGACTGAGTCGGGTACTCTCGCATATAACTTAGCTCTGGCCAGCACCTTGTCCTTATTCAGGTGGCAGCGCCGTCGCGGCTTGTTAGCAACAACTATGCCTCGCATGGAAATTCCAAAGTGGCCACAGTGCCTCCGCCTGTTTGAGCGCTTAAACTCAAGCGTGCTTGATTTTCGGGGTAAAGACTGACCAATCGTTGTCGAATGTTATTCAAGGCAAGTCCGTTGCCTTGTCGTTGCTTGTTATCGATACCAAGCCCGTTGTCACAAACTTGAATCTGCCAGCGTTGCTGCAACATGGCTATTTTCACTCGTACCTCACCACCTTCGGGTTTAGGCTCGATGCCATGAAATACCGCATTTTCAACTAGGGGTTGCAATAGCATTGGCGGTAGCTGAGCTTGGCTTAAGTCACCATCGGTGAGTTCAATGGCAAAGCTTAAGCGCTCGCCTAAACGGATCTGTTGAATGCTTAAATAAGCTCGGATGCCAGTCAGTTCGTCGGCGACGCTAATGCTTGCTTGGCGGCTTTTCTTCAAGGTGATCCTCAGTAATTCGGTCAAGGTATCGAGGAGTCGCTGAGCCTGCTCTGGATCGAGTGCAATCAGCGCCTTTAAGTTGGCTAAAGTATTAAATAAAAAGTGGGGTTCAATTTGGCTTTGCAAGAGTTTTAGTTGGCTTAAGGTGAGCGCTTGCTCAGCCCGAATTTTATCGAGTTCGGCTTGCTGAAGCGCCGAGAGCATGGCTAAGTTCTGTTCTCGGCTAAAAAAATAGTAGTACACGACACTGATAAAGACCAAAGAGATCAATATTATTTTTAGCATCAGTGGCCAATCAATGTTGCTGTAATAAGGATTAATCCAATACCAGACTTGCAGGCTTCCGATGCTTAGGGTGAGAGTGGCACTGAGGGTGAAGCTCCAAAGATGAGAGAGTTTTGGAAATCGAGCTCTCACAAACATACTGCTGAAGGTGCCAACGACACTATAGCTCATTGCAATCCGATAATGCATCGAGTAATGGCCACCCCAAATTGCATGAGTCATATAGGCGATCGGTAGTGAAAATAGCGCACAAATCAACAGCGAACGTAATAATGAATAAAAGGGTTGAGTCTTCAAAAGCGTGCCTCTAATTTTATCAAGCCGATGTAACGCTCAGGCAATAGTTGATACACCGCATCATTCTTGCCTCCAAGATAGCGCAGCTGAGCCCCTAGCGTCCAACCTTGACTGAATTCATAGTTGATTTTTGCAGTGCTGATTAGTCCGCCGTCGCTTGGCGAGAATAGTAGGTCGAGGGCGGGCTGCCAGTCTGTCAGATCGCGGTGCCAGTGCAGTAGCAAATTATGTTGAACTAGATTCTTTCCTTGAAATACCGCCGCTTGCGAAAGGCGTAGCGGATCAAATTGCGAGCCTAATACTTGCAAGTCACGGCTTAGCTGGGTCACGGCTCGCCATTGCCGAAGGCTGAGGGCTCGGTTATCAAACCAATACTCAATAATCAGATTATCACCCACTAAGTTTGCCCAAGTCATACCAAATAAGGTTTGCCAACCATTTGCAAATTGCTGCTCAATAATCGGCGCTTGTCTATCCAAAGGGGGAAAATCAAGGCGGCTCATCATGTGGCTGTAATACTGTTGGTAGCGAGATTCGGCGTGCAGTTCCCAAGCATCTCCTAAGGTGGTGATCCAGCTGCCACCTAGGTTTAATCCACGCTGATTATCGACATACGCTAGACCTTGCCATTCCTGATGACCCGTAAGTCGATAATTGCGGATCCCGATCCCGCGCTGGGCGAAAGCTGCACTATCATAGCTAAGATAGGCATCGGTATAAAATAAGGACAGTTCGTCAGCATCGCTAAATTGGCTAAGACTTACAACGGCAAGTCCTTGCTCAACTTGAATGGCGATAGGATTACGTTGGTAGGGCGAAAATATGTCTAAGGGACGAAAGCCGTAACCGACACCTAAGTTGAGCCTTTGCTTGCCAATCAGCAAATCTTTTCCCTTAACTTCGCCACTCCAAAATAGTTCGGCTACTCGTAATTGTGTTTGCTGGTTTTGCTTGAGGGCAACCAACTGAGCCTGCCACTGGTTAGTTTGAGGGAACCAACGCAGCGCCATATCGTTAAAGGTTTGATTCTGGCTAGCAAATAGGGGGCTGGTTGAGGCTTGACTATAACCACTCTCGGCTTCTAACTGCCAATGCTGTTGCCAGTTCATTTCTGCATGAGGAGCCCCACTGAAGAATGCTAAGGCGCAGAGTTGTTGAGCCCGCTGCTTACTGAGTCGCATCATCGTGAATGGCCGCCAGTAAACTCATTTTTGAGTATGGTTTTAAGGAAGGGACTGAACAATGCGGCTTATCCTGCGTACAAGAAGTTGGTGCCAGTGAGCATAATCAGTCGAAATGGGAATCGATAGGGCTTGCGCTAAAGTGGGTTTAATGGCGATAAAGTGTTGCAGGTGGTGATGAATGAATCAAAGCTCGCTCGGTTTGGGAGTGTTACAAGCCACAAGAAAACAAGCGAAGGTGACATCAAGTCACGCTTTAGAAATAAGAACCCGGGATGCCGCTGTTGATTTTAGCCCTTGAACCATGAGGTTCAAGGCGGGAAATAAATTTCATACCGTAGGCTTCTCAGTCGGGCTGAGCATGCTCAAAAGCAGAAAAAAATCACCCTTAAGATACAATTATCGGCTCAGGGACATCACCAACTGGCAAACACCCCAGGAAAACTAAACTCTTTTATCTAACTCTAGTCAAACTTCAGTTAGTGCGCTAACTGCTTTCGTCGACCTCGCCAGCGGGCAGGCTTTGTTCTAATAAAGCGCGCTCGATGGTATATTGTAAGTCCTTAATTCGCTGATTCATGTTATCGGCGTAATTTTGATTTTTAGCTTGCTCGTTATGTAACTCATAAGCGAGGTGCAAGCCGACCATAATCGCTAAGTGCTCGGTGCTGCTGACACGGCTCTTCTCTTTCAGCGTTTGTAAGCGTTGAGATAATTCGTCGGCGGCTTGGCGAAGTTTATCTTCTTCACCTTCCGGGCAAGCCACCCGATAGCTCTTACCTAACAATATTATGTCTACGCCCTGAGCCATGATTTGCCTTAGCTAAACTCTATTATTCGCTGAATATATAGCGCTGCGGCTTAACTTGCAACCGTTGTCGCCCCAGTAAGGGGCAAGCTGGAGTATTTACCAGCAATTTGCTCTAAAGCTAAACAAATCTAGATTGTTTGCGGCATAAAGCGTGGGCTTAGGCTTGAACATCGTGGTTTTATTGGCGACCATTGGCTTGATTATCGATCGGCTTGCGCTTTTGTGTCCGCATCGCTAAACATACTCGGCATAGGAAATTTGGTTTAATGACGCAAACAGGCATTGCAGCAAAGGAACGTCGTGGTTCCTATCGGGTTGTTTATCCAGTACGGCTAATCCAGTTATTCATCAAAATGGTGAATGCTAAAGCGGCCCGCGGAAATTTTATTGATGGCGTAGTTTCGGCTGAAAAATTGGCTCATATTGGTCAATTGATGCCAATGGTGCAGCTGGCTAAGCATGTTTTTCCAGTGTTAGATGTATCGGAAGGCGGCTTTCGTACCCAGTGGCGCACTACGGCTGAACCCTTGCCAATCTCAAGGCAAGTATTGCTTGGTCGGCTTATTTTCCATCAAGACTTTAGTCAGATTGTCGATTATTTGCCAAAGGAGCTTCAACAACAGTTTGCCGAGTTTAGCCTGTTGTATGGCCCCCAAGGCTATGAACACTCATTTCAGGCGCGTATCTCCCGAAAGATTGAAAATCAGCGAGATCCTTACCCGCAGTTGTGTTTGCAATTTAGCAAAACGAGCTACCTGCCTGCTCGCTTCGTTCGTCAGCAAGAAACGATGCTGATCAAATTATTTCGTGAGCAATATATCGAGCGGGTGAGAGTCCGTCGTCAACAACTCAAACGGACCTTACAAAAATAGTGATTTTACCTGTGATGTGAGTCAATAACATGACGACGAGGCTTGTCCAATGTTAGGATGAGCGGATCCAATACTTATAGGTATTCCACGTGACTAGAATAGTTTATCCAGACTACGAAGACTTAGCTGAGTTGCTACTGTCTTCAAAAATATTGATTAGCCCTGCAGAAGCGCACGGCATCTTAAGCGGCATGTTAGCCGCTGGTTTACCGACCGATGGCGACTGGTTAAGTCAAATGAATATGCTGATCAACGATGGTCAGGGTTTACCCGTTGATCTGAAAAAACAACTTACTCAGGTGATGGAGGCCACTTACGCAGGCATGAGCGATAGCTTATTGGGTTTCCAGTTATTGTTACCCGATGAGGAAGCCTTGGTGGAAGATCGAACCGAAGCTTTGGCACAATGGGTACAAAGCTTTTTAGTCGGCTTTGGCGTGGTGCAAAGCGAACTCAATAAGTTAGCCGCAGATATTCAAGAGTTGGTTAAAGATTTTACCGAAATCAGCCAGTTGTCATCGGATTTAGAAGATGATGAAGAAGAAAATGAGCAAGCCTTATTCCAGGTTGTGGAATATGTGCGGATTGGTGCGATTACTATTTTTGCGCATTTAACGGCGAGTGCTTCCGACCAACAAAGTCCAACTTTGCATTAATCATTTCCCAAGCCAAGGAGTTGCTGTGTTTATACAACGTCGTCAGCAGTTATTTGCTGCCATGTCCGATAATAGTGTCGCGATTTTTGTTGCTGCAGAAGAGCAAGTACGCAGTCGTGATACCGAATATCCCTTTCGTCAAGATAGTGATTTTTTCTATTTTCTTGGTTTTAACGAACCCAAAGCTCTATTGCTGTTGATTAAGCAAGCGGGCGAAACCCGCACCGTGTTATTTAATCGACGCAAAGATAAGCTTGCAGAAGTATGGCAGGGACGTCGTTTGGGTCAAGAGCAGGCCTTGCTGACATTGGCTGTAGATAAAGCCTTTGCCATTGAAGATCTCACCGAGTACCTGCATCTTGAGCTGGATGGTTTAAGTAAGGTTTATATGGCTCAGGGGCGTTATCCCGCTTACGACCAGCAGATATTTGCGGCCATCGAGCGCTTACGCCTTGGTTTACGCCAAGGTTGGCAGGCGCCAAAGCAAATTGAAGATTGGCGTCCCATAGTGGATGAGATGCGCTTGTTTAAGTCGTCAGAAGAACTGGTATTGATGCGCAAGGCGGGAACGATATCGGCCGAAGGTCATTGCCGCGCGATGCGAAGCTGCCAACCGGGGATGTGGGAATACCAATTGGAAGCTGAAATTCATCATCAGTTTTTAATGGCCGGAGCACGCTCACCAGCTTACGGCACGATAGTTGGTAGCGGCGAGAATGCCTGTATTTTGCACTACACCGAGAACGAAAGTCAGCTGCAAGCTGGCGACCTAGTGTTGATTGATGCCGGGGCCGAGTATCAAGGTTATGCGGGCGACATTACTCGAACTTTTCCGGTGAATGGTCAGTTTAGTCGTGAGCAAGCTAAGTTATACAATATTGTTTTAGCCGCAGAGTTGGCTGCCATCGAGATGCTCAAGCCTGGGGTTTCGTTGTTTGAAGCGAATCAGCAAGTATTGCAGATCATGGTTGCTGGCATGGTAGAACTTGGGATCATGCAGGGTGACGTCACCGATTTAATTGAACAAGAAGCTTATAAAGAATATTACATGCATGGTGTGGGCCACTGGCTGGGCTTAGATGTACACGATGTGGGAGATTATCACGATAGCAAGCGTAGTCGTCCATTGGCTGAGAATATGGTCTTCACCATTGAGCCCGGCCTTTATATTCCGCTTGATGCAGAGG
Source organism: Agarivorans sp. QJM3NY_29 (assembly GCF_050870835.2). Lineage (NCBI taxonomy): Bacteria > Pseudomonadati > Pseudomonadota > Gammaproteobacteria > Alteromonadales > Alteromonadaceae > Agarivorans > Agarivorans sp. QJM3NY_29. Next base: position 3,987,133 of record NZ_CP194036.2, on the reverse strand, counting down.
TTCCTGAAGCCTATCGAGGCATGGGGATCCGTATCGAAGATAATGTGGTCATTACCACCACGGGTTGCGAAGTATTAACGGCTGCTGCGCCGAAAACGGTGGCTGAGATTGAAGCCTTGATGGCCGCGAGTTAGGAGCGATTCAATAGATGGATAAGCCTCTGCAAGCGTTTGATATTGTGATTGTGGGTGCGGGCATGGCTGGGGCTAGTCTGGCTTTAGCCTTGTCGCAGTCTCAGCAAGATAAACCGCTGAAAATAGCGTTAATCGAAGCGGCGCCGCTGAATTTTGGGCAGCATCCTGGCTTTGATGGTCGTGCGATAGCCTTATCGGCTGGCTCTGAGCAATGGTTACGAGAACAAGATTTATGGGCAGCTTTGGCGCCCTATGCCTGCGCCATTGAGCATATTCACGTCTCGGATCGTGGCCATTGCGGCTGGACCAAGTTGGATGCCGATGAATATCACTTGTCAGCCCTAGGCCAAGTGATCGAACTGGAGCATGCCGGACGTGAGTTTCATCGTTTATTAGCCGAGCGTTCGGTTCGTCTATTTTGCCCGAGTAAACTGGTGAAATTGGAGCAACAGCAGCAACAAGTGCGGATTACTCTGGACGATCAGCAAAGCCTTACTGCTCGTTTACTGATTGGTGCCGATGGCGCTGATTCGCAGGTGGCCTTGCAAGGAGGCTTACAACAACAGCTACATGACTTTGCCAAGTATGCTGTGATTGCCAACGTTGAGGCCGAGCAAGCGCCTGCTGGTCGAGCTTTTGAGCGTTTCACCATTGACGGTCCCTTGGCTTTGCTACCGATGAATGGCCATCGTTGGTCGGTGGTGTGGAGTGTTAGTGCTGCAGAGGCGCAACGCTTACAAAATTTAGCCGAAGCCGATTTTTTAGCCGCGCTACAGCGAGCTTTTGGCTATCGAGCCGGACGTTTTATCGGCCTAGGAAAGCGTTATGCCTATCCTTTAGTACTGCGTTATTATCCTCGTCTATTTAACCATCGTTTATTATTGTTGGGCAATGCGGCGCATAGTTTGCACCCAATTGCAGGGCAGGGCTTTAATCTGGGCCTACGTGATGTCGCTTGCTTATCGACTTTGATTGAACAACACTGGCAGCAGGGCAAAGACATAGGTGGGCATGCGTTATTAGATGCTTATCAACAATCACGACAAGCCGATATAGAGCGTACCATTTTGATGACTTCGTCGTTGGCGAGTCTGTTTGCTGGTGATGATAAAAGTATGGTGATCCCGCGTAATCTGGGTTTGATGGCGATGCGCTTATTACCGGATCTTAAAGCAGTATTAGCCAAGCAAAGTTTAGGTTTGTTTTAGGCTAGTCAGCATGGGTATTTCGCTGGTGGATTCGCACTGGCCAAGCAGCAACTTAATTTGATTCTAGGAAGGGCAATATGCAAGCGGTAGATATAGCGATTATTGGGGGTGGTATGGTGGGTTTGGCTTTGGCGCGAGCCTTGGCCGACAGTCCACTCCGGATCGCCATTGTGGAGCCTTTCCCTGCGCTGTCCCCCGATTTAGCTAACTATAGTTTACGAGTCAGTGCGCTCAGTTTATCCTCGCAACGCTTGCTTGAATCACTCGGTGCTTGGGATGAAATTGTGGCTCAGCGCTTGGCACCTTATCACGATATGCAAGTGTGGGAACGTGACAGTTTTGCTAAGATCCGTTTTCAAGCCAAACAAGTGATGCTGCCTCAAATCGGCCATATCGTTGAAAATGAGGTGATTCGTTATGCTTTATGGCAGCAAGTGTGTAGCCAAAGTAATGTTGCGATCATCGAATCTTCAGTTGAAAAGTTGCATCGAGGCGAAACTGAGTCTTGGCTTAGTTTTGACAACGAGCAAAGTTTAAGTTGTAAGTTGCTGGTGGCTGCCGATGGTGCAAATTCCTGGTTACGTCAACAACTCGATATTCCACTCACCTATTGGGATTATCAACACACTGCGATTGTTGCGACGATTAAAACCGAAATGCCCCATCAAAATTGTGCGCGACAAATCTTTAGTCAGGAAGGGCCTTTAGCCTTTTTACCTTTGGCAGAAGCCGATCATTGTTCCATCGTTTGGTCGGTATCGCCGGATCGAGCTGCCGAGCTACAAGCCCTACCAGAGCTCGAATTTAATCGACAATTGAGCATCGCTTTCGACGCTCGTTTGGGGTTGTGTGAACGGGTTGGCGAGATAGCGGCCTTTCCATTGCGAATGCGTTATGCGCGAGACTTTGCGGGTCAAGGTTTCGCTTTAATTGGCGATGCGGCCCATACCATTCATCCTTTAGCGGGTCAGGGGGTGAATTTAGGCTTGATGGATGCAGCCGCTTTGGCGGAGGATATATTGGCCTTGCAGGCGACAGGCAAATCGCTATCGGATTATGCTAATTTACGTCACTTTGAACGCTGGCGGAAGAGCGAAGCCACGCAAATGATTGCCTCGATGGAGTTTTTTAAGCGACTATTTGGTAATAACCTTGCGCCGCTTAAGTTAGTGCGTGGACTAGGGATGAATTTGTTGGATAAGGCTGAGCCCTTAAAGCAACAAGCGATGCGCCGCGCCTTAGGTCTGGAAGGTGATTTACCTCGTCGTGCAAAAGTGAGGTCTTATTGATGATTGTTACCCAATGAGAGGCACGCCCTGAAACAGCGTTTCACGCAAAAAAAATCCAGTAGGGAAGGCTACTGGATGGTGAAGTTACATCACAACTTCAAGGAGGATCTTTCCTAGTTTTCACCAAGGAAAGCGCTCTGTTATATCGATGCCAGCAGTCGCTGCAAAAACTGGCATCGATAGTTACAGACTTTTCATTAACCCTGCATTAATCAGGGCTAAGTCATCTTGGCTTAAGTTGCCAGCGGTTTGTTTTAGTTCCAACATGTTTAGGATGTAATCGTAACGGGCGTTGGCCAGTTGATTCATTGCTGAATACAGATTGCGGGTTGCATCTTGTACATCAACAATGGTGCGAGAGCCCACTTCAAACCCCGCTTCGGTGGCATCTAAGGCACTTTTTGAAGACACAACTGTTTGCTGATAGGCTGTTACAGAACCGATACTAGAAGTGACATTATTGACCAGTGAATGGATCGAACTTTGTACCGAGCGGTAGCTCTGCTCTAGGGCTTCCGATGATTCAATATAACTGAGTTGAGCCTGCTTCACTTGAGAGTTAATACTGCCTCCGGAATATAGTGGCCAGCTAAATTCTAAACCGATATTACCGCTATTTGTGTCTCCCCCGTTGAGGGTGTTGTAGCTATCGTTACCATATTGATTCTTTTCATAGCCGATCCCCGCGGTCAAATTTAAGCTAGGTTGATGGCCGGTTTGGGCGAGTTTGATCTGCTGTTTAGCGATCTGTTGCGCGATGCGTTGGGCATTCAGCGTTAAGTTATGCTCACCCGCCGTGGAGAGCCAATAATCGACGTTGTGGCTCAATTCCCGAGGCTCAAAACGTTCGGTATTGAGTATCTTTAATTGACGGGCCTGAACGCCGGTCAATTCGCGCAGTGCCTCGTAGCTATTGGATAAGTCGTTATTCGCTTGAATTTCTTCCGCAAGGGTCCGGTCGTACTCAGCTTGTGCTTCATGCACGTCGGTAATCGCGGTTAAGCCAACCTTAAAGCGTTGCTTGGTTTGCTCTAGTTGTCGCCCTACCGCGGTTTTGGTGGCCGCCACAAAGTTGAGATTGTCCATGGCACGTAACACCGCAAAGTAAGCCTTACTTACTCGAATGATTAAGTTTTGTTGTTCGCTTTGGTAGCTGACATCGGCCTGCGAAGCATTTTTTTCAGCAATACTTAAATTGGTCCAATTACTCTGTGAATAGAGTGATTGGCTCAAAGAAACCGAGGCTGAACTATTGCTGATGCTATCGATAGCTTGATTGTCGGTATCGGTATAAGTCGCCCCCGCGCTAAACCCAATTTGAGGTAATAGTGAGGCCTTGCTTTCGCTGATTTGTTCAAAAGCAATGTCACGCTGTGCTTTACTCTGCAAAATCACCGGATCTTTCTCTTGAGCAAGTTGGTAAATTTGTAGTAAATCATCGGCTGATACTTGAAAGGCACTTATGCCGAGCAAGCTACCTAAGAGTAAGGATTTTATTTTAAAACTCATTTCATGGTTCCTTAAGTCGCGGCTTATTCGAGTAATACCGCCACCCTGCTAGAGGTTGTTGCTTCGATTTGGCCTCAGAAGGCTGAGGCCAAATGACTGCGAATGAATTAACTGGTTTTTGGTACTTTGATGCGATATATCAGGGTATAAATCACAGGGAGTACCACCAGTGTTAATACCGTGGCAAAACCTAAACCAAACACAATGGTGACCGCCATCGATTGAAAGAAGGGATCTGACAGTAAGGGAATCATCCCTAGCATGGTGGTTAATGCTGCCATTCCCACTGGCCTAACCCGACTTACTGACGAGTGATAAACAGCCTCATAGGGGCTTTGGCCTTCTTCGAGTTCCAGATTAATTTGGTCGACTAAAACAATACTGTTTTTGATGATCATCCCACTTAAACTGAGCATCCCCAAAATCGCCATGAAGCTGAGAGGTGCGTCTAGAGCCAATAGACCAAAGGCCACACCAATCACTGCTAGCGGTACGGTTAACCAAATAATTAAGGGTTGCTTAATCGAGTTAAATAGCAGCACCGTAAGTAAGAACATCGCCAAGTAACCCATTGGGATGGAACCTGCGATCCCTTGCTGGGCTTCAGAAGAGGTTTCAAATTCGCCTCCCCATTCTAATTTATAGCCGTCTGGCAAGGGGATAGCTTCCACTTTATCGCGTACTTTTCGTAACAATGAATCAGCGGTTTGACCACTACCAATGGCGGGGTCGGCTAATATCGTGATCAAGCGTTTTCGGTCGCGACGCATGATAATCGGATCTTCCCATTCGCTGTCGAAGCTAGAGACCAACTGGGTAATCGGCACAAAACTTTGGTATTTAGAACTCCAAACTTGTAGCTCGTTTAAACTATTGGCATTTTTTCGCTCGGCTGCAGGAGCGCGCGCCACAATTGGCAGCAGGTGTGAGCCATCGCGATAGGTTCCAATGTTTTGACTATCGAAGTTACGCAGCAAGGCCGCATCTAGGTCTTGTTTACTAATTCCGATTTCACGTGAGCGAGCCAAATCCATTTGCGGGCGAACTAACAACTGCTGGTTGCGCCAAGTATTTCGAATATTATCGGCTGAGGGCTCATTTTGAAAAATGATCACCGCCTGCTCCGCTAATTGACGCAGTACCACGGGATCATCACCATAGAAGCGAGCTTCTATTTTAGCTGCTGGAGAAGGACCATTTTCGATTAATTTAACCCGGTATTTGGCTTCCGGGTAGTCTTCTCTTAATTTGTGTTGCAGCCAAGGCAAGTAGGCCGAAAGACTCTGTAAATCTTGCATCTCGACGATCAATTGCGCGTAGGCGGCGTAGCCTTTCTCTGGTTGATAAGTTAAGGCATAACGCTGTGCACCTTGACCGATCACCGAGGTGATATTCACAATGCCTCGCTGGTCGCTCGTTTTGTCTTTGTCTTTGATTAAGTCCTGCTCGATGCCGCTTACAAATTTTTCGGTGCCAAGAATATCGGTGCCTTCAGGCATCCAGATATCTACCATAAAAATGGGAGTGGTAGAGGCAGGAAAAAAGACATTCTTCACTTTACTCATACCTACAACGGCTGCTCCTAACATTGCGAGAACCAGAAGTATGCTAATGATTCGATTGTGCATAGCAGCATTAAGAATGCGACGATAAATGTTAAAAATTAAGCCGCTATAAGGTTCTTGCTCGGCGCTGTCTTGATCGCCATCCTTAAACAACAGATAACAAAAGAAGGGGGTAATGGTGATAGCCATCACCCAACTGATCGATAAAGAAATCAGCAATACCTGGAACAATGAGGCACAGAATTCGCCAGTGGCATCGGAGGAGAGTCCGATTGGCGCAAAAGCCATAATTGCGATAACGGTAGCACCGAGCAATGGCCATTGGGTTTGCTTAACAATCGCAGCGGCAGCTTCGGTACGGCTTAAGCCTTTTTTAATACCTATAATGACCCCTTCGGTCACCACAATGGCATTATCAACTAACATCCCTAAGGCAATAATGAGAGCCCCTAAGGAAATATTTTGTAACTGAATGTGCATTACATTCATCACAATGAACGTGCCAAGGATGGTAATGACCAGCACCGCACCCATCAAAATACCCGATCTTAGGCCCATAAAGACGAGTAATACGATGATCACAATGCCAACCGATTGCGCAAGGTTAACGATAAATCCGCTAACGGCCTTATCGACAATTTTACCTTGATCATAAATCACATTAATCTTCATTCCGATCGGCATTTCAGATTTAAGGGATTCTAGTTTGGCGTTCATTGACTTTGAGATGTCGACCACGTTTACTCCTGAGGAGTAAGAGATCCCCATGGATAAAGCCTTCTCGCCATTATCATGATAAAGCTGACTCGGAGTCTCGGTGGTGGCGCGATAAATATTTGCGATGTCGCCTAAATAGATCAGGTTGTCACTGCTTGGTGGGCTCACCAAAATGTTTTTCATTTCAGAGATATCGGCCAATTCACCGGTGGGGTGGATCCGGACTCGGTTATTGTCAATCAGCATTTCACCGGCGTTAGACACTACATTTTGGGTCTGCAATAAACCGTAGATATAGTCGGGTTCGAGACCCAATGCACTCAGTTTTTGCTGGCTAATTTCGACCACAACTTGCTCTTGTGGGACACCGACTACCGATACCTTTTTCACCCCGGGAGAGAGAACCAATTCGCGGCGTAACAGGTTGCTGTAGTTATCGAGGTCTCGATAGCTGTATCCTTCACCAGTTATATTTAGCAAATAACCATACACATCGGAAAAGTCGTCAATAATTAATGGCGAACCGACTCCGGGAGGCATCTTGCCTTGCGTATCACTAATTTTTCGGCGTAATTCATCCCAGACTTGCGGTAAGCTATTCTTGTCATAATGATCATTCATCTCGACTTCAATTTGCGACAGCCCTGCGCTGTTAATTGAAGACACATGTTTGATCTGAGACATCTGCTGTAGTGCATCCTCTAGTGGCAGCGTGACTTCTTCTTCCACTTGTTCGGCACTGGCACCGGGATAATTGGTGATCACTAATGCCGTTTTGATGGTAAATTCGGGTTGCTCGAGTTGACCTAAACCAGTGAACGAGATCACCCCTCCGACCAACATCAACACGACCACCATCCAGCTGATTACTTTATGGTTAATACTATAGAGTGCTGCATTCATGGTTAAACTCCTCTAACCCAATGCAGTGGTTTGATTAACTCTTTACCTGTGAGCGCGTTGACTCCGCTGGCAACCACTCGGTCACCTTGATTGAGACCAGATAAGATCTCAATGCCATCGGCGCGAATTTTCCCGAGTAAAACTGGAGTCAGTTTAAGTGATTGCGCATCGGGCTGGTAAACCCAAACCGATGCGCTTAATGGTTGGCCTTCAGCGGCTTGAGTAATTGTATCGCTATCGCGAACCAGCGCCGTGAGCGGCAAAATAGCAATTGGGTTGCTTTCAGCAGAAGCAGCAGGCATGTTAATCGCGACCGAAGTACTCATGCCGGGTATCAAACGCATTTGCTCTGGTGCCTTGAGGATAAAGGTTGTCTCATAGGTTTGAGTCCCTTGCGAGGCAAGGCTACTGTGTTCTTTATAGTGGACAGGAATGGCTTGTCCACCAAGTAAGTTGTCGAACTGTGCATAGGCTTGAATTTGCTCCAGCGCCGCATGGTTTTGTAAACTGAGTAACATGGATTCTGGAAGCTGAATTTTTAGCTCGAAAGTATCGGTGTTTTGCAGTGTCACAATCGCTTGATTTGGCTGAACCATTTGATAGTTGTCGGTATGTACCTTGGCAACTACACCAGAAAATGGCGCATATATCGTGGTATAGGCCAGCTGGTCGCGGCTACTACGTAAGTTAGCGTCGGCCGATTTTAAACTGGCACTCGCACTGTCAACGTCGGCGGGCGAAATCAGTTTGCGGGTTAACAAAGCTTTCTTTCGTTTAAAGTCGGCTTGAGCCAGTTCAAAATTTGCTTCAGCATTGAGCAGCGCGTTACTTGCATCACGTTTGTCTAATTGCGAGAGCACTTCGCCTTGCTGAACCTTTTGCCCTTCAATTAAATTAAGCTGAGTTAACTCGCCGCTAATTCGAAACGCCAACTCAGCCTGTTGGCTCGCATAGACTTTGCCTGGAAAACTGCGTTGCTTTGGCGGGATCGATTGGTCAATATCGATTAATTTAACCGGGCGCGGTTTCACTATGGCTTTGGTTTCTGCTTGGGCTGAAAAGTCGCATCCGGAAATCAAAGTGGATATAAATACCGCCATGACAATCTGATAAGGAGTGTGATTGAACATATTTTTCCTTGAGATCTGTTTTATATAATAAAAGCCGAGTATAGAGAGTTTATCTTTCACAAAAAACATGACTATTTGTAACTTTGTGTTCTGAAATGTGAAACTTAAGTGTTAGGCTCATCTAGAGCTACAGGGCTTCTAGCTGAAATTGTTATTAGACGCGAGAGAAAATACCGCCATGAAAACAGAAGACATTAAGTTATTTCACTTTATTGTGGATTCGGGAAATTTAACCAAAGCCTCAGAGTTGCTTGATTTACCGAAATCTAATCTTAGCCGTCGACTAAAAAATCTTGAAACTGAATTAAAGGTGAAACTATTTCATCGCCATCAGCGCTCGATTGCGTTATCTGAGAATGGACGGCAGTTTTATCAGCGGACCAAGCCGATCATTATTGAGCTTGAATCAACGATTGAAGACATGGTGCACGAGTCCTATGAATTGAGTGGTCATTTGCGTTTGCAGTTACTACCGCTACCCGGTATCAGTGTATTTGAAAATATTATTTTTGAATTTATGGAGCTTCATCCTAAGGTGCATCTGGAGATTATCACTAGCGCCGATGAGCGAAATTTAATTGAGCATAATATCGATGTTGCACTGCGCATTGGTGATCGTTTGGAAGATTCGAGTTTAATGGCGCGTGCGTTGCAAACCATCTCCATGGGTTATTACGCCAGCTCTGAATACTTAACAAAGTACGGTCATCCGCGCAGTGAAGAAGAATTGAAGCAGCACCAATTTATTATCCAGCGGATGCCAAATGGTAAATTGGCAAAACAATTTCCTTTATCTAAGGGAAAGTTTTTTGAAGCGAAGGGGCGACTGATTGTGAATGATATCGCCTTGGTGACTCATGCTTGTATTAAACACCAAGGCGTGGTGTGTCAACCGAATCATCTGGTAAAGCCTGAGGTAGAAGAGGGGCTCTTAGTTCATTTGTTACCCGAGACCAATTCGATTGTTAGCACTGGTTGGCTGGTATACCCAAACCGTAGCAGTTTGTCTCGGGCAGCCAGAGCTTTAATTGATTTTCTCTATCATGAGATTAATAAGCTATCCATCGAATAACTGGTTTTTGTTTTGTGATATACGGTCTTGTTTGTGCAGGACCATTTGATGCGAAGCCTTGGAAAGTTTACCGCGACCTTTTGTGAAAAAATTCAGCTTGAAAGAGTCGACTCAACGAGTTGGCTGTTTGCTATCGGCTTTTAGTGTAACTGCTCGCTTCTTTGGTTGAATCACAGTCTCCTGCGCAGCGCCATGTTGAGCTCATTTGCGCTTGGTTTCATCTTGCCGTTTTACGGCTTAGTCTTAGCAAACTCATTTATTTTAAGCTTTACTTGTCAATCAGGCGCTACGCTGCTGGTTTTTTGAACGTTAATTGTTGAAATATTTTTATTCAATTTTTTAAAGTGGATTAGTTTATCTAATCAATGGCGGGGTGGGGTGAAAAATAAATATGGTGGAGAAAATTGATTTTCTCAGTTTAAATTGGCGTTAAGTTCGATGCTTACCCAGAAATACTAGCTATTAATACTGTTTTTTGGCGTTTTGACAGGTTTGTTGTCAGCGTCTTGTTGTGCTTATGTAAGTGAATTGTTCAACTTATCTATTAGCTCTATTTGGGATTGTCATTTTACAGTCGCATCGTTGTCGCTATAATCGTTCTGCATTGGCAGAAGGGTTTTTCCTTCTCTACCTTATGATAAAGAGAATAGCAGATGACACAGCAAACGGTTCTTCACCAAGCGCATCTCGATGCAGGTGCAAAATTAGTTGATTTTCATGGCTGGGAAATGCCTATCAACTACGGCTCGCAAATTGAAGAGCATCATGCGGTGCGCCAAACCGCAGGCATGTTTGATGTATCACACATGACTATTGTTGATATTCAGGGTCAACAAGCACAAGCCTTTCTACGTAAACTGTTGGCCAATGACGTGGCTAAGCTCACCGTGAAAGGCAAGGCCTTATATGGTGGAATGCTGAACCATGAAGGGGGGGTTATTGACGACCTCATTACCTATTATTTCAGTGAAACCGACTACCGTTTAGTGGTGAATTCAGCCACTCGTGAAAAAGATCTGGCTTGGATCAATCAACAAGCGGCCGACTATCAAGTGAGTATTATTGAGCGACCAGAGCTGGCGATGATTGCAGTGCAAGGCCCGCAAGCCAAGCAACTCACCGCGGCGGTATTGGATAACGAGCAAAACCTTGCTGTAGAAGGTATGAAGCCTTTCTTTGGAGTGCAAGCCGGTGATTTATTTATTGCCACCACTGGTTATACCGGTGAGCAAGGCTACGAAATTGTGGTACCACAAGATAAAGCGGTTTCTCTTTGGAAGGCGCTGCAAGCACAAGGCGTGAAACCTTGCGGTTTGGGTGCGCGCGATACCTTGCGTCTAGAAGCAGGCATGAATCTATATGGTCAGGATATGGACGAGAGCATTTCGCCGTTAGCCGCGAATATGGCTTGGACCATTGCTTGGCAACCAGAAGACCGGGATTTTATTGGCCGCGCAGCATTAGAAGCGCAACGAATCGAAGGCAGCGATAAGCTGGTTGGTTTGTTGATGGAAAGCAAAGGCGTAATGCGTGCCGGGCAACAAGTGACGGTGGTCAACGAATTTGGCGAAGCGCTCCCTGGGGTGATCACTAGCGGTACATTTTCGCCGACTTTAGGCGTCAGTATTGCTTTAGCACGGATCGCCAATTGTGAGGTTGATGAAGCCTTAGTGGAAATGCGCAAAAAACAGGTTAAAGTGAAAGTAGTAAAACCTGTATTTGTACGTAATGGCGCCAAAGTTTAGCTTCGCTGAGCACTGATTTTTACTTTGAATTAACCCTTAAATTAGCAACCTAGAGGAAAAGAATTATGGCTACTATCCCAGCCGATTTACGCTACGCAAGCACCCATGAGTGGGTTCGTGATGAAGGTGAGGGTGTTTACACTATTGGTATTAGTGAGCATGCTCAAGAACTTTTGGGTGATATGGTCTTTGTTGATTTGCCCGACGTGGGTGACGATATTGATGCGGGAGACGATTGTGCGGTTGCCGAGTCGGTGAAAGCGGCTTCTGATATTTACGCGCCAATCAGTGGTGAAGTTGTGGCAATTAACGAAGATTTAGAAGACTCGCCAGAATTGGTGAACAGTGATGCTTACGGCGACGGTTGGATGTTCAAAGTGAAATGCAGCGACTCAAGCGAGCTTGACGAATTAATGTCGGCCGAAGACTACGCCTTGACCATCGAAGAAGATGAATAAAATCAGGTAAATGATGCGCTCCGCTAGTCGGGGCGCTTTTTTTATCTAAAAGAATTTAAATACCACTAAACGCAAACACACTTTATTTCAGTTATACAGGAATACTTCAATGAACCCGTCTTTGCCGTTAAATGAATTAGAGCAAAACCAAGACTTCATTCGCCGCCACATAGGCCCCGACCAAGCCGAAGTGGCCACCATGTTGCAGCAACTAGGGCTAAATTCGGTTGAACAACTGATCGAGCAGACGGTGCCGGCGCAGATTCGCCTTAGCCAAGGTCTAAACATTGGAGAGAGCCAAACTGAACAGCAGGCTTTAAGTGCCCTGCGTGACTTAGCCAAGCAAAATAAGCTGTATCGTAGCTACATCGGGATGGGGTATCACAATACCCATGTGCCGCATGTGATTTTGCGTAATGTATTTGAAAATCCTGGTTGGTATACCGCTTATACGCCTTATCAGCCCGAGATTGCTCAAGGCCGTTTAGAAGCGTTACTCAATTTTCAGCAGTTAAGCCTCGACCTCACAGGGATGGAGTTAGCCAGTGCTTCATTACTCGACGAAGCCACTGCTGCTGCCGAAGCGATGGCGTTAGCGAAGCGGGTGTCTAAAAACAAAAAATCTAATTTATTTTTCATTGCCGATGATGTGCATCCGCAAACTATCGACGTAGTTCAAGAGCGAGCCGATTTCTTCGGTTTCGATACTGAAGTTGGTCCCGCCGAAAGTGTAGTGGAACACAATATATTTGGTGCGCTGCTGCAATATCCAGGCACCAGTGGTCGAGTGCGTGACTTAAGCGAGCTGATCGGGCAAGTTCACGCTGATAAGGGCATTGTTGCAGTGGCCGCCGATATTATGGCCTTGGTGATGCTTAAATCACCTGGCGCGATGGGGGCTGACGTGGTGCTGGGTTGTGCTCAACGCTTTGGCGTACCCATGGGTTACGGTGGCCCGCATGCGGCATTTTTTGCCACCCGTGATGCCTATAAACGCTCGCTTCCCGGACGAATTATTGGGGTTTCTAAAGATCGCCGAGGCAAGCCTGCGTTGCGCATGGCGCTGCAAACCCGAGAGCAACACATTCGCCGTGAAAAAGCTAACTCAAACATTTGTACCGCGCAGGTCTTACTCGCCAATATGGCTTCATTCTACGCGGTGTTCCATGGCCCTGATGGCCTGCGCACCATAGCCCAACGGATCCATCGTTTAACGGCTATTTTAGCTCACGGCCTCGAGGCTAAAGGTCTCAGCCCTGAGCATGCTCAGTATTTTGATACGCTGTGTATTCCGGTGGCCGATAAACAGTTAATTAAAGCCCGCAGTGAAGCCTTGGGCATTAACTTGCGCATGGATCTGGAGGGCCGAGTTGCTTTAAGCCTTGATGAAACCACGACCGCTGCCGATGTGAATGATCTATTCAGCGTATTGTTGGGCGAAGGCCACGGCTTGGATGCGGCGCGTTTAGATGTGGTTGTGAAGGGGGAGACTTGCATTCCACAAACCTTGTTACGCGATACGCCAATTTTAGATCACGAGGTTTTTAATCGTTACCGCAGTGAAACCGATGTATTGCGCTATATTCGCAAGTTAGAGAGTAAAGATTTGGCGCTTAATCACTCGATGATTTCGCTGGGTTCATGCACGATGAAACTCAACGCAACTGCCGAGATGATCCCAGTGACTTGGCCAGAATTCTCCAGCATGCACCCTTTCTGCCCAAGTGAACAGGCGCAGGGCTACCATGCCATGATTAGCCAACTAGAAGATTGGTTAGTTAACATCACTGGTTACGATTCAATTTGTATGCAACCAAACTCGGGTGCGCAAGGTGAATATGCAGGTTTGTTAGCGATTCAAAAATATCACGCCAGCCGTGGTGATCATCACCGTAATATTTGTTTAATCCCCAGTTCGGCCCATGGAACCAATCCAGCCTCGGCCCATATGGCGGGCTTAAAAGTGGTGGTGGTTGCCTGTGATAAACTGGGTAATGTAGATATGGGTGACCTGCGTAGTAAAGCCAGCGAGCTAGCCGAGCAGTTATCTTGCATCATGATCACCTATCCAAGTACCCATGGCGTTTATGAAGAATCGATTAAAGAAATTTGTGACATTATTCATGACAACGGTGGTCAGGTATATATGGATGGCGCCAATATGAACGCCCAAGTTGGGTTAACTTCACCAGGCTCGATTGGCTCAGATGTAAGCCACCTTAATCTACATAAAACCTTTGCCATTCCGCATGGTGGTGGCGGCCCCGGTATGGGCCCGATTGGGGTGAAAGCGCATTTAGCACCGTTCGTGGCAGGCCACAGGGTTGTGAGCAATGGTAAAGTTAGTCATGCCAATGCGGCCGTTGCGGCAGCTCCTTACGGTAGCGCGTCTATTTTGCCGATTAGCTGGATGTACGTGGCCATGTTGGGCAACCAAGGCTTACGTCAATCCTCAGAGATTGCCATCTTAAACGCGAACTATCTTGCCAGCCGTTTAAGTCAAGCCTTTCCTATCTTATATAGCGGTAAAAATGGCTGGGTTGCGCACGAATGTATTATTGATATGCGGCCCCTTAAAGAAGCGACTGGTATCACCGAAATGGACGTGGCCAAACGCCTCAACGACTACGGCTTCCACGCACCTACCATGAGTTTCCCAGTTGCGGGTACGCTGATGGTTGAGCCAACTGAATCAGAATCGCTAGCCGAAATTGACCGTTTTGTTGACGCAATGTTAGCCATTCGCGGTGAAATAGCCAAGGTAGAAACCGGAGAGTGGACGCTGCAAGACAACCCGCTGGTATTTGCACCACATACCTTGGATGACATTACCGATGCCGAATGGCCACACTGCTACAGCCGCGAGCTGGCGGTATTCCCTAGCGCGGCAGTGAAGCAAAACAAGTTCTGGCCAACGGTCAATCGTATCGACGATGTATATGGCGACCGGAATTTGTTCTGTGCCTGCTTGCCGATGGAAGCGTACCAGGAGTAGATGATCATTGATGGGGATCATTAATTAAGTTGGTTAACGATTTAATGAAGATGGTTATCTTAATGAAGTTGGTTAACTTCTGAGTTTTAGACTGAAAAAGCGAACCGGTAGGTTCGCTTTTTCTCTTCTGGCTAGCTAGTCCAAGAGTTTGACAATGACTCTGCTTGCTTTAACACAAGCTCGACAGCTTCAGCGGCTTTGTCAGGTGGATATTTCCAGCGTTGTAAAGTGCGGCGCACGAGTATTTTTAATCTAGCACGAACACTGTCACGAACTTGCCAGTCAACCGTGGTCGATTTTCTGAGTTTGTCAGTAATTTCGACGGCAATCTTTTTAAGGATCTCATCGCCAAGCTCACGTACTGCGCTTTCGTTGTTGGCTAGAGCATCATAAAACGCGATTTCATCTGGATTTAAGCCCAGCTCAGCCTCGCGCATCATTTCTTCCTGAAACTCTTTCGCCATTTGAATCAGTTCTTCAATCACCTGCGCCGTTTCAATGGCTCGGTTATTGTACTTCCTAAGTGTTTCTTGCAAGCGTTCAGCGAATTTTTTCTCTTGCACCACGTTATTGCGTGTTTTCGCTTTAATGTCGTCCTTAAGTAGTTTTTCAAGTAACTCAACAGCTAAATTGCGCTCTGGCATCTGTCGCACGTCTTCTAAAAACTCATCTGATAGCAAGCCAATATTAGGCTTGTCCAAGCCACAAAGTGCAAACACGTCAGCAACGCCTTCGGCGATCACTGCGTTATCAAGAATCTGTTTCAGTGCCGAGTTCTTTTCTTCCTGAGTACGCTTTTTATCAACGCTGGTAAACTTGCTGATAGCGGCCTTAATGGCTGAGTAAAAGGCAATTTCTTTCCTTAACTCTTTAGCCTCATCCAAAGTACTGCATAATGAGTAAGATTTCGTCGCTGCCAACACTAAGTCTAAGAAACGCTTTTTACCATCCTCTAAGCCGAGCACATAGTTGGCGGCAGGCACCAATAGTTTATGCGCTTCTGTTTCATAGCCCGAAATGTCGAAACCATCAGATTTTGGCGTTTTACCGAACATGCCACGGATAGCATCTATTTTTTCTAAAAGGATTGAAAAAGCTTCTTCTGCATTGAGCGTCGGCTCCCCTTTCCCTTTTGAGTCCGTATAAGTTTTTAGTGCTTGCTTAAGTTCATTAGCTATACCGATGTAATCAACAACTAGACCGCCAGGCTTGTTTTTAAACACGCGGTTAACCCGAGCAATTGCCTGCATCAAGTTATGGCCTTTCATTGGCTTATCTACGTACATGGTGTGACAACATGGCGCATCAAACCCTGTTAACCACATATCCCTTACAATGACTAATTTCAGTGGGTCGTTGAGATCCTTAAAGCGCTTCTCTAAGCGTTTTTTCGTTTTTTTATTATAGATATGGGGTTGCAGAAGTGGCTTATCCGAAGCTGACCCTGTCATAACAATCTTAATAGCCCCTTTTTCAGGATCATCCGAATGCCATTCGGGGCGCTGTGCAACAATCTCATTGTAGAGGTGCGCACAGATATCACGGCTCATGGCAACGATCATGGCTTTTCCATCCATGGTGGCATTGCGTGTCTCAAAGTGCTCGATCAGGTCCACTGCAACCTGGCTTAAGCGAGGAGTCGCACCAACAAGCTTTTCAAGACGGCTCCATTCGCCCTTGGTTTTCTCACGGTTGCTGACGTCCTCTTCGTCCTCGACCACTTCATCTACTTGATCGGACAACTCGGCGATTTCAGCGTGGTTCAAATCAAGCTTTGCCAAGCGTGACTCATAATAAATAGGAACGGTTGCACCATCATCTACTGCATCTTGAATGTCGTAGATGGACACATAACCACCAAATACAGCGCGAGTGTCTTTGTCTTCTTGTGAAATGGGTGTGCCAGTAAAACCAATAAAAGAAGCAAACGGCAGCGCATCGCGCATATGCTTAGCATAACCAAACTTATATTGGCCATCCGCACTTAGTGTCGCTTTGAGACCATACTGGCTACGGTGTGCTTCATCCGAGATAACAACAATATTGTGACGGTCATTGAGAATTGGATGATGTTTCTCGTCGTCAAGCAGCGCAAACTTTTGAACTGTCGTAAAAATGATGCCACCAGACTCTCTTTCAGCTAATAACTGCCTCAATGCATCTCTGTCAGATGCTTGAGCAGGTGTTTGCTTCAAGAGCTCTACTGCATTGCAAAATGTGGCATAGAGCTGGCCATCTAGATCATTGCGGTCGGTAACGACAATCAGTGTTGGGTTATTCATGGCCTTTTGCTGAAGCAACATACCGGCATAGCAACACATTGAAATACTTTTGCCACTACCTTGAGTATGCCAGACCACACCGGCTTTTTTACTACCAGGTATTACTTCATCAGCATATGTTGCCCGTTTTTCACTTACGCCATCCATTTGCTGTGCCGCAATTACCGTGGCCTTTACCGCTTCACGCACTGCATGAAACTGGTGGTAACCAGCAATCTTTTTAATAATGATCTCGCCGTCGGTCTCAAACAAGACGAAAAATCGTATGTAATCCAGCAGCAATTCACGATCAAAGAAGCCCCGCACCATGGTTTCTAGTTGCCACTCCAGTAGCGGTTTATCATCTTCAGTTTTAATGGTGCGCCAAGGCATAAAACGCTCTTGGTTGGCAGTGAGAGAGCCTACCCGAGCGGTGTAACCATCACTAACGACTAACGCCTCATTGAAAACAAACAGATCAGAAATTTCATCTTTATAGGTTTGCAGTTGATTAAAGGCATCCCAAATATCGGCATTTTCATCGCTTGGGCTCTTGAGCTCAAGAACAGCAATAGGCAATCCATTGATAAAACAAATGATATCAGGTCTGCGTGGCTGTTTAGTACCAGTGATCGTGAACTGATTTACAACTGAAAACGTGTTGTTGTTTAGGTTATCGAAATCAATGATAAAAGCATGATCTGCAATTGGTTCACCATCGTCATTTTTGTATTCAACAGGGACTCCTTCCAATAACAACCGATGAAATGCGCGGTTATTGGTGATTAAATCCAAGCTTTCAGGCTTTAAAACAATGGCTTTAAACTGCTCGAAGCAATGATCTATCTGTGCCGCTGGTAGGTGCTTATTGATCGTTTTAAATGCCGATCGAAGTTGCTCACCCAATACCACTTGCGCGTAGTCATTTCGTAGTGGGCTCTCGCTATCTGGCGCAATATCAGGGCCATGCAAAACATCCCAGCCACCTTCATGGAACCAGTCTAAGCAGAGGTTTTCTAGTTGTTCTTCGTTCATTGGTCACTCCCTCCACCAACAACTTCCAAAATATTCTCGACGATGGTATCTCTCGCATTAACGGGGTAACCATACTTACGCAATAACACGCGGGTGGCATTTTTCATTTCCGCTTGCACCGTGTCGCGGGCTTGCCAATCCACAACCATGGATTTTGAAAGGTATTTATTCAGCTCATCCGCAATCAACTGAATACGGTTAGGCTCCACTTCTTGGCTTTCAGGTGTGGACTTCAGTAATTCGAGGATAGAGCCAGCATTTTGACCCTGTGGTAATGCCGGTTGCGCAGGTTGTGACGTGTCTTCAGTTGCAAATTCTTGCACGGGCTCAGCGTGCTGTTTCTGCAAGGCCTTATCACGCTCAATCTCTGCCATAAAAATATTGCAATAATCAGCCGCACCAATTAAATCGGGGAACAAGCTAGCATGGTGAACATTCATGCGCCTTAGATGCTTCAAGCACTCTTGCTGCTCTTCGTTTTTGATGTACACCTTGCAGATATATTTAGCGAGAATGCCTGGTTGCTCTCCTTCAGCCGCTGTTTTTAGTTCGTCATCTGGAAAGTCTTCATCGGTTAACACTTCGGTTAACTTGTTTTCAATCGTGGCGTCATAAGGCGAAAAGGTAAAAAGCCCGGCTTGGCTAACCAAGCGGCCGTGATCGTCTTTTTTCGGCTCAAATACACGAATATCCGGGCAAAGTTCATCATCTGATATAAAGCTTTTATTTAGGATATAAACGGCACGATAAGGATTGTCTTTTTCGTCTTGCTGGTCTTCTTTGGCAAAAGCAAAAAATAACGCAACATAGGGCGAGTAGGTCCAATCCAATAGCGGAGTCATCAAACCATGATGTTGGCCGATTGACCAAAGCTCGTCGTGCTCACGTTCGTCTTCATCATCAAGCAACGAGTGGTCAGAAATTCTGCCGCGTATGGCCTTGCGAAACATCTCCAGCTGGCGTTTGGCAATGTCTTCGGTAACAATGCCGTTTTGAGTAACCCGCGCGAGCGTTGGCGTCATTTCCCAATCAAAACGTCGATGTCCACGAAAAATACATTGAGTATCAACACGATTAAAAAACGGGCTTTCCAGCACAGAGGAAAAGTCGCGCCAATGCTCTAAACGTGTAACCGGAATACGGCCACTAAATGCGTCAGAGGTAATCTCAAAACTGTACTCTGGATTTTCACTATTCCAGAGGGGTATTTTATCCCAATAAGAAGTTGAAGTTGTCATGCAACAACCTCACTCGTTAAATTGATTTCGCCGGAAAGCAATTTAGGAAGTAGCGTATCGCGCAAGGCAGCAAGAGTTCGATTCTCACTACCGTGGCTCTTAATCATCTGCATATTTGGAGCAACAAACTCATCAAACTTTTCCAAGATTGAAATCGGAGGGAGAGCAAACGGCATTGTTTCGACTGTTTTGGCTTGTGCTCTTTGACGCCCACTTGTACCAGTCATACTTTGAATAGCAAACTTTCTAAAAGGTTCAAATCGAGCCATGTAATAACTGAAATACTTATAGCTATCTAACTTCGATCTCATCACGATATATTCAGTAGAACCCCAGCCAACTTGTTCATCTTCAAGGAAATCAACATATGCACTTTTACCATTTTCTAAACATGGTGTGATACGTGCCAACAGTGAGTCACCGTTCATGAATTTTGTTCCGCTTCCCATTTCACGGTCATAAATATCTAACGCAAGATGACCAGAAGTTGGCATATTTTTCATATCCAAATAAGGTGCAATTGTGCCTTTTTTAAGAATTCTCTTTGGATTGAAGTCCATCAAGTCAGATAGAGCACCAACCTCCCAACCTTCAGGAATCAAACCCAACTCAGACTCAACGAGCTTTTCTGGGAATAGCGAGGCAGTGGCATCATCCATACCCTCTGGTAGCTCGCCATTCATCTTGGCTTTGACTGGATCAAAATCGACAAACCAGCTTTTGAAGAGCGCTTGTGCGATTTGTTCTAGGGTTTGATTGGTTTGGGTGTTGTTTTCAATTTTTTCTTCTAACGCAATTAACTTCTTACCAATATCTATTTGAATATCTTTAGGTGGCTTTCTGAACGCAAAAGATAAAATTTTTGTAGGCGAAGAATGTTTAACTGTTGATCCCGTTGCTGTACTAACAACATGATGCCGGTATTCTTTACTACGAAGTAAGAAATATAGATAAGTTTTATCTAACTCATCATTTTTGAATTCTACTAGCCCAACGCGTTGATTATGCAACAATCGACATTTGCCTATTTTCGGTACTAACGCTGAATACCCTAGCGTGTCAGCTTGCTTACTTAGATCCGTCATCGTAACGATCAGCTCCCCTTCACTAAGGACGTAATCTTCTGGCACAGGACCTTTGTAAAATTTAAATTTATCTGACTTGAAGCCACCGCCTATAGCAAAATTGCCAGGAGTCACCAATAAATCAGTTGTGCGTTCAACCTTGAAAAACTCACCTTTAAATGCAAATCCATGTTTTACATTGATAAAATCTGACAAAGAATGCAATGGCCAATTAGAACTCATAACCAATCCCCGCTAGATTTTCCTTAATCGCCTTCTCTCTTCGGTCAGATTCTTCAAACTGAGATTTTAATTGCGCGGTTAATCGCTGCATTTTTTCAGGGAAAGGCTCACTATCTTCCTCTGCATCGGCTGCACCGACATAGCGGCCGGGCGTTAATAAATAATCATGCTTTTGCATGTCTTCAAGTTTGGCGCTGAAGCAAAAGCCTTTTTCGTCCTGATAGTCAGTACCAGATTGCCAAGCGTGAAAAACATTGGCAATTTTAGCAATATCATCGCTGGTAAAGTCGCGCAGTACGCGGTCTTTCATAAAACCGAGGTTACGCGCATCAATAAACAGAGTTTCACCCCGACGATCACGCTTACCATTCCCGCCTTTTTTGTATTTGGTTAAAAACCAAATACAGGCTGGAATTTGCGTGTTGGTGAATAGCTGCCCTGGTAAAGCAACCATACATTCGACTTTATCATCCTCAATCAACGCTTTGCGGATTTCACCTTCGTTGTTGGTATTCGAGCTCATGGAACCATTAGCTAATAGAAGACCCATGGACCCAGTTTCTTTTAGTTGGTACAGCATATGCTGTATCCAGCCATAGTTGGCATTGCCTTGCGGCGGTGTGCCATATTTCCAGCGGATATCGCCCTCTAATTTGGCGTGCCACCAATCTTTGATATTAAACGGCGGATTAGCCATCACGTAGTCCATTCGTATATCTTGATGCAAGGGCTCAAGGAAAGTATCAGCATTCTTTTTGCCAAAGTTAAAATCGATACCACGAATAGCCATGTTCATGGCGGCCAACTTCCAAGTAGTCGGGTTGCTCTCTTGTCCATAAACGGAGATATGTTTGCGCTGTTCGCTAGCGTTGTAATGTTTATCCGCCGCATGAGCTTCAATAAACTTGTCGTTACTAACAAAGAAGCCACCCGCGCCCATTGCAGGGTCATAAACTCGGCCTTGATAAGGCTGTAGCATTTCAACGATCAGGGTAACGATACTTTTGGGCGTATAATATTGGCCGCCTTGTTTGCCTTCGGCTAACGCAAATTGCCCTAGAAAGTACTCATAAACATGACCCAAAATGTCTTTACTGTGTAGATCGAGCTTTTCGCCGTTGTATTCAGGGTTGCGGAAGCTGGTATCAGAGAACTTATTAATGAGTTCAGTCAGGTTGTGATTGTCTACCTCATAACGACTGATGCGAGGCAGAACCCCTTTTAGCTTGGGGTTGGCAAGCTTGTCGTCGATTTTATAGGTTTCGATGGCTTCTAAGGCATTGTCGATTAACTTGGATATAGAGGTAAGCTTGAATGTTTCTCCATTCTCTAACTCAATGTCATCACCTATGGATCTTGCTGCGGTGCTTTTAAGAAACTCCCAGCGTGACTGTTTTGGCACCCAGAAAACGTTTTTCTCTTGGTAGTATTCGTGCAGCTCTAATTCCGCATTAACTGCATCGTTGTATTCTTCATCAGAGTCGTAATCTTCACGAGGCATGAAGTAAATATTGTCGTCGCTATCGTCCTGAGTGAACAAGTGACGTAACTCTTGTTGGCGCTCTTCAAATGCGTCTGACACATACTTTAAGAAGATGATACCAAGCACAACGTGTTTGTAGTTGGCGGCATCAAGGTTATTACGCAATTTATCAGCTGCTGACCAAAGTTTAATGTCTAGTTCTTTTAAAAATTGCTGTTCTGCATTATTCATGTGTGGTCTCGTTATTAATTCTCAAAAAATTCTTCGTCTATTTTCTTCAGGTGCAATACCTGCTCGTCTCGACTGCCGATGTTGTATCGCAGCATGAGCTTGGCTAATTCAGTGCCATTGATAAGTACAATGCGAGTACCTAAGTTTTGTGCTGTCTCGATAGCTGATGTGGTGAAATCTGAGGTAGTAATAAAAATACCTTTCTGCGCTTTTTTAAGATTTAGCGCTCCAAAGAAGTCTCGGATGTCACCAGCACTTACGTTATTGCCCTCGGCATAACGTTTGGCTTGGATATAGATTTGATCAACTCCTAATGGATCTTGGTCAATAACACCATCAACACCATTGTCGCCAGTTTTACCTAATGCATGGGCTGCACCTTCTCCGCTACCGCCGTAGCCCATGGCTAGGAGCAGCTCAATTAGTAGGGTTTCAAAGAAGGCGGGAGTGACCTTGCGCGTGCGCTCCAGCATCTCTTCAGAAAGCGCGTCGTTAATCTTTTTGTAGGCCGCCCGTAATGCTTCATCGGGGGTGACGTCTTCATCGGTATCATGCTCTGTTTTAACAGGAGTCTTTGAGCTTTCGTTTGATTCACTGTTCTTTTGCTCTTTGAAAGCGATGAACTCATCAAACTGCGTCAGGTAGCTGTTATCGATTTCTGAATCGGTCTCTTTAAGGGCTTGAATACCGCGCTCTGTGATCACAAAGTGAGCTCTGCGAGTTACCTCAAGAAGGCCTGCTTTGGTTAGGTAAGTTCTTGCCCAACCAACTCGGTTGTCCAAGATGGGCTGTCTACCACTGGGGAGCTTTTCTTCCCGTTCTTCTTCTGAAAGTGCGAACTTGTCTGCTATCTGGTTAATCACATCACGCAGACGCACTTCGCCATTGGCGGCGTGGGCAACTTCTAAGAAGGGACGCATAAATTGTTGATAGTTGGGGATCAAAGACATTCCTTATCGTTTCTTCTCGCCAGCTTGAGGGCTAGCTTTCTGCTCTTCAATCCATGCTTCTAAATCGACCCGTGTACAACGCCAACTTCCACCAACTTTAAACATCGGAAGTTCTCCCTTGCTTGCGAGTCTGTAAGCTGTTTTTTCATTCAGTTTGAGGTACGAAGCCACCTCCTGAATGGTTAAAATTTTGTCAGTCATTAAATTTTTTCTCTCATAGAACAAAACGAGAGTATGAGAAAATTGCGGAAACCTCAATGACATTTTAGTAATAACTTCAATAGTATGCAGCCAGATCAAAAATGAGATTGTTAGGAAGGTCAAAGGCTTAGAAATTGTGGCAAAAAAGAGTGTTTTTAAGGCGGTGGCAGAAACCTTCATTAGTGACATTAATTGAATTTTCTAAATAATATATTCTTTAATTATATCATACGGTTAGGTGTTTTTATAGACTGCCGTTTTCTGTTCTTTGATGGTATAAAGCCGTTTTTAGTGAACAGGAATTAGTCAATGTGCAAGCCCTCTCCACAAGTTGCTTTTAGCCTCTCAAAAGACTCGTACCCAATCGCTCATGTCGGTTATCTGAGTGCCTCGATTAGAGGCTTTGCCTTAGCCACTGGAAAAGAGAGAAATAGCTTTCTAGAAACTGGCTCTTGGACGGTTTCAGAAAGTCGATGAGAGTCAAAGTTACCAAGGCAAGCCAGATTATTCACGACTGGCTTAACGAACTAGCGAAAGGCAATTATGAGGCCATCATCAAGGTGTGGAGTGGTCCGAAGGGTACTCGCAGGCATTTTTTGCGTGGTGTTAAAACGAGAATAAACCACCACTTCCTGTCTGATGGTGAATACCGTTCAGGCGTTCGCTTTGAAGCATTGCCGTCAACGCTTGATTATTTCGAGCAGTTTCCGTTGTGGAACCTGGAAAGGGCTATCCGCATCGCCTCCGAAATGGGCATTCGCTATCCGACCGATAAGGATGGTGAAGCCTATGTGCTGTCC
Source organism: Agarivorans sp. QJM3NY_29 (assembly GCF_050870835.2). NCBI lineage: Bacteria > Pseudomonadati > Pseudomonadota > Gammaproteobacteria > Alteromonadales > Alteromonadaceae > Agarivorans > Agarivorans sp. QJM3NY_29. The sequence continues at coordinate 3,962,902 of NZ_CP194036.2, read as the reverse complement.
ACCGATTTAGTGGTCAGGCAATACGATCCGCAAAGCAAGCAGATCATCAAAGTTGCCAAGTCCTATAAGCCGATGAGCTCACTGGACTTTGAGTCGAGGCATCCGGTATCTCTGAATCGAACGTTCGAAAAGCTGGAACTGGAGCGCAGGTACCATGAGGAAGAAGGAACCCGATTTGAGCTCATCACTGATGCTCATGTTTCCAAAGATAGATTAGACATCCACCCTGCTTACGGTCTTACAAGGGCCAAGTCGGAGAGGTCTTTGCGGGTGTAAAAGTCCCAGATAATTAGACATCCACCCAAACTAGCCAAATGCCAGTAATAATCTAAACTATCAATAGTGTTTTTTTGGAGTTATTGCCATGCCTCGGTCAAGACAGTCGCAAGTGAGCTTATCGGATACGCCTTACTATCATTGTGTTTCCCGCTGTGTTCGGCGGGCTTTTTTATGTGGCGAAGACAAGCAAAGTGGTAAAAGCTATGAGCACCGTCGCCAGTGGGTGGAAGACTATTTGCTGCAACTTACTGCGGTTTTTGCCATTGATGTCTGTGCTTATGCTGTTATGAGTAATCACACTCATGTGGTATTGCACATCGATAAGGCCAAAGCCGAAGCCTGGTCCATGGATGAAGTCTTAGAGCGCTGGCATATTTTGCACCAAGGCACCTTACTGACTCAAATGTATCTCAATTCTGAGTTACGTCCAAAGTTAAGTGAGGTGCAACTACAGGCCATTCACGCCACCGCCGAAGTGTATCGGACTCGACTCTTTGATTTAAGCTGGTTTATGCGCCATTTAAATGAACATATTGCTCGAGCCGCCAATAAAGAAGACCAATGCACTGGGCGCTTTTGGGAAGGCCGTTTTAAATCACAAGCCTTACTCGATGAAGCAGCACTTGCCGCCTGTATGGCCTATGTGGATTTAAACCCGGTTCGCTCAAATATGGCAAGTACGCCTGAAACCTCGGACCACACCAGTATCAAACAGCGCATTCAGCAAGCCAAACAAGGTCAGCAACCCAAGCCGCTAATGCCTTTTGTCGGTAACCCCAGAGAAACCATGCCTAAAGGCTTGCCTTTCGAGTTACAAGACTACCTGCAACTGGTGGAACTTACCTGTCGAGTTATCAGAGAAGATAAACGTGGTTATATCGATGATGCACAAGCGCCCATTTTACAGCGCTTACAAATCGATGAAGAAAGCTGGTTAGCCTTAAGCACGGGTTTAGAGCATCACTTCGCCAGTGTGGTTGGGGCTGGTCACTCGCTAGAACGTTACAAACACCAGCATAAGCAACAGCGAATTAAAGGCATGGCAGCAGCTAAACGCTGGCTTGATGCTGGGTAAGTAATTTATAGTCTGATTTTTTGTCGACTGAGTAGGTATTTAGCATATCTCGAATCACTACGTTTTTCGCCCTCATGAATCGCTTCGCATTGACTAAAGCTTTGATTAACGCCCCAGTATGTAAGGTGTTTAAGAACAAGTTGGCTCTTCAAAGTTGATTTGAGTTGATGACATCGACTGATGCTCATTGGATAGTTAGTATGGCTGTCTAAATATTTAGTAGTCGCGAGGTATTAATGAACGTTTACTTATTATCTCGCTCATTAATGTTTGTTGAAAGTGTTTCCACTACATTCGGTGAAGAGCCGAATACAAACAAGTGATTTGCAATTCCTCCTTTCCACAAAGGCTGAATTCTTTTATGTTGATGTTTTTGTTATTTTTAGAAATAGGCCGCTGATGTAGTTTAATAAAGGTGATAATCTATTTTATCAATTGTATGATAAGAAGAATACAATGTTTAAATAAAGAATTTTTCTTCTTATAAGCTGTTATGTAACTAATTAAATTTTGGAAAAAATGAAAGCTGTAATTCCTGCAAGCGAAAGAGTTTTTAGATTGTATCAAGCGCATTGTGTCAACCCAAGTTTGGACACACTATTCAACCTGTTAAATGCAGTTCATAGTCTCAATGACAAATTGGGGAAGGCAAAGTTGGGCAGCCTTTATGATATACAGGAGTTCATCGCGTTAAAAGCGCTTAGAAACCTTTTCCACCATCAAGAAGAATTGGTGAATGAATTACGTATTATTCCCGTTCAAGAACTTCCTCCAATTACAACTGATCTGCTTTATTTATGCCTAGTCCCAACCAACCTTGTAGAAGAAGCAATTTCAACTATTCCTAGCAAGTACCGTTTTGATGAAGAAATCGTAATTAAGTCTGTTTTAGGTTGGTATGGTGACGTCGTAAACGTTAATCCATGTATGTTTAATTTCATGGTTAAAGTTTATGAGTACTTGGAAAACAAAGGTGTTGAGCTCTCTGGGGATGAGTATTTGGATTTTGCTAGTTCCTATGAATTTGAAGTTGAAAATGGACACTCTCATTATGTTACTGGAGCAATTAGTTGTCATGCAGGTAGCGTAGAAGAAGTTCTTGAAAAGGCTTTCGCATCAGTTATATAACAAATAAGAATAGGTGTCGCGTAGCCGCCACCTTATTCGGGTGTTGAACAAGCCCGATGCTCCCTTCTATAGTAAATAACGGTATTGATGTTGGCGGGGCCAAGGCCTTGTTACTTTTTACAAGGCGAGTTTGGCTAAGACTGGGTGAATGGCGTTAAGCCTTTACCTGTCATACATGATGCTAAGCTGTTATTTTTTTTATGTATTCATCCTCATGTTAAGCCCTGCCATTCTCCTTATCCTGTTCGCCTTTCGGCTAGCTCGTTCGACTCACGCCTGTGCAGTGCATGGGGTGCTGGCAGCAAGGGCATGGCCGGGTCGCGCTGTGCTTGTCGGTTTGGAGCGCGGCGAGGTTCACGCGTTGCGGCACTCGCAGGAGTAACTGAATGCGCCGCAATATGTGTTTGGCGTTGCCCCGTAAAAAACCATAATCTCTCACCCGCTGTAATCCCTTGGGCAATACATGCGCCAAGATAAGCCTTAAGAACCTTAAGGTAGGCAAGGTGCGGATTTTGGTGGTGTGGCTTTGGCTATCTAGATACCTAAAACTCACTTGGTCGTTATTGGTACTGATGATGTCGTTATCGGATAAGATCCCGCGATACAAGTAGCGAGATAAGTACTGTAGCGCGGGCAGCCCAAAACCTACGTTGCGACAATCGACCACCCATTTGGTGGGGATATGCGGGGGCAACTTGATGTTTGGGTGTTGATTGAGCGCATCTAGCATTCTCCCTCGCCATACCTTGGCCAGCGCAAAGGCGTTAAACAAGTACTTCTTGTTGCAGTGATGCCACTGCTGCTTCGCACGGTGATAGCGCCCACCGGCCACCAATACATGTAAGTGGGGATGCAGGTTACGCTGGCGGCTATGGGTATGCAGTACGGCGGTAAACCCTAATTCCCCCTGGTTCTGGCGTTTGGCAAAGTCCTTTAACAGGCTTGATACCACCTTGAACATGATTTGGTATAAGGCTTTAGGCTGCACTCGGGCTAAAGCCCTTAGCTCATGAGGCAGGGTGAAGGTCACCATAAAGTAAGTCGTGGGTAGCAGCTTGTGTTGTTGGCGAGTTAACCAGCCAGTGGTGCAATGGTGTTGGCACTGGGGGCAATGCCTATGGCCGCAAGACAGCGTCAATTGGTCTTGATGCGGGCAATGTTCACACTGCCAAAGGCTGTGACCTTGTTGCTCAGTTTTACAACGCAGCATGGCATACATTGCCCGTTTAGCATCCGCCCTTAAAAGCGGTGCAAGCTCGGCCTCATGTTGGTGAAGTAAATCAATAAAGGTGCTCATGGTTACGGCCACATGAGTGTGAGAGAGTCAGTGAGTTTATTCACTGCCTTTACGGCATCTAATTGCTTCACTTGGGTCAACTGGGTATAACGTGCAGTGGTATTTAAACTGGCGTGTCCCAGCAAGTGTTGCAAGGAGCGTAAATCCAAGCCTTGTTCAAGCAGATGGGTGGCATAACAATGGCGCAGCGAATGCGGGCTAATAGGTTTATGAATACCGCAATCGCGCAATACCCGCTTCAAGGCTTTTTGTACGCCGCCTTTATCCATAGGCACATCCACCTGTTTACCTTGGCGTGGAAACAGCAGACGAGCATGGCGATGGCTTTGCCAATGGTGACGTAAAACCTGAAGGGTGCGACGCGGCATGGGCACGAAGCGGTCTTTGCCGCCTTTAGCATCCCGCACATGGATTTGCATGGCCTGACTATCAATATCATGAATGCTTAAGTGTAAGCCCTCGCTCAAGCGCAGCCCCATGGAATACAACACCAAGAAGAAGACTTGATAGCGGGGTTGCGACGTCATGCTAATCACGAAGCCGACTTGCGCAGGGCTTAAGATATCGGGTAAGCGCTTCACTTGAGGAGGCTTCACAATGTTTAACCACTGCCATTGTTTCTCGAGGGTGTAGCGATAAAAAAATTGCAAGCCATTGCGGTCTAGCTTCACGGTGCTCCAAGAATGGCTGCTAATGAGTTGAGCAAAATAGGCCTTTAAATCAGCGGTGCTTAAGGTATCGGGGGAGCGGTCAAAGTGGGCAGAAATCCGACGTACCGCACGCGAGTACGCATCAATGGTGGCTGGTCGTTTCCCTTGTAAGGTTAAATTGGTAAGGTGTTGTTTATATAAAACATGATAACGATGTTGTTGGGTAGGGTTCATGCTGCATACTCCGGTTCATCACGACCGATTGGCCGTGTCACATTGAGTATGAGATATCAGGTGCTATGCACTCTGCCGCAGAGCGGCTTCGTTCAACAAGCTGTTTAAGAGTGATTCGCAACGCTTGGCATTTTTGCTTTGCATTGTGTTTAGTGATTAAGGCGTCTGCGGCAGCTTCTGCATTGCGTTGCTCACACCTTAACAGGGCATTACAGCTAGAGAGGCACAATGGAAGTAGCTGGATTTGAAATAGAAAATAAGAGTGGGTTTTGGTCTGCGCTAATTGGCTTAATTGCGAGCCTTGTTATGGCAATGGGAAACGATGGTCTTCTTGGAGGTATTGCCGACGCAACATCTGAATGGGGTGATGTCAAAAGCGCTGTTGTAACCCTTCATTCCTATGATGTAAATAGCGTTGGGGATAACAGTTATAGTGTACTCAGACCTTCTGATGAAGGCTTTAATAAACTGTCGGAAGTGCTTTCCACTAAAGTACCTTGGCTAAGGTACTCTAAGCCTGATTTAATTGTTATGAATACGGTGGCAACTTTTGGAGGATCTCCCAAAAAGGTTGTACATGCTAGGGCTAAGGGACAGAGTCAAGTTAAAGCCATTGCAGATTTTTACATAGTAGATGATTGGATTACTCAAAGTAAATCTAAAGACTATCTATATAAAGGTCTATTTCTGCTCATAGTCTCTTTTGGCATAGGAATTTCACAATTTGTTAGACCGATATAGCAGGTATAGCAAGCTTCTTTCCAACTACAAGTTAAGGATTTAAACACCTGTTGTTTGAGCTCCTAGAAAATGTCTAGGATTCTCAGGCCTTACCAGATATTGGTAAGACGACCACTTCAGAGCGAGATATTGACTACAAAGCTATCTCTCTGAGTGCCGTAGGATACTATCCTCTCGCACAAAACCATGAGCTTTATCTCTCTGCCGGAATCAATGCCAATGAAGTAAAAATGGACCCTAAATCGGGCCCATCTACCGATAAGGATGGTATTGGTTATACCGTGCAGGCTGGTTGGCAATATCATTTCAATCAGAGAACAGCGATGCATGTTGGCATACAGCGCTTGGGACTTAAGGATGTTGACATCAATACCGCCAATATCGGCTTAAGCGTGTCATTTTAAGTCATTCTGTTTTAGTTAACCCAAATTGGACACTTTCAGTTGCAATAAAAGGGGCAGAGTAACTATAAATATCTGCACCCTTTAGCGCCTTGCTCTCTTAACTAAAAATGAAAAGAGAAGACGAAGATAACTAGACAGCCACCCCAACTACAGATTTGAGTTGATAACATCGACTGATGCTTATTCGATAGTTAGCATGGCTGTCTAAACTAGAATATCGGATGATTAGACCCGATTGCTCTTTGGAAAACAGCGGAAACGGGTCGTTAAAAAATATCGGCAGTTTGTCTATGAGGGAAGTGAGAAAGCCGCTTTATTCATGGATCCCCTTATAAATCTTCCAACCCTGCTGAATATCTCAAATTCTCTAGATATATTGATTATAGTGAATGATGGATGGTGGGGATGTAAGCATGACGTATTGGCTCCTCTTCCCTTATATTAAGACTTGCATCTTATGGTGTGTCTCTAGTTCGGCTAAACCTCGTTTAATGCAGAAGATTGAGACTTTCACCGGGATCATTATGTCTGGTTTTTTATGTCTGTCTTCATCATGTTGAAGGAGTAACATATGGAAGATTTAGAACGTCAAGAACATCTTCAAGCAGTAACAAAGAGGTTAGTATCTTTCACTGGGTTAATTTTGCTTATATTAGCGATTGGCTTGTATGGATTACATGATGATAAGAGGTCATACCTAGTCACATTAGTGTTTGCCTCTGGGCTGTTAGGCGGCTTTGTGAGCATTCAACAGCGACTACCGAAAATAAAATTGCAAGAGTTAAAGACATTATCAACCTCTTGGGTATCTATAACACTGATCCCGATAAATGGTGGAATATTTGCGTTAGTTCTTATGCTGATGTTTATCGGTAATATAATTCAAGGTGAATTATTCCCAGAATATCCGAACAAATTCAATATTTCTAACGCAAATGATTTTTACCAATGGATATCTTTGACTTACCCCAAAACAGGTGAAGATATAGCCAAATTGTTTTTCTGGTCATTTGTCGCAGGCTTTAGTGAAAGATTTGTCCCACAGATAATACGCAAAACAAGCGAAAACAAAACGTAGGCAATTCAACGAGCCCAAGATATTGCTGCTTGGAATAAAAGGAGGGAGGGCCTGATGTTCCTCGAATATACTCATGCTTTTTCAGTCCCGTATTTAGCTGGGCTCGTGTAGAGTATCTTTAGCGTATCTTTAGCGTATCTAAGGCTTTAGGCTAGTGAGCGTTGTTTAATCTGAGTCTTGTATCTTGGTCGTTTATTGAGCAAGTTATAGGGGGTATAGAGAACGTTGCGATGCTCAATTGAATTAGCCAGATAACGATAGTGTTTGCCCGCAGCTTTCAACGCTAGACCAGTGAAGTATAAGATGGGTGAGAGCGGCAATCCTGAGTAACATTCTAAGCCACCTTATGTCTTGGGTTCTAGATGGGTTCATTCCCAGCCCAGTTGTTACATTTTTAAAACTTCTTCAATTTGCATCCGAGTGGCGTAAATTTCTCTACAGCTTTCGGTGTAACCTGCTAGAGGCTTAATGACGTAGCAATCAACCAAGGCTCTTTCTCTTGAGGGAGTAATGGGTTCAGGTCTTGTTTTTTGCTTACAGTAGCTCAAGTTTTACTTAGGCTGTTTTTTATGGTGGCAGGATAATGATTAGACTTAATTGCTCTTTGGAAAGCAGAGGAAACGGGTCGTTAACAAATATCGGCGGTTTGTCTATGAGGGAGGCGAGAAAGCCGCTTTATTCTCGGGTAAGCAAGATAGTGGCTAAAAGCAAAACCTGACCCTGAGTTGCACACAAATTTGCTCATCGTTCTGGTGAGTAAACTCCTTAAGCTATCCAGTCCCAAAGCTCTAAGCCCAGAGGCGTGATTCATAGAATAAAGATGAAAAACTCAACCAGCTAAAATGCAAGGTTTACAGGTATAGATGAAAGCCTTCTTATGGCTGGCATAAGTTTTTTGCTGAGCTCGTCGAGGGAAAGCTGGATGAGGAACGATAACAATAGCAAATTAGCTATTGGTCAGACCTAGAATCTATTAAAGCATTTGCTAGTGAAGATATAGATGTTGAAAAAATTTACCCAGAAGATGAACAATATGAATTAAAGCCAGATACGCATGTGACACATTATAAGGTTCGTGAAAATAGTTGGCTCTAATTAATGCTAGTGTTATTCAGATCACAGAATTATTATAAATACCTAAGCATCTTTATTTGTACGCTATAAAAAAATCCCAATGAAATGCAAATATTTTGACATCATTTAATAATTAATGTTGTCATTAGTTGATTTCAGATTTGGCGTGATGCCAAGTTCAACCATGTTATTGTTTATTTTATTTGAAACACTTCACTGATATGTGTCTCGTCATGCTTGGCTGTGGTCTAGGGAGGTGGCGATGAGTTAAGTTGGTACCATTAGCGCAGCCATCCGCTCAGCGCGAGTTATTTTTAATTCCTGCGGGGATGTTACTCGGTGTGAGATGAGTGATCGCTAAGCGAGTCGCTCTCTGTCTCAAATCAATTCTATCGACTTGCCCATCGCTCTATACATCGACTTACTCGCGCCTACTATCGACTCAAATAAGGTTATTTTTGTAGACCATAGAAGGCTAACAATTAGCAAACCGCATTGGTCGTGAGTGTTTATTGATACTTTTAACTACTGCGTATTAACGGGGGGGGGGGGATAGTTAAAATTTAGAATCTAGATCACAAATTTTGAATACAAATCTGGCTTTCTTTTCATTCTGGATTAAAGGCGTCTCGAACCTTACAAGAAGCAAATTGTCGATAACTAATATATTTTGTGCGCTAAATCTAAAATCGAGATTTTAAAAAAATAAAACAGTATTTTTATTTTGTTTTTCTTGTTAGTTTGTTTGTAGATATAGAGGGTTCCCAAATTATTTTTTTCAAAAAAAATGAAACGAGTATATGAGGGGGGAAACAAACTTTTTATGTTTTTTATATATCTAAAAATCAAAATTCTATTTGAAAATAGGCATCGGTTAGGAAACCGAAAATGTTTATTTTCAACATTATTCGGAGAATAAAATGAATAGAACGATTCTAGCTGCGTCATGTTTGGCGGCCAGTTTAATGACTGGATATTCAAGTGCAGCCACTATGGATATGGCAAGAGTGGTTATGCCTGCCAATGACGGTTGGGCTGCTGCTGAAGGTCCTGTTACAGGTGGAGCGAAAGCGACTGATGCACATGTTTATACGGTGAGCAGTCGAAAAGCGTTAGTCGATGCGTTGTTAGCTGCTGGCGACAATGCAAAAATCCTCAAAATCAAAGGTACCATCAACTTGTCATCTGATGATCAAGGTCGGGAATTGACTGAAGAAGATTACCGAGTTGCACCTTACAATTTTGAAGATTATAAAAATGCTTACGCGCCAGCAGTTTGGAACGTGAAGCCACTGATCAAGAAGCGTCCAAATAGAAAATTGACCGGCCCTCTTGAAGAAGCGCGTGTTGCCTCGCAAAAAAATCAGAAAAAACAAATCGTTATCGACATCCCATCGAATACCAGCATTATTGGTTTAGGCACTGATGCCAAAATCGTTAAAGGCATGCTACATATTGGCAAAGGCTCTGAAAACATCATCATTCGCAACATAGCCTTTGAAGATGCCTTCGACTACTTCCCAGATTGGGATCCAGGCGATAGCTTTAAACTTGACTCAAGCTACCCTGGCTGTCAGGCAGAATACGTTGATGTGAAAACCGGCCCACAAATGTGTTCAGGTGGCCGTTGGAACTCAGAGTATGATTTAATCTCTATCGCTGGCGGTAAACGCGTTTGGGTTGATCACTGTACCTTCTCTGATGGTGACCGTGCGGATTCAATGTTCCCACCGGTTTACCCATTCCCTCAGAATGAGATTACCCAAAAAGTTCAACACCATGATGGTTTGATCGATATTACTAACCAAGCTGATTTTGTAACTATTTCAAATAGCTACTTCCATGATCATGATAAAGCGTTTTTGATTGGTAATAGTGATAAGAAAAAAGCTGATACGGGTCACTTACGTGTGACGTTACACAGCAACTATTTCAATAATGTTGGCCAACGTATGCCACGTGTTCGTTATGGTAAAATTCACTCATACAATAACTACTTTGTAGGTGATGCATCTGGTGATGGTGTTGGTGATACACGTTATGCAAGACACGTAAGTTCTTTGAAAAACAAACCGCACCATAACATTTTGCGTCAAGCTTTGGGTGCCGGTAAAGAGTCTGCTATCTACTCAGAAGCCAACGTATTTGAAATCGCAAACGGTACAGCCGCTAATGCAATTGGCAACATGAAAGGCAAAGTAGCATTCGATACTGGCTCTATGTTCAATGGCAAGATGATTGATGTGATTGCTGAGGCAAATAAAGTGAGCAGCAAGAAGAAACAATTGTCTAAAGATGTCGGTTGGAAACCAACTCTTTATGGTGACGCGCCAGCGATGCCAGCAAGTGAAGTGGTTGAGTATGTGAAAGCAAACGCAGGTTCTGGTAAGCTTTAATCGCTTCAGAGCAAACCTTTAATATGAAAAGCCGATGCTAACGCATCGGCTTTTTTTATATCTAATTTTAAGCTCGCGATTTTCATTCATGTTTAGCGCGTTGGATGAGAGTTATAAACAACGCTTTTGTGAATAAAGCTAATCGACATCCTCTATTTGATTACGCATCTATATCAGAGCGAGCAGTATCAATTCAAATGGCTTTAAACAAGGTGCATGCTTACAGGCCTTCATCTTAAGGCGAGACCATGGAACGCAGCATAAAGCTATTTGAAACTTACCGACCAGATAACAGGACCAGTTTACCATTTGGTTTTGTTATTTCTAAGGGCTCCTCCATTGCGCTATTACTGGCTTTGAGTTCACCGCGTATTGCATTTTCAGGGGGACTCTCGCTGGTGCTTGTTGAATTTGATTTCACTCGGTAATGGCGACGTGTGGATAGCTTGGCTGGCGATGCTGAAAGGCTAAAATTTCTTCCTTTTGGATCACTCCGCGATCAATATTGATTGCTCGGCGAATGGTGTCACTGTTTTGCCAACTGGCGCGCCCCGCTGCGATCGCAGGGAGATGAACGATAAGCGCGGCAGAAATAGACCGAGAGGCGCTTTCCCACAAATAGCTTGGCGTATGGTCTACAGCGTAATAATCAACATTTTCAACGCTAAATATGGGATCTTGAAAGGTTGTGGGTTTAGCAAAATAAAATCCCATGCCATCGTCACAACTCACATCAATGATTAAGCTACCGTCTTTTAAGCAGGATTTTTCTGCCTCGGTGACAAAATGCACTGGATGATGGGTATCTTGATAAGTGCCATTAATAATAATGCTTGATTCACTAATCAGCTCTGCTAGTGGTCTTTCCGATCCATCGTGCTCGATGATAACCATTCGAGCTTCGCCCTCAGCTCCTTCTCTAAAAGTAACATAATGGCAATCAAGCACTTCTTCGCGCACTTCATGATCAGGACGTTGAATACAAATGGTAATATCTCTGAAGCCATGTGCTTTAAGTGCATAAATGGCACCACGACTTACCGCACCAAAGCTGAAGATAATCACTTTGCGTTGATTACCATAGTGTCCGTCAATGCCTTTCAGTTGCAGCGCATGAATCACCGCGCAGTAGCCCGCCATTTCGTTATTCTTATAAAAAGTATGTCGTCCGACTTGTCCTTGAGGGCCCCATACGTACATATCTTCGAAGGCTATCAAGGTTTGCTTGCGGTTAATTGCGGTTTGAGTGATAGCTCGTTGCTGAGTGCAATGCGGGTAACCCCAAAGAGTGCCGCCTTCTCGAAGTTGTTCAAAGTCGGCAAGCGTGGGTTTTGCAATAATGGTGGTATCCATGGTCTCGAGTATCTCATCTCGTGAGGCAAGCCCTGCTACTTGCGTGGTAAGTTCTGCATCGGACATTCCAAAACGTTCTCCGTAGCCAGTTTCAAAGGTTAGCTGTTTACGCAGTGCTTCTGGGAGTCGAGATAAATGCTCAGGGTGGATTGGAACGCGTCGTTCGTCTTGCTTTTTAGAGGTGCCTATTACGCCTATTGAAGATGTTTTCATAATATTTCCTTTGCTTGAGCGAGCGCGTCAGCAGGATGCTAACAATAAACGTCACAAGCTTAGTGGAGCTATATTGGTAATCGAGGAGGCTTGAAAATGAGAGCTCGTTGATGCGAGAGGGGATGCGAGTCATTTGATACCGTGGAGCGTAGTCTAACACAATTAAGCGCAAGTTTTCGGAGCATTGGCCAGATCCACTGGCGAACAAGAACCCAACTTGGCGAATAACTGAACCGTCATGCGCCTTGCAGGCGAGTCTTCAGCGCAATATTTTTTACTTAAAATATCTCTATTTTGCACTATTTAATATTTTTAACTGCGAATTAAATGTTGAACAAAAGTGAGTATTCAGCTTACCTGCCCTAAGGGATCTGCCGCCCCAAGAGTCAGCGGTGCTTGTTACACGCAGTATGTTTGAATTGAGTGATGAACATCATTGTTAGAGTAAATTTACTGGTATTTTGTTATGATTGGCGACAATTTGAACACACATAAAGGACATCTGATGATTGTAATTAAAACTCAACGGGCTCAGGATTTAGCTTAAGTCATTTCTTGTCAAAGCCCGTATCTCCGGGGCGTTTCACTACGTCTTAAAATTTCACAAATTATGTGTTTGGAGTAAGCTCAATGGGCACTTCTTTTTCTCTATCTCAACTAGGATGGAAACCTTTTTTTCAACAACAACTTCATTTCGACGAGCTCAGCTTATTTCGGCCTGCTCGAATATTTGAACAACATCGAAGCGAATATTTACTTGCTTCTGAACAGGGGCTGGAAAGGCTGGCGATTACCCCGAATATGCCAAAAATGGCGGTCGGAGACTGGCTGTTACTCGAGCAACGCCAGTTTGTTCGGCAACTTGAACCTACGACTCTGTTTCGTCGTAAAGCGGTCGGTTCGCGCGCCGAGTTACAGCTGATTGCGGCGAACGTAGATACATTGTTTTTGGTGTGCTCAGTGAACTATGATTTTAAGCTCAGTCGTATTGAGCGCTATTTGGCCTTAGCTCATGAAGTAAAGGTTGCCCCAGTTGTGGTGCTGACTAAAGTGGATCAATGTGAGTCAGCGGAATCCTACATTGAACAAGTGCAACAACTGGATCCAATGTTGCTTGTAGAGGCGGTGAATGCCTTGGATGCACAGCAAGTTAGCCAGCTAGAAAGTTACTGTGGCGAAGGGCAAACAGTGGCTTTTATGGGCTCGTCTGGTGTGGGTAAGTCGACCTTAATTAATACTTTGTTAGGCGAACCTACGAGTCTTACGGCTAGCATTCGAGAAAACGATAGTAAGGGGCGGCATACCACCACTGCGCGATCGATGCATATCATGCGGCGAGGCGGCCTATTACTCGACACGCCTGGCATGCGTGAACTGCAGTTGAGTGATTGCGAAGAGGGCGTAAAGGCTACCTTTAATGATATCGTTGAATTGGCCGCCCAATGTAAATTTGCAGATTGTCAGCACGAGCGTGAGCCTGGTTGTAAAGTACGTTTGGCGATAGAACAAGGCCAGTTTTCTGAGCGTCGTTTAAGTAACTATCGAAAACTGATGCGAGAACAACAGTTTAATGCTGCCAGTATCGCCCAGCGTCGTGCCAATGACCGAGATTTTGGTCGAATGGTAAAATCGACTTTGGCTGGTTCGCGAAAGCGTAAGTCACAGTACTGATTTGTGGTGACTTTATTTTTCGATATGTTGGTTAAGGTCGATTAAGGTCGATTAAGAAAACCAAACTCATAGCGTATGACGCTATGAGTTTTTTATTTTTGGCGAGCTGGAGCAGTACAAGGGCATCACATTTCTCGAAGCTAAATGGTCGATTGCGAGATCGAATATTGCCTTCGATTTATATCAACTAAGCGAGATATTGCCTAATCATGGTCGACTTTTAGTTAGCATTTGTTTGCTTAAATGATGTTCATCATTGCGCTTGGCTAAGTGATTTTTCTGGTTATTCAATCCGCCTGCGGCTTGAGAGTTAAGATGTGCTTTTTTCATTAACCAGTGGTTCATTTCATTTTTGGCAAAGGCGCTTGATTGCTCTGCGGCAACGTTATACGAGATTAAGGGGGCGTATTTAGCGTGATTATTATGTTTGAGTCGTCAAACAAATCACCTTTTGTCATAAAACTGTCAAACAACCTTGTTTAACTACCGCCGCATTTATACATAAGGAACATGAAATGAAGCAGATCGTTAAACCCCTCGTTTTCGCCGCAGCCACCTCGATGTTTTCTTTTTCTGTTTTATCGGCAGAAATTAAGAACGTCATTTTAATGATTGGTGATGGCATGGGCCCGCAGCAAGTCGGGTTATTAGAGCTATACGCGAACAATGCACCGCATTCTATCTATCGCGGTGAAACCACTGCATTGTATAAGCTGGCCCAGGAAGGCGTGATCGGTTCTTCGTTAACTAATCCAGAGGAGGCCATCGTTGTTGACTCTGCATGTTCTGCAACGATGTTAGCGACCGGGGTATATACCGCCTCTGAGGTGATCGGAATTAACTCAAATGGCGATCATGTAGAAACGGTGCTGGAAAAAGCCAAACGGATGGGCAAAGCCACCGGACTGGTTTCTGACACCCGTCTCACCCACGCGACTCCTGCAGCCTTTGCTGCCCATGAACCGCATCGTTCTTTAGAAAATGAGATTGCGTCTGATATGTTGGCAACTGGTGCCGATGTGATGCTGTCTGGTGGTATTCGTCATTGGATCCCTAAATCTACCAATGATAAAGGGGAGACTTATAAGGCGCTTGAGTTATTGACTCAGGGCGATGTGAAGCTTAAGTCTAAGCGTAAGGATGAGCGCAATTTGCTGAATGAAGCGCAAACCCAAGGCTACAGTTTGGCATTTAATAAAAATATGTTGGCAAATGCGTCAGGTGACAAATTATTAGGTTTGTTTTCTTATTCGGGGATGAATGACGGCATTGCTTATAGCCATACTAAAAATGATCCGAAACGCACTCAACCAACATTGAAAGAGATGACAGACAAAGCTCTGGAGGTATTGGCTAAAGATCAGGACGGCTTTTTCCTTATGGTGGAAGGGGGGCAAATTGATTGGGCTGGACATAGTAACGATGCTGGCACGATGTTACATGAAATGATCAAATTCGATGAAGCGGTCAATTCAGTTTATGAGTGGGCGAAAGGTCGTGAAGATACCTTGATCATTGTGACCGCAGACCACGAAACAGGTTCGTTCGGTTTCAGCTATTCTTCAAATGACTTACCAAAACCAGAAAAACGTACTGGCGAAGCATTTCAAAAACGCGATTATGCGCCTAACTTCAACTTTGGTAAGTTTGATATTTTAGACGGTTTGTATAATCAGAAAATGAGTTATGCAGATATGCTTGCTCAGTTCGACAAATTGGATAAAGCGCAACAAACTCCAGATCATTTAGCTGAAATTGTGAACGCAAATAGTGATTTTTCGATTACCTCTGAGCAAGCAGCTCATGTGATGGCAACCAAGCCAAATCCATACTATAAAAAAATGCATAGCTACTTATCTGCGAATGATGTGCCTGCTATTAATGACTTCGACGCGTTCTTCCCTTATAACGACCGCGGTAACGTATTAGCGCGCCAACATGCGACGGGCCAAAATACGGTTTGGGGTACGGGCACGCATACTCATACTCCGGTCAATGTTTTTGCGTGGGGACCGTTAAAAGAAATCATTCCGGTTTCTCGAATTATGCACCACTCTGAATTGGGTCAATATATTAAAGATATGGTGAAATAGTCGGCGGTTTTCACGCTAATATTTACACGATGTTCTTGTCAAACGGTGCTAAGCAAAGGTTTAGCACCGTTTTTACATTTATAAATAAGAATTAGTTTATGGAGAATGCGCAGTGACCGAACCGCCAGCACTGTTCGGATTATCCTTTAGGTATCAGAGCCCAAAGGCTCTATCGAGCGTGTTCAGTTCGCTGCCTGCACCTAGTCTGACGAATCATCAATAGTAACAACCCCAAGCCGATTAACCAGCTGCTTTTGGGCTCAGGTACGCTGACCGCCGCTAATGTTAAACCAGTAATGCGCTCGCGCTGGATGCTGGTTGTGTGATTATCGGTTTCGAAGTTTCGGCCAAAGAACTCGATTGAGACTATTTTATCAGCCTCTGTTTCTGCAAATAAATTGACATAGCCATAAGGCTCGCGTTTATTTCCGCTCACTCTCGTTGGGCTGCCGTAGTGCTCGGGTTCCAATACGGCTGCATCTAAAATTTGGTGAGTGGCAAACATTAAGTTTTCAGACTTGGTGGTAATACGCAATTGATTACCACTATCACCTGCGCTCCACCAAAAACCAAAATACCCGACGGCTTGGTCAAAACTTAATTTTACAGCGCTGTTATTCGGAATAAATAGGTATTTCCCTTCGCCAAATGCCCCCCCATAAACCCCAAATTTGTGGATCTTCGCGGTGCCTTTATTTACCGAGTAATAGCCAAAATCGGCTTGGTAACCCTTGGCTAGGCTGTTGTTCGATAGTAGGTCAAAATCTTCGGTGAGGGTTAATCCGCTCACTTGAGAGCTTTGAATGCCTGGTTTTTCGATACTGTAGATAACGCCTGCCTGGCTGGCTAATGAAGTGAATACTGTTGTTAGAATGCTTGAACAGAGTGTGAATTGCATGAGTATTTTGTGAAAATTTGATACCTTGACTGGATCGCGCTAGCGTTGGTGGTTTTAGGTGCTGTTGATTACCGAGTAATCCAGTTTCATGCCAGTTTTATTATATTTTTATTTTTCAATTACTTATCGCTTAGTTCTTATTGAAATAGAATACATTTCTCGAAATGCAAACTAGGTATTCGCTTTTTGCAAATTCGATTATTCTTTTGATAGTTCAAGGGGGAAGTACAGTTTGTGGGAGAGGGACTCGTTATTGACTTGACGGTGCTCTCTTGGTCACTGAATCGTTTATTTAATTGATGATTTGTATTTGTTAGCTTTATGACAGGAAGGAATCATAGAATAATTATTGTTCCTGATGATTTGTGAGTTTAAATTGGCTTGTACAAGGATAATATTGTATTAGTTGTTTGGTTATATATATGAACCACAACTAATACATGCAGTTCTACTTTAGAAAACGGCATTATATAAGTGTCTATTTTTAATGGGTTTTTGCCTGATTTGTGTTGCGGAAATCTACTTTTGTATATAGAATTGTTTTTATATTATTATCGCTAAGCAAAGCTTTAAAAATACCAGCCAATTAGATTTAAATACATCCGCAGGTTGTGCCTATAAAAATTTAATTACATGTTTAAAAATAACGTATGGGGCTTAGATGAGTCAGTTAACTAGCTTAAGTCATCAGTGTACACTGTGACATCTACCTTATGCCATCGTTCATCCGCTTGAAGGCATAAGTAAGCACTGCTATTTGCCGCGCACGACCCTGTTCCCTCCGAGAATGCAGTATCGGGTTGTTTGTGATCGGGATAATCATTGTAAACAACTCTCAAGGCTGGTCTGGCAATCGACCACTTAGTTCAGTTCAACTGGGGGAGCAATGGTCAACAAGAGGTGAGTGTTGCAGGCTATTTTAGATGAAGCAGCAAAGCTAGCGATTAATGCTTTTGATTCCTCACGCATTATGTCGGTGATATAAAAAAGCAACTGGCCAATGCTTAGATGGCCGTCAAGCTCCAATCAAGCGCTAAGATTTATCTCGCTCTGATGCTTAAACCAGATCGACAGCTATACCTTGTCGAAGAGTGTTTTCCGCTAGGCTTATATTCTTAGCAGAAGCCAGATACCAATACTTATTCCCAAGCGTTTTCTTGTCGCTGCGTGAACAGAGAACTCTCAGTAACCCTTCGAGTAAATCTGAGGGTGGTTTATTCGCATCGATGATGCGCCTGTGGGGACTTATTCGAATCGAACCATCGCTGCATTAGGCTTGGTATTCGTTGCGATGCGCTAAAATTATTTGTATATGCTGGCATTCAGGTGCGCATAAAAATAGCTCTAAATGGCTAGTAGCGGTTTCACATCGATAGGTGTCAGTTATTCGAGACAGCTCCCTTCAATTAGTTTTTATCAATTGGTGGAGCGGTATTTACTAAATGCTATTTTTAAATGAGTCGAGAATATATCGGACTCAAATAACGGCACTGGTCTATTGAATGCGATTTTGTATTGTAAAATATTGTTCTTTCTGGAATTGAACACTGTAGTCAACTCTATGCAAAGTTTAAATCCTCTGCAGCTGCCATATGGAATAGTGTTTTAATCTAGAATATATATTCTAGCGGTCTAATATATGGCATTTGTCTTATTCTAGGTATTTTGCTTATTCACAAAAAAATCACACCGGAAAAGTAAATGACTTCCCTCTGCCTTCATTGAGAGAAATTTATTAAAGGTTTTGCTTCTAAGCCCTTAAAAATCATCTAATATATATATAAACGATAAACGAGAGGGTAAGCAGAAGTGCTACAATAATTAATCTTTTATTTCTATCTCCCATCTAAGTCATATATTCATCCCGGCCAAGTTAGGTCGAGATATTGACTGTTTTCTGATTTGTGAAGTGATACATAGAGAGCTTATATGAACAAATTTAAACTTCAAATTGTTGGCACGCTCAGTGCCATTATCCTCATCATCGTAGTGCTGCTATCGAGTCTAAGTTTTAATTCTTTCAGAACAGAAAGTATTTATTTACATGAAGAATTACTTCGTGAAAGAACGATCACTGTTGAGACTAAATTGAATGAAAAACTCAAAGCTTATAAGCAGATGTTATCTTCGATTCAAGTTGCTCCTAAGGATTTTTCCGACGCAGGCCTATCTGAAAAATTGGTCACTGAGCTGAAGGCATTACGTCGTTCGATGGGCAAGATAGGCGATGGTGTTGCGGTATTTAACAGAGATGGTGAAGTGTATTTTGAAACTGGTAAAAAGCTTAGTTTTAATGTGAAGGATTTGAACCGTGCATTTTACACGGCCTTGTTCAAACAAGGAGAAAGCTTTTTTGTCTCGCCTCCTTTTGAGTCGAAAGAAAGTGGTAATACGGTTGTCGCGATTGCTTATAAGCTCAGCGATTCAGCAGCCGTGGTGGCGAATGTATATTTGGCTTCAATACTTGAAGATATTGCGAACCGTAAAGATATGGTTTTATACACCGCCGATGGCACTATTTTGCTATCCGCCTATCCAGATTTTGTCGGCAAAAATATCTTTACCAAGCGCCCTCTATATAAACAGTTTAGCCCAGAGTCACCGAAGTTATCTTACGAAAGCGAAGTGAATGGCGAAATGGTCGCCTTCACTGCTTTTTGGGGAAAACTTGAACAGGCGAATATGAACTTTATTACTTACATTCGTAATGATCAAATTCATGAGAGTGCAGATGAGCAGTTATGGACATCTATTGTTATCGGTTTGTTTTGTCTGATTATTGCTATTTTAGTTTTATTAGTGGCCTTGAATAAGCTGGTGATTAAGCCGGTTGGCGGCGCTCCCGATGACATTGCAGCTTTAATGGAAAGTATGTCGAAGGGACATTTAAGTCAAAATCTAAAGGTGACGGGTCAAGAGACAGGGATCTATCTTTCATTGGTGAATTTATCCAGACAACTGAATGAGTTGGTTAATAACTCTCGAAGCATTTCTGAAAGTGTTTCTTCGGCATCTCAAGAGTTGAATGTGGTTATGAATGAGACTCAGAACAATGCCAATCAAGAGTTGATACAAGTCGAACAAATCTCAACTGCGATTAATGAGTTGTCATCAACCTCTCAAGAAGTGAGCAGTAAGGCGGGTTTAGCGGAACAAGATGCCGAAAAAGCTCAAGCGAATGTGTCCAGTGGGCAGTTGGTTTTAGAAGAAAATATTCGTCTTACGGATCAAATTCATCACTCGGTAACAGAGGCTGCCACTATTGTGGAAGAACTCAGGCAGTTTGCTATTGAAATTGGCTCGGTCACTGAAGTGATTACCAGTATTTCGGAGCAAACTAACCTTCTGGCGCTCAATGCCGCGATTGAAGCTGCTCGCGCTGGTGAACAAGGACGTGGTTTTGCGGTGGTTGCCGATGAAGTGAGAAACTTGGCATCGAAAACTCAATCATCGACAGTCAAAATTCAAGAGATTATCGAAAAACTGCAATCTCAATCGGATAAAGCAAATCAGCATATGATTGGGAATGTAGAGTTGATTGAAGGCTCAGTAACTTTGGCCGACCAGATCAAAGCATCTTTTGAAGATATTTCGACAGCGGTCACATCTATTTTGGACATCAATAGCTTGGTGGCCGAATCTTCACAGCAGCAATTCATGGTGACGGAAGACATTTCGAAGATTACGACACAAGCTTTTGACTCCGTGAATCAAAATGTTGCAGCGGTGAGTCAGACTTTACAAGCATCGGAAGAGTTAGCGCAGCTGGCTGAATCGCAGAAAAAAGAGTTGTCTTTCTTTCATTAGTAAATCAAGTTCGCTTGTGTTCAAAACTTGGCTTGGTCGCTTGAGACGGCAAAGCCAAGGGCCGAGCACTAGGCCCATCATCGAGAAAGGCTCATGTCTTGCTGAGTCGTGGTGGGCTCGAATAGCTTGATTGGCGTTGATAGCCTTATGGCGGATACTTCAAGTCGCACTCAAGGGTATCTATCCTTATGCGAAGCATTGATTTAAGGACTGGCTTGCCAGTGTTTTTTTAGTGCTGTAACAAACTGTTGATCCTTATGGTCAACATTGGAAACGTAAAGTATAAACTCGCTACCGTCTTTTCGAATGACCGTCACGGTCGAGTTTTTGTTGACGGTTTTTGCCCAATCAACTTTAATCTGTCGGATCTCGCTATAGGATGCTAGCTGTTTGTTTATTCGTTGCTCATCGTCCTTCCAATAGGAGAACACATGGCGCTGGGTGAAGCCATTTCCATCATTTCCCACAAAGAATAAAGCATCACTATAAAAGTAATCTATTTGATCTCCGGGTTTAATAATGCCCTGACGCTGCATGGTTTTTATATCGTGGTCTAGCAGCCATGTACCTTTCACAACGGTATCACTTGGAATGACTCCAAATGATGAACTTACTTGAAACATAAATAATGGGGCCGTTAATATCGTCAATAAATAGTGGCGGAAACGCCACTTTGAGTTTCTCAACATGGCTGCTGAATCTGGGCCATTAATAAATAAAATATAGTTTGCTAAAGGAATCACGAGGGCAACACTAAGTAATAATGAAAGGAGTTGCCAATAGTCTGTATTAATGATGAATCCACTTGCTGAATAAATCAAAGCAAGCAATATTGCAAGCCATTTGTTGGGTAAGTGGCTTTGAGTAAAACGTTGCTCATTATCAGTTTTGAGTTTACGCCATAGTGGATAATACCAAAAAATACTGAAACAGGCTCTGGCCCAAGGCATTGAAGCGTTTTGTTCTTGCTGTTTTATATATTGAAAGTTCTGATAAAACCAATATACGGCGTATAAGCCAAAGCTCAGTACCCACATCAGGGCTAGCTTTACTATCGAGACTGGAAAGAACAGCGCTTCAGTCTGGTCGGCAGTGTGCTTACGATCCATGAGCCATAATAACATCACCAGTAAATAGAGCGCACCATATACCATAAGTACGGTGGTAGCTGTTAGATACTGCATCAGCCAAGCGAGCGTCGGATTACCATCAGCTGCTGATGAATGACTTTGAATGATGCTATAGCTGAGGTGGTCTTGGGTTTTTTGGATAGCCTTACGATAAGCTGAGTAATCTTCTGGTGATATATGATCCAGTTTACTTTGATATTGATAGATTAAACTTAGCTGTTGTTTCGCTTTATCGAATTTAACCTGATGACTGAAGTGAAAAAATGGATTGTCTTCAACAAAGCTCTCATTATCAAAATTCCAGTCGCCGTCTGTTAAATCGATATCAATGGTTTGTTCTACGCGATGCGGATAACTGAGATAAAGCGGGTCAATCCGGCTTAAATCATCGGGAACCTGAAGCGAGGAACTCACTAAATTCGCATAAAAATCGGCTTGAGTGCGCTGTTGTTCGGAGTCGTTTTGCCAAAAGTTTTCAATTTGGTATTGCTCGTCGCTGCGCAATATATTCAGTTCGGTGTCATCCGTATATCGAATGGCTTGTGATACTGATGTTTTTGGGTAATACCCCTGAAAAAACTTTAAATAATCTTGCTGGATTTGCTCGAGACTATTTTCGGCTAAACGCTGGCGCTGTCTTTCGGCATCTTTACCGATATCTTGGGTTGTTGATAAGAACTGGCTTGGGCCTTCATCGGCAAGGATAAAGTGGTCGTGAACCAAAATGCCATGCTTGGCCTCAGAGACTTGCATCTGCGTTAATTGCTGGTGGTCTTTTAATAGCACCAAGGCCTCGCCAAAATCGGCTTGGTAAATATTATCGATGTGACCATGTTGAAAATTACGGGTGGGATCGAGCCAATAACGCCGTCCTTTATATTCAAGATAGGTAATCACATGATCAAAGGCCTGAACGTTTGGCAAGATGCTATCCAATTTGTCTTCGGTATTTACTAGCGCCGGATAAGCCTTAAATCCTAATTCTTTGAAGAGTGTGAGTAATAATACGGTTTTGTCTTTACAGTCGCCGTAGCGATTACGCAGCGTTTCGAAAGCAGGGGTGGGAATGTGTGAGTTTTGGTTGAGCTCGATGGCAAAGTAGCGAATTTCATCTTGAACGAAACGTAATGCGGCTGAAATTTGTGCTTCTCGATCGTGATGCTGTGTTTGAATATCGCTGACTAAGTTTTTGATGTGTTGGTCGGCGATCATCGCATCTCGGTAGAATGGTTCACTCCAACGAGCGACTTCCGCCCAAGACTGAAGCTCACTAAAATAGACCTTTGCTCTGGGATCGAAGCCAATCGGTGTATTGTCCTCAATTTTTAGCGCTTTAATCCAATTTTTTTGGATCAGGTATTCTGTCCCATGAACTGTTTGATTTTGGATGACCTCTTGCTCAGTATTTTGTAACTGGTAGTAAAGTGGTGTGGCTTTGTTCCATAGGATCCGTAACGAAAATTTAGCCAAAGGAACCGACCAATTGAGTAAGCGTTGATAGGCAAAAATATTTTGGTAGGCTGGATTCATGCCCTGGATACTGTAACTGTATTCGATAATATCGCCGACGCGAATATCATCGAGAATGATATTAAGTGTCATTTCCCCCTGATAGACCAGTTTTTCCAATTCTTCTTCACGTTGGAGCAGCTTGATAAGTGCCGAGTTGCGTTTATTGATGGGCTGCAGGTCTCTAATCACTTGGACCGAATGCAAGCGCAATTGTTGGTAGCTAGGGTCAAAGTCGATATTGATTTGGGAGTTATTTTCGACCCCTGTTTGATTCACGATGTAATCAGCATAGTGATAGTAGAACTGTGATTGTTGCTCTTCAACCTTGAGCTGAGTATCCGCTAATAAGTAATAGACACCATTTTGAATTTGATTATTTTGAATAAGCTCGGGATCAGGGAGAGCGGTCTCGCTCACCCAGTTTGGTTTTGGTGCGGTGGGAATATGATCGTCGGCCTCACTCATCGCACAGAAAATCAACAGCAAGCAGAGTAATAATTGAAGGGATATTTTATGTTGAACAATCTTCATTTGCTGTGACTTTAATCCTTTAAAACAGCTAATTACATGAGTTTAAGATTTTTGTACATTTTGTCAGTATGCCATTAGTTTATAGTTGACTCAATAAAATCAAAAGAAACAGGCTCTTATGATCGAGTACAGCGGAATATACGTGATTAGGTGGTGCGATATAACAGTATTTAAAAATGTGTGTTATGTTCAAGATATTTAATTCGCTCTATGGTGAACACCGTTCTATATTCTAGTGGTACCACATTGATTTCATACCGCAATAGTATGTTGAGAAAGCTTATTGCCATCGTAAAGGGGAACCTATGTTCGCAACCAAATTGAAAGCAGAATTAGCCAAAAATATTGAAATGATGAGCGAACTAGAGGGGATAGTGTCTTCGATTAAAGCCAGTGTTGCCACCATCGAATTTTCGACAGATGGAAAGATACTCGATGCCAATCCTTTATTCTTAAAGACGATGGGCTATCAACTTGATGAGATAGTTGGTCAACACCATTCGATGTTTTGTAAGTCAGCATATGTCGCTAGTCATGAGTATCGCAGTTTTTGGCCCGAGCTGAGCAAGGGAGTTGCGCATCAAGGGACTTTTGAGCGAGTGGCTAAAAATGGTCACACCGTTTGGCTTCAGGCAAGCTATTTTCCAGTTAAAAAGAATGGCTCGATTTTCAAAGTTATGAAAATCGCCAATGATGTGACGCGAGAGTATTTAGAGTTAGAGAGTAAAAACAACATTATGCAGGCTTTGGAACGGTCTTTAGCGATCATTGAGTTTGATCCTCAGGGAAATATATTGCGTGCTAATGATAATTTTTTAGCCACGGTCAAATACAGTCAGGAGCAAATTAAAGGACAGAAACATAAGATGTTCTGCGATGAGCTTTTTTACCAGGAAAACCCAAATTTTTGGGCCGATCTTGCCAAGGGAGAATTTAAGTCTGGGCGGTTTTTACGAAAGACCAGCTATGGCGAGGATGTTTGGCTGGAGGCAACTTATAATCCGATTATTAACCGTGAAGGCAAGGTGACTCGGGTCATTAAATTTGCGACCGACATTTCTGCGCAAGTCGCGAGAAACTTAGCCGTGGCAGAAGCCTCTGAAATTGCATTGAGTACTTCTATCGAAACCGCACAAATCGCCAAACAAGGCTCTGAGCTTTTACAAGACTCGGTTCGGCTTTCTGGCGGTATTGCTGATCAAGTCAAGCAAACTTCTGGGCGAGTACAAGAATTGAATATTAAGTCCCAGAGTATTGAGGCGATTGTTTCAACGATTAAAAGTATCGCCGAGCAAACCAACTTACTGGCCCTGAATGCGGCGATTGAAGCGGCCAGAGCTGGTGAACAGGGGCGCGGATTTGCAGTGGTTGCGGATGAGGTGCGCTCATTAGCTTCCAGAACCAGTCAATCTACTTCTGAGATTGCCGAAGTGGTATCAGAAAACCAGAAATTGACCAGTAGTGTCACCAAAGCCATGGAGGAAGTTGCGGCTATTTCAGCCGAAGGTATGGATAAAATCTCTGAAGTTTCAACGGTAATGGATGAAATTTATAAGGGAGCAGAGAATGTTTCGAATACGGTGACGCAACTCTCCGAAACTCGCTAGTCGTTTTACTGGCGGGATGACGCGCCATTCAGTTGTTGCCCTCAGGCAAGTTTATAGTATCTGGTTTGGCACTTTTTACTCGAGGCTGTCGTTTGACGCTTTACTTCGGCTCTTAATTCGCAAGATTGGTCTCTTACTTTGCAGGATATAGTGCCCCCAAAATTGCTGCTCTGCTTGCTCCGGTGACCGAACTCGCATTGCCTGCTTGTTGTTCGATGAAGCAGCGAGCTAGCCAGGCAAATGCCATCGCTTCTAGCGCTTGTTCTGGGATCCCCAGTTCTGAGGTTCGACTGAGTCGTAAGTTGGGAAGGGCCTTGGCTAGTAATTCCAGTAAAAATGGGTTGTTATCGCCGCCGCCACAGACATAAACACAACCCTTATCATGCTTGTTCAGTGACTGAGCAATGCTTTGAGCGGTAAGGTGGTACAAGGTGCATTGCACGTCTGCAGGTTTGATTTTAGCGAATCGGGCTTGTTGGAGATGGGTATCTAGCCAAGCTAAATGAAAGTACTCTCGCCCTGTACTTTTGGGGGCGGGTAGGCAGAAATAGTTATCACTGAGCAAACAGGTCAATAATCCGGGATTTGGCTGGCCACTACGCCCCCAATGACCATGGTCGTCATAGGCTAAGCCTTTTGGGTGGTGGCGTTGAAAATGCTGGTCAAGTAAGGTATTGCCGGGCCCCGTGTCGTAACCGAGTAGCGTTTGGTTAGCGATCAGGCTAGTGATATTCGCAATACCACCGATGTTTAAAATAAATCGCGCCTCGCTGGGGTCACTAAAAATGGCTTGATGGAACGCTGGTACCAGAGGAGCGCCTTGGCCCCCTAAAGCCATATCTTTATTGCGAAAGTCGGCAATCACATCAATACCCGTTGCGACCGCAATGTGACTGGGGCTTCCGATTTGCAAGCTAAATCCGAGTTCAGGAAAGTGACGAATGGTTTGCCCATGGCTTCCAATTGCTTTTATTTGGGTGGGCTCAAGTCGAGCTTGTGCTACCACTTGGTTTGCGGCGTTTGCAAACAGTTTCCCCATTACCACACTGGCTTGTGCCATTGCTGTTAATTCATTCGTTGCCGGACTACATAAGCGGTGCAGTTGGGTCAATAAAGTGTTAGGAATGGCCTGCTGGTAGTGGGCTAATAAACATGGTGGCTGTTTTGCGAAGTCAACCAACACCGCATCGACCCCATCCATGCTGGTGCCAGACATTAAACCAAGATAAATTTCGCTCATGTGAATCGCTTAATTCATGGCCAATAATACACGTTTGGTATTATCGAGTTGGGCAATCCGTGACTTAGCCGTAGGCAAGAAGCGTTTTTTCTTATCACCCTTAAGTGGCGTAGACGTCGGTAGTTTCACCGTTCGAGGGTTTTTATGTACACCGTGAACCAAAAACTCATAATGTAAATGTGGCCCGGTAACACGACCGGTAGCGCCTACCGTACCAATTATTTTCCCTTGTTTAATTCGTTGTCCAGTTTTTACATAACGTTTTTTCAAGTGCAAATATTTGGTGACATAGGCACTGCTATGTTGAATAAACACATAATTGCCATTGTATTGATTGTATCCTGATTTTATCACCCGGCCATCGCCTGCAGCCTGAACTGGCGTACCCGGTTTCGCCGCATAATCGATCCCATTGTGTGGACGAACCTTTCCTGTCACCGGATGTAAGCGGCGAGGATTGAAATTGGAGCTGATATATTTAAAATTGACCGGCGCGCGTAAGAAGGCCTTGCGCATGGGGCGCCCTTCTGGTGAATAGTAGTTATCATCATCGTCGTTGCGAACCGCTCTAAATACTTCGCCCTGATTAATAAATTCAGCGGCAATAATATTGCCATTGCCAGCATACTGTCCGTCAACATAGTATTCTTCAAACAACACCATAAAGCTGTCGTTGCTGCGAATGTCGAGAGCAAAATCGATGTCCCAACCAAAAATGGCCGCTAAAGCCATGATTTGTCCCTGACTGAGTTGTGCGCTAATCCCGGCATTCCAAAAACTTGATGTAATGTTGCCTCGCGCAAAATTGGTTCTAATTTCTAGCGCTTTTGTTTCCACTCTGGCCTGAAATTGTTGCTGTTCATCACGCTCAATAATTAAGGTTTGGTATTTTGAGCGTGGATAACGTAATTCTATTAACTGGTCATTTTCATCTAAGTAAAAATCTAGTTTATCGCCAGGATGCAGGGTTCGCAGTTGATGTGCTTCGCCGCCTAACTGATCGATTTGATAGAGGCTCTTTGCGCTGAGTCCAACACGAGAGAATAACAACGCCATACTATCGCCAGATTTTACAGTTTGTCGTTTTAGGGTATAAAAATGTTCTTCTTCGGGCTTGAGTTGGCTGCTCTCGATTGCTAAGTCTAAACGGTAACGAACACCACGTTGTAGTGGCTGTTTGGTATCGAATTGGCTGAGCCGTTGTTGCACTTCGCTTGCTTTTAGACTTTCCTTTGAGGCGTTTTCAGTCGCATTGAGAGTTAAGGCGCTGATTGGTTTTGACTGCAACGAAGGGCTTGCCTGTGGAGCCGCTGAGCTCGCTTGTTGTAAGTGCGCTTGGTTAGTGGTCGATTGACTGCTATTGGCTTTCACGTGAAGATCTTGTGAGTTGTTTAAATCACTGCTGGCTGGCTCTGAGGTCTCATTTGAAGGCAAACTGATTTGAGCTACCGGAGCAGATAAATCGATGGGTTGGCGTGATTGTTCTGCTGAGACGGGAGGGTCGCTGGGAAAGAGCAGTGCGGCCAGCACTACAATCAGCGCAATCAATAAGAGCCGTCTATGACGTTTTGGTAATAAGCTTGCCAATCTACTTCCAACATACAAACAAGAGATTAGGCCGATTGTAGCTAGATGCCAGTCAGAATGCCAGATTCAGTGCGTTTGCTGGCGATTTATCCATAATAAATTGAAGCTAAGACCCAATTTGGCGCAAGTTGACAAAAGGTGGTGCAAGCGTTTTCGCTTCGATTTATAAACATAATGTTGTGGTCGTTAAGCGCTCAGGATAATGATTGGTATACTGAGGGAAAGTTGAGTTATTGGTGAAATAAATCGCTAACAGGATGCTTATTGTAGGCTATCTGTGTTGAAGTTTTGTTTATACTTATTGTTCAGGTAAAGCTGGCACAAGACTTTCATTAGTTCATCTGAAGATTTTTCTTCACTCGTATATGCTCTCGTCCCACTCAGTTATCTGAGTGGTTTTTTTTTCGAGTTTTTTCTAGAACATCACATAGCTCAGTTAAGCTTTCGAGAGTGCGTAGTGTTAGCCGATGTGCTTTATCGGGATCTAAATGATAGATGGTTTGCTGCTGTACTGCTTGTAGTTGCGGCCATTTATTCCAGAAGTGATTGAATGCCCACTGAGCCACAATGATTGCCTGTGGATTGGCGGCCAATACCAACTCTTCAGATAATAAGGGATAAGGTGCTGGCGCTTCGGCCATAATATTCTCACCGCCGCATAGGCGGATCCCATCGTTAATCCAACTCTTGGCTGAAATACTGCGTAGTGGATTGTGCCATAGTTGATAAAAGACACTGACCTTGGGCCGAGTTTGGTAGCGTTGTTGAAGTTGCTTCAGAATTTGTTGGCTTTGTTGACTGAGTCGCAGACCTTGCTGCGGCTCTCCAAGGGCTCGCCCCAATTGTAATATTTCTTGTGGTAGTTGCAGCAGTGTTTTGGGAGCCGATACGTAGACAGCAATATTGAGTGCCGCTAATTTCTGAGCGAGACCTTTTTGATTCCCCTGTTGCCATACCAACACTAAATCGGGCTGCAAGGCCAAAATGCTCTCTAAACTAATGTATTGGTAGTTACCTATTCGCGGTAGAGATTTCGCCGCCTTAGGGTAGTCGGCGTAATCTACGGTGGCAATCAGACGATTGCCAGCACCTAAGGAATACACCAGTTCGGTCAAGTGAGGGGCTAAGGATATAATACGTTGTGGTTTGCTTACCGCGACGCTGTTAAAACTGAAGCAAAGTCCTGCAATGAGCAGCCAAATTCCTCTATAAGTAGACAATACGCGCCACATAGATTGGGCTGAGTAACAATAAAAATAACAAAGCACTCATATTCAGTTTTAAGGCTAGTCGGTCTAATTCAGCGGCTTTGGGATAATGTTTACTAGGGCCAAATCTAGCTTGTTCAACTTTTTTTTGTTGATAAAGGCGAGGCCCTCCAAGCTCACTTTGTAGACTAGACGCGGCGACGCCGAGCAATTGACCGCTGCTGCTGTAGGGCCAGCGAAATCCTTGCTTACCTGCTGTGAAGTTGCGTCCGTAATGACCATAGCAGCAAAAAATTAAACTGAGTATGCGGAAGGGGAGCCAGCTAAAGGTTTGATAAAGAATGCTCGCAGTGCGACCAAATTGTCGATATTGCACTAGCTTGGGGTTCCAAGTTTGATGTAACTCGCAGACTAAGCGATAGCTTAAGGCTGGAACGATACCGCCGACCATAAACCAAAAAATCACCCCAAACCAATTGCTAGCTAAGCGGAGAAGCAGCATCTCGGCGCTGGCTTTGGCTACCCCCACTGCCGAAAGCTCTTCACAATCGCGCAGTACCCAAGGGCGAAGTAAGCTGCGGGCTTGCTGATGCTGCTGCCTATTGATCAGCAAAGTGATTTTGTGATAGCTGTGCATTGGTTGTTGCCATTGCAATAAACACAGTAATAACAAGGGGTCAACCAGCATTGTTAAGGGATTCAGTTGATTAAACAGAACTAAGCCTATGGCTAAAGGTAGCACTAGGGTAAACAAGGCCATGCTGCCAGCTAGACGCTGTTGTCTGGTTCCATTACTGCTCCGATTGACTTTTTGCGCTAACAGCTCGGCTAAGCGACCAACAACCAACAAGGGTTGCTTGAACAGCTGGCCGCTGATCAGTCGCTCTAAGGCAATGCCGAGTAAAGGGATGCTAAGGCTGAACCAAAGCCAAGAGCTTTCATCCATTAGCGTTGCAGCTGTTGCAACATCGCTAGCACAAGGGCGGTAGAGTGCTTGGCTGCGGTTTCTAAAAATTCATCAAAAGACGCGGGTGATTCTTTACCAGCAATATCCGATAAAGCACGGATCACAACAAAGGGCACTTTGGCTAAATGGCAAACCTGAGCGATTGCCGCTCCTTCCATTTCCACCGCCATCATATTGGGGAAGTCAGCGCGGGCTTTTGCTACTCGCTCTGGGTCGGCCATGAAAATATCACCAGTACAAATTAAACCTCGGACGATTTGATGCCCCGATAGTTGTTGAGCGGCCTGCTCGGCAAGCTCAATTAACTTGCTATCGGCCTTATAGGCGGCGGGGTTGGCTGGTAGTTGACCCATTTCGTAGTTAAATGCGGTGAGGTCAACATCGTGGTAACGCAGCTCCTCAGAAATGACTACATCACCCACTTTTAGCTTGGGATCGAAGCCGCCAGCAGAACCAGTATTAATCACTTGGCTGGGCTGGTAGCGCTGCAATAATACGGTGGTGGCGATCGCTGCGGCAACTTTACCAATACCAGAGCGAGTGACCACAACGGGATGCTGATTAATCTCTCCACTATAGAACTCACAACCTGCAAAGCTGTAGGTCTCACAGTTGTTGATTAGTTCGCGAAGTGCTACCACTTCTTGTTCCATTGCACCAATAATTGCCGTTGTCATAAGTGTCTCTGTAGTTAAAGAAGAAATCCGCCAGATTTTATCATAAGCCGATGGGATAGACAGCTATAGATCGCGCACAAACACGTGTTGTGATTTGCGATGTTTAAAGCCGATATGTTGATAAAATTGGTTGGCCTGTTCACGAGTGGTATCGCAACGGACCCGAATTTCACCTACCCCGCGACTGTTTGCCCAATGGCGGCATTGTTTCACTAAGTGGCGGCCAATGCCTTGTTTTTGGTAGTTCAAGTCGACAGCCATGCCACTAATTTCGGCAAAAGGAAGTGAGCCTAAACGTAAGGCTACATAAACATGTACCCAGCCAATCACTTGCTCTTGTTCATTGAGGTAAACAAAAGATTGATGGGCAGGGTTTTCCAAAATGGCATGAATGTTCGGTAATACAGTTTGTGCCGTTGGGTGGTAGCCAAGTTGTTCAGCCAATTTGGCCACTGCGCTGGCATCTTCTTCACGAATGGGACGAATATGCATAGTTTTCCTTATGTTCGTTAAAATTCACTATTATTTTTATCAGTCAATAGTTACCGCCTTCTGCGGCAGACTGCAAGCAGCTTAGGTAAGATTTATGACTTTTTTAAGTCTGTTACAGGGATTTTGTTGCCAGAAGTTTGTTGCAAGTGTAATTGTCCCGAGAAATAAGTGGCGAACTCGGTATTCGTCTCATCATTAACTTCGCTATATTATCCTTGTTTATTGAAGGCTTAGTATTATCTATCAAGCTTTCTGGCTCTGCATTACAGCTAGAGAGCTGCGAAATAATGTAAAACGGCGTGGGTCACATTTCTGTATCGCTATAGACAATAGTCGTATTGTAGGGTTTTCTAAATTAGTCTTTACTAATTTAAATTCTCAGCTTGTTATAGCAGGAGTTCGTTAGATGTCGCATATTGTGGTATTGGGTGCCGGATTGGGTGGTTTAGCGGGGGCTTACGATCTTAGAAATAGATTGGGTAAATCACATCAGATCACGGTGGTAAATGAGTACCCCGCATTTCATTTTGTTCCTTCTAATCCATGGGTGGCGGTGGGATGGCGAAAGCCAGAACAGATCTGTATTGATTTACTTAAACCTTTGACTAATAAACAGATTGACTTGGTGGTGGGGCGAGCGACTTTACTAGATGCTGCACATAATCGGCTGGAGATAGAAGGGGCTGATGACTTGCAATATGACTATCTGGTGATCGCAACTGGGCCCAAATTAGCTTTTGAGCTGATTGAAGGTGCAGGGCCTGTGGGCGGTTTTACTCAGTCGGTTTGTACCTTAGGGCACTCGATCGAATGCTATCAAGATGTGCAAAAGCTCATCGAAAACCCCGGTCCAGTGGTCGTGGGGGCTTTTCAAGGCGCGAGTTGTTTTGGTCCTGCCTATGAGTATGCACTGATTTTAGATAAGGCGCTGCGGGATGCGAAAATCAGGCATAAAGTCCCGATGACCTTTGTGACTCCAGAGCCTTATATTGGTCATTTGGGGCTGGGTGGGGTCGCTGACTCTAAATCGATGTTGGAAAGTCAGCTGCGTAATCGGCACATAAAATGGGTGGTTAATGCCAAAGTTGAGCGGGTGAGTGAAGGGAGCATGCGAGTGGTTGAATGTGATCACCAAGGAGAGCTGAGAGACATCCATGATTTAGCATTTGTACATGCGATGTTGATCCCTCCTTTTAAAGGAGTTGAGGTGGTGGCTCAGGTACCAGAACTGTGTAATGAAAAAGGTTTCGTTAAGATTGATGAGTTTCAGCGCTCTCCCCATTATCCAAATATTTTTTCGGCTGGTGTTTGTGTAGCGATCCCGCCTGTTGAAGTTACCCCAGTGCCACTAGGCACACCAAAAACCGGTTATATGATTGAGTCGATGATGACCGCGATTGCAGAAAATATTCATGCCGATTTAACTCAGCAACCAGCCACAGCAAAAGGCAGCTGGAATGCGGTTTGTTTGGCCGATACCGGGGATGGTGGGATCGCATTTGTGGCGATGCCACAGATCCCTCCGCGTAATGTCACTTGGTTTGCTCAAGGCAAATGGGTGCACTTAGCCAAGGTTGGTTTTGAAAAATACTTTATGCATAAGATGAGAGCTGGAACCAGCGAGACATTTTACGAGAAGTTTGTGATGAAAAAGCTTGGCATCGAGCGTTTAGAAGATGAGTAGTTTATAGCACGCTGATCTTCGAGGATTGACCAACAATAAAGGTGCTGTATTTTGCGGCACCTTTATTGTTGAGTTCTATTGTTTAAGCCCAAATCACCAAGCTGAACAGCTTTTTACCGCGCTTAATTAAGGTGTATTTGCCAAACAATGCGCCGTTTGCACTCAGCTCTGCCATTGGGTCAGTGACTTTCTCGCCATTAATGGCAACCGCACCATTGCCAATGAATTCACGCGCCATCTTGTTCGATTTTGCCAGTTCGGTGGCGGTTAATAGCTCAACCAAGCTGGCTTGTGTTTGCTCAATTTGACGACAGGGTAAGCCATCTTGGGCCAGCTGCTCTAAGTCTGATTCGCTGAGCGAGCTTAAGTCACCAGAAAATAGCGCTTGGGTGATCCGCTCTGAAGAGGCTAAACCTTCTTCACCATGTACTAAGCGGGTGACTTCACGAGCTAAGATGGCTTGCGCTTCAGGTCGGCCCTGAGCACTTTTATCACGCTCTTCAATGGCAGCAATCTCTGCAACACTTAAGAAGGTGAAGTAACGAAGGAATTGGTAAACATCGGCATCGGCGCTGTTAATCCAAAACTGGTAGAATGCGTAAGGAGAGGTACGTTTAGGATCGAGCCAAATTGTGCCAGTCTCAGTTTTACCAAATTTAGTGCCATCGGCTTTGGTGACGAGCGGCATGGTTAAACCATAGACTTTATTGCCATACATACGGCGCGCCAGATCGATACCACCAGTAATATTCCCCCACTGATCGGAGCCACCAATTTGCAGGGTGGTATTTTCTTTGTCGCTCAACTCGGCAAAATCGAAAGATTGCAGCAACATATAGCTAAACTCGGTGAAAGAAATGCCCGATTCATCGCGGTCGATACGCTGCTTCACCGACTCTTTCTTGATCATTGCATTTACGCTGAAGTGTTTACCCACACCGCGCATGAAATCAATCACGTTGACGTTGCCAGTCCAATCGAGGTTGTTAATCACTTTCGCCGCATTGTCTTGCTCGCCAAATTCAATAAATTGGCTGACTTGTTTTTGTAGCTTAGCAACCCAACCAGTCACCACTTCATCACTGTTGAGTTTACGTTCGGCCGCTTTAAAGCTTGGATCGCCAATTAAACCAGTTGCCCCACCCACTAGGGCTAAAGGTTTATGGCCTGCCAGTTGAAAACGCTTCAACATCAATAGTGGCACCAGGCTACCAATGTGTAGGCTGTCGGCGGTGGGGTCAAAGCCACAATACAGGGTGCGGGCTCCACTAGAAAGGTGTTCGGCCAGTTCTTCGTCGGCAGTACATTGGGCGACTAAACCACGCGCCTTAAGATCTTCTATTAATGGATTAACCGTTGTTGTCATAATTTAACCTGTATCTATTGCTGTGCCCACGGGGGCGGTGAACAAATTTCGAGCCGAAGATTCTACACTTAAGCTAGCGCTAAAAAAACAGCTTAATTCCGCTAACTGGCCTATTTAAGCTGAACTTGGGATGAATTGCCTGGTGCTTGGCTCGTTTCGCCTGATTTTGCGCTTATTTTATTTTGCCGCTTGAGAGTTCTTCGGCGAGATCGAGAGGCGCGACAATGGTCCCTTCTCCAGCAAAGCTGGGAGCAACGGCAATGTCGAAGCCATCTTGGCTCATACCGGGCGCCCATTTCTCGATAAAATCGTCGAGCGAAATTGCAAGCGATTGAAAGCTGGAATGATCTTTACTGGCCCAGTGTTCCGCAAATGCAGGTTCGCTCCATAGTAACAGGACTTTTTCTTCGCCGGTTTCGATGATTAAGCAACCCTGCTCATCACTTAAAGTCCATAGTTGTTGCGCTTGGCGAGCCTGCTCTACAAACGACTGGTAACGTTGTTTGCTGGTGAGACGGTTGTATTGCTCTATGGCGGCATTGTCGCTGCTACTCATATTGATTCCTAGGTGATAAATTGCGGCGCACAGTATAACAGCTCTGTTTGATCAAAATAGCCTTTAGATCTGTCGTTGGATTGATCTATGCCGATGCAGTGCTCGGCGCTTATCGCTAGACTGGCTTCCGTGATTTTAAGCTGGTTTTGGTCAACGTAGGTAAGTAGTTGTTGTGCAATTAGATTTATATGTAAATACGCTCGGGCGTCACTTAAAGCAGCAGTTTGCTGGAAAAGTCCGCAAACTTAGTGTGGATGGTGATTTTACCTGTCCTAATCGCGACGGTAGTATTGGCGTTGGCGGCTGTACTTTTTGTAACGTGGACTCCTTTGTGAAACCCGAACAAAAACGTTTATCAATTGCTGAGCAGCTGACTGCGCGTAAAGCTGAAATGAAACATAAAAATATCGCTTATCTCGCCTATTTTCAGGCCTATACTAGCACCTATGCTGAGATTGAGTATTTACGTTCGATGTATCAGCAGGCTTTAAATGACCCATCGGTGGTGGGCTTGTGCATTGGTACTCGCCCAGATTGTGTGCCAGATGCGGTATTAGAAATGTTGGCCGAATTTCAGCAGCAAGGTAAAGAAGTGTGGCTGGAGTTAGGAGTACAAACCGCCCACGATGAAACCTTGAAGCGAATTAATCGAGGGCATGATTTTGCGGCTTTTGAACAAACGGTGGCGCGGGCTCAGCGACACAAAATTAAGGTTTGCGCGCATTTAATTTTAGGTTTGCCAGAAGAAACGCTAACGCATTATATGCAATCGCTTGAGGCTGTATTGGCTTTGGATATTGCAGGTATTAAGCTACATCCCTTACACGTGGTGGAAGGCAGTACCATGGCTAAGGCTTGGCGAGCGGGTCGTTTAAGCACCATGAGCCAAGCTGAATACGTGAGCGCAGCGGTAAAGCTGATCCAGCATACGCCGCCACATGTGGTGTTTCATCGGGTGAGTGCGCATTCACGGCCTCCCATATTATTAGCGCCAGAGTGGTGCCAGAATAAATGGTGGGCACTCACCGATATTGCGAAAGCACTGGCTGAACAAGGCGCCCAAGGAACAGCCTTAGCCACTAAAGTTACTTAGTGTGTGACGTAATTACTTGTTTCATAATAGAATAGTTCCATATTTTGCATTATCAGGTAAAGTAGTCTTCAGCTGCAGAAAAATGGACGATTGATGCAAGAGACTTTTTATCCGGCGATTTGGATGCAATTCACTATCGCGGCGCTAAGCGCATTGTTAATTACGGTGATTATTCTCTGGGGCTTGGCACGTCGACGGATCCTTATCCAGCAGGCTGCGATGGTCAAGTCTCCCGCGGCACAACTGATGTTAGATGCGAACACCAAAGAAGTTGTGTTTGCTAATCCCCGCTTTTGTGAGTTGCTACAGCTGACGAATAACAGTAAAGCTTGGGTTTTCTCTGAGTCTCGGCATCTCACGCAATTGATTGACTTGCTTCAACCTTATACGGCTTCACAGAAGATGGAAGGGGTGCACTGGCAGCTCGAGTCTCCACCACAAGCCAAGGTATTATTACTTTACGCCAGTTTAAGTGTGCACGGTTGTCGAGAGCTATGGTTTATTAATGCTTATGAGAATGCGCAAGGCTTTGCCTATCTAAATCGAATAGAGCAAGAACAGAAGTTGTTTGCAGACGTACTTCATTCCATTCCAGAGTTTATTTATTTTAAAGATGCTAATGAACGTCTACTGGGCTGTAATCAGGCTTGGGCAGGGTTCCACGGCCTAAAACCCTCTGAATTAACAGGCAAGCGTTTAAGTGATTTTCTGACGCACTACGAGTTAGGGCGTAGCCAATTACATGATCAACAGGTGCTCGCGGGAGAACCATGCCAGTACACCGAGTGGTTTAGCGCGCCAGATAGCCGACAAATTTTATTACAAAATAATGTTTACCCACTTAAGAATCAGCATGATGAAGTCACTGGAGTACTGAATGTTTCTTATGATGTGACCAAGTGGCATGAGTTGAACCGTAAGCTGGAACAAGAAAACCAAAATCGAATTAGTTCCGAGAAAAAGCTCGGGCGACAAAACAATCTGATCCGTACGGTATTTCATTCAACGCCAGACCCACTTGGGTTTATCGATGATAAAGGCAACTTTATTGGCGGGAATGAACCCTTTGCCAAGATGTTTGGTTACACCAGTGACGATTTGCATGGCAAGCATCTCACCGAAGTTTTAAGTGAAGAACAATTAGAGCAGCATCAACAGCAAAATCGACAAATTTTAGAAACCGGTAAACCGCTCCGTTATGAAGAATTGGTTTATCTCGATGATGGTCATCAGATCTGGTATGAAGTGATCAAAGGACCTTATCTCGATGATGAGAGCGGTGAAAAGGGGATTATTTTTATCACCCGTGATGTGACGGAGCGAAAAACCACCGAACAACAGCTGGCTGATGCAATTATGCAGCTTCAAGAATTGAGTTTTATTGATAGCTTAACCCAGGTGGCCAACCGTCGTAGTTTTGATGAAAAATTGCAGCAGTTATGGGTCACCCATCGTCGCGAGGGAATTGAACTCAGCCTGCTGTTGTTAGATATTGATTGTTTTAAGCAATATAACGATAACTATGGTCACCAGCTGGGGGACGATGCGCTACGTCAAGTGGCGAAAATAATTAGTCGTTCGGTGAAGCGTGGTTCTGATTTAGTCGCGCGTTATGGCGGAGAAGAGTTCGCTATTTTATTACCAAACACCAGCTTGGATGGGGCTAAAATTATCGCAAATAATGTACTTGAATATCTCGATGAAGCACAAATACCTCATGAGTATTCAGGAGTGAAACCAATTATTTCGGTGAGTCTTGGCTTAGCTTGTATTGTCCCCGAGCAGGGGATGGATTATGGCGAATTAGTTCGAATTGCCGATTTGCAATTGTATCGCGCGAAACACCAAGGCAAGGCGCGTTTTTGCGCCGCCAGTGATAGTGTTTAGGGATGGCTCTATGCGATGTTGTTATTGTCCAGAGTAACCCTGCTTGATGCCTTTGGTCACAATGCTCACCGCATCGTGAGCATGTAAACTTTCTAAGTGGTTCACTCTCACCCAAAAATCACAGAAGTCTTGGCGTTGATTGAGGCGGTGTTGTAAACGGCGAGCGGCATCTTCACAAAACATTAGGTTTTGTCCGTTAAGGCGAGCAAATTCTTGTTCGTCTTCGCGTTTTACGGCTGCTTGCACCGGGGTTTGTAAAGTATTTTCGACTTCATCAATTAAGCTAATTAATGGTAAGTCTTGAGCTTGAGTGCTTAGTTTCACTTTAATTTGGGCAATGCTGCGTTGGCTATGCGGGGTTGCGACTATTCCATCGGTGGTGCCCAACCAACGCTGAACGTCGGCTTTATCAACAGATTCTGAATCGAAGCGCTCGGCGAAGGCTTGCTGAATGAGTTGCCGTGATAAAGCAGCTGAGCAAGGGCAAGTCGAAGAGTAAGGGACTTCAACGCTGAGTTCGATCTCGGTGAGCTGTTTCAGACGGGTGGCTTTAATCTGCAGAGGATAGGCCTTCCAACCAGTTTTACCTGAAACTAAAGAACGGCGACGTAGGTGATAGTCGAAGTTAAAGCTTACTTGTGCGTGTTCGCTTAAATCTTGATGACTGGCAATAAACTGATCCAGTAAACTAGTTAAACCTGCATAATCTAATACCTGCTGATTTGAGAGTTGATCAAGGAGCAGGTATAAGCGAGACATATGAATGCCTTTGGCCTTTGGATCATCTAAGCTGACAAAGGCTTCGATGTGGGCGCTCACTCGACTGGGGGCCTGATCCTCAAATGCCACCATGATCGGCATTTCTATTTGGCTCATGCCAACCCAATCCAGTTGACCTTCTGTTTGGGCTTGGCTTGAATTAGCGATATCAGGCATTGCAGTAGACATGCACTTGGTACTCCACGGACGATTATGTGTTAATAAAGCCTTGTTCGATGGCTTTAGTTAAAAAAAGATGGGCTGTTATACCACAGAACCCTGTTTAATATTAACCATCTTTATCGTAGGGTATTTAGCTTGGCTACCCAAAAATGTAAGCGAATAGTGAAGATAAGGAAGCATTGTTAATGACGCCACTAAAAAAATTAGCCACCTATTATGTGCATTTATTGTCTCGTTTGGGCGTGGTTAAGTTTAGTATTAGCCTTGCGGCAGCGATTATCATGGTGGCTTTAGCGATTCAGATGAGCGTTACCTTTGCCCTTACCGGTAAAGTTTCGGCGGTGGATCTGATCCGCTCGGTATTTTTTGGTTTAATTATCACGCCTTGGGCGGTGTTTTTCATGTCGGTGGTGGTGGAACAAATTGAAGATTCTCGACAGCGTTTAAGCAAGGTTATTCGTAAGCTAGAGAAAATGCGTTCACGTGATTTACAACTTACCAATAAGTTAAAAGCCAACATTAGCCAGCTAAATAAAGAAATCGACGAACGTGAGAAAGCCGAGGCGGCTCGTCGTCAAGCGATTGTTAATTTGGAACAAGAGGTGAAACAACGTCAACTGGCTCAACAGGAGTTAGAAGAACATTCGGCCTTGCTGCGTAGCTTTATTGATAGTTCCCCTGACTTGGTTTATTACCGCAATGAACAAGGACAGTTTTCTGGATGCAACCTTGCCTTAGAGCGGTTGGTTGGCCGAACAGAAAAAAAATTAATAGGTTTGACCCCTTATGATGTTTATCCAGAGGATATTGCCGATAAAATTGTTGAAACCGATCACCAGGTGTTTGATAACGATGAGCCGCTGACCTACGAGCAATGGTTGGAATATCCCGATGGCCGAAAAGCTTTCTTTGAATTACGCAAAGTCCCTTTCTATGGTCGTAATGGTAATCGTTTAGGCCTATTGGGTTTTGGTCGAGATATTACCGAACGAATGCGCCATCAGGCGAATATAGAAAAGGCTAACCGCGATAAAACTCAGTTTATTTCTACGCTAAGCCATGAGTTGCGCACGCCACTCAATGGGGTCGTTGGTCTGAGCCAGATATTACTGGATACCGCACTGAATGATGCGCAGCGTAAGCATGTGAATACGATTTTATTAAGTGCCACCACGCTGGGTAATATTTTTAACGACATTATTGATTTAGATAAGCTCGATCGGCGTCGTTTTGCGGTGTCGATGGAACCTATGGATTTTAAGGCCTTGGTGAATGACATCGAAACCTTGACCGAAATGCAGTTGCAGAATAAAGGCTTAAGTTTTAAA
Source organism: Agarivorans sp. QJM3NY_29 (assembly GCF_050870835.2). Classification (NCBI taxonomy): domain Bacteria; kingdom Pseudomonadati; phylum Pseudomonadota; class Gammaproteobacteria; order Alteromonadales; family Alteromonadaceae; genus Agarivorans; species Agarivorans sp. QJM3NY_29. The sequence goes on along the minus strand of NZ_CP194036.2, from coordinate 3,922,704 downwards.
TTTGAACAAATAGGCCCGATCCCGAGCAGTATTGTTGGCGATCCGACCCGGTTGCGTCAGGTATTATGGAATCTGACCCAAAATGCGGTGAAGTTTACCGAAAAGGGAGCTGTCGGGTTGATGATTAAGGCACAGCCTTTGGCCGAGCAGCAAGTACAACTCGATATCAGTATTACCGATACCGGGCCGGGCATTCCACAAAATCAGTTAGAACAAATCTTTGCCATGTATTACCAAGTGGAAGGCCGAAAATCTGCCACCGGTAGTGGTATTGGTTTGTCGGTGTCTCGTCAACTGGTTCGGGCTATGGGCGGAGATATTAAGGTCACGAGCAAGCAGGGGGAAGGCTCGTGTTTTACGGTCAGTCTCAAGGTTCAGTTGGACTCTATCCCCGATGAAGCGGAGCAAATAGACCATCCCCCTTTAGACATTTTATTAGTCGAAGATGTTGAGTTAAATGTCACCATCGCGAAAGCTTTGTTAGAAAAACTTGGCCACCATGTGGCGGTGGCAATGAATGGTAAGCAAGCCTTAGCGAGCTTTGATCCCGACTCGTTTGATTTAATATTGTTGGATATTCAGCTCCCTGATATGAGCGGTTTCGATATTGCTGAACGCTTACAACAAGACTACGCCAAAGAACAACTTCCGCCGATGGTGGCGTTGACCGCGAATGTGGTCAATAGCAAACAAGAGTTTGCTAAAGCTGGCATGATGGATGTAATCCATAAACCGATCAACCGCAATGCGGTGGTTCATTGTTTGAATAATGTATTTGCTATTGGCCCACATGATGAGCCCTCCGAGACTCAACTAAATCCTAGTCAGGCCCTTAGTCGCAGTTCTCAACCGGTATTAGACTTGGAACTGATTGAACAGTTTTGTAGTAGCATTGGCAGTCAGGTGCTTACCGATAGTGTTACTTTATTCAGGCAAGTGATGCCCGATTATATGCAAGTACTTGAAAGTAATTTGTTTGCGAAAGACCAGCAGGGAATTGCTTCCGAGGCTCATAAGATCAAAGGTGCCGCGGGCTCTATTGGTTTGGCTCGCATCCAGCGTTTGGCCAACAAAATTCAATCTCCCGAACTGCCAGCTTGGTGGGATAATGTTGACGATTGGATCCATCAGTTGAGCCATGATTACCCAGAGGATCTGAAGTTGTTAGATAAGGCTATCGAAGATTTTAGCTCGGCGGAAACCACCGAATCTAAGGATAGTCTCAACTTACCGCTACCGCTTGACCAAGACTAAAATGATCCGCCCATATTCAATATTCGTTTCATCGTGATTGAGTCGATATGATATTGGTCGCTCCAGCGGCAGCCTCTCTAGCCCAGCTTAGTTTGCAGGCTTATTTGGCAGAACGAAAGGGGAGTGAGAGCAAGCCTTTGAGCTGCCGATTATCTTTGGCGTCGGGCCAGCCACTTAAGCCGAAACGAAGTTGCTGGTGGCCGAGTTTGGGTTGTGCAATGTAACTATTAAACCAGCGATCCCAGCATGACAGATTGAAGCCATAGTTACTATTATGCTCATTTATGCGTTGTGAATGATGTACCCGATGCATGTCGGGAGTAACCACGAATCGACGCAGTATTCCATCTAATTTGTTGGGGAGTTTCAAGTTGCTATGATTAAACATCGCCATACCATTGAGTATCACTTCAAATAAAAATACAGCCATCACTGGCGCGCCTAGCAGCAGAATGATTGCCAGTTTAATCGCCATCGACAGCAATATTTCAATCGGATGAAAGCGTAAGCCTAGGCTGACATCATAGTCTGGGTCGACATGATGCATCCGATGTATACGCCAAAGTACAGGGAGGGCATGAAATAAACGATGTTGCCAATAGATCGCAAAATCTAATAACAGAATACTCAGTGGGATACTCAAATAAGTATTGAAATTTAGTTGATTCAATACCCCCCATTGTTGCTCCGAGCTCCACATGGCTAAGCCGAAAGTACTGATTGGGAAGACTGATTTAACGCACACACCATTGACGATGATTAGCACAAAGTTAGCTGGCCAGCGTTGGCTGCGAGGAATTAAACGGGGATGCCTTGGCCAACGGATTTCCAGCAAGATAAATAAGCTAAGTAGGCTGACGAAAATGAGCATTCGCCATAGGTCAAAGTTGTGCATTGCTTGAGTATACCCGCTGGCTCTCAAACAACAACTCAACTTAGACTAAACTTAGTCACAGATATACACCCAGAGTCACTTGGAGTTGAGTATGTTAGACATTCAATTGTGGTTGAAGGATGCGATGGAAGATCTGGGCATGCAATTAGCCATTGTGAGTCAGGTCGAAGGTAATCACTACCGCGTCGTTGCAGCTTATTCGAGCTTAGATTTAGTTCGGCAAGGGGATGAGTTTGAACTTGACTCTACCTATTGTCGTGAAGTATTACGACAAGCTCAAACTGTAGCTTATGAGCGCGTTGGTGCGATTACCGAGATGTGCCTACATCCTTGCTATCAAGCCTTACATCTAGAAAGCTATATTGGAACCCCTTTAGAGAAAGATGGGAAAATTTTAGGAACTTTAAATTTTTCTTCGCTGACCGCGAGAGCAGCAGCCTTTACTGAGAAAGAGAAGACACAGGTAGAAAGTTTGGCCAAAGAGTACTTAGCTTCGGTTTGATGACTCAATTTGTAAGCCATCGCCCAAAAATCATCATTTGTCGCTTTGTTGAGATAGATAACATTCTACACTTTAAATAGAGGCTTTTTTAAGCATAGATAATGCTGTCAATAGGTGTGGGCGTAAGTGCTCTTTGATTGGGTTGATTGACGGAGCCGTGGAACCATATGGTGAATTCGAGCTATGATATCAGAGTGGTTGATATTGATGCCTTGAAAAAAGGTATGTTTGTTGTTGCCATCGAATCGCAAACTGGTCATAGCCATGTGAGCCAATCAGGACTGATCACCCAAAATAGACAAATTACCCAATTAAAAAGTAAAGGGGTAAAAACGCTCAAAGTTGATTGGGCGCGTAGTATGTTTGAACAGCCTGTGCCTCCCCCTGCTAACGGGCTAGAACGATCTGCAAGCAAGCCTTACATATCCAGTGATGAAACTCAGAAACGTTTGGCGAAGAAGCTATTTCATGAAGCTAAAGTGATACAAGGTAATTATTTTAAACAATTACAACATGGTGAAGCGATTGATATTGCTCCGATGGAACGGGTCGCTGAGAAGCTGATTGATTCATTAGAAAATCAAAGTAATGCAATGTTATGTTTAGCAAGGATCCGCGCCAAAGATCGATATTTAATGGAGCACTCGCTTAACGTAGGTATGCTGCTGGCCTATTTTGGAAGTTTTTTAGGCCAAAGTAAGGGCTTGCAAAAACAATTGCTCATGGGCGGAATGTTGCATGACATCGGTAAGATTTATACCCCCAATGCAATACTCCACAAACCAGATAAGTTAACTGAGCAAGAATTTATAATTATGCGGGAGCATGTCGTTCACAGTTATTCAATTTTGAGAATGCAAAAAGGTGTTAGCAAAGTGATGCTGGATATCGCTAGTAATCATCATGAGCGCCTAGATGGTTTGGGTTATCCCCATCAAATAAGCGGTGAGCAATTGTCAACTTATACCCGGATGGCGAATATCATTGATTGTTATGATGCACTTACTGCCGATCGTGTTTACAAAAGTGGTATGCCTCCGACGGCAGCATTCCGTATTTTGTTAAAAGGTGTCGGTAGTCAGTTTGATAAACAGTTGGTTGAAAAATTTATTCGTTGTATGGGGGTTTACCCGGTTGGTACCTTAGTGAAGTTGATATCCGGGCGTTTGGGTTTAGTGGTGGCTCGTAATCAGCTTAAACCCTTGCAGCCAGTGTTGAAGCTAATTTATAGCGCGGTCTCGCATACTCACCTTGAAGTGACGACTTTGGACTTAAGTAAAGTTGAAAGTGAGGAAATAGAAGGGGCGGTATCAGCGCGTGATTACGATATCTGTTTAGATCATTATTTAGAATTGGCGGTAGGATAAGCGCTTAGCCTGATTTGCTAAAGCGCTTATCTTCAAGCCTTGTGTCTCTTGTCGTTATCGCGCATTTGTATCTGCAACAAACATGAAACGCCAAGGCTTAAAAGGCGCTTGCTTGTGTTACTGTTTCATTTTCATCATCGCCATGACGTTTTTTACCGGAACGTTCAGGTGCTGCTGACTGCCATCTGAAAAATTCAAGTACAGTTGTAGTTGCTCTCCCTCAATGAAGGCTTTCTGCAAATCAAATAACATTAAGTGAAAACCGCCGGGTTTTAACTCAACGGTCCCTTTTGCTGGGACTTCAATTTGCCGGACTTGACGCATCTGCATGATATCGCCATCCATTAACATAGTATGCAACTCGACTCGACCAGCAGCGGGTGTGCTTGCCGAAATTAAGCTAATCGCTTGCTCTGAAGTGTTATGCATACTGAGGAAAATAGCACTCGTAGGGGCATTCGGGGGCGTGGCGCGAGCATAGGGCTCGCTGACTTCGAGAGTATCCGCAGCGAAGGCTAACTGGGTACTTAAAATAAAACTCAGTAGAATTAATAAAGGGCGCATAAGTATTCCTTTTAGGGGAGTAAGCGCTGAATTTGCTTAATCAGCGGTTTTGGATCGAGGGTATGAGGAACTTTCGCTAAGAGCTGGCCATCGGCGTCGAGAAAGTAAAAGAATGAACTATGGTCAACACTATATTCTAACTGCGAATTGGGTGTATCAACGTACTTATAATACACTCCCAGGGCATGGGTTAAACCGAGTAGCTGACCTTCGTTTGGACTTAATCCAATGATGTCGGGATGAAAATAAGCGGCGTAGGTACTGACCGTTTTTGCGTCATCGCGTTTGGGGTCAACACTGATAAATAAGCTTTGTATTTTTTGTTGCTGTGTTTCGCTGGCCCCTTGTAAGGCGGCACTGAGGAGCGCTAACGATGTGGGGCAAACATCTGGGCAATGGGTAAAGCCAAAATAAGCGATATAAATTTGTTTATCATGGCTAAGCTGATGAAAACGCCCATCATCACTGTTGATTTTAAATAGATTGAGAGGGACTTTGATTGGAGGAGCCGCTGCTGTCATGTCTGCATCTTGTGGGCTCGCGGTCAGCCACTGGTAACTGGCGATGCCAGCGCCAAGGCTGATAATAAATAGGGCAATCCATGCTAGGTATTTCATTGACTATTAACCTCAAAACTAAGGGCAACGGGCTGCTGTGGATCAAGGGATACAATGTATCCTTTCCAGCGCATTTTTCCAGTATTACAAATCGGTAACAATAATTGGCCTAAATAGACGCCGTCTGCATTGGGCTTTAGTTGAACTTTTACCTCGCCCATATACATATCAACACCTTCCAGACGCAGTTCTAGTGGCGGTGGCTGAGTGATATTGGTGGTTAAACGGATCGGGTGAACCAGCATGGCGGCCAGATTTTCTCCGGGTAGCTTGAGTAACCACTGTTGTTGCTGGTCTTGCCATTGACATTGCCCCAACTTGAGTGTTGGGCAATCAAGATAACTAAGTTTTGTACTCGGGTCTTGCCAATAACTAAAGCCCAGACCTAAGCCAAAAGCACTACACACAATCGTGAGAACCAGAAAAACACTCTTAGTTGAACCAGTCAATTAAACAATCCATTGTCATCATAATGTTAAGCCATGGTAAAGCTAGGCTAATTTACTCCGCTTGAAATGATCTCTCAAGGCTTAATGCTGAAATAGTCTACTTGCTTAGGTTTTTTTGTTCGATAGAGGCGCTGAGAGCTTATTTGTAAGAGAAAGCAGTGACCAGTGGCAAGGGAGGGATTGTGGCGCTGTAAGCGTTGATATTAAGCGCCCCAATCTCGAATTGATAAGAGAGGGGCTTATGTCGACCACGATCATGGCGTGTTAAGACGCCAGGTTTGTACCAAAAATTAGCTTGAAACCGGCAGCGCGATTAGGCGGCTACTTTGAGTGGTGCGTTATTGTTTTGTAATGCAAATGGGCGTCCTACAGGTAAGATGGTACGGCCATATTCGGCGTTAAGAACCAGTGCCATACCAAAGTACATTGCCGATAAGCCACAGAAAATACCTTCAAATCCAGCGATGGTGCCAATGATTTCATTGCCAGTAAAATCATGTAATGCTAGTAAAGCAAATAACACGGTAAGGCTACCAAATACAATTTGTTTGGCGGTAGGGTAGCGCAATGAGCCCACAAACATGAAGGCGGTGAATAGGCCCCATAGGCTTAGGTACCAAGCCATGAAACCTGCTGGGCTTGGCTCTGCGAGGCCCATTTTAGGGAGTACGATTAACCCAACCAGTGTTAGCCAGAAAAGACCATAAGAAGTAAATGCTGTGGTGCCAAAAGTATCACCGCGTTTAAAGCACATGATTCCAACGATCACTTGTGATACTCCGCCGTAGAAAATCCCCATTGCGAGAATCATGGCATCGATGGGGAAAAAACCTGCATTGTGAATATTAAGTAAAACGGTGGTCATGCCGAAACCCATTAATCCTAGTGGTGCTGGGTTCGCGGGTGTAGTGTTGGTCATTGTGTATATTCCAAATAAAAGTAGCTAAAAACGCCGGAGCTGGTCGGGCGAGCATTATCTGAGCGAGTCTAATACTTAGGCGTGATCTAGATCAACTTTCGTGTGGTTATTTTTTAATTGTATTACTAAATATTTTTGTTTAATGTAATTGCAGCTTATTAACACTGTCGCAACAGAGAGGAAAAGTAACGATGCCCCATTGTATTGTTGAGTATTCGGCGTCGATTGCCGAGCAAATTGAAGTCCCGAAGTTGTTGCGGAAAACCTTCGAGATCATCCGGGATAGCGGTGAATTTGAGCCCGCCAGTATAAAATTGCGGGCAATCGCTTATGAGGATGTTTATAGCGGATTAAGTGAGCATAGCTTGGTGCATATCCGTTTATGCATTTTATCGGGACGCAGCACCCAGCAAAAGAAAGCACTTAGCGCTTCACTATTAAGCCAGTTGTCTGCTAGCTTAAATATGGTAAAAAGCCTCACCGTCGAAGTGGTCGATATGGATCGCGACAGTTATGCCAAGCGGGTGCTTTAATCGCTGCTTGGCAATTTATCGAGCAAGGTGAGTCGGGTTAGAGCCAATTGTATGGGGGCTTCCGCTTGCTGAATAAATCGTACACAGCCAATTTCGCAGAAGAACAGCTTATCGGCCACTGGGTGAAGCGAAAATTGTAGTGTCTTATCTTGTAAGTCTTTGCATACTAATGATAAACCCTGAGGTTCCTGAGTTATCGACACATAATCCTGATGATTACCATAGTCACCGAGTAAGGCGTCAAATTTACCGGACACCGTTGCAGTTTGATTTGGATGCAAATTTTCTTGTTCTAGCAACCACTGCCAAAAACTAGGACGGTTGTATAGCTCATCCCAAATATTGTGACCATGCTGTGGATATTGGGTAAATTGCAGACTGGCGGTGCGTTCGAGTTGCGAGAGTTTATCAACTAGTTCTTGAGAAAAGTCAGCTGGGATGGTTTCATCTTTTAGGCCATGAGCCAGCCAAATGGGCAACTGCGCCAAGCGTTGATAGAGTTCTGCGCATACTGGCCGGGCAGGCATATTCATGGACCAAGGTGCTAAGCGATTTGGGTCTCCTGCAGCTAGTACAGCTAAAGCGGCGAACCGCTGCGGTTGTGCAAGTGCTAAGTTGAGTGCGCCAAACCCCCCCATGCTTAAACCTGTGAGGTAGACTCGGCTACGGTCGATATGATGTTGTTGTTCGAGTTCATCTAATAAACTGATTAATTCGGCGATCGCCCAGCCATTGCGCCCTTTGGGAACCTGTGGGCTAACACAAATGGCATCCAGTTGATGCTGTTTTAAATAGCTGTTGGGGCCAAAATCCAGTAACAAGTGAATATCATCGCCAATTTCTCCACGGCCATGCAAAAATAATATCAACGGCAACGCTTGATGCTTGTCGCGCTTTTTCGGCTGGCTCAACAAGTACTGATAAGAGCGCTTTTGTTGGTGGTAATGTTGTTGCAGTGAAATTTGATGAGGGTGGGGGTTATTCACGTTAAGCTCCTTGTCTTACCCAACGTGAACTATCATAGCGATTTTAGTCACTTAAAAATAGAGACGAACCACCGATTCTACGACACAGGCTGGACGACGACAGCCTTCGATTTCTACAGTAATTTCTTTGACCAGTTCTAAACCACGTTTTACTGGTGCCACTCGGGTGAGTCGAGTGCGTGCTCGGATCCGGTTATTCACCTTGACTGGGTAAGGGAAGCGGACTTGATTGATCCCATAATTGACCATCATTTTCGCCGAAGGATAGAGTGGTTGCTCGGGGTCGACACTCTCGGTTAATGCAGGCAGAAGAGACAAGGTTAGAAAGCCATGAGCAATGGTGGTCTTAAAGGGAGACTCTTCGGCGGCTCGCTGGGGATTGGTATGTAGCCACTGATGATCTTTGGTCACGTCGGCAAATTGGTTAATTCGCTCTTGGGTAATGGTGAGCCATTCACCCACATGCACTTCTTCTCCCAGTTGCATCGAAAGTTCTTCTAAGAGTGCTTCGGCCTTGGGGTGTAATTCGATCGTTTCTTTAAAACTCGCTTGTTGCTCACTGTTGGCACTTAACTGGTATTCTCTCACCCAGTTTATCAGTTGGCTGTCATGCGCTTTATTCAGAAATTCAATCCAATGGTCACGAATAGCAGGAGATAGCCAATCTTTGAGTTCAAAGGGATTTTGAGCCAGCATTTCACGTTTTTTCTTAAGAAAATCGACAACTTTCACTTTTACTTCCTACTGCTTTTGGCTCAACAATGCCGTTATTCTAAAATATTCGACTAGTCAGTCAAATAAATATGAATTCAAATTGTAAGCGATTGTATCTAAATGTAAGCGCTCACTTCTGATTTAGTCTTTTGTGTCAATGGGTTATTGCGTTTTTATGTCAGCTTTGGACTGTCAATGGTCGGCCTAATTTTCTGCTGTTGTGATGCTGTTTCTAGGAGCGGCCGATCAATGGTGGCAGTGTTTATTTGAATAAACTATTTGGCGGCATTGTTGAGCGCTTTTCGTTGCTGATTGTCCGCTGAACTTGAGCCACTCAATGCTATCCTTTCTGCCTTGTATTCATCATCGAGCATTGCATAAAAACAACTCCCGAAGAGCAATAGGTCTTCGGGAGTGATGAGCAGTGTAAATGAATTTTACTAAATTTGCTCATTAGCGTAGCCATATTTGTAAATCACGTACGATGCGATTGCCGCTAAAAATAGGGTGCAGATCCTCAATCGGATCGAGAGCAAAATAGTCGCGCTGTTCTTCAGGGAGTGCATGATAGCTGCCCCACACCTGATATAGCCACGCTTCGGCATCCCAATTCAGCTGATGTTGTTGATAATACTCTAAAGCAGTTTGTCCTTTGGCGTGCTCGATGACCGCTAATAAATAATCTTCTACATCGCGCTTAATTTGTTGTTCTCGCAGGGTGAACTCGGCGACATTTTCTAGAGAGACCGCCTGTTCGGTATCACTGAAGGTTTGCTTGGAGCGATGTTGCCGCTGGAGCTGACTCACCACCTGGAGTAGCTGATGCTCATGTTCAGAGTTATGAATATCGATGCTAGCACTGCGCATCAGTGGTGGGGCTTGGTTAAACAATGGCGTAACATCTAATTGGACCGTTGGATCGCGTGGGCTAAAATCGGGGTGCTGGCCATGGAATATCTGTAAGCCTTTGAGTAGTCGAGATTTACCGCGTAACTCTCTAAACCGGCCAAGCAGTGTGAGTAGTCGGGTTTGTACTACTGCAAGCTCTTGAGTGCAGTCATATACCGCTTGACTGAGGGTTATCACTAACAGCCGCCTCAGTTCACGAATATCACCGGCAACTTGACTGAGGGCGTCGAAGTTCAGCAAGGATAAGCTATCGAGTAACTCGCTAACTTGTTGTTGGGCCAATTCGTTTTCGCGGATCTTAGCACTAAGACTAGGGACATAACCAAATTCGTTATTAATTCTGCTCCATAAGACACGTGAACTATGGCGTAAGCTCTCGGTGAGGCTATAGCAATGTTCGCTTAAATCACTTAGGTAGACGTCGCTGGCGGCTAAGTCATCATGATGTAAGGCTTCTTTATAGTGGGCGGCCAAGGTTTTTATGGTTTCGAGTCGAGATCCGACATTGGCATCAATCTGTCGATTACGGGTATCGCTGAGGGCTTCTTCGAGTAGGGCCCGAAGGTTAGAGCTGAGATGTAAACCCTCATCGGCAGCGGGGCGCCAAATGACACCACTTTTTAATAGTGCCTCGACTTGTTTGTTATCGAGTTTGGTTTCATCTAGCTTGCCGTTGATATAGGCATGCATCAAGCTTTCGCCATGACGAGCGAGCAGTTTAAATAATTTAAGCCCAGCCTGTTGCAGATGTTGATTCACAGTAGCGACTCCTGCTGGCCAATCGCATCCATTGCTTGTTGTTCTAGGCCTAAACCTTCGGCCTCGTCGATAAAGCTAATCACTTCGAAGATATAGTCAACCTTGGCAGTCGCAATGTAGATCTGTTTTTCTTGGTTGGGGCGGACCAAGTATCCCTGCTCACAGAGGCGTTTAAATACCTGCTTGAGTTGGCCATCCACTTGACTACTGGTTGAGCCAAACAGTCGATATTGAGCGATTTTAGTCAGTTGTTCGCGTAGCGCTGGTGTATCTTCGACCACGCTTTGTAGCTCATTGAGGCGTAATGCAGCACCAGCACTAATCGGACTATCTTGTCCAAGGGCTTCTTGGCTTAGAATCAACCATTCGGTGAGTGGTAGTAAGCTGCCTGCGATATCATTAAATTGCTGGCTAATCACCTTGTGCTCCTGATCTCCTAACTCGCGATAGGCACAGAAGTACAGCTCGCCTTCACAGGCTTTGGCTAAACGCCGATTTAATACATGCAGGTGGTTATCGATACGTTCACGGTTGGCTTCGTTACTGAGATAACTAAAGCCATCTTCATCGCTGATCTGACAAATAAATTGGCCGCTGAGTAAGGCTTCAAGCACCCGGCCGGTTTCGCTCATCCCCGTGGCAGATAATCGATTCATGACTCTATCTCCATTTGTTTAGCTTTGGCCGCTTTCAGTTTTTGTTGTAGCAAGTTAACTCTTGGCTGTACCACCTGTAATTGGCGTTTGTCGCGGTTGATGATGTAGCGGTGAGTGAATAGATCCAATACTTCCGATTCAGGGTTGGGGAAAGCTCCTAAAATGCGGATTTGATTGTGATCACAGGCGTCAAAAATTTTCTTCACATTACTCTGGTGTAAGGTGCCTAGCTCATCAATCGGCCAGTGGATATAGGTACTGGCATTCCCTCGGAGCAAGCGAGTAAAGGCGAGTAAGAACTTACACAAGATGAGGTAAGCCATCCCGTGGCTACTGGACTCGTTGAGCTGACGGTCGGTGCGGATCACCAAGTCACTGTTGCCTTCGCGCAGCGTGAGTTCGATCAGTAATAGCCGGGATACCCCTTCTTTGAGTGCGCTGCGCCCAATAATATCTAAAGCGACCCGCATGCTGTTCGCGTAATCTTCATCGGGCAATTGGTTAAAACCTTGTTGCTGCCAAGTTTGAAAATTATCTACGAAGGTTTTTAATTCATCCCAGAATTCGAGTTCGCTAATCTTAGAACGAATTTTAACCGCTGAATCGGAGACGCCATCGAGACTTAAATCTTCACCGATTTCACGGGTAATGCGACGGCTTTGGTTCAGGATCCGTTGGTCAATATCGCTTAAGTTTTGATAGAAGCTGCTAATGCTCATCCCTAAATTACGGCCGTGGTCGATCAGCCCTTGAACTTTTTGGGGGACCAGGCCATTGAGTAATTCGGCCAAATGAGGGACCAATTCGCGGTAGGCTAAGCTTGCTTCGCCATCTTCTTGGAGATGACGGCAAGCGGCCCGAGAGCGTTCCCAGGTTTCACTTAAGTCGGAGCCAGCTTGCTGGGCTAACAAGGTGTCGAAATGGCGTACCGATTCGTTCACCTGCTCCAGTTGTTGATTACGTTGGCTAATCCGCTGTTCTGCATCGCGAGCTCGTTCGGCAGGGGTTGCGTGTTGTGTTGCGCTGTTCGGCTCTTGCTGTGGCGTTTTAATTAAGTCCAGCTGTTTGATGCGACGAACCAAGTTTTGCGTCTGAGCATGCTGCTGTTGGCTGAATTCTTGTTGTTGCTTTAGCTCGCTTAACCGTTGTTGTTGGCTATCACGCTGTTGCTTAAAGACACTTAGTTGCTCAGCGAGTGCTTGTTTGGCAGTGGTTTGCTGTTGGCGCGCTTTTGCTAGGGCATCGTTGAGCTGAGGTTTTTGCTTGAGCCAAACCTGTTGCTGCCAAATTTTATATTCGCTGACTTCCTCGCGAAATTGTTCGGCTTCTTGGATTTGCAGGTTCAAATCACGTTTCTGCTGTGCTAAATCAACAATCAGCTGATCATCTAAGCCGAGTGCTTGTAACTCGCCGCGATACCATTGGTCCAATTGTTTGAGTGTTTGTTTTGCTTGTTGTTGGCGTTGGCTAATCGCGTCATGTGCCTGACTAACTTGCTGCGCCAGCACATCCACCTTTTCTTCCCACCACGCCATCTTTTCTAGCTTGGCCTCTTGATGTTGTTCGCGTAGTTCTTCAAGGTAGTTTTGGTGACGGGTACTGGCCTCTTGTAAATAGCTTTTAAGCTGGCTTTGTTGCTCACGCGCGGCCGCTTGGCGCAGCTGTAAAGCCTTCGAACAATTCTCTTTAAGTAGTTGTTTTTCTTCTTGGAGGCGCTTCAATTCGTCCTCGCTATTGTGGTGAGCAGCGCTGGCTTCGGCGCAGCTTAATTCCTGTTGCTGTATTGCCTTGTTATAAGTTGTTAAGTTGCTTTCTGCTTCCTGTAGTTGTGTTTGGGCCTGCTGATATTGCTGCTTGAGTTGCTCTAGTTGTTGCAGTATTTGTTGCTCGGTGGCGGCGCATTCGGGCGCTTCGATGGCTTTTAGGTCAAGGTTTAAACCAAAGAGACTGTGGGGGTCGCCGTCGTGATGTGGTTTTAGATCGCGACGAGACAACAAACTGGGGTCGATCACCTTACCAATAGAGTGTTCCCATTGCGGATGTTCGCTGCGTAAATGTGCCAATAGGCTACCATCTGCAGGATGTAAACTGGCTTTTAAGTTTTCCAGTTGTTGCTCTAGTCGACGATTTTGTTGGCTGCGATTCGCCAATTCCTGATCGGCTTGGTAACGCTGTTGTTTTAGCTGCTGTAGTTGTTCACTGTGTTGGCGTAACTGGCTCGATAAAACCTGCTGTTGTTGACGCGCTTCATCCAGCCGGTTATCCATGATGTTGAGTTGCCGGCTTTCTTCTTCGGTGTGCCCCATTTGCAGGCTGCCAGCTTCCAGTTGAGCCAGCTCTAATTGGTACTGATGTTGTTGCTGCTGAAACTTTTGCTCGGCTTGGTTAACTTGGCTTTGTTGCTGTTGCTGCTCATTATTTAGATCCGCCTGCTGCTGTTGGCGCTCTTGGGTGAGCTGTTGTTGCAAGTGATCTTTGTTTTTATGTAATTTATTTAAGGCCACATTGAGCTGTTCGTTAATCAGGCTCTTCCGTTGATTCAGTTCGGCTTCAATATCGCTGTGCTGCTCGGTCAACAATTGGTGGCGTTCGCTCACCTCATTTAGCTGTTCTCGCCACTGTGGGAGTTGTTCGACAGCCATCAAGGCCTGTTCTATTTGTTTGTCTTGCCAGCTCTGGTAATTGTCTTCAATGTGATTCAATTGTCGATCGTAACTGTTTACATCGGCACTTGCTTCAGACACGGCTTGATTGAGCACTTCGCGTTGGTCTTGCCACTGGCTTTCTAGCTGACTTAAGTCCTGTTTGGTTTGGTTGAGCTGGCGTTGGCCGTGTTCACATTGGGCAAACAATTCGGCTTCATCATTTTGCAGACCCTGTTCTAGCTGTAATAGATAGCTTTCACTGTGCAACAACTGCTGGTAGATCTGCTCGAGTTTGACAAATTTGGGGCGGATAGTTGCAAACTGTTGGATGAGTCGGGTTTCTTGGATCCAGGCTTGTGCTTTATTCGCATCAACCCATGTTGGCTTTAGGGTCACGCCTTCTTCTTCCAAAATAGCGGCAATCATCGATTTGATAGTTTCCATCTTGCCTTCTTTGGAGTGCACGGCTTTTGCCAATTTTTCGATGTGACGTAAGCTATGTTTTGGATCGCACATAGTAAATTGCCGCGCATAGGCTTTGATGTCGGAATCGCCGGTATTTTGTAAGCTGCGGTCATTTTGAATAATGGCGCGATACTCTCGAGTATTAAGAAAGCGCGTGGTGGCTAAAGGTTTACCCTGATGCGTGATTTTTTTGAGTTGTTGGCCGAGCTTAGCAGGCGCGAGAAACCAGCTTCCTTGTTCGTCTTGGCGTTCAATAAAATCGTTTAACTCAAAGGGCTTGCCAATAAAACGATATTTTACCCCTTGATCTTCTCTTCCTGAAGATAACACCACTTGGGCCAGGTCACCGTTGTAGCGTTGGTATTCGTAAATAATGTAGCTGGCTTCGCGTGGCAGATACCAGCGCTCGAAGCTATCTCGGGTACTGGGTACGACTCGACTCGGGTATTCACCGTAAAATACCGGTATCAATCGCTGAAGGGTGGTTTTACCCGAGGCGTTGGTACCGCAAATATTACTATGTTGGTCGAGTTTTAATTCTACTACCCCTTGAAGGTGGGTATCGATCAAGATGATCCGCAATAGGCCAGACAAAATGCATCCTTTTAAATTAGCTAAATAAACTATGGTCAAACTACACCATAGCTACGCAGAGGCATGACCGCACGCCAGCGCAATGACGCAGTGTAACTAAGATTGCCTAGGAAGCGAAAGAGTTGCGTGTTTGGTTTGCTTAAAAATTGCGAATCAGGTGCTAAAAAGTTGCAGGTCTAGGTGCCACTAGTACTTGCAGAGCGTTCACTGTTGTGGAATAATCCTGCGCCCTTGGGTTCTCTTACCCCAATTATCAAAAAGATAGGTCGTACTATTATGTGGTTTTTACAATTATCTGAGGCTGAACGCCGCAGTGTTTTTATCTTGGCTGTGTTTCACATTGTGACGATTGCTGCCAGTAATTATTTGGTTCAACTTCCCTTCACTATTTTTGGTTTTCACACCACTTGGGGTGCGTTTACTTTCCCGTTTATTTTTCTTGCCACCGATTTAACGGTGCGTTTATTTGGTGCCAGTCGCGCACGGAAAATCATTTTCTCGGCTATGTTACCGGCGCTGCTAGTAAGCTATCTGGTTTCAGTGTTGTTTTATCAAGGCCAATTTCAAGGTTTAGCGGGCTTGCTTACTTGGAATAGTTTTGTTGCACGGATCGCGCTCGCTAGTTTTATTGCCTATGCGGTTGGTCAGCTATTGGATGTGAAGGTATTTGACCGTTTACGCCGTTTAAAGCGCTGGTGGATAGCACCGACAGCCTCAAGTATATTCGGCAATGTAGTGGATACCTTGTTGTTTTTCGGGGTGGCTTTTTATGCCAGTAGTGATGCCTTTATGGCGCAACATTGGCTTGAAATAGCATGGGTTGATTATGGTTTTAAGTTAGCAGTTAATTTGGCTTTATTTGTGCCGCTATACGGTATGTTGCTGCACTTCTTACAAAGCCGTTTATCAGTGCTTAGTCCCGCCTAATTAATCGCAACATGGCTTGAGAGTCATCGCCAAAGAGCTGGTTACAGCTCTTATTAGAAGATTCCGAGTCTTTAAGTTTTAGGGCGGGCCTGCTCGCTTGGATGCCTACCCGTCAAAATAACGTGCTTGCTTAGGGCTGGCCCGATTGTTTGGCTGCCATTGCTTTTTTCAACATGGCCTCGAGTTCACCGTGATGTTGCTTGGCGACCAGCGCGCTGGCGACAGCCGTTTCACGCATTAGCGTTGCGTTGAGCGCTTGAGTTTTTTGTCCCAAAGGGGTCTTGTAAAATGCAACCAACTGCGCCAGTTCTTCATCGGTGAAGTGTTTTAAATAGACTTCGGCAATTTTGGGTTTCATTTCTTCCCAGGTCAGATAATTATTGGCCCATTCGTTTAATATTGCCTGAAAGTCTTTTAAGGGCGGATTTTGTCGCATTAATGCCTTGTTTAGATTACTGCGGATCGCTGCCATTTGTTGTTCACTATCATTGAGTGCGAGCAGGTCATCAACGGGGGTCGCTTGTAGTGAGAAACTGGCAATGATTAAGGCGGCACCGATAAAGGTTTTCATAAGGTCATCCCTGATTACTATGAGAGTGTGGGCAACACAAAGTCGCACTTGATAAGGACTAAGCCTACACTGTCTAGACCAAGGGGGAAAGCATCTGCGTGGCAGTTTTAGCCTCGTTTAGGCTAGAATAAATGATTTTTAAGTCTGCAAAAGGTGTCCATGGCTAAATCGAAACCTCAAGTAAAGCTACATAGTTACGGAATTTATAATCAGTGGGATAGTGAGGCCAAGGCGCTACCACAAATTGTTGAGTTTACGCAGCGAGTTGCCGCGCAAGTGGATGTCGAGTTTGGCTTGATTGTGAATATCAAAAAAGCCAAGGGGCAAAAGTTACGTTATTGCATTTATCATCCTAATATTCCAGATGATCATGGTCGAGTCCGCCCTCCATTTGATGGGGAAGTATATGTGCGCAATAACGATTGGGACTTCTATTTAGGGGATACAATTTGGCCACCAGTGAGCAATAAGCTGGGGACGTGGCGAATGACCATCGAATTGGCTGGCCAGCTGATTGCCGATAAATCCTTTGAACTCTACCAAGACCAACCCGGAGATCCACAGCAGTTTTATCGTCGCCGAGGGATGTGAGTGTTTACTTGTATCCAAGCATTAGCCATTACGCTCCCTCGCCGAACTATTATACTGGCTTTCATGCTATTTTTTCGGTCGTTTATTTGTTAGCTAAAAGCGAGGGAGGCTGCGCTTGAATCACGAGTGGATAAAAATGCCTAGCAGTTATCGCTATAGGCTAGCCTTGGCGAAGTAGTGACGGAATAATTGATAGAAGCGAGTGACATGTATTGGTTTCTCGCCTTTATATTGATGTAAAAAATAAAAATGCCAAGCTTTTCCTCTCACCTCTGGTAGCACTCGAATGACTCGTCCGTTAGCGAGATGAGATTGTGCTAAGAACTCCGGAAAAAATGCGATCCCCATATCATGCAATACCATCTCAAGTACTGTTGCCAGTGTATTTACTCGGGCGTGATGTGTCACTTTCACTTGTCGTTTATTGGCTTGATTATTATCAAATAATTGCAATTCATCATGTTGCCAAGGGGTCGCGATAAACTGCTGTTCGATTAACTGTTCAACATCTTTTAAAGTACCATGTTGTGTGATGTAGCGAGGTGAAGCGATTAATATCTCTGATACCTTTCCTATTGATAGTGCTCGGTAGCTGCAGTCTTTTATATTTCCCCCAAAAATTGCCGCATCTAGGTTGTGCTCTATCAGATCTTGCCATTTTCCCGTGACAAGAACTTCAGGCTGAAGTTTTGGAAACTCTAAACTCAACTGTTTTAATGCAGGAATAACAATATGTTGCTCAAAAAACGGAGGGACGGATACTTTAAAGCTACCGCTAGGCTGCGATTTGGCACTATTTAACTCAATTAAGGTCATATTTAGTTGTTCGCTAAATAATTCACTGCGGGCGAGTAACGCTTCTCCAACGGCTGTTAATACAAGACCTCGAGTATTACGTATCAATAATTGTTGACCGGTTGTTTCTTCTAAGCGCTTAATTTGTTGGCTAATTGCCGACTTACTCAGGCCAAGCTTGTTAGCCGCCTTTGTAAATGAACGTTGATTGGCCACTTCAACAAAAATTAATAGTAAAGGCGCTAATTTTACGCTGTTCATAAATTTAAACAGTAAGTTAATTATTGGGTTATTGTTTAGTGTTAATCGTAAGCATAAGCTATGTCAACTCAATCATTTAAGGATTTAGAAAATGACAAGTTTAGTGATCGTCGATGTGAGCCCTATAGATAAAACGCAACTATCAAAATACAGCGCCCTAGCTGCTGAAACATTGAAAGCCTTTGGTGGGCACTTCATCGCCAGAGGTGAAATAGAGAGCTTACATGGTGAAGTTGAGCACCCAATTAAAGCCGTCATCGAATTTCCAGACAAGAAAAGCGCCCAAAATTGGTATAACAGTGCAGCATATCAAGCGATTATTCCAATCCGAGAGCAAGGGATGCGCAGTCAGTTTCATCTCGTTTAAATTTGATTTAAACCGCCGGAGTGGCATGACCGAGGTAGGCAGCGCTAGCTGGAGGTGAAAGACCTCCGGCTAGCCGATTATGTTGGTGGTTCCGAGGTCGCTACTCTTTGGTTTTTTCGAATGAACAGCAAGTGCTGATTGTAAAATTCACTTTCGATACAAGCATGTTGCAACGCCTTCTTGTATATTGAAGCTACAAATATATCTGCCAGACTAAAGTGTGTACCTATAGCATATCCCGATTCATTACAGAGAGTTGCGCTTAGTCGTTCAAGGCAATGTATAATCCAATCTCCGCGGAGTTTTCGTTTAGATGGTTCATCGAGCTCAGGACGAAAAAATTTGAGCACAGTTCTATTTTGAGGTGAATGAATACTTGAGTTTACGTATTCACAAACACGACGAATATTGGTTTTTTGGTTGATATTTTGACTAAGTAAAGGACCGTTCTGAAATTTTTCCTCTAGATATTCGGCGATAGCCATCGATTCCGAAAATACAAAACCATCTACAGCCAAGGAGGGAACATAGCCAAAAGGGTTAATGGCTCGATAGCTGGTTGCCAATTCATTGGCGCTAAGCTCAATTTTTTGGTGTGGGATAGCTTTGAAATTGAGGATCCATTCTACTCTTTGCGAGCTATTTGATCCTTTCGCGCTATACAGCAATATTTCCATGTTTCCTCCGAAAGTATAAGTGTTGATTCAATAAAGTCCTTTATGCTAACAAGGGAATTTCCTATTTTAAGGCTGTTGGAGAAACTCATATTACCACTTTCATTAGGATTTTAAGGAATTGAACGTATATCGACAAACGATAGATGCTCATAGGAAAGGACTCGTAGAAAGCTGAAAATGAAGAATACTAACTGACCTCACCGTGAACTGGTCGTTGCTTGGGAGGATGATAATAGGCAGTGATTGCGGGCGCATCAGCAGATAAATGACTGCTGATGCGCAAGTGCTGAGTTTTATTGGCCGCGAGCGAGATAGCCAATTTGGTAATATTGTTTTTGCTCACTTGGCTGGGTGCTGGCTTGGTTGAGCCAGTTCAGCTTCAGCGAAGACCAGTTAGAGCAGTCGAAGCCAATCAGATCGGCTGTATCTGTGCTTGTTGATTCGATACAAGCGTAAGCTTGCTGCTCTGGCATCTTTATTTCACCTTCAAGTAGCCAGCTTTTCACCGAAGGGCGACCGAATTGCTCACTCAACGCGGCAAAGCCAGGACTGCGCAAAAAGCTCGCCATTGCTGAGGTATCTTTCCATAGGTAAAAAGGGGCGTAACTATTGACCGTACTGAAGTAGTCTGGACTATCTTTGATTGAATATAAATAGGCCTTGAATACTAATCCGGGGTAGCCATCGAGTAGATGGGCTTTTTCTTTAATCCTTGTTTGAATATTGACCATGTTGTAATCGGCCGGAAGGATAATTCGATATTGCATGGCTATCATAGAGCCTCCGTAGTGAATATCTGACCTTGACTAAAAGACCAATCTTCAGCGTGGTTGAAACAAATGACCACCATTAAATCGGCAGGCGCGAGGTCCAATTGTTGCTGACACTGCTCTGCCAATTGTTGGTACAAGTTTTGTTTTTGCAGGCTGCTCCGCGGGCGCCCAGCGGTGATTTGAATGAGCACATAATCATCGCTTCTGCCGGGACTCAAATAGGTGGGGTGAATGACTCGATTCTCGCTCTCATATTCATCAAATAGTTGAAAACAATCATTGGTCGGTACTGCAAAGCAAGACGCTAAGCTTTGTTGTAGGATCTGGCTGAGCTTTTGTTTGTAGCTGCGGTTGTGTCCGCGGAGTAAAGATATTCTGACCATTGGCATGGAACTTACCCCTGTGGTTCGATACGAGAGAGGCTACTGACCGCCGCTGGCCAACCTGCGTAAAAAGCCAAGTGGGTGAAGAGTTCCCCCAGCTCTTCCTTGGTTAAGCTATTTTTTTCTGCCAGGGTTAAATGAAACGGCAGTTGTTCGGTTCGGCCTAAAGCTGCCAGTGCCGCTAATGTTATAAGGCTGCGCTCTCGTGGACTTAATAAGGGGCGCTGCCAAACATCAGCAAATAAGACTTGCTCGCTCAGTTGTTTTAATTTTGGGGCATAACGAAATAGTTGTTCGGTGTTGTTCATGA
Source organism: Agarivorans sp. QJM3NY_29 (assembly GCF_050870835.2). Classification (NCBI taxonomy): domain Bacteria; kingdom Pseudomonadati; phylum Pseudomonadota; class Gammaproteobacteria; order Alteromonadales; family Alteromonadaceae; genus Agarivorans; species Agarivorans sp. QJM3NY_29. Next base: position 3,902,221 of record NZ_CP194036.2, on the reverse strand, counting down.
TCTTTCCTCGAATTTTGGGGTTGCTACTTGAAATACCCATTGATTCTGGCATGATGTGTTGATACATAAAATCAAAACATTTTTGATTAATTGTTTTGAATTTCAGGATAGTTTGAGTGAGCCAACAAACCTTAGATCTTCAGGCCTTACGTAGCTTTGTATTGGGCATGGAATTAAACAATTTCGCGCTTGCTGCCAAGCGCTTACATCGTTCAAGTTCTGCGGTGAGCGCTCAATTAAAGAAGTTAGAGCAGCAGACGGGTTGTCCCTTAGTTAAAAAATCAGGTCGCCAGCTGTTGCCGACTGATAGTGGAGAGCAGTTGCTTAGTTATGCAAGACGCCTATTAGCATTAAATGATGAAGCGATGGCGGCTTTGGTGGTTCCCGAGTTAACCGGGAAGCTGCATTTTGCGATGCAGCAAGACTTTTCTGAGAGCTTTCTGACTCAAGTGCTGGGACAATTTAGTCGCGCTTATCCGCAAGTTCAATTGTGTACTAGTGTGACCCGTAATCAACAGTTAGTTCAAGGCATTGAGCAAGGGCAATATGACTTAGCGCTGGCCTGGGATGCCGGTCAAAGTTGCGCTAATCAACAAGTTTTGGGTGCGCTTCCCTTGCTGTGGTTAAGCCATCCTAACTTGTCGCTGGAGTCATTGTTGCGACGTCGACAAGCCCTACCTTTGGTGATGTTTGAAGCACCCTGCTTAATGCGGGAGAAGGCCAGTGCAGCACTCGATAAAGCGGGAATTCCCTGGAAGGTGGTTTATAGCAGTCAGAGTTTGAATGGAATCTGGGCTGCGGTGGAGGCGGGTTTGGGGGTCACCGTACGCACCAGCATTGGCTTGCCAGCCAGCCTTTTGGCCATTGATGATTTATTGCCATCCTTGGGGAATTTAGGATTATTAATGCATCGCACCGAGGGAGCGGAAAAGCCGGAAGTTGTTCGCTTAGGAGAGATTGTGCGCCAGCAAGTCGTTAGTCGCTGTTTAAAGTTGCCGGCTTAAGCCCGCATTGTTGATGGTGAGTGAGGTTTGTTGCATGGTGATGATGCAGGCTCGCGATCAAGTATTTAAGCCTAGTCAATGGTTCGTCTCAGGGCAGCCCTGAGCAGGGCAGCCCTTGCTTTAATGAATCACAAATGGCACTCAAAATTGCGCCAGTATTTAGCCCATCATTAGCGTGCTAAAGTAATACACTGCGGCATAACCCACGGTGTAAGAAATCAGCAAATAGAGGAAGTAGCGTAAATAACTACCAAAGGTTAAACCATCAATTTTACTCATGGCAACAATGCCTGCAGCTGAGCCGATCACCAGTAAGGAACCGCCCACACCAACTGCGTAAGTCAAACCCAGCCAATCTGGCGCTGACATGCTAATACCGGCTTTCAATAAGGCCGCGGTGAGTGGCACGTTGTCGATGGTGGCAGACATTGCGCCCATTAGATAGTTAGCGGCGATTGGTGGTAAGACTTCGTATACCGAAACCAGCTGGTCGAGTACATCTATTTCTTTCAGCATGCCAACCAATAGCAAGATCCCGAGGAAGAATAGTAGGGTTTCAAATTCAATGACTCGAATGTATTCCAAAATCGAATCTTCGTCTTGGTCTTCGTTAAAGAAGCGGGCGGTGAGGAACATTAACGACATGCCAAATAGGAAACTAAGCACAGGCGGGATTTGATAGAGCGCATTGCCAAAAATGGTACAAACAATAGTTGCCAGAAAGATCATCGCAATAACCGCATCTACTTTGCGAACTTCGGTAATATGACGTTTGATTTCAATCGTATCTTTCATGCCAACAGAGAGCATTAGTGCTAACAGTAATACCGAGAAGAACGAAGGGATCGACAGTAATAATAGATCGGTAATGGTGACCTTATTGGCAAGGAAAATCATCAAAGTTGTAACATCACCGGTGATCAATGCTACCCCACCAGAGTTGACTGCAAATACCACCAGAGTGGCAAAACGCAGGGTTTTCTTGCGGCTTAAGTTGAGCGATAGGATCAAGGTAACCGAAACGAGTGTGGCGGTGATGTTGTCGGCTAAGGAAGAAAAAACGAAACAGAAGACAGCAGTTAGAAACAGTAGCGCTTTTTCACTAATTTGTTTTGGTAAGAAAAAATAGATAAGATTTTCAATCATACCTTTTTTATTTAAATAGGCTACGAAGGTCATTGCCGCCACAAGGAATAGCCATAATCCAGCAATTTCTGAGATGTTTTCCCCAAGCCCATCGATGACTTGTTGATGCTGCTCCCCCTGTCCCTGAAAGATGAATAACAGGATCCAGGCCAAAGTCCCCAAAAACAGTGTGACCTTGGCTTTATTGACGTGAATTACATCTTCTAGAACTACACCTAACAGCGCCAGTACGGCGAAGCTGATTAGTACTACCTCTAAGATTGGAGACATCTTTTTTCCTTGTTAATTAGCTAATGGGTCGGCATTGCTTAAAGCGATCGTCGGCCAATGAGTGCGGCAAACAGCTATGGAGAAGCGCTGTTGATAGAATAAATTGACGGCGAATTATAGGACTAAAGTGCCAGCAGAAAAAGCCTTGTAGCATTTTAGATCCATTTTTTTTACAAAACTCTTTTTATTCATTTACTTGTCGCTGTGGGTGTTTGAATTGTGTTGAGCTTTGTGGGTTGGTGTAACAAAGGGCGGTTGGCTGTAGTTTAATTGGGAGGTTAGAGAGGAACTCAGCGAGGATGATAAGCTTAGTTGATCAGGGGGACTCAAGCAGCCAAGATTTTGGCTGCTTTTTTGCTTCACCGTTAAAAATCAGGGAAGCCCGAAGCTTCCCTGATTGTTACATAAAAGGTCTGCATTACTACCGATTAGTAGTCGTCATCATAATCTTGATCGAGATGGCGTTGTAACTGCCTACGCTCGTGGTATTCATCAATGCGGCGACGAGCTTTGGCTTTGTCCCGCTGAGTTTTATGACTTTTTGCGTTATGGAGTAGGTCTAGTTCGTCCCATTCGTCCATATCGTCAAAGCTTGGTTGTTTCATAAATCTGCTCCAACACTGACTTCATCGAGTTCAAGCGCGCTCTCATTATCTCTGGCTGTTGTGAGATACGAAAAATGTACCTTAAAAGTATAGCCTTGAAAGTGAAGCTTTTGTTAAGTCTTAACACTTTTGCGTAGTGGGTCGAGCTTGCTTTTGTCAGGAATTCCATTACCTTTGTAGCTGAATGTGGTGTGATGTGGTCTTGCTGTTATCTTTGCTTCTAATAAATAGAACATTCCTTAACATTAAATTCGATTTTATTAGATGGCGTTATCGGTAATGCTAATCCACTAGAAAATGTTAAAGCAACAAAAAGGACTGTTATGCAGTTTCGTAATACCGCCAATGGCTATGGTTTCATCTCGATTATGATCCATTGGCTCGCCACCATCATTGTGCTGATGTTGTTTGGTTTGGGCCTGTTCATGGTGGATTTGAACTATTACTCGAGTTGGTATCAAACCGCGCCGATGATCCATAAAAGTGTTGGGATCTTATTGTTTATTTTAATGGTTTTTCGCTTATGTTGGCGCTACTTAAATCCTCAGGTCTTAAGCCTTGAAAACCATCATCCCTTGGAAAAACGTGGCGCTAAAGTCGGGAATTTTCTGCTTTACTCTGTGATGTTTGTATTGATGGTTTCTGGTTATTTGATTTCCACTGCCGATGCTCGTCCCATCTCTGTATTTGATTGGTTCGAAGTGCCGGCTACCTTGCATGGTATTCCTCAGCAAGAAGAATTTGCAGGCAAAGTACATGCGTTTCTTGCTTGGAGTTTAATCGCTTTGGCGGCCGGGCATGCCTTGGCTGCTGTAAAACACCACTTTGTAGATAAAGACCGAACATTAATTAGGATGTTGAAACCCGCTCGTATACTAATGAAAGGAATAAAAAAATGAAAAAACAGTTTATTGCTGCTGCATTTGCGGCAAGCATGTTCGCTTTACCGGCCAGTGCCGCAGATTATGTCATTGATACCCAAGGCGCTCATGCCTCGATTAACTTTAAGGTTAATCACTTAGGTTACAGTTTTGTGGTTGGACGCTTTGATACTTTCGATGGTGAATTTAGCTATGATGCGGCTGCTCCAGAGGCGACTCAGGTGAAAGTTAATATTGATACTAAATCGGTAAATAGCAATCACGCTGAGCGTGATAAACACATCCGCAGTGGAGACTTCCTAGAGGTTGATAAATATCCGCAAGCCAGCTTTGTGAGCACCAAGTATGAGGCCAGTGATGCAGAACATGGCAAGTTGTACGGTCAACTTACCTTACGCGGGGTGACGAAAGATATTGTGATTGATGTGAGCAAAGTTGGTGAAGGTAAAGACCCTTGGGGTGGTTACCGTGCTGGTTTTGTTGGTTCAACCCAGTTAGTGATGAAAGATTATGGTATTCCGATGAATTTAGGCCCTAAATCCACCTCTGTAGAAATGGATTTAGTGATTGAAGGTCGTAAAAAGTAATCCTGTTGTAGCCTAAATGCGCAGCATAGCCTCCTAGCTAAGATGCCCAAGTGAAATATCTAAACTTCACTTGGGCATTATTTTCTCAAAACCTACTCTGCTTCTTGGTTGTGACTTTTAAGCGATGGAGAAGTATTTTCTTGAAACGGTTTTCAGTCTATTTATTTGTGGTTCCCCCTATCAAAAAAACATAAATTTTTGATTAATAGCCAAAAATTTATGTTTGCCATTGTCTTTCTGAGGCATCACATTTACTCTTATTGAGTTTTTTATCTTCATAGCTGAGCGATGTAGAACGGATTAGCTGAAAGCTCAACACAAGGAGTGTGGTGTGATAATTGGTATTATGTTTGGTTTAGTCATCGCTGCGGTATTGGTTTATCGACTGCGCTATATTCATTGTACTTTTGTCTGTGAGCTACGCTCTGGCAAAGTGAATGTTATCAAAGGCCATCTACCGAGCTCATTTATTTATGATTGCCGCCAAATGATGCGGGGAAGGAAAGTACTCGGTTTAATCAAAGGGATTGAAAGCAATCAACGATTACATTTGCATTTTTCTTCGTCTATTGATGTGGCAGACCAGATCTATTTGGAAAAACAATTTCCGCACAAACTTTATAGTCAAAAAACTTCAGAGACCAGCAGTAGCGTTTTTCTCGATTAGCCTGCGGCCTATTACCGAGCTTTTTTACTCTGGTGATGTTATCGACCCATCACTTCAACTGTTGTGATATATGGCTGCTTTTTAGCGCTTTAGCTTTTTGGGTAAAGTGAGTAGATGAGGCTGATTTAGAGCGCGTTTAATAGTTTTTATCAACCATATACAAAATATCATGCAGAACATCATCGATAAGGCGAGCGCTATATTTTCGAGGGTTGAGAGTTCTTTTGCTGGCCAGCCATGGTTGGCCATAGCTGGGTTCGCTATAAATAATGTTGCAGCCGATGCTGCGAGAGTCAATTGATGTTTCATAAAGCACCATATATTAAATGATAACTATTCGCATTTAGTGTATAGTGCTTTTTCTCAATATACAAGTGACTTTTGTTTATAGGTGAGAGGTGCGTAACTTAAACATTCTTTTTGCTTCCGTAATGACTAAGTCGCGCAGCGGGTTTTCTGGTGTATCGTTCCGCCAAATAAAAGACAGTGAGCGTTCAATGTTAAGTTCAGGTACATTGAGTACGACCAATTCGCCACGCTCTAAAGCTTTTATCACATCCAGATAGGGCAGGCAGCTAAGATAACTATTGTTAGCGACCAAAGAACGAAGCACCGGTACATGCTCATATTCGCGATGCACTTTTAGGCTTTCGATGGTGCCTTGAATGGCACTATCAAATACTCGTCGTGTGCCTGCTCCGGGCTCACGTAATACCCAACGTGCTTGCTCCAACTGAGCAATGCTGACTTTTTCGAGTTTGGCGTAAGGATGGTGGGAGGCGGCAACAATCACTAAGTGATCATTACACCAGATGTGGTGAGCGATACGGTCGTCATCACAACGCCCTTCAATGACCCCAAGTTGGTAGTCGTAGTTAATTAGGCCATTGATCACTTCAGCGGTATTTTCTACTGAAAAGTTAATTCTCAATTGAGGGAAATCGTTATCGATCGCGCTAATTAGGTCGGGGATCAAGTGTTCCGCTGCGGTTTGGCTGGCGCAAAGTTGTAGTTCACCACTCACCAAGTGCTGGTTTTCGAAACCTTCTTCTATTTGCATTGCATCGAGTAATAGCTGTTTGGCTTTGGGTCTTAGCCATAGACCCCATTGACTTAATACCATCCGTTTGCCTCGACGGTCAAACAAGGGTTTACCTAACAGTTTTTCTAATTGTGCGAGCGACATGCTGGCTGCTGACTGGGTTAATGCGAGGTGTTCAGCTGCTGCGCTGACACTACCATGGGTGGCAACGGCTTCAAACACGGTTAATTGCTTTAGGGAATAACGCATTAATCACTCCAGTGAGTATCGGATGACGGCCAACTTTCAAGCCTAGCATAGTAAAGCTAAGTGCTATCAATAGTTTTGATAGCGGTCATAAAAATTATGCGCTTACTGCGGAGCAATTATCTGTTTAAGGTAGTGTCACGATTAGCTACCGAGCGGCTGAGCTGCTTTCAATAAAGGTTTTTGTGGGAATGAATCAACAGCAACCCGAGCGTTTTAATGCCCCATTTGTAGTATCAACAAGTAAGCCAAGTGCCTTGCCTGTTCATGCTTCAAATGCTGCTTTAAGCCCGGATCAAATGACACAGTACGCCGAACAGTATGCCTATAAGAAGGCGAGTGGCAGTACTGGTAAAACTTTGAGTTTAGCAATTAGCGCAGGAATATTTATTGGTCTTGCTTTCGTTTTCTACATTACGGTGACCACTGGCTCAGGACAACAATTGGGCTGGGGCTTTAACCGCCTATTTGGAGGTTTAGCATTTAGTTTAGGTTTGGTACTGCTAGTGGTCTGTGGCGGTGAGTTATTTACCAGTACGGTATTGTCTATTATTCCTCGGGCCAACGGTAAGTTGAATACTCGGCAGATGCTCGCGAACTGGAGCAAGGTTTATTTAGGTAACTTTATTGGTGCCATCTTACTGGTTGGAATTGTCAGTGGCGCCAAGCTTTATCAATTGGATCATGGACAGTGGGGCTTAAATGCCTTGGCGATCGCACAACACAAATTAGAGCACAGCTTCTTGCAAGCCGTATTGTTGGGAATGTTGTGTAATTTGTTGGTGTGTTTAGCGGTATGGATGACCTTTAGTACCACGTCGAGTGCAGCCAAGGGCGCATTAGTGATTTTGCCTGTGGCGATGTTTGTGAGTACCGGTTTTGAACACATCGTGGCCAATATGTTTATGGTGCCTTTAGGGATCGCAATTAAAACTTGGGCTGAACCATCGTTTTGGAGCGATTTAGGGATTCAATCCAGCGCTTTTGCTCATCTTACTTGGTCAAACTTTTTTTGGCACAACGTCATTCCAGTCACTATCGGTAACATCATTGGTGGCGCAGTGATTGTGGGCTTGGGCTATTGGTCAATCTACCACCGTAAGCCACAAGCAAAAATCCATTCAAGTTCTATATCTGTTTTATCAAATCAAATTTCTGGTCCTATCGGAGAACCAACTATGCAAAACTTAAAATCGATGACTGTTGCCGACATTATGTCACCGGTAACCACCCCCTTAAGCCCGGATATGACTCTGGCGACAGCCTGTGATGCATTGTTGGCGAATGGCTTGTTTGGCTCTGTGGTCGTGAATCAACAGATGGAATTACTTGGGTTTGTTTCTGAATTAGAAATTTTACGTAAGTTATGGCTGGAAGATTACAGCAAACCAAGTGCGACTAACGTAGAAAGTATCATGCAAAAGGACGTAATGACCGTGGCTCCTAATCATAATTTACTTAAACTAGCAGAATATATGAGTGTTGATGTTGCTCAAGTGTACCCCGTTTCTGATTCAGGTGTATTGTTGAGCAGCACTCATCAACCACTTGAAGAGCGGCTACGTAACAGCAGTGTTTACCGTCCGAAGATTTTCCCTGTTGTTGATAACGGTAAGTTAGTCGGTGTTGTTACTCGTCATCAAGTACTGAAAGCCTTGCGTCCAGCACTCGGTGCGCCAGCCAAAGTTGAAGCCGAGACTTTTAAAGCAGTTGCTGAATCATCAGTAGCTTAAGGTAAACTAAGCGTTTGTCGCTGCTGTAAATAGCGCAGCGCTTGTTGGCTGATAGAGGCGGTTGAAGATGATTCTCCCGCCTTTTTTAATGCCTGCTCGGCCTCGGGATAAGGTTGCAATTCCAGATAGAGCAAACCGAGGTTCAAGTAGTTGTGGGCTGGTTCGGTGTCGGGATAGTCAAGCGCTCGCTGTAAGCTATTGATACTTTGCTGCCATAGCCTTTGTTGCGCTTGTGCATAAGCGAGCTGTTGATAATGTTTCCTGCTCGGCTCAAGATTGAGCGATTGACTAAAACAGCTGGAAGCTTGCGGGTAGTCTTTGGCGCTTAGCCATAATTGGCAGCGTTTTTGGCGTAGTTTGGTTTGCCCTGCCATGCGCCCTTGCTGCATGCCTTGTTGTAATACCAAAGCTGCTTGATAAGGCGCGCCTTGGCTTTGCCATCGTTGACTGAGTAAAAGGTAGGGTTCGCTATTTTCAAATAAGTTGGCTTGAAAGGCTTGCTGTAAGTAAGCCAGCGCTTTATCGGGCTGTCGTGCTTGTTGTAACAGTGCTACCAGAACCAGATAAGCTTGAAGTTGCTGTCCTTGCCTCAATAATACTTGCTGTTGCACTCTGATGGCTAAAGGCCAGTGTTGTTGTTGGCTATAAATACTGACAGCCAGTGGTAGCCAAATTAAAGGAGGCACCGCGGGTTGTTTGGTTAAAGCTTGAGCGATGTGTTGTTCTGCTTTATTCCAATGTCCTAGCTGAGCATGCGCCTGCGCCAAGTAAAATTCACTATCGGCCAATACAGGGGGGGGGAGCTGTTGTGCTTGCCAAAGGGAAAAAGACGTAATGGCGGCCGACCATTGCTGCTCTTGTAATTGTAGCTGCGCAATTTGGTAGAGAGTGCTGTTTTGTTGGTCATCGGAAAGTTGCTGTAAATGGTAAGCCTCTTGCAAATTGTTGAGCGCTTGAGCATAAGTTTGCTGTTCCAGAGCAACTTGACTTCGATAAAGCAAAGCAACGGTTTGTGCGTAAGCCCGTTTTTGTTGTTGATATTGATGATTTAACTGCTTGAGATAGTGTTCGGCCTCTGTGAATCGTTGTTGTCGCAGTCGTTGTGCGGATTGTAGCTGACGGCTTTCGCTTTGACTTAATTTGGCCGCATTGCTGCTAAATGAAATAAATATAATTGATAGTACGATTAAGTATTTACTGTTCATGCAAATTAAACTCAATCAGCTGGCGCGTTATAAAGCTTACTGACCGTTGTTGTTGATACTTAATGGGGAAACGCCAGTTCTGCACGGCACGGCGTGCAGCCTGTTCGAATATCAGGGCAGGCTCGGCCGCTAGTACTTTGATGCTTGAAGCCTTTACTCTGCCATCGGAGCCGACCATAAATTCTAGTTCAACCTTGCCTTCGAGGTTGCGTCGTTGCGCATTGAAAGGATATTGCGGTTTTACTTGGTAGCTCGGTTGAATTCCGAGTATGAGGCGAAGCGCCTTGCCTTCGCTCAGTAGGTTATTGGGGAGCTTAGCTCGGCCTTGGTCACGCTTGCGGTAAGAGCCGGTAGTTTAAGGGGGCTAAGACTAACTTTAGCGAGGGGGAGAGCGATCGCTGAAACCGAGAGTTCTATATTTGCTTGTGTTTGGTGAACACTGGTTGCTGGTGGACTGAAATGAAACTCCGTTGTGGTTGGCGCTAAATGAGGCGGTACCAGAGGTCGACGCTGAACCAATTCGGGCTTGCGGCTGTGGCGTTGAGCAAATAACTGTATAGCAGCTAAGGGTTGCGCTTGGGGGAGCGGCACTTGTTTGAGTCCCGAGATGTTAGCCAGGAATACAAAAAAACTGCCCGCTACGAGCAGGCCTGCGGGAAAGGCGAATAAAAGGCGTAACATTAAGGTTGACTCGCTTGGGTTGCTAGGCGATAAGGAACTTTGGCTAAGCGAAGTTGAGCTAAAAGTGCCACCAATTGCCCGGTTGTGGATTGTTGGTCGGCCTTGACTAAGATGGCAAAATTGGTCCGCTGCGTTGTTAATTGCTGAAGTTTTGTCTTGACCAAGCGTAGGTCGGTGCGCTGGCCATCGAGTTCAATATTACCATCGGCGGCTAGGCTTAAGTGGCTGGCCGAGTCATTTTGTCATTGGCCAGTCTGCGCACTTGGAGGATTCACTTCGATACTACTTGCTCTGACAAAACTGCTGGTGACAATGAAAAAAATCAGCATGATGAATACGATGTCCAGCATTGGTGTCATGTTGATCTCGGCGTCTTCTTCCGGTTTATTGATGATATCGCGCCGTTTCATCTAGGCATCCCTTTTTATATTCGCTGGACGTCGTTGCAGCGCTAACTTACTGCGAGTGGTCCAGCGTTTAATATAAGTAAAATTGATTAAGCCGATGACGGCGATACTCATGCCTGTCATCGTGGGCAAACTTGCCCGAGCAATGCCTGAAGACATTAAGCGTGGATCGGCGCTGCCCGCCAAGGCCATATTGTCAAAGACTTCAATTATGCCACTGACGGTGCCGAGCAAGCCCAATAAAGGACACACACTGATTAGCGTTTTGATTAAGTTCAGGTGTTGATTCAGTTTAAGTTCCATATCGCAGCGTAGGTTAAGTCATTGATCGCGGTGTTCTAGGCCTTTTAGCTGAGTTTGGTAAGCCTTGTGTTGGGCTGGATAGCTGATCAGTCGAAACCAGTCACGTTCCAATAATAGGCTCGCTAGTAATACCGAGAGGCCGAGTAACAACGATAAAACCCACCCTCCGAGATGCAACAGCAGATGTAGGCTGTCGAGGCTTGAGTGCAGCAACATCAGGCCATGCTTCATCATTTATTTGTCGACAGCATTGCTGGACGGTTCGTGTCGGTGTTGCTGAGCAAGCAGCGCTAAACCTTTCTGTTGAATCACTTGCAGTAATATTCGACTGCGAGCGCTCATCAGGCTATGGCAAAACAACAAGGGAATAGCGGCGAGTAGGCCCAGTACTGAGGTGATCAAGGTTTGTGAGATCTTTGCCGCTAGAAATTTAGGATCGCTACTCCCATAAGGGCTAATATTTTGGAAAGTCGTGATCATGCCTAACACCGTGCCCAGTAGACCCAGTAGCGGAGCGAGCCCAGCGAACAACTTGACTAAACTTTGGCCTCGCTCAATCTTTGGTAGTTCGCCTAATATTGCTTCATCGATACGTAGCTCTAAGTCCTCTAGGCAAGAGCTTGGTCCTTGGGCGGCGCTTAATACCCGAGCTAAGGCGTTATTGGTAGACAGCTGTTGGGGATGATTTAATTGTTGTCGTACTCTCCGTTCATTTTGTAAGAGTATGAAAAGACGGAATAAACCGACTACTAAGTCGACTAGTGCGAGCACCATGATTAGCCCAGCTACGGGACCGGCTTGTTTTAGTCGTTGTTGCCAGTTGGCTTGTTGCTTGGGTTGGCGGGGATAGAGCTGTAATTTTTTAGTGCTGCCTGCCATTCCAAGTATTGGCCCTGTTGATTGATAATATTAAAGCTACCAATTCTTAGTAAGTGCTGTCGCTGCACTTGACCATCGCTATCGATCATATCGGTATCAAAAAAACTGATACTGGCTGAATATTGCAGTTGTGCCAGTAACACCCGAGGGAATTGTTGTATCTCGGCCGCAGTGGGAAGACCTTGACGTTTGGCAAAGTCTAAACGCTTGCTGGCATCGGGGTACTCTGCTGCCACTAAGGATTTATCTAAGGCTATTTGGTTTTCTGTCGCCTTGGCCTTGATCAGTTCAAATACTTTTCCAAGTTGGCCACTACTTTGTTGAAGTTGCTGCTGGCTCAGGCTAATTGCATGTTCATTGTTCACAAACTGTTGTTTTAACAGCTGTTGTGTGGCTTCAGCCTGCGCTAAACGTTGGCGAGTTTGCTGTAATCGCAGTCGTTGTTGTTGAAGAGCTTGCTCAAATTGCTGTTCGCGTTGCTGGTTTAGTGCTTGGCTTTGGCTGAGCTTGAGTTGATTATTCGCCCAGCAAGTGATGTTATTGAAGCTGAGCTGCGAAATCATCAGTAATTTGGCCGGAGACAAATGCATTTTATGGTTCCGACTTGTTGATGTGGTTTGATGGAGGTGGTATCGGTAAGCTCAGTAGGCGAGGCGCTTGTCGTTCTCAAGCAATAGCGATGGCATCCTTAAACTGAGGTTGTCTGTAGGGCTTAAAATTTGCCATTGTTGCGTCGCTGGATCCCACAGTGCCGACTGCTGTGCGTTGAGCGTTTGATAGTATAAAGCGGTGCGATCAAGCCGAAAGAAATTGACCTGACGCTCGTTGAGCATGGCTTGATATGCCTCGATGGTCTCCCCATATTCCATTTCGATTTGGTAAGCATCTAATACTTGGCGATATTTTTCTGCCAAGTTCATATCAGCTCTGTTTAAAAGTTGCACGAGGTCCTGTAAGCGTAGCTCTCGTTCTTGGCTCAGAAATGGCAGATCTCTGGCGACAAATGGTGTGAGTTCATTCAACATCTGATGCACCAAGGGAAGGGCATGTTGTTCGCTTTGGGCTAAGGACGTGAGATCGCCTTTGAGTTGCTGTAACTGTTGTTGCTGCTGAAGGAGCATGGCATGTAAGTGCAGGTTATATTGCTCTAAGAGTTCGCTTTGCAAGCGTAATTGACGTTTTTCATTGAGGGTCGCTTGACGTTGTGCATCTAATTGATCGATTTGCTATTGTGAGCTTCGATTAAGTTGTTGGAGCTGGCGTTGATCTGCCAGCTTTGAAGGCATTAAGTGTTGCTTATTTGCTAGTACACTCGCTGAGGCCAGTAACAACGTAAATAGCATCAAATATTGATTCATATCCTCCGTCCTTGCAATGAATAGTCAATTGTCGTTACCAACACATTCATACCTTAATTTGAGAGAGCCAAAGCCAGCCAAAATCGGTTTAGGCTCATAACTTAACAAGCCGCTAGTATCAGATAAAATGACTCGATGAAGCTGAATTCTCTGCATGATTGGAGCCATTATGGGGGCTACATTTTCAATTGCTGGGGTCGATGCCTGCTGATCCATTGGATATTGACTCGAATTATGATGAGTTCTGAAATTGGCCACAACTTTAGTTGTCGCATCTTGCTGAATATGATGTAGAGTTAAACTTAATTAGCATATTTCTGGCTGGCATGGATGACTCGGCGGATTTCCCTCAAATATATTTTGTTTATTATTTGTATGATGGCGGCTTTGCTGCCGACTTTGATCGTGAGTTCTTGGTTACAACATCGAATTCAACAAAGTGACATCGCAAGTGTGCAACAAAAACATCGACTGCTGGCCAAGACGACTAGTTTTAACTTGTCGCGCTATGTCACTGACAGCGCAGCAATGCTGAGTGCTGTCAATCAGCAAATCACTTCTCAGCCTTTCCCCCAAGCGTTTTCTACTTTGCTACGTCAAGCCAATATCTATGCCTTATTTGAGTGGCAGATGAGCCGTGGGCAGCGTTTTTTTTATGCGGATCAAGCGCTGAATATCTTTGATGACGTACCGTTGCAACTGCGCACTGCAATGGCGCAGGCGAGGACTGATAAGACTCGAGTTGCATATAGTGCGGTGGTGACCGAAGGATTACCGCAAGCCACTATCTTTATGGTGATTTATCAAGGTGAAGATCGCTTTCTGATCGGGGCGCAAAGTACTGAGTTTTTAGTGCAAAGCCAAGCTGAGATAAGCTTTGAACAACAAGGTTATGCGATTTTAGTCGACCAAAATGGTCGCGTATTGGCGCACCCTAATGCTCAATGGTGGCAACGCGCTAAAGATTTATCGAGTTTAGCGCCGGTGATCATGCTTAAACATCACCGCGATGGGCTGAGTCAGTTTTATTCCCCTAATTTGCAAACAGAAATGGTCGCTGGATTTGCTAAAGTTGCAGAGACAGGCTGGGGAGTATTGGTGGTGCAGCCTGTTTCTGAATTGCTCTTATCTTCTCACCAGCTAAAGCAGTTTACCTTTTGGTTGTCGCTGCTATGTGTATTTGTGGTGGGGATGGTGAGTTGGTATTTAGCTTGTATGTTGATCCGTCCCATTTGCCAAGTCGTGGAAGCTGCTCAAGGCATCTCTCATGGAGAAATGGGGAAGTATGTGAATGTTAATCGACGTTTTATGCCAACCGAAATAGAAGCCTTACTGGTTAAATTTAATGCTATGGCGAGTGAAGTGTACACGAGTCGAATGTTGCTTGAGCAGCGGGTGAAGCAACGTACCGAAGCCCTGAGTAAAGAGGTGCAGGTTCGCAAAAAAGCGGAGCAGAGAATATGGCAACAAGCCAATTTTGATGCGCTGACGAAACTGCCAAATCGGCGCATGCTTAATCGTTTACTCAGTGACGCCTTGGCTAATCGTCGTCAGCAAGAGTCTGTTTGTTTAATGTTGTTAGATTTGGATCAGTTTAAGGGGATTAACGATACCCTTGGTCATGATATGGGCGATATGCTATTGCAAATAGCGGCTCAGCGGATCCAACATTGTATTGGCGAAGGTGAACATGTGGCTCGGTTGGGGGGGGATGAGTTTATCCTTTTACTCACTGACAGTGGTCGCGAGCAGCGAGTCACGAATTTGGGTGAGTTACTCTTAAAAACGCTGAGTACGCCGTTTCAACTTGGAATTGAACGAGTCTACATCTCGACAAGTATTGGGGTTGCCTTTGCTCCTAAGGATGGAGATACAATCGATGACTTGCTAAAACATGCTGATCAAGCGATGTATGTCGCCAAAAAGCAAGGGCGTAACCGTCTCAGCTATTTCACAGCATCTTTACAGGAGCAGGCACAACTGCGACGCTTGTTGGTTAACGACTTACGAATGGCGCTGGTCAAACAACAGTTGCATTTACGTTTTCAGCCCATCGTCGATTTAAGCAATCATCAGTTAGTCAAAGCCGAAGTGTTGGTGCGTTGGTTACACCCAAGTCAAGGCTGGATAAGCCCTGATGATTTTATTCAGGTTGCAGAAGAAACTGGGGTTGTCGTAGATATTGGCAACTGGGTATTTAGTTGTGCAGTCGCGCAATTACAACGTTGGCAAGCATTAGGTTTACCCGCGGTGCAATTGAGTATAAATACCTCCCCCAAGCAGTATTTTGAGAGCGGCTGTGATGTGAATGCTTGGCTCAATGAGCTGAGCGAGGCTGGGTTGTCGAGTAGTGCGGTTGTGATGGAAATCACTGAAGGTTTACTGATGAATAATAGCCCCACCGTTAACGAAAAATTACTCACCTTAAGCAAGGCTGGTATTGAAGTGGCACTAGATGACTTTGGTACGGGCTATTCGTCCTTGGCTTACTTGCAAAAATTTGCCATCGATTATTTAAAAATCGATCGTATGTTTATTAAAAACTTGAGTTTAGAGAGTGATGATTTGAGTGTTTGTAAAGCGATTATAGTGATGGCTCATAAATTGGGCATTAAAGTGATCGCTGAAGGGATCGAGACTGAAAATCAGTATCAGTTGTTAGCGAACGAGGGTTGTGATTATGCTCAAGGTTATTGGTTTTCTAAGCCCTTAAGCCAAGAGAGTTTTGAATTGCTGCTCAAATCTTCATCTCGAGTGTTACCCTTAGCGAGTGAGTCATATGGCCTGGTTCATGACGGTGGCGCTCGTGAGTGACATTTTAAACTGGGGTACACTTTACTTTAAGCCGCATATTCTCTGTTTCTCGGAATACGAGTACCAATTAGGCTTTAAATGGCTGTTGTTGGCATAACGAGGTGGTTGCGAGTGATAGACTTAGAGTGCTAGTCTGCGCGACAGCTGTCGCGATTACACATTTATCCGCGTCATCATTAATCGCCCAAGTTAAATTGACTTTGAACCCGATTAATACTCTTTAGGAATGGTTTAATCAGAAATGCTGGAATTATCTAATAAGCTAAGCTTGGCCGATTGGGAATTGGAATTTACCGCTATCAGAGCTCAAGGCGCTGGAGGTCAAAATGTTAATAAAGTCTCTAGTGCTGCCCATTTAAGGTTTGATATTAAGCGTTCAAGCTTGCCTGATTTCTATAAAGAACGTTTATTAAAGTTATCTGATCAACGGATTACCAAAGATGGGGTCATTATCATTAAGGCACAAACCCATCGTACCTTGGAGCGAAATAAGGAAGAAGCCTTACAACGTTTAAAAGAACTGATCCTTGATGCGACAGTGGTACAAAAGAAACGTCGCCCCACCAGAGCAACCTTGGGTTCAAAACGTCGGCGGATGGATCAGAAGACTCAGCGTGGTCAAACCAAGCAAATGCGAGGAAAAATCAATTATTAAGTTGCGCTTGTTCTGATCGGTGCTGCCCTGCGCTGATTCATATGATTTGTTTTGCATCTATGATTTCATCATGGCTTTGGTTCTGTTTGAAATGTCGCAGTATTTTTGCAGTCCGGTTTTGCCTTGTTTGCGGATATTTGCCTTTATCTAGTCAGAATGACTTTGAATGTGAAGCAAATACAACGGTTTCTTGCTGGTAAAGAAAAAGAGTCAAACATATGGAGACCAAGTCTTCGACCCCACTAATCGCGTATGGATGTGACCTTTCATCTTATAAGCTTTGTCTTAATGAACCACCGAGCGCAGAATAAACCCATTAAAAAAAGGACATTTTTTCATGGTCTTTGGTGGCGTTTAAAACTGAATTCTCATTTGTTTTCTAGCTCAGTAAACGGCGCTGTTTCAAAATTTGTAAACCACTGTAAAGGGCGCTTAAAGCTTTGTAAAGTCGCTTACTTATTGGTTCTGGCAGTCTTATATTTAAGGTGAAGTTTGATTACCCAGAGCCACCAAGGAGGTTCACATGTTTAGGTCTATTTTTATCGTATTTAGTTTCGTCATCGCCGCTTCAGTTAATGCTGCATCGCTAAGTAATTTGGTGCAACAAGAGCAGTGGCAAGAAGTGGGTGTGCTTGACGGACAGAATGGTCACCATCAACGTACCAGCATCGAGTTAAGTCAACTCAAAGCTTTGAGCCAAGATCAAGTTGCCAGTTACAAATTAGGTTATAGCGAAGGATTAACGCAGTTTTGTTCCGTTGATACTGCCTATCAGGCTGGAAATTCAGGTCAGTCTTATCGTGGAGAATGCGTAAACTTTAGTAATGAAGATGAGTTGGTACTTAGCTGGCAAGCAGGGCTGTACGATTATGAGCAAATGGAAGAGGTTATGGGCATGTTTAGCGATTAATCAGCACATGGTTTATGGTGCAGTTATTTATAGCCCCCAAAAAAAGATCGCAGTCGCGATCTTTTTTGTATCTCTCGAATCTGCAGGATAAAGTACTTAGGGTGTTTATCTACACTGTCGAGTCATCATAGAACTATCAGGTCATGCCGACTAAAGCTCTCTTCTCACAAAGTTTAAGCAACTCGAAGGTGCTAAATCCAAGCTGCAATAACAGCACAATTATTCTTAACCCGTAGCTTATTAGTCTGAATATTTCTACATAATTGGTATTTTTTCTCGATCTTTTACTCGGTTTTGTGATATGTATTTGATACGAGCTTTCTTATGTGCTTAAAAAGTACGGCAGAAAACGCTAGATAATGGAACGGCTCGGCCGAGTTGTGGGTACAAGGAATGATGGAAATGAATTTATCGGTAGTGATGCGAACCTTGTTAGGATTTGTTGTCTTGTTGCTATTATTAGTGGTTATGGCTGTGATTGGCCAAATCAATATGCGAGGTGTCGAAGCGCAGCTGAAAAGAACCGTTGAGCAGCTTACGCCGATGACCGAGCGCGCTAATCAATTGTCGGGCTTATTGCTTAATTCTGCGCGGATGGTTGGTTTACATAGTGGAAAAAAGCAAGCCTCCGAACTCAGCGACTTAGAAACCAAGTTAGCGTCGCTTAGTCAGCAGTATCTAAATAGTTTTCAACAATTACTAGAGCTGGGACGTGATGATGCGCAATTGAGCGAAGGCCTCTCGGAATTAGCTAAGCAACAACAGCTGATTAGCAGCACTTCGGCGCAACAACTCGAAACGCGTCACCAGTGGTTAGCCAGTACTGAAAAATTAGCAGGCTTACGCAAACACTATAATCAAGAATGGGTCTATTTTAAAGATGATGCAGAACTCTTAGTTGATAGTGTTGAAGATGGCGCTCAATGGATTGCCAAGGGGATCTTAGGTGATGGGATGGGTTTGAGCCGCACGGTGAATAATGTGTTTACGGCGCAAACTGCAGAAGATAGTCAACGTTTGTTAGGCGTGATTCATACCTACTATGATTCAATGCTAAGCAAGCGTGAACAGTTGAAAAAAGATGATCCGGTGAGCGCCGGTGACTTAGATGCTTATTTCGATTTATTAGCTAAATCTTTTAGTGAACAGGGCCTATTTGCAGTGGTCGCTAGCATTAGTCAATTACAACATCAGCAACAACTTAATTTAGCGCAATTAAATCAACAAACCGACACCGCCTTAGCGATGTTGGACAGTATTAATCAGCAGGTTTCATCGATCATTCATTCTGCGAGTGAGCAGGCTCGTCAAAGTACTTATATGGCAACCTTGCAGATGCTGGCCGCGATTGCAGTTTCGTTGGTGATTGCCTTAGTGGTTGCCTGGAGTGTGACTCGAAGTATTCGATTGCCCTTGAAACGAACCTTGGATCAAATGAAACGTTTGGTTGACGGTGATTTTAGTCAGCGAGTCAAGTTACAGCGTAATGACGAGTTTGGGCAAATTGCTAACCAATTGAATACACTTACCGCGCAGCTTAGTCAAACCATTGAAGCGATGGTTAGTAATGCCTCACAATTAGAGGGGAGTGCACAGCAAGGCTTAGCGGCAAGCCAGCATACTCGTGGTTTGATCCGTGACCAACAACAGCAAACCGATCTGGTCGCGGAAGCCGTCACTTTGATGGAAGTTGGTGTGCAAGATGTGTCGCAGCAAGCTAACGTTTCACGAGATGAAATCAGCGCGGTATCGGCTTTAACCGAGCAAGGGCGGGTTGCGGCGCAAAGTACTCGCGAGACCACCAATCAATTGCAATCAACCATTACTCAAGCGAGTTCTCAGGTGATTGATCTTAAACAGCAATCTGATGGCATTAGTTCTATTTTGGATGTTATTCAAGGGATTGCTGAACAAACCAATTTATTAGCCTTAAATGCCGCGATAGAAGCCGCCAGAGCGGGAGAGCAAGGTCGCGGTTTTGCGGTGGTTGCCGATGAAGTTCGAAGTCTTGCGAGTCGGACGCAAAACTCCACGGTCGAAATTTTTCAAGTAATTGATACCTTGCAAAAAGGTGCTGAGTCAGCAGCCAAGTTGATGCAGCAAGGTGAAACCATGGTTGATAGTTGTATGGTGCAGGCCGAGCAAAGTGACCAACAGTTACAATCAATCGCCGAATTACTGAGCCAAATTAGCGAACGTAGTCAAGATATAGCCAGAACTGCGGAAGAGAAACTCACGGTAGCGACTCGGGTTGCCAGCAACGTGAGCAAAATTGTCGAATTGGCTGAGTTAGCTAACCGCGATGCTCAAACCAGCGAAGATGCCAGCCATGCCCTTAAAGCGCAGTCGGCACGACAACTTGGTCAGCTAGCAACCTTTACCTTAGACGCCGCGTCTTAGTTTGGTTGTTTAAGAGCGACTGCATATATTGATGGAGTCGTTCGTTTAAACAGCGAAGTCATGATAAACGCTCCCCCAGCGGTTAGTGCATTGCTTACTGAGGGCTTAAGGCTTGCCCTCTCTTTATTTCCGCTAAGCAAGCTCTCTGGCTGAAGTGACTTACCTTGTGTAAGGTGAAACGATAGTGGACTTAAGTCTGATCGCTGGAACAACTTTATAATAATAGTTTGATAGTCATAACTTTTTTAAATATTGCTCATTGCTTCGCCAATTTAAGCATTGCTATAGTTCTCCCTCTAATTCAATTTGCCTCAAGATAGTTTGATTCATCTGATTGCTTACAACTTATTTTCGGCGGATTTGAATAATTAATTTTGGTCTGCTGATATACGTAGTATTGGGCGTCAATAATTATATCGGCATATCCTTTGATTTTTATAGTTTGTTATATGAGTTGATGGCAATAAGTCTCTGGCTCAGGAGGCTCGAGGAATAGCATGGATGGCAAACAGTTACACTCTCTAGCTTGTCAGTTGATGATCGAAGGTGGCACATTAGACTCGTCATCCTTCGCCGAGTATCTCAGTCAACATACAGACGCAAGCTTTAGCCAAGAGCAGCTTGAGCTAGCGATCACTGCCACACATCAGCAGCTCAATAAAATGTATCGTCAGCAGCATGCCATCGCCGCCTTACCCAATGGCTTTGCCGATTCTCTGAATCAATGGTTTGTCCAGCTCAATCAATCTATCGAGGCGCGGGTTGATAGATTGACGCAAGAAAAACAACAGTCTTGGGATTCTGGGCGGCTTGAGTTAATGGCCCAACATCAGCAGCAATTAGGCGAACAAGCCACTAAGTATCAGACTTTGGAAGCTGACATGATTGGCTTACGTACTCAGTTAGCAGGAGCGGTTGAGAAAACCAGTGAACTACAGACTGAAGTTGATCAATCCAAGCAGCAGCAACAGTTGCTCAAGGCAAGTTTGGAAGAGGCAGAACAAGCGCAAATGCAGGCGCAGCAACAACATGCCAGTTTGAGTGCTGAAAATCAGGCCTTAAGCCAAAACTTACAGCAAGTACAAAGCCAGCTTGAAGCTTATCAACAGCTTGAAGAAGAGGCCACCTTAGAGCAATCAGAGCATGAGCAGCATTTACGTCAGCAACTACAAGCCAGCCGAGAAGCGCTCGAACAAGAGTTGGCGCAGGGCAAGTTGCGGGGAGAGGCTCAAAGTGAATTGAGTCATCAAGCTCGCGAACTTGCGACACGTTGTCAACAGTTGGAACAACATAACCAGCACTTAGATAGCTGTAAGGCCCTACAACAGTCTCAGATTGAGCGATTAGAGCTACAATGTCAGTCTTTGGCTGAGCAGTTAAGTCAACAGACCGCGCAGCAGGTTCAGCGGGAGCAAGTGGCGATTGAGAGCGAAACCGTGTTACGTGAGCAGCTGACTATTTTAGAGCAGGGCAAGCACGCTGCTGCTCAGCAAATAGAGCGTTTACAACAACAGTTGCAAGAGTACGTCGCTAAATTGACTCAACAAGAGGCGGAGAGGCAAGCTTTAGTCGAGCGTCGCCAATCGCTGAAAAATCAGCTAGCACAAGTCTTACCGGAACTTGAGCAATATCAGCAAACAGAAGTAAGGCTTCAGCAGCATGTCGCTCAACTAGAGTCTAAATATTTGGATAATACGGCTGAACTGAGCCAGTTAAAAACCCAGCTTGCAGCAGCGAAGTCTCAGCTCCAGTTGAGCCAGGATATGGCGGAGAACGAGCGTCAACGGCAGACTGAACAACAGCAGACAGAACTTCAGCAACAGTTGGGTCATTTACAGGCTAAGTTTGGTAAAGAACAACAGGGTCATCGCTTAACAAAGTTAGCGTTAAGTCAACTGGAAGAACAGTTGCTTGATGCGCAGATAGAAAATAGTACTTTTCCAGGCAAGTTGAATGTGCTTACCGAGCAGTTGAACGCTGCCGATTTGCTGAATGCCCAGTTACAACGGGAGGTGAAAGAAGCCAACCAAGATATTGCGAGTTTGAGCGATGCGAATAGCAAATTAAATCGTTTATTGAATCATTCGGCGAGCAAAGGAAAGGTCTAATACTCAATCTCGTGTATCGCGATATGGGCTTCGGATTAAGGCTTACACTGCTTATTTAGCCATAATGAATGCACTCTGTATAAAGGTCTGGCTTAGCTCAATAAAAATGCCTGAGTCGTTGCAACAAAATTTTCTGAGCGCGGTGTTGAAAAGCTCTTTTTTATCACGGCTTCGGCTGTCATCTTATGATTTAATGCGTTTTCGACTAATTGCCGATACAAATTGAACTGCTGTTCGGCATATTTTAATTTATATTGTTCCTTAATATAAAAATATTGCTCAAGGTTATTTTTATACAATGCTAATAAGCTTTCTGCGACTTCAAGTTCTTTATATGCTCGTCTAATAATCTCTTGCTTGGTTAATCGCAGTTCCATGAATAAGTTTGCGTTGTAGCGCCAGGCATTTCTCTCTTTTTCGTAACGCCACATATCAAGATAGCCTGAACAGGCATATATCTCGGTGACTTGTTGGTCAAAATGTGGTTCTTTAATCAGCCTGGATGTGATGTCTGCTAATGACTGAATCTTATTCCCCATTATCTTTCTGACAGACTTTAGAATGTCATTGGTAATTTCAGTTTGCTTGTTAATTGGGTTAAAACTTAATGCAAAATCAATTTCTTCTTTACTTGCTTGGTATATGCAGTCTTTAATCACCGAGACACGCTGTGAATCAGCGATATCCTGAGGGAGGCAAGTATCACTATTGGCAACTAACGCCAAACCCGCGTATTCATAAGACTTAGCCACCAAACGAGAACAAAACTGCTTTTTGGTTTCTAGTTTGGAAAAAAATTTTGCGCCCGCATTCACAGCACTTAATCTTGAATAGGATGAGCCAACTTGTAGTCGAGCAAATTCAATGGCTTTCTTGATGGGCTGAGGATCGTTAACTCTTACCACCTGGACATATTCAGGTTGTTCCAAAATCATCCGTTGTAAATTTCCGGAATGCACCCCTTCAGGATCAGAATGAATATAGCTAGATTCACCGACATATAATATGACATGTGAATACGCCGACCTCGTTAAGGTTCGTATGGTTTTACTTGGTTTTTTGTCGGAACAAGTAAGAATAATATCCCCTTGTTTTAATCTTTCCCTATTTAAGAGATACATGCACCACCCTCTAAACTAAAAGCTCATCAGGAGGGGAAAATCCTCTATTGTTCAGGGACTTCCCCAACATAACTCAATTGATAATTTAAAAGCTAACATATAATGGGCGATTAATCAGTAGATTAAATTTCGAACTTTGCGCCTAAAATATGATCTGAATCAGTGCTGGGCGTGTTGAGCTAGCTGTGCTTGGCCGAGCAATCTCATGTTGAGCACGCAATATCTGGAAATCTTTTGTATTACGGAAAGTACTCTCTTGGTTCTTTGGGGGATTTGTTGCGGCGTAGCTGACAATCCAATGGCTTCATTGTATTTGGATATCGCTTTACCTTACTTGCCATTAATTTTGGTGATGCAAGTGATAGGGGGGTAGCGCTGTGGCGGGCTATAGAGGGCATAGCCCAATTTTTTGGGGAGCCCTTTGGCTGGTATTTGTGGCGCATTTCTACAGCATTATTGCCGATTGATATCGAATGAGGTCATCAATCGGCTTTGTCTTGATTTAGATAGCTTGAAAAATTATCCAACTAACCATTTGCTAAGATCAAGCAATTCTAGGAGCATCCAAAAATTGAGTGGGAATTAAATCTTCAATATGTTTTGCGATGTTTATGGCCATTAAGTCATTCCCTCTATCCGCGACAATTTGAAGTCCTACAGGTAATCCGTTGACTTGACCGCAGGGAATCGACAATGCGGGTTGCTGCGTGAGATTAAAGGGGTAAGAAAATGGCGTCCAATCCATCCAGTGTTTTTGCTGTTGAGTCTCGGTGTTTTGGCCTGCTTCAAAGGCCGTACGAGGCAGAGTTGGGGTGATTAAAATGTCGTAGTTTGAATGAAAGGCCTGCATGGTGCGTCCTAATTCGGCTCGTTGATCGACAGCCTTCATATAGTCGACGATGTCAATCTTACTCCCCTGTTCACCAATCTTGAGAAAACCAGGGTCGAGCAATTCGCGTTGTTTTTGACTGAAGCCAGAGATTACTTTCGCAGCCCCAGCAAACCAAAGCGTTGAAAAAGTATCGATGGGATCTTGGATGTTGGGCGTGACTCGCTCCACCTTTGCGCCCAGTTGCTCAAGTGATGTGACAGCAACATCAATTAGTTTGAGTATTAGAGGATCAACATCGACGTAGCCAAGCGTTGGGCTGTAGGCTATTTTGATGCCATCGAGAGGCTGTTTATTGGCATCGCTCCAAGTCCCGCTAAAAACACTGTTTGAGTACCAATCCCTGATGTCGGGGGTCGCGACGATATCCATCATTAACAAGCTGTCTTGAACCGTTCTGGTGATTGGTCCGAGGTGAGAAAGAGTTGTCATCGCGCTTGCGGGCCATTGAGGTATGTAACCAAATGTCGGTTTTATACCAAATACTCCGCAGAAGGAAGCGGGGATCCGTATCGAGCCTCCAGCATCACTGGCCTGGTGTAGAACCCCCATGTTTAAAGCTGCTGCGACAGCAGCACCACCAGAAGATCCTCCAGAGGTTTGAGTTGTTTTCCAAGGGTTTCTGGTGATACCGGTCAGTCGACTATCGGTTACGCCCTTCCAGCCGAACTCGGGGGTGGTTGTTTTACCAAGTATCACCGCGCCAGCCTGTCTCATCTTTTGGGTAAACGGAGCATCGACGACAGCCAAGTCTTCAGAACTGGTCAATGAGCCGCTACGGCTCGGCCATTTAGCGACAGAGGTTAAGTCTTTGATAGAGCTAGGTATACCATCGATTTTGCTGAGCGGGGCTCCTTTAAACCAACGCGCTTCGGATTGTTTTGCAGCTTTGAGCGCATCCTGCTCAGCAATAAAGCAGTATGCATTAACCGAAGCGTTACACTGCTCAATCCGTTCCAGTGAAGCTTGAGTCGCTTCAACCGGAGAAAGTGCTTTGGATTGGAACAGCTGGCTGAGTTCGACCGCTGTCATGTCTGCTACATGAGTATGTTTGGAATTAGTCATTTTCGAAGATCCCAGCAGCAGATAATAGAACATTCAGTAGCACAGAGGCTCCTGCACCAAGGTCTTCTGCCTTTGCTCTCTCGAGTTCATTATGACTTATCCCTCCCTCGCAAGGGACGAAAATCATTCCGGCAGACGTCACGTCGGCCATAAAAATAGCGTCATGTCCCGCACCACTAACAATATCCATATTCGGGTATCCTAAGTCGGTGGCCGCAGTTCTTACTTGATCGATACATTGGCTGTCAAAGGAGATGGGAGGAAAATCGGCAGTTGCGCTTATGTTTATTTGAAGGCCGTATTTTTGAGCCAAGGTATCCACTTTGCGATATAAGTCTTGGGTCATTGCTTCGAGTACTATTGAATCTAAGTGTCTGAGATCGGCCGTCATTTTTACACGACCAGGAATCACATTGCGAGAGCTTGGAAATATCTCAAAACAGCCAACTGTTCCTCGGCCATGAGGCGCATTTTGCAGGGCTAATTGATGTATAAATTGGAGTAATTCAGCACCAGCAACGGCGGCATCTTTTCGAAGGTGCATGGGGGTTGGGCCTGCGTGAGCTTCTATGCCCGTTATTTCTATATCAAACCACTTTTGGCCAAGGGCTCCAACCACAACGCCGATCTGTTTCTGCTGTTCTTCCAGTACTGGACCTTGCTCGATGTGTGCCTCGTAATAAGCGGTGACTTTATGGCCAAGATGGCTTTTGCTACCGTTATAATCAATTTGATTGAGCGCATCTTGCACTGAGATCCCAGCATCATCTTTTGTGGATAGCGCTTCGTCGAGTGAAATTTTTCCAGTAAATACACCAGATCCCATCATGCATGGCGGAAATCTTGAGCCTTCTTCGTTGGTCCATGCGACAACTTCGATCGGAGCAATCGTTTGTATGTTCAGGGCGTTCAAGGTACGTATTGCTTCTAAACCAGCCATCACACCAAAGCAGCCATCAAACTTACCACCAGTTGGTTGGGTATCAATGTGGGAACCTGTCATGACAGGGGGGAGATGATTGTTTTGACCAGCTCTTCGTGCAAAAATATTACCGATCTCATCGATTAAAACCGTACAGCCCGCGTCTTCACACCACTTCTTAAATAAGTCTCTGCCTTGTTTGTCTCGCTCGGTTAGCGCCAAGCGATTTAAGCCACCTTTTAGGGTATGGCCAATTTGTCCATGGGTCATCAAACTGTCCCAAAGACGTTCGGTGTTTACCTTGATCTTCCCTAAGCTAGGTGATCGTTTATTCATTTGCATACAGCGTTTCTTCCACTAAACCGCAAGATATCGATTTTTAATCTCGTCTTGTTTGCTAAATTCTGTTTGAGAGCCTTGGTAAACAATTTCACCAAGCTCGATCACGTAGTGTTTGTCGGCTAACTTCTCGCATACCGATAAATTTTGCTCAACCAGAAGCACGCCAACACCAGCTGCGCGAATCTGAGCGAGGATCCGGATGATTTCGTCAACGATGACGGGGGCGAGACCCTCTGTTGGTTCGTCAAGTAGCAGAAATTTTGGGGCATTGACTAAAGCTCGCGCGATCGCGAGCATTTGTTGTTCACCCCCAGATAGGGCGTTGCCACCGTTCTTTCTGCGTTCTTTGAGGCGCGGGAACATTTGATAAATGTCTTCAAGACTCCAGGGACTACGCTTGTTGATTGCAATTTTGAGGTTCTCTTCAACGGAAAGAATGCCAAAAATGCCTCTGTGCTCCGGTACCAAAGCAATCCCGCGTCGTGCGATTTCGTATATTTCTTTACCAACAAGGTTTTCCTCATCTAATAGCACTTCTCCTTGCTGCGCTTTAACGATACTCACGATAGTTTTTAGGGTGGTGGTTTTACCGGCACCGTTTCGTCCCAGCAGTGTCACAATTTCACCAGACTCTATTGCCAAGTCAATTCCGTTTAAAATATGGCTTTTACCGTAAAAAGAGTGCAGGTTGTTGATCACTAATCTACTCATTGCCACTTTCTCCTAAGTATGCTTTTTTAACCAATTCATCCCCTTTGACTTCTTCAGGAGAGCCTTCGATTAAAATATTGCCTTGGTGCATCACGGTGATCCGGTCGGAAATAGACATCACGAGTCGCATATTATGCTCAATCAGCATGACCGTATGATCTTTGCCTAGTTCTGAAATTAAGCCGGTCATCATTGGGATATCATCAACGCCCATTCCTGAGGTCGGTTCATCAAGCAATAGTAATGATGGGGATCCGCAGAGTGCCATACCAACTTCCAGTATTCGTTGTTGTCCATGTGATAACTCACCGGCCAGTTTGTCAGCCCACTTATCTAATTGAATTCTTTCCATCACTTCATCGGCTTTTAGCAAATGCTTGTGGTTGGCGGTTTCAGGAACCCAAAACTTGAGCGCACTAAGGCCGTCTCGACCCTGAGCGGCGATACGTAAATTTTCACGTACATCTAAGTTTTGGAAGAGACTGGTTACCTGAAACGAGCGAGACATCCCTTTCGATACTCGTTTATGTGCCGCAAGATAAGTCAAATCTTCGCCATTAAAAAAGATCTTTCCACGGGTTGGTTTTCGTTCGCCAGTTAAGCAGTGAAATAATGAGGTTTTTCCGGCACCATTTGGGCCGATCACCGTATGAATTGAGCCTTTCTTGATCTTTAAATCAACACTTCCTACCGCAGAAAATGCCCCATAATCTAAGCCTAATTTAGAGGTTTCTAATAAGTAACTTGAGTTCATTTGGTCACCTCGGAAATAGCCTCTTGCTTGGATTTTTTAGATACCAATAATTTGGAACTTAAAGACCTTAGCCCCCCCCACAAACCCTCAGGAAGGAACAATACGACCGCTATCAATGCAGCTCCCAAGATCATCATCCACCTCGGCCATATCGATGAGAGTAGATCTCCTATCAAGACAATTGAGCCAGCCCCCAGAATGGAACCGAGTAATGAGCCGGTTCCTCCGATGATGGTCATAATCATGATGTTTTCTGACATGGCTAATTCAATGTTTGACAGCGGGGCGAAGTTTAAAAGAAGCGCGTAGAGAGCCCCAGCAAGGCCGGTTATCGCCCCCGAAATGACAAAGGCCATTAGCTTGAAATGGTTGGTTGAGAAGCCGACCGCCGAAGAGCGGCCTTCGTTTTCTCGAATTGCCACAAGGGTTGTTCCAAAGGGCGAATGGATCACTCTTCGGGCAAACACAAACACAATCACAAAAAGGCTTGCGACAAAAACATAAAATGCTTCGCTGCTCTGTAGATCGCTGATTGTCATTCCAAAGATTGCGAGCGCAGGCCGAGGTACATCGAGTAGCCCGTTATCGCCGCCAGTCCATTGACTAAATGTATAGGCTAAGAAATATGCCATCTGAGTGAAGGCCAGCGTAAGCATGACAAAGTAAATCCCAGTTCTTCTGATCGACAAAGCGCCAACGATTAGAGCCAGTGATGCACCAATCAAAATGGCCGTGGCTAGGGCTGCTATTAATCCAAAATTTAGATGGATCATGACTAATGAAGCGCTATAAGCGCCGCCGCCAAAAAAGATCCCCTGTCCGAATGACAAGAGGCCGGTATAACCTAGAAGAAGGTTGCAGGCTAATGCGGCGAGAGCAAATATTAGAATCTCTGTTGCGAGTGTGATGGAAGGAAGTAATATCGGCATTAACACAATCAATGCTAAGGCTAGGATGGTTATTCCGCCAAAAATAGAAGTCTTCGTATTCATCTTATGCTCTCCCGAATAATCCGTAAGGACGCAATAAAATGACCACTGCCATCGCGCCATAAATCATTAAGCTGGCACCTTGCGGCCAAATGGTGGTCATTAGACTTTGTACCAAGCCAACCAATAACCCGCCCACTAACGCGCCAGTGAAAGAACCCATTCCTCCAATGACGACCACCACGAACGCAATCCCAAGAACTTCTGGCCCTACAAATGGACTCACGCCTCTAATGGGTGCTGCGAGTACGCCAGCAAGACCTGCAAGACCGACTCCTAAGGCAAAGGTAATTGAGAATAAGCGATGGGTATGGGTTCCTAATAGTGAAACGGTTTCTGCGTCTTCACTGCCGGCTCGCACTAGTGCGCCAAATTTGGTTTTATCTAGTAATAGCCAAACCAGAATCGCAACCACAGCCGAAAAAGCAATCACAAAGAGTCGATATTCTGGATAGAAGAAGTCTCCGATTTGAAATACACCTTTCAGAGAATCAGGAGGCGCAACGTGCTTCCCTATTGGTCCCCATATTGAAATACAGAGCTCTTGAATGATGAGGGCAACGCCTAAAGTCACTAGAATTTGATAGGTGTGTGGAAGATGGTAGACCCTTTTGATCAAGGTTCTTTCACATGCCCAGGCAATGAGTGCGATACAAATGGGGACGGCAACCAGTGCCAGCCAGTAATTTCCAGTTACTGCGACGGCGGTATAGCTCAGGTATGCTCCCAGAAGATAAAAAGCACCGTGAGCAAAGTTCACAAAGTTAAGTAGCCCAAAAATGATAGTAAGCCCTACCGAGAAGAGGAAATAAATCATTCCAAGCCCTATCCCATTTACTGCCTGAAATAAATACAGGTTCATAATTCACCTCTAACAATATTGACGCGCCACTTCGTCAATTGAGCAAAGTGGCGTGGAACTTTTAAAGAGCTTTGCACTTGAGCGATGATTGGTCAGGGAAAGACTGTCCATAGCTGATAATGTCTGCAAAATCATCTGCATTTTTCATTTCTGAAGCGGCTTTACCTTTTAATAGGTAGTAGTTTTTCAAGACTTGGTGATCGGCGGCTCGAACGGTTTCGGTTCCAGTTGGGCCCGCATAAGACTTGCCCTCTAAAGCCTTGATGACAGCACTCGGTTCGGTTGAGCCTGCATCTGCAATGGCATCTAACAGAAGTTTGGTACTGGTGTAATCGGCCGCTAATGGGTAGTTGGGGGTGATACCATATGCATCTTTAACTTGCTTGACTAGGGCTGCATTGAATGGGGTGTCAACGGTGTGCCAATACTGTGCGCCGAAGTAGACATTTTCTGTGATATCAGCACCGAGTTCTTGGAATTGATCTAAGCCTGATGACCAAGTGACTAAGATGGTCATTCGATTTTTTAGGCCGAAGTTAATCGCTTGGCGTAAGGCATTAGAGGATTGAGCGCCGAAGTTTAGTAATAAGAGAACGTCTGGTTGAGCCGCCATTGCGTTGGTGAGGTAGCCAGAGAATTCTTGCTCTTGTAACGAGTGGTAACTATTACCCACATGCTCAATGCCAAGTTCATCAAATACGGCTTCTGCATTAGATAGTAGCGCTTCACCGAATACATATTGAGGGGTGATGGTATACCAACGTTTTTTTTCTGGGTGCTCTTTAAACAAAGGGATCACGGTTTCTCTGATAGCGCCGTAAGTTGGCACCGACCAACGAAATGTGGCGGCGTTACAATCGACACCGGTTAGCTCATCAGCACCTGCTGGCGTGATAAAGACGCCGCCAGATTTATTGATTTCCTTACCCAGTGCCAGAGACGTTGAAGATAGGGTGCCGCCATCAAAAAACTTGGCTTTATCTTGGCTAATCGCTTCTTGTACTTTACGAAGCGCTTTCCCTGCATTACCTTCGGTGTCGATCTCTTTATAAGTGGGTGTTTGCCCAAGCAATTTTCCATATTGCTCAACTGCTAATTTCGACCCCATATCTGCATACTTACCATAACTAGCAAAGCCTCCCGATAGAGATTTTACGCCATAAATTGTTACGGCTTCGTCTTGGGCAAGTGCAAGGCAAGAAGCGGATGCTATTGAGAATACAAGTGCAGTATGTTTCAAATATTTTTTAATCATCTTTAGTTCCTTTGGTGATGTTGGCCTTAAGGCTTGGTTTCATGGCTTGTAATTTATATTTAAGATCCCTTACATTTTTTTAGAAATTTCTCCGTCAAGCGTGACAAAGTGCATTTCTGCTTCACACATGTGCTCCCCCATCAGGGTTCGAACCTGGGTTTTATCTTGTTTGTCATACGCACTAATGAGTGCGTAGTGATAATCAACATTCGACTTTGTGAATGCGTAGTAGTCGATTAAATAGGCTTTTTTTAATACGACGAGATCTCTCAATAATTCGTTTAAAAATCGTCCAAAAAATCCCAGGACTGGATTTGGCGAAGCATCCGCTAACACATTGTGGAATTCCAATTCGGCGATTTTCTGCAGTCGCTGCTCTTCTTCTGTGCTTGGTTTTTTACTGCACTGATCGGTGTACTTTCTCAGCAATGAAAGTTCGTCTTCCGTCAAATGTCCGACCACAGACACGGCTATCTCAACCTCAACTAGTTTTCGCATTTGATACAGTTGTTCTGGGCTGATGTGACGAAAGTAAAGGTAGTTTCGCAAGGCTTTACTGGCTGGCTCGGTGCCAACTTCAGTCAGTGATGCACCGCCACCTGGACCTGGTTTTGTTTTGATCAAACCCTCAACTTCCAAGGCTTTTAATGCTTCTCTAACTGTTCCTTTGGAGATCTGATATTGCTCGATCAAATCTTTTTCACTGGGTAGACGATCCCCTGGCTTGAGTTCTTCAGACACAATCAGCCGTTTTACTTCATCGACAATTAAGTCTGATAGTTTTCGTTTGGTTTTATTCTTGAATTCGGATGTCATTTCAGCTCCCAAAAGATGCATGACAGAGTGAAAAATATTAAATACAAATCATTATGATTAATTACTTGGTTAGGTTTTCTGCAAATTGAGTGCCGAAGCTCCAATGAGAACTTGAATTATGCTGCTTTTATAAGCAGGTAAATAATTGTGTAACTTATGATTTAATTTCAAGGGTGTTTTTAAGTTATTAATTTTATGTAATTTTTATGTTTTTTTGTTTATTCGTATATGAAATAAGATTTATTCAATCAATTGGTAAGATGACAAAATTGGCTGGAAGGAAAGTTGCCTATCAAACAAATAAAATCATCGAATTGAACCAATTAGGTGCATTGATGAACATTTATGGGAGGGTTTTGCTTGGTGGATTGTTGCAGATAATTGAAGTGAAGCTGACCGCCGCATGTGGAATACCTGCGTGATTAAGGGCTGCTCTTCGATTGAAGCAAGAGTAGCACGCGACCAAGCAGGGGGCTTGCCGTTGCTTGGTCGATCAAAGCATATTAAGCGTCGCTTCTCAAACATGAGTTTGCGTGATTGTTGTGAATAACCGAGGCCTCGGCTGCGAAGCGGTCAGCTTGATGGGCAGCTATCGCGGAGTTAGCACGGTGATCCCTTTCTCTTGTAACTCTTGTTGAATGCTCTGTGGAAAACTTGAATCGGTAATGATGATGTTGAATTGATTCATGTCTAGGGCGTGAAAAGTGCCTACTTTTCCGTATTTTGAGGCATCAGAAACTAAAACGACATTCTGCGCGGCTTGCGCGATGGCTTTTTTCACGATGACTTTGGGCTCACTGGGGGTGGATATTCCTTTTAAGTTCCAAGAAGACGTCGACACAAAGGCGATATCGATATTCATACCAGATAGAAATTCAGCTACCTTGCTGCCAATACAAGATTGATTTTCTCGATCAATTCGCCCGCCAGTATGGTAAATCTCACTGTGACTATGCTGGATCAGAAAATTGGCAATTACAAAATCATTGGTGACGATCACTAAATCGGAACGCTCACTAATTAAATGGGCTATTTCTAGGGTTGTCGTTCCTGCATCCAAATAGACGGTACATGCTTTGGGAATGAGAGGGCTGGCTAGGGCGCCAATTGCGACTTTTTCCTGTGCGTGCAGGGTGGCTTTTGCATCGTGAGAGGCCTCTTGATGGATTTTTTGAGTCAGTTGAACGCCACCGGAAACCGACAATACTTTTCCTTTTTGTTCTAGCTTTGCGATGTCTCTTCGTATTGTCATATGTGAAACATCTAATTTTTCTATCAGCTGGTTAATGCTGATGAGCTGCTGCTGTGAAAGTAGTGACAAGATTAACTTATGGCGTTCTGCTGGGATCATTCAGATTTATTATTTATGAGAGTTGGTGATGTTTGTATCTTAACAGTAAGGGATAAAACTGTGAAGTTGTGTTAATAATTGTTGGCTAGAATATTGTCTTGGCGGATGCTGAGCGGGTTTGTTAATGGTCATGCGATTTTTTTACCTGAATTTAATATTAATATTGCTGTTTGTGAGTTACATCTCAGGTTTCTTCACATTAATTAACATATAATCACACCATGGAACATAAATTAACACACTGTATTCAACATGTTTTGGGAAAAGACGATGGATAATCAAATAGTTAAATCGGTAGCTGTGATTGGTTTAGGCTCGATGGGGATGGGGGCAGCGAAATCTTGTGTCCGTGCAGGTCTCGATGTTTATGGGATTGACCTTAATCCAATGGCTTTAGAGACCTTAGATCATTTTGGTGCCAAAGGTGTATCGACAGATGCGAAGCAATTTGCGCCGCTGCTGGATGCAGTGTTACTGCTGGTGATAAATGCCAAACAAGTGACATCGATCCTGTTTGATTCCGGTTTGGCAGAAAATTTAAAGCCAAATACGGCAGTCATGGTTTCGGCCACTATTTCAGCTCAAGATGCGCAGCAAATAGACGCAGAGTTGAAAAAATATGGTCTGTTGATGTTGGATGCCCCGGTATCGGGAGGTGCAGTGAAAGCCGAAGCGGGTGAGATGACCATTATGGCTGCCGGTTCTAGTGCGGCGTTTACCAAGCTTGCGCCAGTATTGGATGCGACAGCTGCAAAGGTTTACAACATTGGCGAAGCCATCGGTTTGGGGGCAACCGTGAAAATTATTCATCAGCTTTTGGCGGGAGTGCATATTGCGGCGGGGGCCGAAGCTATGGCATTGGCAGCACGGGCGCAAATCCCATTAGATGTGATGTATGAAGTGGTGACCAATGCTGCGGGGAACTCTTGGATGTTTGAAAACCGTATGAAGCATGTGGTGGATGGGGATTATACACCCAAATCGATGGTGGATATTTTCGTGAAAGATCTCAATCTGGTGGCGGATACGGCGCAAGATTTTAAATTTCCATTGCCGCTAGCAAGCACCGCCTTGAACATGTTCACCGCTGCTAGCAATGCTGGTTTTGGCAAAGAAGATGACAGCGCGGTGATTAAAATTTTTGACGGTATCAAATTGCCCGGCATGGAGGAGTCATAATGTTACTTGGTGTGATTGCAGATGACTTTACTGGTGCCACCGATATTGCCGGTTTTCTGGTAGAAAATGGTATGCGAACGGTACAATTAAATGGTGTTCCGAGTTTGCCGATAGAGATTGAAGCAGATGCTGTAGTGATAAGCTTGAAATCACGTTCTTGTCCGGTCGATCAGGCAATATCCGACTCACTGGTGGCTTTAGCATGGTTGCAGGCCAGAGGTTGCCAACAGTTTTACTTCAAATATTGCTCAACCTTCGATAGCACGGCACAAGGTAATATTGGTCCTGTGACGGACGCGTTGTTGGCAGCACTGAACGAAAATTTCACGATTGTTTGTCCGGCCTTGCCTGTGAACGGTCGCACGGTGTTTAACGGGCATTTATTTGTGTTCGGTGAGCCGCTGCATGAATCTGGAATGCGTCATCACCCCGTCACTCCAATGACGGATTCAAACTTAGTTCGTCTGATGAATGCACAGTCTGATGGCGATGCTGGTTTGGTGAATTATCAAGTGATTGAGCAAGGTAGCCAAGCACTCAAGGCAAAATTTGCTGAGTTACAACAGCAAGGCTTTCGTTACGCAGTGCTTGATGCGTTCAATGCGCAGCATTTAGCGACAATAGGGGAGGCGATTCAGTCGCTAAAATTAGTGACCGGGGGCTCCGGTTTAGCGGCTGACATCGCTCAACATTGGGGGCGAAGTTTGGCGGAGCAAACTGAAGCCAAAGCGCAAGGCTTACCTCGTCAAGCAAAAACGGTGGTGCTTTCTGGCTCATGTTCAGCGATGACCAATCAACAAGTTGTGGCTTACCAAGCGCGAGCGCCACACTTTGCGGTGGATGTTGCTGCGTGTATCAATGATCCATCCTACAGTGAAAGTGTAATGCAGTGGGTCATCACGAACCTCGACGGTGAATTTGCCCCCATGGTTTATGCTACGGCCGATACTGAGACACTCAGTGCAATTCAAAGCCAATACGGTGCTCAAGCCTCAAGTCATGCAGTGGAGTCCTTTTTTAGTTTGCTCGCTCACCAACTAAAAGAGCATGGCGTGGTCAATTTTATTGTAGCTGGGGGAGAAACCTCCGGTACGGTGACCCAAAGTCTTGACGTTGCGGGTTTTCACATTGGTCCTCAAATCGCTCCCGGTGTGCCTTGGGTCAAATCCCTTGATGGCTCGCTGTCGTTGGCGCTGAAATCGGGCAATTTTGGTGATCCGCAGTTCTTCTTTAAAGCACAAGGTTTTCTTGCATGATAGAGCAACAAATTAGACAACAAATGGTCGACTTAGCTCGCTCTATGTTTGAACGAGGCTATGCGACGGGTGGCGCGGGAAACTTATCCGTTAAACTGCCCAATGGGCACTTCTTGGCGACGCCAACCGGTTCATCATTTGGCCGATTAGTGGCTGAGCAGCTCTCGGTCGTGGATATCGACGGTCATTTAATTTCTGGGCATAAGGCATCGAAAGAAGTCGCTTTTCACTTGGCTATTTATCGTAATAATCCAGACTGTAACGCCATTGTGCACCTACATTCGACTTATCTCACGGCATTGTCGTGTTTGGATAATTTGACGGTGGAAAATGCCATTCGCCCGTTCACACCATATTACGTGATGCGAATTGGGCAGCTGCCAGTGCTTCCATATTTAAGACCGGGAGATCCTAAAATAGCCGAAGACTTGGGTAAACAAGCCGCCGACTATCGAGCGTTTTTACTTGCCAACCACGGACCGGTGATCACCGGTAGTGATTTAGTGGATGCAGTTGACAATGCCGAGGAGCTGGAAGAAACAGCAAAACTAATGTTCTTACTGAAGGACTATCCAATTCGTTATCTCAGCGACGCAGAAGTCGAAGACCTAAAAGGGAGAGGCAAGTAATGGCCAAATTCGCAGCAAATCTAACGATGTTATTCAACCACGTGGACTTTTTGGAGCGTTTTGAGCAAGCCCATCAAGCGGGTTTTAAAGCGGTAGAGTTTTTGTTTCCCTATGCCTATGAACCACAAGTATTGGCAGATAAGTTAAGTCAATTTGGCCTTGAACTGGCGCTGTTTAATATGCCGCCGGGTGATTGGGATGCGGGGGAGCGGGGTTTTGCGGCTATTCCTGGACGGGAACAAGAGTTTAAGCAAAGTGTCGACACCGCGATGATGTATGCGCAGGCACTCAACTGCAAAAAAGTCCACGCCATGTCAGGTCTTGTGGATCCGCAATTTAGTGAGCAACAGCATGTCGACACATTCATCAGCAATATTCGTTATGCCGCAGACCGATTTGCTGAGCAGGGAATTGAGCTGATGATCGAGCCGCTTAATTCTCGCGATGTACCAGGCTATTTTGTGTCCCATCAGCGGGACGCCGTCGCGCTTATTCAGCAAGTTGAACGCACCAATGTAAAACTACAATTTGATTTGTATCACGCACAAATCATGGATGGAGACGTCACTGTGCTGATGGCGGATTTGGCGGACGATATTGGTCATGTTCAAATCGCTTCGGTTCCCGATCGCAATGAACCTTCAGATGGTGAACTGAATTATCCATATTTGTTTCAAGTATTAGACAAGGTGGGGTACCAAGGATGGATTGGCTGCGAATACAAACCTAAGTCAAGCACTGAAGCTGGTTTAGGCTGGGTCAGACCTTACCTTTAAGCAACACATAATAAGAACGACAACCAAACTCACTGCCTCCTTTCAAGGAGGTAGTAGCTAAACACAACTGAAGAAATATAATCTGATAGGTAGGACAATATAATGGACGCTGCTCTTATAGGAATTATAGTCGGGATCATTGCCATGATGGGGATGATTATTAAAACACGGATCCCCGTGGCATTGGCGATGGTTATTGCCAGTATCATCATGGGTTTATTTGCCGGAATGGCACCAACGGAACTGATTGGTGCGATTAAAGCGGGTTTTGGTGGAGTGCTTGGTGGCATTGGTTTAATTATCGCGTTTGGCGTGATCATGGGGGCATGTTTTGAGCGCTCCGGGGCGGCGATTCGAATGGCAAAAACCTTCGTGAAGCTCTGTGGTAAAGGACGTGAAGATATAGCGCTTGGTCTCACAGGGGTGCTGGTGGCGATCCCTGTATTCTGTGATTCGGCCTATATCATTTTGCACTCACTGGTGCGTGCCATTTCACGCAATACCGGAAAATCTGCCGTGGGCTTAGGGGTCACATTAGCGCTTGGTTTGCTGATCACTCACGCCTTAGTGCCGCCAACGCCTGGCCCAGTGGCTGTTGCTGGCATTCTTGGTGTGGACTTGGGCGTATACATGTTATGGGGATTATTGGTCTCTATTCCGATGATGCTGTTGTCCTTGTTTTATATTCGAAAAATAGGCAAAGAGTACTACCGCGTGCCAAACGGTGAGCAATGGATTACTTCCGAAGCGGCTTGGGCGAATTTAGATACCGTGCAAGCAGCCGACGAGAAAAAACTGCCAAGTAACTTTCTATCTTTTGGACCGATCCTGATCCCGATAGCGCTGATCTTGGCGAATACTATTGTTGGTAAAGGAGATTCGACTTTCCACGCCTTATTGTCATTAGTCGGCAACCCTGTCGTGGCGGTAGGGATTGGCGTATTAATGGCGCTCTATGGTCTAACGCGGAATATCGAACGCAAAGATATGGTGGGATCGATGGACGATTCGCTGGCCACTACCGGTCTTATCTTAGTGGTCACTGGTTGTGGTGGCGCAATGGGCGCAGTGCTCAAAGCATCCGGTGCTGGCCCTCAGGTGGCAGAAGCGATTTCAAGTAGTGGCATACCTCCTTTATTGGTGCCATTGGCGATAGCCTCGATGTTGCGTTTGATCCAAGGTTCCGCGACGGCATCAATGATGGTTGCAGCCACCATGGCATTACCATTGGTGGAAACCTTGGGTCTGGATCCGGTCTTTGTTGCATTGGCATGTGCGGTAGGCCCGGTTGGCTTCTCCCATCTAAATGATTCTTACTTTCATATCATCAGTCGTACTTTGGGGATTACCGAGTTGGGTGACCAATTGAAGATCTGGAGTGTGACTTCGACCATTGCTTGGGCAATTGGCGCGAGTATTGTGATGCTCCTAAACCTTATTTTTGGTCAAGGGGGGACCCTGGTGGATCCGATCGTTCCTTTCGCGGTACTCGGTGGCATTATGCTTTGGATGAAAAGCAGAGAAAAACACGGCAGTTTAGTATCGCAGCATTAATTTAAGCCATTGAATTATACCAATCGGATTACTTATATGAGCAATTTATTACGCAGAATAAATCTGCCGATAATGAGTTAGATGGGTATTAAAAGGCGGTCGAAGATTAACTGCCCTCAGTAAGTGAATGAAGCTTATTGAGGGCGGTTGTTTTTTACTTAGCAATGGGGGCTGAGTTCTTGAAAACTATCTCTGAACCATCCTGTTTGTTGTTTCACTGCTCAGAGTGATGTTGGTTTGCCTGAAACTTAGTGGCGCAAAGGACATTTATTCGTCTTCATCTTCGGCAAATTGTTGGGCAATTTTTATAAAGGACGCTTCTAAGGCGATAAAGGCATCGACTAAAGCGGGTTCAAAATGGCTACCGCGTCCCTGGAGGATGATCTCTTTGGCACTTTGGTAACTAAAAGCTTGTTTGTAGCTGCGCTTATTGATCAGTGCGTCATAGCAGTCGGCAATGGCCATTAGCCGTGCCGAGAGCGGAATTTGCTCCCCCGATAAACCCCGAGGGTAACCGCTACCATCCCATTTTTCATGGTGGTTATAGGCAATCTCTTTGGCGATGCTTAAAAAACTGGACGGTCCATACTCTTTCTCGGCCTTTAAGATGGCATCGCGCCCATATTCTGAGTGTTTTTGCATTTCTTGCCATTCAGTTGCATCGAGAGGCCCGGATTTAAGCAGAATTGCATCGGGCACGCCGACTTTACCAATATCATGCAGCGGTGCAGATTTAAATAATAGTTCAACGAAGTCGTTGTCGAGCTGAGCGGTATAGAATCCTTGCTCTCTTAAGTACTCTGCCAATAGTTTGATGTAATGCTGAGTTCGTCGCAGGTGTTTACCGGTTTCGTTATCACGGGTTTCAGCGACCGAGGCCATGCAATAAATCGCCACATCTTGGGTGCGCGAGATCTCTTTGGTTCTTTGATTGACCAGCTCTTCAAGCTGTGAATTCTGCTGTTGTAAGGTTTTGTGCATTCTGGCTAAAACCATATGGGTGTTCACTCGAGCACTCACGATTGGCAGGCTAAAGGGCTTGGAGATGTAGTCGGCCGCTCCTAGGTTGAAACCATGAATTTCCGATTCCACATCGCTTTTGACGGTTAAGAAAATAATCGGAATGTCTTTGGTTTCGGGCATGGCTTTGAGCTGTTGGCAAACCTGATAGCCATCCAATCCCGGCATTAATACATCCAATAAGATGAGATCAGGTAAGAAGCCACGTCTGATCCGCTCTAAACCTTGTTCGCCATTTTTAGCCACCGAAACCACAAATTTCTGGGCGAGTAACTCCACTAGCACATCGATATAAAATGTTTCGTCATCAATAATCAGTATTTTTTCTGTTGGCTTAAGCATGCTGGTGTAACCTATCCTTTTTTATTGATATGTTCGTCTAGCACCGTGAGGGCATTGTCGAACTCAAATTCGTTGATCAGTCTGACGAGCTCATCATAGAGTATACGCGGTAGCTTATTTTCAAATTCAGTAATGGTTTTCTTGGCCTGTGGATTGCCTTCTTCTAGTAATTCTCGAAGCGGCGTTAATAGAGCTTCGGCGCTAGTATTGAGCACAGTTGTTGGTGATTGACTGACGATTTCAGGGGTTGAGCTGGGTGGTGCAAGACTATTGGCAAGTTGTTCGAACAAGTGCTTAAACTGGTGCTGAAACTCCTGCCATTGTTGGCTGGCAAAAGCTTGCTCTGCTTGGGCGATGAGCGGTTCAAAATCGGTTGCTGCTTGTTCAAGCGATTTGGCACCAAGGTTACCAGCGACCCCTCTAATGGTGTGAATAATGCGTTTTACATCGTCAAATTGTTGTAGCCTACACGCTTGAGAAAGGGTCTCTAATTCTTGGTGATGCCTGCTATAAAAATCACTCAGTAGTTTTTGGTAAAGCTGTGCATTGCCGCCGACTCGGGTGATCCCCCATTGGCTATCTAAGCCGTCAATGACTGGTAATGGATCTTCGGCTGGAGCGTTTATCACCAGCGCTGGCTCAGTATCTGGCTGCGCTTGAGGCGCAAGGTATTGGCTTAGTACTGAGAATAATTGCTCGGGATCGATAGGTTTCGCTAGGTGAGCGTTCATGCCTGCTTCGAAACATCGTTGCTGATCTTCTTTCATTGCATGAGCGGTCATGGCAATAATCGGGAGTGTGGCGAAGCGGCTATTTTTGCGAATGGCTCGAGTGGCTTCAAAGCCATCGAGTACTGGCATTTGTATATCCATTAAGACTAAATCGAAGGGTTCAGCTTGCAGCATATCGATTGCTTGTTGACCATGCTTGGCAATGCTGGCTTGTAGGCCCATTTGGGTCAGCATTTCTTTGGCGAGTTCTTGGTTAATGGGGTGATCTTCTACTAACAATACCTTGCCCTCAAGTAAGTGGGGCACCATCGCTTGAGTTGCCAGTGAACTGCTTGGCTGTTGATGAAATAGCTTCATGATGCAATCAAATAATAGTGAAGCGTTGAGTGGTTTAATTAAGAAGGCGTCAAGTTGTTCTTTTTCTACCTGCCGCAGCACATCTTCACGCCCATAGGCGGTGACTAAAATGATTGCGGGCATCATGCGAAGAGGCATTTCTTTGATGTATTTACTCGCTTCAATGCCATTCATTCGTGGCATTTTCCAATCCATTAATACCAAGCGATAGGGATCTTCCGGTTCGATGTTGTTGTGTCGGTCAAGCATATCGATGGCGGTTGCAGCGTTACTCGCGCAATCAACTCTAAATGAGAAGGAGTGTAATATTTCGCTGCTAATGTCTCTGGCCAATTGGTTGTCGTCGACCACCAAAACTCGCATATCTCTGAGTTCGGCTTGCAACTGTTGGTCGTATTGTTTGTCTTCGGAGTAAGCTAAGTTAAGCTGAAAGCTAAAAGTACTGCCTTGATTTTCAATGCTGGTGGCGCGGATTTCTCCCCCCATCAGCTCGACTAATAATTTGCTGATGCTTAAACCCAGGCCGGTACCGCCATGGGTTCGAGTGAGGCTGTCGTCGGCCTGAGCAAAGGGCTGGAATAATTTACTGAGGTTGTCTTCGGAGATCCCAATGCCGGTGTCATTGACCGAAAACTCAAGGGTAACCCGGTTTGGCACCGATTCGAGCAGTTTGATCTTCACCACAACTTGTCCCTGCTCTGTAAATTTTATGGCATTTTGAGTCAGGTTAATCAGGATCTGTTCCAGCCTGAGAGGGTCGCCAATCAGGATATCGGGCACTTTCGGATCAACATCCATGAAGATATCTATGTTCTTCTCTATTGCTTTTGGTGCCAACAGATTTGATAGGTTGTAGACAATTTCACTTAAATGGAATTTGATTTGCTCTATTTCTAGCTTGCCAGCTTCGACTTTAGACACATCTAAGATGTCATTGATGACGCCCAGTAGGGTGAGCGACGCGCGTTTTATTTTCTTGGCGTAGTCTTGCTGGGTATCATCCAGTTTGCTACTGAGCATCAGATGTGTAAAGCCGACGATAGCATTCATCGGGGTCCGGATTTCATGAGACATATTGGCTAAAAACTGACTTTTAAAGTTATTGGCCTGTTCTGCACTTTGTTTGGCTTGTGCGAGCTTTTCACTACTCAGCTTTAATTTATCTTTGGCGATAGCAAGTTTTCTATTCCAAATGAAAATCACAATGATAATTGGCAGTGCAATCATGCAAGTGATTAGAATGGCTCGCCAAATTAAGTAGTTATTTGCTTGATGCTCAAAGTCAACTGAAAACCAGTGGTTCTTGATCTGCTTCATTTGTTGTGCCGATATTCGGTCGATAGCCTGATTGAGGATGGGGATTAATTCAGGCCAATCTTTACGGACGCCAATCGATGCTTGGTAAGAGTAGGGACTGGGTGCGGCTATCTTGATATCGGCGATGCCTAACTCGGTTAATGATAAGGAAGTGGAGTCCAGGATCCCGATGTAGGCATCAATTTCGCCAGCACTTAAGCTTAACAAGGCTTGTTGAGGTGATGAGAAAGGAAACTGTTCGAGTAGTGGGTAATCTACCTGTAGTTGGTTTTCTAAGTTGTGGTGATTGAGCACCCCTACTCGATGTCCGACGAGATCTTCAACACTGCTCACAAATTGGGTGTTGTCCTGCACAAATATCATATAGGGGCGAGTTAGGTAGGGCTTACTGAACAGCATTTCTGCTGTGTCTTGTTGATTTTGTTCGACATAGGGAACCGATGGGACGATATCGACCTCGGCTTGCTGGAGAGCTTGTAAGGTATTTGACCAACTACTTGTTTCAGAAGGTTTATAGCTTACGCCAATAATGTTGGTCACGATATTCAGAACTTCTGAAGAGATACCGCCAAAGGAGCCTTCTTCATCCACAAAGCTCAAGGGGGCAAATTTAGGGTCTACGCCGATGTTCCATTGTTGGTGCTGTTCTAGCCAAATATTTTGTTGGTTGCTTAGATTGAGAGGGAGGGCATTGATGAATTGTTGGCGGTTGTTTACCCAGTGACTGAGTATGGCTTGGCGTTCGGCAACGCTGATACTGGCTAAGGCTTTATTCAGAATGCCGACCAAGGGTTGCCATTGTGGGTCTTGATGTACCGCAAAGCGTTGTAAGGCGAAAGGCAGCTGAGGGTCACCGCTAAAGGAAATATTACTGAGCTGTAAGTTTTGTTTTAACCACGAGATGACCGCTTGATTTCCCACATACGCATCAACTTGTTGAAAGGAGAGAGCCTTCAAGGCATCAGCGGTGGAAGGGTAGGTTTTTAAGTTGATCTCGGGATGACTTTTACGCAGTACATCGATAAGGAAGAAGCCATCTTCAATGGCTAGCGTTTTCCCCGAGAGCTGAGCTAAGTCACTATATTGCTTGCCTTCGCTGTTGCTGACTATGACTTTCACTGCGCTGAAATAGGGGAGGGTGAACCATAAGTCTTGTTCTCGGTCTGCGGTTTGTACAATGGTAGTGCCGAGCTTAATTTCTCCTTTCCTTAACTGCTGAACCATGTCTTTGAAACGAGCATTGCTTTTCACTTTTAAGCTGATTCCTAAACGGTTCTCGATAAGCTCTAAATATTCGGAGAGGACTCCGCTATGTATGCCTTGTTGGTTGGTAAAGTCTACTGGTGGCCAATTGCCATCA
Source organism: Agarivorans sp. QJM3NY_29 (assembly GCF_050870835.2). Classification (NCBI taxonomy): domain Bacteria; kingdom Pseudomonadati; phylum Pseudomonadota; class Gammaproteobacteria; order Alteromonadales; family Alteromonadaceae; genus Agarivorans; species Agarivorans sp. QJM3NY_29. Next base: position 3,858,722 of record NZ_CP194036.2, on the reverse strand, counting down.
ACGCCAATGGTGATCTCTGGATGTTTCGTTAACCAGTCTTGTTCTGTCGGGGTTAAGTTGAGCTGAACTTTGGCATTATTGATAGCATTTAATTTTGGGGGCAGATATTCCCAGTGAAAACCGCTCCATTTTGCAGAAATAGCATTTTTGTCCTGATTGGATATATCTGCCAAGTGGCGATTAATTTTAGCTAACAGCTGTTGATTATCGCGCTTTACAGCTGCGCGGTAGGCTCGGTCATACAGCACCGACGTAAAGGCCTCAAAACGAACGCTCACCGGATGATCACTGAGGTATTTTTTTAGATAGATAGCTTGGGTGATGAACAGCTCAACCTCTCCAGTGATTGCGGCTTCAAATAGCTGGTTGTAGCCGGAATAACTATGTATATCAGCCTTGGGGTAATGTTCTAGCAGCCATTGATGATGGTAGCTACCCTGAGTCACGCCGATGGAGCGTTGGTTGATATCGAGGTTGGTATCAAGTTGAGTTAAGTTGGGGTTGTAGTATAGGGAATAAGCGCTATGTAATAAGGGCTTAGAAAATGCCATTTGGGTTTCACGTTGGGCGCTGCTGAACAGGCCTGCAATCGCATCCACCTTTCCTTCATTTAACCAGCGTTGAGTTTCACTGTTGTTTCCTCCGATAAACTGGATAGATTGTTGGCTCTTCTCGGCCCATATTCGCCAAAAATCGATCAGAACGCCGCTGGCTTGACCAGATTCGTCTTGATATTGAAGGGGGGCACTGTCGATCCGATAAGCAATTTTGAGCGGTTGTTGCGCATCAACTTGAGCGAAAGTCGATTGGGGGGAAACAATCAGAAGTAAGCAAATGAGACAAGTTGCGACCAAACAAAAAACACTTTTGCCTTTTATTTTCTGCATGCATCCTCGCTTAATTTGCTAAGTCATCGTTATTTAGCTGCGCACGATTCATCCCTCTATGGGGTCATCTGTTAGGGCTAAAAAGAGCGTATATCTTATGGGCTAGATGAAAATTCCTTTTGTTTATTTAATATACCGACTTGATATATCGGTGACAAATAATAATCATTTATCGTTTAAGTAATATGTTTTATTTTAGGGCTAGCTCATTGTTTTAACATTCATTATCGAGTTAATTAAAGATTAGACTATAGGCTTTTAATCCCATAGTCATCGTCGCTATCTTGGGGACTTTAGTTAAACTTCATAAACCTCGGTGGCGTAAGCTCGATAGCTATCTAGAACATTCTGTATTGAGCGAGATGGGTCGTCTGTTGAACATCGGTCGGCCAAGCTCGCTAGAAATGAACAAGTTTAGGATATGAAAAGGCTCCTTTGTTTTGCTGATTCGAATACTTGGGATTATGAGCCTCAGCGGCACCCTTATGCAGGTAATCAATGGTGGCAGGGATGGAAGAGATATGTCAGGGGGAATCCCCAGCTAAAGTTTTGCCCTGCAAAGTCAAAGGTCCTGCTCGGTTCTGTTAATTTTGTCGCGTCAGCGCCTGTTCTTTCGCTCTTTGTTTAAGGTGTGTCTGTTTAATTTTCACGCGCGCATCGGAGCGAAGGAGAGTATGGCTGGCGCCGCCTCTCCCGCTTTGTTTAAAGTTCACGCCGTGCATCGGGATGGAAATGGCTGGCATCTCGATGGGCCATTTCTTCGTAGGTGGCCCATTTTTGACGCGCCACCTGCTCGGCAATATCCATTAAACGTTGCGCCTCTTCGGGCTGGCTCTGGGCTAAGATCTGGTAACGATTCTCCTGTTCTCGGTAGTGTTTTAAGGGCACGCTGGGGCGTAAGCTGTCTAGGGCAAAAGGGTTCGCTCCCTGCTGGCGCAGCACTGGGTTATAGCGAATTAATGGCCAGTGCCCACTGAGGACTGCATTTTGTTGCTGCTCTAAACCTTTTTGCATATCAATACCGTGGGCAATGCAATGTGAATAGGCTATCACTAGTGAAGGGCCGGGATAGGCTTCGGCTTCACGTAAGGCCAACAGCGTTTGCTGAGGATCGGCGCCCAGTGCGACTCTTGCCACATAAACATTGCCATAGGCGATGGCTTGCAGGGCCACATCTTTTTTGGCCATGGTTTTTCCGCCGGCGGCAAATTTAGCCACCGCGCCTAGCGGGGTTGATTTACTCATTTGGCCACCGGTATTGGAGTAGACTTCGGTATCCATGACTAAAATATTCACGTCTCGGCCGGAAGCCAATACATGGTCTAAGCCGCCAAAACCAATGTCGTAGGCCCAGCCGTCGCCCCCCACTATCCATACCGAGCGACGTAACAGATAATCTAATACCGAGCTGAGCGTTTGTGCGTGAGCATGGCCTTTAATTTGTTGCATTAGTTGCTGCAGGCGTTGACGTTGTGCTCTGAGTTGTGATTCAAACTGCTGAGGCGCGTTGAGTACCGCTTCGATGAGTTGTGGATCGAAGGCGGGTTGCCATTGCTGTAGTTGTCTCTCGGCTTCGCGTCGCTGTTGATCGGCGCTGAGTCGCAGACCCAAACCAAACTCGGCATTGTCTTCAAATAGCGAGTTTGACCAAGCGGGTCCTTGGCCCTCGGCATTTTTTGACCAAGGAGTGGTGGGTAAATTACCGCCATAAATAGATGAACAGCCGGTGGCATTGGCAACTAACATACGATCGCCAAATAGTTGGGTAATCAGTTTCAAATAAGGTGTTTCACCGCAGCCACTACAGGCCCCGGAAAATTCAAACAGCGGCTCAAGAAATTGCACTCCATGCACAGTGGAAAAATCCACACGACTGCGATCGTTGACTGGCAAACTTTCGAAAAAAGCCAGCGCTTCACGCAGCGGTTGTTGCTGTTGCGGTTTGGGCTGCATGGTGAGCGCTCGCTGTTGTTCGGGGCCGCGCACCGGACAGGCCTCGAAACATAATCCGCAACCAGTACAATCATCCCCGTAGAGCTGCAAAGTATAGTGGGTATCGGGAAAGCCTCGGGCGGCCAGAGCTGCCGACGCAAAACTGCTGGGCGCCTGGGCTAAGTAAGCTTGATGATAGAAACGGGCGCGCAGCGCCGCATGTGGGCAAACGATGACACAGTTTCCGCATTGAATGCAGGCCTCGCTGTCCCATTTGGGCAGTGTGGCGGCAATGTTACGTTTCTCATAACGGCTGGAGCCGCTGGGCCAAGTGCCATCATCGGGCAGCATCGATACCGGAATTTGATCGCCTAAACCACGGATCATCTTGGCGGTGACCTGTAGCATAAAGGCCGGAGCCGGCGGGCTGAGCGCGGGGCTCAGTTGTCGTGCCGAATTTGCCTGGCCTAAAGTCACTGTTCGTAGCGCGGCGATACTAGCATCGACAACGGCATGGTTGGCCTCGACAACTTTAGCCCCCTTGCGTTGATAGCTCTTGGTAATGGCTTGTTTCATGGCGTTTAAGGCTTGCTCGAGTGGCAGAATGTTGGCTAAGGCAAAGAAACAGGCCTGCATAATCGTGTTGATTCGGCGCCCCATGCCGCCAGCGAGGGCGACCGCGGTGGCATCAATCGCATATACCTTGATTTGCTGCTCAAGAATAGAGTGCTGAGTATCTGCGGTGAATGAGTCCCAAAGTTGTTGGTCATTCAAGCTGCTGTTGAGCAACAAACAGCCTTGTGCTTTGATTTTGTTCACTAAGTCCATTTGTCGTAATAATTGCGGTTGGTGAACCGCGACTAGGTCGGCGTGTTCCAGCAAATAGGGCGCATCTATCGGTTGTTGGGCAAAACGTAAATGCGAAACCGTGGTTGAGCCAGACTTTTTAGAATCATAAACAAAGTAACCCTGCGCATAATACCCCGGACGTTCGGCGACGATTTTAATGGTGTTTTTATTGGCCCCAACCGTTCCATCGGAACCTAAACCATAGAACAGTGCGCTACTGACGCCGGTTTCTGGCAAAGTCATTTTGCTATCAACTGTTAGGCTGAGGTGACTCAAATCGTCGTTGATACCAACGCTAAAACGAGTTTTAACTGGCGAAGCGCGTAGGGATTTAAAGACCGCATCGGCCATGGCTGGGGTGAATTCTTTGCTGGATAGGCCATAGCGCCCACCACAGACCTTAATATGCAGGCGCTCGGGGTGTTCGTGGATCACCGATTGAACATCCAGTAGTAATGGTTCGGCTTGTGAGCCGGGCTCTTTGGTGCGATCAAGCACTGCTATCCTTTGCACCGTATTTGGCAATACCGCCAAAAAGTGTTCGCTGCTAAAGGGACGGTATAGCCGTACCGTAACCACACCAACTTTTTCGCCTTGTTGACAGCGGTGCGCGACCACTTGTTGTGCGGTGATGCTCGCCGAGCCCATCACCACCAGTACATCGCTGGCGTCTGCTGCACCATGATAATCGAAGGGGCGATAAGGTCTACCGCTTAGGCTCGCGACCTGCTGCATCACATCGGCAACGATGCTGGGGGCGTGTTGATAATAAGGATTGACGCTCTCGCGAGCCTGAAAATAAACGTCGGGATTTTGAGCGGTGCCTCTAATTTTTGGGCGTTCTGGTGAGAGCGCGCGTTGGCGGTGTTGCCACACCCAGTGATCGTCGACCAGCGGCTTAATTTGCGTGGCGTCCAGAGCGGCAATTTTATTGACTTCGTGGGAGGTTCGAAAGCCATCGAAGAAATGCACAAAGGGAATGCGGCAGCGTAGGCTTGCGAGATGGGCCACTAAAGCCATGTCTTGCGCCTCTTGCACCGAGGCCGATGCGAGCAGGGCAAAGCCTGTGGCGCGCACTGCCATTACATCTTGATGGTCGCCAAAAATCGATAATCCTTGAGCAGCCAAGGCGCGAGCGGCTACATGAAATACCGCTGGGCTTAGCTCTCCAGCAATTTTGTACATATTAGGGAGCATTAACATCAAGCCCTGAGAAGCGGTAAAGGTGGTGGCTAAAGCGCCGCCTTGCAGCGCGCCGTGAACCGCGCCAGCCGCACCGCCTTCACTTTGCATCTCAATGATTTCTGGTATTTGTCCCCATAGGTTGGGTTTTCCTTGATTGGCCCATTCATCGGCCAGTTCAGCCATGGTTGAAGAGGGGGTGATGGGATAAATGGCACAAACTTCACTAAATAAATAGGCGATTCGAGCCGCTGCTTCGTTACCGTCGAGGGTGAGCATGCGTGGTTTCATTGGTTTTCCTCCACCGTATCGATCATGGTCATCGTCATCGCACCACAAGGACATTGGTTTACACAGGCTTGACAACCAGTGCAACGTTGATAGTCGATGGCATAACCTTGTCCTTCGCCTTGCTTACTAATGGCTTGTTGTGGGCAAGCGCCATAGCAGCTGTCACACTCAAAGCAATTGCCGCAGGAGTAGCAGCGTTGGGCTTCAAATTGAGCCTGTTCAGCGCTTAAACCTTGAGTGACTTCGCTAAAATCATCAACCCGTTGTTCGGGGGAGAGTTGATTTTTGGGATTGACAGGGGCATCAGTTTGATACCAGAGGTGAAGCTGTTCGGAGGTGGCAATTTTTGCTTTTGGGGGCGTGGTTAGTTGTGTTTGTTGTAACCAAGTATCGATGCAATGGGCGGCCTTTTTGCCGTGGCCTGTGGCAATGGTCACAGTGCGTAGCGAAGGCACCATATCACCGCCGGCAAAAATACCTTCGGCACCGGTCATCATGTGTTGATTTACTTCCACCACTCCATCGTGATAACGGATCTGTTCGAACTGGCTGAGCAAGCGAGTATCGACGTTTTGTCCGAGGGCTAAGATCAGGCTATCGGCGGCAAGTGTTTCAAACTTACCGGTGGGTTGAGGGTAACCTTGTTCGTCTAATTCCATCAACTCGACGGTGAGTTGTTGTTCGCTGAAGTCTTTGATGGTGCGTAACCAATTGATTTGCACTCCTTCTTCCAGCGCTTCATAGGCCTCAAACTGGTGGGCGGGCATATTCGCCATGTCGCGGCGATAGATGATCATTGGCTCGGCGCCAAGGCGTTTGGCACTGCGGGCTGCATCCATGGCGGTATTACCTCCTCCGTAGATGGCGACTCTACGACCGAGATTGAGTTTTTGGCCCTGTTCGATAGCTTCTAAGTAACTGACGGCATCGATGATTTTGCTCGCCTCTTGGGCTGGGATCTCAGTTTTCTTGCTGATGTGAGCGCCAATGGCAACAAAGGCGGCGGCAAACCCACCTTGTTCTCGCTCCTGTTTTAGATCGTCGACCCGGTGGTTGAGAGTGATTTTTACCCCCATTCTAAGTAAGCGGTAGATCTCACCATCCAATATATTTCTCGGTAAGCGATAGGCCGGAATGCCAAAGCGTAGCATGCCGCCAGCGCTGTTGCCGGCATCGCGTATTTCTACGCTGTGTCCTAAACGAGCTAGGTGGTAGGCGGCGGCTAAGCCGCTGGGACCAGCCCCCACAATCAAGATTTTTTTGCCACTCGGCGTGGCATTGTATTCTGGTAGCCAGCCTTCGGCTAAGGCGACATCGCCTAAGTAACGCTCGATGGCGTGTACCGAGACGGCTTGATCCACCTCATTGCGATTACAGGCTGCTTCACAGGGATGGTAGCAAACTCGGCCATGGATCGCTGGGAAAGGATTGTCGTTCATCAATACCTGCCAAGCTTGTTGTATATCACCTTGTTGAGCTAGTGATAGCCAAGCTTGGATATTTTCTCCCGCCGGACAGGCAGCATTACAAGGTGGCAGCAGCGATTGATAAATTGGTTTTCGTTTTGCGACGGCACCTGTGCCATGGCTCAAGGTAAGGTCGGGAGGACTTGATAAATCGACAGATTTTGCTTTCATCAGGGTTCCTTAAGTTCAGTGCACCATCTTGCCGCGCTAAGAATAGGCAATAGCTTGCCATTCGTTAGTCGCTAACGATGCTATGGCACGGTGTTATGAAGGCAGGTGATTCACTGCCGACGCTAAATCTTAAGAAATCAAAATTAGTAAAAATTTAGCATACGCTGCATTTTATGAGAGCTATCTAGATCAAAATTTATCAAAGGATCCATGTAGGGAGTTCACAGTTTTAATTTATATATTAGTAATGTCTAAAATAATTTATGGCCGCTTATTAGCAATGCTTTTGAAATAAAGTGAAAATGTTTTTGGCTTCGCCGAATTTATTATATGAATCAAAGATATTTCTAAGTTTTTGAGTTTGATTGAGAACCTTAAAGGTTCGATGGCTTTTTGATTTATCGGCCTGGAGTGCGAATCTACGGGGATTGTCGTGGATACTTTAGTTTGCTAGTTAGTTAAATATATTAAAAAAACCGAGTGATGAATATTCATGGTTTTATCTGTTGAAGACTGTTTTTATGACTCTAAACATATTATTTCTACGGATAGCTATCAAAATTCAGAGCAATATTTTGAAAAACAAACTAATGATAAAATAGAAGACAAATATCAGTGTATTACATATTTGTTAAATACATAAATTGTTTTTTTTATGTGTATTTTTTTGTGTATATTTATATCTTTTAGATTTAAGTATTCGTTATGGCAGTACAACAGCACGTAACTCAACAAGAAGTCGATTACTCTGAATTTGACAGTCTGATCTCTACCACCGATAACGATAGTTATATCACTTATGCCAATCAAAGCTTTTGTGATGTAGCAGGTTACTCGGCCACTGAGTTATCTGGTCAACCACATAATATTATCCGACATACGGATATGCCCAAAGTGGCCTTTGCCCAGATGTGGGAGTACTTGCTATCGGGCCGAAGCTGGATGGGTTTAGTCAAAAATAGCTGCAAAGATAGCGCTTATCACTATTGGGTGAGTGCCTTTGTTACGCCGATTAAAAATGAACAGGGTGAAACCATTGAATATCAGTCGGTGAGATCACGCCCTGAACGTGAACAAATTAAACGAGCGGATGCGGCCTATAGTCAATTGCAGCAAGGAAAAAAACCGCAGCGTTTATTGGGCTGGCGACATCACTATGCTTCCTATATGTTGCTATTAACGCTAAGCATGTTGGGCTTGCTGGAATGGCAGGCTTTGACTGCGGGAATGTATTGGTTGGCCGGGGGAGGCGCTTTACTTGGTGCTGCCAGCCTATTTTTCGGTTGGCGACAACGCTCGCGGATTCAACAACTGAATCAACGAGCCCAGCAGGCCTACCACAACCCTTTGATGGAAAATCTTTACACTGATCATTATGATGAGTTTTCGGCCATTGAATTGGCCTTGCGGATGCGCCAAGCTGAATTGCGTGCAGTGGTGGCTCGCACTGGGGAAACCACAGGCGATATTCTGCTGTCTGCCGAGGATGAATTGGCGACCATGCAGTCTATGAAACAGAGTCTCTCTCAGCAAAACGATGAAACCACTCAGGTCGCTACAGCGGTGACCGAGATGGCCCATGCTACTCGAGAAGTGGCGGAAAGTGCCGAGTCAGCATCGCAGCTGACCAGCCAAGCCAATACCGCGGTGGTTGCAGGGCGACAACAGGTTGATACCACGATCGACTCGGTGCAGGCTTTACATAAGGAGTTAGCAAACTCCCAAGCAGTGGTGAGTCAATTGGCTGAAAGTAGTCAGCAAATTGAAGGGATCCTCGATGTGATTGGTTCGATTGCCGACCAAACCAACTTGTTAGCTTTGAATGCGGCCATTGAGGCCGCTCGAGCTGGCGATGCTGGGCGCGGTTTTGCTGTGGTGGCGGAAGAGGTGCGAAACTTAGCCCAGAAAACGCAAGTTTCTACCGAAGAAATCCATACCATGATTAATAATTTGCAAACTACTGCTGAGCAGGCAATTTCAACCATGGCCTCGGGTGAGGTGCTCTCTGAGCAATGTTTAGTGAATGCTCAGAATACCGGAGATTCGCTGATTGAAATTGGTGATATGTTGCATCGTGTGACGGATACTAGTCATCAAATTGCAGTGGCAGTAGAAGAGCAGGCCACGGTGACCGAAGAAATTAATCGTAACTTGATTAATATTAATAAGCTAACCGAGGAAACGGCGGTGACAGGGGATGAGTCGGTCGAGCGTACGGGGATGTTGGTCGATAAATTACAAGCCTTACAGCGCTTGATTCATCAGTTTCAGGCTTAATATGCCAGAAGCGAGGACTTGTAGACTCGAAGTGGTCGATGTTGCTTCGAGCTGAGTTTGTTTGCAGAAGGCGGGGATTCTTCTGTTCAAAGGCTGATAGGTATAGCGCCTGAGCTGCGATTAAAGTGAAGCGGTAACATAGCCTGGTCGCTGAGCGCTTTGAACCGAGCGTTGGGATGATGTGCGGTTCTTAAATAAATCACCTCAAGGGAGAGTTTGGTGTCATTTATTTGAAGCAACAATTGTCGCGAAAATAGTCATTCCAGTGTCGTCGTTTTGTACAGTCAACACTGCAGTGGAACTGCATTGTTGACTGTACACCAGATTAGTTTTTACGACCCCACAAAATGCCATTGAGGTAAGGGTTGCCGGTGATTTTGGTCATGATGATCACCGCTGAAACATGGATTGCAACGGCGATCATACACAGATCAGCTAGTAATCCATGGACTTTCTCAAGCCACTCCTCTCCCCAGAATAGATCGGTCTGGGTTGCCCAGCCCGAAAGACCAGTAGCAATCAGTAAAAACCACATGAGCCAGATCATCAAAGCACCTGCGGGATTGTGCCCGTGGTGTTGATCTTGCCTGCTCACAAGCACCTCCTTCAGGTGAGCAATACCTGCTGCGATTGACGGCCTAAAAGTACTGAGTCGAGCCGGTGAACGGGTAATCAAGCCCCAGACTAAACGCGTCGCAATAGCGGCTAAGACCCCATAGCCTGCCCACTGATGCAGTTCGCTGCCTTCTTCCAGCAATAAAAAGTTACTTAAAAATAGTATTGCAACGGTCCAGTGAGTCAGTCTTACTAGCCAATCCCAAACGTAGTGTTTAGTCATCGATTTCCTCTTTTACTTTTTCCATGTTGGTTGGGTTAAAGTAAATTTCTGCTCGTTTTCCTTGCTTGGTATGACCGTAAAGTTCATAGCAACTAGTGTGGGTTCTTTTAAATACTTTGATTTTGTAACCCATTTCTTCAACCCGCTGTTGGGCTTGTTCGATGGGGATCCAAGTACTTTCAGGCTGTTGAGTACAAGTAGGGTCGGCTAAAGCCACAAAGGAGGTTGCGGCTAGGATACATGCAATAAGTTGAGTTGACATTTTAATCGGTGACATCTTGTTCTCCTGTTCGTTTAGTTTCAACTTCATCATAAGTTGCAAAACTTAAGGAAGACTTAAGGTTTGACAAAATAGGCTAAAAAGAGCTGTTTGTAAGTGAACGACAAGGGCTGAATATATCTTCAGAGGCATGGTATTCCTGAGTCGAGACATCCATTAAACCGAGTAAGGAATGAAATAGATTGTCGTGGGAATAAGGCTTATCACGAGAAGCGTTTAAACAGCTTGAGTCGATATGTTTTTGCTTCGCAAAACCTGGAGACATCCAAAACAGCAAGGGAACCTTGGTTTGAGTTTCTGGGGCTAAGCTGTAGGGCATGCCATGCAGAAACAGGCCATTTTCACCCAGTGATTCTCCATGGTCTGAGACATAGATCAGCGCAGTATTGTATTGTTGCAAACTTTGTAAGTGTTTTATCACTTGTGCGGTGACAAAGTCGGTGTAGCGAATGCTGTTATCGTAACTATTTTGAATTTGCTCTATCGAACAGTTTTCAATATCGGCTCGTGGACAATCGGGTTGATAGGTTGCCATTGAACTTGGGTAGCGTTGAAAGTAGGTGGGGCCATGGCTCCCCATCAGATGCATCACAATCATACGATTCCCTGACATCGCCGAGATTTGTTGATCGAGATTTTCCAATAGCACCATGTCATAGCAACTATGACCATTACATTGTTGATCTTGTCGCGAAGTATCTATATTGATGAGAGGAATGTTTTTTGCGACTGCTTTATCGCCTCCATCATTTTCCTTCCATAGTAAGTTAATACCAGCTCGTTGCAGAATATCTAACAGGTTGTCTTGGTGATCGGCTTGCTTGCGATTGAAGTTAGCTTTATTCATGTTAGAAAATAAACAAGGTACCGATACTGCAGTGGCTGTGCCGCAGGAGGACATATTGGAAAAGAAGAACGGGTGATAGGCTTGGGTATAAGCGTTAGTATCACGAGCATAGCCATGGTATTGATAGTTTTGTGCGCGGGCGGTCTCACCTAATAAAAAGATGACTAAGTTCGGCTTATTTGCACTTGTGTTCGCAGCAGCATTTGCTATTTGTTTGGCGTCGGTTGCGAGGGTTTTATAGACCATGGGTTTAGTAAAGTAGCTGTCTTTGACCTGCCCATAGGCACTGTAGACAAACTGGGTCGGAATAATCATTTTGTTTAAATAGGAATTATTTCGACCGACCGACGAGTAGTCTTGATAATACAAAGCTGCGATTAATAGAATACCCAAAACAGATAGGATCATGGCTAAGCATTTTTTAGCGATGAAACGAATAAAGGTGCGCTCTTTTTTTATTGGTAATAGTGCGAGTAGAACACTTGGTAGAACGCCTAAGCCAAGGATCCAGGTTAGTGAATATAAGCTGATATATGAGCTGGCTTCACCAGCATTGGTTTCCAAAATATTAACCAACATATCCTGGTCAAAAATGGTGCCATAGTTAAAGCTACTGTAGCTGACAATACTCGATAATAAGATCAATAGAATAAAAAATGGTTTAAACAGAAACGGCCAAGAGAACAGCTGAAATATCAGGTTTAAAGCGAGTATAAAAAATAGCGGAATGCTTATGATGAAACCTAGTTTTACTTGTTCGAGGTGGCTGAATATCTCACTTATTTTGGCATATATGGGAAGGTTAAGTACCACTGCAAAATACAGGGCGATGAACAAAGTGGCGAGCCAATAGGGTAAGGCGAATCTAGTGAATGAACGCATGTTAAATGAGAATCCAACTCCAAGTAAAAGCAGCGAAAATGAGAGATGTAAGCACTGCGGCTGAGGCTATGTCTTTGGCTTGACCACTCAGCTCGTGCCATTCAGAGCCGATGCGATCAACCACCGTTTCGATGGCTGAGTTGAGTAATTCCACAATCAGAACCAGTATCAGGCTACCAATAAGCAAAATCTGCTCACTCTTGCTTACAGGCAGAAATAAGGCTGTGATGGCTAAAGGCAGTAATAACGTGACTTCCTGCCTGAGAGCGGCTTCACTTTTCCAGGCGGAAATGAAACCATTTATAGAAAATCCTGTGGCATAAATAATGCGTGCGAGGCCAGTATGAGTTTGTTTCATAAGTCTTAATCAGTGGTTAATTTTAATAAATGAAGCTTTCCTCATGGCTCTGTTAACAGCAAACGAGGATCAGCCTGAACGCAGAGAGCTTAAAATTGTTTTCTTAAGAAATACTTAAGAAAGCGGCTTTATATTGCTGGCTGCCGACCGGCCGCAAGTGAGACTAATGATTGGGGAGGCGGTATTTTTGCGATTGACCAATATTTTACTTTGGAGCAAATTGTTCAACTTTCCTTGGCTGTGGTCGATAGCAAAACCAGCGGCGCTGAATCAACTCGTTATCCCTTGAATAGTTGATACTTCTTCGCTTTGTGTTTTGATTTGGAAGATTGCTTATATCTAATCCATGCTTTCTTCAAGCAAAGTACTGTTTTATTGATTCTTATCAAATAGATTGTGAATGATAGTTAGCTGCTTGTTCTAGTATTTAACTATCAGCAACGGTTCATATTGGGGGATTCTTTTACTGCGGTTTATGGTGTTTTTAAGCAAGGTATGCCATGTGAAATTAGTTATCCATATAAATGGTGGTTTAATGCGCAACCAATGCACCGCAGGGTTTGATTAACAGGGTTTGACGCTGTTTTGGAAGATTAAAATTAAGATACGTTTGTTTTGAATAACACTGACCGTGACGAATAAGGGATTTCGAGCCAATTTTGGTCATTTATTCAAATTTACGGTGATTTGGGTTTTCTCTCACATGGAAGGATTTATGCGCACAGTTAGTTTTCGACTTAAAGTTATCATTTTATTATTTCTTATTGCCTTTGGTTTTTTGGCTTATGAAGGTATTACCGGGATGAACCGAGAGAAAGCCGCAATAGAAGATTTATATACTCAAGGGATACAACACACCGTTCGAGCTGGTAAGATTTTGGATAATATCGGCAGTGCGCGAAGCTCCTTATTATTGGCCTTTCAGCACGATCCCAGCTCTGAATTTGCAAAAATGCATGACCATCCTTTAGGTAAACATATCGATGCGATTCAAACTAACATTGAAGCCTTGCATCAGCTGATTGACCGGGAAATATTAGGTTCAGATTTATCGGATGAAGAACGCAGGGTTACTCAGCAGCTGGCGAAAGAAGTTGACCAAGTGACGCAGCGTGGTTTTGAGGTTGCGATTAAAGCGCTACAGCAAGGCCAGTTTACTGATGCTAATTTGGTATTATTAAAGGTGATTAACCCTGGTTATGCCTCTGTCACCAAGGCCGCCCAACAATTCTTAAAGCTGCAAATAGATGAAGCCGCTAAAAACTTTCAACAGGCCGAAGCTGATACCGAACATTTCATGTGGTCGGTTGGTATTATTATTAGTTTAAGTTTGTTGGTGATTATTGGTCTGTCGACACTGATAGTGAAGCGCGTTTCGGAAGCGGCTCGTCAGCTTCAAGCTAAATCGAGCTTGATTGTTGCGGGGGATTTAACCCAGCGAATTGATGTGGATGGAGAGGATGAATTTACTGATATTGCCAGCGATGTGAATACCATCGTGGCTAAGTTTCAACATGTGGTGAGTACCAATAAGCAGTCGGTTGAAGTGCTTGCTAGTTCTGCAGAAGAAGGTTCATCGGTTGCGATGCAAACCAAACAAAACATTTTTGATCAACAGCAACAAACTCAGTTAATTGCAACGGCGATGCACCAGTTTACGGCCACTGTTCATGAAGTCGCGCAAAGCGCCAGTACAGCCGCCGAGGCATCGGAAAAAGCCGATTTGGCCGCCGCCGATGGTCAAGAAGTGGTGCGGCAGAGTATCGCGATGATCGAAAGTTTGTCCAATGAAATGCAAGACTCGGTTAAAGAAATGCAAAAGCTAGCGCAGCATGCGGAAGAAATTGGTAGCGTAGTAGAAGTGATTCAAAGTATTTCTGAGCAAACTAATTTACTTGCGCTTAACGCGGCAATCGAAGCGGCTAGGGCAGGTGAGCAAGGACGAGGTTTTGCGGTTGTGGCCGATGAAGTTCGAACGCTTGCCAGTCGTACTCAACAGTCGACAGGGGAAATTCAGCAAACGATTTCGCAATTACAAGAGGGCAGTCGAGAGTCAACCCAACGGCTTGAGCAGGGGGCCAATAACGCGAAGTTAACGGCCGAAAAATCTTTACAGGCGGGGGACGCTTTAGCGCAAATTACTCAAAGTGTTGATCATATTTCGGCGATGAATGCACAAATCGCGACTGCAGCTGAACAGCAAAGCTCAGTCACCGAAGAGATCAATCAGAACATTATTGCGATTAGTGATATCTCTAATGAAACGGCTCAGGGAGCCGAGCAAAGCTCCAGCTCAACGATGGCTTTGGCCAAGTTAGCTGAGCAATTAAAAATGGAAATCGAAGCCTACTCCGTATAGTGGGAGGGTCTTTGAACGGCACAGTTAATCTTGCGAGTGTCCATCGGATATGACGGGACGGCACTCGCCATCTCAGAAATTGAATGCAATTGTGCTCCATTAATCTTTAAAAGGTGATTCATGCCGCGTACTCAGCCGAAACCGTGTTTAACTCAAGCGTGGTTACAATATCAAACAGTTTTGTTGGGTTGGTTACTCTCACAGACCCAAGACTCCTTGTTAGCAGAAGATGTGCTACAAGATGTTTTTGTGAAAGCCTTACGCCAGAAGGACAAGTTTTGTCGTCTCGATAATGTGAAAGCATGGTTGTTTAAAGTTGCGAAAAATCGTTTAGTCGATCACTATCGCGAGTCTGCAAAGTTTATTAGCAGTCGTGATTTGAATCGTCTTGAGCAGCCACAAACGGCGCTTGAGCCGATCGATGCCTTAGTTCAATGCTTACCCAGACAGCTCGAGCGATTAGCGAAGCGCGATCGTCATATTATTCAGTGCTGTGACATTGTAGGGATGTCGCAACAAGACTATGCGAGGCAGCATAAACTGAGTTTATCGGCGGCTAAGTCTCGTTTGCAGCGCGCCAGAGTGAAGCTTAAACAGCAACTTAATTGTGCATGTCAAATTGCTTATGATGAGCAACAGCAGATCTGTTGCTTTAAACCGAAGCGCTCTTAAATCAGCTGGCTTACTATCGAAGGACACTATAGTTTGATGGAAAAATGCAGTCATCTTGGTCTGTAGCGGGCGTTTAATGAATACTAAAGCTTGCTCACTTCCAAATTCATTGTTGGACATTGCTTATTAAAGGGGGATTGGCTCGGAAGAATGCTTATCAGTTAATGCCAAGGTATAGTCTGGCTGCAACGCTGGGTAAGTTTTCTGACAAAAACACGATAGAAATCATGCTCTAATCGTTGATTTTCGACTTACTAAAAGTAATGTAATTTTTAAATTACTTGGGAGCACAATTATGTGCTCTTAGTTTCTTACAACGTCAAGGATATTTCTTTTTTTGTCGATGAAACTATGAAGAGACTTCAACGTAAATCCTCCAATCATGACTGCGCTGTATAACACGCAGTTTTTCATCGCTACCAGTGGCATTTCATAAAAATCAATAGATATAAAATAGATCTGGCCAGCTATACCAATACCTATTGCCATACCTATATGTTGTAATGCTTGCATTGCACCTGAAGCAGTACCAGAATCTTCTCTATCTACAGTGCTCATCATGCTTTGAAATAACGCAATTATTGCGCTTCCCATTCCAAGCCCTCCTATGAATAAAGGCAATGAAATCCAATATAACTCATCAAATACAGAAACATAGCTAATTGTGAGATATAGTATTGACCATGCAACGGTAAGTCCTAAACAACCACTAAAGACTCTGTAGCGTTGCCATGATAAAGGGCTATTTTTTAGCACTGATGAAGAGATAAGAACCCCTAAAGGGAATGCCAAAGTCACAGCTCCTGATTCAAACGGACTAAAGCCAAGATGCCTCTGCATGTAATATGTTAGAACAAAGAACAACCCAGGAGTCGTGGTACCAAACAACATCATGAACATAGCTTGGTTGATGAAGAAACGGTTTGTATACAGGCTAACAGATATCAATTTAGGACGACTACTATCTGCTGTAGGCTTCTTCAACCAAAGGTTGAGACCCCATATACTAGGTAGAGACATCGCTAACACAGCCAGTATCCATGGTTGCCAGCCTAAGCTGTAGCCTTCAATGAGAGGCACAATAAGAGAAATACTCATCAATATAACTAGACTATTACCTAGCCAATCTATTCGTAATCGTGACGTTTTCACTTCGTTCGCTAGATTTCTTTTCACGCCAAAATACGCGACTACTCCAATGGGAATGTTTATAACAAAGATAATTCGCCAATCAAGGCTGAATAGATTGAGTGAAATCAACGTCCCTCCGACGACGGGGCCAAGGATTGACGCTAAACTTCCCACAATCCCCACATAACCAAACATCTTTGTTTTTTCTTCTACAGGAAACATTGACACTGCAATGGCTAACACCTGTGGAACCATCATCGCACTTGCAAAACCTTGAAAAAACCGGCTGAACATTAGCATCTCAATGCTAGGAGAAACCGCACACATCAATGATGTCGCCATAAAGGCGATTAGCCCGCTTTTGAATAATCGCAATTTGCCATACATATCTCCCAGCTTACCCAAAGGAAGCAAGCAGGCAGAGAAGCTTATCAAATATATGATTGATACCCATTGTGCTTGAGAATGTGAAATATCCATATCTTGGTAAATCCGCGGAATAGCAACATTAACAATGGTTACATCCAATATATTGAGGAAGTTGGCAAGCAACAAGAAGAAGAGTGCTTGCCATCTGTTTGGTAGACATTGATCGTTCATTATACTCAACTCATGTAACTTCAAATGTATCGTGAAGACCATTGTATTTTCATGTATCTTTAAAAGCAACATGAAAAGGAGTTGGCGATGCGAACCGATTCTCGGCTATCAAGAGTTATTCATGCCTTACTACATATGCACGATACTCAGCAACCTTTAACCTCTGAAGCTTTAGCTAAGATGCTAAATACAAATTCATCTGTCATCCGGCGAACAATGTCAGGGTTACGTGATAGAGGTTATGTTATGTCCAACAAAGGGCATAATGGAGGCTGGATATTAATGAAACGCATCGACGAAATTACGTTGCTTGGGCTTTACGAAGCCTTAGGTATGCCTCGCTTATTTGCAATATCAAGCGATTCCGACAACCCAACATGTTTAGTACAGCAGATAGCTGATGAGTCTCTTAACCATGCTTTAGAGATGTCTCGACGTGTATTTATCGCTCAACTTGAGACCGTTACACTTGCAGAACTCAATATGCAATTTAAATGTCGTTTAGAAAGTTTGGATAATGAGCGGGTTCATAAGTCAGACCCACATGAATGACAGTAAATCTGCTCTAGTAAGCCAGATTCACAGTAACATTATTATAATTTGGACACAGGTTGTTTGTTTGCCAAATATCTCGTATGACTTCCAACTTGATGTATGGGATCCACTCCCTCCTTTGCCAAGACTAGACTTAGGAGAATGAAAAAAACGAGGATTCCAGTATGTGGTAAGGCCTTACCAGGTAGCGCCTTCAACAAGAAGCCGAATATACGTACGTATCTTAACCGTCTATTGAAATTATCACTTTGTAAATACGTGGATCCCATATATGTTTGGGTTGCGATTCTTCGCTGTAACACGCCTCTGGACAATAACGAGTTAGCACTCGGTTAAAATAAGCGACTCTATGGCTTTTTTTAAAGTAAAACGTTGAGTACTACTTATGAACTTCGATACTTACATGTCTCAGCTTGGGAATATGTTGTAACAGCTGCTTATAGGCTATCAACGAACGAGGTGCTTCGCTACGTATTGAGATTACAGCGCTAAGTGACTTCTCTCCGAGGTGCCAAACATGCAAATCTGTGATTTCTATCTCTTCGTCTTTCAAAGCTTCACGCACACGGTTCTCGGTGGTTTGACACTGTTGGTCGAGTAAGTGACTACTTGTTAATGATATTAAGCCCCAAGCCCATTTACTTATAACTAGAGCTCCCACAATACCCATTACTGGGTCTAACCAATTAAGCCCAGCGTATTTGCCAGCGAGCAGAGCGAATATAGCGAGTAATGATGTTAGTGCGTCGGCCAGTACGTGCATATATGCTGCGCGTAGATTGTGATCTTGGTGAGAGTGGCTGTGTTCTTCATCATGGTGATGATGGTGATCATCTTTGAGAATCCAAGCACCTACTAAGTTAACTAACAAGCCAATAACAGCAACTAAAATCGCTTGATTAAAGGCAATCGCTTGTGGCTCGAAGAAGCGAGTAATCGACTCAATTATCATGAGAAGAGAAACTACCGCTAAAGCAATTGCACTGGCAAAACCTCCAAGCGAGCTGACTTTTCCGGTACCAAAGCTGAACTTGGGGTTGTTTACGTGCTTGCGAGCATATCGATAAACGAAGATAGTTATCGCGAATGCAGCAACGTGAGTCCCCATGTGCCATCCATCAGCAAGCAAAGCCATGGAGCCAAACCAAGTTCCAGCAACAATTTCAACTATCATGGTAATGGCAGTAAGCATTAATACAATTAATGTACGCTGTTCACCTTGATTGGTGTGGTGAGAAAAATCGTGTTGGTGAGCTTGGCTGCTAATATCAAAAGCGGCTTGATGTTGGTGATCCATAAACTTATTTACCATCCCTGTAAGTAAGAATTCTAATAAAAAATAGTAACTGTTCTCACTCTTATTCTCGCAAACCCAATTTATCTATATGATAAGTTAGATCAAAAAAGCCGCTGATTTGAGTCACGCTCAAGGCCTTTTCATTCTGTAGTTGTTTACGATTTAGAAAACTAAGGTCAATGCTATCAGCAGACTAGCTGCCAATATCGGCCAAAGCCCAGGCTTGATGTTAGGTTTGGTTGCGATATCTTTATTCTTATAACCACTGAACATAGCACTCAAGTAACCACGCTTCCTTAAGCAAAAGTATCCAATCGCCAGTATGTGAATTGCGATAAGCGCAAATAAGTAATCGGCGTTACTTGAATGGAGGGCTTTAAACCATTCGTAGTATTCTTCGTCCACGTAGGCATATAAGGGGCCATCAGAGAGAATGTCATCAGAATTAAACAAGCCAGATAGAAGTTGTATTAATAGCAGTACCCATAAAGCCAGCACCATATAAGAACCGAGGTAAGAGTGCCCAGTATGTATGCTTTCTGTGCCGCCCAATTCTTGTTTAAGTTCATCGAGTGCACCTTTAGGATGAAGCTGTAGTGACTTCAACAGCGCGGTTTCACTACCAAAGTAGCCCCAGATGAATCGAACCAGAAGCAAAGCCAAGAGTGCCAAGCCTAGCTGCATGTGCAAATCGACTTCATCGTACTTCATACTTAACCACAAGCCGACTAGCAGAGCTAATTGCAGCCAGTGATAAAAACGAATAAATCTGTCCCATACCAAAATTTTTTGCTTAACATTCATCATCACCCTCTCACTCTTTGCCTTAGGCGCTTTAGGGGTCTTGCTAGGCCGCCAGTTTATGACGGCCAATAAATACTATTTATCACAACTCATACGAAATTGTTTATGACTTCGTTTGCTATGCTTCTTCACCTTGATTAGGGTGTTTTTGACGAGTTTCTTGTCATCAACTTGTTGTAGTTGGCCAAATAACACCAGCAGTTCATCTATACCTTTTATATAGCTCATATGCGCCATATGGGTATTGTGGTCCATATCCTCCATATCTGGCATGTTACTGTGATCCATACTTTCCATAGCGCTATGATCCATAGTTGAATGGCTCATACCAGAGTGGTCCACTTTAGCCATCTCTACCATATGATCATCATGCTCAGCCATGTGATGTTCGCTATCTTGCAGTTTCAGTGGGATCAATTGCTTAGCTTCTTTAGCATTACTAATCAGTTGTGCTGCATGTTGCTGCATAGCTACCTGATCGTCACCTTTGAATGCATCAACGTAGGCTTTAAGCTCAGATTTCATGTCCTCCATAACCGAGCCAAGCTCGGTGTTTTTACAGTGTTCACTGTGGGCATTGGCTGTAACGCTCACTAGTGTAAGGATGGATGCGGTAAGTATTGAAGCTAATTTTTTCATATTAATTTTTCCTTAATTGTTATTCGTTAATTAGTTTGCGCAGAGATACGCGCTTCCATAAGTAATAAACTGAGGGCAGCACTAGCAGGGTCAATACCACCGCTGAGGCCATACCGCCGATCATCGGTGCAGCAATTCTTTGCATAACTTCGGAGCCGGTGCCTTCACCATTCATAATCGGAATCAGGCCTATGACCACTGTGGCTACGGTCATCATCACCGGTCGTACACGCAAACCAGCACCTTCAACAATGGCTGTGCGTAATTGTTGCCTGTTAATAATGATGTGTTTGGACAAGGTCTCTTCAAGTGATTGATTAAGGTAAATCAGCATGATGACGCCAATTTCTACAGCAACCCCAGCTAGAGCGATGAAACCCACGCCAACGGCGATGGAGAAGTTGTAACCCAATAGATACATGAGCCAAACGCCGCCAATCATCGCTAAGGGCAAGGTGCCTAGGATTAGTAGCACTTCACCCGCTCGCCTAAAGGCCATGTACAACAGCAACATGATGATGGCGAGCGTTGCCGGTACCACTACTTTCAAAGTGGCCTCTGCACGTTCCATGTATTCGTATTGCCCTGACCAACTGACTGAATAGCCCGCTGGCAGAGTTAGATGCTCTTGCACGTACTGCTTAGCATCTTGTACGTAGCTGCCTAAGTCACGGCCTTCAATATCAACGAAGATCCAGCCATTAGGACGTGCGTTTTCGGTCTTGATCATTGGAGGTCCATCTTCAACGTAAACCGCTGCCACATCTCCAAGGGTCAATCGCAGTCCGCTGGGCGTGACCACGGGTAATAGTTTTAGTTGTCCTACACTGTCGCGGTAACGCTGAGGGTAGCGCAAGTTGATTGGGTAACGCTCTAGGCCTTCCACTGTCTCTGACACATTCATCCCGCCAATGGCGGTAGACACTACTGCCTGCACATCTGCGATGTTGAGGCCATAGCGAGCAGTTGCGATCCGGTCGATATCTACTTTTACATAGCGTCCACCTGCAACACGCTCAGCGTATGCGGAGGCGGTGCCAGGAACTTGGCCAAGGATGTCTTCAATGTTTTTACCAATAGTCTCAATTATACTGAGGTCTTCCCCTGATATTTTGATGCCAATAGGCGTTTTAATCCCAGTCGCAAGCATATCGATACGGGTTTTAATCGGCATTACCCAGGCATTGGTCAATCCAGGGAAGTTCACCAAGTTATCAAGCTCTTGGCGCAGTTTGTCGGTGGACATTCCTTCTCGCCATTGCTCTCGAGGCTTAAGCGTGATGAAGGTTTCGATCATCGTGAGAGGTGCGGGATCAGTCGCTGTTTCTGCTCGACCGACTTTGCCCCATACCCTTTCTACTTCTGGCACTGTCTTGATCAGCTTATTGGTCTGTTGTAAGACTTCTCGCGCCTTGCCAATACTAATCCCAGGATAAGTGGTTGGCATGTACATCAAGTCACCCTCATCCAAAGGGGGGATAAACTCACTACCAATCTTGTTTACCGGATAAAAACCTACACCGACTAAGGCGACAGCGATGACTACTACTAACACTGGCGCTTTTAAGCTGAGGTTGAGTAATGGCTTATAGCTGGCTATGAGTAGCCTGTTTAATGGGTTCTTATGCTCGGCAATCACCTTGCCGCGAATAAAGTACCCCATAAGTACTGGCACTAGCGTGATTGCCAAGCCAGCTGCTGCTGCCATGGCATAAGTCTTGGTGTAGGCTAAGGGAGAGAACATCTTGCCTTCTTGGCCGTGCAAGGCAAAGACTGGCACGAAGCTGAAGGTAATGATCAACAACGAGAAGAACAAGGCAGGTCCCACCTCTGACGCGGCTTTACCAATCACTTCCCAGCGATTAGCATCAGTCAGCTCGGTTTTCTCCATGTGCTTGTGCACATTTTCAATCATTACGATGGCTCCATCGACCATCGCGCCGATGGCAATGGCAATGCCTCCTAACGACATGATGTTGGCGTTAATTCCCTGCCAGCTCATCACGATAAAGGCAATAATGATCCCCACCGGCAAGCTAACCAATACCACCAGTGAGCTGCGGATATGGAACAGAAAGGCCGCACACACTAAGACCACCACCACAAACTCTTCAATCAGTTTGTCTTTGAGGTTTTCTACTGCACGTTCAATCAAACCGGAGCGGTCATAAGTGGTGACAATTTCTACGCCATCGGGCAGTGAAGCGCTCAAACTATCCAGCTTGTCTTTGACTGCGGCAATCACCTGCTGGGCATTTTCCCCGTAGCGCATCACCACTACGCCACCGACCACTTCGCCCTCGCCATCAAGCTCTGAGAGCCCTCGGCGCATTTGTGGCCCTACTTGAATATCGGCAACATCACCCAGTAGCAAGGGGATACCTTGCGGGTTGAGCTTTAATGGCAATTGTTGCAAGTCTTCGACCGAGCTGATGTAGCCGCTACTGCGCACCATGTACTCGGCTTCACCCATTTCAATCACGCTAGCACCGGTCTCTTGGTTCCCTTGGGAAATCGCGTTCTTTAGCTGCGGCAGGCTCAGCTGGTAGGCTCGCAAGCGATCGGGATCGATGCTGATCTGGTACTGCTTCACCATTCCACCGACCGTTGCTACCTCACTGACACCAGCAACCGTTTGCAGCTCGTATTTCAAGAACCAATCCTGAATACTGCGTAACTGACTAAGGTCATGCTGACCGGTGCGATCGACCAAGGCATAGCTAAATACCCAGCCAACCCCAGTAGCATCAGGCCCTAGCGCGGGCTTTGCTGCTGCCGGCAAATTAGGTGCGACTTGCGATAAGTACTCTAGTACCCGCGAACGTGCCCAGTAAATATCGGTACCATCTTCAAAAATGATGTAGACATAGGAATCACCAAAGAACGAGTAGCCACGCACGGTCTGCGCACCCGGTACTGATAACATGGCGGTGGTCAAGGGATAGGTAACCTGATCTTCAACCACCTGTGGAGCTTGGCCTGGGTACGAGGTCTTAATGATGACCTGCACATCGGACAAGTCTGGAATGGCGTCGACTGGCGTATTTTTGATAGCGAAGCCGCCGTAAACCAATATGGCGAGCGTTGAGACTAAGACTAAAAAACGATTGTGTATCGACCAGCGAATAATACTAGGGATCATTACTGCTCTCCCTCTTCATCATCGAAATCTAGCCAATCCAAATCCTCATCCACTAAGGTACTAGTATCAACATCTGCGCTTTGCTGTGGGCCATGTCCCATCTGTGAATGGTCCATCGTGCTGTGGTCATGACCCATCGCTGGTTGCTTCAATGCTTCAAGATTCAAGTCACCTGGGACAAGCTTGGAAATGGGAAACTGATTGTCTTGCTTGTTAATGGTAAATTTGAGTTCTCTTCCCGGCACGATCTGCTCGGTAATTTCAGCCTGCTCCAATGGAAAGTCCATCACCATACCTGGCCATTCCCACTCTGGTACGGGTTCATGGGCAATGGTGAGGGCTCCGTCTTTTACCGCCATTACCACACCACTCGCCACTACCGACTCGGTAAGCCTATCTGGGGGGCCAATGCGATTGAAATCAGCGCTCAAGCTAGATTCAGAATCCAACATAAATTGGGCACTCGTCACGATGGTGTCACCACTCATCAAGCCATCAAGTATTTCCATTTGCCCCTGACTTTCGCGACCGACTTCAACTCGCACACTTTGGTACTTTCCTGCGCCTCGCTTCATTACTACGCGATCAAAGCGGCCGCCTCTAATCACCGCTTCGCTAGGAATGGTTAATACTTGGCTCGCTTGTGCCGAGGAGACACTGACTCGAGCATACATATTAGGTTTGAGCCGCTCATCATCATTGGCAAACTCCATGCGAACACGCAGGGTGCGAGTAAGCGGGTCAAGATTTGGGTAGATGTAGTCAATTTCACCTTGCCAGGTTTGTCCGGGGTAGCTGTCTACACGCATTTCTACCCGGTCCCCCTGCGCCACTAAGCCTGCTTGGGAGTCGAATAATTCACCGATTAACCAAATGCTGTCCAAGGCTCCGGCATCAACTAGCTTGGTAGCAGGGGTAATATAAGCGCCTTCCCTAACACCAAGCTTGGCGATGTAAGCAGAGCTTGGTGCATATAGTTCGACTAACTGTTCGCTACGACGTTGCTTAGTCACGCGCTTAACTTGCTGAGCTGACATGCCCAGTACATTAAGTCGAGTCTTAGCTGAGTCAATCAAACGCTTGTTACCCATGTTCAGGGCATTGAGTAAGTCGTCTTGGGCCTTAACTAACTCCGGTGAGTAAATAGACATAAGGTACTGGCCTGCATCAACACGCTCGCCCTCTGCTTTTACCGCCAGCTTTTCAACCCAACCTGCAACCCTGCTATTAAGTTGCCACTGCGTATTCTCGTTCAGGTTTAGTGTGCCCACTGTTTCAATGGCCGTGGCGAAACTGTTAAGCTCAACCTTGGCTGTTCTCACACCTAGGTTATTCTCAACACTCGGGTCGATGGAGACTAAGCCGGGTTGACTAGCAGATTGACTCTCCTCAAAAACTGGAATGAGATCCATCCCCATAGGAGACTTACCGGGTTTATCACGGCGATAGTTAGGGTCCATTGGCGCGACCCAGTACAGCGGCTTAGCTTCCCCCGATACACTATAACCAGTGTGGCTATCAGTGCTATGCTGTTGCTGCATCAAGTCATTTGCGAAGTAACCTCCGCCCAAGCCAAGGGCTAGAAATAGACTGCTTAATACAAATTTATTCATTCGGTTCTACTCCTACAGGGCCTGAAAATAACGAACTTGAGCAAGGGATTGGTATTGCTGGGTTTGCAGCTGTTCAAACTCCAGCTTCAAGGCGGTTTCATCCATGAAAGCCTTGACCACCAGATCAAAGCTCACTGTATTAGATTGATAACCTTGGATAGCGGCTTGGGTATTAGCTTGGGCTTGTGGCAACAAAGTTTGCTGATAGCGAGCTAAGCGCAGGTTAAGGTTTTGTACCTGTGCAACCTGACCATTGAGCCTACCATTCATGTTTTTTAGCAGTAGGTCGCGTTCCGCTTGCTTCACCCCCTTACCACGTGTAGCTGAAATAACCGCCTGGTCTTGACGTTTATCAGTGAACAATGGGACGTCCATAGACAAAAAACCAGAAACCAAATCGGGACGAGCACTACCATCCATATCACGACTGTTTCGATGGCCATATCCGACTTCGACTTTAAAGGCGGGCTTGTAAGCCTCATTGGCGATTTCGATTTGTTTTTCAGCGTCATCAATGGCGGCTTGTTTCACCAACACCAGAGGGTGCTGCGACAGCAGTGTGTAGTGTTCGGTATTGGCTTGCTCTGCATAATTAGCGGTGGCATCCCATTGCGGAAGTGCGCTATCAAATGGTTGGTAAGCCTGAGCGCCAAGCCACGTTGCTAACTGTCCTCGATAGGCTTGTTCTTGCTGGGAAAAGGCCGCAATCTGCTCATCAAACTTACTTAGTTGTAGCTCCGCTTGGAACAGGTCTTGGCTTTGCTTGTAGCCCAATTCGAACTGGCCACGCACGTGCTCAACATTGCGAGCGAACAATTGCTTGTTCTCGGCTAAAAGATGTTGTGCCGTGTTAGCGAAACGCACACTTAGCCACATTTGTCGGATTTGCTGGCTAAGTTCCAAGCGGCGTTCAGCAGCTTGATGGCCAGTTTGCTGCTCCAATATTTGGTAACGCTGGCCGCTTAGCTCACGGGTATTGCCTCGGCTAAACTCTTGGGCAAGCCCAACACTCAGCTGAGTCATAGGGTCTTGGTCAAATTTGAAGCTATCAGTGGGTAGGTTCGCGAGACCTAGCCTGATCATAGGGTCCTTTAACTGACCACTCTGCACACCCATGGCTGCAATTTGTTGTTGTCGCTGAGCATATAAACTCTCAGATGGATCGCTACTAAGCGCTAGCTCTACTGCACGTTCAATATTTAAGGGGGCGGCTATCACCGTGGCACTTGTCGATAGCGCAACGACAAGCACAACCTCTTTGCAAGAGGGAATAAACATGTTTCTTCCTTACTGTTGATTAAAGAAATAGTTAACTAAATCAAACAGTAAGAGGGGGTCTGAAGGGTAGTTCCTGTAAAGACGGGTGGAGATTAAAAGTGTAAAAACTGGTCGCTGCACTTTGTGGCTGCGGTATGAAGTGTAGGCTGGAAGATATGAATGCAGGCGTTGCAGCACACAATGACAACTGACAATCTAACTTACATAAGTCATCCAGCTTAGATTTATTCTCATTGTCAGGAATATTGCCATCATTATGGCAATCCATAGTCATGTGCATTATTTCTTGATCGGCACTATGTTTTTGCGCATGCGAAGAATGCTCCGAAGCGCTAGAAACGCCGGATACCATTTGTAAGCAAAACACAAAGATCAAAAACAAAGCTTTCATATCATCGTGATGGTAAGTCAAAGGCGAAGATTACTGCAAGCAATTTTAGCAACAGCGAGAAATTAGTTTAAAAACAACTCTTAATAATCTACTTCGGAGGACATGCGTTCTAACGAGTTAAACTTGATAAGGGCAGCCGGTTTAATTGCTGATGGAGTCTCATACTAGATTCTACTAGAAATAGCCAAAACCCAAATTTCTGGTGAACAACACTAACTCACTTTGGAGCACAGGCTTTTCAGAAAAGAAGAAAAGCCTGTATCAGCGCTGATCAGCAGTCTGTTTTCTCAGAGAGTCTCAGAGCGTCTTCTAGCTCAACGCCAAGGTACCGAATAGTGTTATCTAGCTTCGAATGCCCAAGTAGGATTTGTACCGCCCTAATGTTTTTTGTTCTGGCATAAATCAATGTTGCTTTGGTGCGACGTATGGAATGAGTACCATAATAGTCCGCATTCAATCCAAGCTTTACAGCCCAATTCCTGATAATTGAACGATAGTATGAGTAGCTGATAGGTTGCTCTTTACGGCGGCCACTCGGAAATAAAAAACTGCTTGCCTCTAGGGAGGCTGAAAAGATCCATCGGCTAATGCTTTGTTGCGTTCTCGGAGTGATCTCATAGTGTACGTCAGTGCCTGTTTTTTGTTGAATACATTGCACCCTTTCGTAGATAACTCCCTGCGAAGAAACATCGTATACGTGCAGCTTTAGCAAATCGCTCGCTCTTAACTTGCTATCAATAGCTAGGTTCAGTAACGCAAGCTGCATTAGGTTGTTTTCAATCTCCAATCTAGTTCTGACTCGCCAGATTTCTTCAAGCTTAAATGGCCTTTTGATGCCACTGCATTTTCCAGAAGATAATTTTCTCATGATGACCTCCTCTCAATGTTGTTGGTCAACGTTGAGTTTGGCAATCAACTAGAACTGATCCAGTAGCAATAACAATCGGTCTGGGTGGACTGAAACATCTGTGGACATTTCCGAGTTAAAGCCTTAACTCTAAAGCGTCTGTTTCGGATAAAAATTTCTATGGGTTAACGCCACATTCAGCGGCTTGTCCGCTGCAATGCATTGTGTACGCCCAGCATGGGCATGAACTAATGAGGTGAAAGTCCTCTGTAGGAAGGTCACCGTTTAATAACACTTTGATTATTAAACGCTAACTACTAGCGAATGGCAAGGGCGTTACCGTGAGGGAATGTCTGAAGGAAGCCGGACGCAAATCTGCGAGCTGATGAACAAAAACATCATATGAGGCGTAGGCTGGAGGCGAGTTGGCACAAGACAACGAAGCCATGTGATCTAACGGCCACCGTAAATGATGCAGCAGTGCAGAGAAAGAGAAAGTGCATGTTCTACTTCTTATAAACAAAGAGTGGGGAGATCTGCTTAACAAGCGATCGTTTAACTCACTAGCTTGGCCGCTAGTTCAACAGGCCTGGCACTTAATTCTCATCAACTTAAGTGAGCAAATACGATGAACAACGATAGCGCTATTTGGGGTAACTCAAACGGTGATTAAGCAGAAGTCAGCAGACGGCATAGTAGCCCAACGCCCATCGTAATGGTTGGGACACGGTGAAGGCCTGAACACTTAGAATAAAGGAGGAGCCTTGTTAAACTTGAACACCCATTCGCCGTCCGGCGTAGATGCGATTCAGCGTAATAACTCGCAGCCAACCTTTAGCCAACATCTATTCGAACATATGCTAACGCGGCAGAATATTCAGCTCGCGTGGCAAGGTGTTCGAGCCAATAAAGGGGCTGCTGGAGTGGATAACATGTCCATTGATGCATTTCCTTCTTGGGCAAAACTACACTGGAAGCAGGTTGCTGCTGCGCTGCGTAATGGCCAGTATCAGCCTAAACCGGTTCGCCGTGTGGAGATAGATAAACCCGATGGCGGGAAGCGCCTACTGGGGATCCCAACCGTGCTCGACCGTGTCATCCAGCAAGCCATTGCCCAAGTGCTAACGCCTATCTTTGACCCTAGCTTCTCAGCGAACAGCTTTGGATTTAGACCAAACAAGAATGGGCAACAAGCGGTGAAACAAGTGCAAAGCATCATCAAGCAAGGCCGACGTTTTGCGGTAGATGTGGATTTATCTAAATTCTTTGACCGAGTTAATCATGACTTATTGATGAGTAAACTGGGTCACCGACTGCAAGATAAGCGCTTACTTAAGCTGATTGGACACTACTTAAGAGCGGGATTTATCGACAACCAGCACTATCAAGAAACTCGAGAAGGTGTACCACAAGGCGGACCATTATCCCCCTTGCTGGCTAACATCATGCTCGACCCATTAGATAAAGAACTGGAGAAACGGAGCCATAAATTCGCCCGCTATGCTGACGATTTCACCATCTTGGTGAAAAGTCGGCGTGCAGGAGAACGGGTGCTAGCGAGCATTAGTCACTTCTTGCCACGCCGCTTAAAGTTAATCGTTAACACCACCAAAAGCCAGGTGGTTAAAACAGCGAAGAGTCAGTTCTTAGGGTTTGCTTTCAAAGCGGGACGACTGCAAATCCATGCCAAAACGCTACACCGGTTTAAACAACAGCTAAAGCGCCTCACCAACCGAAACTGGGGCGTCTCGATGACTTACCAGCTCGCTAAAGTGAGCCAATATCTGCGAGGCTGGATAAACTACTTTGGGATCGCGAATTGCTATCAACTGTGTGTCGATCTTGATCATTGGGTAAGACGCAGAGTACGAATGGCCTATTGGCGACAATGGCGAAAACCGAGAACCAAAGTGAGGAATCTCATGCGCCGAGGGGTACATGTTCAAGCCGCAGTGGCGTGTGGTATCACCAGTAAAGGCCCATGGAGGAGCTCGAAAACACCGGGGATCCAACAAGCATTATCGAATGCTTACTTGAAATCCCAAGGTCTATTTGCGCTACGAGATGGATGGATAAAGCTTCACTATTCTAAGTGAAACGCCCTGTGCGGAGCCGCATGCAGGGTGTTGTGGGGGCTGGAGGCTAGATACCTCCGGCTACCCGATTATGTGTTCCATGCGAAAATGCTAGCGTTGAAATATAAAAGGCATACAGACAAAGCAATTACACATGCTGATTGTTGGTTTTTACCAAATTTCATTAATTTCACAATTTCAATCATACTGGCAACTAGAGATAAGGTTACACCTGCACTAATTAATATATAAGTTGAATTTTTTTCAACTAAATAGAAAGGAGTAGGCTCAACGTTTACTCCAGAAGTAGCAGTATAAAAAGGAGCCCAAAATATACTCATAACATTAGCTATAAGTTGAGGCGAGCCTGCATTTTCGAAGCAATAATTAGTAATAAACGTTACCAATATAGCTAGAATAATGAACATTACACTTAAATATTTCATCTAATCCTTGAAGGACAGTGACACATAACGCCTGCAACACCGGACGATTTGTAGTGGCGAAGCCACGAAAAATTGTTCCGTGTGCTTGCGCTTGTGTACGCCCAGCATGGGCATGAACTAATGAGGTGAAAGTCCTCTGTAGGAAGGTCACCGTTTAATAATATTTTGATTATTAAACGCTAACTACTAGCGAATGGCAAGGGCATTGCCGCGAGGGAATGTCTGAAGGAAGCCGGACGCAAATCTGCGAGCTGATGAACAAGAACATCATATGAGGCGTAGGCTGGAGGCGAGTTGGCACAAGACAACGAAGCCATGTGATCTAACGGCCACCGTAAATGATGCAGCAGTGCAGAGACAGTGCATGTTCTACTTCTTATAAACAAAGAGTGGGGAGATCTGCTTAGCAAGCTGATCGTTTAACTCACGCCATGGCGATTTAAGCAGACGGCTTTTTTTTAGATAAAAAGTCCCAATGCCGTTCTATTGTGTAATGGTTGGGACATGGTGAAGGCCTGAACCTGAAAATCAATGAGGAGCCTGTGCAGCTCATTGTCTCCGTATCCGACCGGACTGAGGAGTCATGGCGCAAAAACAGAAGCCATCATTGGAATGCAAAGGAGCTAATCGGCCGTTGTATTTTAACCGTTTTCAGGAAACGCCCTGTGCGGAGCCGCATGCAGGGTGTTGTGGGGGCTGGAGGTTAGATACCTCCGGCTACCCGATTAAGTGGTGATTTCGGCATTAGCTTTTGCCTTCATCAAGAAGTATGCACCATGATCTGCTGCATTTAGTCCGCCATCGTGGACCGTACCTAGGTCGCTTGGAGTAACGTCCTGTGTTGGCCATATTTTGTAACTTGTAGTCAACTTGTCCAAATTTAGCTTGTTTAACTCAAGAAATAAGTAGTCTTCTTTTTCATCTCTTGCAACACCATCAGCCCAATAAGTCATCGAGCTAGCAACAATGTCAGCAACCTGCAATTGAGGATGCGATTCAGAGCTTGAAAACTTCAAACTTTTACCTCTTAAGGGTAATTTGAACTTCCGCCTGTCATAGCCAAGCTCTATAGAGCTTTGGGTCCAGTCCATAAATTGGGAAAACATCGCTTTTTGTTTTTCAACACTATGAGAATCATCATGAATGATATGAAACCCTTTTGGATGAATATCTCCCCAGCTTACACATTTTGAGAACAGCGCTGGGATTGATGGGTCAAGTGATGTCTTATCAATACCGTTCAGCGCATCATGAATATAATTTCGAGTAAGCAGGATCAAATTAAGGTCTTCTTTAAAATTTTCATGAATTGAATGTTCTTTAAGTACCTCTACACTCTCATAAAACGAGCTTATTGATTCTTCGGACTGTTCTTTAATCATATTAACGAACGAACCATACATGGCCTGAACTCGGTCCTGACCACAAAACGTAGGCATACAATAGAACCACATATTTGAAAGCCCTATGTTTGCTCCATTTACATACAAATCATGGCCATTTAGGTGAAGCATGTGCTCAATTAGGAGGTCAACAATCTTTGTCGTCACCATAAAGTTCTTGTGAAAAAGCTCTACTTTCACGTGATCTTTATTAATAAGTCGATGGCTCATTAGCCTTACAATTCCATCTTGCCCAGACTTTCGGCGCTTTAAATTTTTGAAATGAGCCTCTAGAGGTGATCTTGAGCCTGTCAGTGCAAGTAACTTTTCAGCTTCGCCATTAGAAAATTTACAGGCCGAGAGTGTAAAAATTGGTTGATTTTTGTCAACTATGTTATGGCCAGTATTTCCAGACTCATCCAAGTAGATAGTTGCTATCTTGGATTTTTCAGCATTAACTTTCGCCCTAGAAGCCCTCAGCTTATCTCTTTTATTTGCTAACTTCTTTTTTCTATTAGCTTGGTTATTACGACTCATTCAATTTCCCTGTGAGGCCACTTAACGCTTTGCCAAGGGGCAAATGCGAACGTTGTTGGGCTTCGCCCAGTGAGTATTTGTCCCAGCCGCGCTTTTTGCGGCGAACTTAGGCAACTTGTGTACGCCCAGCATGGGCATGAACTAATGAGGTGAAAGTCCTCTGTAGGAAGGTCACCGTTTAATAACACTTTGATTATTAAACGCTAAGGACTAGCGAATGGCAAGGGCATAACTGCGAGGGAATGTCTGAAGGAAGCCGGACGCCTTTTTATCTAAAGAGAGGGCGAGCTGATGAACAAGAACATTAATAAACTAGACCCCCATTCTAAAAACAAAAAACTTCCACACTCTCGATAGCCAAGATTACGCTTTTAAATCCCATCATCTTCGCCGAGTCGCGCAAATGAACAAGGGAGCAAAGTTGAAGTCTGTTTGAGCGTAGCGAGTTACTTCAACGCCCTTGTGAGTGAGCAACGGAGGAGCTAAGAAGGTGCTGGGTGGCCTTTCTTTTGTATACTTTTCTTTGGCCAGCAAAGAAAAGTATATCGCCGTCAGGGCGAAACCCTCACTAACAGATCGATCCAAAACTAAATGATAAAAGCGAGACTAACAGCTCCCACAAAAAATAAGTTAACTCACTTTGGGGCAAATACGCATTAGTTTAAAGTAACTGGCACTTGGACAGGAATTCGATGAACCATGGAGTGATCAAATTTTTTCCGCCGACACTTACTGTGCTTGTTATTCCGATTTTTGCTTCCGTTATAACTGTGATTCGCAACCAGTGTTGAGCTTCGAAGTTTAACTATCCTTAGAGAGGGTGCATATATTTTTGCATCTTTTCACTTCCTGTGCCGTCTTACCCTAAAGACACTGCTAATCGAAAATTACAAGTGAGTTTCACCATGGTTGCATTGCCGATGGTGTGAACTCTAGGGGAGACAATGATGTTCTACTATTTTAGCTGGTTCGCAGACTGGTTTACCTACCGCTTATTAAATTTAGAACCTGATGAGCGATGGGCCACTGCGGTACATTTTTTTATTGAAGATACCACCAAGATTTTTGCCTTGTTGCTGGTGATGATTTACTTCATTGGCTTATTAAGGGCGTCTCTAGACGTGGAAAAAGTAAGGGATTTTCTACAGGGTAAAAGCCGCGGGTTTGGCTATGTATTGGCGAGTGTCTTTGGCGCGATTACCCCATTTTGCTCTTGTTCT
Organism: Agarivorans sp. QJM3NY_29; assembly: GCF_050870835.2. Lineage (NCBI taxonomy): Bacteria > Pseudomonadati > Pseudomonadota > Gammaproteobacteria > Alteromonadales > Alteromonadaceae > Agarivorans > Agarivorans sp. QJM3NY_29. The sequence continues at coordinate 3,825,474 of NZ_CP194036.2, read as the reverse complement.
AGTATTCCAGTGTTTTTGGGATTTAGTTCAGTTGGGATCCCTTTGGGCATCACCATGGCCTTTTTACTGACCTCGCCGCTTATCAATGAAGTTGCCATATTATTGCTGATGAGTCTGCTTGGGTGGAAGTTTACCCTACTTTATTTGCTGATAGGGATGTCGGTTGGGATCCTTGGCGGGCTGTTTCTTGATGCCATTCATGCGGAGCGATGGTTGCAGTCTTTTGCGGCCAAGGCCTTACAAGAGGGACAAAGCCAAAGTGCACAGCCTTCTAATGAGCAAAGTGCTACACGTTTAAGTTATCGAGCTCGCCATCAATTTGCTTTCGATGAAACTCGAACTATTTTTTCTCGAGTCTGGAAGTGGGTGATTATCGGCGTTGGAGTTGGTGCTGCCTTACATGGTTTTGTTCCTGATGGTTGGATAGAACAACATTTGGGAAGTGGTCAGTGGTGGTCGGTGCCTGCTGCGGTGGTGATTGGCATTCCCCTCTATTCGAATGCGACAGGGGTGATCCCCATCATGGAAAGTTTGTTAGTGAACGGCTTACCTTTAGGTACGACGCTGGCTTTTTGCATGAGTACTGTGGCCGCCAGTATGCCGGAATTCATTTTGTTAAAACAAGTGATGCAATGGCGTTTATTAGCCATTTTATTCGTGACCTTGTTGTGTTCCTTCACCTTGATTGGTTGGATTTTTAATTTTTTAAGTACTTTTATTTAGGAGTGAATCATGAAACATTTTAAAGTTTTAGGCTCAGGTTGTCGTAACTGTAAAAATACCGTCGCTTTATTAGAAAAAGCCGCCAATGAATTAGATAGCGAAATTAGTGTGGAGAAAGTCGAACAGCCAGCTCAAATTATGGCTTATGGGGTGATGTCGACACCTGCGGTGGTGCTTGATGAACAGGTGATACACAAAGGCAGTGTACCCAGTTATCAACAAGTGCTTGAATGGCTACAATGAGTTATTTATAGCAAGCGTTATCTATTGAGGTATTTCAAGGATATTTGATTGCGATTTAAGCCGAGAATTTGCAGCACTTTGAGGTTTTGGTGCTGCAAATCGAAAGAGCTGCGGATTTGTTTATAATAGAACCCTGTAAATAGGATGGCTTATAAACGATAAATAAGTTTTATACTGAAAGCGTCAATATCGTTCTCAGAAATGAAATAATGAGCGTATCCAAGGCCTAGGGCCCATTGAGGACTTAATTGATAAGCGGCTTGTAGACCGAGATAGGGATCGGTGGCGGTTTTATCATGTTGGATCACACTGTCTTGCACAATGCTTTCTAACTGACTTTTCCAGCGGAACAGGCCTAGGCTGCCATCAACCAGAATATGCTCGTTATTCAGCAGTTGGTAACTCAAATCACTTGCGAAACCATGGCCAAGTACTGGCGTCGCCTTTGCAACGGCTTGGTGGTATTCCTCGGGTGAGAGAGTCTCCGCTTTTAAAGTGGCACTGCCCTGACCAAGATCGATGTAGCGAAGGGCTAACTTCCACTTGGGTTTGAAACGATAAGCAATTCCAATGGACCAAGCAAAATCTGAGTCATCAGTATCCATGACTTGTACCGAAGGAATGTTATCGAGTTCACTGTTGTGGTGTGCTTTGGCATAGCCAAGCTCTGTTTCAACTGACCATCGGTTTGGCTCTGCTTGTGCCTGAGCGCTAATGATAAGTAATAATAGCATGCTGCCTATTTGTTTATGGCGACGTAGCAGGAGCAAGCCTGCGAATAACAACATAGTTACTCCCATAGAGCCTCCCGAAGAGTTTTCAACAGTAGTTGATACATAGGCTTTCACCGTGACCATTACCGTGCCTTGTGCGCTTGCTGATTTTTCATCTTGTATGCTGTAAGTGATCATATCCTCGCCATCAAAACCTAGTTTGGGTGTATAAGTTAAGGTTTGATCATCATTGATGACTACGTCTCCATAGTTTGCGCTTGCTTGAGTGAGGGTTAGTTGATCATTGTCGGCATCGAGATCATTGCTCAGGACCGAAATTTTGATTTGACTATGGTCGTCGGTCGTGGCGCTATCTTGATGGGCTATCGGAGCAAAGTTGTTGACAACTTGGATAACAACGGAGCTGTAAGCTGATCCGCCATGGTTATCGGTAATGTTGTATTGAATGGTTGCTTTATCGAAAAAGCTATCTGACGTGGTGTATACCAGTTGTGAATTTTCAATGGATAATTCGCCAAAGTCGACCGTTGCGGCAGTGATATTAAGTGTATCGTTATCTGGATCGGTATCATTTGCGAGAACGTCAATAACAATACTCTCATTCCATTTTACGGTCACACTATCGGGCATTGCGACAGGAAATTGGTTGTTACTTAAGTTTATGGCGACTCCGCCCGGATCGGTAATACTTGCATTCACAAGGCCATCATCGTCATTTGGGCCTCCATCTTGAATGGTTAATTGCACACACCAATATCCAGCGTTTAAGCCAGCAGCCCACTGTGGATCATTGGGGGGCGGACAGTACCCTTGTTCGCCAGCCGCAGAGCTGACTATATTATTTGTATCTTCGACAAAATTAACCCATTGTCCGTTTTGAAATTTTCGATAAACAGCACTTTCGGGGATCGGTAAGCGTTGGGGGAGTACTACCGTATAGTTTTGTCCCGGTGTCGCTAAACCCGTCGCAATAAAATCAAATATACCACCTACATTCGTCATCTCATCATTGGCTAGTAGCTCGTGTTCAAGTAATTGCGCGCCGCCTGTTTGATTTCCAGCAATGGTGACTCCTTTGTGTAAACAAACGCCGGGCTCTGCTTCTACTAAGAATTGATGTCCGTGTAAGACTTGTTCTTGTAATACATTGCATTCATCAATGGCGTCGAGGTAATCAGGAACTCCGTCATTGTCAGAATCTTTATAGCCCTCTTGGGCATCTGAGATCAGATCATTATCACTGTCTTCATTCCCCAGTTCGGCGAGTGCGTTGGTCACCTCAATATATATATTTTGTTTGGAGCTGAGAGCTTCGGGGGCATCATCACTTACTGTTGCGGTTAACGGGTATATTCCAGGAACTAAGGATGTTGGGTTAAAAATGAATTGATCCTGTTCGGTCGCTAAATTAATCATCTCTGAATGCTTGGAAGCCCAGACTATAGTGTGATTATCAGCTGGGTTAGCATCGGATATTAAGGCTTTAATGAGCACTAAGTCTTGATTATTGAGCACTAAATGCCGTTGTTCTCCAGCTTGTGAAACTTGAAGCTCCATTTCTGGGGCCACATTGTTTTCAACAATCGTTAAAGTATGTACCGACTTATTGCCTAAGTTGTGCTCGCGACTGAGGTGAATTTCAATGGTTTCATTTCCTTCTGTTTGCGAATCTTGGTAAATGAATAATGGAATCACCCCCTCCGTTCCCTGCTCAATAATAAGTTCCCCGTCACTTAAATCATGGTCGTTCTCATCTGCGGTTCCCGAAACGCTATAAGCAATGCGAACCGGGTAGTCAGGGGCTTTACCATTCAGGTATACCGTAACCTGTTGCTCTGTACCTTCAACCACTTGTTGGTCTTTAGCGATTGAAATTAATGGATTTACTTTTATATTCTGGCTTAAGATCACGGTGTTGCCTTGAGCATCACTGGCTTGCCAATGTACAGTGTTATTGCCGGGAGGAAATAAGCTCGGGCCATTCACCAGAGAAACTGGAAGCGCTTCACCTGCTGCATCAACCGCACTTGCCTTTCCGATATCAAGTTTTGTAAATAAGCCCGTGGCATTTGCGACAACATCCTCAGGTGGACTTAATGTAGGTAATCGCTCATTGGCAATCGCTTGCAGTAGTAAAGAGACTTGGGCACTGGCACTTGCTCCCGTTGGATCTTGAATCATGTAGTTAAATTCGACTTTACCCGCGGTGCCAATAGGCGCTTGATAAACGAGTTGGTTATCTTTAATTCGCACTTCTCCTACACTCACCGAGGCTGCAATAATGGAAATAGGGTCGCCATCGGCATCACTATCATTGGCTAAGACGTCTATTTGATAGCGGTTCTCATCATTGGTTTGTAAAATTGGTAAATCATCTTCGGCAATCGGTTTGTCGTTAAGTCCGTTAACATTCACGGTAATGGTTTTTGTTGTTTGATAACCATTGTTATCGGTGAGAGTGAGGACAAAGCTATCATTACCAAAGAAATCCGCTTCGGGTGCATAGCTCACGCTGGTGCCGTTTACGCTCACCGTACCATGGCTAGCTAGGCTGCTAACACTCGCGACCACGGTATCACCGTCTAGGTCTGAATAAGTAAAACTCAAACTTTGGCTATTATCTTCATCGGTGCTCAAGGTGGAGCCCATGCTAATGCTGGGCGCATCATTCACCGAGGCCACGGTGACGTTGATCTGCTGGCTGGTGCTGTAACCATTATTATCGGTTAGGGTGAGGGTAAAGCTATCCGAGCCAAAATAGTTCGCTACGGGGGCATAGCTGACGGTGGTGCCATTTACGCTGGCCGTACCATGGCTTGCTTGGGTGGATACTGAAGCGACTACTGTATCGCCATCCACATCTGAGTAGCTAAAACTGAGACTTTGGTTATTATCCTCATCGGTACTTAAGGTGGAGCCTATGTTGATGCTCGGCACATCATTGACTGAAGAAACGGTGACGTTAATTTGTTGGGTGGTGGTATAGCCCGCATTATCGGTGAGAGTGAGGGTAAAGCTATCACTACCGAAGAAATTCGCTTCGGGTATATAGTTCACGCTGGTGCCGTTTACGCTGGCTGTGCCATGGCTTGCTTGGGTACTGACACTTGCGACGACCGTGTTGTCATCTACATCTGTGTAAGTAAAACTTAGGTTCTGGTCATTATCTTCATCGGTACTGATGGTAGAGTCAATGCTGATACTGGGGGCATCATTCACCGCACGAATCGTGATATGTATGGTGGCTTGATTGGAGCGCCCCCCTTCATTGTCACTGATGGTATACATGAAACTATCTAGGCCACTGGCATTTGCCTGAGGGATGTAGGTGATCGACCCATCGCCATTCACGGTGACCGAACCTAAACTCGGAGTTGTTACGATCATTAAAGATGTGGTTTCCAGTGAACCGTCAACATCGCTGTCGTTGCTGGTTACATTTAGGCTGACCGGCTGATCTTCTTCTGTTGAGGCTTCATCGTTGTTCGCTATGGGGAGGTGGTTCACCACATTATTGGTCAGCGTCACGGTGGCCACATTAGAAATGGCACCTGAGTTGTCGGCAATCGTATAGGTAAAGCTGTCTTCTCCACTAAGATGTGTGTTTGGGGTATATTGAATCAGACCAGAAGCAATCACTGTGGCAAGCCCTTGCGTTGGCGTTGCTACGATAGAAATCGAACTCAGATTGAGTGTGCCATCGATATCACTATCGTTCCCCAACACATTGATGCGATGGGGAATATCTGCCTGCAGCATCGCGATGTCATCGCGGGCAACTGGCGCGTCATTGAGAGAATTGATGGTCACCGTGACGGTGGTTTCTGCAGAACTAGCATGTAAATCGTCTTCAACAACATAGGTGAAATTATCACCGCCGCTATAGTTAGCCTCAGGGGTAAAGGTCAACACTCCACTGGCATTTGCACTCACCGAACCATGCGCTGGTGGCTTAACTATTTGGACACTGGCGACATCAATTGTGCCGTCGCTATCGGTATCGTTGACAAGCACATTGATATCAATGTCATGATCTTCGTCTGTTGTGACACTATCTGCAACGCCGATAGGAGCCTCATTTGCTCCAGATACATTGATCGTGACCGTGGCAAGGTTCGACACTCGCCCAGTGCTATCTGCAACGGTGTAGCTAAAGTGATCTGTCCCGGTAAAATCAAGGGAGGGTGTATAGTTCACTTTTCCATCAGCTACCATGGCACTGCCATGTTTGGGTGGTGTGACTACAATTTGAGTGGTATTTAGTATATCGCCAATATCTGGGTCGGTATCATTGGCAACAACGTCAATTGGTAATAAGGTATCTTCCGTTGTCTCTGCAACATCATTGAGCGCTACCGGATCATCGGCAACAGGTGCCACTGTTAGGGTAACTGTTGCGGGTATGGATTCGCCTCCATAGATATCTTCAACAGTGTAGGTAAAGCTATCGCTGCCGACATAATTAGGATCTGGTGTGTAGTTCACGACTCCCGTTCCGGTATTCACGCGGGTAATGCCATGAAGCGGCTGGCTATTAATCGTCATACTCGCTAAATTGATTGGACTATCGTCGTCACTATCATTCTCCAAAACAGCAATCGCAACTTGATTATCTTCAGCGATTGAAACGGTATCATCGGATACATGAGGGACGAGGTTGTTAATGGTGAAGTTGTATGAGTTTTGTGTCGAAAAGCCGCTAAAGGTGTTGCCTGCGCTATCTTCTAGGGCATTGTTCCCGATCAGCACATAATAACTGTGAGTAGGCGTAAAAGTGGCGGTAGGGTCGATGGTCACAACTTGCCCAGTCATGATTATTTTCGAACCACCCACCGCTATGGCTTCGAGTAAGCTATCATCGGCGCTGTCAAAAATCGAAATATTGCCACTCCCGGCAACGATGGTTTCGTTAAATGTGATCGCCAACGACGCATCCTTAGCCACATTGGCGCTGTTATCTGCAGGAAGCAATGCCGTAATATAAGGGGAGGTTCCGTCATACTGAATATGCTGAGTTGTTGACGCTACATTCAGGTTCCCAGATGCATTGCTGAAGGTATCTGCGGCAACGGAAACGTTTATTTGACCCTCGACCGTGGGGGTCAATGTGACAGTATAGCTGGTACCAGAACCAGATAATCCACTTAAGGTGCCGCCCGTAATAGAGATATCGCCGAGCGTGAAGTCGCTGCTAGCTTCACTTAAAGTTGCAGTAATGGTGGCGGTTTCACCGACTTTTAACTGGGTTTTATTACTAGAAAGCGTCACGCTGGGACGCAGGGTATCCACTGCGATATTCAGTTGAGTGGCAACCGTATTGTTGTTGCCCGCAGCATCGGTAAAGGTATCTGCGGCCACATTAATGGTTGCCGCCGAGGTACTGTTTGTGGTTGGCGTAAAGGTGGCCGTATATAGTGAGCCACTGCCACTAAAGCTTGACAGGCTGCCACCCGCTACGACGATATCCCCTACCGTAAAGTCACCACTGGCTTCACTCAATGTTGCGGTAATGGTGGCGGTTTCACCGACTTTTAACTGGGTTTTATTACTAGAAAGCGTCACACTGGGCAGCTGGGTATCTACTGCGATATTCAGTTGAGTGGCAACCGTATTGTTGTTGCCCGCAGCGTCGGTAAAGGTATCTGCGGCCACATTAATGGTTGCCGCCGTGGTACTGTTTGTGGTCGGTGTAAATGTAGCCGTATACAGTGAGCCACTGCCACTAAAGCTTGACAGGCTGCCACCTGCTACGACGACATCCCCTACAGTAAAGTCACCACTGGCCTCACTCAATGTTGCGGTAATGGTGGCGGTTTCACCGACTTTTAACTGGGTTTTATTACTAGAAAGCGTCACGCTGGGACGCAGGGTATCCACTGCGATATTCAGTTGAGTGGCAACCGTATTGTTGTTGCCCGCAGCATCGGTAAAGGTATCTGCGGCCACATTAATGGTTGCCGCCGAGGTACTGTTTGTGGTTGGCGTAAAGGTGACCGTATAGCTGGTGCCTGAGCCGGTAAATCCACTTAAGCTACCGCCGATGATCGCGATATCACTGACCGTAAAGTCACTGCTCGCTTCGCTTAACGTTGCAGTAATGGTGGCGGTTTCAGCGACTTTTAACTGGGTTTTGTTACTCGACAGGGTCACGCTGGGACGCAGGGTATCTACTGTCATATTCAGTTGAGTGGCAACCGTATTGTTGTTGCCCGCTAGATCGGTAAAGGTATCTGCGGCCACATTAATGGTTGCCGCCGTGGTGCTGCTTGTGGTTGGCGTAAAGGTGGCCGTATAGCTGGTGCCTGAGCCGGTAAATCCACTTAAGGTGCCGCCCGTAATAGAGATATCACTGACCGTAAAGTCGCTGCTCGCTTCGCTTAACGTTGCGGTAATGGTGGCGGTTTCAGCGACTTTTAACTGGGTTTTATTACTAGAAAGCGTCACGCTGGGACGCAGGGTATCCACTGCGATATTCAGTTGAGTGGCAACCGTATTGTTGTTGCCCGCAGCATCGGTAAAGGTATCTGCGGCCACATTAATGGTTGCCGCCGAGGTACTGTTTGTGGTTGGCGTAAAGGTGGCCGTATATAGTGAGCCACTGCCACTAAAGCTTGACAGGCTGCCACCTGCTACGACGACATCCCCTACAGTAAAGTCACCACTGGCTTCGCTTAAAGTTGCGGTAATGGTGGCGGTTTCAGCGACTTTTAACTGGGTTTTGTTACTCGACAGGGTCACGCTAGGACGCAGGGTATCTACCGTCATATTCAGTTGAGCTGCAACCGTATTGTTGTTGCCCGCTAGATCGGTAAAGGTATCTGCGGCCACATTAATTGTTGCCGCCGTGGTACTGTTTGCGGTTGGCGTAAAGGTGGCCGTATAGCTGGTGCCTGAGCCAGTAAATCCACTTAAGGTTCCGCCCGTAATAGAGATATCACTGACCGTAAAGTCACTGCTCGCTTCGCTTAAAGTTGCGGTAATGGTGGCGGTTTCAGCGAGTTTTAATTGGGTTTTATTACTCGACAGGGTCACGCTGGGACGCTGGGTATCCACCGTCATATTCAGTTGGGTTGCACTGGTATTGGTGTTGCCCGCTAGATCGGTAAAGGTATCTGCGGCCACATTAATTGTTGCCGCCGTGGTACTGTTTGTGGTTGGCGTAAAGGTGGCCGTATAGCTGGTGCCTGAGCCGGTAAATCCACTTAAGGTACCGCCGATGATTGCGATATCACTGACCGCAAAGTCGCTGCTCGCTTCGCTTAATGTTGCGGTAATGGTGGCGGTTTCAGCGACTTTTAACTGGGTTTTGTTACTCGACAGGGTCACGCTGGGACGCAGGGTATCTACCGTCATATTCAGTTGAGCTGCAACCGTATTGTTGTTGCCCGCTAGATCGGTAAAGGTATCTGCGGCCACATTAATTGTTGCCGCCGTGGTACTGTTTGTGGTCGGTGTAAATGTAGCCGTATACAGTGAGCCACTGCCACTAAAGTTTGACAGTGCTCCTCCCGTAACGACGACATCCCCAGAAGAAAAATTACTACTTGCTTCACTCAGGGTGAAGGTTAGGGTTGGCGTCTCTCCCATTTTTAGCGCGTTATCTGATGTGGTTGTCACCACAGTGGGGGATATTTTATCGAGCGTGGCCGTATCGGTGACCGCTGTCGCCGCATTGCCTGCCGCATCGGTCACAACCACACTCAGGGTTAATGTCCCATTATTCAGCCCTGTGACATTCAAAGAACTAACCGTATCTACGGCCGTGGCAAGTGTGCCTGTCCCCGTAATTGCGCTCCCGCCCCCAGTTGATGTCAGGCTATAACTGTAGTTTGCTCCAATTTCACCACTAGCAAACTGGAAGGATAGGCTGCTGGCTTGAGTCGCGTTATAGCTTGTTTGATTCAAGGCGACACTGTGGCCACTGGGCGGAGTGATATCTCCTGTCACATTAATCGTCACGGTCCGAGTGAGGCTATCATCAGTCCCATCGTTGATCACCACCGTCGCGCTTCTGGCGCTCAGATCCGGAGAACCCGCCGTATTGTTATAAGTGATACTTTGCAAAAAAGTAGCCACTTGTGCCGTGGTCGCTGATGCGCCTGTTATGCTAATGGTATTTTGCAGCACACTGTCACTTTGTCCACTGATACCACCTAGTGCATTCTTTGCTGCGGCCGTCACGTTCAAGCCTTCTGCACTTCCGTCCGGGCGACTTGCCATCGTGACGGTGATAGTACTCATGGTATCGCCATCACCATCGGTGACCGTCGCATCGGGGGCAATGGATACAGTACTGGTGCTAAACGAGATCGTGTGATCGTTACCCGCGCCAACACCATTTAAATCAAGGGCTGGGGCCGTGTTAGTCGCAGCGACAAAATCCGAAATCGTCACGCTGGATATAGCTATTTCTTGATAGCCAGCCGTTCCTTGGATCCCGGTCGTATTCCCGGCAACCTCAGTTGGCCAGACTATCACCACTTTATCTACCGATTGCCATGCGGGATTGGCTGCCCAAGTGCCTGAACCTCGGGTAAAGGTTTCGGCAGCAAAGGAGCCAGTAATCACCCAAGTTAGGGTATCTGAAACAACTTGTGAGCCATTATCAAAACCAATCAGCGTAAAGTCTTCGGTATTCCCATTCGCTGCACCTCTTCGAAATAGTTCAAACGCATCCAGCGAGAAGTTGCCTGTAGCGGTGAGTTGCAATCCTCCGCTTCGATTATTATAAAAAGTGTCATCCACATCAACGGGACCAACCGCTCCGCCAAGCGCTGTTAACTGCTGTACCCGACTATTTGTGTATACATTACTGCCTTGGGTTCCCGTTCCCCAGTCGATGGTTAAATCGACGGTGGGAGAAATATTCACGGTCATTGTCACATCATCAACAATCGCAGAACTGATGTTTCCATATTTCACGACTTGTTGGCCAAGCACGGTTGGATAATCTGCCAATAATAGAGCGTTTGAATTAAAGAGGTGCGCCGTATTTATCTTGCCGAACTGACGCTCAAGAATCCAGTTTCCCCCTTGCTGAACACCCCCGGTATTATCAATAGATGCAGCGACATCGGTTTGAGTCAGTTGGGCTAATGCGCTAACAAACTCGGCACCTTGCGCACCTTGACCAACTTGGCAGCCATAAATAAGCAGGTCACCGCTTGGTTTGAGTGCGTGTTTCAATGCTGCGAGTAATTGATTAGAGGACCGAAGGGTGTTTGAGGAGAGAGTTTCACCCAGCAAGAATAGTTGTCCGGGTGCACCATGTGAGATGAGATGAATCGCGTCTAGATCTACAAAACTTGCCAGTTTTTCGCTAAGCGTGGCTAAGGTATCTAGTGCAGAGAGCTGAATAATCTGGTTATCCATATCCATATCCATGCCAAAAGCTCTCTGTAATACAGCACTGTGTGGGACGTCTGCATCGATGATCACGAGCCGGTCAAATGGAACCGACTGGAAAATGTGTTGATCTTCGCCAACCAGAGGGCTTAAGTGATGCTTGGCCTCTTCAATTGACCGCGTGGTAATAGACGGTTCCCTGTCCGATGATGAGGATGTTTCCCAGCTATCTGCACCAAAAGCGCTGACCGAGACAGTGATAAGTAATCCAGCGAACGCGGAGGTGAGATCAATCATCTTTTTATTCCTTTTCATTCGAGTCTTCCCTATCAAATACAATTATCTTAATTGCCTTAACTCACTTCGATGCGATACCTTTCGCTGTTTGCAAATCAATGGCGAAGTTGTTGTTCACTGCGCCATTTAGATTTCAGGGACGAGCTAAGCTCTGGGTGGGTACAGTCCATCCAACGATATTTGCCAGTTCACCACCTGCACCGGATTAGTAATATCAATGGCATTACCACCTCCAGTGTTGTCTACAGTCACGTTGCCACCAGTGCTTCCTTGCAACTCTACCGTCAAGCCTTCTATCTCGGTTAGGGTGGGGGGTTGAAAGCCGGGTGCAACGTACATACTTGAGGCTCCAGCAGCGAGGTGGGTGTTCGATGCTGGGGTGGTCGTTGTTGCAGTGTCAGTGGCAGCCTGCAAACTACTTGAGACTGATATATTCCCGCTCGGCGCGAATGTTGCTGCGTGCGTATGTTCCGGCATTTGTGATAGCGCAAGAACAGCGTACTCGTTACCCATCATGTGTCCTTGATAATAGGTTTTCCCGCCAGGCCTTGTGCCAACACCGACAGGGGAGCGGCCACGCATATCGGGGATCCCAAAGGTGGTTCGAGCATCCCCGCCGTACGTCGCTCCGAGTATTGAGAAAAGTGACGGGTTTTGCGAAATAGCGACCAGTTGTCCAAGACATATCGCAAATTTTTCGATCGTGAAGGTGCCAGCAAATGGTGTCATGGTGCCTAGATAGGGTTCAGCAGACATAATTAATCCTCATCATATTGATTAAACGTGGTTTACTTTGCTCAGCTTCATGCATGTTAAAAGGCGTATTTTTGCCGATAACGATACATGTGTTGCCGTTGTTGGAAAGCATAGGGTGAATGTTCATAGGCTTTAAATCGGTTCACATTTTTCTGGTAAGTCGACCAGAAACACCGGCGGAATAAAAAATTCAGGTAGCGATATTTTTCTGGCTTCGCCATGATGGACTTTATCGAGGCACAGAGTGCCTAATTCATTGACACTGATATCCAGCTCGGCATCGCTTTCTGCACTTGGAAATCGCCAATATAATTCTGTTGTTTTATAACGGAGCAATACCATCTGTTGATAGTGATCAAAATCACTAAAGGTCTCGGTAAATTTGTCATGGCAGTTTTCAATTTTTTGCTGACCTAAAAAATGGATGAGTAACTCGCCCATCCCCGGCACGAAAACAATGGTGGCTTCTCCACTGAGCACCTGAAATGACCCCGTTCCTTTTGATTTGGCGATACGCTCTGTCTCTGAAAGCTGTATTGAATCAGGGAGCAGCCCATGGTTGTAAGGTAAAATGGCCAATTGATAGAGGTAGTGATTGGTAACATTAACTTTGATCTTCATCGCTCTCTCGCTTCTAGGTTAGGGTTTCAGTCGAGATATGATAAATATATCGCTAAGGCTATTATCGTATCTGTCTAAATTTGCTGTTTATCTCTCTATTCACTTATTGTCAGAGGGAACGCTTTAGTCAGTGCTCTCCATCTCTAAACATTATTTTTTCGATGAAGCGCCATGTCGATGCAGGTGCCAGCGTCTAAACCAAATAACAAAGCAAAACGGTAGCCATCAAAAAAGCCCTGTGGGCAGGAAATGATGTCTAGCCTTAGCGCGCTATCTTTGGTTTTTATGAGCATTCCCGCTTGAATGCTCACCTCTAAAACCGTTCCAACAGTTATCCCTGATAGTTCACAGTTGACCTTGCTTGCTTGATATAGATGAAAGTAACCTTGGGGAAAAGGCAGTATTACGCCCCCGCAATCGCTATTTCCTGCCCGAGCCATATTGACAATGTCTTCACTGGAGTGACGATGCCAATCTACTACTAGGTCTTGTTCGCTGATCTTCGGCGCGCCAGTAACATCTTTCTGCGCTTGAGCTTGCCAACAGATATCATCAGATTGGATAGCGTCCAATAAGCGTTCAATGAGCTGCGGTGCATATTGTGCGGCCTTTTGATATAAACATTGCAAGCTATCGAAGGGGTGGATTGGCACGAGCTGTTCCATGCCAATATCCCCACTGTCAAATTCGGCTGCGACTCGATGTAGGGTTAAACAAAGTTGCTTCTCTCCATGACGCAACTGCCAATACAGCGGCATTGGTCCTCGGTAATCGGGCAACTTTCCTGGGTGAATATTGAATAGCCAACCGTTGAAAAATTGGATGACTTGAGGGCTGATCTTATGCCTGAACCAGTACACAAGACCAGCGCTGACTTGCAATGCATCAAGCTCTGCCAATAATTGAATTTCACTTTGGAGGGAATATTGCAACGCTTTTATCTGATGTTGCGCGAGAAGCGTTTGTAACTGGGTCAGATCTGGATTCGCTGGGCTATTCACCAGGACGACACAAGCCAACATATCCAGCTGCTGCAATCGCTGAATCGTGGGAAATGCAAAACAGCTACCAGTAAAAATTGCATATTGTTGTTTCATCATCATTCCCTATAACTTGCTTGCTATAAAACCAGGTAGTCCTGTGAGTTGATAAAAAAACTGCACTGTATCGCCACTGTTTGCGACAAAATAAGGGTGATCAATTTGATTTGGCTGGGCATCGATGTAAAAGCTCATATCCGGTCGAGGATGAGTGATACCAGAGTCATACTGCTGAACAGTTTCTTGGCCGTAGGTATGAACATGCGCATAAATGGCCATTATCCGCTGAGACATATCTTCAATGCCTTTTGGAATGGTCAATTGGTTGGCTGTGAGAACCTTTATCCCGCCATCTAGAGCAATTGGCTGTGCCTTTAATAAGCTGGATTTGTTGACCCTGAAAATCTCACCAAGTTCAATACGGTCGGCTTGTGCCGTTGGGTCCACATTGAGTGAGTGAGTAAATGCTGCAGTTCGCCATTGTTGGCTAAACTCGGTCTCTCCAATCACCATGATGCCGCGTACCGACACTTGTTGCGGGATCAGGCTACCTTCTAGGTCTAGGTAGTGCACCAGGTGTTTGGCAATACTCAGCTGGCCTTCTTGAGTGAAACCATGTTGCATTGCTTCCAAGATCAATAAATCGATGCTTTGTTCGGGAATATATTCGGTGGCGTCTTGCTCGACGATGTCGCAGATATAGTCAGTAATCTCCAGATCACTCACTAACTGGCGAAGCGAGAGGATCGCACCAGCTTGTATATCGAGCAGAGTAACTTTAAGTTGGCCCGCTTTGATCTGACCTTGTTGCTGATAATATTTAAGTAAGGGGAGTAATAGCGGGGCGAATGGGCCGCAGGCAGGGTAGAGAACATTTACTACTGATTTTTGACGTAGCTGTTGTTTAATTGCGAGATCGATACCACGCACATAACCTTGAATACGATAAACATCTTTAATGGTGTGACGACAATTGAGAGGCGACATAATCAGTCCGCTGCTCGATACGTACTGACGGGTCAGTAATTCTTGACTTAATTCAGCTAAAGCCATTGATTGCGTCGCCGACTCATACATTTGCTCAAAGGCTGCAACTAACCGCTGATGCTTTGCTGATTTGTCTGCGAGTACTAAGGTTATTGCCTCAACAAAGCTTTGTTGAAGTTGATGTTGTCGCTGCTGAATCGTCATTTCAGTCTTGAAAAGAGACTCAAGTTGCGTTCTGAGTGAGTATTTTAACAGCTCGTCGGCTAAAGGATCCGCAAAGGTGAGTGGACGGACATTTGGAACGTTGTCAGCTTGAGGGTTTTCCATTTCTGTCGCCTATTAAGCCTTGAAAATCTCATTAAGTATTTAGCTAAATGGTTGCAGCACAAGCATGCAATTACATCCCTAAATAACATAAATGTCAGAATTAACTATAGTTGGCCATATTAACTTTGCTGTTATTAATTCGTTATTGGGATCACAAACTAATCTGATGCTTAGCTGAGTTTGTTTTTGTTCAGTCGTCTCGATGACGGTGCATGGGGTAGGTTTACTGAGTTTTGGTCAGATATTTTCGTTTCAGATAAAATTTGTCGCTGCATTTGTTCGACAGTGTTGGTGTTCAAATTATTGTGCGCAATCTTCAATGGTTCGGCTGTTGATTGGATGTAAAACCTCGCTGAAGTGCAATCAGCTTTAGGGCCCTGTAGGACTTTGACGTTTGAACTTACTTGTCACAACGCTGAATACTGAAGTTAATATTCAATTTTGATGTTTGCGTAAAATTTAAATAAATATTCATTTTTGTTCAGTTGCTTGTGCTGCTTTGGAGAAGTATCACGGTTTTATTAAGTAATTTAATCATAAAAAAGTAGCAGACAATAGTGAGATTTTTAAATTTCACTATGTTTATTACTAGCCCTCCCTTTTCATTATTTTGTTATTTGTTATTGTGCTAAAAAGACGCTAATTTAATTTTATGTTGTTGTTTATTTTATAAAAAAATATTTCTGTTTTTGTGCGCTCGTCTACGCACTCAACCAAAAGGCACTATATGTGGGCTTATGTTTGGTGCGCTTGCACTAAATTGGTTCCATTTTTCGTACTTGGTTTTTTAAAATTGTATGATTTATTATTTACCGCACTGGCTTGGTGCTTATTTTGCTTGGCTGGCTTATTGATTGCATTGGCGTGACTCAATAAAAATAATTATGCGAGATAGACGGATGAATTTGACTAATGCAGAGCGGCGTTGGCTCCCCTGGATGGGAAGTACCGGTAAATTGGCTATGAAGAAGGCAACTTGGCTAAATCGAGGGAGAAGCGAGTTGTTGGCGGAGACCTTTGAGAGTGTTGCGCAAACCAGAGTGCAAATATTGCAAGCCTGGGTGAATAGTCAGTGGGCTTTCTTAGAAAATGCGGCGCTTTATTTACAGACCAAGAAGACGCAAGATAAAGTTGATACCCTGCAGCATTTAATTTCTCGTGGTGCTGATTTCTCCGAGCTATTTTTAGTCGATCATAAGGGGAAGGTAAGTCATTCATCGGCTGCGATACTGGCCGAAACCCAATGCGATAGTAAAGCCTTACAACAAGGTTTGCAGGACAAGTTTTTACATGGCCCTTATGTGGATCCGCGGACCTTAAGCTTAGGGGCTTCCAGCTCGTCTTTTCATGACGCCGTGACTTTGATGTTTTACCTGCCTCTGTTTGATTCAGATAAGCAGGTGAGTGGCTGCTTATGTGGTCGGGTGCCGAATGATGTGCTAGGCGATTTGATCCAACGCGAAGCGGGTCATATTTATAGCGAATCTGGCGATAATTATATCTTTATGGTGGAATCGAACTTTGATTCGAGTATTTTGCCCGGAACCGCTCTGTCCCGCTCTCGTTTTGAAGATAATACCTTTTCCCATAGCGAAAATTTAAAGTCAGGGGTGAAAACTGAGTGGGGAACGGTAAAAGTTCAGCAACATACCGAGTTTGAGATCCGTTTTACCGATCCTGCCACCGGACAGTTACATCCTGGGGTCAGGGAAACCATCGCCAATGGCAGCAACCTTTACGTCGACTATCCTGGTTATTCAGACTATCGGCATATCCCGGTTATTGGCAAAGGGGTCACCTTTCAGATGCAGGGCTCAGCTGATCGATGGGGAATGATGTGTGAGGCCGATCTGGAGGAGGTGTATCGTCATCGCTCGCTGACCTATAGCTTAACCCGACAATATGTACTGTGTATGTTGATGGTGTTATTTGCTCCTTTGCTGGCGAATCACTGGCTGGAGATGGGCCTAGTGGGCCAGTGGGGACTGAGCCTTTCAATGGCCTTATTTAGCGCCTTGGCTTTTAAGCATTTTTGCGCATCTCCGGTGACTCAGGGCCTGAAGGGGATGACTCGAGTGATTCAAACCATCGCCGAAGGGGATGGCAACCTAAATCAACGTTTGGATGCCAGTCAGTTTAAGGCCGATGAGACTGGTGATATGGGGCGTTGGGTGAATAGTTTCATCGATAATCTGGAAGAATTAATGGGCCGACTGGTTCAGGCCTCCAATGAAGTGCAACAGGTCTCGGCTTCGATGTTACGGCGTTGTCAAAAAATGGATGGTGCCACAGTGGAAACTGCTGAGTCTATCGACTCAATGTTGAACTTGGCAACTAGCCAGCAAGATGAAATTGCGCTTGCCAGTGACTCTGCGCATACCATGCAGGCGGTGATGCAACAGGTGGTTGATAGTGCTCAGCAAGAGTATTTTAAAGCGTTAGAAGGAGCGAACACCATTCGTGAAATTGTTGAGTCTTCAGCTAAAAGTGTCAACGATATCAATAAAGAAATGCAAGAGATCGGTGGTATTGTTAAGTTGATTACCGAGATTACCGACCAAACTAACTTGCTGGCCTTAAATGCGGCGATTGAAGCGGCGAGAGCTGGCGAGCATGGGCGCGGATTTTCGGTGGTGGCTGATGAAGTGAGAAATCTAGCAGATAAAACTTCTCAGGCGGCCAATCATATTGGCGAGTTAATGAATAAACTACACCGAGAGTCTGAAACTGCGGTTAAATTTATGCAGCAAGGCATCGAGAACGTTGAC
The DNA here is from genome assembly GCF_050870835.2 of Agarivorans sp. QJM3NY_29. Classification (NCBI taxonomy): domain Bacteria; kingdom Pseudomonadati; phylum Pseudomonadota; class Gammaproteobacteria; order Alteromonadales; family Alteromonadaceae; genus Agarivorans; species Agarivorans sp. QJM3NY_29. The sequence continues at coordinate 3,807,633 of NZ_CP194036.2, read as the reverse complement.
AGTAGCAGCGTGAATAATGAATCTTCTAACCGCAACGAGCAACTGCAAAAATCCGTATCGTCTCTGTTCGATATTATCAACGATTTATCAGCGAATAGTGAGAAACATAAGCAAACTGCCTGTGGTGCGCAGGATATTACCGTTCGTCTGCAAACCTCGGCCCAACAAATGTCGCGTCGTACCACCTTAATGGAGAATGCGATTCAGCGTTTAGAGCTATTAGTGGGACGTTTTGACGTGTCTCGTATACATTAGCTTGTGTGTTTTTGAGTGAAGCCCTGAGCAACATGAATGTTGTTCAGGGCTTGTAAAGCCTATCTTATTATTTTCGTTGAGAGGCTGCTATGTGCTATGAATGATAAGCGTCGCTTATTGAACTTTATCCAAGTCGACGATTAAGTCCATGCTTTGCTTCAGCTCTGTGCCTTTTTGAATATTTTTAATTTGAGCTAAAGAAGACTTCACTTCTTGTTTATTCCGTAAAACCGTATAGCTCACATCAAAGTGTTTAGTTTCTCCTGCTTTGATGGTGGGAACTAAACCAAGCGGACGTTGAAATTTGGTGTTATAGGCATAACTAGTGCCGGGCTCAATACCAGTGACGTAACCCTGTTGGTCGGTATCGGTATTTTTCCACAGTGTTAATACGGGCAATTGTTTTACGTTATAGCCAACCGCAACTCCCTGATTACCCTGTTTATTGTGCAGCACCACCAAGCTGTTGCCTTGTTTATCGCCGATGGGTTTCAAATTGAAGACCATTTCGTCATAGTCTTTGGTGGGGCCTAAATAAGTTTGCCAATCTTTGAGTCCAGCTTTGGCATAACTATTAAATGGCGATATTTCCTTGGCGGCAGCAGTGACTTTGGCGCCTTTTTCCAAAATAGGACGACCAAAGTTGGAGTGATAAATGATTTGGTATTCATCATCATAATCGGCTTTATTGGTGAGACTGTCGTGCAAGGAGAAGCTGTTTGCACCTGGCGTCACCTGAAACTCAGTCATGGTGACCAGCTCTGCTTTTTTAAAGGTCCGTTCGCTCACTTCACCCTGAATGGTAATTTTGTGAGGGGGGGTATCGTCAATAATCACTTTTACTGTGGAAGCTGGGGTGTTCTGTAAGCGGCCATGCAGGCTGAGCAATTGACCATTATCGTCAACGCCCGGGTGGCCCGTCCATTCATAGCCGCAGCGGACTAACATTTCATTAAAACCATCTAACCAACCCAAACCGCCGCGACTCTCTAAGTCAATGAAGGCGGGGTTTACAATTTCTTTGACTGGTGAAGTCCAACCTAGAATGCGTTTACCATCCATTTGTACATTGTAGATCCCCATGCCGCGAGTCGGCACAAGGGTAATCGACATTTCTCCATTATTGATGACCAATACATCGACACCGGTTTGTTTGCCACCCTTTAGGCTGCGTTTTTCAATCGAGAATGGGGTATCACTTTGATAGCCAAGAGAGGCACTGCTTACTTTCCAGTCCCCTACATCTAAAGACGAGCTGGAGTCGGTGAGTAGGAATTCGGCTGAGTAAGCATTTGCAGAGCATAAACCTAGAGCAACAGCAGCTAACGAGTATTTAATGTTCATTGAATATTCCTTCATTAATTATCTAAGTACACATAACTGAATCGATTCAGCAAGACCATACGCTTACCGATGATTTATTCAATAAGAGAATGAGTGAACGTGATTTCAGCAAGGTTCAGCAAGCAACACAGTGTGATAATTGATTGCTGAATCACTTTCAGCAGCATTTCACTTGGCTGGTCGAAAGGGCGACAGAGCGCTTGGCTCAGTTATTTATCCGGGTGTTGTAAAGGCACCGCTTGGTCGGGCCTGATTATTCAGGTTTCGTTGCGTTTTAGGCATTAATAAGCCACCAAAAAATAAAATATTTCTATTTATATCAATTGTTTATATTATTTTTTATGGATTTTACCTTTGCTGGATTGGTTTTTACTTTTTTGCAATGGTCGGGTCATATTCGGCATATAAGGTCTTGGCTCTTCAAATTTATCACTTACTTATTGCTGACAAAAAATATGACAACATTTGCAAACCATAAAATACAATTGAGCCTGGCTTCACTGCTGATGCTTAGTCTGCTGGGCTGTAATTTTTCTAGCTCTTCATCCCCTTCGCCGACGAAGCCAAATAAGCCTGAAGGAGTGGGCCATGAACTCGATGTGGCGATTCCGTCTCGCGTTTATCCTTTGCCAGTCGTCGAGCATGCCGAGCATAATGCTCAAGATCCCGAACGGTTTATGATTGAGCACAACCCTGTAGCCACCATCTTAAATGGATTTAATCGTATCTGGCACCTGGGCTTATCGGGCTGGCAAAATGATGCAAATGGTGATGGGCCGGAAAGCTTCAAGGAGCAAAAGATCATCGATGCCGATGCCTGGCGACATAATATGAGCTACGTGTTGCAAGTGACCGAGCAGCGAACCCCGGAACAAGCCATCGAGAGTTATTCCGATGATCGGCGTAGTAAAAACTACAGCGTCATCGATGGTTTTGGTCCCCTGACTCATGCCTACCTTGCGGGGAGTGGTGCCTATGTCGATCTGGATGTTCCACGGGTGAGCGATGTGCTTGAAAATGAGAACTTCTTTGCGGTTCATAATGATGGTGGCGATTACTCAGGTGATATTCACGCCGACCTCGGCGCAGTGGTGCAGTTGGTGAACGATTTTCGCCAAAATTCGCCAGCTTCGGCGAATGGTTCTAAATATATTTTCTCTAGTCCTCGGCCCTGGCGGATGACGGCATCTGGAGAAGTTGACTATCTGGGGACCTATCTTCATCACTGTGAACAACAGGATGGCAGCACCGAGCAAAGAATTTACGACTGGTATCAGAGTCCGGTGAAGGTATTGCCGGGTCTGCGCTGCGCCGCTCGGCATCATGGAAATGATCCCTTAACTGATGAAGGGGAAAATCGTCGCAAGGACGGTGGTTACCCCAGTGGCCATACCAATGCGGGTTATTTGGCAGCCATGGCCTACGCCTACGCCTTCCCGCAGCGTTATGCAGAGCTGTTGACTCGTGGCTCACAATTGGGTGAGAACCGAATCATTACCGGAATGCATTCTCCCTTAGATGTTATGGGCGCGCGGATACATTTTCAAACGATTGCGGCCTATGCCTTAGGTCAGGACCACATCTATCAGAATGCACAAGCTGCCTATCAGCAAGCGCAAGCGTATTTTGCTGGGCAAGCGCAAGCTGAAGGACTAGAGCTGTATGATTACGCACATCGCTGGGTCGAACATGAGTTAGGTTTTATTGATGGCGATAACATTATTGTCGAGGTTGGGAATAATAATCGCTATGCAGATCGTCAGGCGAATAAACGGGTTTATCGTGAACGTTTAAGCTACGGGTTTAGCCAAAACCTTCAACTTGCGGGTCAAGCGCCAGAGATCCCGGAAGGTGCGGAACGTTTGTTAGAGACTCGCCAGCCCTATCTGAGTGATATGCAACGTCGTGCGGTGTTATATACCACGGCGCTCGATTCCGGTTACCCTATTTTAGATGACAGCAAAGGTTGGGGCCGGCTTGACTTAGTCACCGCTGCCGATGGTTATGGGGCATTTATCGGCGATGTAACGGTTAATATGGATGCGCGTAAGGGCGGTTTTCACGCTCGGGATTGGTGGTATAACGATATCAGCGGGGCCGGCAAACTCACCAAGCAGGGCTCGGGCAGCTTGCATCTTGCCGGAAATAATTCTTACCGCGGCGGCAGCTTAATTGAGCAGGGTAGGATTGTTGCCGAGAGTGCTCATGCGCTAGGTTCCGGTGATGTTTATTTGTTAGATGGCGGTCTAAGCGTGGCTCTGAGCGAGCCTTTAAATATTGCTGGTCACTTTACTCAGGAAGGCGGGATTTTAAAGTTGGTGCCAGGGGCTGATTTTACGCCGGTCAATGTTGTGAAGCAGTTGTTTATTGAGGGGGGAGAACTCCACTTGGATTTAAGCGCGCTGGACTTAAACGCAGGTGATGTAATTCCTCTCATTGAGGCCGGTCAGCGCTATGGTGAGTTTACTCGAGTGGATGCCGGAGATATTGAGCTGCGGCTTGAGTACCGTAATCAGGCGGTGATCGCTCATATTCTCTAAGTCGCTTGAGCAGCCGTAAGCTGGCTCGCCAGAGGCTTGAATGTTCTTGCATGCAGGTCTTATGATGTGAGGGGCAGCTCGAAGCGCTGGCCCTCGGTACTTGGGTAAAGCCGTTGCAGACCAGAGATCTGGCGCGTTGACATAAGGGACCCTGGCGGGTCCCTTTGGCATCGACGTGGGGAGCGACGTGGTTTAGCGCATTTCAAAAAGTTCTTCGTGGAAGTGTTTGAGTGGATAGTGGATGGCGGCGAAGTCACGTCGCAGATCGCCGGAAAAAGCACTGGGGCCGCAGAACCAGGTTTTACGAGCGAATAGATCCCCCACCTCTGCCTGAAGTTGGGCGACACTGAGCCGCGCAGGCAATATTGCTTGCTGTTTACAGCGGTTGATGATCCGCAGGTCGACCCGAGCGCGTTGCGCTTGTTCAATTAAGTTCTCAATCAAGGCCTGATTGGGGGCGCTGGTACAATAATAAAGGATCGCATCTGGACTATCTTTACAGGACTGACGTTCCTCCAAGATGGCTTCAAATGCGGCAATGCCAATGCCGCCGGCGATCCAAAGCTGAGGCGCCGGATTTTTAAATGCCAAATAGCCATAGGGACCCTCGACTCGAAGCTCATCGCCCACTGTTAAGCGCTCTTTCAGGCGGCAGGTAAAATCGCCGAGTTCTTTGATTAAGAACCGCAGTTGCCCACTGTTATTACTGGTGGATGCAATGGTAAAGGGGTGAGGTGGCTCACCGGCAAAACGTAAAAAGGCAAACTGTCCGCTCTGATGGCCTTGCCAGGACGGGACTGCAAGTTGCAGCGCCAGTACTCGATTATCGGGAGCAAAATCAAGTTTGGTAATACGCGCCTGATGTTGACGGGACTTACCGATCAAGCCCAATAAACTCCAAAGTGCGGCCAAAGAGCCTAAGACAGCAAGACCGATACAAATATAGGTGATTGGGTAAGGCCAATAACTGTGTTTAATTAATATGAGCGAATGCATCGCAATCGCCAAATAACAGAGCGACATCAAACGGTGGGATAGTTTAAATTTGTTGTAACGGATCGCGCTAATTAAGGCAATCGCCGCCAGAATAACGAAGGCATAGAAAGCCCATTCACCAATATCTTCGGCGGTATGGCGTAGCGGTTGAATGACGGCATAGAAGGAATCGGGGTTGCGTGGACCATGTGAGCGACTTGGCCGACTGAGAATTTCCCAGCTCACTAAGTATCGTGGAATAATCGACAATAACCAGTGGCAGATCCCGGTCACCAAGGCCGCTATGCCCAACCATTTATGCAGGCGATACGATTTATCTAAACCCTGAGTGAGCCTTTCTACAAAGGCTAACCTTAAAGCCAGGATCATCGTTAGAGTCATTAACGCCAATGCGAGCATGCCACTATATTGCACCAGCGCCGAGCGATATTGAAAGAAGTTGTCATAGGACCAGAGCTGAGGCTCGGCTTGTAACCAAAATGCTGACAAAACGATTAACAATAGCGCTACAGCATAATAAAGCTTTTTCATGGTGGTTCCCAAATACATATCGTCACTTTAAGTTTACTGAATACAATCTTGTAAAACGTCAAGCTATGTAAAGAAATGTAAAACGTCAGCTATTTTTGCGGCGGATAGATTGATGTTCACAGGGAATAGTTGTTTGGTAATGCTCAACGGCAATCATGAGTCGCGACATGTTGAATGATATGAACTGAATGTTGATTTTAGCCTGAGTTTACTTGGTGGAATTATCGATACAGAGAATCAATGAAGGGGGGATGTGGAAGATATATATTCAGGCTGAGTACATTGTTTAATGATTGACGCTTAGGGATAAACGATTGGATGGCATTTGTTTATCCCTATGAAGCGAAGAAGATTACTCAGGCTTACGTTTGCCGGTCATGTAGGCCTCGAGAATTTCCGGCGTGAGTTCACCAGCTTCTTCTAAGCGTTTTAACTCTGCGACAATTTTTTTCTGCTCTTCGATACTAGGAATGGGGAGTTCAGGTTCCTGCTCTATGTTTTCGGGGATTTTAAGATTGTCTAACATGTACTGGTCTCGTTGCTAAAACTAATCGCATAAGTATACCAGTAATTTGTTTGATCATTGCACTGCTTTTATTCCAAACCCTCAGGGCAGGCTTAGCTGTATTAGCGTTATCGAATAAGTCCTTGATCGATCTTAAATTGATTAGAAAACACGATCCCTGGTAAGGTAAGCAGACCGTTTTGTGGTTTTGAAAAAGCAAATATTGGAGGCGCGACATCGAACTTCGAGCCGCTTGTTATCGAAGTGCATTTGACCCTTAATGATGATTTCGGCGCTTGCTTGAGCAGCATTCAGTTGTGCAGCGGGATCAGTGCCAAATCCATCAAGGATCGCTCTAGTAAGAAAGCTGCGGCTGAATTTATTCTCTTTATGTTGGATGGGAAAGTTGCAAAGTCGTTGCTTAGAAAGCTCTATTTTAGAGTTTTCGCTGCGATTACAGATTTGGTTTCGAAGCAACATGCACCGATAGGCCATTATCGCTCATTCATGGACTCTAAATGATAAAAATAATTACTTAGATTTATTTATAGTACTTAATTAAGTTGTCATATTCACCTCCCACACTAAGCGCTGTTAGTCATCTGACCACTATTTATTTAATGCTAATGGAGTAGTAATGACAGCTTCACTTTCTCGTCGTGATTTTTTAATCATGTCTGCCAAAGGCGCAGGCGCAGCAGTAATTTCTTATGGTTTAATGGGCTGTGGTAGCAGTCAAGAGTCGGCAATACCGGTTGAGTTTACCCATGGTGTGGCAAGTGGTGATCCACTGGCCGATGCGGTGATCCTATGGACTCGAGTTACGCCCGCGTATGCGGGAGATATTACCGTTTCCTGGGAAGTGGCCAGCGATGAGGCGTTTACTCAATTGGTGAGCAATGGGCAAATGGTAACCAATGCATCTCGCGATTATACGGTCAAGGTGGATGTGATTGGTTTAGAAGCTGGGAGTCGCTATTTTTATCGTTTTATTAGCGCAGGGCGTCAATCGCCGGTGGGGAAAACCCGCACCTTAGTACAAGGTTCTCCAAGCTCGGTTAAACTGGCGGTAATGTCTTGCTCTAACTATCCTGCGGGGTATTTTAATGTTTATGATTTGGCCGCGCAGCATCAAGACTTAGATGCCGTATTGCACCTTGGGGACTATATTTATGAATATCCGAGAGGCGGCTATGCCAGTGCTAATGCAGAGCAAATCGATCGCCAAGTATTGCCGGTTGGAGAGTTATTTACACTGAGTGATTACCGTACTCGCTATGCTCAATATCACACGGATTTAAGCCTACAAAAACTACATGCACAAGTGCCTTTTATATGCGTTTGGGATGATCATGAGGTCGCGAATGATACCTGGCGTGAGGGGGCCGAAAATCACAATGATGGCGAAGGTGATTTTGAAGAGCGTAAACTGGGGGCCTTACAAGCGTATTTCGAATGGCTTCCGATCCGGCCGTGGACTGAAGGGAATTATCAGGAAATATACCGAAGCTTTAGCTTTGGTGATTTAGTCGATTTACATATGTTAGATACCCGGGTCTTAGCAAGAGACAAGCAACTCGATTACGCGGATTACTTCGATGCTGCGACCGGGAGTTTGGATCAAACCACGCTGACCAGTGACCTGAGTGATCCAACACGTACCATGATTGGTAGTGAACAGCTTCAATGGTTGCAAGATAACGTCTCGGCTAGTGGTGCCCGCTGGCAGGTATTAGGTCAGCAAGTCTTAATGGGGAAAATGCACCTACCGGCAGCGATCGTACTGGGTTTAATGTCGGTTGAAAGCTATGCCTCATTGGGCGCTTTGGCTCAGCTGGCCGCACGTGCAAACGCTGGCGATCCTAGTTTAACTGCCGACGAATTGTCTTACTTAGCCGCTAACGCTGACAAATTGACCACTGAAGTGCTCGCTCAGTTACAGTTGCCGAATATTCCCTATAACTTGGATGCTTGGGATGGCTACGCTGATGAGCGTGAAGCAATATTACAACTCTTTAAGCAGCAATCAAAAAATTTAGTGGTGTTAGCCGGGGATACACATAATGCTTGGGCTAACGATTTAAGTGACGCAAGTTCAGCGGTTGTTGGAGTCGAGTTTGCCACTTCATCGGTGAGCTCTCCCGGCTTAGAAGAGTATTTAGCCATTGATGAAGCTGCGGTGCCGAATGTTGAGGCGGGCCTGGTTTCTTTAATTGACGGTTTAAAATATATGAATGTTAATAATCGTGGTTTCTTAACGGTGACTTTTAGTCAAACCAGCGCCAGTGCAGATTGGTATTTTGTGGATACGATTTTATCCACTCATTATCAGCCATTAACTGCACGCCAAATGAGAGCAACAACGACAGCGGGTCAAGCTGGCCTCACGATGTCTTAAATATAAGCTGTGATATATGGTTGAGTGGTATAGACAGCATTAAACACTGTAAATCTGCACCAACTCCGGCGGTTAAAAAAAGCCTTGGCAATCACCAAGGCTTTATGGAACCGTTTGAACTTAACTGCGGCTGGTTATTTCTAGCAGATGATAACCAAATTGGGTTTTGATTGGGCCATGAACGGTGTTGAGCGCTTCGTTAAATACCACCTGATCAAATTCTGGCACCATGTCGCCTTGGCCAAACTCGCCGAGTTCACCGCCATTGGCGCCTGATGGGCAACTCGAATGTTGCTTTGCAATTTCGGTGAAGGCTGCGCCATTCTCGATTTGCTGTTTCAGTTCTAAACACTGTTGTTCGCTATCAACCAAAATGTGACGAGCACTTGCTCTAGCCATGAACGTTCCTTAAATCTATTGAAATGATGAGCACTACACACCAAGCGAGTACGATGATCTGCAGTGAGAGTGTGCAACTTTAGTTGCAAACTTACTGAGCTGTCAAATTCGCGGAGGCTTTTACCATTATCGGTCTGACTTTCGGCGATTGAGTTTGATGGCTATCTCTGGATGATTGACTGGTTACAGAGGAGCCATATCGGTACTAGGAAAATGATTTTAACTAGCAGGTCAATATGAATCACCAATTGAATGCAGATTTAGTGCATAGGCCAAGCTTGTTTTGGCTTCGATGCTGGTCTTATCAAGGGCTATTTTGAGCATATCATGAGGTGAGTTTAGCTAAGGTGTATATTCGTTCTAGCCAGTTGTGCAGATGTCTGATATATAGATGAAGCATTTTTGCTGTTATTCAAGGCATTTACTAAAAGGAAGCCCCATGTTTGAAGCCATCGACCAAGCCAAAGACGATCCTATTTTATCTTTAGGCGTTGCCTACCAGCAGGATCCTCGTCCTAATAAACTCGACTTAGGTATTGGCGTTTACCGTAACGAGCAGGGCATTACTCCTGTGATGCAGGCGGTCACTTTGGCTTCGGAGCGTTTGTTAGCGGCGCAAACCACTCAAGCCTATCTGGGCTTAGCTGGAAACCAAAGTTATAACCAAGCCATATTAGATCTCTTGTTAGGCGATACGGCTGCGCATGCTCGCTCTATTGCTATGCAAACGCCGGGCGCCAGTGGTGGCTTGCGTTTGTTAGCCGATTTAATCGCCAGTATTCGCCCTGATGCGACGGTGTGGGTATCAACGCCTAGTTATGTGAATCACCAACCGATCATGGAAGCGGCAGGTTTGAAGGTCGCCTATTATCCTTACTTTAACCCGCAGACTAAGCAGGTTGATGAAGCCGCAATGTTAGAACAGGTGGCGAAGCTAGGCCCTAAGGATGTATTGTTGCTCCACGGGTGCTGTCATAATCCTACTGGTGCCGATATTTCTTATGCGGCTTGGCAGCAGATTAATCAGTTGGCGTTAAATCATGGATTTTTGCCTTTTATCGATTTGGCTTATCAGGGCTTTGGTCAAGGGGTCGACGAAGATATCGCAGGGCTTCGACTGTTAGCTGACAGTTTACCTGAATTAGTCATGACTTGTTCTAATTCAAAAAACTTTGGCCTTTACCGTGAGCGGACTGGCGCAGCCATTGTGGTTGGGAAAAGTTTACAGCAAGCGATGAATGCGCGAGGTAAATTATTTGAATTGGCTCGACGTAGTTACACTATGCCACCAAATTGGGGGGCTGCAATTGTGAGCGAAATTTTAGGGGATGAGCAATTGCGAGATTTGTGGCAACAAGAACTGAATGTTATGAGTGTTCGAATGCGCGGCCTTCGCCAAGCCTTAGCCGAAGAGTTTAGAACACAATCTAACAGTGAGCGCTTTGATTATTTAAGTGCTCATCAAGGAATGTTTTCGCTCACTGGTTTTAGTTTTGAGCAAACCGAACAGTTGCGTGAACAGTATGGCATTTACATTGTGGGTGGTGGCCGGATCAATATTGCAGGGCTAGCGCAGCAGTCGATTCCGCAATTAGTGAGTGCTTGTTTGGCGGTTGGTGCTTAGCGACTACCGCGGGCTAAGCTGGTAACTGTAAGCTTTGCAGGCCCTATTGTGAACATTTTGAGCGGCTTTCCTCGAATGGATAGCCGCAGCGTTGCTCTTGGATATTGTTTGCGATCAATGTCGATCTATCTGGGCTTATATCAATCCCACTAATTATCTGTTTACTCTTGCTGGCCTAGATATCACCGCTAGTTGCATTCTGAATCGTGGGACTAGAACCATGAATTATTGCGCTTCACTCCTCGTTATCGGCAGATTTATTCTGTGCAATAAGCCGATTATATCATTCGTCAGATTGGTATTTGATTTAGTTCGCGACCGGGCTGAGCAAGAAAAGCCTTCATGCCGCTTCAATATCAGCGATTTTGCTACGATTTAAGGTGATTTTATAGCGTTGGTAAATTGGTTCTTGATCACCATCGGCGATGGCCAATATCAGATTAATTTGATAACGACGTTCGATGGATTCTTTGGATATTTTCCCCTTGTCTTCTTGATAAACGACGCCTCGCCCTCCTTCCAAATAACGAGCGAAGGGTCTTAAATTGAAGTACAAGGATTCGTTAATCGCGCTATAACCAGCCCTAAAATTACGGCCAAACACCCGGCTTTCTATCCGGTAGTGGAGTAATTCTTCAGCTTGGCGATTACGGCGATGGCGGTGGGCGAGTATATCGGCCACTGGCACTGGTAAATGTTTGGTTCTAATATAATCGAGCCAAATTTTTTGCTTGGCAATCAAGGTATTGTTTGCGCTATCGTGTAGTTCTCTAGACCATTTTGCTCGTCCTTTGCTAATCCATCGCCACAGGGCATTTTTTAAGTCTTCTTTAAAGACCTCCCTCACCCCATAAATGGTGGCAAGTACAACTACCATTAAAGCCGTTAAACCACTTAAGGCTCCCTGAGTCTTGATGATTAAACTTAATACCACCACCATGATTAAGGCTGTTGCCAATCCAGTGACAAATTTTCGGCTGGTATTGCCAAGGGCATAGGTCTTTTCTTTAAACACAACGCCGTACTCAATTAGGCGGCGAATTAAACGCATCTTATTGGCAATTCGGTTGGGGTCTTTAATCGTTGCTGTCGAGTTATAGGCTCGCTCGGTACGATAGTTTTTCTCGCTTCGCGTATAATCTAAGATAAGCTTCAGTTGCTCTGAGAATTCACCATTGCGAGGGCGAGTTGCGATGAGTTTCATAAATACTTGCTCGGTATGCCAAGATAAGTAATTGTCGGCATTTTCGAAGTGAGCCAGTTGGGCTGCTCCGGTGGGGGTGCTACGGCGAAACTTTTTCAGCAGAGAACTACTCTGCTCCATCAGACTATTCGCAAGATTGTAGAAATTTTCGATGTCTTGCTCTTTTAACAACAGCTTTAAATCGACGTCGAGTGCAATTGCATATTGATAAGCAAACAGATTTAAGTTGACGCGGTACTCTTCGATGGCCAAATTATTCATGCTGGCAAAACGGCTTTGCAATAAAGGCAAATGTAAGCCAGGGCTGTAATAACTGTGTTTGCTGATGACGTTGCTGGTAAAATAATTGCTTTCTTTTAATGTTTTGGCACTAATCCCCATTTCTTTGGGAAGGGACAGGTACACATCAACCCGTCGATGGGTGTGCATTTCCATTTGGTGGTTAATTTTCACCACCATCTTGTCTTCTTGTTTTAACTGAATATTTGGCAATAAGCTAACCTTAGAGAAATACGAGTAGAGGGAACCGCTTCATTTTTAATGAGAAAATGAAGCGGCTTAGTAATATTGATTATAATACAACTAGTTGGCTTGGCTAAGCGCTGGGTTTATTTTTGTTACCGCTTGGCGTAACTGAGCCGATACGTGGTGAGTTAAAGAGTTTGTTGCTTGTCGTTATTTTAGGAAGAGGTGCCGGCTATCGGACGCGGAACCATTTGGTTTATGTGGATAGGGATAAATCACGCGGTGCGGAGTCAGGCGCAGGCTCTGTAAGGCGCTGCGCCGATTAAAACTTTTCGCTTCAAATGACTCTGTTGTGGTTATCTCTTTTTATTCTTCACTTAAAACCAATGCTGAATTAATGCGAAGTAAACAGGGATCCCTACCAATACATTGAAGGGAAAAGTAATCGCCAGTGAGGCAGTAAGGGCGACACTCACCTTCGCTTTGGGTAGCGCCACTGCGAGGGCTGCTGGCACTGCGATATAAGAGGCACTGCTACCTAACACCGCTAGCAAACATGTACCGCCTACCGAAAGGCCTATCGCGGCACCAAGCATGGCGCCTAAAAAGCCACCGATCACCGGCATCGCGATACCAAAACTAATTAGAAAGGCACTTTGTTTACGAATATCACGGATCCGTTCGGCCGCCACACGACCCATTTCCAGAAGGAACAAGGCCAGCATCCCATGAAACAGTTCGCCAAAAAATGGCATGATAGATGCCGTTCTAGGCCCCGCCCAAGCGCCGATTGCAAGCCCACCTAACAGCAGTATGACCCCCTTATTCAATAGTGCTTCACGTAGCACTGGCAGCATTTCTTTCCACTTGAATTGGTTTTGCGCGAGTAAAATTCCAACTACAATCGCTGGCACTTCGAGTAGCGCCACAAATAGGGGTAAATAGGCTTCATAAGCGAGCCCCAATGATTGAGCATAGGCAACTGCGACGGCATAGGTGCCAACACTAATTGAGCCATAATGAGCCGCTGTGGCGGCAGCATCTAAGCGTGACCAACCTGCAATAAAATACAATATTGGAAAAGCGAGTAAGGGTAATAGCGCACCAAAGATCATCACCGCGAGTGATTGTGGCAGGATCTCTAAACTACTGTTGGAATGTAATGCCATACCGCCTTTCAGGCCAATGGCAAGTAGTAAAAAAATCAAGCAGCTTTGATACAAGCCCGAGGGTAATTTTAAATCGCTTTTTATCAGTTTGGCGAATGCCCCTAAAACGAAGAAGCCGACAACAACATCGATTTGCATGCTTAGGGATTCCCGTTGAAGTTTGAGCTAGTCAGGGCATGTGGCGCTTGTCGGTGAATATTTTGCTTGGTTTGTTTGATCAGCTCAATTGACCAAGATATTAAGTTGAGGGCACAAAGGCCAAGTCCCACCATGAGTAATGCGGCACTGGTGAGTTGTTGTTGCCAAGTTGTGATCCCAATGGCGCTTAATATTAAGCCGATACTTAAGCCAAACAAGAGTTGAGTTTTAGTCATTGAATAAGCCCTGTTGATATAGGAACAAGGATTATCTACTTCAATCATAATAGATAAAATTAGATATTAACTATAATATACATAGATAAAAGTCTATGAGTTGTTATATGAACAATCCTTATCGTTCGCATTCTCAAGTGGGAACTGTACGCCAACTAGAGTTGTTGGTTGTGGTGCATGAGCAAGGCAGTATCACTCGTGCTGCGGAAATTTTACATCTCACTCAACCGACGGTGTCGATGCAGCTGAATAAATTAGCAACGACTATCGGCATGTCGCTTTATTACACTTCGGGGAAAAGGCTACATTTTACTGAAGTGGGCAATATGCTTGTAGAATCTGCGCGCGAGATCCTTAAACAGTTTAAGTATCTTGAGATTAAACTCGATAAGTTTAAAGGCTTAGATAGTGGGGTGCTTTCGTTGTCGGTGGTGACCACTGCACAATACTTTATCCCCCGTTTAGTCGGCGATTTTTCAGAGCAATACCCCAATATCAACATCAAATTTAAGGTGGGAAATCGCGCTGAAACTATCACGCGAAGTTTTGCTGACGAAGATGACTTTTATGTATTTAGTCACCCCCCTGAAGATCCCGATTTAGAGTTGATCGATTTTCTACCGAATCGCTTATTGGCGATTGCCCCAGAACATCACCCTTTAACAGAACAAGCACAAGTCTCTCTGGAGCAATTTGTCAGCTACCCTTTTTTAATGCGCGAACCCGGTTCTGGCACCGCCCATGCGATTCATGGTTTTTTAAGGCAGCAGAACTGCCAATTGAATGTACGAATGACGATTGAGAGTAATGAAGCTATAAAATATGCGGTGATGTCGGAACTTGGGGTGTCCATATTATCGGAACACACCTTGAGTTATGGCGGCTTAGAAGGCTTGAGTATTGTCAATGTTGAAAATTTACCAATAGTCACTCAATGGTATCTAGTTCGACGACGTTCTCGTCCGATGTCGCCTATTGCAGAAACGTTTCTGCAATATGTGAAACAGCATGGTTCATTATTACTCGACAAGTGAGTCTAGAGCATCGGCTTATCTGACACAGGTTTTATATATCCCGATACAAACTAAGCTGTTTATTTTGTTGGTTTTGTTGTTATCGATTCTATTGTGATTTAGCCAAACCCTTCGGACTGTTGTTTGCCATTATTATTGTAATGGGTCGGTATCAATGAGCAAGCCACTGAGTGACTGCTGATAGTCGTGAGATGAGTCTGTGCCGTAAAAGTTATTTCACCACGTTAAGAACTATGCCGATGGCTGTATTTCGAAATGAGTATATCAAAGCCTATTGATCAAAGAGTTGTCTGAATACACATCGACTATGAAAAATGAATAGGCGCGAGGCATGCTGAGGGGGTTGCGTGACTGGCTGTGGTAAACGTGGATGATTTCATAGACCTTCATATGTTAAGGAATCGATGCTGATTTAGAAAACTGTGTTGGGAGTCGCTAATTAATGACAAATATACTCTTAATTCCCTAACATAATTGATAGTTGACTTATATTTAAATCACCGATGAAGATTATTGGCAATTCAATAATGAAAATTACTGATGAAGAAGTCTTGTTTAGTACCAGCCAGCAGCTCGTTTCAACGACTGATTTACAAGGGGATATTACTTACGCTAATGATGATTTTTGTGAAGTGGCAGGTTATTCCTTAGATGAGCTGATGGGACAACATCATAATATTGTACGCCATCCCGATATGCCTAAAGCCGCTTTTGCTGATTTGTGGCTTAAGCTGAAGGCAGGTCAGGCGTGGCGCGGAATGGTGAAAAATCGTTGTAAGGATGGTCGTTATTATTGGGTCGATGCTTATGTGACTCCACTTTATGAAGGGGGGCGTCATGTTGGCTACCAATCCGTTCGGGTTTCGGCTAAACCAGAGTTGAAACAGCGTGCCCAGCTGATCTATAACAAGTTAAATCAGGGAAAAGCCATTGAGTCTGTATGGCGAGGTTCCAATATGCGTATTGGAGCCACAATGCTGGTATTACTGTTTGCTTTCATCGGTGCGGTAAGTGAATGGGGAATGGCTGCCGCTGGTTTTTTAGCATTACTATTGATATTGTTAGTTGCCATTAACTTTGATGTTTTGGTGAAGCTCCCGAATCAGATAAACGAACTTAAAGCATCTTTTGACAGTCCTAGCCGTTACATTTATGAAGGCGCGAAACCCTTCGATATCGCTCGTTTTCATATCGGGTTATTGGAAGCGAGAATTAAAACGATTTTGGGTAGAACCGCTGATTCGACCAAACGTTTGCAGTTATTATCTAAAGAGTTAGCTTCTATCTCTTTAACGACCAGTCATAGTGTGGATGTTGAAACGCAGGAGTTGGAACAGTTATCAGCAGCCATTCATCAAATGTCGATGACCGCCGCTGAGATTAGTCATTCTACCGTGACCGCCAATGACAAAATCACTGAAACACAGAATCATTGTCTGCAAACGCAATCCAATATGAGTCAAACCACTGAACAAGTACAAGCTCTTTCACAGGATGTAACTCAGGCGGAAAACTTAGCCAATGAGCTTACACATGATGCTGAGGAGATTGCTCGGGTTATGGGCGAAATTCAGGGTATTGCGGATCAAACGAATCTACTCGCCTTAAATGCAGCGATTGAAGCGGCAAGGGCCGGTGAGATGGGGCGAGGATTTTCGGTGGTGGCTGATGAGGTTAGAGCGTTGTCAACGCGAACTCACGAAGCGACGGGGTTAATCGAAACATCGGTGGAAAAAATGCAGCTGAGTTTGGCAAGTTGGGGGGCTCGAATGAAGTCGAGCCGAGAGCAAGCAGAGCAGTGTTTAAATACGGCTAACTTAAGCTCACAGTTAGTCGCTGATATCTCAAACATGATGAACGAAGTGTGTGATATTTCTACATCAATTTCGGTGGCCGCTGAACAGCAGTCTGTTGTTAGCGCTAATATTTCTGAAAATGTTTCAAAAATCAGCCAATTAAGCCAAGAAACCAAACAGCATGCAAAAGAGCTAAAGGCGAGTAGCAATGATCTAGCGAAAAAGTCAGACGATATTGCATCTCTATCGGATATGTTTGCTTAAATTACTCCGCTTGTGGTTCGGTGTCGCTGCTTTTATAGCTAATAATTGAGACATCGGCAGCCTGTTCTCGTAGGGGGATGAGTGCCTGATAAGCTTCTGATTGAAACCAGCGCTCTAGCTCTGTGACTTGTTCAAACTTAATCACCACCGCGAACTCGAAACTGTTGTTGCCGGCGAGCACTTGATGTTGTTCTCCACGCATGAGTAGCTTGGCTTTAAATGGTTCTAGGCTGATATCCACGCCCGCTACATAGCGCTTCCATCGTTGAGGATCTTTAACTTTTATTTGACCAATTAAATAAGCAGCCATGGTTTCATCCGAGCCAGCAGGGTAAGTGCTTAACTGTAGTCTGTATTGACAACTTATGCTAAGCCAGTTGAATAGGCTGCCTAAAGCTTTTATTTGTGTGAACTGGATTCACTATGGCTGAACCCAAATTTGGGCTTAGTGTTCGCACTTCATTTGAGGAAAATGTAAGACCCAGCCAAGGATTGGCTGGGGACTGACGAATAACGCTTGGTTTGTGCTTAGACTTCATCAAGCGATGCATATTGTGGTTTATGGCTGCTGCTTTGCCATTCTGGTTTCATTAGACCGTAATAGATAACTGAGGCGAAAATACCACCAATGAATAGTGCGAAGTTCGCCATTTCGATAATAATAAAGGAAGAGATTAAGGCGGCGAATGTTGCCGGAATCAAGGCATATAGCGCCTTTGGATTGATACCACTTTGATACCAGTAGCGACCTTTAGGATCTAAGGTATAGAGAGACACTAGGTCGATTTGTTGCTGTTTTACTTTAAAATAGTCAACGATGACAATCCCGTAGATCGGACCGATCATGGCCGCTAAGATATCCACCGTATAGTGGATCATCTCGGGGTTGTTGAATAAATTCCAAGGCGTGATCAGTACAGAGCCAAAAGCGGCCAAAAATCCCCCCGTTTTAAAACTAATTTTATTGGGGGCTACATTTGAAAAATCAAACGCGGGCGCGACGAAGTTAGCCACAATATTGATGCCAACAGTGGCGAGAATAAAGGTGAGAGCGCCTAAGATAATCACCAGTCCTGAATTGAGACGGCTCACGGTTTCGATTGGATCGGTAATCATTTCTCCAAACACCGGAATTGAAGTTGCCACGATAATTACACTGAAAAATGAGAACAGAATAAAGTTGAGGGGTAAACCTAAAATATTACCTATTTTCAACTCTTTGTAAGATTTGCAGTAACGGGAAAAATCACTGAAATTTAAGCTTGGTCCTGCGAAATAGCCGGCCACGAGAGCTGTGGCAACCAGCATCTGGTTGAGGGCTTGCCAGCCGTTAAGGCGTTGCTCGCTTAGATTTAAATCGATGTTTGACCAACCAGCCTTGTAGACCATAAAGGCGGTCAATAATGCCATTGCAAGATAAATGGCGGGTCCCGACCAGTCAATGAGCTTTTTAATTGCGCCCATGCCAAACATGAAGACTAAAGCTTGAACCACCCACATAAACAGGAAGCCAAACCAGCCCAGCGGGGATAAGCCCAAAATCCCCCCCTGGGTATAAACTTGGTATTCAGGCTTAAAGTACAATACTAAAACGATAAATACACTGGAGGCGAGAAAGGTTTGTATGCCGTACCAAACCACTGCAATCAATCCGCGGATTACGGCAGGTATATTGGCTCCCAACACCCCAAAAGACATGCGACAAACCACTGGAAATGGTACGCCAGCCTTTTGTCCTGGTTTGCCCATTAAGTTTGCAAAATATAACACAATCATGATCCCGGCAATCAAACAGCAGAATACCTGCCAACTGGCGAGCCCCAAGGCGAACAGGCTAGCCGCAAAAACGTAGCCGCCAACTGAGTGAACATCGGACATCCAAAACGCAAAGATACTATACCAACCCCATTGTTTTTGTTGGGTAGGGGCTAGGTCGGGGTTAATGAGCCGGGCGCTTTCTTTAAACTTAGTTGCCACTGTAGGCATAATGGTCCTCCATTTTGTATACAATTGAAGGTACAAGTTGTATGCCAACTTATAGCAGTCGTTAAATTCAATAATTACTAAAAATTAAACCTTGCTTATCATTTTAGCGAGCTGTTTTGGTGCAAGCTTGAGCTGGACTAGTGCAGTCATCATCGAATTTATTATTAAGCGCAAATAGTGATTGCTATCCAATAAAAAATTGGATTAGTCTGATTGTATACGATTGGTAATAGTGGCTTCGATGATCCCATACGAAAAAATACATAATCAAATTGTGTCGGCGATTGTCGCCCAAAAGCTTGAACCTGGTGCTCGCCTTCCCGAAGATAAGTTAGCCGACTCGTTTAAGGTGAGTCGTACTGCGATCCGTAAGGTATTACAGCAGTTAGCGGTGGAGCATTTGGTGAGTCTGGAGCCAAATAAAGGGGCGCAAGTTAAGCGCCCGAGTATTGCTGAAGCGCAGGAGATTTTTGACAGTCGAGGTCTCATTGAACCTCAGTTGTTACCGATGGTGATGGCTAATTTTAATCGCTTACATCAACAGAATTTAAGCGCCATTATCATCAAAGAAGGGCAGGCCAAACAAAAAGGTGATTTTGCCCAATTGGTGTTGCAAACGGCTTATTTTCATATCGAACTTTCCCGAATTACTCACAATCGTAGTTTGAGTCAATTTGTGCAACAACTGGTCTATCGTTCTTCGTTAATTATTGCGGTTTATGGATCAAAGCATAGCGTTGGCTGCAATTGTGGGAATCATTCTGAATTGCTCCGCTTATTGGAACAGCAGGATAGTGCGCAAGCGATGGCGTGGATGACTCAACATCTGGAGATGATTCGGCAAAGTCTTTGTTTGGAGCCCCGTCCCCAACAGTCGATAGACTTTGACCGCTTGTTTTCTCCAGAGGTTTAAGTTTGGCTAATGGTGCTTCGGATGGGCCGTTGGGTTTGAGTACTTAAGTATGGCTTAGCCTTGAGTGAATATGCCCGAGGTTATTTCAATAATGGTTGGATTAAAAAGGAATCAACATGAGTCAACAGCAAGGATTTCCGTTAAGGGATATGCGCGGTTATGCTGGTCAGCCGCCTCACGCCAATTGGCCTAAAGGCGCAAAAATCGCAGTGCAATTTGTATTAAATTTTGAAGAGGGGGGCGAGAACTGTGTATTGCATGGAGATCCTCATTCGGAAACATTTTTATCCGAGATAGCTGGTGCGGAAGCTTATAATGCTCGGCATATGAGTATGGAATCGATGTACGAATATGGTTCTAGAGCAGGTGTATGGCGAGTTTTGAATGAATTTAAACAGCGTGATTTACCCTTAACTATTTTTGCTATTGCGACAGCATTACAGCGCAATCCCGATGTGACCAAGGCGCTTGTTGCTGCGGAACATGACATTGTTTGCCATGGCTTAAAATGGATCCACTACCAGCATATGCCCCTTGAGCAAGAGCGCGAGCAAATGCAACAAGCCTTAAGTTTGATGCAACAATTAACCGGTAAGCCGGTCAATGGTTGGTATACAGGGCGAGACTCTCCCAATACTCGGGCGCTGTTAGCCGAGCATCAAGATATCATTTACGACTCGGATTATTATGGTGATGATTTGCCATTTTGGGTATCGCAGCCCTGTGAGCAAGGCTCCAAGCCTCATCTTATCGTGCCTTATACGCTAGATACCAACGATATGCGGTTTGCTTCACCTTATGGGTTTAGTCATGGTGAAGAGTTTTTCCAATACTTAAAAGATAGTTTCGATTGTCTGTATGCGGAAGGTGATAGCGCCCCAAAAATGATGTCGATAGGCTTACATTGTCGAATTATTGGTAAACCTGGACGTTTCCAAGCGCTTAAGAAATTTTTGGATTATGTGCAAGGACATCAGCAGGTTTGGGTGGCAACTCGTCAGCAAATCGCCGAACATTGGATTGCCAACCATCCTCCTGAGTTAGCTTAGCGCTTAAGTTTTTGAAGCTAAGTTAAATCAGCTGCTCGCTAAATGGCCCTCGCGATAGCTGTATTTTTAGCAGCCACGATTAGCATATAGATGCAGGTGCTGGCAAAAGTTGCGGCTAAATAGAGCGGTAAGCGAGCAATAGTTGTTTCTCCGAGTCCAGCGATGAGCGGCCCAATGATCGAACCAATGCTATAACTGAGTAACATGAGTTCGGTAATGGCGACAATATGTTCGGCTTTAGCCTGAAGACTCGCCTGACAAATAGCCACGGGGTAAAGCGAAAATGCAGCGGCTCCCAAAGCAAATAGACTGAGGCCAAGGCTCAGCAAAGAGTTAGCCAAGGTTATTGCAATGGCGGCTGCAAACCCCATCAAACAAAATAAAGCCTGAAGCAGAGTCTTGCTGAATCGAGCCGATAGATAACTAGCTAAAGGCTGGATTAACATACCACCTAAAATCAGCGTCGCCATCAGTTGACCGAGTTGGTTTTGCCATAAATCATTATCGTTAAGAAAGCTTGGCATCAGCCCATAGATGGGGCCCAAAATTAAGCCTGAGACTAGGCAGCCGATTACTGCCGGTGTACTTAACTGGCCAATGGCTTTGAGTGACAAGGACTGGTGTCGAGTCACTTGTGGTGTTGTGCTGCGGCTCAATATCGGCGCCAATATCGCCAAGCTGAGTAGGCTGATAATACAAACAAAAGGGAGATGACCTTGGCTGCCTAAGTGTTCAATAAGTAGTTGACCGAAGGCGTTGCCTGCATAGAGTGTCACCATATATAAGCCAAGACGCTTCGCGCGCTGTTTGTCATCATCGACCAGCAATAACCAAGACTCTATCACCACAAATACGCCTGCGGTGGCTGCGCCAGCGATACCTCTAAGGATTAACCATACGCTTGAGTACGAAAGGAGTGGCATTAATAAAACCGTTACCAGAATCCCGCTGAAGAATAGGATAAGTGCCCGTCGATGCCCCAGTGTATTAATCACTACTTGTATTTTTAGCGCGCCGAGTAGCAGCCCGGAGTAAAACGCACTGGCAAGCCAAGGACTTAATGATTTGTCGAGCTCGAAATAACTTAAAGCCAGCGGTAAAAGGCTCATTAGGTAGCCAGTCGCTATCGCAAATAAACCGAGGCCAGCTAAGGGGGAAAGCAGTCCGGAAGCGTGCGAGTTGAGGGAATTTGAATGTAGCATCAGCGTATACCAGAAGGGTTAAAGATCAGTCGGTTTGTTGGAAATTGGCGCGATGATGCCAGCGATCACTTAGTAGGTAAAACAAAGCTTATTTGTCGTCACGATTAAGATAAATTGATGGGCCTTATTTTCTTGGTAAATCAATAACTGATTGTTTTTGTTATCTTTATGTGCGTTTCTGTCGCTTTGTTTCAATTTTAATTTGTATTGACCGATGGCCGGTTTTATTGCACATTTTTAGTACTCGTCGTGGCGAGTCGCTGGCGCTTAGTAAAGTTAGGTGCCGATATTATTAGATGTTTAATTGGGTTGAAGAGTCATGAAATACTCACAGTTTGATGATATAGATGAATGGGACTTAGAAGATAAGGCTCAGTATTCAAAGCAGAACAAGAAAGCCAAAAGTGATGTTCGGGTTCGCCGACGTATCGATGAATATAACGAGAAAAAGCAGCTAGATAACTATATCGCAGATTTTGTCGACTTTTCGTAAAGTTGCATGATCAGCTTAGCTTGGCTTGTGGGCGGCGAAAGTGCATCCAATTAAACTCAAGAGGATGCTTTAAGATAGCGTCGCTTGGGCTGCTGAGTGAGCGTTAGCTGTGTACGTCTCTGGCAATCATTGATTTTAGATTGCCAGTTGGCTTGAAAGGCCTACGCCACAGCATAAAAAACGCCACTGTTAAGTGGCGTTTTAGTCATCTCTGGGGCGCCTTTATTTGGCGGTCATTTTGCGTCATCTGCTGCTAACTGTTTGGCTAAATGAAAGGCTTCGATTTCTTCGCCAACTAAATTTTCATCGAGATCGATGGCCACTAAGACTTTGTCTTCGTCTAAGTTTGGCAACCATTGTTCAAAAAACTCTTCTAAATTGATGGAAACAACCTGGTATTCACTCCAATCATCAAGGCATAGGGCTTGAGCCTTGGCCGCCGTTGAAAACAATGGCATCACGTCGGTATTTTCATAATTAATGGAATCAACGACTACAAACTCGTCGTCGGCACTAAGTACCCAAAGCTCGCCAGCTTTAATCACGGCCTTGCTAAAGTCTGATAGGTTGTTTTCTGAAGTAGACATTTATTGCTCCCAAATTATTGATTGTAGATCGTCGTCGATTGCGTGATTTTAGGCAACCATTATCTATATATATTTTGCTGTCGAAGTCGCAATACCATCCCAGTTAACAAGCAAGCTAGCTGGTGGGCGTTTTGGCCGATGTTTTGAGCGGAATACTTTTACGGTAAGGGATATTTCTGATGCTTATTAAATATTCTGCCTAATTTGGACTCGTTTAAGGGTTGGAGATTTTGTGTGTTTAGCCGGATAGGAGGGGTTTACTGCTGGCTGAAATATAATCTAGCGAGATTAGGTTATCGAAATTTGAGTAGCAAAATCCATTTTGTTAGCTCGATATAGCGAATTTATATATTACAGGATTGACTTCGTGCGGGCTTGTCACTAATAGTAGTGACTCACTGGCTTTCTTTATATGCAAAGGAACATCATTCAGTCATGCGGAAGGTAATCTGGGTCGTTTTATTGCTAACGGTGGCAAATAAGACTCATGCTGCTCAGTCAAGTTGGCAGGTTGGCCGTTCAAATAAGCAATATATTTTAAGCCAAGCGATTATGGACATGTTTATAAAAGCATCGGGTGTGACTAGTGTGAATCATTACCTTCCCTTCGCTCGCCGTTTGCGAAGCTTAGAGCTGGGAAGTATTGATATTAGTGCTGGTCTGCATAAAACCAAGGACCGAGAGAAATCACTTTATTTTTTGAAGCCCCCTTATCTAGATTCTTCTCGCCATTTCTTTGTCTTGCGAAAGCAGGAATTACTACCTTTAGCTCGCTATAAGGACCTGTATGCCTTGAGAGTTGGGGTTAAGTTAGGTGCCCGTTATTTCGAACCTTTTGATCATGATAGCAAAATGACTAAGGTGAGTTTAAATGACAATAGTGCTTGCTTAGAACTGTTATATCGTAAGCGGCTGGATGCTTGTATTGTTGGTGAAGTCGGTCGACATTTTGCTCTTAATGGCAAGGTTTGGAAGGGGCGCTTTAAACTTGCCAGCTTTCAGGGGGGGAATGATACGCCGGTGTATATTGCTATTTCTAAGCGCTCAAGTTTGTATGTAGAAAGGGAGCAATTAGACGCGTTATTGCAAGGTTTAACCGATTCCGGTGAAATTAGGCAGGTGATCGATGATTTTTATCAATCTCGTAATATCGCCACGCCGATTGATGATGAGCCAAGTCTGGAGTGATTTAGCGGATTGATTAGTGGCGCAGCCGACCTTGATTATTATTGCTTGGGTCCGGATTGGGGCGCCATACATTACGCAGGCGTTGTAAGATGTTGTCCGGGATCGAAGATGAACACTCTAAATTTATTTGTCGTCCTCGGCGCATGCCATAGAGTTTACCGTTGATGGCGCCGCTATTGCCTTGAAGTAGTTTTATTTCACGAATAAAGTACTCGGGCACTCGGCCTTTTGTCACCTCAACTCGGATCCCATCGATTTTTATGACAAATGCTGCACTGATTGCTTTTAACATCTATCCCCACTTTCTGATTTACCGATATTGCTTCTTATCATAACAAAACTATATTGCCAGTGGCCACTTAGGTATCTGTAGTCTATCCATAGCGGTTGTGAGGGGAACCTTTTATTTTGATTTGAAGTTTGTACTTACTTTTAGTCTCAAAGCTATTTAAGCTTATAGGACGTTCGTGATGAAGGGGCGCTCAGCAGGCTCGGTGGCAATAGGCAACACCAAGCACTAAGGAATCTGTATCAAAATTTTAAGTCTCAATTTATTGAACTATGTGGCGCCGCCTTATGCTGCCTACGAGTTTGATAATATCCTCGATAGCCAGCAGTGGCAGCAAAAGCAAGCGTGGTTAATGGGCTTGATTCATCAAGCTCAGCCCGATGTGATGGCTTTTCAAGAGGTATTTAGCGCAGAGGCGCTCGCGCTGCAGTGTCAGCAATTAGGCTATCCCTATTTCCTGGCGACTGCTAGCGTTTTAGATGAGACAAGTTATGTTTATCGTAAACCCGGCTTAGCTTTGGCCAGTAAGTATCCTTTGCGGCAAGTGAGTTTGTATCAAAGTGCAAGATCTGAGCAATTTAGTCGACAGCCGCTAGTGGCGAGAATAAAGCTGCCAGGGATTGCCTGGGTTAAATGTTACGTGCTACATCTAAAATCTAAACGACCGATGTTAGATGACTTACCTGAGCCCATTAGTGATATTGATGAGTATCTTGGGCGCTGGAAGGCAGATAATTTGCGGGCAAAAGAAGTTCGTTTATTGCTACAAGATATTGTTGCTTGTCGTCGCCATAAAGTTGAGCCTGTGATCATCATGGGAGACTTTAATGATGACTTGTCGGCGGGAGCGCTAGCGCATATTTTTGATTGTCCCCAGCCTCATAATGTAGGAGTGGAAAATACTTGGCGTTTGCATGATGGTTTTGCTTTAAGTCTGCAGACCGACTTGCGGCCTGCCACTCATTACTGGGGAGGGCAAGGCAGTGTACTTGATTATATTTTGTTGTCGGCAGAGTTTGCCCCAGATTATCAGCAACAAATGGCCGAAGTTGTGCGCTATCAATGCTTTGATCGTCATCTCACTCACGCCGATTTTTCCATCGACAGTCAAGCCAGTGATCATGCAGCGGTGATGCTTGAACTTAGGCCAAGAAAATAGTGAACCAATAAGCTTGTGAAGCGCAAGCAGAGCCGCGGTTATGGTGTTTGTTTAAAGCTGTGAGTAAGGACTTGGTTATCTTACTGATTCATAAGTTGTTAACTAGTTCATAACTTGATGTAATGTTGATAAAAGCACTAGCCTTGGCCTAGGCTTTTGATTAACCTGTAGATTAGTGGTCGTCGAGCTTTGGCGCTTGTTTTTATCTGGAAGAGAAGATCGATACTCAAATTCAACAGGCCCTAGTGTAGCAGTCGAGAGTGTTCGCTCGGACTCGTATCTTACAGCAGGTAATCTATGTTAAAGCCTAAACGCCGTTCTCAGTGGGCTTGCCTTTCTGCAATGCCCGAGCAATTATCCCACAGCACTATTTTAGAGCACGGGCTTGGTGATGTTTCGCTGATGCGCTTTAATGATACTCGCGAAGCTGAGCCGATTTTATGTCCCGATTTAATCGCTATCGAAGAGCCTCTGCTGCTGAATTTGACATCTTATTGCCCGAAGCAACAATGTTATCAAACAAGACAACTGAGCTTAACGATGCGCACGCCCGGTGATGATTTAGCGCTTGTCATCGGTTTATTGTTTAGTCAAAACATTATTAGTCGTCTTGACGAGATCGAGGCGCTACAGTTTGTGAGCGAAGCGGACGCCACGCTAAACCAAACCAATCATATAGAAGTGCAGCTAGTTAAAGGCTTGGTGCCTGATTGGTCTATTTTGCAGCGTAACTTTGCCAGCTATTCCAGTTGTGGCTTATGTGGTAAAAGTAGTGTTCAAGCTCTGGCATTAAGTCATCAAGCGAGCATCGATTGTCGCGCTGAATGGCTCGATGAGCAGTTGCTTTATCAACTGCCTAGTCAGCTACAAGGTTTACAAACGCTTTATCCTCAAACAGGAGCTGTGCATGGTGCGGGGTATTTCGCGGATCAGCAGTGGTTAATTGTAGAAGAAGATATCGGTCGACATAATGCCGTCGATAAAGTGTTGGGGCAGTTGTTATTACAGGACTGTTATTCCGAGCGCTCGGTTTTAGTGTTAAGTGGTCGGGTGAGTTTTGAGTTAATGCAAAAAGTAGTACGCGCTAATATTCCAGTGGTGGTCGCGGTAGGGGCACCATCGAGTCTAGCCTTAGCGGTGGCACGGCAGTTTAATATTAGTTTAATTGGTTTTACCAAAACAAAGCAGTTTAACGTGTATCACGCGCCTTGGCGGATTAAATATAAGTAGGTGAATATTGATGAGTCATAAACCTTATACGGGGGCGGCGGGAGGCTGGGCTGCCTTAGCGAGTACGGCAAAACATCTTGTTAAAAGTGAAAATGTAGCCAAAAATTTAAAAACCTTGTTAAAGACCAATCAAGACCATGGCTTTGATTGTCCCGGTTGTGCTTGGGGAGAAAAGGGCAACCGGGCCACTTTTCGTTTCTGTGAGAATGGTGCTAAAGCGGTGAATTGGGAGGCTTCGTCGCGTCGCGTGAATGCCCAATTTTTTGCTGAGCATTCGGTGGCTTGGCTTGCCAAGCAGAGTGATTACTTTTTGGAATATCAAGGTCGTTTAGCGGAACCCGTGGTTTATAACTCGCAGAGTGGTCACTACCAAGCGATTGCTTGGGATGAGGCTTTTCAATTGATTGCAAAGCATTTGCATCGCTTGGAAACCCCTAATCAAGCCGAGCTATATACCTCTGGACGAGCGAGTAATGAAGCGGCATTTTTATATCAGCTGTTCGGCCGTCGTTTGGGCACAAATAATTTCCCTGATTGTTCAAATATGTGTCACGAAGCTAGTGGTTATGCGCTTAGTAGCAGTATTGGCACTGGTAAGGGCACTGTGACCATTGAAGATTTTGAGATGGCTGATGCCATTTTTTTGTTTGGTCAGAATCCTGGAACCAATCACCCGCGAATGCTCGAAACACTGGCTCACGCAACGCATCGTGGTGCCAAGGTGGTAGCCTTTAATAATTTAAAAGAGCGTGGATTGGAGCGTTTTGCCAATCCTCAAAAACCAGCAGAAATGCTTAGCGGCGGCTCAAGTCCAACTACCAGTCATTATTTCACTCCTAAGTTAGGTGGTGATATGGCAGCGGTTCGGGGGATAGTTAAGGTGTTGTTGGCGCGTCATCAGCAGGCCCTGCTGCACGGCGATAGCGTATTCGATTTGAATTTTATTAAGCAACATACTCAAGGTTTAGAAAGTTACTTGATTGAAGTCGAACAGACTTCTTGGCAGAAGATTGTTGAGCAATCGGGGCTCAGCCAAGCCCAAATTGAATCGGCTGCAGATATTTATCATCAGTCAGACCGAGTGATCATTGCATGGGCCATGGGAATTACTCAACACAAACATTCAGTAGCCACCATCCATGAATTAACCAACCTGCAACTCTTATTTGGTCAGATTGGTAAAGATGGTGCAGGTCTGTGTCCAGTACGTGGTCACTCGAATGTGCAAGGCGATCGAACGATGGGCATTAATGAACGTCCCAGCAGCGCCTTTCTTGAAAGCATTGAGCAGGTGTTTGGCTTTACGCCACCAAAGAAACCGGGGCACAATGTAGTGCAGGCTTTAACGGCGATGCTCAAAGGGAAAAGTAAGGTCTTTATTGGACTCGGTGGAAACCTTGTTGCTGCCGCGCCTGATACGGCATTAAGTACTCAAGCCTTGGCCAACTGTGAGCTCACGGTGAGCATCGCCACCAAACTCAATCGTACTCATGTTACCCCTGGTCAACAGTCTCTCATTTTACCTTGCTTAGGTCGCACAGATGTCGATGAGCAACTCGCAGGTCCACAGCGAGTGACGGTTGAAGACTCCTTTTCAATGGTTCATGCTTCTGCTGGATTAATTGATGAAAGTCGTGAACATATGCGCTCTGAGCCAGCGATTATTGCTGGTATTGCCAATGCGGCCTTTGGGGCTTCGCCAGTTGATTGGTTGTCGCTGGTGGAAGACTATGATCGGATCCGGGATCTCATTGAGCAAACGATTCCTGGTTTTGAACGTTTTAATCAGAACCTACAGCAACCTGGTGGTTTCTATTTAGGTAATAGCGCGCGTCGACGAATTTGGAACACCGCGACTAATCGAGCTCAAATCACCTGTCATTCACTCCCCGAAAATATTATTAGTGCTGAAGTGCGAGCCTTGAGTGATAATCGTATTTTTGTGTTACAAACTTTGCGTTCTCATGATCAATACAATACCACTATTTATGGTTTTGCAGACCGTTATCGGGGGATCTACGATGAGCGAGAGGTATTATTTATTAACCCGCTCGATATCGCTGAACTTGGCTTTAAAGAAGGAGCTTTGGTTAATATTGAAACCCTCTGGGCCGATAATATTGAACGCAAGGTGAAGGGTTTTAAACTGATCGCATATGATATTCCACAAGGGAATGTTGCTGCTTATTTTCCAGAGGCAAATCCGCTTGTTCCCCTAATGAGCAAGGGTGACCTGAGTGACACGCCCACCTCTAAATCCGTGGCAGTGGTGTTGACTACGTCGGCCGACTCGGAGATTGCGATTGCGCTTAGTTGAGATTGTTGGCAAATTGTTGGTCTAGCGTTGCCGTGTCGCTTTCTCGCGAGGTTGCTAGCCAGCGGATGATTCGTTGCTGATGTTCGGGATGGTCACGGGTCAGGGCTCGCGCATGCGCGCAGGACTCGAGCCGCCAAAAATCCTTGTTGCCTTTAAGTTGCTGGTAAATCGTTTCTCCAGCTTCGATAGGGACCACTTGATCTGAAGCACAATGAATCACCAGCGAGTTGAGTCCTGGGAGCCGAGACAGTGACTCAGCACTGGCGTAGTCATCCCGCATTAACCAACCTGCCAGCCAAGCATAAAGCTGACTTAACTTACCTTTATTTAGGATGTATTTGGTTTCTTCAACATAGCTACTAAAGGATGAATCGATAATCATACCGTCGATTTGAATTGGGTTATCAGCTAAGGCTCTCATCAAAATATTACCGCCGGTGGAAGTCGCAATAATAAAGCTGGCTTGTTGCGACTGGAGCGCAAGCTGCTCAAAGTAATCTAATATACTAAGCGCGTCTAAATAGGCAGCTTGGTCACTGACTTGACCACTAGAGTGGCCGAAACCAGAGTAATCAAAAACCATGACGTCGTAGCCGTGTTCGATTAACCAATCAACTTTTTCTTTGGTTTGTTCCATGTGCCCACTGTTGCCATGAAAGTGGGCGATGATGCCTGCAGGTTCAAGCTGTTGACTGCGAGGAAGCCACAGATAGGCGATATCGTTACCGGAACGAGACTTCATCCAACGAACTTCTGGATTGATGGTGTCCGGTTTTGAAGGGGAAAAGAAAAGTTTGTTTGAGCAGCCGCTAAGACTTATAAATAACAAGCTGATAAATATAAGGCGCATCGCATTCCTCCGTTTATAACATTTACGGAGGCTTATCATTAAAGGATCAGTTGGTTTTATTGAGCTTTAATTGGGTGCCAGGCTCAGTGATTTAGCTTGGATGGTTCTATCAGTTGTCTAACTTGTTCGGCAGGCAAGGGTTTTGCGAAGTAATAGCCTTGCAAGTAATCAACTCCTAACTCGGTTAATTGATTCATTTGCCGTTCGGTTTCTATGCCTTCGGCAACCACGCTGTGGTTCAGGGACTTGGCAATATGCATCACGGCTTTAATGATGGCATAGCCATTGGTTTCCATACGACTGACAAATGAGCGGTCAATTTTCACGGTATTAACCGCTAAGTCTTGCATTATTGATAATGAAGAATAACCCGTACCAAAATCATCGATAGAAACCTTTATTCCCTTATCTTGTAGATCTTTAATTTGCTGCGAGAGCAGCACAATATCGGAGGTGAACACTGATTCGGTCATCTCGATATGTAGTTGTTCAGGGTGTAGTTGACTCGCACTTAATGCGTGCTCAACAATCTCAATAAAGTCCTGATCTTGAAGTTGTATGACTGATACGTTCACACACACCGCGAATTGCTGTTGGGCGGGCCAAAGAGCGGCTTCTTGGCAGGCTGAATTTAACACCCAGACGCCTATTTTTCTAATTAATCCATATTGCTCGGCAATACTAATGAATTCATCGGGTGAAATCCATTCACCATTAAATTGCCAGCGGATTAGCGCTTCGAAGGATACTATTTGTTTATCGGAAGAGCGTAAAATAGGCTGATACACTAAACTGAATTGTTGTTTATCGATGGCCTGACTCAGTCCATCTTTCAGGCGTAATTCTCGGTGAATTTTCTGCTCTAATTGTTGCGAAAATAGGCCCACTGTAGAAGGACTTAGTTTTTTTTGCGCATACATCGCTGTATCGGCTAAACGGATAAGACTGTGTTCATCTTGGGCATGTTCAGGATAAAACGCGATCCCCACCGTAGCGCCCACCGATAAACGATTATTTTCAAAGCTATAGGCCTCTGAGAGTGTTTGTATCACCTTATTTGCTAATGCAATGGCGGGTTGATGGTCGCTATTTTCTAGTGCCAATAGAAATTCATCGCCGCCCCAACGACAAAGTAATTGTTGGTTGGTGGCTAGTTGTTTTAATCGAGTCGCGGTATTGGTCAGCACCTGATCTCCGGTGTCGTGACCGATGGCATCGTTAATTTTTTTGAAGCCATCTAGGTCAATAAATAGCAGCGCAAGGTGTTGCTTGGCTTGGGCACTTTGTTGAAGTTGTTGTGCTAAATGCTGTAAAAATGCGGAGCGATTAAATAGACCCGTGAGTGGGTCTAGATTTGACAACTGGTAAATAGTCCGTGTGCGTTGTTCTACTTTTTTTTCCATCTGTTGGACTAAGGTGACATTTTGGTTTTTTAGCATAATTGCTTGCTGAGTGAATGCTGCATTGCGTTTGGCAACGACTAACATCGCTAAGCTGCAAATAATACCTAACATGCCCAAGACCTGTCGCTCGTACTGACCTGAGAGCAACAGCGCTAAGGCTGGAAACGCAACCGTGCTCGACGCATAAAACATGGCGGTATATTTATGTCCAGCCAGAGTCGTGGCCGAGCCGCCAGCCATTGCGGCAACGATAATCATATGTGTACTTAGATCGAGATCTGAGCTGTATTTACTGGTGATCACATACACAATATAGGTCGACCACATTAAAGCGGTTAGATTGGCACCGATAATAAAGCGTTGAATCGCTTTTACTTCATCGAGTTTGGTGCTTTGCTGGTGACGTTTCCACCACCATAAATCGATTAAACGCAACAATAACAAACTGCTCATGAGTAGCCACCAAGCATGTTTAAACGATTCAATTTGGGGGATATTAAAGGCGAACACGAGTATGCAGGAGGCAATTATTGAAATCAATACTCCCGAAAAAGCGTTGTCATAGAGTAAATTAGCCGCATCTCGTTGGCTATGAGCGATGAGTTGGTCCTGATTGATGGTTGTTTACCTTTAGGTTGTTATTTAATCAAAACGGATCGTCAGGTAGACGGATAAGTTTTAGCGTGCTGTTGCTTATCGGCCTTTAATCTAGAAGCTTTACTCGCTGATGATTAAATGACGCTTTTGGTGTTCAAACAAAGCATAGACCTAATGTGTGAAAGCTAGCAATCATCGCTTTACTCTAAGCTTTGTCGCCGTTAATAATAGAAATCACTAATGGTTTTTTTAAAAGGCATATGCAAAATGAATATCAAGAAGGTCGATCTGAATCTTTTGGTGTATTTAAATGTGCTATTAGAAGAGCGTAACGTCTCTCGTGCGGCGAATAAGCTTGCTTTGACTCAACCTACCATGAGTAATGCTTTAAAGCGTTTGCGTGAGCTGTTCGATGATCCTTTGCTGGTGCGTACTGCAGAAGGGATGAGTCCCACCGAAAAAGCGACCAAATTGAAACCTGAGATCGTGAGTTTATTGAGTCTGGCGGAAAAAATAACTCAACCAGATAAAGACTTCTCGCCCGCACAAAGTCGGCTTACGTTTCGTGTAATGTGTAACGATTATATTGAGGCAGCCTTGTTAGCACCATTTATTCAAAGTTTGTTAGAGTGCGCGCCTAATCTTAGTTTCGACTTGTATGGACCGGGTGATATTGGACTGGCCGATATGGAAAAGGGCCACATTGATTTAGCCTTGAACCGCTTTACCAGTTTACCGAAGACTTTTCATCAATCGAGTATTTGGCGTGACAACTTTTGCTGTTTAGTACATCAGGAGCATCCTTATGCGCAGGCGCTCGATCTAGACAGCTATTTGACGGCAGAGCACATCTGGGTAAACCAAACGGGTTGGGGAGCGGAAACTTCGCTTGTGAACAATAGAGGAGGGCAGCAATTTTCGTGGGTTGATGAAGCGCTCGCGCAACTGGATAAAACGCGCAATATTCGAGTTTATACCCGTCACTATGGCCTCACATCCTGGCTGTTGAGGCAACCTAAGCTGATTGCGACACTGCCTCGCCGTCAGGCCATGTTATACAAAGATGATCCTCAGTTACGATTGGTTCGAGTCCCATTTCAAATTGTCCCCATAGAAATTAAGATGATTTGGAGTCCTTTGCTGCAACATTCGAAGGCGCATCAATGGTTGCGGCGTTCGTTATCGACCTTTGCGAGTACTGTGGTTGACCGTTGAGCGATTACTATTCATAAAATCTATACCTTATATTGAAAAGTAAAATTTTATTTAGTTGTGTATGGACGTTACCTTAAAGGTGAAGCTTGGTTGAGCGGCGCTTGATTCAACACAACAGAATAATGATTAGTATAAGGAAGTTAACCATGAATATATCACCCCACAGCACTCAAGGTTACCAACATCGAGATGAGCTTTTTATTGACGGGTCGTTACTTGTGTTTGTCGAACAACAACTCTCAAGTCATGAGGGGGGGGCCGTGGATGACTTTCTTGAAGCCTTAGCCATTTTGGTCGACGAATTTGGCCCTCGCTATCGACGCTTAAATCAAAATAGTCAGGAGATGAGCTGTGATGAACACCTCTCTCGGTGTCAGCAAAGTTTAACGATGTCCACGGCAATTAATATTAGTCGCGGTAGTAGTAAGGCGGTACTGGATCAACACAGCTGTGCGATCCCAAGTTGTATTTTTGATGCGCTATTGACCGCGATGATTGCTCACCAGCGTGGATGGGTATTGTCCTTAAGTACGAGCAAGCCATTAGAGGCTGTTCTGATGGAAGCATTGTTTAAGCGTGCTCAGCAGTTAATGAATCTGAGTGATGTGCAAGTTGAGGTATTACCTCCATTAGATAATGTGGCCTGTATTGCACAAGCTCGTCAGCAAGCTACTTTTTCGGAAAGGTCTTTAGTGAGCCATGCATAGGGCTGTTGAATTTTGCCGAGTGCACGTTTTTTATTGCGGTAAGCCGAGAGGTCCTCTTGTGAGCGACGCAGATAAAAACGTAAAAGCCTTGAATTGAATTCTTCGGACACCGCAATTGACTATTTTTACAGCTTTATTATCTTCTTTGCCGAGAACGATATAGCGAAGACGGTTGCGGGTGCCAATCTAATCTTCACCAAATGGCTGAAAAATAACACACAAGCTTAACCGGCGGTGTCAGCGAAGCGCTTATAGGAAGGGCATATTTGTGGTGATTGAGCGCACTTCAACTGTAAAACAGCGGTGAGTGCATATATATGTATGCGCTACATGCCTTTGATGAGCTATTCTTCATTGAGCATATTCTAAGTATATTTTTTCATAAATTCTACGAGTGGTAGCGGTTTGTCAAAATAGTAACCTTGATAAGCATTAACACCACGACTGAGTAGATAATCCAGTTCACTCTGCTGCTCAATACCTTCGGCGATGGTTTGTACTTTCAGACGTTGGGCCAGATCGATAATATTTTCCAGCAATTTGATTTTATGAGTATCATGAATTGCTTGTACAAAGCTCCTGTCTATTTTTAAGTAGTCGGTGTCGATTTGATGTAAATACTTTAATGAACAGTGCCCCGTGCCAAAATCATCGAGGGCAATTTTTACGCCGATTAACTTTAGTTTATCAATCGCGGTGAAATACAGCATGTCATTGGGGAGTTCTTCACGCTCGGTGATCTCAATGATGAGCGTGTGTCCATCTTCGGCGAAGTTCTTGATGAAACGTTCGCACTCCACAAAAAATGCGGGTTCTGTTAATTGCACAGGGCAGATGTTGAATGCGATATGTAAGGGCTTACGGTTGGCGACTGGAATGTTGATCAGAGCGGTAGTCACTTGTTCAAATAATAGTGAGCTAATGGCACTAATTTGACCACTTTTTTCGGCGATAGAGACAAAGTCTGCGGGCAATATTAGCCCCTTGGTAGGATGCTGCCAACGCACCAATACCTCTGCGCCATTCAGCTTTCCAGAGGCATCAATCACTGGTTGAAGATAAGCCGTAAACTGTTTATAACAAATCGCTCTAGCGATACTAAAAGAAAGCCAATTAAAGGCATCGATATATTTATAAACCGCCCTTGCACCTATATTACAAATGACCAGCCATAGCGCTATCATAAGACCAAATTTGTTGAACACGTAGTGTACATAAGTTTTTAGGGAGTACTGGTAGTACACTTGAAATAAGTCATTGCCATAACTGGCTTGAGGTAGCGTATTGAAGTCCTCTACCTTGACGACGCTGGTATGACTAAAAATGTAATCGTTGATCCTTAAATAGCTATTGAAGTTGCCTTCCACATTCTCCAGTATTTCTTTGATATGTTGTGGGTGTATTCCAAAATCGATAAAGTTGCTACCGGAAACTGGGATGGCAATTAGTACCACGCCTTTTTCTTGCTCTTGATCATAGACGTCAAAGATAGTTGAAGGGACAAAAAACATCCGTTTTGATTGCGCAGCATGATTATTGTTCGAGAGCTTAATATCTTGATAGTTGGGTAGTGTGCTGCATTGTATTTGTCGTTGATTTACCCAACTGATACTTCTTATATTGGAGCTACTTAATACCGCATTTTCTGCTCGAGCCTTAAACAGCGGGCAATCCTTGGGCATTTGCATATCTTTAAATGAATACTCATAAAAGTTATTCATATCTTTGGTCATTGAATTGAGTTGTTGGTAGATGGCGGCGGAGTGGGCCATCCCTTCATTCTCAACATTTTGGTAGGCTAACAGGCAGATGAAAGCGAGTCCAAAAAAGTTCGAAATCCAAATAAAGGTTCTGCTACTGATATAGGTCGATAATTGCATAGTGACGATGTGCGGCGCTTTATCTTTTTTACATACTATGTTGATATAAACGATGATATGCAAGTTAATTTATTGTCGATGATGTCGCCGTTCTTATCTGTTCGTATCGCTGATCGGTCACACTGTAAAATAATTGTAAGATCTCGCAAAATTATTATTACGTAGCATAAGGTAGCAAAAAACCGTTTACCTTGATCAATTAACCATATTTTTGGATAAACGCTGCGAGCGCGAGCGGTCCATCAAAGTAGTGGCCTTGATAATAGTTTACCCCTCGACTGAGCAGAAAATCGAGCTCACACTGTTGTTCTATACCTTCGGCAATCGTTTGCACTTTTAGGCGTTGAGCGAGGTCGATAATATTTTCTAGTAACTCTATTTTGTGGGCATCGTGGATCGCTTGCACAAAACTCCGGTCAATTTTTAAATAATCAGTGTCGATTTGATGTAGATATTTGAGAGAACAATGACCAGTACCAAAATCATCGAGGGCCATTTTCACGCCGATTGATTTCAATCGTTCGATCGCGACAAGATACTCATCGCCATTGGGGAGTTCTTCACGTTCCGTGAGTTCAACGATCAAAACATAGCCATATTTGGCAAAGTTTTCGATAAAGTGCTGGCAATCGGTAAAAAAAACGGGCTCGGTTAATTGGATCGGACAGATGTTGAAGGCGATATGTAAGGGCTTACGATTGACCTCGGGAATATTGTTTAAGGCGATACTCACTTGTTGAAATAATTGACTACTAATGGCACTGATTTGCCCTGTTTGTTCTGCGACGCCAACAAAGTCACTCGGCAAAATCAGTCCTTTATTTGGATGTTGCCAGCGCACTAGCACTTCACCGCCAATTGGCAGGCCAGAGGCATCAAATACGGGCTGTAGATAAGCGGTAAAGTGCTTATTTTTTATGGCTCGTGAAATACTAAAACTTAGCCAATTGAAGGTGTCGATATAGTTATAAACTGCTCTTGCTCCAACAGTGCTGATAATGAGCCATAGTGCCATGAGTATGCCGAATTTGTTGAAGAGGTATTGCAGATAAGTTTTTAACGAATATTGATAATAGACCTGAAACAAGTCATTGCTATAACGTGGCTTAGCCAGTTTTTTGAACATTTGGACTTGGCTGATAGATGAACGACTAAAAATGTAATCTCCTAGCTTTAAGTAACTATTAAAGTTTGCTTCAACATTTTCTAACAACCCCATGAGATGCTGAGGGTGTATGCCAAAATAAATATAGTGCTCGTTTGATACCGAGATCGTTATCAGTACCACCCCTTTTTCTGCAATCTGAGAATTAACACTAAAGATGGTCTGCGGAACAAAAAATATCTGTTGATGTTGGGCCGCACTGTATTTGGGGGAAAGTGACACGCTTTGATAATTGGGTAAGCTACTGCAGAGTAATGTTTTCTGATACACCCAGCTAACACTTCTCACCACCGAGCTGTTGAGTATGGTATTGGTTGCCTGCTGGGTAAACAGAGGGCAGTCTTCGGGTAAATGGATATCTTTAAATGAAGTGCTATATAAGTCTTTTACCTCACTCATCATTGAATTGAGTTGTCGGTAGACCGATGCGGAGTGCGTGCTCGCTTTGTCTTCGATGTCTTGATACGCAAATATACAGATGAAAGCGAGTCCAATTAGGTTTGAACTCCAAATAAAGCTTCTCATGTGAATATAGCTTGATAATTGCATAGTGAAGATTATTAATTTTGTATTATAAATTTACTATGTTGACATAAATATTCACTCTTAAGTTAATTAATTATCAGTTTTGAGTGCTTGCTCAATTGCTCATGTATCTGTATTCGCGCTTGAACAGCATCTTGGGTCATAAAGGACGAAGTCCAGTTTACTATCGTGGGCAACAAAGGTGGTTTTGGAATAAGTAATACTTTGTGCGATGGGTCACTTTTAGACATCGTTGAGAGTACCAGTATTCAAGACCTCCAGTCGGACGACTCCCCAAACTGTCAGAAGGTAAATGCCTTTATCCCTTGATATTTTACATATGTTTGATCACTGCCACGCCGAATTCAGAACAACTGACTTCGCTGGCTTGCTCAATCATTCGGGCAAAGTCGTAGGTGACGGTGCGGGCCGCAATGGCCCCCTCTACGCCTTGGCTAATCAGTTGTGCGGCTTCCGTCCAACCAATGTGTTTCAGCATCATTTGGGCGCATAGAATAATTGAGCAAGGATTAACCTTATCTTGCCCCGCTAGACGTGGGACCGTGCCATGGGTGGGTTCGAAAAAGGCCACTTCACTACTTAAATTAGCGCCAGGGGCGATGCCTATACCGCCGACATGGGCGGCTAGCGCATCGGCCAGTAGATCGCCATTTTGGTTCATGGTGGCAATTACATCATAGTGCTCTGGATGTAAGGTGACTTGTTGAAACATATTATCGGCAATCACGTCTTTTAGTACCAATGGTGCTCGTCCATCGTCACGCGGGATTTCTAACCAATAGCCATTGGGATGTCTTTGCGCAGCAAATTCTTGTTCGGCTAATTCATATCCCCAGTTTTTAAAGGCTCCTTCGGTGAACTTCATAATATTGCCTTTATGCACCAGGGTCACCGATTGCCGCTGGTGGTCTAAGGCATATTGGATGGCGTGGCGGATCAGTCGCTTGGAGCCCTGCTCTGAAATATGTTTAATGCCAATGCCGCAGTGTTCACTAAAACGTAACTTAGTCACGCCCATTTGTTGTTGTAAAAATTCGATGATGCGCTCGGCATCAATACTATCGGCCTTCCACTCTATGCCGCTATAAATGTCTTCGGAGTTCTCTCTAAAAACCACCATATCGGTTAGTTCAGGATGTTTGAGTGGGGAGGGCACGCCTTTAAACCAGCGGATTGGGCGAATATTAACGAATAGGTCCATTTCTTGGCGAAGCGAAATGTTTAGAGAACGAAAACCGCCGCCAATGGGGGTTGTGAGGGGCCCCTTTATGGCAACTCGGTGTTCTCTAATCGCGCCGAGAGTTTCTTGTGGAAACCAATCGCCGTCGTACATGGCAGCAGCTTTTTCACCATTGAATACCTCCATCCACATGATCTGACGTTGCTTTCCATAGGCCTTGGCCACTGCGGCATCGACCACCTTAAGCATCACAGGGGTGATATCGACTCCGATTCCGTCGCCTTCGATATAGGCAATAATTGGAGTATTGGGTACTTGCAAGCCATGCTGTGGGTCGAGGGTTATTTTTTCTCCGCCAGCGGGAACGATAATATGTTGGTAATCCATTCGAGTGGCCTTTGAGTGTAACAACAAATGTTTACTCTACTTGGGGCGAAGCTCAAGGGCAATTGTCGTCACCGCGAGAAGTGAACTTGTCGCGGTTTTTATGACGGACTGAATAAGCAAGCGACAAACCTTGGCTCAGTTCAGCTCTGTTTGGGCTTGCTTAGTTTGGCGCAGCTGCCGGCGCAAAATTTTACCAACATTGCTTTTAGGCAACTCTGTTCGGTACTCGATCAATTTGGGGATCTTGTAACCGGTGAGGTGTTTACGGCAGTGCTTTTTAATCTCTTCGCGACCGACTCTCGCCTTACAGACCACAAACAATTTGATCTGTTCTCCGGTGATATCATCAGCAATGCCAATCGCTGCGGCTTCGACGATCGAGGGGTGTAAGGTGGCCACTTCTTCAATTTCGCTCGGAAATACATTAAAGCCAGACACAATAATCATGTCTTTCTTACGATCTTCGATGAAGAAATGCCCTCTTTCGTCCATCCGGCCAATATCTCCGGATTTAATCCATCCATCGTCACTAAGTACTTCGGCAGTTTCTTCGGGTTGGTTCCAATAGCCTTTCATCACCTGCGGCCCCTTGATTTGCAATTCGCCAATACCGCCCATTTCTAGTTCTTGTCCTTGTTCATCGACAATGCGTATTTGCGTGCTGGGCATCGGCACCCCAATAGATGCAATGAAGGATTGCTGCTGGTGGGTTCCTGCTGCAACAACGGGTGAACATTCGGTTAAACCGTAACCTTCAATTACCGGCATTTGGGTGAGTTCTTGCCATTGTTCGGCGATATGCTTTTGGGTAGCCATCCCGCCACCGATGGTAAAGCGAGCCTTCGAAAAATCCAGTTGGCGAAAACCGGCATGATTGAGCAAGGCATTAAATAGGGTATTCAGGCCAAAAATCATGGTGAAGGGGTAATTACGCAAGTCGCGAACAAAACTGTCGAGGTCGCGGGGATTGGTAATCAATAAGTTATTTCCGCCAATATGCATAATAAACATCATGCTCACAGTATTGGCAAAAATATGGTATAGCGGCAGCGGCGTCACGGCGTGCTCTTTATCATAGAGGGTGCGAGGCCCAAAGTGATAGTAGACTTGCAGCACGTTCGCGACGACATTGTGATGGGTGAGCATTGCGCCTTTAGCCACGCCAGTGGTTCCGCCAGTATATTGTAAGTAGGCGATGTCATCGCCAGTGAGATGAGGTTTTTTGTAAACTAAGCTCTTGCCTTGGGTGAGTGCTCTACGCATCGAAATTGCGCCAGGCAGATTGTATTTAGGCACCATTTTTTTAACGTACTTCACGACAAAGTTAACCAGTGTTCGCCGATGCGGTGCTAATTGATCGCCAATGCTGGTGAGGATCACATGCTTGAGCTGGGTCGACTTAATCACCTGTTGCAGACTATTGCCAAAGTTAGTGACCGCGACGATTGCTGTGGCGCCAGAATCACGTAGCTGATGTTTTAGCTCGCGCGGGGTATAAAGTGGATTTACATTGACCACCACTAAACCCGCCCGCAGAGCGCCAAATAAAGCGATAGGATATTGCAGTAAGTTAGGCATCATCAGCGCGATCCGCTCCCCCTGCTGCATGCCTAAATATTGCAGGTAAGCGGCGAAGGCAAGAGACTGTTGATCGAGTTCTTGGTAGCTGAGTTTGTGCCCCATGTTGACAAAAGCGGTCTGCTCAGCATATTTTTTGGCACTATGGTCAAATAATTCCAAAATATTTTGGAAGCGTTCCGTGTCAATGCTTGCCGGAACATCTTCTGGGTAGCTTTTTAGCCAAGGTTGTTCTGTTGAATTCATTTTCTATCCTCGCCCTCGGTTTAGCATTGCGACAGCTTGATCAAATTCAGCATCAACAATGGGTTAGTGATCTCACTAACGATGGGCTACTTGTTAACGCTCGCAAGGTTAGCCTATCAGCTGCATAAACCCTAGCGCATTTTTGTAAATGGTTGAGCTAAATCGTCCGATTATTGGGAGGTTTTATAGCTTTAGCCAAATTTTCAGCAGAAATCTTATGAATACAGTAGCTTGTTGGTTTTTTGAACTATATATCTTGGGCTACTAATTAGATTGGAGTGGAGGTTTTGTCTCATTGTACCTATGACTGGTGATTGCGATTAAGGGCGCTGTAATTTACGTAACATCCTGTGGTCGTTTGCGATATGATCGAGCCGCATAGCTAGTTTTAGAGGTTTACAATGGCGCGTCAGGTTACATACACCTATCAAAACACCACCAAGGTGATTAATTTTTCTTTCGATAAATATTATGACATTCACGAAGCGGTGGCGGCCGCGGAAGGGATCGATCTTCATGCTTTTTTGGCAATGGAAAAACAGCTTGCCATGTCAACTCGCGATAAAGGAACCCTGAAAGCATATCGTGAAAAAGAGTTTCAACGTTTGGGCTTTAGTCATATTCGTTTTTTAAAAGATGAAGAAAAAACTTAGGCTTGCTGTCGTTAGTTGGGCAAGGGCAGCTGTTTAATCAGAGATGGGGTCTAGCTAGGTCCTTAAGTGGAAATACGACTCAGAGCGCTGTTTGGTTTATTGGCATTAAGCAGGGTCGGCAATCTATATGCGGACAACAATGCTGTTCCCTATATTGAGGGGGAGAGACAAGGCTCTCTGTGGCTGTTCGATATTTATCGATGAGGGTGGGACCTACAAGTTAGCAGGCACCGTCTGTTGGCCCATTTTCACCATGGCTTGACCAAGTTATAGCAAGCAGTGACAGCGAGCTAGAAGATGAAACTCTGTGTGCCCAACCAGTCGTTGATGCTACCTCTTCCGGTGGGGGAGCCTTTGGTGGGGTGCGGTCGGCGATGTTGGCTATTCTGTTATGGGTTCGCCGCGCGCGACGCTAAGTGAAATAGAATCAGCTGAGTCGTTTTTTAGCTATTTCGCTGATTCTTTATATTGCCCTAGTTGATCTTACCGTTTTTATTGATTTGGCTTTGATTGACTCAGGGTTTATTTGGCCGAACCACCATTTGTCGCTGGAACCATAGAGTGACATAATTGAATCATACTGTGACATAATTTACCCATTGTGTGACAAATTTGCCCCATACCTTGACGTAAGGTATGTTGGTTTAAGGTTTGTTGCACATGGGTATTTTTATGTACATCAGAAGCTTGTGAAAACCCTCACCGAATAAAAACATCTTTAAGTTTGCTAGCGTCAAAGTTAATCGTGCTAACTGAATGCGCCGCAATACGTGTTTGGCGTTACCCCGTAAGAAACCATAATCTCTCACCCGCTGTAAGCCCTTGGGCAATATATGCTGCAAGATAAGCTTTAAGAATGTGAAGGTCGGCAAGGTCATGTATGTCGTGCTGGGTAAGCATGCATCTAATGAAGAATGATGACTAACCAATAGTTTTTGTCGAGTTATCGCAACACTAACGTGCTTTTGCCCCATTCCGTGTTACGCCTTCTAACGAACAACGCAATCACCCATGTTTCTTTCCATACCAAAACTAATGGTTTTGAATCAGATTTTACAAGCCAAGTTTAATCACCAGCTAGAATGCAAAAACCTGTTCGATGGTCTTGTCAAAAATCATCTATTTTGCAGCTTGAACCAAGCACTCTAAAGGGCTTTTGACGCCCGTGGTATGACGACCGATAACATGCGTGTAAATCTCAGTCGTTGTTACATCCTGATGGCCAAGTAATTCTTGTATAGTTCTTAAATCAGTCCCTTGTTCTAATAAGTGGGTGGCAAAACTGTGCCTAAAGGTATGGCAACTTGCAGGCTTATTTATACCGGCATTACG
Source organism: Agarivorans sp. QJM3NY_29 (assembly GCF_050870835.2). Taxonomy (NCBI): domain Bacteria; kingdom Pseudomonadati; phylum Pseudomonadota; class Gammaproteobacteria; order Alteromonadales; family Alteromonadaceae; genus Agarivorans; species Agarivorans sp. QJM3NY_29. Next base: position 3,764,583 of record NZ_CP194036.2, on the reverse strand, counting down.
CACGGCTTTGGTGACTGCTTTTTGGAGCACACTATGATGAATATGATGGCGTTTGAGCTCACCTGTTCTAGCGTCGATACACAGGCGAGTTGAAGGAAACAAAAACTGCCAAGAAAACGACCGTTGAGAATGTGGGTACTTACGGGCTAACGCGTAAGGCATCGTCGTTCCAGCATAATGTAGACTCATATCGTGAGCAAAAACACTTTTGCTCAGGAGAATGTTATCGCGAAGCTTTGGGATCAAGTTAGGGGGTAACAAAGTTACGCGATCTTTATTTCCTTTGCCTTGCCGTACGGTGATTGTATTTTGATCAAAATCTAAGTCTTTAATCCGTAATCTCAAGCATTCACTGAGTCTTAGTCCCGAACCGTAAAGCAGTGAAGCCATGATCTGATAATCCGCGGGTAAATTCGCAATCACTTGGCTCACTTCAGCTCGAGTAAAAACTACGGGAATGTTGACTTGTTTTTTCGAGCGTTTCGCCTGAATTCCAATCATTTCGATACGTAGTACTTTGTTATAGAGAAACATTAAGGCATTAAATGCGATGTTTTGAGTCGCCGGAGCGACTTGCCTATCGACCGCTAGATGAGTTAGAAATCGTTCAATATCAGCAGCTCCGAGCTTTGCTGGGTGCTGCTTGTGATTAAAATACAAAAAACGTTTTATCCAATGCCAATAGGTTTGCTCGGTGCGAATACTGTAATGGTGCTGATAAATCGTATTTCTAAATCGCTGCTGGAGCCGCAATGGTGTGTTTGACATGTTGTGCACTTTTTATCTGTATATGCATACAGTGTTTTTAGTTTCGTTTGCGTCATTTGTCAAAGTAATCAATGATAGAAATGGATCGACGATTGATTGATTCCGAGTAAAAAACTAAGGTAGACAATGGGTTAATATCAAATCATAAATTGATGGGCGAACGTGATGAAGATCATGTTTTTTGTGATAGGACGCGCGCTCATTGAATGGGATAGACCGCACGTGCGGCCTACTTAGCGTTATGTGAATCGAAATTGATGAACTGGAAATTAGCGAAAGAGTACTTCGAAGACAATGGAATGCTTGTAGATGTTTATTATGAGCATATGACCACTAGCGGCTGGGAAAAGCTGTTCGGGTGGCTTTCAGCTAATTCAAATGTGACATCAATTAATTGCTATATTCCAGAATCTGATGAGAACTCAGAAAAATTCCCTAAAGATATCAACGCCTATATCGATGTTAGCGGATTTTATTGCTTTGTTTCAATGTTGGTTGGCGACATAACGTTGTTTTTACGGTTCTATGAAAAATCAGAGTTGGAGTGTGATGTTTCACCTTCTGAAATTGACAGCGAGGAGAAATTATTCGCTCTCTTAAGTATTCTTGAGGAGATAAAGGTTGTAACTGGTTCGTCGCGCTACTTAGTATGCCCAGAGAATAGTAAAGAAGGCGTGTTTATTGTTAACGGTGAGCTAGTCGCATGAAATTATCACATAATCGGGTAGCCGAAGGTATCTAGCCTCCAGCCCCCACAACACCCTGCATGCGGCTCCGCACAGGGCGTTTCACTTAGAATGGTGAAGCTTAATCCATCCATCTCGAAGCGCAAATAGACCTTGGGATGCTAAATAAGCATTCGATAATGCTTGTTGGATCCCCGGTGTTTTCGAGCTTCTCCATGGGCCTTTACTGGTTATGCCACAGGCTACCGCGGCTTGAACATGTACTCCTCTACGCATCAGATTTCTTACTTTGGTTCTCGGTTTTCGCCACTGTCGCCAGTAGGCCATTCGCACTCTGCGCCTTATCCAGTGATCTAGATCTACGCACAGTTGATAGCAATTCGCGATCCCAAAGTAGTTTATCCATCCTCGCAAGTATTGGCTTACTTTAAATAGCTGATAGCCCATCGACACGCCCCAGTTACGGTTTGTTAGACGCCTAATTTGTTGTTTAAAACGGTGTAACGTTTTGGCATGAATTTGCAGCCGTCCCGCTTTAAAGGTAAACCCTAAGAACTTACTCTTCGCCGTTTTAACCACCTGACTTTTGGCTGTATTAACCACAAGTTTTAAGCGCCGTTGCAAGAAGCTACTAATGCTCGTAAGCACTCGTTCACCCGCACGCTGACTTCTCAGCAAAATGGTAAAATCATCGGCGTAACGAGCAAACTTATGCCCTCGCTTTTCCAGCTCTTTGTCCAATGGATCGAGCATGATATTGGCCAGCAAGGGCGATAATGGTCCCCCTTGCGGTACACCTTCTCGACTTTCCTGATAGCACTGGTTATGGATAAAACCCGCTCTCAGGTATTTTCCAATCAGTGTCAGTAGCCGTTTATCTTGCACGCTTTGTCCCAGTTGACTCATTAATAGATCATGGTTAACTCGGTCAAAGAATTTAGATAAATCGACATCAACGGCAAAGCGTCGGCCTTGCTTGATGATGCTTTGCACTTGTTTCACCGCTTGCTGCCCATTCTTGTTTGGCCTAAATCCAAAGCTGTTCGCTGAGAAGCTAGGGTCAAAGGTAGGCGTTAGCACTTGGGCAATGGCTTGCTGGATGACACGGTCGAGCACGGTTGGGATCCCCAGTAGGCGCTTCCCGCCATCGGGTTTATCTATCTCCACACGGCGTACCGGTTTAGGCTGATACTGGCCATTACGCAGCGCAGCAGCAACCTGCTTCCAGTGTAGTTTTGCCCAAGAAGGAAATGCATCAATGGACATGTTATCCACTCCAGCAGCCCCTTTATTGGCTCGAACACCTTGCCACGCGAGCTGAATATTCTGCCGCGTTAGCATATGTTCGAATAGATGTTGGCTAAAGGTTGGCTGCGAGTTATTACGCTGAATCGCATCTACGCCGGACGGCGAATGGGTGTTCAAGTTTAACAAGGCTCCTCCTTTATTCTAAGTGTTCAGGCCTTCACCGTGTCCCAACCATTACGATGGGCGTTGGGCTACTATGCCGTCTGCTGACTTCTGCTTAATCACCGTTTGAGTTACCCCAAATAGCGCTATCGTTGTTCATCGTATTTGCTCACTTAAGTTGATGAGAATTAAGTGCCAGGCCTGTTGAACTAGCGGCCAAGCTAGTGAGTTTAACGATCGCCTGTTAAGCAGACCTCCCCAGATAAGAACATGCACTGTCTCTGCACTGCTGCATCATTTACGGTGGCCGTTAGATCACATGGCTTCGTTGTCTTGTGCCAACTCGCCTCCAGCCTACGCCTCATATGATGTTCTTGTTCATCAGCTCGCAGATTTGCGTCCGGCTTCCTTCAGACATTCCCTCGCGGCAATGCCCTTGCCATTCGCTAGTAGTTAGCGTTTAATAATCAGAATGTTATTAAACGGTGACCTTCCTACAGAGGACTTTCACCTCATTAGTTCATGCCCATGCTGGGCGTACACAAACGCAGGCAGTCGGATATTTTTTCCGTTCGTGCCTCACTACAAAAATACCGCTGCTGCGGGCGTTATGTTTCCACTCAAAGCTGTTCTTGACTTTCAAATACCTTCACTTATACTTGCATAATCAAGCATAAGTGAAGGTATTTCCATGTTAAACGAAAATGTCAGTTCATTATTTATTATCAAAAACGCTCTTCTCGCTTCGAGGCTATCGAAAAGAGTAGGGAATTGTCTAAGTGTCCATGGTATCAGTCTAACTGAGTATATCGTTATGCACTGTTTGAGCTATGATTTTCACCAAGGAGTTTCAAGAGTTGCGTTGGCTGATCATTTAGGCATGAGCGCTTCTGGTGTCACTCGCCTGCTCATGCCTATGGAAAAAAATAAAGTTATTGAAACGACTAAAAATCCTCGAGACTCAAGACAGAGTCTCGTTAAACTTTCAGCCACCGGGCAACGGTTATTTGAAGAGGCCCGTGATAGTTTTTCTCATATCGCAAGCGACCTCACATCCAATTTGAGCCAAAACCAACTAGAAAAATTAGCAGAACTGTATACGAAGGTAATTTAAAGATGACAAGCAAATCTTACATCGAACCGACCCAAGAGACTGGGGCTGCTTTGTTCCAGCGTAACATTTCTGGGGAAGTAGTAATGCTCAATATGCTGCGCTTTAGGGAGTTCGCTGATTATTCAAGTAATCCAAAACTTTCTCCTGAAACAAAAATATCTGGCAGAGAGGCCTTCCAGAAATATATAGAACACACGATGCCTCATTTGAGGGAGAATGGCGGTGAACTCCTATTTCTCGGAGATGGAGGAAAATTTTTTATTGGGCCTGATGATGAGCAATGGGATGTGGTCATGCTTGTAAAGCAAAGCTCCGTTGAAAACTTTTTTGCTTTCGCCTCCAATGCTGAATACTCAGCTGGAATAGGCCATAGAACTGCTGCCATTCTTGACTCTCGGTTATTGCCAATTGTGGAAAGTAGAAATCACAACATAACAAGTGGCTGCTAGGGAGCGCATTATGCTGCTCTCCATGCAGCCCCAGAGCCAAGCGTTATGTTTCCCCCACAAAGGTATAGAGAATGAGTAAACCGGAAGAGTTTTGGGACGGAGCATCTACAAAGTACGACAAGACCGAAGAGCGATTTGAGTACATTCATAGTAAATCTAGAGAAAATACTAGAAAATTCCTAAAAGATAGCGATACCGTTCTCGATTATGGCTGCGGGACAGGAACCTCAGCTTGCCAGTTTTCCAGTCAGGTTAAAGAGGTTCACGCTATTGATATATCATCGAAGATGATTGAAATAGCGAGGGAGAAATCAGCAGCTGAAAAAATAGAGAACGTAAGGTTCGAGCAATCGGATATTTTTGACAGCAAATATTCTAAAGAGTCATATGATGTCATTCTGGCTTTTAACATGTTGCATACAGTCTCTAGTCCAGAGGATGTAGTCCTTCGAATAAGTGAATTACTAAAGCCAGAAGGTTTATTCATTTCTGTAACACCTTGCTTACGTCAAAAGATGTCATTTTTAGTTAATCTTCAAATCCAGTTAGTGCGGATCTTGTGTAAACTTGGATTAATTCCCATTCCTATAAGAAGGATCACAAGCTCAGATGTGGAAAGTATATTAGAAGCAGGCGGGTTTCAAACAGTTGAATCTGAGGAGATATATAAAGATGCATCTAGCTATTTTGTCGTGGCTAAGAAGTTACAAAAACATAATCGGGTAGCCGGAGGTGTCTAACCTCCAGCCCCCACAACACCCTGCATGCGGCTCCGCACAGGGCGTTTCCTGAAAACGGTTAAAATACAACGGCCGATTAGCTCCTTTGCATTCCAATGATGGCTTCTGTTTTTTTGCGCCATGACTCCTCAGTCCGGTCGGATACGGAGACAATGAGCTGCACAGGCTCCTCATTGATTTTCAGGTTCAGGCCTTCACCATGTCCCAACCATTACGATGGGCGTTGGGCTACTATGCCGTCTGCTGACTTCTGCTTAATCACCGTTTGAGTTACCCCAAATAGCGCTATCGTTGTTCATCGTATTTGCTCACTTAAGTTGATGAGACTTAAGTGCCAGGCCTGTTGAACTAGCGGCCAAGCTAGTGAGTTTAACGATCGCCTGTTAAGCAGACCTCCCCAGATAAGAACATGCACTGTCTCTGCACTGCTGCATCATTTACGGTGGCCGTTAGATCACATGGCTTCGTTGTCTTGTGCCAACTCGCCTCCAGCCTACGCCTCATATGATGTTCTTGTTCATCAGCTCGCAGATTTGCGTCCGGCTTCCTTCAGACATTCCCTCGCGGCAATGCCCTTGCCATTCGCTAGTAGTTAGCGTTTAATAATCAGAATGTTATTAAACGGTGACCTTCCTACAGAGGACTTTCACCTCATTAGTTCATGCCCATGCTGGGCGTACACAAGCGGTTCAATTTGACGCCGCAAAAAGCGCGGCTCAAATTAACCGAGCGTTAGACGATTACGCAAATGGAGTTCCGATGTCAGAGTATTACGCAAAAGTTAATTGGACGAGAGCCAATGATGAAAAGTATATTGATAATAAATACAGCCGAGGTCACGAGTGGAGTTTTGATGGTGGTGTAACCGTTCAAGCATCATCTTCTCCGCATATAGTCCCATTACCATACTCCGTTGAAGCTAACGTGGATCCTGAAGAGGCTTTCATTGCATCGCTTTCAAGTTGTCATATGTTGTTCTTTTTAGGAATCGCAGCCAAAAGACGTTTTGTTGTCGATTCATACCTAGACAATGCAGTGGGTGTTATGGAGAAAGTTGAGGGTGGTAATATTGAAATGACTCAAATTACTCTTAGACCAAATGTTAAGTTTTCTGGTGAAAAACAACCCACAATGGAGCAACTTGAGAAAATGCATCATCAATCTCATGAGCAATGTTTTCTAGCAAACTCAGTAAAAACAGAGATACTTACTGAGATCATCGTCTAATCGGGTAGCCGGAGGTGTCTAACCTCCAGCCCCCACAACACCCTGCATGCGGCTCCGCACAGGGCGTTTCCTGAAAACGGTTAAAATACAACGGCCGATTAGCTCCTTTGCATTCCAATGATGGCTTCTGTTTTTTGCGCCATGACTCCTCAGTCCGGTCGGATACGGAGACAATGAGCTGCACAGGCTCCTCATTGATTTTCAGGTTCAGGCCTTCACCATGTCCCAACCATTACGATGGGCGTTGGGCTACTATGCCGTCTGCTGACTTCTGCTTAATCACCGTTTGAGTTACCCCAAATAGCGCTATCGTTGTTCATCGTATTTGCTCACTTAAGTTGATGAGACTTAAGTGCCAGGCCTGTTTGAGTTAGCGGCCAAGCTAGTGAGTTTAACGATCGCCTGTTAAGCAGATCTCCCCAGATAAGAACATGTACTGTCTCTGCACTGCTGCATCATTTACGGTGGCCGTTAGATCACATGGCTTCGTTGTCTTGTGCCAACTCGCCTCCAGCCTACGCCTCATATGATGTTCTTGTTCATCAGCTCGCAGATTTGCGTCCGGCTTCCTTCAGACATTCCCTCGCGGCAATGCCCTTGCCATTCGCTAGTAGTTAGCGTTTAATAATCAAAATATTATTAAACGGTGACCTTCCTACAGAGGACTTTCACCTCATTAGTTCATGCCCATGCTGGGCGTACACAAACCGCTGCACACCGACACATACTGCTACGCTCGTTTTTGTGTGTCTCTACGCGCCACTTTACACAAAAACGCTCTCCGCAGTATGTGCGGGTGAGCGGGGCGTTAACCCATAGAAATTTTTATCCGAAACAGACGCTTTAGAGTTAAGGCTTTAACTCGGAAATGTCCAAAAGTGTGTTTGGGGGCGGCAAACATACGAAATGCACTATGCCATATTATGGTTCTATTTTATGTCAAACTATGGTTCAAATTTTGGATTTGCATTAGATGTAACGCAGGTCCTTATGTCACTTTATAGTTCCAGCGACACCATTCGCCCGCTTTCTAAAAAACTGTCAAAATAAACCTGCATCGAGCTGTCATTTCTGGTAAATTACGCTCGCATTTTAATATGCCACTAACAAGCTGTCTCAGGGAATACTGCATTGCAGTTGAGAGCGTCCACCCCAAGGAGCGGGCCAGCAATTTGGACGAACCAGTTCGCTTGTTAATGAGAATCTTATGCAACATTTATTTGCTAATATCGTCGGCCTTTCGGGGACCGCTTTAGTCGTAGGAGCTTTCTTCCTACTCCAGTTAGAACGCTTAAACCCAAAACAGCTCAGTTACAACTTAATGAATCTCAGTGGTGCAGTATTGTTGCTGATTAGCCTATGCATCAACTTTAATTTAGCCAGTTTTATTATTGAACTGTTCTGGATTAGTGCTTCGCTAGTAGGCATTGTCAAATACCTTAAACGCTCGCCTGCGATGGCTTAAGTCCCGTGTAGTTAAGCATTCTATATACGGAGTGCTTAACTTTAATGGCTATCCTTCTATCCTTTAACATATAATTTACCATCTTGCTTAAAGCGATCTTGTCGGAACTCTAGTGACGAACATTGCCTAAAATCCTGAAAGCTTTGTATGCTAATACTATGGCTTATTTGCAGTAGACGCATGTGGAATCCTTACATCCCGAGTTACAGGCAATTAGTTGTCAACTAGAGCAACAGCTTTTAGGTAAGCCGCAAGTGGTGCGTTTGGCTTTAAGTTGTCTACTGGCTAAGGGGCACTTGTTAATTGAAGATTTGCCCGGAGCCGGTAAAACCAGCCTCGCAAAGTGGTTGGCCAGCAGTTTTGGTTTGAGTTTTCAACGGATCCAATTTACCAGCGATTTGTTGCCGGCCGATATCATTGGAGTATCGGTATTTGAGCCATCGACTCAACAATTCAGTTTTCATCCGGGTCCTATTTTCCATCATTTAGTGCTGGCCGATGAACTCAATCGTGCCAGTCCAAGAACCCAAAGCGCTTTGTTAGAAGCAATGGAAGAGCAACAGGTGAGTACCGATGGCAACAGCTATCCACTGGCTTCACCATTTTTTGTGATCGCCACTCAAAATCCACGCGAACAGCTCGGCACTTTTGATCTACCTGAATCGCAGTTGGATCGCTTTGCAATGCGCCTCAGTATTGGCTATCCCGACCTTGGGTCTGAAATGGCGATGCTGAAACGGGAGCAAAATGCCACACCAGCCCCATCGTCGCTGACCATTGAGCAATTATTAGCCCTGCAACATGAGGTTCAACGGCTGCATTGTAGTGATGCCTTGCTCGATTATTTATTACGCTTAATTCACTTTAGTCGGCAATTGGAAGGCGCTCATCCTTTGTCTCCTCGCTGCAGTTTAACCCTGTTAGCTTGCGCCAAAGCTTGGGCTTTTGTTCACCATAAGAAACATGTTTCGCCAGATGATTTACAGGCGGTTTTTACAGCGGTTAGCGCACATCGTTTGGGACGCGGTGACAGTGGTGAAGCCTATGCTAAACATATTTTGGCAGAAGTTGATCCCTATCGCGATTTACCTTCGGGAGAATAGCATTGCGGCTGACTGAGCGATTAAAGCATTGGCGAAAGCAGCGAGTGGAGGCGTGGTTGGCTCGGCGGATCCCTGCGGCGTCTTCGTTGACGCTCAATCGAAAGAACTTATTTATCTTGCCAACCGCCTTTGGTTGGTCTTTTTTATTGACCCTAATGACCTTACTCACGATTGGGACCAACTACCAAAATAACCTTATTTTGGCTCTGAGTTTGTGGCTGTTGGCGTTGTGGTTACTGTGTTTAATTCTCTGCCATCAGAATTTGTCAGGGAGCCTGCTGCAGTTACGTTATACCGCTGAAGGTCAATGTGACCAGCCGTTACGTTTGTTGTTAGCCTTGGACAAAACCGCCGATAAAAGAGCCCTCGCAGTCGTCGGGCAATTAAGCGCTTGGCAGGGGCCTCAGGCGAGTGAGTATAGCGCAGGGTGCTTGGCGATTGATATTACCGTGAGTCAACGTGGTCATTGGCCCTTGCCTCGAATTGATATTTCGAGTGTTTATCCTTTAGGTCTATTTCGATGTTGGACACGGGTTGATTTTAACGCCACGATCACAGCTTATCCGGTACCTCTTGCGGGGTTTCCTTGTCCTGTGGCTGAGTTGGCCGGAGAGCATGATGTTGAACAACTGAGCACAGGTCCACAACCGAACGAGTTTTCTGGCTTAAAGGCTTATCGCAGTGGTGAGCGTAAAAGCTTGTTAGCCTGGAAGCAATTTGCCGCAGGTAGAGGGCTACAAAGTAAGGAATTTAGTGATAATCCGGCACTCGAGTTGCAGCTGACCGATCGCGCTTTAGTTCATTTACCCTATGAGCAGTCCTTATCGGTCCTGGTCTTCTGGGTTCGTCAACTAAATCAGCAGCAACAAGCTTTTAGTTTACAGTTGGCGCAGCGGCGGCTTGCCAGCGCTAGTGGTAACGAACACTTACAAGCTGCTCTGCGGATGCTAGCGGGGGCTGAGGTGCCTTGATGAACACTTTAGGTGCTCGCAGTATTCATTTATCTCTGGTCTGTTACTTGGCCAGCGCCTTGATATTAATGCCACATCTGCCTTGGTTGCTCGTATTGGTGGGAGGCGCTTGTGGTTGGTGGCGCTTACGAGTGGTACAAGGTTTAGCTAGCCTCCCCAAACCCAGGTGGGTGAAGTTGATCCTGTTATTGATGGTATTGCTGACCTTATGGTTAAGTTACTCGATGGATTTGTTCGACAAGTTAGTGAATGTGGTGATGCTCGGTTATAGTTTGAAATATATTGAGTTACATCAACGCAGAGACTTAGAAGTTTTTGTTCTTACTGGGTTTTTTTTAGCATCATTTTCGTTAGTGTTTTCCAGTCAGCCTCTCGCGGCAGTGTTGGCGCTGTTGGTTTGCTTCATCCATTTGTTGCTTTTGCTCAGTCTGGATGTTCGTTTATCGTTTAAACAGGGAAAAATGCTGGGGCTATGGTTGTTGGCAATGAGTCCCTTAGCGGTGGCGCTATTTGTATTGACACCGCGGCTTGCACCCTTATGGAAAATGCCTCGTCCCGACACTGCTCAAACCGGTTTGTCCGAGGTGGTTCGACCGGGGGATATTAGTCAGTTAATTCGCTCCGACAAACTGGCATTTCGAGCCGAGTTTAGCCAAGCACAAATCAGCACATCGTTGTATTGGCGGGCTATGGTATTAGATCAATTCGATGGTGAACAATGGACCCGCAGTGCTTTAGCTAAACAAATTGTTGAGCCGCCCGACGCGCCGCTCACTACGCTCCCAAGCTACCAATTATTGTTGGAACCAGCGTCCAATAACTGGTTGGCAACTCTTCATCCAAGCGTGCTAAACGGCAGTGGCGCGCAGTTTCAAGCTGATGGTAGCTGGTTGCGAAGTGGTGATAGCTTTGCTCGACAGTTGCTGCGTTTTGGGCAACTTTCCGATGCCGAGTTACAGCCACTTCCGCAGGCTGAACAGCGTCGCCTAAGTACTTTACCGCAAGGGATCCCTGATGCTGTCAGCCGTTTAGCCTCGCAATTTAGCGCGCAAGCTACCGCTCAAAGCTCAGTTGTGCGCACCGAACAAGCGATTGCAGCGATGCAACAGTGGTTTTTAGCACAAGCTTTTGTTTATACCTTAAACCCGCCCGCGTATCCCGCTTGGTTAGGAGTCGAAGAATTTTTGCTTAGGCAGCAGCGTGGATTTTGTGTGCATTATGCGCAGAGTGCTGTGGTATTGGCACGTTTGATGGGGATCCCTGCGCGAATGGTTACTGGCTACTTAGGCGGGGAGTGGCAGCAACCGGGACTGCGAATATCGGTGCGTCATTATGATGCGCATGCTTGGGCAGAGTACTGGAATGGCCAGCGTTGGCTGCGGCTTGATCCTACCGCTTGGATTGCTCCGGATCGGCTTGAATTTAACTTGCAGCAGAGCCCGTCGACAGCAGCTCAGTGGCAAAATATTCATAGTTGGGGACAACGTTTATGGTATAGCCAAGGTTTAAACCAATTAAGGTTGCTAATGGCACAAGCCGATTTTTGGTGGGCAACTTGGGTGCTCAATTTCGATCAAACTCGCCAGTTGTCTCTATTTTCCCGCTTATTAAAGCGTTTGCCGGGAAGTTCTTTGTGGATGTTAACGACTTCTTTATTGTTGCTTGGGATCTTGCTTAGTGCAGTGGCACTTGCCAAACCCTGGCGTTGGCGTTTACCACCGGCGGAGCTAAGGGCGCTACGTTGGCAGTTATACTTACTCGAACGACATGATATTCATCGTCGCTCAGGGGAGACCCTTGATCAGTTTGTGGCGCGTGTCGAGCTAGAATCGCCGAAACATCTTGCTGCCTTACGCCAAACGGTGCGAGCTTATCAGCAGCGTCGCTACCTTGAATAACGGTGAAACGCTTTATTGACGGCTTGTGATCAACATAGCTGGGAAAGATCTTTTTAAAAGTGTAATTCTTTTGATTTTTTGTTTGAACTAACCAGATTATTGTCTGTCTGGCTCGTAAAGTGTCCAGCGATTAGAGTGCAGTTAAGGGAGGATTAATGGATTGGGTTGAATGGTTTGGTTATTTGGCTTCGGTGGTCGTGGCAATATCGTTAACCATGAGCTCGTTGGTGAAGTTACGTTGTTTAAATATGTTCGGTGCAGCGCTGTTTTCCAGCTATGGTTTTGTGATTGGCGCAATGCCCGTAGCGCTCCTCAACTTGTTTATTGTGTTCGCCAATATTTATTACTTGTACGGTATTTTTCGTCGTGTTGACCAGTTTCATATGGTTGATGTCGGGGCGAACAGTCCATTGTTGGCATTTTGGATCAAACAGCATCAGGATGATATTGAGCGGTATTTTCCGCAGTTTAGTGAAGCCTCGGTTGCGGGGCAAGAATGTTATTTGTTGATGCGAAATTCTGAACCTGCCGGTATGTTAGTGGGTTTGCGGCAACAACAAGAGTTCGATATTAAGTTAGATTATGTGTTTCCGGCTTATCGAGATTTTAAAACTGGTGATTACCTTTATCATCGTTCCGAATTTTTTCAGCGTTTAGGAGTGACTAAAATAGTCAGTTACACGACAATTTCTAAACATCGGCAATACTTAGTCAAGATGGGATTTAAGCCTTATCGTCATCGTGATGATTTGTTTGTGTACCGCCTGAGTTAAGGGCGCTATTGGTAATTGGCTTGTTAAGCTCAGTAATTGCTTACTTTAAATCAACATATTAAGTTAAAATAGTGAGCGGTTTGAAACTATTCCAGTTAGGCGATGTTATTTCAGCCAATCTAAGTTGGACTCGCCTGAGCCGCTGACTACACTGAGTTCAATCATTAAAATAACAGCAGGCTTTACGATGTTAATCCAATATCCAGTGACTGATTTACACCGCCATCTCGACGGAAATATTCGCGCCGAAACTATTTTAGAGCTGGGTCGAAAGTTTAATGTAGCCTTACCAGCTAACCAATTAGCTGGATTGGTTCCACATGTGCAAATTACCAAACAAGAACCGAACTTAATCGCCTTTTTGTCTAAGTTGGATTGGGGCGTTAAGGTACTTGGTGATTATGAAGCTTGCGCGCTGGTGGCCGAACAGAACGTAGAAGATTTGATGAAGGCGAAGATTGATTACGCCGAACTGCGTTTTAGTCCGGGTTATATGGCGATGAGTCACCAGTTGAAGCCCGAAGGTGTGGTAGAAGCAGTGATTGAAGGCGTTCGCCGTGGCATGCAAAAATATGATGTGCAGGTGAAGTTAATTGGCATTATGAGCCGCACTTTTGGTCAGCAGTTTTGTCGTGAAGAGTTGGCTGCCTGTATGGCCTTTCGTGAGCACATTGTTGCTGTTGATTTAGCGGGTGATGAGTTGGGCAAACCTGGCGGGTTATTTGTAGAACACTTCTCTCACGCTCGTGATGCTGGTTTTGCGATCACTGTGCACGCTGGTGAAGCTGCTGGGCCAGAGAGTGTTTGGCAGGCGATTCGCGAGTTAGGCGCGACGCGTATTGGTCATGGAGTGAAGATCATCGAAGATCCGAAGTTAATGGAATATGTGGCGAAGCATAAAATAGGCGTCGAGGCCTGTTTGTCATCAAATTTTCAAACCAATACCGTGGCTGACTTAAGCCAGCACCCTCTAAAAGCTTTTTTAGCGGCGGGTATTCGAGCTAGCCTGAATACTGACGATCCCGGAGTCTCGGCTATTGAATTGTCTGATGAGTATCGGATTGCCCGAGAGATCTTAGGTTTTGCTGATGAGCAAATGGCACTGTTACAAAGTAATGGCTTAAAAATGGCTTTTGTGAGTGAGCAAGAGCGCAGAAGACTGCGCGAGAAAGCAGCAAAACGCATAGCGTAAATTCTGTCAATGAACAGCGGTATTAGGCTGATGCGGCTTCTGCCGACTGTCATGCCTCAATTATCTGGTAGCGAAGCAAGCCGTGCTTGCTGTTATCTGGCGAAAGTTCTTGGTGTAGTGGGTGATATAACATCAACCTGAATGATTAGATTTTAGAGCATGAGTTTTGCTACTTGAATTGCGTGTTGCAATCAGCTTGGCGATCTTCGCGGGTTCAGTGGCGTAACCATACATCGCGATTTTGTCGACTTCTGGATCGGAGCATAAGCTTAAATCTTTCACCCATGCGTCAATACTTACTGAGCTCATTAATAAGCTAAAAGCGGGGCAGGCTTGGTAGCCATTAGCCATTAGCCATTAGCCATAGCAATCGCTTCTAAACGAGACTTTTCTAGCAGGAGTCAGGGAAAAATGAATAGAAAACCAACTACGATCGACATTGCATATGCTTTTCCTGAAGGGTTTTCAATGGTTAAGGGTTTTCTTCCTCGTTTTAAGTAAATAAATTGCCACTTTTATGCATATCTGAGGCTAAAATCACGATGTTTTTTACGTCGAGTACTAGCCCGCCATATTGATTCACAAGACCGAAAGATGAAATGAGTCATTCTTGGGCTAAATCATGTCGGCCTAAGCTTCTCAATTTCTGGCTTATCTTTTTTTTCAACCCTCGGGATCTTTGTTGTGCGAGCCAAACAGAAATAAATTCTGGCCATGTAAAACATACAAATCGACTTCTGCTCCCTCGCGAGCATTTAACTTTTGAAGGCATTTGTTTCTAGTTCGTTTATTTCTGAGTGTCATGCACTGAAATTGCTTGTTGACCATGAAATTAATTCCATTTTGATTTCATCGCAATTGCAAATGCTGTTAATGATAAAGCAAGTATTAGCGAGAGGGGCGGTTTTTGATACCCTTGGTGCGCTTCAAATCCGTCATTTAGTGGAAGGGGAAATGGATGACAGTAAGCAATTTATGTCGTGCCTGTTGTCTGATATGTAACATCAATGACTAAACGAGTCTTCATCTTCACTTGTGTAAATGTATAGATGAGGAGTCAGTTTTTGATGATTTAAATTGAAGCTGAGCGGCAGAAATGGATTGGGTGATGATGGATTTTTAATTGAAAATAGAGCCAAGCTTTTTGCTGCTTGGCTGTCAAATATTTGAGATTTGTTTAAGCGGGTTCGTGTTCTGGTTTGGTGTTCAGAACCGCCAGTAGTCTTTGCCCATGCTCCAATACTTCAACGCCTAAATCGGTAAGATACCCGCCATCGGGGAGCGTGGTTAGCCCCTTGTCAAATAGGCTTTGGGCGGCTGCAACTAACTCTGAAGGGGCGTCTTGGTGAACTTTAATGCCAGTTTGCAGGCTGCTGCTATCAAACTGTAATAACAAATTAAGTTCGGCGATATTGGTCGTCGCAAATTTCATAGGGTGTTCCTTTATTATTGTGTTGTTCTCACCATAAAAAGACTGTTCGCAGCGCGCAAGCGAAGTGGCGCAGAAGTGATAACTAACGCAGTGTTTTTCTCGATAGCTTTCTCATCGGTCGATAACTTAGCGCAATTTTGTTCAATAAAACGTTGAGGCGATCCTCTATGTTAGCGTGACGCATTGAATGGGGAGGAACGAGATGAGTGTGTTTGTATCGATGTTTTTGTTTGCCTTGATTGGGGCGATAACGCCGGGACCGGTTAATATTATCGCGACGGGTGCCGGGGTAAATTTTGGTTTTCGTCGCGCACTACCGCATGTGCTTGGTGCCAGTTTAAGTTACAGTGGTGTGGTGCTGCTGGCAGGGCTTGGTTTGAATAGCCTCAGCTTGGTGATGCCATTGTTGAACCCCATATTGCAATATCTTGCGGCGGCATATTTATTGTACATGGCCTTGCGCATTGGCGCTGCGCCAGTGAGTCAAACAGCGCAACTCAGCTTAGCAATGCCTCCAAAATTGCTGGAGGGGGTTTTGGTTCAAGGCCTCAATCCTAAAGCCTGGCTGGTGGCGATGTCTGGTGTAAGTTTGTTTGTATCGAGCCAGCAGCCAGCATTTTATTACTTGTTGGTTTTTTGTCTGGTTTCTTTTATCGTGTGTTTACTTGGGGTGGGTGCTTGGGCTGCGCTTGGCACCTTAATTTCCTCCTTTTTAGCGACTCCGCGGCGGATGCGCGGCTTTAATTTGTTGATGGCAAGCTTATTGGTGTTATCGGTGTGTTCTTGGTTTTGGTAATTCTGCTTACTGGTCTAATCGACTTGCAGATGGAGGGGGAATGGCGTCAAGCGAGAAAGTGATGTTGAAACGCAGTATTGGTTTACCTAGCGTGGAATTGCGTCAGGCTTACCAATCGCGGGCTTGCTACCACCGTCACTCTCATGATGAGTTTTCTTTTGGTGTGATTGACGCTGGAGAGGCAAACTACCAGAACTTGCGTCAGCTGCATCGTATTCAGCAAGGGCAGGTCGTCACGATTAATCCTGGCGATGTTCATTCTTGCAACCCAAAACAAGGTGCTTGGTCCTTCCGGATGTTGTTTGTAGATAGTCGGTGGGTGGGTCAACTACAAGCTGAAATGTTGGCCAAACCGGCAACTGACTACCATGCCTTTGGCCAGGATTATTTGAGTTGCGGGGCCAGTTATCGAGCTATTTCGCAGTTGTTTAATCGTATTGCCCAGGAGCAGGCGCTTTTATTACAAGAAGAGTTGCTGATCGGTTTTTTTGAGCAGCAATTTAGCGCTAAACAGGGTTTACGTTCTGATGTTGAGCGCTTAGCGCTACCTCAGCTGGCAAGGGTGCAACAGTGTATTCAAGATCAGTTGGCGGAGACTGTTAGTTTAAGTGAATTAGCTGATGTCGCAGGTTTAAGCCGCTACCATTTGGTTAGAAGCTTTAAGCGAGTTTATGGCTTATCACCACATGCTTTTCAATTGAATCAACGGATCAATCAAGCCAAAGCCTTATTACGCACCGGTAACAGTATAGCCGATACCGCCTTACAGCTCGGTTTCGCCGATCAAAGTCATTTTCAACGTAACTTTAAGAAACGGCTGGCCTTAACTCCTAAGCAGTATCAGGGATTTTTTGTTTAGGCTTAAACTTAGTGTCAACAAATGCTGAACACGCAGTTTACCATGGCAGTTTTTGCCCATCCCAAGACCAGAATTGACCACTATCACAGGCTTTGAGTTGGTGTAGTATTGCCAATAGATAGTTGGCGCTTTGCCCGGGCGTAAACAATTGTGCTGCGGGTACATTGTTTTGATAAGGCTGGGATAGCGGGGTATCGGTGGTGCCGGGATGCAGTGCTGCAACACAGCAATTTGGATGGCTGCGCCGCCATTCGATACTAATGCTTTTCAGCGCCATATTTTGTGCCGCCTTGGCACAACGGTAGCTATACCAGCCGCCGATACGATTATCTTCAATGGAAGCTAATTTAGCTGAAATACTCGCGAATATCGCTGTTTTGCTTTGTTTGAGTAACTTAGCGCTATGTTTTGCCAACAAGATGCAGGGCAGTGCGTTGATATGCATGTTGAGCATAAAGGCTTCACTGTGACATTCAGCGAGACTTTTTTCTGGTCTAAGTGCTGAATTGTGTAGTAGACCCGCGCTATTAATTAGCCAATCGAGTTGTGTCATGTCGGCAAACAGCTTTGAGATATCATTTTCTTTGCGGATATCTAGTTGTGTCCAATGGAGTTTTGGATGTTGGTAGTTGGCAGGGTGTGAATGCCAAGTGGCGCTAATGCGAGTAAAACGAAGGTCTTGGCACAGCTGTTTGACTAATGCCAAACCAATACCGCCTGAGCCGCCGATGACCAGAGCATGCATATACAATCGCTAGTGTTTGGTGAGTTATGGCATTAATACGTATTGCTGAACGATAAAGTTCACCGATCGAAAAGGAAGGGCAGAGCTGGTGCAGCGATGATGAATTCGCTCATCATCGCTTGGTTTAACTTAGAAAGAGTAGTTGTATTGCATCGAGTAATAAGCTGCGTTGGAGCGGGTGTGGCCAACGACTTGACCAAGCCCTGGAATACTACTGTTTTCTTTGACTTCAACATCTTCCCCTCGAACCAAGGCTAAACCGAAGTCGATGCTACTATGACGGCTGAGGTGGTAGGTAGCGCCAGCGGTATACCAGTTACGGTCGGAATCAGGGATGGATAAGGAACTTAACTCATCGACCACGCCTTGATCATACATGTAACCCGCGCGGGCGGTCCATTTGCTGTTGATCTGATAGGTGGCTCCCAGGCTAAATAGCCATGAGTTTTTCCATTGGTAGCTTTTTACGGTTTGCTCGGCTTGAGAGCCAGTAACGGTAATGTGATCAAAATCACTCCAGCTGGTATGTTGCGCGGTATAGTGAACCGCCCACTGTGGGTTTAATTCATGGTAGCCGGCAATTTGCAAGATATTGGGCAGTGGAATATGGATTTCATCGTAACTTTGACCGCCATAATTAACTTTTCCTTCAGCGACAAACTCGGGGCTGATCCGATAGCTCATGCCTAAGCGGTTTTTATCATTGAACTCATAAGTTGCGCCGACAATACCGCCAATCGCCCATCCATCGGCTTCGACATCAACTAAAGTGCTTTGCACTGTGCTGCCACCAATCACTTCACCCGTTCGGTTGAGGGTGCCTTCACCGTAAATCAAGTCAAGGCCTGCACCCACACTTAGTTGTTGATTCACTCGATAAGATAGGCTGGTATTAAAGTTCATGGTGACAATTTCGGTTTTACCGAATAAATCAACCGGAGTCACTGCTGCGCCACTGTTGTTGAGTGCACTAATATCGGTGCCGGTACCAAAATTACTAAAGGCGGCTACCCCAATCGCTAAACGTTCATTGATCGGATGGATGTAATAGGCATTGGGAATGACTTTATCTTCTGCAGCGTCGCGCTCACTGCCATAGTTGATGGGACCATAGTTCACGTCTTTAATCGTGACATCAATATCGGCATAGGTGAGGCCCAGTGACAAGGCTGGGCTATCAAACATGGCCATTGAAGCAGGGTTACGCGATAATACGGAGGCGTTATCGGCGATCACCGCATCACCGGAAAATGCACGACCAATCCCTGTCGCAGATTGGCTGTTGAGTTGAAAGCCTGCCGCCAGACTGTGGGCACTGATTAATGAAGCACTAATAGACATTAGGCCTAATATACGTTTATTCATTGAGAAATGGTCTCTAAGTAGGAGCTTTTGCCGATGGTTAGCGCAGCTTTTATATTATTGATTGGAATTTGCTGGCGCATCTTAGGCAAGTCAAGGCTTTGCTACAACTCCGACCAGATGGAATATTATGAGCTTATCCAGCACCACGG
Source organism: Agarivorans sp. QJM3NY_29 (assembly GCF_050870835.2). Taxonomy (NCBI): domain Bacteria; kingdom Pseudomonadati; phylum Pseudomonadota; class Gammaproteobacteria; order Alteromonadales; family Alteromonadaceae; genus Agarivorans; species Agarivorans sp. QJM3NY_29. The sequence goes on along the minus strand of NZ_CP194036.2, from coordinate 3,745,441 downwards.
CATTGTTTATTCTAAAGTTGGTTGCTTTTAATGGTTTTTTTAGTGAATTATTTCTCTGTCCTACTTTTTTTAGGGACTTGTTCGAGGCAGGGGCGGGTCCTTGTGATAATGCTAGCTAGCTCCCATTGTTTCATTCTGAGTTTAATTTGCAGACTAAAGTACATTTAGTCGTTGATTTTAAGGGTTGCTATTTAGCCTCGTGGCTCATTACATGAGTTTTGTTTGCTTGAATCGATAATTATTAATAGGAGAGAATTCAGTATGTTTCAGGGGATCCATCACATTGCGATTATTTGTTCTGACTATAGCCGCTCTAAACAGTTTTACAGTGAAATTTTGGGCTTGACGATTGTGGCTGAGCATTATCGAGCCGAGCGTCATTCTTACAAACTCGATTTAGCCTTGGCTGACGGTCGTCAAATTGAGTTGTTTTCCTTTGTTGGTGCGCCATTACGCCCAAGTTACCCAGAGGCGCAAGGCCTGCGACATCTGGCTTTTTCGGTGGAAAATATTGATCAGGCGATTGGCCATTTGGCTCAGCACCAAATCGCGGTTGAACCTGTTCGAGTCGACCCCTATACCCAAAAACGTTTTAGTTTTTTTCATGATCCTGACGGTTTACCTTTGGAGTTGTACGAGCAATAAGCTGTCGAGATAATTCAGGTCTGGGTTCTTAGTCGAACAATGGGCGAATCGCTTAAGCGGCTGATCAATTTGGTGAGTCGCTACGTAGTACAGCTTGAATATAATAATCGCGAAAGGGATCCCATGGCCACCCATTTGGTTTGGTTTAGAAACGATTTACGAATTAAAGATAATCAAGCGCTGAGCACTGCGATTGCCGAGGGCAGGGATGTGTTAGCCATTTATATTGGCTGCCCTGAGCAATGGCAGGCGCATGCAATGGCACCAATTCAAGCCGATTTGATTGGGCGACGTTTGCAAGTTTTGCAAAGAGAGCTCGCGGCTTTAAATATCCCACTGGTGTTACGAGAATGTCCGCATTTTAGCGATGTTCCACAATGTTTGACTGAGCTGTGTCAGCAATATCAAATAGTTGCTGCGCACAGTCATTACCAATATGAGCTGAATGAGCAGCGCCGTGACCAAGCATGCCAGCAGCAATTGTTAGCCGTCAATGTTCAATGGTGTCAGTATCATGGCGAGTGTGGTATTGCGCCTGGTTCACTGAAAACTCAAGCGGGTAATTTCTTTAAAGTGTTTACGCCGTTTCGCAAAGCCTGGTTGGCTCACTTGAGTGAAAGCGAGCTGAGCCCACTACGCAGCCCAACTGCGCTGGTTAGTCGTCGCTTGAGTACAGGCATTAGACATTTGCTGGCTCACTCAGCAGCAATCCCTGACATTAATTATCCGCGAGTAGATAGCAGTGCCTGGGCAGTGGATGATGAGGCGATCATTACTCAGCTGAGACAATTTAGCGCGAGTCAAGCAACTGCTTATAAACAGCTGCGTGATTTTCCAGCTGAGCCTGCCACCAGTAAATTATCCGCTTATTTGGCCTTAGGAATGTTAAGTCCAAGACAATGTCTGGCTCGTTTATTATTAGACCATCCCCACTGTTTAGTTGAACCTGAGGGGGGCGCATTTTGCTGGTTAAGTGAGATTATTTGGCGTGAATTTTACCGCCACTTACTGGCTGCAAATCCACGTTTATCGATGTCTCATGCCTTTATCGGTTGGACCGAGGCGATCCCCTGGCATGAGAATCAAGACTTGCTAAAGGCTTGGCAGCAGGGACAAACGGGTTATCCGATTGTTGATGCAGCGATGCGCCAGTTAAATCAGACGGGTTGGATGCACAATCGTTTGCGGATGATCGTGGCGAGTTTTTTAAGTAAAGATCTGCTGCTCAATTGGCGGCTGGGTGAGCGTTGGTTTATGCAGCATTTAATTGATGGCGACTTCGCGTCGAATAATGGCGGTTGGCAATGGGCGGCGTCTACGGGTACCGATGCTCAACCCTATTTTCGTATTTTTAATCCGACCACTCAGGGCCAACGTTTCGATCCAGAAGGTAAATTTGTTCGCCAATGGGTACCTGAGCTAGCGGATATTCCTGGTAAGTATGTGCATCAACCCCATGCTTGGGCGAATAAAAATAAGCGGTATATTGATTACCCCTTACCCGTAGTGAACCATGCCGAACAGCGTCAATTAATTTTAGGTTACTTCGAACAGGCTAAAAATTTCGCTTGACCCTCCCGTTATGGGAGGGTTAACACTATACTCATCACGAGGTTAATTTAGGGCGTTGATGATGAGTGCTTCACTGGTGTTTCCTTTACAGGGTTTACGCTGTGCTGGATGTGTACGAAAAGTTGAAGGGATCTTAGCCGAGCAAGCTGGGGTAGAAGAGGGCAGTGTTAATTTAGCCTTGAATCAGGTGCGGATCCGCTCAGCACAAATTTCGGTGCTACCAGCGCTGCGTCAAGCCTTGAGTGCCCAAGGTTTTGAGATCCCCTTCGAGCATCATATCTGGCAGATTACTGGTCTTAATTGTGCAAGTTGTGTGACGAAGTTAGAAAGCGCACTGAATCAACTGCCAGGGGTTGATAAAGTGAGTGTTAACTTAGCCTTAAATCAACTGAGCATCGACATACTGCCTGAGGCTCAGCATCTGAGTGCGGTGAAACAAGCCATCATTGACTGCGGTTTTGCGGTTCAGCAAGCGCAAAATGAAGTGCAAGGGCATGTTCAGCAAGCTGTTATTCCTTGGCGCTTATTGTTTAGTTTGTTGTTATCACTACCCTTATTACTTCCAATGTTGCTTTCTTCCCTCACTTTAGCGCCCTTATGGCAGTGGTTACTGGCCACGCCAGTGCAGTTTTATATTGCCTTGCCTTTTTATCGCGGTGCCTGGTTAGCCTTAAAGCGCGGTAGTAGTTCAATGGATACCTTAGTGGTGATGGGAACCAGCACCGCCTATGGGTACAGTGTTTATCTGTGGCAAAGTGGTCAAACGGGGCATCTATATTTTGAAGCGGCCGCAGTGATTATTAGCCTTATTTTACTCGGTAAATACCTGGAGCAACGGGCCAAATACCAAGCGGCTAGCAATATTGCCGAGTTAGTTAATTTAAGCCCCCAGCAAGCGCTGCGTTTAAATGAGCAAGGCATTGCTGAACAAGTATCGGTTGAAAGCTTAAAGGTGGCAGATATCATCTTGGTGAAGCCGGGAGAAGTTTTAGCCGCCGATGGCGATGTACTGTGGGGCAGCAGTGAAGTGTCGGAAGCGGTGATTACCGGAGAAAGCCTACCCTTGAAGAAGCAAGTGGGAGATCGAGTACTGGCTGGTAGCATCAACGGCTCGGGTTTACTCAAGGTCACTGTGAGTGCTGAAAACCGCGATAGCACCTTGAGTAAAATTATTCAATTGGTAAGTGAAGCACAATCGGGTAAGGCTCCGATCCAAAGCTTAGTCGACAAAATCAGCCATTATTTTGTGCCTGCTATCTTATTGGTTGCGCTCACAACTTTGTTGGTTTGGAGTCTTCTTGGCCAGCCGGCTCAAGGGTTGTTAGCGGCGGTCTCGGTGCTGGTGATAGCCTGTCCTTGTGCTTTAGGTTTAGCTACGCCAACTGCGTTGGTGGCTGGCACAGGGCGGGGAGCGAAACTAGGGATCTTATATCGAAACATTCAGGCCTTAGAGCTGAGTCATAAAGTGGAACAGGTATTGCTCGATAAAACCGGTACCTTGAGTGAAGGTCAGCCTAAATTAGTGAACAGCCATAATTTCAGTGAACTGGCCGACAGCGATTTACTGCGCTTATGCGCCAGTGCACAGCAAGGGAGTCAACATCCCTTAGCGGCGGCGATGATCGCGGCAGCTGACTCGCAACAGCTATTCGCATTAGATTATTTTAATAGTTATCCGGGACTTGGCATCGAAGCGCAGTTGCTACAACTGCCTCAAGGTGAGCAGCTTGAGGATCGGCTTTATCTCGGAAATCAGCGCTTCATTGAACAGCAAGGTATAGTACTTGGCCAAGCTCAGTTAGATATAGCTGAACAATGTTTGCAACGAGGCCTCACGGTGGTATATGTGGCGAATCAGCAGCGACTACTTGCTGCTCTGGCTTTTGCTGATGTACCACGTCCTAGTGCCAAGTTAGCGGTTGCAATGTTAAAACGGCTTAAGCTTAAAGTCAGCATGTTGAGTGGTGATGCCTCACAGGTGAGTCGGAGTTTAGCCAGTGATTTGGGAATTGATGACTGGCACGCGGAGCTACTGCCCGAACAAAAGTTAGCGCAGATTAAACAACGACAGGCTCAGCAGGCGACCGTGATGATGGTGGGGGATGGCGTGAATGATGCGCCGGCACTGGCGCAAGCAGATGTTGGTATAGCCATGGGTGGCGGTAGTGATATCGCGCTAAATTCGGCAGATGTGGTGTTAATGCGTGATGATCCCTTGTTGATTGTTCAGGCTATTGCCTTGGCCAGACAAACCTGGCGGATCTTAAAACAAAATTTGTTTTGGGCTTTTATCTATAATTTACTTGGCGTACCGATTGCCGCCATGGGCTGGCTTAATCCGGCATTTGCGGGCGGAGCTATGGCCTTAAGCTCGGTGTGTGTGGTCGGCAATGCTTTACGGCTTAAGTATTGGCATGCCCCTCAAGGAGAGACAGATGTATAAGATTGGTGAAGTGGCTAAGCTCACGGGCTTGTCGGTGAAAACAATACGTTACTATCATGATATTGGCTTGGTCGAGGCGCTTAAAGGCGACAATGGCTATCGTTATTATCAGCCTGTACAACTTGGTCATTTGCAATTTCTTGGGAATTGCCGAGAACTTGGTTTTAGCCTGCCGCAAAGTAAACAGCTGCTTTCTCTATATGGTGATCAGCAACGTCATGCTGCGGAGGTGAAAACTATCGCCATGCAACATCTTAAAGAGGTGGAACAGCGGATTCAGCAATTACAGCAGTTGCGATCGAGTCTTACGGCGATGGTCGATTGTTGCCATGGTGGAGAGCGGCCAGAGTGCCCTATTTTGGAAGGCTTGGCTGGTGCGAGTCGCTTGCAGCATTTAGCTACGTCGTAGACGCACCACTTTCATGATCTCAAAATCAAATCCGCCACGACTTTGCGTACTCGGATAATAACTTAGATTGACTCTCGCCCCGACTAAGTTTTTATATCGTTGTTTGCGCTTGTAGATAAAGGGCACATCGTAATTGCTGATCATCAGGGTATGTAAGATCCAGTCTCCTTCTTCGCGCTGCACATGCGAACTTACTTGCAAATGCTCGGAGTGGATCAGTGCTGGGCGCTTTTTTAGAAGAGAGTCGGGATCTTTATTCATCATCAAGACCTAGCCGTACACACACAAATAGGCAGTTTCGCAAGGTACCTTCAATTGAAACTTTGCATTGCCGGGCACATTAAATTGTTGACCGTCTTTGAAGCTTCGCCATTCCTGTTCTCCGGGGAGTTTGACGATCAATTCACCCGATACAACCACCATTAACTCTGCTTCGGCGGTGCCAAATTCGTATTCACCCACAGCCATCACGCCGACTGAACTAGGCTTTTCTTTCCCTGCAAAGCCAATAGATTTCACTTGCCCGTTAAAGTACTCGTTACTCTTTAACATTAAAGATCCTTGTTTGAATTGATTGTACAAAATAGCAGGCTAGCATAATGTGAACTAATTTGGATCGTCCTAAGAGTTAGTTGAACAATGAATGAACAGAATTTGAATCCCTGTGAGCCTTTTGATAAGGCGATGTTAGTCAAAATAGCCCGGCATAAAATGCCCTTTGGCAAATATGCTGGGAGAGAGATTATCATGCTCCCCGAAGAATATTTATTATGGTTTCTCAATAAAGATGGTTTTCCAGAAGGTGAGCTGGGTCAGTTGATGGCCTTTGCATTAGAAATAAAAATAGCCGGCTTAGAGAAGGTGATTTGGCCACTGTTAGAGAGAGGAGTCGATTAACTTTCGTCTATACCTGGTTGTTTTTTGCTCATCTCTTTGCTAGCGTATTAAATCTAAGTACTCTTATTATGCATTTAATCAAAATTAAGCCGTAACTAGTTGATTAAAAGATGCACTGATTGAGTATTTAGTAGAGAATGTAATGCGCTGTAGCAATGCTTGTTGATATGTCAAAGGTTTTAGCCTGTCTATTTTAGGTGTGGTTAACTTTTTGTCGCTGGCTTGCCTAGCTAATACGTTAATTTGCACATGATATATGAGAGGACGATAATGTCAGGTCAGGTATTATCAGGAACCGTGAAATGGTTCAACGACGAAAAAGGTTTTGGTTTTATTGCTCAAGAGAAAGGTCCGGACGTTTTTGTTCACTTTCGCGCGATCAATGGTAACGGTCGTCGTAGTTTGGCTGAAGGTCAAGCGGTGACTTTTGAAGTGGTACAAGGTCAAAAAGGCCCTCAAGCTGAAAATGTAACTGCCATTTAAATCGTACAGTTAAGATTTTTAGTCAAAACGCTATCTTTCAGATGGCGTTTTTTTTTCTTTACAGTTCGTTTGATTAAGGAATAGTTCAAGAGTTGTCAGATAGTTAGCCACTTTGTTAGGGTAGGACTTTGGTAATTAGCAGATTTTTAGCTTTTTTAGCTTTTGATCAGGCATAAGAATATTACTTAAATTGGTTTGACATGGAGTGAGTTAGACTATGATGCAAGAATCTTCTTTAGTACCGGAACAGCAGGTCATCGTCGATCAGTTTTGGCGTTACTCCCTACAAGTTTATGCTGCGCCTGAGGTAAAAAGCCTGTGTTTGTCCTTACAAAATAAATATCAATGCAATGTTAATTTGCTACTTTGGTTAGGATTTTGTAAGCAGCAGCGATGGATGGTCAATCTTGATTACTTACAACGAAATATTGACGATAGCGAACAAAAGCTGAAGCAATTTCGGGATTACCGCAGCGTAGTGAAGCCCTTGATTAGCCAACGTCAATATGATCTGTTATTACAGCATGAATTAAAATTGGAGCAACGTCAGCAGCAAAAGTTGGTGATTAGCCAACAACGCTATCCTGGTGGTCAGCCAGCTGAGCAGGCTTTATCTGCGTACCTTGAACAGGTAGAGCTGAGTCCAGAGGAATATTTACAGCGAGTTGCGCTCGCCCTTGGCTAGTCTCACTCGGTTTGGTGCTGATAAAGGGTTTGATATAGGCCCTGTTGTTGGATCAGTTGTTGGTGTTCGCCTACTTGGCTAATTTGCCCATCATCCAACACATAAATTAGATCGGCCTGTTTGATAGCGCTTAAACGGTGAGCAATAATCAAGGTGCTACGATTATCTAAAAATCCTTGTAAATTATGGTGAACCTTCGCTTCGGTCTCGGTATCTAGGGCCGATGTTGCTTCGTCTAGAATCACCACCGCAGGTTTTGCTAAAATCATTCTGGCAATCGCTAAACGTTGCTTTTGTCCTCCAGATAAACGTACACCGCTGCGCCCTACGATCGTATCCAATTGCTCAGGTAGTTTTTTGGTGGTGGTCTTCAGTTCTGCGAGCGCTAGGGCCTGCCATAATTCGCGGTCGCTATGTTGTTGCCCCATATTGAGATTTTCTCTAACGCTGGCATTAAATAAGATCGGTTGCTGTAATACTGTGGCGATATTGCTACGGACCGTGGCATAACCAACGGATTCAATAGGGTGACCTGCAAAATAAATTTGACCGCTGTCTTTTTGGTAGAGACCTAACAGTAAGTTGACCAAGGTTGATTTTCCGCCTCCACTTACCGATACGATGGCCACTTTTTTCCCTGCGGGGAGCTGAATATTAATGTTTTTTAATACAGGGCTTTCGGCCGTGTAACTGAAACAAAGATCTTCAAAACGAATGTCGGGCGCTTGCGATTGGCTAAAGGGATTTACTTGACAGGGGTAACGAGGTTCTTGCTTTAACTCAAATATTTGGTTGAGTCTTGCCATCGCTGCATTGGCACTAAAGTAACTGTATTGAATATTGAGTATTTCTTGAACGGGGCCCATCATAAACCAAAGGTAGCCGAATACAGCGAAGATTTGGCCAACCGTTAAACCGGAAAATATCACCATCAGCATGGCTACGGCGCGAAACACTTCAAAACCAATTAAGAAGACAGTAAAGCTTAAACGATTAACCGCATCGGTCTTCCAATGCGAAGCGATCGCATGATCTTTGAGTTGGCTGGCTGCGGTGACCACCCGTGAGAAGTAATGGTCTTCGCGCTGGCTTGCGCGTAATTGTTGAATGCTGTCTAGGGTTTCAATCAAGGCTAATTGAAAAGCCTCAAAGGCTGCGTTTTCTTGTTTTTTAAGTTCTTTAACATGCTTACCAAAAGATCGAGAAAAATAGATGACTGCTGGGTTAAGCAGCAGAATAATCAGCCCTAGCTGCCAATCTATCCAAAGTAAAATTGCCGCAGTACCGATGATCGTGAGCACCGCCACTAAAAACTTTGACAGGCTTTCACTAATAAATTTATCCAAGGTTTCCACATCGGTGATGCAACGGGCGCTGATCCCACCGGAGCCTTGAGTTTCATATTCTCGGAGCTGAACTTTGGGTAGGTGTTCGACTAAACGTTGACGGATTAAAAAACTGATCTGTTTGCCGATGAAAGTAAATTGTCTAGATTGTAGTACTCCAACAATTAAAGATAGTAGTCGCAGGCTAATCACTAGGGCCAAAATCGTTAGAATATAACCACTGGGTTTGTGCCAAACTTCGGGAAGCAGTGTTTGCATTATCGCAACGGCGGTTCCCGGTTGCTTAAGTAGCACTTCATCAACCAGTAGCGGCATCATTAACGGGATTGGTACGCTGACCAAGGTCGCGATGATGGCAATCAAGTGAGCATAAGCGAGCGGCCGTTTGTATTGGAAAATTTGTTGGCGAATGCTTGCCCAAGTAAAAGTCGGAGAGACTGAGGCTGAATCCATAGTTTAAATAAGAATCTTTTTCATTTGAGATGCTGCCAAGTCTACGGACACTTGATTGAAAAAGCTAGCCGCAGGGTACGGCTAAAGAATTAGTGGTACCCTGAACAACTTGAATTTAATCGCTTTTCTTCTGGCGAACAATGGGGGCATCACCCATATCGGTGCCAACATCAAAGGTTCGATTCGATTTTATTACTTTGTCTTTTTTAATTGCGCCGCGCTTTTTGTTCGCCGCAGGCTGGGCTTTGTGTTTCATTTGCTTCTTCGTTGGTGCTCGTAAGCCTTTAAACTTGGCCTTTAACTCAGCCCCTTCAAGTAGGCTGAAATCAACTTTTTGTTCCAATAAGGCTTCTAAGCTTTTAAAGCTCTGCCAATCTTTTGGCCCTATCAAGGAATAGGCGGTGCCTGAGTTACCCGCGCGCCCGGTGCGACCGATACGATGCACGTATTCTTCCACATGTTTTGGCATATCAAAGTTGATGACGTGGGAAACTTGCACAATGTCTAAGCCTCTAGAGGCTAAGTCGGTGGTAAACAAGACTTGTTGATGGCCGCGACTAAACTCATCCATAATTTTGTTGCGAGCCCCTTGGTTGAGATCTGCATTCAAAGCCGCACATTTTAAGCCTTGTTGGTTAAACTCTTCGGCCAAGCGCTGAGTGTCGGCACGAGTGGCGGTAAAGACAATGGCTTGTTTTAAATGCGCCTGTTGCAGTAAGTGGCTTAACTGTAACTGTTTTTGTTCCAAGTTATCGCTTAATACAAAATGTTGGCTAATGTCTTGGTGTTGAGTAAAGCTAAAGCCAACGGCAATCCGCTCTGGCTCATTAAGCAGCTTGAGGGCGAAAGAGTTAATCGCAGCATCATCTAAAGTGGCCGAGAACATCAAGGTTTGACGTTTACGATGGTTGGCTGCTTGGTCAACAATATTTAATTGTTCGGCAAATCCGAGATCGAGCATTCGATCGGCTTCATCTAGGATCAGCAGTTCTAAACCTTCTAGATATAAATGACGTTTACTCAAATGGTCTGCTAAACGGCCGGGGGTGGCGACAATAATATGCGGGTCTTTGCGCAAGACTTTACTTTGATCATTAAAATTCTCTCCACCGCTGATTAAGCAAGCTCGCGTTTGCGTATTGGCAACCAAGAGGCGCAGTTGCGCAAATACTTGTTTAGCTAGCTCGCGTGTAGGAGTGAGGATCAAGGTCCGAGGATCTCGTTTGGAAAGTGCTCTGGTTTTTAACATCCGCTGCATTGCGGGTAGCAGATAAGCTAAGGTTTTACCGGAGCCAGTCTTTGAAGATGCGAGCAGATCCTTTCCTGCAATGGCTGCTGGAATCGCTCTAGCCTGTATTTCGGTTGCCTCGGCAAAGCCAAAGTGCTCAATGGTTTTATTTAAGCGAGGATCTAAGCCAAGTTCGGAAAACTGCAAGTTGTTACTCTCATATGATGAATGTGTGTTGATTATAACCGTAAAGCGGAATGCTTACCTAAAGGATTCATAGCCATGGGATTAATTTGTTGGTTTATCACGCGATTGATTGACTATCAGGCTGGGTTTGATGAATGAACCTTTTTGGTTACATATCAATTTAACGACGGGTTGTACTTGCCTGTATTGGCTCATGTTGCGATAGTTATCAATTAGGACAGAGCTCTTTATTGATGGATCGATCATGAACACAAATCAAAATATAAGTGAAAAACCCGCTTGGCGATTTTCTTTTCACATTCACCTGGTGTGCGTAATGATGTTTATGTTGATTATGAGCGGCGTGGTGATAGGGGCGCTCAATTATTACCATACCAGCGATATTGTGAGTAAAAATCAGGCCCATGCCTTTGAGCAAGTTGGGAACGCTACGGTGTCTGAATTAGAGGGGCTTATTTATCCGGCGCAGCATTTCATCCGCGATTTAGCGGCACTGGATTTAAGTATGCAGCAGCTTGATCAACAAGAGCTGCGTTGGTTACCGATGCTGTATGCCAGCCTGAACCAGCAGCGGGGCTTATCGGCGGCTTATCTGGGGTATCAAAACGGTGACTTCTATTTAGTTCGTCCGCTGGATACCCTAGAAAAGCATCGCCAACTAAAGGCGCCCTTAGGCGCTGTGGTATTAGTCACCAAAGTGGTGGCGGGAAAATCGAGTTTGACTTTTTATAACAAAAAAATGCAGACCTTAGTTGATTCGCACACCCGAAATTATCAGTTAGATCCTCGTGAGCGGCCATGGTATCAGCTGGCGATGAGTAAGCCTGGTTTGGCGACAACCAAACCCTATGTGTTTTATACCACCAATGAGGTCGGGGTGACCCTCGCCACCGCAAATACCAGTCAATCGATGGTCGTAGGGGTAGATATTACACTGGCCAGTGTATCTTCCAGCCTGCAAAAAAATATTATCAGTGGATCTTCGCAGTTGGTGATGTTTGATCAAGATTTTTCGGTATTAGCCCATCAACAACCGTCGTGGATTAGTGAACACTTGCAAGTGAGTGACGCAGCGGTGGTTTTACCAAAACTTGAACAGCAAGACTTAGGGGTACTGTCTTGTTTAACTAAGCAAGCGAATTTAGTTTCTGGAGAAAGCTTTCTGTTTGACTATCAAGATCAACAGTGGATGGGAAATGTGATCGAATTGAAGCTGGCGGGGGCTCGCTCTGGGAATGAACAAGGCTTAGAAAATCTGTATTTAGGTTTGGTCACTCCGGAAGATGAGCTGTTAATGGACGTAAGAGCGATACGTGATCAGTCGGTCATATTTAGCATTATCATTATTTTAATTTCGCTACCTGTTGCTTGGTATGCCTCGCGCTTAGTTGCTACGCCGTTACGGGCGTTAATGAAACAAAGTGAAGCGATCATGGCCTTCAATTTCGATGCCACTGTACCCGTGAACTCGGTCGTATTGGAGGTGGATCAGCTGAGTAAAATTACCGAACAATTAAAGAAAACCATTCAACAGTTTGCCGATGTTTCAACCATGCTCGGTGAGGAGAGTAACTTCTCTCGCTTATTAGAAAAAAGTGTCCAAGAGATGCAAACAGTGGCGAACATGAACAATGGGGCCATATGGTTGAAGCAGGATCAGCAATTTGTGTTGCAAACCCAATCTGGTAATACCATCTCTTTGCCCAAGCAGTTTGACTATGTTGATAGCTTGTCACAACCTCTCGTAAAGCATTTGTTAGATGCTACGACGACTGCCACCAGCAAATTCGAACGTTTGAATTTTCAACAGCAAAACTTGAATTTAGTCGTGTCGCCGTTAATTAATCGTCAACATAAGTTGGTCGGTATTATTGCCACTTTTGGTTTCGAAAATACCGAAGTATCTTCTCGAGTCCTGTCGTTTATCGACGCCTTGAGTAGTGTTGTGACGATTGCCATTGAAAACAGTCACTTAGTGGAATCACAAAAGCAATTACTTGAGTCTTTCATTCGTCTGACCGCCGGTGCAATTGATGCTAAATCGCCATATACCGGCGGGCATTGTCAACGCGTCCCCGAGTTAACAAAAATGTTGGCGAGCGCTGCGGTTGCGCAACAACAAGGGGTGTTTGCTGATTTTTCCATGACTGAGCATCAGTGGGAAGAACTGCATATCGCGAGTTGGTTGCATGATTGTGGCAAGGTCACAACCCCTGAGTATGTGGTGGACAAAGCCACTAAATTGGAAACCATCTATGATCGGATCCACGAGTTAAGAATGCGCTTTGAAGTGTTAAAAAGAGATGCACAGCTACGTTATTGGCAGCAAGTTGCTGATGGAATTAGCCAGCCAGAGCAGGAGCGTCTTGCGCAACAGCTAGCGCAGGAACTGCAGGTGTTAGACGATGAATTTGCTTTTGTTGCCAAGTTGAATATTGGCGGTGAATTTGTTGGTGTAGATGACATCGAACGTTTAGAGAGCATTGCCCAACGAACTTGGTTGAGAACATTAGATGATCGTTTAGGTTTATCTCATGTGGAGTTAGAGCGTCGTAGTGCTGAGGTGTCGCCACTGCCTGTTAAAGAGAAGCTGATCGATGATAAACCAGAACATATTATTTATCGGCGAGAAGATGAAAAAATTGCTGATGATAATCCTTGGGGTTTTAAACTTGAGGTTCCTAAATATAAATATAACCGCGGTGAACTCTATAATTTGAGCATTGCACGCGGCACTTTAACGGAAGAAGAACGCTATAAAATTAATGATCATATTGTGCAAACCATCATTATGTTAGAGAAATTACCTTTTCCAGATCATTTACGGCGGGTTGCCGAAATCGCCGGTGGCCACCATGAAAAAATGGATGGCAGCGGTTATCCCAAACAGCTGATCAAGTCTCAAATGCCTTTCACGGCCCGGATGATGGCGGTGGCGGATATATTTGAAGCTTTAACCGCCGCTGATAGACCCTATAAAAAAGGTAAAACGTTGAGTCAGTCGTTGATGATTATGTGTCGCATGTGTGAAGATCAACATATTGACGCAGATGTGTTCCGTTTGTTCTTAAGTTCGGGGATCTATCTTGATTACGCCAAGCATTATTTAGCTCCAGCGCAAGTTGATGAGATTAACCTTGATGATTATATGCCACAAGGCGTATAAGGCTTCGACAAGTCATGATTTGCTCACTCCGGTGATTCTTTGTGAGTAAGTGACTCGTCACCAACGACAATATTCCGTCCAGCACTTTTTGCGTGATATAACAATTCGTCGGCATAATTGAGCTGAGCTTCTAAATGTTCGTGGTGCTGGTTGGTTACGCCAATACTGACACTGATCGATAAGATTTGGTCGTTGTAGTAAAAATCAGTGGCTGCCACTTGAGCTCGAAAAGCATCGAGTAATTGATAAGCCTGATCGTTATTTAATCCGGCTAAGGCGACATTGAACTCTTCGCCTCCAGTTCTAGCGAACAAAAAATTTGTTAATCCTGACTTTAGTAGGCGGGCGAAGTGAACTAACACCGCGTCGCCAGCTTCATGTCCATATTGATCATTAAAATTTTTGAAGTGATCGATATCGAGCACAGCTATTGCAAGTGGCGAGCCTTTCTGAAGAGCCTTTTGGTGTAGTTTTCGGCCATGTTCAATAAAATAACGTCGATTGGGGATGACGGTTAAGTAATCTTGATAGGCTGCTTTTTCTAGTTTTTCGACCAAGGCGAGAGTATTTAGGCAGTGGTTCACCCGACATTGAAACTCTTCAATGGAAAAGGGCTTTGGCAGATAATCATTGGCACCATTTTTAATAAATTTACTTGATACTTGGGGATCATCCGCCGCAGAAAGTCCTAAGATGCTGATCCGTCGCTGAGTCATTTCGTGACGGACTTTTTGGACTAATTCAAAGCCATTTAAGTGTGGCATTTGGTAGTCACAGATCAGTAATTTAATCTCAGGTTCCTGTTGCAAAAGTTGATACGCACTTGGTCCGTCTTCGGCTTCAAATACTTGGAATAATTGGCGTTGCAGTAAACTGCAAATGTGTTTCCTTGCTAAGCCAGAATCTTCGGCAACCAGTACTTTAGTATGGCGATTTTGATAGAGTCGATTAATTGAATCGAAGGCAAGTTGGTAGGCATAACGACCTTCTTTTAATACATAATCAACCACACCTTTATGGATTAAGGATTGGCTCTGTTGATTAAATGAGCCTGAAAGAACAACGGTTGGTAAACCTTGTTCAAGTAAGTAATCGATGAGTTCGCCATTAGGGGCATCGGGCAAATTGAAATCAGCGAGAGACGCAAAGAAATGCTCTGGGTGTGCCGAATACGCTTGTTTTGCCTGCTCGAAGTCGGCGGCAAAAACAGGAACTAAATCACGAAGCATCGGTGATAGATGACGTAGTATTTTTAAAACTGTGGCACTGTCTTCGACAATGAGTACTTTTTGCATTGTATGACTTCCAATAAGCGCTTGTTTGATTGTAGAGTAAGAGAGCTTAATGTTTAGTAAATGACCCAAGTTTTTCTCAATATAAATACCAAGGGCTGGTTGAAGGTGGCCGTTTGGAGAGACGCTTGCTCTTCAATGTATAATGGCCAGGAGCTGCGCTTGTTGTGCTTGTCGCACCATGGTGCAGACTATGATTGTGAAAAGTAATCGTTGTGAAAGCTTTATTTGCTGCGTGATTCAGCAGTTTCACTCAGCTTGGCCTTGCTCTGTGACTCTCTGGACCGGAGATATTGGGCTTGTGTTTGTAGATAGTATTGTTCAGGAGGGAATGTGATGTATTGGATGGAGTTTTTGACCGTAGTAGTGGTTCATTTATTGGCTGTTGCTTCACCTGGCCCAGACTTGGCAGTGGTATTAAAGAATAGTATTGGCGTGGGGCGGCGGGCTGCCGTTATGACGTCGTTGGGGGTGGGCTGTGGTATTTTGATTCATGTGGTCTATTCGGTACTTGGTATTGGTTTGGTGATTTCACAATCTATTTGGTTGTTTAATGTAATCAAATGTTTAGGTGCCGCTTATCTATTATGGATTGGCTTTCATGCCTTACGTTCCAAGGCTCGAACCGAGCACGATCTTCACCAGACTGCGCCCGTAGAACTCAGTGATCGCAGCGCCTTTATCAGTGGTTTTATGACCAATGGTTTAAATCCTAAAGCAACCTTATTTTTCTTGTCATTATTTACCGTGGTGATTAGTCCTGCAACCCCGATGTTAGTTCAAATAGGCTATGGTTTATATATGGTTATGGCCACCGCTTTGTGGTTTATGATGATCTCTTGGTTGTTTAGCACTCAGCGAGTCAGGCGTAAGTTTTTGCAAGTGGGTCATTGGTTTGATCGCAGCATGGGGCTGGTGTTAGTGAGCTTGGGTATTCGCTTATTGTTTAGTAGTCAAAAGTAAGTCGCGGTAAGTTAGTTTTATGGGAGCGCTATGAGTTTAGTTGGATGGATAAAACCACTAAAAAAACGTTGGCAGACCTTACGGCCTTGGCAAAAGATAACCAGCTATTTAGCGCTCACTTTTATATCGTATTTGTTGTTGTCTCTTACTTTCTTGCCATGGCTATTGAAACAGCAAATTGAGAGCCAACTCAGTCGCAGTAGTGGCCATCCGGTCTCAGTGCAAGCACTGAGTTATCATCCTTTAAAGCTTGCATTAACTTTACGCCAATTCTCTTTGGCCGAATTGGCGGTTCAGCCATCTCAACCCCTGCTTGGTTTTGAACGACTGTATATTGATTTCAGTCTGAGTTCCCTATTTTATTGGCGCTGGCAGTTTGACAAAGTTGAGCTCGATGGCTTGTTTGTTCATTTGAGTCGCTTGCAAGATGGTCGTCTGAATATTGATAGCTTGTTTGCGACAGCCGCTGAACCCGAAATAGAACCAACGGATATCTCTGGTCGCAGTTTACCAAGGTTTGGATTCGGGAAATTTTTGTTACGTGATGCGAGTTTGCGGATCAGTGACTATTTACCTGAGCAAGCAGTAGATTTCGATATTTCGGAAGTTTCTTTATCCTTACAGAATTTCTATAGCCAAAAAACCGGTGCGGGCGTTAATGCTTACCAAGTGAATGCTCAGATTGGAGATAAGGGGCGCTTAACGTGGAACGGTTATGTGGACTTACCCGCTTCGCAAATCTCTGGTGATGTGAGTTTAGAGAACTTTCAGTTAGCCAATGCGTTCGCCTTTGCTCGTCCTTATACTGATTTGCGCATCACTCAGGGCAATTTACAACTTAGCACTCAGTATTTAATTGATTACCAAGATGATTTTCAATTGACTACGGAGCAGGGCCAGTTGCTTATTGATACGCTGAGTTTACAGGCGCTGCAGCAAACCCGTAGTCATTTAGCGCAGCTTAAATTAAAAGGTATCGCGCTCGATCTGCGTCAACGGCAGCTTGGCCTCGGTGACATCCAAATTAGTGATGGCATGTTTAAGGGGATGCTTGATCAACAAGCGCATTTAGACTGGTTGTCGTGGTTTCATTTCGATAGGTTATTGGCGGAAATGAGCGGGGCGGCTGAGGTCGAGCCAGCGAGGTCTATCAGTAATGCGCCAGAGGCAGCTGTTAAGCCTTGGGAAGTGAGCTTTTCCAGTGTGTCGTTGCAGCAGTTTGCCTTGAATATTGATGAACAGTGGCAGGCCGAAAGTAAAAATCATTTACTGTTGTTACAGCAATTACAGCTCGGTGCTTTTTCCAGTGCAATGAATCAAACCACAGATGTGCGTTTGGCGGCCCAACTTTATGGTGAGAGTCCAATTCGAGCCGAACTACAGTTTCAGGGGCCTAAACAGAAACTAAATGGCCAACTGAGCATCGCTAATTTGTCGATAGCCGAGCTGCAAAAGTGGTATTCCCCTTGGCTTCACTTACCTTCGGCCAAGGGCAAGCTGGCTTTTAGTAGCCGGTTATCCATTGATCTGAATGACTTCATGAGTTTTACCTCTCAGCAAGGTCGGTTGGAGCTCTCTGAGTTGAGGGTGCTAAATTCGCCGCATGATGGCGCTAAAGCTTGGATCATTTGGCCAACATTGCAGGTCGAAGATATAGGGGTCGACCTTGCCACACGCCAAGTTCAAATTGACAGGGTCAATAGCGAAGGTCTTAATTTGTCGATGAATGTCGATCAAGACGGCCATTTCGATGTGCTTGAGCAGTTGCTGGTGACTCAGACATCATCGCAGAGCTCTCCTCATTTAGAGCCTGCTGCGATTTTAAGGGATAAGGCCAGCGATGATGGCTCTCAACCTGACTGGCAAGTACGGATTAAACAGGTTCATGCGCAGAACTCCCAGTTGGCTTTGAGCGAAGTTTTTTCGGGGCAAGCATTGAGCCATCACTGGCAGATCAAAAGTCTTAATGTAGGCCCTCTGGATTCGAGTTTGGCACAGCCGGTGAATGTTTCGGCAGCGCTGAGTGCACAACAAGGTGGGAAAGTGCAGCTGCAAGGGCTGGTACAATTAGCTGAGCAACAGGCTCAACTTGACGTCACGCTTGATGCACTCGCGCTAAATCATTACCAACCCTATATCGCGCAATACTCCGAATTGGAACTTATTTCGGCCAAGCTAAGTTCACATTTACAGTTAAGTTTAAACTGGCAACAGGCTTTTGCGTTGGCGATGCAAGGTGAGCTTGGTGTAGACGACTTGCAGTTACAAGATGCGCGGACTCAATCTGAGCTGTTGAAATGGAATCAATTGAAGCTGAGTCACTTCGAGTTTAATAGCGCCGAGCGGCGCTTGGCCTTGGGTGAACTGAGTTTTATCAAGCCGTATTTCCTGGTGGATATCGATGAAGATTTTTCGACCAACCTGAATGGCCTTATTAAGCCGATTGAAGCGGCGGAGCCTGCTAAAGTGGCTCGTCATAGGTCAACGGAATCGAGTGTTTCCGAACCAGACGATTGGCGGGTGAGTATCGAAAAAACCGAATTTAGCGACGGTTTGGTCAATTTCACTGACCGCTCATTAAAGCCTAATTTTTCAGCCGATATCGAACAGGTTTCTGGTCATATTGGTCAGTTAAGCCAAGCGCCTGGTATGGCTGCCGAAGTGGCGTTGAGCGGGCAGGTTGATGGTTATGCACCGGTAAATTTTGTGGGTAAAGTCGCCCCGTTAGCTACCGAGCCAACTTTTGATGCGGAGCTCGATTTTAAACATCTAGAATTAACCCGCCTAAGTGCTTACTCCGGGACTTATGCTGGCTATGTGATTGAGCGTGGGCAATTGTCTTTATCTCTCGCTTATCAGATGGAGAAGAATCGGCTACAGGGCAATAATCAGATTTATATCGAACAGTTACAGTTAGGTAAGCGCACTGACAGTGAGAAGGCCACTTCATTGCCGGTTTCTTTGGCTATTGCTTTACTGGAAGATGATCAAGGGGTGATCGATCTCGGATTAAAAGTTAGTGGAGATGTGAATGATCCTGAGTTTAATGTTGCTGGTTTAGTGTTTAAAGCCTTGGGGGGGGCGCTGACTAAAATTGTCACGTCACCCTTTGCCATCATCGGCTCTTTAGTTGGCTCTGACGAAACCTTAAATCATTTTAGCTTTGCGGCTGGTAGTAGCCAATTAAGTGAGAGCCAAACTCAGCAACTAGCGCAATTAGTGAAAGGTTTAAATAAACGACCGCACCTAAAAATCGCGTTAACAGGATCGGTTGAAAAAGCACAAGATGTGCCAGCCTTAAAACGTCAGCAACTTGCATCTTTGTTGATCGAAGCATCGGGTTTAACGCTGCCTATCGAGCAAGTTAATTTAAGCTCGGTATTAGAGGATACGCGCTTGCGCAGCGCATTAGTGAACTTGGCTCAGCAAAATATAGAAGAAAGTCGTCGAGAGCTCGATCGACAAACCTTGAGTCAGAGTTTAAAAGAACAGCAACAGTTAAGCCCTGAACATCTCAATCAACAGTTACATAGCCTTTGGTATCAGTATCTGGTGCAAAAGATGACGGTGAGCGAAGCGCAGTTAGAAACTTTGGCCGAACATCGAGCTATCACCGTGAAGGATGCCTTAACCAAACAATATCAGTTGCCCAATGAGCGCGCCTTTGTACAGCGCCAAACCTTAGATAAACAGCCTTCAGCGATGATAGTGACGCTGAGTGTGATTGCGGATTAACAGGGTCTTGGGCTTGCGTTAATTAAGGGGGGGCGGATAATAGCGCTCCGTTGTTAAGGAAGCCTGTCATGCAGACTCTAGTTTTAGTCGCCGAACATCCCGATTTTTTAGTGCTTAATAAACCTTGTGGACTGAATTTTCATACTGAAGATGGTGCGCTGGGCTTGGTTGAACTTGCCAAGCTGCAGTTTGCAATGCCGCTGTGGCCAGTGCATCGTTTAGATAAACTTACATCGGGCCTGTTATTGTTAGCGAAAACCAAGCAGGCTGCGAGTGAGTTTCAAGAATTGTTTAGCCAAGGTCAGGTCGATAAATATTATTTAGCGATTGCCAGTGCTAAGCCAAAAAAGAAACAAGGTCTGATTAAAGGCGATATGCTGAAGGCGCGTAACGGCAGCTGGAAGCTGGCAAAAACCACCAATAAACCCGCTATCACTCAGTTTTTTAGTTACGCGGTGCAGGCTAAGCGGCGTTTGTTTTTGCTTAAACCTCGCACCGGACGAACTCACCAATTGCGAGTCGCTCTAAAAAGCTTAGGTTCACCAATCTTAGGCGATCAGCGTTATGCTGGAGAGGCAGCAGCACGAGGTTATTTACACGCCTATGCTTTACATTTTGTGTGGCATGGTGAACCACAAAGTTTTATTGCTGAAGAAAATCTCGATGGTGAATTTGCTGCTACGGCGATGGCAGAGCAAATTAGACTGTTGGCTAAACCTTGGGATATTCCATTTCCACGCCTTGGAGCGAATTGACGGTGATCCGTCAAGCTTAAGTTTTCATCAAAAGCGAAGACTTTAAATCAGGTTGTGGCTCAGCGATTCGCTGGGTCGATGTTGTTTCGTTGATCGATGGGGTCCTATCTAAACCGTTATTGGTTCGCGGCATGGGCAAAGCTTGATAGGGAAATGAGTGAGCATTGCTTGCTGTAGTTGAATGGTTGATGCCTAAGTGCAGAGCCTTTCATGTGGCTCTGCACCTAGCTTTAATACTTAAACTTTAAGCTTTCTCTCCTGAGCCGATTGAGGTCTCATCCTCGTCGATGTCACTTTCACCAATGCCTTTCATACGAGCAATCAGTAAACCGGTAATCACCAGCGTGGTCACACAGCCAGCAATGGTTGAGATGGTCATCGGTAAACCAAAGCCTAGCGTGCTTGAGTTTAAGATGAACGTGAGAACCACGGTGGTCATAAACATTGCGGGAACAGTGCTTACCCAATGGAATTTGTTATGGCGCAGTAAGTAAGCACTGGCGGTCCATAACATCATCACTGCGGTGGTTTGGTTAGCGAAACCGAAGTAGCGCCAAATAATCCCGAAGTCGACTTGGGTGAGAATGCCACCAATCACGAAAATCGGAAGGGCGATCAACAGACGATTTCTAATTGGTTTTTGCGATAAGTTGAAATATTCGGCCAGAATCAGACGGCTGGAACGGAATGCTGTGTCGCCAGAAGTAATCGGCAAGATCACCACGCCAAGGAAGGCTAAGATCCCACCAAACACGCCTAATAAGCCAAATGATGCATCATATACCACCTTACCTGGACCACCGCTAGATACTGCGGCTTGTAGCGCGTCAACTGAGTCGAAGAAAGACAGAGCAATGGCACACCAAATCAAGGCAATCACCCCTTCACCAATCATGGCACCATAAAACACAAAGCGGCCATTGGTTTCATTTTCAACACAACGCGCCATCAGCGGAGATTGAGTGGCATGAAAACCTGAAATTGCGCCACAGGCGATGGTAATAAATAGTGCGGGCCAAAGCGGCAAATCTCTAGGGTTCATGTTACTGAACATTTGCGATACTTTGTAGTCACTCATCAGCGTGTGTTCGCTGGAGAACGCTAAGGCAGTTACCAGACCAACCGACATAAAGATCAGTAGTGCGCCAAATAAGGGATAAAAGCGGCCGATGATTTTGTCGATGGGAACAATGGTTGCAACGATGTAGTAAATAAAAATTAACGAAACCATGGTACCAAGGCCGAGATTAAGGTCCGCTTGGTCGTTAATCAGATTGGTTAACATGCCAGCGGGGGCGGAAACAAACACTACGCCCACCAGTAGCAGCAATACAATGGCAAAGATATTCATGAAATGGCGAGCGGTTGATCCGAGGTAGCGACCCGATAACGCGGGGACAGAAGCCCCACCGTTGCGTACCGATAACATCCCTGAGAAATAGTCATGTACTGCGCCAGCAAAGATACAGCCAATGACGATCCACAGCATCGCTGCCGGGCCGTACAATGCGCCCATAATAGGACCGAAGATTGGGCCGACACCAGCGATGTTGAGCAGTTGAATTAAATACACTTTCTTCTGCGACATTGGCACGTAGTCAACGCCGTCTTGTTTGGTATAAGCGGGGGTTTTCCGTTGTTGTTTAACACCGAACACCTTCTCGATGAAAGCGCCATAAATGAAGTAACCGCCGAGCAGTGCTGCGACGCAGAATAAAAACCAAAGCATGTCATCCTCTCAATACTTAGTTGTAATTACGCCTAGTGTAAGCAAGTCATTAGATGGATGCCGTCGTGCTTTGAGTGAGTGGTCATATATAAGAGTGAGTGGTCGAGAGAAGCTCTGAGTGGCGGCAATAGTTATTCTTTGGACGTCGTCGCGATACTTCGTTTGAGAGCACTCAAGTGGGTTTATCCGATACGGTTTTCTATCAAATCATGGGGCTAGGATGGCGGTTTAAGTCGTCATTCTCTCGCATTCATGTCCTTGCCATTGGCTCGTTATTAGATTCTAATTATCAATCGCTTATGATCAATTGTGTTTTTTCTATAAAAGACTCCCCTTGATTAATATACGGCTACGCTATATGAACTTAGTTAGGTTAATCTAAGCTCATCTGCACATTTTACTTCCATTAAAATGGAATTCTGCCTCGGCAGGTTGCTCATGGGTTATATACATAGGAATGAAAATATGAATATTGCAGTACTCACTTTTGATGGATTTAATGAATTAGACTCATTCATTGTCGCGGGAATTTTGAATCGGATGAAAGAATCTGGTTGGAACGTACAAATCACCAGCCCTAGTGAATCCGTCACGTCGATGAATGGTGTCAGTATATGTTCTCAGCAGCCTTTAGAGTTTGCAAATACCGCAGACGCAGTGTTATTTGGTAGTGGGCTGCTGACTCGAGATATTGCGAAAGATAGCGGTTTGTTATCAAGGTTAAAGCTTAAGCCACAAAGTCAGCTAATTGCTGGCCAGTGTTCGGGAACATTGCTGATGTCGGTTCTCGGTTTGTTAGATAAAGTCCCAGCGTGTACCGATTTGACGACCAAGCCTTGGGTTATTGAGTCGGGTGTGGCTGTTTTAGATCAGCCGTTTTATGCACAAGGCAATCTGGCTACCGCTGGTGGTTGCTTATCATCGAAGTACCTCGCAACATGGGTTTTATGTAAGCTGGCAGGGCTGTCCCAAGCTGAATCCGCAATTCATTATGTTGCTCCGGTTGGTGAAAAAGAAAGCACCGTGAAACATTGTATGTCACTGGTTAGTGCGTATCTGTAGTCGGACGACAAAACTCAGATTCAACTATGTGTTGTTGGGTATGAACGTTCAAATAACTCGCTGATTAGCGTTGTGCATCGCAATTTTAATTCAATTGCCGCTACATTGCTTATAAGCCG
The DNA here is from genome assembly GCF_050870835.2 of Agarivorans sp. QJM3NY_29. Taxonomy (NCBI): domain Bacteria; kingdom Pseudomonadati; phylum Pseudomonadota; class Gammaproteobacteria; order Alteromonadales; family Alteromonadaceae; genus Agarivorans; species Agarivorans sp. QJM3NY_29. Next base: position 3,722,252 of record NZ_CP194036.2, on the reverse strand, counting down.
AAGTGTTCTTTAATGGCTTTAAAATAGCGACGGCTCACTGGTAGTTGATTGCCGCTCTTGGTGGTTAACAGGGCACCACCATGTTCTTCCAAGCTAAGTTCTGAAATTGCATCAAGGTTCACCAAGTGCTGGCGATGGCAGCGTAGTAACGGAGATTTTTCTTCCAGGACTTTGAGCGTGAGTTGGGTATGATTTAAGCCTTTAGCGGTTGCGACATGCACACCACTTAAGTCACAGGAAGCGTACTCGACATCTTCTAAACGGATCAATTTGACGCGCTGGTTGAAATAACAAGGGATCAGGCGTAGCGCCTGATCTTTGAGCAGCTTTTGATAAGCGTGAGGTTCTTTAGCGAGTGGCGGGGTATCATTGCCCTGTGTATTGAAGCGTTGTGTTAAGCGATCAATCGATTTTGCTAAGCGCTTGCTATCGATTGGCTTGAGCAGGTAGTCGACCGCATTTTGTTCGAAGGCATCAACGGCAAACTGATCGTAGGCGGTAACAAAAACAATTGCTGGCGGCTCCTCGTTATCGAGCATGTTGGCCAGTTCAAGACCACTAATTTGAGGCATCTCAATGTCCAAAAATAGCACTTCCGGTTTGAGTTTTTTAAGATTTTTTAAGCATTCAATGGCATTGCCAAATTGGCCAAGCAGTTCGATTTGTGGATGAGCTTGCAGCATTTCGGCAAGCTCTTCACGGGCCAAGGGCTCGTCATCAACAATAAGGGCTCTCATGAGCTTGGCTCCTGGGGCAGCGAAATAATGACTCGTGTATACTGATTCAGTTGGCATTCTACTTGTAAAGCGTAAGCGCTACCAAAGGCGTTACGTAAGCGGGTATCCACGATGTGCATACCTAAGCCATCACTGCTGGCCTGTTCCTGCTTTTGGTACAAGCCTGCATTATCTTCGATAACCAATTGTTTTAAGCCTGCCTTCACTCGACTGTAGATGGTGATTTTCCCTCTATCTAAGAGGTGAGCCGTACCGTGTTTAATTGCATTCTCGACTAAGGGTTGCAGGGTAAATGTGGGCAGCTCTAGTCTTAGAAAATCATCAGCGATGTGTTGTTCCACCACTAAGCGGTCGGCAAAGCGAACCTGTTCAATATGCAGGTAAGCATTCACATGTTCAAGTTCGACACTCACAATACTGGTCTGAGAATTACGCTTTAGGTTGATCCGTAAAAATAGCGCTAGATCGGCAATCAATTCGCGCGCGGCGCTAGCATCACGTTTCACCACCGCACTGATGGTATTTAATGCATTAAACAAGAAGTGTGGATTAATTTGGGCGCGTGCTAGTTTGAGTTCGGCTTCGGTGAGTAGCTGTTGTTGCTGTTGCACATGGCTATCACGTAGTTGTTCGGCAATCACTTTCGCAATTCCTTCCCCCAGCGTTCGGTTGATATGTAGGAATAGCCGCCGTTTGGATTCATACAGTTTTACGGTACCTATTACCTCGTTGTCACTCCCTCGGATTGGCACCACTAAGGCTGAACCTAATGGACATTTATCGTGACGACTGCAGCGGTAGGGCTCTTCTACGCCATCGGCAAATACCACTCTATTTTCACTAATGGCTCGATGAGTTTGCTCAGAGGAAATTGGACGCCCAGCTTGATGATGGTCTGAGGCTAAGCCAATGAAAGCTAATACTTTTTGAGTATCAGTTATTGCCACCGCCGATACGCCCGTTTCTTCGTGAATAATATTGGCAATACGCACCGCATCATCTTGTTTAAAACCGTGATGGAATATCCCGACCATGCGTTGTGCAATGATCAGTGCCTTGGCCGAAGAATGACTACTAAATTTATCATATAGGTGGCGACGGTCACGGATCATCATCATAAACAGCGCGGCGCCAACGGAGTTTGCTAAAACCATTGGAATGGCAATTTTTTCAACTAAGTCTAGTGCTTGATCAAACGGCTTAGCAATGGCTAGGATCAGCAGCATTTGCATCGTTTCGGCTAAAAATGTGGCAATAAAAGCAATGCTGGGGGAAAAAATATGCTCGTTGTGGTGACTTCTACGGCGGATCCATAGATGGAATAGTCCGCCAACCAGGCCTTCGAAGGTTGTTGATACGGCGCAAGCTAGGTCGGTGAATCCACCCATGGAATAACGATGGATACCGCCAGTTAAGCCCACCAGTAAACCTAAAATAGGCCCACCAAATAAACCGCCCAGTACGGCTCCAACTGCTCGAGTATTGGCAATTGCGTCATCAATACCTAAACCGAAGTAAGAGCCGAGGATGCAAAAAACCGAAAACAAACAGTAAATGGTAAAGGCATTGGGTAAGCGTGGCGACAGATTCGAAAGCGGTAAAAATGCGGGTGTTTTACTGAGTAAGTAGGCGATTACTAAAAAGACGCTCATTTGTTGAGCTAACGATAATAGGAGAGAAAAATCGCTGATTATCATTGATGATGAGCGCCTCGGTTGTTGGCGGAAGGATATATGTTTTTTTTCTAAGATTACAGGATATTAGCATACTGTTTGCAGCAAGCTATAGGACTAAGCACATTCTTGGTGAAAGCTTGTGGCAACAGAGTCATGTTTGTCTGCTTGCAAATGGTGTAAGCACTGGTATGGTGATGGGTTTTCATAATAATTAATCCCCTTAAGGGGAAGGAATGTGTGGACGCAACGCCACCGGAGTATAAGAGCAAATGCAAAACGATCCGATCAACGATATTAATATTTCGTCAGAACAAATCCTAATTACCCCAGAACAGCTTAGAACAAAGCTCCCTGCCTCGCCAGAAGCGCTCAAGTTTGTGCTCGAATCACGTAAAACCATTGCGGAGATCTGCCATCACCGCGATCCTCGGTTATTGGTGATTACTGGCCCTTGTTCTATTCATGATCTAGACCAAGCAAAAGAATATGCGACTCGCTTAAAAAAATTACATGATCAGTATCGGGATCGTTTGTTTATTGTGATGCGGGTGTATTTTGAAAAACCACGTACCACCGTGGGCTGGAAAGGATTTATTAATGACCCACATATGGATAATACTTTCGACGTGGAAACTGGCTTACATAACGCCCGTGAGTTGTTGACGTGGACAGCGGAGTTAGGCTTACCAGTCGCAACCGAAGCCTTAGACCCTATTAGTCCTCAGTATTTATCTGAGTTATTCTCTTGGGCTGCAATTGGTGCGCGTACCACGGAGTCACAAACTCACCGTGAAATGGCGAGTGGCTTATCGATGCCTGTTGGCTTCAAAAACGGCACCGATGGCAATCTTGGAACAGCGATTAACGCGATGCAATCGGCGGCACATTCACATCGCTTTATGGGGATAAACCAGCAGGGGCAAGTGGCTTTGTTGCAAACCCAGGGTAACCCTGATGGACACGTGATTTTACGCGGTGGTAAACAGCCAAATTATGATTCTGTGAACGTTGCCTTAGCCGAACAGGCGATGGTTAAAGCGGGGTTAAGTCCGAGCTTAGTGGTGGACTGTAGTCATGCAAACTCGAGTAAGAATCACGAACTACAGCCTTTAGTGGCAGAAAATGTGATTAATCAAATTGAAGAAGGCAACAAATCAATTATTGGTTTAATGTTAGAAAGCAACTTGGCTGCAGGTAACCAGCCAAGTGAAGCACCTAAATCAGATTTAAAATACGGTGTATCAGTAACCGATGCTTGTATTGATTGGGACTCTACCGCCACATTATTGGAAAAAATGTTTAATGAACTTGGCGATAGCTTAGCCAAGCGTTTGGCATCTTAGAAGACGGAAACGACATGGTTCAAGCTCTAAATCTGTTGCGTGACCAAATTGATGCGGTTGATCAGCAACTGCTTGATTTACTGCAGCAACGAATTCAATTGGTGCATAAGGTTGGTGAAGTTAAAACCCAACATGGTTTACCCATTTATGCCCCCGATCGTGAGGCTGCAATGTTGGCCAAGCGCCGTGAAGAAGCGGCGAATAAAGGCGTTCCTCCAGCCTTAATTGAAGACGTTTTACGCCGGGTCATGCGTGAATCTTATACCAGCGAAAAGGACAGCGGTTTTAAAACTGTGAAACCAGCGCTGGGCGGGATCGTGGTCATTGGTGGTCGAGGTCAATTAGGTAGCCTGTTTGTGCAGATGTTTCGCTTATCGGGTTATCAAGTGGATGTGATTGGTAAAGATGATTGGGAGCAAGCGCCCGCGCTGTTTGCTAACGCTGGCCTAGTGCTCGTGTCGGTACCAATTAATCTGACTGAGCAAGTGATTTCCCAGTTAAGTGAGTTGCCTGCCGATTGTGTATTAGCGGATATCACGAGTATTAAGGCGGCACCCTTAAATCAAATGCTCGCGGTGCATCGAGGGCCGGTGGTGGGTTTACATCCAATGTTTGGCCCGGATGTGCCGAGTTTGGCCAAACAGGTGGTTGTCTATGCCGATGGTCGTGGAAGTGACAGCTATCAATGGTTGTTGCAGCAGATGCAAATTTGGGGGGCTCGCTTACATGCGGTGGCTGCCGAAAGTCATGATAAAGCGATGACTTTGATCCAATCGTTGCGTCACTTTACCTCGTTTGCCTATGGTCAGCATTTGGCTGAAGAAAATGCCGATTTGCCGCTATTGCTGGACTTAAGCTCGCCTATCTATCGTTTAGAATTGGCGATGGTGGGACGTTTGTTTGCACAATCACCAGATCTTTACGCCGATATTATTATGGCCTCAGAGCAGAGTATCTCGATGATTAAACGTTATCATCAACATCTGGGACAGCTGGTGGATTTGGTTGAACGTAAAGATCGAGATGGTTTCATCGCGTCTTTTGAGCGTGTTAGTCAATGGTTTGGTGATTACTCTCAAGAATTCTTGCAAGAAAGTCGCAGCCTGCTACAACAAGCCAACGATAGTCGCCGTTTATAAGTTCGATTTATCTAGGTTTTATCCGAAGCCAGTCTATATGACTGGCTTTTTATTCGGTTTTATCCCAACTTGAATTTGCTTGTGATTGCGATTGCGACAGGCTTAAGCGGTTTGCGGTTTGGCAATTTTTTGCTCCAACCATTTTAATGCATCTGTTCTACGAGTGAAGAATTGCACTGTTTCATGGCCTTCTCGGTAGGTTTTTTTTAAATGCCAAACTGCCACATCACAAATGTCTATATCAGAAAGCACGAAGGCGGTGGCAATTCGGCCACGTTGTTTATCATCTTTTAACCATTCGATCAGCACATTGGCTGCCTCTTCCGTATAAAAAGTATCGCCATGAAAGGTCGCAAGTACCGCCCAAGGCGCACCGAGTAATTGTTGATGTATCGGTTTGGCTTTCATCGCGCCTTGTTGCAAGAGAATGAGGTTCCAGGGTCCGGTCCCTTCAATCTCCATAATTTTCCCATGAACGGAGAACGTCATGGAACCATGTGGTTTAAGCAAAGTGACTGACTCCAGCAAAATTATCCGTTGGAAATGGCGATAGCTCTGTATGAACTTGAACTGGGGATAAAAGCATTGTGAACAATGCGGTTTATGCCATGTTCAAGTTAACTTATCTTGAGTTACTCGTTTCAGCAATAGCCGCGTGAAAAATCAACCCTGGGATGTGCATTCAATCTCCATATGATGGTTTGCTTAACGGTTATTGAACCAAATGAGTATTTATTTCGCAGTGTTTTAGTTGAGCACTCAATGACTTTTTAAGTTGATTAATACACCAGGATTTGGCCTGTCCCATGGGATCTCTTTTCCAAGCCATAACCACATCAATGGTTTTATTCGGACCAATCATGACCAGCTCTTTAGAATGCAGATAGGGCTCTATCATAAAGTAAGGCAGAGTTCCGATCCCCAAGCCTCGGATAATGGCTTTCACTTTACTATGGAAGTCTGAAACGCTAAGAAACTGTTGGCCATCTAAAATGTTGTGGTTCAGTGGTGGGAGTTCTCTAGCACTATCGGCCACACTAATGATGCGAAAGCTTTGGCGGGTTTCAGGCGTTAAAGGATCGAAGGCCTGGTGAATCGGATGTTGGGGAGCCGCAACCCACACCATGTCTATTTTACCCACCTGAGCGACTTTCGTTTCAACGGGCGCGCTTAACGAGGGTGTTGCAATAAGAATATCCGCATGCTCATAGCGAAGCGCTTCCCAACAGCCTGCGAGTACTTCTTCACGTAGAATTAATTGGGTATTGGCAATTGATGCGAGAGACTCAACTAATGGGAACAATGCTTCACAGCCAATAATGCCATCGTAAGCAATGGTTAACTTCGATTCCCAACCATTGTTTAAGGCATTGGCTTCTAACACCAAATCATCCGCTGCTAATAACAACTGACGGCCGCGTTCTAACAAGAGTTGTCCTGCCGCGGTAAACTTTGCTTTATGGCCAGAGCGATCAAAGATCATCAGGTCGAGTTCTTGTTCTAGTTTTTGAATTTGATAACTTAAACTGGATACAGAACGATTCAGTTGCTCTGCTGCAAGAGAGAAACTGCCATAGCGCTCGATAAGATCAAGCATCATAATGCTGCTTAATGAGAGGGGCTTTTTCACGACGGATCCTTTAAGTTTTTGTTCTTTTCTGCGTAAGCATGGCAAATGGCAGAGTCAATCCTCTTACTGGGATTGATTCTGCCATCATAATATAAGCTGTAATGATGTGCTCGCTTAACGATCGCTTCCCCATTGTTGATAGCTAACCGGAGTGGTCACGATGGCTTTATAGGAGACCGTACCCTGTTGAGTCGATAATTCCTCTACTTTTACGGTGCTTTTGCCTAAGGCTACTTTGCTGTTGAATTGTTGTTGGCTCAAGTTTAGTTTTTGATTTAAATCTCTTGAGCTTAAGTCGTTGAGTTGTGCGACCAGTTGCCAACCTTGGTCAAAAGCTTCTGCTTTGCTGGAAAGGCTTTGAGTTTCTAGTGTGGCATTGCTGTGTTGTATATTGTTAACTGAAGCTTGCGTAAAAAAGCTGGCGAATAACATTGATAGTACGATAATTTTTTTCATAATTTAATCCTTAAGTGTTTGATTTATATTCCTGAAACTGTTTGTTCAGGCATGTATAAATAGTAAGACTAAGGCTGTGGAGATGATATCGGGAAAAACAAGACAAGTTGTTCGGAATATTCGAACAAGATTGAGCGCGACTATTGAAGCATGTTTGAGTTAGCTGAATTGGTCTGCGACCTTGCAGTAGCCTTACTATGAAACTTTGGCCTGCCCTTGTTCTAAAAATAGATAATCATACAATGGCAATACCTAAATGAAACGGATGAATATAGATGTCTCAACTATCGGATAAGTTTTTGCAGCAGCTCAACTGGGTTTGCGGTCAGATGCCTCGCACGGAACGGGTTTTAAATGAATTTTCTAGCCTACCGCCAGTCAAAATCGCCATTTGCACCCACCTTGATATTAAGATGGTCCCGGTATTTGAAGGTTTGTTAAATGCGGGCTGCCAACTATTTATCACCACCTGTGATCCGAATACAGTGCGTGATGAAGTGGTTGTTTACTTAGTGAGTAAAGGCGCAGAGGCCGAAGCTTGGAAGGGGATGTCACAGCAAGCGTGGTTGGCTTCCTTAGACAAAGCTGTGGCTTGGCAGCCACAATATATCTGTGAATTTGGTGGCGAGCTGACCGCCCTCTATCATCATCAGCAGGCTTCTGGTCTGGTAGCTGCGATGGAAGGCACGGGCTCTGGTGTTGCCAAATTAAGGCCCTTAGCTTTGTCGGTCCCTGTATTGAATTGGGACGATTTGGATGCCAAAGAGGGCTTACATAATCGTCATATGGTGGGGCTCACCGCCTGGCAAGCGTTCTGTGAGCGTACTCATTTAACCCTGCATGAAAAACGAGTGACCTTATTAGGTTATGGTTTGGTCGGGCAGGGCGTTGCGGCGGCGGCGCGGGCCTATGGCGGTCAGGTCACAGTGATCGAACGAGATCCGGCACGCCAGCTTATGGCGGCTTACGATGGCTGGGCAACCGCAGCGCTTGACGATGTACTCGCCAGTACCGATGTGTTGGTGACGGCCACTGGCGCTAAAGCGGTGGTTGGGCGTTCGCAGTTAAGTCGACTCAAATCCGGTGCTTTTGTTATGAATGTGGGCCATGGCAGTGGTGAAATTAAAATGGCCGAGTTAAGTGATGACCCCGTCAGCGAAGTGATGCCACATATTCACCAATACTATATCGATGGTAGATCGGTGTATGTACTAGCGAATGGTGCGATGTTTAATTTAACCGCTGGGTTTGGCGATAGTATTAATGCCTTTGATGTGACGCTGGCGATTATGGCGGGAGGATTGAAATACATGTTACTTCAAGGGAAGGATTTACCCGTGAGCTTACATCTCTTGCCCGAACAGGCTTGGAAGTCGGCACTCTCATGAGTTTCATCTTAGTTTCAGTCGTGTGAGCAGTTTTAATGAACCGTGAGCGTTGACTCGAACTCTTGGCTTGAAAGGGCTCAGCATCGCCTTTTTATGCTTTTCCTGATGAAGTATGCAACACCCTCGTGAGAGACTGCTGTGCAAACCAACCTTGATTGATCCCTTGTGGTACAGCGGATAAATTTTGATTGCTATCGTGCTCACAAGGCGCATTATCCCCAGTTCCACTTAAATAACTACTTTTTTAAGTGGATCCTGATTTCAGCTATGTTTATTCCCTGCATAATTGGTTAAAATTGCGCGTTTTTGGTACTCAGACGTAGGTCATTACAAGATGTTTGAAATTAATTCGGTGAATAATTCTCTGGCAGATATTAAAGAGCGTACAGAAGTACTCCGGGGGTATCTTTGACTACGATGCCAAGGCAGAGCAGTTAGAAGAAGTTAGTCGCGAATTAGAGCAACCTGAAATTTGGAATGATCCCGCTCGCGCCCAAGCTTTAGGTAAAGAGCGCTCGGCTTTAGAGTTAGTGGTAAAAACCATTGATAATCTGACGCAAGGTATTGAAGACGTTGCTGGTTTGGTTGAACTAGCGGTGGAAGCGGAAGATGAGGAAACCTTTGAAGAAGCACAAGTAGAAGCGGCGGACTTGGTGACTCAGTTAGAAAAACTCGAGTTTCGCCGAATGTTTTCTGGTGAAATGGATGAAAGCGATTGTTATATCGATATTCAGTCCGGCTCCGGTGGCACCGAAGCACAAGATTGGGCCAACATGATGTTGCGCATGTACTTGCGTTGGTGTGAGGCCCATCAGTTTAAAACTGAAATTGTCGAAGTCTCTGATGGCGACGTCGCGGGGATTAAAGGTGCCACCATTAAAGTGAGTGGTGAATATGCCTATGGCTGGTTACGGACTGAAACAGGGGTACATCGTTTGGTTCGTAAGTCGCCTTTCGATTCGGGTGGTCGCCGCCATACTTCATTTGCATCGGCATTTATTTACCCTGAAATCGACGATAGTATCGAAGTTGATATTGATCCCGGCGATTTACGGATTGATGTTTATCGTGCCTCTGGCGCAGGTGGTCAGCACGTGAACCGAACTGAATCTGCGGTACGGATCACCCACTTGCCTACCAATACTGTGGTGCAGTGCCAAAATGACCGTTCTCAGCACAAGAATAAAGATCAAGCGATGAAGCAGTTAAAAGCCAAGTTGTTTGAACTGGAACTGCAAAAGCAAAACGCTGAAAAGCAAGCAGCAGAAGACACTAAATCGGATATTGGCTGGGGCAGTCAAATTCGTTCCTATGTCTTAGATGATTCACGTATTAAAGATCTACGTACTGGTATTGAGAACCGAAATACTCAAGCAGTATTAGATGGTGATTTAGATAAATTTATTGAAGCTAGCCTTAAATCAGGGCTGTAACGAGCAAGGTTTTCACATGTCGGAACAAACAGAACAAAGTCTGGAACAAGTAACACAAGAAGAAAATAAACTAATTGCAGAGCGTCGCGCTAAGTTAGACAAGATCCGCGAAAACTGTGCAGCCAATGGCCATCCAAATCATTTCAAACGTGAGCATTTAGCAGACAGTTTACTGCAAAGTTTTGGTGAACTGTCTAAAGATGAGCTTGAACAAGCCGGTAATGTGGTGAGCATTGCAGGTCGTATTATGGCGAAACGTGGTCCATTTTTGGTGTTACAAGATGTTTCTGGTCGTATTCAAGCTTATGCGCCAAAGCCGGTACAACAAGCGCTTAAAGAAATCGGTGGCTTAGACATCGGTGACATTATTGGTGTTAAAGGAGCGCTACACAAGTCGGGTAAGGGCGATCTCTATGTGAATATGGATGACTACGCTTTATTGACCAAAGCCCTACGTCCCTTGCCTGAGAAGTTCCACGGTTTAACCGACCAAGAGCAACGTTATCGCCAACGTTATGTTGATTTGATCATGAATGAAGATTCACGTACGACCTTCATGATCCGCTCTAAAATTATCTCAGCCATCCGTCAATTCATGATTAAACATCAGTTTATGGAAGTGGAAACACCGATGATGCAAGTGATTCCTGGTGGCGCGACTGCGCGTCCATTTGTGACTCACCATAACTCCCTCGACCAAGAGATGTTCCTGCGGATTGCGCCAGAGCTATATTTGAAGCGTTTAGTGGTAGGTGGCTTTGAGCGAGTGTTTGAGATTAACCGTAACTTCCGTAACGAAGGTTTATCACCTCGCCATAATCCAGAATTCACCATGATGGAATTCTATATGGCTTATGCAACCTTCGAAGATTTAATGGATCTCACCGAATCGATGTTGCGCAGCATTACCCAAGAAGTATTGGGTTCAAGCGTAGTGCGTTATGGTGACGAAGAATTTGATTTTGGGAGTACCTATCAGCGTATTCCAATGAAGCAATCGATTCTGGATTTCAACCCTGAACTGGGTGTTGAACAGTTGCAAAGTCTCGAGGCTGCCAGCGCAGTGGCGAAGCAACTTGGTATTGAAGTGCAAGCCAATTGGGGTCTTGGTAAAGTGATTACCGAAATCTTTGAAGAGACCGTTGAGCACCGTTTGATTCAACCGACTTTCATTACCGAATATCCAGCGGAGGTGTCTCCTTTAGCTCGTCGTAATGATAACGATCCGATGATTACCGATCGTTTTGAATTCTTTGTGGGTGGGCGTGAAATTGCCAACGGTTTCTCTGAGTTAAATGACGCACAAGATCAAGATCAACGCTTCAAAGACCAGGTTTCACAAAAAGATGCCGGTGATGATGAAGCGATGTTTTACGATGCAGATTATATTACTGCGCTAGAACATGGTTTAGCACCGACTGCTGGGCAGGGGATTGGCATTGATCGCTTGGTGATGTTGTTCACCAACAGCCATACTATTCGTGATGTTATCTTATTCCCAGCGATGCGCCCGCAAGCTTAACTATTTAAAAAGACTGAACAAGCCAAGCACTTTTAGCGAAGTGCTTGGCTTTTTTTTGCTTTACAGTGAGCTATAGTCGTGAATACAGGTTTGAGTGGTGAATAGGCGAGATAATGAAGATGGTGTTGCTTGGGACGGTTTTGGTACTACTGGTATTGCTTGGGGGGATGAGTTATCAAAACCTCAAAATGCCAAGCAACCTCGGCCTCAAGGATGGTCATTTAGCTGCGCTGGCGAGCACGCCTAATGGCGTGTCAACAGAAGCTCAAAACGAGAGTAAAAAAGTTGCGGCGTTACCCTTTAAAGGGGATTTAAAACAAACTCAATTGGCTGCTTTAGGCGCGTTGGCGAAAATGGGGAACAACCAAGTGATGCTCCGTAATGAAGTTTATGTTCACACGGTGTTTATTACCGCTAAGCTGCGCTTTCGCGACGATGTTGAGCTGTACTTTGACCCACGACAACAGCAAGTTCATTTTCGTTCGCAGTCTCGAGTCGGTTACTCTGATCGAGGAGTAAATTTGGCGCGTTATCGGCAGTTTGCCAAGCTCTATACGGAGCAAGAGTGAGCAAATCATAGCGCCTCGCTTTTAACTTGAGACTTAGCGGTGTTGTCTAGGCATGCTTGTTTTACATTTACCGATAGGAAAAATTCAGCGCTTACTGGGTACTTTCTTTTTCAATAAAGCGTGACCGAGTGTCCAAATGCTAGATGTTCTCTTTACCAAGATCGATTTGTTGTCTTAGCTTATTAAAGGATTATCACTAGACGCGGTATCAGCATGAAGTCTTTACTGACTATTTTAACGGTTTTTATTCTGAGTCTTGGGACTATGGCGCAGGCGCAAAAACTCCGTTATTTGGTGATCCCCAAAAGTGTCGACTCTCCTTTTTTTGATGCCGTGGAAAAAGGCTGCAAGCAAGCTGCGATCGAGTTAAATGTTGAGTGTCTCTATCTCGGGCCCGAAGAAGCGGATGCTCGCTTTCAAGATACCATCATTCGTCAGCAAATAGACGCCGGGATTGATGGGATTGCGGTTTCGGTGATTAACTCTCGGGTGTTGGTTAACCGTAGTATGTTGTTGGCAGCCCAAAAAAACATCCCGGTCATTAGCTTTGATTCGGATTTTTCGGAGCAAGCCCTGCAAGATAATCCTCAATTACGTTATAGCTACATTGGCAGTGATAACTTTCAGTTTGGCTATCAATTAGGCCTACTAACCAAGCGCTTAAAACCGAAAGGAGGGGTCTTTTGTATTTTGTCTGGACATCGAGCTGCGGCGAATATGGAAGAGCGCATGGCTGGCGTGTATGCGGCTTTAAAACTCAATGATGAGCATAAGAATGAGCTTTGGGAAGAACATACTCGCTGCCCAATTTACTCTGATGATGATGCACATAGAGCACTCTCTAATTTAGAAAAAATGCTGCGCTTACATGCCTATGCTCCTGAGTTATTAGATGTGTTAATTAATCTAGGTACCGGCGCTCAAACATTAACATTAAAATACACCGACGTTGTTAGCCCCTACCTCAAGGAACTTAACTCACGACAATTGATCTTGCTGTTTGGCGATACCTTACCTAAGCAAAAACAGTTGTTAATCGAAGGCTTAGCTCATGGAAATGTAGGCCAAAGGCCCTATGATATGGGGTATCAGGCGATTTACGCACTACATAGCATTAGGCAGGGCAAAACACTTGCGCCAATCATTTATACTGATTTAGAAGTTTGTGTGCAGGGGCAACAGCCACTTTGCCATTGATGTAGTGCGTGGCTTTCGCCGAGCCTCGGGCGTTTTAGCATTCCTTAATAACCGTTTTGTCGACTGGTTAATGCTTTTGGCTTTAGCCCTCAACAATGATTATAAGGTTTACAATCAGCATCGCAGAATACTGAACGCCCTCTACTAAGAGCCGAGAATCCACTACGGTTGATATTCATAGCGCTTACCTCTTATCTGTTTGTTTGTCTTTACCATACAAAAAAACCAAGCCATCGGCTCTCCCTTTTCAATTTCCGAGCGATGCGTTCCGTTAATCAACAGACTCGTTGAACCTCAAATAGTTATTTTTAGCTGCGGATAGATTGTATTTAGTGCTTATTTTACGCCTCCCCTTCACAAAGCGTGATCAGGTATTCAAATGCTGGATATTCTCTTTACCAAGGCTGATTTATTGACTTAGCTTATAACAGTGCTTAATCAGACGCGGTGTCACCATGAAATCTCTATTGATCATTTTAGCGGTTTTTTTTCTGAGCTTTGAGGCGATGGCGCAGCAGCATAAACTCCGCTATTTAGTGATCCCAAAAAGTATCGATTCTCCCTTTTTTGATGCTGTGGAAAAAGGCTGCATGCAAGCAGCGGCAGAGCTAAATGTTGAGTGTCTCTATCTAGGCCCCGAAGAAGCCGATGCTCGCTTTCAAGATAAGATTATTAGTCAGCAAATAGAATCGGGAATTGATGGGATTGCGGTTTCGGTGATTAACTCTCGGGTGTTGACCAAGCGAAGTATGCTGTTAGCTGCCGAAAAAAATATCCCGGTGATTACCTTTGATTCGGATTTTTCTGAAGTCGCTTTGCTGAAAAATCCTCAGTTACGTTATAGTTATATCGGTAGCGATAACTTTCAGTTTGGCTATCAACTGGGCCTACTTGCTCAGCGTCTTAGGCCACAAGGCGGGGTATTTTGCGTGCTTTCCGGTCACCGTGCCGCGACTAATATGCAGGAACGCATCAGTGGCCTATATGCCGCGTTAGGGAATAATAATCAAGATGAAGCGCCGCTCTGGGAAGAGCATACCCGCTGTCCTATTTTTGCCGATGACGATGCCGATAGAGGGCTGACCACTTTAGATAAAATGATCCGTTTACATATGTATTCTCCAGACTTGCTAAATGTATTGATTACCTTGGGTATGGGGGCCCAAGCAACGCCCTTAAAATATACTGACTCGGTCAGTCCTTACCTTGACCGACTTAACTCACGCCAATTGATCTTGTTGTTTGGGGATACATTACCGAAGCAAAAGCAGTTGTTAGCGGAAGGTTTCGCCCATGGCAATGTCGGCCAAAGGCCCTTTGATATGGGGTATCAGGCCATCTATGCACTCCATTCAATTGGTCAGGGTAAAACACTTGCGCCGATCATCTATACCGCTTTGGAAATTTGCGAACAGGGGCAACAACCGCTTTGTCAGTGATAAGCTGAGTTTGCCTTGCCTTACTTGCCTCAGATGATACCGACCGGTACGTCGCGCTTGCAGCTATTGTTAAAACTGATGATTTGTTCCAGATATTTTGAAGAGGCATTTGTGGGCGTAAATTTTACTTTGCTTAGCTGAACAAGTTTATCTCGACTTAATGGTTGGTGTTTTGCTTAGCAGGCCGTATAAAAGTCATCAGCATAATTTTATGACATATCGTGTAATCAATAAAAAGGAAATAATGAATGAATAAGGCTTCGATTAAACTGAGTGTATTGGCTTCAGCGCTGCTTATATCTAGTACCGTCATTGCTCAAGAAGGTAATCATTGGGGCTATACCGGACATCAAGGCCCGGAGCATTGGGCTGAATTGTCACCCGCTTTTGCGACTTGCGCGAGTGGTGTCAATCAGTCACCTATCGATATCAGTGACAGTGTCGAAGGCGAATTAGCGCCCTTGTCTTTTGACTATCAAGTGGCGGGTCAGCAAATTTTGAACAATGGCCATGCGGTGCAAGTCAATTATGCAGCTGGTAGCAAACTGAGTGTTGACGGTCACAGTTTTGAGCTGAAGCAATTTCATTTTCATGCTCCCAGTGAAAATACCATTGAAGGCCAGTCTTTCCCAATGGAAGCTCATTTTGTACATGCCGATGCTGAAGGCCATTTAGCGGTTGTGGCGGTGATGTTTGAAGCAGGTAAAACAAATCCAGAGCTTGCCAAAGCGTGGGCACAATTGCCGCATAAAACGGGTGAGAAATTCAAGCTTGAGCAGCAAGTGAGTGCCCTTAGTCTGCTTCCGGAAGATCATGATTACTATCGTTTTAATGGCTCGTTAACAACGCCGCCTTGTAGCGAAGGTGTGGTTTGGTTAGTGATGAAACAGCCGGTGAGTGCATCGAAACAGCAAATCGAGCAATTTGTTGAAGTATTACATCACCCTAATAATCGCCCAGTACAGGCGCGTAATGCCCGCGTTGTGATTAAATAATCCTCGCTTGTTGGTCAAACTTAGCGCCCATGGCGCTAAGTTTGACTCCCTCATAGAATCTTCTTTTTCATTTTTTTCCAAGTTTGATTTGATCATTGTTGCTTGAAAATACATGAGGTTAAACTAAGAAGGCTTTATTGTTCTTTGTTTGATGGCGTTGGCGCTCATAGATTTTTCGAATCAAGATGTTGTCGCTGAATTAGCCAAAATCTGGGTCATTCACACTTGCAAGTGGCCGGAGACTATTGGCATATTCAAGATTATTGAGTCTACAGCGGTTGCTATTAGAACATGTCGGCTCGTCATCGACATTGTTACTTGCAATCACGAGGCGAAGCATAAATTTTTGTTGGCTGGACTAAGAAAATTGTTGAGGCTATTTGGCCATGATCATCGGTATTGCAATCGAGTCAGCGAGTGCTTGCCCTTTAATTTGTGCCACTAGCGCCAGGCTAAATTCGATGGCTGTTCCCGGTCCTTGACTAGTAATGAGTTTATGGGGGTGATCCACCACTACTCGTTGCTTGGTTCGTTGCGTTTTGGGCAGTCTTTGTTGAAAAACCGGATGACCCGTTACCTGAGCTCGACCCAGCAGCTGATGGTGTGCCAGTACGATAGCGGGGGCTGCACAAATAGCCGCTAACCACTGCTGAGCATGGCGTTGTTGCAGCATGGTGATTAAGTCTTCACTATCTCGAAAACGTTCGCTTCCGGGGACCCCTCCCGGTAGTACAAACATGCAATAGTCGTTAGCGGAAATCTGCGAGAGCAACTTGTCTGCGACCAGCTTCACACCCCGAGACGCTGTGATTTGTAGTTGTTCATCGGCATCGACGCTGACTACATCGACCTCTATTTCAGCGCGTCGTAATACGTCGATTATGGTCACCGCTTCTATTTCTTCACTGCCAGAAGCAAGTGCTACCATCACTTTATCCATGGTGACTCTCCAATAATTTAATTTGTTCCAACAATGCTTTATGGTGCTGACAAGGCAGCTGGTGGATTTCGGCTAAGCGAACTACATAACCATTAATGTAGTCGATTTCGCTGGGTCGGTGATGTCTTATGTCTTGCTGCATTGAGGAATAGTTGTGGGCGGTATTGCTAGCCACCATTAATACCGTGTCAGTTAAGGTTTGCGAAGATAAGTTTATCCCCCCGGCTTGGGCCACTTGGCTAAGTTCTTGGCTCAACGCGTCGATTTGTTGGCGGTAGCGCGTTTGTAGGAGCTCGCCATTGGTGCAATTGTGGATGGCTGTGAGCGGGTTGATGCAGCAGTTTACTGCCAATTTTAACCACAAGGCTTGATAGATATTGTCTTGCCACAGTAAAGGGGCGATGGCGTTTTGAATCGAGTTGAAATGCTCAGGTGCGGCCTGATTGCGGATCACCGAGCCGATGTCTATTCTACCTAAACCGGTATGTTTCACGCTTAATTGCCCGGCTGTTTTTTGTTGTAGCAAAACGCCATGGGTATTACTGGCCAAACAAAGATGACCCGTGTCAACGCGGCTTAATAGTGGCGTGTGGGCGCCTAAACCATTCACCATTAGTAATACTTGGCAATCTTTGGGGATCTTGAGGTGTTGGATGGCTGGGCGCACTTGATGGGCTTTCACGCAGATAATAAGCCAATGACAGTCGGGTATTTGAGTGAGTACCGGTACATCCAGCTGGATTGTACCTTTGGTTAAACTGGTGACGCTCAGCGCTAACTGGCTGGAAACTGTTTGTCGACTATCGACAAAACAGACCGAATTTTGCAGCCCTATATGTCCGGCCAACCAGCCCCCAATGGCGCCAGCGCCGATTATTGCGCAGTGATACATCGATTCACCTTTTTCAATAATGCCCAACGACTCAACCATAGATAACTACCAATGCCCAGCAAATCGGCCAGTAGATCTGCCACCGATGCTTGGCGATAGCTGGTAAAACTTTGGCATAACTCGATCAGCGCACCAAATGCTAGCAAGCAGAGTAGGTTTATTTTATTTGAAAATAGGGCTAATTGAGCTAACCAAGCCAAATAGAAGAAGCAGCCGTAGTGTAAAATTTTATCGGTGTTTTGTAATGGACCTTGCAGTGCCATGGGGCGTAGCGCTAATACAAATACTGTAATTAGACTAATGAAAAATAGGCTACGGAAGATTAATCTGCGTTGGTTCGCCACCACACCATACTCTTTTGCTGACAAAGGGATATAATGCAATATTTTCGCATAAGGTCAGATCTAAAGGGAGAGAAAACATGCCTTCTTTTGACATCGTTTCAGAAATAGAAAGCGCAGAAGTTCGTAATGCGTGTGAGAATGCCGCTCGTGAATTAGAGATCCGTTTTGATTTTCGCGGGGTGGAAGCCAGCTTTGAATATAAAGACGACAGCGTCAAAATGACCGCCGAAGCTGAATTTCAGCTTAATCAAATGCTTGATATATTGCGGGGAACTTTAGTGAAACGCTCGGTTGATACCAAGGCTATCGATCTTGCGGATATTGTTCATACTGGCAAGACTTATTCGCAGATGGTTAATTTTAAAAATGGTATCGATCAAGCTATTGCTAAAAAGGTCGTCAAGCAAATTAAAGATGCAAAATTGAAAGTGCAGGCCTCTATTCAAGGTGACCAAGTTCGAGTAACGGGTAAGAAACGCGACGATCTTCAAGCGGTGATGAGCTTGATGCGCGCTGCTGATTTTGAACAGCCCTTTCAGTTTAATAACTTTCGCGATTAAAAGGTGTATTTAACTTTTTATTACACCCTTCGTTAGTTTTTTGATGATGCGGCTTGGCATTCACTGATCGTGGGTGATGGATCAGTGGCTTGTTGTGCTCGCTCGGGTCGAATCGCTTGCGTGGCTAGTGCTTGAGCGATAGGGCCGTATTACAAGTACGATTCGTACCAGTGAATTATTTATTTGCGACCGATAAACGCTGTACTAAAGTGGGCACAAAAATCTGTATGTCATTATAACATGGCTCTTTGTTTGCCAGTTTTAAAGCTAAATTAGCCGCTTTTTCTGCCATCATTTGGATCGGATAGCGGATCGTGGTTAATTTGGGATGTAAGTACTTCGCAATCAGGCCATCATCGAAACCAATTAATGACATCTCTTCAGGGGCCTTGATGCCATTTTCCTCAATGATTGATAGTGCCCCTGCTGCCATATAATCGTTATAGGCTGCCACTGCCGTAATGGGTAAGTTTTTGGTCAGTAGATTGGTCATGGCTTGCTCTCCACCTTTTTCATCGGGAGAACCGTATTCGATATGGCTTGCACTGTGCTCAAGCTGGTAAGCCTTGAGGGCATCGATGTAGCCATTCTTCCGCTGTTCTACATCTTCAATATTGTGATTCGAACAAATATAGCCGATGGATGTGTGGCCTTTTTTTATCAGAAATTCGGTCGCGAGATAGGAGCCTTTGTGGTTATCCAAGGCAATACAGCGCTCAGCTATTTCGGGGATAAAGCGGTTGATCAGTACCATCGAAGGTATTTCATGGGCAAATTCTATCAGCTCTTCATTACTCAAGGCTTTACTATGAACAATCAGTGACTCGCAGCGACTATTAATTAACAGTTCAATGGCTTTGCGTTCGATCTCGGCATTGTGGTAGCCGTTACCGATGAGCAAGTGTTTTCCATGTTGTAGCGCGATGATATCGATTGCTTTGACGATGCCGCCAAAAAACGGATCGGAAACATCGCCAATTAATACCCCGATGGTATTGGTTGATTGGTTGACTAATGCTCTGGCGTTGGCGTTGGGTCGATAGCCAATGTCTTTCATTGCCGCTTTCACCGCAACCTTGGTTGCCTGGCTAGATTTCCCGGAGTTATTAATGACTCGAGATACAGTCGCAACGGAGACTCCCGCTTGCTTGGCGACATCCTTGATGGTTGCCATTATTACCTCTTTGTATTAATGGGCTGTTGTGACGCATTCCATGCGTACAATCATTAAAAATTAGATTCTCATTAAACATGAAAATGAGCATATTTAACACTAGGGGCTTAGCAAAAATGATAAAAGCACAGCTATTTGGGGGCTCTTATCGATCGGTCGATCTTTCGCGCTAAGAACCATGAAACAGAGTGAACAGCGCAAATATCGTTCAATCACCACTTAAACTGCCAGGCAGCATTTGTCGAGGGAAATATTGCCTGCTTTACAACTAAATAGCACAGGTTTCTCCTTATCGAAACAGTCGACAAACCGCTGCCGCAATCATCTTGAATACTCTGCTGACCTTAGGCGTTGGCTGCGTTTTCAAGGACTGGTTTAAATTGTTTAATATTTTGCCCTTGCGGATTAAATACATGAATAGAATCAGTATCGGTGTAAAGCGTCATTGATGTATAAGGCTTGAGTGGGCAATCTCCAGAATTAAGGAATTTAAAGTTTTCGATGCCATAGCTTTGACCAAATACATAGGTGCTGCTGCCTAAACGCTCGACCACTTCAGATTGAAATTCGATAGCAAACTCACCTGCATCTAGGTTGAGGTGTTCTGGTCGGATCCCTAAAGTTAACTCGTCACCTAGTGCGCATTTCTCGGTGCTAATATTTAAGCTGGTTTCTTGGGTTTGCCCTGCAATTTTTACTCGAAGCGTTTCTTCTGACCAATGGCAGACGGTTGCGGGTATAAAGTTCATTTTGGGTGAACCGATGAAACCAGCTACAAATTTATTCGCTGGATGGTAATAAAGATCCATTGGACTCCCAAATTGCTCAATGGCTCCTTCTTTAAGCACCACTATTTTATCTGCCAAAGTCATGGCTTCGACTTGGTCATGGGTAACATAGACCATGGTTGATTTTAGTTCTTGGTGCAGTTTGGCAATGTGTAGCCGCATATCGACTCGTAGTTCGGCATCTAAGTTGGATAAGGGTTCATCAAATAAGAATACATCTGGGTTACGAATAATTGCTCGACCAATGGCGACGCGTTGACGTTGACCGCCAGATAGTTGCGCTGGTTTTCGGTCTAACAAGGCTTCAAGTTGCAGGGCTTGCGCCACTTGGTGAACTTTCTTTGCAATTTGTTCTTTGGGGGTTTTACTCACTTTTAGGGCATAGCCCATGTTTTCGGCGACGGTCATATGTGGGTATAAGGCATAGGATTGGAAGACCATTGCCACCCCTCGTTGGGACGGTTGAACATCGTTAACGACCCGATCTTTAATTGATATAGTACCTTCGCTGATATCTTCTAGACCCGCAATCATACGTAGCAGGGTTGATTTACCACAACCTGATGGTCCAACAAAAACCACAAATTCCCCATTATTAATGGACAGATTTACATGATGGATTGTCTGTGTCGCGCCAAAACGCTTTACAACATTCTCTAGTTTAATTGAAGCCATAGGGGATTTCCTCGAGTTAGTTTTCGCTTTGCCATATGTTTCATCAGAGGACAAAGGCGTTTTCCCAAATTAGATAGATAAGGTTTTCATTGGATTATACGTAGAGAGTGTAAACGTTACCCCTTTTTTTCTTTTTTTTTGCGTATGTGCTCACGAATATAGTTATTCAGTGTGGAATTTGCGCATTGTGTAGGCGTATCTTTGCGGTGTAATCGTTTTCTCTGGAGCAGGGCTGACGACAATATAAGCGATAAATCCTACACAAATAATTCAGGAGACGTGATGAAAAAACTTACGATTTGCCAAGCAGTATCGGTCGCACTTATTGCGGGGAGTGCCTTGAGCTCTGCAACAGTGTTTGCTCAATCTAAGTTGTTGGTCTGGGAAGACATTCAAAAAGCAGTTGGTAATGAAGAAGCAACGAAGCAATTTGAACAAAAATTTGATGTGAAAGTGTCGGTTCAGGAACTGCCATATGGCGGTCAAGTTGAGTCATTACGGATGGATGGCCCAGCAGGGACTGGTCCTGATGTGATTAACTTACCTCACGATCAAATTGGTAGTGCGGTGGTTCAAGGTTTGTTGGTGCCGTTGAAGGTGGATGCTGCAGTTCTTGATACCTTTACCAAATCATCGATAGACGCCTTGAGTTACAAAGGTCAGTTGTATGGGATCCCTAAGGCGGTAGAAACCGTAGTTATGGTATATAACAAAGATTTGTTACCCGAACTGCCCGCCACCATGGAAGAGATTTATCAGTTGTCGTTAAAAGCCCGCGAGCAGGGTAACTATGGTCTGTTGGCTAAATGGGACGAGATTTATTATGCCTACGGAATTGTGAAAGCAATGGGCGGCGATATCTTCGCTAAAAACGCCGATGGTTCTTATGATGCGAAGCACTTGCTATTGAATACTGATGGTGCGGTTGCAGGTGGTCAATATATCGAGAAATTCTTTAAAAATGGTGCATTTCCAAGCGGTATCATAGGCGATTCTGGTGCGAATGCGATTGATTCACTATTTACTAGTAAAAAAGCTGCCATTGTACAGACCGGCCCTTGGTCTTTTAAACCTTATGAAGAAGCTGGCATTAACTTCGGTGTTGCGCCGCTGCCGACTTTACCTAACGGTAAACCGATGAGTTCGTTCATGGGGGTGAAGAGTTACAGTGTTTCGACCTACTCTAAAAATAAAGATCTAGCTCTTAAATATATCGAGTTCATTAATAACTATGACAACGCCAAACGTCGTTTCGAACTGACTGGTGAAGTTCCAGCAGTAAAAGCTTTGATTGATGATCCGATTGTTAAAAATAATCCTGGTGCGAGAGCGGTTGCTATGCAGTCAGCACATGCCACTCCAATGCCGTCGATTCCTGAGATGAATGAAGTGTGGGGGCCTGCTAATAGTGCCTTGCAACTGATTGCTACAGGTAAACAGACGCCAAAAGATGCATTAGATAGTGCAGTACAAGCGATTGAAATGCAGATTGAAGCCAATCAAGCGATGATGGGCCAATAGTCTGTGGTTGTCAGCCTGAGTGTTTCAGGCTGACATAGTTGTATAGGAAAAATTTATGCCTTCGATGTCTCAAGATATATCACCGAGCAATATTAATTCTAATACTCAGCACCGTATTTATGCGGCTTGCTTGTCTATTATTCCCGGGCTAGGTCAGTTATATAATAAGCAGCTGGCAAAATCGGTGATATTTTTTATTTTCGTACTAAGTTTTGTTGGGGTTTTTCATGATTTTTTAACATCAGGCTACTGGGGGTTATTCACTTTAGGTGAATCACTGCCAGAAGATAACTCTGTGTTTCTACTTGCCGAGGGTATTATTTCGGTGATCGTTTCTGTGTTTGGGATCGGGGTTTACGCCTTATCGATTTACGATGCCTATATTAATGGAAAACTGAGAGATCAAGGCAAAGAACTTAATTCTATTCGTCGCCAATATCGTACGGTGCTAGAGTCTGGTTTCCCCTATTTAATGATTTCGCCAGCTTTTATTTTGTTGGTATTTGTGGTGGTTTTTCCCATCGTTTTCGGTTTTGCTATTGGTTTCACTAATTACAATTTATACAATTCTCCGCCAGCGAAGTTAGTGGATTGGGTTGGCCTTAAAAATTTCATCAATATCTTTGAAATTAATCTATGGCGGAAGACCTTTATAGATGTGTTGCAGTGGACCGTGATCTGGACCTTGCTTGCGACCACTCTGCAGTGCACGGTGGGGGTTTTATTAGCGATTCTGGTGAATCAAAAAGATCTTAAGTTTAAACCGCTGATTCGAACTATTTTTATCCTACCTTGGGCGGTCCCCGGTTTTGTGACCATCCTTATTTTCACTGGGATGTTTAATGAAACCTTTGGGGTAATAAATAACGTCGTATTACATGCCTTTGGGATTGATCCTAAGTCTTGGTTAACTGACCCTTTCTGGACTAAAACAGCATTAATTTTAATTCAAACATGGCTTGGTTTCCCCTTTGTATTTGCGATGACTACTGGGGTACTACAGGCGATTCCGAATGACCTGTATGAAGCGGCGACTATTGATGGCGCGAGTAAATATCAGCAATTAAAAACCATTACCATACCTTTGGTTTTATATTCGATAGCACCCATTCTAATTACTCAATATACCTTCAACTTTAATAATTTTAATATTATTTACTTGTTTAATAATGGAGGTCCGGCGGTGATTGGCAGTAATGCAGGTGGAACTGATATTCTGGTGTCATGGATTTATAAATTAACCATGTCTTCTTCCCAATATTCTATCGCAGCGGCGATTACTCTGCTTCTTTCTATCTTTGTAGTGGGTATTGCTCTATGGCAATTCCGTATGACCAAGTCTTTCAAAGAAGTCGCTTAAGGGATTCACGATGAGCATTAAACGTAGTAAATATATTCGGTTATCTTTAAGTTATCTGCTAATTATCGCGATAAGTATCATCATTATTTATCCCTTGATGTGGACGGTGGGGGCATCTTTTTATCCTGGTAATAGCATCATGGGCGATTCAATATTCCCTGATCAACCGACTTTAAGTCATTATTTGACCCTATTTAAAAATGACAAAGTGTCTTATTTAACTTGGTATTGGAATAGTTTGAAAATTAGTGTCATGACTATGGTCTTAACGCTAATTAGTGTTTGCTGTACTTCTTACGCCTTTTCTAGGTTTAGGTTTAAAGGCAGAAAGAATGGCTTAGTGCTGTTTTTGCTGCTGCAAATGGTGCCGCAATTTTCAGCCCTTATCGCCATTTTTGTTCTGGCACAAATGTTGGGACTCATTAATAGCCATATCGCTTTGGTATTGGTTTATGTCGGCGGAATGATCCCAATGAATACCTACTTGATGAAAGGTTACTTGGATGCGATTCCTAAGGACTTGGACGAGTCTGCACGAATGGATGGTGCGGGAAGTTTTCGGATCTTCATCGAAATCATTATGCCTTTGTCCAAACCGATTATTGCGGTCGTCGCTTTGTTTTCCTTTACCGGACCATTAGGCGATTTTATCTTGGCGACCACTATTTTACGTACCCCCGACAATTACACCTTACCAATTGGTTTGTACAACTTGGTTGTCGAAAAAATGGGTGCCAGTTATACAACTTACGCAGCTGGAGCAGTATTGATATCTATTCCAGTCGCCATTTTATATTTGTCCCTACAAAAATACTTTGTATCAGGATTAACCGCAGGAAGCACAAAAGGGTAACCATGAAACATTTAACTCTACTTTCTTTGGCAGCCGTGTTGTCAAGCTCTGTTATCTTAGCGGGCTGTCAGTCAGTCACGTCTTCGTCAGCTCAGACCAATGCTGAACCTCAGCTACAGTCAATCGTTCCAGCTCAGGTACGCAGTGACTTTATTAAAGGGGTAGATATCTCGATGATCCCCGAAGTTGAGGCGCTTGGTGGAAAATACTATCAAGATCACCAGCAGATGGATCCCTTAAAAATTATGCAGCAACATGGGATTAACTATGTACGTATGCGGGTGTGGGTGAATCCACAAACGCTAGACGGTAAACCTTATGGTGGTGGTAATTCGACCCTAGCTCGGGCAATTGATATTGGCCAACGCGCTCATCAACTCGGCATGAAGTACTTGTTGGATATTCACTACAGTGATTTTTGGACCGATCCGGGAAAACAGTTTAAACCGAAGGGCTGGGAGACATTATCTTTTGAGCAATTGGTAGGCAAAGTGGGGAGTTATACAACCGAGGTGATGCAGGCCCACCGTGACGCTGGGGTAATGCCAGATATGGTGCAAGTGGGAAATGAGTTAAACAGTGGCATGTTATGGCCTGAAGGAAAAAGCTGGGGAGGCGATGGCAAAGAATTTGATCGTTTGGCTGCGTTACTTAAATCAGGTATCACCTCAGTAAAGGCCGCCTACAGGAGTGATCAGCAAGTAAAAATTATGCTTCACCTCGCGAAGGCGGGTGATAACGGTCTGTTTAGATGGTGGTTCGACGAGATAACCAAGCGTGATGTTGATTTTGACATTATTGGTATGTCTTATTACCCCTTCTGGCATGGGCCTGTGGCGGCGGTGAAAGCCAATATTGCGGATGTCGTGAAACGCTACCACAAACCGGTGATTATTGCCGAAACGTCTTACGCCTATACCGCTAAAAATGGTGACCAGTTGGCGAACGCTTATACCGGTGAAACGCCTGCTGAGGGCTATCCGGTATCGGTGCTTGGCCAAGCTAAGTTTCTCAAAGACATGATGGAATTACTAAATAATGTGCCTGATCAACAGGGCTTAGGACTCTTCTACTGGGAACCTGCATGGTTACCGGTGGCAAATGCAACTTGGGCAACTGAAGAGGGTATGACTTACACCGATGATCATTGGCAGGCGGGTAATTCTTGGGATAACCAAGCCTTATTTGATTTTGAAGGAAATGTTTTGCCTTCAATGCAAGTGTTTAACGGTCAGTAGTCATTGTTTTAAGGACATATTATGAGTCATTTTTCGCCAATTATTCCAAATGTAAAGGGTTTGCTCCATGGGGCGGATTATAATCCAGAGCAATGGTTAGATCGTCCCGATATTCTCGAACGAGATATTGAATTAATGAAGCAAGTTCGCTGCAACGTGATGTCGGTTGGCATCTTTAGTTGGGCGGCGATAGAGCCTCAAGAAGGCCAGTTCAATTTTGGCTGGTTGGATCAGGTGCTGGATCGTTTGGCCGAGAACAATATCTCGGTATTTTTAGCAACCCCTAGTGGCGCTCGTCCGGCGTGGTTATCGCAAAAATATCCCAGTGTGCTGCGCGTGAACAATGCACGGGTGAAGCAATTGCATGGCGAACGGCATAACCATTGTTATACCTCGGTCGATTATCGCGCCAAGGTGGCAATGATTAATCAGCAATTGGCTGAGCGTTATTCCTCCCACCCAGCGGTGATAGCATGGCATATTTCTAATGAATATGGTGGCGATTGCCATTGTGATGAGTGTCAAAGTGCATTTCGGCTTTGGTTACAAAATAAGTATCAGAGCCTGGATGAGCTGAATCAAAAATGGTGGAGCCAATTTTGGAGTCATAATTACTCGAGTTGGTCACAAATTGAGTCGCCTTCGTCAATCGGCGAAAATTCAGTGCATGGTTTGAAGTTGGACTGGAAACGTTTTGTGAGTGAACAAGTCACCGACTTTTGCGTGCAAGAAGTTAAGCCCTTGAAAAAAGTGAATGCCAAGCTGCCGGTGACTGCAAACCTAATGGAGTATTTCTACGATTATGATTACTGGAAGTTAAGTCAGGCCATTGATATTGCTTCTTGGGATAGTTATCCCTTGTGGCATCAGGGGCAGGATGATCTGGGTTTGGCCTGTTATACCGCAATGTATCACGACTTGATGCGCAGCTTGAAAGACCAACCCTTCCTATTAATGGAGTCAACGCCAAGCCAAACCAACTGGCAACCAGTGACAAAGTTGAAGAAACCAGGGATGCATTTGCTTGCCTCAATGCAGGCTGTTGCTCATGGTTCAGATTCGGTGCAGTATTTTCAGTGGCGTAAGAGCCGTGGTTCGGTAGAGAAGTTCCATGGTGCAGTGGTCGATCATGTCGGTCATGTTGATACGCGAGTCGGTAAAGAAGTGGCACAAGTCGGCCAACGACTACAACAGCTTTCGGGACTCGCCGGCAGTCGAACGGCAGCAGAAGTTGCCATTATTTTTGATTGGGAAAGTCGTTGGGCTATGGATGATGCGCAAGGCCCACGTAATGAAGGTTTGTTTTATGAGCAAACGGTGAATGATAATTACCGTGGTTTTTGGGAGCAGGGGATTAACTGTGATGTCATCGAACAGTTATCTGACTTCTCTACATACAAAGTGATTGTCGCTCCTATGCTTTATTTGATTAAACCCGGTGTTGCAGAGCGTATCGAAGCCTTCGTTAATCAGGGTGGGGTATTTGTTGCCACCTATTGGAGTGGCATTGTTGATCAAAATGATTTGTGCTTTTTAGGTGGATTCCCTGGCGGAAGTGACAGTCCTTTACGTCATACCCTTGGCATTTGGGCCGAAGAGATAGATTCCCTTTACGATGAAGAGCGGATAGAAGTTGTGGCAGAGCCAATTAATCCATTGGGTCTGAGTGGAGCATACCAAGCGCGCCATCTATGTGAATTAATCCATTGCGAAGGGGCTGAGATTATCGCGCGATACAATAGTGACTTTTTTGCGGGGATGCCAGCTGTCACCTGTAATCGCCAAGGCGAAGGTTACGCCTATTATATTACGTCTAAGAACAGTCTCGATTTTAACCGTGACTTTTATCAAGGGATTATCCGCCGCCATCACTTAACGAGGGTGATCAATAGCGAATTACCTCAGGGGATATCGGTCACCAAGCGTCACAATCAAAGCACTGAGTATCTATTTGTCATGAATTTTTCAACCCAAGAGAAAGAATTATTATTAGATGATACAAACTATGTTGATGAAAGTACTCAGCATAGTTTAATAAATGCTCAAATTAAACTTTCTGGCTATGAAGTAAAAGTATTTAGCAGACCAATATAGCCTTATAAACCTTATTCCTTGTAATGTCTTAGCCAGCTTATTAAAAGCTGGCTTTTTTTTAGTTCCATCAATATATGTGACTCATATAGCAAAAGTTAATAAAATTAAGTAAAAAATGTAAACGTTTCCATTTGTTGGGTGAATGTCGCGAATTTTTGTTGTTTAATAATATTACAATGTGTTCTGGCTAAGGCTTGTTATAAAAGCAAAGCTAGATGCAATAATTACAAAAAGTATAAGGATGTTATGATGAAAAATAGTTTAAAACCGGTTGTTTCTGCGGTACTTCTTGCAATGGTGGCAGCGCCAGCGTCTGCGGTAGATTTTAGTGGTTATG
Source organism: Agarivorans sp. QJM3NY_29 (assembly GCF_050870835.2). NCBI lineage: Bacteria > Pseudomonadati > Pseudomonadota > Gammaproteobacteria > Alteromonadales > Alteromonadaceae > Agarivorans > Agarivorans sp. QJM3NY_29. Next base: position 3,693,952 of record NZ_CP194036.2, on the reverse strand, counting down.
TGCGTGCTGGAATAGGTATTGATACAGCCGGCGGCGGTGTGCAAGGCGGCGACGAATTTCAGAAGCAAAAGCTTGGTCGTCTAGGAAATGAATTTGATACTTATTCTGAAATTGGCCTAGGTCAGGAATTATTTAACGACGATGGCAAGAGTGTCTATTTTCAAAGCATGTTTGAAATGTCATCCGATGGTTTTTCTGAGACAGAAAAGACCACCGATGACAGTGCGAACTTCTCGATCAAGCAGTTAAATATGCAAGCCAAAGGGTATATTGCTGCTGCTCCAGAAGCGGTCGTTTGGGCGGGTAAACGTTTTTATCAGCGTCATGATTTGCACATTATCGATACCAAATACTGGAATGTATCGGGTTACGGTTTTGGTCTGGAGGGGGTTCAAATGGGCCCTGGTGCATTGTCTACGGCAATTATTCGTGGTGACCAGGATGGTTTAAACATCAACTATGTTGATGTTCGTTATGCGGGAATGAAACCTTGGCAGGGCGCTTGGGTAGAAGTTGGTATTGATTACGGTATGACCAATCCTACCGACCAGCAAGAAAAGGATAACGTAGATTTTGACAATGGCTTGATGCTTACTGCAGAACTAAGTCAAAGCTTCTCTATGGGTTACAACAAAACTGTATTGCAATACATGGACAAAGGACTGGCGCAAAACGCGGTCTCGCAAGGCGGTGGTTGGTACGATGTATGGAGTGGTGATGTAAATAGCGCTAAAGGTTATCGCTTGATTAATACTGGTGATATTAACATTGGTGATAATATCATTATTGATCATGTGTTTACCTACGGTTATGCGCAAGACCACGGTGTTGTAAATGGTGTTAAAGTTGACGATGAAACGCTGCTTTCGTTAGTCGCTCGCCCGACCTATAACTGGTCTAAATACAATAAAACAGTATTAGAACTAGGCTACTTTACGCAAACTAAGAAATTGGTTAGCGGTTCTGAAAGCAAAACTGGTGGTAACAAAGTGACTATTTCACAAGTCTTAGCCACTGGTGAAGGCTTCTTTGCTCGCCCTGAAATTCGTTTCTACGCAAGTTACTTTAAAGATACCGAAGGAAAATCTTTTAATGTTGTTGATCAGGTTGCTCAAGATGAAGATTCAGTCAAACTAGGTGTTCAAATCGAAGCTTGGTGGTAGGCCGATTAGAACAGAGCGGTGCATGATTGCACCGCTTTTTTTCGTTTTTTATCAAACGGTAGCAGGCAAGCTTAGAGCTGAATGGACTTTAGATCGTAATAGAGTGCTGTTGCTTATGCTGAGTTGAGGTTATTTAGGATCGTAAATGAATGAAGTATCTCTCGTTTAAAAACAAGATCATCGCCTTGATGATAGCAACCATTATGGTCACTATCATTTCATCCTACTTTAGTGTTCGCCATGTGATTAGTGCCTATATTTATAAATCCTATGTGAGTGATGTAGAAAGTCAGGTCAACTTGATCCGTGGAGAGGTTGAAAGAAGTATTCAAGCGAAAGTTGATCTCATTCAAAGTGTCGACTTTGGAATTATGGCGATCCGTTCAACCAAGGATAAATTGGGTTTTTTAAGTGTCGTAAAGGTGATTAATAATTTAGCCCTTAGTGATAAGGGAAGCATGCCTAAAGCAGAAGCGAGCCTTTACATCAAGCAGGTTAAAAATCACCCCGATGGTATTCAGGTTAGCCAGGTATCGATATTAGATGGTGTACCTGTCGTTATTATTTCGAAGAAGAAAAATAATATTGTCGATTTTTTTACGCTTGATTTGACATACTTAGAATCTCTAGTTAAACGTTTTCATAAAATCAACACTTATTTGCAAATTACTTCTGATAATGACACCTTGATTTATTCAAATAAGCCAAGTGTTAATTTAGAAGTGAATGAAGGAACATTAAATTTTTATGGCCAGACTTGGCACTTAAATAGTTTTATCGACGTGGCGGATATACATAGAATCACCAAGTCTATTAATGAAAGCATCAACTTCTATTTGATAGTCTGTGCCTTGATTATGCTTTCTCTGAGTATTTTTATATTACATTTTACCTTTAAACCCTTAATCCGTTTGCGAACTCTGGTTTATGGTCTTTCCCAGGGAGAGGGGGATTTAACTCAGCGCTTGGAAGTTAAATCTAAGGATGAGTTGGGAGAGATTTGTCATTCAATTAATATGTTTACCGACCAATTGCAGAAGATTTTTGTACATATCTCAGAATCTAATGTGCATATTAACACGGTGATCCAACAGCTTAGTCAGCAATCTAAGCGTAATATTTCGGCGATTGAGGAACATAATGCTGAAAGCCGAGAAATTGTACGCTCTATCGAGCAGTTGAGTGCTTCTTCCGATAATATCGCAGAAGGGGCCAACGAAACCGCCGAATATACCCAAAATGTTCGTGTTAATGTTGAGCAGTCCAGTGAGTCTAGCAAGCAGGCTGTTCATAGTGTGCAAGTGTTAATTGAAGATATTAGTGTTGTGGCGAACTCGATATCTGAGATGGATGAAGGGGCCAAAAATATTGGCGATATTCTTTCTACCATTGGTTTTATTGCCGATCAAACAAACTTACTGGCTTTGAATGCGGCGATTGAAGCAGCCAGGGCAGGCGATAAAGGTCGAGGTTTTGCGGTTGTGGCGGATGAGGTGCGAGCCTTGGCGGCAAAAACAACGGCGTGTACCACCCAAATCAATGACATGTTGAATTTTTGGGGGAGAACCAGTCATCATATTAGCTCCAGAATGGATGATACTCATGCGAGCTGTGATTCTTCTCAAGCTATTACTCAAGTGATGATGGAAAAACTCGATTTGATGCGTGAATCTACTGAGCGAATTCATCAATTGAACGCTAATATGTCAGGCTCCGCTAATCAGCAAAATACTATTATGCAGGAAGTTCGAACTAACATGTCTCGGGTGGAAAGTTTTGTTGAAAAGATCCGTAGCAATGAGTTGACGAGTATTGAAATCAGCGATGAGCTGCAAGATGTATCTAATGAGCTGACTCACTTTATTGCGCGTTTCAAACTTGCCTAGCTGATGAGTGATTGATAGCGCGAGTCAGCACCTGACTCGCACATGCTGGGCTCGTATTAAGACAGCAGTATGATTTCGATTAAGTAGTAACTAAAAAGGCTGATCAATACGATACCGACGAGGTTAAGCATAAAGCCAGCTTTAACCATTTGTTTAATATGTAATTGACCAGAAGCAAATACGATGCTGTTGGGTGGAGTTGCAACGGGCATCATGAAAGCACAACTGGCAGCTAAGGCTGCCGGAACCACTAATATCATCGGGTTCGACCCCATCGACTCGGCAATTGGCCCGAGCAGTGGCAGAAAACCTGCCGCGGTGGCGGTATTACTGGTGATTTCGGTAAGGAAGATGATTGCTGTGGTGACGATAACGATCACCCAAATCAGTGAATAGGTAGAGGCTGCGCTTAAGCTGAGCCCGATGAAATCAGCCATCCCCGAACTTTTGATCTGGGCCGCTAAACTTAAGCCTCCTCCAAATAACATCAATACTCCCCATGGCAATTTTTTGGCTGTATCCCAGTCCATCACCATGACTTGTTTACGCCAATCCACTGGAATGACAAACAGGCTGACGGCAGCCATCATGGCGATCCCGGTATCGCTGATCGCCAAGCCGCTATAAGACGCCAACAAGGGGCGTAAGATCCATGCACAAGCGGCTAGGGTAAATACAACGGCGACAACTTTCTCCGGTGGCTTCATTGGGCCTAATTGATGGAGTTGCTGACGTAACATTTCAGCTGAGTTTCCCTGACTTCGATTGGGTAAGCGATAGTTGATTCGAGTTAGCCATATCCAAGTAATGAATAACATCGAAATTGAGAGTGGCAAACCGATGAGCATCCATTCGCCAAAGCCGATGTGGATATCGTAGGAGTCGGCTAAATACGCTGCGAGTAAAGCGTTGGGGGGGGTACCAATCAGGGTGGCTACCCCCCCAATACTTGCTGAATAGGCAATGCCTAACAGTAGCGCGGCACTGAAGTCTGGTTGCTGCTCTTGTTTGGACATCATCCCAATGATCGACAGCCCTATGGGGAGCATCATCACTGCGGTGGCGGTATTGCTCATCCACATGCTTAAAAAAGCGGTGATCAGCATAAATCCGCCTACTTGTTGCGCTGGTTTGTCCCCGACGGTGAGCATTGCGACTAGTGCTATTCGTTTATGCAGATCCCAGCGTTCCATCGCCAGACTCAGCATAAATCCGCCCATGAATAGGAAGATTAAGGGATGAGCAAAGGATGCGGTGGCAGCTTTTAAACTGGCGATGCCGAGTAGTGGGGACAAGACCATTGGTAAAAATGAGGTGACGGGGATCGGAACTGCCTCGCTGACCCACCAAATTGCCATCATGGTGGCCAATCCCATGGTCACCCATGCTTGTTGGGGCAGCCCTTCAAAGGGAGGTGGAATAAAGAGAGTCGCAATTAAGCTTAATGGGCCAAGTAGTAAGCCGCATAGTTTGGCGAGGTGTTGATGTTGATAATTGGGATGGCTGACCATCGAGTTCATAATAATACCTTAAGATTTAAGGGGTTTTCTGCTATTAGCTATAGCAGAAATTTATCGACTACGCCGAACAAAAAGGTGTGTTTGCGTTACTCATTGATGGCTTCTGTGTAAAGCAATAGCAAGTCCTTGTTCAAATCTACTTTTTTAAGTGATGGTTTATCGTCCAATCTAGAAAAGTAATTCTATTTAGAGGTCGTTTATTGTTGGTTTAACCACGGATTATTGGGGTTTTTATAGTAAAAATATACAAAGTCTGCTTTTATGACAATTTTAAAATTAGTTAATTGATTTTAAACGGTATTTTATAGATATATAATTATTTTACTTCATGGTTTCTGATTGCTTTGAATGGGGGGCAAGATATTTAAGGGTAAAAAATATGCATTTTTAGTCACAAATACAGATGTGTATATAGTTGATATAGGTTTGACAAAATTTCATCGGGGGAACATTTGTTAGCATCAATTGTTATAAATGGCATTTTCAGTGAATATTTACAATAAATTCGCATAATGGTAGGTTTTGTTTGAATGGGTAAAATGTAATTGATCATATATAGCGTTAATGGATGATGCAGCAACAGTTATTGAATCAGCTTAAAACTGGCGATTTAGTCTTTTTTTCGAGTAAGGGGCTTGGCAGTAGTCTCATTCGTGTGGGGACTTTTAGTCCTTGGTCACATGTCGGCATGGTATTGCAGTTAGCAAATTATGATTTTGTAACCTTGTGGGAGGCAGTACCGAGTCGAGATGGGTTTTGCCTTTATGCTCAGCGCGCGAGTAAGGGCGTGCAGGTGGTTGCCCTGGAAGAGCGGGTTGCACAGCATCAAGGTGATGTTGCGGTACGCCAATTGATGGGCGAAGAACTTAATCAAGCCGCGTTAGACAATTTGATGCAATTACTGGAACAGCTACAGGGGCGCCGTTATGAGCAAGACTTCTGGCAATTGACTCGTGCTGGTTGGGATGGGCCATGGGGTGGAAATAGCCAAGACTTGTCTTCATTATTTTGCAGTGAGTTAGTGGCAGCGGCTTACCAGCGCTTAGGTCTTCTAGATGAGACTAAGCCTGCAAATGAGTATACCCCAGCTGATTTTTCTGAAGATGCGCTGCGAGAGTTAAATTTCGGATTCTACTTATCCGAAGAAGTTGAGCTGCTTAAGCAAGAACCGTCCATTGGTGAATTTAGCTTTAGTGTCTAACTAAATTAAAGCAGTTGTGAACGCCATCGGTGAACCCCTGCATCGATGGCTTCGCAGCGTGAGTATTCAGATCTGTGAAGTCTATGTTTTGTCCTCTCTCTTCTACATCAACCTAACTACCGTTATCGTGCGCCGTGATGTTGTTTCATTGTATCTGAATGATGGTGCTTGGTTTTAGTCCGCGCGATCATATGCAGTGCCGGTATCTGGATCTGGATCTGGATCCATCTTGGCTTCGGCTGCAGCATATCCTCAAACTCAAACTCAAACTCAAACTCAAACTCAAACTCAAACTCAAGCCAAACCAAGCCAAGCCAAGCCAAAGAGGACGGTTAACAGCGTTTTATGTGTCATTTTCTTTGGTAAAAAAGGCTTGGGTGCTTGCTTGTTACTTAAGCGTGATAAAGGGGAGTTCGCTTAATTATTTGTGACGAGGATCGGTCGTTTATGACTCGGCATAGCTTGGCTAAAAAAAGTTTTTGTGATGTGTCAATTTAATATCGATCTTTTGTTTAAAATTAGTGCTTCATACTATATGGTTGCGCCTTAACCAACAATATAGCTTCCATCAAGGATAATAAGAAGCATGAATCAACATTCAAACAACAACATATTTAGCTTTATAACTAAAGGTAGCCTCGTGCTACAAATCCTGATCGGTATTATCGCCGGTAGTATCTTGGCCGTTGTCGCGCCAGAGTTTGCCATCTCTTTAGGTTTATTCGGTAGCCTATTTGTTGGTGCACTAAAAGCGGTTGCACCAGTGTTAGTCTTTGTATTGGTGGCGGCGTCTGTTGCGAGCCATAAACGAGGTCAAGATACTCAACTAAAACCAATTATTTATTTGTATTTATTTGGCACCTTTGCCGCCTCGCTGACTGCAGTTGTCATGAGCTTTGTTTTCCCCACCGAACTGGTTTTGGTGAGTACCGATACCGTGGCTAATCCACCACAGGGGATCGGTGAAGTATTACATACCTTATTGTTTAAAATTGTGGATAACCCAGTGAGTGCCATTATGAATGGTAACTACATTGGTATTTTGGCATGGGCAATTGGCTTAGGCGTGGCGCTACATAGTGCTTCTGCAACGACTAAAGCTTTGTTTAATGATGTTGCGGATGGCGTCTCTAGCATCGTGCGTTTTGTGATCCGCCTAGCGCCACTTGGGATCTTTGGCCTGGTGGCAAATACTATCGCGCAAACTGGTTTTTCGGCGCTATGGGGCTACAGTCAACTGTTATTAGTGTTGATAGGTTCTATGCTGTTGATTGCTTTGGTGATGAATCCATTGTTGGTTTTCTACAAAATTCGTCGCAATCCCTACCCTCTTGTCTTTAAGTGTCTTCGTGAAAGTGGTGTGACTGCTTTCTTTACCCGTAGTTCAGCGGCCAACATTCCGGTGAATATGGATCTTGCTGAGCGGCTTAATCTGGATGAAGACACATATTCAGTCTCTATTCCGCTAGGCGCAACCATTAATATGGCAGGTGCCGCAATTACCATCACGGTGCTATCACTTGCAGCAGTACATACCTTGGGAATTCACGTCGATTTTGCGACCGCATTATTGTTGAGTGTGGTTGCTGCGGTATCTGCATGTGGTGCTTCGGGTGTAGCTGGTGGTTCATTGTTATTGATCCCGCTGGCTTGTAGTCTATTTGGAGTCTCGAATGATATCGCGATGCAAGTGGTTGCTGTCGGTTTTATTATTGGTGTATTACAAGATTCGGCTGAAACTGCATTAAATAGCTCTACCGATGTTTTGTTTACCGCCGCCTGTTGTATGGCAGCGGAAGAACCATATGCTCAGGTCGCAGAAGACCAACGCTAGGTTAATTTACTTGCAAGTAAGAACAGCGCCGTCAAGCGCTGTTTTTTTATTACTGCTGTCAGAGGTTGGCGTAGCCACCGGCCTATCGAGGCTCACTTCGATGGCGAACTGGTAAACCAAGGCGATTATTTCGATGATTTGAGTCCAGTGGGCTGAAGATGTGCGTCATCGTCATTAACTCAATAGATTGTGAGTTTTCTCTGTTTTCACAGATGATTATTTTATAGAATCGCCAGCTTCTGGCGGTAGATACTTATAAATATAATTTTCTCCAGTAGCACAACATTATTCATATATGGAAGTCAAAGTGCATTTTAAACAATTCTCTTTGACTTTCCGCTTAAGCAGTTTGAGGTAACAAATATGAAACGAGAACAATGGGGCTCTCGGGCAGGCTTTATCATGGCGGCAGTTGGCTCCGCTATTGGTTTAGGTAACATTTGGCGTTTTCCCTATATGGCATACGAAAATGGAGGGGGGGCATTTTTTATTCCCTATCTGTTTGCGATGTTGTCTGCGGGGATCCCATTTATGATCATGGAATTTAGCCTTGGTCATAAAATGCGTGGCGCCGCCCCTCGGGTATTTGCCAAATTGGGTCGACGACTAGAGTGGCTGGGTTGGTTTCAAGTCTTAGTGGCCTTTGTGATTGCGGTGTATTACGTAGCGGTGATCGGCTGGGCTATTTCCTACCTTGGTTTTTCTTTCTCACAAAGTTGGGGGGCAGATCCCAATACCTTTTTCTTCACCGAGTACTTAAAGCTTGGCGATAATAGCCCAAGCCGCTTAGGCGGCATACAGCTACATATTGTTGTACCTGTGATCTTGGCATGGCTGATCACTTACTCTGCAGTATTTACTGGGGTAAAAGGAGGCATTGAAAGAGCAAGTAAAATCATGATGCCGCTATTATTTGTCATGGTTTTGGGTCTCATTATTCGCATGGTGTTTTTGCCCGGCGCACTGGAAGGCCTAAATTACCTATTCAAGCCGGACTTTAGCAAAATTCTTGATGTTTCCGTTTGGTCGGCGGCCTATGGGCAGATCTTCTTTACCTTGAGTGTTGGTTTTTCAATTATGCTGGCTTATTCCAGTTATTTGCCAAAAGATTCCGATATTAGTAACAATGCCTTTATGACGGTGTTGATTAACTGTGGTTTTTCTATCATGGCTGGCATCATGATTTTTGGCATTCTAGGTTACATGGCTAATCAGCAAGGGGTTGCCATTACCGAAGTGGTGAAAGCGGGAGTCGGTTTAGCTTTTGTGACGATCCCGACAGCAATTAACCTGCTACCTGCGCCTTATATTTTGGGGCCTCTGTTTTTCTTCGCGCTCACCGTTGCAGGCTTAAGCTCGATGATCTCCATTATCGAAGCAGTCACTTCAGCTGTGATTGATAAGTTTGGTTGCGACCGTCGTAAAGCGGCCACTTTGGTGTGTGGTGTGGCTTTAATCGTATCCTTGGCCTTTACCTGTAACGGTGGTTTGTTGCTGTTAGATGTGGTGGATTACTTCATGAATAATGTAGGGATCTTAGGTAGCTGTTTATTGGAATTGCTGATTGTTGGTTGGATGCTCAAAGGCTTGCCTGAGCTTCAAGAATATGCCAATCGACGCTCCGAATTGAAAGTTGGTGACTGGTTTATTTGGTGCTTACGTTTTATTAGCCCTGCAATTTTGCTGATTATCTTAGCAACCAACTTTGTGTCGCTATTATCAGAAGGTTACGGTGGTTATAGCCAATTTGACTTGATGAGTTTTGGTTGGGGCCTCGTGGCAATTATGGCGGTGCTCGCAATTATTATACGTAAATTACCGACAGCTGAACTTACAGCGGAGGAAAACTAAGATGGAATTAAGTGCCATTGTGATGATGATCATCGGTTTGGGTTGTACTTGGGGCGGCGCGATATTTTGTATTCGCCGTGCCATGCAGGCAGATAAAGGCTAGTGGTTTAAACCTGCGATGAGTTAAAAGGCCAAGCACTTTGCTTGGCTTTTTTATATCGATATTATACCAATCTAACTCATTATCTGTTCATTCTTGCTCGGCTAAATCATCGCTAACTAGGTGATGTATCTTGGCATGAGAGCCACTCCTTACTGCGCTTCATGCCTCGTTATCGGCAGATTTACTCTGCGCAATTAGTTGTTCATATGATAAATCAGGTTGGTATTAAAGCGGTGCTTTCGGCGGAGCACCAGCACCTGTTGCTATCGAAATAAACAGAGTTAAGCTATTTTATTGATTTTATAGTTAATTTTTGCTTAAAATTGAGTCTCTATTGATATCTAAGGATGATGTGTGAAAGGAATTATTAGTGGTGTTTTATTGGCGCTGGCCTTAAGTGGTTGTGCGATGACAAGACCGAGTGTTGAAGAGGTCATAGCCAGTTACCATTCGGAGATCAATACTCCGTATAAAGAGGACATCCGTCAAGAGTTGACTCAAATGTGTGAGTACTATCATTATACGGAAATTAGAATCGAAGCAAGTTGCTACCTTTCTGGTGATGTTTTAGTGCGGAATGTGCGCCTCACCAATAATCGTTGGACCTGGAACCCTCAAGCCGCAACGAGTGTGACAAATAGAGAACTTCAATATTCGTGTCATGACACACTAATGGCCGATGCCCTTCAATCTGGTTTTGCCTTATTAATTAATTTGGAAGGGCCAAACGGTTTTGCTGGTAGGTTAAAAACCTATGACGATTGCTTAAATTTATAGTTTGCTGTTCGGTTGATTAAATAAAGGCTTCCGCTTTATGTGGAAGCCTTTATTAGTGGTGAATTGCTTGGTATAAGCAACACGGTCATGGATCTTTTTATCCTCATTTATCGCACTGTGTCTCGCGTCGTATTTAGATGCTTTTGAGTTGAAAGTGCGGGTGAATATTACTGCGCTGAATATGCGCATCAACATCTAAATCGCGTAGAAAACCATGCTGGGTCACCAATACGCTTTTAAATCCCATGGCGTTCCCACCTAAGATATCGGTATGCAGTGTATCGCCAATCATTGCAATACGCTGCCGGTTGATGTTTGCCAGACGCGGTTTAATTTTTGCTAAAACGGTGTCGAAAATTGGCGCGAAGGGTTTGCCAAAGCAGCGTACCTGTTCAAATAAATGTGCGGGTAGGGTTAATGTATAACTGCCGGGTTCTTGGGAAACTCCATTTTCTAAGGGGGCAATTAAGTCTGAGTTTCCAACCCAGACTGGACGTGGTCGGTCATTCAAGGCTTCAATAAAGCGTGCCTGACGCTGAGCATTCCAGGCTTGGCCACTTAAAAATAGAAACTCGTCGGCTTGCCAAAAAGCTTCATCTTCTGGGTAGTAGCAGGGGCGGGCTAAATCTAAACGAAACTCGGATAAGGTGATAATCCCTAGTGGACGGTCTGCTGGCTGCGGCATATGTTGCAGTAATACTTCACGACTATTGATGATTTCTTGGTCGCTAAAGTCGAAGCCGAGGCGAATGAATTTTTGAAGTAGTTGAGGTTTACTTTGAGTCGCCGCATTGGTCACCACATACACCAGTTTTCCGGCGGCTCGTAGCTTAGCGATTTGGGCTGCAGCCCCCGCAATGGCTGTTCCTCCAACGTTTAACACGCCGTAGGCATCAAATAAAAAAACGTCTATATCATCGACCAAATCGGTGATTTGTTGGATGGTTTGGCTTGAGGGGACGGGAACAATGGCGGGTAATCGTTGCGCCATATCCAAATAAGCGGAAAAGGCCTCGGCGGGACTAAAAAACATTGCTTTCACCTGTCTAAGATTAAGACCAGATTCTAACAAGAAGTAACAGCCGACGCGTAACTAAATCATTTCGTAACCGTCTTTTGGTGCGGGCATCGAGTGGTAAGGCGGTATACATTGGTTGTTTGCATCAAGTCGTGGACAACCGTACTTGGCATCCTAACTTAAGATAAATTGTCTGTGGATGCTTGCGAGGTATTTGCCGAAAGTGCTAAGCTGCCGCGCCTAAATTAAAGATTAACATCTTGTAATTTAAGTAAAATTAAAACATTCGTTCAATGGCCTATCTGGCCTATATCAAATTAGAGTGACTATGGCGTATTTAATTGCGATTACCTTGTTGTGGGCTTTTTCTTTTAGCTTGATTGGTGTTTATCTTGCTGGCCAAGTAGATGCGTGGTTTTCAGTGTTGATGCGAATTGCCCTTGCGACCTTGGTGTTCTTACCTTTTTTTAAATTTAGAGAGTTAGCTGCCAGTACCGCCTTGAAGTTGATGGCGATTGGAGCGGTGCAGCTTGGTTGTATGTATGGTTTTTATTATCAGTCCTTCTTATATTTGTCGGTGCCAGAAGTGTTGTTATTTACGGTGATGACACCGATCTATGTGACTCTCGTCAATGATGCCTTCGAGCGACGTTTTAATCAGCGTTTCATGTTAACTGCACTGCTCGCAACTATGGGGGCGGTGGCTATCCGTTATCAAGGCATCGATCAGGGCTTCATTACTGGCTTTTTATTGGTCCAGGGGGCCAATTTATGTTTTGCCAGTGGGCAAGTTGCCTATAAACGTTTGATGGCTCGCTTACCGGTAAAGTTGGCCCAGCAAACGGTATTTGCCTGGTTTTTTATCGGAGCTTTACTGGTGGCCAGTATGGCTTTTGCACTGCTAGGTAATACCCAAAACCTACCCAGCACAAACTTGCAGTGGGGGGTATTGGTTTATCTAGGGGTCATCGCCTCAGGGCTTGGCTATTTTGCTTGGAACAAGGGCGCAACCATGGTCAATGTTGGCGCCTTAGCTGTGGCGAATAACTTGCTGATTCCAGCGGGTATTGCGGTCAATTTGCTGATTTGGAATCGTGATGCCGATATTTTGCGTTTAAGCATTGGGGCGGCGATTATCCTCGGAGCCTTGGCATTGAATCAGCGTTGGGCGAGGCGGGTTTAGCCCAAGGTGCTTGAGCATATAGCGCTGGCGCAAGTTTGATGGCTGTATCACGCCGCTGGTAATGGCGGTTGTTTACGACTGCTAACGGGCTTTACTCAAGCGGCGGATTGGCCACATAAACAAGCCGCCAATTATCAGTGCCATTAATACACTGTAGCCCACAACCATCGGTTCAAGGGGGATGTCTGGTTTAAAGTTTTTTAAAACCTCGTTCAATCTTGACCAACGTGCTGGCGCAAAAATATAGATGGTTTTTTCTAGTAAGTTACCATGTTGGAGAACCTCAAGGGCTTGGGCTAAGTCAGCGAATTGGTGCAGAGTTTGTTGTTTTTGTTCAGCATCGGCTCTAACGGCGGGATTAGAGTTATGCTTAAAATCTTCGATCATGGCATCGACGTCGGCATAGTGATAAGCCGTCGCATTGCGTTGGTAACCTTCGACCTGAATTTTAGCCGCGCTATAGTAACCACTGACAAACTGTAAGTAGTGATTGCTCAATATCGGTAGTTGAAAAAAGACCAGTAATAGCGCAGTGAATATGACTTTATCTAGGGTGTTGAGTATCAAAGTCGATCCTCGCATCAAAGCCGAAACCAGTTTAGCTGGCTGGTTTAGTGATATTTTGAGTGTTTGATCCTACGCTGTTGCGATAATAAGAGTAAATGATTTTATCGTCTTGCATTTGGATATTTAAGTTGTGTCCGATAGGTAAACCGTAAATCGCGCTTTAGTCTTGTTTTTTGCGGTTTATTATTTTGAACAGAGGGAGCAAGATCCTGAAATAGTTTTATATTTTGTCACAATTTGCTCATTCGAATGCTCGACTGATTCGAGCTTTGAGTAGATAGATAGCAATTATTCAGGAATGTGGCGGATGTAACACCTGCGTAATGATTCTAGCAAATCTGCGCATGCTCGGTAGTTTGCTTCGTATATTTAAACCTAAATATTGCTCGGCTTTTATCGTTAGTATTCATTATTCTTGAAATAAAAGGTAAATCAGATGCAACAATCAAAACTAATCCGTTGGGGCATTATTGGTGTCGGTGATGTTTGCGAAGTCAAAAGTGGTCCTGCATTTTATAAAGCAAAAGACTCGCAATTGCTTGCGGTGATGCGGCGTAACGGCACAAAGGCCAAAGATTTTGCTTCGCGCCATCAAGTGCCACATTGGTATGACAATGCCGAGGCTCTGCTCGCCAATCCAGATATCGACGCGGTATATATTGCTACACCACCAGCACAACACAAAGATTACGCTTTAGCTGCGCTAAAAGCAGGTAAACATGTGTATATTGAAAAGCCGGTAACACTGAATGCGAAGCAGTGTGATGAGCTTATCGAGGCTCAAAAAACGGCTGCGACTAAAGTGGTTGTGGCACACTATCGTCGCCATGTACCTTGTTTTTTAAAAGTGGCTGAGTTGCTTAAGAATGGCGCCATTGGCCGGCCCTTAATGGTTCAAATCGATACACTTCAGCCAGCGGCATCAGATATTATTTCTAGTAGCGAAGACAATTGGCGGGTCAATCCTGAGATTTCTGGCGGTGGCTTATTTTATGATCTTGCTCCCCACCAATTAGACTTAATTCTGCAGTGGTTTGGCCCCGTCGTTTCAGCCCAAGGGCTTAGTGTTAATCAACAGCAACATTCAGCGGCTGATGACTGTACACATGGTTGGGCGTGTCTGCAGAATTCACTGATCCTACAAGGACGTTGGCATTTTGCGGTGCAAGCGCAACAAACTCGCGATGTTTGTGAAGTGATTGGTAGTGATGGCAAGCTCAGCGTTAATTTTTTTGGTGAGCAAGTGATTCGTTTAGAGAACGCACAAGGCACGCAAGAGTTTATGATTAACAACCCAGAGCACATTCAGCAACCCTTTATTGAGCAAGTGAATGCTTATTTTCGCGATGAGCGAGACAATCCTTGTAGTGTGAGCGAGGCGAGAGCAGTGATGGCCTTAATGGATTGCTTCGCTCAAAGGCAGTGAGTTATCGCCTGGTGAACTATATCCCCTGAACGTGTCGTCGCAAGGTCTTAGATCATGAGTCATACAGTCGGTAATGCCGATATTCAAGTGAACTACAAAACCAGATGTTATTGCGAGGCCGTTGGGTTGGTAGTCCGCCTTGTGATTGTTCAATTTGTGGTAGTAAAGGGGTCATGGTTGCCGCAGTGTAATTTGATGGCGCGGTGTGGTAACAGGTTACAATGTGCTGAAGCTTTAGCAATTTAATATCCATACTGCGCAGCATTACTTTATGTTCATACGCAGCTATCTACGCCGATCATCAAATTCTACAGGATATGGGATTTGTGTGGGCAGCTTAGGCGTGTGAATCGCTACGATTTAAGTGCTATGGTTGCGCTTGATGAGGGAATACCAATCTAACTAATTATTGTTCATTCATGCTGGACTAAATCAGTGCTAACTGCGTTATGTATCTTGTCATTGGAGCCACTCCTTACTGCACTTCATGCCAGGTTATCGGCAGATTTTTTCTGCCCAATAAGTTGTTCATATAATTAGTCATCGGCTTGACCGAAGCGTGTTATAAGCCTCGAAGCATCGCCAGATTGTATTGCGGTTTATGGCTGACGAATGCAACATGGGGAAGAACAAAGCGCAGATAACAGTGATGTATAAAAGCTGGCCGTAAAGTGCGGATTGCTTGCCTGATACCCACCAAAGATGGGTACGGTGCAGAATATAGTTTGGACTTCTTTGGCTTTGGCCTTACTCTTAGCGCTGAGTTGACTTGAGCTTATTGTTTTCAAGTCGTTATATTGAGCCCAGGACTTTCTATGAGCAATCCATACCACAACAATCCCTTACATGGCCTTAAGTTAGAAGTGCTTCTAGATGAAATTGTCGCCCATTATGGTTGGGAAACCTTAGCCTTTGCGATGAATATGAATTGCTTTAGAAACAAGCCTGATCTTGATTCTTGCCTAAAGTTTTTGCATAAAACCAAGTGGGCGCGTGAGAAAGTTGAGGCCTTCTATTTATATCGTTTTAAACATTTACCGCGGCCCGACGATCGTCAATATGCTTTGCCGCCGCGGGAGCGAATCATCCCCTCAGAGCAAAAACCAAGAGCGCCAGTGGTGATAGATATGAGTGCTCCTGCACAGCCGCAAAATAAGCCGAAGTCCAAGCGTAGCGCTAAGGCAAAAGTAAGCGCTCAGGGAAATGCACCCTACAAATCGCGCGATGTTAATCCCCGCGTCGATGATGACAAGCCTTTTGATCCTTGGGCTGCGTCTCGCTAAGTAGTCACAGTTTCGCTGCGTCTTTGTCGGTCTTCAGGTACAATTGACGACTTAATACTTGACTAAGCCTTGAGTGCTGTTAGTTAAGTCGGTTTAGTTAATTTTGTGCGGTACGATTTATGTCTCAAACTCTGGTCCATATTGGCCTAGTTAACCCTAAAAGTCCCAGTAATGTGGGCTCGGTGATGCGCGCTGCAGGCTGTTTTCAAGCGGATGCGGTCTTTTATACGGGGCAGCGTTATGCTCGCGCAGCTCGGTTCAATACGGATACGAAGAATCAGAGTTTGAATATCCCACTCTCGGGGGTGGATTCATTGGTGGCACAGGTAACACCAGACATGCAAATTGTTTGCGTGGAGCTGGTGGAAGGGGCCATTGCTTTGCCAGAGTTTACTCACCCAGAAAAGGCTCTTTATATTTTTGGTCCGGAAGACGGTTCGCTAAGTCAAACTGTGGTGGATCAAGCTGATTCGGTGGTGTATATCCCGAGCCAAGCTTGTTTGAATTTAGCGGCAACGGTGAATGTACTGCTCTACGATCGGCAGACCAAATTAGCCCAAGGCCTCGCAGGCGATCCACTGATCCGCAAGAGTCGCGATGTGAATAATCGCCTGAAGGCAAAGTCGCAGTGATGAGCAATAGTGGTTATTCAGCTGATTTTTCCCGTTGAGTTCGACGTAGGCGCAGTTTTTGTTTGCGCCGTTGCTCGCTGTGTTTGCTAGCTTCCATACCCACATGTTGTTCGCCGCGTTGCTTAGCCAAATTCACTTGTTTTTCACGTTCCATAAAGCGTTGCTTTTGCTGTTGGCTTTGTTGAGCATGACAATGTGGGCAACTGAGGCCGGGCACAAATAGTGGGCTTTGCTGTTGTGCAACGGAAACGGGCATTCTACAGGCTTTACAGAGCTGGTAATCACCTGGTTGAAGTTGGTGATCGACACTCACTCTTTCATCAAACACAAAGCAGTCGCCTTGCCATAGAGAGTCTTGCTCGGGGACCTCTTCTAGATATTTTAGGATCCCCCCTTCTAGATGATAAACTTCTTCAAAACCTTGCTGTTTTAAATAGGCGGTTGATTTCTCGCAGCGGATCCCGCCAGTACAAAACATCGCAACTTTTTTATGCTGCTTTGGATCTAGGTGTTCAGCAACATAAGCTGGAAATTCACGAAAGCTCTCCGTATTGGGATTTAGTGCGTTTTTAAAACTACCGAGTTCCACTTCATAGTCATTGCGGGTATCAACCAGTAGCACTTCAGGGTCACTGACTAAGGTATTCCAATCTTTTGGTTTAACATAGCTGCCCACGACTTTATTGGGATCGATACCTTCAATGCCCATGGTTACGATTTCTTTCTTCAGTTTGACTCGGGAGCGTTTAAAGGGTTGCTGTTCACTATAGGAGCGTTTTTCCGACAAATTGACCAAACGAGGATCTGCTGTTAGCCAATCGAGTACTTCTGCTATAGCGCTCTCTTGACCAGCAATGGTGCCGTTAAGGCCTTCTTCAGCAAGTAATAAACTACCGCGTACCTGATTATCTAGCATTATTTGTAGAAGGGGGGCTTGTAAGTCGCGAAAATTGTCTAAACGAACAAATTTATAGAGGGCGCAAATTGTGATTTGACTCATGCAGTTTCCTTGTTGCCAAGCGGGGCGTAAACCCGAAGCAATGGTTAAAAGCGGCCATTGTAATTAAATTGCTAATAATTGCAGCTATAATGTGAATCTATGTTGCGTTTTTGTGGTTGCTGTTTCGAGGAGACAAGTGGTAAAAATGTGTGCTAGGCCGCTAAATTAAGGTACCGTTGGTGCTAGAGATTTTATTGCTTAGCCTAAGACCGCTATACTCTATGGACTAAATATATTGAATAGGTTGGGTAGTATGTCAGGTGTTTTAGCCTCTGTGGATCAACGCACCCAGTTGGTGGGCGAAAATCGCTTAGAATTATTGATATTTAAACTCAACTCAATGCAGTTGTTTGCGATCAATGTATTTAAAGTGAAAGAGGTCGTGAAATTGCCTCGAATGAACAAACTACCCGGCTCACATTCCAATATTTCTGGCGTGGTTAGTAGTCGTGGTCATTCGATTCCGGTGATTGATTTACGTGCGGCCATCAAGATGCCTCCGTCTAAGACTCAGGAAGATTGTAATCTCATCATTACCGAGTACAACCGCACCGTGCAAGGCTTTATGGTGGGCGAAGTAATGCATATTGTGAACACTTCATGGAAGGATATTCTACCGCCACCTTCTACGGTAGGCCGGAGCAATTACCTTACTGCGATCACTCGTATTGAGCATGAAGATACCAATCGCATCGTCGAAATTATCGATGTTGAAAAGGTATTAGCCGAAATTGTTAGTTATAACGTGACTATCTCGGAAGAAGCCTTAGATTCTCAGGTTACAGAGTATTTGAACGGTAAACGTGTATTAGTGGTTGATGATTCATCAACTGCGCGGGGCCAAGTTAAGGCTACCCTTAGTCAACTCGGCATGGAGATCATTGAAGCTGAAAATGGTTTACAAGCCTTGAATATGTTGAAAGGCTGGGCCGATCAAGGCAAGTCGGTTTACGACGAAATATTGTTGATGATCACCGATGCAGAAATGCCGGAGATGGACGGATATCGTTTAACTGCAGAAGTCCGTGGAGATAAACGGATGAACGAGTTGTTCATTGCTTTAAACACTTCATTAAGTGGCAGCTTTAATGATGCCATGGTAGAAAAGGTGGGATGTGACCGATTTATTTCTAAATTTCAACCCGACCTTTTGGTCGATGTTGTACAGGAGCGGATGCGCCAATTGCTCTAACTGAGCGAGTACTTTTGGGCGCCTCTGTTGAGCTTTAAAGTTGCATTCGTTTCTTTGTAAATTGAAGATAAGCATCACGTTTCGTGGTGTTTTTTTTATTGTTACTTGTCGAAAATCTATCAAAAATGACTAGTTCAAACTAAAGTCTACCTATCTAGTTTATCATTTGTGACCCGCGCTTATTAACTGCAGGGCGATAATCACTGGAGGTTAACGAAGGCTGGCGGTATGAAGATAAATAGTCGATGGCTCATATTTTTGGTGAGCTTAAGTGTTATCACTTTATTGCAGTGTAAAATGACTGACAATATTCAGTGCTTGTACTTGATATTGATGGTGTTCCTAGTGATTTTGGGGTGGCATGGCTTGCTGCTAATCCCCATCGCTCAATCATCGCAAATCAGTGGGGCGATTCTTGTTTCTGAAGTAAATATTGCCAACAAGGGTATTGTCTTTAGCGTTGAGCACTCCGGTGGACGTGGTTCGAACCCGTCTAAGCAAAATGATGTAATGCAGAGTGGTCGCAAACAGTCCGCAGCGGATTGCTGTCGTGGAAAGCAGTCGGTGCAAGGTGGGATACAGGCGATTCAAGATTTACGCTCCGCTGTTAGCCATGTTGCCAGTGATCTCACAAGGCTTAAAAATAAGGCCTTTCAAGTTCAAAATTTTGTAGCGTTGACAAATGCGCTAGCGCAGCAGGCAGAGCAATTAGCCGATGATGCCCAGCAGACTGTTTTTAAAGCGGGTGAGCAGTCTGGTGAGCGGGCGGCGATGGCCGATCAGTTGAAGCTGTTCGCTAAGCATACTGCTCAGATCAGCGAAGATATTGCGGGTGCATTAACCAATTTTGGCGATGATACGGCGAATAGTCGCCAGTTGATGGCACACATGATCGATAAAATGGACACCGTAGAAGACTGTATTACACATTTCGAACGAGTATTGAGTCGCACAGAGAAAGCCGTAGAGGCGTTTGCGCAGATGCAGATAGAGCAATCGTTGCGGCAGCAAAGTGGTACTGGTGAGCTTATTTTTATGTCGCTTGATACCGATCAAAGGGATATGTTTGATCAACGGATCTTAAATCATGCTCGGGCTGCGGCAATGGCTTGTGGCGGTTTGCTCGAGCAGGCCTTAGTTGAAGAGAAATTTACTGAGTCGCAGTTATTTGAGCCTGATTACCAGCCCATCGAAAATACCGAACCAACCAAGTATAGCACTGCGTTTGACAGCTATACCGATCAACACTTCCCCGATGTACAAGATCCTATTTTGCAAGCCTTGCCCAATATCGTGTATGCCGGTGCTGTGGATAAGCGGGGGTATTTTCCAACTCATAATCGCTGTTATTCTCAAGCCCTGACGGGCGATTACGAACGTGATATAAAGAATAATAGAACCAAGCGAGTGTTTGATGATCCTATCGGGATCCGCAGTGCGACCCATTGCAAAAGTATGTTATTACAAACTTACAAGCGTGATACAGGTGAGGTAATGCATGATTTATCGGTACCAATTTGGGTTGAGGGAAAACATTGGGGCGCTTTTCGGATTGGATTCAAGCCGAGTTGAGCGATTTCATTTGCATAAAAAAACCAGCGACGTCGCTGGTTTTTTTATTGGTTTTAGTGAGCAACTTTATCGGAAAAACAACTGACTAAAGGGGTTGAGTAAAGATGCTAAACCCGAGGTAAAGTGTAAGGGAGCATCTAATAGAGTTAAGCACAGACAGTCTTGATCCGCTTCGGTTCTTGGCGTGTGGGTATGCTGAGTATCTCGGATCACAAAGTCTCCCGGGCCATAGCTGCCGCCATTGTCAATAAAGCGGCCTGCTAATACCAGTGTGACTTCTTGTCCCTGATGGGTATGTTCAGGGAGTGCACTGTTTTGATCCATATAAATAAAGTTCATTTTACTGTCACCGACAGAATCAACTCTGGCTCGCTGCAGTTTACCTGGCAGGCGTGCCCACGGGCCAATTTTTTTAGCATGGGCCTGTAATACACGGGGCAGTGCAAAGCTTTTATCATCGAGTTTGATTTTGGCTTGAAGCTGTTGAGGCTCCGTGGGTTGCGACGGTATAGTTTGCTGCATAATCATTTGCATCATGCTATCCAGCTGAGGATTGATTGCCACTGGTTCAGCCTGTTGTAGTTGGCTGGCTAAGCTGTTTTCCAGCTGCGCAACTCGTTGGCGACATGCACCACAAAACTCCAAATGGGCACTTACCATAATGCTCATGGACGGATCGAGTAAACCTGCTGCGTAAAGCTCAAGGCTGTTATCCGAGGGATGAAATTGAACATTAGTCATTCAAGGTCTCCTTCATTTTTTGAAGCGCTAATCGTAGGCGACTTTTTACCGTTCCTAGAGGTAGGTTAAGCATTTCGGAAACCTGTTGTTGGGATTCACCGTGTAAGTAAACTCGCCTCACAATATCGGCTTGTTCTTTGGGTAATTGTGAGAGGACCTGTTGTAACTCTTCGCGTACCAACGAATGATCCTCCGATGCAACTTTGTCGTGGTCCTGTTCTTCCGCTAAAGTCGGCCATAGATCATCGCCTTGTACCCAACTTTGCTGATGTTTGCCTTTGCGCATCAGGTCAAATTTAACGTTTCTTGAGACTGAAAATATCCAAGTCATTGCGAGTCCCTTGGAGGCATCATACAAACCGGCTTTTAGCCAAAGTTTAAGCATGGTTTCTTGCACCATTTCTAGTGCCAAGGATTCTTCAACAAATTGCTTTCTTGCTAGGTTTAATAAACGAGGCGCAACCTCTCGAAACAACCGTTCATAACTAGCACGACATTGTTGCTTGGCAATGTTGTCAAGTAACAAGGCTATCTCATCATCTACATGGGGCTTAAAACTGTTAGAAGCCATGGCTGTTTGATTACCGCCGATCGTCGTTTGGGGTTTAGATAATTCCATATTGCCAAATTCGTTGTCGGATTAATAACTGATTAACGTCGTAAATGAAGAAAACGATCGTTTTGTCGCAAAATAAAATTTAAATAGCGGATACATAGGGCTGGTGTCGCAGCTTTGAGTAGGCGTTGTTTGGTATCAATCGAGAGAGGGAGTAACTCTAACCAACGCCAACATAGCAGACGGACATCATTTAGGTCTTGCGCTTGATTGGTACAGTAAGAGTGTAGCTCGGGGTAGAGACGTTTTACCTGTAATAAGGCTTGTTGCAAATGAGGCTGTGGCGGATAAGTCTCGGGCGTTGGCCAAAGAATCAGTTGCTGGGCAGTGATAGTATCGGTGAACCATTCCTTAGAAAATTCCGGATGGTTAGTACTAATCAACCCCCAGCCTGTGACATTGAATTCAACGATAATTTGTTTTC
This sequence comes from Agarivorans sp. QJM3NY_29, assembly GCF_050870835.2. Taxonomy (NCBI): domain Bacteria; kingdom Pseudomonadati; phylum Pseudomonadota; class Gammaproteobacteria; order Alteromonadales; family Alteromonadaceae; genus Agarivorans; species Agarivorans sp. QJM3NY_29. The sequence goes on along the minus strand of NZ_CP194036.2, from coordinate 3,671,963 downwards.
GACTAAGCCAGTCCACCTGCTTGATCTCGCCTCGGCTTACCAAATCGTGTTTGCTAATGGCACAATGACCGTTACTGTCCTGAAACGCTAACCACATCCCCCCAGCCTTTTCGGCTGCACGAATGCTCGCGATAAATTCACCTCCTTGACCACTTAAGCGACCTTGGCGTTCCGGCATGAAGTGTTCGCTGTTAATGATGAGTGGTAAAACCTGATGGCTGTTCAAGGCAAAGTCCTGCGCTAAAGAGTGTCTTTGTTACTACGCAGTAAAGCGATAAAAAGATGACTGATCTTTATTCGTACTCTTCACGTACTATGATTAACGATAATGGAAACAAATGCTTATATTTTTTAATGGTGGAAAAACTGATGTCAACTCAGGCCATAGTACAGCAACTCGAAGCGTTTTACTTACAGTTAGATTTAGCCCAGATGAAGCATTTGGATGACATCTACACTGCGGATATTGAGTTTATTGATCCGCTGCATCATCTATTCGGTTTGGCGGATTTAGGTCACTACTTTGAGAATTTGCTACAAAATACTCAGCAATGTCATTTTATTTTTGACTCTCGTTTGGTCACTGAAGGAGAGTTCACTCTGACATGGCAGATGCAATTTACTCATCCCAAGTTAGGCAACGGTCGAACCATTAAACTGGACGGTATCAGTCATCTTAAATGTCGCGACAAAATCTACTACCACCGAGATTATTATGATGTGAGTGCAATGTTACATGACCATATACCGGTGCTTGGTTGGGTATCCAAGAAGCTAAAAAATGGACTTGGTCAATGAATATTTTAATTACAGGTGCCAGTTCTGGGATTGGTCGACAGCTAGCCTTGGATTTTTGCACCCAAGGGCATCAGGTATGGGGACTAGGCCGAGATAGCTCTCGCTTGCAAGCAATTGCTAAGCAGGGTGTGAAGCCGTTGCAAGTTGAACTGGGTGACTTGCAAGCCCTGCGTGAGCTGGTACTCGATCTGCCCGCGATGGATATTGTGGTGTTGGGGGCTGGAAGTTGTGAATATCTCGATCCGCAGTGTTTTGACGCCAGCCTATTTGAGCGAGTTTGGCAAAATAATGTGCAAAGCATGGCCAATTGTTTGGATGCCTTGTGGAGCCAATTGAAGCCGGGGTCGCAGTTGGCTTTGGTGGGAAGCCTGGCGCATTTATTACCTTTTAGTCAGGCTGGTGCTTATGGCAGTAGCAAGGCTGCCATACACTACCTCGCTCATGCCCTACGCACCGACCTAGCCGCTAAGCAAGTCAGCGTGCACTGTATACAACCCGGTTTTGTTAAAACGCCTTTAACTGATAAAAATCATTTTTCTATGCCTTATTTAATTAGCGTAGAACAGGCTAGTCAAGCTATTATTAAAGGGCTCAGTAATGGTCGTTTAGTGATTAATTTTCCTACGGCTTTTAGTTGCTTATTACGGCTATTACATGCTTTACCCTTAACTTGGCAGAACAAAATTTGCTGTCGCTTAGCTCGCAAGGAAGGAACCCCATAAAATGAAAATAGCGATTATTGGTGCTGGTATTTCCGGGATGACCTGTGCCTATCTGTTGAAGCAACAACATCAAGTCACTTTGTTCGAAAAAAATGATTATCTCGGCGGTCATACTGCCACCAATGAGCTAACCGTGAATGGTCAAAGTTATGCTGTAGATAGTGGTTTCATCGTTTTTAACGATCGTACCTACCCCTTATTTAATAAGCTTTTAACGAAATTAGGTATTCAGGCTCAAGCCACCGAAATGAGCTTTAGTGTGGTTAACCCTGAGTTGAACTTGCAATACAACGGGCACGACTTAAATACTTTATTCGCCCAGCGGCGTAATTTGTTGCGGCCTTGGTTTTATCAATTTATTCGTGAAATATTACGTTTTAATACTCTTGCCAAACAGGCTGTGGATTTAGATACCTCGGTTAGTCTAGGACAATTTTTAACGCAACATGGCTTTTCCAAACGCTTTCAAGAAAACTATTTGCTGCCGATGGGCGCGGCCATTTGGTCTTCTTCATTGAACGGGATTCACCAATTTCCAATGCAGTTTTTTGCCCGTTTTTTTGTCAATCATGGTTTATTAGATGTGAGTAATCGTCCGCAGTGGTATGTGATCCCTGGGGGCTCTAAACAGTATATTGCGCCTTTGCTCGCGGGATTAGAGCAGCAAATCCGCTTGAACAGTGATGTGGTTGCAATTCACCGAGACTCGAAAGGGGTCAGTATTGATTGCGCTGACGGTTCGCAATGGCAAGGGGATGCGGTGATTTTTGCTTGTCATAGTGATCAAGCGATGTCGATTTTGGATTCTGCTGCCAGTGAAGACGAACGACAAATCCTCTCTAAGTTGAAGTATCAGGCCAACCAAGTGATTTTGCATACCGATGATACGGTATTGCCAAGCATTCATAGGGCGAGAGCAAGCTGGAATTACTTGTTGCCGCCGAGTGACCAACGCGGCGACCGTTTAGCCTGTGTTAGCTACGATATGAACCGTTTACAGGGGTTAAAAGATGCACCGCAATTTTGTGTCACCCTCAATCCCTTGCAGCCCATCGCCGAAGACAAAGTGCTGAAACGCTTTAATTATATGCATCCGGTCTTCTCGGTCGATGGTTTTAAGGCACAACAGCAGCGTAGCAAGATCAATGGTCAACACCGAAGCTATTTTTGCGGCGCTTATTGGCACAATGGATTTCATGAAGATGGGGTTCGTTCTGCGGTGGAAGTTTGCCAGCAATTTGGGGTTGAACTATGAGTCTAAAACACTCCGCGATCGCATTTGGGGATACCTTTCATCAGCGCTTTGTGCCGCAAAAACATGGTTTTTCTTATCGTCTTTATTATGCATGGGTTGATTTGGCAGAAGAACAGGCGGTGCAGCAAGAGCTTAAAGCATTTGGTCGTTGGCTACCGTGGTTTCGGTTGCGAGCGAGTGATTACTTAGGCCATCAGGCGGGCAGTATTTTAGACAAAGCGATCGCTGCCCAACAGCATTTTCAGAGCGATTATCAAGCCAAACAAGTTGTGTTATTAGGGCAACTGCGTTGCTTGGGCTGGTATTTTAGTCCGGTTAATTTCTACTTGTATGGTGATGGGACATCTTTTGATTACATGTTAGCCGAAGTGACCAATACACCTTGGAAAGAGAAACACCAGTATTGGCTAGATTTAAATCAGCTGGCTGCACACGATAAGGCCTTTCATGTTTCGCCCTTTAACCCGATGGATATGGTTTATCACTGGCAAGTAGAATTGCTGGAATCACAACTTAGAGTGGTCATTGACTGCTGGCGTCAACAGAAAGAATTCAGTGCTGGTATTCGTTTATTTAAGCAACCATTGAACTCTTCTAGTCTTCGTCGCGTAATTCAATCATATCCTTTACTCACCTTAAAAGTGGTGGGCGGTATTTACTGGCAAGCGATGAAGTTGTGGTGGAAGAAAGTTCCTTTTTATGGCCATCCGATCAGCGCCAAAAACAAATAAGACATGTCTTTAAGGAAAAGCTATGACGACTGCAAAATCGCTCTCTTCGACAACTTTTAGCAATAGTTTAGATTGGACTCGGCATCTGGTACTTAAAACTTTTGATGGTTTAAAAGGCGGCGCAATTTTAATGAGTCAATCGGGCTATCCCTCGGTGCATTTAGGAGAGAAGGACCATCCACATGCGGTTGAAGTTCATATACTAGACAGCCAAGTGTTTTCGAAGATCCTTAAAGGAGGCAGCATCGCGGCTGGTGAAACCTATATGGAGGGTTTATGGCGATGTTCCGATCTGCATCGTTTGTTGCAGCTGTTGGCGAATAATCAAGCTCATCTGGATAATCTAGATCGCCGTTTACACTGGCTCACTAACGCATGGTTTAAGTTACAACATTTTTTTCGGCGTAACCATAAACGCCAGGCCAAGAAAAATATCTTGGCGCATTACGACTTAGGGAATGACTTTTATCAGTCTTTTCTCGATCCGCAGATGCAATATTCATCGGCTATTTTTGGCGGTAAGCCCTTAAGCCTCGCTGCGGCCCAACATAATAAATTAAGCCGGATCTGTGAGCAGTTACAGCTCAAGCCAAGTGATCACTTATTGGAGATTGGTACTGGTTGGGGAGGTTTGGCGATATTTGCGGCTCAGCATTATGGCTGTCAGGTAACCACCACCACCATTTCCGATGAACAATACCATTATGCCTGTCAGCAGGTAGAGCAAGCAGGCTGCGGTGACTTAATTACCGTCCTGAATCGAGATTATCGAGAGTTGAGCGGTACCTTTGATAAACTGGTGTCAATTGAAATGATCGAAGCCGTCGGAGAGCAATATTTACCCGGATTTGCTCAGCTTTGTGCCGAGCGCTTAAAAAGTGGCGGCTTAATGTTGTTACAAGCGATTACGATTGAGGAGAGTCGTTTTGCCGTTTATCGTAATAGTGTGGACTTTATCCAGCAATATATTTTCCCCGGAGGATTTCTACCTTCTCCATCCTTGTTAAAGCGTCTTTTTAGCCAACAGGGCTTGCAGCCAGTGCAACGTTTGGAAATCGGTCTTGATTATGCACAAACTCTGCAATATTGGCATCAGCGTCTGCAGCAGCACCAACAGCAGTCGCTCGACTTTGGTTTTGATGAACAGTTTTATCGGCTTTGGCACTTTTATTTCGCTTATTGTGAAGCGGGTTTCCGTAGTCATAATATTGGCACCGAGCAATTGACTTTACATAAGGCTTGGTGAGGCATGCAATGGCCAGTTCTCATCGCTTTTAAGCTAAATTGGTTGAGTGCCTTTTTCTGGGGGGACCATGCTCAGCCGATCCTAGTGGCGGGTTTGTTGCTGTTGATTATCTTGCAAGTGAGGAACTATCGCTGGCGGATCTTAATCCCTTGTAGCATGTTGGCGATGCTTGGCATATTGCTGGATTGGAGTTTGGTCACCTTAGGCGTCCTTGATTTTGCACAACCGGGTCTACCGCTTTATATGCTGCTATTGTGGGGCAGCTTTGCCTTGTTGTTACCCAGCTTACGGATTTTCCCGCAACCTTTTTTGGCTTTGTTGGTGAGTATTTTGGGACCGCTTAGTTATTATTTGGCAAGTACAGCACAATTATTTTCCTTTCATTCGGGGGTTTGGCAAGGACTCGCTATTTTATTCCCGCTATGGGCGGTATTTGCTTATCTCGCCCACCGTTTGCTGGAGAACAGCGATGTTTAATTTGGCTTTGTTTGCATTGATGCTTGGCACGTCCATGAGCAATTCGATTGAGCATTTAAAGCTAGTCGGTAATGCTCAATTAAAAGTTCTATTTTGGCCGATTTATAATGTCAGCCTGTATAGCGCTGATGGGCGCTATCAAGCGGACCGCTATCCCTTGCTTTTGAGTATTGAGTATTTGCGTGATATTGAACGACAAGCCCTATTAGACGCTACTGAAGAGCAGTGGCAAAAGCTCGGGGTTTGTCAGCAAGCGCCTTGCCAGCAGTGGTTAAGCAAACTGGCAAATATTTGGCCAAATTTAAGGCAAGGAGATCAATTACGTTTGGTGGCCGATTCTGCTGACAGTGGGCGTTTCTACTTGAATGGTCAGCTCATCGGTCATTTAGAAGCGCTGCGTTTTAGTCAATATTTTTTAGATATTTGGTTATCTGAGCAGAGTCACTTTCCTAAGCAACAACGACAGTTAGTGGGGGCAAATTAATCCTGCAAGCTTTGCTCAATCACTTGTATCAGTGTGTCACTGTTCTGCGCCCCAGACAGTAAGAAGCGTTGATTAAAGATAAACGCGGGGACCGCCTTAATCCCTTGGTTTTGCCAGCTATATTCTTTCTCTCTTACTTCTTCGGCATATAGTTTTTCATTGAGTACTTGCTCCGCTAGGCTGCTATCGAGTCCCACTTTGGCGACGACAGCGAGTAAGTTTTCTCGATCGGAGGGGGCCAGTTGTTGGCTAAAATATGCTTCGAATAGGGCTAGTTTTAATTCAGTTTGTTTTTGATAAGTCGCCGCCCAGTGCAGCAGTTGGTGAGCTTCGAAGGTATTGTAAATACGCGAGTCGCTATTAAAGTTAAAATCAAAGCCCAAGTCAGAACCAATCTGTTTCAGTTGCTGACGAGCCGTCTCACTTTGTTCCACGCTACTGCCATATTTTTGTTGAATGTGTTCTCTTAAGTTTTGCCCTTCGGCGGGGAGGTGTGGATTTAGCTCAAAGGGTTGCCAATGTAGCTGAACATTCAGCTTGGAATCTAATTTTGCCAAAGCTTGCTGTAGCCGTAAGTAACCGACAATACACCAAGGGCAGACGACATCAGAAACAATATCAATTCTTAAATCTGTTATAGCGGGCATAGTGCCTCCGTTGGTTACGACAGCCTTGAGTTAGCTCAAGGCAAGATCTCGGACAGAGCGATGGATTGCTGCGCTCTATTTTAATTCGTCTGTATAGCCTTTGGGGGGCGGCGTCCAACCCCGTTCGCTGCGAGAGTGAGTATCACTTCTATCACGATTCATCGCTTCACCGAGTAATTCTTCTAGTTTTAAAAATAATTCACGGTAGTCTGTGCTGATGTGCTTATCATCGCTGCTGGCCAACCATGCTTGGTACAATTTATCTTTATTGTCTTTTTCGATTTGATCAAAAGTACTCTTAAGCTGTTCTGCTTTAAAAGGGTGAAAGCCAAGTTCGGTTAGCGCTCTGCCTCCCATTTCCAGTGCCGAGTAGTAAGCTTCGGTGATGATGTGGTCAGCTCCTAGGCTGCGTAGCTCATAAGCGTGGCCACGGTCAAAGGCCCTCACCATTAAACGGATATGTGGAAAGGCATGTTTTACATATTTAACGATGTCTCTGACTCGTTCCTTATCGTCGATGGTTACCACCATTAACTTCGCTTGTTCGATGCCTGCACGATGTAATAGTTCGGGTTGGGTTGCGTCGCCAAAGTAGCTCTTAATGTTAATTTTTCTCATTAGTTCAACTTGGCCCGCTTGATGATCGAGAACCACAGTATTGATCCCATTGGCCACCAAGAAGCGGTTTACAATTTGCCCAAAACGACCGATACCAGCAATGATGACGGTGCCTTTCTCGTCGATCTCATCGGGCTCTCGCTGGTTTTCGACCCGTGCATAACGTGGCAGAATCACCTTCTCGTAGAAGATAAATAAGCCGGGTGTTAAGAACATCGAGAAAGCGACCACCAATGACAGAATTTTTGCCAAGTCTTCCGGAATCACGTGGTTTTGCTGGGTATAGTTGAGCAATACAAAACCAAACTCTCCCGCTTGTGCCAAGCTTAAGGCAAATAACCAGCGGTCACTATTTTTGATTTTAAAGGTGATGGCTAAGCCAAAGAGTACCAACGATTTGATGAGGATCACTGCCAACGTAATCGCGAGCACTACTGGTAAATGATTACTGAGGACTTCAAAATCGATGCCTGCGCCTACGGTAATAAAGAACAGTCCTAATAATAAACCTTTAAATGGTTCTATATTGGATTCCATTTCGTGTCTAAATTCACTGTTGGCGAGGACGACGCCCGCTAAAAATGTGCCGAGAGCGGGGGATAAACCCACTAAACTCATGAGTGTCGCAATGCCTATCACCAACATTAAGGTTGCGGCGGTAAATATTTCTCGTTGCCCTGAGTTTGCAACAAACCGAAATATCGGGCGACTGAGGTAGTGCCCGCCAATCACCACCGCCACAATCGCGCCAACTACCACTAAGGCATAAGCCCAGCTGGGCAGGTGGGCTGCAAAATTAAGCTCGGAACTGTGGGCTGCGGCTTGGTTTCCTAAGTGCTGGGCCTTTTCAATTAGTTCCGGCAGTGCGAGTAGGGGAATTAAGGCCAGCATCGGAATCACCGCAATGTCTTGAAACAGCAACACTGAAAATGAAGAACGGCCACCGTCGGTACGGTTGAGTCCTTTTTCATTAAAGGTTTGTAACACGATGGCTGTAGATGAGAGTGAAAATATCAGGCCGATAGCCAAGGCAATGGTCCATGGAAACTTGAATAATAGGCATATCAACATCACAACCACAGTGCTTAAACTCACTTGTAGCCCACCCAACCCCAGTAGTTTGTGGCGCATGCCCCAGAGCATTTTGGGTTCTAACTCCAAACCCACAACAAACAGCATCATCACGACGCCAAATTCGGCAAAGTGCTGAATGGTGGCGGTTTCGGTTCCCACTAAACCAATCACTGGTCCAATAATCACGCCCGCAATCAGATAGCCTAAGACTGAGCCTAAACCAAATTTTTTGGCCAAAGGCACACTGATGACAGCGGCACATAAATAGACAAAGGTTTGTAATAAATAACCTGTCATAGTCGCTCCTTGAACAGTGCTAGGTGCCGCTGGTTCAATTGAGGAAGGTGGGCCGCCATCTCAAGATCGATTTGTCCATGCTGTAGGGCGCTTAACAAATGATGCCAATTATCGAGATGTTGCTGCAGTCGATTTTCTTCAACCGCTGTCCGTGAGCCGAATAATACAAAGGGGGGTAAGTAATGCATGCCAGTTAATGAAGCGGTTTGTTCAATCGGACTAAGTAATTGCCTGATGGTAAAATGGTTATAACCATCGGCTGTATAGGCCGATTCGGCTCCTCCCGCCGTGATTGCGCATAGTAGTGTTTTTCCCTGTAGCTTGTTCCCTTGATGACCATAGGCAAAACCGTACTCGAGGACTAAGTCTTGCCATTCTTTTAATAAGGCAGGAACGGAGTACCAATAGAGGGGAAACATCATAATAACAATATCGTGTTCGATTAAGCGCTGCTGTTCTTTATCAATATCAATTTTAAAGCTGGGATATTCCCGATAGAGGTCAACTGCGGTCACTTGTGGCAGGGTTTGTGCGAGTTCAAACATCGGTGCATTGACTTCAGAACGCTCGAGTGAAGGATGGGCAAATAATAAAAGAATGCTGTTGAGCGCGTTCGGCATAGTGACTTCCTTTAAGCTATGCGGTAATGCAGATAAGTCAATATAGGTAAATTAGGACCTTAGATACAAGCGAAAGTCATTAAGTTTTTTGTGAGCTGCTGTGGCGTAAAGCTGATGGCTCATTGAATAAGCGCTTATCATCAAGCGCTTATTCAGGGGGGATGTGATTAATCCGCTCGAAAGCGCATCGATGTGTAGGCTCAAGAAAGACCTTTCATGCGTAAATATAGATTTTCTACCTTGTCGCGAGCCCACGGAGTTTTTCGCAGAAACTTGAGACTAGACTTGATGCTGGGATCAAGCGTAAAGCAGCGAATATTAATTCGAGCGCCGAGTTCTTCCCAGCCATAAAAATCGACTAGTTCGTTGACAATGGTTTCTAGCGTTTTACCGTGAAGAGGATTATTTGCTTGCTGCATATGACAGAGACCTTAAAAAATAGCGTTCTATTGTACCACTGCTTTGGTGGGGGTAAAGTACAGTGTCAGCCGCTATTTATGGACTAATTGAGTGAGATTAAGTTAGCGTAAATTGGGGCGAAGTCCCTCGGGTTAGATATCTTTAGTTTATATAAAATAGTTCTAAAGTTTTTATTCTAGCGGCCGATGAGTAGCTGATGTCCATGAAATAGGAGGTAGAATGGAAATCAATAGTACAAATGCTTCGCAGTCTATGGAAGTTATTTCAGCGCAGCTGGCTAAAGGTCAGCAGCAGCAAGATGGTAAGGCGGTGCAAGAATTAGTGGCCGCAACCGATATTTCTGACGCCGCACCAGCGAGCAGACCGGGACTCGGTGAAACTATAAATATTAAAGTGTAAATAGACTAAGCCGCTGTTGCGGCTTATTTTTTGGCGACCAGTAAGCGTCCATTCTTGACAGCTTCGCTCATTTTATCGCTTGTTTCCATGTAAGCGTTAACGAAGACCTGTTGGCTAAGCTTTAATTAAGGTTTTTACCCGTGCCACAATGTTGGCTGTCGCATTTTGTATGACGACCCACTAGTGCGGAGATACGGTAACGGTGCTTGGCAAATAATAAGTAGCCTCGATCGGCAACGCAGCGAATGATTGGTTTGCGTAGCCATTGGATCCAGGGTTTTTGCTGGACTAGGCCCCAAGCCTTGGCGGTCACATCTAAACCCAATAGAAGCTCGCCTTGAGCATTTTCTGCGTGCAAAATGTTTGCGGCTTTACGTCTATTAATATGAGGAAAGCGCTGCTTAAAGTTGGTTTGATTGATGTCTTGTAATTCGATCAATTGGTGGGTATCAAAGGACTTCAGCTGGCGCATTTCCGCCGCGCAGAGTGGACATTGAGCATCATAGAAAATTCTTAACTGCATTTCTGTATCCTGTCATTCAAAAGGTGAATATGCCAAATCTTTACTCGGATCGATCCCAAACAAATCCGTTTCGAGGATTGTTGTTGGTTTTAATCAATGATTGGCGGTGGTGATTCAGCCAGCATGTGACTGACTGATACCGATCTAAGTCATTATCTGTTTATTCTTGCTGGCCTAAATCACCGCTAACGGCGTGATGAATCTTGTGATAAGAGCCACTAGTTATTGCACTCATAGCTGATTATCGACAGATTTATTCTACACAATTAAGTTGATCACATAATTAATCAGATTGGTATTAGAACTACGAATAGACTTGACCAAGCGATCATTAGTTTAAAGGGAAATGATCGCTCGATGGGCTTCTGTGTGATTGGCTCAATTTAGCTTTCGTCAAGATGTATATTGGATGATTGAAGTCATGTTGGAAATGCGCAGTTCGTTGCGGTCCGCGCAGTGAGGGCTCACCTTAACTGAGTCGTCTATGTCACTTTGCCTCGAGATCATCAGCGTGGTGAATCATGCTGCTTCTCTCGAGTGGCGGTAAAATAACAGTTCTAGTCTTGCTCTGAAGGTTTGTTTGGTTGCTCGCTGACTTCAGGCCAAATAGAAGCACTTGCTGCTGTAGGGGCACGGCTGGCGAGGGGATTTTCTGCTGCTTGTTTCACTCGGATCTTATTGCCTGCTATCTTTTTGCCGTTTAAAGCTTTTATAGCGATTTCAGCTTCCGTTGGATCCGCCATTTCTACGAAGCCAAAGCCTTTCGACTTACCGGTTTCATTATCGAGAACTAAGGTGCACTCTTGCACATTGCCCTGCTCTGAAAATAGAGCGAGTAACTCAGCTTCACTCGTGGTGCGGGCAAGGTTGCGAATTAATAACTTCATCGATGATCCATTGTTTGGCGATTGTAAATAATTGCCAATTGTCCCATATCATGTCGCGCGAAGCTATCAAACCTTCGGTTCGTTTTTATGCTGCCAATTAAAACTGTTTTTGTGCGACGCGGCGAAGAAAATTAGGCACCGCGGTTTTACTTTTAGCACTAATTTGCTGCATCAGCTTAAAGCTTGGTGAAGTGATTTGGTGACCTGTTTGTAACTCTTCGAGGAGGCTTAACCATAACTTTGCGGTCATCTCTGAATCGGCTAAAGCGCGGTGAAATATGCCGTCGTTGGCGATATTTCGATAGGTCACTAAACTAGCTAATTTATGATTGGGCGCCGCTGGAAATATACGTCGCGAAAGTAACATGGAGCAGCTAAATTGCCCCGTATAGTGACGATTAATTTGCTTGAGTTCTGCATCGAGAAAACGTTGATCAAAAGACGCATTGTGAGCGACTAAGTTGTGCCCGCCAATAAAATCACAGAAACGTTCCATCACTTCTTCGCATGGTGCGGCATTGCTGATCATTCGATTGCTAATGCCGGTGTAATTTTCAATAAAGGAACTAATTCGAAACCCGGGATTCATTAGTTCTTGAAAGCGTTGGGTGGCTTGTCCATTTTCTAGCAATACGGCGCCAATTTCGATGGCTCGGTCACCTTGATTTGGCGATAGTCCAGTGGTTTCGAAATCGAGAATAATAACCGTGTTAGCAGGGGTAGATGTACTCAAAAGGCGGATTCACAGATTTGAAAAGAAGGGGGGATTTTACCCAAGCTCGATTTATATTTCGAGGTTATTTTTAGCGTTGTGTATTGCGGGTTGATAGCTGGTTCTACAAATGGTTGCGGCCAATCGCTTGTCACCTCGGCTCGGCCTTGCCTAAATCAACCACAAACGGCGGTAAAATAATCACGAACAGGGCTCATGGCCATTGTTTTGTGATTTTGGTTTGTGAGCCCTAGAGGCTTGTTTTCCATGAGTTGGTAGTTCTATGGTAAATAGTGCACCGCCTAAGGGGCTATCGCCGACACTGACATTGCCGCCGTGATTAATCACAATTCTTTCGACTATCGATAGGCCTAAACCGTGGCCGCCACTTTGCCTGCTACGACTATCATCGACTCGGGCAAAGGGCATAAAAATTGACGAGCGGTGCTGTTCAGGTACCCCGATGCCATCGTCGTGAACCTCAAAAAATACCGATGTTCCACGCTGATAGGCTCGAACTAACAGTTGCGATTTTGCATACTTTTGCGCATTTACAATTAAATTGTTAAGGGCTCGGCGTAGCAACTTGGGATCCACCATTAATGATAAATCTTCAGTACATTCAATTTGAATATTGAGAGCTGGATTTAATTTTGCGAAGCGTTCACAGTCACTCACGAGCAAAGGATTAGGCTTAACGAATTCAAGTTTACTGGTGGTTGCTTTCGACAGCTGGGAAAAGCTGATTAATTCATGAGTCAGCTCTTCAAGGCTATCTAGATCTTCGTCCATATCTTGAATATGTTGGTGCATGGTATGCATATCATGAATCGATCGGGTCATATCTAAAGCAAAACGCAGATTATTAATCGGGTTCTTTAGTTCATGAGATACCGCCATGGTCATGGCGTCTTGCTCTTGGATGAGAGTTTTCAATTGGTAAGCCATGGCGTTTAGGCTACGCGCCATATGGTTGATTGGTGCAGGGGTTTTCTCATTGGCGGTGACGTCGAAATTACCTTCGCCTAATAACTTGGTTATTTTCGCTAAGTGATAGGTATGGCGGGTCATTGAAAAAGAAAACCACATCACCGTTGCCGCTAGGCTCCCAGTAATAAATACCACCATATACCAAAATAGCCACCCGCCGCGATCGACAAATTTTTCATCTAAAGTCAGTTCCAAAACTTGTTGATTTGGCCATAGATAATACAAGGTGATTTCGTCTTCATTAAAAATATGCGTCACAACCTGTATGTATTCTCGGTGGCGTAGCAGCTGCAAACGCTTATCTTGATCAATTTGACTCAGTGGCATCAGTCGAATGAAAAAAGGAAACTCTTGTTGGTACTTTTCTAGGATCGCGTTGATATCGGGTTGCTTGGCTTGAAGAATATCTCGTTCTAATAAATAGTAGATGGGGAGTACGACTTTGCGGATTTGTTGGCGTTCAATTTGTTGGATATGCTCTTGTATCAAAGAGGCATAGAGGATGGTGGCGGCAAAGATCGCAAAGATCGATGATAAGAATAAACGAAGAAATAGGGTTAGCATGCTAAGAACCTTAGCTGAAGATCATTAAGTTTCTTTAACAAACAGATAGCCTCTTCCTCGAACTGATTTTATGTAGCGATAAGGTGGTGCATTGTCATTTATTTTTTTGCGTAGGGTGGATATTCGCATGTCTAGAGAACGGTCTAAACCATCATAGTCGATACCTCTTATTTCTTTAAACAAAAGGTCTCGGGGAAGCACGTGTCCAGCATTATCCATGAGGAAATAGAGTAAGTCGAATTCGGCATCAGTCAAGTCGAGCAATTGGTCCGCTAACCAAATTCGTCGCTGAGTTTTGTCGGCCAGCAGCTCTTGATAAACTATACGGTTGGGGTTGGGGCGAAATTCTGTGTAGTTGTCAGTTTCTGCTAAGCATTGACTGCGGCGTAACATCGAGCGTAAACGCGCTAATAATACATGTGGCCGCAGCGGTTTTTTTAAGAAATCATCAACCCCTAGATTGAGCGCCGATACTTCGGTGACCTCATCACCTTGAGCTGTCACCATTAAAATCGGCCCCGTATAAAACTCTCGAACCTTTTGGCAGACTTGGATACCATCCATACCGGGTAGCATCAGATCGAGTAGCACTGCATCGGGTAAATGTTTCGCTATTAATACCGGCGCATCATCTCCTCGTTCCGAGGAGATCACATCAAAACCTTCACTGCGTAAAAATGTAGCTACCAATTGCTGTTGTCGAGAGTCATCTTCAATTAATACGATCCGTTTTCTGTCTTGATTCAAATTTTATCCTCCCATGCACAAATGTTAGCCAAACCAGTCATTCTAGAGAGCCGCTTGCTTGATGCAATGAGTGCTGACAAAAAAACGACAAATATCATGACTTGATGAATTATAGATAAAAAGGCAGCATAAATGCGCGCAATATTCGTATATCCAGTATCTTTATCTGAAAGCTGGATTTTATAAAGCATTTTTATTTTTTATTAAAGTATGGCTCTCGCTTTTTTATTGAATAATGGTTTGCTAGTGCGAGCGATTGGAACGGCAAAAATTGATGCTAAAGTTGGTTTTTGTTAAGCAAATCAAATACTATAAAAAATTTATTTGTCAGTAGCTTAAACCTAACCTTTACTTTTTATTCCCAATAGGAATCGATTACATGGAAAGTCAGCAACAGCCGCGTCACCAATTTACATTCTTAGGGCGTGCCGGTGAATATTTTGGCATTTGGATCGTGAATATCTTACTCACCGTTATTACTTTGGGGATTTATTCCGCTTGGGCTAAAGTGCGCAATAAGCAGTATTTTTACGGCAATACCGAACTTGCCGGTGAGTCTTTTGAGTATTTGGCAAAACCTATACAAATTCTTATTGGCCGAATTATTGCGGTAATTTTGGTGCTTGGGTGGCTTACGCTACCTTCATTTCACCCCACTATTGGTGGCTTAATGGTGCTTCTGTTTGTGCTTGCTACGCCTGTGTTAGTGGTGCGTAATTTACGTTTTGATGCTCGGATGACGCGCTATCGGAATGTTCGATTCGATTTTGTAGGCAGTTATGGCCGTGCTTATATGGTGTTATTGGTACTGCCTTTGTTATATTTTGTTGGCTTCGCTATCGCTGCCGGGGGATTGACATTTCTCGCCCAAATGAGCTCACCGTGGATCCTCGGTATCATTAGTATTGTGGCCTGTGGACTAGGTTTAACCTTTATCTATGCTTTAATTACCAGCCAAATGAGTCAGTTTATTTTAAATGGCTATCGCTGGGGGCAGCAACAATTTGGCGCAGAGATTGGTACCGGACGCATATTTAAAATCTATTTAAAGACAGCGGCTATCGGCTTAAGCGGTTTATTAGTCATTGTTGCAATCGGAGTCGCTATTTTTGTGGGTTCGATTGGTATTGATTTCTCTCAGTTGGGGGGATTAATACAGCAGCTTAACCCGGAAAACTTAGAGAGTGATCTTGGTGTTCACTATGGTTTGTTTGGGGCTATCTTGGCAATTTATATCAGTATGTTTTTGCTTGGCTGGTTTGTGAGTGCCTATCTAAAAGCCTGCTTACGTAACTATCAATTTGGTGAAACTGTTTTAGCTGATAAATTGCAGCTAAATTCAACAGTGAAACCTTGGGCGTTTTTAGCTTTGCTACTTAGCAATTTGTTGCTTACTGTGTTCTCTTTAGGTTTGGCCTTACCCTTGGTAAAGGTTAGGTACGCTCGGTTTATGGCAAATGCCACCGCAATTGACGGCGATATCGATCAACTGACTACTCATAATCAAGTGGATGACGGTAATGTCGCGATTGCCGATGAAGTAGCCGATGCATTTAGTATTGAAATTGGCGTGATTTAGGACTGACATGCTTATTTCTGGAAAAGTGTTTGTGGCGAATAGCTCGCTAATTCGAGCCGCCTGTTTAAGTTGTTCCGATGAAGGGAAGCTGGAGCTTCGTGATGAGGAAGGCTGTATTCGAGCATCTTTGGCCGAAGTCGAAGTGTCGATGGCGATTGGCCGTCAGCCACGTAGTCTGATATTTGCCAATGGTCACCGCTTTGTCGCGGAACAGCCCGAGCAGTTAGCGGCTTGGCTAGAGCTCCATGGCAAAGGTTCTCTGGCGAAGCGCATCGAGAGTAACCTTTTAGCGATAGTGTTTGGCGTGCTGCTGAGTGCCCTATTGATGTTTTGGAGTATCGATAAGGGACTGCCGCGTTTGGCACACTATCTGGCCGGTTTTGTGCCGTATTCAGTTTCGCAAGAATTGGGTCAACAAACCTTGAGTCAATTGCAAGCTTTCGGCTTTCAAGACAGCCAGTTGGATGCGTCCCTACAACAACAAATTAGCGCAAACTTTGCGCGCTTAGTTGAAGGCACTGGGGAGCTACCAGGCGAGCCAAAATTGTTCTTCTACAACATGGGTGAACAAGCCAATGCTTTTGCCTTAGCCGACGGCAGTATTATTGTGACCGACCGTTTAGTTTCACTGATGCAACAGCCAGAGCAACTGAACGGCATTTTACTGCATGAGCTGGGCCACTTTGTCCACCACGACGGGATGACAGCCTTGGTTCGTTCGACTCTGGTCACTAGCGCGGTGATGCTACTGGTGGGTGATGCGAGCGCCTTGGTTGATGGTTTAATGGGGGCCGCAGTCTTGGGCTTAAATATGGGGTATTCGCGTGAGGTTGAGAGCCGAGCCGATTTATTTGCTTGCCATAGCGCGGCCCATTTAGGTTTATCTGGCGGGCAAATACTGGCGGGTTATCAGCAGCTGTTTAACCAGCAACAGACCGCAATACCACAATGGATAAGTAGCCATCCAGAAGACCAGCAGCGGATCTTACAATTGAAGTCTTGCTTGCAAATGGAATAAGCCGAACAGACTGCTCTACAACGTTTTTATTGATTGTAAATTAGTGGCCTTCGAGCCACTTTTTCTTTGGCGGGGATGCTTACTCTGCGTTGCTTATAGCTTTTGGTGAAACTTTTCTTGATATAGTCGGAGAGCATTGGGCTTGGGGAAACCGTGCTCATCAGTTTATAGAACAGGGATTGTCTATGGCTAGAATATTTGTTTTGATGCTGGCTTGGACGGCAGCATCGTTTAGTGTTGATGTGCTTGCTGTGTCGGTCGCGAGTTACCCACAAGATTGGCGTTCTTGGCCGATTGCCAATGTGAGTATGGTACCGGGCAAAGATGTGGTGTTGCCTGCCGATACGCCTTTGTTTATTCAAGAAGCGGTTGCGGCTTACAATTGGATTAACGATGGCAAAGGCACCAAACTGACGACCTATGTACACCCCGATAAGGTCGCCCAATATGCCAGCCACGGTCCGTACAGCGATGGGGTTACGGTGGTTGGCGTATATGAAACTCCTGGCGTAGTGTTTGTGACAGAGCACATCGCAGGGCAAGCCATTTATGGAACCTATGATACGAATGGTCAGGATATAAGCGCCCAGCATCCCACCTTTGAGCCGGAATTTTGTGGTCGTTGCAAGCCCTTAAAAAGTAAATCTGAATTCGCCATATTCAAGCTCACTATTACAGCGCCAGAGCAGCCGTTTACTGGCTAATGAGGCTGGCAGATGGTTCTGGCTGCTTGGTCATCAGATAATCTGGATTAGTCTGGACTCAACCTGCCACTTTGCTTCGCAAGGGGCGATCTGTTCTGACTGGTTACTCTAACCCATTTATGCCCCGTTCTGTGTTAGCAACGAGGTAAAAGCTTTCGCCTACGGCGACGTCATTAAGCTTCAACGAGCAAAGCTTAGCTAAGCAAAAAGAAAGCTCGCCCAGCATCTTCTTAAACCCTGCGTTGCGCATTCTCAAGGGCGTTGAAGTAAACACTACGCTCAAACAGACTTCATGTTCATTTGCGCTACTCGGCGAAAATGATGGGATTTAAAAGCGTAATCTTGGCTATCGAGAGTGTGAAAGGTTTTTGTTTTTAGAATGGGTGTCTAGTTTATTATTTTTAGTTTTGGATAGATCTGTTAGTGAGGGTTTCGCCCTGACGGCGATATACTTTTCTTTGCTGGCCAAAGAAAAGTATACAAAAGAAAGGCCACCCTGCATCTTCTTAGATCCTCCGTTGCTCACTCACAAGGGCGTTGAAGTAAACACTACGCTCAAACAGACTTCAACTTTGCTCCCTTGTTCATTTGCGCTACTCGGCGAAGATGATGGGATTTAAAAGCGTAATCTTGGCTATCGAGAGAGTGAAAGGTTTTTGTTTTTAGAATGGGTGTCTAGTTTATTTCTGTCTGGACTCAATCTGCCACTTTGCTTCGCAAGGGGCGATCTGTTCTGACTGGTTACTCTAACCCATTTATGCCCGGTTCTGTGTTAGCAACGGGGTAAAAGCTTTCGCCTACGGCGACGTCATTAAGCTTCAACGAGCAAAGCTTAGCTAAGCAAAAAGAAAGCTCGCCCAGCATCTTCCTAAACCCTGCGTTGCGCATTCACAAGGGCGTTGAAGTAAACACTGCGCTCAAACAGACTTCAACTTTGCTCCCTTGTTCATTTGCGCTACTCGGCGAAGATGATGGGATTTAAAGCGTAATCTTGGCTATCGAGAGTATGAAAGATTTTTGTTTTTAGAATGGGTGTCTAGTTTATTTTTACAGGTATTGAGTGTGCTAAATCTGTTTACACGGCCGCCCCCTATAAAATAAGAACTTAGTTATAACAAGCAACTGCAAGCCATGAATTGCCCTATTTAAAGACGCCGGATATATGTCAGCGAACCGATCTTCAATCAGGAGTTGCAAAACACGGGGCGTCCATATATGTCTCGATTATTTCCTCTGATTAAACAGCAGCAGTCAGCTTAGCTGTTCAAGAAAAGCCGCTCTGGGATGAGCGGCTTAGAAACTAATAGCTATCTTCTTTTCATTAAATACCGACTAAATAGAATAACTGCGCATATGAGCATTCCAGCCCCTGATGAGCTAGTCAGACTATCTTTAGAAGCCCCCACCCAACAACTATAGAGAACAATTAACACTTGAAGCTGAGCAATCAGGCTAAAGCCATTTGCCCTCAATGAAAATCGCTTTATCAGTAATGGTGCCAATAAATATTGGCACCCAAGAAGGAGCAGATAAAAAGCAATCAACCACATTATATTTACTTGCAAGACTAACCCTCTTTAGTTATTCGGTGCAAAAGTACTTAAATTATCTTTTGCAGCCCATGCGTCGGCTGCTCCAGTTACCGATGTGCTTGTTTTTATTGCGGGAACCATTTTGGTATAAGTCATAGCAGATGTCCCCCAAGCGCCACTGTTTACAGTTCGAGATACAAGGGTAGTCCATCCACGATATATAGTAACAAGCTCAGCAGCAGCCCTTGCATAATCACCAACACTAAAATCAAACCCGTAGAATTCAGCAGCATTCCTATAACCACGTCCCAAGAAGTCGTAGTTGCGGTTACCGCCATAGATAGCATTTGATAAATCACCCACGCCAGATGCATACATAGAAGCACTACCTAACATTAAATAACCACCAACTGTTGGGTTAAAGTTTTTCAGTAACCAGTCTCCGCCCATTCCAACAGTGCCAGCACCAATTTTTGCTAAACTACCGATGGCTTTAAATAAATCATCCCTAACTTGCCTACTTTTGAGTCGGTTCTACATGAATGAGCCAAATCCCTCTTGTGCAACAGAGCTTGATACCTTATTAACCACATACTGAATCGCACTGGTGATCGCCCCATTGGCAAATTTCCCACTGGTCAACCTAGAAACCGTACCGCCAGCAATTGCCTGAACTATTACTCGGGGAGCATTTGTACCTGTTTTGACCCATCCAACGCCTTTCATAATACCAGCCGTTAAGAACCCATGACCAAACTTACCACCTTGAAGCTTAGAAAGCACACCTCCCGCTGCGGCATGCGCCGCAACATGTGCCACGCCATTTTGCTGGAAGAACCCGGAGCTTGATTTAAAGGCTCCGCCAATCCCACCAAATACCGCTCCAGAGAGAGCACCATAAGCAGCCCCCCCCCTCAAAGTGCCAGTGCCGACAAAACCTGCCGGAAATAAACTAGCCCCCCATTCTAAAAACAAAAACCTTTCATACTCTCGATAGCCAAGATTACGCTTTTAAATCCCATCATCTTCGCCGAGTAGCGCAAATGAACAAGGGTGCAAAGTTGAAGTCTGTTTGAGCGTAGTGTTTACTTCAACGCCCTTGAGAATGAGCAACGCAGGGTTTAAGAAGATGCAGGGCGAGCTTTCTTTTTGCTTAGCTAAGCTTTGCTCGTTGAAGCTTAATGACGTCGCCGTAGGCGAAAGCTTTGACCCCGTAGCTAACACAGAGCGGGACATAAATGGGTTAGAGTAACCAGTCAGAACAGCTCGCCCTTGCGAAGCAAAGTGGTAGATTGAGTCCAGACTAATCCAGACTAATCCAGACTAATCCAGATTATCTAGTACAGATAATCACTCATCAATTCATCCACTGCTCACCGAGAGAGCGGCGCTTGTGGGATGAAGGTTTATTACAGATGAGGCTTTTGCGCTCCAAATCGTCAGGCTGGCGGTACTTAATTGCGGCAGAATCATGTCCTCAATTCGGGCTTCAAAAAAACCAAACAAGACGGTAAGCTTTTGAATGATAGCAGACTTGATAAGTCGCTCAATTTAACTGCGCTAATTGCCTCGCAGTTGCCGTGCAACGATCACGAACTGGGGGGCTCAATCCTTTGAGCGCTCTGCCAGCACGGGCTTGTTGCTGGCGAAAGCAATTTACTGCGCCCTTTCGGCTGGCCAGATGGCGCAGCCTTTGGTGTTTGGGATCGCCAGCGCGTGGGCGCGAAGCGGTTTAAGATGTATCTTCTACTGGCTTTGGTTTGGCGGGTGACCGCTTCTGCTCAGTAACAGGATCAAGTAACTGCCACCTAATATAGAGGCAATGGTGCCCGCTGGCATCTGTACCGGATAGAGCAAGACTCGACCTAACCAATCGGATACCAACATTAATAATGCGCCAATGATGCATGCCAGTAGTAACTGCGGCGCAGCTTTCTTGGCGCCAAGCATCACCGCCATATGCGGAGCTAATAAACCCACAAAGGCTAAGGGGCCAATCACGGCGGTTACTAGTGCGCATAATAGCGCCACGATGATGAGTAATATCAGCCGAGCCTGGCTTATATTCAGGCCTCTCGCCTTAGCGATGTCATCTCCCGCCGAAATCAGAGTTAACCAGCGACTCAGTGACAGGCTGAGCAGCCCTAACAGCGTCACCGAGACGAGCAGCAAGATGACCTGTGAGGGAGCCACGCGATAGGTGGTTCCGGATAACCAGCCCAGGATGCTATAAACCTCATCACTGCCTTTGGCCAAAACAAAGGCGATGAGGGCGTCGATGAGCGCCGCTAAAGCAATGCCAATTAATACCATCATTGCGGGTGAGAACTGATGTTTTCTACCCAGTAGCAGCAGTAGGGCGAGGACCGCACTACTGCCAATAAATGCGACTAAACTTCCCACCTCAAAAATTGACGCACCGGTGAAGATAGTGGTGATGACCAAGGCAAATGTAGCACCAGCCGACATCCCTAAAATGTCGGGGCTGGCCAAGGGGTTGCGGATCAGTCGCTGTAAGATTACCCCGGCCATGGCCATCGCTGCACCGCCCGCCACGGCGGCAAATACTCGTGGCCAGCGTAGCTGCCAGGTGTGTAAATTACTGATGGATAACTGCCAGCCATGCAATGAAGGTGCAACAAATAAGGCGACAAATAATATGCTTAACAATAGGCAGATTAAAGCTAGGGGCAGATGCTTGTGTAAGCTGACGGCGCCTTTTGGCAGGCTTAGACTTTGCTGGTCTTTCGCGCCTAGTTTGCCACGGCTAAACCAAATCAGTGCTGGGGCCCCAATTAAAGCCGCCGCGGTGCCACTTGGGATCATATTGGTTGTGTAGCCGCTGGCAATCAGGGCAATCATATCGGTTATTAGCAGCAATAAAGCGCCAATTAAGACACTAAAGCATAATTGGTCACGGGCTGTTCTGGCACCTAAACTACGCACGATATTGGGTGCCAGCAGACCAATAAAAGCGATTAATCCCACAGCGGTAATCGCGCAGGAGAGCATCCAAATGGCGAAGCCAATCAGCGTGACCATGGTGGGAATGAGGCTTAAACCACGAGCCCCGGCCGCCTGTTCACCTAAACGTAATAGGCTGAGTGGGCGAGGGGCAAAATATAACAACAGGGGCATGGGCCACAACTTTGGTAGTAACCAAGTCACCCAACTCCAGTCGCTTTGAGTGAGATCACCAGCACCCCAAATAAACAGGTTTTTAGCATATTGATCATGTGTCATCACGATAGCCGTCGCGATGGCACCTAACAGTAGATTGATGGCCAAACCCGATAAAATCACCGGTAAGCCCCCCAAACCCTGACGACCCGCAATAAAAATGACCAGTGCAGTGCTGAGTATGGCGCCTCCCATGGCAAACCAGTGCCCATAAAGGGGGACTAGACTGGGTAAAAAGACACTTAAACAGACCAAGCCTAACCACGCGCCAGAAGACGCGCCTAAGGTCATCGGCGATAATAAATAGTTTTGTGTTAACTGCTGCAAAAGGCTACCGACCAAACCCAATACGCCGCCCACAATAATCGCTAAGCTGAGTCTTGGCAGGCTGGCATACAAAAACATCACCTCGGAAAATTGCTGGCTCTGCCAGTGGTGAATCAGGCTCAGCTGACGGAAGAGGCTGGGTGCCTCGCCTATTTGTAAATAGCCGAGGGTAGCGACGATGAATATGCCGCCACTAAGGCTGTATCTGGATAATATGCTCATCGGTGTTGGGTTTACTCGGGACTGTTGATGTTTAATAAACTGTCGGTAAGGGCCTGAGCGAAGTAGCCAACCGAGTTTACGCCACCATAACTCCAGATAGCTTCCATGGTGGTGTAGTGGCCTTTGCGGACAAACGGCAGAGCTTGCCATAGCGGTGAGGCTTGCAACTGTTTTTCTTGATCAAAGGGTTTAATGTTGACCACGATGCCCTCTTCAATTTGAGCTAAATCGCTTAGTTTCTTCTGGGCGATCCCCCATTTAGAGGGGCCTAAAGGGAGCGCGGGGGCGATCCCTAATTGCTCGGCTGCGGCTTGGGAAAGTGAATTATCTCCATAGACGATAATCGTTGAGGCATTGTTGAATCGAATGGTGGTTACTTTGGGGATATGCCCCGAAAAATGTTGGGATATTTGTTGTTTTAAATCTACAAATTGCTTCTCTAAGGCGGTGAGCTTTTGTGCGGCGACCGTTTGTTTATCAAATAACTCGGCCAATTGCATAAAGATTTTTTTGGACTTTTGATAGTTATCCTGGCTGGCGTTAAACGAATCAAAAAACAGCGTTGGTGCAATTTTTTCTAAACGCGGCAGTAGATCGGCCTGTGAGCTACTCAGTAAGATGACATCTGGTTTGAGTTCTTCGATTAACTCGAGATTCGGCTCCATGCGAGTCCCCACATCGGTGACGCCTGCCGGAATGGCTGGTTTGACGACCCAGGTTTGGTAACCGGCAATATCGGCAATACCCACCGGGACAAGACCTAATTCCAACACGTTTTCTGCCATGGACCAGTTGAGTGCAACAATGCGTTGCGGCACCTTAGCAAAGTGATGCGACTTGATGTCATCGTTGATGGTTAAAGCCAGTGCCAGGCTTGATTGAAGCACTAGCATCAATAAAACGGTTTTTATGATGAATGGAGTTCGGCGACAATGAGTTTGAATCATAATTGTTCCTCTTCGGGATAAGCGACCGCGGCCACGGGGAGGTTTTGCTGGGCTTGTTTGATTAAATCAAAATCCAAGCCATAAATTTTTCGCAGGTTCGCAGGTGTCAGTAATTGTTGAGGTGAGCCATCAAAACAGATTTGCCCCTGTTTTAAAGCCAGAATGCGATCGGCAAAGCGACAGGCCAGATTGACATCGTGCAAGATCACAACAATACCGCGCTGCTGCTGTTGGTTGAGCTGACGCAGTAATTGCATTAAGTCGTATTGATGACTAAGGTCTAAGGCGGATGTCGGTTCATCAAGCAGCAGCATCGGGGCCTGCTGGGCAAGTAACATGGCAATCCAGGCGCGCTGACGTTCCCCCCCTGAAAGTTGATCGGCTAGCTGCTCACCGTAGTGGCTGACATTGGTTTGCCGTAGGGCTTGCTGGACTGCTAAATGGTCACTGGATTTCCAGCGGCCTAAAGTTCCACGCCAGGGGAAACGGCCTAAACGGACTAATTCGGTCACCGTTAATCCCGCAACATCTGGAAGTCGTTGTGGCAGATAGGCCAGCTGCTGAGCCAATTGGCGCTGGGAAAGCCTCTCCAAGGAATGTTGATTTAAACAAATACGTCCTTGAGTTGGGTTTTGTTGGCGCGCTAATAGCTTCATTAAGGTCGACTTTCCGGAACCATTGTGGCCCAGAATGACGGTGATTTGCTGCGCAGCAATGCGCAACTCTGGAATATTTAACACGGTGTTTTGTTGATGACGTACGATGACGTGGTGTAGCTCTAACATCGGAGGTTTACTTTTTTATGGCTTACTGAACATGCCGCGCTGGGGTTTAACATGTTTGCAAGGATTGTTTATGTGCCGCTAAGCGCTGTGCTAACTCGGCGCGTTGCAGCTTCGGACAGTTGAGGCAGTAATCACCATCGGCTCGCCGATAGTGCTGGCAACAGGCTGAAGGTTTGGCCAGAACGGTACTGCGTTCTGGGTTTAACTCAAAATCAAAAAATGGTGATTTGGGCCCGAGTTGAAGTTGTTCACTCCAGGGACTTAATAAATGGCTGAGTGCCACACTGTTGAGTTGCGGGAATGCTGCAGCTAACTTGAGCATCAGATTAGCGATTTGATCTTTGACGAGACGCATGGCGACGGCTTCGCTCAGTCTACCCTGTTGTCCTAAGGCTGAGCGGTAGTCTTGTAATAATTGGCTTAATTGGCGACAGCTTTGATTTAATACCCATTGCTGATCATCAGCCGCTGTGGGGGAGCTAAGTTGCAGATCCAGATAGCCACTCACAATGCCACTCTCTAAGTTAAGTCTTTGCTTGAATTGGCTCAGGTCTAAACTGGTTTGGCGGGCATATACCGCAATCAATGTTAGTGTAATGGGTTGCCAAATGAGCATCCTCCAACTTTGGATGAGCCAATACACTTCGCCAGCTTCGGGATGTTGATGTTGCCAGCTGCGATACAATTGGCAAACTACCTCACTTATTTGTGGGGATTGGGCATCAATCAACGGCTGCGAGTTAAGCTGGTGAGTGTGTAATTCAATTAAGCTGGGGCTTAAATGTCGCGCCAGTTCAGCCAAAGGCTTGCTGCTTTGAAAAGCGGCGAGCAGGTATTGGCTGATGCTATCCAAGTTAGACGATGTCATGAGCAATATTGGCTCAATTGGCCTGCGGCGAAAATGCACGGAGGCCATGGTTGAGTCCTAAAAATTGTATCGAACATCGGCGGTGACGTATAAACCTTCACCATAACCAGTGGTTCCAGAGGTAGACGCATATGCCACGTAAGTCTTATTGAATAAGTTTTTCGCGTTTAAGCTCAGATCCCAGTGACCGGTTTGGTAAGCGGCCATGGCGTCAAATAGAGTCACTGATGGTACAGTGTACAGATCAGTGCCATCGGTGGTATCTCCTACATAACGGCTTCCTAAACCGACTCGTAAACCTTCAAGCGAGCTTTTGAATTGATAATTCGCCCATACCGAAGCGAGTCTATCGGGCACATAGGCGATCCGGTAACCGGTTTCTTCATCTTCAGTTCTTTGTTCGGTATAGGTGGCAATTAAATCAACTTGTAACCATTTTTTATGAACTTCGAACTCAGCGCCTTGAATACTGACATCAGCCAGTGGCCGAACACCACCATTGGGATTGGTTTGAACTCGATTTTTCTGGGTAATGTCATACAAAGAAACGGTTGCAAGTAGGTCTGAACCAGTGGGTTGATATTTTATGCCCGTTTCATATTGCTCGCCACGTAGCGGATCGAGGTAGATCAGTTTACCGTTATTCATATCCGAGACAGCTTGCTGAGGCTCGAATGATTGCGAGTAGCTTAGGTAAGGAGAGAGTCCGTTATCAAAGTGGTACATTCCACCGAAGCGTCCGGTCACCGCATCTTCGCTAGTATTGGCGATACTACCTTCGGTTTTGGTTTTGGTGGTGTCGTAGCGTAAACCAGCATTCACCGACACTTGAGCAATATTGACTTGGTCATTCAGATAAATACCAAGTTGCGAGGCCGTCACTTCTGCCCCAGGTGTAATGGTATAGCCGCTGGGAATGTTGCCATAAACCGGATTATAAGGGTCGATGGTACCACCGCTGCCAAACCAGACATCGTCACGTGTTTTTGCCTGCTGGCCGTCTACGCCGATTAATAGCGCATGTTCTGTCGCACCCAAAGAAAAATTAGCCAAGGCGCGCACATCGCTGGTGAGCACTTTGCTATTTCCTTGCTTATGGTACGCCGCACGGTTGATCGTGCCATCGGGGTTATACATAATCGGAGCGCCATCACTACTGGTACTCGGCGCATAAGACCACATGGAGCGGTAATCGGATTCACTATCGGTGTAGCGCATATTGGCTTGCAATGACCAGATCTGATTAAAACGATGGTCAAATAAGGCCGTTAGCGATAGTTGTTCGGTGTCATAACTATCCCAGCCGGGCTCACTTAAAAAGGTGCTTTTGTCGATATACTGGCCATTCGGTCCCGCGAACAGTGTACCTTCGGTAGGTAAAAATTGAAGTACTGTGCCCGATTCGTCGCGTTGATAGTTGGCCAATAGGGTTAAATTGGTTGCGTCACCCATCATCCAGGTTAAGGAAGGATTAATCAGGTAGCGATTGTCTTCGGTATGATTAACTTGGGTATCACCTTCGCGCGCTAAAGCGACCATTCGGTAGAGTAGGTTGCTGTTAGCAATTGGTCCGGTCGAGTCAATTGCAATTTGGCGTCGATTATGGGAACCGCCTTGGGCCAATAGTTGATGACTGGCCTGCTGTTGTGGCAATTTTGACACCAGATTCACAATGCCCCCAGTAGAGCCTTGACCAAATAATACCGATGAGGGGCCTTTGAGAACTTCAATTCGTTCCATAGAGAAGGTGTCGGGGCGAATGTTGTTATAGTAGCCAAACAGTGATTTCATGCCGTCCACATACTGGGTGGGGGCGACACCACGGACCAGACTCCAGTCACCACGTGAATCTAAACCAAAGGCACTACTATAGACACCGGAAGTATAAAGTAATGCGTCCTGTAGGTTTTTAACGCCGGTATCTCGCATAAATTGTTGGTCAATCACTGCAACGGAAAATGGTAGTTCTTTGATCGGAATATCCATTTTGCTGCCAGTTGTGGTTGAGTTAGCAATTCCTTTTTCAGCGACGACGGTGAGCTTATCACCAACCTCTAATTGCTCGTGATTGGCAGTGGTTTGTTCAGCGTTGACATTTTGGCTAAGTACGGCTGCTAGCAACACCGATATGTAAGTACGGTTCATCCTTAATTTTCCTGCATTAAGTTAATTCAGTGAGTTTCACTTCCTTTCAATAAACGGTATGATATTATCAAACACAAATAAGAACAATTCTTATTTGCGTTAATGGTTGTGGTTGCTTGTTGGTGAAATGTTGCGACAGGCTGAACTTGTAAACTTTTTGTTGGTGGCGAATTTTGATGATAAATGTCGCTGCCAGCACTAAGCATTAGTGTTGTTATTTCATCGACATGCAATCTCTGGGTTGTTGGGATCCTCATTATTCATCTTGTGAAAGAATGTTTATCAGTGGTAAAAAAATGAAGATATTAAAGGGCCGGTTGAGCTGGTCATGTTTACTCGCCGGAATGTGCTTGGCTCATGTGGTACAGGCGAGTGAAATTGATGCCAGTCTTAAAACAACTGAGCAAAGTCATCGGAAAAATCAGCAGACTCAGTTGAAGCTTGATGGTTTAGATGAGCGGGCACAACAAGCCTTTTTAGATTATCAGCAAAATCAGCAACAAGCCGATTTAGTAGAGGCTTATAACAAACAGTTGAGCTTGATGGTGGCTTCTCAACAGCAAGAGCTGGATGATTTACAAAGTCAGCTTGGCTCTTTAGAGGCGACTCAGCAAGCGGCCTTACCCTTGTTGGCTGATATGCTTGAGGGTTTAGCCCATTTTGTGGCGCAAGATTTGCCTTTTTTGCCGCAGGAACGTCAGCAACGTTTAGCTAAACTGCAAAATAATTTAGTGCGAGCTGATGTGAGTTTGGCCGAGAAATACCGTCAAGTATTAGAAGCCTACCAAATTGAAATAGAATATGGACGTACCATTGAGGCTTACCAAGGTAAGTTAACCAGCGCTGAATTAAAGTCTTTTAAAACATTGCCTACCCACGATGGGGACGAACTGCAAGTCGACTTTTTCCGCTTGGGTCGCACCGCCTTGTATTTTCAAAGTTTAGATAGCCAGATTAGCGGTTTATGGGATCCTCAGCAACAAGCTTGGGTGAGTTTACCTAAACAACACAATTTGGACTTACGCTCGGCGATTCAAATCGCTTGGCAACAGAGTATTCCCGAGCTATTAACGCTGCCACTTAATCCGATCGAGCGGGGGCTGTAATGCGCATTTTGTCGATCTTACTATTTACCTTATTCAGTTTTTCAACACCGCTATCAGCCGCCGAGCCTAGTCATCGTTTAGCATCGCTCGCGACAGACATTCTTCAGCATGATGGCCAAGTCAATCAGCAGCGTTTAGCCGAATTTAAACAACACCTAGATAGTCAAAAGGCGCTATTGGCACAAAGCCAGCAACGTTTGGCCGCGGCGAATGCTCGGCAACTAGAATTAAAACAAGCCTTTGACCAAAACGAACAGCATTTAACTGAAATACAGCAATTGTTGACTCAGCGAAGTGGCCAGCTCGGCGAAGTGTTTGGTGTCGTGAAGCAACAAGCCAGTGAGGCGCAAGGGCAGTTGCAGGATTCTTTGGTTAGTGCGCAGTTTCCGGGACGCAGCAAACAGCTAGATTTTGCTTCGGCACAACGAATTCCGAGTATCGATGAATTTAAGACTTTGTGGGTTAGCTTATATGATGAGTTAAATGAGTCTGGAAAAATCGTTTTATTTGAGCGGGATGTGGTGGAGCCTTCCGGGCAAACTCGCAGTACCCAAGTGTTGCGCATTGGTAATTTTCAGTTGCTTGACCAACAAGGGCATTATTTGAGCTGGCAAAACAAGCTGGATCAATTATTGGTGTTGAGTCGTCAGCCAGACGGCGCGGCGGTGAATCAGGCGAAAGCCTATATAGAGGGCAAGCAAGCCAATTTAGTGATCGATCCTACCCGTGGCCAATTATTGGCCTTACTCGGCCAAGTGCCCAGCTTAGAGCAGCGAATTAAACAAGGTGGCTATGTGGGCTATATCATTTTGGCCTTGGGACTGATTGGTTTGGTGATGGCCCTGTGGCGGATGTTGCTGTTAAGCATCACCGAGATGAAGGTGAAGCGCCAGTTAAAAAACAGTTCAGGCCAACTATTCGATAATAACCCTTTAGGGCGAGTATTGAATAAAGCCCAGCAAAGTGAATTAGCAGTGGACGATTTAGCCTTAAGAGTTGAAGAGTCTATTTTAGAGGAAGTTCCTGGCTTAGAGCGAGGTCAAAGTCTGATTAAGTTGTTTGCGGCAGTTGCGCCTTTATTGGGGCTGCTGGGCACCGTGACCGGAATGATCGGCACTTTCCAGAGTATTACGCTGTTTGGTACCAGCGATCCGAAATTAATGGCAGGAGGGATTTCTCAGGCTCTGATTACCACGGTACTGGGCTTGATTGTGGCCATTCCACTGTTGTTTAGCCATAACTTGTTGAGTAGCCGTTCTCGCCGAGTGATTCAGATATTACAGCAAAAAAGTACCGCTTTATTGGCTGATCGACGTGAAGCTCAGCAAGTAAGGAGCAAACATGCTGCTTGATTGGAGTCGCTTTACAGCCTTGCTGCTGCAGTTTCTTCATTCCGGTGGTTGGGTGCTGAGCCTTATTTTGGCTTTAGCTGCTTTGTTGATGACGCTTATTTTGGAGCGTTATTGGTTTCGTTGGTTTAGTTTTCCAGTGTTGCGGCAACAATTTAATCAGAACGGTGCCTCGCAACGAGAACTGTATCGCTGGCAAAGTGAATATTGCGATTTAGATCTACAGCTTAAACAGCATTTATCATTTATTAAGTTATTGATTTCACTGTGCCCTTTAGTAGGCTTGCTGGGCACGGTCACCGGTATGGTACAGGTTTTTGATAGTTTAGCGCTTAACGGAACAGGCAATGCTCGTTTAATGGCAGCAGGCATTGCCAAAGCCACCTTACCCACTATGGCAGGTATGGCTATCGCGGTTTTTGGGTTGATTTTCCATACGCACTTGGCACGTTGGACCATTCGTCAACGGGCCAGCATTCAGGCGAGCGCGGCCTCACTAGGGACTCAACATGGATAATCAAAGATTAAATAGTAGAGTAGACAATGAGACAAACTAAGTTTTTATTCCAGCAAGAGGATGAAGCGCAGATCGATATGACGCCGATGCTGGATATCGTGTTCATCATGTTGATATTTTTCATCGTCTCCACTTCGTTTGTGCGTGAAGCCGGTATTGAAGTGAATCGACCCCAGTCGCAAACCAGTACCGAGCAAAGCCAAGGGGCGGTGATGGTTGCCTTAAGTGCTAAGGCCGAAATTTGGTTGGATGGTCAGGCGATAGACATTCGTATGTTACGTCCAACTTTGGAGCGTTTAAAGTCTGAGCAAGCCGATTTAGCGGTCGTGGTGCAAGCTGACGAGAAGGCCAGCACTGGTGATTTAGTGAAACTGCTGGATCAATTGCGCTTAGCAAACTTGCCGTACTCGGTGGCAACCCGGATGGGTGGTTAGTTATGTTGCGCTTGCTGGCATTTTCGCCTCTGGGTATTTTGTTTGCCTCGAGTTTTTTCTGGGCCTTAGCGCATCTTGCTGGCATCGGTCAAACGGCGAAGTTTGAACGCAGCGAAGCGCCGCACTTAAGTTTTTTGGCTGTAAAACAAGATAGCGATGTAGAACATCGCTTACGAGAGCGACAAAAACCACCAGAGCCAGAGCTCGAGGCTGTCCCAGAACTGCCACCAATGCCCTCGCAAACTTTAAGCCAAGCGCCACAGCCTAAAATCGATTTAAATTTACCGAGCATCAGTAGTACGCAAGTCGCGATTAGTTCGGTGAGTAATCTAATTCATATAGGCCCACCGGCTCCGGTTGCGGTGACGATTGATCGCAATCCGATGGCTTTGTCTCGGGTATCGCCAATTTATCCCCGTTCAGCGGAGCGACGCAAGATTGAAGGTAAAGTCACGGTGCACTTCACGGTAAAAGAAAATGGTGAGGTCGCGATTGGCAGTATTAAGGTGGTGAAATCGGATCCCAAAGGGGTGTTTGAAGCGTCGGTTAAGCAGGCTTTAATGCGTTGGCGTTTTCAGGTTAAAACCGAGAATGGTAAGGCGGTTTCTTTTAGAGCCTTACAAACTTTCGAATTTACTCGCGGTGATTAAGGAATGTTTATGTTAAAGCATATGATACTGCTGGCTTTACTTTGCGTGAGTGCTGCGGGATTTGCCAAGACTAATCAGCTCAATCAATATGAGTATAAGCAAATTAATAGCGCCTTGAGTTTGATTGAGCAACAGCAGCCTCAGCAGGCGAAGCGGGTGTTAGTGAAGCTTGAGCAGACACTCAAACCACTTGCGGCGCGGGCCTATGCTCTGGCAATTACTCGACTTAATTTGGCGCAGTTAGCCTTGAGCGGTGATCACTACCAACAGGCTCTTAATTATTATCAGCTCGCGGTGGACTCTAATACGCTCGAGCCAGCACAGCTGTTGCAACTGATGCTAGTCAGAGCACAATTAAATCTAGCCTTACAACATTGGGCGATTGGCGCTGAGCTATTGGAGACTTGGTTAAGCCAAGCCGAGCCAAGCTCAATTGCGGCTAGCCATTATCAGCTGTTGGCTCAGGCAAAATTGCAGCAGCAGCAATGGCGCGCTGGGGCGGAGGCGATTGAACGGGCCATCAGTATGCAAAAATCAGCAACGGTGCCGATAAATTGGTATCAGATGGCGATGGTCAGTCGCTCTCAGCTGTCGCAATGGCGCTTGGCGATCAAATGGCAAAAGCAGCTGCTGTCAGCCGAGCCGAAAAAAATGTCGCACTGGTATCAACTTGCGGCGTTGTTGATGCAAAATAAAGATGAGCCTGCTGCTTTGGCCAGTTTACGCTTGGCCTATCAGCAAGGATTATTTGAGAAGCCAAGCCAGTACACTTTGTTGAGCCAATTATTGATACGTCAAGGCAATGCCTATTTGGCGGCGCAGATCTTAGAGCAAGCGATGCAGCGTGGGCAGTTAAAGCGAAATAAGCGTTATCAGTCTTTGCTTAGTCAAGCTTGGTTGCTGGCCAAGCAGCAAAAGCAGGCGAGTGCTGCCTTAGCGCAACTTTTGAAAATTGACGATAGTGAAGCGAATTTACGTCAGTATGCGCAATTGTTATTGCAGCAGCAACAGTGGAATAAAGCACTTGATGTGTTACAGCATTTGGCGGATAAACAAGCTAAAGTTGAACCACGCTTGTGGTTAATGATGGGGATCGCCAATATTCATCTGGGGCAGTTAAGTAGAGCGCAACAGCTGATTGCTAAAGCAGAAACCGATGATAAGTTACGCAACGAGAGTCAAGTGTGGCTGAATTATATTAGTCAGGTACAGGCGGGCTAGCAGCCTGTTTGAGGGGCTCCGTTTGATACTCTCTAGTTGTTGCCTCCTTCGCTGGCGCTGCCGCTCAAGAATCTAAAAACGACGGTAGACACGATTTTTTATATTCTATGCAGTTAAACGTATGTTTTATCTGCTTTTACTTAATTTAACAATTGTGATTCCGCTAACGATAATCCTTGATTAAAGATCGTATTTTAAACCGATGTTTCATTTTGGTTTTAATCAATTAAGGATGCTTATGAAGCCACTCGTTGTTGCCAGTTTACTGAGTGCTGTAATGGCACTAACACCTCAGTTACTGCATGCCAAAGCCGCCGAAGGCGCGACGTATCAAATGCAAGCATTTGACCAAGCCCAGCGTAGTTTTCCGGTTTTTTATCAGAAGCTTAAACAGCGGATGCCATTTACCATGAGCTGGGCAAATAAGCAACTGAGTCCCCAACAGTGGCGGGAGCAAGGTTTAGCCAAAGCGCGTGAGTTGATCCTCCCTTATCAAGATGACACCCCCTTTAAACCGATGGTGATCGACCAAGTTGATCGCGGCTCTTATATTGCGCAAAAGGTGGTGTTTAATATCAGTAACGAGAGTCGGGTGATGGCGTTTTTGCTGACGCCGAAGGGCGAAGGGCCATTCCCCGCCGCGTTATTTCTGCACGATCATGGCAGTAAATTTGATATTGGCAAAGAAAAGTTTGTGCAAACCTGGGATGACGAGGCTCGTTTAGCCTCTTCACAAAAATGGGCCGATAAGTTTTTCACCGGGCGCTTTCCGGGGGATGAACTGGCAAAACGCGGCTATGTGGTATTGTCCATCGATGCCTTAGGCTGGGGCGATCGTTCGGTGCCTGGCTTTGTCACCGGTTCACAACAAGCGCTGGCCTCCAACTTGTTTAACTTAGGTGCTTCCTTCGCCGGTATTATCGCGCTGGAAGATGTACGCGCTTCAGAGTTTTTAGCCAGCCAGCCGCAGGTGGATAAACAGCGGGTTGCGGCCATAGGTTTTTCCATGGGGGCATTTCGCTCGTGGCAGGTGGCTGCCTTATCGGATGCGATTACCGCCAGCATTGTTGATTGCTGGATGGGGACGATGAAGGGCTTGATGGTACCGGGTAACAATCAGCTGAAGGGGCAATCGGCTTTTTCGATGTTGCATCCCTATATTGCGCGTTATCTCGATTACCCTGATATCGCCGCCCTGAGCGCGCCGAAACCGATGTTGGTTTATGCGGGCGCTAAAGATAAGCTGTTTCCGGTGGATTCGGTGAAGTCGGCCTTCTATACCCTGCATTCGGTTTGGGACGCCAATGGTGCTGGCGATAAGCTAGAAACCAAGTTGTGGGCCGATAAAAGTCATACCTTTACCGAAGATATGCAGCAGGCGGCCTTTGATTGGCTAGATAAGCAGTTTGCTCGCTAGTTGTGGTGAAGGGGGCTT
The DNA here is from genome assembly GCF_050870835.2 of Agarivorans sp. QJM3NY_29. Classification (NCBI taxonomy): domain Bacteria; kingdom Pseudomonadati; phylum Pseudomonadota; class Gammaproteobacteria; order Alteromonadales; family Alteromonadaceae; genus Agarivorans; species Agarivorans sp. QJM3NY_29. The sequence goes on along the minus strand of NZ_CP194036.2, from coordinate 3,637,733 downwards.
TCGCTTGCTTGAAGCACCCTTGAGTCAATTCCAATTTCATTCGCGTCGCTCGCAGGAAGTGCAACCACGGCAGGCAGAGCGCGTTGTTTCGATTGGCTAGATAAGCAGTTTGCTTGCTAGTTGTGGTGAAGGTAGTTGTTAAGGTAGTTGTTAAGGTAGTTGTTAAGGTAGCGGTGAAGGGGGCTTAGCTTGCTTGAAGCCCCCTTCAGTCAATTCCACTTTCATTCGCGTCGCTCACAGGAAGTACCACCACGACAGGCAGAGCGCGTTGTTTCGATTGGCTAGATAAGCAGTTTGCTCGCTAGTTGTGGTGAAGGTAGTTGTTAAGGTAGTGGTTAAGGTAGCGGTGAAGGGGGCTTTCGCTTGCTTGAAGCACTCTTGATTCAATTCCACTTTCATTAGCGTCGCTCACAGGAAGTACCACCACGGCAGCCAGAGCGCGTTGTTTCGATTGGCTAGATAAGCAGTTTGCTTGCTAGTAGTGGTGAAGGTAGCGGTTAAGGTAGTGGTGAAGGGGGCTTAGCTTGCTTGAAGCACCCTTGAGTCAATTCCACTTTCATTAGCGTCGCTCGCAGGAAGTACAACCACGACAGGCTGATCGGGTGTGTGGATCGAGCCTGCTGCGTTGCACCTTGCAATAGGCATTTTTCAGTGCGCGGCGTGCAGCAAACCAATCTTCGGGTTTGCTTAGTAACAGATTCCCCATGAAATTCTTCATTAAGGCTTGCCGATATTGCTCGATAAAGATTTGATCGTAGTCGATCTCAAAATAGCTTAGCGCTTGCTCTATACAGCTAAAACTGGCGATGGTTTGTTGGATCTGTGCTTGGCTCATGGTGATTGATCATACAAAACTTTGAGTCCCAGTGTAGCCAAGTTTCAAGGGACTTTTTTTGATATCGCCCCGTTCACCGGCATCATCCACTGAAAGTTTTGGTAAGGGCTTCACTTTTCCCGAGGAAGCAAACGCCTGCGAGGCCTATTGAAACATGGCATAATCGAGCTCATCTTTATTAATCGCAGGAACCCGGGCCTTTCATGTTACAACTGCGCGATTATCAACAAGCGGCGGTAGATGCTGTATTGAGTCACTTTCGTCAAAGTGATGAGGCTGCCGTTGTGGTATTGCCCACCGGTGCAGGAAAAAGCATCGTGATCGCCGAGCTGGCGCGCTTGGCACGACACCCCATCCTAGTATTGGCGCATGTTAAAGAGTTGGTCGAGCAAAACCAGAGTAAGTTTAGCGCCTATGGCTTCGAGTCGGGCATTTTTGCGGCGGGCCTTGGCCAAAAGCAAGCGCAGTTTCCGGTCACCTTTGCCAGCGTGCAATCGCTGAGTCGTAATCTGGGGCAGTTTAGCGGCTACTATTCGCTGTTGGTGATTGATGAATGTCATCGGGTGAGTGATGATAGCGACAGCCAATATCAAGTGATTATTGAGCATTTAAAACAGCAAAACCCCCAGCTCAAAGTACTCGGCCTGACCGCAACCCCTTATCGCTTAGACAAGGGCTGGATTTACCAACAGCATTATCACGGCTATGTACGCAGCGAGCAGGCGCGCCCCTTTCACAAGTGTATCTATGAATTACCTCTGCGGCATTTGATAAACAAAGGTTACCTAACGCAACCCTTGTTGGTTGACGCTCCCGCGGCACGCTATCAGTTCGACGAGTTGCCCAGCCAATACAGTGAAGCCCAGCTGGATCAATTTTTGTCTGGCTGTCCTCGAGTGACTCAAGCCATCTGCCAGCAATTACTCAAGCTGGCCGAATCGCGGCGCGGGGTGATGGTATTTGCTGCAACGGTTAATCACGCCAGGGAAATCGCTCACTATTTGCCCGACGAACAAACGGCGGTGGTGACGGCGGAAACGCCGCATCAGCAGCGTGACCAGTTGATCGAACAATTTAAACAGCAGCAGCTTAAGTTCTTGGTGAATGTATCGGTGCTTACCACTGGCTTTGATGCACCACATGTTGATTTAATAGCGATTCTGCGGCGCACCGCCTCGGTAAGCCTGTATCAGCAGATTGCCGGGCGGGGCTTACGTTTATATCCGGATAAAAGCGACTGCCTAATCGTTGATTATGCGGGCAATAATTACGATCTCTACCAGCCGGAAATTGGCGAAACCAAGCCCAATCCGAATAGCACTTTGGTGCAGGTTGAGTGTCCGCAATGCCAGTTTGCTAATATTTTCTGGGGACTTACCGACAAAGATGGCGACATCATTGAGCATTATGGAAGGCGCTGTCAGGGCTTAGTTGAGGATCCAAATTATCCCGAAAAATTAGTGCAATGTAACTATCGTTATAAGTACAAACAGTGTTCGCAATGCAATGCCGAAAACGACATCGCCGCGCGTCAGTGCCACGCCTGTGGTTTTCAGATGATTGACCCAGATAAGCAGCTCAAAGATGCGCTGCAACTAAAAGATCGTAAGGTCTTGCGTTGCAGCGGGATCTCGGCAAGTTGTGCTGGCGACAAGTTGCGTATTACCTATCATGATGAAGATGGCGCAGAGCTCAGCGAAAGCTTCAATTTTAGTTACGCTAAGGCCAAGCAGCAGTTTAATCAGCTATTTTGTCGTCGTGTCGATGGTGAAAAGCAGACGCTTGATAGCGCCATACAAGCCGAACAAGCGATCCAGCACTTGGTGGCCCCCGATTTTGTGATCGCCAAACAACAAAAACACTATTGGCGAATTGAGCATCGCATCTTCGACTATCAAGGCAATTTTAGAAAAGCCAATCAGCAGTACTAGTGGCTGTCGCTGAGGACCTCGATGGCGATCCACGACCGAGTAGGGCCGCTTTTAACACCGGAGCTTATGAATATCAGCACTAAGCGGTGAGTCTTAATAAAGATAAAGCGGCCGATGAGCCGCTTTTTTGTGTCTGGGAGTGGTGCTGAGGAGCAGCAGTTCGTTTATTTTGTTTGTTCGGTTTTGATTAGCGGGGCGACAAAGGGTTTGTGTTCGGCGATTTCTGCGGGGCTGAGTCCGGTGAGTTCGTAGGGAAATACCAGCCACTGCTCGGTTTGATGCAGACAAAAGTCGGGTTTTAGCTGGGTTTGGTTAAACTTAGGACGCTCCCAAAGGGTGGCCACTTTGACCTGCGTTGGCATGTTGCGTTTTAGTTTACTTTGCAGCCGATTAATCACCGCCACTACGTTATGACCGCTGCTAAACACATCGTCGACAATAAGCAGACTATCATCAACATTGAGGTTTTCCAGGAGGTATTGAATACCGTGTACCCGAATCGAGTCTGGTTGCTCTAAGATTTGCTGATAATTGGCTTGGCCCTGATAAGAGGTACGTACCGAGATGTGATCGGTGACTAAACCAAGGGTTTGCAAACACTCTTGCACGTAAATCCCCACTGCGCTGCCGCCACGCCAAAGCCCGACAATAAAGCTTGGACGGAATCCGCTTTCAAATATCTTCACGCCGAGTCGGAAAGAGTCTTGGATCAGCGTATCTTCATCTAAATAATGTTTTTGCAGCTGGTCTGTGGGCTGGTTCAATGGCATCTTAGTATCCTTGAATAAGCGGGCTGATTAATGCTAGTTTTATACTACAACTTTGACCCTGAGGTCAGCTTTTTAATAGGATACATGGAAATGAGTGAAAAACTCTATATTAGCGGCCAAGATCTTTTAGAAGACTCATTCCGTTTGGCTGAGCAAGTTCTGAGCAGTGGCTTTCGTCCCAGCTTTATTATTGCGGTATGGCGCGGCGGGGCACCGATTGGTATTGCGGTACAGGAGTTTTTGGCTTATCACGGTATCACTAGCGACAATATTGCCATCCGCACCGCTTCTTATGCTGCGGCGATTGATAATCAGGCCAAAGAGGTCAAGGTGTTTGGCCTAAACTATCTGGTGAAACATGTGCAGCAGCATGACCGCTTATTGATTGTTGATGATGTGTTTGATACCGGACGTTCCATCGATGCAATTATCAGCGAATTAACGCGTTTGGCGCGGCTGAACACGCCCAGCGATATTCGTGTGGCCGTGCCTTATTTTAAACCGGAACGCAATAAAACCGAGCGGGTGCCCGATTACTTCTTACATGAAACCAGCCAGTGGTTGAAGTATCCGCATTCCTTGGAAGGCTTAAGTCCGGATGAGATCGCAGAGTATCGTCCCGAGCTTTATCAAATTATCAAAGCCCACCTCCCCAAAGCTTAACTGCTGTTTAGCTCTCAGGTATTTGCTTTCCTGACCAAGCAGATACCTGATAGTGATGAAACGGCTTTTATTTCGTCTCGAAGCTATCTTCAAAATCGGTGTTCCTTGGGCATCCCTGCAGATGGATGTTGCTGAGGACTGCCGTAACACTTCCGCAATACTAAGAGGTCTTTAAACCGCAGTTCTGCCTTGAACGAGCCTGTTGGTGAGAGAGGTACACGCCGCACTGAAAACTACCCATAAAGTAGTATTTTTCATTAAATTGAATAGCTTAGGCTATATATTGGTGCGCTTTATCTTGGCTGTTGCTGGTGATTCCTAGACTTAAACGTTGCTCGATAGCTTACTGTTACTGATTTGTTATCAATTTGCTGGAGGTTGGTTCTGCTTGGCTCAGCAATTGCTATAGAGACTATGTTGCGCAAGCAAAGATCGCATCAACCAGTTGCAGTGATCCTTGATACTGCTTTGTAAAGGTGGGTCGTTGGTCTTATGAGCCATCAGAAATTTTATTCAATTAGTCATAAAGGGAAAGTTATGTCTTATTTAATTCCAGCAGAATTTGTTAGCAAAATGGTCGACGCGGGTGAATCTAAAGTATTTATGTCCACTCGCGATACTGTGATTCGTGCATTTATGGCGGGGGCTATTTTAGCGCTGGCTGCTATTTTTGCGATTACCATCGCGGTGAATACCGGACACTTCTTACTGGGGGCCATTTTGTTCCCCGTGGGTTTTTGTATGCTCTACCTCATGGGTTTTGATTTGCTCACCGGGGTATTTGTACTGGTACCGCTGGCCTTGCTCGACAAACGCCCCGGGGTTGATGTGCAGGGTTTACTCCGCAACTGGGGTTTAGTGTTTTTGGGTAATTTTGGCGGCGCGTTAAGCGTGGCGGTGATGATGGCCTTTATTTTTACTTACGGCTTTAACGTTGAAGCTGGCGCGGTGGGGGCAAAGGCGGCCAGCATTGGTGAAGCACGTACTCTGGGGTATGCAGAGCATGGGGTTGCGGGCTGGTTTACTATTTTTGTACGCGGCATGCTATGTAACTGGATGGTCTCAATGGGGGTTGTTGGCGCGATGATCTCTACCTCGGTGAGCGGGAAGGTGATAGCGATGTGGATGCCTATCTTCTTATTCTTCTATATGGGCTTTGAGCACTCGGTGGTGAACATGTTTTTATTCCCCTTCGGTTTAATTATGGGGGGAGACTTCTCGATTATGGACTACTTCCTTTGGAATGAAATTCCAACCGCACTGGGTAATCTGGTTGGCGGCTTAGCCTTTACCGGTTTAACTCTGTATACCACTCACGTGAGAACCGCACCTAAACGTCAGCTGGCGAAGGCACCTCGTGTCACCGCGGAAAAAGCCAGCGCTTTAGTGAATGCTTAAGCAAGGTTGACGTCACGATGACCAGCCTATTGCAAGTGAGCATTGGCAGCTATTCTGATAAGGGGCGCAAGCCCCTGAATCAGGACTGCCATGGCAGCCTGATCCCTCGCGACTCGTTGCTTGCCTCCAAAGGCGTGGCGGTGGTGATGGCCGATGGGATCAGCTCCAGCCAGCTTAGTCATATTGCCAGCGAGACCACGGTGAATAGTTTTTTAGATGACTATTATTGCACCTCAGAACTCTGGTCGGTTCAACATTCGGTCGAGCGGGTACTCGCTGCCAGCAACGCCTGGTTGTTTAGTCAAACGCAACACAGCCCTTACCGTTACGACAAAGACAAGGGCTACGTATGCACTTGCAGTGCCTTGGTTGTGAAAGGTGATGTTGCCCATGTGTTTCATGTGGGGGATACCCGGGTATATCGTTTGAATCAGCATGGCTTGGAACAGCTCACCCACGACCATCGCTTATGGGTTTCTGAGCAGCAGAGTCATTTAAGTCGTGCCCTGGGCATTGAGGCTCACTGCCCGTTCGACTACCAGTCGCTGCGGGTACAGGCCGCTGACGTGTTTATTCTGGCCACCGATGGCGTCTATGAATTTATTACCGCCGCGGTGCTTGAACAGGCGCTTAGCCAGCATGCAACCGACTTACAGGCCGCCGCAAAACAGATTGTCGAGCAGGCCTATCAAGCGGGGAGTGATGACAACCTGAGCCTGCAAATTGTTCGGGTTGAACAGCTGCCAAAGCCCTTGGCGCATCCCTTACTGGAAACCCTGGGTTCACGCCCTGTTCCACCCGACTTAAGTGCTGGCTGCTCATTTGACGGGTATCGAATTGTCCGTCAATTGCACGCGAGTCCCCGCAGCCATGTGTATTTGGCCATAGATGAGCAAACGCTCAGCCAGGTTATTTTAAAAACGCCGTCGATTGAGATGCGTGCCGATCCCGCTTATTTGGAGCGTTTTGTGAGCGAAGAATGGATCGCTCGCCGGATCAACAGTGCCTATGTTGTGAAGGCGGCGTCGCAAACGCGTCCGCGCCAATATTTTTATAGTGTATTTGAATACATCGAAGGACAAAGCTTAGCGCAATGGATCACCGATCATCCCAAGGCCGAACTCGGCACGGTAAGGGGCATGGTGGAGCAAATTGCCAGGGGGTTACGCGCCTTTCATCGTATGGATATGTTGCATCAGGATCTAAAGCCCGACAACATCATGATTGATGCTACCGGCACCTTAAAGATCATTGATTTTGGCTCGGTGTGGGCGGCGGGTTTAGCCGAAACGAGCAGTGAGGGGGAATCCTCCTGTTTGCTTGGGACCGCATTATACGCTGCGCCGGAGTATTTTTTAGGTGAGCCGGGGAGCATCCGTTCCGAGCAGTTTTCTTTGGCGGTGATTGCCTACCATATGTTGTCGGGGCGTTACCCTTACGCAACCAAGGTGGCGAGGGCGAAAAGCTCTGCCGCGCAGCAGCGTTTGCATTATCAATCGGTGTTAGACAAAGACCGCGAGATCCCCGCATGGATCGACGATGCTCTAGCCAAGGCCCTGCAGCTGAATCCAGATAAACGTTATTCAGAAATTAGCGAATTTCTGGCCGATCTACGCCGGCCAAACCGCCAGTTTTTAAACCAAAGCCGAGCGCCGCTGGCCGAGCGTAATCCGCTAGCGCTATGGCAGGGGATCGCCGCAATGTTGGCGATGCTGGTGATTTTTTTACTCACGCAACTAAACACCCGTTAAAGCCCTCGGCTTGTTTCGCCGGGATGCTTGTTGCGGCGCGTTTGGCTGTGATTTCAGCAAGGCGGCAGCCCATGTTGCTGGTTCGGGAGCAAATACCAGCTAAAGGGGGATTTGTCTCGTTCAGGCGCAAATAAGGGGCTGGATCCAAAAACGTCTGGTTTGTCCACCCGTGAGTCCGCCTTAAAGCGACCCTTATCACTTAATCAGAAAGGATGCTGCAATGATTACCAATAGAGAACAAGTAAGCCAACTTATTATGGCGGCGAAAGTTGCCAAGGGACTCAAGTGGGCCGAGCTGGCACAGGCCATTGGCTTGTCTAAGGAGTGGACCACCGCCGCCTGTCTGGGGCAAATGACCTTAAATAAACGTCAGGCCGAGCTTATCGGTGAGCGCTGTGACTTGCCCGACGAAGCGGTGGCCTGGTTGCAAATTGCCCCCTATAAAGGCTCGTTGCCAACGGCGATCCCCAGCGATCCACTGATTTACCGCTGGTATGAAGTGGTGAACGTCTATGGAACGACCATTAAGGAGCTGATCCATGAAGAATTTGGTGATGGCATCATGAGTGCTATCGATTTTTCAATGGATATCAGTAGGGAGTTAGATGAGAAGGGGGATCGGGTAAAAGTGATCCTGTCGGGAAAATTCTTACCCTATAAATCTTACTAAAATATGCGTGAGCGTTGCCAGGCAGGGATTTAGTTGTAGTAAGGGTGAGCAAACACTCACCCTCTTTCCAGCCGACTAGAAGTGCCATTTCACCAATAGGGAAGCCACTCGTTCGTCAACATCGGTTCCGTATTTATTGTTCCAATACGCATATTCGATACCGACATAGAGTGGTGAGCTGAAGCCTAAGTTTTTGCCTGCATTCCATTTAATTTGGGGGGTTAAGTTCATTTCTGACTTGTTGGTTTCGCTGGCCGAAGACCAATCCATAAAACCATCAATCAGGAAGTCTTGTGAACCAATACTAAATGGTGCCCCCCAAGTGATGGTGAGCTGTTCATCGTTGGCGCTGATGTCGTTGTTCACCTGATAAACATTTACATTAAAGTATTGGAAACCAGGCACGGTGATATCCACTCCCACGCCATATAAATAGTTATTAAAGCCGTCGCCCATTTCCCAGGTGCTGGCGAAGAGTACATCTTTAATTGGTCCGAGCGAAAATGTGCTGTCGGTGAGTTTGTTGAAACTTAGGCGAGGGGAGAGCTCACCGTAAAAGCTGGCATCGCCGTCCTTTGGCATGGTTCTATCGATGAAGAAGAAATTATCTCCCCAACTATGGCCACTGGCATGCTCAACCGTCATCACCTGCATTTTACCGTTGGGGGTAAACTCATATTCAGTACCATACAGGTAACTCAAACTAAAGGTACTCCATTGCATTTCTGCTGAGGCCTGAGTCGCTGAGAATAATCCAGACAAGGCAATGCTTGCCAAGGCTATTTGTTTTTTCATTGTGTATTCCTTTACTTAAATAACGAACCAAAATTAAAACTGACTGTGTGGTCAAGTCTGTAGAGTTAGCAATAAATTGGCCAAGTGGTCAGGTTATTACAGGGAGAAACTGAGATGCCTTTAACTTTTTCTTTAACATTAAGTGCTTGCGTGAAACAAAAAATTAAAGTTAGGCTAAGTTTTGTTGAATTTAGTGATATAAATTTGCACGAAAACTATGCGTAGATCACATTTTCTCCCCAATTTAAGGCGCTCTCTGTGCTGCGAATTGTTCGCTAAAAACGTACTTCTGAGTCGATAAATGATGTTGAATGGGCGCGTTGTGAGCCTCGAAAATCTTCTCCTACGGTGCTTTTTAGGGGAATTTAGGCGCATTTAAATAAACTTTTTAAATGTATTTAATCAACAAGCTATTGAAAAATAATTTGTTGACCTCATCTTCAAAAATCGGGTAGCTTGTTCTTCGGGTTGGTTTTTCTTTGGTGGTTAGCGCTTATTGCTTGGCGACTGGAGAGAGATAAATGGACTTCAAGTTTGCAAATATTATTGATGTTTCAGACTTAAACGATCAAGCGAAGCCGTGCATGCGATGAGTTTGCTGGCGATGACTGAACCGATAATCTAAGATCGCCCAAGGCGATGCTTTGGTTCATCAGCTGGGACTGGTTAGTCTCATCTTGGATCTGATTATCGAGTTAGTCATTGTTTGCCGATGAGTGCTGTGCAGTCGTGTTCAGCGAATCCCTTGGGTAGTTGCGTTCTGCTCATTGGCGATAAGGAAGGAGTAAACGAAGGAAGTTAAAGCAGCAGTATCATCAAGCTGACAATTGTTTGGTTTTTCCAACACACTTTGTCTTTAGCGGATGATGCCGAAATGGAAGTCATTGTTGCCAGAATTAAAATGGTGTTTTGTAAGACCCCCTAATTGCGCATAAAAGCTAAGGGTGGAATTACTTCAATGTCGTCCTGAAAAGGCACAACCGTTAATTTTAAGTTAGTCAAAGTAAAAGGTGTGGAGGAAAAAATGTATCGTAAAATTTCTATACTCGTTTTATTGTTGTTCACGCTAGGCGGCACCCAAGCCTACGCGGCAATTCCCAATGTAACCACTGAAGGTAAGCCATTCCCTTCATTGGCGCCGATGATTAAGAAAGTTCATCCTGCAGTGGTTAATATCGCCACTTTTTCAACTCAGCAATACCGTAATAACCCACTACTTAACGACCCGTTTTTTAGGCATTTCTTTAATATTCCAGAGCAACAACAGCAACCGCAGCAACAGCCACAAAAGCGCCAACAAAGTGCTGGCTCGGGGGTGATTATTAACGCCGATGAAGGCTTGGTGATGACCAACTACCATGTGATTAAGGGCTCCGATGAAGTACAGGTCTCTTTGGCCGATGGTCGAAGTTTTCAAGCGAAGGTTCTGGGACAGGATGCTGAGTTAGATATTGCGATTTTAAAAATCAAAGCCGATGATTTGGTCGAAGTTAAATTAGCCGATTCCAGTGAATTGGAAGTGGGTGACTTTGTGGTGGCCATTGGGAATCCTTTTGGTTTAGGACAAACGGTGACCACTGGGGTGGTGAGCGCCTTGGGTCGCAGTGGTTTGGGGATTGAAGGTTACGAAAACTTTATTCAGACCGACGCTTCGATTAACCCCGGTAACTCAGGGGGAGCCTTAGTTAACTTAGCCGGCGAGCTGGTGGGCATTAATACCGCAATTATTGCGCCTTCGGGCGGTAACGTGGGGATTGGCTTTGCGATCCCGATTAACATGGCCAAGGCGAGCATGGAGCAAATCATTGACCATGGTGAAGTGAAGCGAGGTCAAATTGGTGTCGGCATTCAAGATATTAATGCTGATTTAAGAAAGGCCTTTGAGCTAGAAAATGGTCAAAAAGGAGTGCTGGTTACCAGTGTATTAGAAGATTCTCCAGCGAAGAAGGCCGGGATTAAAGCGGGAGATGTGATTATTGCCGTTGATGGCAAAAGCACTGGTTCCACCGGACAACTTCGCAGTCAAATTGGTTCGAAAGCCATTGGTGATAAAACTAAGTTAACTATTTTGCGCGATGGCGAGAAACTACAACTTAAGGTGAACATTGCCAAACCGCAGTCAGCCGTGAGCGCAGAAGGCAAGTTGCATGATTTGCTTGACGGCGTGCAGTTTGCGAAAGATCCAGAGGGTAATGGCGTATTGGTGGCAAATGTAGCCGCGGGATCGATTGCAGCCTATGGTGGATTGCGTCCGAACGATGTGGTTGTGGCCGCCAACAAACGGCCGGTAAAAGACATTGCCAGCTTGCAAATAGCTTTGTCGCTGAATAAAAAAGCGGTGCTATTGCAAGTGAATCGACGTGGCGGTTCGTTGTTTATTGTACTTCGTTAAGCCAGTAGGCCAGCTTCGGCTGGCCTTTTCTGCAAGGCTTTTCTCTGGCCCAACGCGCTGAGCTAACCTGCCATATGTTTAAACATTATGGTTTAAGCGGGCACTCAATCTTCCAATCAAGCTTACATAGTTGTTGAACAAACCAATCAAAGGCTTTACCCGTTTGCTGTTTGTGCCAGGCAATATAAATATCTTGTGCGGGCCGAGGCAAGTGACAGTTTTTTTCTATCAACGATCCATCGTCTAAGTGAGACTTAATTAGGTGTTTCGGTAAAAAGCCAGTCCCTAAACCTTGTTGCTGGGCAACAATTTTAGCATGCATGGTATTTACCCGTATGACCTGTTTACTGATAAACAAACCGCTATCGCGTACCGGTAATTGCTGTGAGGTATCTGTCACCACAATTGCGGGGTATTGCGCCAGTTGTTCGGCACTGATCGGCGTTTCTACAAGCGCTAGCGGATGTTCAGGCGCGACGCAAAACACGAACATTAAGCTGCCAATTTTATGCATATTAAACAGGCCTTTGGGGAGTTCTCCATTGGCACCAATCACAATGTCGGCACGGCGACTGTGCAGCGCGTCCCAGCCGCCGCCGAGGGCTTCCACGCCAAGAGTGATATTGACATGCTGCTCCAGTTGACTAAATTTTTGTAACAGCTGAAACAGGGGGGCACTTGGGATCACGGTATCGCGAGCAATGCGGAGCTCACTTTCCCAGCCGGAATCTAGTTGTTGGATCGAATCCAGCATCCGTTGACTCGCGAGTAACAGTTCTCGACCGTGTTGTAAGGCGAGTTTCCCTGCTGGGGTTAGCGTGGCGCGTTGCTTGCTTCGATCAAACAGAGCAACGCCGATGTCTTGTTCAAGTTTCTTTATGGTGTAACTTAAGGCTGAGGGCACCTTGTATAAAGATGCGGCTGCAGCAGCAAAGCTCCCCTGTTTATCAATGGCATCCAGTGCTTTTAAGGCTTCGAGAGTAATGGCATCATTCATGATTGGCTCCATATTCAAATTTTTTGAACTTAAAGCTCAAAAAGTTCCGTTTTTTAAATCAGTTTAACCCGCTTACACTTAAAGTCGTTAATCGGTAGCGACCTGTTTGCTAAGTTAGCGATTAAAAAATATTGATGTGATTTTGGCAGATTAAGTCATTATCACCCTTCAGACTGGAATAGAGGAGACTATCTTATGTTCACAAAAAGAGCCGCAAATCAGCGTGGCCGAGCTAACTTTGGCTGGTTAGATAGTCAACATAGCTTTTCATTTGGTCAGTATTACGATCCGCAACAGATGGGGTTTTCTGCATTAAGAGTGATCAATGATGACGTCGTTTCAGCTGGCGCAGGGTTTGATACCCACCCGCATCGTGATATGGAAATTATTAGCTATGTGCTTGAGGGTTGTATTCAGCATAAAGATAGCGAAGGCAATATGCAGAATTTACCAGCTGGAGAGTTTCAACTGATGTCGGCGGGGCGGGGGATCTACCATAGTGAATTTAATGCCTCGGCCACCGAACCATTACATTTTTTACAAATTTGGATTGAGCCGGATATTTTTGGCAAGCAACCGGGCTATCAACAGAAAAATTTTGGTCAAGAGCCCGGTTTAACCACCGTGTTAACACCGACCGGTGAGCAGGGCAGCTTGCAAATTAAGCAAGATGCGCGTTTGCATCAGTTGATCCTGGAGCCGCAACACAAGCTCAGCTTTTCCATTCAAGCCGGACGGCGACTTTATGTCCATCAAATTGCAGGCCATTTAATGGTGGACCAATTATCGCTGCAGGCTGGGGATGGGCTAAAAGTTGAAAACTTGGAGCATCTAGAGTTCATCAATAATGGGGAGCAGCGAGTGCTCGCGCTATTGTTTGATTTGCCTTAGGCAGACCGACAAGGGCTTTGGGGATGTTGAATCGTGAGATTTTTGAAGAAAAAGCAGAGAGGTATTCGCTAGCTTTACTGAGCTGGATACCTCTGGTTGCGCTAAACGCTTTTAGCTTGAAATATGTCGCATTTTAACGCATTAATTAAAATTAGGTTGGGCAAGATTAACCCCACGTTGTTCAACGCTATCGGCAAGTGCTTTGTTATATTTCGCTAAACGTTCTAAGGTTTTTTGTTTTTTTAGCTTCTCAGTTTCACGCTTCACCACGGTCATCACCTTGCTTGGCGATTGCATTCCAGTATCGTAATATTGCTTAATCGCATTACCGATAGAAAAGTAATAGATTGATATTTCAGATAGCAATTTGGGTTCAAGTTCAAAGGTTGAATCAGAGTATTTTGCTGCCTGAAACACATAATCATTGAGTTTAATGCCAGCAATATGCTCTTTATAGACATACTCCTTGGTTTTTACGCGCTCAATGTATTTATCCATATTTTCTACATTAAAATTTAATTCTTGATACATGGATTCGGCAACATAATAGGTACCTCTATCCGCTTTCACCAACTCCAGCTTTAAAGCAACGTCAAAGCCAACAATCGCCGCGTAGTAAACGCCGACGATGGTTGCAGCGATGGTAAAAAAGTGGCCGATCCAATAAGCTGGTGAACGTAAATCACTCATGTGTACTTCCTTTTCGTTCATTGAAATAATGGTATTATTTACTGCGTGCCAATCGTTTGCTCTAAGAGATATAAATCGGCTGATTGTGTTATATATAATTTAGATGTTTTAGTAAACGATTCTCGCTTAAAAATTTAATGCGACTGTGAGCGTGAATCGTTAGATGTCCACTATTCTTAAAATGAATCATTTGGTAGCCGGAGCTTTGGGTCTGCTCTACCATGACACTGGCAATCTCCTTGGTTATCTAAGGCTTAAGGGGGGAGTTACGAGGCCATTTTGGAGCATGAAGCCGACACTCATCGATCAAAGATCATGATGCTTGAAAGTATAGGCGGGTGAATAATCCAGAGCTGATTTTTTAAATGATGGTCATTGGTTTTTACTTTAAATGTAATGGAGTGCTGTTTAGTTTTTTAGGTGAGTGTTTTTACTTCGGTTTTCTCTTGTTGCTTATGGAATGGGTGCCTGTATTCGCACCCATTTATTTAGTTTTGGCATGTTATATTAATCATATTTAATATTAATGATAAACATCGCTGCTAAATCATCAATATCTTCATTTGCCCAACTTATTTGGCAGCCTAAGTCAGTATATTTACTCCATTGGTAATGACTTTTAGCATCTAAGAAGCTTGCTTTTAAATCTTCCGATGTCCCAAGGTAGTTATCTATATTCATATGCCCGGCAGCAAATTGTAACTGCCACGCTTTGGAAACTTGCCAATTTAGGCGGCTGGCGATGATTTGACCGTCGTTATCTTCATGACCGAGGCCACCAAAAAACTGTCGATAAATGGGGCTGGCATCATTGCGGTTGCTATTGTTGATTAATCCAGAGTAGGTGTCGAAGCCTCGTCCTATTAGCCCGCCATCAACAAAGCCGAGAGCTTGGGCCTGAAGCTTAAATGCGGGGCTGATTTGATAACTGGTTTCTAGGAAGCCAGCATAACCATTATTTCCCCAAGTGGTGTAATAGCCGTTTTTTTCTGTGGAATCCGACAGAATAATATTCATCGCCCCTTTCACCGTGAAGTCATTAAAATGACCAGTGAAAAAAGGTGAAATATTATGGAAGTAGTCGATCCCATAACCGACCGAGCCAGCGCCAATCGCTGAGTTACCAATGTTATTTTCGCTACCATCGAAGTACGCCCATAACATTCCCCAGTCCCAGCGTTCTATTTTGCCCATTGCGGCCAGGGCGTACATACTTACATCTGCATAGTAATCATCTAGCTTGGCAGTTGTATCATACTCACTTTCTGAAAAACGTAAGTCGTAAATACCAATCAAATTAATCTGTTTGCCGTGGTCAAAGTTATAGCTTTTCATCGCCAATAAGCGATCTCTTCGGTCATTATTAATATTGAATCCATAAGCCCAATCGGCTCGTTGACGACCAGCTCGCAGCAGGAGTCCGTCTTTTGCATATTGAGCAAAGCCTAAATCGAGAGAGAGCCCATCGTTGTTTTCGCCATCGGTAAAATTGGTGGCGGGGCTGCCACTGTGACGCCTGTCGCCAGCCCAGTTATAGTAAGCTTGCCAGCGGCTGTGAATCGACCAACCATCGTTTAAAAGAAGGTTGGCTTTAATCCGCATCCGAGATGTGAAACCGTGCTCCGAGCTATCATTATCGGGTTTTATTACATGGCTTCGAACATAAGCATCCATAGCAAAGTCTAATTTGGCATCGTCTGCAATATTATATGAAGAGGCAAAACTCGCTGAAGATAAGAGTAGTGTTGTCGTTAGTAGGTAATGTAATTTTTTTAATTTCATTTCTATTTTCCATAATATTTAAAATCGCGAATATTTTATCATTCACTTGAATGGCCGATTACCATCAAAATAGGGAAAGATAATTTCTAGAAATGGATATTGTTTATTTAATTGGGTTGGGTTTAGTTTTATAGAAAATAGAAAATAGAAAATAGAAAATAGAAAAGGCTCTTGTAGAGCCTTATGATTAATTTTTAATTTATACTTATTAAATAATATTTTTAATAATCATGGCGGTCCCCATACCGCCGCCGATACACAGTGATGCGAGGCCATAAGTGGCTTGTCGTTTTTTCATTTCATAGAGAAGAGAGCTTAGAATTCGCCCTCCAGATGCGCCAAGTGGGTGACCTAAGGCTATTGCGCCACCATTCACATTAGTTTTATCTTCAAACCAATCCATGTTGACCTGATGTTCGTCGCATAGACCATGCATCACCCCTAATGCCTGAGCGGCAAAGGCTTCATTAAGCTCAAGTAATTGTATTGCTTGCAGCGACATATTAGCGCGAGTGAGTGCTTGTTTTATCGCGGGCACGGGGCCTAAACCCATATAGGCCGGATCCACACCGCCTTGCCCATAGCTAAGTATTTCCGCTAAGGGTTCAAGATGATGCTTGGCAAGTGCTGCTTCTGAGGCCAATACAAATGCAACCCCACCATCGTTGATCCCAGAAGCATTGCCAGCGGTCACGCTGCCTTGCTTTTTAAACGCTGGGCGTAATTTGCTTAGGCTCTCGATTGTGGTGTCACCGCGTGGGTATTCGTCGCGGCTAAAACACACCATTTTACGGCGTTGTGGTACTTCGATTGCAACAATTTCATCATCAAAACGGCCGCTGCTGACCGCTTGGCTGGCGAGACTTTGACTACGTAATGCAAAGGTGTCTTGAGCGGCTCGACTAATATGATATTTGTCGGCGATATTCTCAGCGGTGATCCCCATATGATACTGGTTAAATGCGTCGGTGAGTCCATCGTAAATAAGACTGTCGACCAGTGTCTGCTCTCCCATTTTGGAGCCAAATCTATTGGTCGCATCCACCAAATAAGGTGCTTTCGACATGTTTTCCATGCCCGCCGCCACAATCAACTGAGCATCACCAGCCTTGATTTTGCTCGCGGCTTCCATCACTGTTTTCATGCCACTGCCACAGATCATATTTAGGGTATAGGCTGGCACCACATCAGGAATGTTGGCAAATTTTGCGGCCTGTCTACCGGGCCCCATACCTTGACCAGCCGCTAATACATTGCCAACGATCACTTCGTCGATTAGCTGGGGGGCGATGTTGGCTTGGCTTAGTGCTGCTTGAATGGCATGTCCGCCCAATTCAAAAGCAGGGGTTTTGCTTAAGCTACCACCAAAACTACCCAAGGCGGTCCGTTTTACGCCTACTATATATACTTTATTCATCGTCGTTCCTTAGATCACCAAGCCGCCATCGATTTTCAATGTTTGTCCGGTAATAAAGCAGGCCTTGTCGCTGGCTAAAAACAGCACCCCATCGGCAATATCTTGCGGTTTGCCCATACGCCCTAGTGGCGTTTTACTCTTCATATGGTTGAGTACTTTTTCTGGTAAATTAATGGTCATGGGGGTTTCTACAAATCCAGGTGCAACGCAATTAGCCCTTACCTGTGCGCCTTTTCGTGAAAACTCTTTGGCCCATCCCTTGGTCATGGCGATGACACCTCCTTTGGTCGCTGCGTAATTACTTTGCCCTATATTGCCGTCGGTTCCGACAACCGAAGACATGCTTACAATGGCACCAGTGCCGTTTTCAATCATGAGCGGCGCAATAGCCTGAGTCATATTGAAAACGCCTTTGAGGTTAACGTTTAGCACCATGTCCCAATCACTCTCACTCATACGGTCAAGTAGGTTGTCGCGGGTAATGCCAGCATTGTTGACTAATACATCGACTTTCCCATGGCGTCCTTTTAGCGCCTCAATCCAATCAAAAATGGCTTGGCGGTCACAAACATCGAGCTGTTTTGCTCGAACGTTTGGATAACGCTTTTCTAGGTCTAACATCATCTCTAGATTCATATCACAGGCGTAAACCATGCTGGCATTTTGGCTTGCAAATGTTTCTACGATACAGCGACCAATGCCCTGCGCCCCACCCGTTACGATACAGATTTTATCGGTAAGCATTCTTTATTCACCTATTGCAGTATGTTGTTATCAAGCCTCGGCATGCTGCTCGGGGCTTCCTTTGACTGGGTTTAGTTTAGG
The DNA here is from genome assembly GCF_050870835.2 of Agarivorans sp. QJM3NY_29. Classification (NCBI taxonomy): domain Bacteria; kingdom Pseudomonadati; phylum Pseudomonadota; class Gammaproteobacteria; order Alteromonadales; family Alteromonadaceae; genus Agarivorans; species Agarivorans sp. QJM3NY_29. Next base: position 3,619,926 of record NZ_CP194036.2, on the reverse strand, counting down.
GCTGCAGGCGTAGAATGTTTATCGAAAACGAGACAAAACAAAATCCCTAAAATGGGATAATTTAACTATGATTGTTTCTACAGTTAGCCAGTGGTTTCGATCGACTAGGCTTACATAAGTCATATTGGAAAGGGCAACCGATGGGCATTTATGTGACGTTCGCTGGCATTATTGGGGTAATCAACTCGATATTTAAATTTGTTAAGAGGTAGAATCCTTGGCTGTATATTCGCAATATTCTGGGTGTTGTATGTTAGATAAAATGGTCTACTTTCTTCATGTGGTTCGCAGTGGGTCGTTTAGTGCGGCAGCTCAGCAATACGGTATTTCAGCCTCGGCGGGGAGCCGTTGGATTATCGAGTTGGAAGATAATATGGGGATTAGTTTACTTAAACGCTCCACCCGCAAAGTGGTCCCGACTCAGGCTGGTCTGTGTTTATATGATCGTTTTAGTCGGGTGAATGATGAAATCGATGACATCGTTACCGAAATCCAAAATCTTGGGAATGACGATAGAGGGATCATTCGAATTGCCTGTACCCCTTTATTCGCAAAAGAGTTTTTGAGCCGTATTGTGGGCGAATATTTACAACAACATCCCTATGTTTCATTTCGCATTGTTGAAACCGCTTTTGATATGGATCATATCGACCAAATCGACTTTGCGATCCGAGCAAGTGCCGTTTATCAGGGTTTTCAGGAAAAAGACAGTTTATTGGTGAAACGCTCTTTACTGAGTTACCCACTGATTGCTTGCTGTGCGCCAAGCTATATTGAGCAGTATTCAAGGCCGGAACAACCTGAAGATTTAAAGAAACACAATTGCCTGTATGCTTCAACTTTAATCGGTGGTAATAAATGGGTATTTGAACGTGATGGTGAATTTACTACGGTGCACATTACCCAAACGGTTGAAGTTGAAGACAGCCAGTTTATTAAAACGGTGGCGATAAATGGTGGCGGGATCGGCTATTTGCCCACCGCCTTAGTCAAAGACGAGCTGGATCAAGGGATTTTGGTTCCAGTACTTGAAGACTACATTAATAGCCAATTTGAATTTAGTCTCTACTTTCGTCCACGAAAACAAATGCCGGTTCGTTGTGTTAATTTTAAAGATTTCTTAATACAAAGAGTTAGAGCCCTGAGTGATCAGGAGTAAATACTTTTCGTTCGCCAATGCTGACAGATTAGTTTATCCCGTTAAAAGTAAGCCCAAGGGTTTACTTTTTTATTGTCTAGTGGATGTGATGGTCTTCATGGAAGATTAGTTTAAGTAAACTGTACCTGCTTAATTAACCCATATATGCAATTATATTTCCTTTTTTTACCTATTTTTTCATCAATCTCTAAGCCATACACTTGCCCCGGCGTCTACGCCTTGTTGGCTATAGACCCTCAATGTAAGTGATGAAGGAAAGTAGTGATGAAAGCCAATGTACTCTCTGCTCAGCAAGCAGCGTCGTTAATAAAAGATGGCGATAAAGTTATTCTTGGTGGTTTTATTGGAGCGGTGGTTCCCGAAGCCATTGAACAAGCACTGGGTGAGCGTTTTCTGGCCACGGGGCATCCAAATCAATTGGAGTTGTACTTTGCCGCAGGCCAAGGAGATGGGGTTGATAAAGCCACTAACCATCTTTCCTATCAAGGGATGGTGAGTATGGCTTATGGCGGGCATTGGGGGCTCATTCCTCGTTTACAGCAGTTAGCAAATAACAATCAACTTCAGGGATATAACTTTCCTCAAGGGGTGATTGCTCAGTTATTAAGAGACTCTGCGGCAGGTAAACCGGGAACCTTATCCCATGTAGGTTTAGGTACTTTTGTTGACCCTCGTTTGGGGGGCGGCAAAATTAACGCTTGTACCCAAGGCGAACGGGTATCGGTGATCGACATCGACGGTAGTGAGTATCTTTTTTATAAACGTATCGAAGCCAATGTGGCCTTACTGCGTGGCACCACTGCCGACGAAAATGGCAATATAACCATGGAGGATGAGTGTCTTGTTCTGGAAAATTTAGCCGCCGCTCAATTGGTGACCAATATGGGAGGCAGAGTAATTGTTCAAGTGAAGCAGATGGTTAAAGCTGGTGAGCTGGATCCGCAGCAAGTGCGTATTCCAGGGATCTTTGTGGATGCAGTGGTGATTGCCGACGCAGACCTGCATATGCAAACCTTTGCTGAAGCGATGAATCCAGCCTATTGCGGCAGAGGGATGATGGAACATCAGCCCGCGCGCCCACGCCCCCTAGACATTAAAAAAATTGTTGCGCGTCGCGCTGCGATGGAACTCAAACAAGGGGCGGTGATCAATTATGGTATTGGTGTACCCGAGGTAATTGCTGAAGTGACCGATGAAGAAGGGATCACCGAACAAATGATCGCAACGATTGAGCCGGGCGCGATTGGTGGTACCCCCGCTGGTGGATTAAGCTTCGGCGCATCGGCTTATCCGGAAGCCATTATTACTCAAGATCAAATGTTTGATTTTTATGATGGGGGAGGCCTCGACCAAGCGTTTCTTGGGTTGGCTGAATGTGACCAAAAAGGAGACCTGAATGTTTCTAAATTTGGTTCTAAAATCGCGGGCTGCGGAGGTTTTATCAATATTACCCAAAATGCCAAGCAAGTGTTGTTTTGTGGGACATTTACCGCCGGTAAATCACGCATCGAAACGGGTAACGGAAAGCTAACGATTATCCAAGATGGACCGATTAGGAAGTTTATTAAGCAGGTTCAGCAGATCACCTTTGCGTCGGATATCGCCCGTAAAAATAATAAACCGGTGTTATATATTACCGAGCGAGCGGTATTTCGCTTAGCGGCGGAAAGTTTAGAATTGATTGAAATTGCGCCGGGAGTTGATTTGGAAAAAGACATTCTGTCGCAGATGGACTTTAAGCCGCAGATTAGTGCTAACTTGAAGCTGATGGATGCGCGAATTTTTTATGAGCAAGCAATGGATTTAAAGATTGAGGCTCTCTACCCTGTATGCGATAAAGCGAAAATTGTGGCTTAGTTTTTCCGGGCCCACTTGCGCCTTGTGGTGGGCCTTTTTTTGCAGAATATTTTGTTATACATCAATGTAATAACAAAGTTTTTTATAGAAGAAAATTAGCGATGACTTATACCATTCATCAGCTTGAACTTGGCCAACAAGCAAGCTTTGAAAAAACTATCAGTGAGTCTGATATTCAACTATTTAGTGGCATTAGTGGCGACATTAATCCGGTTCATGTGAGCGCTATTGCGGGTAAGTCGAGTGTATTTGGCGACCGCGTTGCGCATGGCATTTTGGTTGCTGGATTAACCTCTGCGGTATTAGGCATGCAATTGCCTGGGCCTGGCACCATTTACCTTGGTCAGGAATTACGCTTTACTGCACCAGTGTACATTGGGGATACGATCCGCGCCGAAGTAGAAGTGATCGAGATTAATCTTAAAAAGAATATCGTGAAACTAGCCACTCGCAGTATTAATCAGCATGGCAAGCTAGTGATCTCAGGTGTCGCAACGGTAATGCCACCCAAATTGAATTCATAACCTTCGGAGTATCCATGATTATTAAACCTATCGTGAAAGGGGTGGTTGCCCGTTCAGCACATCCCTACGGCTGCCAACAGTCGATCAAGAATCAAATTGACTATGTACGAGCAACCAGCAAAGTGCTTGATGGCCCTAAGAAAGTCCTTATTTTGGGCGCCTCATCTGGTTTTGGTTTGGCGTCTCGTATTGCGTTGGCCTTTGGTGGCGCAAACGCCGACACCATTGGTGTTTCTTTTGAGCGAGGCCCAAGTGAAAAGGGTGTGGGAACCGCTGGATGGTACAACAATATCTATTTTCGTCAACAAGCAGAAGCGAAGGGCTTAATCGCGAAAAATTTTGTGGGCGACGCTTTCTCAGCGCAAATGCGCGAGCAAGTTATTGACTATATTAAGCACAATTTTGGTGGCAAGGTCGATTTAGTGGTTTACAGCTTAGCGACCGGGGTTCGGCCTAACCCAGAAACGGGAGAATTATGGCGCTCTGCAATTAAAACCACTGGCGAAGCCGTGACCGGGCCAACTATTAATATTGAAACTGAAAGCATGCAGCAAATGACGGTTGAGACCGCCACCGAACAAGAGATCTATGCGACAGAGAAGGTGATGGGCGGTGAAGATTGGATCAGTTGGATTAATATTTTAGAAGATGCCAAGGTACTTGCCTATGGATGTAAAACCGTGGCTTATTCTTACATTGGGCCAAAGGCGACTTATCCTATCTACCATAAAGGAACGTTAGGCAGGGCCAAAACTCATTTACAAGCTAGCGCGGATCAACTTCACCAGCAGTTAGCGACCATGGGCGGAGCGGCATATGTCTCGGTGTGCAAAGCCTTAGTCACCAAAGCCAGTGTTTTTATTCCGACTTTTTCACCTTACATGCTGGCTCTATTTAAAGTGATGAAGGCCCGTGGAACCCACGAAGGCTGCATAGAGCAGATGCAGCGATTGTTTACCCAACGTTTATATAACGATGAGAATACGGTTGTTGTGGATCCGCAGCGTTTAATTCGAATCGATGATTGGGAACTCGAACCACAAACTCAGCAAGAAGTCGCGGCATTGATGGCTCAGATCACCCCCGAAAACTTTAAAGAAGTGGGCGATTATCAAGGTTATATCAACGACTTTATGCAGCTGAACGGCTTTGCCTTGGCGGGCGTGGATTATCAAGCGGATATTAGCTTAGGCGAGTTACTTGCATTAAAGCCATAACTGCAATTTAGTGCACCTAAAAAAGCCTCGCATTTTAGCGGGGCTTTTTATTGCCCATTAAAAATTGTTTTACAAACAAATGGTTATAGTTTTTTGCGATGAGTTTCACACAATACATTAATGCGAATTCAGGATAATGAGGAGGCTTATTTTTAGTAAGATGAAAGCTGGATTTATTACTTGAATACAGCCTAGAAAGGTAGCGAAGATGAAGAAAAAATATCTTATTGAATTTACCATATTCATGACCTACGCATTATTTGCCATGTCGTGGGTTGCGGGCTCGATGATGACAAAAGATATCATGAGTTATTACAATATCGAGGGAATGGCAGCAGCCACCTGGATGACCAACGCAATCACCATTGCAAAAATTATTGGTAACTTATCGGCCGCTTGGTTGCTGGTTAAAATGGGCCCTAAAAAGGCGTTTTCGCTTGCTTTGTTACTGATTATGGCAGGGGCGGCAGGGGCGTATGCATCAAGCTATCCCTGGTACGTGTTTACCCGTTTAGTGATGGGCTTTGGGGGCGCATTTGCGATTGTTTATTTTAATCCAATTGTAATTAATTATTTTTCTGCCGAAGAGCGCCCATTGGTGAATGGGATTAATGCTGCTGCCTTTAATACCGGAAATTTGTTAGCGATTATTTTTACCGGTTCCTTACTGTCGACCTTAGAATCTTGGCAAAATGTTATTTTAGCCATTTCGATGGTGAGCCTCGTCTTGTTAGTTATTTGGTGGATGATTAGTGATGACTTCTCGTTATCGGGTGGCAAAGGTGAAAGCTCAGAAAATGCCTCTTATACCCTCAAAGATGGCTTTAAAGAGCCCGTGAATATTTGGCTGCCAATTGCCTATTCTGGTTTGCTATTTTGTTATATTGCGGTGTTTGCACTGTTCCCGCTGGTACCAACTTTTGCGGCCGAAGCTAAATATTTATCATCGATTATGATTGCAGCAGGTATGCTTGGAACGGTCGCCGGCATTATCATGACCAAGCGCATTGCTTTGCGCATTCCGGTGATCCGCTACTGTGGTTTGGCGATGACCCTATTTGCGGCGCTTATGATGACCACCTCTAGTGCGAGCGTTGCTTACGGTGCCGCGTTTATGGCTGGTTTCTTTATGTTTGCGCCGATGACGGCTTTAATCACCCTCCCTCAAGAATTACCCAATATGACTCCCGCGCGCATCACGGTGGTGTTTGGTATGTTCTGGTCTATTTCTTATATGGTGGAAACCGTGCTGATGTACCTTGCGGGTTGGATTGCAGACTCAAGCGGTAACATAGCCATTGCCGCATCCTTTGCAGTGCTTTGTTCATCAACCTTCTTCCTTGCTAGCTTCTTCTTGCCCGAAACCGGTAACAAAAGCCACGACAGCAATGTGAAGTTATCTACCACCAAAGCTTAAGGAGAGCATGATGCGTAAAGTTAGTCCAAAGCTTATTCCATGGTTAGACGAGTTAAATCAACAAGTCGCTACTTTGATCGAAAACGGATTTAAACCCACCGCAACCAATGCCCGTGAAGGTTTAGAAAATTTAACCCGAGGGCTGGTGGGCGATAGCCCAGCTATTGCATGGGTTCACGACGATTTGGTCTTGAGTGACGAATATAACGTACCGGTTCGAATTTATCATCCGGCGCCCGAACAAGCCCTACCAGTCGTGATTTACTATCATGGCGGAGGGCATATGGCGGGGAGTGTGACGGTTTATGACCCGATTTGTCGTAAGCTTGCTCAAGCGTCGCAGCATATTGTGGTGTCGGTTGAATATCGCCTCGCACCAGAATGCCCTTATCCTGCGGGGGTGAATGACGCTTATGCGGTGGCTAAAAATATAGGGGCAACTTTAGCGGGACTCAATGTACGCTATCTTCCTCGTTTGTCGCTTGTGGGAGACTCCGGTGGTGGCGCACTAGTTGCAAGCGTTAGTGCAAAAGCTCAATTTGATAAATCGCTGCAGATCGACAAGCAGGTGATGATTTATCCGAGTCTCGACTACACGATGAATAGTCATTCCATGGAGCAAAATGGCAGCGGTTATTTATTGCAAAAAGGCAAAATAGCTTGGTACTTCGACAACTATTTTCAGCACCATGAGGATCGGAAGCAGGCGTCTCCCTTATACGGTGACTTTAGTGCCAATTTACCCAGCACCTTCATCATTACCGCTGAGTTTTGTCCCTTACGAGATGAAGCCATCGCCTATTGTGAAAAGGCCAAGCAGGCCGGGGTGGCGGTCGAGCAGCTACATTTTTCAGACATGATCCATACCTTTATCAATATGGAAAACTTAGTTGAAGAAGAGTGCGCCAAGGTATATCAGAGCATTGCCGAGTTTTTGAATCGCAGCAATCCGGCCATTGCCGAGTAAGTTTAGTGAAGGTCGGGGGGTATTGAGCTTTCATTATCAATCCCCCCGACCATCGACTGATTGGGGGTTTTAAGATTTGCATGCCGCCGCATCGTGATCTGTCGGGTGATACCGCAATGGGCATCTGCATCAGGGATGGGGCAAGGGCTAAAGCCTGCTCACTTGCTTAAAAACGGGCAGTTCAATTACAGGAAAATACTCATTTTGCAATTTTACTTTTTTCGGTAGAGTACAACCACGCTTGAATTGTTGTGAATATCGCCCTGTATCGAAGGGCTTTTTTGCGTTTAATCAAATGCTTGTCTAAGTTTTTGCAACGATCACCGCCAAACGCTTTCTTATTTTTTCTATTTTGATATAAAAGATATTAAATCCAGCGTGGTGATAATAAATGAGCCGTCGAGATTGGTTTATCGAATTGATCGCCTATTGGGAAGGGCGCTTAACTACTCGTCATTTATGCGAACAGTTTGGGATTAGTCGCCAACAAGCTAGCAAAGATCTGGGTACCTATAATCAGGCGAGCGCAACTCCGTTAGTATATACGGCCTCGGTAAAGGGCTTTGTACCCCCCGACAATTTTAGCCCCCTATTGCTTACTACTCAGGCCGATGAATATCTCACTTGGCTCGCTTCTTATTCCCCCTATCGCAGAATGACCGAAACCGCGAAACATACCTTTCAATTGTCGCCCCCGCAACGGCAGGTATCACCGAGCGTGATGTGTGGCTTGGTCGCAGCAATGCGCCAACAACGTCGCTTAGAAGTCGATTATGTATCTTTGTCTCACCCCGATCGAGAAGGCCGGATCATCGTGCCGCATACCTTTGTTGATACCGGCGCGCGTTGGCATTTGCGCGCCTGGTGTGAGAAGCATCGCGAGTATCGCGATTTTGTGTTGAGCCGTTTTCGAGGCAAGCCCGAACTCGCAGAGCGTTCTTCACAAGGTGTGACTGGCGACGTGGCATGGAATACCCAAATTGAACTGGTTTTTAAACCAGACCTGCGTTTAAGTCCTGCCCAGCAAACGGTGATTGCCGAGGATTATCAAATGCAGCAGGGCCAGCTGCACATGACCACTCGGGCAGCCCTCGTTAGCTACCTGCTTAAGCAGATGCAGGTGAATACCAAGATGATCGACGCAAACCCACAGGCTCAGCAATTAATGTTAGACAACTTAGATGACATTAAACCCTGGCTGATTGGGTAAATACCGTGCCATACACGTAAAACATGTCAAGTGAGTTTACCTGAGTTTTTACTCAGTATTTAAATGGTCCGTGGTTAAGAGTAGATTCAGTGTATGAATTTAAGGAAAGCACCAATGAATGAACAAATCGCACATGTAGTTAAGTTGGAGGATGGTTCTTGGTCTACGCCACATTTATTGAATACGCACTTACTTGAGGTCGAAAAAATAGCTTCTAGTTTAGCTTCTGGTGTTTCAACTCATTGGGTTGCCTTAGCGGGGCGATGGCATGACCTGGGTAAATATCAAGCTGCATTTCAGGACTACATTCGCAATCAAAGTGGATTCGAGCGCGAAAACGCGCATATAGAACAGGGGAAGTCACAAAGGGTCACTCATTCGACCGCTGGTGCAATTCATGCGATAGAAACATTAGGTAAGGGCTATGGGCATTTGTTGGCTTATTTAATTGCGGGCCATCATGCGGGGTTGCCTGATTGGAGTGGTGGTAAGGGCAGTTTGAGTTATCGCTTGACCAATGGGGGTCAGCAGGAATACCTAGCCTGTTTAAAGGAAAATATACCTGAGGATATCTTACGAGGAACTCTTCCGAAATTACCAATAGTTGCCGGGGATCCCGCTGCAACGGCTTTATGGTTGCGAATGCTATTTTCTGCCTTGGTAGACGCTGATTTTCTGGATACCGAAGCCTATATGCAGCCACATCAAGCAGATAAACGCAATGGCTTTGAGGAGTTAGCTCAGCTACAGCACCGATTTTTTAGTTACATGAGTGAATTTCAGGTGAAGAGCGAGCATTCGCAACTTAATAGTATTCGTAATCATATTTACCAATCATGTATACAGGCTGCAACAAAAGAACCCGGTGTTTTTAGCCTGACAGTCCCTACGGGAGGGGGGAAAACACTATCTAGTCTTGGTTTTGCATTGGAACATGCTCGCATTCATGGCAAGAGGCGGATTGTCTATGCAATTCCCTTTACAAGTATTATTGAACAAAACGCAAAGGTGTTTCGTGATGTCCTAGGTGACGATGCCGTGCTTGAACATCATAGTAATTTGGATCAACCTAGTGGTGAGGAATCAAACCGAAGCAGATTGGCTTGTGAAAATTGGAATGCACCCTTGATTGTGACAACGAATGTGCAGTTATTTGAATCCTTGCATGCTAGTCGAAGCAGTCGTTGCCGGAAGTTACACAATTTAAGAGACGCTGTTATTGTTTTGGATGAGGCGCAACAGATCCCTAGAGATTTTCACGCCCCCATTGTTCGCTGCATGAAAAACCTGACTCAATACTTCGGGGTTACTTGGGTGCTATGTACCGCGACACAACCTGATTTTTCAACACAGAAAGCACCTGTATCTGGTGCGACCCTGCTTGAAGGATTCGAAAAAGTTCATGAGATCTGCGAAGACCCGACGAAACTAGCCGTAGAACTGCAACGAGTCGAAGTGAATATTGTCCCATCAAACAAGAAGACCAGCTGGGAAGAGCTTGCTCTGCAGTTATTAGCCGAAGATTGCGTGCTGGCTATTGTAAATACTCGTCGTCAGGCTAGAGAGCTGTTTAGCCTTTTACCGGACGATGCCAGTCGATTACACCTTTCGGCACAGATGTGTGCGGCGCACCGAACAGCGACATTAGATGAAATAAAGCTGCGCTTGTGCGAGAAACGAGAGGGGCGAGATATGCGGCCACTGAGAGTGATCTCCACTCAGCTCGTTGAAGCAGGGGTTGATGTCGATTTCCCTGTGGTATATCGAGCTATGGCTGGCCTTGATTCAATTGCACAAAGTGCCGGGCGTTGCAATCGTGAGGGTAAGCTGGAGGGCTTAGGACGAGTGGTGGTTTTTAATCCGCCAGAATTACCACCTGTAGGGTTTATTCGTCAGTCACAACAGGCGACTTTACAACTTTTAAACACGGGGGCGCTCGCTGAGCCTCTGGCGCCTGAAGCTTTTAAACGTTTCTTTCGCCAGCTGAATAACCAAGGCTCACGGGATAAACACGGGATTAATCAGCTTCTGCTTGCGAAACAGGATTTGGCGACGGCCGCGGTAACGATTCAATTTCGTGAAGCAGCCGAAAAATTTAGATTAATTGACAACTGTGGGATTGCGGTTGTGGTGCCTTTTTTACCGCAAGGAGTGGATAAAAGTCCGATTATTCAATGGATACAGATGTTAAAAGCGGATCCTAGTCAAAAGTGGCTCTATCGCAAATTGCAGCGCTATACCATCAATTTACCGGAAGAGTTTGCCAAGCAGTTGCATCGCGCTGGTGTACTTTATCAAGAAGCAGGGTTGTGGGTAGTTGAAGAGTGCAACTATGATCCTCGGTTTGGTGTTGTTCCACCAATGGCAATGTTGGATGCTGAAAGCACAATTATTTAAAGGGCGAGGGCACCTAACGGTACCCTCTATATCATCAAGTGATATCTATCGAGTGTTTCAACCCACACGCTAATGAAAGAACAACATTAGCATGACAGGTGGCATATTAAATGAATCACACCCAAAAAGAAATATCTAACGAGTGAATTAGTACTTGTTGATCTTATCTATCGAGTGAATTAGTATATTTTATATTGATAAGGTTGATAGTGTGTTGTGACTCATAATGTTACAACAATCAGGTTAAGTACGTTAGTTGGGAGATAGAGATGAATTGGTTGCCAAAAGCACTTAGAGAGTTAAATGTTATGCCCCCCTTCAAATTATTTGCAGTGTTAAGTGCGCTTTGTTTTGTCGTGTACATGCTTTGTAGGTAATCGTCGGATTATATATAGGTTAACTAACGTGTTTAGTTGGTAGTTGTTTTGTCAAACAGATATGAGTTATTAGGGATAGTACAGATTTCAGCGTGATATCAAAGGAAGGTTTTTATGGGGTTTTGCTTGGAGGTGAGCGGCGAGTTCGCTTGTTTCACTCGGCCAGAAATGAAAGTTGAGCGGGTTAGTTATGATGTGATTACCCCCTCTGCTGCTCGCAGTATTTTTGAGGCGGTTCTTTGGAAACCGGCGATTGAATGGCGGGTGAAAAAAATTGAGGTGTTAGCACCGATTCGCTGGCTTAACCTACGGCGTAACGAGCTTGGTAACGTGGTACCTGTTGGTAACGTAAAGTCCGCAATGAAACAGGGAAGTGGCAAATTAGCGAGCTATATAGAGGAAGACCGACAGCAGCGGGCAAGTTTGTTGCTCAGGGATGTCGCCTATCGCCTACATGCGGAATTTGTGTTAACCAACAAAGCTGGACCATCAGATAATGCTGCAAAATTTGCAGAAATGTTTCGTCGTCGCGCTGAAAAAGGGCAGTGTTTTAACCAACCTTACCTAGGTACGCGCGAGTTCGCTTGTGCGTTTAAGTTAGTTGATATGGCTGCTGAGCGGACACTACCTATTCAGGAAGATCGAGAACTTGGTTGGATGCTATTTGACCTTGATTTTTCTGACCCATCCAATCCGCAGCCGCTATTTTTCAGCGCACGAATGACTAAAGGGGTTATTACGGTTCCAATAAAGAATAGTGACGAGGTGCGCGGATGATTTTACAAGCGCTATGTGAATATTATCAACGTAAAAGTAGGGATCGAGATTCTGGCCTTGCGTCTAAAGGCTTTGAGCAGAAGGCCATTCCGTTTGTTGTGGTGATCGACGATAACGGTCGTTTTATTGTACTGAAAGATACACGTGAACCTCAAGGTAAGAAACTCGTGGCTCGTGATTATTTGGTGCCTCAGGGTAAAAAGCGCTCAGGAGGAAAATCTTACGAAGTTGCTAATTTACTTTGGGATCATTATGGCTACCTGTTAAATCAACCGAAACAGGATAAACCTGATATCCCACCAAATGAGAAAGACATTGAGATGGCTCATAAGCAACATCAAAGTTTTATTCGGCAGGTGGACGAGATAGTGGCACAGCTGCCTGATTGTCTAGACGCATGCGCGGTGCAAGGTTTCCTTAGCCAACCCAATGAAGTCGATAAGGTTCGAGCAGATCCAATCTATGCCGAATGTTTAAAAATTAAAGGCTGTAATTTGGCTTTTCAGCGCGCAGGAGAGGACCACTTATGTTGTCAGGCGGTTGAATTGCAATCGTATATAGCGGCCGATGATAACGGAGCTGAAAGCATACATGGGGTCTGTTTGGTCACCGGTAAACGAGGCCCTGTGGCGCGGTTGCATGACGGCATTGGGCAGATTGTTGGAAAACCCACGCCTTTGGCGTCTATAAATGCTAAAGCATTTGAATCGTATGGAAAAAGTCAAGGGCTCAATTTTCCAGTTGGTGAACTGGCAGCTTTTCAATATGCAACTGCGCTGAACCATTTATTGCGCCGAGATTCTAAGCAAAAACTATACGTTAGCGGCACTACATTGGTTTGTTGGGCGCAACGCGACGCTCCTCTTGAAACGGAACTGCCGATGCTGTTTGGGCAGCAGAGCGATGCCCCAGATCAAGGCGTAGAGAAAGTTATTGAGCATTATCGGAGTTTATATGATGGTGCGGCACAAAATGCGGATGACCAACAGAGATTTTATGTACTAGGTCTCGCACCGAATGCTCCGGCTAGGATCGTGGTGCGCTTTTGGCTATGTGGAACTGTCGCCGAGTTCAGGCTGCGCATTGCTGATTGGTTTCGCGATATACAAATAATAGGGTATGAAGCTTTTGGTTTTCCATCCTTGTATCGACTTGTTTTAAGCACCGCTTTACTACAAAAATCCGACAATCTCCCGCCAAACTTGATGGGGGATATCTATCTGGCTATTTTGCAGGGTTTACCGCTACCCGCGACTCTTTTTCAAGGGGTTATAAGACGTATTAAAGCCGAGCGTGGCTATGTTAATTACGAAAGAGCTTGTTTGCTCAAGGCGTGCCTTAACCGAAGACATCGACAGATAAACAAAGTATTAAGTTCTATAGACAAGGAGTTAACTGTGTCACTTAACCAAGAAGATACCCGTATTGGCTACCGTTTGGGTAGGCTGTTCGCTGTTCTCGAAAAATTGCAGCAGGATGCTCAAGGGAGTGGACTCAATAGTACGATCAGGGACCGTTATTACAGCAGCGCAAGTTGTACACCAAAGGCTGTGTTTGCAACCTTGATAAGACTTTCAACACATCATCTCAATAAGCTTGCTGGCGCTTACAGGGTCACTACTGATCGTCGTATACAAGAAATAGTTACATCTATCCAAGAGTTTCCTGCGCATTTGAATTTAGATGAACAGGGCCTGTTTGCTATTGGCTATTATCACCAGAAACAATCTTTATATACAAAAAAAGAGACTCAACAAAAATCATCGGCTGAAGAAGGAGCTACCCTATGAGCCTGCAAAATCGATATGACTTTGTGCTGTTATTTGACGTTAAAGACGGCAATCCAAATGGTGATCCTGATGCCGGTAATTTACCTCGTTTGGATACTGAAACTGGCCAAGGTTTGGTCACCGATGTTTGTCTGAAGCGCAAGGTGCGAAATTTTGTCACTTTGGTAAAGGGAGAGCAACCGCCGTATGAGATTTATGTGAAGGAAAAAGCGGTGCTAAACAACCAACATGAACGAGCTTATATTGGAATAGGTGCAGAAGAATTACTAAAAAATGACAAAAAAAGAAAAGGCGGTGATAAAACGGGCGAAGCTCGACAATGGATGTGTAATAACTTTTTTGATGTACGGACATTTGGTGCGGTGATGTCTACTGGTGTCAACTGTGGGCAGGTTCGAGGGCCTGTACAACTAACCTTCTCTCGTTCTGTTGACCCAGTTGTAAGCAGTGAGCACAGTATTACAAGGATGGCTGTTGCAACGGAAAAAGAAGCAGAAGCGCAAGATGGTGATAATCGAACCATGGGACGAAAATTTACCGTACCTTATGGCCTTTATTGCTGTCACGGTTTCGTTTCTGCTCATTTGGCTCAGCAGACCGGGTTTAGTGATGAAGATTTGGAATTATTTTTCACCGCTTTGGAGCAGATGTTTGATCATGATCGTTCTGCCAGTCGAGGTGAAATGGCCGCGAGGGCATTATTGGTGTTTAAACATAACAATGCCTTGGGTAATGCGCCAGCGCATAGTTTGTTTGATCGAATAAGGGTGGATAAAACGACCGATGGTCCAGCTCGTAGTATTCGTGATTATCAACTCGCTATCGATGAAGAAAACTGGCCTCAAGGGCTGGAACTTTTCAAACGTATTGCTTGGTAATGACAGCGCAAGACCAACGCCTTATACCACTCTCTGCCTTGCAGCATTATGCGTTTTGCCCAAGGCAGTGTGCTCTGATCCACAACGAGCAGCTTTGGGCCGAAAACTACCTCACGGCTCACGGCCAGTTGTTGCATCAGCGAGTGGATAGTGGAGAACCAGAAACACGCCAAGGCGTTCGTTTCGAGCGTGGTGTACATGTGAATGCTCCGACGCTCGGATTGACTGGTAAGCTGGATTTAGTGGAAAAAGATCTGGCTTCTGGTCAATTAACACCGGTGGAGTATAAGCGAGGGAAAGCTAAACAAGACAATATTGATGCTATACAGCTCTGCGCACAGGCGCTGTGTTTAGAAGAGATGACAGCCACTTCGGTAGAGCAGGGAGCGCTGTGGTATTGGCAAACTCGTCGTCGAGAGCTGGTTACTATTGATGCTTCGTTGCGGCAACAAACATTAGCCGTGATTGCTCAAGTTCATGATTTATTCTCGACAAAGCAAACGCCAGTAGCGGAGTATACAAAACGCTGCAAAGCTTGCTCTTTAATTGAACCCTGCCAACCACTGCTATCAGCTAACGATCCCAGTTCGGTTTATATTCGCCAGCTTTACGATGATGAGGTTAGCCAGTGAAGAAACTTCAAAATACCCTGTATATTACCCGCGATGGTGCTTATTTACACAAAGCACGAGAAACCTTGCTAATAGAGCAGCGGGTTGATGGAGTGAAGCAAAAATTGATGCAGGTGCCCATCCACTCGATCAGTGGTATTTTTTGCTTTGGCAATGTCATGGTATCGCCACAATTGATGGGATTTTGCGGAGAAAATGGCACTGGCCTGGCATTTTTCGATCAGTTCGGTCGATTTCAGGGACGGCTGGTGGGTCAACAAAGCGGCAATGTTTTATTGCGACGGGCTCAGTTTGCGTTGGTCAACCCCCAAAAAGTGGGAATTGCGAGAGATATTGTCGCCGCTAAAGTACAGTCTTCACGCGCGCTGCTGTTACGTCACCGGCGAAATCATGGAGAAAACGCAGCTCTTAGTCGAACCTTAAAGCGAATGAAACAAATTGTCGAAGCGCTAAAAATTCAATCCGATTTAGATAAGATTAGAGGCTTGGAGGGAGAAGCTGCCAGCCAATATTTTGGTGTTTTTCAAGGCTTGATAAAAGTGGATGATCAAGCGCTGCGGTTTAATGGTCGAAGTCGACGGCCACCGAAAGATCCCATTAATGCCATGCTCTCTTTTTTGTACTCCCTATTAGGGAAGGAAATCAGCGGAGCGCTGCAAGGTGTAGGGCTCGATCCACAAGTTGGTTTTTTACATGCAGAGCGACCAGGTCGAGACAGTTTGGCTCAAGATTTATTGGAAGAATTTCGAGCCTATATTGTGGATCGAACAGTACTTACTTTAGTGAACCGACAACAAATAAAGGCTAAAGATTTTACGGTAGACATGCTTGGCGGGGTTACCATGAAAGATGAGACGCGAAAACTGTTACTCCAGTCTTATCAGGCTAAAAAGCAAGAAGAAATTCTTCATCCATTTTTGAAAGAAAAAATTCAAATCGGCTTATTACCCCATGTGCAATCGATGCTTTTAGCGCGGCATATTCGAGGTGATTTAGCGAATTACCCTCCCTTTTATTCGCGATAGGTAGACTTTTATGATGGTACTGATTACTTACGATGTAAGCTTGCAAGATGATGGCGGGCAACGCCGTTTACGTCATTTGGCGAAAACCTGTTTAGATTACGGTGTGCGGGTGCAGTACTCGGTTTTTGAGTGTGAGATTACCTACGCACAATGGTTAAGTTTTAAGGCGAAGTTGCTTAATATTTATGATGAAGAAGTCGATAGCCTGAGATTCTATAAGCTTGGCAAGGGCTGGCGAAGCAAGGTTGAGCACCATGGTGCAAAGCCTGCACTAGACATATTCAAAGATAGTTTGATTATTTGAACGCTAACCCCCAGTGCTCTTTAAAAACACGGTAGTTTAGCGCTTTTTTAGCGCATTGAATAATAAAGGTTTAATCGAGATAGTGACCGTTGCAGCGTGAGAACTCGGGTTCTTAATGACTAGGCTAGCGAATCATGGCTTCTCAGGTTAAGCTACACCTGTCGTTTAATCACGGCAGTCGCCCCTCACGCAGGGGCGTGGATTGAAACAAAGTGGTGTTATTAATGATTTTATTTCACCGTTGTCGCCCCTCACGCAGGGGCGTGGATTGAAACCTGACATGGAGGGCCACCAATGACCCCAGCAAAGTCGCCCCTCACGCAGGGGCGTGGATTGAAACCCAATCTCTACGCTAACGCAATCACAATAAAAGTCGCCCCTCACGCAGGGGCGTGGATTGAAACATCAATAACAAATAACGTCCCTACTCCCTCAGGCGTCGCCCCTCACGCAGGGGCGTGGATTGAAACATCAAACCAACCGCGCTTTAAATGCTCACGTAAAGTCGCCCCTCACGCAGGGGCGTGGATTGAAACCTGGTCTTTGCTGCTGTTCTGCTATCAATTTAACTGTCGCCCCTCACGCAGGGGCGTGGATTGAAACATGGTAACTTTTACCTGCCACTATACCCCCCGTGTCGCCCCTCACGCAGGGGCGTGGATTGAAACTAGGAGCCAATCGAGTATTTTGGCTTCGTTTACGTCGCCCCTCACGCAGGGGCGTGGATTGAAACCAGTTTTTGCGCGTTGGTTTCTTTTGTAGCTGTCGTCGCCCCTCACGCAGGGGCGTGGATTGAAACTGGTGTTTCCATTATTTGTATTGCTCCTTATTCATGTCGCCCCTCACGCAGGGGCGTGGATTGAAACAGTGCATCACGGTGATTTATCGCAATCTGGCTCGTCGCCCCTCACGCAGGGGCGTGGATTGAAACTGTTATTTTACTGGTATCACCAAGCGCCTTGTTGAGTCGCCCCTCACGCAGGGGCGTGGATTGAAACCATGCTTTTACGGCAATCCCTGAAAAAGAACTAGGGTCGCCCCTCACGCAGGGGCGTGGATTGAAACATTGACCGAGTAAGGCGTGCTTTCCCAGTGGCTAGTCGCCCCTCACGCAGGGGCGTGGATTGAAACTCGGTTGAGTGATCACGCTTAAGTACGGCGATAGGTCGCCCCTCACGCAGGGGCGTGGATTGAAACACAAATTGATAATGTTTCGTCTGACGGTCTTATAGCGTCGCCCCTCACGCAGGGGCGTGGATTGAAACTTACTTATTCTCATGCATCCCCCTTGGTTTTGATGTCGCCCCTCACGCAGGGGCGTGGATTGAAACATGAGTGATTTTAAGTACATAAAAACAGCTTACGGTCGCCCCTCACGCAGGGGCGTGGATTGAAACGATAGGCTTGCGCTTTGCGCTTCAAATGCTCAAGTCGCCCCTCACGCAGGGGCGTGGATTTACATACTTTGTATTGCTAAGGCGAATTACAGGTACAAAAAAAGACGCCCTAAGACGTCTTTCTTTGTGGTATTGGTGGAGCTGGCGGGTTTCGAACCCGCGTCCAAAACCATTCTAACCAATGGCGCTACATGCTTAGTTTGTCTTTATTCTCGTTAGCAAGCTGCGAACAAACACGCCACTTACTCACATACCAGAATTCTATTTCGCGGTTCGGCTCTCTAGTCAAAGCGTCCCTCGCTATCTTGTTTGGGTTTGAACTTCTATGATTCCCCGTCTTACAAGCGGAAGCTAGGGTAGAAGTGCTCTAGCAGGTTATTAAGCTGCTAGTGCGTAGTTTTCGTCGTTTGCGACTATTTTTTTGCGGCTTTTTACGTGGCAAACCGCCCCACGACATGCTCCACAAGCCTTCCTGATCCTGTCGAATCCAATTCAGCCCCGGAATTTCTAGAACATTCTAACACAAGCCTGATATAAACCGATAGCGGCTTGGGTTTAAATGCTGTTTATTTGTCCAGTTGAGTGTTTATCTAAAGCTGTGTTTCATCACTCGGTCTTTGGTGCGTTGCCATTCGCGATCTTTCTCGTCTTCGCGTTTGTCTTGATCTTTCTTACCTTTGGCTAAGCCTATCTCTAGTTTGGCCCAAGAGGCTTTCCAGTAGAGCGCCGTGGCAACAATGGTATAACCTTGGCGTTCAACCGCGCCAATCAGTTTATCTAACTCGCGTCGGTTTAGCAGCAGTTTGCGGATCCGGGTTGGGTCGGCAACCACGTGAGTGGAAGCCGATAATAAGGGTTGAACATTTAAACCGGAAACAAAGGCTTCACCGTCGCGAACATATACGTAGCTCTCGGCGATGTTAACCTTACCGGTTCTCATTGATTTAACTTCCCAGCCTTGAAGTTCAATACCCGCTTCGAATTTATCTTCGATACGGTACTCATGGCGCGCTCTTTTATTCAGCGCGATGGTATTTGAACCGGCTTTTGATTTTGATTTATTCTTACTCATAGGCCGCTATTATACGCATGCAGCGAGGGTTTAAAACTGATATTGTGCGGTTTAGCCGTGCGAATGCTAAAATGTTGCCAGATTTGAAGAAAGAGTGGGTTATGCCGCAAGTAAACCGTAGTGCCTTGGTGATGTTTAGCGCCAAGCAAATGTACCAATTAGTGAATGATGTTGACGCTTATCCCGAGTTTTTACCGGGGTGCGTGAGTAGTGAAATTATTGAGCAGGGCCCACTGAGCATGGTGGCTCAGGTTGGGGTGGCCAAGGCTGGTATTAAAAACAGCTTTGTGACGGAAAATACTTTAACTGAAGATCAATCGATTCAGATGAATTTGGTGAATGGGCCGTTTAAGTCCTTAACTGGAGTATGGCATTTTGTCGCTTTAGATGAGCAAGCCTGTAAGGTGATGCTGGATTTGAACTTTGAATTTAGCAACAAGTTGATTGCAGCGGCCTTTGGCCGAGTCTTTCAAGAATTGGCCGGCTCGATGGTGCAGGCTTTTGTCGACCGAGCAAAACAGGTGTATTAGTGGTGAGCGAAAAAATTAATATTGAAGTGGTATATGGCTTACCAGAGCGTCAAGTATTACTGGCACTGAGTGTTGCACAAGGCTGCGATATTTTGGCCGCCATTAAGCAGTCGGGTATTGTGGATCACTTTCCAGAGATTGAGCCTGAGTCGGCTTCGGTTGGCATTTTTAGTCGAGCGGCTAAACTGGATCAAACTTTGCGTGATGGCGATAGAATTGAAATCTATCGTCCCTTAATTGCCGATCCTAAAGAGCTTCGTAAAATTAGAGCTGAACGCGCAAAGGCTGCGGGGAGGGCAGATAAAACCACCGGTGGCAGGCCCAAGCAACGCGCTGAAGCTTAAACCAAAAAGCCAGATCGATGATCTGGCTTTTTTATATGCTTGGGGGCAGTTAGCTGGTTTCGTCTTCGAGAGGCACCATAAAGTCTTTACTAATTTGGTAGTCACCTTCAACCAGCGCTAGGTGGTTATTCACAAACTCAACCACCAAATTTCTTCGTTCGAGTGAGCCATTACCACTTTTGTAACTGTATAGGTAGTACCAACGTTCTTGGTCGAAAGCATCTACTAACATCGGTGAACCCAATACAAATTGAACCTGCTCCTTGGTCATGTTGACGCGGAGCTGTTCTACTTTGGCATCGTCGATGTAGTTACCCTGTGGGATATCAACCTTATATACCATCCAATCGAAGGCTGAACAGGCGCTAAGTCCGAGGCTGGCAAGTAGAATAAAAATTTTAGCTGTGAAACGCATTGTTAATCGAAGCTCCTTGTTAAGGAAGGCATCATAACCAAGCCCCGCCCGAAAAAGAAGCGTCTACTACGAAGAATTTAGTCTTCAACCAACAATTCTTGCGCATTTGCCAGTGCAGAAGGGGTAATTGCATCGCCGGCGAGCAGGCGAGCCAATTCTTCGAGACGTTGTTGGCCGTTTAAAGTGAGCATGTTGGTGATGGTTTCATTTTTCTTCTGTTGCTTACTCACTAACATCTGTTGATGACCATGTCCCGCTACCTGTGGTAAGTGGGTCACACACAATACTTGGCACTGTTGCCCAAGTTTTCGTAGCATGCCGCCCACCACTGCGGCGGTTGGTCCACTAATGCCTACGTCAACTTCATCGAAGATCAGGGTTGGGGTTAAAATACTGGCTGAGCAAATCACTTGAATGGCCAAACCAATACGGGAGAGTTCTCCGCCAGAGGCCACTTTATCAATACTTTGCATCGGCTGACCAGGGTTGGTGGTTACCCGCAACTCGACGCGATCTACGCCATTTGAATTGGTGAACTGGCTGGCATCACTTTGTAGTGCAAATTCACATTGGGCTTTCGCCATACTGAGTTTATGGATTTCTTTGGTGATTAATTTACTGAGGCTACTGGCGGCACGTTCGCGACTTTTCGATAGTTTATTGGCCTTACTTAGATAAATCTGCCATGCCTGCTCAATGTCTTCCGTAAGATGCTCGAAGCGCTGGCTTTGTTGACTCAGCTGCTCTAACTGTTGCTGTAAATTCAAATGTAGTGCTGGCAGTTGTTCGGCGTTGGTATGGTGTTTTCTGGCCAACTCAAGGGCTTGGCTGAGTCGCAGTTCTAACTCGGCAAATAACTCTGGGTCGTAGTCTAGCTGCTCGCTGTAATGGCCTAACTGTTGGCCGGCTTCTTCAATCTGAATCTGTGCATCGTGTAACAGATTGTTGATGTTTTCGAGTTTGGGATCGAGCGCGAGAAGCTGGCTGGTAGTTCTACAGGCTTGGCCTAGCATGTCTAGTACATTAACTTGCTCATCTAAGGCTAGGAGCTGGCTAAGCTGAAAACTACTTTGTTGCAGCTCGGTGCTGTGAGAAAGACGCTGATGTTGTTGTTCTATGGTTTGGTATTCCCCTTCAGCCAGAGAAAACTCGTCTAATTCTTTAACCTGATATTCAAGCAGTTGTTGTTGGGCCAGCAGTTCTTTTTGTTGCTGTTGGGCAAGTTCTTGCTCGTTACAGAGGCCTTTCCAATGCTGGTAAGCTTGTTTCACTTCACTCAGCAATTGCGGATGAGCGGCATACTGATCGACAATCGCCAGTTGTTGGCTGGGTTTAAGCAATAGCTGATGCGCATGTTGCCCATGAATGCTAACGAGGTATTGCCCTAGTTGTTTGAGTTGTGCCAAGGGTACCGCAGTACCATTGATATAGGCTTTAGAGCGACCTTCTTTGGTGACTACTCGGCGTAATATGCAATCATCGTCGCTTAACAGCTCATTTTGCTGCAGCCATAGCCGCGCGGCTTGGTTCTGGCTGATCTCAAATTGCGCACTGACTTCTGCCTTACTGGCACCCTGGCGCACCATGCTCGCTTCCGCTCGGTTACCTAAACACAAGCCTAAGGCATCGATTGCAATTGATTTACCGGCACCAGTTTCACCAGTGATGGTGGTCATGCCTCGGCTTAAATCGAGCTCTAAGAACCGAACAATTGCAAAGTTTTGTACGCTGAGTTGAGTGAGCATTCCTATACCTGTTTATCCATACAGTTGCTGTATAAATATATAGCGGTATTTTTGTGCATGCAAGTGCAAATCGTAAAAAGCTGGTTTACTGGTGCTAAGGATGAGGCAAGGGATATTTTTATACGCTTATGTCGCCGCCCATAAGAGAGAGGATTATTCTGGAGCTAGGTCACTCATTCAATTGATTTAATTATATAAAGTAGCAAATGGCCGATGATTTGGTGGTTACTGGAGGTATTGTATGCAGGTAGCATTGTTAGCTGCTTATTGCCGATATAAGTAGCACAATTCACTACTGGTTAACTTCTGGTCATTGGTTATTCTGTTATCTAGAATTCATATTTTTGTCACAATGGGTGGTTTTTTGGGCCGTTGTTTTGTCAGGTAAGCGCTTGTTTTAAGGCGGCCTGGCTGGCTTTAGCTTGATTTTTATTCATTTTTTAGTTGCTTGCAGCTTCACATTTGTGTCATAAAAGTAGTGCATGTTTATCAAATAGTTGTTGTATCGCTGCTGTATTAGTCGGTAGCCCAATTAACCTTAGAAATACATGGAAGATATTATGTTGAATAAACGTTTTGCAATAAGCAGCTTGTTACTTGGTATGGGAGCCATGGCAAGTGTGCAAGCCAGTGCCGAAACACTTCGTCTACTAACTTGGGGCGGTTATGCGCCTCAAGAGGTGATCGATTTGTTTCAAAAAGAAACTGGTATTGAAGTAAAAGTTACCAAATCAAACAACGAAGATATGATTTCTAAGTTACGCGCAACAGGCGGCTCTGGTTTCGATTTGGCGCAACCTAGTCAAGACCGTATCACTGGTGTGCAACTACAGTTTGGTATTTATCAGCCCATCGATTTAGCCCGAATTGACCAGAAACAAATTATTAGTTCAATGCTCGATGCGACCAAGAAAAATACTGCCGTGGGCGATAAAGTATTTGGTGTTCCGCATGTTTGGGGAACCAGCGGTTTGGTGGTGAACGGTAACATGGCCAAAGATGTAGCTGACTATACCGATTTATGTCAAAGCAAGTATCAGGGCAAAATTTCTTATCGTTTGAAACGTCCTACTTTAATTGCTTTTGCTTTTGCTCTTGGCGAAGATCCTTTTGCGGCTTACGCCGATCCTGCCAAATACCAACAGATCTTGGATAAGGTTGAAGCGAAGCTTGTGGAATGTAAGCCCATCGTGAAAACTTACTGGTCTGGTGGTGATGAGTTGATGAACCTGATGCGTGCCAACGAAGTGGTTGCCGCGATGGCTTGGGATGCAGGCGGTTGGAAGTTAAACCGAGATCAAGCCAATATTCAGTTTGTTGCACCAAAGTCTGGCGCGCTAGGTTGGATTGATACTTTTGCGATTCCACGCAAGTCAAAAGCCGTCGACGCCGCTTATCAATGGATCAATTTTGTGATGCGTCCAGAAATCGCAGCAAAAATTACCGAGTCTGCGGGTAACTTCACCGCCTCGAAAGGCTCCGATGCCTATGTGAACGAAGTGGCTAAAGCACAGTTTAATGCCAGTTTTAGTAGCGATGATATTGATAATATTAAATGGTATCCCGCAGTACCTGCTGGCTTAGAAGCCATGGAAGGCAAGGTGCTGGATCGCGTGCACGCGGCACAATAAGCACTTATCAATGGGCCGTAAGGCCCTTCTTTTTTTACCTTTGGATGTACTTGTACTATGGCGGGAAACGCTAAATTTGATCTTGAATGTGAACACCTCTCTAAACACTTTTCTGATTTTACCGCAGTAGACGGTTTAAATTTTAATGTTGAAGCTGGGTCTTTCTTTTCTATTTTAGGGCCTTCGGGCTGTGGTAAAACCACCTTGCTAAGGATGCTCGCTGGTTTTGAATTCCCCAGTGAGGGCGAGATCCGTATCCATCAAAAGCGAGTCAATGAGCTGGCGCCCAATAAGCGTCCGGTGAATATGGTGTTTCAGCATTTGGCCTTATTTCCCAACATGAATGTGGCTGAGAACATCGCTTATGGTTTAAAGCGTCGTGGTGTGAAAGCGGCTGAGCGAAGCGAAAAAATTAAAGATGTACTCAGCCGAGTGGGTTTAGACGGTAGCCAACAGAAGCAAATTGCCCAGTTGTCGGGTGGCCAAAAACAACGGATTGCGATCGCCCGTAGTCTGGTCTTAGAGCCGCGTTTATTATTACTTGATGAGCCGCTAGGTGCTTTAGATCTAAAACTTAGAGAGAAGATGAAGGTTGAGCTTAAACACTTACAACGTGAGTTTGGTACCACCTTTATTTACATTACGCATGATCAGTCTGAAGCCTTGGTGATGTCGGATAAAGTAGCGGTGATGAACCGTGGCCGCTTCGAGCAGGTGGCAAGTCCGCAGCAACTTTATTATCAACCGCAGTCAGCCTTTGTGGCTAAGTTTGTTGGACAAACCAATCAACTATCGGCTGTGGTGGTCGAGCAACGGCAAGCGGTGGCGCTATTGAAGACCGCCCGAGGGCGACACTTGATCGTTGAAACCGATGTGCAGCAGCGTCCGCAAACCACCGTAAATGTATTTGTTCGGCCAGAGGCGATTGGTATCGCCAAGGTGGGTGAAGATGTGAAAGCGGATAATCAGTTTGATGTGAAGGTTGAGGAGTGTCTGTTTGATGGCGCCAGCTCGACCTTAATGGTGAGAGACCAGCATCATGATGAGCTTTATCGGGTTTCCCCTGGCGCTGACTTTGCTTTGCAAAATATTGTGGTCGGTAGCCCATTACGTATTTATTGGAATGCATCTCAAGCGCGCTGTATCACGAAAGAGGTGAACGGTGAAAGCTAAAACTCTGGGCTTTTATTTATTAATCTTGCCTTTTCTGCTGTGGTTTGTGCTGTTGATTGTATTGCCACATTTGCAAATGTTAGAGCTATCTTTAATCAAGCGTGATTATAGTGTGGGTGACAGTGTTGGCCTTTATCAGTATCAGCAGTTCTTTTCTGAACCCTTGTATTGGCACACCTTGTTACGCACCGTGTGGATGTCGTTATTGGCCACCTTTATTACCTTAGTGATTAGTTTTCCAGTTGCATTTTTTATCGCAAAAGTGGCTAAGGGACGTAGCAAGCGCTTGTTATTGCTGAGTTGTTTATTGCCATTTTGGGTGAGTGAGTTAGTGCGAACTTATGGCTGGATGATCCTGTTGCGCGAATCTGGAGTGATTAGCCAAGGCTTAATGGCTCTGGGTTTAACCGAGCAGCCAATCGAGTTTTTATACAATGATGTGAGTATGTTGATTGGTTTGGTTTATACCTCCATGCTGTTTATGGTGGTGCCTTTGGTGAGTACGCTGGAAGGCTTAGATCAAAGCTTGATTGAAGCCGGTTATGATTTAGGTGGAAACGGCTGGAACGTGACTCAATCGATCGTGATCCCTTATGCCATGCCAGGCATCGTCTCTGGATGCATTATGGTGTTTATGCTGTGTTTAGGGAATTACTTAACGCCGCGCTTATTGGGCGGAAAAGATAGCCTCTGGTTTACCGAGCAAATTTTCACCCAGTTTATTACTCGTTTTAACTGGGAGTTAGGGGCTGCTTTTGGGGTGGTGTTATTGGTGGTTTCTTCTGCGGTGGTCGCCTTGGGGCTGAAACTGAGTGGCCAATCATTCAGTAAGACGCTGGGGCGTTAAAGGACTTTAGTATGTTGCATCAGTTACGCGGGCCAGCCAACACGGTTTACCGTTTCTATATGGTTGGATTTTTGGTTTTTTTGGCTTTGCCTTTGAGCATTGTTGGTTTATTTGCTTTTAACGATAGCTTGTATGCGTCTTTGCCTTGGCAGGGATTCACCCTCGATTGGTTTATCGGTCAGCAGCAACCCAAACTGGGGATATTTTACGATCAGCCTTTGCTGTCTAGTATTGGCGTAAGCGCCATGATCGCCTGTTTGGTTACGGTTTTTTCGTTATTGCTATCTACGGCCAATGCTTGGCTATTTGTACGTTTCGATTTTCCGGGTAAAAACTGGTTATATATTGGTTTGTTATTGCCCTTGGTCATCCCTGGAGTCATTTTGGGGGTTGCAATATTGGTGGCCAGTAGCCGGCTGGCCAATGGTTTGGAAGAGTATTTTTTATGGGAATGGGAGTGGTTGCGACCGGGATTTAGTTTAGTGGTTATTGGCCAGGTGGCTTTTATTACGACGATTTCAACGCTGATTATTTTGGCGCGTTTACGTAAGTTTGATTTTAGTTTTGAGGAAGCTGCACTCAATTTGGGCGCCAGTCGTTGGGTTGCTTTTTTTACTGTGGTACTGCCTTTTTTAAGCCCTGCATTAGTGGGTGCCGCAGTGGTTAGTTTTTTGATGTCATTTGAAAACTTTAATACCACTTTGATGTTAGTGGGATCGGATGCGCCACTGACCATTGCGATGTACGACCGTTTAAGAGAAGGCTCAACACCGGTACTGAATGCAGTGTCGTTGTTACTGATGCTTAGCTCAGCGGTAGTGGCTTTGCTCTCGATGTTATTGAGTCATGGCAAGTCTGAAGATTAGTACTCAGGCTGAACTATAATACACAGAGTCTGGACTATTTCTCGCCTTGGGTTTTAACGGGTTTATTTTGATGATTGCTCTGCCGAGGCTTTGCTTTTGCTTGAGGCTTTGCTGTTGAGTTTACTCGTTAGCTGTTGGCTTAATTGTCAGCGTTCAGGCTGAGCTTTTCATGCACAGCTAAGAGCTGCTTGATTGGCTTATTTTTCGCGCAACTAAGCGGATTATTGTTATTGCTTATCGCAATTGTTGTTCAGCTCATGTTATAAGTTGAGTTGGATCACATTTTTAAAGGGGCTATTGTGGGCACGACTCCGGCACACTCAAAAGGGTTTATTGTTCTGTTGGCATTAATGATGTCGTTGGTTGCCTTGGCTGTCGATGCCATGTTGCCAGCCTTAGTGACAATTGCCGAAGACTTCAATCTCAGCCCTGCAACTCAAGTGCAGTGGACCATTACCGGGTTATTTGTTGGCTTGTCTATTGGCCAATTAATTTATGGCCCTTGGTCGGATGCGGTGGGCCGTAAGCGCCCTATTTATTTAGGCTTTGGTTTGTTTATCTTGGGGAGTATTTTGTGCATTGTGGCCGATTCATTTGTTTGGTTCATCGCTGGACGGGTGCTACAAGGCATGGGGGCTGCGGCACCAAGGGTGATCACCATGGCTTTGGTGAGGGATCAGCTTAAAGGCGCGGCGATGGCGCGCGTGATGTCGGTGGTATTTTCGGTATTTATTGTGGTTCCTATTATTGCGCCGGCACTTGGTCAGTTAGTGATGAGCATTGCTCATTGGCGTTGGATTTTTGGCGTCTTGCTACTGATGGCGGTTGTGACGGCTCTATGGTTCGGCTTTTTTCAAGAAGAAACTTTAGTGCCAGAAAAGCGTCGACCGCTGACGATTAATAGTTTTGTGGATAGTTTAAAAGTACTGATGAATGAGCGAGCTGCTTTGGCCTATACCTTTGTCTCTGGCTTGATATTTGGGGCATTTATGGGGTACTTGAACAGTGCGCCACTGCTATTTATTCAACTCTACCATCAGGGTAGTAATTTTGCTTTACTGTTTGCGTTGGCCGCTGGCTCGATTGGGGTCGCATCGCTGGTGAATGGTCGTTGGGTGATCCGTATTGGGATGCGTAAAATGATCCACATTGCGTTGTGGTGCCTACTGAGTTTAAGTGTTTTGTTTGTTGGTGTACTCATCAGTACCAATGGCGTCCCGTCGCTCTTTTTATTGATGGTTTATATGATGCCGGCATTCTTTTGTATTGGTATTTTATTTGGTAATTTGAATTCTTTGGCGATGGAGCCTTTAGGGGCTATCGCGGGGATGGGCTCAGCTTTTGTTGCTTTTATATCAACTCTGGTGGGGATCCCAATCGGCAGTTTAATCGGTTTTAGCTTTAATTTTACCTGTTACCCGATTGTACTTGGTTTTTTATTGGTGGCCTTGGTTAGCTTAATTGTAATTCGGTTGTTTGATCATCCGCAGAAAGCCGAAGTCGCTTAGTTTTATTGCGATAGTTTTATTACCATTAGCACTTAAGGATAAAGCCTTGCTTTGCCTTTATATGTCGAGCGCTAGATGCTTGAAAATGTTATCTAGCGCGACTTTCCCTTCGAACTTGATGCCAACGGCGAGATGATTTAAACCATCTCGGCTTTGGCTTTTTACGCTCCCTTCGATCACCACATTATTGTCCATTTGAGTGGGGAAGCGGATATAAACAAAGATGTTTTCTAATAAAAATGGACCGTAACTTTCTGGCCATTCCAGTTTGAAGCGGCAGCCTCCAGCGGACAGATCCAAAATAATCCCTTCAAAATTTAAATCATGTTCTACTTGTTGGTCGCTCACCGAGGAGCGGTGGCTAATTGTGGCTGGGAGGCGAATCGCTACCCGCTGTTGCTTACGTAGGCTGAAATGTTCTATTTCGTTGGGGTATTTTACAAAAATTAGGTGCTTGGGGGATTTGATGATGTCGGTAATTACACTGCGAAAGGCAATACATTGGCCCGCTTCTCCTTCTATAATGGAGCGTACAATGCAGTCCATGCCTTCGACGAGTACATCATTGTGACCCTGTTGCGCATAGCGAGGAATGGCAAACATTAGAAAGTTAGTATCATCGAGACCAAGCAATTTACACTTGATACGCACATTCCCTTGTTTGACAAACTGTACGTCTAAAATGTCGCTAAACTTGAGGTGGCGCATTATCTCAACCACTTGTTGGCGATTCTTAACAATTGGCGTGGCGGTATTTGTCAAATTCTCAAATCCTTTGTAGCTGCTGCTGTTGTTATTAGAAAAGTCGGCTTCCCCAGCCCAATTTAGTTTGCAAAATCTTAAAATAGTCGTAGTTGGTTGGGTGAACTAAGCGCAGCGGATTAGCTTGTTTGCGAATAATGACTTCATCGCCTGGCAACACTGGCAAAGAGATATGGCTGTCACAGCTGATATGCATGTGTTCACTGTTGTCATGTGACAATTTTAATTTTACTTCACTTTCACTGTTCACCACGATGGGGCGTGAACTTAAGGTGTGAGGAAACATCGGAACTAAAGCAATGGCATCTAAATTTGGGGTTAAAATTGGTCCGCCAGCGGAGAGTGAATAGGCGGTTGATCCAGTGGGAGTGGTAACAATAATTCCGTCAGCACGTTGACTTAAGATAAAGTGTTGGTCGATGTAAACTTCAAACTCAAGCATGGTGGCAACTTTGTCGAGGTGTAATACCACTTCATTGACCGCGCTATTACTGCTTTTTACCGTGTTATGTCTAAGCACTTGTGCTTCTAATAGGAAACGTTTCTCGGTAACAAATTGACCATTCAGTACCTGTTGTAAGGGTTGTTCGAAGTTATCTGGATCTAAATCGGTTAGAAAACCAAGGTTGCCACGATTCACGCCAATCACCGCAATGTCGTAGTCGGCCAATACTCGAGCTGCGCCTAACATATTGCCGTCGCCGCCTACCACGATTGCTAGGTCGGCCTGTTCTCCTAAATTGGTAATACTGACTAAAGGTAAGTCACTAATTGCCAGTTGGGCACCGGTAATTTCTTCTACCAGTACTGTAAAAGATTGCTTTTTTAACCACTGATAGAGTGCGGTTAGGGTGTTATTGGCTCCCTCGTGGTGAGGTTTTCCGATCAAACCAATAGTGTTGAAAGATTGAGTCATAACTTGTTGATTTAACGTTGTGTTACTGACGATTATAACGCGGGTAAATCAAACTCAGCTAGTTTTATCGTGACTATCACTTGAAACAACGGCTTTGATCCCCATAATATGCATCAGATTAGTGTTATTTGTGAAGAATTACGGAGACCCTGCATGAGCAGTGAGCAAAACAAACCACAGACTGAAGACGTGCCGCTAGAAAATGATAACGAACAAGTCGTTGATGCCGTTGAGGCAGAACTTGTCGAGCCAGAAAGCGCAGAAGAAAATGAGTCGGCGGCTGAAGAAATTAGTATTGCAGAGTTATTGGAGCGTTTAGCGACAGCAGAGCAGACCGTTGCCGATCAAAAAGACAGCGTTGTGCGAGCCAAAGCCGAAGTAGATAATATTCGTCGTCGTTCCGCTCAGGAAGTGGATAAGGCGCGTAAATTTGCTTTGGAAAAGTTTGCCAATGAATTACTGCCAGTTATCGATAATATGGAGATGGCCCTGCAACATGCCAATCATGAGGATGATGCGCTTGCTGCAATGATTGAGGGGGTTGAATTAACCCTGAAAGCTTTATTGGATGCAGTGAAGAAATTCGGAATCGAAGTAATTTCTCCACAGGATCATACCTTTGATCCTGCGAAACATCAGGCAATGGGCATGCAAGAGGTTGAAGGTGTCGCACCCAATACTGTGGTTGCGGTATTGCAAAAAGGCTATGAGCTAAATGGTCGCTTGTTACGCCCCGCGATGGTGATGATCTCCAAAGCTGCATCGGTCGATACCAACGCCTAAGCTGGATTTGTTGATGATTGATGAAAGGGACCGAGTATGGTCCCTTTTTTGTGGGCCTTATTGGGTCAGAAAGTTATCTTCATTTTGTACCAATCTAACTCATTATCCGTTGATTCTTGCTGGCCTAAATCAGCGCTAACTGCCTGATGCATCTTGTAATTGGAGCCACTGCTTACTGCACTTTATGGCTGGTTGTCGATAGATTTATTCTGCGCAATAAGTTGAGTATATAATTAATCAGATTGGTATTACCTGCTGCCACGACTTATCTTGAGCCGCATTTTCGATGTTTTTTTGACCTGATCGGGTAAGCTATGCCATGGTTAATAACTAAATAGAAATTGTTCGTATTGTTGGTCGTAGGCGTAGGGCTTCGCTAGATGGAACAGCTTGAGATTTTTGATATCCCCAATCCTTGTCGTGGTATTTGCCAGACCAATAGTCGTGGTTTGTGTTTGGGGTGCTTTCGTAGTCGTCAAGAGCGATTTGCTTGGCAAACTTTGGATAGTTCCCAGCAACAAAACATTTTGCGGTTAAGTAAACAACGTCGGCAGCGTTATATTCGAAAACAACGTCAATTACTTGCTGAGCAGGCAAAACAACAAAGTGGCACCGGTCAAACTGAGTTTCCTTTTTAATTGTGCTTAAACAGTAGCGGTGAACTGCTGCATCGGGCAATATAATGGCCAATATTAACGAGGTAAGTGTAATTGAGGTGTTAATGAATAGTTTAGATCTGCTAATAAACAATAATCGTAGTTGGGCAAAAGATATAAAAGAGCAGAATCCCTCCTTTTTTACCGACCTATCCGAACAACAATCACCTGAATTTTTATGGATTGGCTGCAGCGATAGTCGGGTTCCGGCCAATCAGTTAGCGCGATTACCGCCAGGGGAAGTTTTTGTTCATCGTAATATTGCCAACGTGGTTGTGCACACCGATTTAAACTGTCTCTCGGTGATTCAATATGCGGTTGATGTATTGAAGGTGAAGCATATTATTGTCACCGGCCATTATGGTTGTGGTGGCGTATTGGCTTCGATGGAAGATGAACAGAAAGGCTTGATCGATAATTGGTTACGTCACATCAAAGATGTTTACCGTTTTCACCAAGCAGAATTGGATGCAATTGAAGATAAAACCAAACGTGGCGATCGACTATGTGAACTAAACGTGATTGAGCAAGTAAAGAATGTTTGCCAAACCACCATCGTGCAAAATGCTTGGGAGAAGGGCCAACTCTTGGCGGTACACGGCTGTATTTATTCGATTCAAAATGGCATTTTAAATAATTTAAATATCACTCAAAGTGGCTTGGAGCAAAGCTAAGTTTTGCGGCATAAAAAATGCGGTCATTGGACCGCATTTTTTATTGGTTCGGCTTTAGGCTTTTTCTATGTCGCGCGGCATATCATTTGCTAATTCGTGAGGCAGGCGCACCTCTTCTTCTGATAAACCCGCGAGAGGGTTGTTGTAGGTCTCTAAGTTTAAGTCCCCCTCAGACTTAGCAACTGCAACGGTTACCATGCTATCTCCGGTAATATTCACTGCGGTTCTAACCATGTCTAATAAGCGGTCAACGCCAATAATTAAGGCGATCCCTTCTACCGGCAGTCCCACTTGCTGTAACACCATGGCGAGAGTAATCAGGCCGACGCCGGGGACTCCTGCAGTACCTACCGAAGCTAAGGTTGCGGTCACAATCACCAGCATGAAATCACCAGCACTTAAATCGATACTGTAAACTGTTGCGATAAAGATGGTTGCCACGCCCTGCATAATAGAGGTGCCATCCATGTTAATCGTTGCACCTAAAGGAATGGTGAAGGAAGCGGTTGAGTTACGTACCCCCAACTTATGGGTTGCGGTTTCCATGGTGACTGGAATAGTCGCATTTGAAGATGCGGTACTAAACGCAAATACAATGGCTTCCCGCATTTTTTTGATAAACAAAAACGGATTTAGACCCGTTAGCACTTTAAGGAGTACTGGATAGATCACCAATGAGTGAAGCAGTAGCACAACTAATACCACCATAAAGTAACTCATGAGGCTAGCAATTGCGCTAAAGCCTATCTCGAAGAACAATTTGGCTAGTAGGGCAAATACGCCATAGGGCGCTAAGTTCATCAGGATCGTGACTAATTTCATAATCACGACATTTAAATCTTCAAAATGGCTCGCAATACGCTTACCTGATTCGCCGGAAATCGCGATAGCGACCCCAAATAACAATGCAAACACAATGATTTGCAACATGTTGCCCTTTGCCATAGAGGCAATTGGATTATTCGGAAACATGTCGATGATCACCTGGCTTAGGCTCGGCGCTTGTTTGGCATGAAAAGCGGCATCGCTTACCATTTCTAGACCTGAACCAGGGCGTACTAATAGAGCCACGCCCATCGCTAAAGAAATGGCGATGGCGGTAGTGGCTAGATAAAGCAGCACCGTTTTGCCACCTAATCGTCCAAGACGCGCGGTGTCTTTCATGGAGGCAACACCACACACCAACGAGACAAAGACCAAGGGAACCACTAACATTTTTAAGCTGGCAACAAATATAGAGCCCGTAATGTTGAGGATCCCATCCACGATATAGCTTTTTACAAAGGTCGATTCAGCAAAAAAAGTTTGCAAGAACACACCAAGCGCGATGCCGGTAATCATCCCAATTAATATTTTATGAGTCAGACTTAATTTAGAGGTATTCATCATTTCTTTTCTCTATTTTTATGCAGGATTTTGGCCTGCATATAGCTTTAAGTTTGGCGCATAGTACCACAGGTTATAAGAAAATCCATTTTAGCTGCTTAATCCTATAGGTTGGTTGGTTTATTTAACTGCCAATGATGTTTGTTGGTGAGTGGAAGTGTGCTGAAAGAAAATAACGAGATAGTAAATTTTGCTTATTTTTTTTGATTTTTCCCTTGAAAAGAAAAATGACGCCCCCAACTTATGATCCAACAAAGAATATTAGTAATAAACAGAATTTGGAGAACACCACCATGGGTCGAATTATTGGTATCGATTTGGGAACCACTAACTCTTGTGTTGCAATTTTAGATGGCGATACCCCTAAAGTTATTGAAAATGCCGAAGGCGATCGTACTACGCCGTCGATTATTGCTTATACAGATGATGGCGAAACCCTTGTTGGTCAGCCAGCCAAACGTCAGGCAGTCACTAACCCTAAAAATACCTTGTTTGCGATTAAACGCTTAATTGGTCGTCGTTTTACTGATGATGAAGTGCAACGTGATATTCAAATTATGCCTTTTAACATTGTTGCCGCTGATAATGGTGACGCGTGGGTAGAAGCGAAAGGTGAGAAGAAAGCGCCGCCACAAATTTCTGCAGAAGTTTTGAAAAAAATGAAAAAAACTGCAGAAGATTACCTAGGTGAAGCCGTAACCGAAGCGGTTATTACGGTTCCTGCATACTTCAACGATTCACAGCGCCAAGCGACTAAAGATGCTGGCCGAATCGCTGGTCTAGACGTTAAACGCATTATTAATGAACCAACGGCTGCTGCATTTGCTTACGGTGTGAATAACTCTAAAGGCGACAATGTTGTTGCGGTATACGATTTAGGTGGTGGTACTTTCGATATCTCTATCATCGAAATTGATGAAGTAGATGGCGAAAAAACCTTCGAAGTATTAGCGACTAATGGTGATACTCACCTTGGTGGTGAAGATTTTGATAACCGTTTGATCAACTACTTAGTTGATGAGTTTAAGAAAGATCAAGGTTTTGACTTGAAGCAAGACCCACTAGCGATGCAACGCTTAAAAGAAGCGGCAGAGAAAGCTAAATGTGAATTGTCTTCAGCACAACAAACTGATGTTAACTTACCATACATCACTGCTGACGCTTCGGGTCCTAAACACCTTAACATCAAAGTGACTCGTTCTAAGTTAGAATCTTTGGTTGAAGAATTAGTACAACGTTCACTAGAGCCACTACGAATTGCTTTGAAAGATGCGGATCTTTCAGTTGGCGATATTAACGATGTTATCTTGGTTGGCGGTCAAACTCGCATGCCAATGGTACAAAAAGCGGTCACTGAGTTCTTTGGTCAAGAACCGCGTAAAGACGTTAACCCTGATGAAGCGGTAGCTATGGGCGCAGCGATTCAAGGTGCGGTATTGTCTGGTGATAAAACCGACGTATTGCTACTTGATGTAACGCCTCTATCTTTGGGTATCGAAACTATGGGCGGCGTGATGACGCGTGTTGTTGAGAAAAACACCACTATCCCAACCAAAGGGTCACAGGTGTTCTCAACTGCAGATGATAATCAAAGCGCAGTAACTGTACACGTGATTCAAGGTGAGCGTAAGCGCGCCGCAGATAACAAATCTCTAGGCCAATTCAACTTAGAAGGTATTCGCCCTGCACAACGTGGTGTACCACAAATTGAAGTGACTTTTGATTTGGATGCCGATGGTATCTTACACGTATCAGCGAAAGATAAAGATACGGCTAAAGAGCAAAAAATCACCATTCAAGCCTCTTCTGGTTTATCCGATGACGAAATCAGTAAAATGGTGAATGATGCAGAAGCTAACGCTGAAGAAGATAAAAAATTCGAAGAGTTAGTTCAGGCTCGTAACCAAGCCGATGCTTTAGTTCACGGTACTCGTAAACAAGTGGAAGAAGCGGGTGAAGCGCTTCCGACTGACGAGAAAGAGAAAATCGAAGCAGCTATTGAAGAGTTAGAGACCGCGCGTAAAGGTGAAGATAAAGCTGCAATTGAAGCGAAAACTCAAGCGCTGATCGAAGCCTCTCAAAAACTTATGGAAGTTGCTCAGCAACAAGCACAAGCGAATGCGGGTGATGCAGATGCTGAACCAACTGCTGAGACTCAAGATGATGTTGTGGACGCCGAATTTGAAGAAGTAAAAGACGATAAGAAGTAATTCTTAAATCTGGATTCAAATGAACTAAATAACGGGCGTTGTGTGAGCAACGCCCGTATCTCTATCATCTATCACAGCCAATACTTGCGGTAGCGAGAAAGTAGAACACCAACTATGTCAAAACGCGATTATTACGAAGTTCTTGGTCTAGGCAAAGATGCCACTGAACGAGACATTAAAAAAGCCTACAAACGTTTGGCGATGAAATTCCACCCTGACCGCACTAAGGGGGATAAAGCTTCTGAAGAAAAATTTAAAGAAGTGAAAGAAGCCTATGAAGTGCTTAGCAATGCCAATAAAAAAGAGGCCTATGATCATTATGGTCATGCGGGGGTTGATCCGAACCGTGGTGCGGGTGGCTTTGGCGGCGGACAAGGTGATTTTGGCGACGCATTTGGTGATATCTTTGGTGATATCTTTGGTGGCGGCCGTGCCGGTGGTGGTGGACGTCGCCAACCGCAACGTGGCTCAGACTTACGTTACAACTTAGAGTTAACCTTAGAACAAGCCGTTAAAGGTATTAAGAAAGAGATTAAGGTGCCAACCTTAGTTCACTGTGAACAGTGTAACGGGAGTGGTGCGAAGAAAGGTTCTCAGCCAAAAACCTGTGGTACTTGTCATGGTCAGGGCCAGGTGCAAATGCGCCAAGGTTTTTTTGCGGTGCAACAAGCCTGTCCAACCTGTAAAGGTAAAGGTTCGATTATTTCTGACCCATGCCATAAGTGTCATGGCGAAGGTCGTTATGAGCGCTCTAAAACTTTGTCGGTTAGTATTCCTGCAGGCGTTGATACAGGTGACCGAGTTCGTTTATCCGGTGAAGGTGAAGCGGGCGAAAATGGTGCCCCAGCGGGTGACTTGTATGTTCAAGTTCATGTGAAAGAACACCCTATTTTCCAACGTGAGCAAAATAACCTCTATTGTGAAGTCCCTATTAGCTTTACCCTAGCGGCTCTCGGTGGAGAAATAGAGGTTCCAACTTTAGACGGTCGTGTGAGCTTAAAAGTGCCGAACGAAACGCAAAGCGGACGGATGTTCAGAATGCGTGGTAAAGGTGTGAAGTCGGTTCGTGGTGGTCCAATTGGAGACTTGATCTGTAAGGTGATAGTTGAGACGCCAGTGAAGCTTAATGAGACTCAAAAACAATTGCTTCGAGATCTTGAAGATAGCTGTGGAGGCTCTGCCAGCAGTAAACATAAGCCTAAGGCTGAAGGCTTTTTTGATGGGGTAAAAAAGTTCTTTGATGACCTCACTAGCTAACGAGTTATAGATGAATAAGCGGCGATAGCCGCTTTTTTTATGTCTTCATTTTAGGGCTCGGAATTCTTAAATCGAATACTCAGGCGATATTGGTCTATGTTATGATTTTGGCAAAGGGTGCTTTGTGTGGCGAGGGCGGCGACCAGAGAATACTTATTATAGCGAGTCGAGGACACGACTTGTGGTTGATGGTAGAGTCCCTCCTTTTGTTCGTGACCAGAGCAATGGCTTTAGTGCCTTGGTCTTATCGTTGGCTCAAATGGTGGACTAGACTGAGGATATTGATATCTGGGTGGCTTGCTGCACTGTCAAATATGGAATTATTTCATGAATAAATCGCTTAAATTGGGGCTGTTAACCAGCTCATTGTTAGTTTTACTTAGCTGCTCTTCCTCGCCAACAGGGCGAAAGCGGGTATTACTTTATGATGACTCGGAAATGAGTTCATTGGGAGCCCAATCTTTTGATGAGATCAAAAAACAAGAGAAAATCTTTCACGATCCTGCGACCAATGCCTATGTGAGTTGCGTGGCGAATGCCGTGACCGCTGAGATCCCAGGTGACTATGGTCAACAACAATGGGAAGTTGTGGTTTTCGATTCAGAACAAGTGAACGCTTTCGCTTTACCTGGAGGGCATATTGGTGTTTACACGGGCTTAATTGAGCTTGCTGAAACACCGGATCAATTGGCGACAGTGATCGGCCATGAAATTTCTCACGTTTTAGCTGAACATAGTAATGAGCGCTTATCTCGCGGACAAATTGTTGGTGTTGGAACTGCGGTGGCTGCG
The DNA here is from genome assembly GCF_050870835.2 of Agarivorans sp. QJM3NY_29. Lineage (NCBI taxonomy): Bacteria > Pseudomonadati > Pseudomonadota > Gammaproteobacteria > Alteromonadales > Alteromonadaceae > Agarivorans > Agarivorans sp. QJM3NY_29. The sequence continues at coordinate 3,582,431 of NZ_CP194036.2, read as the reverse complement.
GTGGCTATTGGGGTGAGTGACAGCATCGATAATAAAGGCTTGGCGATGGCGGCTCTTGGCTTAGGCGTACAATATGGGGTGATGTTGCCCTATGGCCGAACTCAAGAGAGCGAAGCCGATTTGATGGGTTTAGATTTAATGGCGAGCGCTGGTTTTGACCCAAAGGCTAGCGTGACTTTGTGGCAGAATATGGCAAAAGCTGGCGGAGCTTCGGTTCCTGAATTTCTTTCTACTCATCCCTCAAATACGACCCGAATTGGTGATTTAGAAACTCGGCTCCCGCGGGCGGAACAATTGACTAAGCAAGCTCTTGCGCAAGGGAAAAATCCGCAGTGCGTTCGGCCTGCTAAGCCTAGCTGAACGAATGAAAATCCAGTTAGCACAGGCTGCCGATGCTGCCGCTATTTGTTTGGTGCAGCGACGAAGTTGGCAACACGTTTATGACCATCAGTTGATAGAAAATATGTTGCAGGCTTTACCGGTCTCATTACATCAACGGTTGTGGATGCAGCGTATAGCCTCAACAGATTGTAGTACATGGACAGTGAATACCCCCCTTGTTTCAGGTTTGTTGATGTTAGAGCAAGTGGATCAGGAGCTCGAACTTGCTGCCCTGTATCTGGACCCCGATGCGATTGGTCAGGGTTGGGGAAGGCTGTTGTTCGAGCATGCCTGCCGTGAAGTAAAATCTAAAGCACTATATTGTTGGGTGATGGAAGACAACCACCATGCGCAAGGGTTTTACCAACACCTTGGTTTTGAATTTAGTGATGAGCGACGAGAATTTAATTTTTGTGGTAGTCATTTTATTCAAAAAAAGGCGCAATTAGTCCGCTAATCGCGGTTTTTATAGTAACTTTATGTTAACCTTTGTGGTTTTTAGCAAGTAGATTTAAGAGAGCAAATGAGCGATAAATATCAAGGCGCTGCTGCGCAAGCAAGTTATGGCTACGGCCTACAAATTGGTGAGCAAATTGGGCGTGCCGCATTCGATGGTTTAGAAGTAAACGCAATGCTAGATGGGATCCGTGACGTCATGCAAGGTGCGGAGCCGCAAGTTGAAGAGGCTTTAATTGCCGCAGCATTCCAAGAAATAACCAAAGAAATCGAAGCCAAGAAAGCCGAGCAACATAAAGATGCAATGGCAGAAGGCGAAAATTTCTTAATGGAAAATGGCCAACGCCCAGAAATCAATAAAACCGAAACAGGCCTTCAATATGAAGTCTTGGTTGAAGGTGATGGTGAAACGCCGAGCGCAAGCAGTAAGGTACAAGTTCATTATGAAGGTACTTTAATTTCTGGTGAAGTGTTCGACAGCTCGGTAAAACGAGGCCAGCCTGCAGAGTTTCCTGTGAATGGTGTTATTAAAGGTTGGACTGAAGCCCTACAGCGCATGAAAGTGGGTGATAAGTGGAAGCTATATATCCCGCAAGAACTTGCCTATGGCTCTCAAGGTGCTGGCGCAGCCATCCCTCCGTTTGCAGCTTTGGTATTTGAAGTTGAGTTATTAGCCATTCTTGGTTAATCGCCCCTTCTGTTGATAAATCGGCTTTATAGCCGGTTTTTTTGTGCCTGCGATCCCGGCGCAATAGGAATGGCTTGCGTGGCATCCTGCGATGTTTGGTATTTGCTTGACCCACTGTTTATATCAATCTAACTCATTATCAGTTGATTCTTATTGGACTACATCATCGCTCACTGCGTTATGCATCTTGTAATTTTAGCCGCTAGTTACGGCACTTACTGCCTCGTTAACGGCAGATTTATTCTGCGCAATAAGTTGATTATATAGCGAATCAGATTGGTATTAGATTTGCTGTTACTGCTAATTTTGGGGGAGAAGATTACTCTTCGTGGCTTTAGCTGAGGTGGTTTCAAATCATTGCGAAGCCTCGTTTTATCTTATCTGCTTTGCTATAGTCGACTCCAAATTGCGGTCGCAGAGTCTGATTCGAAAAGGAGAGTTAAAATGTCGCAAGTGAGAGTAGCGATTGTTGGATGCAATGGACGAATGGGGAAAAATTTACTGGAGGCTGTGAATCATAGTGATGCTGCGATCTTGGGGGCCGCAACAGAACGACCCGGTTCCAGTTTAATTGGGATTGATGTGGGTGACTTAGCGGGTTTTGGCAAGCTGAATATAGCGATTGTCGAGAACTTGGAACGAGTGAAAGATGACATCGATGTGATTATTGATTTTACCGCCCCAGCCGTTACCTTATCTCATATTGAATGGGCTCGGGCTAACCACAAAAAGATGGTGATTGGCACCACTGGTTTTAGCGATGAACAAAAACAACAGCTAGAAGAAGCGGCTGACGATATTGCCATTATGTTTGCGCCGAATATGAGTGTTGGTGTGAACTTAGTCTTTAAGTTGTTGGAAATCGCAGCCCAAGTGATGGGAGATTACACCGACATTGAAATCATCGAAGGTCACCATCGACATAAAGTAGATGCGCCTTCGGGAACGGCTTTAGGGATGGGTGAGGTGATCGCTGACACCTTGGGCAGAGACCTGAAAAAAGTAGCCGTTTACGGTCGAGAAGGGATCACTGGCGAGCGTGATCGAGAGACGATTGGTTTTGCAACCATTCGTGCTGGAGATTTAGTGGGAGAACATACCGTGATGTTTGCCGATATTGGTGAGCGAGTTGAAATAACTCATAAAGCATCTAGTCGAATGACCTTCGCCAATGGCGCTGTAAGGGCTGCTGTGTGGTTACAAGATAAACCGTCGGGATTGTTTAATATGCGTGATGTATTAAATTTAAACGATTAAGGTTTTCTTATTGGATTTTAGAACGCCGCTTTGCGGCGTTTTTTTTTGGAGCTGAATTTAACTATCGATATAATATACTAAAATGACATTTGAAAGCGTTATCAACGAATGTTTTGAAATCGCTTTCAAGAATTATGTGCTTGATCGGCCTCACAAAGGTTATAAAAAATACAGGTAACTTACGCTGTGTTACATAAAGTTACGCTGAAGTCACAGTCCTTTTTTTGTTGAAATTCTACCTTATTGTCATCTCGTCCAATGGAAGGCGAGAACCAAAAAAATCTAAACAGAGTTGTTGAAGATTGGATTAGCAATGAGGAAAGGAAGGTTAACATGGACATAAAAATAACGAAGCTAGCAAAGCTCACCATGCCATTTATTGCGGCAGTAGCAATGATGGGTTGTGGGAGTAGTGATGAATCGAGTGGTTCAGGTAATAGTGGAGTGATTGATGGGCTGTACTCTGCCGCTGAAAATGAAGTCGTTATCTATTATAAGCGCGATGATGCACAGGCAAAGGTTAATGAATCAGCCTATGCAGGTTGGGGGCTGCATTTGTGGAATGGTGAGGGCTGTACCAGTACTGATTTGGAAGCGATGGGTGTCGCCGAAGCGGGAACGGATTGGTCTTCACCTTATCTTGCTACGGGTATTAGTGAAACTTACGGTGCCTATTATGTATTAAAAGTTGATCCCGATGCTAATGACCCATATCAGTGTATGAATTTTATTCTGCATAATGGAGATGACAAGGCATTTGGAAGTGCAAATTCAAAAGTAGAATTAACAAAATTGGGTGAGTCTCAAGGTTTATTCGGTTTTCATGGCAGTAGCGAGATTTTCTATGCGCCGATTGCCGAACGCCCGGTGGCAATTGATGGTGCTAAAGCGCACTGGGTGGATGCAAAAACCATCGCCTGGGAATCTGTTGGTAGCGCGAGTTCTTTAGAGCTACGCTATGATCTTGAAAATAAAATCGCAATGGATCCAGAAACCAAAGAAGTTAGCGGTGGTACCGCAGTTACTTTGAGTGAAGGAACCTTGAGTGATGCAGTTAAAAAGCGTTTTCCACATTTAGCGAGTTTAGCCGCGGCCAGTATTGACGTTGATGATGCAACGCTTAAAACTATTTTGAAGAGCCAAATTGTGGTGGTGGCAAAAAATGCCGAAGGGAAAGCGACCGCAGCCACTCAAGTGCAAAAAGCGGGGGTGATTGACGCTGTGTTTGTACAGGGTGACAAAGGTGCTCTGTCGGAAGAGCTCGGTGCTATTGTGAGCGATGATGGTGTGACCTTTAAGGTGTGGGCACCTACGGCGCAAAATCTAAAACTGTATCTGTATGACGACCAACTGAAGGCTTTTGGTCAGCCTGTTGTGATGACTCAAGCTGCAAACGGCGTGTGGTCGGCTCAGCAATCGGACGTCGTTGGTAAATACTATCGCTATGAAGTGACGGTTTATCATCCTACAACCAGTAACATTGAAACGCGTATGGTGACCGACCCTTACTCCTTAAGTTTGTCGGCTAATTCCGCTTATTCTCAAGTGGTTGATTTAGAGTCTACGGATTTAAAACCTACGGGTTGGGACAGTGATGAAGTACCCAAGCTAGCCAAAGATATTGACCATGTACTCTATGAATCTCATCTGCGTGATTTTAGCGCCAGTGATAGTCTTGGTACCAAGGCATACAATGGTAAGTACTTAGCTTTGACGGAAGCTGAACGGGATTCGGTAGTTCATCTTAAAGAGTTGCAACAAGCTGGATTAACCACCTTACATATTATGCCTGCCTTTGATATTGCAACAGTAGATGAAGACCCCGATAAGGTGGTGAACATCACCGATACTGTGGCTAAGCTATGTGACTTAAAACCCAGTGCTCAAGTTTGTGAGACTGCCGATAAAGGCAAAGTTATTGAAGATCTATTAGATTCTTACGACCCAACCACGGGTGACGCACAAGCACTGATGGGGGATTTACGTGCTTTAGATAGTTTTAACTGGGGTTATGACCCTTATCATTACACCGTGCCTGAAGGTAGTTACGCAACAGATGCAGAAGGCACGACTCGGATCAAAGAGTTCCGAGAAATGGTGAAGGCTACTCACGATATGGGACTGCAGGTTGTTATGGATGTAGTGTATAACCATACCAATGCTTCGGGAGTAGAGGATAAGTCGGTACTCGATAAAATTGTCCCCGGATACTATCATCGTCGAAACCCTAATACTGGCGATGTGGAAACCTCAACCTGTTGTGACAACACTGCTACCGAAAATCTGATGATGGGTAAACTCATGACCGACTCATTAGTGACTTGGGCTAAAGAGTATAAAATTGATGGTTTCCGTTTTGATTTGATGGGGCATCAGCCGAAAGATTTAATGGTTGATTCTTTGGCTGCAGTTAGAAAAGTGGATGATGATACTTATTTCTATGGGGAAGGCTGGGACTTCGGTGAAGTCTCTAATAACGCTCGTTTCGAGCAATCAACCCAATGGAATATGGCCGGCACTGGTATTGGTACCTTCTCCGATCGTTTACGCGACGCGGTACGTGGAGGGAGTCCATTTGATAGTGGTGATGGCATTCGTAAAACTCAAGGCTTTGGTAATGCGGACACGCTGAACGATCTCAATTCCGATGCGGATAGCTTCCGTGCTGATGCACTCCACAATCAAGACTTAATTCGTTTGGGAATGGCTGGCAACTTACAGAAATTTGTGTTGTTGGATGCAGAGGGGAATACCAAGCGCGGTGAAGATGTCGATTATAACGGCGCAAAAGCGGGTTATACACTGAGTCCTTCGGAAAATATCTCCTATGTTTCTAAGCACGATAACCAAACGCTTTGGGATAACAATGCCTATAAAGCGACCACTGGAACTTCCCCCGCGGATCGTGCCCGGATGCAAACGGTAAGTTTATCGACGGTGATGTTAGGTCAAGGGATCCCATTTATTCACATGGGATCTGAATTACTGCGTTCTAAGTCGATGCAACGAGATAGTTATGATTCGGGTGATTGGTTTAACCGAGTCGACTTCTCAGGTCAAAGCAATAACTGGAATGTAGGCCTACCGAGAGCCGATAAAGATGAGGCAAACTGGGACTTAATCAAGAAGATTATCGCCGACCAGACGACGCAAGTTAAGCCTGCTGATATCGCATTAACTAAAGAGCAGTTTCTTGAGTTATTAAAAATACGCTCAGGGAGTGAACTATTTAGATTGAAAGATGCGGATGCGGTTAAAGCGAGGGTTGATTTCCGCAACGTTGGTAAAGAACAGGTGCAAGGCCTGATCGTGATGTCGATTGATGATGGCACGAGTGCTGGCCCTGACTTGGATGCAAACAATGATGCGATTGTTGTGGTACTGAATGCTACAGATGAGGAGCAAAGCTTTGAAATAGCGGGTGCTAGCGGTTTTGAGTTACACCCCGTTCAGAAAAATTCTGCTGATGATGTTGTGCAAGGCGCAAGTTTCGCTAACGCAAGCTTTACTGTGCCAGCACGCACCACCGCGGTATTTGTACAACCGCAAGATGGCGCGCAAGGTGCCGGTTTACCAGTGAATACCAGTAATAAAGACTTAACCACAATACCGCCATTTAACCAGACCGTTTATGTGAAAGGTAGTATGAATGACTGGGCCGATAACGATGACTATGCCATGACCTTTAAAGGGGATGGCATCTATGAGTTGACGGTTAGTTTGAATGCCAATGATGGTTATGAGTTTAAGTTTGCTGATTCATCTTGGTCGAGCCCAAATATTGGCTGTGATTGGGCGACTCAGGCCGAAACTTCAATTAGTTTAGGTGATGCGGAAAACTGTAAATTGCCAGTAAGCGAAGACGGTCTGTATAAGTTCACTTTAGATGCGAAATATGTACAAACTGACAGTGAGGATGATAAAGCGATTGTTTCAGTAACAAAATCTGAGCAAAGCTTAACTCCAACTTATAGCTCCGATATTTTCTTGCGCGGAACCATTACCACTTGGGATACGCCTGCAGAGGATTCAAGTGCCAAATTTGCTTACACTGCTACTAATACTTATCGTTTGACCTTGGACCTTACGGTTGGAGATTACGAGATGAAGATTGCAGATGCAGCGTGGACCGCAGCTGTTAATTTTGGGGCAGATACTAGCGTCGCTCTAGACTCACCAGTGACTTTAGATGGCGGTAGCGCAAGTGCCAATATGAAGTTCTCGGTTACGGAAGCGGGGAGTTATACTTTCACACTTAATACCGCTAATGCGGATGCACCAGTGTTAACTGTGAGCCAATAACAAAATTTCTTAAACTGATTAATTGCCGACCCTTAAGGTCGGCTTTTTTATGCGCAATAAATTTCAGTTGGTTTACATAGTTATTACATTAATTGTTATTTGATGAATGAAGTACAGGCCCAAGACTGAATTGATAAGCTTGTGTCAGAACGTTATAAGTGAAAATCCGCTTTCTGTTTAGTAAAAGTTGTTAGAATATTTATGTGGATAATTAGCATTCTTATATTGTTGTTTTTATCAGTTTAAGTTTTCAATTGAAGTGGAAAAATTGTATTTATCGCTATTAAAGTCGTATTTTCAGCTAAATAACTTATTTTCATAAGTTTGTATAAAAAACAATAGATCTCTTGCCTTATCTCTTCTATAATCCGCGGAATTTGCCAAATTTTTATTGTGTTGGGCTAAAGTTAGGCTTTAGTTCAACTTTGTCGTATCGACAATTCTTTGTTAGGAGGTTGCCTTGAGCAAATCAGCGCTGCTGGTATTAGAAGACGGTACCGTGTTCCGTGGTACTGCAATCGGAGCCAATGGAAGTGCCGTTGGAGAAGTTGTTTTTAATACTTCGATGACCGGATATCAAGAAATTTTAACTGACCCTTCATACGCTCGCCAAATAGTCACCCTCACTTACCCCCATATTGGAAACTACGGAACAACACCTGAAGATGAAGAGTCTTCGAGTATTCATGCCTGTGGTTTAGTGATTCGTGATTTACCTTTGTTAGCGAGCAATTTCCGCAGCCAGCAAAGTTTGAGTGAATATTTAGAGTCTCGTAATGTGGTGGGGATCGCTGACATTGATACCCGTAAGTTAACCCGTATTTTACGAGAGAAAGGTGCTCAGGCGGGTTGTATTGTGGCTGGGGAAGATCTGGACCAAGCAAAAGCTCTAGCGGACGCGAAAGCTTTCCCGGGTCTAAAGGGCATGGATTTGGCTAAAGAAGTAACAACTTTGGAGTCTTATTCCTGGGCGCAAGGCAGTTGGGACTTAGTCAATGGCTTACCGGCAGACAGTGAAGATAGTAAATTTCATGTGGTTGCTTACGACTTTGGCGTGAAGCGTAATATCTTACGTATGTTAGTAGATCGGGGTTGTCGGCTTACGGTGGTGCCAGCGCAAACTTCTGCAGCAGAGGTTTTAGCACTGAATCCCGATGGCATCTTCTTATCAAACGGCCCCGGTGATCCAGAGCCATGTGATTATGCCATTGCGGCGGTTCAACGCTTCCTCGAAACAGATATCCCCGTATTTGGGATCTGTTTAGGTCATCAAATTCTTGCTTTAGCCAGTGGCGCTAAAACCGTGAAGATGAAATTTGGTCATCATGGTGGGAACCATCCGGTGAAAGACATTGAGCAGAATCGAGTCATGATTACCGCACAAAACCACGGTTTTGCCGTTGACGAAAAAACCTTGCCAGATACGCTAACAATGACCCACTTCTCACTGTTTGACCAAAGCTTACAGGGGATTCATCGCACCGATAAGCCTGCGTTTAGTTTTCAGGGTCATCCTGAAGCGAGCCCTGGTCCGCATGATGCAGCGCCATTGTTTGACCATTTCATTGAATTAATTGAGCAGCGCCTTAACGGCCAAGCGTAGGTAGAGAGCAGCAGAACTTATGCCAAAACGTAATGATATAAAAAGCATTTTGATATTGGGCGCAGGCCCGATTGTTATCGGTCAGGCCTGTGAGTTTGACTACTCTGGTGCCCAGGCTTGTAAGGCCTTGCGTGAAGAGGGTTACCGAGTCATTTTGGTTAACTCTAACCCCGCGACCATTATGACTGACCCGGAGATGGCTGATGCCACCTACATCGAACCGATTCATTGGGAAGTTGTAGAACGAATTATCGCCAAAGAACGTCCGGATGCAGTTCTGCCGACGATGGGTGGTCAAACCGCATTGAACTGTGCGCTAGAGCTTGAGAGCAAAGGCGTACTCGAAAAATACAATGTTGAAATGATTGGTGCTACAGCGGACGCGATTGATAAAGCAGAAGATCGCAGCCGTTTCGACAAGGCTATGAAAAGTATTGGTTTAGCTTGTCCAAATGCTGGTATTGCTCATTCTATGGAAGAGGCTTACAAGGTCTTAGACGAAGTCGGCTTCCCTTGTATTATTCGACCCTCTTTCACCATGGGGGGTACCGGTGGCGGTATCGCTTATAACAAAGAAGAATTCGATGAAATTTGTACTCGAGGCTTAGACCTTTCTCCAACCAGTGAGTTATTGATTGACGAAAGTTTAATTGGTTGGAAAGAGTACGAGATGGAAGTGGTTCGTGATAAAAACGACAACTGTATCATTGTCTGTGCTATTGAAAACTTCGACCCAATGGGCGTACACACCGGTGACTCAATCACGGTTGCTCCTGCACAAACGCTTTCTGACAAAGAATACCAATTGATGCGTAATGCCTCGTTAGCGGTTTTACGCGAAATTGGCGTAGAAACGGGTGGATCTAACGTTCAGTTTGGGATTTGTCCAAACACTGGCCGTATGGTGATTATTGAGATGAACCCGCGGGTATCGCGCTCATCTGCACTCGCGTCTAAAGCAACTGGTTTCCCCATCGCAAAAATTGCAGCTAAGTTAGCCATCGGCTTTACCCTTGATGAGCTGCAAAACGATATTACCGGTGGTCAGACACCTGCGTCGTTTGAGCCTTCCATTGACTATGTAGTCACTAAAATCCCTCGCTTTAACTTTGAGAAGTTTGCTGGTGCTAACGACCGCTTAACCACCCAAATGAAGTCGGTGGGTGAGGTGATGGCGATTGGTCGTAACCAACAAGAGTCACTGCAAAAAGCGCTACGCGGCCTAGAAGTTGGGGTGGATGGTTTTGACCCGATTGTTGATTTAAATGCGCCTGATGCCATGGAAACTATTCGTCACGAATTGCAAAACGTAGGCTGTGACCGTATCTGGTATATCGCAGACGCATTCCGTGCCGGAATGAGCGTTGAAGATATCTTTGGCCTGACCAATATTGACCGTTGGTTCTTGGTACAAATTGAAGACATTATACTGCTGGAAAATCAAGTTGCCAAAGCAGGCGTTGCTAGCCTAGATGAGGCGACGATGCGCAAACTCAAACGCAAGGGCTTTGCCGATGCGCGTTTGGCAAAGCTTACTGGGGTGTCTGAGAAAGAAATTCGTAAACTACGTCACCGTTTAGAAGTGCTACCGGTTTACAAACGGGTTGATACTTGTGCCGCAGAATTTGCTACTGATACTGCGTACATGTATTCAACTTATGATGAAGAATGTGAAGCCAATCCTACGAACAATAAAAAAATCATGGTTTTAGGTGGCGGTCCTAACCGTATTGGTCAAGGTATTGAATTCGACTACTGTTGTGTTCATGCAGCGCTTGCGATGCGAGAAGATGGTTACGAAACCATTATGGTGAACTGTAACCCAGAAACGGTATCGACCGATTATGATACTTCTGACCGCTTGTACTTTGAGCCGGTCACCTTAGAAGACGTACTGGAAATTGTTCGTGTTGAGCAGCCAACTGGGGTGATTGTGCAGTATGGTGGCCAAACGCCGCTTAAGCTCGCACGTGAGCTAGAAGCGGCTGGCGTGCCGATTATTGGTACTTCGCCTGACGCGATTGACCGCGCCGAAGATCGTGAGCGTTTCCAACTAGCTGTCGATCGTTTGAAGCTGAAACAGCCTGAGAATGATACGGTAACCACGACGGAAGATGCCCTTATTTCTGCAGAGCGTATTGGTTACCCCTTAGTGGTACGTCCTTCTTATGTGTTAGGCGGACGAGCCATGGAAATTGTTTATGACGAAATCGATTTACGTCGCTACTTCAAAGAAGCGGTTAGTGTATCGAATGACTCGCCGGTACTGCTTGATAGCTTCCTAAATGATGCCATTGAAATCGATATTGATGCCATTTGTGACGGTAAAGATGTGGTGATTGGCGGCATTATGGAGCACATTGAGCAAGCGGGAGTTCACTCGGGTGATTCTGCCTGTTCATTGCCTGCTTATACCTTAAGCCCACAAATTCAAGACCGAATGCGTGAACAGGTGAAAGCCTTAGCTTTAGAGCTGGGTGTGATTGGCTTAATGAATACCCAGTTTGCAGTGAAAGATGACGAAATTTACTTAATCGAAGTCAACCCTCGTGCTGCGCGCACCGTGCCATTTGTTTCTAAGGCAACTGGGGTTCCAATTGCTAAAGTGGCTGCTCGGGTTATGGCTGGTAAATCCTTAGCTGAGCAGGGCATTACTAGAGAAGTGATCCCACCTTTTTATTCTGTTAAAGAAGTGGTATTGCCGTTTAACAAATTCCACGGTGTTGACCCTATCTTAGGCCCTGAAATGCGTTCTACGGGTGAAGTGATGGGGGTAGGTGATACTTTCGCTGAAGCCTACGCTAAAGCTGAGCTAGGGATTGGCAATGACGGACCGAAGAGTGGTCGTGTGTTGTTGTCGGTGCGTAATTCCGATAAGAAGCGTGTGGCAGAGCTTGCGGCTAAGCTGGTCGAGTTGGGTTATCAACTCGATGCTACTCACGGTACAGCTGTGGCGCTTGGCGAAGCGGGTATTAATCCTCGTTTGGTGAATAAGGTACACGAAGGTCGGCCACACATTTTGGACCGTTTAAAAAATGGTGAGTACAGTTATGTCATCAATACCACTGAAGGGCGTCAATCTATCGAAGATTCTCGTCAATTGCGGCGGGCTGCTTTGGTGCAAAAAATAAACTATACCACTACCTTAAACGGGGCCTTTGCAACTTGTTTAGCACATAATGCCGATGACCGTGGTACTGTGACTTCCCTCCAAGATTTGCATAAACGTATAGTGTAATCATTAGTAATCGCGATGACTTTGGCGGTGAATCACTTCACCGCAGCTTAAAATCGCGTTACACTGCACCTATAAATAAAAGTAAATTGGCTGTCATCGACAGCCAATTTTTTTCTGTTTTTCTTGTTTGATTGAGTTAGTGAATATGAAACCTGTTCCAATGACGGTGCGCGGAGCGACGCAATTACGTGAAGAGTTAGAACATCTGAAAACGGTTGTTCGCCCTAGAATTATTGAAGATATTGCCACTGCTCGTGAGCATGGTGATTTAAAAGAAAATGCTGAATATCATGCGGCTCGCGAGCAGCAAGGTTTTTGTGAAGGCCGAATTCAAGATATTGAAGGCAAGTTGAGTAATGTTCAGGTGATTGACGTTACGAAGATAGTGAATGCTGGTAAAGTGATTTTTGGTGCCACGGTCACCTTGTTAAATGTTGAGACCGATAAAGAAGTTACCTATGGTATTGTGGGTGATGATGAGGCTGATTTTAAAAAGAATCTTATTTCAGTTAATTCACCAATTGCCAGAGCGTTGATCGGTAAAGAAATGGATGACTGTGTCAATGTGATTACCCCTGGCGGTGAAGTTGAATACGAAATTGTTAATGTTGAATATAAATAACCTAGTTATTTGATTCACTTAAACGCAGCAATTTGCTGCGTTTTTTGTTGGAGATGCGCAGTGTTAGATATTGATTACTCGAAATACGATGCTTTAATTTTTGATATGGATGGGACTTTAGTTGATTCGATGCCTGCGCATTTAGCGGCTTGGGAACAGGCCTTGGCAAAGCAAAATTTACCCGCATATATCGACTTTATCGGCCAACGAGGCGGTATGCCGACCTTAAAAATTGCCCAACAATATCAGCAGCATTTTCAGCTCACACTCGATGCTCAGCAGTTATTGATGGATAAGCGAGCCTGCTTTGAAGGCCACTGGGAACAGGTAAATAAGATAGAAGTGACTTGCCAACTCTTGGATCGTTTTAAAGGGCATAAGCGCTTTGCATTGGGAACAGGAGCCGAGCGAGTTAATATGCAGCGTATTATGGATAATTTAAATTTAACTGGACATTTTTCGGCTTTGGTCAGTGCCGATGATGTGAATGCGCATAAACCCGAACCTGATACCTTTCTTGAAGCCGCAAGGCGGTTGAATGTGCCTGCCAAACGCTGTTTGGTGTTTGAAGATACTCCTTTTGGCTTACAGGCCGCACAAAATGCGAAAATGGATTGTGTGCTGGTGAAAGATTTTAGTTTGGCTGAGTTTGTTGCCGCAGGTTAAATAAATGCGAGCGTTTGTTGTATCAGGTGGTGATACTCGTTGACGATTTCGCTTCGTTGGCTAAGGCATATAGAGAGAATTGCTCAGCGCCATGAGCCTTTATATACTCGGTAATCGCTCGAAATTTATCGGTAAAACGGCTGCTCGTCGAGTCTGGGCAAAGAGGTGTTTTAGTTGGCAATCGATGGGAGCATACCCGCGAAAAAAGCTGGGTGTTGCTCTTAAACTAACGCGTTGTTTCTCGCATCATTGATGACTTGCTGCAGTAACCGCCATCAGAGTTGGTTAATTTCATGCAAAATAGGGTGCTAGCCAGCATCCAAGCTCAGCGTTTTCTCAAGTACTGAAATTTGCAGTATAAAAAAGCGGCTATTGCCGCTTTTTTTATTTCTTAGGTAATTCTATTTTTTGCGCTTCACTCGGGCGGTAAAGAATTAAAATGTGACCAATCACTTGGACCTTGACCGCTTCCGCCTTGCTGACGATGGTATCGGCAATTAATTGTTTCATTTCTCTGTCGTCGGTTGCAATTTTCACCTTAATCAGCTCGTGATGCGCCAAGGCGATATCAATTTCTGCTAGAATTCCTTCGGTGAGTCCATTCGACCCAAGCATCACAACTGGCTTAAGGTTATGAGCCAAGGATTTTAGGTGCTGTTTTTGTTTGTTAGTCAGTCGCATGAAACTTTCTGCTTACTCGGGGTTGAAAAAGGCACATTCTAGCGCCATCTATGGATGAATACTATTTTATAATCACTATACGGTGTGGTTTTGTAACTATAGTGGAAACTATCTGTGACCAATAAAAAACATACGGCGAGCTCCAAACGCTGGTTAACCGAACATTTTGATGATCATTATGTTCAAAAAGCTCAGAAACTTGGGCTGCGTTCTCGCGCAGTGTTTAAGATAGAAGAGATCCAAAATAAAGATAAGTTATTAAAACCTGGTATGACGGTGGTTGATTTAGGTGCCGCTCCTGGCGGTTGGTCGCAATATTGTGTTGAGCAACTGGGCTTGAATGGGCATGTAATTGCTTGCGATATCTTACCAATGGACCCGATTGCTGGCGTTGATTTCTTATGCGGAGATTTTCGTGAAGAAGACGTGTTAAATGCTCTGCTCGAACGAGTCGGTGAGAAGAAAGTAGATGTGGTGCTTTCTGATATGGCACCGAATATGAGTGGTAATAGTAATGTTGACCAATCACGAGCGATGTATCTGGTTGAGTTAGCTTTAGAGATGTGCCGGGAAGTATTAGCCCCCAAAGGCTGCTTTGTGGTGAAGGTGTTTCAAGGTGAAGGCTTTGATCGATATCTGCAAGATGTGCGTTCTATGTTCAGTAGTGTAAAAACGCGCAAACCAGATTCCTCTAGGGCTCGCTCTAGAGAGGTCTATATAGTAGCTAGTGGCTTTAAACTATAGTACGCTAGGTAATAATTCGTATTTAAATAACCGATGAGGTTTTCGTCTTGAGTGACATGGCAAAAAATCTGATTCTGTGGCTAGTGATTGCGGTTGTATTGATGTCCGTATTTCAAAGCTTTAGTCCTGATTCAAACAATGGTCGGCAAATGGATTACTCAACCTTTGTTAAGGATGTGAATCAAGAGCAGATCCGTGAAGTGAGAATTAGTGGGCAAGATATTAAAGGTACTAAGCGTACTGGCGAGCAGTTTACCACCATTATTCCTTTACACGACAAAGACTTACTAAATGATTTGATTAATCATAATGTGAAAGTGTTGGGCGAGCAGCCAGAAGAGCAAGGCATGTTGGCGCAGATCTTCATCTCGTGGTTCCCTATGTTACTGCTTATTGGGGTATGGATATTCTTCATGCGTCAAATGCAAGGCGGCGGTGGTAAAGGGGCAATGTCTTTTGGTAAAAGCAAAGCACGCTTGATGAGCGAAGATCAAATTAAGACTAATTTTGCTGACGTAGCTGGTTGTGATGAAGCAAAAGAAGAAGTTGCTGAGTTAGTCGATTACTTGCGTGACCCAACTAAATTCCAAAAACTGGGCGGAAAAATTCCCACTGGTATTTTGATGGTAGGTCCTCCTGGTACAGGTAAAACGCTACTCGCCAAAGCGATTGCTGGTGAAGCAAAAGTACCTTTCTTTACCATTTCTGGTTCAGACTTCGTTGAAATGTTTGTTGGTGTGGGTGCCTCACGGGTACGAGACATGTTTGAACAAGCTAAAAAGTCAGCGCCCTGTATTATTTTCATCGATGAAATCGATGCAGTTGGTCGCCAGCGTGGAGCTGGTCTCGGCGGCGGACATGATGAGCGTGAACAGACTTTAAACCAAATGTTAGTCGAAATGGATGGTTTTGAAGGTAACGAAGGGATTATTGTGATTGCGGCAACCAACCGCCCCGATGTACTTGACCCCGCTTTGTTACGTCCTGGTCGATTTGACCGTCAGGTCACTGTTGGTTTACCAGATATTCGCGGTCGTGAGCAGATCCTTAAAGTCCATATGCGTAAAGTGCCTTTAGGCGATGGCGTCGATCCAAGTGTCATTGCTCGTGGAACGCCTGGTTTTTCTGGTGCCGATTTGGCTAACCTGGTCAATGAAGCCGCATTATTCGCTGCTCGTGGTAGTAAGCGAGTGGTCGCCATGGAAGAGTTTGAAAAAGCCAAAGACAAAATCATGATGGGTGCTGAGCGCAAGTCAATGGTGATGACTGAAAGCGAAAAAGAAATGACAGCCTATCACGAAGCGGGTCATGCGATTGTTGGCCGCTTGGTGCCAGAGCATGATCCAGTTTATAAGGTGAGTATTATACCACGTGGCCGCGCACTGGGGGTAACCATGTACCTGCCTGAGCAGGATCGGGTGAGCCATAGTAAACAGCATCTTGAGAGCATGATCTCGAGTTTGTATGGCGGACGCCTCGCGGAGCGGATTATTTATGGTGATGAGAAAGTTTCCACAGGTGCCAGTAATGATATCGAACGCGCCACTGAAATTGCTCGTAAAATGGTGACTCAGTGGGGCCTGTCGGAATCGATGGGGCCATTGTTGTACGCTGATGAAGAAGGTGAAGTGTTCTTAGGGCGTACTGCAGCGAAAACCAAGCATATGTCCGACGATACTGCGAAAGCCATTGATCTTGAAATTCGCTCGGTCATTGATCGTAATTATCACCGTGCTGAATCCTTGCTTGCAGAAAATATAGATATTTTGCATGCCATGAAAGACACCTTGATGAAATACGAGACGATTGATGCGAAACAGATTGATGATTTGATGATGCGTAAAACGCCTCGTCCACCAGCGGATTGGGATGATGGAGACACTCCTTCTAAAGCGGATATTAAGCCAGATGACAACTCGTCTGATTCGGTAGATCAGCCTAAGTCTATGGGCGAAGATCCAGCACAGTAATTGCTCATTGAGCTATTAGCCCTGTAAGTTACTTACAGGGCTTTTTTATAAGTAAAATGATATGACACAATCCTTTCAAATTGGCCCTCACCAATTCACTCGTCCAGTTATCATGGGCATTCTTAATGTTACCCCTGATTCATTTTCAGATGGTGGTCAGTACCTCTCTAAGCAGCGGGCATTGCAGCGAGTTGAACAAATGTTGGCTGAGGGTGCCGACATTATCGATATTGGCGGGGAATCAACTCGCCCTGGCGCGCCAGCGGTGAGCCTAGAAGACGAATTAGCCCGCACCGTAGACTTAGTTGCGGCGATTAAACAGCGCTTTTCATGCCTGGTATCTATCGATACCAGCAAGGCTGAAGTGATGCGTCAAACGGTATTAAATGGCGCTGACATGATTAATGACATTTGTGCACTGAGTCAGCCTCAAGCATTGGAAGTCGCGGCAGAGCTAGCGGTACCCGTTTGCTTAATGCATATGCAAGGGCAACCAAGAACCATGCAGGCGAATCCAGAATATAAGGATGTTGTTACAGAGGTGATTGATTATCTAAAAATGCGAGTTGAGAACTGTGTAGCAGTAGGAATCGTTCGTTCTAATATAATTGTTGATCCTGGCTTTGGTTTTGGTAAGAGCGTACAGCATAATTATCAACTGTTAGCGCGCTTAGCCGAGTGTCAACAGTTGCAACTGCCAGTGTTGGCCGGTATGTCTCGTAAAAGCATGTTTGGTAAGTTGCTGGATCGGCCGACGGAACAGTTGTTGGCTGCGAGTATTGCCGGCGTTATGCTGGCTGCTGAACAAGGGGCGCAGATCTTTCGTGTGCATGATGTGCAAGCCACGGCTGACGCTTTAAAGGTTTTTTCTATGGTACAGATGAGTAAATAATGACAAGAAAATATTTTGGCACGGATGGTGTCCGCGGTAAGGTGGGTGATTACCCAATTACCCCAGAATTTGCATTAAAATTGGGTTGGGCTGCAGGGAAGGTATTGTCGAGTACTGGTACTCGAAAAGTATTAATTGGCAAAGACACGCGGATTTCTGGTTATATGTTGGAATCGGCCCTAGAAGCAGGTTTATCCGCAGCCGGTGTTCAAGCCAGTTTTGTGGGGCCTATGCCCACTCCTGCGGTGGCTTATCTAACACGCACCTTTAGAGCCGAAGCTGGCATTGTGATTAGCGCTTCACATAATCCTTATTACGATAACGGCATTAAATTTTTCTCTGCGGGTGGAACCAAGTTACCTGACGATGTTGAACTGGCGATTGAGGCAGAGTTGGACAATCCCATGACTTGTGTCGATTCAGCCAGCTTGGGGAAGGCCAGACGTATTGAAGATGCAGCTGGTCGTTATATCGAATTTTGCAAGAGTACGTTTCCTAACAAATTTAGTCTCGCGGGCTTAAAAATTGTGGTTGACTGTGCGCATGGTGCGACTTACCACATTGCGCCGAAGGTCTTCAGTGAACTGGGTGCCGAGGTTGTCGCTATTGGTAACCAACCCAATGGATTAAACATCAATGACAAGTGTGGTGCGACCGATACCCGTTTATTGGCGGAGCAAGTATTAGAGCATCAAGCAGATTTAGGAATTGCCCTCGATGGTGATGGTGACCGCGTCATGATGATTGACCAATATGGTGTCGAAGTTGATGGTGATGAGATCCTTTATATTTTAGCCAAAGATGCCCAGTTAGGTCAGCGCCTAAGCGGTGGTGTTGTGGGGACTCTGATGAGTAATTTGGCGCTTGAGCAAGCCTTTTTGGGCATGGATATTCCGTTTAGTCGAGCCAAAGTTGGTGACCGCTATGTCATGGAGCAGCTCTCAGAGAAAGGTTGGTCTTTCGGTGGAGAAAACTCAGGACATATTATTTGTTTAGGACATACCACCACCGGTGATGGTATTGTTGCCGCCTTACAAGTATTAGCGGCGATGTTGGCTCAAAAGCAAAGCCTACGTGGTTTGTTGGCTGAGCTCACTCTTTATCCTCAGTTATTGGTGAATGTTCGTTTTAAAGGCGAGTCGGATCCCTTAAATAGTGAACTGGTTAAATTAGCGCAGGCGAAAGCTGAACAACAATTGGCCGATAGTGGTCGAGTTTTATTGCGCAAGTCTGGAACCGAGCCGTTATTAAGAGTGATGGTCGAAGGGGCTGATTCAGCTCTGGTTGAACAATGTGCCAATGATATTGCCGAAGCCGTGCGCGCCGCATGTGCTTAATATTTGTTTGAAGTGCACGATATTTAAACGGTTGAACGAAGAATGTGACTTTTTTTAAGTTGTTGCTTGTATTAAACGCATAGGTTCGCTAATATCTCGCCCGCTTTGGTGACTTGTGTTTCACTAATTGACGGTCGGAATAATGACCGACCCACACTTAGGTGAAAGAGAATGTACGAAATTTTATTAGTAGTTTATTTGTTAGTGGCATTGTCGTTGATTGGTCTCGTATTGATCCAACAAGGCAAAGGCGCTGATATGGGTGCATCTTTTGGTTCCGGTGCATCTAACACAGTATTTGGTTCTTCTGGTTCAGGTAACTTCCTAACTCGTTCAACCGCTATTTGTGCAATGTTATTTATTCTTATCAGCTTGGCGTTAGGCAACCTTTCAGCCAAACAAAGTAAACAAGTTGATGAGTGGAGCGATTTGTCTCAGCCAGTTGCTGAGCAAGTAGTACCTGAAGGTGATGTACCAGCATTGCCGGCTACACCAGGTAGTGACGTTCCAAACTAGTTTAAACTGCCGAGGTGGTGGAATTGGTAGACACGCTACCTTGAGGGGGTAGTGTCCTATGGACGTGCGGGTTCAAGTCCCGCTCTCGGCACCAATAGTTATTTTTGCATCCTTGACGAGTGATTGGTATAATCTTCGGCAATTCGGACGCGGGATGGAGCAGTCTGGTAGCTCGTCGGGCTCATAACCCGAAGGTCGTCGGTTCAAATCCGGCTCCCGCAACCAACTATTCAACACCTGGTGTGAATAGTTTTTAAAGGCTCAGAAATTTAAAAGCCCCGCTTCATCGGGGCTTTTTGTTATTTTTTCGCCGCACCTTAGGTGCTAGAACTGGGCTATTACGCCCTTTTTTTGTTTCTGGAGGGAAACCTTGGCAACTGTAGAACAAAGACTCACTGACATGCTTACACCAGCGGTTGAAGCGCTAGGGTTTGAGTTGTTAGGCATCGAATACGTAAGTGCTGGCAAGCATTCTATTGTTCGTCTTTTCATCGATCATGAAGATGGGATTAATGTAGACAATTGCGCGGATGTTAGTCGACAAGCTAGCGCCATATTGGATGTAGAAGATCCAATTAGTACAGAATATAACCTTGAGGTGTCATCTCCTGGTTTAGAGCGTCCTCTGTTTAAAGCAGAGCATTATCAACGTTTTATTGGCGAAATTGTATTTATTCAATTACGTATGCCAGTGAGTAACCGTCGAAAATGGCAGGGCGAAATCATTGCTGTTGAAGACGACACCGTCGTGCTCGCAGTTGCATCAGAACAACATCGGATAGCGCTAGGCAACGTGCAAAAAGCGCATCTAGTTCCCCAATTTGATTGAAGAGGGTGAGGAATGAACAAAGAAGTCTTGTTGGTTGTTGACGCGGTATCGAATGAAAAAGCATTGCCGCGCGAGAAGATTTTTGAAGCTATGGAAGTGGCTTTAGCTACAGCAACCAAGAAAAAATACGAAGGTGATATCGAAGTTCGTGTCGATATTGACCGAAAAGACGGTAGTTTTGAAACGTTCCGTCGCTGGCGAGTGGTAGAAAATCAAGAAGCCATTGAAAATCCATATCGTGAAATCACCCTAGATGCGGCTCAATATGAAGAGCCTAGCATCGAACTTGGTGATTACGTTGAGGAACAAATTGAGTCGGTTGTATTTGACCGGATTACCACGCAAACAGCTAAGCAAGTTATTGTTCAAAAAGTACGTGAAGCAGAACGTGCTCAAGTGGTCGAACAGTACTTTGATCAAGTGAATGAATTAGTAACCGGTATTGTTAAAAAAGTAAGCCGCGAAAATATCATTGTTGATTTAGGCAACAATGCAGAAGCGGTTATCCATCGCGAAGAATCGCTACCGCGTGAAGCGTTTCGCCCCGGTGACCGAGTACGCGGTTTGCTATACGAAGTGAAGCCGGAAGCTCGCGGTGCTCAGTTATTTATGAGCCGTACTCGTCCGGAAATGTTGATTGAGTTATTCCGCATTGAAGTTCCAGAAATCGCTGAAGAGATGATCGATCTCGTCGCGGCTGCTCGTGATCCTGGTTCTCGTGCAAAAATTGCGGTGAAGAGTAATGACCGACGCATTGACCCTGTGGGTGCTTGTGTTGGTATGCGTGGTGCACGTGTTCAAGCCGTCTCGGGTGAGTTGGATAATGAGCGTGTTGATATTGTATTATGGGATGACAACGCCGCACAGTTTGCGATTAACGCAATGGCTCCAGCGGAAGTTGCTTCTATCATTGTCGACGAAGATAGCCATTCTATGGATATCGCCGTTGAACAAGATAATCTAGCTCAAGCAATTGGCCGCAACGGTCAGAATGTTCGTTTGGCTTCACAGCTTACTGGCTGGGAACTGAACGTAATGACAGTTGAAGAGGCAAATAACAAGCATCAAGCGGAAGCACAAAAAGCCATCGATACTTTTATTCAATACCTTGATATTGATGAAGAGTTTTCAACGGTACTGGCTGATGAAGGTTTTACCACTTTAGAAGAGATCGCTTACGTACCAGTGAATGAGCTGTTAAGTATTGATGGTCTTGATGAAGACACAGTTAATGCCTTGCGTGAACGAGCCAAGGCGGCATTGGTGACCGAAGCTTTAGCGAAAGAAGAGTCTTTGGATAATGCTGAGCCTAGCGAAGAATTACTCGCTCTCGAGGGAATGGAGCGCCACTTGGCATTTGTTATGGCAAGTAAGGGGATTGTGACCCTTGAAGATCTCGCAGAACAAGGGATTGATGAGCTAGAAGATATTGAAGAATTGTCGGACGAAAAAGCCGGCGAACTAATTATGGCTGCCAGACAGATTTGCTGGTTTGGCGACGAAGAATAAGGTCGACGGAGGATAATAGCCCGATGACAGAAGTTTCAATTAAACAACTCGCGACCGACGTGGGAACAAACGAAGATAAGCTAATTCAGCAATTTGCAGATGCAGGCATTCAGAAATCTTTAACGGACTCGGTGACTCAAGAAGAGAAAGCTAAGCTTCTTGAGCATCTAAAACAACAGCACGGCGAAGAGAGCTCTCCAAGCCGTATGACACTTAAACGCACCACCAAGAGCACCTTGAGTGTCGCGGGTAGCGGCGGTAAGCGCGCAGTGCAAGTTGAAGTGCGTAAAAAACGCACTTATGTCAAACGTAGCACCGTAGAAGAGCAAGCGAAACAAGAAGCCGAAGAAAAAGCGCGTCTTGAAGCGGAAGAACAAGCACGTTTAGTTGCAGCTGAAGCGGCTAAGAAAGCGGCTGAAGAAAATGCTAAGCGCGAAGCTGAAGAAAAAGTGAAACGCGAAGAAAAAGCTGCCGCTGCAGCGAAAGCCGCTAAAGCGAAGGAAGCTGAGAAGCAACAGGCCGATGCAGCAAAATCACCAGAGCAATTAGCTGCAGAGAAAGAAGCGGCTGATATTTTACGCAAGCAAGAAGAAGCTGCAGTGGCTAAAGCTGAAGCTGAAGCTGAGAAAAAAGCAGAAGAAGCTAAAAAGCTAGCGATTGAAAACGCTGCGCGCTGGGCTGAAGAAGAAAAACTACGTAAGAAGCGAGAAGAGTCAGCTGATTACCATGTAACAACGTCTACTTATGCGCGTGCTGCTGAAGATGAGCAAGAGCAAAAAGCCGAAGCTCCTCGTCGTAAGAAGCGTAAAGCGAAGCAAAACGACGATAACAACTCTCGTCGTGGTGGCCGCAAAGGAAACAAACGTCAAGTGGCTACGCCTACAGCAATGCAGCATGGTTTTAACAAACCAGCTCAACCAGTAGAACGTGAAGTGCGCATTGGTGAAACCATTTCTGTCGGCGAGCTAGCCTCTAAAATGGCGGTAAAAGCGACCGAAGTCATTAAAGCGATGATGAAGATGGGTGCAATGGCAACCATTAACCAAGTCATCGATCAAGAAACTGCAACTTTGGTTGCTGAAGAGCTTGGTCATAAAGTGGTGCTGGTTAAAGAAAACGCGCTTGAAGAACAAGTGATGCAAGAAGCTGAATCGACGGGTGAGAAAACAACCCGTGCGCCAGTTGTGACCATCATGGGCCACGTTGACCACGGTAAAACATCCTTACTTGACTATATTCGTCGCGCTAAAGTTGCCGATGGTGAAGCTGGCGGTATCACCCAGCACATTGGTGCTTACCATGTAGAAACTAATGGTAACATGATCACCTTCTTAGATACTCCGGGACACGCGGCGTTTACCTCTATGCGTGCTCGTGGTGCTAAGTCGACTGATATCGTGGTATTAGTCGTTGCTGCTGATGACGGTGTGATGCCACAGACTGTAGAGGCCGTCCAGCACGCTCGCGCAGCTGGCGTTCCGTTAGTGGTTGCTGTGAACAAGATGGATAAAGAAGGCGCTGATCCGGATCGGGTCAAAAATGAGCTTTCTCAACACGAAGTTATCCCAGAAGACTGGGGCGGTGATGTTCAGTTTGTTCACGTCTCGGCGAAAAGTGGTGAAGGGATCGATGAGCTTTTAGAAGCCATTGTATTGCAGTCTGATGTATTAGAGCTTACAGCGAGTCATGTCGGTGCTGCATCGGGTGTGGTCATCGAATCTCGTCTTGATAAAGGCCGCGGCCCGATAGCTTCAATCTTGGTTCAACATGGCCAATTGAAACGTGGTGACATTATACTTTGTGGTTTAGAGTACGGACGTATTCGCGCCATGAAAGATGAAAATGGTAAAGACATCGAAGGTGCCGGACCGTCTATTCCTGTAGAGATTCTTGGTCTCTCTGGTGTTCCGCAAGCGGGTGATGAAGCAACGGTTGTTCGTGATGAGAAAAAAGCGCGTGAAGTTGCCTTGTATCGCCAAGGTAAATTCCGTGATGTGAAACTAGCGCGTCAGCAAAAATCTAAACTAGAAAACATGTTTGCCAACATGGAAGAAGGTGAAGTTCAAGAATTAAATATTGTCTTGAAGTCTGATGTACAAGGTTCACTAGAAGCGATTTCGGATTCATTGCAAAAATTGTCTACTGATGAAGTCAAAGTTAGTATCATTGGCCGTGGTGTTGGTGGTATTACCGAAACTGATGCGACTTTAGCTGCCGCTTCAAATGCGATTGTGCTTGGCTTTAACGTTCGTGCCGATGCGACCGCTCGCCGTATTATCGAATCAGAAAATGTTGACTTACATTACTACAGTGTAATTTACGATCTGATCGATGAAGTGAAGAGCGCAATGACCGGCCTATTAGCGCCAGAATTCAAACAACAAATTATGGGCTTAGCTGAAGTTCGTGACGTATTTAAGTCACCAAAACTGGGTGCGATTGCTGGTTGTATGGTTCTGGAAGGTAGCGTGAAGCGCTCAAATCCTATTCGTGTATTACGTGATAATATTGTTATCTATGAAGGCGAGCTTGAATCATTACGTCGCTTTAAAGATGATGTGAACGAAGTTCGTAACGGTATGGAATGTGGTATCGGCGTGAAGAACTATAATGATGTTCGTGCTGGCGACCAAATTGAAGTATTTGAGATTGTTGAAGTTCAACGTACACTTTAGGTGTAAGGTTTAACGATATCTCTTAAATGGGGGCTTGCGCCCCCATTGTTGTTTCTACGCTCCCTATGGGAGTGGTATCAGGAGAATAATGATGCCTAGAGAATTTAGCCGTCCAGACCGGGTGGCCCAACAAATTCAGAAAGAAGTCGCGGTGATATTACAACGCGAAGTACGTGATTCCCGTTTAAGTCTGGTCACGGTGTCTGCCGTTGATGTGACCCGTGATTTATCCTATGCCAAAGTGTTTGTCACTTTCTTAGATGACAGCGAAGAAGCGGTTAAAGCTAGCTTGGAAGCGTTAAGTGAACATCAACCCTATGTTCGCCACTTGTTAGCCAAAGCAATGCGTCTACGTGCAGTGCCGGAACTACGTTTCCAATATGATGGTTCTTTACGTGAAGGTTTGAGGATGACTGAGTTGGCGAGTAGCGCAGTGAAAAATGATCAGCAGAAAGCCGCTGCATCGGGTCGTACTCTTGAACAAGAACAATCAGATGAGCAAGCGAAAGAGGACGAGTAATGGTGCAAGGGCGCAGAAAAAAGGGCCGTGCGATTGACGGCATCTTACTGCTAAACAAACCGACGGGGGTGTCCTCAAACGGTATCCTTCAGCGAGTGAAGCGTATTTATTTCGCCCAGAAGGCTGGACACACTGGCGCACTTGATCCACTGGCTACCGGTATGTTACCGATTTGCTTAGGTGAAGCGACTAAATTTTCTCAGTTTTTACTCGATTCGGATAAGCGTTATCAGGTGACGGCTCAGTTAGGTGTTCGAACCAATACTTCAGACTCGGATGGTGAAGTGGTCGACACGCGCCCGGTTCAGGTGACTAAAACTCAAATTGAGCAGACTTTAGATTCATTTCGTGGGCCAGTCAATCAAGTTCCATCGATGTTTTCGGCACTAAAACATAATGGTCGTCCTTTATATAGCTATGCTCGTGAAGGCATCACGATTGAGCGCGAGGCTCGACCGATTACCGTTTACGAGAATAACTTTATTTCTCTTGATGGCGATATGCTGACACTGGATGTTCATTGCAGTAAAGGTACCTATATTCGCACCATTATTGATGATTTAGGTGAGATGCTTGGCTGTGGTGCGCATGTGGTGAAATTACATCGCTCACAGGTGGCTGATTACCCAAGTGAGCGGATGGTGACTCCCGAGCAGCTTGATGCGCTGTTAGAGCAAGCGAATCAAAGCGAGATTGCACCTAAAGAGTTGTTAGACCCGCTATTGTTGCCGATGGATTCGGCGGTTGCGCATTTAGCTGAGGTAAACATTCCTGAAGACTTAGGCGGCTACTTAATGCAGGGACAAGCACTACAAGTTGCCGGTGCGCCGCTGAATGATGTATTTAGAATCACCATTGGTGAGCCTGCTCGTTTTGTGGGAATAGGCCAGCTGAATGATGATGGTTTGGTTGCACCGAAGCGCTTAATTCAGAGCGTCGATAGTTAAGTGTTTCGCTTGCAACTACGAATTTAGCGCTATATAATGCGCGTCCTTCATCGCTGAGTTAGTGATTGGCGATGAGTAAATTTAAATTTTTAGGAGTTAGTATGTCACTAAGTAGCACAGAAAAAGCAGCAATCGTTGCAGAATACGCGCGTGAAGCAGGAGACACTGGTTCTTCTGAAGTTCAAGTTGCTTTGTTAACTGCACAAATCAACCATTTGCAAGGTCACTTCAAGAAGCACATTCACGATCACCACAGTCGTCGTGGTCTACTACGTATGGTTAGCCAACGTCGTAAATTGCTTGACTATTTGAAGCGTAAAAATCAAGCGAGCTATGTTGAATTGATCGCTAAATTAGGTCTACGTCGCTAATCATAGACCTTAGCAAAACAGAATATCTAAAGGGAGCCTAATGGCTCCCTTTTTCGTTCGCTTAATAAAATTCATAAAACCAGCCCGATAACGACGGTTTTAGTAAGGATAAAGTTATCTTTTGGCATAGCATTGTTTTATACTTTAGCGCGAATTAAAAGAGCACATAAATTAAAGGAAATTCACGTGAATCCTATCGTAAAAACGTTTAAATACGGTGAGAATACAGTCACCATCGAAACTGGCGCAATCGCTCGCCAAGCAACCGCTGCTGTAATGGTAACTATGGATGATACAACAGTATTTGTATCGGTAGTGGGTAAGAAAACCGCTACGCCTGGCCAAGATTTCTTCCCGTTGACTGTGAACTACCAAGAACGTACTTACGCAGCAGGTAAAATTCCTGGCGGTTTCTTCAAACGCGAAGGTCGCCCTTCAGAAGATGAAACCTTAATCGCACGTTTGATTGACCGTCCAATCCGTCCACTGTTCCCTGAAGGCTTCGTCAACGAAGTTCAAGTTGTTGCGACTGTGGTGTCTGTCAACCCACAAGTGCAGCCTGATATTGTGGCTTTGATTGGTACTTCTGCAGCGTTAAGCCTTTCTGGTATTCCATTCAATGGCCCGATTGGCGCGGCTCGAGTGGGTTACATTGATGGTAATTACATTCTTAACCCAACCACCGAAGAACTACCAGAAAGCAAACTAGATTTAGTTGTTGCGGGTACTGAAAGTGCAGTATTGATGGTTGAGTCTGAAGCTGAGCTATTATCTGAAGAAGTGATGTTAGGCGCGGTAGTCTACGGTCATGAGCAATCGAATGCAGTCATTACTGCGATTAAAGAACTATGTGAAGAAGCAGCTAAACCCGCATGGGATTGGCAAGCGCCGGCAGTTAACGTTGAACTTAAAGATAAAGTCGCGGTACTTGCTGAAGCAAAATTAACTGCCGCTTATCAAATTACCGATAAAGCTGAGCGTTATGCGAAAGTTGGCGAAATCAAGAAAGAAGTAATCGAAGCCATTAGTGCCGAAGATGTTGAACTTGACTCACAAGATATTGGCGATGAACTCGGTAAATTAGAGAAAAATGTAGTGCGTTCACGCATTATTGCTGGCGAGCCTCGTATCGATGGTCGCGAACCTGATATGATCCGCGCGCTGGACGTGATGACTGGTGTATTACCGCGGACTCACGGTAGTGCGGTCTTTACTCGTGGTGAAACTCAGGCCTTAGTGACTTGTACTTTAGGTACCGAACGTGATGCTCAGATGATTGATTCATTGGCTGGCTTGCAAACCTCTCGCTTTATGTTGCACTACAACTTCCCTCCTTACTGTGTTGGTGAAACTGGCTTTATTGGCTCACCTAAACGTCGTGAAATTGGTCATGGTCGCCTGGCAAAACGTGGTGTTGCTGCGGTAATGCCAAGTTCTGAGGAGTTTCCGTATACAGTACGTGTAGTTTCAGAAATTACTGAATCAAACGGTTCAAGCTCAATGGCTTCGGTTTGTGGTAGCTCATTGGCATTGATGGATGCTGGTGTTCCAATTAAAGCTTCGGTTGCGGGTATCGCAATGGGTCTGGTGAAAGAAGGTGATAACTTTGTTGTGCTTTCTGACATTTTAGGTGATGAAGATCACCTAGGCGACATGGACTTTAAAGTAGCGGGTTCTTCTGAAGGTATCTCTGCATTGCAGATGGATATCAAAATTGAAGGTATTACCAAAGAAATTATGGAAATCGCCCTACGTCAAGCACAAGGCGCGCGTTTACATATTTTGGGTGTGATGGACCAAGCGATTGGTACTTCTCGTGAAGAGATCTCCGAATTTGCACCACGTATCCACACCATTAAGATCAGCCCAGAGAAGATCAAAGATGTGATCGGTAAAGGCGGCGCAACTATTCGTGCATTGACCGATGAAACCGGCACCACTATTGAAATTGAAGATGACGGTACCGTGAAAGTTGCCGCAACTGACAACGCGCAAGCGCAAGAAGCGATTAAGCGTATTCAGCAGCTCACCGCAGAAGTTGAAGCGGGTCAATTCTACGAAGGTAAAGTGGTTCGTCTTGCAGACTTCGGTGCATTCGTTGAAATTCTTCCTGGTAAAGATGGTTTAGTTCACATCTCGCAAATTTCTCAAGAGCGAGTTGCTAACGTTTCTGACCACTTGACTGTTGGCGATATCGTTAAAGTTAAGGTGTTGGAAGTAGACCGCCAGGGTCGCGTTCGCTTGAGCATTAAAGAAGCTGCAGCACCAGCTGAAGCCGCCGTGGAAACCCCTGCTGAATAAGCGGGTTTACTGAACGAAAAAAGCCGACCTTGGTCGGCTTTTTTATTGCCAAAAAATCAAGTTATAGAGTAAGTGTGCCTAGTTGGCATGAGGATGCGCTGTTCGTTGAGCTTTAATGGCTTTCGGTATGACGAATTATCTGTTCATTTTTACGGGCCTAAATCGCCGTAGTAGCGTTATACGCCTTGTAATTAGAGCGACCAATGACAGCACTTTATACCTCGTGGCTGGCCGATTTATTCTGTGCAATAAGTTGATCATATTATTCATCAAATTGATATTAATCTCCTGTTATAAAAACAAAGGGCAGAGTGTCTTTCAACTTATAGTGGTTCAGGTTTACAATAGCGACCCGATTTTGTTGAAGCTGAGAAAGCCTTTGGATACGACAGATATAGACTGGATGAAGCATGCCTTGGCTTTAGCCGATAGAGCTGAACAACAAGGTGAAGTGCCAGTGGGGGCTGTGGTCGTGCATCAAGGGAAAGTGGTTGGAGAGGGTTGGAATCAAACCATTACTCTGAATGATGCCACGGCTCACGCTGAAATATTGGCGCTACGTGAAGCGGGAAAAAAAATTGGGAATTACCGGCTGCTTGATACAACCCTGTACGTCACTCTCGAGCCTTGTACGATGTGTGCTGGTGCAATGGTTCATGCCCGAATAAAACGCCTGGTATTTGGTGCTCAGGATTTAAAAACGGGGGCTGCTGGTAGTGTGTTTAATATTGTCGACACAGAACAGTTAAATCATCGTGTTGAGATTGAAAGAGGGATATTAGCGGAGTGTTGTAGTGAGAAACTTAGTCGTTTTTTTCGCGGTCGTCGTGAACAACATAAGTTGCGAAAAAAACAACAGTTAAAGTGAGTTATTCAGCGTAACTGACGAACTCCATCTCTGACAAGGCATAAGAGCGTTGTCTTAATAAAACCTTACGATGCTGACGAGCCAATTGAATACGGCGACGTGGCGAATGAAGGGTAACACGTTTTCTTCTTATCATACTATCCTCTCTAGGACGCTTTTACATTTTAATCTTAAGCAAGATTAAGTGTAAAACATGACAAAATTATGACATTTCGTCAAGATGATTCTCTAATCTTTGGTGCTTACCTCTATTTTGTTCGGAATATTATGCTCATCTTCGAAGTTATCGTCTAAGGGGGGCTGCATATTTTGTATTAATTGCTGTTGGCGCTGTTCTTCTTTTTTCTGCGCTTCTAGCCATAACAAGCTTTGGTAATATTGCCGAATATTATTCACGTAGTTATAGGCTTCTTGTCCTCGTGCATAGCCGTAGCGGGTTTGTTGGTACCACTTCTTGCGCATTAACAAGGGTAGACTTTCTTTGACATCTACCCACGCATTTGGGTCGCCCCCTTGGATGCGAGTGATTCTGCGGGCATCCAGCATATGACCAAAACCAATATTATAGGCCACTAAAGCAAACCAGATCCGATCTTCGTTATGAACACTATCGGGAACTTTTTCAATCAGCTTTTCTAAGTATTGCGCACCTCCGCGAATACTTTGTTCGGGGTCGAGTCGATTGGTCACACCCACCGATTTTGCTGTGGGGAGGGTGAGCATCATCATACCACGCACGCCGGTAAATGATTTAGCCTGAGGTCGCCAATGAGACTCTTGATAGGAGACAGAGGCTAACAAACGCCAATCTAGCTGTCCCGCATATTGTTTAAACCAATTATTATATTTAGGTAGGCGAGATGCTGTTGCTCGTAAAAAGGCTCGGGTATCGACATAGTCAAATCGCTGAATATGGCCTAAATAGCGTTCATAGAGTTGAGTAATATCGCCGTTTGCGTGCTTTTGACCGATGTATTCGATTAACGCGCTATAGAGGCTGTCATCACTGAAGCGTTTCACCATCCATACCACGGGAGCGCCCTGATGAAGGGTAAAGGCTTCGGCTAAATCCGGATAAAAGCGTTGATGTAGGGAGAGGGTCGTATTGTCGACCAAGGCAAAACGGATCTCTTCATCGACGATGCTTTTTAGTAATTCGCTGCTATCCAGACGATCAGTGACTTCAATTTCTAGTTCGGGATTGTCCTTTTTATAAGCGTTTAACAAGGGTTGATGGTAACTTCCCGCGGTGATCCATATGGGCGCATCCACCTGGCTAATATCTCGTGGTCTAAAGGTGTTCTTTTTATAAACCACCTTGGCATCTACTTGGTAAATTTCTGGTGAGAAGCGAAAGTTTTCGGCGAGTGCCGGTGTTGGGGAAAGCGCAGCGCCCAGTAAGTCGACCTGTTGATGCTGTAATCCACGATACAGTTCGGTTTGATTATAGAGTGGCACCATCTGTAACTCGACACCTAAGTAGGTAGCAAAACCTTCCAGCAGCTCATATTCCATACCAGCAGGTTGTTCATGCTGGTCGTAATAAAATACCTGCTGATTATATAAGGTGCCGACTCGCAGTTTACCACGTTGACGGATCTGCTCCAGCTCAGAACTAAAGGGTTTTGGGTCACAGCCTTGTAAAAACAATAAGGCAAGCAACGCTAATAAGATTGCTGAGCGCTGCTGTTTCATCATCTAATGTGCTTCCTATTTCTATAATTAGCTTTGATTTTATGGATATCTGGCTAGCTGTCTAGCATTAAGCTTGCTTTTCCTCGTTAAGCTAACGTTTTGTTTACCATTGTGGCGGTTTTTATCTATAATACGCGCAATTTCCCCCTCCCACCTCCATCTGGAAAAGCGAGCACATTAATATGTTGGTACTACGTGGTGCACCTGCACTGTCTGAGTTTCGAGTTGCGCAATTGCTAAAACGTTGCGCAGAGCAAGATCTGAACATTAGTTCTATTTATGCTGAGTTTATGCATTTTGCTGATATTGCTAATGATTTAAGCGATGTCGAGCAGCAAATATTGGATAAGCTGTTGACCTATGGTCCGACTATTGCGGAACATCAACCTGCAGGGCAATTACTATTAGTCACTCCTCGCCCAGGCACTATTTCTCCTTGGTCCTCAAAAGCGAGCGATATTGCGCACAATTGTGGTTTAAGCAATGTGCAACGTTTAGAACGCGGGATAGCTTATTATATTGAGTCAACTGAGACTTTAAACGAAGCTCAGTTGAGCCAAGTGAAGGCTTTAATTCATGATCGCATGATGGAAGTTGTATTTGCTGAAATGGAGTCGGTGGCGGCTTTATTTGAACATGCTAGCCCAGCGCCTTTTGCATCGGTCGATATTCTTGGTGGCGGTAAGGCTGCTTTAGAGCAAGCCAACCAAGCCTTGGGCTTGGCGCTTGCGGATGACGAGATTGACTACTTAGTGGAAAATTTCGAGAAGATGAAGCGTAATCCGAATGACGTCGAGTTGATGATGTTTGCGCAAGCAAACTCGGAACACTGTCGCCATAAGATCTTTAATGCAGATTGGACGATTGACGGGGTGAAACAGCCTAAGTCTTTGTTCAAAATGATCAAAAATACCTATGAGTTGAATAGTGATTATGTGTTATCTGCCTACAAAGATAACGCCGCGGTAATGACTGGTTCGGTGGCTGGGCGTTTTTTCCCGAATAGTGAAACTAAACAATATAACTACCATCAAGAAGCAATCCATATTTTGATGAAGGTTGAAACTCATAACCATCCCACGGCGATTTCTCCCTATCCTGGTGCCGCAACCGGTTCTGGTGGTGAAATTCGTGATGAAGGGGCAACTGGCAGAGGGTCAAAACCTAAATCTGGTATGGTTGGTTTTACCGTCAGTAATCTGCGTATTCCTGGTTTTGAACAAGCCTGGGAAAGTGATTTTGGTAAGCCAAGCCGCATCGTTGACGCCTTAGAAATTATGATTGAAGGGCCATTAGGTGGCGCGGCCTTTAACAATGAGTTCGGTCGACCGAATATTTTAGGTTACTTCCGTACTTACGAAGAACAAGTGGAAAGTTTTAACGGCCAAGAAGTTCGCGGTTATCACAAGCCCATTATGTTGGCTGGTGGTTTGGGGAATATTCGCGAAGATCACGTAGAAAAAGGCGAAATTCCAGTCGGAGCCAAAATCATCGTGCTGGGTGGCCCAGCTATGAATATTGGACTTGGCGGCGGTGCAGCCTCTTCGATGGCCTCTGGCCAATCCAGCGAAGATCTCGATTTTGCTTCGGTGCAACGAGAAAATCCAGAAATGGAACGCCGTTGTCAGGAAGTGATCGATCGTTGTTGGCAAATGGGGGACGATAATCCCATTGCCTTCATTCACGATATTGGTGCTGGTGGCCTATCCAATGCTTGTCCTGAGCTGGTCGATGACGGTGGCCGTGGCGGTGTGTTTGATCTGCGCGCGGTTCCGAATGATGAGCCTGGCATGTCACCTTTAGAGATATGGTGTAACGAATCACAAGAGCGCTATATGTTAGCGGTTGCTCCGGAACACCTCGAGGTATTTGACGCGATTTGTAAGCGTGAGCGGGCACTTTACGCAGTGATTGGCGTGGCGACCGAAGAGCGTGACCTTGTTTTGCATGATTCGCACTTTGCTAATGATCCGATCCGTATGCCCTTGGAAGTTTTACTGGGTAAAGCGCCGAAGATGCATCGCGATGTGCAAAGCGCTCGCTTTAACGGTCCCGCTTTTGATACCGCAAAAATTGAGCTAGGTGAAGCGGCTGAACGCTTATTGCGTTTGCCAACGATTGCTGAGAAAACCTTTCTGATTACCATTGGTGATCGCAGTGTAACTGGACTGGTGGCGCGAGATCAAATGGTTGGCCCTTGGCAGGTGCCGGTTGCCAACTGCGCCGTAACGGCCGCCAGTTACGATAGCTATCATGGTGAAGCGATGTCTGTGGGCGAGCGTACCCCTGCGGCCTTGATTGATCATGCCGCCTCGGCGCGTTTAGCGGTCGCCGAAGCCTTAACCAATATTGCAGCTACAAACATTGGTTCACTGAATCATATCAAGTTATCGGCTAACTGGATGTCGGCTGCTGGCCACCCCGGCGAAGACGCGGGACTTTATGCAGCAGTCAAAGCGGTGGGCGAAGAGTTATGTCCAGCGCTAGGGCTTACTATTCCGGTGGGCAAAGACTCGATGTCGATGAAGACTGCTTGGCAAGAAGATGGCCAAGAGAAGTCGGTTACGGCACCACTTTCACTGATTATTAGTGCTTTTGCTAAAGTTGACGATATTCGTTTAACGGTCACGCCGCAGTTGCGTAATGACCAAGGCGATAGCGACTTGATCTTGATTGATTTAGGTCAGGGTAAAAACCGCATGGGCGCATCCTGTTTGGCTCAGGTTTATAAGCAGCTGGGTAATCAAGTTCCTGATGTGGATTCGCCAGAGTTATTAAAAGGTTTCTTTAATGCGATTCAGGTATTAACCGCAGAACAGAAATTGCTAGCCTATCATGACCGGAGTGATGGTGGCTTGTTTACCACGGTTGCAGAGATGGCTTTTGCTGGTCACTGTGGCGTGGATATCGCGCTTGATTTGTTAGCAGGTGAAGTGGTTGATGTATTATTTAGTGAAGAGTTAGGCGCTTTGATTCAGGTGAAAACTGAACACAAAGAAGCGGTACTTAATATCTTGGCTGGTCATGGTTTAGCCAGCTGTAGTCATGTGATTGGCTCACTCAATAGCGATGATGCGATCCGCTTTACTCGCAATGGGGAAGTGGTGCTTGCCAATACTCGCACTCATTATCGGAGCATTTGGGCGGAAACCACCCATCAGATGCAAGCCTTACGTGACAACCCTGAGTGTGCCAAGCAAGAATTTGATGCCAAGCTAGATGCTGCCGACCCTGGTTTAAATGTGGGCTTAAGCTTCGACATCCATGAAGACGTTGCTGCGCCTTATATCCTTAAAGGTTTAAAACCAGAAATGGCTATCTTGCGTGAGCAAGGAGTGAACTCGCATCACGAAATGGCCGCCGCCTTTGACCGGGCGGGCTTCGCTGCGGTGGATGTGCACATGAGTGACATACTGGCAGGGCGCGTCAGCTTAGATAAATTTGCAGGTTTAGTGGCCTGTGGCGGTTTTTCTTATGGTGATGTTTTGGGCGCGGGTGAAGGTTGGGCGAAGTCCATCCTGTTTAATTCGCGGGCTCGTGAGCAATTTAGTCAATTCTTCCAACGCAATGATTCCTTCGCTTTGGG
Source organism: Agarivorans sp. QJM3NY_29 (assembly GCF_050870835.2). Classification (NCBI taxonomy): domain Bacteria; kingdom Pseudomonadati; phylum Pseudomonadota; class Gammaproteobacteria; order Alteromonadales; family Alteromonadaceae; genus Agarivorans; species Agarivorans sp. QJM3NY_29. Next base: position 3,547,777 of record NZ_CP194036.2, on the reverse strand, counting down.
GGTTTGTAACGGCTGTCAAATGCTGTCTAATCTAAGTGAATTAATTCCAGGCGCTGATTTGTGGCCACGTTTCGTGCGCAACGAATCAGAGCGTTTTGAGGCTCGCTTTAGTCTAGTGGAAGTTCAGCAATCGCCATCAATCTTTTTGAATGGGATGGCGGGTTCACAAATGCCCATCGCTGTATCGCATGGTGAAGGGCGGATGGAAGTGCGTGACCAAGCTCACCTCGACGCACTGGCGCAAAGTGGTACGGTTGCACTGCGTTATGTGGACAACTATGGTGATGCGACCATGCAATACCCAGCCAACCCGAATGGTTCGCCTTTAGGTATTACCGGGCTGTCTACTGCCGATGGTCGAGTGACGATTATGATGCCTCACCCAGAGCGGGTGTTCCGGACGGTTGCCAACTCCTGGCACCCGGATGATTGGCGTGAAGATAGTCCTTGGATGCGGATCTTCCGCAACGCACGGGTTAACGTAGGTTAAAGCGCTCGTTGATAAAATAGCCACCGTAAGGTGGCTTTTTTATGTCGCGATTGGCTTGCCTTAAGCGAGTGGCTTATAAAGTAAAGCGTTTCACGAGTGCTTCGAGTTCTTCGGCGCGTTGTTTCAGGTTGAGACCGCTGCTGCGATTTTCTTGGGCCAAAGTAGCAGACTCGCTGGATTGGTCGGCAATTTGCACGACCCGTTGTGATATTTCGTGTCCGACATGACTCTGTTGATCGGTGGCGGTTGCGATAAGTGCATTCATATCCATGATGTGCTGGATCGATTGTTTAATTAATTGCAGTGCATCGCTGGCAGCATTGGCACCACTCACCGCTTCAGTACTGCGTTGTTGGCTACTGTCCATGGCAGAAACTGCGGCATCGGAGCCATTTTTTAAACGTTCGATCATGGTGTGGATCTCGCCAGTGCTTTGTTGAGTGCGGCTGGCAAGCTGGCGGACTTCATCGGCAACCACCGCAAATCCTCGGCCTTGCTCACCGGCTCGCGCGGCTTCAATCGCTGCATTTAAGGCGAGTAAGTTGGTTTGTTCGGCGATCCCTTGAATTACGCTTAAGGCCGAAGAAATATTTTGTACATCACCTTCGAGTTTACTAATCACCTCACTGGCTTGGGCGATTTCATCGGCGAGTGACTGTACGGTGGTGACGGCACTACCAACGGTGTTCATCGCCTGTTCGGCATTGCTGTCGACTTCTTGAGCTGAGTGTGCCGCTTGGTTTGCGTTATCGGAGACATCATGGGCTGAGGCTGTCATTTCGGTCATCGCGGTAGCGACTTGTTCGGTTTCTTCACGCTGTTCAACCAGTAGTTGGTCAACTGAGCTGGCTCGTTGAGACATTGAGGCGGTCTCTGTGGCGACATCATGCGCGACCTTTCCAACCATGCCGATAATCTCATGCAATAACGCGATAAAGGAATTGAAGTTCGTTGCCAATTGACCAAATTCGTGGACGTAATCGGTTTCTAGGCGAGCACTTAGGTCGGCGTCACCACTGGCTAACTTAGCGAAGGACTGATTTAAGGCTTGTAAAGGTGCCATGATACTTTGGTTGATTACATACCCAATTACTGTGGCAACGATCAGCAAGGCCAGGCCGATTAAGCTGATAAATAACATCGATGATTGTAGGCTTTGTTCGGAGTGTTCTTTTAAGCTTGAGATGAGCGTATCCACATCATCCGTATAAAAACCAGTTCCGATGGTTAGATCCCAGCGCTCAAGGTAGATGGCATAGCTAAGCTTCGGTTGAGCAACATCACTACCAGGCTTTGGAAAGTAATAGGTATAGAACTCGCCACGTCTGGCAGCTTTTATTAGACCTTGGATGAAGTATTGGCCCTTTTTATCTTGCAAGTTCCAAAAGTTATCACCGAGTCCTTTATCACTCTGTCCGAGTACCCAGCGCTTGCCTTTTGAATCGTAGGCAAATAAGTAGCCGTTTTTGCCAAATTTTATATTTCTTAGGATAGGCGCGGCTTGCTCCAAGCTCCCCCCCTGTTCGTAGATGTGAACGATTGCTGAGTAGCTGAGATCGAGGTAGGCTTTGAGCTCTTCCTTTTTCATCTCAATTAAGCTGGCCTCGGTTTCAATGCTTTGAGATTGGTTTAGTTTCTGGGTTTCGTGATAAGTGAGTAGCAACATACTCGCAGCTAAGAGTAACACCGGCGCTAGAGCTAACACCGATAAACGTTGGCGGATAGTTAGAGACATACGTGGATCCTTCCTGATTCTCAATTTGATGTTTTAATGATGAGCTATTTAGATTACGGATTAATGCCAGCATAATCGATTTATCGGCAGCTATGTTAGGATTTTGTAGTATAAATAACGGATATATTTACTGTTTGTTTTATAATTAACTGTTGCTAGATGATGGCATGACTCTGAGTTTTCTTGGGGGGATCGATAACTTGTGTTTATTTTCATCTCATGAATAGCCAAATGGAGTTCATAGCTCTATTTGGCTATTTATGAGATGAGTTTTCCAAGGTCGATATATCGGCCTTGGAAAGTCTTTAGTTCTGTTGTGCTTAGCTTCGTTCCTCAATCTTTAGGGTTAAACATATGGGTTTGTAGTTTTTATAAGGTGAAGCGGTTTACTAAGGTTTCTAATTGTTCCGCTCGTTGTTTTAATTTGCTGCTGCCACTGCGGTTTTCTTGAGCGAGTGCTGTCGACTGGCTGGATTTATCGGCGATATGTACGATGCGTTGTGATATTTCTTGCCCTACGTGGCTTTGCTCATCGGTGGCAGTTGCGATCAATGCATTCATATCCATGATGTGTTGAATGGATTGTTTAATCAAGAGTAATGCATTATTGGCAGCATCGGCACCAGTGACGGCTTCAGTACTACGTTGTTGGCTCGTATCCATGGCCGTAACCGCGGCATCAGAGCCATTTTTTAAACGTTCGATCATGGTGTGGATCTCGCCGGTGCTTTGTTGGGTGCGACTGGCAAGCTGGCGGACTTCATCTGCAACAACGGCAAACCCTCGGCCTTGTTCGCCAGCTCGCGCGGCTTCAATCGCTGCATTGAGCGCGAGTAGGTTGGTTTGTTCGGCAATCGCTTGAATTACGCTTAAGGCTGAAGAAATATTTTGTACATCACCTTCGAGTTTACTGATGACCTCACTGGCTTGGGCAATTTCTTCTGCCAGGTCTTTTACCGTTACTACCGCACTACCAACCGTGTTCATTGCTTGCTCTGCGTTAACATCCGCTTGATGGGCTGAGCTTGCCGCCTGGGTGGCATTGTCTGAGACATCGTGTGCAGAAGCGGTCATTTCGGTCATTGCAGTGGCCACTTGTTCAGTTTCTTCACGCTGCTCTGTTAACAATTGGTCAACGGAATTTGCACGCTTGGACATAGAGGTTGTTTCTCCTGCGACATCACGGGCGACTTTGCCAACCATGTTAATAATTTCATGTAATAAAGACATGAAAGCGTTGAAGTTGGTTGCTAATTGACCAAACTCATGCACGTAGTGTGTTTCCAGGCGAGCACTTAAGTCGGCATCGCCACTGGCGAGTTTTTTAAAGGAGTGATTGAGGTCTTGTAGTGGGGTCATGATGCTCCTATTGACAAGATAGCCAATCAGTAGCGCTAGACCTAATAAGATCAATGCAGTAATTGTTATAAAAGTAATGGAAGATTTTAGGCTTTGTTCTGCTTGTTGTTGTAATTGGGAAACAACCGCATCAACATCATCGGTATAAAAACCGGTACCAAGCATTAATTGCCAACGCTCAAGATAAATGGCGTAGCTTAGTTTGGGCTGGGCGATATCACTTCCCGGTTTGGGAAAATAGTAAGTATAAAACTCGCCTTTTTTTGATGCTTTAATCAGGCCTTGAATTAAGTATTGTCCTTGTTTGTCTTGCAGATCCCAAAAGTTATCCCCGATCCCTTTATCCACCCCGCCCATGAACACGCGAACACCTTGGTTGGTATAGCCGAAAATATAACCACTGTTACTATATTCAAGGCGTTTCAGGATTGGTAAAGCCTGTTCGAGCGTTCCTCCATTTTCGTATATTTCGGCGATGGCAGAATAACTCATATCCATATAGGACTTGAGCTCAGCTTTTTTCATTTGCAGCATACTTTGTTTAGTAGCAACCGATTGAGCGAGGCTGAGTTTTTGCGTTTCAGAAATGGTCAACGCGAGCATGCTGGTGGCCAAGATAAGCACTGGCGCGAGGGCTAAGAATATTAACCGATGTTTGATGGTGAGTGACATAATGCTGCTCTCTTTTGTTGATACAACTTTGTATTCTAGTGTAGCTTTTAGATTACAGCCAAAGTTAAGTGAATGTTAATAAAGTGTATTTTTTTTGGAAAGTTTGAGCTAGTCGTGGTTATGTTGGGTTTGGGGGAGTGGGCATTGTTGATGCCAAATCTTGGTAGGTACGATTTGAATTGCAGTTTGATAGCCACTATCAAATAGCTTGAGTTTGGCTTCATCGGTAAGGTGAAAGTCTACTGGTGAGGTATTTCCGGTATTGACTACGATAGTTCGATGCCAAAATTTCTCATTGACATATTCGCGGGAAATGGTGGTCATGAAGGTTCGAATAAGCAGTGAAATATAAGCCGCTAGAGGAAATATACCGTTGGTTTGCAGGGGTTTGATGTCATTGTCTCCACGTAAGCGAAAACAGATCACTGGCGTCCCGTCTGTTGCCCAGTCTTGATGTAAAGCGTCTTCGGATAGGATACTTCCATCGACCATTAGGTGTTCTCGATAGGGCTTAAAAGAGAAGATAAGGGGGATCGACATAGAAAATCGCACCGCTCGAGATACTTTTTCTTTGGGAGTTTGAATCGCGTCGAACACGACCGGTGAACCGGAACGAACATCGGTGGCTACCACGTGTAGTTTCACGGGGAGCTCCTCAAAGGTGACTCCGCCGAGTAAATCATCTATCCAAGCTTCAAATTTGTCTCCTGAGCACAATCCACCGTTACGTAATAAGCTCAGTAGTGAGAATCCCTTAAATTGTTCAAAATCGGTGTCTAGTGCAATAGCCTTAATCTGTTCAATTGTCATGCCGCTGGCAAATAAGGCGCTGATGATACTGCCGCCTGATACTCCGACAATATGCGAAAACTGGACATTCAGTTCTTTTAGGGCCGCCAGAATGCCAATATGGGCGGGTAAGCGAGTCCCACCTCCGGCAAATATTGGGACTAAGATCTTCGGTTTTGCTGATTGCATTCGGATCTTCCTTGGCAGATGATAGCTAAAGTATGTCGCATATTTCTGATATCGCTAGACTTTCTTTTTAGCGTAAAGGCCCACAAGTTTGATGGAATTCAAGGGCATTATATGACCACCAATGATGAACTCAACAAAGAAGTTATGCTGCACAAATCGCCGAACAAACTGAAGACTTTCTGGTTTGCTACCGTGATTCGGTGTTTTACTGTGATTTTGCTGTTCTGCTCTATCGAAGCTCAAGCCTTATGGACTGGCTGTGAAAATCAAAGCTTAGAATATACAGCTGCTTCCGCTGAATTTGCGCCAAGGCCTCCCAATAAAACGTCATTTTCTTTATTGGTTTGGAATAGTTATAAAGGGCAGCAGCACTCCTGGTTGGTTACGCTGAGTCAGCTGAGTCAGCAAGCGGATTTCATCTTATTACAGGAAGCGAGCCGTAAACAAATGAGGGTTTGGCCCGATCGGCAACAGTGGTATCGTTATCAGGCAATCGCCTTTGAGTGGCTCGGCGATGGGTTTGGTGTCATGAACCTAGCCAAGCAAGCGAGCTTAGATAGTTGTGTTGTACTGAGAGCTGAGCCATGGATAAGAGTACCGAAATCTGCTTTGATTCAGCATTATCATTGGCAGGGCAAAGATTTGCTGTTAGTGAATATCCATAGCATTAATTTTACTTGGGGCGAACAGGATTACCGTGAACAATTACAACAACTTAATATTTGGTTAGCCAGCTATGAGGGGCCAATGATTTTAGCCGGAGACTTTAATACTTGGAGTTCCGAACGTTTAACCCTGCTGAAGCAACTCGCGCATCAATATCAGTTGAATGAAGTAATTTTTAGGCCCGATCAGCGGAGTCGCTTTTATGGTCAGGCCTTAGATCATATCTTTTACCGAGGGCTTAAGCTTGATCAGAGTAAAAGTATCGTGAGCGATGCTTCTGATCACAACGCATTATGGGCAAAGTTTAGTTTTACTAAGCACTCACTTCAGCTACGTTAATATATAACTTTAGTTTTTGCCCTGGCTTTAAATAATTATTTTTGTTGAGTTTATTCCACTTGAGCAAGTCTGATACCGAGACCTTAAATTTTTGGGCGATCCGTGATAAGGAATCACCGTTTCGCACTTGATAGGTGATGGTTTGGATCCGTTGGTCACTTAGTTTAGTTTTTTGCCAAATTATCAGTTTTTGACCTGGTTTTAGCATATCGCTAGGGGCCATACCATTCCAGCTCGCGATGTCACGATGGTTGACTTGGTGGGCTTTGGCAATACTCCAAAAACTGTCACCTGATTTTACGCGATAGCTTAGTTTGATATCGCCATGCGGTGTTTTTTGTTTACTGGCTAAGCGTTGCGTTTGACTGAGTGTATAAGCGCTTTGTTTACGTGATGATACCGGGACTAATAGGTGCTGACCCGTTTTGATCTTATTGCTGCTGAGTTTGTTTAATTCTTTGATCTGTTTGCTCGTCGTATTATAACGTTTAGCGATGACACTCAAACTGTCGCCAGATTTAACCTTGTAGCGAGCCCATTGCATGCGGTCTTGTTTGGTTAAAGAGGCAAGCGCGAATTCAAAATTAGCCGCTTTCTTTTTTGGTATTAATAAATAGTGTGGCCCATTAGGTGCTGTGGCCCAGCGATTAAATGCTGGATTGAGTTGGTGAAGTTGTTGCAGTTTGATATCTGCTAACTCGGCGGCGAGTGCGAGATCAATTTGACTGTGGGTATCGACTTGGCTGAAGTAGGGTTTATTGCTGATGGCGGGCACGTCTATCTTATACTCGATACGATGTTGTAATAGTTGACTCAGTGCTAATAATTTTGGAACGTAAGCACGGGTTTCTCTGGGTAAGTCTAAAGACCAAAAGTCGGTTGGTTTGCCTTTCTTTTTATTGGCTCTAATCGCCCGCTGTACTCGACCTTCACCGGAGTTATATGCCGCTAAAGCATGTAGCCAATCACCATCAAAAAACTTGTTTAAATACTCGAGATAATCAAGCGCGGCACGGGTTGAAGCATAAATATCTCGCCGTCCGTCATACCACCAATTTTGCTCAAGGCCAAAGCGAGTCCCGGTGCCGGGAATAATTTGCCAAATACCAGAAGCGCGGCCATGCGAGTATGCGAAGGGCTGAAATGCGCTCTCGACAATGGGTAATAGCGCTAATTCTAGCGGCATGTCTCGGCGTTCGATTTCTTCTACAATGAAGTACAGGTAAGGGGCTGCACGTTTGGATACCCGAGCCATGTAATCTGGGTGTTTTAAAAACCAATTGAGCTGGGCTTGTAGGCGCTTATTTTTTTGTGGTAGTGGAAGCTCGAATTGTTGTTCAATTCGTTGCCATAAATCATCATATACTATCGGTACCACTGGCTCAGCCGCTGCTGCGATTTGTGGTGCGATTAAGCTTTCACTCGAAGGCCTATCAATTTCTGACGCTTGCGAAGTTGATTCGGACCGAGTATCAGCGCCTGGTTGCTGTGCTATACCGTTGTCGGAACTAGGTGTAATAAGTTGGCAAGCGCCCAATAATAAAGAAAAAAGGCTAATGATGAGCGCTTTCATGAGTGATCCGTTCGTTTCAAATAGCTGACAATGGTATTTAGGTCTAGATGAATTAGCAAGTCAGAAGCGATCTTTCCATGATCTTAAACTGGTAAATACCGCCACTTCATTGGTGAGTGCTTGCATCTGCGCTAAGCTTACGGCGCTGCTAATGCTAGTTTGCTCACAGCGTAGAAAAGGGTTGATCGCTAGTTGTTGTTCAAGCGTTGTGGGCAGGGTTGGTAAGCCCATTTGTCGCTGTTTACTAACTTCTTGTTGGTATGTGATTAATCGCTTATTATCGGGTTCAACCTTTAAAGCAAACTGCAAATTGGCTTGGGTGTATTCATGGGCGGCATACAATAAGGTTTGCGGATCCAAAGCTTTCAATTTATTTAGTGAGTGATGCATTTGTTCGGCGCTGCCTTCAAACAATCGACCGCAACCGGCTGAAAATAAAGTGTCTCCAACAAAAATATGCTGATTACATTGGTAGGCTACGTGGTCTAAAGTATGGCCTGGTAATTCAACAACCGTGAATGACTGCGACAAGCCTGTGGGGTGGATTGTCATGGCATCTGTGACGATGGTGTGAGCAAATTGATATTTGGCGTTATTCGGTGCAAATACTTGTGCTTCTGGGAAATGCTTGAGAAGTTGATTGACGCCGCCAATATGATCATGATGATGATGGGTAATGAGGATGTTACTCAGGCGGCCATTTATTTCCGCTAAACGTTGCAGTACTGGTTCCGCATCGCCTGGGTCGACAACCGTACAGGCATCACTATTGGGTTCTTTGATTAACCAAATATAATTATCGCTGAATGCTGGAATATGGATGATTTGCATTATGCTATCTCTGTCGTTAAAGTCGATGACGCATTATTGCCTTAACTGCAGTAGATTGGTATGAGGAATTGATGAAGCCCGCGAAAATTCGTGACGTAATTGACAGCCCCGACTTTTGGCAGGAACTGCCCTTAGGTGATTGGTTGATGGATCAACAGCAAAGTTTGCTTGATCAATATTTACCTGCGGTATTTGGCTATCATCTACTAAAATTAGGAAATCTGAGCGCGCAACTTAACTGTCATGCTTCGATGATCCGCCATCAACTGAATGTGGCAAAACGCGGTCATTTAATTGGTTTGAGGGCAGAGCCTGAACAGTTGCCTTTTCAAGAAAGCAGTTTAGATCTTTGCTTGTTGGCCCACAGCCTCGATTTTTCGAAAGATCCCCACCAAGTATTACGTGAAGTTGAGCGAGTCTTAACTGCCGATGGCTATCTGATTATTAGTGGATTTAATCCTTTTAGCTTATTGGGGCTAAGGCGTTACTTTCCGTTTAGGCGGCGAGGACTCCCTTGGTCGTGCCGTATGTTTACACCAGCAAGGGTAAAAGATTGGCTTAATTTACTGGGTTTTGAAGTGCTTAATGATGAGCGTTTTGGGTATACTTCTTTTGTGAATAGCAGACCTGCACCGCAATGGTTTGAGCGCTGGGGAAAACGCTATTTTCGTGCCACAGCATCGGTCTATTTCATTGTCGCTCGAAAACGTCGGGCCCCCTTAACACCGATTAAAAAAGCTTGGCGAGTTAAACGACGGATCCCGGTGACTTCGTCGGTGGGGGGATAGGCTGTGATTGTTCGTAGTCGCAATCTATTTGTAGCGTTTGTGCAGTGGCAGCACTGCGCGCGAGTTGGTCGACTCGTTCATTTTCAATATGCCCTGCATGCCCTTTCACCCAGCGCCACTCTATCTGGTGGATTTGGCTGACTTTATCTAAGCGTTGCCATAGGTCGACATTTTTGACCGCTTGTTGGCTTGCCGTCTTCCAGCCGCGCTTTTTCCAATGATGGATCCATTGTGTAATGCCTTGGCGCAGATATTGGCTATCGGTGGTTAGTATCACCTTGCAACTCTGCCGTAGACTTTCTAAACCGACAATGGCTGCGAGCATTTCCATGCGATTATTGGTGGTAAGCCGATAACCTTGGCTTAATTCTTTTTGATGCTGTTGATAAATCAATAGCGCGGCATAGCCGCCAGGGCCTGGATTACCTAAGCAGGAGCCATCGGTAAACAAGTGAACTTCTTTTACCATATCTTTGTTAAACTAGAATATATATCTGCTTAGTGTCGCATAGGAGCTGTTGTGAACCAATCGAAGAACCATCGCTTAGTTATATTTGATACAGAAACCACTGGGATGAATGATAGTGGCGGTCCTATTTATCAGGGCCATCGAGTGATTGAAATTGGTTGTGTGGAAGTGATTGACCGAAAATTTACCGGAAATACATTCCATGTTTATATCAATCCTGAGCAGCTGATCGATCCTGAAGCGATTCAGGTTCACGGCATCACTGATGAGTTTGTTGCCGATAAGCCTTTGTTTCGCGAGATCGCTGCAGATTTTATTGAATTTATTCGCGGTGCTGAGTTGGTGGCGCACAACGCAAACTTCGATATAAGCTTCCTTGATCATGAGTTTTCCATGATGTCTCGAGGCTTGATTAAAGCGCTGCCAAATTGTGCCGATATTTGTACTATCACCGATTCATTGTTGGTGGCTCGTCGTGGAGAATACAATAAACGTGAGATCCAGTTAGCTGGCAATAAGCCACTTCCATCACGAAAGAACTTGGATTCCTTGAGTGATTACTATGGGGTCGATCGCTCGTCACGAACTTATCACGGCGCTTTACTGGATGCGGAATTGTTAGCCGATGTCTTCTTAAAGATGACCGGTGGGCAAAATAAGCTGAACTTGAAACAAAAGGGGAGCGGTGATGGTTTGGGCGTGAGGCCCATTAGCGCAGAGCGCACGCCCTTAAAAGTTGTATTCGCGACTGAACAAGAGCTGCAGAGTCACCAACAACGATTAGACTTAGTCGAAAAGAAAGGAGGTCAGTGCCGCTGGCGCGACTCATCTCAATGATAAAAAAATTTTTGTGGTTATTGCTTTGGCTAGTTTTACCCTTACAGGCGAGTACGATTTTTGAGAATCGAGATATTCCGTTAATCGATAATCGTTTTCGGCTCGATGAAAGCATCGATAAGGTGACCTTTTTGCTTTATCGCTCACCAGGCTCACCTGCGGCGATCTTGGTCCGGCCCGATGGTAGTAAAATTTACGCTTGGCAATTACCGAGCAATGTGAGCTGGTTAGAAACCGATGAGTTAGACATTGTCACCATCGAAAAGCCAATGCGTGGGCCATGGCAGGCTGTAGCTGAAAATAAAGGCCGTAACCGAGTTCGTATTCTCAGTGATGTAGAGATGGTGACCGATCCCATTCCTCATCAGCTTTATCGCGGTGAACGTTTACGGATCCGTTCTCGCTTAATGAATAAAGGAGAGCGGATCGATTTGGGAGTGATGCTTAAAGATGCGATCCTTGATGTGGCTTTAAGCCATGAACAGCTATTGGATGATCAAACCCTACAGGTTAGGCAGGAAAGTTTGGGTAAGTTTGCCGATGATGGTAAAAACTATGATGAGGTTGCCAATGATGGCGTATTTACGACTTATGTGAGTTTAGATACCCAGCCTGGCAAATACCAAATGATCGTCAGTACTTTAAACCAAATTTTTACTCGAGCCCAATCCACATCAGTGTTGATTTATCCAAACCCGGTAGCGATTCGAGTCCTTTCACCTAAAGATGAGCAGCGTCAGGCTCGTATGGCCTTAGTGATAGATGCCGATGAACTGAGACCAGAAACTGTGGTGATTACAGGAAAGGTATTTAATAACGTTGGTTGGCAGCAAGACTTTCAGGCTTATGCCGATACTCACGAATTCACCATCGATTTACCGACCCCTGCGTCGCAGGGCCGTTATCGAGTCAGTGGAACTTTGTTGGCAACGACTTTACAAAACCGGGAACTGGTGATTGAGTTACCGGAAGAAGATTTTGTAATTTTGCCACCGCCGCCACCGCCGCCACCGCCAGTGGTTGAAAAAGTAGTGATTCCTGAACCACCAACGCCTTTGTGGTTGATTATCTTGTTAGGCATATTAGGTTTTGCACTTTTCGCAGGGGTCATCTTCCTGGTAATTTGGTGGCGTAAACGTAAGGCATTTGCTGCAGCCTTAAAACAAGCGCGAGATGCGCCGCCAGCAACACCTGAAGTAGAGCCTAAAATGGAAGACTCAAGTGATTTAAAGATACCTTCTGAGTGATTTTTGAGTGCATTGGCTAAAACATCGGCGCTTAAGTGGGTTTTTAAAGAAATAAGACAATTCTTTGTTGACTCACCATAGCCATAACCGTATTATCTGCGCCGCACCAGACGAGATGGTTCTGCGGAGTGGTAGTTCAGTTGGTTAGAATACCGGCCTGTCACGCCGGGGGTCGCGGGTTCGAGTCCCGTCCACTCCGCCAAGTCTGTTTCTGTGTGCATGTTTCGATGTTGCGGAGTGGTAGTTCAGTTGGTTAGAATACCGGCCTGTCACGCCGGGGGTCGCGGGTTCGAGTCCCGTCCACTCCGCCAACGACGAAACAATTTAATGCGTAGGAGTGGTAGTTCAGTTGGTTAGAATACCGGCCTGTCACGCCGGGGGTCGCGGGTTCGAGTCCCGTCCACTCCGCCAGCATTGAATGAGTAATACCATGTGACTTTTAGTATATGCGGAGTGGTAGTTCAGTTGGTTAGAATACCGGCCTGTCACGCCGGGGGTCGCGGGTTCGAGTCCCGTCCACTCCGCCACTACTAAACAAGAGCCTCATCTAGATGAGGTTTTTTTGTGTCTGTTATTTCAGTGCATGCTCAGATTGTGGATCGTGCTGTCATCACAATCATCGATGAGCGCCATCAATCCTGTAGCTTGATTTATTAGCCTTGGTTTAAACGAATTATTTGATCGTGAAACAAGGCTTACAAAACTTGAGCACTAGTCTTGATATTTGTCGCGGATCGCTTGAAATTTTTCGAAATTATCGAGTAATACACCGATTAGCCGTGGTTCAAATTGCCGCCCGCTTTGTTGTTGTAGATAGTCAATGATTTCTTCATCTTCCCAGCGCTGCTTGTAACAGCGAACGCTTCCCAGTGCATCAAATACATCTGCCAATGCTGTTAAACGGCCACAGAGAGGTATTTGTTCTCCTTTTAAACCCTCTGGGTAGCCACTACCATCCCAGTACTCATGATGGGCGCCAGCAATCTCTGCGGCTAGTCGCATAATTTCAATACTAGAGCCACTGAGCATCTTCTTACCAATAAGCGCATGAGTCTTCATCTGTTCCCATTCTTCTGAGTTCAGCTTTCCAGGTTTGTGTAAGATAGCATCGGGAATGGCGACTTTTCCTACATCGTGTAGTGGCGAGGCCAATTTAAGTTGATCGACTTTCTCTGGTGGTAAGCCAATTTGTTGGGCCAATAAAGCTGTATATAGAGCGACTCGACGCACATGCTTACCTGACTCCCTCGAGCGTGTTTCGACAATCTCACCGAGCCGATAAAGAACTTCTTTTTGATTGCTGCTAATGAGTTCATTGAGTCGAATGTTTTCTAACGCTGCGATGATATTGTCACTTAGCAAGTTAATGAAATGCTGTTCATCCTCATTGAAGGCCTGATTACGGGTGATTAAGAACAATAAGCTATTGGCTGAGTTTTCACAGTAAATGACCAACGCTTGATCTTCAAAAACGTTGAGTTTGCTTTCAATGGCTTGTTTTAGGAGTCGTTGTGGGGGATCCGAAAAATCATTAATTGACAAGTTCTCAACTTGAGGGCGGTGCTTGCCTTGATAAGCTAGGAGTTGTAGCTGGGTTGAATGTACTTGATAAGCAAACTGTTCCACTTGGTAGATACAGCTATCTTCAATATTTAGGATGGCGGATAATTGTTCGAGAGCACCTTCAACAAAGGCGAAAAGCGCGTGTTTTTCAAATATGCCGCGGGAGGCCTTAACGACTTTTTCTAGGCCTAACTTATGTCTTTCTAAGGCGCATATATCTCGATATGAGCGTAAGCTGGCGCGGATCAGGGTGCGCAGCTTTTGTGAGGTTAACTCGGTTTTATCTTTATAGTCATTGATGTCATAGTTTTCTACCACTTCATCTTCTGGCGCTTGCCCTGGCTGCCCGGTTCGTAACACAATACGGACGCTCTTATTGTTTAACTGTTGGCGAATGTAGTGGACTAAGCGTAAGCCTGCATCGTCGGTTTCCATGACCACATCGAGTAGAACTAAAGCGATATCGGAATGAGCATTGAAAACTTCTTTGGCTTCTTTTGCTGAGTTGGCATGTAAGAAGTGAAGGGTTTTATTATCGAAAATAAACTGAGACAAGGCCATCGTGGTAATGTGATGAACTTCGGGCTCATCATCTACCACCAATAGCTTCCATTGGGCCCGTGGAATAATATCATCAGGAGCACTGTCAGCTAAAACAAAGAAGTCATCTTCCATTACAATCCAAACTTATACTTTTGATTAAGTAAAGGATATTCTCGGCGTAAATTCAATTTAATGATTGATTTTATCGATATAAAAAAAGCGAGCTAGGCTCGCTTTGGTTTGAGTTTGCCATTTAAGCGACCGACCCTAATCTAGACCTTTGGTCTTGTGCAGGCTGGGTGCTGTTCTCTAATTGTTGATGCGCAAAATCATCGACGTTAATTGCGTTTAAACGGCCTTGCTCGGTGCGCCGCATTAATTCGGCTTCAGCTTGAGTGATGACTTCTAGCGTGAGGCCTTCAAGGGCAAGTTTGTCGAGCTGGGTGAACGGACGCTTTTCACCGATCGCCTTGCAAATTTTGTCATGCAGGCCTTCACAGGCGAGCACGTCTTCTAAGGTTTGCTCTAATTCGCCATAAACATTACCAGCGACTCGACTGGCAAAACGACCTTGACCAAGTCGCTCTCGGGTTTCACTTGGTTGTTGTAACATCTGGGCTAGTTGATGATCCAACTGGTCGCTAGGCGCATGTAATGGCTTGCCTAGCGGGAACACCACGAGTCGCATGAATTTGCCTACCCATTTGTTTGGGAAGTTGCGAAGGAGTTCATCTAGAGCGGTTTGTAACTGGAATAAAGCTTCTTGCATGCTCCAGTGTAGCAGGGGGAGATCTTCTTGTTTTCGGCCATCGTCAGCATAGCGCTTCAGTGTTGCTGAACAAAGATAAAGCTGACTAAGAATGTCGCCTAAGCGTGCAGAAACACGTTCTTTTCGTTTCAGACTTCCGCCGAGGGTGCCCATGGCCACATCAGAGAGCAAGGCTAAGTTGCTACTAAAGCGAGTCAGTTGTTTATAGTAGATTGCTGTTTGATCGGAATAGGGCGCTTTTAGCAGCGTATTTCCACTCAGGCCAAACCAAAAACTACGAATAAAGTTACTCACCGCAAAACCTAAATGACTGAATAAGGCGCTATCGAACTGTTGAAGGCCTTGATGAAAGTCTGGATGCTGCGCTGCTTCCATTTCAGCGAGCACATAGGGGTGGCAACGAATGGCCCCTTGTCCATAGATAATCATACTGCGGGTGAGGATATTCGCACCTTCAACGGTAATGGCAATCGGTGCACCTTGATAAGCTCGGGCGAGGAAGTTTTTTGGCCCAAGGCAAATCCCCTTGCCGCCGACGATATCCATGGCATCGATGCTGGCGCGTTGTCCTCGATGGGTTAAATGGTATTTAACGATAGCTGATACCACCGAGGGTTTTTCACCTAAATCGATGGCAGTCACGGTTAGATCCGATGCCGCGCCCATCATATAAGCGTTACCGGCGAGACGAGCCAATGGCTCTTCAATCCCTTCCATCTTACCAATGGGCAGTTTAAATTGGCGACGTATACGGGCATAGGCGCCAGTCGCTAAAGCTGCATTTTTAATACTGCCAGTTGCACTTGAGGGCAGGGTGATGCCGCGACCGACCGATAGGCACTCGACCAGCATTCGCCAACCTTGGCCAGCCATGGCTTGGCCGCCGATAATGTAATCGATAGGAACAAATAGTTGGTTAGCGGTTGTAGGGCCATTCATAAAAGGGATATTCAGCGGGAAATGGCGACGACCGACCTCAACGCCTTCAATATCGGTGGGGATTAGTGCGCAGGTAATCCCAAGCTCTTTTTGATCGCCCAGTAATCCCTCGGGATCCGAGAGTTTGAAAGCCAGCCCAAGAATGGTTGCTACAGGCGCGAGGGTGATATAGCGTTTATTCCAGGTAAGTTGCATCCCCAGTACTTGTTCACCTTGCCAGTCACCCATGCATACAATGCCTGAGTCGGGGATTGAGCCCGCGTCGGACCCAGCTTCTGGACTGGTGAGTGCAAAACAAGGAATTTCTTTCCCTTCGGCTAAGCGTGGCAAGTAATAGTCTTGCTGTTGTTTGGTGCCATAGTGTTGTAGCAATTCACCGGGACCTAAGGAGTTGGGGACTCCGACGGTACTTGATAGTACGGCAGAGATACTGGCTAGTTTTTGTAATACACAGGACTGTGCGTAGGCTGAAAATTCGAGGCCACCATATTGTTTCTTGATGATCATCGCGAAGAATTTATGGGTTTTAAGAAAGTCCCAAATTTCCGGAGGTAAGTCAGCGAGTTCGTGAGTGATTTGCCAATCATTGGTCATGGCGCAGACCTGCTCTACAGGACCATCGATAAAAGCCTGTTCTTCCGGGCTGAGACGCGGTGCGGGGTAACTGTGTAGCACTTTCCAATTCGGATCCCCACGAAATAATTCACCTTCCCACCAGGTGCTGCCCGCATCAATTGCTTCTTTCTCTGTTCGTGACATCTCTGGCATGATCTTTTTAAAGATTTTAAATATCGGTTTGGAAATGAGCTGTTGCCTTAAAGGTTTAAAATTAATCCCTCCGACCACAACTAAAAAGCCGAGCCAAAAGATTTCACTTAATGGTGTGATGGCGCTGTAAGCCACTAAAGCGGCAGTAACGGCGAGGCTAAAGGCTAATAACGAAGCCCTAAAGTAGGCTAGCCCACAGATGAGTAGGCCAATACCAACAATGGCAAATAGCGGTGAATAACTTAGCATGAATATCTCCTTGGTCTCGTTAAGAGGTCTGACCTCTTGCTATTTGTAACTCAAAGGTTAAAAGATCGCAAGTAATTTACAATTGCTCAACATATTGGTGGCGTAATATCTGTTTAACAAAATGAGCATTAGGCTCGTTTTGAGCGCTGAATATCCTATTAAAAAACGTTATAGTGTCAGCCTGATAGCTTGCATAAAATGAGATAGTTTTAATGAAAAGTCTGATAGTTGAAGAGTTACAAGAAGCCGCAAACGTGTTGAATGCTTTTATCACGGATCAAAATAATATTGACGCCATCGATAATGCGGCTCAGCTACTTGCGGATAGCTTTAAGCAGCAAGGTAAGGTGCTTGCCTGTGGCAATGGTGGTTCGCATTGCGATGCCATGCACTTTGCTGAAGAACTCACGGGTCGTTACCGTGAAAATCGTCCTGCGTTGCCTGCGATCGCGATTTCTGATCCCAGTCACCTCTCTTGCGTGAGTAACGATTATGGCTATGAATTTGTTTTCTCGCGTTATATCGAGGGCTTGGGCCAGAAGGGCGATGTGTTGTTTGGGATTAGTACCAGTGGTAATTCAGGTAATATTATTAAAGCAATTGAAGCGGCCAAAGCGAAAGGAATGAAGGTGATTATTCTATCGGGTAAAGATGGCGGGAAAATGGCTGGTCAAGCGGATATTGAAATTCGGGTACCACATTTTGGTTTTGCTGATCGTATCCAAGAAATTCATATTAAAGTGATCCACATTTTGATCCAATTAATTGAAAAGCATATGGCTCAATAAGCCATTCAAATAGCGTATTGAGCGAGCGGTAATATGTGTGAGTTATTGGGAATGAGTGCAAATGTACCCACCGACATTTGTTTTTCTTTTACTGGATTAGTGCAGCGTGGTGGGGTGACTGGCCCGCATGTGGATGGCTGGGGGATTACCTTCTATGAAGGCAAGGGCTGTCGTAGTTTTAAAGACCCAGCCCCAAGCAGTGAGTCTAAAATAGCTGAGTTAGTGCAGGCTTTTCCGATTAAGAGTAAGGCGGTGATTGGCCATATTCGCCAAGCCAACCGGGGGTGTGTTTCTTTGGAGAATACCCACCCTTTTACCCGAGAATTGTGGGGACAAAATTGGACCTACGCGCATAACGGCCAGCTAAAAGGCTATAAACAGCTCGACACCGGTTTTTTTCGCCCGGTAGGGGCCACCGATAGCGAACATGCTTTTTGTTGGTTATTAGAGCAATTACGCCTGAAATACCCGCGTAAACCCAACAATATGCACGCCATGTTTAAGTTTGTGGCAAGCTTGGCGGAGCAACTCAGGTCGCGGGGCGTGTTTAACATGTTACTGAGCAATGGTGAATATGTGATGGCTTATTGTTCCACGAACTTACACTGGATTACTCGTCGAGCCCCCTTTGGTGAAGCACAATTAGCCGATGCCGATGTCACCATCGATTTTTGTAAAGAAACCACACCCAATGATGTGGTCACGATGATTGCGACTCAACCTTTAACCAATAATGAACAGTGGCAAAAAATCGCCATTGGTGAGTATGTGTTGTTTAAGGAAGGCGAAGTGCAATAAAAAAGCGCCTAGTTGGCGCTTTTTTAATTATTGGCGTAACCACCACTTGGTAGGATATGACCGTTGAGTACCGCTTTACCTTGTTGCATCAGCAGTCGTTGTTCCACAAACCAGTTCACCACCACCGGATAGATGGCATGCTCCTGAACTTGCACTCTGGCAGCAAGTTGATTGGCATTGTCTTCGCTAAATACTGGCACCTTGGCTTGTAAGATCACCGGTCCGCCATCTAATTCCGGCGTCACAAAGTGGACGCTGCAACCGTGTTCTTGATCGCCAGCATCGATAGCGCGTTGATGAGTATGTAAACCTTGATATTTTGGCAATAACGAAGGGTGAATATTCAGCATTTTTCCGCTAAAACGCTGCACAAATGGTTCACTTAAGATCCGCATAAAGCCAGCCATTACGATCAGATCAGCTTGCTGCTGTTCAATGATATCGCCTAAGGCTTGATCATAAGTTTCGCGATCAGTATACGGTTTGGGGTCGAGTACCACCGTATGAATGCCTGCTTGCGCTGCTCGTTCTAAGCCATAAGCTTCCGCTTTATTGCTTATTACTGTGCAAATGGAGGCGTTGACACGCCCCTCATAACAGGCATCGATAATGGCTTGCAGGTTAGTCCCTGAACCTGAAATTAATACAACAATGTTGCCAGCCATTATGTGTCCTATTTGAACTCGACTTGATTCTCGTCAGTGGCTACATCTTCAATGTGACCAATTTTCCAAGCGCTCTCGCCGTGTTCTGCTAACAGAGCTAAGGCCGCCTCTACTTCTGCTTCAGGAAGCGCAATCACCATACCAACCCCACAGTTAAAGGTGCGGTACATTTCTTCACGAGCAACGTTACCGTGTTCTTGTAGCCAGTTGAATACTTCAGGCCACTGCCAGCTATTCTCATCTACCACAGCTTTTGCACCTGCAGGTAATACCCGAGGAATATTTTCCCAGAAGCCACCACCAGTGATATGCGATAGGGCATGTACTTCACATTGCTTGAGCAAGGCAAGTACCGACTTCACGTAGATTTTGGTTGGGGTTAACAGCGCTTCACCCAACGTTTTCTCACCTAACATTTGCTTCGGATCGGCATTCGAGACTTCAAGAATTTTACGAATCAATGAATAGCCGTTTGAGTGAGGGCCGCTTGAAGCGAGTGCAATCAGCGCATCCCCGGCAACCACTTTAGTCCCATCAATGATTTCGGCTTTTTCTACAACTCCAACACAGAAGCCTGCGATGTCGTAGTCGTCACCGTGATACATGCCAGGCATTTCCGCGGTTTCACCACCGATTAGAGCGCAACCGGATAACTCACAACCATGACCTATCCCTTTCACTACGTCGGCAGCGGTATCGACATCGAGCTTGCCGGTGGCATAGTAATCTAAGAAGAATAGTGGCTCAGCCCCTTGAACAATTAAGTCGTTGACACACATGGCGACTAAATCAATCCCGACGGTATCGTGTTTTTCTAAGTCTAAAGCAAGACGAAGTTTAGTACCTACACCATCGGTGCCTGCAACCAATACCGGTTCATTGTAACCGGAAGGTAATTGACATAAGGCACCAAAGCCTCCGAGTCCGCCCATCACTTCCGGACGTTGGGTGCGTTTACTCACGCTCTTGATTCGTTCAACTAATGCATTACCAGCTTCGATATCAACGCCAGCATCTTTATAGCTCAGAGGGGTGTTTTGTTTGGTCACAGGATTACCTTGCAGCGAACTGAGAAAAATTTGGCGACATTTTAGCAGTGTTAGCTGCGCTGGAACAGTAGTAAACGAGAACTAAAACATTTTGTTGATATTTGCTAACATATCTTGATTGAGCTTGGTTTACACTGGCGGCTCACAATTCGCTAAATTATAGGAATAAACATGAAAGTTGTTGAAGTAAAGCACCCACTGGTTCGTCATAAAATTGGCTTAATGCGCGAAGCCGATATTAGTACTAAGCGTTTTCGTGAGTTAGCGCGTGAAGTCTCTACTTTGCTCACTTATGAAGCAACGGCTAATTTGGAGTTGGAAGAGGTCACAATTAATGGTTGGAATGGTCCGGTGACCATTGAGCAAATTAAAGGTAAAAAAGCCACAGTGGTCCCCATTTTGCGCGCTGGACTTGGCATGATGGATGGTGTGTTAGAGCATATGCCTTCAGCAAAAACCAGTGTGGTAGGGATTTATCGGAACGAAGAAACTTTAGAGCCTGTGCCGTATTTCCATAAATTGGTGGGGCAAATAGAAGAGCGTTTAGCCATTGTTGTTGATCCGATGCTAGCGACTGGTGGATCGATGATCGCGACCATCGATTTGCTCAAAGAACAAGGCTGTAAGAATATTGTGGTATTAGTATTGGTCGCTGCACCAGAAGGTTTAAAAGCCTTGGAAGCTGCACATCCTGATTTGGTCTTGTATACTGCATCGATTGATGAAAAATTAAATGAGCATGGTTATATCCTTCCGGGATTAGGCGATGCGGGTGATAAGATCTTCGGTACTAAATAAACGGTAGCGGGTAAGGATCGTTGATGAGTTTCTCTGGGAGAACGTAGTGATAAAACAGTGCTGGTTGGTATTGAGTTTGGCCTTGGTATTTTTGCCGGTTGAAGCGTCCCAACAAAACGACTTATACCGGGTTGAAGCTGTCGCCAGTGGCGATAATAAGCAAGATCAACAGCAAGCTTTTGAATTATTATTACGGCGTTTAACGGGGGATTCGGCGAGTCATTCCAATCCCTTGGTGGTGAAGGCTAAGAAGAATATAACTCCATATATTCAGCAGTTTAGTTTTGCTGAACAGCACATATCTGTGCTATTTAACGAAGCCAAAGTGAATCAATTATTGACCCAAGCCCAGCTACGTCTTTGGGGGAAGCAACGGCCTGATATTCTATTGTGGTATGCGTCTGAGCAAAATTTCAATCGCCAATTGATGGCCGATAGTGCTGAGCAAAGTTGGTTTGTGCATGGGCGACAGCAGGCGCAGTTATTAGCCTTACCGATCCGCCTACCAGTGATGGATTTGAGCGATAGTATGGCTCTTAGCGTCAATGATGTTTGGGGGGGCTTCGATGGCCCTCTATACACCGCTAGTGCTCGATATAATACGCCTCTCATCTTGAGCTTTCGCCAATATCCACAAGGACAGAATTGGCAGATACAGTGGCGTTTACTCGATAGTGCTAACCAAGTTCAGTTAGCCAGCGGTCAGGTGCAAGCACCTCTTGAGGAAGTCGCTGCCGCGGCCATGGACGCGGTAAGCGCTAGCTTGGCGGAGCGTTTTGGGGTGGCGTTGGGTGAAAGCACCGATGAAGCTATCGTACTCAGCTTTGCTAATATTACCGGCATGAATAAATATGTGGATTTAGAACGTTTTTTGAATCAGCAGCCTAGTGTGGCAAGTGTCACTCTGGAACAAGTTAACCATGATACCTTTACTTTTCGGGTTCAGTTATTAAGTCCTTGGCAGGATTTAAAATCGTCCCTAGATATCTCCCCGCGCCTACAAGCCGATGATATTCGCGATAAGCTATACTATTTCCAATAGCAAAAATTTCTAATCTTAAGGCCTAGCTGATACAATGACGCAAGTTTTGTATCGGCTTTGATTTGTTACTTTGAGTTTTTCCCCACAATTATCACTTCCTGTGCATTTACCTGATGATGAAACCTTGGTGAGTTTTTACCCGGGAGATAATCAGCAGTTGTTGAGTGCCTTACGTAATCTTGCCTTAGATAAGGGGGAGAGAATGTTGTATTTGTGGGGCGCGGAAGGCTCTGGTCGAACCCACCTGCTGCATGCCAGTTGTACTGAGATGGCTGATATGGGGGCCGCAAGCGCTTATTTGCCGCTAGATTTACATGCAGCGATGTCACCGCAAATGCTTGAAGGTTTGGAAACCATGGCTTTGGTGTGTTTAGATAATATCGATGCCATTGTCGGTATTCAGGCATGGGAAGAAGCAATTTTCGATTTTTACAATCGTCGTAAAGAGTTAGCCTCAACGACTCGGCTAATTGTGACCGCTAATGCACCTGCGCCACAACTCTCTTTTGCTTTAGCTGATCTGCAATCCCGTTTAAATTGGGGGGTCACTTATAAACTGCATGAGCTTGATGATGAGCAGAAACTGAGCGCCTTGCAGTTACGTGCTGAATTACGCGGTTTGAAAATGCCCTTAGAGGTAGCTCGTTTTTTACTTAAACGTTTGTCGAGAGACATGCCGACCTTATTGAAGAAACTTGATGTATTAGATCAAGCTTCGATCACCGCGCAACGCAAACTTACAGTTCCTTTTGTGAAGGAAATTCTCGACATTTAGCAGATAGAGGGCTTCTGTGTGGCTTAATTCGCTTAAGCTTTGAGGAAACTTTTATTTCAAATCGCGTGAATCAAGCGTCTTCGAGAGCAACCGTTTCTTAGAGCTATGGGACGGGCGTTCAAGTCACTACATTGAACAAATCCCAATTTCTCTAGCTTTTGCTACCCATTGATTTCCATTTTTTCGGTAATACGCAGTTCTGTAGCAAATGCTGCCAGATAATTTACGCCATATGACCGAATGCTAATAGTGAATGAGCCATGTCTGGTTTGCTCTTCTGGTCGTGTGTCTGTCAGCAGCTGATTTGTAGTGTCTTTTGTTAGAATATTTGCACAAACCATAAAATTAACTATAGGTAATTTACTCAATAACGAGTACTTAAGAAAAAGGAAACTGATATGGCTAATCAACTCGCGGGTGGTTGGAGTCCTTTTCATGAACTATCAGACGAAGATAACCAAGTATTTGTGCATGGGATGGAAGGGTTTGTTGGTGTGAGTTATAAACCTTTGGTGGTTGCGACTCAGGTGGTTGCAGGTTGTAATTATGCATTTTTCTGTAATGCTGAAGTTGTTTATCCTGGTGCACAACCTTACCCTGCCATGGTTCATATGTTTAGTGACTTACAAGGTCATGTAGGGATCACGCATATTCAACGTCTTGATTTCTGAGTCGTAAAAGCCAAGCACAATCAAGATTGCTTGGCTTTCCAATCTATTAAAACTTATGTGTTACTTGCGATACACGCTCCCCAACTGGCGAATAATGCTTAAATCGGGGGGAGTTGCTATTCGTGGTTTGTGAATTATGGTTTTGCTTGCTCAAGATAGGCTGGATTTTATCTAGCTACTCCTCCTTTCGGCCTACATTTGCTACCATTATTCCCGAACTTTTTATCGAGTATAGGTAAGCCACCTATCACATCACTTGCCATGGGCCTCATTGATCAATCGGGTGATTTATCTTTGAGTTTCTTTAAACCGATACCAAGTTCTTTGCCGCGTTGTTTGGCGTAGCTAAGGCTAGAAATAAAGGCGGTGAGTACCAATAGCAACTCGACAGCAGCCATGCCGCGTTCGTTGTTTGAGGTGGCTAAAAGTGTGGTGCTGTGCAACACATATAACAGCAATACAAAGCAGCTCCAGGCATAGGTGTAGGGTTTGCCAGCCAAAATCCCTCTTAAGGGGAAAAGTAGGGGAAGTACCCAGAATAGCAGCATTAAACCGATACTGATGTCTACTGGCGGTGACAACCATAGGTGCCATAAACAGACCCAGGCGAGTAGACCAAGGTAACTGGTTTTGGCCAGTAATAGCAGTTGTGGACTGGTGAATCTAGACAATCTCTAATACCTGTTGAGGAGGTCGACCGATCCGTGCCTGCTGTTGATTGATGACGATGGGGCGTTCAATCAATTTAGGGTTGGCGTGCATTGCGGCAATCAATTGTGCTCTATTGAGAGACTCGTCTGCTAAGTTAAGTTGTTTATATAGCTCGTCTTTAGTACGCATCAATTGGCGAGGCTCAATGCTCAGCATGTTTAAAATAAGGTCTAGTTGCTGTTCGCTGGGAGGCGTCTCTAAGTACAAGATAATTTCTGGCTCAATGCCTTGGTCGCGAAGCAGTTGTAGTGTTTGGCGGCTCTTCGAGCAACGCGGGTTATGCAGTATTTTTATTTCAGACATGGTATTTCCTTAAACCTCAGATTAGTTCAGTTCTTCTAATTGTTTTTCAGCAGCTTCAAACTGTTTGATTCTCGCCTCAATCCGTGCCAGCTCGAGCTGATTTTTCGTTAAGTTATAGGCACTATGCAATTCATCAATGGCACGTCGATAATCTGAATGTAATGATAAATACTCGGCTTGAGCGATATGGCTTTCCAGTAAATTATTTAGCCGCCCTTGTGCTCGGCTAAGCTCCCCCCAGGCCAAACTATCATCTGGGTGATGGCGTAAATAACGGTCGAGCAGCTTAGCGGCCTTGGTAAATTCGCCTTTTTCACTATAG
This sequence comes from Agarivorans sp. QJM3NY_29, assembly GCF_050870835.2. Taxonomy (NCBI): domain Bacteria; kingdom Pseudomonadati; phylum Pseudomonadota; class Gammaproteobacteria; order Alteromonadales; family Alteromonadaceae; genus Agarivorans; species Agarivorans sp. QJM3NY_29. Next base: position 3,523,040 of record NZ_CP194036.2, on the reverse strand, counting down.
GCGTGAGATAAATTTAATATGATGACTTGATTATCGGGGTAACGAGATTGAGCACTCTGTAGACGAGCAATCGCTGATTCGAAGTGTTGTTGAGCGAGGTCAATATCACTCAGGGTATCGATCATAAATAAGTTATCGGGATGACGTTTGGCGAGCTCATCAATGATAGTTTTAGACTCCGGATATTGGCCTAAGCCAAATAGGGCAAGTGCTTTACCATATAAGGCCGCGTCTTTGATACGATATTCTTTACGTTGCAGTTGTTGTTGATAATAGTCTAAGGCGGCTTTAGCGTCTAAAGTACCATGACGGACGATGATCCGGGCTTTGGCAAACTGGAATGCTAATGAGGGCGCAATAAAGTGCTGTGGGTATTGATTAGCTCTGGCACGCGCCTCACTCACCCTAGTTTCTGGTAAGGGGTGGGTAATGAGCATTTGTGGTGGTTTGCTAGCATAACGATATTTTTCGGCAAGTTTACCGAAAAAGCTACCCATGCCAGCGGGGTCGTAACCCGCTCTGACGAGGGTTTGTAAACCGATACGGTCGGCTTCAAATTCGTTTGCCCGAGTATAGTTAATCGAATTTTGGATGTTGGCTGCCATCGACGCCTGCAGCGCTGCTATACCTGCAACTGGATTCGCGATCCCTAATAGCACTGAACCTAACATACCTGCGAGGGTTAGGTTTTGCGCAGCGGCTTGGTTTTCGATACTACGCGCAATATGTCGTTGGGTAACGTGGGCGATCTCGTGGGCAATCACCGAGGCAAATTCACTCTCGGTATTGGCATATAGAAATAAGCCGGTGTGGATCTTCACATAACCGCCGAGAAAGGCAGCCGCGTTGATTTCATTGTCGGTCACTAAGAAAAAATGAAATGGTGTGCGAACTTGCTCCGCTTTGGCGACTAAGTGATTTCCGAGTTCGCTGACATATTCTGAGAGTACAGGATCATTGGTCATGCGGTGACTTGCTCGAATCAGTCGCATGTAGGCTTTGCCGTAAATAACCTCTTTGTCGATGGATAATGCCGACGCCCCAGCCGTACCTATTTCAGGCAATTGGTTATTGGCAGATATGAAGGGCGTATATACAAACAATATACCGACAAAAATAAGCTGCAAAAGACGGATCATTAGTTTCCACTATCTATTTTTCTTATCGGCGAGAATACTCTGATTTTGTTTGTTATTCAAAAGCTATAAATGCCATTCTTGATGATAAACTATGATCATTTCATTGTTGCTATGGGTAAGATGCATGCGTTGTCTTAACTTTGAAGATCAAATTTGTCCAATTCCTCTGCTGCAAAGTAAATTGTGGTTAAAGCAAGCGCAGCAGGGGGAGCAGTTAAAGTTATGGCTGGCCGATCCGGGGTCATGTCGGGATATTCCTAAGTATTTTCAAGGTTTAGGCCATGAGGTTAAAATCGAGCAAAATTCCCAGCAGTTTTGTGTCACAATCACCGTTCATATGCTTAAGGATTAACGCAGTAACTATGTTTAAAGTCATATCTCTTTGGTATAACCGGATGTTTTCAGATCCGGAAGCTGTGGCAATGGCCTTGGTGTTTGTCATCGGTTTTGTCATGCTTTACTTTTTTGGTAATTTACTCGCCCCTTTATTAATCGCCTTGGTATTGGCTTACTTATTAGATTGGCCGGTGAGTTTTTTAGCAAGTCATGGTTTTCGCCGTGGGATCGCAACGTCGCTGGTTCTACTGGTATTTTTTCTGATTGCGACCTTTATTGTATTACGTGTGCTTCCGACGGTCTGGGGACAAGGGATGAATCTGTTGACCGAGTATCCGGTGATGCTGAATAGCAGTCAACGTTGGTTGGAGTCGCTTCCTGAGCGTTATCCAGAGTTTATTGATGGGGCATTAGTGCAGGCTGTCGTGGATAATGTCAGAACCCGTCTGATGGGGGTCGGTGAGCAGTTACTTCAATCTTCCGTCTCATCGATCATCAACCTGGCCACTGTGATGGTGTACAGCGTATTAGTGCCTTTGATGGTATTTTTTATGTTGAGTGATAAACAAGTGTTAATGCGAAGCGTGACTCGTTTTCTCCCGAATGACCGTCGTTTGCTCGCACAAGTTTGGATGGAAATGAATGGTCAGGTGATTAATTATATTCGTGGTAAAGCCATTGAAATATTGGTGGTTGGCGGTGTGAGTTATATTGTATTTGCGCTAATGGATTTACGGTATTCAGCTTTGCTCAGTGTCTTAGTTGGTTTGTCGGTGTTAATTCCATTTATCGGAGCTTTTGCGGTTACCTTACCAGTGGCGATGGTCGGTTTATTTCAATGGGGAGTGAGTCCTCAGTTTGGCTACTTGATTCTGGGTTATGGCATCATTCAACTATTAGATGGCAATGTGTTAGTGCCGATTTTATTCTCAGAGGCCGTTAACTTGCATCCCTTAGCGATAATTGTTGCGGTATTAGTGTTTGGCGGTCTGTGGGGATTTTGGGGAGTATTTTTTGCTATTCCGTTAGCAACTCTCGTCAAAGCAGTGATGAATGCTTGGCCACATGCCGAAAAAGCTGAAGTTGATCAGCCTTCATCCTAGCGGCGGTCGTTCTCTCCTGGTGCTGCTGTGATCGTTTATGCTTGATTTAGGGATTGCTGAACATATCAAATGTAGTCGCTATGAATCATGAGCAACGCTGCATTGATAAACAACTTTGACTGAAAGCTTTAATTACAAGATACATCAGGCTGTAGGCGGTGATTTAAGCCAGCAAGATCAACAGATAATGAGTTAGCTGGGTATCAATATGACTCGCGGTGACGAAAGCCTAAATGGGTCGGCAAAAATCCATATACGCGAGTCTTATCTGACTAGCCTGCTAAATAGTCGAGTACAACTTGGTGGTGCTCTTTGGTTTTAAATTTGTCAAATACATGTTCGATGATACCTTGCTCGTCGATCAAGAAGCTAATGCGGTGGATGCCGTCGTATTCTTTTCCCATGAATTTCTTCAGTCCCCAGACACCAAACTGTTCGGCAACTTGATGATCTTCATCAGACAAGAGATCAAAATTCAATTGGTGTTTTTCAATAAACTTCGGTAAACGTTTCACTGGGTCAGGGCTTATGCCAAAAACCACGGTATTGGCATCGGATAATTGCTGAATACTGTCTCTTAAGCCACAAGCTTGAGTGGTACAACCGGGTGTTAAGGCTTTAGGGTAAAAATACACCAACACCTTTTTTCCTGCGTAATCACTGAGCTTGATCCGCTTTTCATCTTGGTTGGCTAAATCGAATTGTGGTGCGGCATTGCCGGCGGTAAGCGTATTCATTGCTGATTCCTTTTGTCTCGCTTCATTAGATAAAAACTGTAGGCTAAAATCGTGACTACCGAGTGTTTGGCAAAGTTTGGCAAATTGCTGTTCAATGATTTCTGTTTGGTGTTGCTGATTCAGCTTGACCTCGAAAGAAGCGTGTAACATTTCTACTTCTGCCTGGCTAAATAGATTGGACTTCAAGCTCACCATATTCATATCATGATCGCTAATAAACTGAGTTACTTGACTAATTACCCCAGTGGCATCGGGCAACGTTAGCTGCAGTATGGCCGCATGTGAATAGTTGATCCGTTCATGTCGTGAAGTTTTTTTTAAGACACTTAATAGCTGTAATTCTTGTGCGGTGACCGGCAGTCGAGTTTCGATTTGAATGATCGCATTATGTGTGCCCGAGACTAACATAATAAGGGTAAATTCAGAGCCAAATAGTGCCATTCGGCTATCCACGATGTTGCAACCGCAAGTTGATACTAGTTGAGTAAGTTGATTTACGATGCCGGGGCGGTTGGTACCCACCGCGGTGACTACAAGGTATTGGCTCATATTCTATTTTGTTTGTATCGCTAGATAGATGAGTTCAGGATACTTGCTTAAACAAGGGATTTCTAGCGGATAAAAAAATAGCGGGCTGTAAATGCACCGTTTCTATCAAACACTGATAGTTTTCATCTTGTGTTTATGAAAGTGGCTAAGTAGTATAGCGCCCTTACTCTGGATTGTTTTCGCCTGTCGAAGACAAATACCAGTCAAATTATTAGTTTGTTGATGTAGTGGAATATGCAACTAGTTTCTTTTTCAGCGATAAAAATCGTGTTATCAGCGACTCTCGTGACTAGCTTGGTGGCGTGTTCAAGCGGTGGTGAGCAGTTACGTCAAGCTGAGCGTAATTTTGATTATTTGAAGGCGACTCAGATCGAGCCTTTGTTTATTCCTGAAGGTGTCTCTCCACCACAGCAAAGCAAAGATTTTGTGATCCTCAATGCCCAGCCTAAAGGTGAGCCGATACTCGGATCACGAGTTGATGTGCGGTCACCGATGCAGGTGATTCCGTTGATCGCGGGAAGCCGAACAGAGAGTAGCGATGCAGGTTTAATTTTTTGGTTTGATATCTTGCTCGCGCAATCTGCCGAAGAAACCAGCCAAACGGTACTAAACCTGATTCGAGACTATATTGGTTTTCGTCAGTCATCGATTGCACGTTTAGACGAACAGCAGCGGATTGTTGAGTCAAATTGGTTAGTGGACCGAGAAATGGTCGACAGTGGCTGGTTTTTCATCAGCGATAAGGCTGTGGAGCAACGGCAGAAATTTAGTTATCAGCTACAGGTTAAGCCTCATGGAAGAACCGTTGGTTTAACAGTTAAATTAGTGGATGCAGAGCTATACCGAAATGATAATGATGTGGTCGTTGATCTGGATAGTTTTGATCGACGACGTTTAGAGATTATTGAGCTAAACCGATTAATTGGCTATGTGAATGATCGTCGAGAAGAGTTGGAAGCGCAGTTGGCAGAGAAACGTGAACAAGCGCGTTTGGCTAGCATGAGTGCGGCAGAAAAAGCACGCTTAAACGATCCTTCGGTTAGTTTGTTATTGGTTAATGATGGTGGAACGGCTTACTACAAGGCACGGGCTAATATGGATAAAACCATGAAGCGTTTGCGTATGGTTCTGCCGATCGCTGGTTTTACGATTACCGATTATATCGAGACTTCGGGTAGCTTGTATCTTACCTATAAGCGTCCAGATAGTGAGCTCTTGGAAAAACATGGTTTATCCGGGATGCAGTTTGAAGAGAAAGATTATATTTTCACTGTTGGCTCTAATGATAATATTACCCAAATCACCTTAGCAGATGATGAGGGTAAGGTGCTTAAACCTAGGGAAGTGAGCAAGTTGTATCCTTATTTGGCGATTTTGATGAAAATGGGACTGGATACGACGAATAGCTTATCGCACTAGTTCTTGTGAATGTTTCAAATAAAAGGCCCCAAATGGGGCCTTTTTAGTCTTAGCGCCTTGCGACGAATGGTATTTAAAGATTCAGTTAACAGAGCTTTAGGCTTGAATTTAAGCTGATGAGAAAGCGATTATTGCCAATCGAAATTACTGATGGCAGCAATCGGGGAAGCGGCCTGCGAAATAGGCGACATGAGAACCTTGAAGGGCTTCAAGGCATGTACAGGGAATCGTTATTTTCATCCAGTTTGATATGAGCAAATACTTGATCGAGGAGCGGCTAACTATTGTTTTTCATCCTGCGCTTGCTGGTCGGCCCTAAGATTGTTTTGCTCAATAGTTTTACGCAACTCAGCGCTAATATTAAATTTTCCTATATGCCTTAACATCATTAAATTTCCGATAATAAAACCTAATACTAAGACAATGATAAGGATCACGTATCCGCTACTCATGGCATCTCCTTAGCCGCTAGGTCGCTAGGCCTTGCATTGCAAGACTTGAAGTAAAGCTTAGTACAACCACAACGAGTAGTAAGCTGGCGGGGGGAGATTGTTTTTTAAATTGAGGGGCTAACCAAAGCAAAACCGCTAAGGTTAATAGTATGGCGACAATAACGAATTGTTTTATTTGTTGAGGATCTTGGCTCAGTTGGGGCATCGCCAGCAAATAGACGCATAAACAGAGTATGCTTAACATGGCACTGACGATACCTAAGCAAGGTAGTACTTTGTCAAACTGACTTAAACGGTGCTTGGCTTTCACCATTAACCAGTGCGCCAAAGCAGTTGCACAGACTAGGTATGTAAATAAAAATAGCGGCTGTTGATTTAATACGACGAGCCCTGCTGCCAGCATTGGAATCCCCATGAACCACCATAACTTGAGTTTGAGGCTGCGTTTATGCTTCAGTTTATTTAGTTGAAATAGCAAGGCCCAGCCCGCAAATGCAGCGACTAGGATCAGAGCGCTTAGCCAGCTACTTTGTTGGCTTTCTATGCTAGACAAAGCCGCGAGGGTGATGAGACTGACAAGGGTGCCTAATTGACGCTGAATACGGCCTGTTTGACCGGGGCACAGTTGGCCTTTGTAAAGTACGAGCATGAGTAGTAGAAAGGCTAGACTAGCGCAACTAATTAAACTGAAGAATAGGGTTGAATAGACGCTTGGCATTAGCTCTCCGGTAAACATATATTACGAACATATTGCTCAAATATTTGCTCAATATGTTGCTCGATGGTGGTGAACCCTGCCACTTGTGCTTCACGTAAGTGGCTTAGGAGTGTGTCGGTTTCGAGTCCACTTAGCTTGATTTGGCTGCAGGCTAAGTGGCTCAGATGCCAAGGTTCAAATTCGACCCCGCCCTGAAAGCGCTGATAAGGAAAAAAGAAGCCATAAGATTTTGCATGTTGTTCTAACCAGCAAGCAAAGGAATGTTGGCAGCCCCCTGCTGCATATTCTTGAGGAATCAGTGCTAGCGAGCTGCCGGCGGGGAGTAACTGGGGATCATAGAGATCGAAGTCGGTTCCCCAGTGGTGGCGACTGGTGCCTGGCAGGGCCGACCAGCGTAAAATGGCATGCATTTTTTGTTCATCACTTAGCTCAGCTAGGCTGATGGGATGGCTGTGTTGATCTAATATGGGGCGTAAGCCCTGCCATTTATGGTTCCAGATGAGGCTTTGGCGATGGAAGTCGCGATAGCCACTATATACAGCAAGCTGGAAACCAGCTTGCGTGGCCGCGCTTGCTAAGCCGCGTAAATCCTCTAACACACCCGGATGTATCCAAGCAAAATCAGCACTGTTAACTAAACCTTGTTGGTTTAGTCCATATAGGCCTGCCTGGTGATTGGATGTGTTCATTTGGGTCCTAATACGTTCACTAATAGTTCAAAGTACATGTCAGCGAGCTGCTCTAAGTCAGCAACTTTAACAGATTCGTTCACTTTATGAATCGTTGCATTTATGGGACCTAATTCAACTACTTGGGTGCCCATTTTGGCAATAAAACGTCCATCTGACGTGCCGCCTGTGGTCAGTAGCTCAGGGGCTTTTTTGGTGACCTTGGTGACCGCTTGGCTCACCGAATTTAAAAAATCACCTTCTTCGGTTAAGAAAGGTTGGCCATTGTAGGTCCAGTCGAGTTGGTAATCTAAGCCATGACTGTCAAATATATTATGCACCCGCTGAACCAGCTGTTGATCGGTGACTTCGGTGGAGTAGCGGAAGTTAAATTGAACCTGTAATTCGCCAGGAATGACATTCGACGCGCCAGTGCCGCCGTGGATATTCGCGATTTGAAAGCTGGTTGGTGGGAAAAACTGATTTCCATTGTCCCAGTGCATGGCGGCTAGCTCGGCCAGAGCTGGTGCAACTTCATGGATAGGGTTTTTCGCTAAATGAGGGTAGGCGACATGGCCTTGCATTCCGTGTACATGAAGATCGCCAGTGAGTGAGCCTCGTCGACCATTTTTAACGACATCACCTACATGATGCGTCGAAGAGGGTTCGCCTACCAGACACATATCAATTAGCTCATTGCGGGCAATGAGGGTATCAACGACACGAGTGGTACCATTAATGAATGGGCCTTCTTCGTCTGAGGTGATAAGGAAGGCAATCGATCCTTGATGATTAGGGTGCGCTGCGACAAAGCGTTCGGTTGCAATAACCATTGCGGCCAATGAACCTTTCATATCTGCGGCGCCACGGCCGTGTAGTACTCCGTCGATCACTGTCGGCTCAAAAGGGGGCGTATGCCACTGTTCTGCTGGGCCCGGTGGGACCACATCGGTATGACCGGCAAAACAAAATAAGGGGGCTTGTTGCCCCTTACGGGCCCACATGTTAGTGGTATCCTCAAATATCATCTCTTCGATAGCAAAACCGACGTCGCTGAGGTGTTGGGCCATGAGTTTTTGGCAATCACAGTCTTCTGGTGTAACCGAAGGGCGGCTGATGAGATCTTTTGCGAGTTTTAAAACTGGGCTGTCTGACATTGAATTTAGCTTTCCGGAAAAAAGAGTTGTTGGTAAAGCTCGGCTTTAAAGCCAAGTGTAAATTGCTGATCGATTTGTAACAATGGCCGTTTGATCATCGCAGGATACTGTTCTAACAGTGCAAGTGCGGTATCTTCATCTAAATTCGCCTTTTGTTGATCACTGAGTTGACGAAAGGTGGTGCCACGTTTATTGAGTAAAGCTTGCCAACCGAGTTGTTGAGCCCATGCCTGCAGTTGCTGACTATCCAAACCATCTTTACGATAATCATGGAAAGTAAATTCTAAGTTGTGTTCATTGAGCCAACGACGGGCTTTTTTAATGGTGTCGCAGTTGGGTATGCCAAACATGACAATCTTGCTTATAGACATGTAAGTTTCCTGTTATATTTTTGCTAAGAATACCAGAGCTGGGCTGAAAGCTCATTGGGGATTTACGCTTTATGGTATTGATTTATTCTTAAACAGAGTGACAACTTAGAGCAATGGTATTGCTCATGGGTAAATTGGGGACAAAAAAAACCACGCATATAGCGTGGTTTTAGAGAGTCATTCAGTATTATTTGATGATGCGTAATACTGGTGTTTCGCTAATGGTGACAGGGCCAGACATCTTAACTAGCTCTTTAATTTCATCCATATTTGAAATGACGACAGGAGTTAGGGTTGATTTAGCTTTTTCTTCCAATACCGCCAGATCGAATTCGATGATCACATCACCTTGTTTTACTTCTTGGCCTTCGGAAGCGATGCGGGTAAAGCCTTCGCCTTTTAACTCAACAGTATCAATACCAAAGTGAACAAATAACTCGATGCCGTCGGTTGATTCTAGAGAAAACGCATGGTTAGTCTCAAAGATCTTACCAATGGTGCCGTCGCAAGGGGCAACCATTTTGTTACCGCTCGGTTTAATGGCAATTCCGTCACCTACGATTTTCTCGGCAAACACCACATCTGGCACTTCTTCAATTGGAACAATTTCGCCAGATAGTGGGGCGATAATATCAATACCGCTTTTAGTTGCACTGTCATCTGAAACCATTTTTTTGAATTTGTCGAATAGACCCATTATAGAGCTCCTGAATTCTTATGTTTATTACTGCTATCTTAACAGATGGTATTTTGTTTAACAAAAGTATCAACTAACGTTTCAATTTCTGCCGCTGTTGGTAACGAAAGAGCTTGATCGGCTAATTTCTTCACTTCAGCATAATTCGAATTACGGATTAGTTTTTTGATCCGAGGTATAGAAATGGAACTCATTGAGAATTCATCAAGGCCCATACCCATTAGTAATAAGGTTGCTGACTCATCACCGGCTAATTCACCACACATACCCGTCCACTTACCTTCCGCATGTGAGGCATCTATCACTTGCTTAATGAGGGTTAATACCGCAGGTGACATTGGGTTATATAATGCTGAAATCAATTCGTTACCACGATCAACTGCTAAAGTGTACTGGGTTAAATCATTAGTTCCAATACTAAAGAAGTCAACTTCTTTAATTAAATGATGTGCAATTGCAGCGGCGGCAGGTGTTTCCACCATTACGCCAATTTCAACGTCTTCATCAAAGGCGATATCGTTCGCTCGTAGATCCGCTTTTAGGCTCTCTAATACTGATTTTAACTTGCGGATTTCTTCGACCGCAATAATCATCGGGAACATGATGCGAACTTTACCGAAGGCTGACGCTCGGAGCAAAGCGCGCAGCTGAGCATGCATGATTTCTTCACGATCAAAGAAAATACGGATTGCACGCCAACCCAAGAAAGGATTCATTTCTTTAGGAAGGTCTAAATAAGGCAAATCTTTATCACCGCCGATATCCATGGTACGGATAATCACTGGGTGACCTTGCATCGATTCAACGACTGCTTTATACGCTTCAAACTGCTCATCTTCTGTTGGCAGTTGATCGCGGTCCATAAATAGGAATTCAGTACGGTAAAGACCCACACCCTCTGCACCATTGCGGTGAGCGCCATCAACATCTTTAATCGTACCAATGTTGGCGCAGACTTCGACTTGATGACCATCTAGAGACACAGCAGGTAAGTCTTTCAGTTTGGCTAGTTCTAGTTTTTCGTCTAAGTAAGTTTGTTGACGTTGGCGATAAACGGCTAACTGTTCTGCACTTGGGTTGATTATCACTTCATTGTTAATTGCGTCTAGAGCGATGATATCGCCATTGCTTACGCGTTGAGTGATGTCATTGGTGCCAACGATCGCCGGGAGCTCTAAAGAACGCGCCATAATTGAAGTATGTGAAGTTCTACCGCCGATATCGGTTACAAAACCGAGCACTTTATCTAAGTTGATTTGTGCAGTTTCTGAGGGGGTAAGATCATTCGCAACTAACACGACTTCTTCAGTAATAGTGCTAAGTGAAATGATCTCAATGCCTAGAATATTTTTAACTAAGCGCGAGCCGATATCGCGAAAATCGGTGGCTCGCTCTTTTAAATAGGGGTCATCTAACTCAGCTAGCATTTGGGCATTTTGCTCAATAATAGTATGAGCCGCTTTGTCTGCAGTCACTAAGTTGTCTTTGATGCAGGCTAGAATTTCTTCTTCAAGCTCTTCATCTTCTAATAGCATGATGTGACCTTCGAAGATGGCTTCTTTTTCTTCGCCGAAAGTCTTGCCTGCCATTATTTTAATTTCTTCGAGTTGAGCAGACGTTGCATTACGTGCATCGAAAAAACGTTGAATTTCGTTTTCTACTTGCGCTGCTTCGATATGAGCTTGGTTAATCACTACTTCTTGCTCTGCAAGTAGCAGTACTTTACCAAATGAAATTCCTGGAGACGCCAGAATACCTGAAATCATAACCTACACCTATTTAGTTGAAACTCGTTAATGGATAAAAAGCGACCGTATTATTCTAGTTCATCCATTAGCGCGACTAATTTTGTAACTGCTGCGGTTTCATCTGCGCCTTCAGCGCGGATAACGACACTAGTGCCTTTGGTTAAGCCTAAGGTTTGTAACTTAAATAGGCTTTTGGCACTGGCCGATTTGCCGTTACTTTCAACAGTGATATCACTTGCGAATGCTTTGGCTTCTTTAACAAATTGAGCGGCGGGACGAGTATGAAGGCCATTCTCTGCGGTAATTACAACACTTTTCTCAAACATACATACATTCCTTAATTTTGTTTTGTTGTCTAAATATTCAGTTAAGCTTAGACGTTTATAAGTAAAATATTTCCGCCAAAAAATAACGTAAAAAATGACGTCGAAGTTTAATCTATGTCAAGTTTTTAGGCTTAGTTGTACACTGTTACTTAATATTACATCGTTAAATTCAATTTAAGTTATTGATTTTTAATTACTTATATTAATTTATCGACGTAAACAATGTATCCGTTTTGATACCTCTGTTACAAAACGATACATTGAAAACGCTAACATTTGGCGCGGGGGAGTATAGTTTTTGCAAAATTATAGCACAAGACCAGAGAGTTAATTTTCTTTGAGAATAAAGCTGTTTGACCAAAAAAAAGACGACTGAAAATTCGTCGTCTTAATATAGAGCTATAGAGCTATAGAGCTATTGATTTATTTATTGAACGTTTTCTTGTTCAGTAAATGTATCTGCAAATAATGCACTTGATAAGTAGCGTTCGCCAGAGCTAGGTAATATCACGACGATGGTTTTATCCGCGTACTCTGCTTTTTCAGCAATCCGGTTCGCTGCGACCACTGCTGCACCAGAAGAGATCCCTGCAAGAATACCTTCTTCCTCCATTAAGCGCTGAGCCATCGCAATCGCATCTTCATTGCTCACTTGTTCGACCAGATCGACTAAATCTAAGTCAAGGTTACCAGGGATAAAGCCTGCGCCAATCCCTTGGATCTTGTGTGGTCCAGGGGTAAGTTCTTCACCCGCTTTGGCTTGAGTGATCACTGGAGAATCTACGGGTTCAACCGCAACGGAAGTAATACTTTTTCCTTGTTGTTGCTTGATGTAGCGGCTCACACCGGTGATGGTTCCGCCAGTACCAACGCCTGCGACAATGACATCAACTTCGCCGTCGGTATCTTCCCAAATCTCAGGCCCCGTGGTTTTTTCATGAATTTCTGGGTTGGCAGGATTGTCAAACTGGCCAAGTAAAATGTATTTTTCTGGGCTACTATCGCGGATTTCTTCCGCCTTGGTAATTGCCCCTTTCATGCCTTTAGCACCTTCGGTTAAGACTAGATTTGCTCCTAAAGCTTTGAGCAATTTACGACGTTCTAGGCTCATGGTATTAGGCATCGTTAGTGTAATTGGATAGCCACGAGAGGCTGCCACAAAGGCTAAAGCAATGCCGGTATTACCACTGGTGGGTTCAATGATTTCTTTTCCAGGACCAAGCAAACCTTTTTTCTCTGCATCCCAAACTAAGTTGGCACCAATACGACACTTCACACTGAAGCTTGGGTTGCGGCTTTCCACCTTCGCAAGAATGTTGCCTTTGTTGACTCGATTAAGACGAACTAATGGCGTACGGCCAATGGTTAGCGAGTTATCTTCATAAATTTTACTCATTGAAACTTCCTTATGGACTAATGACGGTTGCTACAATCAGTGGTCAATGGCACTCAGCAACATAAATCGTAGTACTAGCATAGCGTGCTTATTTGTAAGGTGAAGTAACGTTTATTTATAACGTTATGTAATTAAGAGATAAATTGATATGAGTTTTAGTGTCTGAAGGGCAAAGTTTTCTCTACGATAGTCGGTCTATAGATTTAACCCCAACAGCAGCCTATCAATATTGTAAGTGCGAGGTTTAACTGGCGGGACGTGATGCATCCATTTACTGAAGATATTAAAGTGCCTATTTTGAGTTTAGCTTTTTTAGCTAGTCATACTGAAGCAGGCTATAGTGGAGGCGGGACTAAAGCGTTAATTGCGCTAAGTTAAGGAACAATTGGTATGAATAGAGTGAGTGGCTTAGCGATTAAACATTGGCTGTTGGCGATGCTGTTATTTGCTGTTTATGGGATTCAAGTATGCCCTTTTTTAGAAGCTCAAACGGTATTTCAGTTGTTACTTCCGATTGTCATTAGTTTTATTGTTACCTCTAGCGTTCGAATTATTGCGATGCAATTTATCGAAAACTCAGAGTTGGCGCGGCAAGTGCGGCTTCAATTTAAGTTGGACTTTATACTCTTTATTTTGGCTGCGTTGATGATTGTTGGCTATAACAGTTATTTTTTTGATCCGCCCTGGGAGTCTCACCTAAAAGTTATACTTGGCCTGACGGCGCTTGGTTTTTATGTCGCTAGTGATTTAGCGCTGGCGAAAGAATGGGATATTGCGAAGCAATTAAGTCGTCATCAGCTACATCTACCTTTAAATAAAAAAGCGTTATCGGTGAGTCAGAAGTTTTCTGCATTTGCGGCGATTAGCACCCTTATATTGGCGGGGGTGATTTTTTTAGTGATTAACAAGGATCTTGATTGGTTAGTGAATGTAGGAAGTGAACGTTACCCATTGGCTACGGCCCAAAGATACATTGTTATTGAGGTCTCCTTTGTGTTGTTGGTGGTGATGTCCTATGTGTTGCGGGTGATCATGAGTTATTCGAAAAATTTACAACTGTTATTGGAAAATGAGAATCAAACCTTAGCGAAGGTACAGCTGGGACAATTCGATACCCAAGTTACGATTAGTAGTAATGATGAGTTTGGACTGATGGCCCAGCGAACCAATGCCATGATTAGTAGTTTGCAACACAGCACCCGGGCCTTGCAACAAACCCGAGATATCACCATCCATAGTCTCGCGAGCCTTGCTGAGACTCGGGATAACGAGACCGGAGCACACATCCTACGGACAAAATATTATGTGAAAGCCTTGGCTGAGGCTTTACGTGAACAGCCTGATTTTGCCGAGCAACTCAGCGATCAAACCATCGATTTGATGTATAAATCCGCGCCACTGCACGATATCGGTAAGGTTGGGATCCCGGATGCTATTTTATTGAAACCAGGTCAGTTGGATACAGAACAGTGGGATACGATGCGTCAGCACCCACAAATTGGAGCAAATGCTTTAGCTGCGGCTGAGCTGCAATTCCCTAGTGAAGACACCGCATTTTTACAATATGCAAAACAAATCGCTTTATCTCACCATGAAAAATGGGATGGCTCGGGTTACCCGCAAGGTTTATCTGGGGCGGCGATCCCCTTGAGTGCGCGCTTAATGGCCCTGGCTGATGTTTATGATGCCTTGATTAGTAAACGAGTCTATAAGCCTGCGTTCACTCACGAAAAAGCTAAGCAAATCATTCTTGAGGGGAAGGGAAAACATTTTGATCCAGCGGTGGTTGAAGCGTTTTGTCAAAGCGAGTCGCAATTTTTAAATATTGCTGCTCGCTATCAAGATAAAGAACCACAAGCTGTTGCTTAGTTCAGTCGCGGCTGATTATTGTTGCTGTTTTTGTTTAAGCAATGGTTTGCGGTAGATGTCGACCCAAATTGCGGTCGCACCGCACACGGCGACTGGCATAATAATAAGATTTAATAGCGGTAGCGTGCTACAAAATAACACGATTGCACCAAAGCCACTGTTTCTTAAGCGATGTTGTTTTAATTGGTCGCGCATCGTGGAGAAGGGAATTCGATGATTATCAAAGGGGTAATCGATATATTGAATGCTCATCATCCAAGCGGTAAATAGAAACCACAGTACGGGGGCGATGGTTTGGCCGATTGCCGGAATTAAAAACAATAGTAGCAGGCCCAGCGCTTTAGGTAACCAATACCATAATTTTTGCCATTCTCGCGAAAAAATTCGCGGTAAGTCTTTTACTAATTCGAGCAGTGAAGTGTCGGCAATTTTTTCACCACAGAGGTGTTGCTCAACTTTCTCTGCCAGTAAGCCGTTAAATGGTGCCGCTATCCAATTGCCGATGATGCTAAAGGTAAAGCCAAAGACCAGCATAATTGCAACGATGGCACTGGGCCAAATGAACCAGCTTAGCCAATCCAGCCAGCTGGGGAGGTAGTCGAGGATTTGCTGAACCCAGCCCCCGAGTTGTTGGTATAAAACAATAAAGGCCGCGCTAAATAAAATGATATTAGCGAGTAGTGGGATCATCACAAACAGTCTTAGTCCAGGTTGACTGATAAGCTGAAAACCCTGGGCAATATAAGAAATACCGCTACGAGAAGCTAGCGAGGTGTGCGCCATTATTGTGATCCTTGAATAGTTTATAGGCCGTCATATTACAAAGCGTTGGCCGCTCTGGTAAAGTCTCGGCTAATAATATAAATCGATAAGCAAACTAGTGTATGCGTTTGAAACAAATTCGCCTAGCCGGATTTAAATCTTTTGTTGACCGAACAACAATTCCCTTCCCGACCGACATGACCGCGATTGTCGGGCCGAATGGTTGTGGTAAATCTAACGTGATCGATGCGGTGCGTTGGGTACTGGGTGAAAGTAACGCTCGCCACCTGCGTGGTGGCGCGATGACCGATGTGATCTTTAATGGTTCTACCAAACGGGCGGCGGTGTCGAAGGCGATGGTAGAGTTGATCTTTGATAATAGCCAAGGGCGGATCGGTGGAGAGTTTGCTAGTTATGCTGAAATTGCGGTTCGCCGGGAGGTGAGTCGAGATGGGCAGAATCACTACCAGTTAAATGGTAGCAAGTGCCGTAAGCGCGATATTACCGATTTGTTTTTGGGGACGGGCTTAGGGCCGCGTAGTTATGCGATTATCGAACAAGGCATGATTAGTCGGCTCATTGAATCCAAACCGCAGGAATTACGGGTATTTATCGAAGAAGCGGCGGGTGTCTCTAAATATAAAGAACGTCGTCGTGAAACCGAGCTGCGGATTAAACATACTGACGAAAATATTTTGCGTTTACGCGATATTGAGTCGGAATTGGCCCAGCAGGTGAATAAGCTTAAAACGCAAGCACAGGCAGCAAAACGTTATCGCCAATACCGGGCTCGTCATCGAGAGCTTAAGGCCTTGTTATGCTTACAGGAGTTACGGAAGTTAGACAATAGTATTGATGGTGGCGAGCAATACCATGCTGATGCCGAGCAAAAACAGCGTGCCGAAGAGCATCTGCTTAGCCAATGTGAAAACCAATCAATCTTGCTAGCGAATCAAATCGCTGAACAACAACAATTACAACAAAATTTGCAACAGCAGCATTTCGAACTGAGAACACAGTTGGCGAAGTTGGAGCAGCAGCAACTGCATACCAAGCAACAGCAAAGTCTGAGTCAGCAAGCTCAGCAGCAGAATATTGAACAGCAGCAAGCGCTCGAACAAAACTTAGCTTTACTTGAAACTCAGCGGGTACAGGAGCAGCTGAACCTGCAACAGCTTGAAGCTGAAATGGACTTACAACAGCAGCTGATGCTGGAAATGATGCCGCAACTGGAAGCCGCTGAGCAGCGGCATCGTCAGCTAAAGGCTGAACAAGGCTCAGCGAGCGCTCAGCAGCAGCAAGTTCAACAGCAGCTTCGGCAAACCGAGTCTCAGTTGGGGCATTGCCAGCAGATGCAGCAACGTCATCAGCAGCAAATTTCGCAACTACAACATCAATTATCAACTTTAGTTGCTGTTGATGTTGAGCAAATCGCTTTACTGCAACAACAATTACAACAGGGGGAAGCCCAGCAGGAGCAATTGCAGCAGCAGTTCACTCAAGTGAGCAACGATTTACAACAGCAGCGAGCTGAACTTGAGCAACTCAAGTTGCAACAGCAACAACTTCAATTAACTTATACTGCGGAGCAGACCCGTTTGCAGGGGGTTAACAAATTGTTGGCGCAGGTTGATAGCAAGGCCAAGCGTCCGCTAATGGATGTTCTTGGGGTGAGTGAAGGTTGGCAGCGGGCAGCGGATGTGGTTTTAGCTGGATGGTTGCAAGCTGAATGGTGTGAACAGCTTGACTCAGATTATCCTTTGGCCTTAAGCGCGGTTGCTGCGCCTTTAAAATTGCCTCGGGCGCCTCAATTACAAGGTTTAGCGAGCTTGGCCGAACATTTAGAAAATGTCGAGCTGAGTTATCTGTGTGAACCGGTGTTGCTGGTGGAGTCGTTGACCCAGGCGTTTGAGCTTCGAGAGTATTTAAGCCCTCATCAGTCTTTGATTACGCCACAAGGAGAGTGGTTAGGTAAATATTGGCAGCGCCTTAAGGTTTCTCATCAGCAGCTTTCGGTGCTTAGCTGGCAGCAGGAACGGCAGCATCTGCAACAGCGTTTAGCGGAAATTAAACAACAAGATGAGCGCTTAGAACAACAACTTAAGCAACAAAGCCAAAATATTGAGCGCTTACAACAGCAGCAACAACATGAGCAGTTCGCCTTAGATACTTTAATCACCGAGCAAGCCGATTGTCGCAGTCGTTTTGCTTTATTAGAGCAGCAACAGTTGTTTTCGCAGCAACAACAGCAACAGTTGAGCCAACAAGTTGATGAATTAAATGTTCAATTAGAACAAGATCAAGAAAGCCAACTGCTGTTAGAAGAGCAATTAGAGTTGCAGCAAGCTGAGCTAGATGAAGCGCAGTTTAAGCTGACACAACTGCAACAGCAAAATGATACTGCCGCAGACTCGGTCAAGCAGCTTGGTCATCATGCTCAGCAGCAACAAACTCGGCTGCATGAGTTGCAACTGGCTATCCAGAAGCAGCAGGCGCAATATGCGAATCAGCAACAGCAGCAGCACTATCAGCAGCAACGGTTGCAGGAGTTGGCTGAGCAACTGTTGACGCAACCGGAAGTATCTAGTGAGCAACTCGAAATTTTGGCGGAGCAAATCGAACAATTGCTAGAGCAAAGCTTAGTTATCGAAGACCAGCAGAGCGTTGCCGCCAGCGCGTATCAACAAAGTATTGCAGAGCAACAACAGTTACAACAAAGTATCAAGCAGGCTCAGCTTAACTTGAAACAGCTCGTCGAAGCCGGCACCGAGCGACGTATTCAGCAGCAGAATTTATTGGCAAGGCGAAGCTTACTATTGGAGCAGTTAGCGGAACAGGGTGAGAACCTTAAGCACCTAGAGTTGTCTTTACCCGAGGCGAGTCTGGAAGACGACTACGCCACTGAATTAGCACAGCTTGATCAACGTTTGAAACGTTTGGGTGCGGTAAACTTAGCTGCCGAAGAAGAATATGATCAACAGAATAGCCGTTATCAAGAGTTGTCGGCCCAATTATTAGATTTAGAATCTGCGATTGAGGTCTTGAGAGCTGCGATTATGAAAATTGATCGACAAACCCGTTCTAAATTTAGTGAAACATTTGCTAAAGTAGATGCGGACTTACAGCTATTGTTCCCGAAAGTGTTTGGTGGCGGTAAAGCCTGGTTAGAACTTTCGTCTGACGATTTACTGGAGACTGGCGTGACGATTATGGCTCGTCCTCCGGGGAAAAAAAATGCTAGCATTAGCTTATTATCGGGAGGGGAAAAGGCCCTTACCGCATTAGCCTTAGTATTTGCGATATTTCGCTTAAATCCGGCACCGTTTTGTATGCTTGATGAAGTGGATGCACCCTTAGATGAAGTAAATGTGGGACGTTTTGCTGATTTAGTGCATAGTATGTCCGATTCGGTTCAGTTTATATTTATAAGTCACAATAAAGTGACCATGGAGAAGGCCTCGCAACTTGCTGGGGTTACAATGCAGGAGCCAGGCGTATCGCGTCTGGTGGCGGTGGACATCGCAGAAGCGATAGCCATGGTGGAATAATAGGTAGAGAATAGTTAAATGCAGGAATTACGCATCGTACTTATCGTTGTTGGTGTTATTTTGATTGTCGCGTTATTAGCGCACGGTTTTTGGAGCAGCCGCAAACAACGACCAGAAAAATTGCTTAGTCCTAAAGTGTCAGCGAGTAAGGCACCTATATCGACCAGAGATGATTCGGGTTTCGACGATTTGGGTGTGGGCCAAGCTCGGGTGATTGGTGATCCGATTGACGACGCTATTTCTAACCTTGATGCGGCAGAGAAACCGGTGCTCAATCCTTCAAGTGTTGAGCCAGAACTAGAGCCAGAGGCAGAGCGAGAGCAACGCAAAGAGCCTGCATTTCATTTTTCTGCCGTTGATAGTGCGCCAGAGGTAAGTGATGTTCAGGGTTTAGATGGCTTAGTCGAAACCGTTAAAACAGAGGCCGAGGCAAGCTTATCGACTGTGGATGTAGAGTCAGCTCCGGAAGTTGAGCCCACGTTTGTTTATGATATGGATGAAGATAATGAGCCTGAGCCGCAGCCTAAAACTGAGCCGACTCAAGATCCAAATGCACCTGATGATGTATTCATTCTGAATATAATGGCTCAATCTGGCCGTTATCTTAAGGGCCCTGCGTTACTCGCCAGTCTTGATAAAATTGGGTTGCGCTATGGGGATATGGATATTTTTCATCGCCATTTAGATAATCGTGGCAGTGGCCCGATTATTTTTAGTCTGGCGAATATGCTCAATCCTGGCACCTTCGATTTAGATAAAATTGAGCAGTTGGAAACTCGTGGCGTCACTTTGTTTATGACGGTGCCGTGTAAAGGTGAACCCACTAAAAATTTTGCATTGATGCATAATGCGGCGACAAGCTTAGCCAAAGATTTGGATGCGATTATTTTGGATGATCAACGCAACCCTTTGACTCGGCAAACGGTGAACCATTACGAGCAGCGAGTACGTGAATATGAGCGTAAGCAACTTCTCGTAAACTAAAGTTATTATGTTTTTAGAAGCCTTTCCAATCGGTTATTTTGGAAAGGCTTTTTATTTTTTTAAGGTCGACGATGGACAAGCCAGAACAACAAATTAAGCAACTGATCTCCCTGCTTGAGCAATATAATTACCATTACTACGTGCTTGACCAGCCTTTGGTTCCCGATGCCGAGTATGACCGAATATTTCGTCAGCTACAGGGTTTAGAAAAAAACCATCCTGAGCTGCTAAGCAAGGATTCTCCGACTCAACGAGTCAGCGGAGTGCCTTTGTCGGTATTTGAGCAGGTTCAGCATGAAATGCCGATGTTGTCTCTCGATAATGTGTTTAGCGAAGCTGAATTAAGCGCATTTAACAAGCGAATCTCAGAGCGTTTACAGCGCACTGAAGCCATTGAATATTGTGTAGAACCCAAGCTCGATGGCTTAGCGATAAGTTTATTGTATGTGGATGGTATGTTGGTGCAAGCGGCAACGCGTGGTGATGGGAGTACTGGCGAAAATGTGACCGAGAACGTCAAAACCATTCGTTCGATCCCTTTGCGGTTGCGTGGAGAGCAATGGCCGGCTCGTTTAGAGGTTCGGGGTGAAGTGTTCATGCTGAAACAAGGTTTTGAGCGGCTCAATTTACTCGCTAAAGAAAAGGGTGAAAAAGGTTTCGCTAACCCACGTAATGCTGCCGCTGGAAGTTTACGCCAGCTCGATTCGAAAATTACCGCCACCCGTCCATTAGCCTTTTATGCTTATTCGCTTGGTGTGGTGAGTGAGCCTTTGAGTCAGAGTCATTACCAGAATTTGCAGAAATTAAAAGATTTTGGGCTGCCAGTTTGTCCTGAGGTTCGAACGGTGAGTGGCCATCAAGCTTGCTTTGATTATTATCAGGAAATCGGCGAACGTCGTAATGCTTTAGCTTATGAAATCGACGGTGTGGTGTATAAAGTTGACGCGCTCGCTTTACAGCAACAACTGGGGTTTGTTGCGCGAGCACCGCGTTGGGCGACGGCTCATAAATATCCTGCACAAGAAGAGATCACGGTGCTGCGAGATGTCGAGTTTCAGGTTGGGCGTACTGGTGCGATTACTCCCGTAGCTCGGCTTGAGCCAGTATTTGTGGGGGGGGTGACGGTAAGTAATGCAACCTTACACAATGCGGATGAAATCGAGCGATTGGCGGTAAAAATTGGCGATAGTGTGGTGGTACGCCGCGCTGGTGATGTGATCCCTCAAATTGCAGGGGTATTGTTAGAGCGCCGTCCAGAAGATGCTAAAGAGATCGTCTTCCCGATGACTTGTCCAGTATGCGATAGCGAAATTGAACGTATCGAAGGGGAAGCAGTGGCTCGTTGTGTTGCAGGCTTACGTTGCGGCGCACAACGTAAAGAAGCTTTAAAGCACTTTGTCTCACGTAAGGCCTTAGATATTGATGGTATTGGCGATAAGTTGGTGGAACAGCTGGTCGATGCGCAATTGCTAGAAACACCACTCGATTTGTTCCATCTCGCGGATAAGCAAGACGCGCTCATGGGATTGGAGCGAATGGGTGAAAAGTCGGTGAATAAACTGCTGGAGGGGATCGATGCTGCGAGAAATACCAGTTTGCCACGTTTTATCTATTCTTTGGGGATCCGCGAAGTGGGTGAAGCGACCGCTAATAATCTAGCTTTACATTTTAAGCAACTGGACGCGATTATTGCCGCCAGCCTAGAGCAGCTACAAGACGTGCCAGATGTCGGTGAGATTGTTGCAAAACATCTTCGATTCTTTTTCACCCAGCAGCAAAATGCTTTATTAGTTGAAGCTTTAGCCAATGAATTGACTTGGCCTGCAATTGAGTCTGTTGTTGTCGAAGATCTGGTCTTAGGCGGTAAGGTGGTGGTACTGACTGGTACCCTCAGTCAGTTGGGGCGCAGTGAAGCGAAACAGGCCTTACAAGGTTTGGGAGCTAAGGTTACGGGGAGTGTTTCCAAGAAAACCGATATCGTGATTGCCGGGGAAGCCGCAGGGTCTAAGCTGATTAAGGCTCAAGACTTAGGCATCGAAATTTGGGATGAGCAGCAGTTAGTGGATTTACTGCAAAGTTGAAGCTTGCATACGGTTGTCCTGCTTAAGGGCTGCTAGCCCTTAAACCTAGTTACTTTAGTACACCTTCCCGTGAGTTGATGTGCTAAAGGATGTTAACTAAATTTAATTAAATAAAGTGAATAATATGAGCCAGTTTGATTCCTTACTGCCCCCACAAATGGCTGAGAAAGCCGCTGAAGTGGGTGAGAGCAAAGCCACCAAAGATCCTTTTAAAGCCTTTATGTTGGCGCTGACCGCAGGCGTGCATATTGGGATCGCCTTTGTGTTTTACACCACGGTTACCACCGGGGCGGGTGATATGCCTTGGGGGTTTACTCACCTGATTGGTGGTTTGGCGTTTAGCCTCGGTTTGATCTTAGTGATT
The DNA here is from genome assembly GCF_050870835.2 of Agarivorans sp. QJM3NY_29. Classification (NCBI taxonomy): domain Bacteria; kingdom Pseudomonadati; phylum Pseudomonadota; class Gammaproteobacteria; order Alteromonadales; family Alteromonadaceae; genus Agarivorans; species Agarivorans sp. QJM3NY_29. The sequence continues at coordinate 3,500,616 of NZ_CP194036.2, read as the reverse complement.
ATTACCGGTGGTGAACTGTTTACCAGTTCGGTATTAACTTTGGTCGCCAAAGCCAGTGGTAAGATTTCATGGCCTCGGTTGGCAATGAATTGGTCCTTGGTTTATTTAGGCAATTTGGTTGGGGCTAGCCTATTGGTGATCCTGATGTTGGTCAGCAAACAATACACTTTTGCTGCTGGTGAGGTTGGAATTAATACCATGCGGATCGCCCAACACAAGCTGCACCATGACTTTAGTCAAGCTGTTGCACTCGGGATTATGTGTAATGTATTAGTGTGTGTCGCCGTGTGGATGACCTTCAGTGCCCGCAGTCTTACCGATAAGGTGCTGGTTACTATACTCCCTGTGGCGATGTTTGTGGCAGCAGGTTTTGAGCACTGTATCGCGAATATGTTTCAGGTACCGATGGCGATTGGTATTAGATATTTAGCCAGTCCGGAGTTTTGGGCTGCGACGGGACTCAGCCCTGCTGATTTTGCTGACTTGACCTTCTCCAATTTTATTTTTCATAATTTGATCCCGGTGACCTTAGGCAACATCCTTGGTGGTGGGGTGTTTGTTGGTCTAGGATATTGGCTGATTTACTTGCGTAAACCTTAGTATTCGTAGGGGCGTATAAACCTTCGAATAAGCCTGAGGGATATCACTCGTTGTTTAAGCAAGGACGTTTATTTGCGCGCTAAGTTGGTGCGTTATTGCTTCATTCGCTTTCTGCAGCGGTTTATTGGTGCTCTTATTTAAGAAGTCTCAAGCCAAGAGAGGACTATTTGTAGGCTGGACCGAGGAATTGTCTGCTTTGGTGTATATTTTGCTTCGAGTAGTCTAGCAAGTATTTGCTGTTGTTGGATTTTTAGGTGGTTTATGTCGGTTTTATCTCCAAATAGTGTGTTTACGTCTTTACAACAAGAGGGACCATTTGCACTGACTCGTGATGCGGTGGTCGCTCATCGTTTTTCTCCTTCGGTGCGGCAGTGGGTAAAACGATTGCAACAAGATGGCAATAACGTTTCTAAGTATCGCGCCTTGCGTAGTCAAATATTCGAGTTCCTTGAAATTGATGACTTTTCTCAAATTCAAAGTTTGATTGATAGTTCTAAACTACGTAAAGAGCGCAGCGAACGCGCACTCAAATTACTCGGTAATATGTTTGGCTTAAATGGTAACCTTAACGAAATTTCTAATCGGGTTGATGAGTATGCGCGTACCGCTGATGCGGTGATTCATTCTATCAAAGGCAAAATTCTCGCCCCTTATGCCTCACACATTGAAAATACCAATGAAATAGAAGTTACCAATAACCCCGTCGAACTATTATTGATTATGTTCAATAATCAATATCACAAGAAAGCTCGCTTTGAGGCTCGTCGTAAACTGATTTTAATGACTCTCGCTGGTAGCATTGAGCAGCGAGAAAGAGAGACCGAAATAGAGGATAAATTTTCTACTTTTTTAGCTTTTTTGAATGGCTATGTTTGGAGTTCGGAGCTGAAAATTGGTGAGTTAGAGCCAGTGTACCTGCACTCTAAACATCAGGCGGAAGACTATGCTTGTAGCGAAGTGAGTGTGTTAACCCCCCAGCAGGCAAAGCTTATCCAAGATCAGCCTCGAGAGAAGTTAACCTTACTTAAGCGACGCAGTTTTACGGTTGGTGAGCGGCGGGTTCCCATCTATGTGTCTATCCGTAAGAAGCCACCTGAAGCCAAGGTTCTTAAGCTATTGCGTAAGAATCAAAAAAATCCGGCGGTGGCGGTGGACGACGAACTTGGGCTCATGGCGGTATTGGATTCAGTCAGTGATATCAAGGCCTTTCAAAAACATCTCACTCGCAGTGCTTCGAGGGCCAATTCCTTGATGGTATTAGAAGATATTTCTGATTCACTCACAGATAAGTCGGTGTATCGAAGTCGTGCGGTTGGTTCTAGCGATAAAACCCCGATGATGAAATTTTTTGCTCGTTTAGGAGGGATGCGAGTGGAGTTTATCATTCATACCAACCGCACTTGGCTGAACTATCGTTATCAGCAGGATGTGGCACATAATGAGTATGAGGTAAAACGAATGTTTGATACAGGGGTGATTGAACTGTTGTTCCCGATGGATATTTTTCATCTGAATCACCGTAAAACCCGTGATGAGATGATCCAGTTTTTTAGAAAGCAGATCGAGTCTTAACTCTTTTAGGGCGTAACAAAAATAAGGCCTGCCATAATGCAGGCCTTTTGTTGTTGTATTGCAAGCAGTCACAATTAAGATAGTTTTATCACGAATATCAATGAACCATTCAGATCTTTTTGAATGGAATAAGCGAAAAACGTTTATTGGTCAATATCGAGGATGGAATTTGCCACGATTGGTACTGCTGATATGATGGATTACTTGGCGTGTTAAATTATTTCGTCATAGTGTGGGATGAGTTTAAATAGAGGACGATATTTGTGGCTAAGATTTTGTTTAGTGCTTGTTTACTTGGGTGCAAAGTACGTTATAACGGTCAAGATTTAAAGTCAGAAAATCAAGATGTAGATTGGCTGATTGCACATCATCAAATCATTTCGTTTTGTCCGGAGGTCGCTGCTGGTTTACCGACGCCAAGAACACCTGCGGAGATCCAGTTGGGGGGTGGGGAAGATGTGTTACGCGGAGATGCTAAAGTGGTGGGCCAAGATGGAACAGATCTGAGTGATGAATTTGTGTTAGCAGCGGAATTAGCTCTGAAGCAGTGTCAAAAGCACCAGATAAAATTTGCGGTACTTAGCGAGTCGAGCCCATCCTGTGGTAGTCAAACCATCTACGATGGACGTTTTCAAGGTTATAAGAAGCCAGGTAAAGGCGTCACTGCTGCGTTACTGAATGAACACGGCATCATGGTTTATAATCAGCATCAGGCGAGTGCGCTCAAATCTAAGTTGCTTGCTTTAGCTGAATAGACCTTTGAATGGAGGGCTTGAATCATAGAGCTCGCCATATCATACCAATCTCACTCATTATCTGTTGATTCTTGCTGGCCTAAATTAGCGCTAACTGCATTATGTATTTTGTAGTTAGATCCACTAATTACTGCTCTTCATACCTGGTGTCGGCAGATTTATTCTGCACTATAAGTTGATCATATCATTCATCAGATTGGTATGATGCGCTTTGATATTCAGTCCATTTATCCCCAAAACATTACGTGACAGCAAGCCAAGGGGCCGCATTGCTCAGCGAATAATGCAGGCCTTTGAAGGCGTACTTGCTCGTGTGGGGGCTTGAAGCCGTGATTCTCGGGTAAAAAAAAGCCTGCAATGATGCAGGCTTTAGAAGTGGTGGTCGCTACTGGGCTTGAACCAGTGACCCTCGCCTTGTAAGGGCGATGCTCTCCCAACTGAGCTAAGCGACCGAATTACTTGTTACTGGCAAATCGTTTGTTCAACCATTTGCTTAAATATGGTGGTCGCTACTGGGCTTGAACCAGTGACCCTCGCCTTGTAAGGGCGATGCTCTCCCAACTGAGCTAAGCGACCGAATTACTTGTTACTGGCAAATCGTTTGTTCAACCATTTGCTTAAATATGGTGGTCGCTACTGGGCTTGAACCAGTGACCCTCGCCTTGTAAGGGCGATGCTCTCCCAACTGAGCTAAGCGACCGAATTACTTGTTACTGGCAAATCGTTTGTTCAACCATTTGCTTAAATATGGTGGTCGCTACTGGGCTTGAACCAGTGACCCTCGCCTTGTAAGGGCGATGCTCTCCCAACTGAGCTAAGCGACCGAATTACTTGTTACTGGCAAATCGTTTGTTCAACCATTTGCTTGAATATGGTGGTCGCTACTGGGCTTGAACCAGTGACCCTCGCCTTGTAAGGGCGATGCTCTCCCAACTGAGCTAAGCGACCATCTTGTGGAGGCGTATTATAGGGTGGTCTACGAGTGTGTCAACGCAAATTTTAAGGAAACTGACTGCTTGTGCAAAATCTCATCAAATTGATTGCTTTCACGGCAAGCAGATACAAAGTTTCCACTGGATTTAGTCTCGCAGAGGCTGCTCTTATCTAGCGAATTCTTGCTAGTGTGTTAAAATTCGCGCCATTCATATTGCTTAATTATTGACTTAGAGAATACTCATGACAGTTCGCACTCGTGTTGCGCCTTCACCAACTGGTGACCCACATGTAGGGACCGCCTACATTGCCTTATTTAATTACTGTTTTGCTAAGAAGCACGGTGGTGAATTTATTTTACGTATTGAAGATACAGATCAAGCTCGTAGCTCTACAGAATCGGAACAAGCGATATATGATAGTTTAAGCTGGCTTGGCTTAAGTTGGGATGAAGGTCCTGACTGCGGCGGTGCCGTTGGTCCTTATCGTCAAAGTGAACGCAGTGATATCTATAAGCAATATGCACAGCAATTAGTTGATGAAGGTAAAGCATTTTATTGCTTTGCAACTGCAGACGAGCTTAATGAAATGCGTCAGCAACAAATTGCTGAAGGCTTACAGCCTAAGTACGACGGTCGTGGTTTACATTTAAGCGCTGAACAGGTTGCTGCTTATTTGGCTGAAGGGAAACCCTACGTGGTGCGCATGAAAATCCCTGAGTCAGGTAGCTTCAGTTTTAATGATTATCTTCGAGGTGAAGTCGAGATCCCATGGGAGCAAGTGGATATGCAAGTGCTGCTTAAGGCAGATGGCTTACCCACATACTTTTTAGCCAACGTGGTTGATGATCATTTAATGGGGATCACACATGTTTTTCGGGGTGAAGAATGGCTGAACTCAGCGCCTAAGTTACTCAAGTTATATCAAGATTTAGCTTGGGAAGCGCCGATTCTAGGGCATATGCCGTTATTACGTAATCCTGATAAGAGTAAATTAAGTAAGCGTAAGAACCCAACCAGCATTAACTATTACCGTAAAATGGGCTTTTTACCTGAGGCCTTACTCAATTATTTAGGGCGTATGGGCTGGTCGATGCCTGATGAGCGTGAAAAGTTCACTTTGGCAGAGATGATTGAACATTTTGATATGAAACGTGTTTCATTAGGTGGGCCGGTATTTGATGTTGATAAGTTGAAGTGGCTTAATGGCTTGTGGATCCGCGAAGAGTTAAGCGATCAACAATTGGCAGAACGATTGATTGAGTGGGCCTACAATCAAAACACCTTAATGGAAATTATTCCACAAGCTAAAGCGCGCCTAGAGGTGATGAGTGATTTAGCACCATTAGCGGGTCACTTTGTTGCCGGCATGCCTGAATATGCGCCAGAACTGTTAACTGCGGGTAAACTTGAAGAAGAACAAGTTCGTCGTCTTTTACAAATGTTCATTTGGCAATTAGAAGAACAGCGACAGTGGAATAAAGACATTGTATTTGCGGTGGCGAAACAGTTGTCTGCTTATCTTGATGTGAAAATTCGTGATTTCCTAGAGCCTGTATTTGTCGCGATTACCGGTAAAACCAGTTCAAGCTCGGTGGTTGACGCGATGGCGATACTGGGCTCGGATATGAGTCGCGCACGCTTACGTTTTGCGCTCAGTCATATTGGTGTGAGTAAGAAGCAAGCTAAGTCGCTAGACAAAGCCTATCGTGCCTATAAAGCAAGTTGTTAGATCTGCAAAATAAGTCCCGAATTGGTTTTAGAGACCGTTGTGACAAAATATTTATTCAAATCGCTATAAAAAAGCCAACTCGATGAGTTGGCTTTCCTTTCTAAAATCTTCTTATACCAATAATACACTGCCGCAGGCTGTAACCAATAAACCTAGCGCTAGCAGAAACTGCAATTGAAGTTTGATACTCATCGTGTTCCTTTAAAATGCATCAGTAGATGGTCCATCTTGCAACAAGCGGACTAGTTAAAACCATGAAACACTTCACAGTTTGTTTCTTGAGTGTGTTTTGAGTTAACAAAATCACATCTAGGTCTCATCAATTTTGCACCTTGTTGTTGATTTGTTGGGGAATGGTGTCAAAAGTAACACTGTTGCTTGAACCGTTTGTGTTGAACCTAGGTCGAACGAATAGTTAAATATCCTTTTTGTTAATAATGTGCGTGGTTCAAAGTTTTTAATTGAATATTTGCTATGGTGGGTAATACTAAATCGTAGTTACGCTTTGTTTTATGAAATAAAACAGCGAGTTGTACGAATAAGAGAACGGTGCCTGACAGGTTTTATCGGTTTATCGAGTAAGGTGCCATTTACTTAAAATAATGACCTCAAAGGAGTGGGTATGTCTATTACGAGCCAATTAAGTCAAGAGCTTGACCTATTAATTATTTGTGTATCTGGTCGCTTCGATTATTCTCTACATCGAGAATTCCGCGCTTGTTATGAGCATGTTTCGGTTGAAGGCCTTCGGTTAGTTCTGGATTTAAGTCAGGCTGAATATATGGATAGTTCGGCACTTGGGATGATGTTATTACTGAAAGAACATGCGGAGAAAAGTAACGCTCAAGCCTTTACGATTCGCAAACCTTCCGCTGCTATCTTAAAAATTTTAGAGGTCGCAAACTTTGATAAATTACTCAAGATTGAAAACTAGTGGCAGATAGTCATCACTTGAGTTTTCTTCAGCGTGAAGTGAAAGGTAATGCGCTGGTTGTGGATAGTGCTCGTATCGATCGCCTATTGTTAGGAAAAGCGCTCAGTGAAATCGGCTATCAAGTGGTTTATGCAGAAGACGGTGTTCAGGCGGTGGCTGCGTTTGAACAACAACACATCGACATCGTGTTTATCGATGTGTTTATGCCACAGTTGGATGGTTACTTGGCAACCGAGCAAATAAAGCTGCTTAGTGGCCAGCGCTATACTCCGGTGCTATTTGTAACCGCTCAAACAGAAGTTGATGTTTTGGTAAAGTGCATCGCTTGTGGCGGAGACGACGTGTTACTTAAGCCTGTACATCAATCTATTTTGAAAGCAAAAGCGTTAGGGTTTGAGCGCAGTAAAGCTATCTACAACGAAATAAATCAATTAAATAGACAATTTCATGAGGAAGAAGAATTTGCTGAGCGAATATTTAGCAATGCGGTGTCTAGTTCTAGTTGTGCAGATCATGAACTATTAATTTTTTTGAGTAGTGCGTCAAGGTTTTCTGGGGATGTGATTTTTGCAGAGTATCGTCCAAATGGTGATATTCATGTATTACTTGGTGACTTTACCGGACATGGCTTACGAGCTGCGATTGGCGCGATGCCAGTGGCTGACATCTTTTATAGCATGACTCGTAAAGGATATTCAGCAGAGGTTATTCTAAAACAAATTAATCAACGGCTCTATCGGTTGCTGCCTACCGGGATGTTTATGGCTGCCACCTTCGTTGAAACTTCGGTGCAGCAGCAGTCGCTGATAATATGGAATGCTGGAATGCCTGACTTATTAATTTTTAATTCACAGCAACAGCAGATCCGTGAACAGATCAGTTCTAATAATATTCCCTTAGGGATTGATAAAAATGTTGAGTTTAATTTAAACGTTATTCAATGGCTAAAGGGGGATCATGTGTTGCTGTTTAGTGATGGTGTGACCGAGGCGCTTAACTCTAAGCAACAAATGTTTGGTCTGCAAGGCGTTGAACAGGCGATTATGGACCCGCAGCAACAACCCTCGTTTATTGCCAGTATTCAGCAACATTTAGACCAGTTTTGTGGTGGAGAGAGTCAACTGGATGATATTAGTATGGTGGAGATCCCTGATTTATTGAGTCGTGCTGGTCTGTACGCTGAAAATGCCTACCCTGCAACTCCTCGAGCGGAAGGTCGATGGCGTTGGCAACTTAGTTTAGATGCGCAGCGTTTACAAAGAATAACTCCTATTCCGTTGTTGATGACGACATTACAAGAATTGTCGGTGAATGAAACTGATCGAAATATACTTTTTTGTATTGTTAGCGAGTTATATAACAATGCCTTTGAACATGGGGTATTAGCGTTAGACTCGTCTCTAAAAAACTCCACGGATGGTTTCGCTGAGTATTATCAAATGCGAAAACAACGGGCGGTTCAGCTTGAACAGGGGTGGGTTAATATCTCGATTGAGTACCAAGCTGATGAAAGTCGTGAGTTTATCATCGAGGTTGAGGACAGTGGACTTGGTTTTGATGAGACACAGGTGTCGCAACTTTGCGAGCAATGGCCTTATTCTGGTCGTGGTTTGGCGCTGGTCGCATCGCTATGCGAATCACTTGAATTTTCTAAACAGGGATCTTTTGCTAGAGCCGTGTATCGTTGTCAATATTGAACGAGATGAAAGTAATTACGTGTAAATCGTTGACTAAATGAGCAACTGGCATGATTCCACTAAAAAGCGGTTGACACTCAAACCTCTGCTGCTTAGAATTCTGCTCGCTTTCAGGTTTAAACGCCTTAAGAAAGTGATGTGACTTGGGGCTATAGCTCAGCTGGGAGAGCGCTTGCATGGCATGCAAGAGGTCCGCGGTTCGATCCCGCGTAGCTCCACCAATTCACACCCTACCGTTTTTCGGGGCTATAGCTCAGCTGGGAGAGCGCTTGCATGGCATGCAAGAGGTCCGCGGTTCGATCCCGCGTAGCTCCACCAATTCTATTACTGTTCGGCTCGTTATTTTGCTTGGCTTCAATTAAACCTTGAATCAGTGACGTAACGATTTCAGCCGTTTTGTGGTTTGTTCTGAGCGATGGTCTTTTCCTTGAGTATTCCCTGCAATTAATATCTATTTTGTTATTAATAGATTGACTTATATAACAAAAATGACCAAGTAACTGGCTAATTTTGGGGTTTGCCAGCCATACTCTAGGTTCTATAAATAAGAATTCAGAGTATGCATAAACACACCTTCGGTACTCAACAATGGGTAGAAAGGATCAGCGAGCATGAGTTACCCGCACTTGCGGCTACAGTGCGCCTATTGGAAAAACTCGCAAAAGATGACACTTCCTCTCTGGCTGTATTGGGACAATCGGTATTACATGATCATGGGCTAACTTCACGTATTCTGCGGGTTGTGAATAGCATCAGTTATAATCGAGGGAGAACTCAAATCACCACCGTAAGTCGCGCGGCGGTGATCCTAGGCTATGATCGGCTGAAGCATATTTGCATTACTGCTCGGATGATTGATGGGTTATTGTCTAGTCGAGGTATTAGCGAGGCGGTATACCAGCGAGTGTTAAAGCTAATGGCCTGCTCTTTTCATGCGGCGATGCTGGCGAAGATGATGTTGGCGGATTATGCCGAAGATACGCAGGAAGAGGTGTATATTGCGGCATTGCTGCATAACCTAGGTGAGGTCGCATTCTGGAGTATGGGGGGCAGCATTACCGAACAGCTGGAACAGCAGTTACAGCAAAATGAAGAACCAGAACAGCAGTTAGTCTCAAAGCTACTAGGGACTAATTTTACTCAACTGAGTATTGGTTTGGCGAGTCATTGGAATATGGGGCCGATGTTAGTGAAGTCATTGGCCGAGCCGGAGCGTCGCTCGCCTGAGTTTCGTTGTATTCATTTGGCTCACCAGTTTAGTAAAGCGATGATTGAGCAAGATCTAGCTGCTCGCCAGCAAGTTTTTAAGTTGATCTCAGAACAAATGAAGTTGCCGATGCCTAAGTTGATTGAAATGGTCAATCATTGTTCTGAGGAAACCAGACAATTGGCCGTCTCGTATGGTGCAATTGTACTTAAACCCTACTTAAACTTTGGTGACTCGCCACCTCTGGAATTGGATGACCTTTCAGATGCAACGGCAAGTGATGTCTTATCTAAACAACATTTACAATTGCAGTTATTGCGTGAACTTACGCTAGTCACCACTGAAAATCCTGATTTAAACTTAGTGATCCATACTGCGATGGAAGGGATCCAGCGGGGGATTGAGATGAACCGAGTGATGGTTCTGATGGTGAATCCGGCACATGACGCGCTAAAGCTTCGTTTCGTGGCAAGCCCACAGCCAGAGCAAGACAAAATTGATTTTCAATTGAGCTTAAAAGGGGCTGATACGGTATTTATTCAAGCCTATCGAGATAAACGTAATATCTGGATGAATAATGCGACTGGTTCGCGTTTTGAAGGCTTGCTAAATAATCAGATTCGTCGAATCACTCAAGCGGGCCCATTCTTTCTAGCACCGTTAATTATTGAAGGACGCTGTATCGCGATGATTTATGCCGATAGGCTTGTGGGATCGGGTGCTGAGCCGCTCAATAAGGAGGACTTCGACAGTTTTGTACACTTTGCCAAGCAAACTAATTTATGTTTGTCAGTCATTTTAAAATAGGATGCTTACTGTCGCGATATGGTTTTGATATTAAAATCATAAATCAAGGCGGCTGAGTATGTTCAGCCTCCTTGGTGTCATTAACAACGGCGTGATTATTGAACTTGTTTCAACCAGGTATCGTCTTTAAACCACTTGTTATAGATTCGATCATAGGTTCCGTCCCCTTTAATTTGGCGTAAGTAGCCATTTAAAAAGTTTAGAAAATCAGGATCGCCCTGGCGTATGGCCCAACCGAGAGGCTCATAGGTGAAGGGTTGGTCAAGATGAATGACTTGAGTTTGGTGTTGCGAACTATAAATTGCATTGTAGGGTAAGTCGTAAATAAAGGCATCTGCTTTGCCATTGGCTATTTCCAATACGGCGTCAGCTTGAGACTCAAATAAGTTAACTTTAGCTTTTGGCAGGTAACGTTTAATGGCGCTTTCACCGGTGGTACCGAGCATGGTCACAACGGTGTATTGGTCGCTATTTAGGTCTCGGTAACTGCTTACTTTGCCTTTCAGTTTTGGATTTAACAATACCGACTGACCAACGACTACGTAAGGGTCTGAGAAGTTTACTTGCATGTTACGTTGTGGCGTAATGGTCATTCCGCCAGTAATAATGTGGCATTTACCCGTGAGTAGTGTTGGAATAATACCATCCCAAGCAGTATTAACTGGCACATATTTAACGCCCATAGCGCGAGCCATTTGTTTGCCTAAATCGATATCAAAACCGATAAATTGACCATTTTTAGCTTTGATTTCAAAAGGCATATAACCGGCCTCAAAACAGACCCGTAGTTCACCTGCTTCAGTTATCTCTTGTAATAGGGTTTGTTGCGCAAATACAGAGCTGGATAGTAAGGTGATGGCGGCAAGCGCCGAGTGAATAACGCGTTTCATAGTCGTCCTTGTTGTGTGGTTATGTTTGGCTTATTTTGGATTTTATATGCTGTTTTGTTTGTCAATGTAGAGATAAATCCAATTTATCCTACATCTTTATAGCAGAATAAACTGATTAGTGATAGTCATCGCCTGTTCATTTAAACCCTAGATATTTTTAATTCATCAAGGCTTTTATCGTTATTACTAGATGAAATTGCCAGGGTAGGTGCATTGAACTGAGAAATAGTTTGATTTATGTCTTTATGAGGGCTGATTGCTAGTTGGATATATTTTTTTGTACTTATTGGTTTTTGTTGGTTTTAAGAGTATTTCTAGGTGAGGCATCGGGCATCGGCGGCCCAGCAAAGCCAAGTTTGCTGGGCCGCTGTGGGTCTATAACACCATTGACAAAAATTGTCGTAGTCGTGGGTGAGCGGGTTGGTCGAAGAACTTTTCAGGTGAATCTTCAACGAGCAATTCACCGTCCTCCATAAACAGTACTCGGTCTGCCACTTCACGGGCAAAGCCCATTTCGTGGGTGACCACCACCATAGTCATGCCGTCAGCGGCCAGGCCTTTCATTACATCCAGAACTTCCCCCACCATCTCTGGATCAAGCGCTGAGGTTGGTTCGTCAAATAACATAATGTTGGGCTGCATCGCTAAAGCACGAGCGATAGCGACTCGTTGCTGTTGCCCGCCAGACAAGTGCGATGGATAGTTATTCATACGTTCCGAGAGACCGACTTTAAGCATTAAGGCTTTAGCTTCATCTTCTACTTGTTTTTTAGGTCGTTTAGCGACTTTGAGCGGCGCTAACATCACATTGCCTAAAGCAGATTTATGCGGGAACAAGTTGAAGTTTTGAAAAACCATGCCAACTTCTTCGCGTAAGCTATTAATATTGGTTCCCTTGGCGTACATGTCGGTTCCATCAATGCTGATGCTTCCGCTGCTAATTGTTTCCAGTTGGTTGAGGGTACGTAAGAAGGTTGATTTACCCGAACCTGAAGGGCCCACGATTACCACCACCTCACCGCGAGACACGGTTGCTGAAACGTCTTTTAGAGCGTGACAGCCATTGGGGTAAATTTTATTAATTTTTTTTGCGACGATCATTTTATCGCCTTGATAATCTTTAGTCACTGGCTGCTAACCTCTTTTCTAAGCGTTGAATTGCCCAAGATAAACTGCTGGTGAGTACTAAGTAGAGCAAGGCAACAGTAAACCAAACTTCGAAAGGGGCGAAACTACCACTGACCACTTCTCGGCCTGCTTTGGTTAAGTCGGTAATTGAGATCACCGAGACTAAGGAAGAATCTTTAATTAGGTTAATGAATTGGCCTGCCATTGGGGGCAGGGTACGTTTAAAGGCCTGTGGCAAAATGACATTAATCATCGCTTGGGCATAATTCATACCTAGAGAACGAGCCGCTTCCATTTGTCCTTTGGGAATCGATTGGATCCCCGAACGGATTATTTCCGCTACGTAGGCGGCGGTAAACACCGACAGAGCAATGACTCCAGCAGTAAAGCGTTCAATATCAAACACGGTGCCGATAAAGAAGTAGACGATAAAAATTTGTACCAATAACGGTGTGCCGCGAATGATCTCAATATAGGTAACCGCTAGTTTCGCCAACGTTGGATTGGCAGCGATACGCATTAAACCCACCATTAGCCCGATGATAATTGCGAAGAATAGCGACCAGATGGAGATCTTGATCGTCACAATTAGACCTTCCGCTAACGGACCCATTCGCCAGGATTCTGAGGATGCGAGCTGATCACCTTCGAATACTAGGTCGCCTTCATATACGGTTACATTTTGGTAATCGCTGAGTTTTACCAGGATATCACCGGTATCTGATACTAGTGCTAGTTTTCCCGAGGCATCGCTGTGAATACTTCCATCTTGCGGTGCGGTAATACTAGATGCTTCGGTATTGATTATGTAGGGAACAACCCGTTGCCAATTCCAGTTGTAGTCAATTTTTTTACCGGAAAGATAAATCAGTACACACAGGCTGATGAGAATGGCAGCAAATAGACCATTCCAGAGAATATTTTTTGTTAGAGTTTTCATCTGAAGCTCTTATTTTTCTTTATATATGGCATAACTTTGCGTAACTTTGAGGTTTATCCCCTCGTTACATAAAGAAAGTGGCTGGATAAGCCAGCCACCGAGATCTATCTATTGTACTTGTTTTAACCAAGCGTCATCTTTAAACCACTTGTCGTAGATCCGTTGGTAAGTGCCATCACCTTTGATTTGGCGTAGGTAGCCGTTCAAAAAGTTTAGAAAATCTGGATCGCCTTGGCGGATTGCCCAACCGAGGGGTTCGTAGGTGAAGGGTTGGTCTAGGTGCTCCAATTGACCTTGATGCTGGGCAGCATAGATGGCGTTAAAAGGTAAGTCGTAGACGAAAGCATCCGCCTTGCCGTTGGTGACTTCGAGTACAGCATCCGATTGATTTTCAAATAAGTTGCTTTTGGCTTTTGGGAGGTAGCGTTTCACTGCGCCTTCGCCTGTGGTACCAAGTTTGGTTACGACGGTGTATTTGGCATCATTTAGATCCCGATAGCTGCTTACCTTTCCTTTTAAGCTAGGGCTAAGCAGAATAGATTGACCTATCACCACATAAGGGTCGGCGAAGTTAACTTGCATGTTACGTTGTGGCGTAATTGTCATACCACCCATAATGAGATGACATTTACCTGTCAACAAGGTGGGAATAATACCATCCCAAGCAGTGTTGACTGGCACATATTTTACGCCCATCGCTCGTGCCATTTGCTTACCTAAGTCGACATCAAAACCAATGAATTGACCATTTTTGGCTTTCATTTCGAAAGGCATATAACCAGCATCAAAACAGGTGCGAAGTTCTCCTGACTGAGAAATTTCTTGTAATAAGCTTGGTTGCGCAAATGCGGCACTAGAGAGTAGTGTGAGAGTGGCAATAGCCGATTGAATGACACGTTTCATAGTTGTCCTTGTTGTGTTTTCGTAGTTATTTTTATTGTGGCCATGTTCTGTCTAATCCGTTCAAAACAGTGATACGCCATCGTCTTTTAGGGATGTTATAGCAGAATATACTAACAAAAGGTAGTATCGGCTTTGGGGTAAAAAAGCATAAAAGTAGAATAATTATTAAGTAAACAGCCATTTAGTTGGTTAAATAGGCTTATTTTTAGATTTATGATAAATGCTTGTCATCGGCTGAACTAGTTGGAAAATCTTAGATATGATTAAATCACAGCGAATTGATGGTTAAATGTTATTCGGCAATGTTTTTTTTGGAGTAAATAACCGCGTGCGCTTGAAGATACCGAAGTTGTCTAGGCTCTCCAATAACGCCTTATGCAAAGTGATATAAATTGGTGCTAAGCTCGCCTTTATTCGGTTTACATTACTATTTTTGACGATTTCCATTGAGTTTTTTAATCATGCAATAGCTTATTAGTCGTGTTGCAATGATTGGGTGATTGGCTTAGTTTGTTGTAGGTTAATGGAGTCGCCTCAACAGATCCTGGGAGGCTGTATGCTAGATATGGATAGGCGAATGGCTGATAGTTTCTTATTATTTGATCCGCTTGAGCATGACTTGGTCAGCAATAAAATTTTACCACTATTTACTCAGGTGGTACTACCCAAGGGATGGGATCCACAACAGCCGCCAATATTTGAAGCGGATAGCCTCGTGTATTGCTATTTAAGTGACGCGCAATTGTCATTGGCAATTGCTTTAGCGCTTGAACAAGGATGGACTCTTGCCATCTTGCCACACCCTCTTGCGAGTCATGCGAAACGGGGTTTTGCTTTAAGCTCTGATCTTGAAAAGTCGATAAATCATTTACAGACGGCACCCTCTATCAACGTAGACGTATTACGTTGTAATGGGCTGGTTGTGTTGAATCATCTGGTGGTTGGGCATAGTTTTAATTTGCGTCCTGGTGGTCATAACGCGCCATGGCGTCAACGGGTGCTGCAAACTTGGCGTAACCTTCTTAAAGTCTCAAAGATCATGCCTCAACGACTGCGTTTAACGACCGCCAGTGAGATAATTTTAGACACCACCGTAGTCGGCGTAGTGATACTTGAACATGCTCATGGCTCGATGTTATCGAAGCAAATTTTACAGGACACCCACGCTAACGACGGTATGTTGCAAAGTATGTTGATAGCGCCACGTAGCATCATGGAAATGTTACGTTTTTTATTGTTAGCCATGTTTGGTCGGGTGGTAAAAAAACCGAGCTTTCTTAGTTTGATCAAATCTAAATCGATTGAAATTGAAGCGAATCATCAGTTTGACTATTGGCTCGATGGTGTCAAAGCATCCAGTCAACGGCTGCATGTTGAATGCTGTCATCGGCAATTACGGCTGCTTCCTTCTGCCGATTTTGTTTATCTAGATAATGTCACGGCAGTCAAAGAGAATCGTAAGATTGGCAAACTTCCTCGGGGAGAGGCTATTGCCGCAATGGCCGCACATCCACTGCCTTTAATCGCGCATGCTGCAACTGAAGAGTTTAAAGAGCTTTACCAATTGCTACGTGACAATGCTACCACCTCGTCAGCCTTTTTGATGTTAATGACTTTGTCTACTTTATTGGCGAGTATTGGTTTGTTTGCAAATTCTGCACCGGTGATTATTGGGGCAATGATATTGGCACCGATGATGGCGCCTATTATTTCTTTATCAATGGCCTTAACTCGACAAGACTCTAGCTTGATGACTAAAAGCATCGCAAGCTTAACGACTGGTTTGTTTGTTGCTTTGGGGTTTGCTGCCTTGGCCAGCTTCATTATGCCTATGGAAGTTGTCACTTCTGAAATTGCTGCTCGATTGAGTCCCAATTTACTGGATCTGGCGGTCGCTATTATCTCCGGCATTGCTGGTGCCTATGCGCATGCACGTGTTGATGCGGCCAAAAGCTTGGCGGGGGTTGCTATTGCGGTGGCTTTGGTTCCACCACTGGCGGTCACCGGGATCGGTCTTGGCTGGTTTGATCTGAATGTTGCGGGCGGTGCATTTTTATTATTTCTAACTAACTTTGCGGGAATTGTCTTTTCTGCGGCTTTAACTTTTTTAGCACTGGGTTTTGCTCCTTTTACGCGAGCGAAGAAAGGTTTAGCAATTGCCTTGCTTGCGGTGACGGTGGTTAGTATTCCTTTGGCTTTTAGTTTTATGCGTTGGTCTGAAGAAGCGCATATCGTGCAGCGCTTGCAAGGGCAAAGCTTTGAGTTTTTATTGGTTCGTTCGGTGCGTGTGCAAAGTGTTGAGCCGCTGGTCTTAAGTTTGCAACTTGTGTCATCTCATGCGGTGAACGATGCTCAGTTAGATCAACTAAAAGATCAAATCATCCAACAATTAGGCAAGCCTTTGCAGCTGGAAGCGACAGTGATCGTGAGGCGCTAGAATTTACAAATATAGCGGGGTCATTTGTCGCCAGTAACGGCCACGGTGAGCTCGCCCCTCCCATTCAACCAGATGATGCTTAATCCCTTTGTGATGTAGAATGTGACTGAGCATATGATTGTTTTGCAGGAAGGGATCTTGGTTGCCAATGGTAAAGACCAGTTCGGTATTGGCCAGCTCTGAGAGCCGTTCTGGGCAATTCATGTTTACCAAATAATGGGTCGGTGTATGAAAATAAATATTTTCATCGTAGAAACCATCAAATAAATCAGTAAACGACTCTACTTGCCAAGTCAGGTCAAAGCGCCCGGAAAAGGCTGCCAATTTATTAAATAGATGAGGATGGCGAAACACGATATTCGCGGCATGAAAAGCGCCCAGTGAACAGCCATGAGAAATTGTGCAGGGATGTTCATTTTTTGCGGCCATCAGCGGAAGCACCTCACGTAATATGTAATTTTCGTATTGCTGGTGGCGGGTAATTCGCCCCGAAGGGTGCGCCCAAAAACAATACATGCTTTCGGCGTCGATGCTATCTACGCAATACAGTTGTAATTGGCCTTGGTTTATTTTGGGGGCAATAGCATTCACTAAGCCCAGGTTTTCATATTCATAAAAGCGGCCGCCACGGGTTGGGAAAACTAATACTTTTGCGCCTGCGTGGCCAAATATAAGCAGTTCCATGTCTCGGTTGAGGTTGGGACTCCACCATCGATGATATTCACGATTCATAAGGTTCACTCAAAGGTTCAAAAAAAAGTTCCAGCTCTTGCTCTAACTGTTGGCGTTGCTGTTGTTTTGTGGGGTAATCAAAATGACCAGCCCTAAGCAAAAAGCGTTGCTTTGGCTGCGGCGCTTGGTTGTAGGCAGAGAATTGACCGGGGGGGGCAACACAGGGATCGAATAAGGCTAAGGCCCAATGGCTGGGTATGCTGAGATAACGGGCGGCGGTTGCTGAATCAAAGTAACGTAGGGTCGACAGCGCCAACTGAGGCTCAGCGTTATAAAATTGCTGCAAGGCTGCGCCGCTGCCGAGGGTGGGTAATTTTAAGCGGAGTGGTACATTACCAAAAGTGGGGACATGGAAATGCGCCCGCTGAATTCGCTTATCAAAGGCGCAGGCAAAAATGCCAAGCCCCCCACCAAAGCTACTCCCCATAAATCCCAGGTTGTTAGTCACTTGTGGAAATAAACGGATTAGAGCAGTCGCTGCGCACCACAAATCTTGTACACATCCGCCGATGATATAACGTTGTTTGTCTTGGATATTATGTAATACGTGCCACATTGGGTTATCAGATATCGGCGCTTTGGCACTGCGGCCAATGCCGCGAACACAAGGCATTAAGATCGCAGTATGTTTGAGCGAGAGCCTTGAGTTAAGCTCACGAATGCCACCATAACCATGCGCACTAATTATGGCTGCGTTAATGTGGCCAGACTTTGGCAGTAGTAACCAGCCACCGCAACGGACTTGCTTGGTAGAGTTGTAATAACAATCGAAAATGCGCCAGGAACCACGAACCTGCTGAGTATCTTGTAGCGAAAGATAGGGCGCAACCGCTAAGGCTTGTCGATACTTTTGTTGCCAAAACGACTGAAAATCTTCAGGTGCGTCATTTGGCTGAAGTGCATCTAGTTCGGGCAAACTAAAGCCATAATCGGGCTCAAACTCAAAAGGATGCTTTAGTTTGCTTGGCATGATAGGCAGGTCTCGGCAATCAACTCATGAAAACTATAAACCGTTTATATGACGTTTTTCCAGACAATGCTTGTATTTAATATTAAAAAAATCAACAACTGGTCCTCGCGATTCATTGCGGTAGTGAGGCTGGCGTTTGATAGTTGCAGTGAGCGGGTTGCAGCAGTAAGACAAGCCAAGGGCCGGTTTTGAATGCCAGACTCCAGTCGTCACCGTCTCGGAAGGTGGCTTTGGTCGCGTTGTAATATTACCGATCCATCTGGAGCGGGGATAATGCAAAAAATATTACGCAGTTAGTGTCAAGTGTGGACGGTAAATATTTAACTCGACATTTTTGCTGGTCGCAGTGGAAAACGAAGCTGGATAACGGAGCGAAGCTAACAAGCATGTTTAGTATATAAAAAGCCTCAGTAAGATCCCTGAGGCTTTTACTTTTTGCGACATTATTTGCCCGGATGACTAGCATCATAGGAAGTTTGAGCCAGTTTTACCTGATAAGTGTTTTGCTCAGTCCAACGCGCAAAGTTTTTTATCGTTTTGGAAAAGGACTCTCCAAGGGAGGGCTGATACTCAACAGTCACCAGAACCGTATTTTCTGGGAAATGCCTTTCACCTCACTTTTTATCCTATTGAAGCGGCGTGAACCTTTTGCGAGTAGCTCTAAGATAAGTTGTATCCAACTGTCTGCGAAGCTATCGAAAAAGCCCTTGCGGGACAGCTTTTGGAGTCAATATTATAGGCGCCGTAATTGTGCTCGGTGTTTGAGGACATGAAGTTGATCCCTTGTTAATTTGGTCATTGTGTTTATGCACCAATTTTAAACTTGTTTCGCCTGAACTTCAGAATATCAAGGATGATGCCGATAAAGGCCGCTCCCAAGCATTGACCAAAGGTTTGTATAAAGGCCAAAACTCTCGATGCATTGCGGCTGTTTTCACGAGAGATATTGGCCATTATTCCAGGGTTATAGGACTTTTAAACGAAGATTCGCATCTTAGATATCGATAATGACACGTTGAACCAATTGCAAGGCGGTGTCGATACCTGTCATGTTTGTATATAGAATACCGTTAGCCCCAGAATAATGCCCATGACCTATCGGTTTCATTAGATAAGTGCTTTGTGGATCATCTAAATCGATTGATGCTGCATAGATCACCGAGGGTTGTCCAGATGAACCAGAACCACTATAAATAGGGTCTTGAGGATATTTGTCTTTGGTGTAATAAGAATTGAAATCATAAGAGCGATTTATTTCCATCATCACTCTAAACTGTCGCAAAGCGCTGTTCACTTTACTGTTAATATCGTAGTTTCCGAGGGGAGTTGCACCAGTCACGCCATCTAAATCAGTATTATTAGCATCCGGCACCATGAGGTTGTTTTTATACTTTACTCCACGTTGATGTGCCCAATAGGGGAGGGCTTCAGGGCGACTCACCAAGCCAAATAGATCCTCGTTAGGAATAAAACCGCCATTACTGGTTTTTTGAGTAACGTATAAAGTATCAATATAGTGACCGGCCAAATCTTCAATCCAAAAAGCGACCTGGGGCACAGTGGTGTAAGTCATGCCTAAAAACAGTGCTTGTGGTTCCGACTCATAGTGCTCCCCTTTACGCAATTCAATTGAAATTGGAAGACCATTGCTGCCAATGTGGGTGGTTAATGTTTGATAACTTCCTTCACTAAGAGTCACTGATTTACGAAGTTCTTGACCAAAGCTTAATACGCTACTAAATGGTGGGACTGCTAATATGACTCCGAGCGTAAGGCTTAATATACTCACCACACTGGTGGTTAACCAAAGCTTAGCTTTATCCTGAGTTAAATAAGTGAGGATAACTCTAAAGTTGTTCCGTAAATGGAATGCCATTAACAGGATGAATGCAATACCGAACCAAGTATGTATACCTGCTATTATTTCGTTATAAGCCATTCCATAAGAAAGTACACCAGTAACGGCCATGCCCATTAATGCGCCAACAAGGTTAATACTCACCCAAGATCGACTATTACCATTTCGTTTTTTGGTTTTTGACCTAGAAGCCGAAGGTCGCGCATGTGTTGAATGTTCACGCATAATATTTCTCCATAACTAAGTGTGTTGTTCAAACTCGCGGCGAAACTGATTGATTAATTTGAACAGTTGTTGAATGTCGACCAGGCTAAAATTAGGGGCAAATGATTTAAGGACAATATCAATCTGCGTTAAGGCGTTTTGGTGAGCGATACGTCCTTGTTCGGTTATTAAAATTGTTTTTTTTCTCGCATCGTGGTCGCGGATCTGTAAGGAAACATAACCTTTATTGCTTAATTGCTTAATTATTTGACTCATCGCAGACAGGCTCACATGTGAATTTTTCGCTAGCTGGCTGGCGGTCTCTTGGCTGTTGGTTGTGTAAATAAGGTGATTGAGTAATTTGAACTGGGAGGTTGGCAGTTCAGATGGCAGGTTTTCCTTTAAGATAATTTCCATGCGCTCATGAATAATGGCTATTTCTCGAAATGTTGCTGTAATCAGTTGGGGTAGATGGTCCATATTCGTTAAGCGCCTTTAAGTGTTAAAAATAGAGCATTGGCATTGATTGCTAACAGTGGGTAATAAGAATGCTTAAGCATCTTAATGGTTAAGGTACTTAAGTGTATTTAGAAAGGAGAGTAAAAGCAAGTATTTTAAAATGCATCAACATCGTTTAGCGAATGAGTGACGCCGCCTAGTGTATTTCTGCACCCACCAAATGGATAAGCTTGCGGCAAGGACACAAGGCTAATTTTAATTGGGCAATCAAGTTGGTTCATTTTTTAGAGCCTGCAGGTTCATTGTTTGCTCTATATGAATGCGTCATTAGCTCTTGGTAGCCAGTGGTGAATAAAATTCACTGAAAACATCAGCGACAAAGCGAAGCAGTCTTCATGCTAGGTGCCTTCGGCGACGGCGGCATATACCCTTGCCCATAGAATCTCGACCAGCAGGTCGGGTACTTTACGCTTTGGCTCGGTAAAATTGGTTTGATAAAGCTTTAAATACAGCATTGAATATAAGTGCCTGATAGAATTTACTTATCTAAGTACTCACAAGATTTACTATCTTGGTTTTAAGTAAATCGTAGTGAGCGCTTAACTGACAATGAATTAAGGATTGTAGTTTGGTAGAAGATTTTTCATCAATTTGGCAGAGAGCCGCCGAGCGTAAAGGTGGTGATGCAGCACTTCAACATCTCTTAACTGCGCCATTCAGTTCTGAGTATTTATCCACCGTGAGTGATGACCGTTGGTTGTCGATGTTTACTAAAGTGATTTTTCAGTCGGGCTTTGTATGGCGAGTTGTCGAAAACAAGTGGCCCGATTTCGAACGAGCGTTTTTTGATTTTGAGCCTGAAAAAATGTTGTTGCTGGATGATTCTCATATTGAGCGTTTATCTAATGATGCCAGCATTATCCGTAATCGTCAGAAAATAATCACAGTACCAGTCAACGCGCAGATGATTTTAAAACTTGCGGCTGAGCATGGCAGTTTTGCTAAATTTATAGCGGATTGGCCCAACGATGATATTGTTGGTTTGTGGCTATATTTAAAAAAGCAGGGCGCTCGCTTGGGGGGGAATTCAGCGGCCTATGCCTTGCGAAGAATGGGCAAAGATACCTTTATTTTGTCTAAGGACGTGGTGGCTTATTTGGTGAATCGTGGTGTTGTGGATAAGCAGCCGACTAGTGTGAAGGGTTTAAATACGGTGCAACAGGTGTTTAACCGTTGGCAGTTGCAAAGTGGTCTACCTTTGGCCACCATTAGTCAGACGCTCGCATACTCGGTGGGTGAGAATAACCTTGATTGAGCACTATATAAGAGTGCTTGTTCGAGTTGCTCTTGGCGGCGTCTTAGTGAACTTGCCGTTAATTCTTCGCCAGGATTTCTTTAAGTGCATGATTTATTTCTTTATAGCGGAAGCTAAAGCCATCCTCTCTTAGGCGAGCAGGCAGCACTTTTTGCCCTTCAGTGATGAGACTGGCCATATCGCCTAAAGCCGTGTTGAGTAACCAAGCCGGAGTTCGCACGAAACAGGGCCGCTTTAGTTGTTTGGCTAAGGTTTGACTAAACAGCTGGTTGCTCACTGGGGTGGGGGCTGTAAGGTTGTATGGGCCGTGACAGTGTTGATTTTTTAACAAAAAAATCACGGCATCGACCAAGTCACTAATATGGATCCATGACATCATCTGTTGACCATTGGCAATCGGGCCACCTAAGCCGAGTTTAAATGCTGGCAACATTTTGGCTAATGCGCCACCTTCGATGCCCATCACTACGCCGGTGCGTAATAAACACACCCGGGTATGACTTGACTGGGCTTGTAGCGCAATTGCTTCCCATTGTTTACATACTTGATGAGGAAATGAGTCATCCTTAATCATGCTCGATTCATCAAGATCCTGTTCTCCTTGAGTGCCATAATAGCCAATGGCGCTGCCGCTAATAAAGGTATGGGGCGGCTGTTGGCTTTGTTGAAATAAAAGCAGAAGTTGTTCCGTGATTTGCCACCGACTGTTGCAGATCTGCTGTTTTTGATGTTTGGTCCAGCGTCGATTAGCAATCGGCTCTCCGGCTAGGTTAATTACCGCATCAAACTCATTTAAGTCGGTTAAATCCTTGAGCGAAGGGATTGCCAATAGATTGTGCCCTAGCTTCTGGTAGGCTTTAATGGGCGCACGTGATAGAACGGTTAGTTCATGACTAAACTGTAGATGTTTTACCAGTCGGCTACCGATAAAACCAGTTCCGCCTGTGAGTAAAATTTTCATCGTTAACCACAACTCCTTATATAGAGCTTGTAATATTACGCCTTAATTTAGTCAACAATAGCAGAGTTTTATAGGAAGGGTAGAGCATGACGACTGTTTTAATCACCGGGGTTGGCCGCCGTTTGGGTTTTTTTCTTGCACATCAATTTCTTGACTTGGGTTATCAGGTTATAGGCCAATATCGCAGTGAGCGAAGCGGGTTAGATGAGTTACGCGCACGTGGCGTGAGTCTATTCCAAGCCGATTTCAGTCAACGTTCGTCCTTGTTGGCCTTTATTCAAGCGGTGACTCAGCAATGTACTCGTTTAGATGTGCTGGTCCATAATGCTTCATTGTTTCTCCAAGATGAGCAACAACATAGCCTTGAACAACAAGCCGATTTTTTTGACGCGATGTATGCCGTGCATATGTTGGCTCCTAAATTGTTGAATGAAGCCTTGCATCCGGCTTTAGTTAGGGCAAAGGGCAGTGTAGTGATGTTAACCGATATTTATGCTGAACAACCCCACTCGGCATTTCGTAGTTACTGTGCGTCGAAAGCAGGTTTAGCGAATTTAATGCGGTCTTATGCGACCCATTGGGCGCCTGCGGTTCGAGTGAATGCGATTGAACCGGGGCCGATGCAATTCCTAACTGAACATACTAAGGTGCATCGCCAGCAGGTATTGGCACAGACGCCTTTGGCGAAAGAGGGGGGCTTCGCACCCATCTGGCAAACCATGATTTTATTGATTGAAAACGACTATTTGACCGGTTGTTCTATCAAAGTTGATGGTGGTCGGTCCTTGGCCCAATGGTAAACCTGGCTGATGATCAATGCATAACTCAAACTCTACGACTTGCTGTAGCTCGACGTTTTGACCAAATAACTGTTGATGTAGTGGGATTAAAAATTCATCTGGATGTAACAGGCTTAACAATTGAGGCTGCTTAGCTGCACCGATTAAATCAATATCTAAGGGGCGGTCTTTGTCACTGGAGAGGGGATCTTTGCGATTGCGGCCATGAAAATCTTCTAGTTGATTGAAAAAACGTTTTAGCGTGGGGGCTGATTGATGGGAATGAAACCAGGCCAAGCCATTGATGAAATCATGTTTTGATTGCAGTTGTGAGGGTGCGGTTTGTATAAAGGCACTAAAGGTGATGGGGTGCAAACGAATACAAAGCTGCTTTACTGCCTGCGGTATGTGTTGCAGCGGTTGAATATTGCTCCCCAGACTACAAAGGTAATACATTGGTGACCCCAGATGATTGATAGGTTTTTATTTAGCCTTTTCGCCAGCGCTGATGCAAGCTAAACTGCTGAGCATCAAATAATATTTTAGGAGTGTTCGGTGAATCAACCAACTTCGATACGCCATGGTTTGGTGACCGCAGCTGCCCTGATTGTGGTATTGGCTGGATTAAAAGCTGCAACCCCAGTGCTGATCCCTTTTTTGTTATCTCTATTCATCGCCATTATTGCCAGTCCGGTGGTGAGTTTTTTGACGCGTATTCGTATCCCGCGGGTACTTGCTGTGATGGCAGTGTTACTGTTGATCGTGAGCGTTATTTTGTTATTGGCTGGTGTAGTGGGGAGCTCTATTAGTGATTTTAGATCGTCTATTCCAGCCTACCGAGAGCAGCTACTGGTTCATCTCGCGAAGTTGATTACCTTCGCCGCAAGGTTTGATATTGATCTATCGATGAGTGTGGTCACTGATTATTTCGATCCTGGGGTGATATTGGGGGTATTCGCCAATACCTTAACTGGTTTAAGTGGTGCAGCTGCTAATATTTTTATCATTTTATTGGTGACGATATTCATGTTGTTAGAGGCCGATACGATGCCGCAGCGGGTACATGATGCGATTCATAATCCCGATGTTCGCATGTCGCAGGTGAACAAATTTCTCAAGTCGGTCAATAGTTATATTGCGGTTAAGACCATGATTAGCCTTGGCACGGCCATCCCCATCACCATTGTCTTGAGTTTGCTCGATCTGGATTATGCCGTGTTATGGGGCATTTTGGCTTTTTTACTCAATTATATTCCTAACGTTGGCTCGCTGATTGCTGCCGTACCCGCTGTGCTATTAGCGCTACTTCAGTTAGGGCCGAGTCAGGCTTTGGCGGTGGCTGGGCTATATGTAACGGTTAATCTGGTGATGGGTAATATCGTGGAGCCACGTATCATGGGTAAAGGTTTAGGTCTGTCCTCCTTGGTCGTAGTGTTATCATTGATTTTTTGGGGATGGTTATTTGGTAGTGTTGGAATGTTACTATCGGTGCCGCTAACCATGATCGTAAAAATTGGCCTTGAGTCGAGTAATAGCGGCCATTGGTTTTCACGGATCTTAAGCCACCCAGACGACCTAAAAGAGAGTTAAGTAGTAGATGAGAGTAGAATTACCCACACTCGATGGGCAAGCCTTGCGAGTGCTGCATGGTAGAGGGCATTGTATCGCTGGTGCCGAGGCATTTAATATTGAATGGCTTCCGCCAGTGATGCTGATCGTTGCTTACGCGCCATTGGCTGATGAGCCGTTAGCCGAATTGGTTGCTCAACTCAGTGAACCGTCCTTAGTAGAAGGCGTTTTTTTACAACAGCGAGATCAGCCGATGGCTCCGGTTCGCCATTTGTGGGGCTGTGAACAGACACCTGTTGAGGTGATGGAGCAGGGTTTACGTTATAAGGTTGAACTGGGACGACATCAAAACTTTGGGTTATTTCTTGATATGGCCAGTGGCCGACGCTGGGTCAGAGAGCAGGCCAATAATAAGCGAGTTCTTAACCTGTTTTCTTACACCTGTGGGTTTGCCGTT
Source organism: Agarivorans sp. QJM3NY_29 (assembly GCF_050870835.2). Lineage (NCBI taxonomy): Bacteria > Pseudomonadati > Pseudomonadota > Gammaproteobacteria > Alteromonadales > Alteromonadaceae > Agarivorans > Agarivorans sp. QJM3NY_29. Next base: position 3,474,778 of record NZ_CP194036.2, on the reverse strand, counting down.
GCTGCGTTGGCTGGTGGTGCGCAAGCGGTGGTGAATATTGATATGAGTAAGGCTGCGCTAAGTGTTGGCCGGGATAACCTAAGACTCAATCAACTTGATGATAAGAAAGCCCGTTTCTTTGGTCATGATTTGTTTAAATCTTGGGGCAAGTTGCGTAAACATGGTCCCTATGATTTGGTGATCGCTGATCCACCATCAATGCAAAAAGGTAGTTTTTTAGTCGAAAAAGATTACCCTCGGATAATTCGTCAACTCCCGAGTTTATTAGCGGAGGAGGGCTTGGCGATGCTTTGCTTGAACGCCCCCTGGCTTGGTTGTCAGTTTCTCATTGATGTTGTTGAAAGTGAGTGCCCCCAACTGTCGTTGCTGACGACGCTTGAACGTCCCGAAAGGGTATTGGAGAAGTCAGAGGATGACGGCCTAAAAGTACTCATTTTTAAAAATAATCCAGTTTAAACGACCACCGCCCTCACAGTTCGAGTGATAGCTTATGGTCATTGTCTCGAGCTGGATTTTGCTCTGCTACGCTTGATATAGGGCTTATTTCAGCTCAAAGGCGTGGTATGGGGTTTCGGTTCTCACATTTTTTTTCATCTCTGCTTAAAAGTATTCGGGACATTTCGCCGATTGTATTCGTGATCCTGTTTTTTCAATGGTTTGTATTAGACAGTTCATTGCCAAATGTTCTACAGATCCTCGGCGGTACGGTGATGGTCGTGGTGGGTTTAAGTTGTTTTGTGATGGGCTTGGAGCTTGGTTTATTTCCGATTGGCGAACAACTGGCGCATGCTTTTGCCAATAAGGGAAGCTTGGCTGCGCTATTGGCTTTTGCATTCTGTTTGGGATTTGGGACAACCATTGCTGAACCTGCCCTGATCGCTGTTACCAGGGAAGCGGCTGAGGTTGCAGCCCAAGCGCAGCATATTGCATCGGATAAGGGGAGCATGGATGAATATGCCGCAGGCTTGCGTTTAAGTGTTGCCTTTGCGGTTGGCTTAGCCATTGTGATTGGGGTGATCCGTATTATTCAAGGGTGGCCGCTTTATCTGATGATCATCGCGGGTTATGGCTTGATTGTGATACTTACCATATTTGCTCCCGAAGAAATTATCGGTATCGCCTATGATTCTGGAGGTGTCACCACCTCGACAATCACCGTCCCCTTAGTTACTGCACTTGGGATCGGTTTAGCGGCTTCAATTGAGGGAAGAAATCCCTTATTAGATGGGTTTGGTTTGATTGCTCTAGCCTCGTTAACGCCGATGATTTTTGTGATGCTTTACGGGATTATTTATTGATGCGCTGGTGGCTAGAGTTTTTCGAGACCTTGTTTTCCACGCTAGGCGATATTTTTCCGATTGTACTCACAATTCTAGTCTTTCAATATCTGGTTATTAAAAAGCCGCTTCATCAGCCTCGTCAGTTATTAATGGGGATATTTTTTGTGGTGCTGGGGATGGTATTGTTCTTATTGGGTCTTGAGCAGGCTTTATTCCCTTTGGGGCAAACTATGGCGATCCAATTAACCCATCTAGGTTTTGTGTCGCTGAGTGATGCCCCAGGGAGTCATTGGCAGGCCTACCTATGGGTTTACATATTCTCTGCAGCGATCGGTTTTAGCACCACGATTGCAGAACCGTCGTTATTAGCCGTGGCGATTAAAGCGAATGCCGTTTCTGGGGGAGTGGTTTCGATTGGTGGTTTACGTGTTTCGGTTGCTTTAGGTGTCGCTTTCGGTCTCGCCCTAGGTTCTTACCGAATTGTGGTAGGTGACCCGCTACAGTATTACATTATTTTTGGTTACGTATTGGTTGGAATACAAACCTTGTTTGCTCCGAAAGCGATCATTCCCTTGGCCTATGATAGTGGTGGAGTGACCACTTCGACAGTGACCGTGCCTTTAGTGACTGCATTGGGATTAGGTTTGGCTGATGCTGTGCCTGGGCGTAGTCCACTCTTGGACGGTTTTGGTCTGATTGCTTTTGCTAGTTTGTTTCCAATTATCTCGGTATTAGCTTATGCACAAATTACTCATTATTTAGCCCATTCTGATTTATCTGGAGAATAAGATGAAATTTAAGTTGATTCTAGCTTTTGTTGACGATCAAAAAACCAGTTTGGTATTAGACTCGGCTCGCGCTGCTGGCGCGACAGGTGCGACTGTGATTAACAATGCGCGGGGGGAGGGAGTGCATCGTAAAAAAACGTTCTTTGGTTTGAATCTCGAGTCGCAGCGCGACGTCTTATTGTTTGTGGTAGAAAGTCATTTGGCGAAACCTATCTTAAATACGATTAGTGCTGTGGCTGATTTTGATCAAGAAGAAGGTCAAGGCATTGCGGTGCTGCTGGATGTGGAAGACGTGGTTGGCGTTGCACATCAAATTCACGCGCTCACGCATCGTGGTCCTGATGATGATTTAAGTGGGTTGTGAATAAATATAGTGAATTATGTCAAATAAATACCGGGAGCTGTGTATAACTCTCACTTTATATAATTCTTATCCACATAATCTGTGGATTAATATGTGAATGAAGTGGTTTTTTGATTCTATATTTATGTTTTTTAAGGTTTTTTGGGTTTGATTAAAAATGATTCGTTCACTTATGATTGTTAAGATACGAGCTGGGGCTGTGGGTTTATCAGCCAAACAGAGATGACTTTTAAACTTAAGTTGACGTAGAACAAGAGCTTTAAAACCCTTGAAGTTAGCAAGTGCTGCTTTAAGAGATCGATTTTAAAGGTATTTGCTGTTTTTCCTTGGCCACTCATTGGTTAAACAGTATTCGTTCGTGAAGGTAGGTGCACAAGATTGAAGCGTTTTATTGTTAGCGCTTATGCTTATTTGGCGATCGGTATAAATAAAAATACCGCTCAATTTAATTGAGCGGTATTTTTGCAAAGCAAAACGCTTAGCTTACTTTCTTTGGCTCGCTTGGATCGCTGTTAAAGCGATCGTGTAGACGATGTCGTCAACTAAAGCACCACGTGACAAATCATTCACTGGTTTAGCCATACCTTGTAGCATTGGCCCGATACTGATTAGGTCGGCACTACGTTGTACTGCTTTGTAAGTGGTATTACCAGTATTCAAATCAGGGAAGATGAATACCGTTGCTTTACCTGCCACAGGGCTATTCGGTGCTTTACTCTTGGCAACGTTTTCCATGATAGCCGCATCATATTGCAATGGACCGTCGATGATCAGATCGGGACGACGTTCCTTGGCAATTTTTGTGGCTTCACGTACTTTCTCAACGTCAGAGCCTGAGCCTGAACTACCCGTTGAGTAACTGATCATTGCGACCCGAGGTTCAATTCCGAAGGCAACCGCTGATTCTGCAGATTGAATTGCAATATCTGCAAGTTGTTCAGCGCTTGGATCTGGATTGATCGCACAGTCACCATAAACCAATACTTGATCCGGTAACAGCATGAAGAAGATCGAGCTAACTAGGTTGTAACCTGGTGCCGTTTTAATCAACTGAAGCGGTGGGCGAATAGTGTTCGCTGTGGTATTGACCGCACCAGAAACCAAGCCGTCAACTTCGTCGTTGGCTAGCATCATGGTTCCCAGAACCACGTTGTCTTCAAGTTGCTCTTTGGCAACGACTTCGGTGAGGCCTTTACCCTTGCGTAACTCTACCATTGGCGCAACATATTTATTTTGAATTTCAACTGGGTTGAAAATTTCAATATTGTCACCCAGAGTGACACCTTGTTGACCAGCGATACGATGAATTACTTCAGGATTGCCAAGTAATACCGGTTTAGCGATGCCACGTTCAGCACAAATAGCAGCTGCTGCAATAGTACGCGGTTCTTCACCTTCTGGTAATACAATACGTTTATTGGCACTGCGAGCCATTTCGGTGAGCTGGTAACGGAAAGCGGGTGGCGACAAGCGACGCGCACGGGCAGAAATAGCCGTTAATGACTCTATCCAATGTTTGTCGATGTGGCCAGCAACGTAGTCCTGTACCAATTCGATCCGTGAGGCATCGTCAACGGGGATTTCAGCATTGAAGCTTTGTAAGGCTAACGAAGTTTGCCAAGTGTTTGACTCAATCAACATCACTGGTAAACCAGTGGCAAATGCACCTTCACATAGTTTTAAAACTTGAGGTTCTGGTTGATAACCACCAGTCAGCAATAAGGCTCCAATTCTAACACCGTTCATGGCTGCTAAGCAGGCTGAAACAATCACATCGGAGCGATCGCCAGAGGTCACTAACAGGCTACCCGCATTAAAATGTTCGACCATGTTATGGATGCTGCGAGCACAGAAAGTCACTCGTCCTAAACGAGTATCCATGTCACCTTCGTTAATCACTCGAGCATTGAGGTGATTCGCCAGATCTCGCGCACGTGGTGAAACCAGCGGCGCATTCCAAGGAATACAGCCTAAAATACGCAGTGGGCTTTTGCCAAACATCTGCAGCACTTCAAGATTAGTCGAATGGTCTGATTTATTATCAAACATTTCGGTGAGGTCTGGACGAGTAATTTCATGCTCGTCGATAGGCGCACCAACTTTATTGATAATACAACCAATAATACGTTTGTTTTTTAGACCGCCAAAGTTATTACACGCAATTTCCATGCGCTCTTTTAACTGTTGCGAAGTATCGTTACCTGGGTTGGTAACAAATACCATATCGGCATCTAAAGCTTTGGCAATACCATAGTTAACATTGGTTGCGTAAGGAGATTCAGAGGTCGGGACTAGGCCTTCTACCACAACAATCTCTGCGCCAGATGTTCCAGAATTAAAACGAGCCACAATGCCTTCAAGCAAATCATCAATTTGATTGGCGCTGATAAGGTTTTCTGCATAGGCTTGGGTAAAAGGTTCTGGGGGAATAATATTTGATGCTTGGCGAATGATCGCTGTAGAACGTTCAGCGCCTTTTTCGCGACTTTTCGGTTGGGCAATGGGTTTAAAGAAATTAACGTTGACGCCATTGCGCTCCATCGCGCGAACCATTCCCAAACTGACGGATGTTACACCAACACCAACGCCAACAGGGATTAACATAATTGTACGAGCCACGGCTGTACCTCTTAAGTTAGGTGAAAGAATAAGGCTAGACTAAAATCTAACCTTAGATACAAAGTATGTTTTATTACTGAGTTAATGCGACAGCATCTTGAGCAATAACCATTTCTTCATTTGTTGGAATCACTAAAATTGGGCGGCTAGTACTAGTGGCGATATTGCCAGAGTTACCAAAACGTGCAGCTAAGTTTGCTTGCTCATCTAGACTAAAACCAAGTAGCGCTAGTTTTTCAACGGTTAATTGACGAACTAAAGCTGAATTTTCACCAATGCCACCAGTAAAGACGAGAGCATCTAGCTTACCGTCCATTGCTGCAGCGTAAGACATAATGGCTTTGGCTAAACGGTAAGTGAATACGTTCATCGCACGAAGCCCGGCGTCGCTGCCTTTTTGGTAGCCTTCTTCGACAAAACGACAGTCACTGCTTTCTTCCGTGAGGCCCATCAAACCAGACTCTTTGGTAAGCATGTTGTTGACTTGCTCTAATGTATAGCCTTCATTGTCGACTAAATGGAAAATAATCGCAGGGTCGATATCACCAGAACGAGTGCCCATTACCAAACCTTCGAGCGGCGTGAGCCCCATGCTGGTATCAACACTTTTACCGTTCTTCACGGCACAGAGTGAGGCGCCATTACCTAGGTGAGCGGTGATCACATTGGTCTCTTCTACAGGCAAACCCAAGGTTGCCGATGCTTCACGAGATACAAATAGGTGACTCGTGCCATGCATACCATAACGGCGAATGCCTTTTTCGCTATATAGCTTATAAGGTAAGGCATAAAGAAACGCGCTTTCTGGCATGGTTTGGTGGAAGGCGGTATCAAATACTGCAACGTGTGGTTGCTGAGGAAAACAATCTTGAGCCGCTCGAATGCCGATTAATGCAGCTGGATTATGCAGTGGCGCTAAGCTAGCGCAGTCTTCGATACCAGCCAAGACAGCTTCGTCAATAATCGCTGATTGAGTGAACTTTTCTCCGCCATGAACGACGCGGTGACCAACGGCCACAATATCGTTCAAAATTTCAGGATTTTTTTCTAAGAGGTTGCTTACAATAAATTCGATAGCTTCATGGTGTGCGGCATTGGCACCTAGCTTTGAATCCCCTTTTTCGCCATTTAACTTCCATTTGATACGTGCATCTTCTAAGTTAAAGCATTCTGCCAAACCAGAAAGAATCTCGTCACCGCTAACAGCGTTTAGCACTGCAAATTTTAATGAAGAGCTACCGCAATTAAGAACGAGTACCAGCTTATTGCTCATTTATAGACACCTGTTGTTGAATTTGTTCAATTATAGACAGTGGCTCAAAAACGTAGAGTATTAGAAGACCCGTTGTTTGAACCGGAAAACCAATCTTAAGCGCCGCCAAAAATTGATTTGACCTAGTGCCAAGGTCCCATTCAAGCTACACTTAATATATTAAGGTGATTTATATGAAACCGGCTGTCTGCCAATGATACCTGAAACGGATTTTTAATCATATATGTCATACTAATAACTAAGTGAATTTGTAAAAAAATTACTAATTTATTGGTTTAGGTCAATTTTTGGTCGCGAGGTGTCCATGGGTAAATTCTCTGAAATGTTAAATGATGGACATAACTATATGAAACGCTGGCCAAATCAGCGTGTGCTGTCACCCATTTTTCCTGAGAATCGAGTTATTTTTGCGACTTCTTTAGCGATGAAAACGATGCCAGCGATAGCGGTTGTCACAGTTATGCTGCCGTATATGGCTAATTTGACTGAAATATTACCACAATCAGTGATGATGGCGACGGTGATATTTTTAATGCCTTTACATGGTTTATATTGGTTGGGACGTCGAGCAAATCAGTTATTACCGCCCAGCTTAGCTAACTGGTATCGTGATCTACATCAAAAATTGGCCGAGGCTGGTGAGCGTATTTCACCTCTGGCGGTGAAACCTCGTTATAAAGAATTAGCAGATTTGTTGCGGAAAGCCTTCAAGCGTTTTGATAAAAGCTTTGTGTTAGCTGAAGACTTTACTGATTACCCTCGTTGATATAATTGTAATACAAATTCAAAGTCAATTTCGAATTGTGATTGCGCTAATTGCTGTTGTTCTAGCAGTTTGGTATTTTTCCAAGCAAATGGCGTCATTTTAGTTAAGGCAGACATATCTTCTTGATTTAATATGGCTAACTGACTTATTTTTTGTTGCTCAGTGAGTCGCCAGCCAGCTAATTCTTCAGCTTGTTCTTGATGCGCTTGCAACTCCTTGTAAATCAAACGTCGTAATTGCTGTAAATGCCTGGCTCCTGGGACGACTTTGAGTAAAAAGCTATGGTTATGTGAGATACGCAGTAACTCCTGATTATCGCTGGGGGCAAATACACGAACGATAAAATCAATGCTGTTATCGGCAATTGGTAATCGGTGGTTACTAGCCACAAAAAATTGGCAACTTTTGTGACGTTTAGCTGCCATTCTGATCCCATCTTTTGCTATATCTACACCTATCACTGCGTCTGCTTGTGCCTGCTCCTGACGGATGGCTGCCGTGTAGTAACCTTCTCCACAGCCTAAATCAAGAATGCATTTTGCTTGGTGAAGCGAAAGTAGTTGATTGATAGCATCCGCTAAGAAATTAAAATGACCTTGATTGAGAAAATGTTGGCGTGCTTGCAGCATCGCTTTGCTATCTCCTGGCTGCTTCGAATTCTTATGTTGCACGGCCAGTAGGTTGGTGTAGCCTTCTTTTGCTTGGTCGAAACAATGGCCTTTAGCACAAGACCACTGTTTGTTTACTTTGCTTAGCCGAAGCTGGCAAATGGGGCATATCATCATCAAAAAATAAGCCTTAATCGCGTGAAACTAGTAGATAACCTTGCTGTGGTATTGTTGCAAGATCCCTTTAATGGTTTCCATCGTTTCTTTGCTCGGCGGTTTTACGCCAGCGAGTGGGTAATCTTCTCCCATGGCGGTCCATTTGTGTTTTCCGAGCTCGTGGTAGGGGAGTAATTCAATTTTTTCTACGTTGTCGAAAGGTGCGAGAAACTGACCTAAGTCATGAGCCGATTGTTCATCATCGGTGAAACCAGGAACCACAACATAGCGGATCCAAGTGGTTTGGCCTACTTTGTGTAGATAACGAGCAAAATCCAGCGTTCGTTTATTACTGACACCAACCAATTCTTGGTGTACTTCATCGTGGATTTGTTTAATGTCGAGCATCACCAGATCGGAAGCATCAAGTAGTTCGTCAATCACTTCCGTATGTTTACGAACGTAACCATTAGTATCGAGGCAGGTATGGATCCCTTGAGCCTGACAGGCTCGAAATAAGTCTCGAACAAACTCCGCTTGTAGGATGGCTTCGCCACCACTGGCGGTTACACCACCACCACTAGCATTCATGAAACGGCGATAGGGAGTTAAGTCATTCATTAAATCGTCTACAGAAATTTCTTTACCGTCATGTAAGTCCCAAGTATCGCGATTATGACAATATTGGCAGCGCATTAAACAGCCTTGCATAAATACGATAAACCTGATCCCTGGTCCATCGACGGTACCGCACGATTCTGTTGAATGAATTCGCCCAATTCTAGACATTTGTTTCTCCCAAAAAAAAACCTTGCCCAACAATGAGGGCAAGGTCAATTATAACCGGAGTTTCTGCTAAGCAGAAACTACTAAAGCTAAGATTAGATGCTTTGCGTAAAAGTACGAGTGATTACGTCTTGTTGCTGCTCAGCTGTTAGTGAGTTAAAACGCACTGCGTAACCCGATACACGGATGGTTAACTGAGGGTATTTCTCAGGATTTTCCATCGCGTCAACTAACATTTCACGGTTCATCACGTTCACGTTGAGGTGTTGGCCACCTTCCACATCAGTGTTGTGGTAGAAGTAACCGTCCATCAAACCAGCCAGGTTGGTTTTTTGAGTATCGTCATCTTTACCTAGAGCGTTTGGCACGATAGAGAAAGTATAAGAAATACCGTCTTGTGCGTTAGCAAATGGTAGTTTAGCGACCGAAGTTAATGATGCTACAGCACCTTTTTCGTCACGACCATGCATTGGGTTTGCTCCCGGTGCAAATGGAGCGCCGGCTTTACGCCCATCTGGTGTGGTACCTGTTTTCTTACCATAGACCACGTTAGAAGTGATGGTAAGTACAGATTGAGTCGGAACAGCATCACGGTAAGTTTTAAGCTTACGGATTTTGTTCATGAAGCGCTCAACCAAGTCAACTGCGATGCTATCTACACGATCATCGTTGTTACCAAATTTAGGGTAATCACCGTTGATTTCAAAATCTACAGCAATGCCATCTTCGTCACGAATTGGCTTCACTTCAGCATATTTAATCGCTGATAGTGAGTCTGCAGCAACTGATAATCCAGCAATACCACAAGCCATGGTACGGTATACGTCACGATCATGAAGTGCCATCAACGATGCTTCGTAGCTGTACTTGTCATGCATATAGTGAATGCAGTTTAGAGCGGTGACATATTGCTCTGCTAACCAATCCATGAAGGTGTCTAAGCGAGCCATGATGTCGTCGTAATTTAATACTTCATCGGTTACTTTTTCGCCAACAGGACCTACTTGGATTTTTAGTTTCTCATCCATACCGCCATTCATGGAGTACAGCAGGGTTTTTGCTAAGTTCGCGCGAGCACCAAAGAACTGCATTTGTTTACCAACAACCATTGGTGATACACAACATGCGATGGCGTAATCGTCGTTATCAAAATCAGTGCGCATTAAATCATCATTTTCGTATTGAATTGATGAAGTATCGATAGATACTTTGGCACAGTATTTTTTGAAGTTAAGCGGTAATTTCTCTGACCATAATACGGTAATGTTTGGCTCTGGAGAAGGACCCATAGTGTATAGGGTGTTCAAGAAACGGAACGCAGTACGGCTTACTAGGGTTCGACCATCAACACCCATACCACCCATTGACTCAGTTGCCCAAATTGGGTCACCAGAGAACAAGTCATCATACTCAGGAGTACGTAGGAAACGAACCATACGTAACTTCATGACCAAGTGGTCAACCAGTTCTTGCGCTTCACTTTCAGTGATCAGGCCAGCAGCCATGTCGCGCTCGATGTAAACGTCTAAGAAAGTTGTGGTACGGCCAAATGACATTGCCGCGCCATTTTGTGACTTAACGGCGGCCAAGTAACCAAAGTAAGTCCACTGAACGGCTTCTTTTGCAGTTTTAGCTGGCACTGAAATATCACAACCGTATTTGGCTGCCATTTCTTTAATTTGAGCTAAAGCACGATACTGTTCGTTGATTTCTTCACGAAGGCGAATCGTTGCTTCTAAGGTGTCACCTTTAATGAGATCTTTTTCTAACGAACGATGCTGTTTTACTTTATCGGCCATTAAGAAATCAATGCCGTATAAGGCAACGCGACGGTAGTCACCAATGATACGTCCACGGCCATAAGCATCAGGTAAACCAGTTAATACGCCTGATTTACGACATTTCATGATCGCGCCAGTGTATACGTCGAATACACCTTGGTTATGGGTTTTACGGTACTCTGAGTAGATCTTGCTAACCGCAGGGTCTAATTCACGATCGTAAGCTTTACAAGAACCCTCGATCATCCGAATGCCGCCATTTGGGATGATCGCACGTTTCAACGGTGCTTCAGTTTGCAAGCCAACAATAGTTTCTAAATCTTGATTGATGTAACCAGCATCATGTGAGGTGATGGTTGAGATAACTGAAGTATCGAAGTCTACCGGCGAGTGAGTGCGGTTTTCCTCTTTAATGCCTTCCATAACTTTTGCCCAAAGCTTATCCGTTGCTTCGGTTGACCCTGCTAAAAAGCTTTCATCGCCTTCATATGGGGTATAGTTAGTTTGAATAAAGTCACGAACGTTAACTTCATTTTGCCATTCGCCAGTTTTAAAACCTGCCCATGATTCAGCAAAAACTTCGTTCTTCTCTGTCATTTCTTGTTCCACCTATAAGTTGGTATACAAATGAATAAATTACGTTGTATAAAGTAGCGCGCAAAGCGCTACTCCTTTTAGCCTAGAACTAGTATAGCGTTTGTTCTAAGCGATAAAGTCTTTCTCACTATAATAATGCTGGAATGCCATATTTCCCTTCCAACATCCCTACTGCCAGCATTGCAGCGGCGCAGACAATTAGGACGACAGTTGGAATAATGATACGGTCCAATTTACTTAGTTTTTTCGGACGTTCTTTATCGCCAATGAGGCCATTATTGTCTAACAGCATAGTTAATGCCCATGCTAATACCGGGTTGGTTACCATCGCAGCAAACACACAAATACCTGCAGACTGAGAGTCTTTAGAATCTTTAATCATTTGCATGCCAGCTTCTAACAACGGCAATGAAACACCAACCAATAACGCGATACGCATTACCGGTGGCCATACAGCGGCATCCATTGGGTAGCCAACAATAGCAATGATCATCACTAAAGAACCGAGGAGGATTGCGCCGCCGGGGATTGGACGCTTGGCAATTGCTGCAGGGATCATATAAGTCCCCCAGCTGGAAGTGATGTTACCACCACCGACCGCGGTACCAACCATTTGACGAATCGAACACATGGTCATGGTGTCATCAACGTCCATCAATACTTTGTCAGTTTTTTTCGGGTAGTTCAGTTCTTGGAAAATGCGATGACCTAAGAAGTCGGGTGACCACATCGCGACCGCTAAGATGGCAAAAGGTAATGAAGCAATAAAGTGCTCAATGTTTGGTAAGCCTAACATCCATCCTTCTTCAGTGGAGCCCCACCAGTATGCAGGATTTAAGTTTGGTAAACCTGGCTCGGTCGTAAAGGTTAAATCAAACCCTGCACCAGCGAGCATGGCCACCACAAATCCGGTGACAGCACATAAAGGGATCGCTAACCAGCGTTTACCAAGCTTGGCTAATACGGCGTAAACAACAACAGTAATTGCTAGTACAATCAAGGCAATATAGCCCATGTCGCCTGCTGCTACGCCTTCGGTTTGACTGCTAAGTCCATTGGCCCAGCCAATTAAAGAGTTGATTTGGCTTATTGAACCGGTAAAGCCCAAAAACACCAATAGTCCACCTGCAACGCCTTCACTGGTTAAGTTAACCAGACGGGAACCGCCTTTAACTGCGCTCAATATCAAGCCAAAGACGCCAATTAAAATAGCCAACGCTAATGGATGAGCCCCAGCCATGGCAATCATGAAAATCATAGGAATCATTGGCCCGTGGTTACCGGCCAAGTTAGCTCTTGGGTTTACAAAACCAGAGGCTAAAATACAGAATAGAAATGCGGGAATGATCATTTCTACACGTGAAACTTCAATAGCGAACTCTACGCCTAAATTGACATGCTCCCATTTATCAGAGAGACCTGCTGCCCAAGCCATCATCACTGCAGAGTACATTGCGATAATACCGATGGTGCCAGCAATTGCTGGGACTAAATCTTCCAGTTCAAAGCGAAAGTCACGACCGGGTAAATTTAAACTATAACGACGTGGCTTCATGATCTGAAGTTCATGGTCTAAATAGTCAGAACGAGTTTCAAATTCAGATGCAGGGCGGTGTGCTTCTGAGTAGCTCAGCTCTTCGTCTTGAGACTGATGGTTGTTACTGGACATAGTTTCCTCAAATAACAAAATGTAAATCGGTTAATCGCAGGTGCTCATAAAAGCGTATTTCGCTTGAGTTCCCTCTCACTCGCGATAATCGTCTCATCTAGACGAACAACATAAAGGACTGTGAGTGTAGCTATTGAAATAACTCCAAGCTTTGTGTTTAAGAAATTTAGAGGATATTCGTATTGGATAATTGCGTATATTTAACAAAAATCAGGCGGTTAAAGATAAATATTTATCTGGGTAAAAACCGACAGTTTTGTTGTTAACTCTCACAACATATTACCTCATATTTTTCTTAGCAAAATTGTAGCAAAGCAAGCTGGATTTAGAACTTGATCCAAGTCAATAAAGGCCATAATTTCTGTAATTTTATTACCTTTTTAGGGGCTCGCTCTGCTAATTAATAGATTGTCAATGGGGTATTCTGTAATTTACTTACTAAAAGTATGGGCTTTAGACTGAGATCTAGCTCACCTTATTTGAATCTTAATAGACTAAGGATTTTACACTGATTTAACATTTAAAGTGGGCTGTTTTTGCGATGGAATATATTAGCTAGTGTTTACAAAAAACTGAGTTATCATTCTAGGTATTGAGAAATAATTCGGGTTATTTATTTCTATCAGCTTAGACATGCAGTTTTCGTGAATATAAACATGCTGTGAAAATATAGCTTTAGGGTGTTTTGTAATCACATTAATAGATATCGCCCCATAAAATGTTGAGTTTTGTCTTTTGGGGTGATACTTTTTGTTGAGTTGAACGTGTAACAATTTATTTAACAATAATGCGTGCCTCGGGATAAGGGCTTGGTTGTTTTGACAGCCATTAACAAGGTAAATAACAATAATATGAATGATGCGGCTGCATTAGATGTCTCTAATATCCATAAAGTATTTGGGGATAATGAGGTTCTTAAAGGGATCGATTTAACGGCTAGAAAAGGCGATGTTATTTCTATCATCGGCTCTTCGGGCTCAGGTAAAAGTACCTTTTTACGTTGCATGAACTTGTTAGAAACCCCTACTCAAGGGGAGATTTTGGTTCATGGCGAGCAAATTGCGTTTAAGCATTTGCGTAATGGGGAACGAATCCCTGCAAACAGTAAGCAAGTTGAGCTTGTTCGCTCCCGCCTATCGATGGTATTCCAAGGGTTTAACTTATGGTCACATATGACCGTATTGGAAAATATTGTGGAAGCACCTATTCACGTCTTAGGGGTACCAAGAAAAGAAGCGACTGAGCAGGCGGAAGCATTGCTGGAGCGAGTCGGCTTACATGATCGTAAAGATTATTATCCTGCTCATATGTCTGGTGGTCAGCAACAGCGCGCTGCGATTGCTCGAGCATTAGCGATGAATCCTGCAGTCATGTTGTTTGACGAACCCACTTCTGCGCTTGACCCTGAATTAGTGGGTGAAGTACTTAAGGTGATGCGCAGTTTGGCGGAAGAAGGCCGCACTATGCTGGTGGTTACTCACGAAATGGCTTTTGCTCGTGACGTTTCAAACCAAGTCCTATTTTTACATCAAGGCGTGGTTGAAGAGAAAGGCTCTCCGCAAAAAGTTTTCGAAAATCCCGATTCTGAGCGGATGCGTCAATTCCTCGCGCCCAACTATTAGTTTATGGAAGACAGGCGTTAATTCGCTGATAATGCAAACATTATGGAGTATTAAAATGAAAAAAACAGTAATCGCGATGATGGGTGTTTTGGCGCTCGCAAGCACGCCATTAATGGCCAAAGATTGGAAAGTAGTGCGTTTGGCGGTAGATGTGCCTTACGAACCTTTTGAGTACAAAGCGCCAGACGGCTCGCTAACTGGTTTTGAAGTTGATTTAGGGAATGCGGTTTGTGCTGAAATGAAGGTGAAGTGCGAGTGGGTTGTGCAGGCTTGGGATGGCATTATTCCTGGTTTACTTGCGCGTAAGTACGATGCGATTTTTTCTTCAATGTCTATCAATGAAGAGCGTGCGAAGAAAGTACTATTCTCTGAACCTTACTATATCACCCCAACTGGTTTTTTTGGTCCTAAAGCAAGTACCGTTGATCCTGCTAAGCCTGAAACATTGAAAGGTCTTAGAGTAGGGGTACAGCGAGGAACGATTCAAGATACCTACGCAACTGAGCATTACTCGAAGGTTGCGGATATTAAACGTTATACCACTGGTGATGATTTAGTGGTTGATCTTCAAGGCGGACGTATTGACCTTGTGGTGATTGATTATCCGGTAGGCGTAAGCTCGATTTTAGATGTCGATGCAGACAAAAAATTTATGTCAGTGGGTGAGCCTATTCCGCTTGGTAATGGCGTTGGTGTTGCTGCTCGTAAACGCGATAAAGCGCTTATCGAGATGTTTAACAAGGCGCTTGCTACGGTCAAGAGCAATGGAACCTACGATAAAATCAACGATAAGTACTTTGATTACAGTATTAAAATGTAGCTTTGCCTGACCATTAACCCGAGTATGACTCGGGTTAATTTTTAAGAGATTGATTATGCTTGACCTATATGGTTACGGCCCCTCTATTTTTATGGGCGCAATTGTCACCATCGAAGTGGCTTTCTTGTCTTTGGCGGTTGCCTTAGTGCTTGGTTTGTTGGCGGCAGTAGCCCGTCTATCTAAACATTGGCTGGCCAATGCTGTTGCTACTATTTATACCACGGTGATCCGCGGGGTACCCGATTTAGTATTGATGTTGTTAATATTTTTCGGGGCACAGATCATGGTTAATTCTGTTTCTGACTGGGTATACGATCGCTTTGATATTGAATATTACATCAACATTAATGAATTTGTAGCTGGTGTGACCACCATTGGATTTATTTTTGGTGCTTACATGGCTGAAACTTTTCGTGGCGCATTTTTGGCGGTCGATAATGGTCAAATTGAAGCGGGTAAGGCTTATGGTATGACTGCGTTACAAATATTTCGTAGAATTACGGTGCCACAAATGATGCGTCATGCGATCCCTGGGATCGGTAATAATTGGTTAGTCATGGTGAAAACGACCGCTTTAGTTTCGGTTATTGGTTTGGCCGATATGGTTCGTCTTGCCAAGGAAGCTGCGGGTGCGGTGCATGAACCATTTATATTCTTTATTCCTGTGGCTTTCGTTTATTTAGCCTTAACCAGTGTTTCTGAAATATTCTTAAAGCGTTTAGAAATTCGTTTTAGTGTGGGTACCGACAGGTAAGGTCTTAACTATGTATGAAATGATCGAGAACTTACTGGCGAGTAATGAGATCTTCACCTTAAGCACCGTTCTCACTTATTGGGATGGTCTGGTGATGACTGTTCAATTAACCTTTATGTCTCTAATTATCGGCCTTTTGTTGGCTATACCACTCGCGGTACTGCGGGCTTCTGATAATTTTTTTGTAAGCCGTAGTGTATGGATATTTACATATTTTTTCCGCGGAACACCTTTACTGATTCAGTTATATATTATTTATTATGGCGTCACCTACATCGAGGGCATTCAAGACTCAATGTTCTGGCCGATTGTGCGTGAAGCATTTTATCCTTGTTTATTAGCTTTTGTATTGAATACAGCTGCTTATACTACCGAAATATTTCGTGGTGCCATCGTGGCAACCCCTCGAGGCGAAATAGAAGCCGCTAAGGCCTACGGGATGTCTAATTTAGGCGCGATGCGTCGTATTATTTTACCAAGTGCTTTGCGCAGAGCATTACCAGCGTACAGTAATGAAGTGATCTTCATGTTGCATGCCAGCTCTATTGCGAGTGTGGTCACTATTATCGACCTCACTGGCGCTGCGCGGGACGTTTATGCAAAGTACTATGCACCATTTGAAGCATTTACTTTTGTAGCTGCGATATATCTTTCGCTTACTTTTATGTTGGTCTATGGTTTTAAGCAGTGGGAAAAGCGTTGGCACAGACACTTGCGCCCATTGAGTTAAGCCCTGTTTTAATCATACGATAGCAAGGGGCTTTGCCCCTTTTTTCATTGTTAATCTTTAACCTTCTACTGTTGGCCACTTTATAGGATGGACAGTGAATGATTACATTGCTAAAAAATGCTCAGATTTACACGTCACAGCTCTTTGGCTGGCGTTGTTACTTGTTCCATGGGCTGGATGCAGTTATCCCGAGTTCTTCGCTTACTTTATCTAGTGACCTGACGAATAGGCATACCTATCAGTCTAGTTATTCGGGTGAACGCTCCTAGACTGGCCATCATTTGTCCCCCTTACGTGTTGTAATGACGCAAGCTCAATTTTCCACTCAGTCGCTGCTTATAAAGGTACATTGCCGTTTCCGACAAGGAGCATTTAGATCTAGCGATTATTCAGCTTTCTCTTCCCCATTGCCATTAAGCTTTGTCCGAATATGTATTTCTTAATGAGGGCGGTACCATCGATCTCGTGGCGAGTATCAGCCCGCGATTTATCGCGCAGGGAGAAGTCTGCAGCGCTAAGGTTCTAGGGATTATTTTGAATAGCGGTTTAGATTGGCAACAAGTCAGTTTTGGAACGGAACCAATGTAAGCTTACTCTGAGTTTAATGCATAAGGAGAGTTGATTAAGATATCGTGTGGTGAATTGATTCGTTTTTATTAGCCAAGTGTGGTGTGGAACTCAAGGAGGATGAGCCTTTGGTGGAGATAGCGCTT
Source organism: Agarivorans sp. QJM3NY_29 (assembly GCF_050870835.2). Taxonomy (NCBI): domain Bacteria; kingdom Pseudomonadati; phylum Pseudomonadota; class Gammaproteobacteria; order Alteromonadales; family Alteromonadaceae; genus Agarivorans; species Agarivorans sp. QJM3NY_29. The sequence continues at coordinate 3,457,452 of NZ_CP194036.2, read as the reverse complement.
TTGCTGATGAGTGAACATATCGCAAGATACAGGTTTTATTAGATAAAGGGCGATGGGTGGAGCGATGTTGCCGATTTAGTTGTGTTCGCTCGCGATCGTTCAGACATCTGCAGGTCGTCGGGGAAGGGAAATCTATTTGTCGCCGATGATTTTGCTGGCTCGTTTTTCATTGAGGCCTAGTGCATAATAGTGTCACTTGGTTTTTAGTAGAAGTAGCCCTATGACGTTTAAAGGATTTACGACTCAGCTGGTTCATTGTGACCGCCTAGCTGGGATCGAGGAGGGAGCGGTGCACGCGCCGATCCACAACTCGGTGCCTTATGGATATGCAGCCACTCAAGATCTACTTGATGTATTTCAAGGGAAGCAAGTCGGCCACGCTTATGCCCGCCAATCCACTCCTACCTTAGATTATTTGCAAGGCCGAATTGCGATGCTTGACCAAAGCATCGCCAGTTTGGTGTTTGCCAGTGGCATGGCTGCAATTGGTACGGTATTTCTAAGCTTGCTTAAGGCTGGTGATCATATCGTCGCGAGCCGTTTTCTATTTGGTAATACCAGTAGCATTTTTGGTACGCTCAAGGGTTATGGTATTGAGGTAAGCTTGGTTGATGCCACGGATCGAGAAGCGGTCGCCGCGGCTTGTCAAGTCAATACCAAGATGGTGTTTGTTGAAACGATTGCTAATCCGGCCACCCAAATTGTCGATTTACAAGGGATTGGTGAGTTATGTCAGCAGCGCGGATTAGTTTATGTTGTCGATAATACCTTAACTTCTTCCTATTTGTTTCAGCCAGCTTCCGTGGGCGCAAGTCTTATTGTCACTTCCTTGTCTAAGTATGTGGGCGGTCATGGCAATGCGCTTGGTGGCTCGGTGAGTGACACGGGGTTATTTGATTGGTCGAAGTTTCCTAATATTTTTGAGGCCTACCGTAGTGGCGATCCTAAAATGTGGGGGATTAATCAGATTAAGAAAAAAGGACTTCGTGATTTTGGTGGTGCCTTAAGTTCACAGGCTGCTCATCTATTATCGGTGGGCTCAGAAACGATGGCCTTACGGATGGAGCGCCAGTGTGCCAATGCAATGGCTTTAGCACGTTTATTAACCAAACACCCTAAAGTGGCTAAAGTGTATTATCCCGGCTTGGAGAGCCATCCTCAGCATCAACGCGCGAAAAGTTTGTTTAAACACTTTGGTGCATTAGTTAGTTTCGACTTGATTGAAGGGATTGATTGCGTTGCCTTTTTAGATAGGCTTCAGATCGTGATTAATGCGACTCATTTGGGCGACAATCGAACTTTAGCGCTGCCAGTCGCTCAAACTATTTATTACGAAATGGGTTTAGCAGCACGTCAAGCTTCAGGGATTAGCGAGACGATGATCCGTTGTTCGATTGGCATCGAAGATACGCTCGACCTAGTGACTGATTTTGAGCAGGCCTTATTGCAGTTTTAGATGGTGCTAGCACCGTGTTTAAAAAGCCTTGGCAACTGTTGCTCGGGCTTTTTATGAGTTATTTCTAGATCTATTTGGCTTGAGATGCCGAATGCTTAAGGGGTATCAATAGAAAGTAACTCCACTTCAAAAATAAGGGTCGATCCCGCTGGAATTGAGGCGATGCTGCGTTCTCCATAGGCTAAGTGGCTAGGGATAAAAAAGCGATATTTGTCACCCTCATGCATCAGTTGTAAGCCTTCGGTCCAGCCTCTAATGACTTGCCCTAAAGGAAATTGCGCCGGTTGCGCTCGCTCAACAGAGCTATCAAATACTAGGCCATTGAGTAGGCTCCCGTGGTAATGCACGGTCACGGTGCTGCTTGCTGAAGGTTTCGCTGACTTGCCTCTGTTTTCAAGAATTAGATATTGTAAGCCGGAGCTGGTACTTACAACGCCTTGTTGTTGAGCATTATTAGCCAAAAAATATTGACCAAGTAATTGATTACTTTTAATTATTTTTGCATGATTCTGCTGGCGAATATAAAACACAACAATCAAAATAGCGAGTATTGCTAATACAATAAATTTCAAAAAACTATCCTTTTCTATCAAGGGGGGCGGTTCGCAATAGCGACCAGTTTAAAGATACTGCCTACGGCTATAGCGCTGAGGTGAATCTTCAACTTTAACTGAAGTGTTGATTAAAATACATCACGAGTCACCGAAAATAATGCTGCTCATGGCGAGCTAGCGAGTCATTTTCTTCACAAATACTACAACAAATAAGGCGATGATAAAGCTACCGCTAAAGGCTTCTATTGCTGCAAAAACACGAGATAATCCTACAGGGGTAAAATCCCCATAACCTAGAGTCGTGAAGGTCACGACGCTGTAATACAAACATTCAAAGAAGGCGACCATGTTTTGAGTTGCTGTTTGATTAAGATCAAAGGTAACAATATTGCCGTTGAAATGGATGCCGGTAAACAGATAGACCAGAGCACTACTAAAAATAATCGCCAGAGAAGTAAAAATAACTCGCATCGGTAATTCACCATAGCCGCAGACTAAGTCGACTAGCTTTGAAATGGCTCTTGGATAGGAATACTTAGGCATTTGATAACGGCGCATGGTGAGTTCTTTACGTAAGAAATGTCCTGCGGTGGTAAACAGCCCTTCAGCCTCAGCACTTTTACGTAAACTTCGATAGACTTCTTCTGCTTGCTGGTAATAGTCATTCATTAACTCGATATCTTGCTTTTGTTCCGCTGTTAGGGCCAACTTTTCTTGCATGACACGCGCTCCAACCTTAAGGCTATCACACTTACAACCTTCCATTTTTGCACCCAGCAGGTTGGTTTGAGTTAGGTTTGCGTGATTAAGGTTAGCGTCGCGAAGGTCTGCCTTCATTAAACTGCCACCCTGAAGGTTAATATTAAACAAGTGGGCGGCTTTGAGGTTACAGCGATAAAGATCGGCACCAGTCATATCATAGCCTTGTTTACTGTTGTATTTGACTAGATTGATATCGCATAGTTGGGCTTTTTTAAGGCATATTCCACGCATTAATCCGCCATTTTGGGCGTAGCGTTCTAGTTGTTCTTTAATTTCGGGGCCAGTTTTATTTTCATTGGGATCGTGCCAAAAACACAATCCATTGCTCAAGGCCTTTTCATGGCAAGGGAGCCCTGAGTCATCTTGATACGAACATTGGTTATTTCGAACCATCTGATTCGCCTTCTTTGATATGTTTGCTCTGAGGTCGTGAGCAAGCCAGTGTTGGTTGCTTATTTAAGTGTAAGCCAAAAATTAGAGCTGTGAGATCTACCTTGATAGAAAATGCTAAAGTTGTTCAATAAAAACAATATATTAACTTTTGTTTTTACTACCAAACTGCTGAAATTCGTTCTTTAGCGTTGAGTAACGCTCGGCGTGATTTTCGTTGAGCTTCAAGCCATCGAGTAATTTGATGGTAACTTTACAATCGTTTAGCAATTGCCCACTGACGCCCTTATCTGAGAGATTGATTTGTTTCAAAATCGCTTGGATTTTATTGAGAATAGCCCCGGTGTTTCCCGGTGCGACCTGCAGGGCCTTGTCAAAGTGGCTTGTCGCTTCGTCATAACGTTGTTCTTCGTAGGCATCAATGCCCATTTTGTTGTATTCGCGAAACAGCCCAAGTTTCTGTTCAAAGTCCTCATCTTTTAAAACTTTATGTGCTGAGGATAGCGATATTGGATCAATATTATCGCGTTTTTCTAACTCTTCAGCAAAGGGCATTGCATATTCAAACTCTCCCACTGAATTTAAGGTGAGGAAGGTATCGGGTAGTAACTCAACCGCAACTTTTTCCGGAGAGTCGAGTAGGCCATCATTGCTGCTAAACAAGAGTCTTTTAGCTTTGTTTAATTCGCCTTTGGTCGCGTGTACTCTTGCTTGACTGATCCCTTCGAAAGCATCGAAATTAAAGTCTTCGTCTTTGCCTTCTTCTCGTCTGGCATGAAACAGCACTGAATTTACTTCTTGTAGTAAGCGGTTTTTACGGTATAGGTCTTCTTCGCCTTGGGCTTCATCAATTAAACTTCGTACATAGTTACATAAATGATGTGGCCCCCGATGAATAGAGCGGCGTGCCAATTGCAAAATAGTTGAGAATGTTTCTTTCGCTAAACTCAGTTCTCCAGCATCAATCGCTAGCGAGGCCAATAGTTGTTGGCGTTCAAGGCTGTTTACGGCTAATTTAGAAGCTTTTAGCACGGTTTCCAGGGCTTTTTCGATATTTCCCTCAGCGCGGTAGGCTCGAGCTAACCAGTCATATGCGGTGAGTAACAGTGGGCTTTCTGCGATGGAGCGGCTGAGCGTATCAATTGCTTTTTTATTTTCATCGAGTAGCAGATATACCCGGCCTAAGGTCGCTTTGGCCCAAGTTTGTTTTCGCTCTTTTAGGATCGCCTCTAACGCTAGTTTGGCGTTTTCATATTCCCCTAAAGCAATTTGTGCTTCTACCTTTAAGTTTTTACAGTAGTTGCTGTAACGACTCTCTTTCTCGATTTGTTGGTCACATAGCTCAATTACTTTGCTATAGTTTTTATCGGCCAGTGCGTGATAAATATCACGTAAGGACTGTCTTTTCAGGTGGGCTCTGGCTAAGCGATTGTGTAATTGAAACTGTGAAAATGGTTTGGTAATAAATTCGTCAGGTTCCATTTCAAGTGCGCTGAGCACCATACTCTTATTATTATCACCACTAATAATAAAAAATAATGCATCCACTTCGAGTAGTTTGCTGACGCGTAACTCTTCTAGTAATTGTCCGCCGTTTTTACCTGTACCTAGATTATAATCCACCAATAGAATGTCGAACTTTCGTTTTCGGCAAGCTTTAACGGCCGCTTCTCCAGTTGTCGCAAAATAGACATCGCTTGCTCCAAAGTTTTGTAGCATGGCTTTAAGCATCACTTGAAAAGCGCGCTGGTCATCAACGATGAGTATTTTTTTTCCGCTATAGTTGTATTGCGTTGCCATTACCGTGTTATCTAATCCTTTTTCGATATCCTAGCACAACTTTGCCAAGGTTGAAGCTGTGTAAGTATAGCGGCCTAGCTGCTTAAGCTTATCATTTATAAAACCTTGCCAAACTAGCAGTGCTTGATTTACTATTAAGGCGTTGATGAGTTTTTTAGCTTGTCAACACTGAGTCAAAGCCAAACTTGGAGTGATCCAAGGTCGGAAAGTTACAGATCTTGAGAATTATATTCTTAAGATGGCTGGACCGCCTTAGTTGAGTGGTTTTATTTACAACATTGTTGTTTAACCTCTCAGTGAGTTAGTCTATTTACCGTTTATTACTTTCCGTATTTGGTTGGAACGCCAAGCTAAGTTAGCTTGGCGTATTTGTTTGGCGCTTAGTCCTAAATATTTTCTCGTTCTATCTTCTATCTTCTATCTTCTATCTTCTATCTTCTATCTTCTGTTGCAAATCTAACTACTGATTTTCTGTCTTATTTTAAAATCTATTCATGAGCGGTTTACTTGGGTTCGGTTAAAATGAAGGTTAACCTGATTGTTGTGCAGCATCGCCATAACTTAGTGAGCATATTACTTGCTCGGCATTACTGAGAGGTTATCAAGCATGATGCTAAATTTAAGACATAAAAAAAGACACCTAAAGTGTCTTTTTTTATCAAGATGGTGGAGGGAGGTGGATTCGAACCACCGAAGCTTTCGCGACAGATTTACAATCTGTTCCCTTTGGCCACTCGGGAACCCCTCCTGCTTGTGGAGCGGCATATTACCAGAACTTGTTAAGCTGTAAAGTAAAAAAGGCGATAAATTTTATAGCTTAAGACTGTTTGCTTAATATCTGTTCATTTCGTGAATGTGAACTAAAGTTTTGTGTCTTTCTACCGATATAGGTAATCAGTAGAAGGGGGCGCAATGTTAGTTGAGCAGATAAGAAATCATAGTTTGTGTGATGAGTTGCAGTTAGGCGATACGCTTAATCGTTGCTCTCAGCAGGGTGATCTTGCTCATTTTCATCTGCTATTGAGTATGTTGAGCCAAAACGTTTGCGATCAGGCTCAATTTTCCATGCAAAAACCTGCGGCCGAACAAGTACAGCAAGATCTGCGAGCTCAATTGCAGCTTCGTGAAGCTCGCCCTCTAATTGCTCAGGCTGATGAGTTCGAAGTGCAGGCGAATTGGAGTCAGCATTTACAAAAGGGCTCAATTGATACCATTCGTTTGGAGCAAGCCTTAAATGGTTATGCCGCCTGCGCGGACGATACGCTCGATGGAGTTCGTGAAGAGGTCATGAATAACGTGAGTCTACTGACGCGGTTAAAACATGGCGCGGCTAGTAAACCACTGCAAGTCATACCCGATGTAGAAGTAAAAGGTAGTGAAATTTATCAAGTACTAAGCAACTTCGATTATTCGAAGCCGCTTAAAGTTAAATATTATAATTAGCGAAAAACTACAGTTCGATTCCCGTAAACAAATACTTTCTCATCGAGCACTTGTTGCATGGCGCGACTTAATACCGACTTTTCTACATCTCGCCCAGCTTTTGCCATTTCTTGCGCGCTGTAGGTATGGTCAATATGAATCACGTGTTGCTCTACGATAGGACCTTCATCTAGATCGTTATTCACGAAGTGAGCGGTAGCGCCAATGATTTTAACCCCTCTATCGTAGGCTTGTTTATAAGGTTTAGCACCAATGAAAGCTGGCAAGAACGAGTGATGAATGTTTAAGATCTTATTGCTGAACGCCTCGACAAATGTTGGTGTGAGGATCCGCATGTATTTAGCGAGTACCACATAGTCGGGTTGATATTGTTGGACAGTTTCAATGATCAGCTGTTCATGTTGCTCACGTTTTAATCCTTCATGACTAATGTAATGGAAGGGGATGTCAAATTTCTCAGTGAGCGCTTGTAGGATATCGTAGTTGCCTACAACTGCGGCAATTTCAACATTCATATCACCGTATACGGCTTTCATGAGTAAATCGCCTAAGCAATGTGCTTCTTTGGTGACCATGATCACGATGCGCTTGCGTCCGGCCCCGACTAAACGACGGGCGCTGCCAATAGGTAGTGCATTGTCTAAATCAGCGAGCAAAGTTTGGTCGTTAAAATAGCCTTCTAACTCGGTACGCATGAAGAAACGTCCCACTTCATTATCGACAAATTCGTTATTTTTAATAATGTTGAGTTGATGCTTGGCACAGATGTTGGTAATGGTTGAGATTAAACCTTTGGCATCTGGGCATTCGGTTAAAAGAATTTTTCTTTCCATGGTGTTTTCGATTTATTCAGCTTTAAAGTTAAGATTTTTTACAGCACTGTTTCAGTTTCTTCCCGCTCCCGCAGGGGCACGCAGCATTGCGAGCCAAGGGTGAAGGAGAAAATACACCATCGGTATAAAACCAATGTTCAGCAATTTTTGTGAAATTAGAGCGTTCATGCAAAATATTAAGTTGGCCTTGCTCGCGAAAATGAGCTTTAAACTCCACAATTCCGCTGTTGCCATCGAGTCGGTCGCAACTAAATAAAATTTCGAGTTTCTCCCATTGTGTCGCTTCCTCGGCGTTGAGTGCTAAGGGCTGCTCACTTGGACGAAAGTCCGGATGATGGCTTTGCCATAAGTAGTTCGCATCACCCAGAGTATAGGCACTATAGCGGGAACGCATTAGTTGCTCACAATGAGTCGGGCTTGATAAGCCGCTGATATAGGGTTGACAACATTGAACAAAGTTCAAGCCGCTACCGCAAGGGCAAACTAACACTCTGGAACCTCTAATTTGACTGAGGGCGAAGTGTAGCAAGAAGTTGGCAATAACACAGCTGAAAATTGCTTAGAGTTCGTTCGTTAGCGGCTTTCTTTTAGGCGGTGACTTTGAGATGTCGAGCAATAGAAAGTGAAAACTTGTATTGTAAATCGTTTTTTTTTAAGCCTTCATCTGCGATCTATGGCTGGCTTGCTTAGGGACAAGTTAATCTTTGATAAATACATGTTTTGGTTAAAGCTAAGGCTTAAACGAGTTAAGCTTAAACGAGGTATTATGATTGCTAGGGAATTGAATTTGCGTACTAAATTTGTAATTGAGCCTTTGCAGCTTGGTTTGGCAGAGGCACTGCAAAATAAGATTGATTTGAAGACCAAGCCACAAGGTTCTTTGGGCCAATTGGAGTCATTAGCTTGTCAGTTAGGCCTGATACAGTCGACCCTTGAACCTGTGATCCAGCGCGCAAAAATGATTGTATTTGCCGCCGACCATGGGATTGCTTTAGCTGGGGTGAGTGCTTATCCACAAGCTGTGACGGCGCAAATGGTGCAAAACTTTGTGGAAGGGGGTGCGGCGGTTAATGTATTTTGTCGCCAGCACGGTTTTGCTTTTGAGATTGTTGATGTTGGTGTTAGCCAATTACTTTCAGAAGAGGGGGTTGCGTGTTGTAAAGTGGCAGCTGGAACAAAAAGTTTTTTAAGTTCAGACGCGATGACCCAAGCGCAATCGGAGCAGGCGATGGAGGTTGGAGTGGCTAGAGTTCGTCAAGCGGCCTTAGAGGGATCTAATTTATTGGCTTTCGGTGAAATGGGGATCGCCAACACAGCCAGTGCAGCCGCGTTGATGGCTGGTTGTTTGGGACTCCCGGTTAGCGATTGTGTTGGACGAGGCACTGGTTTAGATGACCAAGGTTTGGCACATAAAGTTGCGGTATTAGAGCAAGCAATGAACCATCATCGCGGAGATTATACGGCCGAACAATGGTTGGCGAAGGTTGGCGGTTTAGAAATAGCGGCCATTGTGGGGGCGATGCTTGAAGCCGCGAGTCGGCGGATGGTGATTTTGGTGGATGGTTTTATCTGTTCAGCTGCAGCGTTGGTTGCTTATCAAATCAATCCTCTGGTGAAACAATATATGGTGTTTTGCCACCAAAGCGCGGAACAGGCACATCAGCGTTTATTGAAGGCGATGGATGCTCATGCCTTGTTAGAATTGTCCTTACGTTTAGGTGAAGGGAGCGGCGCAGTATTAGCTTATCCCTTGGTTTGTTCCGCTGTCGCCTTTCTCAATCAAATGGCCTCATTTGAATCGGCAGGGGTGAGCCAACAGCAGGGCTAGCTAAGGTCCAAGGCTATTCTTGATTTTGCATGCAGAGAACATCTAGGCCATCGGTTTAAATCAATCGATGGCCATTGCTGCAAGTCGTTAATATTGAAAAGCAATCCTCGGTCGACTTGATATGGCTTGGCTCGACCGCAACACTGGAAGCGCTGAGTTAAGTGAGTTGTGCTTTCCTTGCCTGTTGGCAACCTTCGATGGCAGGGGCCAGCAGTTCTAAGGCGCTTTGATTACAAGCGGGCAGGCTGGCGGTGGATTGTTTGACTGGCGTCACTCGTTTTCCCCAGCGAATAACGGCCGCTCCCCAGGTGAGTCCTGCGCCAAAAGCTGCTAATAAGACATTGTCACCGGGCTTAATTCGACCTTGCTCTAAGGCTTCACATAAGGCGACAGGAACCGTTGCTGCTGAGGTGTTTCCGTATTTTTCAATGTTGATCATGATGTTTTCATCGGGGGCGCCAATTCGTTTGGCGAGAGCGTCGATGATCCGTAGATTGGCTTGATGAGGCACGATGAAGTTAAGTTCATGATTAGCAACTTGTGCCTGAGCCAAGACATTGCTGGCAGCTTCTCCCATACCTTTTACGGCACGTTTAAAGATTTCGGGCCCTTCAAACTGGAAGTTGTACAGGGTATCTACACCGCTAAAACGTTTGCGGTTGGTACCAAAATCCGCAATTGATAAAATTTCCCGTTTTTCACTGTCACAACCTAACTTAGCGGCTAAAAATCCAACTTTTTCTGGATCATCATTGGCTTCGATGATCACCGCTCCGGCACCATCACCGAATAACACAGCAGTATCGCGCTTGGTCCAATCGAGCAATTGACTGAGTCGCTCGGCACCAATTAACAATATTCTTTGCATTGCTCCTGTTTGAATTAAGGCCGCCGCAGTTTGTAGGCCGTAAACAAAACCGCTACAAGCAGCATTCATGTCAAACACGGCCGCTTGATCGGCATGTAGTAGCTGTTGCACGCGACTGGCACTGTTTGGCACTGTTGTTCCAGCTGTGCAGGTACACAAGATAATTGCATCGAGTTGTGCTGCATCTAAGTTTGCCGCAGCGAGAGCTTGCAAACCTGCATTGGCAGCTAGTTCGGCGATATCCACATGCGATATACAACGCTCTTTAATACCTGTTCGGCTACTTATCCACTCATCGGATGTGTCGATAAAAGTACTTAAATCGTGGTTAGATAGACGTGCAGGAGGCATACATTTGCCCCATCCGGTAATTTCGGCGTGATACATAAAGGCTAGAAACTCTCATACTATAATGTGCCAAGGATTATGCCTGATGCATGCTAAATAGCCAAATTGTCTGATTCTTGAGCTTGACTGGTTGGTTTTATGACTTAAGCTAGATATCCCAGTTTGAGTCTATTTTTTCAGACTTAAGTGTAGGCAAATTGACAGCTTGGTTTGGGCTCATGGATAGCTTATAAGCTCTGGTATAACTAGATTGAGGTCTTATATGACGGTGACAGGTCAACAATTCGCGTCAGCATTCCCAAACGACGATAAAATTGAATGCTCGCGCTTTAATCACCTTACTCGCTATTTTGAACTAAGCATTGATATCTGCGCCGATCCCTTGACTCGGCTCGCTTTTGCTTCTGAACAGATAGCGGCCTTGCCGCTACTTAAAAAAGTCGCGGTAAATGGTGAGCTGGATGATATAGCCGTGTTTTTCGCTGAGATGTTTATTTGGCCATTGAGTGACATTTGCGAAGTGAGAGCCCCAGTTCCCTTAAGGAGCGAGGAATGGTTATTACTCGATGCGGATGAGGTAGGACACTCATGAGTGTTCAGCCCTAGTTTGGGGGAACGCTCACGATAAATATGCTTGATGTGACTTATGGTGAGCGACTAGTCGTCTTGTTAATGCTCGCAAGCTTTTGTTTTATTAATAATTTCATTCACGTAAACAATCGCTTGCTTGCATTTATTAAGCTTGCAGTGAACCGTATTGTCGAGCTGCCGTCACAACTATTATAAATAACGAGCTTGAAGGTGTTGTTTAAAATACTGGCTATTTAAGTTTTCGCCAGTGGCGCGGCTGACTAGTTCATCGCTTGGGTAGAAACTGGCTTGTGACCAGATGTTTTTTTGTAACCAGGCAAAGACCGTATCGTAATTACCGGTTTGAACTTGCGCGGGTACCTCCGGATGTTGTTTCACCAGCGCTGTGTGAAATTGTGCTGCATACATTGCACCGAGTGAGTAGGACGGAAAATAGCCGATTAAACCAGCAGGCCAATGCACGTCTTGCATGCAACCATCTTGGTAATTGCCTTGTGTAGATAGTCCTAAATACTGTTGCATTTTGAGATCCCATAATTCCGGGATATCAGCCACGGTAATTTTTTGGGTAATCAGGTCTCGTTCTAATTCGTAGCGCAACATGATGTGTGCAGGATAGGTCACTTCATCGGCGTCAACTCGAATATAACCGGGCTGTACCTTAAGGTAGTGTTGTTTGAGCTCGCTTAAGCGCATTGGTTGCTGATGGCACAAATGCTGATTGACTAAGGGGAGTAGTTGTTCAATAAATGCCTGACTGCGACCCAATTGCATTTCAAAGAATAGGCTTTGGCTTTCATGAATGCCCATTGAGCGGGCCTGACCCACTGGTAGATCGAGGAAATCTAAAGGTAGATTTTGCTCATAGCGAGCATGACCCGTCTCATGCACTATTCCCATCAGCGAGCGAGTAAAGTCTTGTTCTTCGTAACGGGTGGTAATTCGAACATCCTGAGGGACTCCACCACAGAAGGGGTGAGTACTCACATCGAGGCGACCATGATTAAAATCGAATTGCAGCTTCTTCATCACTGCTAAGCCGAGTTGCTTTTGTTTATCACTGGCAAAGGGCGCATTGAGCTGAAGCGCGGGCCAACTTTTTTGTTGTTCGACGACCTGTTGGATCAGTTGGGGGAGCCAGGCGTGTAACTCACCAAATATTTTATCCAAACGCTGCATTTGCATGCCGGGTTCGTAGAGATCAAGCATCGCATCATAAGGGCTTAACCCAGTTTTATCGGCTCTGATCTGCGCTTCTTCAATGGCTAATTGCATCACCGCTTGTAGGTTAATCTGAAAGGCCTTCCAGTCGTTGTTGCCACGCTGTTCACGCCAAGCGTGTTCGCAATGTGCGGTTGCCAAAGATTTTGCTTTGACGAGATCGCTGGGGAGGGCAGTTTGCTGTTGCCAATGACGTTTCATTTCTCGTAACGAGGCCTGTTGTTGCGGATTTAGGTTTAGTTGTTTGGCTTGTTCTAGCCATTCTGGCATTGCTGAATGGGTGGACTTTTGATGGATTAATACGGCGAGTTCTGCCAGTGCTTCGGCACGGGCTTGATTTCCACCATTAGGCATCATTGTCGCTTGATCCCAGCTACAGATAGCATTTAAATGCGCGAGCTTAGATAGATGTTGAAAGTGCTGGCAGAGTTGTTGGTAAGCGTTGGGCTTTGTCATAATTATTCCTTGGTCGATGTGAATTTAACGGATTCGGCGAGCATGACGTTCGCGGTTATCGAGTTTTTGTAATTCACTTTTTTTCAGCAGTACGTAGATGGCACCGCTGCCACCATGTATGGCCTGAGCACTATGTATCGCTAATACCGATTCAATTTGCGGTAGCCAGCCACTCACGTAGCTTTTTAGTAATGCTGGTGGTTGGCTATTTGCGCCTTTGCCGGTAATGATTAATGCGCTACGAATGTTTAATTGCTGGCACTGTTTGATGAAACTTATAATTTCGTTACGCGCTTGCTCAAGGCGAAGTTTGTGTAAATCTAACTTGGCTTGGATTTCATATTTGCCCAAACGGAGCTTCTTGAATACACCTTGCTGTAGTCCAGATTTTTTGTAACTGACGGGATCGTCGGGGCGTAATAGTTTAACCTGTTCCAGTGAAAGGTAATCTTGATGACTCGCTGCCTGTTGTTGGGCTGCTAATTGACGAGCCTGCTTTGCGGCGGAATCTAAAGTTGCACTACTGCCGATGATGGCGTCTTGCTTTAAGGGCTTGATTCCAGCAACTTCTTGCTGAAATAGATCAAATTCTTCAGACATAAAAGAACTCCTGAACAACGAAGTCCCTTCTTTATAGATGAGAGCATGCAGCGGCGCAACCGCTGCGTTCGCTTATTTTTGTGGTGGTTCGCTTTGGCTGATTTTTTTTAGGAAATAATAAGTATAAAAAATCATCAAACCAATTGTAATCGCGATCACCGAAATAGACATTAAACCAATGCTATTACCAAACAGTAAGTCTAACCAAAGATCCATGCTAAAGATTCCTTCTTATGAGGTCACCTGAGCATAACTTGGTTGAATATTAGCCAAATTGATAGTGATCAATCTGTGTTTGGATCAACTTCACGAATTACATAACCTTGTTGTTCTAAATTACTGAGTAAGCCTTGTTCGCCATATAGATGCATGGCACCAACGACGACAAAACTAGTGTTATTGAGTTCGGTGAGTTGTTGCAGCCATTGCTGGTTTCGCTGGTAGAGTAATTTATTGATCACCATTTCGGCTTCTTGTTGGAACATTGGATCTTCACCAAGCAGCGCAAATAGTTGTTGGTTATCCCCTTTGTTCCAGTATTCCACGAGTTGATTGAACATCTGAGGAACCTGTTCGAATTCATCGAGAGTTTGCTGTAAGAGAGGAATTTGAATACTCTCAAGGCTGCTTAAAGCTTCCAATTGTTGTTCAAAAGTCTCAAGTGCGATAATTGGCTTGTATCGTTGTTTTGCTTGTTCGATGAAGTGAAGATCAAGTCCAAGCTCAGGTTTAAAACCTAAGGCTTGCATTTGCAATTGGCTGAGTACAATGGCGGCATACCAAGCTCGCATATTGCTAAATAGTGTTTCGGAAATACCTAGTTGTTGGCTACGTTGCTTTAACAGTTGCTGATAATGAGGGCTTAAATCATCGTTGAGGCTGCGATTAGCCGGTTGCAGTGTTCTGGTGTTCAGCATTTGCTGATCACTCGCGCTTAGCTTTGTGATATCAGTTTCGATGATCAGTTGTTGGCTGTGCTTAAAGGCATCGATAAATGCTGCAGGTAGTGGATAAAACTGCTCGCTACCTAAATGGATCGAGCCGAACAAATAGAGGCGTTGTTGTGCTTTACTGGCCACCCAGAGTGAAGGCTCAGCAGCCAGCTGAGTACTCGAAAGGATTAGTAACAGCGAACCTAAACGCTTTATCCAAGTTGACATAATAAATCCGTTATTGAAAAGGTAAGCCATTTTATCATGCGTACTTAACTTTTTCTGAGTATTGCATCGAGCCAAGTGACTGGTAAACAACGACGCAATAAAGCAAACAGATGAGTGGGGGAGGTCACATAGTAGCGAACTTTCGGGCTTGGCGCTTCTAGGGCATGCAGTAGTGCGTTAAATACAGCGCTAGCAGGTAAGGTAAAGCGAGAGCTAGCACCTTCTTGGCCGAGACGTTTTAAGGTATGTTGGTAAGCTGCTTGGTGGCGACTTTGCTCTAGTTTGATTGATTGCTCGAAGGCAATTTTGGCATTTTTTCTAAATGAACTGATAATCGGTCCTGGTTCGATCAGGCTTATCTTAATTGGCGTATCGGCTAATTCTAGGCGCAGGGTATCTGTGTACCCTTCTAGGGCGAATTTACTGGCGTTGTAAGCGCCACGATACTTCATTGCTACGAGCCCTAGCACCGAGCTATTCTGGATAATTCGTCCTTGTTGTCGCTCAAGCATATGAGCAATCACTAAGCGGCTCAGATGATGCCAACCAAACAAATTGATTTCAAACTGCTGGCGCAGTGCTTCAGTGGGCAGATCTTCTAGCGCTCCGGGTTGTCCGTAGGCGCCATTGTTAAACAGGTAGCTTATCTTTCCGTTAGCCATTTTCAAGGCTTGTTGCCAGCCTTGTTCGATGGATTGCTGACAGGCTAAATCTAATTGTATACAGTTTAAGCCCATCTCTTGGAGCCGTATAACATCGGATAAATAGCGACAAGATGCGATGACGTGATAGTTATGCTTTGGTAGTTGTTGAGCGCAATATAAACCAATGCCACTACTACAGCCGGTAATCAAAATGCTTGCTTGCTCTGGTTTCATGTCTTGCCTGCTTATTGTTGAAAGATTTACGCTTGGATAGATATACAATTGGCAGATCCTTGGCTGCTTGGCTTTGGAGCAATTGGTCGCCTACTAGAGATGAAATGTCTTTCGGTCGGCTTTTAAATCATGTTTGGAGTCAAACCGAAGCTTACTCATTTGTACATATAGGTAAGGCTTATCTTGGTGTAAAGGCAGATTCAGTAAGGTTTGTGTATTTCCAAGAGGCCATGATAAGGCTTAAATCAATCCGATAGGGATTGCCTTCGAGGATACGTTTGACTTGATGGGGGCAATCTTTTGCTCAAATTTATCGCGCTAGAGATAATGTCAAATTTACCCATAGAAATGCTCACTTACAGTCGGAGTTTAACCGAATATGTAGGTGAAAAACACTTTGTTCAGTGGACAAGGCCTGAACTTTACAAATCAAACCTTGTCCTTATAGCGTTTTGACGCAAAATTATTTTTTCCAAAAGGATTTACTCGCTTCAATGTTGGCTTGCCTACGACTGACACCAATGTCTCTGAGTAGGTAATCGGGCAGGCTAGCTAGCTGTCTACGCAGCTTGGCGCGCTCAATACACTGTTCGTAGTGTGCCGCAAAATACTTGATGCTAAACCAGAGTCGCTGGATTAAAAGTAAGTCTGGTTTAACTCTAAACTGACTCATTTGCTGATGTGTTCCACTGTGTCTATTCATTTTTGATGCTCCTATGCTGTTTGCACTTAAACATTATTTGATTTTAGGTTAGGCTGACAAACGACTTAAACAGACTGTGAGTTAAGGAGAGCTTAAGTGAGTGAGCGTTTGCCCCCTTTGCAAGGGCTATATTGCTTCTATATGGCGGCTGAATTAGGCAGCTTTAAGCAAGCTGCGGCTAGGCTATATGTAACGGCTGCGGCGATGAGTCAACAGATCCGCCAGTTGGAAGAGCGACTTGAGGTTAAGTTATTCGAGCGGCAGCATCGTAAGGTCGTGTTAACCGCTGAAGGGGTCACTTTATATAACTATGCGAAACAAGCCTTTGTGAGTTTACAGGATGGAGTTAGGCAGCTGAGTCAAGATCCTAACCCAAATACTTTATCGATTTCGGTACTACCTTCATTTGCTCAACACTGGTTAGTGCCACGCTTGGGTGATTTTAGTCAGCAACATCCCGACTTGTCGGTGATGTTGATGCCGAAAGATACCTTGATTGATTTTCGCCAAGAGCCTGTGGACCTATGTGTGCGTTACGGGTTGGGGGAATACCCTGGTTTAGCATCCGAAAAGCTAATGGATGACCATATTTATCCAGTTTGTCATCCGCTTTACTTTGAGCAACACCCGGGTTTATCCCTTGATGACTTAAGTGGACATACGGTGATAGATGATGCTCGCCCAGATATGAACTGGCAGTATTGGTTACAATTGGCGGGTTATAAACAAAGTCCTACCAAAGCCAACTTAATCTATCAAGGCGCCCACGTGGTGTTAGAAGGAGCTTTATCTGTGCAAGGGATAGCTTTAGTGAGACATAGTCTGGCTTGGAAATACATTCAGCAGGGGACTTTAGTTCAATTAGGGAATATTGCGGTGCGTTCCAGTTATAGCTATTTCTTAGTCGCTCCAGAGCCCTATTTAAAGCGAGAAAAGGTGCGCCAATTCAGCCATTGGATCAGTGCTGAAGTGGAAAGTTTTTGGTTTGACAGCCAAGCTAAATCTACTGATATAAAGCTGGTACAAGCCAAAGAGTGCTGTTAGTTCGTCGTTGAGGTGCTCGATTGTTTACAGCGATTTTGCCGTTTGCTGCTCTGGTGGTGAACTTTGTTCAATCGTAATTCGAGTGGCTTCTAAGGTTGCCCAGCTTTTGTCATTACGAATAATCTCTGCTTTCACCAGTTGATAATCAAGCGCTGGTGCAAGCCATAACCAAGTTTTGCGGCCTTCCCGCTTTTTTTGTTCAAGCTTAAGCGTTTTGAATTCACCTAGTTCGGTGTTGATCGTTTCTTTTCCGATGACATTGAAGCGGTAGTTTTCAATTTCATCAATGGCGTTGTAATGATAATTCATATCGGTGAGGCCATTTTTTAGGTCATTTTGTAGTTGCACCGAAAAGCCAGCGGTATCCATTAATTGTTTTACGTCTTCGGGCGCTTCAAAGTGATGACTCTTGCCATTAATTTCAACGATTAATCCACCTTTACGGTCTGGGTGACCAATTGCTTGTAAGTGACTAAATAAACTTTTTTGCTTATGAACAAAACCTAAGGTTTGCACCTGCTCCTGTTGATAGGAAAAGCGCGAGGTATCATCGTAGGAAAATCCCCCGCCTAAAGCACTGGCACGGCTTTTTATTTGAAACACATTGTGATTGAGTTTTATGAGCTGTCGGTAGCCAGTAGCGATTGGGATCCCTTTAAAGCTTGCTGCATATTCAGCTTCAAAGGGAAGGATCTGTGCCACGGTGGTGGTACTCAATAACAAACTTGCAAAGCTTACGGTTTTTAATAACGACATAACAATTCATCCAAAGGGTGACATGCTTATTATACCTATCTAACTCATTATCTGTTGATTCTTGCTGGGCTAAATCTGCGCTAACTGCGTTATGTATCGTGTCATCAGAGTCATTCGTTACTGCACTTCATGCCTAGTTATCGGCAGATTTATTCTGCGCAATAGGTTGATCATATAATGAATCAAATTGGTATTATACTGAGCTAAGTATGACAAAGCTTCGAGTGAAACCAAAAATAAAAAGCCCCGCATCAGCGGGGCTTTATGATCACTTTGAAATTAACTTAATAAAATTAAGCTTTTGCTTTGCTTGCTTTTTTAGCGGGCGCTTTTTTTTCAGCTGCTTCACGTTCTTCGGTTTCTACGTAAGGACGACCGTAGTACGAATCAAGTAGCACTTGTTTTAATTCAGCGATTAATGGGTAACGTGGGTTTGCACCAGTACATTGGTCATCAAACGCGTCAACCGCTAACTCGTCAACTTTAGCAAGGAACTCTGCTTCAGGAACACCCGCAGCTTGAATTGATAATGGGATATTGATTTCAACTTTAAGTTCGTCTAACCAAGTTAACAATGCATTAAGCTTGTCTTCAGTATTCCCTTCGCGGAAGCCCAAGTGCTCAGCAACTTCAGCATAACGAGCCCGTGCTTTCGGACGGTCGTATTGTGAAAATGCGGTTTGTTTGGTTGGTGTATTGGTTGCATTGTAACGAATGGTATTGGTAAGCAACAAAGCATTTGCCAAACCGTGCGGTACGTGGAATTCTGCACCCAATTTGTGAGCCATTGAGTGACACACACCTAGGAAAGAGTTCGCAAACGCGATACCAGCGATGGTTGCAGCATTGTGTACTTTTTCACGAGCGATAGGGTCAGACTTACCATTTTTGTAAGAGCTTGGTAGGTATTCTTTCAGCATCTTAAGTGCTTGCAGAGCTTGACCGTCTGAGTATTCGTTCGCTAAAACAGAAACATAAGCTTCCATGGCGTGCGTTACCGCATCGTAACCACCAAAGGCACAGAGTGACTTAGGCATATCCATCACTAAGTTAGCATCGATTACAGCCATGTTCGGTGTTAACTCGTAATCAGCTAATGGATATTTTTGACCCGTTGCATCGTCGGTTACCACTGCGAAAGGTGTGACTTCTGAACCAGTACCTGAAGTTGTAGTGATACAGACAAGTTCAGCTTTTGACCCCATTTTAGGGAACTTATAAATACGTTTACGGATGTCCATAAAGCGCATTGATAGATCTTCGAAATCAGTTTCTGGGTGCTCGTACATTACCCACATGATTTTCGCAGCATCCATTGGTGAACCACCACCAACCGCTAAGATTACATCTGGTTGATAGCTGTGACAGGCTTGAGCACCTTTTTTCACGATGGTTAATGTTGGATCTGCTTCTACGTCATGGAATATTTCTACTTCCATACCTTTTTCTTTAAGGATTGAGCGTAGATCGTCGATGTAACCGTGGTTGAACAAGAATTTGTCAGTCACGATCATTGCGCGTTTTTTGCCATCTAAATCGTCCATGGCAACAGGTAATGAACCGCGGCGGAAGTAGATTGATTTAGGAAGTTTATGCCACAACATATTCTCAGCTCGCTTAGCAACAATTTTCTTATTAATTAGGTGTTTTGGACCCACGTTTTCAGAAATCGCGTTACCACCCCATGAACCACAACCAAGAGTCAATGAAGGTGCAAGTTCAAAGTTGTAAAGGTCACCAATACCACCGTGTGAAGAAGGGGTATTAATTAAAATACGTGCCGTCTTCATTTTGTCGCCAAAGTAAGCAATACGCTCGGCATTTGCATCTTGGTCGGTATAAAGAACAGAAGTATGGCCTACACCGCCAATATCTAACACGATACCCGCTTGGCGAACCGCATCTTCAAAGTCTTTCGCTTTGAACACACCTAAAGTCGGAGATAGTTTCTCGTGGGCGAACTCATCATCGAAAGAAGCTTCTAAGCCTTCGCCGATTAGAATTTTAGTTGACTTAGGTACGGTTACACCGGCTAATTCAGCAATTTTATAAGCAGGTTGACCAACAATTTTTGCGTTAAGAGCGCCGTTAATCATTAGTACTTTACGGACTTTGTCTGCGTCTGACTTGCTCAGTACTGCTGCGCCATATTTAGCGAACCGCGCCAATACTTCGTCGTACTTTGAT
Source organism: Agarivorans sp. QJM3NY_29 (assembly GCF_050870835.2). NCBI lineage: Bacteria > Pseudomonadati > Pseudomonadota > Gammaproteobacteria > Alteromonadales > Alteromonadaceae > Agarivorans > Agarivorans sp. QJM3NY_29. The sequence goes on along the minus strand of NZ_CP194036.2, from coordinate 3,437,574 downwards.
TCAACGATGATTGCTGCTTGCTCAGAGGCACAGATTACGCCGTTATCAAAGGTTTTAGACATCAGAATTGAAGAAACAGCACGCTTCACGTCAGCTGTTTCATCGATCACTACCGGTGTATTACCCGCGCCAACACCGATTGCTGGCTTACCTGAAGAGTAAGCTGCTTTAACCATGCCTGGACCACCAGTAGCAAGAATTAAAGAGATGTCATCGTGCTTCATTAGTGCGTTAGACAATTCAACAGAAGGTTGATCAATCCAGCCAATGATATCCTTAGGTGCACCAGCTTTAATTGCTGCATCTAGTACCAGCTGTGCGGCAAAGTTGGTTGAGTTTTTAGCGCGAGGGTGTGGAGAGAAAATACAACCGTTGCGGGTTTTCAAGCTGATTAAAGCTTTGAAGATTGCCGTAGAGGTTGGGTTGGTAGTCGGTACGATAGCACAAACGATCCCTACTGGTTCAGCGATGGTAATGGTACCACCTTCTTCATTACGTTCAATGACACCACAAGTTAAAGTATCTTTATATTTGTTGTAGATGAACTCAGAAGCGAAGTGGTTTTTAATCACTTTGTCTTCCATAATGCCCATGCCAGACTCTTCAGCGGCCATGCGAGCGAGTTCAATACGGGCTGTAGAAGCTGCGAGTGACGCGGCGCGGAAAATTTTATCCACTTGCTCTTGGCTGTATGTTGCGAAAATAGCTTGCGCTGCCTTCACTCGAGCAACCATTGCGTTTAACTCATCTATATTACCTACAGGCATCCTGTTCTCCTCATTTAAACTAAAATTAATTAGTAAACCGAAATGGTCAAATAAACTGCCACATTATAGACCCTAAATAGACGCTTGAGTGGTTTAGTAATTAACTTTCACCAGCGATTATAATAGCCATTCGTTGCTTTAGCTTGATCCAGATCATGTGTTACTAAGTTACAAATGTAAATAAATAACGTTTTATTTACCTATATAGTGGCCTATTTGTATTATTTAATACAAATAATGTAATTTATTTACTGTTTTCATCTCATTTGTTCTGTTTGTCTTTCAGTTATGCTTTCATGTTGAATTGATTCGGTACCACCTTAATTCTTAGGCTTGGAGCGATAAACTAATTCATACATATTATGTAAATAGTTAGTTTGAGCCAATCACAAAAATCAACTTATTATTTGTTGTTTTGTTTCTTCGGGTGTAGCATCTTGCGTGATTGTACGTTTTTTCAGAACATTATACTGATTTAATATTCATGAAAAGTGAATGGAAATTACATGGTTAGGCTCATTGTAGCTCACCGTGTGGAGATGGAGATTAAAATGAAAACTGCTAAAACCCTTATTGGTAGCTTAATTGGCGCGGCCATATTCGGCTCATTCGCCATGACTACTTATGCTGCCAATGTTCCTGCTGGTGTAAAATTGGCACCTGTACAAGAGTTAGTACGTGGCAATGGTTCAGAACCAGCGTCTCTTGACCCCCACAAAACCGAAGGCGTCCCTGAATCGAATGTGATCCGTGAGCTTTTAGAAGGTTTAGTTAACCAAGATGGTCAGGGTAATCTGGTGCCAGGTGCAGCGGAGTCATGGGAAACAAAAGACAACAAAACATTTGTGTTTCATTTGCGTCACAATGCTAAGTGGTCAAATGGTGACCCAGTGACAGCTCACGATTTTGAATATAGCTTCAAACGTGCAGTTGATCCTAAAACAGCTGCACCTTATTCGTGGTTTTTAGAAATGACCACTATGGTTAACGCTGCAGACATCATTGACGGTAAAAAACCGGCTTCTGAGTTAGGAGTAAAAGCACTTGATGATTACACTTTACAGATCCAGCTGACGGAAGCATTGCCTTATTTTGTGGCAATGACCTCACACACCACCATGAAGCCAGTCCATCAAGCGACTGTTGAAAAATACGGGGATAAATGGACACTACCTGCGAACTTCGTTGGTAATGGGGCTTACAAAGTATCTGAGTGGGTGGTGAACGAAAAAATCGTGATGGTCCGTAATGAAAATTACTGGGACAACGCGCATACCGTGATTAACAAAGTGACTTATTTACCTATCGAAAGCCAAGTAACCGATATGAACCGTTTCTTAGCGGGTGAAATCGACATGACTTACGAGATGGCTAACGAACACTTTAAACGGATGCAAAAAGAACAACCTGAATCCTTGAAGGTGACGCCTTACCTCTGTTCTTACTACTATGGTTTTAATAACAAGAAAGCACCATTTGATGATGTTCGTGTTCGTAAAGCGTTGTCTTACGCCATTGACCGGGACGCGGTTGCAAAATATATCGTCGGTAAGGGTGAACTGCCCGCTTACAATTTCGCCCACCAGAAAGTCGCTGGCCTACATTTCGACAAACCAGAATATGCAACCTGGACTCAAAAAGAGCGCAATGCGAAAGCTAAAGCCTTGTTGGAAGAAGTGGGTTACACCAAAGACAAACCTTTAGAGTTTAGCTTGTTATATAACACCAGTGATAACCATAAGAAGATTGCAATTGCAGTCGCGTCGATGTGGAAGAAAACCCTCGGAGTAAAAGTTAACTTAGAAAACCAAGAGTGGAAAACTTTCTTGGATAACCGTCGCAACGGTAATTACGACGTGACTCGTGCGGGTTGGTGTGGTGATTACAATGAAGCGTCTACTTTCTTGTCGTTGATGCAAAGTAACAATGGTAATAACGACCAGTTTTATAATAGTCCTGCCTATGATGGTTTCATGAATGCGGCAATGGTAGCGGTTGATCCTGCCGTACGGAGTGACAACTACCGTCAAGCTGAAGCGCAATTGGCAAAAGATATGCCTTTAGCTCCTATCTATCACTACGTGAATGCGCGTTTGGTTAAACCGACTGTTGGTGGTTACCCGATGAACAACGCAGAAGACAAAGTGTACAGCAAAGACCTATACATCATTGCTCAGTAATTGATGATTAATAATAAGGCACCTTTTCTTAAGGTGCCTTATTTTGTTGTGGCTAGAACTTAGTCGCGACAACAGAGTTTAATAGTTGGAAATAGTATGATTAAGTTCATCTTTAAAAGAATATTAGAATCAATACCAACTTTGTTGGTATTGATCACCGTTACCTTTTTCATGATGCGTTTTGCTCCAGGAAGTCCTTTCTCTGGTGAGCGCTCACTCCCGCCTGAAGTCTTAGCCAATATTGAGGCGAAGTACGGTTTAGATAAACCGGTGTTAGAGCAATATTTGACTTACCTCGGTAATTTAGTTCAAGGCGATCTTGGCCCATCATTCAAATACAAAGATTACTCAGTGAATGAGCTGGTTGCACAAGCTTTGCCTGTCTCTGCCAAGATTGGTTCCATCGCCTTTGTTTTTACGGTGTTGATGGGCGTGTCGGTTGGCACACTGGCTGCTCTCAAACAGAATACCTGGATGGATTTTAGTATCATGTCCACCGCAATGGCGGGGGTGGTGATGCCTTCATTTGTGCTTGCGCCAACCCTAGTTTATATCTTTGCAATTAAATTACAGTGGTTACCTGCAGGGGGCTGGAATGGAGGGGCGATCCAGTACATCATTTTACCAATGTTGGGGATGTCGTTGTTGTATGTGGCATCTTTTGCCCGAATTATGCGCGGTAGCATGATTGAAGTCTTGAGCTCTAACTTTATTCGTACCGCCAAAGCGAAGGGTTTACCATTTCGTTATATCGTATTACGGCATGCGCTGCGCCCCGCTTTGCTGCCTGTGGTCTCTTTCATGGGGCCCGCTTTTGTGGGAATTATCACCGGATCGGTGGTGATTGAGACCATTTTTGGTTTGCCTGGTTTTGGCAAGTTGTTTGTAAATGGTGCACTGAATCGTGATTACTCTTTGGTATTAGGCTTAACCATTATGATTGGTACTTTTACCATTTTATTTAATGCGATCGTAGACATCCTGTATGCCTTTATCGATCCTAAAATTCGCTACTAAGAGGCTGTTATGTTAGACAATAAACAAAATAGCGACGCAATTAGCGAGTTTGCTCAAAATTTGGAAATTGAAGGTCGTAGCCTATGGCAAGATGCCCGGATACGCTTTATGCGCAACCGCGCTGCGATGGTTAGTTTAACCATATTAGTTGTAATTACCTTATTGGTTATTTTTGGCTCTCACCTCAGTGACTTTGTGTTTGATGACACCGACTGGGGGGCGATGCACCAAGGACCTTCGATTGAAAGCGGCCATTACTTTGGCACCGATGCCTTGGGTCGAGACATGTTTGTTCGGACTTTACTTGGGGGGCAAATATCGCTGTTAGTCGGGGTGATGGGCGCTTTTGTTGCGGTGTTAATTGGCACTTTATATGGTGCAACCTCCGGCTTTTTGGGCGGCACGGTTGACCGAGTCATGATGCGGTTGCTGGAAATTCTTTATGGCATCCCCTTCATGTTTTTTGTGATTTTACTGGTGACCTTTTTTGGCCGCAATATTTTCTTAGTATTTGTGGCGATCGGTGCGGTGTCATGGTTAGACATGGCGCGGATTGTTCGAGGTCAGACGCTGAGTTTAAAAAATAAAGAGTTTATCGAAGCTGCTGAAGTTTGCGGTGTCTCTAAGTGGAAAATTATTACTCGCCACATTGTTCCTAATGTATTGGGTATCGTTGCGGTTTACGCCACTTTATTGGTACCACAGATGATTTTAACCGAGTCATTTTTAAGCTTCCTTGGTTTAGGGGTACAAGAGCCGATGACTTCTTGGGGCGCCTTATTACAAGATGGTTCACAAACCATGGAAATCGCTATTTGGCAGCTGCTTTATCCAGCTGGATTCATGGTAGTGACTTTATTTAGTTTTAACTATGTAGGCGACGGTTTACGTGATGCCTTAGATCCTAAAGATCGTTAAGGCAAGGGTAGAACAATGAGTTTATTAGATGTGAAAGACCTTCGGGTGGAGTTCTCAACTCCAGAAGGCAGTGTAACCGCGGTGAACGATTTAACCTTTTCACTGGAAGCAGGGCAGACCTTAGGGATTGTCGGTGAGTCAGGCTCGGGTAAAAGCCAAACCGCTTTTGCTTTAATGGGGTTGTTGGCGAAAAATGGCATCATTACTGGTGAAGCGCTATTTAATGGCCAGCAAATTTTGAACTTGCCAGAGAAAAAGCTGAATGCCATCCGGGCAGAGAAAATCGCGATGATTTTCCAAGATCCGATGACTTCTCTTAATCCTTACATGAAGGTGGGGGAGCAGCTTAAAGAAGTATTACGCCTGCATAAAGGGATGAATAATAAAGAAGCGCATGTTGAAGCGCTGAGAATGTTAGATGCGGTTAAAATGCCCGAGGCTGAAAAGCGTATGGCGATGTATCCCCATGAGTTTTCTGGTGGGATGCGTCAACGGGTGATGATTGCAATGGCACTACTTTGTCGACCACAGTTATTGATTGCCGATGAACCTACCACCGCCTTAGATGTGACAGTGCAGGCGCAAATCATGACCTTACTGAATGAGCTGAAAAGTGAATTTAATACCGCCATTATTATGATTACCCATGATTTAGGGGTTGTGGCTGGCCTATGCGAGAAAGTACTGGTGATGTATGCCGGTCGTACCATGGAATATGGCACTGCAGAAGAAGTATTTTATCGCCCAAGCCACCCTTATACCGAAGGTCTGCTAAAAGCGATCCCTCGTTTAGATACAGAGGGCGAAATTTTACCGACCATTCCTGGGAATCCGCCTAACTTACTTCGCTTACCGCAAGGTTGTCCTTTCCAAGAGCGTTGTCATCGTGTTAGTCAACGCTGTTTAGATGAAAGTCCGATCCTGACTCATTTTGGTGGACAACGTCAGCGTGCTTGTCATAACGATTTTCATTTATCGGGAGGACAATCGCATGAGTGAAAAAAACTTGTTGCTTGATGTCGTAGACTTGAAAGTATACTTCCGCATTAAAGATGCAAAAGCATTGCCTTGGACTCCCGCAGCTGCCTTGAAAGCGGTTGATGGTGTGTCATTAAAACTCTATCAGGGTGAAACCTTAGGGGTGGTTGGAGAATCGGGCTGTGGTAAATCGACTTTTGCTCGAGCGGTGATTGGTTTGGTTCCGGCCGAAGCAGGCAAAGTGGTGTGGTTAGGCCAGGATTTAACTCGCTTGCCACATAAAGAGCTGCGTGAGAAACGCAAAGAAATTCAGATGATCTTCCAAGATCCATTGGCCTCGCTTAACCCGCGGATGACGATTGGCGACATCATCGCCGAGCCATTAGAAACCTTTTATCCCAAATTGAACAAGCAAGAAGTCAAGCAGCGGGTTCAAAAAATGATGATGAAGGTCGGCTTGTTGCCTAACGTGATTAACCGTTATCCACATGAATTTTCTGGCGGACAATGTCAACGAATTGGAATTGCGCGCGCGCTGATCCTCGAACCAAAGATGATTATTTGTGATGAGCCAGTGTCGGCGCTGGACGTTTCTATTCAAGCGCAAGTGGTTAACTTGCTGAAAGAGTTACAAGCGGAAATGGGCTTGAGCCTTATTTTTATTGCCCATGACTTATCAGTGGTTAAACATATTTCTGACCGCGTTTTGGTAATGTATTTAGGTAATTCGGTTGAACTAGGCACCTCCGATGCCTTGTTTAATAAGCCAAGTCATCCTTATACCAAAGCCCTGATGTCAGCAGTACCAATCCCGGATCCGAAGTTGGAGCGTAGTAAAACAATTCAACTATTGGAAGGCGATCTACCTTCGCCAATTCATCCTCCTTCGGGCTGTGTTTTCCGCACTCGCTGTCCTATTGCGACGGAACAGTGTGCGAAAACTAAACCGCAGTTGCTTGGCAATGACCAGCACTCGGTCAGTTGTCTTCATACCAGCGTGTAAAACGCCTTGGTTGGTATCAAAAGCTAGGCTAATAAGCCTAGCTTTTTTATTGGATAAGGTCCCTCATAAGCTGTCTCTTCAATAGGGGAGTGGCGCAAGCTATTAATTTAACTTAGCTGTTCAACTTAGCTAACTTGCTACTTACATTTTAGGTTTAGTTTATTTACTTTTTAGGCGTGTGGCGTGAGCTGACTCTGACTATTTGTCACTGCTTATTTTGTGTTAGTAGAGTGTGAAGTATTTGGCATAACCACATCGACACTCAGTGGAAAATAGCGCTAACGCTATCATTTTAAGGGATCTATTGATGCTGTATTTTGAGTTTCTATTTCTGTTGCTCATGCTCTATACCGGCTCTCGTTACGGTGGGATTGGATTAGGGGTTGTCTCGGGGATTGGTTTGGCGATTGAAGTCTTCTTCTTCAAGATGCCACCAACCTCACCGCCAGTCACCGTGATGTTAATCATCTTGGCGGTGGTGACCTGCGCTTCAATTTTGGAAGCTGCCGGCGGCTTAAAGTATATGTTGCAGGTGGCCGAGAAATTGTTAAGAAAGAACCCTAAACGGGTGACTCTTATTGCCCCTTTTGTGACTTATACGATGACTTTTCTTTTAGGCACGGGTCACGCAGTGTATTCCATCATGCCGATTATTGGTGATGTGGCTTTAAAAAATGGGATCCGGCCTGAACGACCTATGGCGGCTTCATCGGTGGCTTCGCAAATCGCGATTACCGCATCGCCGATTTCTGCTGCAGTGGTTTATTATTTGGCTCAGCTAGCTGATCTTCGGGCCGATATTACGTTGCTATCTATCTTGATGGTGACCGTACCGGCAACCTTGTTTGGCACACTATTGATGTCTTTATATAGCTTAAAACGCGGTAAAGAATTAGATCAGGATGAAGAATACCAAGCGCGCTTAAAGGATCCGGTATGGCGTGAAAAAATACTCAATACCACAGCGACTTCTTTAGATGAGGTCTTACCGAGCAAAGCCAGAAATGCCGTTCTGTTATTTCTAGCTGCGATTGTAACGATTGTGATTATCGCCATGGTGCCAGAGATCCGCACCATCGTTGATGGTGATAAGCCGATTAAAATGTCGGTGATTATTCAAATGATGATGTTGGCTTTTGGTGGGGTGATTCTACTCGCAACCAAGACTGACCCACGTGATGTTCCTAATGGTGTGGTATTTAAATCGGGCATGGTTGCAGCCATTGCTATTTTTGGGATTGCCTGGATGTCGGATACCTATTTCCAATACGCCATGCCCCAATTTAGAAGTGGTATTGTGGAGATGGTGACTAATTATCCATGGACCTTTGCATTGGCGCTCTTTATTGTGTCTGTGGTGGTGAATTCTCAAGCTGCTACCGCGCGGATGATGTTACCAGTTGGCTTGGGTCTGGGCTTAGAACCGGCATTACTGATTGGTTTAATGCCTGCGGTATATGGTTATTTCTTTATTCCAAATTATCCATCCGATATTGCAACGGTTAATTTTGATACGTCTGGAACCACTAAGATTGGCAAGTGGTATTTCAATCACTCGTTTATGTCGGTTGGCTTAATTGGCGTGATTGGTGCGAGCTGCTTGGGATACGTACTGGGACAAATTATTATTGGTTAGCGGTTTGATTGGGGGGCTCATCTTGAGTGACCCTTGTTCAAGCCAAAAATAATAGGGAGGCTTTAAGCCTCCCTATTATTTGGGGGATGAGTCGCCCGATAAAGCAAACGATACCGCTTTTAGCGTTGCGGCTGTTGCGGGTCGAGTAAATATATAAGTCCTTCCGGTAATTGGGTTCGCCAAGCCAACATGTCATGACCGCCAGCTATTTCACTGAGCTGACTTTGATACCCTTTGGCATCTAACAGGCTTTTTAAACGTCGGTTTGGGGGCAATATCCATGTTTCTTCAAACAAGCCAGCACTAAGATACCAGCGTACTGTGCTGGTTGGTTTGAGCGCAAGCTGTTGAGTGAGCCATTCAGGTTGATGCTGGCGACTCGGGTCCATCTTTGGCCCCCACCAAAATGAACCGGACAAGCTTAGAACGCCGCCAAATAACTCGGGATATAGGGTTGCTGTGCATGCTGCTGTTAAACCTCCATAGCTAGAACCTGCTAAAATGGTTTGTTTTGCAGGTGCCGTAATGTTTTGCTGCGCGAGCCATGGCAGTAATTCTTTTGCTAAAAAAGATGAAAACTGAGGGTTGCAGGCTAATTCTGTTGCGCGGCTTTGGGCGCTGGGGTTACTGATAAATACTGCGTTCAGCGCCGGTATTTTTTTAGCATTGACTAAGTTATCCAGCAGTTGTGGCGTTTGCGCTTGCTGAAGATAACTCTCGGCATCGAAAAAGATAACTAAGGGCAGGCTAGAATCAGCAGCGGGATTGGCACTGCGATATAGATAAACATCGCGGCTATTGTTTAATATTTTGCTGCTTATTTGGCTTTGGCTTAGCGTTCCCTGATGTGTTGCTACGGGTGTTAGCCAAGGCTCTGCGGGGGCCGCAGCCAGGCGTAATATCGATTTACTGGTATATTTATCTTGTCGTTCAGAAAAATGCCAAGTGTTCGGATTGAAGGGGTCCCGTTGCGCAGTACTTAAAATCGCAACGCGTTGTGCTCGGCCACTTTCAGCAAGGGTTGGGACATCGGGGGCAATTTGATAGGAAAATAGACTGTTGTTGGGCAAGCTTAGACTTAAATACCAAATGTCGCTATCCTCAATTTGCTTGAAGGTGTGATGTTCGTGACCGGGTCCGCCGAGCAGTTTGACATTGTGTTTGGCACCTCGCCAGAGGAAGGTGACTAAGGAACTGCCCTTTGGCTCATCGATGCGATGGGGCGCAATGGCTTCGATGAGTGGGCTGCCGATGTGCGATATCTGTTGCCAAAATAATTCGGTATTGCCCGCTTTGACATATTGAGCGATCAGCTCTTGCAGGGTTTGGCTGGCGAGTGTGGTTTGAGCGGTTTGCATCGCTAAAGCAGGTTTACGTAATTTTAGGGTCAGCTGATTCGGGACTGCGGCATTGGTGAGTGTTAACTGATAATTGCCACTTTGCTGGGCGACTAAGTGAAGACTTTGTCCTTGACTCGGGCTGAGTAATAATTGCTTTATCCGCTTGCCATTTGGGTCATCTAGGGTGGCTTGTTCGAGTTTATTGGTGGCCGAAAACTTACCGCTGAGATAATCCCCAGACTGAAGTGCGATGGACCAAGAATGGGATTGATGTGCATCTAAGGAAATCGTTTGCTCGATGGGAAGGGGGGCCGCGGCGAGTTTTAAGCTTAATAAGCAACATAAGCTGGGCAATTGTTTCACGAGTTTTCGGGATGTTTTTTTTCGAGAAAGAGGCATAAAGGCTCCAAATTGACAAGGAATACCAAAGCCAGCAAGGCTTTCAGGAAGCCTTTGACTGACTTTGGTATGGCTAAAAGTGCGTTAATTTAGAAGTCGTAATTAGCACTTAAGTAGACATTTCGCCCTAACTCATGACCGCTAAAGTCTTGCGATTTTTCGTCTAAACGAAGATCAAACAGATTTTTAACACCAGCTTTAAGGTTTAGCGCAGTGGTTGCCTGGAAGGCAAGGCCTAAATCCACGGTGGTGTAAGCGGGCAGCTCGGAGCCCGAATTATATTGTTTGCCGGTGTATACCGCTGAAACGATGCTATTGAGTCGTTCGCTCACCCACCAGTTTAGATTGGCATTGGCCACATGTTCAGGGCGATTACTTAATGGGTTGCCTGCGTTGTCTTCAGCATCTAGATAAGTGTAGTTACCCAATAAACTAATATCTTGGGTGATATCTACCGCACCCGACAGTTCGACACCTTGTAGTGTTGCTTCGCCAACGTTGTCCCACCATCTGCTTGGCGTACCATTGATGACCGCATATTGTGCTTCAATTAAGTTTTCAACTTCGCTGCGATAAAGTGCCACGCTGACATCCCAAGACGCTTGAAGATACTCAAAACCTAATTCATAGTTGACACTGGTTTCGGCTGCTAAGTCAGGATCTCCTGAGATTGAACAACCACCACCACAGCTAATAATCTGATATTCAGGATTGGTTTGATAGGTTTGTGGTGCTTTGTAGGCCTTGCTTACCCCACCTTTTAGAGTTAAGGCATTGCTTGCTTGATAAACCAGGTAGGAACGAGGTGTAAAATGACCACCAAATACTTCATGATCATCGTAGCGTCCGCCCAAAGTTAGGGTTAATTTATCACCTAAGCTCAGCTCATCTTGCAGGTAGACTGCATACATGGTGGTATTGGCTTCTCCGCTGGGTTGGTAACCAACTGGATCTTTGATCTGCTGCTGTTGTAACTCTCCACCGGCAGTGATGTTGTTGAAGCCGAGCTCGGTATTTATAGAGCCGTTAATGAGCAAGTTATTTTCTTTGACTTGGCGTTGTTGCGGGGCGTCGTAGCGATTGTTGTAATCATCGATGGTACTGGTTTCATAATTTGCGTAGAGCGTTGAACTACCCCAGGCCCATTGCCCGCGGTGTGTTGCGCCAAAGGTCATGCGATCAATCGCCTGAGCACGAAGCGAGCTAATATCGCCATAGCTTGAATAGGGCCGCTCATCATGGTTATAGTTGAAATCAAATTCTGCTTGTTGTTGGTTATTGATATCCCAATACAAAGTGGTGTAAATATTTTGGCTATTTTTGGCTTCTAGGGCGGGCGCTTCTGTTCCCATATTTTCATCTAAGTACCAAGCATCTCGGTCGTAGATTTCACCAGCAATTGATAAGCTGAGCCGATCATTGAGCTGTCCTGAAGCGTACAGGTTGGTTCGGCTCTGAGCGCCCTCGTCACCGGATGTCATCACAACATTATCTTGACGAATGCTTCCTCCCCAAACTTTACCTGGTGCCTTGGTGATGATATTGATCACGCCTCCAATGGCATCGGAGCCATATAGGGCAGACATCGGGCCACGAACAATTTCTACTTGAGCAATCGCATCTAAGGGGATTGAGCTGTAATCAAAATCACCGCCTCGCCATAGTGAAGCAGAAGAGGATACCCGCTTACCATTGACCAAAATAAGGGTGTAACCTTGATCCATTCCCCGAATGTAAATGGCATTGCGGCCACTGCTATCGCTGTTATTGATAATGCCTGCGTATTTTTCCAAGATATCGGGTAAACCGTTAACCGGTGAAGCTTTAATATCTTCAGCGGTAATTACGGTGGTGAACGCGGGGGCAGTTTGTACTGTATGTTCGGTTGACGAAGCGGTCACCACCATCACCGGGTTATCAAGCGGGGCATCAGCCGCGATGCTGCTGTGAGAATTGAGTAAGACAGCAGCGACCAGCAATGCCAGTTTACTTTGAGTGAGGGAGAGGATCGGGGGAAGTGAGTTATTCATAACGCTCCTTGTAGCATAAAGTTTAGTTTTAAAATTTGTTGCTGATTTTGGGAAGGTCATCCAATTGAAAAATTCATTCATGAAATCAGACTATTACTCAGTGTTTGTAATAGTATCAACATTGAATGCAAATAAGAATGATTTTTATTTGATATTTGTAGTGGATCTTAAAAAAGGAGTTTTTAGATCATTTTCGCCAGATTTATTTAATCGTACCGTTTAAATAAATCGGCTGAACGAGTTTATGTGACGCTGACAATATAGTTATTTTAGTCATTACTTTACAATTCGCATGAGAATGAAATGTGAAGAAGACTAGGGTCGCTTCATGTTTCGTGGTTCATTTTGTTCGAAAGAATATAGAAGTTGAGCTTAACCTCAGCGGTATTGCTTAAGCCGTTTTGAGTGTAAAGTTTGGTTGAATTGCTTGTTCTTGAGATATCACGCACTGCACCGAAACTTCCGTGGATAAACATGCAAGCAGAAGGGATCATCATCTTCAACCTTGAATAGCCTGAGGAGGCGATTAAACAACATGCCCCGAGTCGATCATTTTTCACAACGTATCGAGACCGAATGGAAGAGAGCCCAGTGCCGTCAAGCGAGTTTTAGTTTTTATCAAAGTAGCGACGCAGAGAGTCTTGCTCGTTGGGCTTCTGCATTTGCCGAGCAACAACAGTTATCGTTGAAACTGATTAGCCTGAATCAGCAAAGTATTTACTCTCCTTACCGAGCCTTGTTTGCCTTGTTTATGCATCAGTTGCCACAATCTAATTATTCAGTGGCAGCCTTAGTGAAGCTTGCAACTGATTTTGTTCCCTTACAGCAGTGCTTAAGTGGGCTATTAACCGGAAAGATTCATCCTCGAACTGAATTATTGTTAATGGATGATTTGTATTTTGAGCAGCGAGCTTTACAGCAGGCTATTTTACGTTTAGTCGAATTGCTGTTGGATGAACCTTGTATTTTGGTGATGACGGGTTGGCATTTCGCTTCTGCTTCCGCGATTCAAACTTTAATCGGCTTAGTCAATCATCAACTGAAAAATCCAATTATGGTGATGATAGAGGTGGATACCCAGTATGCACTTAGTCATCGCCAAGATGACGAAGCATGGGAAGGTTTTCTTGATTGGTTGGATGATATGACTTTGTTGTATCGGGTTCCTCCGAGTCAAGCCTTATTAAAGCCGATTTGGCACTATCGGGAACAGGGTGAAGTCTCGATGCAATTAGTGGCAGAGAATATCCAGAGTATGGCGTGGCCAGAAGCTGAAGCTGCTGCAAGGGTGTTGCTCGATGCGGGGGACGTAGCAAGCCCGGCTGTTGAACAGTTACAGTTACAACTTGCTGAAGCCTTACTTTATCAGGGAGAATTGAATGAGGCGGTGACGGAATTAGAGTTAGTATCGGTTTCTGAAGCGTCTCCCTGTCGCACGGATGATAGGGTAAAGCAGCTTAACTTACTGAGCCTAAGTTTAGTCCAACAGCAGCGTTTTGAAGAGGCAATGCAGTATTCAGAAGCCGCTATCGAAGTCGCAGAGCAGGCGGGTCATGGGCGGCTATTGGCTCAATCTTGGTTTGTGAATTATTACGCCCATGATAAGTCTTCGACACCTGTACAGCTAAAGCAGTTTGAGCTGCTTGATAAAACATTGCATCGTTATCAGATGAACTGCTCCCGATTATATGCTCTACGTAATTACTATACCTATTTACGTTTTTATGAGGAGCTGGAGGCAACGCTGGCACTGGAGTTTACTCAGAAAGCGGTTAATTTAGCGCGTAAAATTGGCCATCATCAAGGTATCGCCGCCAGTTATCATAGTAAGGGGATCATCTATTCCTATGTGGGCCGTTATCATGCGACTTTTCGATGTTTTGCGATTAGCTCTCGGATCCGGGAAGCATTGGGGGAGGCCAGTGAACGGGTGCGAATGTATAATGGGACTGGTTATTTTAACACCTTGCTTGAGAAGTATCCCGAAGCGCAACAACAGTATTTGGCCGCCTATAATATTATTCGTCATAGTGGCGATTATTCAGAGCTGGTGGCAACTCTTTACAATTTTGCTTGGTTGTATTTTTGTACTCGAGATTATCAGCAAGCCAGTGACGTGCTTGAGCAGTTGGTTCGGGTGTGTCGGATTAGGCAAATGACTCACTTCCCATTTCGTAACCTCTATGATGTATTTAGTCTGAAAGGTTTTTGTCATGCGAAGTTAGGTGAGTTAGCAAGAGCTCAGCAATGTCTAGAGCGGATGCAGGGGCTACCGTTTAAACCCTCTAGCACGGGTGAGTTTTTAATGAGCTTGCTACAAGGCGCTTTATATGTGGCAGATGAGCGCTTAGATGAAGCTCGGCAAGTATTTGAAGCTGCCCCCGCCATTTTGGGGGACGTAGTGGATATGGATACTCGTTTATTGCCGCAATGTAGCTGTGAATTGCTAGAAGTGTATAGTCGTCAGGGGGATTGGCTAGGCTGTGAACGGCTATTAAGCCAAAGCTTAGCGATGTGTGAGTTATTAGACTTACCTCATTTTTCCCAAATTTTTATCGATATTCAGCAAGTTATCAGTCAGCGAAACGTCTTTTATTCTCGACAGATTAAAGCGGTCCGTTTATTACCGGTACAGCTTTATCTCGAAGACTTGGTGCGAAATGCGAAGCAAGGGATGCAGTTACGCCAAGTGCAACAGCGTTTGCGAGAGATGCAATTGATTAGTCGAATGCAATCTCTTCCAGAGCGCTTTGACAATAGTCAGGATCTAGCCAACGAAAGCTTGAAATTAGTTTGTGGTAATTTCACGGTACAGCGAGGCATGATCCATTACCTAAACGTTGACCAGTGGCAGGCGTGGACCGAGGGTCATAGTTTGCCAGACTCTCAGGTACAGCAATATCTTCATAAGATTAAAGAACACCAGAACATTTGGGTCGAAAATAGTTTCTTCTCTAAGGGAGAAGATGGCAAGCGTGCCACCTATAACTCGCTGGTGTGTTTACCTATTTTTGTGGATGGGCACCTTTATGCGGCAATGACTTTGTGTAACGTCAATAGTAATCGCTACTTCGATCGTCAGGATCAAGATACCCTGCAATTGGTGAGCCGACAGCTTGGCAGTCAATTACAGCAGCTAAGGCATCGAGAAAATCTGTTAAAAATGTCGACCACCGATCCTTTAACGGGCTTGTTTAATCGTCAAGCCCTATTGGCTCGCCTTGAACAAGAGTTAGTCATTTGTGCGCAGCAATCTGGCAGTTACTATTGCTCTTTAGCCTATATAGATTTAGACAATTTTAAATTTGTGAATGATTTGCTTGGTCACGATGTGGGGGATCGCGTACTTTGTGCGTTTGCCGAGATACTGATTCAAACGATGCGAGCCAGTGATATTGTTGCGCGTTGGGGCGGGGATGAGTTTGTTGTGGTATTCCCAAATGTGAGTCACAGCCAAGCGAAGATAAGCGCAGAGCGTTTATTAGATAACTTACAATTACACCATTATTTAAAACCACAATTAATTGAGTGGGCCGACAGCGTTGAGTTAGTGGAGAATCTACCTGATTTAACCTGCTCCATCGGGATTACCGATTGCGGTGGTATGGTGCATACGGACTTAAATGAAGCGTGGTTGTTAAAACAAGCAGATAAAGCTTTGTATAAAGCCAAGGCCGAAGGAAAAGGCCGGGTGAAAGTGATCAGTCGATGAAGTCGGCTAGGCGATAAGCAACGCTTTCATTGCGGACTAACGCCACTCAAAGTTTGGCAATATATTGGTCGCTTATCGCTCGCTTCATTTACCATAAATGAAACATAAGCTTAGTTTGTTCAAACAGCGTGGTGCTGCCAACCTTGTATTTGCCTAAGCCCATCTTTAAACTGTTGATTATCTCATTATTTTTATGAAGGTTTGTGATAGTCATTACTCATCTTTTGGGGGATAGTGAGTCATCGACCATTCATGTGTTTGAACATAGGGAATCTTGTGGCAGTGACAGTTGTACAAACTTTGCTTGTTGGAATTGGTGCAGTAGCGCTCATTGCGTGTAGTGTTAGCATGAGTAAGCAATTCAAAAATAATCATATTCCAGCGATAGAAAAAAACCCATTAAAGTTCTTCTATGTTCGCTACTTTGGTGAACCCAAGTGGGCCGACCAAGCGGCCCAGGCAGCAGATATACCGCGCCAGTCTGTCGATAGCCAATTAATTAATCGTGTTGATGAGGCGACCAAAATTACTTGGTTAGGCCACTCTAGTTTTTTGATTCAAGTTGCTGGAGTGAATTTTTTGACCGACCCGGTGTTTAGTGAACGAGTTTCACCGATGTCTTTTGCTGGACCGAAGCGCCTTGTCCCACTTACCTTCGATTTAGAAGATCTACCCAATATTGATTTTGTGTTGATATCGCATAATCACTATGACCACTTAGATGAAAATACCATTAAACATTTGGGGAATCGGACCAATTACTTTGTGCCTGAAGGCCTAAAACCCTGGTTTGAAAAACAAGGAATCGATGCTCAGCGAGTCAATGAACTTGCTTGGTGGGACCATCAAACCTTTGGTGCGGCGAGTATTACCGCAACCCCGAGCCAGCATTGGTCTGGAAGGGGGGTATTTGATCGAAATAAAACCCATTGGGCAAGTTGGCTAATTGAACTGGGCGGCAAACGTTTATGGTTTGCTGGTGACACCGGTTATAACCCTTATGATTTTAAAGAGATTGGCCAATGGGCAGGCGAAATTGACGTAGCCTTGATTCCTATTGGGGCCTATTCCCCTAGGGGTTTTATGAAAGATCAACATGTTGATGTGGCAGAGGCGATAAAAGTGCATCAAGATGTGCGTTCAAAATTATCCATTGGCATGCATTGGGGGACTTATCCATTGACTGCCGAACCAGTGATGGAGCCTGCTGAACTGCTGGATAAACTGACTCAAACGCAATTGGATGATAATAGCCAGTTTATCCATATGGCGATTGGTGAAACCCGAGTCTTTGAGCGAGAGTGATTTGCTTGCCGAGATTTGTTGCCTTGATTTTAGGTGTGCTGCTGGTGGCCCTATAGAGGGGCGAAGTCAATCATCCAAATTGATTTCGAGTTTCCGTCTCTTAGGGTAAAATCCCCTGCTGTTCCAATAGATGAGATATGTGGCGATTAATATTAAAATATTATCCGAAACTGAAGTCAGCTGTTCTAATTGCCATGCTTGCTGTTGTCGATTAGAAGTTATGATTATTAGCGACACAGGGGTTCCCGACCATCATATTGTTGTTGATGAATGGGGCGGTGAAAGCATGCTACGTTTAGATGATGGCTGGTGCTCAGCGTTGGATCGTGAGACTTTACTGTGTTCTATATATGAAAACCGGCCTTGGATCTGTCGCGAATTTGAAATGGGATCCTATCAGTGTCGAAATGAGAGAGCGCTATCGATGCTCACTTGATTTCCCATCGAGCTAGAACACAAAGTTCATTTATTTTATCAAGCATTTCACGACAGAAGCCTTGCTGGATAGTCCATTCGAAGTT
The DNA here is from genome assembly GCF_050870835.2 of Agarivorans sp. QJM3NY_29. Taxonomy (NCBI): domain Bacteria; kingdom Pseudomonadati; phylum Pseudomonadota; class Gammaproteobacteria; order Alteromonadales; family Alteromonadaceae; genus Agarivorans; species Agarivorans sp. QJM3NY_29. Next base: position 3,419,768 of record NZ_CP194036.2, on the reverse strand, counting down.
TATGTCGGCATTTCAGTTACAAAGGATGATGTTAAAACATTCCGCAGGATGCACCATTTCGCTTCGAGCGATGGAGCGTGAATGTGGTATGGAGATGAAATGAAAGAAAGCTGTTTGTGTAGTGAAGTCTCATTTATCTTGTCTGGAGAGTTACCTGCGATTTTTGTCGTTGTTGTGGAAGCTCGGGTCCAAATACTTCATCGGATTTAAAGTTCGTTTGGGGGCTGCTTGGTTTATTCTCCACACGGATCAAGGTAGACGTTGCAGCTTATGTTTATGTTGACTCAAGAGCTGATTGGAATTCTGATTTTTTTGGGGGGATTCTGTACCCAAATTTAAGAGATGCCAAGTGAGCAAGCGTGGTTAGCGCTGCGCAATAAAAATATCTCGAACAAATAGCCCGTAATGTCGCACCAACAAGGGCCAATTTTTACTTAATCTAGCGTATGTGGTCCCTATAAACAGGCGATAGCCAAAGTGTTTGCTCTTAGGCGTGGCATTCGGTGAGTTAAAACGCTGTTTCCATACCTTTGCCCATCATATGAATTAAGCCTTTATCTCAGTAAGAGCTTATCTAATTAGAGTGATCGGTTCTCGATGACGACCGCCCTATGCCAGCTTGTGGTTCCTGGAGTGAGTCAACTTTTTTGGGGGAGTTAGTAATGATGGGTAAGTTTATTAAAATAAAGGATATTTTTTGCTACGGAAGTTTGTTTTTGTGAATCAATTCAAATCATATATAGAAAAACCAGACTTCGATCTTCTTTTTTAAAACCGCTTTTTAATAATATACAACCATCGTTTCTTAAAGCTGTACCGATATAGTTAGCTGAACTGGGTCGTCATTGGTCATTCAATGGCCAACCGTAAAAGTGCTAGCGATGTTTTATTTTGTACAGAGCATTTGTCGATTATTTCATTGGCTGTGGTAAAGCAGAGAAGCTTGTCGACGACTAAACATAAGTATTTGGAGAAGCAGAATGAAGTTGGTTAAAAAAACTTATTTAGCCCTGATGCTGGCAGCCGCTTGCACTGCAAGTTCGGCTTATGCAGAACAAGCCGTGACTTGGGAAAATAGTGACTTACATACGGTTTCATTGATCATGAGTGAGCCGATGATGAAAGTCGACGGGAGTTATCATGAGCTACTGGATGCTTATTATCTAAAACCACTGATGACTAAAGAGAAGGTGGTGATAGCGCCGTTAGACGATATTTTTGATGAATTAAACGGTGAAATGTCTTTTGATGGTAAGACGGTTGAGTATCGTTTAAATAAAAAAGTTGTGTCGATGGTGCTTGATTCTGCTGATGCTGTAGTGAATGGTAAAACGGTCAAGGCTCCAGCCGCACCCCAGATCATAGAGGGGGCCTTGTATGTGCCATTTCGCTTTGTATTTGAAGGACTCGGCGCTAAATATACTTGGAATTCATCTAGACACATTGCCGAAGTAACGCTACTACGCCCTAGCGGTACCATCTTTAAAGCGCATAAGGGCAAAATTTCGGCCAAGACTATTCTCAAACAAAAACCAGAGTGGTTTGCCTCTAAAGAAGCGAAGAATGTGGCAGAGGCTATGCTAGCTAACCAAAATGTAGATGGCGGCTGGTTTAAGATTGGTAGCTCTAATGATTTATCGGTTGCTTATGATCGTGATACTTTTCCCACTTATCGTCAGAAATCTACGATTGATAACGATGCCACGAACTTGCAAATTGAAGTGTTGGCGAAGATTAACCAACAGCATTCAGAGCAACGTTTACAAGAAAGCATCATTCGTGGGGTTGAGTATTTAATTAATGGGCAATATGACAACGGGGGTTGGCCACAATTCTTCCCACAAACTCGAGGCTATCATCGTCATGTGACGTTCAATGATAATGCTATTTCTAATACGCTCAATATTTTAGAAGAAGTGGCGAATAAAACTAAAGATTTTGCTTTTGTTTCTGATGACCTAGCGACCCGCGCGAAAGCCTCAATGAATAAAGGGATCCGCTTTATTCTCGATAACCAAGTGGTCGTGAATGGCGTGAAGACCGGATGGTGTGCCCAATATAATGTGGATACGCTTGCCTGTGAACGCGGTCGCTCATACGAGCTTGCATCAATTAGTGGTGATGAGAGCGTGAAAGTGATCAAATTTTTGATGAGCATTGATAAACCATCATCAGAAGTTGTTGATGCGATTAATAGTTCTGTGGCTTTCTTGAAGTCTCAGAGCATTAAAGATAAAAAATTAGTGAAGACCAAAGACGACACTCTTGAATTTGGTCGCAACCGAATTGTGATTGATAAACAAGGTAGCACCGTATGGCCACGTTTTATCAATACCGAAACTCTGCAACCGCTATTCTCTAATCGCCAAGGCGATCACTTGGATGCTTACGAAAAAGTAAGCTACGAGCGTCGGGTGAAATATAGTTGGTTGGTAACGTCACCGGGTAAATTAATTAAAAATAATTATCCTAAATGGCAAGCGAAATACTCGCCTAAGGTGAACGTTTTAGCTGAGTAAATAGAAAGACCTTAATCCTGTTCTTTAATCCTTGTTCCTGTGTTAAGTAAAAGCTTTAAGCCGAAAGGCTTAAAGCTTTTTTTTGTGAAATAAAGCGCTGTGATGGGCCTTGTTTTTAAAGGCTATAGCGTAACTTCAGCTGATTTGGATGCGGATTTAGGTAAGCCTGCATCGCAACATAGTGATTAGGGTGCTCGCGCAAGTAGTGTTGAATTAAACTAATCGGAACCAGTAAGGGAAGTAAGCCTTCACGGTACTGGTGGATCCGTTCACTCAGCTCTTGTCTTTGTTCGGGATTTAATTCGCGTTTGAAATAACCTTGCAAGTGCAGCAATACATTACAGTGATTTTTACGGCTGCAGTTGTGTTTAAGAATTGCCATAAACTGAGCGATGTAGGCGTTAAAACCGCTCTGGTCATGATTACCGTTTAGATTCGCGACTAAGGGACCCAAATGACGATATTTTTCTGGGTGGTGGGCCATCAATAGGTACTTGAATTTTGCATGAAAGCGCTGTACTTTCGCGACACTCAGGCCCTCGTCGGCCAAGCTTTTCCACTCATGGTAAGCAAACACTCGGTTAATAAAGTTTTCCCGAAGTAAGGGGTCATTCAGCCGGCCATCTTCTTCTACAGGAAGCAAGGGATAGGCCTGCATTAATTTAGCGGTGAATAGGCCGCTGCCATCTTTAGTTGCGTTGTTCTTCTGCGGATGATAAACACTGACTCGTTCCATGCCACAGCTTGGTGATTTAGCGCAGACGATATAACCGCTAAGATGACCGAGTTGCGGCAAGCGACGCTCGGTATAATCATGCATTTTTTCAGTGACATCGAAGCTGCCATCACTGGCCTGCAGACTGATCCGCTGGTCATCCTGAACTAAGCGAATCGCTTTGCGAGGGCTACCCATGCCAATCGCCATCTCTGGGCAGGTGGGCTCGAAGCTAAAAAACTCAGCCAACTCGACACGACAGAAGCGTGATTGCTTATGTCCGCCGTCGTAACGAACTTCTTGGCCTAATAAGCAGCTACTGATGCCGACGGAAATTTTGTCGCTAGAGAATCGGTTCATGATGCTTTCCCCTGGTTGTCTTCATTCTTAATACGCAAGTGAGCGTGGGGCGATCACTTTACGCTGAAAAAAATTCGATCTTTGGTCGTGTCTGTCTATCCTAGTTGTTGATTCAGTTTGGCTGCGAGCCGGAGGCCAGCTTTGACGATTTGTAATTCTAGGCTTGCCCGGTGACGATTAACATATGACTGGCCAAGTCGAGGACTAGAAAATTGATAGGCCTGTGGCACCAGCTGACGAGTCTCGGCTATCCACTGAGGATAACTTAAATGAATCTCGAAAGTTTGTTTGGAATAGTGTTTGATGAGCCACTTGGCATAGTTCTCAGGGGAGTCGTAGCGGGTATTTAATAGCTGACTATCCCAGACTCGATGGAGGTTTGAGGGCTTACCGTACCAGCTAATTTTGCGGGTATTTCCGCCGCGATCTTGGGCATAACCAAGGTGTAAGGGTTGGTGAAGATCGGCGAGTAGGTGTACATAAAACTTTAAGGCTTGCTGTTGTTTGTTGTGGCTCGCTGCTTGAGCGAGTTGTCGCTCGAAATACTCGAGCTGGCTGAGCACATCACCTTTTGCTGAGCGCCGTTGTTGGGCAAGAGTTTTACCCTTGTCTATATTCAGGTAATGCCAAGGTCCGGTATGTTGCCATTGTTTTTGGTCACGAATTTTATCGGCCCAGCTTGCGACGTCGACCAGTGACTTTCCATCTAGAATATCGCTCACCCGTTGAGTGACGGTAGGCGTTAAATTCTGTTGGGCAATATAAGCCACTAACTGATGGCCCAAATGACCAAAAGCAAAACAGGGAAAAGAAATCAAGCAACAGCACAATAGCAGATGAAAACGTTTCAAGTTGCGACCTCAATGTCGCTAACAGTTCACTCGAAAGCTGTTAGCGAGCGTGATTGGGATTTACAGCAAGTCTAAAATGGTTTCTGCTTTACTTCGCTCAAAACTTTTTGCTTGTTCAACATTCACCGTTGTGACCGTTAAGTCGTCGATAATCAAGGCATAGCGTTGTGAACGAATACCGCCAAAACTAGCGGTGTCCATTTCTAGACCTAGCGCCTTGGTAAAGCTCGCATCTCCGTCGGCTAGCATCATTATTTGCTCAGCATTTTGCGCTGTTCCCCAGGCTTGCATTACAAAAGCGTCATTCACTGCGACACAGGCGATAATATCCACACCTTTAGCCTTGAGTTGATCGGCTAAGACCACAAAACCTGGTAGATGGGCTTCGGAGCAGGTGGGCGTAAAAGCACCGGGTACCGCGAATAAAACCACTTTTTTGCCAGCAAACAATTGATTCAGCTTATGGGTTTTCATACCGTCGGTGGTTAATTCGCTTAAGCTAGCTTCGGGTAACTTTTGTCCAACTTCGATCATGCTGACTTCCTTTTAGATTGAATCAGGTGAATACTCGATTGCTAAGACTAGAGCCTATTCTTGAGTTGGGCAAGCAAGTCTTGGCTGGGATTGAGACAGCAGGCCAGTAACTGATGATTAAGTTGTTCGAGTTGGGGCAGGTCTTGACCAATCAGTTCTAGTTTGTTGATGGTATTGGCAGGTAAGTATTCGATGTGAGTGTGTTGTCCAAGGCGATTCAGTAACAAGCTTCCTTGGTCACATTGGCATAGGACTTTGGCTCGAAGTAACTCTAATGTGTTAATAAATGCAGCTAGTTGTTGCGCTTCAAAACGATATTGTGCAGGAAAATGCCAGCCGATACTGGTATATCCTTCAAGGTGCTGAACCTTGCAGATAGCTTTAGTTAGCGGGGCTTGTTGATCGTTTACGGCTGTGAGCGCTTGCTCTTGTAGAGATCCATCGATTGAATTTGAGCCTAGACTGAATGGCTCTGGTTCCTTTGCTTTAGGCCCGTTTACATCTAAATAGTTTAGAGCTAACTTTCCTCTACGGATTGCGAGTAAGGGGGTGGCAGATAGCCCGAGCTGCCGAAGAAAAGCTTGCAGTTCTTCTAGGTCCTTCGATTGATAGCTTTCGCTTTTGCTGGCAAGGATCAGATCTGCAATTGCCAACTGTGCTGCAAAATTGGGGTGTGAGGTATAGCGAGGGTCGGTAATTACTCGAGCATCTACTAAGGTGAGTGTCGCCGCGAGCTGTAAGTGTGCTTGAGCACTTAAGCTTTGCAGGCGTTGCCGAATTTGTTTGGGATGGCCGAGGCCGGTCGGTTCGATTAATAAACGGTCTGGTTTTGCCGTTCGTAATAGTTGTGTCAGCGCCACCTGAAACGGCACCCCTGCAGCGCAACATAGGCATCCTCCGGGGACTTCTTTGATGAATACCTTTGAGTCGGGGTCTGCGGCGGAAATGAAGTCGGCATCGAGACCTATTTCGCCAAATTCATTGCTTAAAACGGCCCAACGTTGCTCTGGAGGCTTGTTGGCTAGCAGATGTTTAATTAAGGTAGTTTTGCCTGCACCTAAAAATCCAGAGATAAGATTGGTTGGCACCGCTTTAGTGATGATTTGCATATAACTTTTACCTAGAGATCGACAGCGCCAATTTATAATGCAGCGTTTAGTCGATTATTCTTTCATTAGGGCTGACTCAATGCCGCTAATTTATCACAGATGTGCGCGCCAATTGGAAATGCTGAGGTTGCCGCAGGTGAGGGTGCATTACAAACATGTAAGCTACGTGCGCTTTGGGCAAATAAAAAGTCATGTACTAAGGTGCCATCACGAAGTACAGCTTGGGCGCGGATCCCGGCTGGGTAGGGGCCAAGATCATGGCGCTGTAGGCTCGGGCAGTATTTACGTACACGCTGCAAATATCCAGATTTAAAGAATGAGTCTTTGGTTTCACTCAAGCCACTGCGAAAGTGTTGTTTGGCGACCTTCCAAAACCCACTGAAAGCTAGCATTTGCTTGATATCACAAAGATTAAATGCGCCTTTTTGATAGCCTTCGCGAGACCAACCCTGAACTGCATTAGGCCCCACCGTAATGGAACCGTTGATCATCTTGGTGAGATGTACGCCCAAAAATGGAAGTTCTGGATCGGGGATCGGGTAGATCAGGTGTTTAATGAGTTGATTATGGCGCGCAGTCAATTGATAGTACTCACCGCGATAGGGAATGATTTGAAAATCGATGTCTATGTCTAACATTTGGCATAAGCGGTCGGCCATTAAACCACCACATACGACTAGATACTGGGTATCAATGCTCGTTTGTTGGGTCGTAACGCGGATCCTGTGGGGATCTTCGTTTAATTTTATTACTTGCTGAGCGAGCTTTATTTCACCGCCTAGGTCTTGAAATAGTTGCGCTATTTTAAGGCAAATTTGTTGGTAATCGACAATCCCTGTGGCGGCTACTTTGAGAGCGGCTAAGCCGCAAATGTTCGGTTCCAATTCCCTGAGCTGTTGGCCATCGAGTCGTTCAACTTGAATGCCATTCGTTTGGCAGCGTTGTTCGAGTTCCTGCATTCTACTGAGTTCTAGGGGATTACTGGCAACTAACAGTTTTCCACATTGTTCTACCGGAATATGATGCTGCTTACAAAACGCGAGCGTTTGCTGGTGGCCTTGTTTACAAAAGTTGGCTTTCAGGCTGCCCGGTTGGTAATACACACCCGCATGGATCACGCCGCTGTTATGTCCCGTTTGATGCTGCGCCAATTGAGTTTCTTTTTCGATTAGCAGGATCTTGGCTTGCGGGTGGTGTTGCTGAAGCTGCCAAGCGGTAGAAAGTCCAACAATACCGCCGCCGATAATGATGTAATTGTACATTTTAGTTACTTTCCGTTTCGAGCATCATGCTGTCATTGTGCCCGAGCACTGCTGTTGATACAAAATTAGTGTGAGCAAGATTAAAGGATACAAGATGTTAATGATTATTGTTTAAGGCAATGCTAAGGTGAATTTATCGATGAGGAGTTTCGTTTAATGATCGACTTTACGATTTGGCATGGTTTGTTGCTGTTGGGAGTTGGCTTGGTAGCAGGGGTCATCAATACTTTAGCGGGGGGCGGCTCAAATTTAACGCTACCAGCCTTAATGGTCATGGGAATGCCCGCCGAAATCGCCAATGCTACTAACCGTGTTGGTATTTTTTTACAATGCCTCACGGGAGCCTTAGGTTTCAAGAAACATGGTCAATTAGACATCGAAGATGTGGTCCCTATCTTGTGGCCAACCATGGTGGGGGGATTATTCGGGGCCGTTGCTGCTTCTTATGCCCCCAGCTGGATCATTAAATATTTGTTGCTCGGTGCGATGTTGACGATGGCTGGACTGATACTGATTAAACCCAGTGTCGTTGCTGCGGAACCGGGAACCCAAGCTAAAAAAGTAAGGCAGACGCCCGCCGCCAAATGGAGTCTGGCCTTGTCTGGTTTTTACGGGGGCTTTGTTCAAGCGGGCGTCGGTTTCATATTGGTCGCGGCCTTAGCTGGCAGTCTACGCTACGATTTAGTGAGAGCAAATGCACTTAAGTTAGTTTGCACTTTGGCATTTACTAGCATTGCCTTGGTGATCTTTATTGTTCGTGACCAAGTGTTGTGGTTACCAGGGAGCGTATTAGCGGTGGGTTATATCATTGGCGCGCATTATGCGGTTAAATTTGCCATTAAGGCTGCCCCCACAACTTTGAAGTGGTTTTTATTTGTGATGACCTTAGTGGGCTGTATTGCGGCGCTTTGGTTTTAATTTGGAAGCATGCTCATGAATCGTTTGTTACTGGTTTGCTTTAGTCTGCTGTTGATGTCTGCTTGCACTGCTAAGCCTGAGGGTATAGAGCCTGTAGACAACTTTGATTTGTCTCGTTATCTGGGGACTTGGTACGAAATTGCGCGCCTCGATCATTCCTTTGAGCGAGGCTTAAGCCAAGTGACTGCGACTTACAGTTTAGCTAGGGATGGCCGAGTGAGAGTGCTTAACAAAGGCTTCTCTGAGCAAAAACAAACTTGGTCTGAGGCGAAGGGCATCGCCAAGTTTGTCGATTCACCAAAGGTTGCGCATTTAAAAGTCTCTTTCTTTGGTCCTTTCTACGGAGCCTATGTGGTTTTTGTATTAGATAAAAACTATCAATATGCGTTGGTTGCTGGACCCAATCGAGATTATTTATGGATTTTGGCGCGTCATCCCGAGATCTCTCCTCAGCTTCGAATTGATTTATTAAAGAAAGCCAAAAGCTATGGTTTTGATACCAGTCAATTGATTTTTGTCGAACAACGCCGGCGACGATAAATCATTGTTGAATCAAATTTGGTGCTATTCCTGAGCTGAGAGCTATGCGCTTTATGAGCAATATAACAGTGTTGCATATTTTGATTTAGTCACGAGGGAACCATGATGTGGACTAAAGGTTTGGTTATACAACGTATTGATTGGAATGAACAATTATTTAGCTTACGGATAAAAGCCGATATTGAACCATTCACTGCCGGCCAGTTCATTAAGTTATCGGAAATGCGAGATGGAAAACGTATCGCTCGAGCTTATTCTTTGGTGAATCCTCCTGACAGTGATTATTTAGAGGTTTTAGCCATTAAAGTTGAGCAAGGTTTATTGTCGCCCAATCTACATTCCCTGCAGCTTGGCGATTGTATCGAAGTATCCAGCAGAGCCTCAGGCTTTATGGTTTTAGATGAAGTCCCTGAGGGGAAGCATCTATGGCTGCTCGGCAGTGGGACGGGGATTGGTCCATATTTTTCAATGTTAGAAACTGCTGCGGTATGGCAGCGCTTTGAAAAAATTGTATTAGTTTATGCCGTCAGTTACGCTCAAGATATCGCCTATCAACCGTTGATTGATAAATATAAAGCTCAATATGCAGAGCAATTTATTTTTCAAGCAATGGTGACTCGCGAAGTTTATCCTGATGCACTCAAGAGTCGTATTCCTTTGGCGATCGCCAATGGGGCTCTGGAGCGCGCCGTTGGTTTAGAGTTTAAGGTAGACAATTCGCAAGTGATCATCTGTGGAAATCCTGAGATGATCGCGGATGCACAGCGAGAGCTAGAGCATAAAGCTTTGATTAAAAACCTGCGCAGGAAGCCCGGACAGATCACCGTAGAGCGCTATTGGTAGTGTGGATTGACTTTATTGTGATAGAATCGCTTGAAAATTACACTGCGTTTACAGCTGCATTCAGTTTTGCGGCATGTAAAGCAAAGGAATCATTTGTCAGCTTTTTTTACACTTAGCGTTTAAAATATCAGGTTTGGTTTGTAAGTTATTGTTTAAATAGATTAATTATAGTTGGCTTGAAATTTGCTTTGTATGAGGCAGTAAAAGATTAAATTTTAATAGCAGGATGCTAGTTGGGAGGCGTTGTGTTTAAACATATTTTGTTAGTAGCAAGTTGTGCTTTATCTTTGTCGGCTGTTGCTGCAGAGCAAGTGTGGGATTTCGATGATGGAACTCTGTCCGGAACAAATTATGGCAATACGCTAGATTTAGATGGTTTGAGTGTTCAAGGTTGGTCCGATACCGGGACTCGTCGCGAAGATGAAACCTTAGCGAATACTCGATTGAGTTATAGCGATTATTGGGGCCTGATGTCTAAAAATCAGGACGAACGCTCTGGGTCACCGAGCCATGCTATCGACAGCTTTGGTAATGACCATGACATGGTGCTATTAAGCTTTGATCAGTCAGTTAACCTGTCTGGTTTTACGCTTGGTTGGGCCTATGAAGACTACGGTTATAGTTCATCAAGTAGTGCCGATGTGAGCGTTCTCGCCTATTCCGGTAGTGATACGCCAGTTTTATATGGCCAAACTTGGGACGATTTGGCTGGCTTGGGTTGGACCACCGAAGCGGAAGTTGCGGATGCAGATGAATTTGCCTATCAGGCCATTGATTCCAGTGCTAGCTCTAAATACTGGTTGATTGGGGCATACAATCCGATATTTGGAAGCTTAGGTTGGTCTGATAACAACGATGCCTTTAAATTAGCGGGGGCTAAGGCGACTCCAGGTGAAGATCCTTTACAACCAGCAACCAGTGTTCCTGAACCTGGCACGGTGATGTTGTTAGCCATGGGTCTATTTGGACTTGCTTTACGTAAGAACAAGCGCCAAGCATAATTTAACTGAACTCCTTTTTAGTTTAAAAATACGAAATACGCTGTATTTCGTATTTTTTTGTCTTTTTTTTGCTGCTTGTTCATTAGATACTGCTTGTTGAATCAATTGATTGTTCACGCGAAGTAAAGGAAATGCATGTTAAGAATGAATAAAACGATTATTGCTCTCACGCTGCTGTTAATGGGAAACGTTACCTTTGCCGACGAACAAACCAATAACTATGAACTGGCAGTTAAGGCTTATCAATTAGGTGACGAGAATGAAGCCTTCATTCATTTGAAAAATGCCTTAAAAGCAAATCCACAACATCTCTCTTCTAAATTGTTATTAGCTAAAGTGTATTTTAATGCAAATAACTTAGCTGCAGCAGAGGAGCAGTTAGAAGAAGCTTTATCTCTAGGTGCGGATATTAATCTGGTTCTCCCCTTGCTCGGTAACGTGCTATTGCTGCAAGGGAAAGTTGACGCTGTGTTGGCGCTAGAGCAACGTTCTGCTGAGTTTTCAAAAAATAGTCAATTTGAATGGAAGCTATTACGTGGACGCATCTATTTACGCAAATCACAAGTTGAGCTCGCGAAGTTAGAATTTGAACAAGCACTGCAGTTGGCGCCGAATCAATCGAGTGCAATCAATACGCTGGCAACCCTTTATTTAGCTCAAAAGGAATACCTTTTAGCGGATAAATTAGTCACTCACTCCTTAGCAATTAACAATAATAATGAACGAACTTGGAAGTTGAAGGGTGATCTGGTCGCGGCTCAAGGCATGCTCGAGCAAGCTTTGGTGAGTTATGAACATGCTATTTCCATTGATCCAGAGGATCCTAAGATATTGCGTAGTTTGGTGATGACCAATCTTAAGTTGAATCGTCTTGAGCAAGCTAAGCATTACCTACAGCGTATTCAAAAACAAACCCCCAATGATCCGACTGCCATTCTGATCAATGCGACCTTACTCGCGAAGCAAGACGAATTTGAGCTTGCAGAGCAAAGCCTGGCCGAGTTATCCCAGAAAATTTCTGCAGCGGAAGGGAGTGAGTTAACTGACCCCAGTATGCTGCTGTTTATTCAAGGCGCATCGGAGTTTATTCGCCAGAATGATGAAAAAGCGCAACAGTATTTGAGTCAGTATTTAAAGGCAAAACCGAGTGACTTAGGGGCGACTCGAATGTTGGCCAAGGTTTACCTTCGCTCAGATCAGGCTTATAAGTTGCAATTATTGCTACAAGATAATTTCGAATACATTCTTCCCGATCTGGGTTTATCAGCACAGTTGGTCTATTTGTATATTGAATCCGGGCGAATTCGGGCGGCGCAACAAGCTTTTGAACAGATGCGGGCGTACCATAGTAAATCTAATTATATTGGTATTTTAGAAGCTGAGTTATTACGCGCGAGTGGGGAGCCTCAACAAGCATTTTTGCAGCTCACGTCTTTGCCTTATAGTGATGATCAATCGCCTTTAAAATGGTTGCAACTCAAAGGAGAGTTGGCTTTAGAAATTGATGATATAGATGCGGCGAAACTAAGCATCGATAGCCTGATTAAACGTAAGGTGAATACGACTCAGGCCCAAAATTTGATTGCCGCCTATTATATTAAGATGAATCAAGCTGATTTAGCTCTTCAATATCTAAATAAAGTATTAGCGAAAAGTCCAGAAAATATCAGTGCAATGTTTAATAAGGCGCTGATTTTTCAAACGAATAATGATCTTGACCAAGCCTTGACCATCTTTCAACAAATTCTAAAAATTGAACCTCAGCATTCACCGAGTCACTTAGTTGTCGCCCGTATTTACTTCCAACAACAAGCCTATGCTGATGCGACAGCTCAGCTAGATAAAGTATTGATATATGAGCCGGATAATCGTGTAGCGAAAGAGTTGAAATTAGATATTTATATGCAAACTCAACAATGGCCCTTAGCCTTAACTTTAGTGGAAAAGTTGAATAGAGAATATATTCTAAATGAGGCTTACCTGACTCGTTATGCCGAGATATTGATACAATTAGAGCGCTATCAAGATACAGCCTACCCTTTAGGTTTGTTAGATAGTTTATGGAAGGAACAAGCCCCTAAACTGAAGTTGCTTGCAAGCTTGCAAGTAAGAGCGAAGGATCTTGATGGGGCGAAAGCGAGCTTGGCAAAAGCCCGCGCTTTAGCCCCAGAAGATATGTCAACCTTGCTCATGCAAGGGCAAATCGACTTGGCTCAAGCAAACATCGCCAGTGCTGAAGTTGTGGTGAGCCAATTGACAGAACAATTTGGTGAAAGCAGCGAATTATATGCTTTGCAAGGTGGCATATTTCTCGCTAAAGATGATCCCTTGGCAGCCCAGAAAGCTTATAGCCAAGCCTTGACTCTAAATAAATTTAATCGAGGTGCTGCAATTCATCTATATCAACTGGCGCAACAAAATATAGCAGTTGATGAGTTCACTGAACAGTTTGAAGGTTTACTTGATAACAGTTCGCAAATGGCTTGGCATCGCCGCTTGTTAGCCGATACTTATATGCGGCAAAAAAATTATGCCAAGGCCCAATCGCACTATGAAGCCTTGCGTAAATTCCCAAGCCTAAAAGATGAGCCTAGTTTAATTAATAACTTGGCTAATATTTATGCGAAGAGTGATTTAGATAAGGCTTTTGCTTTGATCGAAATTAGCCTTCAACAAGGTAGTAAAAGTTCAGCGACGCTGGATACAATTGGTTGGATAGAAGCCCAGCGAAGTCACTTCGACCAAGCCTTGTTGTATTTGCGGGAAGCTTATACCACCGATTCCTCGGATCCAACGATTCGTTATCACCTTGCCTATGTTTTAGCCAAGCTAGGTCGTGTCACAGAGGCCAAAATTGAATTGAAAGCGGCTTTGGCTATTGCGCAAAATTTTGCGGAATATGAAGACGCAAAACAATTGCTCAGCGATTTAGAAAAGAATAAAGCCTAATAAACAAAAGTCATCTGGGAGCGTCTTATACTCATGATCCGAGAGATGATACCCTCTCGGATTTTTTATTGCTGCTCCTTTGCCGTAACAGTGAATATTCGCCATGCGAGTGGGGCCATTAATCGCACTATTTAGTACATTCTTGGCGCTGTCGAATATGCAGCCTGTTGCGCGGGATCTGCCTGTTGAAGACGCTGTAAGTTTTTCAGCTTTACTTCGCAAAAGTAGATTTTTCGCTTGTCTACGGGTTTTTGATAACAAGAAAAACCGTTGTGCTATGCCATTTACTCTTCGAAATTAAACGGGAAAAGGCTTAGCAAGTCCCAATAAGCACAGCCCAAGGATCGGTTGGCGTAAATCGACAATTTGATTCGGCCAAACGAAGCAGGCCTAGAAATAAAAATGCCGTTCAAGAGCTATGAACGGCATGACTTGCTTGGTGAGCTTGCTAGTTGATCCGTTTGTACTTGATACGGTGCGGTTGAGCCGCAGCTTCACCAATGGTTTCTTTGAGCCACGCTTCATACTCGGTAAAGTTACCAGCATGGAAGTTCACCTGTCCCTCATCTCGGTAGTCGAGAATATGGGTAGCAATGCGGTCTAGGAACCAACGGTCATGTGAAATGACCATGGCACAGCCGGCAAACTCTAGCAGTGCATTCTCCAGCGCACGTAGGGTTTCAATGTCTAAATCGTTGGTCGGTTCATCGAGCAGCAATACATTGCCACCCGCTTGTAATAACTTGGCTAAATGTAAACGCCCGCGCTCACCACCAGAGAGTTCTCCAACCCGTTTTTGCTGGTCGGAGCCTTTGAAGTTAAAACGTCCCACATAGGCTCGGCTTGGGATTTCGATATTACCGATCTTGAGAATATCGGAGCCTCCAGAGACCTCTTGCCAAACGCTTGCTTTATTGTCCATGTCATCACGAAACTGATCAACACTGGCAATTTGTACGGTATCTCCCACCTCGATATTCCCAGAATCTGCTTGTTCAACACCGGTAATCATTTTAAACAGAGTCGACTTACCTGCACCATTCGGTCCAATGATCCCAACAATAGCTCCCTTTGGAATGCTAAACGATAAGTCGTTAATCAGGACTCGACCATCGAAGGACTTACTGAGATTGGTAACATCAATCACCTTGTCGCCGAGTCGCTGGGCGGCAGGGATGAATAGCTCATTGGTTTCATTACGACTTTGGAAGCTTTGGTTATTTAGTTCTTCAAAACGAGCCATACGAGACTTACTCTTGCTTTGGCGACCTTTAGCATTAGAGCGAACCCATTCCAACTCTTTCTGAATCGATTTCATACGTGCTTTTTCTTGAGATGCTTCTTGGCTTAAGCGGTTTTCTTTTTGTTCTAGCCAAGAAGAGTAATTTCCTTCCCAAGGAATACCTTCACCGCGATCGAGTTCAAGGATCCAGCCAGCGACATTGTCGAGGAAGTACCGATCGTGGGTTACGGCAACAACGGTGCCTTCATAGTCATGTAAGAAACGCTCCAACCATGCGACGGACTCAGCATCCAAGTGGTTGGTTGGTTCATCGAGTAACAGCATGTCTGGTTTTTCTAGTAATAGTCGACATAAGGCGACGCGACGTCGCTCACCACCGGAAAGTTGTGCTATTTTTGCGTCCCAATCAGGGAGGCGTAATGCGTCGGCGGCACGCTCTAATTGGTTGTCGAGGCTATGCGCATCATGAGTGGCTAAGATAGCCTCCAATTCTCCTTGCTCTTGGGCGAGCGCATCAAAATCAGCGTCGGGTTCGGCGTAAGCTGCGTACACTTCATCGAGTCTAACTTGGGCGTTTTTAACCACCGCAACCGCTTCTTCTACAACTTCGCGAACCGTTTTGCTTAAATCCATTTGCGGTTCTTGAGGAAGGTAGCCAATTTTGGTCCCAGGGTTAGCACGGGCTTCACCTTCAATTTCAGTGTCGACCCCAGCCATAATGCGTAACAAGGTAGATTTACCTGCGCCATTTAAACCTAATACGCCAATTTTTGCGCCTGGGAAAAAGCTTAAGGAAATATTTTTTAGGATATGCTTTTTAGGGGGAACGATTTTACCAACACGGTTCATCGTATAAATAAATTGGGCCATTCGCCTTTCCTTTAAGATGTCTTAATAATTTGCTGTGTTTTGTAAAGATATAAACAGCTTCAATACCATAGGACGCTATGATACTGGCTTCGTTAAGGGATACTAGGGGAAGAATAATTTATTGTTTAAGTTTTTGAAGTGACATGATGGATCCTTCACGATGTTCTGAGCTTTATCATTTTCTTTATTCATTTAAAGCGTGTTCCAATTTATCGGTATTTAGTGTTATGTTTGTCATACATTTATCAGACTAAAGTTACTCATGAAACGAATGCTGTTTGCTTGCTTGGCTCTATGCTTAGCATTTTCTGCTGCTGCTCTCACCTATGACTTACCAAACGAAGGAAGCCGATTGATTGGCGGAAATCAGTGGCATACGGTACAAAAAGGTGAAACTGTTGCGATGATTGCCGAACATTATCAAGTCGGTTTTTTAGCGATGATGGCTGCCAATAAAGAGGTGGATCCCTTTCTCCCCAAACCGGGTACCAAGTTGTTGATCCCCACCCAAATTCTATTACCGAATGCAGAATATCAAGGGGTGGTGGTTAACTTGGCTGAATTACGTTTGTACTATTTTCATCCTGATTCGCGCAAAGTAGATGTTTTTCCTATTGGTATCGGTCGGATCGGCAGAGAAACGCCGGAGATGAAAACCGTGGTTAGCCAAAAACGTGAAAAACCAACCTGGACTCCAACCCAAAATATCCGTAATGAATATGCAGCGAAAGGGGTGATTTTGCCAAAAGTGGTGCCAGCTGGGCCCGAAAATCCTCTCGGTGAATATGCATTAAGGCTTGCCTATGGAAGCGGCGAGTATTTAATCCATGGAACTAACAAAGAGTTTGGTGTGGGCTTAAGAGTGAGCTCAGGTTGTATTCGTTTATTTCCTAAGGATATCGAGTATTTATTTAAGCAGGTCGCGCTAAACACACCAGTCAGGATTATTGATCAATCTATCAAACACTCTGCTGAGCCCAATGGCGAATATTTACTTGAAGTACACCAACCTTTAAATCGTTCGATAGAAGAAGTACATCAAGCTACTTCTTTGAAGCTGACTCGCGAAGATATAAAGTTTGTGACGCAAACTGGCGTGGATAGTGCCATTGTGAATCAAGCGCTGAAAAATCAGCAAGGGATTGCCCTGTTGGTCGGCGAAAAACGCGGATAAAAAAAGGTGATGCTAAGCATCACCTTTGACTACATCAGCAGTTACTTACTTAGTGTAAGAAGATGCGATGTTATTAATACGTTCGTTGGCACGCATCGCTTCAGCTTTTGCTTGATCAGCACTCATTTGAGCTGATTTGATGTCGCCACTTAAAGAGCTTTGCTCAGTACGAAGAGCTGCAACTTCGTTAGACAAGGCGTCTACTTTGTCGCTTAAAGATTGTACGTTGTTTTCTAGAGCTGTGGTGTTAGTACAACCCGCTAGTAAAATAGTAGAAGCAATAGCGCCTGCAACTAAAAACTTATTCATGGTAAGTCCGTCCTTTTTTATCAATTCTAGCGATCGATATTAGATCGTCGATTTGTTTATGCAAAGCCATTCACTGCGAGCAGTGAGCCGCTGCTATGATTATGGCTCAATAATATCAAGCTGCAAGCCTTTGTTGATAAAAGCAAAAGAAAATTGTGTGTAATACAGGTATTTAAGTCTTTCGGTAACAACTTATTAACATGTTGGTGGAACCTTTCAAAAAATATGTTAATACAAACGCATTGTTCAGATTGTGTGAATATTGGCAACTTTATTTAAGCAGCTTTATCAACTTTCTAAGCATAGACATCAAGTATTCGCTAAGCCACGCACTGCGTTGTGCTTAGCAAGATGAAAAATGTTTATTGGCGTAAAAGTTAAGTCGCAAGCGTTCTGCTACTGAGTTGCAGGCACTGAAATGCCCGCTTGTTCCCCTTGCTGGTTGAGCTAAGTGTATTTTTATTGAGCTAGGAGATATGTAGCTTGCTTCATTTGCGTTAACCTTGGTCGCTGTTCCTTGTAAAAAGGTTGCTACTGCAGTTTACTCGTGTTTCGGCTGATTGCCGTTGTGCGTAGATTGATCGACAATGCCGATGATTTGCATCATCTGCTTTGTTTAAATGCCATCATGACAGATGCTTAATCGTCCTTAAATAGTCTGAGCGGGTATAGCTAATTAGCTTTTGTTAGAAGTTTTTTAAAGGTGAATAAATTTCATAAACTTTAAAGCAAGTGAGTAAAAAATTGCTTATTCTCGCTAGAAATCTCATCATACTTCGGTGAAGATGAGTGAAGTATTGGCTTGAATGCTCCTTTGTGGTGACCGTTTATAAGCTAAAATTTTACTGTGATCTGTAAGGGACTCAGGTTAGAATGCGCCTTCGCAAAATCACCCACCAACATGTTATATAAGAGTCAGGAGATACTGATGTTAAAGCGTGATATGAATATCGCCGATTACGATGCCGAACTATGGCAAGCCATTACGAAAGAAGAAGTTCGCCAAGAAGAGCATATCGAATTGATTGCTTCTGAGAACTATGCCAGCCCACGTGTAATGGAAGCACAAGGCTCTTACCTCACTAACAAGTACGCTGAAGGTTACCCTGGTAAGCGTTACTATGGTGGTTGTGAGTATGTTGACCAAGCAGAAATGCTCGCGATTGAGCGTGCAAAAAAATTGTTTGGTGCCGATTATGCTAACGTTCAACCTCACGCTGGTTCACAAGCAAACTCAGCTGTTTTTATGGCTTTACTGAATGCGGGTGATACGGTTTTAGGAATGAGCTTAGCGCACGGTGGTCATTTAACTCACGGTGCGAGCGTTAGCTTCTCTGGTAAAATCTATAATGCTGTTCAGTATGGCATTAATCCAGAAACTGGTGAGTTAGATTATGAAGAAGTTGAGCGCTTAGCAAAACAACATAAACCTAAAATGATTATAGCTGGTTTCTCTGCATATTCAGGGGTCGTTGATTGGCAACGCTTCCGTGATATCGCGGATCAAGTCGGTGCTTACCTATTTGTAGATATGGCCCACATTGCTGGTTTGGTCGCTGCAGGTTTATATCCAAACCCAGTGCCAATTGCTGATGTGGTGACAACCACAACGCATAAAACTTTAGCGGGTCCACGCGGTGGTTTGATTTTGGCTCGTGCTAACGAAGCCATTGAGAAAAAGCTAAATTCAGCGGTATTCCCCGGTGGTCAAGGTGGTCCTTTGATGCATGTGATCGCTGCTAAAGCGGTCGCTTTTAAAGAAGCGATGGAGCCAGAGTTCAAGCAATACCAACAGCGCGTCTTAGATAACGCTAAAGCGATGGTTGCGGTGATGCAAGAGCGTGGTTATAAAATCGTGTCAAATGGTACTGAAAACCATTTGTTCTTGGTCGATTTAATCGACAAAGATATTACGGGCAAAGATGCTGACGCAGCTCTGGGTCGCGCCAATATTACGGTGAACAAAAACTCGGTGCCAAATGATCCTCGTTCACCTTTTGTGACCAGTGGTTTACGTATTGGTACTCCAGCAATTACTCGTCGCGGTATTGATGTCGCAGCTGCAAAAGAGCTTGCGGGCTGGATGTGTGATGTACTGGATAATTTACAAGATGATACTGTTATTGAGCGTGTCAAAGGCCAAGTGTTAGAACTTTGCCAACGTTTCCCTGTCTATGGTTAAGTAGCCAGTGAAATAGTTAGGGACTAACAGTGTTAAAAAAGGAGGCTTTGAGCCTCTTTTTTTTATTGGTGTGTAAAATAGACTTTGTTGTCAATAACTACTATTGTTTTATTTATTACTAGTGGGTTGGGTTCAGTAATGATACTACTTTATTATTGGTGCTATTTTTGCTTGTTATCTCAAATAGTAAGGAACAGTCAAATTACTACCGTGGTTGGTCAATTCTAAGAGAGAGAAATGTAATGGATATGAGCACTTTAAAAAATGCAAAGCGTTTGGTGATCCTACAGTTGTTTATTTGGGGGGCTTTTATGTTGTTAGTGCTTGCTAATTAGCGAAGGTAAACCGCTATCGTGCATTTTTATATGTGCAGTCTAGCTATTTTCGTCGAGCTGCTTGCATACGGCGGCGTTCGCTATCCTACTCTTTAACTCTCAGTCTTCGGGTTCGAGCCTTACAGGTTTATGTCTCGTAGGTTAAACTATGCATCTTCATTGTATCAATGCCTCGTATTTAGAATTAATCATGCGGTGATATTTTTAGCCGGGTAATTATTTTGCCGTGAGCAAAGCTACGCTATCCCAATGGCCTTACTACCAGAGTTTGTTGCTCTTTATAAACATGTAATTTTTATCCTTCTCAGGGCGGGCGAGAGCGTGAATGCCGATTCATTGAGCAAGGTGATGGTGTTGCCAAACGAGTGTGTAAATCATCCATTTAGTGTGCAACTACTGTTTGAGTATCGATCAGAGTCAGCTCCAATAAAGTTGGCTTCCTCCTTGGTGATTCTTTTGATAAGAGGATTACTTTTGGTCGAACTGGAGTGAGCAAAGCTTATAGTCAAATATACTCGTAATAGCGGTAAGCATATTCTAAATATATCTAGTTAGTTGATACTGTGCTTGGAATCGTTGAGTTGTGAGCATTATTATTTGGCTAAATATAGGTATTTACTGTTGTAGATGAGCGCTATTTTGGAACGAGCTGATAAACTATGTATGGTGTGATTCATCAGTGCGAATGATTTTAAGCTGCAAAATATTCCTCACTTAGCTTATAGCGAGCCTGTACCTTCGTTGCCTAACCGGATAAAATCACGGCAGGTTTTTTAAAGGTTATGCGCATGTACTGTCCATTTTGTTCCGCTCATGAAACTAAAGTTATTGATTCTCGTTTGGTTGCTGATGGCCACCAAGTGCGCAGACGTCGAGAATGTTTAGAGTGTCATGAGCGTTTTACCTCATTTGAAGTCGCGGAACTGGTGATGCCCCGAGTTATCAAAGGCAACGGTATTCGCGAACCTTTTAATGAAGAGAAAATGCGCTCAGGTATGATGCGCGCGCTAGAAAAGCGTCCTGTGAGTGTTGATCAGGTTGAACAAGCGGTGAACAAAATAAAGTCTCACCTTCGAGCCACTGGTGAGCGAGAAGTCGAGACCAAACTGATTGGTAAGGTGGTGATGGAGCAGTTGATCATGTTGGATAAAGTCGCTTATGTGCGGTTTGCATCGGTTTATCATTCTTTTGAAGACATTAAAGAGTTTAGCGAAGAGATTGCTAAGTTGGAAAAGTAGCGAATGTTTTCTGCACTTGATTGTCAATTTATGGCTCGGGCGATAGCCTTAGCGAAGCTGGGCCGATATACCACGGCACCAAATCCTAACGTTGGTTGTGTCATTGTTAAAGATGGTCGTATCATCGGTGAAGGTTACCATCGACAAGCGGGTCAAGGACACGCTGAGGTAAACGCAGTTACGGATGCAAAACAAGCCGGTTTCAGCCTTGATGGCGCGTGTTGTTATGTCACCTTAGAACCTTGTAGCCATGTAGGTCGAACTGGTTCTTGTGCTGCCATGATCGTCGAGCTAGGGATCACGGAAGTGGTAATTGCTATGATTGATCCCAACCCACAAGTCGCGGGCAAGGGAATTGCCATGCTCGAACAGGCAGGCGTTAAGGTTCGTCTTGGCTTAATGGAATCGGCGGCTCGTGCGTTAAATCCTGGCTTCTTGAGCCGAGTTGAGCGAAAGCGACCCTTTGTACGCTTAAAGCTAGCGGGTTCTATCGATGCTAAAACGGCATTAGCCAATGGTGAAAGTCAGTGGATTACCTCGACTCATGCCCGCAGTGATGTGCAACGAGAGCGGGCTGCTAGTCACGCTATATTATCCACTGCAACAACTGTCATTCGGGATAACGCAAGTTTAAATGTACGTCATCATCAACTGGGCAGCTTGGCTGAACAGCTCGATCGATCGACCTTACGCCAGCCGCTTAGGGTGATTATCGATCGTCAGCAACGCTTGAACTCTGCGCCAAAAACACTGGATATTTTTAAGGACCCATCATCGCTATGCTTGGCTGGGTTTGCTGAGCAAAACCAACTTGATGTGGCGAAACAATTCACAATTGCTAAGGGTGAGCATTGGTTAGAGCGCCTTATGGCAGCTTTAGCTTCCGCGGAGATTAATGACTTGTGGGTCGAAGCTGGGGCCAGTTTGGCGGCAGCTTTACTCAAAGCAAATTTGGTTGACCAGTTGATTGTTTATCAGGCGGGGCTACTGATGGGCGCGGATGCTCAAAGTTTGGTGGCTCTTAACGGATACCAACAGATGAAGCAGCTTCAATCTTGGCGTTGCCTAGATATTCGTCGTATTGGTCCAGACACAAAAACCATCTGGGTTCCCCAGAATGAGGAAGCGTAATAATAATGTTTACTGGTATCATTGAAGCTCTCGGTGAAATAAAGAGCTTGGAGCATCGTCAGGGTGATGTACGTTTGAGAATTGCCTGCGCCAAGCTAAATATGGAAGATGTTTGTTTAGGGGATAGTATTGCAGTTAACGGGATTTGTTTAACTGTGGTTGAGTATGGCGGACAATATTTTTGTGCAGATGTCTCAACTGAAACCTTGAGTCTAACTTCTTTAGCTGGTTGTAAGCAGGGTGATAAAGTGAACTTGGAAAAGGCGATGTTAGCCACAAGTCGCTTTGGGGGACATATTGTTAGTGGACATGTGGATGGTTTAGCCGAAGTACTTAGCATTAGTCCTAGTGCCCGTGCGGTGAACATTTGGCTACAAGTCCCCAAGGATCTCGCGCGTTATATTGCCCATAAGGGTTCGGTCACTGTCGATGGCATTAGTCTCACGGTGAATGAGGTCAATCAGCAACAGTTGCGCCTGACTATCATTCCGCATACAGCTGAACAAACAACCATTGCAAATTGGTCTGTAGGTCAAAAAATTAACTTGGAAGTCGATGTCATCGCTCGCTATGTGGAGCGATTATTTGGTTACGCAGAAGAGAATAAATCATCATCGAAGATCGATGCTGCATTTCTAGCGCAACATGGTTTTGTGAAATAAAGCGGTGCCTAGTGCTCCAAAGGCTAGCACGCTAAATAGGCCCCCTTATTAAGTTTAGAAGGTTTGTTATGTCATTAAGCAGTATTGAAGAAATTATTGAAGATTTACGCCATGGAAAAATGGTGGTGCTCATGGATGATGAAGATCGTGAGAACGAAGGCGATATTATTATGGCCGCAGACATGGTGACCCCAGAAGCGATCAATTTCATGGCCACCCATGGTCGCGGTCTAATTTGTTTACCCATGACGAGACAGCGTTGTCAGCAACTCAAATTGCCACTGATGGTAGATGTAAACACCGAACAATTTTCAACCAATTTTACCGTTTCTATTGAAGCGGCAGAAGGTGTAACTACCGGCATTTCAGCCGCCGATCGTGCTCGCACTGTACAAGCCGCCGTGGCTGCAAATGCTGGGCCTGCGGACATCGTGATGCCTGGGCATATCTTTCCTTTAATGGCTCAAGAAGGTGGGGTGCTAACCCGTGCCGGGCATACTGAAGCGGGGGTTGATCTTGCGCGTTTAGCCGGGCGAGAACCAGCAGCAGTGATTGTTGAGGTTTTGAATCAAGATGGCAGCATGGCGCGTCGCCCAGATCTAGAAGTTTTTTGCCAGCAACATGGTTTAAAAATAGGCACAATTGCTGACTTAATCGAATATCGTAACAATCATGAAACCACCATTGAGCGAGTAGCTGAGTGTGAAATGCCAACCCGTTACGGTAATTTCAAATTGATTAGCTACCGAGATACCATCGACAACAAAGTTCATTTTGTGATGCAAGCGGGTGAAGTACAAGCCGAGCAAGCAAGCCTAGTGAGAGTTCATTTACATAATCCTTTCAGCGACTTACTGGCAAGTGACCGGGCCGGAAAAATGAGTTGGCCACTTGATAAAGCCTTAGCCAAAATCGCCGATGAGAAAGGGATATTAGTATTACTGAGTACCGACGATAATGGTGATAATTTGCTTGAACAGGTGAAAGCTTTTGCTTTGCAAGATATCGGTGAAACACCAGCCCCAAAAGAAGCTCAAAGTGCTTCGCGAATGGTGGGCGTTGGTTCGCAGATTTTAGCTGATCTTGGGGTAAGTAAAATGCGCTTGTTGAGTTCACCTAAGCGTTATCACGCCCTCTCTGGGTTTGGCCTTGAGGTGGTTGAATATATCGACCAAGAATAGCTCGCACAAATTTGAGCAAATGAATTAAATTACCAGTCTATCCTTATTGTTGTGCTAGAATAGCGCGATTTTTTTGATGGACTCAAAGAAAAGGCAAAAGATTTATGAAAGTAATAGAGGCAAATTTAGCGGCTCCGAATGCTAAAGTCGCGATTGTTATTGCTCGTTTTAACAGCTTTATTAATGAGAATTTGTTATCAGGGGCTGTGGACACATTGACCCGCCAAGGTGGTTTGAATGACGATAATATTACCGTTGTTCGCGTCCCGGGCGCTGTAGAAATTCCTTTAGCAGCCAAGCGTATCGCCGCATCTAAAAAGTACGATGCAATTATTGCTTTAGGTACCGTGATTCGTGGCGGTACTTACCACTTTGAACTGGTGTCTAATGAATGTCATAAGGGCTTGGCTCAAGTGATGTTGGAGTTTGATATTCCGGTATCGTTTGGAGTGTTAACTACCGAGTCTATTGAACAGGCGATTGAACGCGCTGGTACTAAAATGGGTAATAAAGGTACTGAAGCCGCCCTAAGCGCTTTAGAAATGATTAACTTAGTTAATCAGATAGAAGTTTAAATTGAGGATCTCTCTGTGAAACCAGCTGCACGTCGTAAAGCTAGGCAATTTGCTACTCAGGCAATTTATCAATGGCAAGTGACCAAGGACAGCGTTGCTACTATCGAACATCAGTTCTTAACCGAACAGGATATGAGTAAAGCCGATGTTCCTTATTTTTCTACTTTAATTGCTGGTGTTGTTGGCAATAGTGATAAGCTGGATGCAGCGATGAGTTCATCGTTATCGCGTAAGTTAGAAGAGTTAGATTTAGTTGAACACGCAATTTTATTGATTGGTGTTTATGAGTTGTTGATGGTAACTGATGTTCCACCCAAAGTGGTCATCAATGAAGCGATTGAACTCGCAAAGTCTTTTGCTGCCGAAGATAGCCATAAATTTGTGAATGGCGTATTAGATAAAGTACTTCGTTTACAACAATTTAAGTCATAGTTTTATGCGTTCTTCGTCACCTCTTGGTGAATTTGATATTATCGAAAAGTATTTCCAGCAAAGTAAGTTGCGCCAAGATGTATTGCTTGGTGTTGGCGACGATGCGGCGCTGGTGATACCCGCAGAAAACAGTCAGATTGCAATCTCAACCGATACCTTGGTTGAAGGCGTACATTTTTTCTCTGATATTCCTCCGCATGCTCTCGGCCATAAAGCTCTCGCTGTGAATTTGAGTGATATGGCAGCGATGGGAGCGGAACCGCGTTGGGTGACTCTGGCTATCACTTTACCGGGTGTAGATGAAGCTTGGTTAGAGCAGTTTTGCAGCGGATTCTTTGACTTGGCCGAATACTTTAATGTCAGTTTAATTGGTGGTGATACGACCAAGGGGCCATTAAGTATTACGGTGACTGTTCATGGTATTGTTCCTGCAGGGAAAGCCTTATATCGCAGTGGTGCTAAGCCCGGAGACCGAGTTTATGTTACCGGGAGTCTGGGTGACTCGGGCCTTGCATTAGCGCATTTACAGCAGCAATTGTCTTTGACGCCTCAACAATTAGAGTTGAGTTTAAAACGACATTATTATCCTCTTCCTCGGGTATTAGCAGGTTATGGTTTACGTGATGTAGCTAGCGCAGCGATCGATATTTCTGATGGTTTATATAATGACTTGCAACATATTCTTAGACAGAGTCACTGTTCAGCGACTTTGAATTTGGAGCATATCCCTATGTCAGAAACGCTTAGCGAAGCGGTTGGGGTCGATCGGGGTTTACAATTTGCTTTAACTGGCGGAGAAGACTACGAGTTATGCTTTACCGTGCCAGAATCTAACAAGGGCTCCTTAGAAACCGCTTTAGCCTATAGTGGTGTTCCCTACACGGTGATTGGCCAATTAGCTCCCGGTACCGGTGAAATTAGACTGCACTACCAAGAGCAACCCTATCATCTGGAAGGGCTGGGTTGGGATCATTTTAGTCATGAAAACAAATAAGTCGTACTAATGGATAATCCTGTCGCTAAATTAAATTTACGTCACCCCTTACATTTGTGTGCGGTGGGTTTAGGCAGTGGTCTTGCCCCTAAAGCACCCGGTACTTTTGGTACCTTGGCGGCGATTCCTTTCTACCTATTGCTCGCCCAATTACCGTTATGGCTATATTTGGCTGTATTGTTATTGTCGTTTATTTTCGGTATTTGGTGTTGCAATAAGGCGAGTCAAGCAATGGGCGTGCATGATCATGGCGCCATTGTTTGGGATGAGTTTGTCGGCTACTGGATTACCATGATTGCAGTACCACTTTCTCCGCTGGCGGTGGGTTTAGGTTTTGTGCTGTTTCGAGTCTTCGATATATGGAAACCTTGGCCGATTAAACTACTTGATAAAAAGGTACACGGTGGCTTTGGGATCATGATTGATGATGTGTTAGCGGGTATTTTTGCGGCCATTTGTTTACAACTCATACTCCCTGTAATCGGTTAATACGCCTTCAGTCATACTTCTTGTGCCAGCTATCGCTATTGTTGAACCGAAGCAGACAAGCAAAGTAGCATGCGCATAAAATCTACCTTCTTCCTAAGGTTTGAGTATATACTCTATTTTGGACGTCAGTTGTTCAATAACTATGGCGCTACGTCACTCGTAAAATCTCATATTTATTTCAATTTTTCCAAACCAGTATTCAGTTTATTTTTATATCAAAACCGCATAACTATATTCCGCATTGCATAAATATGATGATATATCGAATCTATAATCACTTTATCTGTTTGTTTTAGCTTTTACTATATAAAATCCTGTATATGCTATTTACAGCGGCAGATAAAAATACTAGTTTAATATGGCAAAAAAGCGGAACGGGCTTGTTTAAGCCTAGCCTTACCATAAAATGAGTTTTTTTTGTGAGCTAAGGAGTAGGCTTAACAAAAACTAAAATTATTGGTCTATTCGCAAACACACTGAAATGTGACCATAAAGGTCACAGCTATGACATGATGTCACATGGAGAATCATAATGAAGAAAGGATTAGCGAAGCTGTCTTTAGCATTAGTTGCTGGCGCAGTAGCTATGAGCGTACAAGCTCAAACATTTGTCTTCTGTTCTGAAGGCAGTCCAGAAGGGTTTAACCCCAGTTTATATACTGCAGGAACTACGTTTGATGCGTCGTCTAAGACCATTTTCAACCGTTTGGTTGAGTTTGAGAACGGTACAACCAATGTGATCCCTGCTTTGGCTGAATCATGGGATGTGTCGGAAGATGGTTTGGAATACACCTTTCATTTACGCAAAGGGGTGAAATTCCATACCCAGAAGAAAGGTTTTAAGCCGACTCGCGATTTTAACGCTGATGATGTGGTCTTTAGCTTCGAGCGTCAGGATGATCCAAATCATCCTTACCATAAAGTCTCCGGTGGCTCTTATGAGTATTACAGCGGTATGGGCATGGAAGAATTGGTGAAAGAAATCGTCAAAGTAGATGATTACACCGTGAAGTTTGTACTAAGCAAACCAGAAGCACCATTCATCGCTAACCTTGCGATGGATTTCGCGTCAATTTTCTCAGCTGAGCAAGCCGATGCGCTGATGAAGGCGGGAACGCCAGAAAAACTGGATCTTGACCCAGTAGGCACTGGTCCTTTCCAAAAAGTACAGTATCAAAAAGACTCGTTAATTCGTTACGTTGGCAATAAAGAATACTGGAACGGCGCACCGGCTATCGACCGTTTAGTCTTCTCCATTACGCCTGATGCCTCAGTGCGTTACGCTAAGCTAAAAGCGGGTGAGTGTCATGTGATGCCTTATCCTAACCCTGCCGATGTTGAGCAGATGAAGAAAGATCCGGATATTAATCTATTAAGTCAGGAAGGTTTGAACATTGGTTTCTTGGCCTTTAATACTCAAAAAGCACCGTTCGATAATGTGAAGGTTCGTAAGGCTCTAAGTCTTGCAGTGAACAAACAAGCGATTATCGATGCGGTCTTCCAGGGTAGCGGTAAAATCGCGAAGAACCCAATTCCACCAACAATGTGGTCTTATGACGAAGACACCGTTGATTATCCATATGATCCAGTGAAGGCGAAAGCGTTGTTGGCGGAAGCCGGTGTTACTAATCTAAAAACTAATATTTGGGCGATGCCTGTTCAGCGTCCATATAACCCTAATGCACGTCGTATGGCCGAGATTATCCAAGCCGACTGGGCGAAAATTGGTGTTAAGGCTGACATTGTTAGTTACGAGTGGGGGGAATACCTCAAGCGTACCAAGCAAGGTGAGCATGATACTGCCTTACTAGGCTGGACTGGCGATAATGGTGACCCAGATAACTTCCTAGGTGTGTTGTTAAGCTGTGATGCGGTTGGCGGTAGTAACCGTGCCATGTGGTGTTACAAACCCTTTGACGATATAATCAACAAAGCGAAGCAACTATCGGTTCAAGCGGATCGCGCTAAACTTTACAAACAAGCACAGAAAATCTTCAAAGAGCAGGCGCCGTGGTTAACCATCGCCCACTCGGTGGCTTACAAGCCAATTCGTAAAGAAGTTCAAGGCTTTAAAGTTGACCCTCTTGGCGGTCATTACTTCTATGGCGTGTCACTAAAATAGCCATATCGAAGGGGCTGGATTCAGCCCCTTTCCTTCCTTCAGACACAGAGCTGTAGTTATGTTCCAATTTATTATAAAAAAAATGATGTTGGTGGTTCCCACTTTCATCGGCATTACTCTTCTTACTTTCACGCTGATCCGGATGATACCTGGTGATCCTATCGAAGTGATGGCAGGGGAAAGAGGCGTGTCACCTGAGCGTCACGCAGCCTTGCGTGCCGAATTAGGCTTAGACCAACCCTTGTTGGTCCAATACTTTGATTATGTAAAAAACATTGCGAGTGGTGACCTTGGCCGTTCATTAATTACCAAGACACCCGTTACCGAAGAATTTCTTACGCTGTTTCCAGCGACTGTGGAATTAGCTTCTTGTGCAGCCTTGTTCGCTATTTTTGTGGGGCTGCCCTGCGGAATTATTGCGGCGGTCAAACGAGGGTCGATATTTGACCACTCGGTGATGACCTTTTCCTTAACCGGTTATTCGATGCCGATTTTTTGGTGGGCCTTACTATTAATGCTGGTTTTTTCGGTTAACCTCGGCATTACCCCAGTCTCCGGCAGGCTTGACGTGACCTATTGGATTGATGAAGTCACCGGTTTCATGTTAATTGATACCTTGTTGTCGGGTGAAGAGGGGGCTTTTGCTTCTGCTGTGCATCATTTAATTTTACCTAGTATTGTACTTGGCACCATCCCGATGGCGGTGATTGCCCGGATGACTCGCTCGTCAATGCTTGAAGTATTAGGTGAAGACTATATTCGAACCGCCCGTTCCAAGGGAATGGCACCGATGCGGGTGATCGTGGTTCATGCTTTACGTAATGCACTGATTCCGGTGATTACCGTGATTGGCTTGCAGGTGGGGATCTTACTCTCAGGAGCGATTTTAACCGAAACTATTTTCGCTTGGCCGGGGATTGGAAAATGGCTCATCGAATCGATCGGTCGACGTGATTACCCTGTCGTTCAAGGGGGCATTCTAATCGTGGCGACGATCATTATTCTGGTCAACTTGTTGGTCGACATTCTTTACGGCGTGGTAAACCCACGGATCCGTCACGGCAAATAGCGGAGTACTGTTAATGTCTGAACAAACTGTTCGCCCTGAAGTGACAGGGCCAAAAGTACAAACCCCCTTACAGGAATTTTGGAGCTATTTTAGCCAGAATACCGGTGCGGTGATTGGTTTGATTTTCATTGTCTCGATGATCTTGCTTGCGATATTCGCGCCGCTGATTGCTCCCCATTCGCCTTTCGAGCAATATCGGGATGCCTTATTAATACCCCCATCTTGGGCAGAAGGTGGCAATAGCACTTATCTACTGGGGACCGATGCGGTGGGACGAGATATTTTATCGCGTTTAATTCACGGTGCTCGGTTGTCGTTATTTATTGGCTTCCTGGTGGTGACGCTCTCCTTAGGTTTTGGCGTACTATTCGGTTTAATTGCTGGTTTCTATCGCGGGGTGGTAGAAACGATCATCATGCGAGCCGTGGACATTATGCTGGCCATGCCCAGTTTATTGTTAGCGATTGCGATTGTGGCTATCTTAGGCCCCAGTATCTTTAACGCGGCGATGGCGATTGCGATTGTTTCGATGCCTCACTATGTTCGCTTGGCTCGCGCCTCGACCATTGCTGAGCTCAATAAAGATTATGTGATCTCTTCGCGGGTTGCTGGCGCAGGTTCTTTTCGTTTGATGTTTATTACCATTTTACCTAATTGTTTGGCTCCGCTGATTGTGCAAGCAACGTTGGGCTTTTCAAATGCCATTTTAGATATGGCTGCTTTAGGCTTCCTTGGTTTGGGTGCTCAGCCACCGAGGCCAGAATGGGGAAGTATGTTGGCGGATGCATTACAGTTTGTGCAAAGTGCTTGGTGGGTGGTGACCTTCCCTGGACTGGTGATCTTACTGACGGTGTTAGCCTTTAATTTAATGGGTGATGGCTTACGTGATGCCCTCGATCCGAAACTGAAGCAGTAGGAGATGAATCCGTGTCTTTATTAGAAGTGAACAACCTCACTGTTGAATTCGGTGATGGCCCCAATCCCTTTCGTGCAGTAGACCAAGTGGCTTACAGTGTTGAAAAAGGTGAAATTGTTGGGATTGTAGGGGAATCAGGTTCCGGTAAAAGTGTTAGTTCCTTGTCGATCATGGGGCTGATTGATTACCCAGGAAAAGTGAGTGCTGATACCTTGAAGTTTGAAGACCAAGACTTATTAGCGATGTCGGAAAATAAACGCCGCGCGATTACCGGGGCAGAGATCGCGATGATCTTTCAAGAGCCAATGTCGAGTCTCAACCCTTGTTATACGGTTGAATTCCAGATTAGCGAAGCGCTGAAAATTCACCAAAGTGGTAATAAGAAGTGGCGTCGCCAGCGGGTGATTGAACTGTTGGATCAGGTGGGGATCCCCGATCCTGAGTCACGTTTAAAAACTTACCCTCACCAACTCTCTGGTGGGATGAGCCAACGAGTGATGATTGCGATGGCGATTGCCTGTGATCCCAAATTGTTAATCGCCGATGAACCCACTACCGCATTAGATGTGACAATTCAGGCGCAAATTGTTGATTTGTTATTAGATCTACAAAAACAAAAAAATATGGGCCTAGTGTTGATTACTCACGATCTTGCTTTAGTCGCCGAATCAGCCCATCGGGTGATTGTGATGTATGCAGGGCAAGTGGTCGAAACTGGTCCTGCCGATGCTATTTTTTCGAATCCTAAACACCCATACACGCAGGCCTTGCTTCGCTCGTTACCGGAGTCCTCTGCTGGTAAGGCGCGTTTAGATGCCTTACCCGGAGTTGTTCCCGGTGCCTTTGATCGTCCGGTTGGCTGTTTGCTCAATCCTCGCTGCGCCTATGCGAGCGATCGTTGCCGCAATGAACGACCGACGATGCAGCACGATGGCGAGCGTCAGGTGCGTTGTTTCACCCCCCTAGATGATGCTGGGAGACCAAGTGCATGAGTGACAGTATTATGAAAGCCGCAGCACTGAGTACTGTGAACACTAAGCTTGAAGTATTGGAGCCAGTGTTGTCAGTGAATGCTGTGAAAAAACATTATCACGTGAAAGCAGGGATGTTTAAGCCCGATGCGACGGTGAAAGCCCTCGATGGTGTAAGCTTTGAATTAGCGAAAGGGAAAACCTTGGCGGTGGTGGGAGAGTCGGGCTGTGGTAAGTCGACCTTAGCCCGAGTATTGACCATGATCGAAACCCCCACTGCTGGTGAGTTGTGTTTTGATGGTAAAGACATCTTAAGCTTAGGTAAAGATGCAGCGAAGGCGCTACGGCAGAAGATCCAAATCATCTTTCAGAATCCCTATGGTTCGCTCAATCCGCGTAAGAAGGTTGGAACGATCTTAGAAGAACCGTTATTGATTAATAGCAGTATGAGCAAGTCTGAACGTAAACAAAAAGCACAAGCAATGCTTGCTAAAGTTGGTTTACGTCCCGAGCATTACGATCGTTACCCGCACATGTTCTCGGGTGGACAACGGCAACGTATCGCGATTGCTCGTGGTTTAATGCTCGATCCAAAGGTGGTGGTTGCCGATGAGCCAGTTTCTGCCTTAGATGTGTCGGTACAGGCACAGGTACTTAATCTGATGATGGATCTGCAAGAGGAGATGGGCTTAAGTTATATCTTTATTTCTCATGACTTATCGGTAGTGGAACACATCGCTGATGAAGTGATGGTGATGTACCTTGGGAAAGCGGTTGAATATGCTAGTTGTGAAGAGTTGTTTGCCAATCCCAAACATCCCTATACTCAGGCTTTGTTGTCGAGTACACCGCGGCTAAACCCAGCGCATCGTCGAGAGAAGATAAAGCTGGAAGGGGAATTACCCTCACCGCTAAATCCGCCTGTGGGCTGCGCTTTCCATGCGCGTTGTCGTTATGCTAAGGAACGTTGTTACGCCGAGCAACCGTCGTTGGTTGTTGATGGTCTAGCTCAGGTAGCTTGTTTTGCTCGAGAAGAGGGGCGAATAGCCTAAGTTATTTGAAAACCATGACAAGCGGGCGAGTCCCGCTTTTTTTATTGCTTAATCCGGTGTAACTTAGCCAGAAAGCTAAGAAAGCCATTAGGATCTCCGATTGCGTAGTCGTTACAAAGCAAGATTAAAGCATTTAGGCTTGATGCTAGTGTTAAGCTGTATTGGGCTGACTCAGGTAGAAGCCAAATTATTAGTTTGGGGGACCGCGTTTCAGACAAGGCCAAGCGCTATCGTGGACGAAGTTGACGCCATTAGTAACTTCATGAATCATCTATTATTTGATCCACTTTTTTTACTCGATCAACAGGGCCGAGTAACCCCGCGTTTGGTGACTAAATGGAAAGTTATTTCGCCAACCCAGATCCAATTTCAGTTACGGGAAAATGTGGATTTTCATTCTGGAAACCGCTTAAGCGCAGAGGATGTAGCATGGACCTTTGAACAATTACGTTATCTGCCCCACCTACAAGCACTATTTGCCCCCATTAAGAGCATCACTGCGCTTAACCAATTACAGTTTGAAGTTCGCACCTATCGACCATTTTCAGAACTTATACAAAGGCTTAGTTTTATTTTTCCGGCGGATAAGCAGTTCTATTTATCCCATTTAGAGGAAGGTTCTGAATCATCAGAGCAGTTACCAATTGTATCGGGCACTGGACCATTTAAGTTAAGTCGCTATGTGCCAGGAATTGTGACGGAGTTTAGTCTTAACTCTGACTATTGGCGGGCGAATCGAGGCAACATTACTCAAGTTAAAGTGGTGCCGATCAAGCAGGCAACAATGCGTATGGCGAGTCTATTCTCTCGTGATGTTGATATAGTTGATCATGTGCCAGATAGTTATGTCGATATGCTAAATAAAGATAAGCAATTACGGGTGATCCAAACCGAAGGATTGAAATGGCTGGCTATTGAACTGAATCAAAGGCATCCCGCTTTGGCCAATCGGGTGGTGCGCCAAGCGCTTAATCTAGCCATTGATAATGTTCATCTAGCGGAGGTACTTGGCCCTTATACTGTGGCTTCCACTCAACTCAGTATTCCTGGGCAACTGGGTTATAACTCGAATTTAGTGCCACGTTATAACTTGCAGCTGGCGCATCAATTATTGCAGCAAGCTGGCTATGCAAAAGGTTTTCAATTGAGTATGGCAGTACCAAAATGGATCTTTGAAGATAACGCCAAGGTGGTTCAGCAATTAGTGACGATGCTGGATAGAGTCAATATTAATTTGCAGCCGGAATGGCTGGATGAGCAGCAATATCAGCAAAGTATTGAGCACTGCAGTAGTGATGTAATTTTAACGCGTCGTCAGAGTGATGCAGGAAATGTTTTAAGCATCGCTCGCTCGATGTTTTTGCAAGATCCTGAAAGCTATGCAGAGCCCAGTCGATGTGCCAGCTATCAAAGTGATAAAGTTGAACAGCTTATCTTAGCTGGTGAACAAGAGTTGGATGAAGTGAAACGGGCGAAGATTGTTCAAGTTCTAGAGCGACAACTTTATCAAGAAGCGGTGTTTGTGCCACTTTATTGGCAACGCACTATTTGGGCAATAAATCAGCAAGTTAACTTTGAAAGTATTAATCCTGCGAGTCCAGTTCCTTTATTTGAACATCTAGAACAATTTAATTAATCGTCAATCATCAAGTGACTAAGCAACACGCGCTGGGGCGAGTGACTCAATCACTGATGTCGACTTTGTAAGGCGCTTAGTTAAGGCCTTGAGATTTTAGGCTAAAAGCTTCAATTTGTTGACGGATCCCGTCACTGTCTAGTTTTAACAGCTGATAGATTTCTGCTTGGCTGCCTTGTTCGATGAAATGATCGGGTAAACCGATATTTAACACCTGCACTTGGTTGAGCTGCTCAGCGAACAAAAACTCGTTGACCGCTGAACCGGCACCGCCCTGAATCGCATTTTCTTCCAAGGTGACCAGTAGTTGGTGTTGACCCACGAGGCTACGAATACAATCTTGGTCGAGAGGTTTGATAAAACGCATATCGATTAAACTGGCGTCTAAGACTTCCGCAACGGGCAGGGCTTTGGCTAATAAACTGCCAAAGTTCAGTATCGCAATCGAGCGACCTTTTCGGATGCTACGCGCCTTGCCAATTTCTAGCGCCTGCATCTCTGGGTTGATGGGGCTGTTATCTGCCCCTCCTCGAGGATAGCGCACCGCTGCCGGGCCTTGATGTTGATAGCCAGTATAAAGCATTTGTCGGCATTCATTTTCATTGGCTGGAGCCATAATCACTAAATTTGGAATGGCTCTGAGATAACTCAGATCGAAGGCTCCTTGATGGGTTGGGCCATCAGCACCAACAATTCCGGCGCGGTCGATAGCAAATAATACCGGTAAGTTTTGAATGGCTACATCATGAATGACTTGGTCATAGGCACGTTGTAAAAAGGTACTATAAATGGCGACCACAGGCTGGTAGCCAGCAATTGCCAAACCTGCTGCAAAGGTTACCGCGTGTTGTTCTGCAATCGCAACATCGAAGTATTGTTCGGGAAATTGTTTGGAGAAGCGCACCATACCTGAGCCTTCTCGCATGGCAGGAGTGATACCCATCAGCTTATCGTCTATTGCCGCCATGTCGCATAACCAGTCGCCAAATACCTTTGAAAAAGTGGGGGCAGAGCCCTTGCTTTTAGGTAGGTTATCTTGGCTCGGGTCAAATTTGGGAACCCCGTGATAACCAATCGGATCCTGCTCTGCGGGTAAGTAGCCTTTGCCTTTTTTGGTCATAATATGTAGCAACTGCGGACCTTTAAGGTCGCGCATATTGCTTAAGGTTCTCACCAAGCCTTTGACATCGTGTCCATCGATAGGGCCGATGTAGTTAAAGCCAAATTCTTCGAATAAGGTGCCTGGGACAACCATTCCTTTCAGGTGTTCTTCGGCGCGGCGGGCGAGCTCTTTAATGGGTGGCATGCCGCTGAGTACTTTTTTCCCTCCTTCTCGAAGTGAAGAATACAGCGATCCGGATAAAATATTTGCTAAGGAATTGTTTAATGCGCCGACATTTTCAGAAATCGACATCTCGTTGTCGTTTAAGATCACCAGCATGTCATTGTGAGCGGCTCCCGCGTGGTTGAGGGCTTCAAAAGCCATGCCAGCGGTAATTGCGCCGTCGCCAATGACCGCGACTACTTTACGGTCTAATTGTTCTTTCTCGGCCGCTATGGCGATGCCTAGGGCTGCACCAATCGAAGTGCTGGAATGCCCCACGCTGAGCACATCATATTCGCTTTCTTCGCGCCAAGGGAAAGGGTGTAGTCCCTTGAATTGGCGAATGGTCGACATTTGCTCACGGCGACCAGTGAGGATCTTATGCGGGTAAGCCTGATGGCCGACATCCCATACCAGTTTATCGAAGGGAGTATTGTAGACATAATGTAGCGCAACGGTGAGTTCTACTGCACCGAGTCCTGAGGCCAAATGGCCACTCGATTGGCTGACACTGTTAAGCAAATATTGGCGAAGTTCATCACACAGCTGAGGAAGCTGTTGTAGCTCTAGCTGACGTAATTGTTCTGGCAAATCGGCTAAGGCTAAAGTTGGGTAATTTTTTATATTCAGTGTCATAAAATGCTTATCGTTTTTTATCGTCTGCGACTAGTTGTCTCGATGCACGACATAATCCGCCAAAAGGGCGAGCTGTTCGCCATTGTAAGGCAAAGTCTCTAAGGCTTGAAGTGCTTCTTTACCAAGAGTTTCGGCTTTTGCGATAGCGCCCTCGATACCCAATAAACTGGGGTAGGTACTTTTATTTAAAGCTTGGTCTGAGCCCTGTGGTTTACCTAGGGTATCGGTATCGCTAATAATATCTAAAATGTCATCTCGGACTTGAAATGCCAAGCCTAACGCGTCGGCGTACCGAAGCAAGGCTTGCTGTTCAGCATGGCTGATATTGGCACAAATTGCGCCCATCATGACCGCTGCCTGAATCAATGCACCAGTCTTATGTTGATGCACGGTTTCTAACTGTGCCAGCGTAACCGTTTGGTCGGTCGCCGCAATATCTAAGGCTTGTCCGCCACACATGCCATTGTAACCTGCCGCTTGGCTCAATACTTTTAACATCGCCACTTTTTGCGCATCATTCACGGGGGCTTCGGCGAGTAAGTTGAAGGCGAGGCTTTGTAAGGCGTCTCCAGCTAAGATGGCGGTTGCTTCATCGAAGCTGATATGACAGGTCGGCTGGCCGCGACGTAATGCATCATCATCCATGGCTGGCAAGTCGTCATGAATTAAGGAATAGGCATGAATACATTCAACTGCGGCCGCCGCGGCATTCAATGCCGCCATTGGGGCTTGATTGAGTTGGCCCACTAAATAGACCAATAGAGGACGGATCCTTTTTCCACCTAATA
The DNA here is from genome assembly GCF_050870835.2 of Agarivorans sp. QJM3NY_29. NCBI lineage: Bacteria > Pseudomonadati > Pseudomonadota > Gammaproteobacteria > Alteromonadales > Alteromonadaceae > Agarivorans > Agarivorans sp. QJM3NY_29. Next base: position 3,382,838 of record NZ_CP194036.2, on the reverse strand, counting down.
ATAGACCATGCTGCATCGCCGCTAATAAACGGGGATCACTGACGGGCTGCTGCTGTAATACCTGTTCTAAATAGGTATTGATTTGTGTTTGATAGTGGCCGAGAACATGAGCCAATTTGTGATTCACTCAGTGGGCTCCTGTGTTAAGGGCTCTAAGCTATCTCCATGGTGTTGTTGGCGGAGAATCTCGACCTGTTGTTGAGCCTGCTGCAACTTACTTTGTCCTGCATTGGCTAGACTAATGCCGCGTTCAAATTGCTTGAGAGAATCTTCAAGGCTCAGTTCACCTTGTTCTAGTTGTTGAACAATATCTTCGAGTTCGTCTAAGGTCTCTTCAAACTTCATTTTTTCGGGTTTTTTGGCAACCATTGCTAAGGCCTCCATGATGCTTCTGCTGGCGCAAACTTACCCTAGGCGTTTAGGTAGGTCAAACTTGTGATTCAAGTATTTTAATTTCGGTCGATAAATAAAGAACGATAGACTTTTTCAAGATATTGATAAACGAACACAAAAATACCTTCGATTCTGTTTTGAGAGTAGACTAGTATTAGTTTAATTAGAGTTTCCAGGCTACCGGTTAAAAGGAATAAGTAGTGGATTTAGCAACGCTGATCGGGATTATTGGTGCATTCGCGTTCGTTGTAATGGCGATGGTGATGGGGGGCGGGATCGGGATTTTTGTCGATGTCCCCTCGATATTAATTGTTTTTTGTGGCTCTTTGTTTGTTGTATTGATGAAATACAATTTAGGACAGTTTCTGGGGGCTGTGAAAATAGCTGTAAAGGCTTTTATGTTTAAGACCGATAAGCCTGATGACTTAATTGAGCGCTCGGTGGAGATGGCTGATGCAGCTCGTAAAGGTGGTTTTCTAGCTTTAGAAGAAGCAGAAATTACCAATCCCTTCATGCAAAAAGGCATCGATATGTTAGTTGATGGGCATGATGCGGACGTGGTGCGCGCAACCATGGAAAAAGACATTGCGCTAACCACCGAACGGCATGAATTTGGTGCTGGAATTTTTACGGCCATTGGCGATGTAGGGCCAGCGATGGGGATGATTGGTACTCTGATTGGTTTGGTGGCGATGCTATCCAATATGGATGATCCAAAATCGATTGGACCTTCGATGGCGGTCGCGCTGTTAACCACGCTTTATGGTGCGGTTTTAGCTAACATGGTCGCGATACCGATTGCCGATAAGTTACGCTTACGAGCGGGTGAAGAAAAGCTCAATCGTAGTTTAATTTTGGATGCGGTTTTGGGAATTCAAGATGGCCAAAACCCGCGGGTCATTGAAGGTGTTCTGAAAAATTACCTTCCTGAAGGAAAGCGTTCTTTGGGTACCACTGACGAATAGGTGATTGAGTATGGAAGAACCTTGCAAATGTCCTCCTCCTGGTCTGCCTGCATGGATGGGTACCTTCGCTGATCTAATGTCTTTATTAATGTGTTTCTTTGTATTGCTTTTGGCATTCTCTGAAATGGACGTAATGAAGTTCAAGCAGATTGCAGGCTCGATGAAATATGCCTTTGGGGTACAAAACTTACTTGAAGTGAAGGATATTCCCAAAGGGACTTCGGTGATCGCTCAGGAGTTCCGCCCTGGTCGGCCAGAGCCAACTCCGATTGAGACCATTATGCAACAAACCATTGATATGACTCAGGCAAAGCTTGAATTTCATGATGGTGAAGAAGCCGATGCCGGGGGCCAAAATAAGACTGGGGAACAAAGCGGTGGACGGGCCACGGCCACTCAAGCGCAGTCTGCACAAAGTCAGGCTCAGCAGCAGAGTCAGCAGAATCAAACGGCTAAGCGGATTGCTCAACAACTGCGCGATCAAATTGAAGACGGGGCGATTGAAGTTGAGTCTCTGGGCCAACAGATTATCATTCGGGTCCGAGAAAAAGGAGCCTTTCCTTCGGGGTCGGCATTCTTACAACCTAAGTTCCGTCCAGTGATCCAGCGGGTTGGGGAAGTGATTAAAGATATCCCCGGGGTAGTCACAGTCTCCGGGCATACGGATAATCAACAAACTGAGTCGGAATTGTATCGCTCTAACTGGGATCTTTCTAGCCAGCGAGCGGTTTCGGTGGCTCATGAATTGATTAAAGTGAAAGGGTTTGACGAAAATCGTCTGATTGTTAGCGGTATGGCCGATACCAAACCTTTGGTTAAAAATAACACCGAAGAGAATCGTCGACGTAATCGTCGAGTTGAAATAGGTATTATGCAGGGGAAAGCGGCGCAATCGGGTGAGATTGCGGTCTCCGAGCAATAATCTTTTTATAGCGCATTCGGTAAATAGCCGTGGTTAATTTCGTCTTGAAATGAATCGCGGTAATCGTGTTTTATTTGCCACTTGGCGAGTGTCTGTTTTTAATTTCAAGCATATTTTCTGTCGTTTTTGGTGAACGAAGCCTTCCCTATTAAGGGGAGGCTTTTTCTTGTCATCTCTTGTTGGCATGTTATCTCCCTGTTTGGCTGCGCGCTTAAGTTTGGGTTCACATTAAACAAAATTGGCTCGTTGGCTGAACTCGCGTTATAATTCGCGGCCAAATTTGTCGAGGCCCTGAGTTATGAAGTTTATCGTTAAACTATTCCCTGAAATTGCGATGAAGAGTAAGCCGGTGCGCAAGCGCTTTAGTAAGATCCTTCAAAGTAATATTCGTAACGTACTCAGTCCTATTGATGAAACGATTCGGGTGCGCTTAGATTGGGATCGGATGGTTGTTACTTCTCGTAACGATAGCGAACAAAACCGAGAGGCCTTGATTGACGCACTGTCGTCGACACCCGGTATTGTCCATTTCTTAGAAGTGTCTCAGCAAAGTTATACCGATTTACATAGTTTGTATGAACTCACTTACGACGTGTGGAAAGATCGGCTCAAAGATAAAACCTTTTGCGTGCGCGTAAAGCGCAGTGGCAAACAAGACTTCTCATCGATTGAAGTGGAGCGTTATGTTGGTGGTGGTTTAAATCAACATTGTGAGAGTAATGGGGTTCGGCTTAAAAACCCAGACGTGACCGTGAAATTGGAAGTAACCGATGATTGTGTTTACCTAGTGCAGGCAAAACATCAAGGTTTGGGTGGTTTTCCAATTGCTACTCAAGAAAGCGTATTATCTTTAATTTCTGGTGGTTTTGATTCAGGTGTGTCCAGCTACCAGCTGATTAAGCGAGGGGCGAAGGTTCATTATTGTTTCTTTAATTTGGGAGGCCGGGCCCACGAATTAGGCGTGAAGCAAGTTGCCCATCATCTTTGGAAACGCTTTGGCTCTTCACATCGGGTTAAATTTGTTGCCGTTGATTTTGATCCGGTGGTGAATGAGATCTTGGAAAAAGTTGAAAACGGCCAAATGGGGGTGGTCCTGAAACGGATGATGGTACGCGCAGCATCCAAGGTGGCTCAACAACTCGATATCCCTGCCTTAGTGACAGGTGAAGCTGTGGGCCAAGTTTCCAGCCAAACCTTAGTGAATTTAGGCATGATTGACCGAGTTTCCGAAACATTGATCCTGCGGCCACTGATTGCAACCGATAAACAAGATATTATCGATATTGCCAAGCGTATTGGCACCGGTGATTTTGCTGAAACAATGCCAGAGTATTGTGGGGTGATTTCGAATAAACCGACCGTGAAGGCGGTTGAGTCAAAATTATTGGCAGAAGAAGAAAAGTTCGATTTTGGCATTTTGGAGCAGGTTGTCGAAGCATGCCGGATCACCGATATTCGAGACATTGTGAAAGAATCCGATGCGCAAATTCACCAAGTTGATATTGTTGAACTTGAAAATGACAAAGAAGCGGTTGTATTAGATATTCGCTCACCAGAGGAGCAAGAGCTCAAACCTTTTACCATGGATAAGGTGGCGGTGATTCATCTTCCCTTCTTTAGACTGGCCACTCAATTTGGCGACTTAGATCAGAGCAAACATTACCTGCTGTATTGCGATCGTGGCGTCATGAGTAAACTGCAAGCTTTGTACTTACAAGATGCTGGTTTTAGCAATGTAGGCGTCTACCAACAATAGTCGCTTTGTGCTTGAGCAGCACAAACTATTTCTGTGAGTGAAATATAAAAGTAATTAAAAAATAAAGTATTTTGTCCTTATTTGGTATTTTTGAAGGCTTTTACTAGATACACCATCAAAAAATGGCTTTGGTCACACTGTTCGCCCCTATTTGGTATAGACTTAAATTAGGTTTATAGCAAAAGGGGTAGGCGTATGAGCGCGCTATTTTTAGTTTCTGTTATTGGTGAAGATAAACCAGGCACACTCAATAACTTGGCTGATTTGACCCACTCCTACCAAGGAACTTGGTTGAGTAGTCGAGTGGTGAACCTTGATGGCCAGCTTGCGTGCATCTTTAAAGTGCAAGTACCGCAAAAGAATAATCAAGCCTTGCAACAAGCCCTTCAAGATCTGCCCGATGTACAATTAAGTATTTGTGAGTGTAAGGCTGCCCACCTTAGTCGTGCTGATGCGGTGAGCTTAGTGATTGATGCGGAGGACCGCCCTGGTTTGATTAATGATATAACCCGTTTATTGATGGGGCATGGGGTGAGCGTCAATAAGTTAGAGTGTCATCGTATGAGTGTGCCAGATGCTGGAGGAAACGTATTTACCGCAGAGCTTGACTTGATGATCCCTGATAGTGAAAACACTCTAAACATCATTGCTGAGATTGAAGGTTTACAAGAGCAAATGGTGGTGAACCAAACTGCTTAGAAGCTTGCTTTAAACGTCACCAATAGGCAACGGTTTGCTGCCTATTGGTATATAAGTGCGAATTGCTGCTAGCTTATATTAAAGTCTTTTACTGCATTCAGAATACTGCGGATACTATACTGACCAATAAATTTGCCGTCTTTTACGACTGGTAATCTGCGGCGCTTATCGTTGATGAGTTTTTCGGCAACGGCGAGGATATCCATATCTGGGCTCACGCTATCCACTTCTTCGGTCATAAATTCTTTTACCATGCCACCGATCTCTCCATGATAGGTGCCTTTTAGGATGGCTTGTAAACAGTCTATCTCAGAAATTACCCCTACGACTTCACGCTGTTCGTTGAGCACAGTTGCACCCGATACCTTAGCAGCTAACATGATATCAATAGCTTCAAAAAGTGAGGTCGCCGGTTTTACTGTTACCGGATTTTTGGTCATGTGGTCGATTGCTCTCATAGAACTTAAGGCCATGCTTTTTTTCCTTAAAATTGCAGGGTTTGTTTTGTATCAACATGCCCTAGGTATGAATAAAAAACACTTTTTTGTCTAGTTATTTGTTTGAAAAAGTAGCTCAACTTAAAAAAACTTAAGTTGTTTTGTGTTTATTGTAGTTGCTATGTTGCAAGGTGGCTTCGATTTTCATCAGGCGGCATCTATTGAGCCAGTGGCAAATTTAAAATTTTTCTCGATTTTTCAGCTATAAATGTTGGATGGCGCTAGTGGATGGCTTGAGTTTGGCAAACGACAAAGAGAGTTCTAATTACGCCAATGGGAGAGGTGATTTCCGGATGATTCCGGGGTATTGATTCTTCGCTAATAGCGCTCAACGGTTTTTTAGAATTGTCTCTTTTAAAGGAAGTTTGCAAGGGAATCGCTTATTAAACCAAGTTTTATATCTTTCTACACGATTAACGTAGTTTTATTTTGAGCTAATATTGACCGTATTAGTTCAACAGGCCCTAGTTAAATTTATTTAATGTGAGAATTAAAGAATGAGTCAGCGAAAGCTCCACGATCTGTTTTCTCCTCAATCGATAGCGGTTATTGGCGCCTCGAATCGAAGTTTACGCTCGGGTAATGTGGTTATGAAAAATTTAATGAGCGCAGGCTTTAATGGACCCGTGATGCCAGTGACGCCAAAGTATAAGGCGGTGCTCGGGGTGCTTGCTTATCCCAGTATTGAGAAATTACCTATACGCCCCGATTTAGCCATTCTATGTGTGAATGCCGCGCGACTTCCAGAGCAGATTGAAAAGTTAGGCCAATTTGGCTGCAAAACCGCAATTATTACGGCAGGAGTTTTGGACAGTGCTGAAGACGAAAATGAGCTAAAAGTTCTTGAGCAGTTACGAATGTTTGCCCAGCGCTATGGGATGCGAATATTAGGACCAAATAGCCTTGGTATTATGTTACCAAATATCGGGCTAAATGCTTCTTTTGCTCACACTTACTGCCGATCTGGAAAAATTGCGTTTGTTTCACAGTCTGCAGCGGTATGTACCACGGTCTTAGACTGGGCGAATAACAAAGGGATCGGCTTTTCATCGTTTATCTCTCTGGGAGATGCCTTAGATATCGATTTTGGCGAATTACTGGATTATCTTTCACGAGATCCGAAAACCCAAGTGATCATGCTATATATTGATTCGGTCAAGGATACCCAGCGTTTTATGTCGGCGGCACGTGCTGCGTCGCGTAACAAGGCCATATTGGTGATTAAGTCTGGTCGTAGTCGATTAGGGGCACAGGCTGCGGCGTTGCACACTGGCGGGCCCGTGGGGAATGATGCGGTTTATGATGCGGCGTTTAAGCGCGCGGGGATGTTACGAGTCAATGACTTACATGAATTGTTCGCCGCTGTTGAAACATTAACTTATGCCAATCCTTTAAAGGGTGAACGTTTAGCGATCATTAGTAATGGTGGTGGACCTGCAGTGTTAGCGGTTGATGCGCTATTGGAGCGGGGGGGAAAGCTAGCTCAGTTTTCTAGCGCTACTCTGGCTCACTTGGCCAAGGTGTTACCTGTTGGTTGGTCCGGGCAAAATCCCTTAGATATTATTGGTGATGCAGATCCGAGTCGTTACGCGAAGGCCTTAGATATAGTTGCTGGTAGTGGCGAAGCGGATGCTTTGTTATTGATGTATGCGCCCTCGGCCTTGGCGGGAGCGGAAGCCACCGCTACGGCTTTAATCGAGGTAATTAAACAAGATAGCCGCGCTCGACGGCTTAATATTTTGACTAATTGGATGGGGGAGAAAACGGCTTATCCTGGTCGTTTAGCGTTTAGCGAAGCTGGGATCCCAAGTTATCGAACGCCTGAGGGTGCCGTGGGGGCGTTCATGCATATGGTCGAATTTAGGCGCAATCAAAAGCTGTTATCGGAAACTCCAAGTACGATGGACGAACCCATTTTCGATCCCGATGGTTCTGCCAAAGCGGTACTGCATCAAGCCTTAGAGCAACAGAAAATGGTCTTGGAAACTCATGATGCGAAGCAATTACTACAAGCTTATGGCTTGCAAACCATTGATACCTGGTTGGTGCCTAACGTTGAAGAAGCGGTGCGGTGTGCTGATGATATCGGTTACCCTGTCGCCTTAAAAATACAATCACCGGACATTCTACATAAGTCGGATGTGCATGGTGTGAGCCTAAATATCAATAATCGACAGGAGTTGGCAATTGCAGCCGAATCGATGTTGGCGCGAGTGAAGCAGGCTTTTCCTAGCGCCAGAATGGAAGGTATGATTTTGCAACGAATGGCGCTGACCGCAGGCGCTCAAGAACTGAGAGTTGCGGTGATTACCGATCCGGTGTTTGGCCCTGCGATTTTCTTAGGCGAAGGCGGCTCGGAATGGGACGAAACCAAAGATGCTGCCGTAGCGCTGCCACCATTAAATATGAGCTTGGCGCGTTACTTAGTCATTAGTGCCTTAAAGACTCAAAAGATCCGAGACCGAAAATTGCCCAATGGCCTGAAGATGGAGGCTTTATGTACCATGCTGACTCGGCTCTCTAATTTGATCATCGATTGTCCAGAAATTGCTCGTTTAGATTTAAATCCGGTTCTTGCTGCTGGAGATAGCATTATTTTACTCGATGTTAATATGCGCTTACAGAATGCTGAGCAACCGAGCGTACAACGTTTAGCGATTCGTCCTTATCCTAAGGAGCTGGAAGAATACTGCCAAATAAAGAGTGGCACTCGGGTATTGCTGCGGCCTATTTTGCCTGAGGATGAGCCGAATCATTTAGCGTTCGACTCTTCTTTAAGTGAAGAGGATCGTTATAAACGCTATTTTGGCGCTCGTGGACAAATGACCCACGAAGAAATGGCCTTGCTCACTCAAATTGATTATGCCAGAGAAATGGCTTTTATTGCTGTCGATGAACAAGCCTGTGATAACCGAGCCATTTTAGGGGTGGTTCGAGCCTCGATTGATCCCGATAACCTAGAAGCAGAATTTGCCATGGCGGTTAGGAGTGATTTACAGGGGCAGGGAATTGGTAAGCAATTGCTACAAAAATTAATTCGTTATTATCAAAGTACGGGAACTCAGACCTTAAGTGGTATTACGATGATGCAAAATCGAGGCATGGCTGGATTGGCTAAACATCTAGGGTTTCGAGTTAAATTTGAATTAGAAGAAGGGGTCATCGAAATGCATCTTGATTTGCAGTCAGAGTCTGATAATAAGCCTGAATAAGCGTGGCGGTTATTGCGTTTTCGTGGTTTATTTTAGTTCGAGATAAACGTGTACTTATCATCGAAGCGAGTGCTAGGTGCTTACTTAAGGAAGCGAACCGGATGAATTTTTGTCGGCAAGAATAAGCGTCTAAGCTACGACATCTAAGTGCCGACGCAATCCTGTTGTTACTGGCAGTTTTACAGTCGGGTTCGCCCCATGAACTATGTCGATGACGAACTTTCATGGGGCTGGTTGGCAGACATCCACCATCAGTATATTGTCCACACTTATCCTCGACGATTCATCCCCCTCAGTCTGGCAATATTCAGACTTGTTTGGTGTGATATTCGATTGATGCACTAACAAATTGCTGCATCACGGCGCAATTCGCATTGATGCGCTGATCAAAATCTTCTAAGGCTGGTGTCTCACTACAAGCACCGCGTTTGGCTCCTAGCTTAACTAAACAGGATTCGAACGAGCTGTCGTAATGATTATGGATCAAACCATCTTCAAGCTTGCAACCATCGATGCTTTCGTCGGCGGCAACTGGGAAATATTCAGCTAAGCTATCGCGTAAGGCATAGCTGAATGGACCTGCTGCGGCCTCCGGCTCAAAAGAGTAAACATAACAATTATGTTGTAATACATCTTCGTGACAAGTGAGGATCCCATCTTGGCTTAAGTTTTTGAGCAGGGCTTGTTGCGCGATTAATAGCTGTCCTTCCCGCGAGCAATCTTCTGCTGGTTTAGCACGGCCTTTGTCGACAAGAAAACCTCGGTTAGGGTTCTCGCCAAATTGATTAAAACGATGACCGGCTTTAAATCCGGTGGGATTCACCAAGGGCAACAGGCTCAGGTTGAGTTGCTCAGTGATACTGGGGTCAAGCGTGGATAAAAACTTGAGCATTCCCCAAGGGCCGGCTGCTTCTTCGCCATGAAAACCCGCGCTAATCAAAACATTTGCTAGTTTCGGTTGAGGATTAGCGGATTGATATAATTCCAGCGGATAGCCTTCAATATGACCTAGGGTCTTTTTGGTCAAGGCTAAACCCTGCATCTGTTCGGCGAGTAAGTGGTAAAAAGCATGAATGTCATTACTGGCTAAGGCAAATTGTTTCGAATGCCAGTGAAATTGTTGGAAAGAAGAGCGACTCAAACCTATCCTCCTGCTGTGGTTTTGCATCATTGAGGCATAACAGTAGCAGCAGTTGAATTGCGGCACTACTAACTTTAGAAAATTAGTTAACTAGGCTAGGCGGCTACTCGTGTCTCATGATTAAGTTTTTTCTATCTCAATGCTCGTTTAGTTCGCTTAAATCAAGTTGACTTCTTGGTCGGAGGCGTTATTTCAACGTGTCATCATCGGTATGTTGCTGAATGGCTTTTCGTAGTTGCTGCTCAAATGGTTCAATGAGATGTTGGTATTGTTTATTTAAATAGAAGTAGCTTTGAATTTCTATATAGGGATGTTCAAAACAAGCTTTAAGATCGGTGCGTTGAACTTGGTTAAACAAGTAAGCGACTGCTTTTTTCGATGCTGGAAAGTAGTCAGCTCGTTGACGGTTCAACATTTCTAGCATTGACTCTGCATGTTGTACTTTTGCATGACCAACATTGGAAAGCTGATAAAATAGTTCAAAGTAGGGGATCCCATTGACTCCAACGGGTTTCAGTTGGTTGAGTCGACGATGATCGCTAAGGCATGAGTTACTTTTGTGAACCCATACCCAAAGCTCTGTTTTTTCGATGGGCACATTTACTTTCATCATGCTGCTCGCTTGGCGGTTCGGCAGGTCGTAGGGAAATGCTTCTCCTCCTAATTGACCTTCTTCTGCCAGATGATGCGAGCGCGCATCGGGGAGTTGTATTAGTTCTAGTTGTACGTTTAAGGCCTTAGCGGCTTGCTTAAGATGAAGTAGATGAGGCTCTTCCTGATTATTATCGAGGTCGAGGTTGAACGTCCCTACTTGAATTATTGTCTCTGGGTAGGCTTGCCCGATAGGGAGTAAAAGACTTACCAGCAAAATGGTTAGAGGTATTTTCAATCCTGTTTTCATTACATGAGTATAGAATACAGGTTCGGGTTTCTAGCACTTATTTATCAAGAAGAACTATTGTTTGGTGAGTTGCTTGTTTGAAGGTCTGAACTCTATGTTGAATGATATGGTTTTGCGCAGGGGATGCTTTGTCGGCAAAATAACCATTCAATTGAATCGATGATTGATCCGTTAATTTGTATGAAAGTGGACGCCAATACTTGAATAAGGTCTGAAGTCTAGATGCATGTAAGTATTTCACTTTGTTGGCTTAATATATCTTTAAGTGCAATTACGCCAACGCAAACACCGCTAGAGCCGACCACCACCACCACCATATCAGGATCCTCGATGAGTTTAGGATAGAAATGTTTAACTGGGGTATCCATCGAAACTTCTAAAAAGTTTTTACTCATCACTTGATGAACTCTTTTATTGAGCGTGACTAAGTCTCTATGTTGCTCTCCTTTGGTATTGAGGTAAGGGCTAATTGCAGCATTCACATCACAGATATGTAATATCCCTCGACACTGACTATGTTCGATAACGATGAGCTGCTTTGCCTTGTGTTTGGTAAATGACTCGAGTGCTTTTTTTAGTTTGTCATCGGTGGATATTTTGGGAAAGTCACGCCGCATGATTGCCTGTGCATTCTCAGCATTAGCGCGAGACAGTAGCGTCTGAAATTGTAGGAAAGTTCCATGAGTTGGGGTACTGAGTATGTCCTGTAAGCTCTTTGGTTTATCAAATATATAACCTTGGATCATATCAACCCCTAGGCTGGATAATAGGTGAAGCTCTTGTTCGGTTTCAGCGCCTTCAGCAATAATTTTTCCGCCAATTTTATGTGTTAGCCTACACAACATATTAATCATTTCATATTCATTGGATTGCTTGGTAAGGCCAGACACAAAGGAACGGTCTATTTTTACAATGCTTACTGGAAGCTGACGTAAATAAGAGAGAGAAGAAAAGCCGGTACCAAAATCATCGAGAGCGATAGAAACGCCATGAGCTTTTAGTTTATTAATCCATTTAGCATGATAGTTTGAATCTTCGAAATATGCGGATTCAGTGAGTTCGAGGGTGACTAGGTTTAAATCAACTTTACTTTGTTCTAAGATCTTAAGCGTATCTTCTAAGCAGCAGTGAGCAATGCGATCATTATTGACCGAACGATTGATCGACAAGCCTATTTGGTCGTTCGCGTAGTGTTTTTGTAGCAAGGGCAAAACTTTTAAGGCTTGTGTTGTGACTAAGTCATCAATTTTGTCTATCCAATTAAATTCTTCGGCAATTTCGATAAGTTCTTGGGTGGAATAGTTTATGTCTGTTTCTAATTGTGCCCGGAATAAAGCTTCAAACTTGACTATTTTAAGCTCAGATATATCGACAATGGGTTGATAGTAAACCGCAATATTTTTTTTTGCTAAGGCCTGCTTTAACAAGGTGGCTAAAGTATTTTTCCGATCAAAACGTTTGGTTAGGCGTCGGTCAAAATAATACAGTGAGGACTTTGCCAGACGGCTGTTGGCGATTAAGGCTTGGACCGAGTGACTGAGTAACTGAGTTGGACTTTTGGCATCGATATAGAGTACTGATACTCCAGCGGTAATGTTGGCTGATAAACCCATGTTATTGCTTTCATCATTGCCTTCTAAGACGAATATGACTTTTTTTAGGGTTTGGTCAATCGGCTCGACTTGCTTGCTTACAACAAAATAGGCTGCATACATACTTTCGTTGACTAAGCCTAAGTGACCAGTAAAGGTTAAGCGAGCAAAGCGTTGAGATATCAACCAGTGTTGTGTGAGTTTACTGAGTGTTTGTAGCATTTGAAGGTCGAAAGTAATGCAAATGATGGTCATGTCATGACTCAGCTGTTTAAAGCTTTCGTCTAGTAGGCTAATAAAGGATTGTTTATCGGGAATATGAACCTTAGAGACTTCTTCGAGATTATCGTGTTGCCACATATGTGTTGATACATCGAGTTTGTGGCTCGCCGAAACATATACATGGGAAGAGTCTTCTAAGTCGATGCGTTGTATTCTGCCCTCATGAGCAAAAATTTCTCCTTGTTTGGTTTTAGCTAATCGTTCACCAAACCATATTTTATGTTCATCGACGTATTGCCATAACTTTTCATAAAAGGAGAATGTGTAGCGACCACTTTTGAGTATCGATGCTGGCTTGCCAAGCAGCTCATGTTCGGCGTAGCCAGTAACATCACAAAACGCTTGGTTCACAATCAAGATACTATGGTTTGCATCGGCAATCATGAATGCTTCGCTAGACTTAGAAAATAGTTTTTTAAGAAACTCAAGTTCTTGCTGTTTGGTTAGAAAATATTGCGTAAATTGAATGGTTCCTTTCACCATATTTCCGTTTTTGGGCATGTCGCAAATCATTATTTCGGCGATATAACGATGTTTATATGTATTGATGACGGTGGTTTGGCTCAGCCCAATCCCGGTTTCTCGAACTTCAGAGATATGTTGTTTTAATAGCTGTAACTGTTGAGTTTCAAAGGCGGCATAAAGTTGGGATAAAGTGAGCATGTTTTGCTTTGGGTAACCCAGAGCGCTCATGAGTTGACGAGAGCAGTTTAATCGTTGGTTATCGATGTCAATTGACCAAGGCTGTGGGCTAAAGTCTTTAACTTTTTGAAATAAAACATCATCGACAACCATCATATTCCTTTGAATTTAGCTCAAATTAGTATTAATGAAGTAAATTATAGCTAGTTTTAACAATGTTTGAACGGAAGTAAATAACCTTGTTGTCAATTAGTCGTGATAAAAATGATTACACTTGTTTAAATAAGTATTTTTAGCCACTTTATCAAATAGTTAATAGAATAAATAAGCGATTTGTTATTTTATCCGCTGCGCTATCGAATGCTATGGTTGTTGTTTTAAATGGCTTGCAGGTCGGTGTTGTGATAGGTGCATTTTTATGCCAACTGGAGGTGAGCAGTGAGTATCACTTGAGCAATGGCTTTGGCATCGAGTGGCGAATGATAATCACCAGTAGTGTGCGCACCAACAATCGCCCCATCCACAAGGATTGAGAGCTGGCGAGCGATGGCTGCTGAGTGATTGAGTTGTAAATCGCTGAGTAGATCTTCAATGAAGTTTATAACTTGTTCTTTGTGAGTGGCGCAGGTGATGTGGACCGGGTCATTGTGACGTGGATATTCAGCTGAGGCATTAATAAACATGCAGCCAAAAAAACTATCAGAATTAATCCAGTGATTTAAACCATCAAAAAAGGCCATGATAGGGGCCAACTGTGGAGCAAAATCTTGCTTGCTCGTTAAGCGTTTCACTTCTGCTTGTAGTAAATCCATAAATTGCTGGTCACGCCTTGTTAAGGTGGCAATGATTAGCTCTTCTTTAGATTTAAAATGATTGTATAGCGTTTTTTTTGCGACCCCCGACTCAGCTAATACCGCATCGATACCAGTGGCACGAAAGCCATGTTGGTAAAATAGTCGTTGTGCGGTATCGATAAGCTGGTCTCGTTTGCTGCTCGCCATCGTAAGTCCTGTTTTTCTTTAGTATACCGTTCTGTCTCTCATTTCGACAAGTTGATTTTGGGCTCCTCTTTTCATTTAGGTGGCGTGAAAATTTAGTTGACGTAGACAGATTTGTCTCCTAGACTGCTCGTGAAGTAGACAGGTCTGTATACTTCGGCTGGCACTTAAAGGTGCAGCAAGGGAAATAAGCATGTTGAAATTGTACGACTTTGAATTGCCAGAGAAGGTCCATCGAGTTCGCTTGATGTTGTTATTCTTGATCTTGTCTTATCAAAGCGTGGCCTTAAATTTTGCTAAGGGAAAAATCACCAACAGGCTATTTATTTTTTACTCTAATGAATCTCTAATATTGAAGGATGACAATGAGCACTGAACAACGTTTACCACTACCACCATTTGACGCGCAGAGCGCAGCACAAAAGGTTCGGGTGGCTGAAGATGGCTGGAATTCTCAAGATCCGGTGAAGGTGGCCTCGGCTTATACTAAAGATTGTCAATGGCGTAATCGTGCTGAGTTTGTGACGGGCCGAGGACAGATAGAAGCATTTTTGCAGCGCAAGTGGGAGAAAGAACAGCAATATCGTTTGATTAAAGAACTATGGGCGTATAGCGATCATCGAATTGCGGTGCGTTTTGCTTATGAATGGTGTGCAGCCGATGGCCAATGGTACCGGGCTTACGGGAATGAGAACTGGGAGTTTGATGAGCATGGTTTGATGCAACTTCGTATTGCCAGTATTAATGATTTGGCCATTGATGAAACGGAACGAAAGTTTCACTGGCCCTTAGGGCGTCGACCAGACGAGCATCTCGGGCTAAGTGAGCTTGGTTTGTAGGTTTATGGTATCGACAATTGAGGCGTGATCATTCAGTAAGGAAAAGCAGGATGCACAATCCCGAGCCGAGTTGGTCAGCCGACAAGTGTTACCTGCAAAGTGAATTTTGGCGGGTTTGTCTGTGGAACTCCGCTGAAACCTCTGAGGTCGGCGGAGGGGGTCACTTCTAAAATATGATTTAGTGCAAGATGAATCTCTCGGCACTAGGTATTTAGATGACAGCGCTAAAATCGAAGACTTCTGGCCTCGCTAAACTTTTAAGAAGGCCAGAGCGTTGCATCATATTAGGGCCTTGGTCAACAATATAGTCATGACCGACCGCCACATCTGGATCGATAAAAATCGGTTCATTGACGCCAACATTAAAGTCAAATGACCAACCACCGTTAACCACCACTGGCATAATTGGGTTCTCGGGAGTGGCTCCGGGTAGCGCGCCCTCGCGAATCGCAAAGCGCCACACTCTGTCTTCATCGGTATTGGAAGTGGTGGCCAAATTACCAATTTCGGCACTGAATGAGCTCGATAAGGCAAAGTAGTTTTTGCCATCTCCTGCATCGTCGCCTGCTTGCGCTGGTGCTCCACCAAAATCACCGCTACCATCAGAGGCATCACCAGTGGTCCAGTCTAGGTGATCGTAGCGAAATTCAACATTAAAGTTGCCTGTACCCTTATCAGATCGGTCGATCAGCACTGCTTGGAAACTATTGGTTTTATTGTCATTATTTTCATCGTAGCCAACATTATCCCTGGTCACGGCCACAACCCATCGGATGGGCCACCAACATAGACCGACCCGCAATCGCCACAACGTGTGTCTATGTCGGCCCCAAATGGCCTAATCATCGCTTGGTTCGCAAGCGGAAGGGGTTGCGGCGTACAACCTTTGAGTGAGCTTTCGAAGGTGAGCTTACCATTATGATTAACGAAGAAGCTTTGGTCATGATTTCCAAAATAGTTAACCTCGAAGGGAAGGTCGAGCCGATTAGACGAGCTATCATCGCTGCAGGCATGGCAAGCTCGCCATAACTAGCGTCTCCGCCAAAACTGGTCAACATACTCGCTTGGATAACAATCGTTGTAATAGCGGTCAAGGCCAGAATTTTCTTATTCACTTGTTAATTTCTTTTAATATGCTCAAAGAAGAGTTCCGTTACTGTCTTATTATTTTCAAGTTCTTAAGTAAAAACGCTCTAAGTAGTAATGCATTTAATATCATTCGCTTAGGTATTTCTGTTGATAATAGAGTTACTTTTTGTAAACTTTACTGATACATTCATTTGTAATGTGGTGTGATGAATTGATGAGTTTGTAAGGTTTTATTTCAGTGACAGCTTTGCGGTTGATAGCTGCTGAGGCCTTCTTGATATCATTCAGTAGCATTTTGCTACCCATCTAGTGAAGAGGGTTGCGAAGCGTTCCAATGTGTCAGTTACCGACTAAACCTGGCTAAGCTTAAAGGAACGAGCGGCGAGGCGGTTAAAAACTCTTTTTCTTCGGTAAGAAAGGCGCGCCATATTTGCTTCTCACTTTGATTGGCAAGGTGCGGGTCGAGATTAAAAATGGACCGTCAAAGCGCACTAGAGCTTAGCCCTGGCGCGATTTTGTTTGAACCGCGATCAGGCGAGAATATGGCAAAAATAATATCTGTATTTTTGACTTATACTCAAATAAGCGAATGGCTTCACTGGCACTAGGAGGCGCTGTGAAATCTTTACTTATGTATGTGGTGCTTACGCTGTACTTTGTTGGCTTATCATTTTCTAGCTTAGCGACCACCATTTACACCTGCCGTGGGAAGGAAAGCCCCAATGATATTCGCGCAGAGTACGATATTGCACTGTTTCGTCTGGCACTAGATAAAACCGTCTCGACACATGGTGAATATCAGTTAAATATTATTCCTAACATGAATACATCCCGAGGATTAAAAGCTGCATTAGCGAATACTTGGCCTAATTTTTTTACCAAGCAGTCGGTCTCAAAGAAGCGTTTAGAGCAACTTAGTTATGTCGACTTTCCTGTGGACTTAGGAGTTGTTGGCTATCGGATATTTTTTGTTTCGCCGCAAGCAAAAGATAAATTGGATGAAGTCGAAAATATAGAGCAGCTTAAATCTTTTACGATTGGGCAAGGTATTGGTTGGCTGGATAGCGAAATTCTTAAACACAATGGTTTTCGCGTGATTCTGGGCAGTCCCTATGAGAGTTTATTTAAGATGGTTGCTAAAGGTCGTTTCGATCTATTTTCTCGCGGTAGTAATGAGATCTATGCAGAGTATCAGGTACACCAGTCGATAGGCGATTTATTGATTGATAAACGGCTTGCCCTATATTACCCCTTGCCAAGGTTTTTCTTTAGCCATCATTCGAATGTTGAAGCGACTCAAAGAATCAAACAAGGATTATTAATGGCTTATGATGATGGCTCTTTGATGAAGCTTTGGAACCAGTATTATGCAGACAGTATTCGCTTGGTCGAATTGAAGAATAGAAAGATTTTTCAGATTGAAAATCCATTTTTACAAGGGATTGATAACAGTTATCAACAGTATATTTATCAACCCTAATTGATTTATACAATTTATTGCTCCCAGAAATTTTATAACTTGCGATAGAGATAAAAGATAACGCTGAGTGAAACATTACACTTAAGCATAGTTAATATGTATTGAGGAGTATGCGTGGGCTATTTTTTGCGCAATGGCCTAGTTGGCCTTTGTTTACTGATATTATCATTACCTTCTTTTGCGCTCACAACCTTTACTTATCGGGGGAAAGAGCATGTGAATGATACGCGTAGTGAATATAGTATCGCCTTGTTTCGACTTGCTTTAGAGAAAACGGTGAGTTCTCATGGCAGCTATAAACTAGATCTCGTGCCTCGAATGAATTCTAGTCGAGCCTTGAAGTCCGTTGAGGGGAATTTGTTTAGTAATTTTTTTACTAAGTTGTCGGTCTCAACTGAAAATCTTAAGCAATATAGTTATGCAGATTTCCCCGTTGATTTGGGCATTGTGGGTTATCGTGTATTTTTTGTTTCTGCTCAATCTCAGCAAGCGCTTCAGGCTGTGGATAATATTGAGCAATTAAAAGAGTTTACGATTGGGCAGGGGGCTGGGTGGCTTGATAGTGAAATCTTAAAATATCATAATTTTAAGGTAGTGCTTGGTGGTACTTATCAAGCGCTATTTAAAATGGTCGCCAAAGGGCGCTTTGATTTATTTTCTCGGGGTAGTAACGAGCTCTTAGCTGAGTATCAAGCACACCAAAACATTGAAGGGCTGCTATACGATAAACATATTGCGCTTTATTATCCTTTGCCTCGATTTTTTTTCACCAATAAAGCAAATGCTGATGCGGCTAATCGAATTAAACAAGGCTTGCTTAAGGCCTATTACGATGGCTCTCTAATGGCGTTATGGAAAAAATACTATGGCGAAAGTCTCGATTTTGTGGATCTTAGACATCGTAAAATATTCCGACTAGATAATCCCTATATCGAGGGCATCGACCCTAGCTATCAGCAGTATATTTACCAGCCTTAATGCACATGGTCTCTGCGAGTTGAGCAGCGCTTGCAGCTTGCGGACAGCGATTTTGTTTGGTAATTTTGCCGCCTCATTTTTAGTTTGCTGGTTTGCTGTTTCGATGCGTCTTCTTCAATCTACCGTTCATCCTCAAATTGCCAGTCTTGGAGGGCGTAGCCTCGAGCGTTTAGCGGCGCGTGCGATTGTATTAAGCGGCGATGATATTTTGCTAATGTATACCGAGCGTTATCATGACTACAGCTTACCTGGCGGTGGGGTCAATCCTGATGAAACATTGACTGCCGCTTTAGTGCGAGAGTTGAGCGAAGAAACTGGCGCGCAAAACATTCGCGATATTGCCGCTTTTGGTTGCTACGAAGAGTATCGTCCTTGGTATAAAGAGGACGCCGACTACTTGCATATGCGCTCTTATTGCTACACCTGTAATATTGATCCAAAGCTTGGCAAAACATCATTAGAAGATTATGAAGTGAACAACGGGATGCAGCCGCGTTGGGTGAACATCGAACAAGCCATTGCCCATAATCTGGATACGCTGGCTAATAACCCCAAAGCAGGCATGTCGATTGAGCGCGAAAGCTACTTATTACAGCGAATACGTGATGAGTTAGTCTGTGCTTGCAGCCTTAGCGCTTAAGTGGTTGGCTTGCACTCGGGCGCAGCCGTGATACGCTGCCGCCCGAATTCAAAGCGCTTACTCAGAAAACAATAGCCTGATGGATTGGCTTAAGTTTTGTTCGACACAATTAGCTTCTTCACCACTGCGGTCAATCACTAAAAAGTCACTAACTTGTTCAAGGCTAATCAGCGGATGGTGCCATACACCGCTGTGATAATTCACCCCTTGATTACCCTGTGCCAAAAAGGCTTTGATTTGCCCTTCTTTTAGCTCGCCTGCGGGGGCAACTACCACCACATAGGGGCGTTGTTGCAGGGGCATAAATAACTGACTCCCGTAAGGATGGTGCTCCATCATCTTGATACTTAAAGGCAAGCCAAAGGCTTGCCCTCGAAAGATTGAGGCGATCATTTTACTGTGGCGACCACTGCATTGTAGGTCGGCTAAGTTGTGATAGCGCTCGGTGCTGCCAGCATTGATGCTGAAATGCTCGCTGCCATCGGTTTGTATCACCTCGCCAAAGGTGCTAAATGCGCTTTGGCTGAGAGGCTCCAGATATAAATCTATGTGATTTACCATATGACTTCCTATGCCTTACCCCACAATCTGACGCGACTGATCCCACCATCGGGATAGATGTTAACTCGAATATGGGTGATCGGACCCAGTGGATTTACTTGGCTGAAGTGGTGATCATGATCAGCGCTGAGTGGCTGAGCTGCCAATAGTTCCGGCCAAAACATACTCTGGCTAATGAGGCTTAAATCGTTCGGGTCACTAATGTGCGCCGCTTGAATCGATAACTTATCGGGGAAGTTACCTTTAAAGTGGGTGGTGGCGATTTCAATTTCTTCAACGCTGCCTGCTTGACCCAAGGCGATAATACACCAGTCGTTACCGGGTTCACGGCGACGGCGGGTTTCCCAGCCATCTCCCATGTTGACGCCTTTGCCTGGTGCCAGCAAATTACTGGGAGTACCGTAGTGGGCATCGTTAAAGCCAACCACCCGGCCACCATTGACTAAGGCGACCAAATCGATTTTCTCGTCACTTTGAATATCGGCTTGTGGCAGGCCAAATACTCTTAAGCGAGCAATCCCGCCATCGGGAAAAATATTTACTCGTATATGGGTCACCGCCTGAGCTGTGCTCACTTCAAAAAACTGGCTACTGTCGCCTGCGAGAGCGCTGGCAGGGAGCAGGGCTTGCCATTGGGTTTCGCTGTCGGGCTGTTCCTGATCGCTATGACAAACTTCCAAACTTACGGCGGGGGCAAAGTTGCCGGTGAAAAAATGGGTATCTACTTGTACACCTTTCACGATACCTTTTACGCCCAGTTTTACAATGCTCCAATCATGGCCCGCATCGCGGCGACGACGGCTTTCCCAACCATCCATCCATTTACCGTTATCGTCATACTTATCAGGATAAAAAACCGCTGGTAGGTGATTAAGCATGCGGTCGGCTTTGGCAAAAAAGTCATCACTGACTGCAACCACAGTGCTGCCGAGGCGGTGATCGGCTAAGTTGATAAATTGACGGCTAAACTCTGGCGCATCGGTGTTAGCGCTGGCGGTGATTACTTGGCTCATGATTGTCCTTATTGTTCTTGTATGTTGTGTTCACAGACTCAAGATTTGAGTCAAATGCATCTAATTTAGCATAACTAGAGGCAATCGTTTCATGGTCGATGTTAAGCAGTTCCAAGTTTGATCACTAATATGACATCGGCGCATAGGCCTGATGTCTAGATTGAGTAAAACTTGCCTTAGTTATAATGCTCTAGTTCATCCAGCAACTGATATTGCTTGCTGATTGCGGCACTACGTTGCTGCGCAGCAGTGCCCAAATAGTCGTAAATTTTATTACTTAAGTGTGCCAATAAACTCATCGGTGCCGCATAACTGTCGAGTGCTGTATGGTTGCTCATCGGACAAACTAATAGGTGTTTTACGTCTTTGGCATAGCGTTGTCCCGATTGGTCAGTGATCAGCACACTATTACAGTGACTAATTTGCTCAATTAGCGCGGAGAACAATTTGGGGCGACGGCGGATCCCAATCACGATGACTAAGTCATCAGCCCTAAGCTGGCTGAGATCTTCACCAATACTTTGCCCTGGCAGCGGCAGCAAATTCACGTTTGGCCGACATTGGGTGAGTTGTTCGCGCAGGTGCATCGCTAAAGGGTAGCTATTGCGGTAGCCAATAATGGTGATCGCTTTGGCGTGACTAATTTGTTCGACTAGTAAATGGAAATCGAGAGGCTCTAGTTGTTGATAGAGCTGATTGATGCTCTGAATATCCTCTTTATCGCCATGGCTGCCCGGCTGATTGGTGAGCAGCGGTTGGCCCCATTCGCGCTGCTGGCGCAGTTCATCGCAAACTTGCTGATGGTCTTGATAACCGAGCTGGCGAAAAAATCGACTAACGCTGGCTTTTGAAACTTTACAGGCCTGAGCAATTTCTGCGGTGGATAAAATGAGAACCTTGTCTGGGTGGTGCTGTAGGTAATCGGCCACCACTCGGGCGGTGCCAGATAGCTGTTGGTAATGCTCTACAATTCGTTGATTAAACGGACAAACCGATTTACTCATTGGCCACTCACTCCTTGGTTTCGCTATGGCTTGATGCGATTACAGCACCGCCGAAATAAAGCTTTGTAATTCGCTGGTCTGAGGATTGGCAAAAACGGCCTTACTCTCGCCTGTTTCCCATACTTTGCCTTGGTGCATAAATACCACTCTATCACCCACATCACGGGCAAAGTTCATTTCGTGGGTCACCAAAATAAGGGTCATGCCCTCGGCGGCGAGCTGCTCCAGCACTTTGAGAACTTCTCCGACCAGCTCCGGGTCAAGCGCTGAGGTGATCTCGTCACACAACAGCACCTTGGGCGACATTGCCAGCGAGCGGGCAATTGCCACACGTTGTTGCTGACCACCCGACATGCTGGTGGGGTATTGGTCAAACTTATCGGCCAGGCCAACTTTGGCTAATACCGACTCGGCCAGGGCGCGGCATTCGGCCTCACTTTTCTTTAATACCAATTTCGGCGCTAACATGATGTTTTCCCCGGTAGTCATATGGGGGAATAAATTAAAGTTTTGGAACACCATGCCCACACTACGACTCAGTAAACGCAGCTGTCTTTCATCATCGCTCACGGCTTGTTTGTCGACAATAATAGCGCCACCTTGAAAAGGCTCCAAGCCATTAATACAGCGCAATAGTGTGCTTTTACCAGAGCCACTACGACCGATGATCGAAATGACCTCTCCGGCCTTCACTTTTAAGTCGACGCCTTTTAAAACGTGGTGTTGACCGTAATATTTATGAATTTTTTCAATACTAACCAGCGACATTGAGTTTTTTCTCCAGATACTTGCTGTACAGCGACAGTGGAAAACACAGTAGGAAATATAGGGCGGCGACTAAGGCAAATACCTTAAAGGGTTGAAAGGTGGCATTGTTCAGCATGGTGCCTGCTTTGGTCAGTTCAACAAAGCCGATAATGGAAGTGAGGGCGGTGCCCTTAACCACTTGTACCGAGAAGCCAACGGTTGGCGCCACGGCCACTTTGAGCGCTTGCGGTAGAATAATATAGCGCATGGTTTGTAAGAAGCTTAAACCCAGAGTGCGAGCCGCTTCCCACTGACCTTTGTTGAGCGACTCAATACAACCACGCCATATTTCGCATAAAAAGGCGCTGGTAAACAGGGTTAAGCCAATAATGGCCGCCGTCCAAGCGTTCACATCGACTCCGACTAGGGACAAACCAAAAAAGATCAGGAATAACTGCATCAGCAGAGGCGTCCCTTGAAAGAGTTCTACGTAGCCTCTTACAATTGCCCCCAATACTGGGTTACGGCTGACCCGCATAAAGGTAAGCAGCAGGGCCACTAAACCACCGCTGGCAAAGGCTATTAGCGATAATAAAAGGGTCCAGCGTGCTGCCAATAATAAGTTACGTAAAATGTCCCAATCGGTAAATTGCGTCATTATTGGGCTTCCTATAAGCTTGGATTTTTGAACATGCGTCGAGCACCGAGTTCGAATAACTGACGCATTGCAATAGCTAGCAGCAAATAGATCAGTGCGGTGACCAAATACGATTCGAAGCTTAAAAAGTTTCGAGACTGAATAAAGTTGGCGGAAAAAGTGAGTTCTTCAACCGAGATTTGCGACACCACAGCCGATCCCAACATCACAATAATGCATTGGCTGACCAGCGCCGGATAAATCCGTTGAAAAGCCGTAGGTAAGACGACTCGGCTAAAAATTTGCCAATGGCTTAGCCCGAGCGTTTTACCAGCTTCCCACTGACCTTTGGGAGTGGCTTCTATGCCTGCTCGAATAATTTCGGTCAGGTAGGCACCCAGGTTGATCACCATCGCTAAACAACCCGCTTGCCAAGCACTTAGCTTAAAACCCAGTGCGGGCAAACCAAAGAAAATAAAAAACAACTGCACAATAAATGGAGTATTACGAATTACTTCAACGTAGCTGCTAATGAGCCACCGCAGCCAAGGTTTCTGACTCACACGGCCAGCAGCCCCAGCGGTGCCAAGTAAAATACCGGCAACAGTGGAATATAAGGTGAGCTCGGCGGTGGTGAGTAAACCTTTGCTTAACTCCGGTAAATAGGGCACTAGGCCCGCAAAATCCAGCTGGTAGCTCATTAGTCTCTCCGATTTAAAGGCCTGCAGGAAGGGAGGTTTTAAACCAAGTTAGTGATAGTTTTTCTAGTTCACCTTGGCTTTTAGCTTTGGCTATCAGGCTGTTCACCTTGGCAACTAAGGCGTCTTCACCCTTCATTACACCCACATAACAAGGCGAATTCTTCAGCATGAATTTGGTCATCGGTTTACGATCTGGGACGCGTTTGGCAATTTCGGTAGCCACTAGGTTACCGGTAGCGATTAGCTCGACTTGACCGGATAAGTAGGCCGATAAGGTGGTGTTATTATCTTCAAAGCGCTTAATGGTGGTCGAGCTATCGACTAACTTGCTTAGTTCAATATCCTCTACTGCACCTCGGGTTACCCCAATGGTTTTTCCAGCGAGATCAGCGGCGCTGGTCACTTTCACGTCTTCGCTACCAAATACACCCAAGAAAAATGGCGCATAAGCATCACTAAAGTCGATGGCTTTTTGGCGTTCTGGGTTTTTACCCAGACTCGAAATAACCAAATCGACTTTACGCGTTTGTAAGTAAGGAATGCGGTTCGCGCTGGTGACGGGCACAAGCTCTAATTTCACCCCCAGTTCTTTCGCAAGATAACTGGCCATATCGATATCATAGCCCTGAGGTTGCAGGTCACTACCTACCGAGCCAAATGGCGGAAAATCTTGTGGAACCGCCACTTTTAGTACGCCGCGCTGGGTTAAAGTGTCAAGCTGGTTGGCTTGAACCAAAGTTGAGCTGAACATGCTAAGCGCAATTGCGGCGCCAGCGAGTAGAGATTTAATTTTAAACATAGTGCTTCCTTTGCGAGTGTATTGAAATAAAGTTGAAACGATTGAATCTTGTGGGTTTGGTTTTGCAACAACTGAGCCAGTCAACAAAATATCCATTTAAAATTTTAATTCGTAATAGATTACAAGGGCTTAATTCGGTGTTGATGAGGCGGGAACAGTCGCTCGCGGAGATTTTTAGCTTGGTTTGTATGACGAATTGCACATTTTGAGGGCAAATGTTGCACTTCGGTGCAGCTCTGTTGGCGCATCAAGCGATTGACGAAACGCCTAATGAAGCGTTGAGCGTGACTAATATTGGGCAGAGGGTAGGTTTTAAGTGAGGTGTGTCAATTATTTTTATCTTTAATTGATTGTTAAATAAGGACTTTATGGCATGTGATAAAAACGTGATAAGTTCGTGAGTTGCTTGGGATAGCTGCTGTTTAAGCTGAGTGCGACTGTTAATTTAGGACCACAAAAGGAGCGAATCATGGATCTCAAGTCATCTTTATTGGCACTGCCACTGCTTGCGGTAAGCAGCTTAAGCCACGCCGCAATGCTCGATGTAAAAATTACTAACCTAACACAAGGCATTTACTTCACCCCATTACTCGTGACCGCACACGCTGCCGATAGCCATCTGTTTGAGGTGGGTCAAGCGGCTTCAAGTGCACTGCAAGCGATGGCCGAAGGCGGAGATATTTCCGGCTTAGTTAGCATTGCCGATGGTATTGCTGCGGTATCGGTGCAAAATCCGGCCAGCGGTTTATTAGCGCCAACTAGCCAAGCCATGCTGAGCGATATGGATACAGGTGCCAATACTCAGTTGAGCATTGTGGCGATGATGTTGCCGACCAATGATGGTTTTGTTGGCATCGACAGCTGGCAAATTCCCAGCGAAGCGGGAACCTATACCTTTTATATGAACGCTTATGATGCGGGAACCGAAGCTAACGATGAAATCATTAATGGCGGCGGCACACCGGGGACTCCGGGAATTCCGGCCGATCCGGGAATGCATGGCGGAACGGGGGCTAGCGGCGTGACGACTGTTTCTAGCAACAGCAATATTCATATTCACCCCGGTAATGTGGGCGATAGTGATGCCAGCGGCGGCATCAGTGATGTAGATAGCCGTATTCATCGCTGGTTAAACCCAGTAGCTAAAGTACAGGTTACCGTGAAGTAAGGAGCAATGATGGCTATCTTAAAATTTACTCAGCGAGCCTTGACCATCGGGCTGCTGGCAGCAGGCTTAAGCGCCTGCGGCACTGACGATGTAAGCAGCAGCGCTGCGATGCAAAGTTATCAAGTTACCATATACAATGATACCGCAGCGCAGGCTTTATCGCCGGTTATGTTAGCGATCCACGATAGCGCGATACAGCTGTGGAGCATTGGTGCACCGGCAAGTTTGGCTTTAGAAAACTTGGCTGAAGGCGGCGATGCAAGTGCTTTAGTCGCGATGTTTAATGGCAAGGATGTGGCCATGCTTGGCGCTGGGGCGGTTGGCCCCGGCGACACAGATAGTTTGATGATTACTGCAGCGGCGCGCCACGATATGCGTTTGTCATTGGCAAGTATGTTGGTGAACAGCAATGATGCCTTTAGCGGATTGAATGCTTTGGATCTCTCCAAGGTGATGGTGGGTGAAACCCTGACTTATCCTTTGCCCGCCTATGATGCTGGCACCGAAGCCAATAGCGAAGCGGCTGGCACCATTCCCGGTCCAGCCGACGGCGGTGAGGGATTTTCGGCAATTCGTGACGATGTGATGAATAAAGTTTCCCGTCATCCCGGTCTAGTGACTCAAGCAGACGATGCTGCATCGGTATTAATGCCCCAACATCGTTTATCGAATCAGGTCGGTCGGGTGGTGATCACTCGTATCGATTAAGCACCCCATGGGGACGTCCGCAAAGTTGCGGACGTACCTATTTAAGCTGCTATGGAGCATTTATGTCAGCACGGATCTTGGTGATTGAAGATGACCACGATATCAATAATTTAATCGTTATGAACCTCGGTGACCTGCT
Organism: Agarivorans sp. QJM3NY_29; assembly: GCF_050870835.2. Lineage (NCBI taxonomy): Bacteria > Pseudomonadati > Pseudomonadota > Gammaproteobacteria > Alteromonadales > Alteromonadaceae > Agarivorans > Agarivorans sp. QJM3NY_29. Next base: position 3,356,335 of record NZ_CP194036.2, on the reverse strand, counting down.
GTATCAGGTGGAAAGTTGTGATCATGGGGGCCAAGGTTTTATCCAGGCCAGCCAACAAGCCTTCGATTTAATTGTATTGGATCTGATGTTGCCGGGGATGAATGGCCTGGATATTTGTCAGCAATTACGGGCTCGACAGATTAATACCCCGATATTAATGTTAACCGCACGGGATTCTGAAGCCGATCGGGTGGTGGGTTTAGAAATGGGGGCCGATGACTATCTCACCAAACCTTTTAGTGTGCGTGAGTTACAAGCGCGGGTGAAGGCGATGCTGCGCCGAGTTGACCTGTTGCAGCAATCTCAGAATCACCCCGAACCGCAGTTAATGCAGCGCCAAGACTTAAGCATCGACGTGGCGCGGCGTCAGGTCTCGGTGGCTCAGCAAGTGGTGGAGCTTACTTCCACCGAGTTTGACTTGCTTTATTATCTGGCTAAATCGCCGGGTTTAGTGTTTAGCCGCACTCAATTATTAGATGAAGTGTGGGGTTATCAACACAGCGGCTATGAGCACACGGTGAATTCGCACATCAATCGCTTACGCACGAAGTTGGAAAGCGATCCCTCTCATCCTCAGTATGTTCTCACCGTATGGGGCGTGGGGTATAAATTTAATGATGTTTAGCTTGCTTAGCTCTTTCTATAGCAAATTAGTGTTGGCGGTTGTGGCTTGTTTTATACTGGCGGGGATCTTACTGCTTGGCTTGGCCCATCAAAGCTCACAACAGTATCAAAATGAAATCGAGCAGAAGTTACACCTAAAGTTGGCTGAATACCTGGTGAACGATCAACAGTTGTTTCAAGATGGTCAGCTCGATCCCAAGGCGATTGAGGCAGCTTTTCATTCGATGATGATCCTGGGGCCAAGTTTCGAATTTTATATTCTGGATCCGCAAGGTAAGGTGCTGACTTATTCAGCCGACCCGCAAAAAATTAAACGCACCCAAATTGACTTAAGCCCGATCCGGGCTTTCATTCAGGGGGGGCATGTGGTGCCAATTGTTGGTCAAGATCCTCGTTCTAACAGCCGGAGTAAAATATTTTCGGCGGCAGAAATACGCGATGCAAGCGGGCTAAAAGCTTACCTATATATCATTATTGGTGGCGAGATCTACGACAGTGTGGCTGAGCTTTTACAAAGTAGTCATATTATGAAGCTCAGCCTGATTGGTTTGTTTTTCATTTTGGGCTTTAGTTTGTTGGTGGTGGTGTTGGTCTTTGGACTGCTCACCAAGCCATTGCGTCGCCTCGCCAAAGATATCGATCAATTCCAACAAGTGGGTTTAGAGAAAAACGCCAACATTGCCGAGCATTGGCAAAATAACTCCTACGACGAGGTGCAAAAGCTGGGTTCGGCCTTTAGTCATATGGCCACCACCATTCAAGGTCAATATCAAAAGGTGAAGGATACCGACCAATTGCGCCGTGAGTTAGTCTCTTATGTATCGCATGATTTAAGAACGCCACTGGCATCCTTGCAGGGTTACCTAGAAACTTGGCAATTGAAACATCGCGATTTAAACTTCGACGAAGGCGAAAAGTTGATTCAGGTAGCACTGAGTAGTGCCCGTAAAACCAGTGCCTTGGTGGAGCAGTTGTTCGAACTTGCCCATCTGGACAGCGAATCGGCGACGCTCAATCAAGAGCCGGTGGCGATTGCCGAATTGGCGCAAGATGTGATGCAAAAATTACATTTAGCTGCGCAAGCCAAGCAGCTGCTGATGCAAGTAGAGCCTCGAGATCCATCGTTAATGGTAAACGCCGATATTCAACGGATCGAGCGGGTATTTACTAACCTGCTGGAAAACGCCATTCGTCATTGCAGTATCGGCGATCGAATTAGCGTGCGCATTCAGCAACACCAAGATCCACACAAACTCAATATTGTGGTGAGTGACACCGGCTCAGGCATTCCCGCCGATGATCTACCGTATATTTTTGATGCCCATTATCGGGCGGAAAACCGAACTCAGGATCGCAGCGCTCACGGTGGCCTGGGTCTGGCCATTGCGAAGCGGATTGTGCAATTGCATTACGCCAGCATTACCGTTGATTCTTGTTTAGGTGAGGGAAGCCAATTTAGCTTTGCGCTGGATAAACCAGCTTAACAGGGGCTCGGCCAGATGGCGAAGCACTGTTAAGCACTGTTAAGCACGGTGCCCAAAGTTAAGCTTGGCGGGGGACTTGGAAACTAGCGGTTTAAGGCTTGGCGTGATTGAGTGAGTCTCGAAACTGACTGGGGCTTTGGCCAGTCACCCGTTTAAATTCACGATTAAAGTTAGATTTAGTTTGAAAACCAGCATTCAGGTAAATTTGAGTGAGGGTGTCATGGCTATTCGCCATTAAGTTTTTGGCTTGGGTGATACGGTATTCGTTAACCACCTTGGACACGTTGCGGCCGTATATTTGATTTACTGCAATCGATATTTTTCGCGCCGGGATCCCCAGTTTACGAGATAAGCGATCAAGGGTTAAATCGGGGTCGAGAAAGGCTTGTTTATTTAGCATCAGTTGATCGAGCTGTTGCACTATTTGCTGGGCTTGTTGCTGGCTTAAGGGAGGCGCGTTTTGGTCTTTAGCCGCGCTTTGCAAATCGCTGGGCTTAAGCGCTGCGGCACCAGTTTGCTGGTCACTGGCGCGGGTACTCAGGCTCACAAAAACCACCGCCAACGACAGCATCGGTAACAAAAATGCGTGCCCAAGGCTCAGAATATAGCGAGCATGTTGTCCTTGGTACCAGACAAAATCTAATGAAATACTGGTATCGATCATCGCCGAAAATAACAACATCAGCCCGGCGATGCGCTCCGACTTTCTTGCCCATTCAATCGCCGATAATTGTACTTGTTCCGGCAGTTCATCCTTGGCCAGGGAACTTCGCAGCAATGCAAGCCCATAAGCCAGGTAAAGTGTGGTTAAGGCGATATCTAATAGGGGGAGCCAGCTATGAATAAACCAGGCGAGGGTCACCAGTATTGGGCCCAAGGCATGTAATCGTGATAAACCTTTGGCGTGATGGGCTTTGCTAAAGTAATACCAGGCGGCAACCGGGATCAAAGACGCCAAAATGGGGGCTAGGAAATGCAAAATCGTCGCATCAACTGTCCAACGTAAGCCAACCACCGCGGTGGTTAAAGCACACAGCAGTAAAAATAAGCCACCATTTTTTGCTTGCTCGGGGTTTTGCACCATCAGGCTCAGCGCCAGCATCACCAATAACAGAGATACCACCATGGGTAAGGGGATAGCCAACATAACAATTCCATTTTCCTTTCAAGGCTAAGTTGTCATTTTCATTAGGCAAGCATACCTAGCTTCAGCGGTGGGGAGAAGCGCCCCGCGTCCTTAAACCCGTTTTAGGGCGTCCTCGAACCTGTTCTAGGACGCTTCATTCCCCCAATTACCGCATTCTCGGGTGGTTCTGCAGCATCTTTGCTGCGTATCGCTTAGCGTTTAATTGTGGAGAATGAATCATGAAATGGTATTGGCAAGCATGGAAATATGCGTTGGTGTTTAGTGGGCGAAGTTCCAGAGAAGCATTTTGGATGTTTTTTGCGGTAAACCTGTTGGTGGGGCTAAGCGTACTGATTTTGGAGCTCACTGGAGTGACGCCCGCTTGGGTCGATATTGTGTATAGTTTGAGCTGTTTTCTCCCGATGCTTGCGCTAACTGTTCGACGTTTACATGATACTGGGCGTTCGGGATGGTACTTGTTATTGATGGTGATTCCGCTGGTTGGGCCCTTGTTGCTATTGTTTCTTTTGGCCCAGCCCGGATTACCGGGTCGCCATGCATTTGATCAATTTCCGTTACAAGGGAGCCATTTATGAATCACAAATTGATGAATGCTGGAGTGAACTTATCGTTGCTAATCAGCTTGATTTATTTATTAACGCATATTCCCTTTATTGTGGCGAAAGAAGTCGACTTGCCAAGCATTCCTGCTGGCGCACAGGGCGTGGTTTATGTTGAAAATGCCAGCGAAGGACAGTTGTTGTACTTGCATGGGATCAGTGGCAAAGGGATCTATGTGGCCAAAGGCGAGCCCGGCGAAGTGTGCGTGATCCCATCATTTCCAGTGATTGCGGGTGGCTTTGATGGTCAGGGGATCGAGATTGCCAAAGCCAAGCCGATCCGCTTGGTGGTTTATAGTAAAGCGGTATCTGAGCGCTTGAAAGCTGGCGAGCAAGTGGTTAGTGAAGATTGGGTCCTGAGCCTGCCCAATAGTGCTGTGCGAGGCGATATTGGGATCGAGTCAGGGCTAAGTTTGCAACAGGGTTTTATCTTACATCCGCGAAAGTTTTGGAGCTCGTGGTTTAGCAGCCGTTGGCGTCAAGCGAGCTGTAAGGCGGCAGCGCATTTTACCGCGGCAGTGGCGACTGGCAAATAAACTGGCTTAAAAATACCAGTGCATTTAAGGCAAGGGTCTGACTTTGTGGTGCGAGCTCCCTTTGGTTAGCGAGCTCGCTTAAAAAGCGCTCAACCTCTCGGTTGTGCATGTCTTTGGGATGGCGTTTTGCTTGAATAAAATAAAGCGCCATATCCATGCTAAATCCCTTCGAGTTGTTGTATCTCTAAAGCGTGTTAAGCGCATTTTTACCTCGATAAATGCGAGATATGCTGGGCTCATATGTCGACCTTTATACTGTTATTATATGGCTCTTCACCGTTCTTGGTGGAAAGTCATATCAAGCCCTCCAAAGTGAAATAAAATAGCTCGCTTAAAGCGTTCTTTATTTCTAAAACCCATCGAACGTATTTTTAGGCGCTGAATGTTTCCATTTATCGCTTCCGCTAAGCCATTTGATACCTTATAACGCATCGCATTGATGATGCCCTTTAAGTGCGTTTTCACGGTTTCTGCTGCTGTCATCATCGGCCTGATTTGACTGACCTTTATGAGTGCCAACCAATCATTCCAAGCCGCTTTGGCGTTAGCTGCATCGCCATACCAAATGGCTCTTGCTTGCTCTTTGAATATCCAGCTCAAGCCAGTATTTTGCATCATTTTGGCCAGCGCATTCACTCTTTCTCTCAATGTCCCATGTAGGTGGCTGTTTCGTTTTAACCATCCATACCGTGTTTGGTGGCACTCTCTTTTTAAATGCTGGGGCAACGCCATGAGTTCGCTTTTTCTCACTTCATTCACCGCTTTAGTGAGCACCTTTGCGATATGAAAATGGTCTATGGCTATCATTTGCTTAGCCCGCTCACCGAAGTAGTCATATGCTGCGTTTATATATGCTCTGCTCATGTCCATCGATATGGAACGTGTAACCATTGTTGACTCAGGGGGCAATGCCTTAAAGCAAGCAGATAGGCTCATGCCTGTTCGACCGTCTTCAACCGATATCACCTGACCATCACTATTGGATAATACCGTGACATAGTCATGGCCTTTCTTAAATGCCGTTTCATCGACCAACAGGTCTTGGTAGTTGATGGTGGTTCTGGCTGTCAGACCGCGTTGAACGGCTCGTGCCATAATACGGTCGATGGCTCCCCAGCTAAGCCGATAGGTTTTACTCACCGCGTATAAGGAACTGACTTTAAGCATCTCTATAACGCGAGCCTCAAACAGCTCTGTGTAGCGACTGTTACTTGTCGCCCAAGGCACTTGAAGTGTTTGCACTCCATGCTCTGGGCAATCAGCTCGAGGGACTTCAGCCTCAATACGTGTTTCAAACTGACAGGTATCTAAATGTCGCCAAACCCGCCGCCGAGTATCGTGTCGACGAACAGCCTTACCGCAAGAGGGGCAAGCCGTTAATGAAGCTCGGTCATAGTCAACGCGTACGGTGATGGTTTGGGTTGACTCATTGAGTTCAACAGATGAAACAGCCCAAGGATGAGTTAATCCAAGAATGGATTGATAAAGCGTCGTGTCTTGCATGGTCGCGAGGTATTCATGAACGTTTACTTATTATCTCGCTCATTAATGTTTGTTGAAAGTGTTTCCACTACATTCGGTGAAGAGCCAATTATACACAGTTAAGTGGATTCCCATCTTTCTGCAAATGCATTACCATCTTTCGCGCATGGTCAAAATGGTGATTCACTGATATGCTGTTGATAAAATTGAATATTAAAGGCTGTGTGAATTTCTGTGCTGCGTGATAGGTGGTAACTTCGCATGCGTGAAAGATGGGAATTTGCATATTAATATACTGTTATGCGCCAGTTTGAGGTTTTACACTATGTCTAATAAAAAGAAAGAATATCCAAGAGAAGAGTGGATAGAGTTTATTACTGAAACTAATCAAAATGGTGAAATTGAATTAAATTATTCTATCGATAAATTTGGTGATCTTTCGGGTATCGATAACCTGAAAGATAGTCCCTTTAAACATATTCGAAGTTACAAAGGAGAAAGTAGAGAGAAAAAGCTATCAGTTATAGGCTCTGGGGAAACTCCCTCTTTTAACCAAGAAAGGTTTGCTTTTGAGAATTTCGAAAGGATATATTTTATTGATACAAATGATTCTATATTCAGAGGGAATAAAAGTTGCTCAACAGCTGTCTATGAATTGTTTTATTTTAAAAATGCTCTTGAGAAATGCCAAGGAAATTTGAATCTTAAATTTTTAGTGGGTTACTATCAGTTTGACGTTTTAGAAGAAGCAAAGGGAGAAAGAATTGGTTGGCATCTATTCATTGAAAGTACACGAAAATATTTTGAAAGCATAGGAGATGATAAACAAGTTTTAGTAGTAACAGATCATGAACTTGGGCTTCATGAAAATATAAATAGTCGAGAATCAGCTTATTATTTAGACTTTTACCTACCTAGAAACGTAACATTAGGGTTTGCTAAAGCTGATAAGTCAGGATCAGTTTTAGAAATAGGAATGAAGAATGCAGATAGAATGTCAAATATCATAAAAAAAGACTTTGCTAAATACGAAAATGTTACTCTTAAAATTCAAAAGCTGAATTATGATAATAACTTTAGAGGTTATGCCGTTGTACACCCTAATAAATTATTTGGCGCATAACAAACGACTATGGTGTCAATAAGTTAGATTAAATTATTTTTGCATCCCATAAGGCGCCATCTCGTAGCATTGAGTTTAGGATGGTTACCATCTTTCTTACGCATGCAATGATGGCTACTTTTTTAGGTTTCCCTTCAGCTAAAAGCCTCTGATATGTGCTCTTAAAAATGGGGTTACATTGGATGGCTGACATCATGGCCATGTATAAAACGGTTCTTACTTGAGCTCGTCCCCCTTGAATTTTTCTGAGCCCTTTATAGCGGCCACTTTCTCGGTTCATTGGGGCCACTCCGACGAGAGATGAGGCTTGTTTATTGGTTATTAACCCTAACTCTGGAAGGTTACTAATGATAGACGCCGCTGCAATTTTCCCTATTCCTGGCATGCTTTGTAATATCTCATTCTTGGCTTGATACTCAGGGTTACTTTCAATTAGCTTGATAATCTTGCTTTCAATTTTCTCTATCTGATTTTTAAACGCAGTTAAAATAGGTTTAATCGTCAGAATGAGTTGCGAGGGCATAATTTTCATGCGATTTTTTTCCATTGTTTGCATCGAAAGAAGCTGGTTTCTTCGGATGACTAAATCTGCCATGAGTCGCATAGAATCTGGCTTTAGTGTCGTTAAATTGGGCTTTATAGCTTCGGCGTAGTGCGCGATAAGTTTTGCGTCAAGTTTGTCTGTTTTAGCCCTCTGCCCGATAGCGCCTGCAAAACGTCTTACATGAACAGGGTTGGCTATTACATACGGTAGTTTGGCATTGTGACAAGCTATAATAAAAGGCATTTCTAATCGACCTGTAGCTTCAATCACGACTCGTAATGGCGTGTGTTTTTGAATGATTTTTATGGCTTGCTTGATACCTTTATCATCGTTGGAGACAGTGAAGAAAATGTCGAGGGGTCTAATATAAACATCAAGTTGTTCTTTACCTGTATCGACACCGACGTTAATACATTTATTTGTTACTGTATTCATAATAAGCTGACTCTATATTGCGTAATACGGGTTCTAGACCCTGTAGACTATTCGAGTGTGGTGCTTGGAGTTCCACTTAATGCTCACGTTTGTTATCGGCCTTTGAAAGGAGCCTTAAGAATATCGAGCTATTAAATAGAAGCTTAAGTTGCTGCTTAAGCCTGAGTCTCACTTTACTCATATTTCTTAATAATTATCCATACAATAAGAATAGGTGTCGCGTAGCCGCCACCTTATTCGGGTGTTGAACAAGCCCGATGCTCCCTTCTATAGTAAATAACGGTATTGATGTTGGCGGGGCCAAGGCCTTGTTACTTTTTACAAGGCGAGTTTGGCTAAGACTGGGTGAATGGCGTTAAGCCTTTACCTGTCATACATGGTGCTAAGCTGTTATTTTTTGTATGTATTCATCCTCATGTTAAGCCCTGCCATTCTCCTTATCCTGTTCGCCTTTCGGCTAGCTCGTTCGACTCACGCCTGTGCAGTGCATGGGGTGCTGGCTGGCTATATCTAAGACACCCATTGTTAACTCGCGGTATTTGTTCCTGCCCAAACTCATTTATATTCAGAAGTGTGTTTTAAAGTCGTCGTAATACGAATGGCTATATCTAAGACACCCATTGTTAACTCGCGGTATTTGTTCCTGCCCAAACTCATTTATATTCAGAAGTGTGTTTTAAAGTCGTCGTAATACGAAGAAGATAAAAATCTAAGCTACTATAGCTAGTTCTAGCTTAGATTTTTATTGAACGGCTTAGCTAAATAAACCGTTATCTACGAACGATCATTTGCTCTCGTTCTGGTCCAACCGAAACCATGACGATCGGAACTCCCATTAACGCCTCGATGCGAGTTATATAATCCTGCGCGCTTTGAGGAAGGCTCTCGAAAGTACGACAAGCGGTGATATCTTCATCCCACCCCTGCATTTTTTCATAAACAGGTTGCAGCTCTGCAGTTTGAGGCCAATTGCCTATCCAAGACCCCCATCGTTAACTAGCGATATTTGTTCCAGTCCAAACTCATTTAAATTATATAAGACACCCATGATTGTGGTGTTCCCGCCTTTAGCATCCCGCACATGGATTTGCATGGCCTGACTATCAATATCATGAATGCTTAAGTGTAAGCCCTCGCTCAAGCGCAGCCCCATGGAATACAACACCAAGAAGAAGACTTGATAGCGGGGTTGCGACGTCATGCTAATCACGAAGCCGACTTGCGCAGGGCTTAAGATATCGGGTAAGCGCTTCACTTGAGGAGGCTTTACAATGTTTAACCACTGCCATTGTTTCTCGAGGGTGTAGCGATAAAAAAATTGCAAGCCATTGCGGTCTAGCTTCACGGTGCTCCAAGAATGGCTGCTAATCAGTTGAGCAAAATAGGCCTTTAAATCAGCGGTGCTTAAGGTATCGGGGGAGCGGTCAAAGTGGGCAGAAATCCGACGTACCGCACGCGAGTACGCATCAATGGTGGCTGGTCGTTTCCCTTGTAAGGTTAAATTGGTAAGGTCTTGTTTATATAAAACATGATAACGATGTTGTTGGGTAGGGTTCATGCTGCATACTCCGATTCATCACGACCGATTGGCCGTGTCACATTGAGTATGAGATATCAGGTGCTATGCACTCTGCCGCAGAGCGGCTTCGTTCTACAAATTAATTAAGTGGACTTATCAACGCTGGGCATTTGCGGCTTGGAGCCTGATAAGCTCGGTAAATTCAGTGGTTACAGCCACTTATTAAGGCGTTAGCTTCCTTTACTGGTTCATAGCAATCAGGTTATTGAGATAATCGAACGGGAGTTGATTTAACTTTCTGTCTGGTACATTGAGCCAAGGAGTCGATTTAGCTACTGCGTTTACGAATGTAATACAATCCTTGACACCCAGAACGTATTTAGCATCGTCCCATTCTTTAGTTAAACGCTGGACTTTGGTGTAAGTTTCATAAGTGACCCTAACTTGGAGTTGGTGTGCAGGCTTCATAATCATAAGGTTTTCTTGTTTAACACCGCTTCCATTACTCTTTTTAAACATGGCTATGATGCTCTTGTTATCGGAAGGGTATTGACCGAAGCCTTTTTCGGGGACACAAATATTGTTATGTGCGTCGTTTGGTGCATATAAAGAGATGTATGCGTGTCCTGGAGATAAAGATTCAAGTGAAGCCGATGTTGCGTAAAAAGTAACAAAATACTGACCATTAGTTATATCTAGTTCAGGTGGAGAACAATAGCCTCGCCCATCAATTTTTAGTGAAGCGCCGATTGTGTTAAATGAGATGATAATTAAGACTAAGTAAATTAAATGTTGTACATGCCTTATCATAGTGTGCTCATATGTGAAAAATTTGCATGTGATTATATCTAAAGGAAATTACTTTGCTAGGAGATTGATCAAGTTGGCTGCTCCAGAAGCTAATGCAATTATATAAGATGCAATTATATAAGACACCCATGATTGTGGTGTTCCCGCCTTTGGCATCCCGCACATGGATTTGCATGGCCTGACTGTTAATATCATGAATGCTTAAGTGTAAGCCCTCGCTCAAGCGCAGCTCCATGGAAGGTGTATATCTAAGGCTATATCTAAGACACCCATTGTTAACTCGCGGTATTTGTTCCTGCCCAAACTCATTTATATTCAGAAGTGTGTTTTAAAGTCGTCGTAATACGAAGAAGATAAAAATCTAAGCTACTATAGCTAGTTCTAGCTTAGATTTTTATTGAACGGCTTAGCTAAATAAACCGTTATCTACGAACGATCATTTGCTCTCGTTCTGGTCCAACCGAAACCATGACGATCGGAACTCCCATTAACGCCTCGATGCGAGTTATATAATCCTGCGCGCTTTGAGGAAGGCTCTCGAAAGTACGACAAGCGGTGATATCTTCATCCCACCCCTGCATTTTTTCATAAACAGGTTGCAGCTCTGCAGTTTGAGGCCAAATTGGATTTTCACTGTGTTCGCCATTGTAAGCAATACAGATTCTAAGGTCCTTCATACCGCTTAAGCAGTCTATTTTAGTTAATGCAATCTCAGTTGCGGCTTGCAGTTCAACCCCATTTCGAGTCGCCACCGCATCAAAGTACCCCATATCTCGTGGGCGGCCTGTAACCGCGCCGTACTCATTCGAACTTTCTCGGAAGTTATCTTGTTCGTCCATCGCTGTAACTAAGGTTCCTGTACCCACTGATGAACTAAACGACTTAGCGACAGCGATAATACGCTCTGGCCTCAATGCTGGTAAACCACTGCCAATACCGGCATAGGCAGCGGTCACATTTGATGACGTTGTCCAAGGGTACTCCCCATAAACGAGATCACGGCCAGCGCCCAATTGAGCTTCAAATAATAGCTGTGCTTTGGTCGCTTGCAGCGCTTTAAGAGGCTCGGTGACGTTACAAATAAATGGACGCCAAGATTTCGTTATGTCTAATAACCATGCCGTAAGTTCTGCTGCACTTTGCGAGTAATCGCAATCTGGGTATAAGGCTTTTAACTGAGGAATTTTCCAATCTAGCATAAATTGAATTCGCTGCTCTAGTACGTCTGGCTGATTCAACCAACCAACTAAAATGCCTTTCTTCATTACACGATCGCCGTAAGCCGGTGCAATACCCTGACGAGTAGAGCCGTAGGCTGCATCACCGAGTCTTTGTTCTTCTAATGTATCTTCAAGTGCATGTAGAGGTAGACACAAGGTAGCACGATCTGAGATACACAAATTCACATCCACTCCCGTTGCCTTAACTTCTTCAATCTCTTCAGTTAGTGCCGCTGGGCTAATCACCATGCCTGGGCCAAGAACAGCAATACAGTTCGGATTGAAAATTCCGCTTGGCAGCTGGTGCAGTTTGAACGTGCCGAAGTCATTAACAACGGTATGTCCGGCATTATTGCCACCTTGAAAACGAATACTGGCAGAAGCATCTGATGCTAAAAAGTCAACAATACGGCCTTTACCTTCATCTCCCCAATTGGCACCCACAATGACAATAGACGACATAATATATCTCCGATTTGATTGTGAAATCATCTTAAACTTGTCGATCTAATAAGAGAAATTAATTATAGTGATTAACTTGATAATAATTTCATATGATTAATATTCATATCGCTTAGCTTAGCCCACATAAAAGGTGAAACGATGCTGGATATCCATTGGCTTAAAACTTTTGTTACGTTGGCGGAATGCAAGCATTTTGGCAACGCTGCAATTGCATTGCATATGACTCAACCAAATGTCAGTTTACACCTTAAACAATTAGAGCAAGCTACTAGCGTTAAGCTCATTGAACGTAGCCCATTCCACTTAACTCAAGCGGGTGAACGCTTACTTGAAAGTAGCCAACGAACGCTACAAGAATTACAGGTTTGCCAAGCTGATCTTAATGCTCTCAATGATCTGAATAAAGGTACGATTACTATCGCGGCCAGCGACATTATCTCTCGTATGTTACTCATTGAAGCGTTTAAGTTGTTTAAAGGTGAGTACCCAGGAATCGATATCGTGTTATTAAATACCACGTCATCGCAAGCTTCTGAACTTGTTAGAAATGCTGAGGCTGACCTAGGGTTTGTTATCTCCCAAAAACAGACGCAACCATTGCATTTTGTTGAATTACAGCAGGTAAAGTGGGTTGCATTAGGCTTTGGGTTTGAACGAGGTACAGAGCAAGACAAAGAGTTAACCTTGATCTTGCTCGGTCATGATACCCGTACCAGAGATCTCATTGATAACGCATTACCTACGCTCAATTTAACTAATTATAGAGTGATGGAGGTTGGCAGCGTAGATGCGCAAATTGATTGGGCAGAAGCGGGGTTCGGAGTGGCTATTGTTCCAGAGTTTGCACTATCAACGCCGCGTTATCTCAAGTCATTAGTCACACCTTTAGCTGATTTTCCTACGACAGAGTTGGGTTACATTGTTCGGCAAAACCAGATTTTATCCAAAGCCATCAAGCAACTTCTTCATTGGGTGAATCAAGGAATTACCTTGTTGCAAGAGAATCGAAACGAATATTAATCACTATGGAATAATCATGACACCCACCTCAACTAACGAAACGCTATTAATAGTCTAAACTATCAATAGTGGTTTATTTGGGGAGTTATTATTATGCCTCGGTCAAGACGCTCGCAGGTGAGCTTATCGGATACACTCTACTATCATTGTGTTTCCCGTTGTGTTCGACGGGCGTTTCTGTGTGGCGAAGACAAGGTAAGTGGTAAAAGCTATGAGCACCGCCGCCAGTGGGTCGAGGATTATCTACTCAAATTGGCGTCGGTGTTCGCCATTGATGTTTGTGCTTATGCTGTCATGAGTAATCATACCCACCTCGTGCTACATGTTAATCCGCAACAAGCAGAAGCCTGGTCAATGGATGAAGTCTTAGAACGCTGGCATAGCTTGCATCAGGGCACCTTACTGACTCAGATGTATCTCAACCTTGAATTACGTCCGCAGTTGAGTGAGGTGCAACTACAAGCCATTCGCGCCACCGCCGAAGTGTATCGGACTCGCCTGTATGACTTAAGCTGGTTTATGCGCCATTTAAACGAACACATTGCGCGAGCCGCCAATCAAGAAGACCAATGTACCGGTCGATTTTGGGAAGGACGCTTTAAATCCCAAGCGCTTTTGGATGAAGCCGCCCTCATGGCGTGTATGGCTTACGTAGACCTAAACCCCATCAGAGCCAAGATGGCGAGCACACCAGAGGACTCTGCCCATACCAGCGTACAGCGACGAGCAAAAGCAGCTCAGCTAAAACAAGCCCAGGCAACAAACCTGTTTCCCTTTGTGGGTAACCCAAGAGAGCCGATGCCCCAAGGCTTACCCTTTGAGCTGAAAGACTACCTTGAGTTAGTCGATATGACTGGACACATGGTAAGAGAAGATAAACGGGGTGACATCGACAGTGGCGAAAGTTCCATCATCCAACGCTTAGGGATAAATGAAGCACAGTGGCTGACTTTAAGCGGTGAGTTTGAACGGCACTTTTCTGGCGCAGTCGGTCAAGAGCGCTTGCTCAGACAATATCATCGGCATATGGGGCATCAACGAACGGCCGGTTTAAGTTGCAGCAAACGTTTGCTAAACCGCGCTTAAGCGCGAGCTTACTTTCGAACTATGTCTGAACCATCAGCCTTGTATGGGGGGATACCTTGCCTTGCTGAGGCGCACATTGGCCCAGAAATCACCAAACTGAGTCACCTACTGTGAATTTACCCATTGATCGGCATGACAATAGCCTGAGGACTAAATGATTGCAGTGGTGTTCACTTCACTAACGCTGTTACTGTCCCTGTAGTTTTTATCATGGATGTCCATACTTCGTACTTCACTTCACTAACGTTGTTACTGTCTTTGTGTTTTTATCATGGATGTCCATACTTCGCTTGTCAACGAACGGCCGGTTTAAGTTGCAGTAAACGTTTGCTAAATCGCGCTTAGGCGCGAGCTTACTTGCGAACTATGTCTTAATCATCAGTATTGTATCGGTGGTGATACCTTGCTGAGGCGCACATTGGCCCAGAAATCACCAAACTGAGTCACCTACTGTGAATTTAGCCGTTAATCGGCATGACAATCGCCTCAGAACTAAATGATTGTAGTGGTGTTCACTTCACTAACGTTGTTACTGTCCCTGTAGTTTTTATCATGGATGTCCATACTTCGTAAAATGATTGCAGTTGTGTTCACTTCACTAATACTGTTACTGTCCTATAGTTTTTATCATGGATGTCCATACTTCGTATTTATCATGGATGTCCATACTTCGCTTGGTTGGATATCGTCTTTAGGAAAGAGCAATGCAATTTACAATGATGCTCCTCGCTGTTGTACTCTGTTTTACAGCATCCATCGCGCATTCCGTTGGTATAAAAAAAATAGTAGTTCCTGCTGATAACAAAGGCCCTGCAATAAACGCCGTGCAATGGTCACCATGCTCTAGCGCCTCAGGTGAAATACTGGCCGGACCGTTTGTTCTTCTTGGGGTTCGTGATTGTCCCGTTGCTGGAGAACACTTGCCTCTCATTATTATTTCACATGGGTTTGGCGGGTCGAGCCTCAGCCATCATGACACAGCAACAGCTCTCGCTAATGCAGGCTTTATAGTGGTGTCACTCAACCATCCTGATGATACATCTACAAATAAAACAAGATTTCATAATCTTAAAGCTTTGATTACTCGCCCGATGGATGTCAAACGGCTCATTAACTTCATGCTAACCTCATCACCAGACGCAGCATCAATAAACCCAAATTCTATTGGTTTTTTTGGCTTTTCACGTGGTGGTTATACCGGTCTTGTCCTAGCAGGGGCGGTTCCTGATTTTGAGAAACTACTCATTCCATGTTCCGACAGGACCGGCGCAACGTGTGACCATGCAAACATAAAGCAATTACCTATGTTACCCCCCAGCAGCGATCCTCGGATCATGGCTTATGTGATTGCCGATCCTTTGAGCAATATCTTTGCAACATCAGACAGTTTGAAACATATCACTAAGCCAATCGAGCTCTGGGCATCTCAAGAAGGGGGGCATGGTGTGTCCCCAAAAGATGTTCCCGCTATCGCGCATAATCTGCCCATGAAGCCAACTTTCCATCTTGTTCCCAATGCAGGCCATTTCTCTTTTTTGACCACATGTCCCCCCAAGTTAGCTAAAACATTACCAGAGCTTTGTATAGACAAACCAAATTTTGACCGAGCCGCTTTTCACAAAAAATTTAACACCGATATGATTTATTTTTTTCGTAAAAATCTAATTAAAGTCCCGTAACTCATGTTTGGAAAAACGACCAAGCCCTCTAAGTGCATATATAACTAAATAATACTCAGCTTCTAACTGGTGAACGTCACTTTCGTAGTGACTAAAACCCTGCCTTGTTGGATTTAATACGGTCGAAGATCTGAGCTTGTGAACTGCTATGCTTCAGTCATTCGGCAACTTGAATAAATCTCTTGCGCGTATCTAAGCCTATGAAAATCATGGTATCGTTGTTCAGATTGCCTACATGATTAGTCGTTTGCACACGAATCATGGCTCTGGCTTCAAACTAAACCCCCCGAATATGGAGGCTAGCACCTCGAGCGGGCATTATGTCTAGATGTATAGGAGATAATTATGAATTTTGGCATTCTTGTATTTGATCAGGTAGAAGAACTCGATTTTGTCGGGCCGTGGGAAATGCTCACGATGTGGCGAAAAAATGCCAACGGTCCAGAAAATTGCATCATTGTGAATGAAACGCTTGACCCCGTTACTTGTGCAAAGGGTTTGTCGATCAACCCACATGCTTCATTTTCATCTTGCCCGCCGCTTGATTATTTACTTATTCCTGGAGGTGAAGGTACACGAACTGAAGTTGATAACCCGGTGCTAATCGATTTCGTTGCCAATCAAGCAAAGAACTGCAAGGCGGTTTTATCGGTTTGCACAGGATCTTTTGTGCTGCATGCCGCGGGGCTTTTGTCTGGCAAAAAGGCAACCACTCATTGGCAATCATTGGAACGTTTACGGGCACTTGGTGATGTTACCGTGGTTGAACAGCGCTACGTGCAAGACGGTAATGTCTGGTCTTCTGCGGGGGTTTCCGCTGGCACAGATTTAATGCTGGCTTTCATCGCAAATGTCGCTGGTGAAACCACCGCGGGACAAATACAGTTTGCCGCAGAATATTACCCCTCTTCGGTCAAGTACGGGGGGTTTGAGAACCACGAAAAAGCGCCCGGATATCTAAGAAAAACCTAACAAATGGCTAATTCGGACTTGGTCGTAGCTCCGGTTGAGTAGACACCTCATTCAAATAAGATGAGGTGTTTATGCCCGCTTATAAAACAGATCAAAAGTTTGAGCGATATTTTTAGGGTGGCATTTTTGTCTACATAACACGTTGAGGTGTCCTACATCTCGCAGCAGAGCGATTGGTTTTAAAGTGAGCCACTGCTGCGTATATAGTCATCGTAAATGGTGGGTTATTTATATTACTGCTAATATTACTGCCTTTTCTTTGGTTGATTAGAGATATCAAAATGTCGCATTCAGAAACTAGCTGTCTTTGTGGTGCTGTAAAAATTACCGCGGAGGAAATCAATCCTAAATTCACGGTGTGTCATTGCCAATCATGCCGAACTTGGGGTGGGGCTCCGTTCTTTGCTGTTAAGTGCGGTACGAAAGTTAAAATTGAAGGGGAAGATAAAGTAAAAATGTATGCGTCGTCCTCTTGGGCATCTCGGGGTTTTTGTACTGAGTGTGGTACTCACTTGTTCTACAAATTTAAAGAAACTGGTGAATACAATATGTCACTAGGTTTGTTCTCTGAATTGGAAGGGCTGGAAATGGATATGCAGTACTTTAGTGATATGCGGCCGAGTTACTACTGTTTTTCAAATGAAACTAAAGAAATGACAACCGCTGAAATAATGGCTTATTTCTCATAAAAATGTAGCTAAAAGATTAACGATACCTAGCATAAGACAATCTTAAGTGAGCGGTTTGGATACAGCTTACCATGGCTGCTTTTTCTTTGTTCCTTTGTGATGACCTGATGTTGAGCGTTAATTTTATAGGAGTATCATGTTTGATCGAGTTGCACTTCAAAGTCTGTAAAAGACTTCTATGATAATAAAGACAGTATGCATGGATTGGCGCATATTACTCGACGGTTTACCGAGGCTAGCAAACTTGCATCTAACAGAGACTATTGCCAGCACGTTTTACTATTAGGCGTATTTTTCCATAACATATTTAACGAGCATCAAGCTATTCTAGCTGAGTTGATTGACTCAAAAGGATTGAGCTGTGAGCATATTCCATTGATTACCTGCGAAGTTCTCGAATCAATAGCTCACTCAATTCCAAAATCAATGGGAGGGCTACTTCTGTATGATGCTGATTTGAATTTACCCAGCAATTTACTCAGGTAATAGCAATCTGATCCATTATATGATCAACTTGCTGCGCAGAATAAATCTGTAGATAACGAGGCATGAAGAGCTGTAAGTAGTGGCTCTAATGACAAGATACATCACCCAGTTAGCGCTGATTTAGGCCAGTAAGAATCAACAGATAATGAGTTAGACAGGTATAACATAGGGCTAAACCCTAACGCTATTGTTGCAGTTCTGTCTAATAAAACAGAGAGCGTACTTCAGATGAAAAGCGAACATATTGGAGAGTTAGTATTAAACGAGGCTCAGATCCAAGACGGCGTTAAAATTGTGGCGAGTAAACTCAATGCTCAATTTCAAGATGCGGTGATCATCAGCGTTGTTCCGGGCGGCATTTTATTTACGGCTGATTTAGTGCGGCAGTTAATGTTTGAGCTGAGTATGGATTATATTTCTTGCCCGCATACACCCGGTGATCGCAGTAATGCCTCAAAAATTGTTTATCATCAGAATATTTGTATTGAAGGCAAGCATGTAATTGTTATCGATGATGCGATTGAATCTGGCGGTACCATGAAACGCTTGATCCAGCATTTATCGGATCACTATAAAGCGAAGTCCTTATCCATCGCTACGCTGTTTGTTAAACCGGGTCGAGAAATTATCGCGGTGCCGCAATATTTTGCTTATGAAATGCCAAATGATGACTTGCTGGTTGGATACGGCTTGCCTTGGCAAGATAAATTAAGAAATGTGCCTTATTTGTCCAAGTTGGTGAAAGGATACTAAAGCTATCTGCTAGGGCTGGGATTAGCAAACTGTGCTGGTAATGTCTGGGAGCTGAATCGGCGGTTGGGTCGTAAGTGCCATGCTTTCATCAAAACAGGCTAAAACCTCATGCTTATTTTTGCGATTCATCGCTATGCCAAGGCGCTGGAAGGTATGCCTGTTTACCTAAACGCTGTTGTTGAAGTTTTGTGAGCAAAAAAGTCAGAGCGCCAAACGTGCTCTCAAGCGATGTGTGAAGGTTGGCAGCCAGCCCCAAAAGGCTGGCTGGTATTAAGATCTTAGGTTCTTATAAGGCCATGGTTTGTCGCGCCATCATCAGTTCTTCATTGGTATTGATCACGGCTAAGGCAATCTTTGAATCAGCCTGATGGATAAAGCGTTGGCTACTGGCATTTTTTTCTGGGTCTAGCTTCATTCCGAGGGCTTGCAGGTTTTGACACACGGCTTGGCGTATTGATGCCGAGTTTTCGCCGATGCCACCAGTAAATAAGATCACATCCACGCCCCCCATCTGAATCATGTAAGCCCCAATAAAATCACGGATCCGCTGTACAAAAATATCGATGGCTAGCTGGGCGCGTTGATTGCCCTGCGCGCCAGCTTGTTGAACGCTGCGACAGTCATTGGACACCCCAGAGATCCCTAATAAGCCAGACTCACTATTCATGATGTGATTCACCTCATCCAGACTAAGTTGATGCTTTTTAGCAATATAAAGCAGAATGGACGGGTCTATGTCACCGCAGCGCGTCCCCATGGCAAGCCCAGCCAGTGGTGTAAAGCCCATTGAAGTATTTACCGATTGACCATTTTCGATGGCGCAAATGCTAGCGCCGCTACCTAAATGACAGCTGATAATTTTAAGTTGCTCAACTGGGCGTTGCAGTTGTTTGGCACACTCTTGGCTCACGTAGTGATGGCTGGTGCCATGAAAACCATAGCGGCGGATTTGGTCTTCTTGGTAGAAGCGATAAGGCAGCGCATACAAGTATTGCGGTTTTGCCATGGTTTGATGAAAGGAAGTATCAAATACTGCCACTTGTTTACAATTGGGCAAACGCAGGCGCATCGCTTTAATAAAAGCAAGGTTTACTGGATTATGTAGCGGCGCTAGCTCACATAAGTCAGTGAGTTTTGCGATTACTTCTTGATCGATACGTACCGATTGCTTGAAATGGTCTCCGCCATGCGCAACTCGATGGCCAACCCCATCAATGTCATCTAAACCGGTCAATATTTTGAGACTTAATAGTTGTTCCAGTAAATAGTCGATGGCTTGTTGAGCATCGTCGAGTTGGATATTGTTCGCTTCAAGTTTTTGTTGATGGTATTCCATGACAAATAGCGCATCTTCTTTGCCTATTTTATCAATCATGCCTTTGGCGATGATCCGCTCTTCTGGCATTGAATAAAGTTGAAACTTTAGGGTTGAGCTACCCGCATTAATCGCGATTATGTTGTGCTTCATGGTTCTTTCCGTTAACTCCAGTTGAGGTATTGGCGAAGTTGGTGAATACCAACATGCTGGTAAGAGGATGTTTTAAATAGGCAGCTAACACCGGCATTTTCCAGTTGTTGTTGGGCTGCTTCAGTGGCAGAGGTCGCTAAGGTGTCAACTTTAGTCACCACGCCTATCACCGGCTTATTAAAAGCGGAGGCAAATTGGGGCGCAAAAATACTGTAGGGGTTGCTGGCGCTTTGGACAAAGGCAATCACATCAGCATCGTAAGAAGCATTGATTAAGGCGCTATAGAGGCGTGGGTTCTCCAAGTATTCACCGGGCGTATCGATGGCACTCGACACAAAGTCTAAGGTTTGAGTCTTTTGATAGTGCAGTGGTTGTTGCTGTAAGCTTTGGATCAACGTGGTTTTGCCACATTCACTTTGGCCGATTAACATCAATCGTTTCGGCATCATTTTAAGTCCGCGTGAGTTGGCAAGCACTGAATTTCATCATGTCACCAAGGGTGTATATGACTTGTTTTAAGGCATATTCTACTGATGAGACATCACCAGTGATCACCACCGAACCGGTGAATCGGTCGACAAAGCCGAGTTCGATGGCCCCAGATTTTGTGGCGATGTCTCCTGCGATAATGGCGGCCTCACTGGGCGTGATGGTCATAATACCAATGGCATTAGACTGATTGTTTAAGCCCAATTTTTTATAAAGCATTTTATTGGGGTTCGCGATGAGGTGCACCAGGGTGATTTGTTTACCCGGTACATACTCTTGAATGACGCGCTCTTTGCTATCGTTTTGCATGATGGAAATCCTTTTGCGTTTATAGCAAGCTTTGCCATAGGGCTTTATCGGGCTTAGGTATAACGCAGTTTTGTACCAGTAAACCCTGACTGCCGGCATCTTGGGAAGCCGAGGTCACTGCGGTTTTTACATCGGCAATTTCGCCGTTGAGCACCATGTAGCACTTTCCGCCAATACCAAAGGCCATATGGATCCTTACCAGTTGTACATTGGCCGATTTCACCGCACTGTCGGCGGCGGTGATACAGGCTGCAACACTGTAGGTTTCAACCACTCCCACGGCTTTTTTATGATTCACTTCACTCACCCCACTCAGGGCAGGCAAGACCGAAGCGTGTATGTTAGCGATCACAAAGCTATCGACACAAAGATGGCCACTGGCATGTTTGCCGTTTTCTACCGCTTGCTTGACTGCGCCAATTTCCCCGCCCACCAATACGATGTATTTACCGGGGCAGATGGTTTTGGCCAACAATAATTCAACATTGGCACTTTTTAGCATAAGGTCGCTGGCTTCTATGCCTTTGGCGATACTACTGAGTTCAACTAAGCCAATTGCGTGATACATGTGTTATTCCCCTACGATGTGAATGCTGCTGGTCGAAACCTGACGAACGGTACCCGCTAGGCTGGCATGAATGGCGACGCCTAAGGTTTGCTCATCGGGCATGGCGATGCATTGGCCCTGGCTGACACTATCACCAACCTGAACAATGGGGGTTGAAGGTTGCCCAATATGTTGTTGCACCGGGATGATGACTTGCTTAGGCTGCCAGTTTAAAGGCTGCAGCGGCGCGTCGTGATTGTAGGCCTCTAAGTTTAATCGTGAGACCAAACGTTTAATCGGCACAAAACGATAGTCAATCATTGGGTCTGCTGGATGAAGTTCGCCCTCATATTTCATCCCCTGTTGTCTAAATTGCTGCTTGAGCATCCGATTGACTCGCATTGGTGAAATCTCAACCGGGCAGGCATAGGCTTCGCAAATACCACATTCAGAACAGGTCAATGCAGATAATAAGACCGAAGGTTGCGCCACTTTTTCATAACACACAGCTTTAACGATTTCGCTAGGTGATAATTCATGGCCCACCAAGTGTCTTGGGCAAAGCTCGGTACACATCCGGCATTGCTCACATACATTTCGAGCCATATTCATAATGGCGTCTAAAGACCGGGTTTGGCGTTGGATGAGAATATGATCTTGCGGCAGTACTAGCAGGCCACCAGTGGTTTTAGTGACTGGTTGATTGAGATCTTCAATCATTTTGCCCATCATTGGGCCGCCAACAATGTAAGCTGGATTGGCGATGCTCGCGCCTCCAGCCAAATTGAGCACTTCGGCCAAACTAATCCCAATCGGCACGGTTACCGTGAGTGCTTTGTTTACGGCACCATTCACGGTTAAAGTACGTTGAGTCACGGTTTTATCTTGTTCCAAGGCATCCGCGACTTGCATCAGGGTTTGCACATTATTCACCAATACCCCAACGCTAATTGGCAATGCCGCAGGTGGCACTCGCCGTCCGGTAGCAAACCAGATGGTAATCACTTCATCCCCTGCGGGATAAACATCGGGCAAGATGTGGATCCGAATGTTGTCCGGCAGTTGCGGTGTGAGTGCATTAATGGCAGCTTGATACTTCTGTTTGAGAGCGATAATGCCCTGTTTGGCGCCAGTCAGAAACATCCCGTAGAGTAGTCCTCGGATCAGCTTGTCTGGGTGTTGTGCCATTAATTGTTGATCTACTTTTAACATCGGCTCACATTCTGCCGCATTCACTAAGAAGATCTCTGCCTTGGCTTGTAGCTTCACGTAAGTTGGAAAGCCCGCGCCGCCGGCGCCCACGATACCTGCTTGACGAACTTGTTTTAGCATCTGCTCTGAATTAGTTTGAGCAAGCGTTTTTTCGACGATCTGCTGATTGGCGTCGGTCATTTCAGCAACCGTAGTGGAAGCATTACTCATAAGATCGCCTCTACAATATGTCGAATGTCTTTATCGCTCACCGCACAAGGATTAGTACTGAGTGTACTATCGGCATGGGTGGCACTAATGATGGTGGCTAGTTTTTCCTTCACTTTGCTTTCATAGATCCCCAACTTGCGCAGCGACGATTTTATTTTAAGCTGTTGAAGAAGTTGATTTATATGAAAAATCAACTGATTGACGGCTGCCATATCGTTCAGTGATTTGGGGCTGAGTTGGCAATGTTTCGCCAGTCTGGCGTAGCGCTTACGGGCACGAATGTCCTTGGCGTTATGCCGGATCACATGCGGCAGTAAAATTGCGTTGGCTAAACCATGCGCCAGCTTAAACTGACCGCCCAATTGGTGAGCAATAGCATGGTTCAGTCCCAGTCCGGCCTGACTAAATGCCATACCAGCCATGCTAGAGGCGTTATGCACCTTGTTCCGAGTGGCGATGCATTGGCCGTTCACATAGGCCGTTGGTAAGTATTGAAAGATGGTTTGTACTGCTTTCTCAGCCAAGGCATCGGCAAAATCGTTGGCATCTTTAGATACATAGGCTTCAATGGCATGAGTGAGTACATCCATGCCGGTATTGGCGGTGATCTCAGCGGGGACGGTTAGCACCAATTCGGGATCGAGGATCGCAATGGTTGGGAAAATACTGGGATGAAATAGTGGATATTTTATCCCTTTTTGCTTGTCGCTAATCACGGTTGCCGAAGTCACCTCCGAGCCCGTGCCACTAGTCGTTGGGATCGCGATGCAAGCTTCCAAAGGCAGGCTCTGGCTTTGTTCCACAAAAAAGCGGATCGCTTTGGCGGCGTCAATCGCCGAGCCGCCACCAAAGCCAATAATGATTTGAGGTTGTATTTTCTGTAGTTCAGCGATCCCCTTGACGATGGTCGAGATATCCGGATCGGCAGTGATCTCTGAAAATAGAAAGAGCTGATTATGCTGCTCCAACAACCCGGCTAAACGTGTATACAAAGGGCTGGTGGCTAAAAAGCCATCACAGACAATCCAGATCTTTTTATTTTTGAAACGCTTTAGATATTCGAGGCTGCCAATGCCACTGTATACCCGAGTTTTAACCGAAAACTTTTTCATGAGCCTATCTCTTAACATCAATTAGCGAATGGAAAATCCGTTATGCAGCACACAACGACGACTGCGAGCAAAGCTTCTTGCCGAAGTGGTTCCTTCACCCGTTGGAGTGGCAATCGTAAAGGTGGTGAAACCCTCTGCGCCGACTCCAATCCCGCCGTAAGAAGGACCATTTTTAACGAAAATAGAGGTTTGCATCATCTGGGCAACTTTGTTTAAGCGAGAGACATTTTGTGAATGCATGATCGCGGTATGATGTAAGTTGTTTTCAATGCGCAGAGAAAGCGCTAAGCCCGCTTCAAAGTCTTTCACACGAACTACTGGCATCACTGGCATTAACTGTTCTTCCAGCACAAATAAGTCATTTGCTTCGGCTTCAAAAATTACCAGTTCTGGTTCTTTTTCGGGGCAATGAATACCGGCAGCCTGCAAAATAGCTGCAGGGCTTTTACCAACAAACGCTTTATTCACGGTGGTCCCTTTAAAACAGGTATCGTGCAAACGCTGAATATCTTCAGGCTTGCTCACCAAGTAAGCGCCAAAGGCCTGCATTTGTTGGATCAATTGGTCGGCAACACTGTCGACCACCACCACCGATTTCTCTGCAATACAAGGCAGGTTGTAGTCCAGAGAAGCGCCCGCTACGATACTTTGAGCCGCATTAATAATTTCTGCGGTTTCGTCTACCAAACAAGGAGGGTTACCGGCACCTGCACCAATCACTTTTTTACCAGTTTTCATGGCTGAGGCGACAATCGCTGGGCCACCGGTGACTGCTAATAAGGCGATATCGGGGTGGGCCATCATGGCTTGAGTCGCTTCAATGCTCGGCTGTTTGGTGGTCACCACCAGATTGCGAATACCACAAGCTTTAAAGGCAATCGCTTCCATTTTTTGAATTAACCACAGTGATACTTGTTTGGCTCCGGGGTGAGGCGAGAAGTACACGGTATTGCCCGCTGCCAGCATGCTAATACAGTTATTGATAATGGTTTCGGTAGGGTTGGTACTGGGAGAAATAGAGCCAATGACACCGAAAGGTGAGTATTCAAATAACACCATACCGCCGTCACCAGTGAGCGCTTGAGTTGTTAAATCTTCCACCCCTGGGGTATTATCTAAGGCTGCTTGATTCTTTAGGATCTTGTGTTCGCTACAACCCATGCCGGTTTCGGCCGCCGCATCAGCAGATAGTTTAGGGATCAGCGGTGCAAGCTCTTTGCGAAAGGCATCGATGATCGCACTACGGGTTTTTAGCGGGCATTGTTGGTAGCGCTTGTAAGCTTGACTTGTTGCTTGAATGGCACAGTCAACATCATCAAATAGCGCGATGCTTCCGCTGTCGTTCGATTCTGGGCTTGGCGCTTGCGCAAATTTTTCGCTGATAATACTGCGAACGATGTTTTCTAATTCCATTGTGTCCATTGTTATTTATCCTCTAAATCTAAACCATGGATCGCTGCGAGAGCGATATCTATGTCTTGTGTGACGCTGCCACCGCTAATGCCGATGGCACCGATTAATTGGTGTGCTTGATACAAAGGGAAACCACCGCCAAAGGTGACGATTTTGCCATCGCAAATGGTTTCCAATTGATACAAATCTTGGCCCGGTTGAACTAGGGCGGAAAGCTGATGGGTTGGGCTTTTTAGGGCGATCGCACTATAGGCTTTCTTTGGTGCCAATTCGCTGCTCACCAATAGGGCGTCAGGCATCCGGTAGCTCATGATCATATTGCCGTGTTGATCCACAACGGCAATCACGATCGGTACTTGATGTTTCAAGGCTGCAGCAACGGCTTGTTGCATGATGCGATGCACGGTAACAAACCCTAGAGAATGTTCAGCCAGCTTAACCGATGCATTTTCTGGCAGAGTGTCGGGGGTTGATGTGTTGGTACTGGCCTTGAGGTATTCAGCAATCACTCGTTCAACCACTTCACTATATAAAACTTGCTGATCTTCGAAGCGAGCGATGGCATACAACAGATCAGACAAGCGATTGATGTATTTCAGCAACAGTGGTCGTAGCTCGGTGAATTGGGCAAGCTCAACCAAACGTCGTTCGGCGCGGCGTGCAATGGTTCGGCTAACATGAAGTCGACTACCTGCTTCAGAGCTACCGGGCAATACGAAACTGTTGACTGGGGGGAGGGCAGACATACAGCGGTCAATGGCTTGTTCCATGGCCGTGATATGTTCGGCCTCCAGCAAGCGTTGATTGGCTTTTATTGGACTGTTATCGGCACTAGCAACTTCGGCACCTAAGTAAAATAGTTGGTGTTCAATCGCTTCTATCAGCTGGATGTTACTGGCATCTCGCATCGCTTTGCTGGCCAGGCTCAGGCTCGCATTCAGTTCGTCTACGGTGCCGTAGGCATCGACTCTGATGTCTGATTTATGCACTCGCACGCCGCCCACTAATGAAGTTGAACCAGCATCGCCTTTTTTGGTGTAAATACTCATCGCAGGCTAGGCTCCTTGTTGATAACTGAGGGAGTCGACGATGCCGCAAACGGCTAAATCAACCGCTTCGTTGGCTCCATCCACAATCATTCTGGCGGATGAACTGCGGGTGACAAATACCAATTCACCTTCGCCTGCACCAACACAATCCACGGCGATTTCATCTGACCATTCGGGATTCGCTCGCTGTTGTTGGTCACCATTCACTCGGCGTACGATTAGCAACTTCTTACCCACTAAAGACGGTGATTTTTGAGTCGAAACAACGGAACCGACGACTTTTGCTAATTGCATGATTTACTCCGTTTTAATCAGTTGAATATGACGTTGAACCAAGTAGTCCTTGGCTAACTGCGTGACTAAACTCAGCTTGGGCGTGACCAGCCATTTTCCGTTGAGTTGCGCGACATGCTGGTAACTAATTAGTGCCCGAGTGTCTAGATGAATGGTTGCGCCGTGCTGATCACTCAGCGCAACTGGCAATACACTTAAGCCTTGGATCGGCAGTGCTGGGAGCAGCTGTTGATGCACGCTGATGTTGAGTTTGATGCCATAGGCAAAGGCATCTAACAGAGTCATCACGGCTGCTGGCGTCACTTGGCGTTTGCCCGCGGATGCCAGTTGTTGCAAAAACTGTAAATCGGCTAAGCACAAGGCTAAATGGCTGTGACAAGCATAAGTAGACGCCGATAGGCCCTTGGCTAAGATATCGAGGTCGACTTGATAGATTGAGCCTTCCCTTTGCTGAAGTTGTTGCAGCACGGCATCGACCAAGTAGCTTATGTTTAAGGCTTGAGTACTCACACTAGACTCCATGCTTACTTGAGCAAAATCGCGAAGGCGGAACCACTGCCAACATCGGCGGCATTGGCCTCATCGGTATCGATATGCATTTCAAGCTTCATATCGGGAGAAACGCGAATGGCTACATCATCAAAGATTGCTTTGCGCTGGGTGCCTTCAATGGCAATTTTCACAGAATCGCCGTCTTCTACTTGATAGAGCAGGGCATCGACTGGCGACATATGGATGTGGCGTAGGGCCACAATGACACCTTGTTCCAGCATTACTTCGCCGAATTCACTGACCAGTTTGACGCCAGGCGTGTCTTTGAGCTGCCCAGATAAACGCAAGGGCGCTTTTACCCCAATGCTACGGGCATCGGTGGCCGATAATTCCACTTGAGTTTTACTGCGCAATGGGCCGAGTACTCGTACCCTTTCAATGCAGCCTTTAGGACCGCAAAGGGTGACGATTTCTTCGGCGGCATACTGACCGGGTTGCAGTAACATCTTTTTGACCGTTAAATCACGGCCAGGAAATAGTTGTTGAAAATCGGCTGCTGCAAGATGAATATGACGGTTAGAAATACCGACCGGAATTGGCCGATTGCGCATTTCAAGCATCACATTTTCAATGGTTTTTCTGACGAGTATTTCGTCAATCATTTCACTTTTCCTCCATTAATACAGTCTCGTCTTGGCTCGCCTTTTTTTCTTGGACAAGCGATGTCGTGACATAAGTTACAGCTGGCGACTTGTGCCGACTCGGCTTGTTGATTTTGTTCGGTATCGAGTTCCGTTGCTGCTAATTCTGGCGCTTGTTCAGGCTGTTCAGTGTTTGTAGCGGCTGGCTCTGCTGTTGGCTCAAGCGGCTCTGTGCTTGCAGTGACTGGCTCCGTTGTTTGCTCAGGCAGCTCTGTGCTTGCAGTGACCGGCTCCGCATGTTGCTCCGGCAATTCTGTGACGACAGCGGTTGGTTCCACTGTTGGTTCTGGCTGGTCAATGATTGCAGCGGTAGGGCTTGCGGCTTTGGTCACACGACTCGCTTTCACTTTATTGGCAGCTGGCGCGGCTTTTGGCTTAGCGGGAGTGGGTAATGTCATCGCCAGCAGCTTCACGTCTGGGCGAGACAAAACTTTTTTCGAGACTAAACCACCACATTTTTCAGCGAGGGCTGCGCCAGTGCTAATGGCTGCTTGTACTGCTGCAACATCACCGGTAATTTTGATCAATGTCCAGCCAGAGCCCTTGCTGCTTTCCACATCTGCGATGCGAATAGCAGCCGATTTGGCCATGGCATCGGCAGTATTGATGGCGAGCGCTAATCCTTTCACTTCTAATAAACCGAGAGAGACTTTCACCTGTTATTCTCCTTGCTGGTAAAGCGTGTTCTTAAACGGAATACCTTTGACTAAACGTGCCGCATTGCTCCCCAACTCTCTGAGTTGACTTGGTGGCGGTGTGGGCGTTAATTGCGCTCGAAACAAAGGTTGCTGTTCGGGTAAGTTACGATGATGTACGATCAATTCCTGTGATGAGCAGGCAATGCCCACCGCCAGCGCTGATGCTTGTGCAGCACGATAGGCTCGATGGTTTATTTGCGGTTCATCATCATGGCGAATTTGGTAGGGGATCCCTTCTTCTTCAATCCCTAAAAGTACTTGTTGCCATGTTTCTGGAAAGTCAATTTCCGAACTACATATCAAGATGCTGGGCTTGTTATTCAATGTCATTGGTGGGGGCTCTTTTAGCTAAAGACAAAATTAAACCCGTGGCAACCGCGTTGCGTGGCCCTTCACAGCCACGAACATTGCCTTGGCCTGCAACCAGTTGGTAATGGGCAAGGGCGTCGGTCACTAATTGTGGCACTTCGAAGTCGAGTGAAGAGCCGCCGACCAAAACCACGAAAGGTATATCGCGAATGTTGCCCGTAGGGCTCACGGACTTGAGAGCGCGCAGAGAATTCGTGACAAAAACCCGAGATTTAGCGCTTTGCCGGATGGCCTTCACTTTTTCTAAAGTGAGTTCACCATCAAGCGGGATAAAGTTGTCTTCTTTGACCACCACCACTCGGGCAAAAACTTCCGAAGGCAGCGCTTTATCGAAGAATTGAACTGAGCCATCTTCGTGACGAATATGGAATAGGCTTTCGACTTTCGCGAGCGGATAACGTTTGATGTCTTCGGCTAAGTAGCGGTCTTGTAAATCCAATTCAGCGGCAATGATCATGGTGACCATTTCACCAGCACCCGCTAAGTGGATGGCAATGATGTCGCCTTTGCCATTTATGATGGAGGCATCGGTAGAACCCGCGCCTAAGTCGAGGATCGCCATCGGTTTATCGGTACCAGGGGTAGTGAGTGCACCTAAAATAGCTGCTTCGGCTTCGGCCCCTCCAATTTGTACCTCGATGTTTAGGGTGTGATGGATCTCTTCAGCGATGCGGGCCATCTGTAGATGATCTGATTTCACCATGGAGGCGATACCCACGGCATGCTCTAAGGAAAATTCACCAGCCAGACCGCCTTGTACATTCATGGGGACAAAGGTATCAACCGCCAGTAAGTCTTGAATAAATACTTCGTTGCTGGGTTTATTGGTGAGTTCGGCCATGGTTTGGCGAACATTCTCTAACATGCCACCAATGTTGGTGCCAGCTTCACCGGAAGCGTTATCTAAGTGTTCAAATGAGGTAACAGCGTCCATGATCGCTTCGCTACCTTGGGTAATATCAATATTGAGACTACGACCGCGACTAAATAAGGAAAGTTGTCCAGCGGGAATGGTCCGCGCTTTCACATCGCCTTTGGGCGTTTTAACCACCACCGCCGAACGCGTACCAATTAAGGCGCGCGCTACCGGCACCACGCTTTTGGTCTCTTCGGCACTGAGTGAAAATAGGGTGGCAATTCCATAAGGATTGGCCAGAGTTTTAATCACTTGGCCTTGCTGGGCAACTTCAATTGCGGCGCGCATCCCCATCGGGATTTTCTCAATGAAGCTGACCTCGTCAACGATTGGAATCACTTTGTCGAGGCGGTTATTGACCAACACGCCATCGTCATTTTGTAGAATTGCACCGACAATCTGGTAACCCGCTTGACTGGCGGCATTGATCATCTGGGCGGCATCGGCAAAGTCGATATTTTTTGGCACTACCAGCAGATAAGGTTCTGAACTGTCGCGCTTTAATAATTCATCAAAGGTAATCGTGATGCCTACGCCAACCCCTAAACCGCCAGGCGTTTTAGGGTTGTGGCCGATCATGGTTGACTCGGTGATGATGGTTTCGGTAATCATCTCCATGGCAACATCACCGATCACCGGCGTGGCTTCGTTAATACGGATAAGATTAAGATCCTCGAGGGCGATCCCAGCTTTGGCGACTAATTGATTTAGCGCTTTATAAATCCCCATGAGGTTTTGTTTAGTGCCTTTGATCCCAGTCGTTTCGGTAATCGAAGCACAGATGAACTGCACCTCATTACCCTCACTTTGTTTTGCTAAAGTGACTTCTGTGGATGAGTTGCCAATATCAACACCAACAATGTAGCTCATAATCTTTCCGTTTTTATTTTCAAATAATCTGTCGAATGAAAAAGAAATTAGTTGTCGCCTTTCAGTTTCTTTCTCGGTACGTAGAGTTCTGCAGCTTCTCTAACAAAATCGGCACAGATTTTTGCTTGGTACTTGCTCTCTAACTCTTGAGCAATGTCCATTAGCTCTTGCTTGCTTGAGCGGTAGGGACGCAGGGCATTGTAAATATCTAATACCTTGTCATCGGGTACCGCGGTGAGTTCAGCGGCACGCTCGAAGTTGAGCGCGAGTCGATCACGCCCAGCATCTCTTGCGACCTCAGCCTGAATTCTTAAAATTTCAGGGGTGATCCGCATGTCCTGATTGGTTACCGAGCCGTTTAACACGTTGGCAAGCGTGATGTCTTCGGCGGTTTTACCGGTTGGGGTTTTGATCCAGTCAGGATGTTTGGTGACTAAAGGGTAATCATCCACTGTGACTCCGCCGGAACTCTTCGGTGTTGCACTGGCACTCGGTATCGAGGCTTGCTGGTTGGTCATTTTTTCCAGCACGTCTCGAACCATTGATTCAATCGCTTCTGAATTCATTTCATCATCCTTATTAAACGGCAACTTTCAGTTCGACGGCTTTTTTACCAGTCACCACATGTTTGGTTTCTTTGATATGTAAGACTGCAGATTTGGCTTGATACTTAGGTCGCGCCATCTGATCGTTCATGGTAGGCACCGGTTGTGGTGTTTCACCTTTTGCATATTTGGCGGCGTTTTTACCTATGTGGCGATAGGTTTCCTGGGTGAGCAAAGGTGCCTGTGGAAATAGCTCTAAGTTAGAAAGTGGTGGCAAGCCTTTTTGGTGAATCACGGTGGTGCCCTTAGATTGGATCCCCACGCAAATACCAGAACCACATAACTCTTCACCTTCCACGGCAACAAAGGCCACATCCGATGATTTAAAGCAACGTACCACGCGCGCACTGAGACCTTCTTCTTCAATACCTGCAATCATTTCGCGTAAAATCGCTTGGTGCGGCACGCCAACAATGCTTTCGGTTTGTGATAAGCCAAAGGCTGGACCAACCGCAATGACAACTTCATCACGTTTGGTACTGATTTTTGCTTCGCCCATGTCTTGTAAAAAGCCTGAGCTTGCACGCTGATTCGGCGTGCTATCAAACGACACCGCTTGCGGCTGCGTTTGCATGTTGCCGATTACGTCTTCAATAATCTGACGCAATAGTTTTTCATTGATTTCCATAGTCAGCTTCCTTAATTAAACTCATTCGGGTCTAAGGCATTTGGAATGTTCTTCAACAGTTCCCAACGCTCACCTTCAAGTTGATAACCGGTACCGGGTCCGGCATAGTCATTGAGATGATTGACTGCAGAAAGGACTTGGTTGTCGCCAACGATGATGGCTGAGGTATGCAAGTAATCGCCGCTTAGTTTAGCTTTTTGGATATCCAACATATTTTGCGCGATATCTTCGAAACCGCCTTTTGCCAAGGCTTGCACTACTTCTAAACCCGTCCGGTTTTGATCAATGATTTCTTGTGCTGCTTTAATGTCTTCAACCATGTTGCGTTCTGGCATATCTTTAGAGCCGTGAGCGTAAGTAGCT
The DNA here is from genome assembly GCF_050870835.2 of Agarivorans sp. QJM3NY_29. NCBI lineage: Bacteria > Pseudomonadati > Pseudomonadota > Gammaproteobacteria > Alteromonadales > Alteromonadaceae > Agarivorans > Agarivorans sp. QJM3NY_29. Next base: position 3,323,917 of record NZ_CP194036.2, on the reverse strand, counting down.
GCCGTCACTTCTTCATCGGTGATGGCTGGTAGACCCATGCCTTTGAAGATGGCTTGTAAGGCGCGGGCAGCTTTGTTACGAGTCGCCACCACATCTTCTTCACGCACTGGGTTTAATCCGCCGTCAACTTTTAAGTCGCGTTGAATTACGTTGTAATCATCGAAATCTTCGGCATCTTCGTTAGAACCGGCAAACATGTTGTCGTAGTTTGGCGTTGCTGAATAACCAGAAGAAATAAAGTCAGTTCCAGGCAGAAACTGCATCAATAAACGCGCGGTACGGCGCATATCTGAGTGGGTAAAGGTTTGGTCGTTACTCGATGCACATTCTAAATCTAGCGCTGAACAAATTAAGTTTTCGGCCAATACTGCACGAATACCTGAAGGGACCGCTGAAGGAACACCAATACAGCTCACAGAGCCATTTTGTAAGCCTTGAACACCGGCTGCTTTGGTGATGTAGATACACCGCGCTTCCAGATATAGCATCGATTTGCCTTCGGCATAACCCATTTGAACTTCTGAGCCACTGCCAGAGGTAAAACGCATTTTTAGGCCACGAGAGGCATAAGAAGAGGCAAGAAAACCCTTCGACCAAGGCGTATCATCGCCGTCAGTAAATACCGGCTCTGTACCATAAACTGAAATAGTTTCGGCATAGCAGGTATGGCCTAACATGCCGAGCTTCAATTCGGTGGCTTCTTCTAATGAACATTGAGTTAATACCCCTGGACGGCCAACTTGTGAACCGACGAGTAAGGCAATGGCGTTAAACGGCGCGTAACGGGCAACCGCCACGGTGGTTTCTTGTTCATCAAAGCCACGTAATGCACCTTCGGCAGCATCCGCAGCAATTTGTACTGGGTTGTCTTTGATGTTGGTGACGTGAGCTTGTTGAGAAGGTGATTTTCTGGCGCGCATTTTCTGCATCGACATCATCATCTCAACTACATTCATATGTGACATTACCTGGACAATCTTGGCGGGTGTCATCGCGGTAGTCAGTGGCACAATTTCTTTGCGTGGCACATTTGGATCGCACAACATATTGGCGAGTTTCACCGAATCCATTGCCATCACTTTTTCAGCGTTGGCCAAGTTAATGCCGTAGCGGGCGATAAAATGGTCGATTAAATCGAAGTCGGCTTTGGTTTTGCCATCGAGCTCAACCACGTCACCATTGACTATTTTAATCGATGGTTTTGGATCATTCGGGCTATCCATTGCGATAAACCCTTCTTCGATCCACTCTTTCACAAAACCATCCTGGTTGACCGGGCGTTTTGCTAATGCTTCAAATCGTTTTGATTTCATGGAACAACCTCTGCGTGGCTTAGATGTAAGACGGACGATCGTTGCTTGGCTCGTCACCCATTGTTGCAAGTAGGGTTTTGCCAACTTCACGAGCTGAAATCACCGCTTGACGAACTGCGCCTGAGTCACCAGAAACCACTAAGATGGCTTCATTACTAAAGCTGGTTCCGTTGGCTGGGGAGCTATAAGCGACAGTTTCAACATTGGCTGATTTCACCGCTGTATCGGCCATCAATACGCCAACAGCCGCAGGGGCGCCAACAATGATGCCGCAGGCTTTTCCGAGTGGGGCTCCAAAGGCTTTCTCTAAGGCGTAACTGGCGCGAGCGCTGTATTGCAACTCAATATGACCGGCCTCATTGGCATATACATCGCCAAAGGTGCGGTCGAGTTCTTTAAGTGCGACTTCGATTGCGCGTCTTACGTCAGATACATCTTCGCCGCCAAATACGATTAAAGAACCATGACCTGCGCCACCTTTGGTATCGCGCGGTAGTTCAATGCTGACGACTTCAGTGTTGGTACTTTTTACCGCTTCATCGGCTGCCATAATGTGCGGGCCTGCACCGGTGCGGGCACCTAAAATACCGATAGAGCGGTAACGTTTCTCTAGCTTCATCGCGTCGAGTACTTCGTTATCGACATTCGCAATGACTAAGCCAATGGTGTCGCCAATTGCCGTACCGACAAATTCTGTTAAACCACAGGTTTTCTCGACCATTTTTTCGCCTCGTTGCTGGTTGGGTTGTGGAGGAGTTACATCCGTTTGATCATTTACTTTCGCCATCACCTGAGCCATGACGGTATCGACCAGGTTGCTGTTCATTATTCAAGTCCTTTTGGTAGAATTTTTTCTACGTCAGTATGGGGACGAGGAATTACATGAGTGGCGACGATTTCACCAACATTGGCCGCTGCAGATGAGCCTGCGTCAACGGCAGCTTTCACAGCACCCACATCGCCACGAACAATCACAGTGACTAAGCCTGAGCCAATTTTTTCGTAACCGACTAAATCGACGTTAGCTGATTTAACCATGGTGTCAGCGGCTTCAATTGCGGCGGTTAGTCCTTTGGTTTCAACCATTCCTAATGCTTCTTGTTGCATAATAAACCTCTATTTATATTTGCTATGTGTGAACAGACAGTAAAACTCTCGGCATTAATCTAGCCTTTGTTTAAGCAAAAAAATTGTCCATTTGAAGGTGTGGAATGGAAATAATCTGCGGTGCTGACAATAAAAATTTGTCATCAATTTGCAGGTTTAGACGGAATATAAAGGCTTTGCTCGTCATTCGGATAGGCGAATAAATCACTCAGTCCGACTTGTTGAAATCGAGACATTGGTTAAATAAATAGCGAAAACATGAGCTATACGACAATTAAAGAATTTGTTCATGACAAAAAAATAGCATCGGTGGCGTTGTGTTATCTCCATGAATATAAAAGATAAAAGTTAGGATGAGGTGTATTTAAAACAATTTTTTAGCATTCCTAAGGCGCAGAGTTACATTTACTTAGTGTATAGATGACAATTTATTAGCATGACATAAGATTATTCAGGATTAACATTAGCAGCGTGATTATTGGGTACCATCCATTTCTTGCTGAAACAATATAAATAACCAAAGCGATTAATTTATGGTGGTGCAAATTAAATTTTACTGAGAATACGAAGTGAAGGAATAGCTATGAAGGATTCATTAAAAGGCCAATGTATCGCGGAGTTTTTAGGCACTGGCTTATTTTTGTTCTTTGGCGCGGCTTGTTTATGCGCAGTCAAATTGGCAGGCGCACAATTTGGTTTATGGGAGATTTGTATTGTATGGGGCTTGGGGATTGCACTTGCAGTTTACTTAACCGCGGGAATTTCTGGGGCGCATCTTAATCCTGCGGTGACCGTGGGTTTATGGTTGTTTGCCAACTTTGATAAACAAAAAGTTGTACCTTACATTCTCGCCCAGGTCGCTGGTGCTTTCTTTGGGGTTGCGGTGTGCTATTTCATTTATGCGGATCTGTTTACGGTGTTTGAACAAAGCCATAATATGCTACGCGGCAGTGACGAAAGCCTGTATCTTGCGAGTATTTTTAGTACTTATCCACATCCCGATCTTCCGACTTGGCGTGCAGCCGCTGTAGAAGTGATTATTTCTGCGACCTTAATGGGTTTAATTTTAGCCTTAACTGATGATGGCAACGGCGTTCCCAAAGGGCCGCTGGCGCCGTTATTGATTGGGATCTTGGTGGCGGTGATTGGCGCTGCAACAGGCCCCTTAACTGGCTTTGCGATGAATCCAGCGCGTGATTTCGGTCCTAAAGTATTTGCCTTTGTGGCGGGTTGGGGAAAAGTGAGCTTTACCGGAGCACGTGAGCTTCCCTATTTTATTATTCCAATTGTGGCTCCGCTGATTGGTGCTTGTCTGGGTGGTGCTGGCTATCGCTACTTTATTACCCGTCATTTGGCCGATGATACCGAGACTGAAAAAGAGAGTGTTGTAGAAAGCGTTTAGCGTGATAAATATTTGGGTATCCGATGACTTAAATCAATGCTAAATCAAAGTTATAAATGTTCAATATTGTAAAGTCTGCGATGTTGTAATGGATGGTCATTCTAAATAAACAGGGAGTTGCTTAGACAATGAAACCAGATAGTTTTTTAGAATCTCAAGGTATTAATAAAATACTGCAAGATTTTGCCAATGCAACGGGCTTGGCGGTGGTATTGGTTGATATTGATGGACGTGAAGTGTCAGCCAGTTTTAACTTTACTGATTTTTGTCAACGGATCCGCCAGGACCCAGATTTATATGCCCGCTGTAAGAATAGCGATCGTTGTGGTGGTCTAGAAGCTTCTAAGGTGAATAAACCTTGTGTTTACCGTTGTCATGCGGGTTTGACTGATTTTTCAATCCCACTGGAGGTGAATGGGCACTTAGTTGGCTTTGTGCTTTGTGGTCAGGTTCGGGTGAATAACTTTGTATCTTTGGGTGATATTCAACCAGTGGATAAAAAATGGATGCAAAATGCCGAGTTAGTTGAAGATTATGAAAAAATCATCACGGTAGATTATCCCAAGTTATTTTCTGCAGCAGATTTATTAAAAACTTTGGTCGATGATTCAATTAAGAAACATTTGGATTTTGTGGTCATTAATGACAAGTATGATATAAAAAATATATTTAAATCGCATGATTCAAATCATTCTTATGATAGTAAAATAAAGAAAGCGGTTCGTTATATTGAAGCCCATTATTTTGAAGATATATCTTTAGAGGATATTGCTGATTATGTTTATTTAAGTCCACATTACTTTAGTAAATTGTTTAAGAAAGAAATGGGTGTGGGGTTTAATTCATACGTGAATCAGCAGCGTCTAATTGGTGCTAAAAAAATGCTACAGTATAGCGATTGGTCTATTTCTAGGATTGCTCACAATTTGGGTTACTCCTGCTCTAGCTATTTCTGTAAGGTTTTTAGAAATGCTTACAATATAACCCCTCAAGAATTTAGGAATAGTTTAAATCATGAGGGTGAAACGCTTGTTAATGTTTAGTTTTGTTGAGGGTTATATGTCTTAACGGATTTTTTAAAAATACTTAGTGCCAGTGTCCTTATTTGGTTAAAAGTGAATTAGGTTCAATTCCTAAGCTGTTCCCGCAACTGTAAGTGATCTCGTGATCACAAGCCAGAACCTGCTAAGTATTCAATGATAAAAGTTGGTGTAAATGTATTTCAAAGATTCTGGGCGGGATTTCTCAGTGAACGATTATTCTCATGAGTTCCTTCCGTGCTGTTTGTTTTTTAAGTGTCCGTCATTTATCGATGACGATTTACTTGGTTGTTAAACGAGGAAGGAATACTTGTGTCTATGCTAAACGCGGTGTTCGCCGTTGTATCGGCTAGTCTTGTCCTAAAAAGCCATCAATATCACACCGACCATTACTTTTGCGGTCGAGACGACCCCTATTTGGCGCTTATTGTTGATCCTGCGGGGGGCTCCCGTGGCTAGATTAAAGCGTTCTGCCAGTAATAAAGAACTGAGAGGTGGATATACCACCGGTGCCTGTGCGGCAGCCGCCGCACGCGCTGCGGTGAGGTGCTTACTCAGTCAACAGCCGGTTTCAGAAATCGAAATCCAGCTCCCGAATCGTGAATTTGTCAGTTTTGCCATTGCCAGTCTCAGTGGTTCTAGTCATGTTACCGCTGGAGTGATTAAGGACGCGGGGGATGATCCCGACTGTACTCATGGTTTAGAAATTCAGTGTACCGCGAGTTTATCGGGTCAACCGGGGATCCAAATCCGGGGCGGCAGCGGCGTTGCAACGGTCACTCTGGAAGGCTTGGAGCTTGCTGTGGGTGAACCGGCAATTAATCCGGTACCCCGGCAAAATATTATCGATATGGCGATGCTGGAATGGCAACCCTCAGCTGCGGCGCAGCAGGGTTCCTTGGGTTTAGAGTTGACGATATCGGTACCGGGCGGTGAACAAGCCGCCAAACAAACCATTAATCAACGTCTCGGTTTGATAGGTGGTATTTCTATTTTAGGCACCCGTGGCACGGTTAAACCCTTTTCAACCTCTGCTTTTGCGGCCTCAGTTCGACAAGCCATTCAGTTAGCGAAAACTCATCAGGCGGCACATGTAATTTTGACCACAGGCAGTCGCTCTGAACAGGCAGCGATGCAGCAATTTCCTGATTTAGCTAGCCTGGCTTTTATCCAAGCGGGGGATTTCATTGGGGTTGGTTTACGGGCGGCAAAACGTTATCGGGTCAAAAAAGTCACCATTGTTGCGATGATTGGCAAAATGGCCAAGTTGGTCTCGGGTCGGATGATGACCCATGTCTCCGGCCATGCGATTGATTTTGAGAGTTTGAGTGAATTGGCCAAGCAATCGGGCTTGGAATTGGCACTGTCTGAGCAGATCGCCAAAGCGAATACCGCAAGGCAAATGCTCGAGTTGATCCGCGACGAGTACCCACAACAATTTCTCAAGCTGCCCTTTTTTCTAAGAATGTGTCAGCAGGCGCAGCAGCATGCCCAACAATATACCGCTCAACAATTGCGCATCGAGCTGATGCTGATTGATTTTGATGGTCGCCCACTGGGGCATACCGAACCGTTTAAAAAATTTAAAGTAGTAAAGGAATCTCGGCCGATGGATAGAATGCAACAGATGACCGCTCGTGGTCATGAAATAGAGAATGACTCGTTCGCGATTATCGATCGCGAAATCGCCCAAATTCATGGCGGACATTCCTTCAGCGACAGTCAGTGGCCAGTGGTGCGGCGTGCCATCCATACCACTGGAGATTTTGAGTTTGCTCAATTGTTTAAGTTTAGCGCTGATGCCATTGTCTCGGGGGTGAATGCGCTCAAACAAGGTTGCCCAATTGTGAGTGATGTATCGATGATTAGCTCGGGGATTAGTGAGCAACGTTTATCGGTTTATCAAAATCAAGTGTATTGCTTTATTAGTGACAAAGGGGTGATTACCAGCGCCAAACAACATGGCGATACCCGTGCCGTCTGGGCGATGCGTAAGGCTCGGGATTTGGGTTTATTGGATGGTGCCATTATCGCCATTGGGAATGCGCCAACGGCACTGTTTGAAGTGCTTGATTTGGTTGAGAAAGGCGAAATAAAGCCTGCGCTGGTGATTGGGATCCCGGTGGGATTTGTGAAGGCGGCGGAATCTAAGCAGGCACTGATCGAGCAAGACCAAGTGCCTTATATTGCCAGTGTGGGCAGTAAAGGCGGCAGCCCGATAGTGGTGTCTGCGGTTCACGCCTTGTTATATCAGTCGGTGTAATGATGATGAATAACATTACGGTAGTCGGGGTGAACGAAGACGGTTGCATTAGCCTTTCCAGTCGCGCAGTAAATGCGATTGCACAGGCCCGGGTGGTGGCGGGGCATCCGCGTCATATGGCATGGTTTCCGCAATTTGACGGGCTATTTCTCGATATGAGCCAGGGTTTTAGTGAATGGTTGAACGAGTTAATTGATGAGAGCGAAGAGGGCGCAGTGGTGATTCTAGCTTCTGGCGACCCCTTATTTTACGGGATTGGTCATGCGCTACTCAAACGAGTGAAGCGCGAAGAATTGGCTTTTATTCCGGCCTTAAGCTCGGTCCAATTGGCCTTTGCCAAGTTGGCACTGCCTTGGTCGCAGGCTCAGTTCATTTCCTGCCATGGCCGAGCTCTGGCAGGCTTGGTGAGTCAAATGCAGCAAGCCAGTTTGTTTGCGATTTTGACCGATGATAAAAATCCCCCTCAGGTGATTGCTCAGCACTTAGCCAAGTTTAATCAAGCGGACTGGCGCTTAAGCGTGTGTGAGCAGTTAGCGGATGTAAATGAACAGATCAGTGAGTTTAGTGTGGCGCAATTAGCCGCCCACCCCGAGCCGTTTTCCCCCTTAAACCTGATTATCGCGCAGCGGCAAAGTGAACAGGTCTGGGGCGGCTATGGCCAGTTTTCTGAAGATAGTTGTTTTAGCAAACGGAGCCCACAACACGGTTTGATTAGTAAACAGCCAGTGCGTCATTTGGCGCTGGCCGCAATGAGAATTCGTCCCGCAGATACGGTCTGGGATATCGGTGCAGGCTCCGGTTCTATCGCTATCGAAGCGGCAAAATTTTGCTGGCAGGGCCAGGTATTTGCGATTGAATCTAATCCCGAGTGTTATGCCGGCATTGAACACAATATACACGCTCATAGCACCGATAATGTTTGTTTGGTGCAAGCAAAAGCACCGCAGGCGCTGCAAGATTTAGCCCCACCCGATGCGATTTTTATTGGTGGTAGTCGTGGGCAAATGCAGTTGATCCTCGACCATTGTTGGCAGGTGCTGAAGCCACAGGGTCGACTACTGATTTCGGCGGTTACCTTGGACACCGTGGCAGAACTTTACCAGTGGGGAAAACAGCAAAATCTGAGGTTTCAGGTGCAGTTGGTGAACGTGGCGCAAACGCAGCCGCTGGCTAACTATCAGCGCTATCAGGCGGAAAATCCTATTCATTTATTTTCGATTAGCAAACCAGTGTCAGGAGACCTATTGTGAATCAAGCAAAACATCATCATTACGGCCAACTCTACGCCGTTGGCGTGGGTACCGGCGACAGTGAGTTACTCACCTTGAAGGCGGTTCGTTTAATCAAACAGGCGGATATCATTGCCATCCCAGAAAAAACCAAGGGTAAGGCTGACTCCTTCGCCTGGCAAATTGTCGGTGGCGCGGTCAGTGAAGACGAACTCCATGGTGAAGCCTGCTTTTTACATTTTCCGATGACCCGTGACCCCTTGCAAAATGTGCCCGCCTGGCAAGCGGCGGCCGAGCAAATTCTTGGGTACTTGCAGCAGGGCAAGTCGGTGGTTTTTGTCACCGAAGGCGACCCATCGGTGTATAGCACCTGGGCCTACATTCAGGAAGAGCTGGCGGAGCTTGCCCCGAGCTTGGAACCGGTGATTGTGCCCGGGATTACCTCGATTACTGCGGTGCCCGCAGCCACCAAAATTCCTTTAGCCGATGGTCAAGAGCGTTTTTGTGTGGTTCCCGCCACCTATGGCATCGAGTGTTTAGCTAGCTTAGTAGAAGAATTCGACACGATTATTCTGATTAAAGCGGGACGAATGATTAGCCAGTTATCAGCCAAGTTAAAACTGCTGGGTTTGGAGGATGCGGCCACCTATGTGTCTCATGCCAGTAGTGAGCAGCAAGAAATCTATCATCGACTCGATGAGGTACCCACCGAGCATCGCTACTTCTCGATGGTACAGATTTCTATTCGTTCGCGCCGTGGCGTATTGCGCCACGCGGATGGCGCTTCGAAACATATTGCGGTGGCCTAAATCCCGATGAAACTAGCCATTTACGCCATTACCTTAAACGGCGCCAAGCAAGCCCGTCGGCTTGCCAAGCACTTACCCTTTGCCGAGCTATTTATCTCCGCGGTGGGTTTAGAGCTGTTTGACGCCACGCCAGAGCGGGTGAACCCCTTGTCGTTTCCCTTGAGCCAAGCGCTCAGTGAACGTTTTGCAGACTATGATGGACATATTTTCATTTGTGCGACCGGCATTGTAAGCCGAGTGATTGCACCCTTGATCCAGGATAAACGCCACGATCCTGCGGTGCTGTGTATTGATGAGCAGGCTAATTTTGTGATCCCGCTGTTATCGGGGCATCGAGGAGGGGCCAATCAACTGGCCGAACGTATCGCTTATGTACTGAAGGCGCAGCCAGTATTAACCACCGCCTCCGATGTGTCTGAAACCCTTGCGGTGGATATGTTGGGTGCGCCCTTTGCTTGGCAGCTCGACCCGACATGCGAGGCCTCAATTACTCGTGTTTCTGCGGCGGTGGTGAATCAGCAGCCAGTGGCAATCGTGCAACAAGCGGGTGATAAACGCTGGTGGACCTTCGAGAAACGGATGCCTGCTCATTTGATTTGTCACAGCAAACTTGACGATTTGTCGGCAGCGGACTTTCACGGGGCAGTGTTAATCAGTGATGACTTAAGCCCTATTGCTGCGGGTTGGCAAGATAAGCTGGTGTTATGGCGGCCAAAGTCGCTGGTCTTGGGGATTGGTTGTGACCGAAACACGCCATTGGCGGTCATTGAGGCCGGGCTTGCGCAGTTTAGCCAACAGTTTCATCTGAGTCTGGATTCGGTGGTGGGATTTGCCAGCATCGACCTCAAAGCCGATGAGTCGGCCTTGCTCGCCTTATCGGCTAAGCGACAGTGGCCGTTTGTGACTTATCCGGCTCCCCAGCTTGATGGTTTAGCTGGGGTGGAAAATCCTTCAACCTATGTGAAAAAAATCACCGGGAGTGATTCGGTCGCCGAAGCTGCGGCATTACGCCAGGCCCACAGTGAGCAGCTACTTGTAAGTAAGTGGGTGTTCACTCAGCAGGGATATAATCTTACCTTAGCCTGTTGCCGCTTGCGCTTTAGTGAACCGCTTAAGCAACAACAACGGAAAAATTGGTTTGGCCAAGCGCGCCATGGCGCAGAGCCTAAACTGAACGCGCATGGTAATCCGGTTGTTGAAGGCTGCCGCTGCAAGCCTGAGCATGTCGACTTAAATCGTCCAATGTTGCATCACCGTCAACATATCTTTTTATGTGAAGGTAGTCGTTGCGCCAAGGCCGGCAGTCAATCTTTAGCCCACGACTTGCGCGCTATTCTGAAGACGATGGGTTTGGCCAGTGGTGAACAGCGGATCAAAATCAGTCGTAGCCATTGCGTTGGTGCTTGTCGACAGCGTGCCACTATGGTGATTTATCAACGCCATGTGGATCCGGCCAGTCAGGCCAATCACGCTTTATGGTTAAAAAATATTGAACAGTTTTCTGAGGCGCAATGGAAAACGCTATTTCAAGCGCTGGCCGAGGATCGGCCTTTGCGGGCGTTATTTTCCGTGGAACATTTTGCCGCCGTTGAAGATATCCTTGAGCGACAATCGGGAGTCGCTGCATGTTAATCAAATATGGGTTCAAAAGACCACTTCAAATGAAGTTGGCAAAGCAGGAGCAAGCTTTTGGCTAAGTTATATTTAGTGGGTTTAGGCCCTGGCAGCTTAGATTTGATGTCGGTGAAGGCCCAGCAGGTGATTCGGTCGGTTGACGTGGTGGTGGGTTACGGCTTGTACATCAAATTGATTCAGCCCTTATTGGGTCAGCAAACCATTGTACGCAGTGGTATGACTAAAGAGTGGCAACGTGCCGATGCCGCGATATCGCAAGTGCAGTTAGGTCACAATGTGGCGATGGTTTGTTCGGGTGACGCGGGGATGTACGCCATGGCGCCGCTGATCCTCGAGTTAGTGAGCACCAACGATCTTAATATTGAGCTGGAAATTGTGCCCGGAATTACCGCCGCCAATGCCTGCGCTTCTTTAGTCGGAGCCCCATTGGGCCACGATAGTTGCACTATTTCCTTATCGGACTTACTCACCCCCTGGCCAGTCATTGTGAAGCGCATTGAAGCGGCGGCACTTGCCGACTTTGCGATTACTTTTTATAACCCACGTTCACGTAAGCGCCAGCAACAGATTGTTGAAGCACAGCAAATTTTGCTGCAACACCGTCACCCCAAAACCCCGGTGGCGATTGTGAATGCGGCTTATCGCCCAGAGCAGTCGGTGCAATTATCGACTTTGGACAAATTTACTGACTTAGAGTTTGCCATGAACGCTGCGGTGATTGTTGGCAATAATAGCAGTTTTCGTTTTAAAGATTGGATCGTAACCCCGCGTGGTTACGACAACAAATATACCTTGCAAGATGGTGAAACCCGAGACGGACAAACGCCCGGGCGGGCACTACAGCAGCGACAAGAGGAACAGTGATGACGGTATTTTTTATTGGTGCGGGGCCCGGTGACCCGGATCTGATTACGGTGAAAGGCGCGAAGTTGGTCGAGACTTGTCCAGTGGTGCTGTATACCGGCAGTTTAGTGCCCAAAGCGGTGATTGAGCGTGCGCGCGTCGACGCTTTAGTTTTGAATTCTGCAGATATGGATCTGGATGCTATCACTCAGGTTTACCTTGAGGCGAAGCAGCAAGGCAAGGATGTGGCCAGAGTGCAAACTGGCGACCTATCGATTTATTCTTCGCTGGCCGAGCAGGTTCGCCGTTTGGATGCGCTGGAGATTGATTGGCAGGTGGTGCCGGGAGTGTCTTCGTTTCAAGCATCCGCCGCTGCGCTCGGTCAGGAACTGACCCTGCCTGAGCAGTGCCAAACCATTATTCTAAGTCGCATGTCGGGGCGCACTCCGGTGCCGGAGAAGGAAAACCTTAAATCTTTGGCGCAGCACGAAGCCACCCTGTGTTTGTTTCTCAGCGCAACTTTGATCCGTAAGGTGGTCCGTGAATTGAGTGAAGTTTATCCCTTGAGCTGGCCAGTGGCGGTGGTTGAAAAGGCCTCACATCCAGAGCAACGGATCATTCGGGGTACGCTGGCCGATATTGCCGACAAGATGCATCAGGCGAAGATCCGTTCCACAGCGATGATCATCGTGAGCAAGGTTTTGGCCATCGATGATTTTGTCGATTCAAAGTTATATGACCCCAGTTTTTCCCACGCCTGCCGTCAGGCAAGCATTGCGCCGTTAAGCGAGGAGGCTTTCGATGAGTAAGGGTAAAGTTTATCTAATTGGTGCGGGTCCCGGCGATCCCGGCCTACTCACCTGTCGCGCCAAACAACTACTCAGTGATTGTGATGTGGTGTGCTACGACAAACTGGTGAGTGCCGCCATATTATCGGTGGTACCTGCGCATGTGCAGCTCTATCAGGTGGGCTATCGTGGCTATCAGGGCTGTCATATTGATTACGGGATGCATCCCGATGTATTGGCTTTCGCCCATTCAGGTAAACGAGTGGCGCGTTTAAAAGCGGGCGACCCTTGTATTTTTGGTCGAATGACCGAAGAATGCCGCGATTTGGAAGCTCATCAGATTGACTACGAGTTAGTGCCCGGCATCACCGCTGCCTTAGGTGCTGCTGCCTATTCTGGCTTTCCTTTAACCAGTGGCGGGATCGCTTCGAGTGTGACCTTTGTGAGTGGTCATAAATCTAGTGATAGCATTGCTTCTTGGGGTGCGCTTGGACAAGACGGCGGCACTCTGGTGTTGTATATGGGGGCTAAACAATTGGCCAAACATGTGCAGAATTTTATTCGTCAGGGACGCTCGCCAGAGACGCCGATCGCGCTGATATTTTCGGCGACTAGTGCCGACCATCACTGTGTTGTGGCGACGCTGGCGAGTATCGCCGATAAAGTCGCAGGCTTACAACAGGCTGGCCCTGCTTTAGTGATTGTTGGAGAAGTGGTTGCCCAAGCCAAGGAATTTGACTGGTGTGCTCGTTTGCCCTTGTTTGGCTCAAGAGTGCTGCTGTGTGGTGACTACCCACAACAGCAGGCGATTTCCGAGCTTGGGGCTGAGGTGATTCAGGTGGATAGTTTACCTTGCGAGTCGAGCATTCATGCTGAAGATTGGCGATTTTTTGCCAATCAAGTGGAGCTGGGATTTGCCGATCTAAGTAGTTTTAAACTGTGGTGGCAGAGCTTAAAACAGCAGCAGCGGGATATTCGTCAATTTAGGATGCCAATGGGGAGTGATGATCCAGCGGTTTGTCGGGCTTTAGAAGCGTTGGGGATTGCCCCTGCAGTACTGTCGGAACATGCATTGATCTTAACGCTGGATGCCTTGGAGCGAGATCCTAACAGTCGTTACCACAATATTGGTCAGCGATTGAGTCAAGCCTTGGCTTATCCATTGCCGTCGGTTGACTGGTTATTGGTGGAAGATAGTGCGATTGCCGCCTCGCTCTATAAACATCATGCCGAGGCCCTGCAAGGAGCCAAGTTGATCGCCTTGAATGAGCGGGTCCGGGATTGGGCTACTCAGCAAGGCCATGTACTTGGTGAAGCCGAAGCGCTGAGCCTGTTTGATTTACCCGAGGCCTTGGTATACGAGGCCGCCGATGTGGCTTGAAGCGCTCCTCGCCGATCGAAGTTTAGCCAGCGCATTGGCCTTACTGCTGGCGCTGGGTTTAGATAAAGCCCTAGGCGAGCCTAGCCGTTGTCATCCTTTGGTCGTGTTTGGCAATTTGGCGCAATACATTGAGCGGCGCTGTCGCGCGATGGTTTGCTTGAGTGAAAAACAACAAGGTGCTTTGGCTTGGAGCTTCGCGGTGCTGCCGCCGGTATTGCTATGCTTTGGCGCTTGTCATTGGCTGTTGGTGCGCTCGCCTTTGGCGTGGTTTGTCGCCAGCAGCCTGATCCTCTATCTAAGTATGGGTGGCCGTAGCTTAAGTGAACATGCCCAACAGATTTATCGGCCTTTACAGCAGGGCGATATGGCGCAGGCGCGGTATCAGTTGGCGCAAATCGTGAGTCGTGATACCGAGCGTATGGATGCCACTGCGATTAGCTCATCGACCATCGAATCGGTGCTGGAAAATGGGAATGATGCGGTGATCGCACCGATGCTTTGGTTTGTGCTCTTGGGCGCACCTGGTGCGTTGTTATTTCGCTTAGCCAATACCTTGGATGCGATGTGGGGCTATAAAACCTCTCAGTATTTAGAGTTTGGTTATGTTAGTGCCAGACTCGATGATCTACTGGCATGGCTGCCCGCACGGCTCACTGCGCTGAGCTATGCGGTTCAGGGCGATTTCAAATTGGCGCTACAGTGCTGGCAACAGCAGGCTCGGCATTGTGCCAGCCCCAATGGAGGCGTCACCATGACCAGCGGAGCTGGCGCTTTGGGGATCAGTATTGGTGGGCCCACCTATTATCATGGCGTGCTGCACCAAAAGCCGCCGATGGGGCATGGGCCTTTATCACCGCCACAGGCAATTCCAAGGGCTATTGCCTTGGTTGAAAGGGGCTGCATTGGCTTAGCGCTGGTGTGGTTGATTTGGCTATTGGCCTGCTGAGCTTTGGGCTTGGCATTGGTTAATTGATGAGTTGATTGAGTTTTTGGTGAACGGAAGTTTGAGGGGATGACTTGATTGAGGAGCAGAGAATGAAGGCAGTCGCGCCACAGCATGGTGGGAATTTGCGTGAGCAGGTGGCTCGTTACGGCGGAGCATTGACCGACTGGCTGGATCTTTCCACTGGGGTGAGCCCTTTTGCCTATCCGGTGGGCAGCCTGCCTGCCGAGGTTTGGCAGCATTTGCCGCAAATCGATGACGGTTTAGAACAGGCCGCTCTTCGTTATTATAATGCGCCGTTTAAACCGCTGGCGGTGGCTGGCTCTCAGGCGGCGATTATGGCCTTACCTAGTATTATTTTGGCGCGTCTCGAGTGTTCCAAGGCCGTGGTGGCGCTGCCTAGAGTTGGCTATAAAGAGCACCAACATGCTTGGCAACAGTGCGGCGGGTGCGAGTTGCTGTTTTATGATGATTTCCCTAGCCCGCAGCTGGTGGCTCGCAGCGATGTACTGGTGGTGATCCATCCCAATAACCCAAGCGGGGAGCGCTATTCGGTGCAGCAACTGCTTGAGTTGCGCCAGCATCTGGCTGCCAGAGGCGGGTATTTACTGGTGGACGAAGCCTTTATGGATTGCACACCGCAGTGCTCGTTATTGCACCCTGAGCTGGATTTATCGCATCTGGTGGTGCTGCGCTCGGTAGGTAAATTTTTTGGTTTAGCAGGGGCACGGGTTGGTTTTGTATTTGCCGAGCTGGCCATGCAGGTAGCGTTGGCGCATCGGCTGGGTCCTTGGACGGTGGCTGGTCCTTGTCGCTGGGTGGTACAACAGGCACTGCTCGATAAACCCTGGCAGCAGCAAACCAAGCGTGCGTTAGGCGTAGCCTCGCAGCGCCTTAATCAATTATTAGCGAAATATTTAAACTGTCGGCTGGCGGGCAGCCAGCTATTTACCAGCGCTTATCTGGTGCAAGCAAGTGACTGGCATAGGCAACTCTGTGAAGCCCAAATTTACACCCGTTTATGTGACGAAGGGGATGCGCTGCGCTTTGGTTTACCCGCCAGTGAGGCTGATTGGACAAAATTAACCAAGGCGTTGCAACAGCTAAGCCACGCCATCAAGGAGACCAGCGATGGCGAATCGGATTGAACTAGTTTTGGGTGGTGCCCGTTCCGGGAAAAGTGCTTACGCCGAGCAACAGGCGCAGCTATCGGGCAAAAGCGTGATTTATCTTGCCACCTCTCAGGTGCGTGATCCCGAGATGGCGCAGCGGGTGGCAATGCATCAACAGCAGCGTCCAGCCCACTGGCAAGTGATTGAAGAGCCAGTTGCATTGTCCGAGGCATTACTCGCCCATAGCCGCGCCGATAATTGCATTTTGGTGGATTGTTTAACCCTGTGGTTGAGCAATTGCCTGTTTGAGTTTGACCAGGTGCAATGGCCCGAGCGTAAGCAAAGTTTACTGACCAGCTTGGCCCAACTTCCCGGACAAGTGATTTTAGTTAGCAACGAAGTGGGTTGTGGCATTGTGCCGATGGGTGAGTCATCGCGTCGTTTTGTAGATCAAGCTGGCTGGCTACATCAAGCGATTGCAGCCCAAGTAAACAAGGTGACGTTGGTCACCGCTGGCCTTCCCATGCATCTCAAAGGATGAATATTATGTGGTTGAATTTTATAACTTTAAACTCGGTTGCTCCGATCCCAAACCTACATCAGATTAGTGACGCGGGCGCAGGTGACGGGCTGATGCAATTGCACCCCTCGCGCGATACCGAGTTGATTGCCTGTGGTCAGGCGAATACCTTACTGGATGGCCAATTTTTGCCTTCTCCGGAATTGGCCAACGGCTCGGTGACTCCGGCGATTTTGGTTCATGGAATATTTCGCGCCCTGCAGGCCAAAGGTTATAAAATTCGACTGCATTGTTATCAATTAGGCCTGGAGCATGAACCTGATTTTAATGGCAGCATGGTTGATCACCTAGTGGTGCATCACTGTGCGCTGGGTGCAGAGCAACAGCTGATGCAACAACAGTTGATTCCTGAGTTGAAACGTCAGGCGGCAGCGGGCGAGCGGCATCTGATCGCCGAGTCGGGAATAGGAGGCACTAGCTTTGCCAGCCTTTGGTTACGACGTTGGTTGGGTCAAGTCTTGAGTTTTGCTGGGAGTACCAAAGATCCGGAAAAGTTGCGAGTAAAAGAACAATTGATTGAATCTCTGCTGAGTCAGACCGCACAACTGCCGCTGGCGGTGGAGCCTTATGTGGCTAGTTTACAATGGTCGGATCCCATTCAGCGAGCCTGTTGTGCACTACTCGACTCGGAGTTAGTTCGTCTCGACTTTGCCGGAGGCGTGATGATGTTTGCACCAGTGATTGCCATGCAACATCAACTTCGTGATAAACAATTGAGCATTGCCACTACGCGCTGGGTGATGGCCTCCGGTGATTCGCAAATTATCGCCGCGGCACTGCCTGCGAATTGTCGTGTATTGACTCCCGAACTACGTTTTGATGGCTCGAAGTTTAAGGCATTGCAAATGTATGAAAGAGGCTACGTGATTGAAGGCTGTGGTTTAGGTGCTTGTTTGGTATTTGCCGAGCAGCAGGCAATTAAGCCACAACAGCTACTCGCCAGCCTCGATCGTGCGGTGACGCCATGGTTGAAACCGCAACAACAGCAACAAGGATCCGCTCATGCAAGCATGCACTAAAGCCCTGATGGTTCAAGGCACTACTTCAGATGCGGGTAAATCGGTGTTGGTGGCCGGTTTGTGTCGCGTACTGGCACGCAGGGGCGTTCAGGTTGCGCCTTTTAAGCCACAGAATATGGCTTTGAATAGTGCGGTTACCATCGACCATGGCGAAATAGGCCGCGCCCAAGCGGTACAGGCTTATGCTTGCGGTATTGAGCCAAGCACCGATATGAATCCGATTTTACTGAAGCCCAATACCGATGTGGGGGCGCAGGTGATTATTCATGGTAAGGCGCATGCGGAGATGGATGCAGTGTCTTATCATGCCTATAAACCTAAGGCGATGAAGTATGTGTTGGAGTCTTTTGCTCGTTTACAGGCGAAATATCAAAGCGTACTCATTGAAGGCGCGGGAAGCCCAGCCGAGATCAACTTGCGTGAGCATGACATTGCCAATATGGGCTTTGCTCAAGCCGCCAATGTGCCGGTGATTATTGTGGCTGATATCGATCGCGGCGGGGTATTTGCGCATTTGTACGGTACTCTTGCATTACTCACCGAGGCGGAACAGGCGCAGGTGGTGGGCTTTGTGATTAATCGCTTTCGCGGTGATAAAGCCTTATTGGAGAGTGGTTTGCAATGGCTGGAGCAGAAAACGGGCAAGCCAGTATTAGGCGTATTGCCTTATTTACATGGTTTGATGCTGGAAGCTGAAGATGCAATTAATGTGAATCAGCTGAAACAGGCGGAACATCCCTTGAAGGTGGTGGTGCCAATTTTACCGCGCATTAGCAATCACACTGACTTTGATCCATTGCGCTTACACCCCAATGTGGATCTGGTGTTTGTCGCTAAACATCAACCATTGCCAGCTGCGGATTTAATTATCTTGCCCGGTTCAAAGAGTGTTCGCAGTGATTTGGCATTTTTACGCGACCAAGGCTGGGATAAGCAAATCGAGCGGCATTTGCGGTTTGGCGGTAAGTTGATGGGAATTTGTGGTGGTTTGCAGATGTTGGGGGAAGTGATTGCGGATCCACTCGGTATCGAGGGCGTTGCGGGTGAAAGCGAAGGTTTGGGATATTTGCCTTTACAAACTGAATTGCAGAACAACAAGCAGCTGCGGCGTAGCAAGGGTATTCTGACGATGCCAGGGGCCGAATCCGTAGCAGTATTTGGATATGAAATCCATGCTGGCCGCACCTCGGGGATTGGTCCTCAGGCACCGCTGAGTTTAGACTCTGGCCCCGACGGTGCATTTGGAATGGAGCAACAGGTGTTTGCAACTTATTTACATGGCATCTTTGAATCCAGCGAAGCCTGTGCCGCCATTTTACGCTGGGCTGGTTTAAGCGATGCCAAGGGGCTGGATTTTGAGGCGCTGCGCGAGCAGGGCATTAACCGGGTGGCTGATGCCATAGAACAACATCTCGATTTACAAAAGCTGTGGCCAGAGTTTGATTTTTCATCTCCAGCCGCTCCCAGCGTTCCACAAGCCACTGGAGTCAACATTGCCTAAGCAACAACACCTATGTCCGGCCTTAGTGGTCGCCGCGCCTAGTTCGGGCAGTGGTAAAACCACGGTGGTTGCGGCCATCGCCCGGTATTTTACTAACTTGGGTAAAACCGTACGAGTATTTAAAACTGGCCCCGATTTTATCGATCCTAACTTTCTGGCCTTTGCCAGCGGGCAGCCAGTGTATCAATTGGATTTTTGGATGTGCGGTGAAGCCCACTGTAAAGCTCTGGTGGCCGAGGCTGCGCAACAGGCCGATTTGATCCTGATTGAAGGGGTGATGGGCATGTTTGATGGCCAATGTTCTAGCGCCGATATTGCAGCGGTGTTGGGGATCCCGGTACTGGCGGTAATCGACGCCGCCGCCATGGCACAAACCTTTGCGGCGATCGCCTTTGGTCTGAGTCATTATCGTCAGGATGTTGCAATGTATGGCGTGTTTGCCAACCGGGTTGGTTCTGCGGGTCATGCACAAATGCTTAAAGATGCCTTGGCCGATTCATTGGCATTTTGTGGTTATCTGCAAAAAAATTCAGGCCTTACCTTGCCAGAGCGTCATTTAGGTTTAGTGCAAGCCGAAGAGTTGGCCGATCTCGATCAACGATTGGATTTGGCCGCCGCGATGCTCTCCGAAACCGCCAAGCTCAAGTTGCCTCCCCCAGTCGCCTTACAGGTCCCCCAGGCAGAACCTCTGCCCCTCTTATTGGTCAACTGCACCATCGCGATTGCTCGCGATAAGGCTTTTAGTTTCATCTATCAGGCGAATTTAGATGTATTGCAGCAACTGGGCGCTCACTTAGTATTTTTCTCGCCCATTGCAGGTGATGAACTCCCACTCTGCGATGCGCTGTATTTGCCCGGCGGTTATCCTGAGTTGCACTTGCAAGCGTTGCAGGATAACCAAGTATTGATGCAGCAGATCAGACTGCATGCCCAGAGCAAGCCGATTTTGGCAGAATGCGGCGGTATGCTTTATCTCAATCGAAGTCTAAGTGATGTCGATGGGGTGAGCGCCGAGCTCTGTGGGGTGCTGGATGCCACGGCGCAAATGCAGGATAGGCTCTGCGCCTTGGGTCTGGTGGAAGCTGATTTTTCCGGTCAAAAACTGCGCGGTCACAGTTTTCATTATTCTAAAACCCAGTCGCAGCAGTGGGTATTATGCACGCCGATTGCCCAATCGGGCCGCGAGATGGATCCGGTGTGGCAGCAAGAAAAGTTGATAGCCTCTTATATTCATTGGTACTTTCCCTATAATCCTCGGTTAGTTGCCAGTATCTTTAAGGGGGAGTTGTGAGCCTTATATTGATCCGCCACGGTCAAACGCAGTGGAATGCGCAGCGGCGCATCCAAGGCTGGCTGGATAGCCCCTTAACCGAGCAAGCGCTGCAGCAATTGATTACGCTGCCTTTGCCCGCTTGTCATCTGCCGCTGTTGTTTTGCAGCGATTTAGCTCGCGCTTATCACAGCGCTCAGCTATTGGGAAAGCGTTTAGGCTTGAAACCAAGCGTTGATGTGCGGCTTCGCGAACGCTGTTTTGGTGAACTACAGAGTGAGGTGATCGATCAAAATCAGCACTTAAGTGAGCAGTGGCGAGTCTACCAGCAACGTTATCAACGACAAATGCAGGGTGTGGCCGGGCTCGAGTCGGAAGCTGATTTTGCGGCGAGAATTCATTCTTTCTTAATCTCTCTGGCCCCTTTCGCTGAGCAACACGACATTATCATCGTCGGTCACGGCGAGTGGTTACGTGCCTTGAGCAATATTCTGCGCGGGCAATGCTCCTGGGCAGAAGGTCAAGGCATTGGTAGCAATGGGAAAGTCCAAAGGCTGGACTTTCCAATACAGCACTCGGGACTGCAATGCAGTGCTTGAATGGAGCGATTGGCGCATTTACCTATAACATAAGAATGATTTAGATGAGCACTACCAGCATTGATTTACTGCGCCATGGTTTACCCAAAGGGGCAGACTGCTTTCGCGGCCATAGTGATTTTGCCTTAACCGAAGAGGGGATGGCGCAAATGTTTGCCGCCATGCAACATGCCCCCGTGGCAGAGCGATTGGTGAGTTCGCCGCTCCGTCGTTGCCGTGATTTTGCCGAGCAATACGCGCAACAGCATGAATTAGAACTGCAGCAGGCCAAACAATTCATGGAAATTGATTTTGGCGATTGGGACGGTCTGCCCAAGCAGCAGGTTTGGGAGCGAGAGCAGCAAGTCTTGAGTGCCTTTTGGGCCGATCCCTGGCATGTGACGCCGCCCGGGGGCGAGAGTTTATTGGCCTATGAACAGCGGATTGTGAGTGCCTGGAAGGCGCTACTCAAACAACATCGGGGTAAGCGCGTGTTGTTAGTCACCCATGGCGGGGTGATTAAACAAATTTTGCGTTACGTCTTGCAGCTGCCAAGAACTGCCAGTTACTTGCAACGCTTGGAGATTGGCTATGCAGCAAGAATCTCCATTTCGGTTTTTCACGATTCAGATGGCCAACTTTGGCCTCAGGTAAGTTTTACATGACAATTGCTTCTAAAATCACCTATCAATGGCAGGTTCTGCTACTGGCGATTTCTATTTTTACCCGTTTGCCAGTTCCTGCGGATCTGCCTTATAGCGAAGATCGCAAGAACGAGTCTTATAAATTCAGCCCCCTGGTGGGCTTGCTGGTGGGTTGTTTAAGCGCTTTGGTGTATTCGCTCAGCGCCCAGCTGTGGCCGCAAAGTGTGGCGGTGGTGTTATCGATGATTGCCAGTATTTATATGACTGGTGCTTTTCATGAAGACGGCTTTGCCGATACCTGCGATGGTTTTGGCGGTGGTTTTACTCCGCTCCGCAAGCTGGAAATTATGAAGGATTCGCGGGTGGGCGCTTACGCGCTGATAGGCATGGTGTTGGTGTTATTGCTCAAATATGTCAGTCTCAGTGAGTTGCATCAAGTGCCCTTAGCCTTGATGATTGCCCATACCTTAAGCCGCAGTGTTGCGGTGAGTTTTATCTACAGCCATGGTTATGTGCGCCAAAGTGAACAGTCGAAGTTAAACATTGCTCACAGCCCAAGCCGTAACAATGATCGCCTGGTATTGTTGTTGATTAGTCTGCTGTCGTTAAGCTTGTTGCCAAGCTTGGGCCTAGCGGTGGCTTTAGTTGGTGTATTGTTACTGGCGCGGTTTGGTTTCGACCGTTGGTTGCATGCACAGATCGGTGGCTATACCGGTGATGCGCTGGGTGCGATTCAGCAGTTATCAGAATTGCTCTGTTATCTGTTTTTATTATATTGGTTGAGTTAAAGCCGATGCGGTGGGGTGGCTTTTATGCCCCTTCATCAGCAGCACTTCGCTCCCTGGCGAATACTTGTTTCAATGTTGGTTAGTTTGGCGAGTGCTGTTGATTGCTGTTTTGCTTTGACGGTACCGCCATTTTTATTTGCTCAGACAAAGTTTAGTCGCTGAAAAGTTGGCCGCCCCGGGTCATTTTTTCCCCTGCGTGGCGCAAGTTGTTATGCGTTGTTGGCCGTAACTGATATGTAATCACAAACAATTCATTGGTATCTGGGTAGATTTCTTTGATGAGCTCTTTAAGTCTTGGTAATTCCAAAAACTCTTGTTGAGCATGGAATTCATTGATCTCATCAAACTTTATTGGTGCTACAGATTCAATTTCTATGTCGCAAACTTTTTGATCGGTTTCCAAGGTGAAAACTTCGACTTGAGAGCCGACAACATAATGGCTTTCAGATTTGTCTCGGATCGTGATTGTCTTTTTACCTGATGTAATCAATGGCGTAAGAAATTCATAAAACGTAATTTTATCTGGAACATCAGTCATTGTTTATTTTCACTTTGCAATATATAAACAGATAAGGGTCGTTATGAAGAAAATTTCCTTGTGATAACAAGGAGATGTTCCATCTTTCCCGCATTTTTGTTAAAGACAGCGATTTTAAAGCATCAATTAAACGAGTTGCAGTAACTGTCTTTATAATTTTGTTATGGGTATTTTTGACTAGGATACCAATTTTTTTCAACAAGCATTGGAAATTCCTTGGTTTCGAATATTGAACTAACCTGAACTTGCTTGATATTGGAGGTATTGATCCACTTTAGCTCAGCAATTTCAGCTGCTTCTTTCAGCTTACCTTGATATGAATGGACTACATAAACATCCATCTCGAGCTCAATTTTTTCAATAGCTGAAGCTGGCGCTTTATATGAGTTAAAAAATGAAAAGTCGCCCTTTTTTATGGTGATTCCAACTTCTTCTTTTAACTCTCTCACTAAGGCGTCTTCTGGAGACTCTCCCATATCAGGCTTTCCTCCTGGGGCAAAAAAGTATCGTTCCCTTTGGAGCGCAAAACCAATAAAGACTTATTTTCAATGATGATTCCAGCTGACTTTTTCATTCATATTTCCTGATTTATAGCTATTATTAGACATAACACGCTCGCAACTAATAGACATAACGCTGGCAGCCGCTACGCATATTTGGTCAGGTTAACCAAACGCGCTGCTTTGTGGTGAAAGCGAAGTCGCAACAAAGCAGCTTTGGTTGTGCTTGGCATTGTTATGTCGAAAGTTCATGAAGCATAAGCTGAGCACCTACACCGTAACTGGGGTCTACCGCTTGGCTTCCTAAAGATGAAAAGCCTTGCTTTTTCCAGAACTCAGAAGAGTCTTGCACTGCAACCAAGCGAATCTGCTGAAAACCGGAATTTTTCGCAATGTTTAGCAAATTCCCCACCATCTTTTTGCCTAGGCCGTGACCTGCAGCAGTACTCGAAATAGCCAAATCATGTAAAAAAAGAATTGTTCCCTCTGAGCCAACTGGCAGAGCTTGAAAGAGCTTTGGTGGGGTATCCTTATTCCATGAATGAGCCAACAAGTATCCAATTACGTTGCCTGCTTTTTCATACACGAAGCAACATTCTGGAGAACACAACCACTTACTTTTCAGAACTTCCAAACTTTCCGGATCGACCAGAGCATAAGCTTCGGCTTGAAGCTTTAAAATTTCTGACCAAGTGGCTTCATTTATTGGTTTTATAGACATCTTCGAACCCTAAATATTGCTGTATAACAGGAAATAGAAAATTCAGCTTCCAACCACGGAAAGAGTAGTCGTATTAGCACAAAGTTGTTCATGTACTGATGCTCTTGCATTAACTGATGGTCTACTTTGATATTTTTTCACTTTTTTCAATGTCAGCGTTTATTTTCTTGATTGGAATGACCCTCATTCAGCCTTATAAATAACGAACTTACATTATTCTTTGTTAAGGAATATATATAAATGTTCTCATTTTGTTGGTTTGATTGCTAGTGGGAATGTTGTGGTTTTTATATTTCTATTCTTCGGGATGATTAAATCAATATTTCAGTTTTATTTCATTTCAGCCTAGCATGTTAGCGTTGAATTAATCAATATATAACCACTTGTTTTTGTTGATTTTTTTTGCGGTTCGTGTATAGAGATCTTGGGAGAGCGATCTATTTAAATCGCTCTTATGGAAAATCAAAACTATTATATGGAGTAGAAATGAAAATAATTATGCTATCAATTTTATCTTTATTATTAAGCATCATTTCAGTTAGCGCATTTTCAAATGTTGTTTTATACGAACAAGATTTCGAAAATCCGACGGGTTATATTAATGGGAATGGCGATGCGAGTCTGCAGTCTGTTAATGCCTTGTATGGTGATCAACCCACAGGTTTTTCTTTCGCTCAAAAAAAGACGGTCGAAACGCTATATATATCGGGGAACGAAGCCTATGGTACAGGGTATTTAGACTCGTCTCGCCAAGGTGGGAATTATGCCTTGGGGATGCAGAATAGCCCGCAAAACGATTTAATTGGTTTGTCATTTAATGTTGGTCATTACGATTTTCTAAATTTTATGGCTGATATATCAAGCATTGAGCTTAGCTCTTGGGGGCCTCATGGTGTTATAGGTACTCCTATATTTGAGTTCACTCTGTTTGACAATCCGACGGGTGTGAATGGCACTGGTTCAGGGAAGGTTCTCGATAGTGGTGTTGCATCAGGAACGGCTTCTGACGTCGATACTTTTGACTGGAGTAGCGTTTTGCTTCCTCTTGAAACGGATGGTAATACCAACGGCAATGTTACATTGAGAATTGATTTGTTAGGGGGCGGTTATGCAGCGATAGACAACCTTCTAATTGTAGCTTCAGATATTCCTAACGATGTTCAGGTCCCTGAACCAAGCTCAATATTTCTATTATCACTTGGACTCATCGGATTGATGATGAACCGACGGAAGACCCTAACTAATCCCCATATATTCTAGTGTCACTGCCGTTATACATGTCTAGAGATCTTCTCAACGGGCGAACAAGCATTGGTGGTTAATGACCTAAATATTCCATCAATGCTTACTCTGTAGGAACGAAGAACATAGAGTACTTGTTTGTAAAAGCGGAAAGCCGGAGGCGTAGCTCTTTGTAGCCTCTAATTATTGCTGAACTGTGGGGTGTCATTCCGTATGTTTTTCGAAATGACACTCGATCCTATTTATGGGCATTATCGTATCAGGCCCAACAGTTTATAATTTAAAAAATGAGACCAAATTGACCAAATCATCTGATTGCTGATGCTGTTTGATTATTTGTGTTTCGATCTCGGTGAGCGTCTGCACATTATCTTCTAAAAGTGTTTTGATCTGTTCTACATTCATACTGATTTCTTTAGCGACGGATGTTTGCTCTTCTGTTGCAACAGATACTTGGGTATTCATCTGCGATACTTCATCAATTGCATTTACAATCGAATCATAGGCTGAACCAGATAGCTCCATTAAGCCGACCACTTCTTTGGTACTCTCTGATGATGAAGAAATGGCTTGCACGACATTTTTTGCACCGACTTGAATAGTATTAATAATGTTTGTTATTTCTGCGATAGAATTTTGAGTTTTCTGAGCTAAGCTACGCACTTCATCGGCTACGACGGAAAAACCTCTTCCTTGCTCTCCTGCTCTGGCGGCTTCAATAGCAGCATTCAGCGCTAACAAGTTGGTTTGATCGGCAATACTGCGGATAACATTGAGTATGCTGGCAATGTTATGACTGTCGTCACTTAGCTTGCTTACTAAGGTCGTTGATGATGTCATTTCCTGAGATAGATGATTGATCGCACCTAATGTTTGTTTGACTTTATCAATACCACTTTTGGCCTCGTTTTCTGCAGTTTGGCTTTGATCTGAAGCATTTTGTGCATTCTCAGAGATATCGTTTGTCGACATTGCCATTTCATGTATAGCGGAGGCGAGCATATCTGTTTGAGATAACTGAATTTGGACTGATTCGGTTGATTTTTTGGCTGAGCCGCTGATGATGGTACTGGATTCCGAAATAATATTTGTTAAGTCGGACAAGCGTGAAATAATTTTACGTAATGCCAAAGCCGATTCATTTAGGGCTGTATTTAATGAACCAAACTCATCATTTACGGCAATTTCGATATCTTTTGTTAAATCCCCTGATGATATTCTTTGAGCAAAATATATAGATTGATTTAATGGGCTCATAATTGAACGAATTAACCAATATCCCATACTAATAGCAGCCACAATAGATATTCCAATCGCCAAGACAATTAAGGTGATTGCTTGTTGGCGTTTTTGTTCAGCGATTCCAAGTTCTATCGATACTAGTTGAGTCATTTTTTTTGACGCCATCATGGCTGAACTTAACATAGAATCCGTGGCTTGGTTTAAGTTGCTATTTTCCGTTTTGATCCTTTTAAATAATGCTAAATAGTTTTGTAAGTTTCTTTCTAAGAGAGAAATAGTGTTTTTTGTATCATCAGATAACATGACATTTTTTATTTCTGATGCTTGAGTGTTTAGGTTTTCAATTTCATTGATGATTTTACCTTCTGATTCTTGATTATATTTTGCATTGTAAGTCCAAATGTTCACTCTAAGATCGTTGAATTTGTCTTTTAATTCTTTGGCTCGCTTGTATCGTCCAAATTCATCAAAAAGATGCTGATTCTTCGAGTAAAAATCATCAATGGAGAGCAGTGTGTTATCGATGTTCGAAGAGATACTGGCCGCTGCTTGGCTAAATTCTCCGCGAGCTTTGATTGCATTTTGTTTTGATGTTGAAAAATGACTAAATGCGTCAATGAAATCTTCAACGCTGTTGGTTATATTTTCAACTTCTTTTTTACTGGAAACTACTTCCATCATCGATTTAACTTGGTTGAGAATTGACCGTGTTTTCTCGGTTTGTATATAAGCATTCTCTTTAAATTTAGATTTTTCTGAAATCATGTAGTCGGCTTGTGCTAGGCGAGCAAGATAAAGTGAAGTATCTGCTTGGTTTAATTCTCGTACGATCTTAGTTTGATATGCTTGTTGTTGGATTTGAACGGTTGTTAATGTTCCTAATACGATAATAATTAGAACGAATATACTTAGTATAAATAAAAGTTTTCTCTTTATGGTAAATATCATTTGCTACCTCTTGAACTTCTTAAAAAAACAAACAATAGGTTGTTTATTTGGTAAGCCGCCAGATTAGTAGTCAAATTAATGCAAAGCAATTATCTTATAAAAGTGAATGAATTCATTATTGTTTATAATGTAAATATATCTGAACACCAAGAATATATTACGAAGCGACTTGTCTTGATAAGGGTTTAGATCGGTGGCTTGAATTTCTTGCGCCTTTTACCGCTGGATAGTTTTCGACGATTACACAGCTGCTCAACCTGCTCCAAGTGGAGGTGAGTGCCCAGCTCACTGGCATTCAGTTTATGGCTGATGGGGCTTTATCCCGGCTTTTTAGCGTTTCAATTTGACCCGTGCTTTTGTCAAGCGGGGCGCCGCGGTGTGGGGGAAAGGCGGTCTGCTGGGCTGCGGTTCACTTGCTCTGTTTACCCCTCACTGCTAATAAGTCATCAGCCACCTTACGGGTGATTGCCTTGGCAATTTGGGTCTGACAGGTGATGGCAGCAATTGTCGCGATGGAGTTATGCAAGTCGAGCGTTTGAATCAGCGTCTATATCGTGTTGATTTTATTGCTTTTGTTGTCGGTTTTTAGTTGGCCATAGAGCAACTGTTTGGCGCTGGCGTGGATATTCACCATATGGATAGTGCTTTGTTTGTCGTCTCTGTTATAAGAGTCGCGCAAGGTCTTGCCATCAAGGGCAACTGTTCCATTGAATACACAGAGCTCTTGAAACGCTGAAGGTGACGAATATTTGGGGTGATGGCTTCAAAAGCGAGCGCTTTAAATATGCGTGACGCTGGTGATAAAGTGGCTGATGAAAGGGGCGGCGTTATGGAAAGCGAATATGTATAAAGAAAATATGAAAGCACTACTGGGGACTCAATTACCAATTATTCAGTCGCCGATGGCAGGCGTTCAAGATAGCGCGTTAACTATCGCGGTAAGTGAGGCAGGGGGATTAGGTTCTTTGCCCTGTGGCATGTTAAGCATAGAACAAATCGTTAGCGAAATAGGTTTCATTAAACAGGCCACCGATAAACCTTATAATCTTAATTTTTTCTGCCATAAGATGCAGGCATATGCTGAATATCAGCATATGTTGTGGCGAGAAAAGTTAAAGCCATATTTTGAAGAATTGGCGATCCACAGCGAAAGTTTGCCTCATTATGTTAATAGAACTCCATTTAATCATGATATTGCTGATGCGATAGAGCCATTTAAGCCGGAATTTATAAGTTTTCATTTTGGTCTGCCCGAGCAGTCATTGCTGGCTCGGATAAAAGGATGGGGAACCAAGATTGTATCTTCAGCGACCACTATCAAAGAGGCATTGTGGCTGGAATCTAAAGGTGTTGATGGGATTATTGCTCAAGGCTTGGAAGCGGGGGGACATCGAGGGATGTTCCTGTCAGACGATATTTCGACCCAAATGGGGATGTCTGCGCTGGTCCCTCAAATTGTAAATAAAGTTAGCGTGCCAGTAATTGCCGCGGGTGGCATCGCTGATAGCCAAGGTGTTCAAGCCGCTTTGCAGCTGGGGGCGGGTGCAGTATTGATTGGCACCACTTATTTACTTTGCTCTGAAGCTAAAACGTCTCGCTTACATCGTGCTGCGATAAAGAGTCGTAAATCACAGCATACGGCGTTAACCAATGTGTTCTCTGGCAGGCCTGCTCGTGGCATCGTGAATCGAGTGATGAAAGAGCTCGGTTATATGCATCCGCTGGCTCCAAGCTTTCCTTATGCTTCAATTGAGATGACTCAACTCCGTAGCGAAGCTGAAAAGTTAAATTCTGATGCTTTTTCTCCACTGTGGTGTGGGCAAAATACCACTGGATGTAAAAATATTTCTGCCAGAGCCTTAACATTGCAACTTGCTGCTCAAGACTAGGGGCGTTGATTTTTGGAATGGATGTGTAACCGCTAATGATTGCTTGGGGCTCGTTTGCCGAGGTGCTTATTTGACTTGTAACATGCCATCTTTTACCTCCCAGTTAGGAGCTTGGTAATAAGCGGCCCATTTGTCGACGAGCTTTTGAAAAGAGCCATCGTTTTTCATGTCATCTAAGGCCGCTTGCCAGCGAGCAATCAGCCTATCTGAGGTGAGTTGAGAAAAGCCGATATAAATATTGTAACCATACATGGTAAACACTGCTTTCATGAGATGAGGATTGATTTGAGCTTCTCGTGAAATGGCTTGGATATCGAGATCGGTGGCTGCAAATAAGGTGGTTCGCCCTAATAATAATTTCCCTAATCCCTGTTCCCAATGGGTGGTGCTTTGCAGATTAGTAAAGCCTTGTTGTTTCAAGTATTGTTCTTTTGAGTCTTCGCGCATGGTCCCTATGCTCGCAACCTTTTTGGCGTCGGCTAAACTATTTATCGAAATTAGACTATCGCTTTTAGCAAACAGGCGTGCTTTTTTACGTGCGATAGGGCCTACCCATTTAAATTGCGCTTCACGTTTAGCGGTTCGGGCAATACTAAAAATGAAATTATTGTTGATGGTTTTCGCGTTACGATAAGCGCGTGCCCAGGGGATGATTTCAATGTTTACTATATCTCTGGTTCGATGGAAGATTTCCTTAATCACGTCGGTGGTGAAACCTGTTATTTCAGGCTCGCCTGGCTCTCCTTGTTTTGGTGTAAGCACAAAGTTTAGTGGGGGAGCATGGATGGTGTAGCCAAGCATCTCTTGGGCCGTTAACTGGCTTGAAAAGAGAGTGATTGCTACAGTTATCCATGAGATGGTTTTTATCATGTTTCACCTTCAATAATCCGAGCAAGGCTTTATGTGATCACTAGCGATTACAGTTGGTTTTAAGCTCATCAAATAATTTACCGAGTGTATTTAGCTTAGTAAGCCTCGATATTGATAGCCATTTTACGATGCGTGTCGATAATAACAGACTGGCGCTCATTATGAGTTAAGTTGTATCCGGGAGTATGCTTGTGATGACTCGAATTCCAAGCAAGTCGTTTACTCGGCGTAATATGTCCCCTTTTCAGCACCGTTAGTTTACAAAGTTATAGAGAAGAATGGTAAGCAAACTTAAGGCAGTGAAAGCCTTTAAGGTCAACATGAGTCATGCGCTTTGTCCTCAATCCACTTAATTTCTGCGGGCTTTGGGGCACTACTGGCTGGTGAGCGTTTTTTACTGGTTTGGATTTATAGGCTCAGGTGAGGTGACAGCTTGCTGCTGCGATAGTTGTTGTTGTAGCTCTACACTTAATCGTTCCGCCAGCTTGGGGTCTTCACTAGATACGCTTCTTAATACGTTTAAATCTATCCAGATAAGATCACAGGGACCTTCGCTGTAGATATCCTGTTGAAAATGGCCTGTCAGTAGTGCTTCCAGTCCTAAACAGCTGCCTAAAGTGTCGATTTTTTGCTGGTGTTGCTGGATTTTTCCACGACATAAAATGGCGATTGCATCGGCTTGCTCGCCTCTTCTCTGGAGTAACTCGCCTTGCGGGTAGATCCGTCGCCAGGCGTGACGGCTTAAGCTTAATAGAGAGCGCTCCTTGGCCTGTGCAAGCCAAGTCACCTGTTTGAGTATGCTACAAAAATCACTGGGAGTGGTGAATCTGGGCATATTACGCAGTGCCATTAAACGCCGTTCTACGTCATCTAACATTTTCTGGGCTTCGGCCTGCTCGAGTTGTGCTTCTTCGACCAGCTGAGTGATTAAAAAGCGCTCTTTATTATGCAGTTGGCGGCTGGCCGTTTGGGTTTCTAAGCTGTAGGCTACTTCCGGAAAGCTTTCTTGTAATTGCCAGATCATCTCTAAGACTTTGGTTTTGTTATGGGCAATTTGCTGGGTGAATACGTCTGCTAATTGCGGGGTTGGTGCTAACTCGGTGGCGATTTGTAGGATATGATCTTGGGCCAAAATATACCCGCGAGCCACTTCATAACCTAAGGCCATTTGGTTGAAAGACAGACTAAGCGAGAGTCGGCTAAGCCAGGAGATACGCCCAAGTAATTTCACCAATAGTGGTGTTTTCCAGTAGTGGAACAAGACTTCTCTTGGACCGATGGAAGGCGCGCCATCGAGGGCGCGATCTACGCCATCGACCAACTTACTTACCGCGAGTCTTTCAAGACCGCCGCTGCGATAGAGTTTCCAGTAAAATTGACGTTCGGTTTCCAGTAAGCGCCGTTGATAAGCAATCCTGAGTTCACCCGACTCGGCATCGCCGCCTAAGCTGTCATCGAGGTCGTTTTCACTGAGCTGGAGCCCTTTGGCTATTTTTGTCCAGTCTGCACGAATGGTGAGAGGGTCTTGTTTTAATACTTTGATTTCCTGATTCAGCTCGCGGTAGATAAGGTGTTGGGCCTTATTTACGGTGACCTGCTTTGAGTGGGGTAAGCCACTTAGCTGCAATTTATTTAGCAGCCAGCCCATGCTGCTGCCGTTGATCACAATTGTCAGTACCACGATTCCAGCGGTCATAAATAGGATCTGTTGACCAACAAGTGGCTCGATTTGTGGGTGGTTGACTAAGGTCAGTGCCAGTGCCAGAGAAACCGCACCGCGTAGTCCCCCCCAAGTTAATACGCTGGCTTTTTGCCAAGAGAGTCCAATACTAATTCGACCTAATATCGGCATTAAAATGGCGATTGAAAGGGCTCGTATGAGCATTACCCCGAGGTATAATGCGGCTAAGGTCCACCACCACTCAAGTAAATCCAAACGCACCTTGAGAGCAACGATTAATCCGACCAGTAAAAAAATTAGCGTATTGGCGATATAAGCCATCATTTGCCAAAATGAGTGCAGAAAATCGGCGCTTTGGACGGATATTCGAGTGCGACCGGGGCCTGCAAATAGGATAGCCATGGTGACGACAGCCACCACACCGGAAACATGCAACACATTTTCAGCTATAAAGTAAACCAAATAGGCACTGGCAATGCTGATACTGATTTCGACCATTGGATTATTAAATAGTCGGTCCATCCATAACAGTGCCAGATAACCAATGGTTAAGCCAAGCAGTAAGCCCGCCAGTACCACTCGAAAAAATTCATTCACGCCTTCGAAAAAGGTAAGTGATTCAGTATGACTCAGTAAACCAAGAAACAGCGAGAACAGTACAATGGCAGTTCCGTCGTTGAGTAGTGATTCACCTTCGATTAGGGTTTCCAAGCGTTTTCTAGAGCTGACTTCTTTAAGCAGGGCCACCACCGCTACCGGGTCGGTGGCGCTGATTAAAGCGCCAAACAGTAAACACAGCGCCCAACTCCAATCCAGAGGTAATACAGCGTGAACCAGCCCAGCGGTTGCGAGCATCGCGAGCATTAATCCGGGAACTGCGAGTAGTGCAATTTGGCTGAAGATCCGTCGAAACAAATGGGTTTCCATGGCGAAGGCGGACTCAAAGATCAAGGTGGGTAAAAACATAAATAGGATCAGATGTGGGTCGATAGAGGTCACGGTAATTAAGGCCTCTGATAAGCCTTCAAGCTTGAAGTTGAAAGAACGCAGTACCAGACCTGCCGCCAAACCAAGCAGCAGCAGGGCAACGCTGTAGGGCAGAATACTTTTCTTTAATACAGAACGCAGTAGGGCCCCCAGCAAGAGAGCCACAATTGCGAATAAAATAAAGAAGATACCTGTATCGCTGCTAACCATGGCTAGCGCTCCTTGTCGATATCAACTTGCAGTCACAACAGTTTGCTGCGGGTAGTCACTTGACCGACCACTCAAAGAATAGTTTGTAAAGCGTGTCTGTGTTGGATTTTTGGACGTATTTTTTAAGTCGTGAAAGCTTTGATTGACGCGAGACTTGCCGCCTGAAGAGACGCGAGTTGAATAGTACAAAATTGTCGACTTGTAACAATATATTGGCTAGTCGGTAGTTTTGAAAAACCGAGCACAAACTCCCCCTCGCTCGCTACATACAATGTGCCTAGCGTAACTATTGGTGTTACTTAATTGTAAATTATGAGAGGGAATAGCCATGGCATTTGCATTGAATCTTCCAAAGTTAAGTTTAGCGGGTAGCGGGGCCGTTGAAGATGCGGTGACGGTACTGAGTCAGCAATTTGTAAAAAAAGCCTTGATTGTCACGGATACTAATTTAGTTAAATTAGGTTTGTTAGATACTTTGTTGAGTGCCCTAGATAGCTATTCGATTGCTTATGAGATGTTCGATGAAGTCTTACCAAATCCTACTGCATCTCTGGTGCGGCGGGGTCTTGCTGTATATCAAAAAGCCGAGTGTGATTGTTTTATCGCAGTGGGTGGGGGCAGCCCAGTCGATTGTGCTAAAGCCATTCGTATTATGGCCTCTAACGACGGTGATATTTGTGATTTTAATGGCGTCGGCAAGGTGACTCACTCTGGGGCATATTTTGTTGCCATTAATACCACCGCAGGTACGGCTGCAGAGATGACTTCTAATTCGGTGATTACCGATGAAGAAAACCAAGTCAAAATGGTGATTATCGATGCCAAACAAATCCCGGATATTGCGGTGAATGATCCCAGCTTGATGCTTGGTTTACCGGCGGCAACCACGGCTGCTACTGGTATGGACGCTCTCACTCATGCGATTGAAGCCTACGTGACGCCGGGGGCGCATATTTTAACCCGGCCGACAGCCTTAGAGGCGATCCGCTTAATTAGCAAATGGTTGCCAGTAGCTGTTGCAGAGGGCCAAAACTTTGAGGCACGTGATAACTTAGCATGTGCTCAGTTTTTGGCGGGGATGGCGTTTAATAGCGCAGGTCTTGGTTTAGTGCATGCGATGGCTCACCAACCCGGTGCGACGCATAATCTACCGCATGGTGTATGCAACGCAATTTTGTTGCCGGAAGTGTGTGAATTTAACGCTGAAACCTGCCCTGAGCCGTTTCGCGCGGTTGCCGAGGCAATGGGCGGTAGAACCTTTGATCTCAATGATAAAGACGCGGCAGCCCTCGCGGTCGCTTTGGTTCGTCAGTTGTCGGCGACAGTTGAAATTCCGTCAGGCTTTGCTGAGTTAGGGATCCGCGAGACTGATTTTGGTCAATGGATTGATAAAGCGATGCAGGACCCTTGTTTACCGGGGAACCCTCGCCAACCCAGCCCTGATCAAGTGATGCAGCTTTATAAACAAGCCTTATAAATAGACCTTAGTGCCCTCGAAATCTCTGGTTTTGGGGGCAACTTTTAGATGAATAATTGATAGCAAATGAAAACTGTTGTGTTGGTAAAGTTGATTGTGTTGATGGTTTTTGTCGTGTTGATTTATGTTGATTGTCAATCAAGCAATGATCTCAAAGCGTTGTTTAAACCGCTAAATTTCAGCTTCACTCATGCTGCAGAGTTGACCGACGCTGATTATTACATGGCCGAACATGGATCATAACACTTGGGAGTTAACATGGATCTTTCATCTATTTATGCACTGATTATGGCAGCAATAGAGGGCAGTGAAACGAGCGAGCCCGTGTTGCTTCATGTACTGATTCGTTTAACCTTAGTATTTATTCTACTTACTATCGAGGTGAAATTTTTTGTGTTCTTAAACCGCAAACTGCCTTAGCCAAATGCTAGGTAAAATTGGCCCAGATTAATATTTTTCATTTTTTTAGCCTCGTTTTTGGACTTGCAACGATTACTAAGTTGAGACTTTCTTAAATAAGGTAATCGATGATGCAATTTTCTTCTGTTTCTACTTTTTCTCCGGTGGCGCGCGCTGTGGGTTTGGTGCTAGCTGTATCAGCTTTGGTCGCCTGTGGCCAATACAGCGATACGCAAGCAGAGCAGTCTAAAGCGCCAGTAGCGCCCACCGCCGAGCCGCTGATTTTAGCCGAAGACGCTGCCATTCCCCGGCAAAGGTTAGAGCAAGCCGCGGCGGTTCAACAATTGACTCGCCACGCCAAACTTTCGCCACAAGCAGACCTTCGTTATGTTTCACAGATACAATCATTGCCTAAAGTAAGCAATCAGGAAAACTATCAAGTGCTTGAAGACTCAACTGTGCACTTGGTGAGTGAGCAGCCGGTGTCTACTTTTAGCGCTGATGTAGATACGGCTAGTTATGCCAATGTTCGACGTTTCATTAATCAGGGGCAAATGCCACCTAAAGCCGCTGTGCGGGTTGAAGAGCTGCTTAACTACTTTTCCTATGATTATCTGATGCCGCATTCTCTGACTGAAGCGCAGCCAATTGCTGCGAATACATTGCTCACCGCGTCGCCTTGGAACCCCAATAATCATTTACTGCGGATTGGTATTAATAGTTACCAACCGGACATACAGCAACGCCCTGCAGCTAACTTAGTATTTTTAGTGGATGTCTCGGGTTCGATGCAATCCAGTGATAAGCTCACGCTAGCCAAGCAGTCGATGTCGTTGATGCTCAGCCAACTTAAAGCCGATGATAGTGTGGCAATTGTCACCTATGCCAGTGGCACCAGTGTGGCACTGCCCGCAACCAAAGCGAGTAGCCGACAGACGATCGAAAGAGCGATTGATAGTTTAAGGGCTGGTGGAGCCACCAATGGTGAAGCGGGTATTGCTTTAGCCTACCAGCAAGCACAGCAAGGCTTTATCTCCGGCGGTATCAATCAAGTTTACTTGATCTCGGATGGCGATTTAAATGTTGGGGTGAGTGATGTGGATGCGCTCAAACATTTGATTGGCGAGCGGCGTAAGGCGGGGGTTCAATTTTCGACACTTGGTTTTGGTCAGGGAAATTATAACGATTATTTAATGGAACAACTGGCTGATACTGGCAACGGCGTCTCCGCATATATTGATACCCTTCATGAAGCGCAGAAGGTGTTGGTGGATCAGTTGGGGAGTAGCCTGTACACCGTCGCTCATGATGTAAAATTTCAAGTGGAATTTAATCCAACGCAGGTCTTAGAATATCGTTTACTTGGTTATCAGAATCGCCAACTCGAGCGTGCCGATTTTAATAACGATCAAAAGGATGCTGGCGATATCGGTGCCGGCCATAGTGTGACCGCCATATATGAACTCACCTTAGTCGGTGATCAAGGCTTAATCGAACCGCTGGTATTTCAGTCTGCGTCGCAAGCGAAGCAAGCCTCGGCAGAAACTAGTCCTGCGATTGCTGAACTGAGGCTACGTTATAAAACTGCTCACTCTAAAGTTTCTGCGAAGCAGCTTCAAAGAGTCCACAAAGATGACTTTATTGCACTTTCAAAAATATCAGATGACGATAGGTTTGCGTTAGCGGTGGCGGCTTTTGGCCAAAAATTAACTGCCGCTCCCTACCTTGGTGATGTTAGCTATCAGCAAATTATTGATTGGGCAAATCAGGCTAAAGGTAAGGATAACTTTGGATATCGTGCAGAGTTTGTTAAATTGGTCAGATTAACGTTTAGCTTAGCGCAGCAGAATGCGGCCTTGCTTGATTCCCACTCAAGCCTCATTTCTCAGCCGCAAGGTCGTATTTTACCAGCAAGGAATCAAGCCCAAACTTATGAGCTTAGCCAGTGATGAGCAACTGATGCTCGACTATGGACAGCGTGGCGATCTCGCGGCCTTTGAGTGCTTGTATCAACGTTATCGTAAAGCGTTATTTGCCTTTGTTCGACAAAAAATGCCTGAAACAGCTGCTAATGAAGTGTTTCAGGATATTTGGGAGTCGCTGATAAGCCAAGCGAGTAGTTTCCACCTGATGGTTACCAGTGAGGCGGGGGTCTCTGTCTATGCGGGCTGTGAAGGTAAGTTTCGGGCCTTCCTTTATACTATTGCTCGTCGCCGTATTGCCGATCATTGGCGTCGCCAAGGTGGTCAAGGTGAGCAAGATGAACAGGCCTTAGCGGGGCTTTTGGCGACCACAAATCCAGAGTTAAGTCATCAACAGGCACAAGCCAAGCAGGTGATTCTGCTCTGTGTATCGCGCTTGCCGAGAAAGCAGCAGGATGTTTTTATGTTGAAACAAAATGGCTTGGCAGTTGCCGAAATTAGTGTGGTATTGGATGCCTCCTTCGATGCGGTGAAAAGCCGAATACGCACTGCTTATCAGCAATTACGTGAATGTTGGGAGAAACACCATGGCTGAGCATACTGATAATCCCCCGAGTGACGCGCAAATCGATCAAGCATTTCAGCAAGCCATCGACCCACTGCAACCTTCGCCCGAGTTGGATCAGCAGATCTTAAATTTGGCCGAGCAGCAGACTAAACAAGCCAAAGTAGTGCCTTTGGTTCGTCGCAAAAGTTGGGCGGGGGCTCCGTTATGGGCCAGTGCCGCTTCGATTGGCTGTGTTGGCGTATTGGGCTGGTGGTTGTGGCAGAGCGTGATGCACGATCCAAGTCTGGCAACACCCAGCGAATTGAGCTATCAAAACGAAGCCCTTCGTTCCGTTGCAAGTCCGTCTTCTGTAGGAGGAGTGGAGCGGCGAGACCACGAGCTGCAACGGGCGGAAGCTCAACAGTCGACAAGCCAAGCTCGAATACTACAAGAATCAGCGCGAGCAGTCGCTAAGCAAAGTATCGCCAGTGATATGGGGGGGGAGCCTGCGATAAATACACCTTCTCTTTCGGTATTTGAAGCGGCAAGCGCCTTGTCAGATGAGCAGCGTCATTGCATTCGCGATGCTTTAGCTGATTTGCGTCCGGAGCAGCTGGCGCGCATTGCGATTCAAGATCTAAGCTTGTCGCAGCAGCAAGCTATCACTCTCGCGGCAACTAAACTTAAGCCCAATTTAGCGTTGCACTGGCAACAACAAGCTTGGTATTTACTCCCCTTCGATCCATCTTGGTGGTTAGTTCCGCAGAGTGTCAATCTTGAGTCTACATTTGTCTATATCTTCCCTGACAAGCTGCGTCATCATTGTCAAAATATCGCTCAATAGAGAATCGTTAACAGGAGCTCTCTATTGCTGTATTTCTTCAGGAATTTGGCGGCCTTAAGGACAATTCATGGCACGTTGTGGTGATTGTGAGTATTTCATATTGGTATTCGAAACACTCACTGGTACTTCGGATTAAAAGCAATCGCTCAGTTTTTTTTCATACGGGTCTACCTCGCCAGTCTATTGCAAATATAACGAAGTTGAATAAATGCTTACTGCTGGTGCGAGCAAGGGATGTTTCACTGTGGCCGCCGACCGAAACTTAAGTGTGTTTTGAGATGAAGCCTGCGCTTTCCTTAGATGTTTAGTTTAATGACTGTCTGTTTTATTTACATTAAACCTTTAATTTTAAATATTTCGTATAATTTAGTTTAAATTATTGCCTTCTATTCTTTTTTAAAAATATAAATTCACAAGTGCGGTATCTTATACTTATTTTTGTCTGATATTGATCGATAGCAAAATAAACGCAATTTATTGGTGACTCGTGTTTACTTAAATTTTCCATTTTTGTAGCATCCGCATTCACATTTTTTTAGGTTACAAATTTATGCAAGCATTTTGCATTTTAAACGGTTTTGGCCATCGCCGAATTGGCTTACAACTGCAATTATTTGTGGGTTTATTGATCGTGATTGCGTTTGGTGCGATTAGCTCTCTGGTTTATGAAAAAGCCGCTGCAGCTTTGTTTGAACAAACCATGTACGATCATCGATCTAAAGTAGAAGCTTTAGCTGAGAATATCGCTGGTGAGTTTGACGATTATTTAAAACAAGCAAAAGTGTTGGAGCGAACCTTTCGAAATGGTTATCTCGACGGCTTTCAAGTATTGGCTCAGTCGGTTAATTACCAACAGTTTAAGGTCTATGAGATTGTTCTTAACGGCCAGTCGTTGTTAGGGGATTTTAGTCAAATAGATCGCTTTACTCAGGATACTGGTGCGGTCGCGACTTTGTTTTCTGCCAGTGGTGATGATTTTATTCGGGTGAGCACCTCATTAACCAACCAAGATGGTCAACGGGTACTTGGGAGTCGCTTGGGCAAGCAACATCCGGGTTATCAACGTCTGATGAATGGTCAAGATTATTACGCCAAGGTCAAATTGTTTGGTCATGACTATTTGACCTATTACTATCCCTTGAAAACACCTCAAGGAAAAGTCATGGGTTTAAGCTTTATTGGGATCCCCATTGAAGAACCGACTCAGCGTATTTTCGCTAATTTGTCGCAAATTAATTGGGGTAAAACCGGACACAGTATTGTCGTGGATAATAGCCCGAGTGAGGCCTTAGGGAACTATCTTTATCATCCCTATATTAAGGATGGAGCTTCGATCATCGACCGGGTCGATGCGCAAGGACATAAACTATTTAAACAGATTTTTGAGCAAGCTTCAGGGGTGATTAGCTTTACTGCTGAGCATCAAGGTAAGGTTGCTGAACAGTATTTGGTTTATGCCGAAGTCCCTGGGTGGAATTGGAAGCTATTAGGCGGAACCTTGGTGGAGGAAGTCACCGAAGCCAGTCGCGATTTACTGCATATTGTGATCATGATTGCTGTATTCGCTGCAATTTTGAGTTTTGTGTCGCTCAGTTTATTTGTGCGTCGCTTTACTAAACCCTTGCTCAGCTTAACCGGAAATATTGAACGCATGGGTGCTGGCGAAATGAGCCTACAGATGGGCGAGGGTAACGCCGAAGCCGATAACGAGATTGAGCGCTTAAATGCAGGCGTGCACCAAATGGCCAGAGAGCTCAATCAATTGATTACTCATATTCGAGACACGAGTAATCGTGTGCAACAGCAGGCGAGCAGTGTATTTACCGATTCTGAAAATAGTTTGCAACAGCTCGATGGCCAGCAGCTTCAGGTGGATCAGGTCGCTGCGGCGATAGAAGAACTGGCTGCATCGGCAAATTCGGTGGCGCATCAAGTCGAAGATATCGCCGGCAGTGTGCGTTTAGCTGATAGCAGTAGCCAACATGGCTCTCATTTAGTTGAGCAGATGATTTCAGAGATTGGCTTGCTGAATCAACAGCTGAAGCAGTCTTCTGATGCGATAGCTTTGGCGGGAGAAGAGAGCCGTAATATTCAAGATGTAACACGAATGATCAACGAAATTGCAGACCAAACCAATTTACTTGCCTTGAACGCGGCAATTGAGGCAGCGAGGGCGGGTGAACAAGGTCGTGGTTTTGCGGTGGTCGCCGATGAAGTTCGAACCTTAGCCAAACGAACCCAAGATTCGGTGAAAGAAGTGGAAGCCATTGTTGGGAAACTGCAAGCCAGTACTGGCAATGCGGTGAGCATGATGAGTGAGAGCCAACAACGGGGTGAGTTGTTTACCGAGCATGCCGCTAATACCGGTGAGGCTCTGAGCAAGATTACTGAGCAAGTCAGTTTAATTGCCAGTCAATCGGAGACTATCGCCGCCACGACTGAACAGCAGGCGCAGGTGTCTCAAGAGATTGCCGCCAATGCCGCCAAACTCAGTGAGGCAAATGCCGATGGCCGCAATACCGCGGCGAAAAGCGCCGACAGTGCCACGCAATTACAATCTATGGCTGATGCACTGCAGCAGCAAGTATCGGTGTTTCACTAAGGGGCGCTTGATAGCAAGTCGCTTCGTCGTCGCCGTTCAGCTTTAGGGCTAAAAATAGTGGCGTGCCGACTTGGAATTTTGCTATGAGAGGGATTTGTTCCTGTGATGCCTTAGTTGCTTGCTGTTGGCTAATTTGTCCTCGGCATTCACTAAGCAGTATCGGTCATAAAAAAAGAGATTAAGTCGGGACTTAATCTCTTTTTTATAGGCTTAAGTCCTTCGGCTTAAGCATTCAAATTTATGCACTGCGTTTTTTGCTGTAAACATCGAAAATAACCGCAGCCAGTAATACCAAACCTTTAATGACTTGTTGCCAGTCGATGCCAACGCCCATGATTGACATACCGTTATTCATCACGCCCATGATGAATGCACCAATCACCGCACCCATGATTTTACCAACGCCGCCATGTACCGAGGCGCCACCAATAAATACCGCCGCAATCACATCCAGTTCGAAAGATAAACCCGCTTTTGGTGTCGCCGTATTAAGTCGAGCCGCAAATACCAAACCTGCCAGCGCAGCTAACATTCCCATATTGGCAAAAGTTAAGAAGGTGATTTTTTTGGTATTAATTCCTGACATCAAGGCCGCTTTTTCGTTACCACCAATGGCATAGATGCGTCGTCCGATAGTGGTGTTATTGGTAATAAATACATACAGTGAAATGAGCAGGGCCATTACCATTAAAATATTGGGAATACCTTTATAGGTAGACAATAAATAGACCAAGTAGAGTAGCGCCGCGGAGATGAAACCAATTCTGAGTAAAAATATATTGGTGGGTTCTTCGCTGGGCATCAACTGCTGTTGTTTGAGGCGACTGCGTAAGTTAAAGCCGATAAAAGCTGAGACTAAAATAATTCCTAAGATGAAAGAAGTGAGGTTAAATTTGTGCATATCAAAGATATCGCCAATGAACCCCGAACTTAAAGCCTGAAATTCACTAGGGAATGGCCCTACCGATTGCCCTTGTAGCAGCGCAATGGTTAAACCTTTAAAGACTAACATGCCCGCTAGAGTCACAATAAACGCTGGGATCTTATGATAAGCGATCCAGTAGCCCTGCATTGCTCCAATCACGAAACCTGCGGCTAAACAAATGATTACCGTAACAAACCAGTTAAAGTCAAAGTTAACCATTAACACCGCAGCCAGCGCGCCGACAAAGCCACAGACAGAACCGACCGATAAGTCGATATGACCTGCAACAATCACCAGTAACATGCCTAAGGCCATAATAATGATATAGGAGTTTTGTAAAAATAAGTTGGTAAGGTTAACCGGTTTGAGTAGGGTGCCTTCGGTAATAATCTGAAAGAATCCCATAATCACAATCAGGGCTAATAAAATGCCATATTCTCTCAGATGACGAGTGACAGCGCCAAATCCACTCACCGAGTTGTCGCTATCTTTAGCATTGTTTACAACTTTGGTACTCATTTCATTCTCTCCCCGATTGAATGATCAATTGCATAATTTTTTCCTGAGATGCCTGTTCGGCAGTGAGTTCACCCACGAACTCCCCTTCATTCATCACGTAGATGTGGTCACACATGCCTAATAGCTCTGGCATTTCAGAAGAGATGATGACGATGCCTTTTCCTTGCTCTGCGAGGTGATTAATCAGTGTGTATATTTCATATTTTGCGCCCACATCGATGCCCCGAGTGGGTTCATCGAGGATTAGGACTTCTGGATCGGCAAACAACCATTTGGCAAGCACAACTTTTTGCTGATTACCACCCGATAAGTTATCGGTATGCTGGCTGAGTGATGAGCAGCGAATGTTCATCTTATTCTTGTAGTCATTGCCAAGCATGGTTTCTTGCGCGTTATTAATGACCGTATGATTTGAGATAGCCGACAAATTTGCCAAAGGAATATTGTGCAAAATGCTGTCGATTAACACCAGACCATAGTCCTTCCGGTCTTCGGTCACGTAGGCTAAACCTGCTTCAATGGCTTTTTCTATGGTATTGAGCTTGACTGGTTTGCCATGTAATTTTAATTCGCCCGATATTTTTTGCCCATAAGAGTGACCAAAAATACTGCGGGCTAATTCGGTTCGACCAGCTCCCATTAGTCCAGCGATACCAACCACCTGTCCGCGTTTTACCGCAAAATCAATGTTATGAATGATTCGCCGTTCACTGTGTAGTGGGTGATAAACTTCCCAGTTATTCACGCTGAGAATTTCTTCACTAATGGTGGCTTTACGGTGTGGATAACGGTCTTGTAATTCGCGGCCAACCATATCGCGAATAATGTCATCTTCACTGATCTGCTGGGTGCGACAATCCATGGTGCTCACCGCTCCGCCATCGCGGATCACCGTAATTTTGTCGGCGACTTTGGCCACTTCATTCAATTTGTGGGAAATCAGGATTGAAGCAATGCCTTGGCGTTTAAACTCTAACAGTAATTCGAGCAGGGCATCACTATCGGTTTCGTTTAAGCTGGCGGTTGGCTCGTCTAAGATAAGTACTTCCACGTCTTTGGAAAGTGCCTTGGCAATTTCAACCAATTGTTGTTTGCCCACGCCTAAATTCTGAATTTTTGTCTGCGGATTTTCATTGCCTAAGCCAACTTTGGCCAAGACTTTTTGGGTTTTAAGGAAGGTTTGTGGCCAATCGATGACACCTTTGTCTTCGATTTCGTTCCCTAAAAATACATTTTCGGCAATCGATAACATCGGAACCAAGGCGAGCTCTTGGTGAATGATGATGATGCCTTTGTGTTCACTATCTGAAATGGTATTAAATTGTTGTTTTTGGCCCCGATAAACAATCTCACCATCAAAACTACTATGTGGATATACGCCACTGAGAACTTTCATCAACGTGGATTTACCCGCGCCATTTTCGCCCACTAGTGCGTGAATTTCAGCATTGTCTAAACTGAGGCTGACGTTGTTTAGCGCTTTTACACCAGGGAAGGTTTTGGTGATATTGCGCATTTCTAAAATGGTATTCATAGTTCCCTCAGAAAAATCAAGGATCGAATAAGCGAGACCTTTTGATCCATGGATCAAAAGGTCTCAAATCGACACTACAGCTGGTCTTTACTGTAGTAGCCACTACCAATAAGTATTTCTTCCCAGTTTGATTTATCTACTGGAACTGGTTTGAGTAGGAAGGAAGGGACAACTTTATAGCCATTGTCATAGGTTTTAGTGTCGTTGATTTGTGGCTCGGAGCCACTTAACAACGCTTCAACCATGCCAACTGTAACCTTGGCAAGTTCACGGGTATCTTTGAAAATAGTAGAGCCCTGCTCGTTGGCAATAATTGATTTAATTGACTGCAGTTCAGCGTCTTGTCCGGTGACATAAGGCATTTTTAAGTCGCCACTACCGTAACCAACCCCTTTCAATGAAGATAAGATCCCAATACTGATGCCATCGTAGGGAGACAACACAGCATCAATAGGTTCGTCGGTGTAGTAGGCACTGAGTAGGTTATCCATCCGTGCTTGTGCGGTTGCACCATCCCAACGTAAGGTTGACACTTTTTCCATGCCAGTTTGACCACTACGGATCACTAACTTACCGCTATCAAGGTAAGGTTGTAGTACAGAGATTGCGCCGTTATAGAAGAAGTAGGCATTGTTATCATCGGGGGAACCGCCAAATAACTCAATATTAAAAGGTCCAGCG
The DNA here is from genome assembly GCF_050870835.2 of Agarivorans sp. QJM3NY_29. Classification (NCBI taxonomy): domain Bacteria; kingdom Pseudomonadati; phylum Pseudomonadota; class Gammaproteobacteria; order Alteromonadales; family Alteromonadaceae; genus Agarivorans; species Agarivorans sp. QJM3NY_29. The sequence continues at coordinate 3,279,394 of NZ_CP194036.2, read as the reverse complement.
CCGTTCGCGAGATCGAGCGCTTTTTCGATGGTTTGTGCTTGTAATACGCCGACTTGGAAGTTATCAAAGGTGGCGTAGTAACTCACGTGAGGTGAGCCTTTAATGAGGCGATCGTAAGCTACCACTGGAATATCACTTTCTGCGGCTTGTTCTAGTACCTTCGATAGGGTTGTCCCATCGATAGAGGCAATCACCAGCGCGTCGACACCACGTACTACCATGTTTTCTATTTGCGCCAATTGATTAGGAATATCATCACCGGCATATTGCAATACAACTCTATATCCACTTTTTTCAAATAATGCTTTCATATTATTACCATCACCGATCCAACGGGCCGATGATTTGGTTGGCATCGCAATACCAACGGTTTTCTTTGCGCTAGCGATTGATGGCGCAAGCGCCAACAGGCTCACCATTGCTGCACTTATGAGGGTTTTATAAAGCTTCATTTTTTCGCTCCGTGTAAAATATTTAGCTAATCTTTCACCAAGTTAAGGGTCGAGCTAATTGCGTCTCTCGTTTAACTGGGACAAGTATTCATCATCTTTTAAAAATAAGTCGCTAACAAAACGACAAGTTTGGCATGACAGCGTTCTTATCCATATATTTAGCTGTTATTGACATGTTGCCAGTATGTGAATTGACAAATTTGTACATATTTGCCGTGAAAAAACGTGATTTTTGCTATAAGAAAGGCTTTTCATAGCGATTCTCAATATTTTGACCCATGATTGATAATTTTCTAAGTAACGATAATATCCATGACAATAGCGTTATCGTTTATGGCAGGTTTACCAAGCAACGACCACTATATTGATAATGTAGCAATTATCAGGAGAGTGGCGGGTGGATAAGCAGCGTTATGTGATCGGGCTCGATTTTGGATCAGATTCAGTACGGGCTCTAATTATTGGAACCGACGATGGTCAAGAAGTCGGTACCAGTGTTAGTGAATACCCTCGATGGATGAAAGGTTTATATTCCAAGGCCGAAGTTTCTCAATTTAGACATCATCCTCAGGACTATATCGATGCGATGAGCGCCGCCATTATGCAGGCGCTGGACGGCTGTAGTGCAGACGTTCGAGGTAATATTGTTGGGATTGGTGTTGATAGCACCGGCTCAACTCCCGCACCGATTGATGCGCAGGGGAGAGTATTAGCATTACTCGATGAACATAAAGATAACCCCAATGCAATGTTCATTCTATGGAAAGACCATACCAGTGTAACGAAAGCTGAGTTAATTAATCAGCTTGCTCATGGTGGAGAATTTGAAGATTACACCCGTTATGTGGGAGGTGTTTATTCCAGCGAATGGTTTTGGGCGAAGGCCGCTTGGGTTGCAGAGCAGGATCCCGAACTGGCGAAATCAATTTACGCATGGGTGGAACTTGCCGATTGGGTTCCCGCGCTACTGGCCGATAATTTGGCGCCAGATAGTATCAAAAGGGGGATCTGTGCTGGAGGGCACAAAGCCCTTTGGCATGAGTCTTGGGGCGGCTTGCCTGATCAACAGTTTTTAAGTGCTATTTCTCCGAGCTTAGATGGGATGCGTGAACGCATGTATCAACAGGTGTTCACCGCCGATCAAGTGGCGGGTTATTTGAGCGAACAGTGGGCCGATAAACTCGGTTTACCGGCAGGTATTGCGGTAGCCGTTGGTGAATTTGACTGTCACATGGGCGCGGTCGGGGCTGGCGCGGGCGCTCATGACTTAGTGAAAGTGATGGGGACTTCAACCTGCGATATTTTGATGGTCGATCCGGCCGAGCTGGGCGAGCGTACTATTGAAGGGATCTGTGGTCAGGTATTAGGCAGCGCGATGCCAGAGTTGGTGGCCTTAGAAGCCGGTCAATCGGCTTTTGGTGATTTATATGCCTGGTATAAGCGAGTGCTATTGTGGCCGCTGCAGCAAATTGCCGGCCAAAGTTCCGAAGCGGCGGCAGCCCTCAAACAGCTTGAACAAAGTTTAATTCCGTTGCTTAGCGAACATTGTCAGGCACAAAGCTTAGCCGATCCGGTCGCAATGGATTGGCATAACGGTCGTCGGACACCCTTCGCTAATCAGCGCCTCACGGGCACGGTGGCTGGGCTGAACTTGGGCTCTAGTGCGCCAATGATCTTTAATAGCTTGGTCGAAGCGACGGCGCACGGTGCCAAGGCGATCATGGACTGTTTTGTGAATCAACAAGTGGAAGTGAAGCGGGTGATTGCGATTGGTGGTATTGCCAAAAAATCGCCTTTAGTCATGCAAACTTGTGCGGATGTGATGAATTGCGAGCTGTTGGTCATGGACAGCGAACAATGTTGCGCTCTTGGAGCTGGTATTTTTGCGGCGGTGGCTGCTGGACTATATGCCAATACCGCGAGTGCTCAGCAAGCAATGGCTAGTGCGGTTCATTTAACCTATCAACCTAATCCTGAGCGGGTAGCTTTCTATCAACAGCGACATCTGCAATATCGTCAGCTTGGTGAGAGTGTCGAAAACTTGGTCGCTCAGCAAGGGGAGAAAAATTGATGGCTGATCGAGATAATACCGCGGTGACGCTGGCCCAGCTTCGGGAGCAGGTGTATTTAGCCAATATGGCGCTGCAAACGCACAAGTTGGTGACTTTTACTTGGGGAAATGTTTCCGGTATCGACCGTCAGCGCGGTTTAGTGGTGATTAAGCCCAGTGGCGTGGCCTATGAACAGCTGAGCCCCGAGAATATGGCGGTGGTCAATTTGGCTGGTGAAGTCGTAGAAGGAGAGCTTCGACCTTCCTCTGATACCGCCACTCATCTGGCTCTGTATCAGCAATACCCAGAGATCGCAGGCATCGTACATACCCATTCCCCCTTTGCTTGTGCCTGGGCACAAGCGGGTTTAGCTATCCCTGCACTTGGAACCACTCATGCTGACTATTTCTATGGCGATATCCCATGTACTCGGCCACTCACTCAGTCTGAGATTGACGTCGATTATGAAGCCAATACCGGTTTAGTGATTATCGAAACGCTGGCCGATACTCCGCCACTTGCTATGCCCGGTATCGTGGTGAGCGAACATGGTCCGTTTAGTTGGGGAACCAGTCCCGAGAATGCTGTACATAACGCAGTGGTTTTAGAAGAAGTAGCAAAAATGGCGCTGTACACCCGTCAACTGAATCCGCAGGTCGGCTCACTTAATCAGGGGCTGCTTGATAAACACTATTTACGTAAGCACGGTAAAAATGCCTATTACGGTCAAAAAGGTTCGCGTTAATTAAGGAAATTTTTATATGACTAATTCAACTCTATCACTGTGGTTTGTAACTGGTTCGCAACACTTGTATGGGCCTAAAGTGCTCGAAGAAGTGGCCAATGACAGCAATCAGCTTGTTCAGGGTTTAAATGACAGCGGAGAGATTTCGCTGAATATTGTAGACCAAGGGGTGGTCACCGATGCCGCAGAAATCAGTCGACTGATGCGTCGCGCGAATAGCGATGAAAGCTGTGCTGGGATCATGTTATGGATGCATACTTTTTCTCCCGCCAAGATGTGGATAGCTGGTTTAGGTCAGCTCAATAAGCCGATGCTGCATTTACATACCCAATTTAATGCGAATCTGCCTTGGCAAAGTATTGATATGAACTTTATGAATACTAACCAAAGCGCTCACGGCGGCCGAGAGTTTGGCTTTGTTGTGACCAGAATGAATGTTCCACGTAAAGTGGTGGTTGGGCATTGGCAAGAACCTCGGGTATTGGAAGAAGTCGATCAATGGGCCCGTGCAACTCGTGGTGTGTATGAATCCGAAAGCCTAAAAGTGGCGCGCTTTGGTGACAATATGCGTCAGGTGGCGGTGACGGATGGAAATAAGGTGTCGGCACAAATTAAATTTGGCTACGAAGTCAATGCCTATGGGGTCGGTGACCTTAAAGTTTATGTCGACAAGGTGTCAGACGATGATTGTGCCAGCCTCATCGATGAATATTGTGCTTCATACGTAGTGGATCAAGCTTTATTGAGTGATCCAGAAAGTTACCAGTTACTGGTGAACGAAGCCCGTTTAGAAATTGGTATGGAGCGTTTCCTAAGCGACCATGGTTGTATGGCCTTCACCAACTGCTTTGAAGATCTGCATGGTTTGACTAACTTGCCAGGCCTCGCTACCCAACGTTTGATGGCCAAAGGTTATGGTTATGGCGGTGAAGGTGATTGGAAAACCGCAGCTTTGGTTCGCATTGTGAAGGCAATGACTGAAGGTGAAGCGGGTGGTACCTCCTTTATGGAAGATTATACCTACGACTTCGGTGCGGTTGATCAGGTGCTCGGGGCGCATATGTTAGAGGTTTGTCCAAGTATTAGTGAAAATAAACCCGAACTAATTATTGCTCGCCATACCATTGGCTGTAAGTGTGATATTCCGCGGCTTAAATTCTCGGCGAAGGCTGGACCAGCAATTAACTTGTCGTTAATTGATTTAGGGGATCGCTTCCGTTTAATCGCTAATGCGGTGGATACGGTTGATTTGCCCGAAGACATGCCCAACTTACCGGTTGCGCATGCGCTATGGCAGCCACAACCAAATTTACCGGTTGCCGCTGCGAGTTGGATCCATGCGGGTGGGGCTCACCACTCGGTATATACTCAAGCCCTGAGCATGGAAACGGTGATCGATTATGCACAAGTGCATGATATTGAACTGATTATTATTGACAACTCGACCGATGTCCGTTCCTTACAAATGGAGTTACGCCATAACAATCTGCATTATCGTTTGAACTCTTTGGGTTAATCACCCGCGAACAAGGGTTGCTAAGCAACCCTTGTTCATATCTGCGATCCAACAAACACAAACTACTGAGAATCTAATGCTATGATTTCGACAATTGTTTCAAATAAAACCTATTTAAAGCATATGCAAAACGATCCTCTTAAGCCGGGTTATAATTTTGATGCGCATTTAGTCGCTGGTTTAACCCCAATTACAAAAGGTGAAGATTTAGATTTTTGTATCGATCGTCCTCAAGGGATGAAGGGATTTATCATCAACTATACCTGCGAAGGGCAAGGTTCAGTTTTTCAAGGGGATAAGCAATTTGATGTAAGTGCTGGCGATCTGTTGTTATTCCCACCGGGAGTACCCCATTATTATCGTCGACAGGCTGACAGTGATACTTGGAAACATCGCTGGGTCTATTTTCGTCCGCGTGCTTTTTGGCAAGACTGGCTACAGTGGGCACAAATCAAAAATGGTGTTTATTTCTCACCCAAGCCGGGAGTGGAACAGCAAGTTGAACTAGAACATCTATTTCAAGATGTGGAACGTCATTCGAAAACTGGCGATCCCTTCGATGTAGAGTTGTCCTTGAATTTATTAGAGCAGTTGTTACTGCGCTGTAAACAGATGCAACCGGATGTACGTAGCAAGGCTTTAGATCCACGTATCGAAACCGCCATTAATTTTATGACTCGCAATTTAACGCGAGACTTTCAATACCAAGAGATCGCTGAAACAGTCTGTTTATCGAGCTCTCGTCTGGGTCACTTATTCCGTGATGAACTGGGCATGACCATTACTCAATGGCGAGACGATCAACGAATTAGCCGTGCCAAGCAGTTGTTGATCACCAATAACGTGAGTATTAGCCGGATTAGCTTACAGGTGGGTTATAACGATCCTCTGTATTTTTCTCGAGTGTTTAAAAAACTAAATGGGATCAGCCCCAAAGGTTATCGTAAGCAATTTAGCTTGATTTATTAAAGGCTGAGCTCAGTGATGTATGCGAGAGAATGATGAATCATGATGCATCAACGCGCGACTTGCCTTGTATGACCGGGCGTATTATTTACCTCTTTATCCCGACCATTTAAATTAGAAGTGTTTCAATCTCTCGTGCCTGAATTGCCGAAGGTTTCTGATGAATTCGGCATCTTCAGCATCCCTCGCGCTATCGGGTTCAGTGACGTAGCGCTGCCTTAAAGGGCGCTGCGAAAATAAACGCTTGATGGCCCATCAATAACTGATTAAAGCTTCAGCCATCCATCAAAGGTGAGTGTTTAAATCGACTTACTGTTAAACTAATTTTTAATTCGAAATTGGTGAAAAGGAAGATGATGAATCGCTATTGGTGTTTGCTTGGCTTATGTTTTGTGTTTTTAGTTTCCGCAACAGAACAAACCATAGATTGTGAAAAAGCCTATTCGACGCTCGACATTAATTACTGTGCTGGAATCGAATTAGATTTGGCCGAACAGCAAATGCAACGCTATCTTGCGACCAGTTTAAAGCACAATGAGGATGATCCTGAATTGCTTGACGCGATTAAATTGGCGCAGCAAGATTGGCGGAAATACTATAAATCGCACTGTGATTCTGTGTATACCCAGTGGCGGGAGGGATCGATTCGAGGCGTGATGGCACTGTCTTGTAAAACCAAGCTGACCAAACTGCGGACGCATCAGCTATGGGAAAATTTCTTAACTTATATGGATAGCACGCCTCCGGTTTTGCCCGAACCCAAACGGTAATGATTGAAGGTGCTTTCTAGCCAAGCTTTCCATGACATTTTAATGATTTAAGCGATGATGTATTTTGGCCATGTTTGCTCAGATATGCTGCTTATTATCTGTTTTTATTTCCAATAAAACTGAAGGAATGAAATGAGTAAGATTACGATTAGTCATAAATTTGAATTGTTTAGCGAAGAGTGGACGCCTAAGGTGATTGCTCAATCTAACGGACAACTCGTTAAAATTGCGAAAGGTAGTGGCGAACTGGTGTGGCATCAACATCAACACGAGGATGAGCTATTTATGGTTTTTAAAGGCCATCTCACGATTCAGTTGAGAGATAAGGATATTGAGCTCGGTGTAGGGGAGATGTTTGTTGTACCAAAAGGTGTGGAGCATTGCCCTCGTGCAGAGCCAGACACTCATTTCATGATGATAGAGCCTGCCAGTACCGCGCATACCGGGGCCTTAGAAAGCGATATGACAGTGGCATATGCAGATCAAGAATGGATCTAGTCGCAAAGCTTTAATCCGGTCGGTTTCGCCTGAATAAGCTCCCAGTTATTTACACTATAATGATCAATATGTAATAGGCCCTTATGTCGTTATTTCTAATCTCTCAATTATTCGTTGCCGTCGCTATTTGCTTCGACTTTATGTCGTTTCAGTTTCGGGAGAGAGCAAAAATAGTGACATGCTTGTTTTGTGCTGGGATTTTAATCTCTTTGCATTTTGCGCTGCTGGGTCAGTGGACGGCCACCAGTCTCATGGGGATAGCTACGATCCGATACTTCGTGAGTATTTTTTCAAGCTCGGCTAAGCTTAAATATCTATTTTGTTTCACTTCTGTATTGGCGACGGTGCTGACTTATGCTGGTGTCGCTAGTATGCTGAGTTGCTTAGGCTCGGTCTTTCAAACGGTCGCCGCGTTCAACAGCAATGACCAAAGATTAAGGCAGTTGATGATCGTTGGCACCTGTTTTTGGCTGGCCCATAATTATCTGGTCGGTTCACCAACTGCAGTATTAATGGAAGTGCTATTCATCACCAGCAACTTAATCGGCTATTACCGCCATTACTATAGAAATACTAGTGTGGCATAACAATTACAAAACATTGCGTGGGAAACTGTTGTTTAGTTTTAAGTTTGCTAAAAGCCATCTCTCGTTTTGACCGATTGGAGTAGTTTATGATCCGATCTTTCCAAGTTGATGATATGGACTCAATTCTCAATATTTGGCTTGATGCTTCGCGCATCGCCCATGATTTTGTTGAATCTTCCTTTTGGCACGCTCAACTTGCAACTATGCGGGATGTTTATTTACCGAATTCGGAAGTTTATGTTTACCAGCAGCAATCAAGCGTTGGTGGTTTTTACGCACTGCATGGCAATACGCTGGCAGCTCTCTTTGTAAAGCCATCGTTGCAAGGTCAAGGGATTGGTAAGGCGCTGATCGGTGATGCGAAACGCAAGCGTCATGAGTTGATGTTGACTGTTTATAAAAATAATCATCCCGCTTGTCAGTTTTATTTGCAGCAAGGATTTTCGTTTGTTCAAGAGCAGACGGATATACATACTGGCCACAGAGAATGGTTAATGAATTGCTCGCCGCTTAAAACTGTCTCGGAAATGATTCCCAAGCGATAACCAAACGAACGGAGAGGCGTTTTTAAGTACCAATGAATATTCATCGGAGATAACAACAGTCTTGCGCTGTATAACATTGAATGTTTATCGGCGCATCATGAATGCATTAAACGTGATGTTTCGAGCCGCCGGAGCGACTTGCCTATCGACCGCTAGATGAGTTAGAAATCGTTCAATATCAGCAGCTCCGAGCTTTGCTGGGTGCTGCTTGTGATAAAAATACAAAAAACGTTTTATCCAATGCCAATAGGTTTGCTCGGTGCGAATACTGTAATGGTGCTGATAAATTGTATTTCTAAATCGCAGCTGGAGTCGCAATGGTGTGTTTGACATGATGCGCACTTTTTGGCTGTATGTGCACAGTATTTGTGGTTTCGTTTGCGTCATTTGTCAAAGTAATCAATGATAGAAATGGATCGACGATTGATTGATTCCGAGTAAAAAACTAAGGTAGACAATGGGTTAATATCAAATCATAAAGTGATGCGCGAACGTGATGAAGATCATATTTTTTGTGATAGGACGCGCGCTCATTGAATGGGATAGACCGCACGTGCGGCCTACTTAGCGTTAGGCATTTAGGTAAACTATGAGTTTTTGGAGAGTATTTTGAGTAATGAGTGGGACGAGTATGCTGAGAACTGGGATGTTGATCCAACAGTTGAAGAGTATGCTAAAAATGCATTTTCAGAACTTTCAGATAACATCAATATTAATGGTTTAACCGTCCTTGATTTTGGCTGTGGTACAGGTGCATTAACTCAGCTAATGAGTCCAACCGCTAAAAGTATTGTTGCGATAGATCCATCTTCAGAAATGATAAAGCATTTGGATAAAAAGTCGCTGAACAATGTGTCGTCTATATCTGATTATTTATCAAAAGAGTTAGTTCAAAACCTTCCTGAGTTAGAAAACAAATTTGATCTAATAGTGGCGTCCTCTGTTTGCGGTTTTCTACCTGACTATGAAGCAACTTTGAGTTTATTAAAATCCCTAATAAAAGAAGGTGGATTTTTTGTACAATGGGATTGGCTTTCTAATGATGACTCATCGGGTATGGGGTTGTCAGAGAAAAGGGTTAAACAAGCATTTATAGCAAATGGCTTTGTAAATACTAGAGTTAATAGTCCTTTTATAATGAGTAGCTCCAAAGGTAACATGCCTGTTTTAATGGCTATTGGCAAAAATGCCTAACAAACGACTATGGTGTCAATAAGTTAGATTAAATTATTTTTGCATCCCATAAGGCGCCATCTCGTAGCATTGAGTTTAGGATGGTTACCATCTTTCTTACGCATGCAATGATGGCTACTTTTTTAGGTTTCCCTTCAGCTAAAAGCCTCTGATATGTGCTCTTAAAAATGGGGTTACATTGGATGGCTGACATCATGGCCATGTATAAAACGGTTCTTACTTGAGCTCGTCCCCCTTGAATTTTTCTGAGCCCTTTATAGCGGCCACTTTCTCGGTTCATTGGGGCCACTCCGACGAGAGATGAGGCTTGTTTATTGGTTATTAACCCTAACTCTGGAAGGTTACTAATGATAGACGCCGCTGCAATTTTCCCTATTCCTGGCATGCTTTGTAATATCTCATTCTTGGCTTGATACTCAGGGTTACTTTCAATTAGCTTGATAATCTTGCTTTCAATTTTCTCTATCTGATTTTTAAACGCAGTTAAAATAGGTTTAATCGTCAGAATGAGTTGCGAGGGCATAATTTTCATGCGATTTTTTTCCATTGTTTGCATCGAAAGAAGCTGGTTTCTTCGGATGACTAAATCTGCCATGAGTCGCATAGAATCTGGCTTTAGTGTCGTTAAATTGGGCTTTATAGCTTCGGCGTAGTGCGCGATAAGTTTTGCGTCAAGTTTGTCTGTTTTAGCCCTCTGCCCGATAGCGCCTGCAAAACGTCTTACATGAACAGGGTTGGCTATTACATACGGTAGTTTGGCATTGTGACAAGCTATAATAAAAGGCATTTCTAATCGACCTGTAGCTTCAATCACGACTCGTAATGGCGTGTGTTTTTGAATGATTTTTATGGCTTGCTTGATACCTTTATCATCGTTGGAGACAGTGAAGAAAATGTCGAGGGGTCTAATATAAACATCAAGTTGTTCTTTACCTGTATCGACACCGACGTTAATACATTTATTTGTTACTGTATTCATAATAAGCTGACTCTATATTGCGTAATACGGGTTCTAGACCCTGTAGACTATTCGAGTGTGGTGCTTGGAGTTCCACTTAATGCTCACGTTTGTTATCGGCCTTTGAAAGGAGCCTTAAGAATATCGAGCTATTAAATAGAAGCTTAAGTTGCTGCTTAAGCCTGAGTCTCACTTTACTCATATTTCTTAATAATTATCCATACAATAAGAATAGGTGTCGCGTAGCCGCCACCTTATTCGGGTGTTGAACAAGCCCGATGCTCCCTTCTATAGTAAATAACGGTATTGATGTTGGCGGGGCCAAGGCCTTGTTACTTTTTACAAGGCGAGTTTGGCTAAGACTGGGTGAATGGCGTTAAGCCTTTACCTGTCATACATGGTGCTAAGCTGTTATTTTTTGTATGTATTCATCCTCATGTTAAGCCCTGCCATTCTCCTTATCCTGTTCGCCTTTCGGCTAGCTCGTTCGACTCACGCCTGTGCAGTGCATGGGGTGCTGGCAGCAAGGGCATGGCCGGGTCGCGCTGTGGTTGTCGGTTTGGAGCGCGGCGAGGTTCACGCGTTGCGGCACTCGCAGGAGTAACTGAATGCGCCGCAATATGTGTTTGGCGTTGCCCCGTAAAAAACCATAATCTCTCACCCGCTGTAATCCCTTGGGCAATACATGCGCCAAGATAAGCCTTAAGAACCTTAAGGTAGGTAAGGTGCGGATTTTGGTGGTGTGGCTTTGGCTATCTAGATACCTAAAACTCACTTGGTCGTTATTGGTACTGATGATGTCGTTATCGGATAAGATCCCGCGATACAAGTAGCGAGATAAGTACTGTAGCGCGGGCAGCCCAAAACCTACGTTGCGACAATCGACCACCCATTTGGTGGGGATATGCGGGGGCAACTTGATGTTTGGGTGTTGATTGAGCGCATCTAGCATTCTCCCTCGCCATACCTTGGCCAGCGCAAAGGCGTTAAACAAGTACTTCTTGTTGCAGTGATGCCACTGCTGCTTCGCACGGTGATAGCGCCCACCGGCCACCAATACATGTAAGTGGGGATGCAGGTTACGCTGGCGGCTATGGGTATGCAGTACGGCGGTAAACCCTAATTCCCCCTGGTTCTGGCGTTTGGCAAAGTCCTTTAACAGGCTTGATACCACCTTGAACATGATTTGGTATAAGGCTTTAGGCTGCACGCGGGCTAAAGCCCTTAGCTCATGAGGCAGGGTGAAGGTCACCATAAAGTAAGTCGTGGGTAGCAGCTTGTGTTGTTGGCGAGTTAACCAGCCAGTGGTGCAATGGTGTTGGCACTGCGGGCAATGCCTATGGCCGCAAGACAGCGTCAATTGGTCTTGATGCGGGCAATGTTCACACTGCCAAAGGCTGTGACCTTGTTGCTCAGTTTTACAACGCAGCATGGCATACATTGCCCGTTTAGCATCCGCCCTTAAAAGCGGTGCAAGCTCGGCCTCATGTTGGTGAAGTAAATCAATAAAGGTGCTCATGGTTACGGCCACATGAGTGTGAGAGAGTCAGTGAGTTTATTCACTGCCTTTACGGCATCTAGTTGCTTCACTTGGGTCAACTGGGTATAACGTGCAGTGGTATTTAAACTGGCGTGTCCCAGTAAGTGTTGCAAGGAGCGTAAATCCAAGCCTTGTTCAAGCAGATGGGTGGCATAACAATGGCGCAGCGAATGCGGGCTAATGGGTTTATGAATACCGCAATCGCGCAATACCCGCTTCAAGGCTTTTTGTACGCCGCCTTTATCCATAGGCACATCCACCTGTTTACCTTGGCGTGGAAACAGCAGACGAGCATGGCGATGGCTTTGCCAATGGTGACGTAAAACCTGAAGGGTGCGATGTGGCATGGGCACGAAGCGGTCTTTACCGCCTTTAGCATCCCGCACATGGATTTGCATGGCCTGACTATCAATATCATGAATACTTAAGTGTAAGCCCTCGCTCAATCGCAGCCCCATGGAATACAACACCAAGAAGAAGACTTGATAGCGCGGTTGCGACGTCATGCTTATCACTAAGCCGACTTGCGCAGGGCTTAAGATATCGGGTAAGCGCTTCACTTGAGGAGGCTTCACAATGTTTAGCCACTGCCATTGTTTCTCGAGGGTGTAGCGATAAAAAAATTGCAAGCCATTGCGGTCTAGCTTCACGGTGCTCCAAGAATGGCTGCGAATCAGTTGAGCAAAATAGGCCTTTAAATCAGCGGTGCTTAAGGTATCGGGGGAGCGGTCAAAGTGGGCAGAAATCCGACGTACCGCACGCGAGTACGCATCAATGGTGGCTGGTCGTTTCCCTTGTAAGGTTAAATTGGTAAGGTGTTGTTTATATAAAACATGATAACGATGTTGTTGGGTAGGGTTCATGCTGCATACTCCGGTTCATCACGACCGATTGGCCGTGTCACATTGAGTATGAGATATCAGGTGCTATGCACTCTGCCGCAGAGCGGCTTCGTTCAACAAGGGTTTTCAAGTCTGACAAATTACAGTTGGCTTTTTGTTCGTGCCTCACTTATTTTAGCCAACTGCAATTTGCCGCTTAAAACGGCGTTATGTGTCAGTAGCCTGAGAGAGAAATGGTATATTCAAAGACGAAATTGACTCTATTTTGGGTGGCTGGTGGGTTTGTTTCTTCGGTGCTTGGAGTAATTCCAGCAGTGATCTATTGGTCTTATGTCAATCAAGATTGGAAGCTTGATATAGTTGGTGAGATTATGGCAAGTTCAAGGAATTATTGATACACCCATTCTAATTTGCTAGTACTGAAAACATTCTTAACCGACTTCAAATGCCACTAGAAAGCTGGCTAACATCAAACACAGCATCAAACAAGACCCACTGTACTGGTCAACCCAAACTGGACACTTTTAGTTGAGAATTCTAAGGAATTATTGAGACACCCATTCTAATTTGCTAGTACTGAAAACATTCTTAACCGACTTCAAATGCCACTAGAAAACTGGCCAACATCAAACACAGCATCAAACAAGACACCCAGCATCAAACAGGACACCCACCCAACTAACAAAACGCTTGCAATAGTTTAAACTATCAATAGCCATTTATTTGGGGAATTATCATTATGTCTCGGCCAAGACGCTCGCAAGTAAGCTTATCGGATACACCTTACTATCATTGTGTTTCGCGTTGTGTTCGACGGGCGTTTTTGTGTGGCGAAGACTAGCAAATCGGCAAAAGCTAAGAGCACCGCCGCCAGTGGGTCGAAGATTATTTGCTTAAGCTCGCAGCGGTGTTTGCCATTGTTGTTTGTGTTATGCAGTCATGAGCAATCACAGCCATGTGGTGTTGCATATTGATAAGGCTCAAGCCGAAGCCGAAGCGTGGTTGATAGATAAGGTGCTAGAGCGCTGGCATCGTTTGCATAAAGGCACCTTACTGGCTCAGATGTCCCTTAATCCAGACTTACGCTCAAAGCTCGATGAAGTGCAACTGCAAGCCGTTCACACCATTGCAGAAGTCTATCGCGCTCGATTCTATGACTTGAGCTGGTTTATGCGCTATTTAAATGAACATATTGCTCGAGAAGTAAATAAGGAAGATAAATGTACGGGACGTTTTTGGGAAGGCCGCTTTAAATCCCAAGCGCTACTCGATGAAACAGCGCTTGCGGCTTGCATGGCTTATGTCGACTTAAATCCAATCCGCTCAAGTATCGCCGCAACGCCAGAAACCTCAGCCCACACCAGTATCAAATGGCGTATTCGGCAAGCCAAGCAAGGCCAATAGTCCAAAGTTCTGATGCCCTTTGCGGGTCACCCTAATGAAACCATGCCTAAAGGCCTACCCTTTGAACTACAAGATTACCTGCAATTGGTGGCGCTTACAGGTCGAGTCATCAGAAAAGATAAACGCGGTTATATTGATGATGCGCAAACGCCTATTCTGCAACGCTTACAAATTGATGAAGAAAGCTGGTTAGCTTTGAGTACGGGCTTAGAATATCACTTTGCTAGCGTAGTAGGGGCAGGGCAATCACTGCGACATTATAAGCGCCAGCATAATCACAACGGATTAAAGGGATGGGTGCAGCTAAACGCTGGTTTGATGTTGGCTATACATTGATAACCTCATATCATTCTCTCGGAGTCGGTATTTAAGCTTCTCCCTAATCACTGTAGCTATCCGCTTGCACATCGTGGATTTTTACCATAACAACATGAATTAAAACTGCTATTTTAATATCTGCTGTCTTTTGGTTCGTTTTGTTCACCGCTTGGCATGATTTGGAGCGGTGGTTTGTTTTTGGCGAAAGAAATTATAACTTCTTATCATGTCGCTCAAAAAATACTCACGAAAGAGCAACATGCCCTAGTGTTGACTTGAATGTCCCTTGCCGGCTGCGTTTAAGCGCTTATATGCTTAGTTTAGCCGTGTGCTCTGGCGTTGTGCTAATCCAGCAGCGGCTAGCCAGTATGCCTAGTTCAAATAACAAACACATCGGTATTGCGAGCAAGGTTTGCGAGATAATATCGGGTGGAGTGAGTAGCATGCCCAATACGAAGCTGGCTACCACCACATGTGGTCTTGCTTTAGTTAAGTCGCTGACTTCGCAGATCCTCAGTTTACAGAGCAGAAATACGAGGATGGGAATTTCAAAGGCCAGCCCAAAGGCCATGAACAGCGCCAGTACGAAGTCGAGGTAGCTACTGATGTCAGTCGCCATAGTAACGCCTTGCGGCGTAGTGGCGGTGAAGAAGCTAAAGGCTGCTGGCAGCACGACCATGTAGGCAAAGCTGATGCCTAGGTAAAATAACAAGGATCCCGATAGCAACATGGGGGCAAACAAGTTGCGCTCTTGTCGTTTTAAGCCTGGAGCAATAAATTGCCAAAGTTGATACAAGATCATCGGTACCGACAACGCGACGGCGCAGAACAAAGTGAGCTTGATGGGGGTAAAGAAAGGAGTCGCCACATCGGTGGCGATCATACTGGTGCCTGCTGGTAAGTAGCGCATTAAGGGGCTGGCGAGTAGCTGATAAATGTGGTTTGCAAAGTACACTAAACTCACAAAGCAGAATATTACCGATGCTAGCGCCAGCAATAGGCGCTTGCGTAGTTCTACCAGGTGTTGCACTAAGGCGCGGTTGAGACTCATGCCTGCTCCTTGATAGCAGTATTAGAAGATGGGGGGGCTTGATTTGGTTGGCTCTCGCTCGCTGGACTTTTTCGAGGCCGCACTTTGGGGCTGGCTAGCGGCTGTTGCGCTTGCTTTATCCCCTGATTCAGTTCTTCTAAACCCAATTCAGACTCTAGTGTTGCGCCCAGCTGACTCATCATCTGTTTGACGCGTCGCCAGCCTGAAAACACATTGCGCAGGGTGTCGGGTAGGCGCTGCGGGCCAATGATTACCAGGCTCACAACGGCAATAAGGCTAAGTTCCCAAAAGCCGATATCAAACACTTTTAGCTACCTTGCTGTTGTTTAAGCTCTGCGCTTTCTGCGGTGGTCTGCTTGGTTTGGCTAAGCAAATCTTGGTCTTTATCTTCAGCCATCGCTTGCTTAAAGCCTTTGATGGTGGAGCCTAGGTCGCCGCCTAGTCCGCGTAGGCGCTTGGTGCCAAATAGCAATACGACGATTACCGCGATGATGGCTAGCTGCCAAATACTAATTCCTGCCATGTTATTTCCTTAAGGTTTGAGTTGTTTAAAATAGGCAGGCCATAAGGCCTGCCTAGTGACGCTAAATGGGCTGATTAAACCCCTAGTGGGCTGCCATCGTTTTTGCGAATGGCAACCAGAGCCGCGCGAGGGCGAACGTTTACTCCGGTCGGCGTGGCTTCGGCAGCATTGTTACTGTATGGCCAGTTACCTGGATGTTGAATCGAAACAAACATGGTGGTGTTGTCGGGGGTGATGGTGAAACCCGTGACTTCACAGCCGTTGGGTCCAACAAAGAAGCGACGTAATTCGCCTTGGTTGTCGGCGTTAATGGTATCCAGATTACCTTCATTGTCAGTGAGCTTAGAAGGCACTACCGCTAACATTTGGTCGTTAGTATAGTTAGTGACTTCACTGGCACCGTTGTCGGTTTGGATCCACAGTATGCCTCGCTCATCGAAGTTCAAACCATCTGGGCTAGCAAATTGGTTAAACTCATTCAAACCAGACAAGTTAGTTGCCGCATCGCCGTTGGCGTCTGAGCCAAACACGAAAATATCCCATGTAAATTCGCTCACCGTTTCACCTTCGTCCCAACGGATCACATGGCCAAACTTGTTGTTTAGGCGTGGATTAGCAGGGTTGGTGCCAGTGGTTTCGTTACGACGGGTGTTGTTGGTGAGTGAAAGATAAACCGCGCCAGTGATCGGGTCAACGGCACACCATTCTGGACGGTCCATTGGGGTGGCACCCACTAAATCGGCGGCTCCCGCGGTATTGAGGATAATGTCTTCTAAGCTGTTGAAATGATCGCTTAGGCTTGCACCGTCTTTGGTTGCGCCATCCATACTTAATGGCAGCCAGCTACCGACGCCCTCTGCGTCAAACTTAGCCACATATAGCGTTCCTTCGTCCATGTATTTGTTACCCATGGCTAAGCGGTCGCTCGCGTTCGCATCGCTTGGATCCCAGGCTGCGGCTGAAACAAACTTATACATATACTCGAAGCGCGAATCGTGGCCAGAATAGAAGCTGATTGGTTGGCCTGCTTTTAGCTGACCAAAGGTGCAGCCTTCGTGGCGGAAACGACCTAAGGCCGTACGTTTTACTGCGCGTGAGTTTGCGGTGTAGGGGTCAATTTCCACAATGAAACCGTGGCCGTTGGCTTCGTTGCGGTAGTCATCCATGGCGCTGTTACCACTTGGTGTGATGTTAAAACGAGAGAATTCATCGACTCGCTCTGCTGCATTACCCGCAAGGGTTTCCCAGCCATAACGACCGGTGCCTGCAGTGGTAATGCCAATGCGCTCTTGGTCGGCGCTGGTGGTGCCGGTGTTGATGAAGTAGCCCGGCCAGTTTTCTTCACAGGTAAGGTAAGTGCCCCAAGGAGTATAACCATTACCGCAGTTGTTTAAAGTGCCACGCGCTTGGCTGCCATCGGGTGAAAACGGCGTTGCCAATTTATCCGAGTAAGCAAGTGGGCCTGAAATATCCATGGTGGTGGCGCCGGTATAACGGCGGTTAAGTGGATCATTATCTACCACCATCCATTGGCCGTTATCTTGCTGCTGAATTCGTACTACCGCAACGCCGTGGGCATTAATTTCTTTGCGCACTTGATCAACACTGCTACGAACACCGTTAGCATCGGCATCGCTGCCATTGGGATGCAGAGCGTTTTGGTCGATGTATTCGTGGTTAACACATAACAGGCCGTCGCTACCAGAGTCATTTAAGGGGAAGAAGTGCAAGCCGTCGTGGTGCATGCCCATGGCATTCTCTTGATCTACGGCATTGTTGCTGCCGTCAGCTTGCCAAGCCGAAGCTTGGTCGGTAAGCGGTTGGCCCCATGGCGCTAGCACTTGTGCGCTATAGCCTTCTGGCACACTCACGGCATCGGTTTTGGAACCCGCAATAGAGTTAAAGCCTAATTTGGCTGTAGACACTGCGGGTGCAGCCGTATTACTGCTGCTGGAGTTACAACCCGCTAACCCAAAGGCGCCGAAAGTGGCCATTGCCCCCAAACCCAGACCGCCCTTTAGTACGCTACGACGCGCTAAGTGGGCTTCTAATACTTGGTCAAAATCTGGATTATCACTTTTGTTAAAGCGAGTCGGGTTAAATATTTCCTTGCTCATTTCTCTCTCCTGAGTCGTTGTTTTACGCTGGTTTAATCCATACGAGTGCGGAGTAACATAGAAAAGTTGTGTGACAAAAACTTTACCGAAATGTGAAGTAAATTGTTTGCACTGTGTTTAGGGTGTTAATTGTTTGCTTTGTTTTTAGTGGTTTCGCTTAGTTACTTCAACATGAGTGGCAAGGCCTGAGAGACCCCGACACTTTTTATGCTAAAAATGTAACTAAAGCATAAGAATTAACATTTATGGCTAAAGGCACGTGCGACTCGACAGGAATTCAAGCAAGAAGCTGTTCATTCAATTGTTGTTCAGGGTTATGCCATCGCACAAGTGGCAGAACGTTGAGGTGTTAGCACTAAGGCGCTGTATCACTGGATGCGTATTTACGCGAAACCATCGAAACATAGTTTACAGGAGCAAGATCTTCAGGGTGAAGTCGCTAGGCTTTAGCAAGGGCCTAAACGCACACAATAAAAGCGGCATCTTAAAGGAAGTCTCCGTGTTCTTTGCAAGCGAGTTAAAGAATGCTAGCTGTTCATAAAGTCTCGTGACAATCACATAGTCAGCCATTCCCATTCGCTAGTAAAATGCTTAAGTGACTGCTTGTTTTTATTTCCACTGTAAGTATACAGTTTGGTGGGATCCCATCTTTCACGCATGGTCAAAATGGTGATTGACTGGTATGCTGTTGATAAATCTAAATATTAAAGGCTATGTGAATTTCTGTGGTGCGTGATAGGTGGTAACTTCGCATGCGTGAAAGATGGGAATTTGCATATTAATATACTGTTATGCGTTTTAGGCAACTAATCAATTAACTGATGGAGAATTCGATGGGGTTAGCAAGAGCGTTTGTCGGGTTTAGTAGCACAGATATTCATAACTACAGGCTAATGCAAGCATGGAAAGCAAATAATAATATTGATTTTAACTTTGCTGACTGTCAACTTAGTAGTGCATTAAATTCACAAAATGAAGCGTACATAAAAAGTAAATGCCGTGAACGTATTCATATGGCTGGAAAATATGTAATGCTTATTGGGAACGATACTAAAAGTAGACATAAATATGTGCGCTGGGAAGCCGAAGTTGCAATTGAAAAAGGTTGCACAATCATCGGTGTCAATTTAGATGGCTCACGTAATATGGTCAGGGATACTTGCCCACCAATCATTCGAGATATTGGTGCCATTTTTGTACCTTTCTCCCCTAAGATAGTTGCTTATGCAATTGAAAATTACAGTATGCCTAATGATAATGACAATTATCATTACCTTGAACATATCTATAAGAATCTAGGATATTGATAGTGTCTGAAAACAACCTAAACGAAGATGATTTTCCTGCGTGATACCAATCGGCAGATCAAGCATCTTTAACAGCACAGTCAAATTATTATTTTGCGCTTAAAAGTTACCTGTTTTTACTTGTGATCGCAGCCTTAATTTCATTTTATTATCCGGCAGATTTAATTGGGGCTTTAGCATCTGCTTCACTATTCCTAATTACATTATGCATATTAATTTGGCTTAAAGTCCAAAAACCTGAAGATACTTGGTATAACGGGAGAGCTGTCGCTGAATCGGTCAAAACAAGAACATGGCGCTGGGTCATGAAAGCTGAGCCTTATGATCAAAATGTACCGGATGAGCAAACCAGAAAAGAGTTCTTATCTGACTTGAAAGCAATTCTTGATCAAAATAGGTCTTTATCAGCACATTTACAGTCAGAAAAAACTAATGGGAATGCCATTTCAACTCAGATGTTCAACATCCGAAATTTATCTTTAGAACAACGGTTGAGTATTTATAAAAATGAAAGAGTAAAAAACCAAGCTGATTGGTATTCAAAAAAATCTCTTTTTAATAAACGCAGAGCTAAGCATTGGTTCATTGTTTCTGTTGTATTACACGCAATTGCAATAGCACTTCTGTTATGGCGTATCACAGAACCATCACTGTCATTGCCCATCGAGGTAGTTGCAACAGGAGAAAGTGCTGTTTTAACTTGGCTTCAAGCTAAAAAACACAATGAGTTAAACTCATCATATTCACTCGCAGCACATGAAATAGTGTTAATAAAAAGTGAAGCGGAATCAGTTGCTTCAGATAAAGAATTATCTAATTTCGTAGTGAGCAGCGAATCGGCTTTTTCACGCGAGCATACACAATGGTCTGCGAGGAAAAATGGATAAAATTAATATCCACAAATTAATGATTAAATGTTCTTAGTTTATAGTTTGTTCAATTAAATAAAGGAGTATAAAGTGGCAAATAGAATCTTTGTTTCTTACAATTTTAATGACCGAGAAATCAGTCGTAGTATTAAAAGTTTTACACAATCACATGGAGGTCCAGTAAGAGGTAATTTCTTTTTTGTTGAAAATGATGTTTCAGCATATGGGGATGCAGCTATAGATAAAGAAATTAAAAGCGTTATGTCTGGCTGTGATTCTGCCTTTTTTGTTATAGGGAATAATAACCACAATAGTCCTTGGATTAACAGAGAAGTTGTTCTTGCAATATCTAATGGACTTAAAATTGTAATTTCTCGCTTTCCTAATTCTAATGGTGGAGTGCCAAGTCAGCTAAGGAATATACCTTATACTGAAGTGCAGTGGACACCTTCCAATATAGCTAAAGAATTAAATAAATAGTGTTGTGATATAAACGTATAATCGGGTAGCCGGAAAAATCACATAGACACCCATTCTAACTCATTTATTGAAATGTTTAAGTGGATGTCTTGTTTTCAGTCGTTGTTTTCAGTCGATGATAACCGGACATCCAGTTTCATAGAAATTATTGAGAGAAATTATTGAGATAATTATTGAGACACCCACTCTAACTCGTGGGACAAAATCACATAGACAGTCATGCCCATCAGCTATTGAAATGTTCAAGTGGCTGTCTTGTTTTCACTGTTTATCCTTAGATTTAAATA
Source organism: Agarivorans sp. QJM3NY_29 (assembly GCF_050870835.2). Lineage (NCBI taxonomy): Bacteria > Pseudomonadati > Pseudomonadota > Gammaproteobacteria > Alteromonadales > Alteromonadaceae > Agarivorans > Agarivorans sp. QJM3NY_29. Next base: position 3,258,374 of record NZ_CP194036.2, on the reverse strand, counting down.
CATATAAGTGACAGGGCATGGGTTTCTTTCGCGCGACTTGCACTGCGCCTATATAGCGCGCTTTATTGTTTGCTGAAGCATAAAGCGTTTTGGTGAGTACCCATTGGTCACTAAGCTGATAACAGACCTCGCCACGTAGCCTACCCAACCAATACCAGCCATAAGAAGCCACTTCTCTAAACCAGGTATTGTGATAACCCGCATCCGTCACTATGAGCGGTGTACAGCCTGTTGGTAATACACTGGCTAGCTCAGATAAGAACTGATGATGACTACGAGGTGAAATTATTGAGACACCCACTCTAACTCGTGGGACTGAGTAAAGCGCATAAACAGCCATGCCAATCAGCTATTGAATTGTTTAAGTGGATGTCTTGTTTTCAGTCGGGGTTGAAGCACGTACTTACCATGTATTGAGCGCCAGTGACTTGGTTGGAGACTTCTCCGCTTGGAGCGGCCTAACCAGCATTGTGATGGTCGAAAATTACCGCGCAGCAAAAGGCAAAGAGCCAGAGTTAGAGTATCGCGACTACATCAGTTCAACTGAGCTGACCCCAAAGCAAGCGGGAGATGCCATACGGGCTCATTGGGGCATTGAGTCCATGCATTGGATTTTGGATGTCAGTATGCGGGAAGATGCTTGCCAGATTTACCGAGAAAACGCCGCTGAAAATTTGGCGGGATTAAGGCACATGGCACTTAATATGCTCAGAGCTGAGCCAACCAAGATTAGTGTGCCAATGAAACAGAAGCGATGCATGATGAAACCCGCGTTTCTGGAGCAAGTTCTTGTGGCTGGATTGACGTCAATGGTTAAATCCTAACCATTCATGCGGACGCCCTGCCTTATATCTTCAGTTAAAAAATGATTCTATAATAAAGCCCCTCATGTCAATATAGCTTCCCCAAACCTTGGTCTTTACACCAACAGCATAATAGTCTCTGATGTCATGCTTAGTTTCGACTAATAATTTCCAATCTTTACCGTTATAAGCAATGCCAGAGAAAAACCCTTCAAAAGACAAAATGGATTCACCGACCATACTATCCGTCGAACTTCCCAATATAAAACACCGCTCATCAAAATCATCAACTGGTGTATCAACACACTTAGGTATAATCCACTCATAAGTGAATTCTTTATTAATTAAATCAACCTTGCTTATATTAAACGCTGCATAGTAGGTTTTATCATCCATCACACCTTTTCTTTTAAGCGCGATCCACTCACCACTTTCAAATTCTAGCCCAGCATCCGAAACAGGAAAAAAAAACAAATATAAAATAAAACTTAAGAACACACAAAGTACTAGTATTATTTTAAAACGCACTACAATCTCCTCCCCCACAAACACCATATTCAGTTGTGACAGACTCTAAATGTTCAGGAACTTCACGAGAATATTTGTTTTCCAAAGACGAAATTATTGAGACACCCACTCTAACTCGTGGGACAAAATCACATAGACACCCATTCTAACTCATTTATTGAAATGTTTAAGTGGATGTCTTGTTTTCAGTCGATGATAACCGGACATCCAGTTTCATTGCTATTTAAGCATCATGGGTCTGGCGCTGTCGCCATGCTGTAGAGATGCGATTTAAGCCCTCAGAGAGGCAGGCTCGAGTGGTTGCCAGGTTGAAGCGAACATGGCCTTCTCCCCCTGGGCCAAGGGAAGCTCCCGTCACCAGGTTCACTTGTGCTTCGGTTTCGAAAAAACGCAGAAGCGCTGCATCTGTTAGTCCCAATGCGCTAAAGTCCAGCCAGGCAAAGTAGGTGGCTTCTGGTTGAGTCGCGGTTACCAGTGGCAGATCTTGAGCAAGTTTACTTTTGAGCCGTTTAAAGTTCCCCTCGATGTAGTGCATCAGTGCCTCACTCCAGTGGTCACAGTCTCGGAAGGCGGCTTCGGTCGCGGCTTCTCCAAAGATACTGCCGCCGTAGCCCAGGTTACTGCGTTTTAGGCCCCGTGAATAGGCGGCTTGCAAGTGTTCGCTTTCGGCGATCATCAGTGCATGTTTAAGCCCGGTGGTATTGAATGATTTGCTTGCTGAGACCAGAGTGACGCTATTGAGAGATGCCTCGTCTGATAGGCTTGCAAAGGGGGTGAAAGGCACGCCCTTATAAAGAAGGCCGCAATAAATCTCATCTGTAACAACGATTAAGCCATGAGCCAGACAAAACCTATTGAGTTGTTCTAGTTCTTCTCGGCGCCACACGCGACCGACAGGATTATGCGGACTGCACAAAAGAAAAAGTTTGCTACGGGGTGTGACGCAGCGAGCAAGATCTTCGAAATTCATTTCGTAATGCCCATTGCGTTTTAGCAATTGGTTCGGCACGGCGACGCGGCCGCTAGCGGTGATCAGCTCTTCAAAAACATGATGAACTGGCGTTTGGTACAGAATTTCGTCGCCGGGTTCCGTGAGTTCCTCGATCAATGACTGCATCGCCGGATAGACACCTACATTACTTGAAATCCAATCCTTGTCGATTCTCCAGTCAAAATGGCGTTCGAAATATTCGATAACGGCATCGAAATAGCTATCGCGCTTGCTTGGGTAGCCAAAATGCTTGTTTTCGACGACTCGTTGCATCGCTTGGTTGATGGCAGGCGCTGCTGCGAAATCCATCTCGGCGGTACCAAAGCAAAGCAGATCCGGATTGTTGGTTCTGGCTATCTCGGCCTCCCATTTTTTGGTGCTGAGATAGGTTCGGTCTATCGGGGTATCAAAACCGTAGGGGTCGTCCACCGAGGTCTGAAAATCATTTTTAGATAATTTGCTTGTCATATTAAGCCTATAGTAAACCTTTAGGGAAATGCGGATTAGAGTACTCTAGCGAGAAATTCACGGGTGCGAGGTGATTGTGGTTTGTCAATCATTTCTCGTGGTTGTCCGCTTTCGACAACGACACCGGCATCCATGAAAATTAACTGGTCTGCGACTTCGCGAGCAAAACCGATTTCGTGTGTCACGACCACCATGGTGATCCCATCTCGAGCGAGATCCTTCATCACATCTAGAACTTCACCCACTAGCTCCGGGTCGAGCGCCGAGGTGGGCTCATCAAAAAGTAGTACCTTGGGATTCATTGCCAAGGCTCGAGCAATCGCGACACGCTGTTGTTGTCCGCCAGATAGCTGACGCGGGAAAGCGTCTCGCTTTTCTGCCAGGCCCACGCGAGCGAGCAGGGCTTCGGCATGGGCCCGAGCGTCGGCAATGGGTTGGCGGCGTACCTGTATTGGGGCTTCCATTAAGTTTTCAAGCACGGTCATATGTTGAAATAGGTTAAATTGCTGGAATACCATGCCGATTTCCGCGCGTCGCTGGCAGATTGCCGCAGGGGGGAGTTCGTGTAGCTTTTTGCCATCAAAGCGGTAGCCGACAAAATCCCCATCAACCAGCATGAGGCCAGCGTTTATCTCTTCCAGATGATTGATGCAGCGCAGGAGTGTACTTTTACCAGAGCCTGACGGGCCAATAATACAAGCAACAGAGCCTGTTGGTACGCTTATATCAACGCCCTTTAGTACTTCAAGATTACCGTAGGATTTATGAATACCGGCAGCGTACACCATGGTATTGCTTGGTACGCCGAAGGTTTCTCTATGGTTAGTTGGAGCTTTCATATTTGGCTACTCTTGCTTCGTAAGGATAGGATCTGAGCTATGAAGCCCTTGCTGTGGCTGCGCTCTTCACGGCCGAAATAGCGTTCTAGATACGATTGCCCCATCGACATGAGCGAGACCATGAGGAGGTACCAGAAGGTGACAACGATCAGCAAGGGAATGGTTTCAAAGGTCCGAGCATAGATGGCCTGAGCGGAATAGAATAGGTCACCTACCGCGATGATGCTCACCAGTGAGGTGGTTTTCAGCAGGTTAATCGTTTCATTTCCAGTCGGTGGAATAATCAATCGCATGGCTTGCGGGATAATGATACGACGGGTCAGCAGGCTTGGTGTCATGCCGAGACAGGCTGCGGCTTCGGTCTGCCCTTTGTCTATTGAATTGAGTCCGCTGCGAATGATCTCGGCCATATAGCCAGACTCATGAAGTGACAAGGCTATCGTCGCCGCGACAAACGGGGTCATGATGTCGTTAGTGGCCACCGAAAAGACGGTGCCAAGCCCCGGGAGCCAAAGCGAAAATTCTTTTACGAGAATGGCTAGGTTGTACCACAGAACCAGTTGCACCAGTGCCGGCGTGCCGCGAAAGAACCATACAAAGATCCGTGCGGGGATGGTTAGCAACTTGCTGGAGGACATCATCATCAGAGCTGCAATCAGGCCAATTGAGGTGGCAAGGAGCATAATCACAATGGTTAGGACGATGGTCATCCACAGCCCCTTCACAATCATTGGGTGAAACAGGTATTTGCTCACAACTGGCCATTGAAGTTCAGGATTCGAGATAGCGCCATTAATCAGAAAGGCCACGATGAGAACAGTTAAGATGCTGGCAATCACCCGGACAGGATGGCGCAGCGGAACGACCATCAGGTTTTCGGGATCAAGTTTTGGTTTCGGTGTATGGGAGGCGGACATGGCTGTTTCCTGGCTGATGGGGGATGAAACTTAACCCCGTCATATGAGGATGACGGGGTGCTTGTGAATCACCTTAATCGGCGAGTTGAGAGGCATTGGTGTAGATCACTGAAGTGTTGACGGCAGAGGTGGTGAGACTGTAGCGACGAAGGATATTGGCATAGGTGCCGTCAGCGATAAGCTTATCAAAAATAGCTTTCATCATATTGGCGGTCTCGGTATCGCCCTTGCGGATCGCAACGCCCAGAGGCGAGGGCAGCATCGCGTCTCCAACCACGACTTGTTTGCCGTTGGTGGTTTTTTCAAAATACCCGGCAGCCGTCGAGTCGTCGAGCCTGGCGTCTACGCGACCAGAGATGACCGCTTGGATGGTGTCCTTTTGTTCGGGATAGAGCGCCTTATTGACAATTTCTAAACCGGCTGCGGTACAGCTTTCGGAAACTTTGTCTGCTACAAAATCGGCAGCGGAGCCAGTTTGCAGCGCAATCGTTTTGCCGCAAAGGGCGTTGTCCATTTTAAATGCGGCGGCTTTGTTAGGTGTGGTGACCACGACGACCCCAGATTGCAGGAATGAGACAAAGTCTACCTGCTTTAAACGTTCTTCGGTGACGGTGAAGGTTGCCCAAGCTACCTTGTTCCTTCCCGCAACTAAAGCTGGGATTTGGTTGGAAAAAGGCATGGTTTGAATTTCCAGTTTGGCTTCCATCAACTTGGCCGCGGCGGTCGCAAGCTCGATGTCGAAGCCGGCGGCCTTACCGTTTTCGTCGATATATTCAAAAGGAGCATAAGACAGGGTATTTGCGATGGTGAATTTGCCAGTCTGTTTCACGTCTTTGATTACGGTAATTTCTTGAGCGCTGACTTGACTTGTTATGGCGACCATGAAAATGGCGCTGAGCAGGGGGCTGATAGGTTTAAGTAAGATCATTTGGGTTTCCTTCCGTTGGATTCATTTGACTATCAAGCAAGCGAATACATAAATCAAATAAATAATTTTAATGACATTCATGCAAACCATGCATATAAAGCTTGCAGTTGATCACATAACGGGAATTTTTGTGACTGATTTTTATCCAATATTTGCAAAAGTAAGCGGAGGATGGAAATCCTATTGAAGTCGCGTAAAGACGATGGTTCAAGCAAGACTAATTACGGTGAACCTTTAAGTATTTCCCTTCGGTTGACGAGTTATGTAATGGCTAAAGTTTAAAGCGACGATAAGCGGCTTGCTTACCTTCACGTTGCTTCTCTACAACGGAGCGCAGCAGGCTTCGGAACCAAATATGTCCAAGGTCGTTTTCCATCTCATGCTCATAGATAAGCGACAGGGTGACGTCGGGTAACGAAATCGGCGGGGGCAGGATGCGGATTTCGCTTTCCTGCGATAATACAGGCAAGATGCCGTCGCCAAAGGTGGTGAGTAAGTCTGAGCCCTTGATGACCCAAGGTGCGACGAGGTAATGCGGCACAGTTGCCACGATATTTCGAGACTTGCCCATATTTTTTAATGCATTATCGGCTAATCCTGGCGAGATTCCGTCTGCCGATATTTGTAAGTGCTGAGCAGAAAGATAGCCTTCCAGATTCAGGTGGTCGAGCTTTTCATTGCCAGCCCAGCCGGCGCAGACCATTTTATCGCGAGCCAATTCGACCACTCTAAACATGCCATCTTTCATCGTTGAGTTGCCAATGATAATACCGTCGACTTGCTTATTTCTTAACGAAGATGCTGCGTCATTTTCCCGTTCATGTATTGCGTTTAGGCTTGCATTTGGTGCTTCGATTGAAAAGGCCTCAATTAAGCCCGGTAGGAAAGTAACGGCAGTATAGTCGTTCACGCCAATCCGGAAGTTCCGCTGTGTTTTGCTTGGCTTAAATTGTAAATGCTGGTCTATCGCTGCGCGGATTTGCGAGATCGCTTGGGAAATTGCGGGCCAAAGTTCCATTGCTCGCGGTGTTGGTAACAAGGCTCGAGACTCTCGAGAGAACAATTCATCGTCTAATAATAGCCGTAGCCTTGCCAGAGAGTGGCTTATGGCCGGTTGGGTTCGATTTAGACGGGCAGCCGCTAGTGTCACGCTACGTTCTTGCATAAGGACATCAAAGACCCTGAGCAGATTGAGATCGATTTGCTTCAAAGCGTCTTCACTTCTGGCACTTGGAGGAAATTCTGTCATTACTTGTGACCTAATATGCACTATTTCTATTTAAGATGTCATACTGATTATATTTATGCATATTACAAGGTGAAGCAAGCCTTTTATCAAAAACACCGGATAGTTGGTACTTCATAAGACACCTCAAAACCCTCCAGCGAGTAAAACAATAGTCGTTATCTAAAGCGACATAAAAGGCCACCTATCCCAACTAGTGCTTACTTGGTAGAAAAGGTTGGGATGTTCTTATTGCTTGCTCCCCAGACGTTCGACTAAAAAGTCGATCAAACTACGCAACTTAGCGGACGGACGAGTATCTTGGTGATAGGTAAGGTACAAGGGTGTTGGCTTATAGGACCAGTCTGGCAATACTTGGACTAGATGGCCTTGAGCAATGTCATTTATTAAAACATAATCGGGTTGCATCACGACACCACAGTTATTGATCGCGGCCATTCTGAGAGCATCCCCCTGATTGGACATAAAGCGTCCATGAATATACACCTGAAAGGTTTCATCTTTAGGTCCTATTAAGTCCCAGCGATCCTGACGTTGCCAGTATGATAGGCCCAGACAGCTGTGATGACTGAGCTGATTTGGATGCTCGGGCATACCATGCTGACGGATATAAGCTGGAGACGCGGCCAGTATCCTGCGATATGCGCGTAAGGGGCGTGCAACCACACCGGGTTCACATATCTTGCCAATCTGAATGCCTAATTCGTAATTGTCATTACTAAGGTTTGAAATTCGATTATCCAGATTTAGCATCACGTTCACATCTGGATTTTGTTCCATATAAAGGCTCAGCTCTGGCACTAAACATTGACTACCAAAACTGACCGGGGCAACCATTCGTACTAGGCCTTTTGGTGCCGACTGTAATTCTATTGCGCTATTCTCAGCATATTCAACTTCAGACAATACTCGAAGGCAACGTTCAAAATAGAGTTGACCGACTTCAGTGAGATGTTGTCGTCGAGTGGTTCGGTGTAATAACCGAGCCCCGATCCGTTCTTCCACTAATCTGATCTGCTTGGCAACCATGGTTGGCGACACGTTACTAGCCGCGGCTGCGGCGGTGAAATTTCCGCATTCCACCACTTTGACAAACATTTTCATTCCAGAAAGTACACTCATTATTAAGAACCTACAGGTTTTAAATCAATCAACTTAACACGTATTTATCATGGGTTTGGAGTTAAATATAATAAATTTTCATCACCCATTGGGTGGCTTCTGAGTGACTCATTGCTAGTCCAGATCAAAACCACAGATAGTCAACAGATGGTTGTTGTATTGGCTAAACAAACGATCACGTAGAAATATTGTTTCTGCTCGATTCTTCATCAACAACTGGGTGTGAGTCATCTGAACATGCCTGAAGCGAGAAATGAGATATAAAATGAAAAATTCATATTCGATGGGCGTAATCTGCTGTCTTATCGCGACCTTTTCTTGGGGAGCCACATTTCCAATCATGACCAGCGCACTGATACACATTGATCCTTATACATTTACCACGCTACGCTATGGCTTTGCTGGTATCGCGTTAGCCATCGCACTATGGCTACGAGAAGGTGAGCAGGGACTGAATCTGAAAGGGGAGCGCATTGGGTTGGCTTGGTTACTCGGCTCTGCCGCTTTTGTGGGGTTTGGTTTTTTTGTGTTTTTAGGTCAGAAAATGGCGGGAGAAACTGGCGCATTAACAACCTCTATCATGATGGCAACGATGCCAATGTTGGGCATTTTGGTGAATGGTGTCTTACGAAAAGTAGTGCCTCCGATGATTTCTATAGGGCTGATTATGATGTCATTTTTTGGCGTAATGACCGTGATTACAAAAGGCCATTACGCTAGTTTGTTTGATTCTCCCACCAGCTATAAAGCCAATGCTTTCATTATTTTTGGTGCACTGTGTTGGGTTATATATACCGTAGGGGCCTCGTTTTTTCCTCGCTGGTCACCGCTTAAATATACCGCATTGACAACTTGTTTGGGGATGACCAGCGTATTGGTGATAAATGGAATATTATATGCCAGCGGTGTGGTTGCTGTGCCGACGACTAGTGCCTTTGTTTATGTGATTCCCCATGTTTTTTATACCGCTATTGTGGCTAGTTTCATCGGGATCCTATGTTGGAATATTGGTAACAAGATTCTGACGCCACTTAATGGTGTTTTATTTATGGATATTGTGCCTATTACCGCTTTCTCTATCTCAGCGATGATGGGAATAAACCCTGGCTTTCCTGAAATCGCTGGGGCCAGTATCACAGGAGCGGCACTGATTCTTAATAATCTCTATCTTCGGTATCGCGTGACACCTAAAAATACGAGGCTCTCGGTTCGCAATAACAGCGAGATTAGTAAACAGCCATCCTAATTCAGTGAGTAGCAGGCGGCCCTATCAAGTAGATATTTAGTGGCAAGTATCAGAGTACTATGGAGTTTTTTGTGTGGAAATAATTAGACATCTACCCCAACTAGCCAAATGCCAGTAATAATCTAAACTATCAATAGTGGTTTTTGGGGAGTTATTGCCATGCCTCGGTCCAGACAGTCGCAAGTGAGCTTATCGGATACATCTTATTATCACTGTGTTTCCCGCTGTGTTCGGCGGGCTTTTTTATGTGGCGAAGATAAGCAAACGGGCAAGAGTTATGAGCACCGACGCCAGTGGGTGGAAGATTATTTGCTGCAACTTACTGCGGTGTTTGCCATTGATGTCTGTGCTTATGCAGTTATGAGCAATCATACCCATGTGGTATTGCACATCGATAAGGCCAAAGCCGAAGCCTGGTCCATGGATGAAGTCTTGGAACGCTGGCATATTCTGCATCAGGGCACCTTACTGACTCAGATGTATCTCAATTCTGAGTTATGTCCGAAATTAAGTGAGGTGCAACTACAGGCCATTCACGCCACAGCTGAAGTCTATCGGACTCGCCTTTTTGATTTAAGCTGGTTTATGCGCCATTTGAATGAATACATTGCTCGAGCTGCCAATAAAGAAGACCAATGTACCGGTCGTTTTTGGGAGGGGCGTTTTAAATCTCAAGCGCTTTTAGATGAAGCAGCCCTAGCAGCGTGTATGGCCTATGTGGATTTAAACCCGGTTCGCTCAAATATAGCGAGCACGCCTGAAACCTCGGACCACACCAGTATCAAACAGCGCATTCAGCAAGCCAAACAAGGTCAGCAACCCAAGCCGCTAATGCCCTTTGTTGGTAACCCCAGAGAAACCATGCCCGAAGGTTTACCCTTTGAGTTACAAGATTACCTACAACTGGTAGAACTCACCGGCCGTGTCATCAGAGAAGATAAACGCGGTTATATCGATGATGCACAAGCGCCCATTTTACAGCGCTTACAAATCGATGAAGAAAGCTGGTTAGCCTTGAGCACGGGTTTAGAGCATCACTTTGCCAGTGTGGTTGGGGCTGGGCATTCACTAGAACGCTATAAGCGTCAGCACAATCAACTTCGCATCAAAGGCATGGCAGCTGCCAAGCGCTGGCTGGATCTAGGTTAAGAACTTACAGGTTAAATTTCATTGACTCGCGAGTGATTCAGGTTATCTAGGCTAGCTGTGTCTTCCGTCTCGCTGATTGCCAGTTTTTATTATCCCCCTCTTTGTTAATACTGAACTTTTCAACATCAAGCTGCCTTTACATGGATGAAATGTGATGTTTATTGCTTAATGGTGGCGGTTAAAGTGACTTTAAGAGTGGATTTTAAAATGGCTGTCTTGTTTTGGAAGAGTCTCGTTTTAGGAGGCTTAAGCATTTCGATTGTTTTTGAGCTTTATAAAGCCTTAACTTTACAAACTCTAGGCGAATGACAATAATCAGTTGATGTTATAGCCAGAGACCCATTATGAAAACCACAGATAGCATCTTGTATCGAATCAAAAGTCGAGGTGTGCAAACGGTTAAAATGCTGGCTGAGTACCTAGACATTACAACCATGGGGGTGCGCCAGCATTTACAAGCACTAGAAAAAGAAGGTTTGATCGAGCATTTTGATAAGAAAGTGAAAGTAGGTCGGCCGACTCGGTATTGGCAATTGACTGAGGGGGGACATGGTCGTTTTCCCGATTGCCATAGTGACTTGAGCGTGCAACTGCTTGGTGCGGTACAACAAGTATTTGGTGAACAGGCGATTGAACAGTTGCTGGCTCATCGCGAGCAGCAAAGCTTTAATATTTACCAAACTTTGTTAGCAGGTGAGCGCAGTTTAGAAGACAAGCTAGAAGCTTTGAGTCAAAAGCGGGGCGCTGAGGGTTATATGGCAAATTGGCAACGTGAGGGAGAGCACTACTTGTTTATTGAAGATCATTGCCCTATTTGTGTTGCCGCTAGTGAAAACCAAGGTTTGTGCCAGTCTGAGTTAGCGTTACTGGCAAAGTTATTCAGCAATTGCCAAGTCGAGCGGATTGAGCATATCGTTGAGGGGGCTCGTCGTTGTGCTTATCGCTTAAGCCCTATAGAAGGCGAACAATGACCTTTACACTGCAGCTACCCAAGGTCACCCTTGGAGCCACTCTATATATTGTGAGTTTTTTATCTCAAGCTTGTGAATTACAAGCAATTCCGCCAGCGCAAGTGCAGCGGGGCTGCGGTTGCAGTTATTACTTCCCCGCCAAACCACCACTGCCACCGAAGATTGTGCTGCAAACCCAATTGGATGGGCTACAGCCAAGGATGATGCGTGAAGGACAGCTGGTTGAGTTGTGGGGGGCTAAAGCGCGTCCCTTATACACTCAGCCGGGTTGGGTCAGCGAACAAAAATTTCGCTATCAGGCAACCTCAATTAAGCTTTATAGCGAGCTTCGTCGCGGTTGTACTTGGGGTGAAGCGGGTTGTGAAGTTCTGGGTTATTTGAGCCAACTTGCCATGGCTGACAATTACCAGCAATGTCAATGGTTGGTGCATGGGGATTGTGGCTGCTAGGCTCACTGATGATTGAGCTCTGCGTTTGAGTGCTTGGATACTTTTCTCAATCTTTAAAATGAGCGGGTAAACCCGACAAAGCCAGCTTTTTAAGCTAGAGAGGATTAGATGGAATATCAAGCGATCCTTGAGTTTTGGTTTGAACACTTACAGGCAGAGCAGCGATTTGTGATTGAAGCGAGCGTTGATCTGCAAATAACGGAAAGTTATAGGGGGCTACTGCAAAGCGCTAGTTTTGCGGAGCTATGGGCTTGGCGTGATAGTGCTAAGGGGAGTCTTGCGGAAGTCATTGTATTAGACCAATTCTCTCGTCATATTCACCGAGGTTCTGCCCAAGCTTTTGCTTGCGATCCGTTGGCATTAGCCTTGGCGCAAAATGCGGTGGCGAAGCAATTTGATCAGCGGCTAACACCAACGATGCGTGCATTTTTATATATGCCCTATATGCATAGCGAATCTTTAGTGATCCACCAACAGGCGGAACAGTTGTTTCATCAACCCGGTTTGGAGCAACAGTACCAATTTGAATTAAAGCATAAAACCATTCTCGAGAAATTTGGACGCTACCCCCATCGTAATCAAATTTTGGGTCGGCAGTCGAGCGCAGCTGAATTAGCATTTTTAGCAGGGCCTAATTCATCTTTTTAGGATTCTCAAGCACTTAAGCTTCTGCTTGCGAAATGCATAGCATTTTTTAAGCATAGCGACTGGCTTACACGCTATGCTTAATTAATATCATCTCATTCAGGAGTGTTGGGTGAAAAGCGTAGTCATTGGACTGGGAGTCTATTTATTTAGCCTACATTTATATGCCGCGGTGAGCCTATTAGCGCCAGAAGAACAAGCTGTAGTACAGTCAAATACACTTGAACAAGCGGGGATGGTTGAATTAAAAGGCGGGGCGGCAGTGATTGCCACTAAGGTTGACGATGATGTGGTAAGCCAACGTTTACTCAGCCGTTTAGATTGGCCTCAGGCTGGTGGGGCATCGCAGAGATGGTTAGCCAATCGTGCTGATAATTATCAATTACGCTATCCTCAGCTGCAACAGCGTATCTATGCTTATCATCCTCAGGCGCTTTGGTATGGTTATGCCCAAGCGCGTAAGGCGCGAGACCAACTACAATGGTTGCTGTTTGAACTCAGCCTGGCGGGTGCACCAGAACAAATAAGCCGATGGCTGGTTCAGCTAAACATTATCGATAGTAGTGATGCTCAATGGGAGTCTTTATACACCGATGCATTTCTCGGTGTAATTGCCTGTTATCAGCAGTTGATGGCTTTGGATTATTCGCAAAGTATGGCTTTGAATCATATCGCAGAATTGCCGTTACAATTGTTTATCGATCAAGCCTGGATAGCAAATCTTAATCAGCAGCAAGTTTATCAGCAAGTCATGACTTTACGGGGTGAACTAGACATTGAGCGGCTGCGTTATCGCCAACAAATGTTGTATTGGCTTAATGTGGCTCAACAGCGTACCGAAAACACCCGTATTGCAAATGGTCCTTTAATTCGTTTAGGAGATTCCGATCCGCGGGTTCCTTTGATCCGGGAGCGTTTAATTGAATTTGACTCTAATCATCAACTGCTTGAGCAGAATTTGCCATTATTCGAAAGTGAAACTTACAATGCTTTGCAACGTTTTCAGCAGCAACATGGCTTGAAAGCTGACGGTATTGTGGGTAAAGACACATTGTATTGGTTGAATTTTCAACCGCTAGAGCGCTCAAAAATGCTTGCCAAAAACTTACTCAGGCAGCAGCTTTTAGATCGTTTTCTGGTGATGCCTCCAAATCAACAACGGATCGTGGTAAATGTGCCTGCCTATCAAATGAGCTATATCGACCAAGATATCGAATTGTTTCGTTCTAAAGTTGTGGTGGGTAGAGCGTCTCGTGCGACACCATTATTAGTGAGTGAAATCAGTAGTGTGGTGATTAACCCCTATTGGAATGTGCCTAGAACCATTGTCCGTAGAGATATTATTCCCAAGCTTCGCCTCGATCCCAGCTATGTGCAACGCTTGGGCTTTGAACTATTTGATTATCAAGGTCAGGCGGTTGAACCGGAGCAAGTGGATTGGACTCTGGTTAAGGATACCGGAAGATTTCCCTATCGAATGCGTCAGCGGCCAGGCTCAGCAAATGCGTTAGGTAACTATAAATTTTACTTTGCCAACCAATTTGCGGTTTATTTGCATGATACGTCTTCCCCTGAGCTGTTTTCTGAGTCACAACGAGCGTTTAGTTCTGGCTGTGTTCGGGTTGAAGCTGCTGAATCATTGGCAGAACAACTACTCAAGCAAGATGGTTATAGCCAACGTTACAAGCAGTCACTCATGGCAAAAGGTGAGCCTAAATGGTTACCTTTACGAAAACGTGTTCCGGTTTATTTAGTGTATTTTACTTCTTGGTTTGATAGCTCCGGTAGCTTGAATTACCGCAAAGATATTTATAATTTCGACCCGAAGATTGGCTGATAACAGAGCTGAAAACATCTTTTTAAACAGCTTGTTAGCTTACCTTTACTTAAACTTTAGCTCACTGAAAAATCACTCACTGTAGTGATTTGTTTGCTTTTTGTGGTACTTTTCGGTATTTTACACCAAATTGATGTTTTTTTAATCCGTTTGAGGTAAGTGTAAATGTTAGACCGAAAGTTAAATAGGCGGTCATTGTTATTGGGGTTGGGCGCTGGATTTATCGGTCTTGGGATACCAAAAAGCTATGCAAGTTCTAGTATTGCCAGAGAACTTCCGGGAACACGCGTTTTAAATATGAACAACTTACATACCAATGAAAGTTGTGAAGTCTGTTTCTGGAAAGATGGTCAATTTCAAGAGAAACAAGTTAAACGTTTAGATAATTTATTGCGTGATTTTAGGCGCAACGAAATTATCAATATGGATAAATCTTTATACATGCAGATGGCCTTGTTACAAGAACGTTTGGGTGGGGAAGTCTTATTTGAAATCATTTCTGGCTATCGCTCTCCTGCTACCAATGAAATGTTACGCAATAGCACCACAGGTGTAGCTAAAAAGAGTTTTCATATGACCGGACAAGCTGTTGATGTGAGAGTCAAAAATGTCGCACTGAATAAGGTTCACAGCGCCGCTTTAGAGTTGGGTTTAGGTGGGGTTGGCTATTATCCAAATAGTGGTTTTGTGCATATCGATACCGGTCGAGTCCGTCATTGGCGAGGTTCTTAATTTGCGATGAGCGTAAAAATGAATGTTTGCGCTCATGCATATATTATATATCTATATTTCATTTTTTCTTTCTGATTTAGTTTATAAAACCATCCGAAATGCACAATTCCTGTGTAATATTCTGTTTGTAATATTTCTGTCACTTTTGCTTGCTTCAATGCACCCGCCTTAGACAAGTTGTTTGTCATTCTTTAAATGCAAAGAGAAATATTATGAGAAATAAGTTAATCACAGCGTTAAGTATCGCATCTATCCTATTGGCGACCAATGCTTATGCCAGTAATACAGTGACGGTGTCAGGTTCCACTTCTGTATCTGGTATTATGGAAATATTGGCCGAAAACTACCAAAGCACTCAAAATGATGTGGTTGAAGTGCAAAGTACCGGCTCTTCGGCGGGGATCCGTGCTGTTAAAGAAGGGACAAGCATGATTGGTATGTCTTCTCGTGAAGTACAAGATGACGAACTCAATGCTGATACTAAGAAAGTTGTGATGGCGCAGGACGGTATTGCAGTGGCCGTAAACAAGGCCAATGCGGTTCAAAATCTAAGCATTGAACAAGTTAAAAAAATCTACTCTGGTGAGATTAAAAACTGGCAAGAAGTCGGTGGCGCCGATCAGGCGATTGTTGCCGTCACTCGTGAAGTGGGTTCCGGTACTCGTGGTGCCTTTGAAGATATTATGGGGCTCACTCGAAAAATTAATGGGGTAACCGTTACCGCTATTTCCCCTCGCGCTCAAGTGGCCAGTGGCAATGGTGCCATTAAAACCTTAGTGGCGAACAACGCTAACGCCATTGGTTTCATTTCTCTTGGTTCGGTTGACGATTCTCTTATCGCCTTAAACATTGAAGGCGTCGCCGCAAGCAAAGCCAATATTCAAGCCGGAAGTTACGGAATTGCCCGTCCTTTTATTCTGTTAGTGAGTACTGACCCTGCACCAGAAGCTCAGCAGTTTGTTGATTACATTATGAGTGATGCAGGCCAAACCATTGTTGCTGAACACGGCTACATCGAAGTTAACTAAGTTTTTCCTTTAAAAGCTTAACAAAGAGGCATGCGCATGCCTCTTTGTTGTGCCTTGGGTTTGGAAATAAAATTTTATGAATCAAACGGTTATTACGCCACAGGCTGAGTTTAACAACCCAGCATTAGTTGCAGCGCTCAAGCAGTCATCTGAAAAGGTTGACTGGCTTGGACGTTTTTTTAATCTACTCTTTTTGCTGAGCGCACTGATTGGTGTTCTGTCGGTCGCGATTATTGGTTATTTTTTGGTGCTTGAGGGCTTACCAGCCATTCAGTTTGCGGGTTTAAGTCATTTTCTCATCGGAACTGATTGGTATCCGCCGGCCTTATTTGGTGTCGGGGCGATGATTGTGGCATCGCTTGTTTCAGCCCTCGGAGCCGTGCTCATTGGGGTTCCGGTTGCGTTGTTAACGGCGGTATTTTTAGCTGAAGTTGCGCCTAAACGCTTGGCCAATATGATCCGCCCGGCGGTAGAGCTGCTGGCGGGGATCCCATCGGTTGTTTATGGTTTTTTTGGCTTGGTGATCATTGTTCCGGCAATTGAATCGGTGTTTAAGGTACCCGCGGGTAGCACCATTTTAGCGGCCATTATTGTGTTGGCGGTGATGATTTTACCCACGGTGATTACCATTGCTGAGACTTCTATTCGTGCCATTCCTCGCAGTTATAAAGAAGGATCTTATGCGCTGGGAGCCTCGCCGATATTTACCATTTTTAAGGTGATCTTGCCGGCTGCCCGCTCAGGGATTTTAGCCGGTGTGGTGCTCGGAATTGCACGCGCCGTCGGCGAAACCATGGCCATTATTATGGTGATGGGAAACTCCCCTGCGATGCCTGGCTCACTGCTTGACTCGGCTCGCTCCCTCACCGCAAACATCGCTCTGGAAATGTCTTATGCAAGTGGAATTCATGCCAGCTCATTGTATTCAACTGGGATTGTGTTGCTGGTTTTTGTGATGTTGTTAAATGGGACGCTGTTAATTTTGAATCGTCAGAGGGTTAAGTAATGCGCCGTCGTATTGAAGATCTGGCTGCTTTAAGCCTCGTTTGGGCCGGAGCAGGCTTGACTATTTTATTTTTGCTGTGGATGTTATGGCACATCTTAAGCAATGGTTTAAGCCATGTAAGTTGGGAGTTTATTAGTTCAAGCTACACCACGATTGGTAAAACCTCGGGTATTTTCTCGATGATTGTCGCCACCTTATATATGGTGCTGCTATCGATAGGCATCGCAGCCCCAATTGGCATTATGACTGCACTTTACTTAACCGAGTATGCCAAGCCCGGGAGCAAAGTTGTCAAGGTGATTGGTTTTTGCACGGAGTCTTTAGCGGGTATTCCATCGATTATTTATGGTTTATTTGGGATGACTTTTTTTGTGGTCACTCTTGGTTTGGGCTTTTCGATTCTGTCGGGCGCGCTCACCTTAGCCATTTTGATTTTACCGGTGATTATTCGCACTACTGAAGAAGCCCTGATTGCAGTCCCACAAGCATACCGAGAAGCGTCTTATGGCTTAGGCTGTTCACGGATCTATACCATCTGGCGGGTGATCCTTCCATCGGCGATGCCTGGTATTGTCACCGCGGTAATTTTAAGTACCGGGCGAGTGATTGGCGAATCAGCCCCTGTGTTTTTAACCGCGGGTATGGTTACCAGACTGCCGGAGTCGGTGTTCGATTCAGGGCGAACTTTAACCGTTCACTTGTATAAATTAACTCAAGAATTGTTCACCGTTCATGAATGGAATCAGGCGTATGCAACTGCCACGGTACTGATTGTCTTGGTTTTAGCCATTAACCTACTGACTAAATTGATCGCGAGTCGATTCAACAAAGCTGCTTACTAAGAGATAGATATGAATAAGTTTGATGTTCAACAACTTGATTTACATTACGGTGATACGCACGCACTAAAGGCGATTGATTTAGAAATTCCGGAGAAACAAGTTACGGCACTTATTGGTCCGTCTGGTTGTGGTAAATCAACCCTGTTACGGACTTTAAATCGGATGAATGATTTAATTGAAAATGTGCGTATTACCGGGCGTGTGCATTTAGAAGGGAAAGACATTTATCAAGAGCGTAATGTGGCTGCGCTACGGATGAAGGTGGGAATGGTTTTTCAAAAAGCCAATCCCTTTCCCATGAGTATTTACGAGAATGTGGCTTATGGGTTACGCGCTCAGGGGATCCGCAATAAGCAGACACTCGATGAGGTAGTTGAAAATGCCTTGCGCAGTGCCGCCCTGTGGGATGAAGTGAGCGATCGCTTACAGAGTCATGCTTTTGGTTTGTCGGGCGGTCAGCAACAACGTTTATGTATCGCGCGGACCATTGCAATACAGCCTGATGTGATTTTGATGGATGAACCAACTAGTGCTCTGGATCCCATCGCCACCCATAAAATTGAGGAGTTGATGGAGGCGCTGCGTAAAAAGTTTACCATTGTGATTGTCACGCACTCGATGGCGCAGGCGAAGCGTATTTCAGATAAGACCGCTTTCTTCTGGATGGGGGAATTGGTGGAGCATGGTGATACTGAGCAAATATTTAGCGCGCCAAAGGACCAGCGAACCCAGGGGTATGTGAATGGAGACTTCGGCTAAGGCTCGCTGAGGGCTTGATAAAAATGCCGTGATTTGAAAACTCGGCATTTTTATTCCTATAAGCGGGAGTTGAGCTTGCTAAATTTCCAGGTGGGCGCTTGTTGACGCCGTTGTTCACAGCGTTGTAAAACTTCCCGTTTGGCTTGCTCATCCAGCCCACTCCAGGCGCAGATTTCATCGAGTTGCCGAAAACAACCGACGCACTGATCTTTGTCATCCAACGTGCAATGCCGAATACAAGGGGATGCGATAGCTTGTGGAGCGCTCATTGTGTTTTCCTGGTCTGAATTGTCGGTTTTTTCGGCGATCAATGGCGTGCCAAAAAAACCATCAATGCACGGATCTTTGCATCTAAAGTACAGTATAGCTACCAGCGAATAGATGCGGGGCGCTCAGTGTTTGCCCTTGTCTCAATCTTCTAAGCCGTAAGGTAGCTGAGCAATGGTATAGAGACTCTGTTCATCCCCTTCTAAGCGAAACTTTGCGGTGGCATCCGTATCCTTATTTAACACCGCTAATAGTTCAATATAGCCAGGATCGAGCTGAACGGCCTGTAATACGGTGGCTTTGGCTCGCCAGTTTTCACCCAGTTTTTGTTCTAGACGGTCGCCAGCTTTGGGTAAGAGATCGCCATGTCCGGCAAAGCGCAGCGTCGCTCGCTTGTTGTTGCCGCGATACTTGGCGCGTGCAATGGTTTCCTGACCGGTATAACAGCCTTTGGAAAAGCTAATGGCGTTTAAACACTGTAGGTTTAAGGCTTGAGGAATGAATTGCTGGCTGGTGGCCAGCTCCAGCATGGGGAGGCCGGAGACAATCTGTAACGCGCGCCATAATTGATTGGCGTCGAGTGGGCTGGCTGGCGCATCTTCTCCCCAATTGGCGAGATCGGTAATCACTAAATAGCGGCGTTTGGGACCATCCAGGTGCACACAAATGCCACTATCGATTAAACCACCATAGCTGGCGATATCATCGCCAAAATGTTCCGCGATGTAATGTGGGGCTTCACTGCCAAGTACTGCGATAATCTGTAGCTTGGTTTCGGTTTCGATGGCCACTTTGGAAAATACCGCATATTTCTTTAGCTGGGCTAATTGGCTGTCGGCAAGCGATTTTGGTTGCAGGTATAAGTAGTCATCGTTTAAACGTAGCAGTCGCAATACTGACCACATTTTACCTGTGGGGTCGCAGTGCGCTGCCAGACTTTGTTGGCCCGGATCAAGACTGTTTACGTCACAGCTAAGCTGTCCTTGCAAATAGCTTTGGGCGTCAATTCCACTCACCCTGACTAAATGCCATTGGTCCAGAGGCTGAACTAACAGCGGAGGGAGAGTGCATAAGGTTTGTTGAGACATAGTCGGCTTCCGTTGAGAGCTAGATCAAGCTTATTAGCGTGTAATTTTGTTGCTGAAATGGTATTGTCGTCAATACTTTTGCAGCATTTTTTAACTGGTTATTAACTGTGGCTAATACCGAGTTTACCAGTGTCACTGATGTATACAAGGAACAACATGCAGGAAAATAAATCACGTTTAAAATGGGCTTGTCGTCGGGGGATGTTGGAACTTGATGTATTGTTTATGCCGTTTGTAGATGAAGCTTATGATGATTTGAGTGAGGCGCAAAAACAAACCTTTAAACGCTTACTCGCCTGTGATGATCCTGATTTATTTGCTTGGTTTATGGGACACAAGTCTTGTGAAGACCAACAGTTAGCTGCGATGGTTAATGTTATTCTCAAGCGCGTCAAAGTGTGAATTTAGGGCGACTCGTTCGTCGACTTATTTTGCGCTGATCTGCCTGATGGCTGCGGCGCAAGTCTTGTTGTTATTTTGTTTCCCTCGTTTACTTCCTTTACTCCCTCTGAGTCTTTTTTCGATAGTGCTGAGCTATTGGCATTGGTGGTGCTATCGCCCTAAGGGTTATTTTTCTGCGGAACAGATTGCTTACCAACAAGGTGGGAAAACTGAGGTTTACCAATGGTTAGCGAACTCTCGCGTGGCTTTTACTTGTTGTATTATTATTGGTATTGGCCAAGACCGTTTAAAATTAAATGTGATTTTTGCAGATAGTATTGAGCATGATATTTATCGTAGGATGTGCTTTGTAATTAACTTTCCCATCGAGTCTGAACAACCATAAGGGCGGAATATCGTTGCAACGGTGGTGAATAGTATGAAGGCTTAGCTTAGCTAAGCCTTGTTTAAATCCATCGATTTAGTCTACGTTATCTGGTTCTTGATAAAAGGTGTTTGGATCGAGGATAGTCGGCTTCACGATGTCCAGTTTATCTGGGTAATCCAAATTATAATGTAGACCGCGACTTTCATGACGGCGCATGGCACAGCCCACGATTAACTCGGCGACTTGCACCAAGTTACGTAATTCTAAGAGATTATTCCCCACTTTAAAGTTTGAGTAATATTCATAGATTTCTTGCTGTAGTAAATGGATTCGATGCATGGCACGTTGTAAGCGCTTGTTGGTACGCACAATGCCAACATAATCCCACATAAATAACCGTAGTTCGTGCCAATTGTGGGTAATGATGACTTCTTCATCTGAATTACTCACTTGGCTGTCGTCCCAAGGCTTAATTTGGTTGCATATACTCACTTCGTTTAGATGTGCTTTTATATGCTGGCTAGCGGAATGAGCAAACACCACGCATTCCAATAGAGAGTTGCTGGCCATTCGGTTGGCGCCATGTAAACCAGTGTATGCCACTTCGCCAATGCCATATAAGTTTGCAATATCCGTTTCGCCATTCAAGTTGGTGACTACACCACCACAAGTATAATGGGCTGCTGGTACAACCGGTATCGCTTGTTTACGGATATCGATCCCGAGATCTAAGCAACGTTGTAAAATAGTGGGAAAGTGTAATTCGATAAACTCATCATCGCGATGGCTGATGTCTAAGTAGACACAGTCTGCACCGAGGCGCTTCATTTCGAAATCGATGGCGCGGGCCACGACATCACGAGGGGCTAATTCTTCTCTGGCATCAAAGTCAGGCATGAAACGAGTCCCATCGGGACGTTTTAATAACGCGCCCTCTCCTCGGAGTGCCTCAGTGAGCAAGAAGTTTCGAGCTTCTGGGTGGTATAAACAGGTGGGGTGAAATTGATTAAATTCCATGTTCGCAACTCGACAGCCGGCGCGCCAAGCCATGGCAACCCCATCGCCACTACTGACATCAGGGTTACTGGTGTACTGATAAACCTTGCTTGCACCGCCAGTCGCCATCGCCACAAATTTTGCTTTGACTACATCAACTCGTTCGGTATTTCGATTCCATACATAGGCACCGACAACAGTTTTTTTCGAGTCACCTTCTTTCACAATTAAGTCGACCGCATTAAATCGCTCTAGAATCGTGATATTAGGGTGGCTTAATACTGCTCTGACCAAGGTTTGTTGAACGGCCTTGCCTGTCGCATCGGCAGCGTGCAAAATGCGACGTCGACTATGCCCGCCTTCACGAGTGAGATGATACTGGGCCTCGCCATCTTTGGTGGTCTCTTGATCGAAGGGAACCCCAAGGTTGATGAGCCAGTCGATACAGCGTTTACTGTTTTCTGCGGTGAATCGAACGGTGGCTTCTTCACATAAGCCATCACCGGCGATAAGAGTATCATTGACATGTTCTTCTACGCTGTCATTCTTATCGAACACGGCAGCGATGCCGCCTTGGGCATAATATGTGGAGCCTTCTTTTAGTGGTCCTTTGCTCAGGACGTGGACTTTGGCATAATCTGCCAAGTTTAACGCCATTGTTAAGCCTGCAGCGCCACTGCCTATTATTAGAACATCGCTAGTGTATTCCATTAGATGCGCTCTTATATGAAGTTAAAGGGAAATTTGAGTATATCGTAGTTTAACTGAAACTTACTCAAGTTTGCACTGTCTCACAGAGGCGCAAAAATTTATTTGATGAAAAGAGAACTTTTTTGAAAACAAGTAGTCTGAAGAGATGTGCCGCCAGAGAAGTTACCGACACCCAAGCATTAGGAGGTCGGTAGTTACTGATGTCAGAACAGTGGACAGATCAAGCGTTGGTCGAAAGAACTCAG
Organism: Agarivorans sp. QJM3NY_29; assembly: GCF_050870835.2. Lineage (NCBI taxonomy): Bacteria > Pseudomonadati > Pseudomonadota > Gammaproteobacteria > Alteromonadales > Alteromonadaceae > Agarivorans > Agarivorans sp. QJM3NY_29. The sequence goes on along the minus strand of NZ_CP194036.2, from coordinate 3,235,792 downwards.
CGCGGAGATAAGGCGGCATTTAATTTGTTGGTTCAAAAATACCAACACAAGGTGGCTAACCTGGTATCACGTTATATTGTGAATCATGGTGATGTAGCCGATGTAACGCAGGAAGCATTTATTAAGGCTTACCGAGCGTTACCTAATTTTCGTGGTGAGAGCGCATTTTATACATGGTTGTATCGAATCGCCGTGAATACCGCGAAAAATTACATTGTTGCTCAGGGGAGAAGGCCTCCAGCAAATGATGTAGACGCAGATGAAGCCGAGTTTTACGATGGTGCAGAAGCATTGAAAGAAGCTGATACACCAGAAACCTTGTTGCTATCTGAAGAAATAAAAGAGGTAGTTTTTGCTACAATGGAAGGACTACCCGATGATTTACGTACGGCAATTACGCTTCGAGAGATAGATGGTCTTAGTTATGAAGAGATTGCAAGTGTGATGGATTGTCCTGTTGGTACTGTCCGTTCGCGGATATTCCGAGCAAGGGATGCAATAGAGAAGCGGATCCAACCGCTTTTAAGCAGGTAATTTTGGGGATGAGTGACTAATATGGCAAATCAAGAACAGTTATCCGCATTGGTTGATAACGAGTCGACCGACGCATCACTGTTAGAGCTGTTAGCCAACGAGCCAGAGCGTGCTCAGCAATGGAGTAATTACCATTTGATTGGCGATGTGCTTCGTGGGGAAACCCCCAAGAAGATTAATTTGAATATTGCTGATAATATCGCGTTGGCCTTAGAAGATGAGCCCGCCATTGTCGCACCTCGGCCTTCTCATTCTTCTGAAAAAGAATCTTCTGGTAAGTTGGTGCGGTTTTTCAAGTATACGGGACAGTATGCAATTGCGGCATCAGTCGCGGTGGCTGCTATTGTTGGTGTTCAACAGTATTCTTTACAAGTAGCAAGTGATACAGAGCAACCTTTACCGGTATTTAATACCGTGCCTGTCGGTGGTTCGGTTGCTCCGGTTAGTTTACAATCTAGCCCACAGCCACGCGAGTTAAGTGAAGCCGAAATGATTGAACAACGTAAACGTATTAGTGCTTATTTACAGGATCATCGTTTTCAACAGAGAATAGTAGAGTAGTTATATAACTTATGCGTTTTAAACAACTTTTGATGCCAGTAATTATATTACTGGCATCTTTTTCTGTTTCGGCAGAGAGTACTGATAGTCCCCCTAGCGTTCCTAGTGAGGTCAGTCAAACTAGCCCCGCGATTAATTTATTACAAGAATATCAACAAGCCTTTCATCAACGTAACTACGAGTTGTCTTTTATCACGGTACGTCAAGGTCATATTGAACCAGAACGGTTAATTCATGGTGTTGTCGATGGGGTTGAAGTTGCGCATCGTGTATATCTCAATGGTCCTGCCAATGAAGGGGTTTATCGTCAAGGTGTTGTGGCTTTTTTTGAACCAGGACAAACACCTTATAGTTTAGCTTCTACTCGTTTACCGGGCATGTTTGGTAATTTGGCGGCGATTGATATTGATGGTTTAACCACGAATTATGATTTAGTGATCGCGGGCAAGAGTCGGGTTGCTGGACGTCCAGCCCAAGTGATGCGGATCGTTCCTAAGTCTTCCGATCTTTATGGCCTGTATTTTTGGATTGATTACGCGACGCAATTACCCTTGCGATTAGATATCGTTGACCATGATGGCGAGCTTGTTGAACAGCAAATGGCTGTCAATTTAGCCGAATTTGAACAACCCACCGCCTGGATGCATGAACTTGCTAGTTTGGATTTACCAAAAGCAGTGGTTGGTAAGCTCCCCGTTGATGAGTCGAAGCAAAAAATTAACTGGCGTTTAGGCTGGCAGCCGGAGGGTATGAAAGTTGCGCAAAAAGAACGACATTCATTATTATTGTTAGCTGAGCCAGTGGATTATCTCAAGTTAAGTGATGGTTTATTTGATATCTCTGTTTATGCAAATGCTATAGGTAAAACCAATCCCTTACGTGAACAATTGGTTCGCCAAGGGGCCACCAGTTTACATACGGTTGTCAGGCAGGGAGTTGAAATTACTGTTGTCGGAGAGATCCCTCCAGACACAGCCTCTAAAATTGCTGATTTTGTGAAATTGGGCCCTTATCTGGAGCTGCCAAGTGAACCTGCCCAATAATTCCAATTTAATTATCGAAACGGCCAAGGTTGTTGCGCTAGAGCAGGGATATGCAGTCGTTGAATGCGTGAGTAAAAGCGCTTGTGGCAGCTGTGGGAGTGCTGAGCATTGTGGTAATAGTTCTATCGCCAAGGCATTTCCTCATCGAGTTCATCGGCTCAGTGTGAAACTTACCGAAGAAGTGCAAGTTGGTGAACAGATAGACCTAGGCCTAAATGCTAAAAACATGCTCACAAGTGCTTTACTGATTTATTTAGTGCCTTTGTTGTGTTTAATTGTTGGCGCGGGTCTTGGGAAGTTTTTGTTTGCGCAGCAATCATCGAATGAATGGGGCGTAGTGTTGATGGCCTTGCTGAGTCTAGGGCTCGGTTTTGTATTCGTTCGTTTATTTGCTAAACGTGTTAGTCGACAGCTTCAATATCGACCTAAGATGCTGAGACGTCACCGCTGAGTGGATTGAACGGTGATGGTAGTTGCTGTTTCAGCGATAAATTGTAACCGAGCCCTTCGGTTGGTGATGCTGCGTTCCCGTATGAGCCATGGTGGCGATGACTCTTTATTGAGTTTGTCCTGTCTAACTATAACGACAAGCGACTGCAAAAATAATAAGCAAAGATTAACAGACCCTAGTATTAAAATCTGATCTTAATTACACTAACGTTATAATCAAATTATAATGTTAGTGAGGTACACCCCAGTGGAAAACAAGACCGCGCGTTTTACAGTGCTGATGGACCCGCGTAAAAAGCAGGCATTTGAGAAGCTATGTGCTTCTCAAGACTTAACGCCGTCACAAGTCGTTAGGCAATTGATCCGAGAATATCTTGAGCAACATAATGTGAGTTATGCTGACAGTGCTACCCATAACCCACAAGTGAAACGTTAGCGCTGCTGTTTTGAGTTATTGTTTAGTAAAACTCGAACCGCTTCATCAAATAACAGAAACATATGCTCGTGGCCAACTAGCTCGATAATTCCTGCTTTCTTCAATTTGGCCGAGACCCGTTGATTGGCTCCAGATAGCAATACATTCACGCCACGACGCTGTAAGCCGCTGATGACTTCTTCTAAGGCTTGCAGCCCAGTAATATCGATAAATGGAACCCATTTTAAACGAATGATAAGGTGTTCAGGATCGCTGTGAGTATAGGCTAGCGCTCGTTCAAAATTTTCAACTGCTCCGAAGAAGAAAGGACCTTCAACCGCAAATACCAATATATTCTCTGGTAATTCTCCTAAGCCTTTCTCTGCAAACTCTAAGGCGAGTTCTTGTGCCGAAGATTGCTTCACTTCAACACTGCTCGCCATACGTCGTAAAAAATGTAAAGTTGCTAATATTACGCCAATATTGACTGCTACAACGAGATCGGCAAATACCGTAAGAGCAAAGGTAATTAATAGGATTAGCACGTCGGCTCGTGGTGCGCGGCGAACCATTTTAATGAAGTGTTTCGCTTCACTCATATTCCAAGCGACAACAAATAAGATGGCCGCAAGGGCCGCTAAAGGAATGTGTTTTGCTAGGGGGGCAAGCACTAACAATATGACTAATAAAGTGATTGAGTGGACAATACCAGCTAAGGGACTGTTGCCACCATTACGAATGTTGGTTGCGGTACGAGCAATCGCCCCGGTTGCCGCGAAACCGCCAAATAATGGCGCTGCTATATTTGCCAGTCCTTGACCAATTAATTCTTGATTGGAGTCATGACGAGTACCCGCCATCCCATCGGCAACCACCGCTGAGAGTAAGGATTCAATCGCGCCTAACATGGCGATGGTAAAGGCTGGGCCAATCAGTTCTATTACTTTCGTCCAGCTTAGTGAAGGAATGCTTAGCTCGGGTAAGCCTTGTGGTATTTCGCCAAAAGCTGAGCCAATTGTGCGTACGCCGTCAAATTGAAAGAATACTTGAATAAGGGTGGTGAGGACGAGCGCAATTAAGGGGCCAGGGACTCGTTTTAATAGCGGTACTTTCGGACTATAAATTACCAGCAATAGGGCAAATATGGCTAGCATGCTAGTGCTAAGATGAAATTGTGGAAGAACATTAATCAGATGATATAGCTTGTTATGGAAATGCTGACCAGTGACCTCAGGTAAACCAAAAAAATCCTTCCATTGGCCGACCCAAATGATGACCCCTATTCCTGCCGTGAAACCTACGATAACAGGCGCTGGAATAAATTTAATGACACTTCCTAGTTTGGTGATCCCCAAAAGCATTAAGATCAGTCCAGCCATGAATGTGGCTATTTGTAATCCTTCAATACCATGCTGGGCGGTGATGCTTGAAAGTACCACAATGAAGGCGCCGGTCGGGCCGGCAATTTGTACCCGGCTACCGCCAAAAATTGAGACCAAAAAGCCTGCGACAATTGCGGTATATAAGCCTTGCTCTGGTTTGGCGCCGGAGGCGATGGCGAAGGCCATCGCGAGAGGAAGAGCAACAACACCAACAATGACGCCTGCAATAATATTACTTACCCAGTTCTTAGGCTTGAGTAATCCCGCTCTTAGCGCTTCGCTAATCGCAATCATTTATCGCTCCAATTTAGAAAGGTATATTACAATTACATTATAATGCGATTATAATTAACGGCAATCATCTTTGCTTTATTATCTAGCTTTATTATCTAGCTTTATTACAGTAAGGGTGGCCTAGAATATCGAATGTATGCTTGTTTAATGTGATGAGCGAATGAGCGATACAATTGCGACTTGTCCTCAAGATGAATCTATCTATGCTTATCATTTGCCATGCATGCTCTGGTAACGGGTCTGAAGTTGATGCGGGGGCATTAGTTGCACAAGACGTTAGCGGCAACTCATTATAAGCTCGAGATTTTGTCCCTATTATTAAGGTTTTGAAGGTGAAGGGATTGTCATCGTTGGCCAAAATTGGCACTACAGTGAAAATTAATCAGCTAGTCTACGGTGATCGCAATATCGATGATATTGGCTAAATGATGCTTAAATTTGAGCTTGTAAAAAGCCTACGTGGACTTTTCTATTTGCTGAAGAGTGATTATTGGTTGCCTGTGCACCAAGAACCGAACGATTAAACAAGCCGAGAGGATTCACGGCTCTCGGCTTGTTTGTTTGATGCTCGACTCGGATCTTATACCGTCAACGATTGGTTTTAATTATTGAACGCCTAAATGCCAACGCTTCGTAAATGCTGGATGTTCTAATTGTTGGTGGCTCGCGATAATTAAAATACCATCGCGTTGCCAGTGCAATAGACCCTGCAGTAGTTGCTCTGTAGAGGCTTGGTCTAAACCTGAAAAGGGTTCATCGAGTAGTAAAACTGGGGTTTTGGCTAACAATAGGCGAGCTAAGGTGAAGCGACGTAGTTCGCCGCCAGATAAGCCGACACCGTACTCACCTAAAATGGTTTGTAGGCCGTGACTTTGTTTGGCTAACCATTCTTGTAAGCCGACTAATGATAATATTTCGGATAACTCCGTATCACTTGCTTTGGGTTTTGCGAGTCTTAAGTCGGCAGCGATGGTTAGCTGGAAGATAAACGGACGTTGCGGCAAGTAGCCAACATATTGATGCCAAGTGTTATCGTTAAACTGGTGCTGTAATTGTTGGTTTAGAGCAATCGAACCTGCTATTTTCGGTATATCGCCAGCAAGGGTTTGCAATAAACAACTCTTGCCAATACCTGAAGGACCGCTTAATAAGACCACGTCGCCAGCCTTAAAGGTTTGGTTTTGCTGGTGAGTGAGAATTGCTTGTGGTTTAAATCCAAAGCATAGATCTGCGATGCTAAAATTCAACTCCGCTTGAGAAAGAATATCGACCGTTTTGCTTGCCGATTCTGTCTTTGCACTTGGTGAGCTTGCGATCAGTTGATTGGTTCTATTTTTGGCTGCGACGCTATAACCGATGGCAAGGTGGAGAGAGGATAAAGCTTGAAAGACCTCAGATAAACCTAACCAAGCTAAGAGCAGAGCCACTAAAATAGCCGGATGCAGTGCTTGCTCGAGGACCATCGATGTTCCAGGCATCGCTAAACAGATTATACCGACTAAAAGCAACAGCTGGGCAAGGCTATCGGCGATGAGAACAGAGAGTTGGAGTCGTTGTTGTAAACGGTTGATTGTCTGTTCATTGTCTGCCACGGTTTGAGCATAGTCTTGCCAGCGACCAAAGGTTAAAAGGGTGGTTAATAATTGCAAACCAATGAGCGTGACTTGTCGACGTTGGCCGTTGTAATTGACTTCTTGCTTGGCTAAATGAATACCCAGAGGCAACATCATAAAGGGGAGTAGTATAAGTCGCATCAGCAGGAGCAAAACGATGCTGAACAATGCACTGGGAAGATAGTAGGCGATGGCTAAACTAAAAAATCCGCCAAGGGCAATAGCCCAGAACCAAGGTGCGATAGCTCGTAGTGGAAATTGGTCAAGTAAGTCAATGTCACTGATTAAACGTTGCAAGGTTTCGGCGCTATCGGGCTGCTCAAATCGCAAAGAATCAGCAATGCTTTGATGACTCAGTCGATGAAAGGTGTTTACCCGCAAATTTTTCAGCAGCGATAATACAGTATGGTGTGATTGTAAACGCTCTGCGTAGCGCCCCGCCGTTCGGGTAATGGCTAAAAACCTGATCACGGCTCCCGGCCGCATGTAATTGAAGCTGCCTGCTTGAATGGCTGCAACCCCTGCCATCGCGGCGGCGCTAATAAACCAACCAGAATACGCCAATAGTAATACGGTGGCTGCAACGGTGAGTAAACCAAGCAGCCCACTGAGGCTCCAGCCTCGCCACTGCCAAACTAATAAGTGACGTAATTTTAATGATTTCATGGTGTCGGCTCTTGTATATGGCAACTGCTTGGCAGCGGTGATAACTCATCAGAATGAGTCATTTTACCTTCGCTCAGATAAATACAAGCGTCTAAAAAATGAAGGTGTTGCCATTGATGGCTCGCGATGAGCAGCGTTTTTCCTCGGCTTATTTCTGCGAGGACTTCGCAGAGTGGTTGAACACTTTGTTGGTCCAGCTCGGCAAAGGGTTCATCGAGTAGCCAAATGGCTTTAGGTTGTAGTAATAAGCGCGCGAGGGCCAAACGTTGTTGTTGTCCACCTGATAGCCCGAGTCCGCTTTCACCGATGGGATAGTCCAAGCCTTGTTGCGTGGTGGCTAACCATGTCCATAAGCCGACTGAAGTAAGGGCTTGAATCATTTCCGTTTCAGTGGCGTTGCGTTTTGCAAGTTGCAAGTTATCGGCAATGCTACCGGGCATCAATTCGGCGTGCTGGTTTAAATAGGCAATGTGTTGCCTTAGTCGGGGCATTTGACTCGCAGATATATCAATTTCATTGACTGTTAAATTACCTTGAAAAGGAAGAAAACCAGCGAATAATTGCAATAGAGTGGACTTGCCGCTGCCACTTGGGCCAGTGATAAGGAGTCGAGATTGAGCGGGAATGTTTAGTTGCTCTAGTGCTAGTCGAGGCGTTTGGGTTTGTCCCACCACAATGTGAGAGAGTGTCAGTGAAAACTGCTTCGCTTGCAGTAATTTTTCTGGTAAATCATGGGTCGCTAAATCTGAGCTTTGTTGGCGGCTCTCGGCTTCGCTGATGGCTCGCCATAATGGTGCTAGTAGTAAGCTCGCCGACTGTGCTTGTGCTTTGGCATGATAATCGTTGCCCAGTTGCCGAAGCGGTTGATAAAACTCGGGCGCAAGCAGCAGGATAAATAATGCTGAAGCATAATCTACAGGAACCACCTGTTTAAGCCAGGGGAGTTCTCCTAACAGACCTAAGCCTAAATATAGGGCGACCAACGCGATTGCCAATGAGCTAAATAACTCTAATACGGCAGTGGATAAAAACGCCAGTTTTAGGACTTGCATGGTACTGCGTTGATATCCTTCCGCTGCGTTAGCAAGGTGTGCTTCAGCAACATGACTGGCATTGAGTCTCTTTAAGATATTCAAACCTAGTAAAAAGTCATACAGTCGACCACTCATTCGACTTTGTACTTGTAGTTGTTTGGTACTGGCTTTGCTCGCTTCTTTGCCAACGAGGATCATAAATAGCGGCACTAAGGGGGCGGTACATAATAATAACGCACTAGCCAATAGGCTGTGTTGACTTACGACGATAGCGATTGTTAGTGGTGCGACTAATACTAGAAATTGCTGTGGCCAATAACGACAGATGTAACCATCGAGTGCGTCGATATGCTCAGTTAATAAACTGGATAGCTGGCCATCACTACCGTATTTGAGCTTCGCGGGCCCTAATAGTGATAAACCTTGCCAAATTTGGTTGCGCAATTGCTGACGTAAATTTCGGCTGGCACCTTGGGCTATAAAGTCTTTGCTACTTAAGAGTATTAATCGAATCAAAAATGCACCACCAAAACCATACCAGAGCAATGGCTCTGGTTGGTTTAGTTGGATCAGTGAGTTAGAAATGAGCGCCAAAAAGTACATTTGCAGAATAAGCAAAGGGATACTGAGTAGCGCGAGTAGGGTTGCGATTAATAGTTGCGGCCGGATTGGCCGCAACCAACTTCTAAGAAGTTGTGATGAATTATTATTGTTCAGGTTCGTCGTCCGAATATCCGTTAAATTCTAGCCACATAGCATTGATAATGCCAAAGGAACAGGCCAGTAGTACACCTAAAATCCAAGTAAAATACCACATAGAATGCTCCTTAATATAGTGAATGAGAGTTATCTCGAATAGTTTGTTCATTGAGGCGACCAAACATTTTGACATAACACCAAATGGTGTAAGCCAATACGATGGGAACAAAAATACAGGCCACTACAAACATAATCTTGAGAGTGAGTTCGCTAGACGTTGCATCCCACATGGTTAGACTATGATTGGGTCGCGAGCTCGATGGCATTATGAATGGGAACATCGCGATGCCACAAGTCATAATAACACCCGCTTGGCCGAGCGAGGAGCAAACAAATGCAATGGCACCTTTGCCCATCTTGCTAAATAGCCCGGTGAATAAGAATGCGCCCACACCTAAAATTGGAAATAGCCATAAAATAGGGTACTTGGAAAAATTACTGAGCCATGCTGCGGGCTGAACCTCTACAGTTTTAGCCACTACATTATTAATCGCGTTGGTATCAATGGTACTGGTAAGGGTATACCCATCGATCCCCATATGTAACCAAAGACCTGCAAGCACAAATATTAGCGTTGCGCCAAAGCCAGCAATAACGCCGATAGATTGGCTTCGTTGCAAAATGACACCTTCGGTTTTCATTTGCAGATAAGCAGCGCCTTGGCTGACAAACATCAGCAAACTTAGAACTCCAACGAGTAAGGCGAAGGGATTCAGTAACGCAAAGAATGAGCCTGTGTAATGGATCCGTAAAAGTTCGTCAAAATGAAATGGAACCCCTTGTAATAAATTACCAAAAGCGACCCCGAAGATAATGGGCGGAACAGCTGAACCAACGGTGAGAGCCCAGTCCCAATTACTACGCCATTTTGTATTGTCTAATTTGGAGCGATAATCGAATCCAATAGGTCGTAAAAATAGCGCGGCCAGAGTCAAGATCATCGCCAAATAAAAACCACTAAATGCTGTCGCATAAACTGGTGGCCAAGCGGCAAATAGTGCTCCTCCAGCCGTAACTAGCCAGACCTGGTTGCCATCCCAATGGGGAGCAACGCTGTTAATCATGACGCGTCTTTCTTCATCGTTTTTACCAACCACTTTTAATAGGGCACCGACGCCCATATCAAAGCCATCGGTAACAGAAAAACCAATCAGTAGTACGCCGATTAACAGCCACCAGATAAATCTTAAAAATTCATAATCCATGTTATAGCTCTCCAAGTTGATCCGTTTCTAAGGCGTATTTACCGGTATGCAATGATGAGGGGCCTTTCCGTGCAAAATGTTGCATTAGCCAAACTTCAATGACAATGAATATGCTATATAAAGTGGTAATTAGACCTAGACTGATCCAAATTTCCGCCGGTGTAAGTAATGAGGCGGCTAAATGCGTTGGTAGTACCTCACCAACGGCCCAAGGTTGACGACCATATTCAGCGACAAACCAACCAGCTTCACAGGCAATCCACGGCAAAGGTAAACTAAATAAAGCCATCTTTAAGAACCATTTCGGTTTGTGTTGAATCCGTTTCGCACTAAACCAAAAGGCGAGTGCAAAGACTAACAACATCAAAAAGCCTGCGGCGACCATGATGCGGAAGGACCAAAACATTGGCGCAATTTGGGGAATACTGTTGTCTACGGCTAATTGTACCTGTTGATCGGTTGCGTTGGCTGGATTGTCTGTATAGGCCGTTAACAATAGTCCGTACCCCAGATCCTGTTTGACTACTTCAAAGGCGGCTTTGGTTTGTTCTGTGGTATCTCCGGCTCTTAGTAATTGTAATAAGCGATAGGCTTCTTTACCGTTGACAATCCGTTCGCGGTGGATTTCTTTCAAGTCTTTGAGACCTAATACCTGCTCATCAACCGAGCGTGTCGCAATAAGGCCCAATGCATAGGGAATTTTTATTGCGTAGTCTGTGGTTTGTGTTTCACTATTTGGCAGGCCAAACAGAGTAAATGCAGCGGGGGCTGGATGAGTTTCCCACTCGGCCTCAACGGCGGCGAGCTTCACTTGTTGCACATCGCCTAATTCATAACCTGATTCATCGCCAAGGATAATCACCGACACTGAAGAGGCAAGACCAAAGGCAGCTGCAATGGCAAAACTGCGGCGAGCAAAGGCTAAGTCGCGGCCTTTAAGCATGTACCAAGCTGAAATGGCCAATACAAACATTGCGCCAGTCACATAACCCGCAGATACCGTATGGACGAATTTTACTTGAGCGACTGGATTAAATACCACTTCAGCAAAGCTGGTCATTTCCATGCGCATGGTGGTGTAGTTAAACTCTGCTCCGACAGGGTTTTGCATCCAACCATTGGCGATTAAGATCCATAATGCCGATAAGTTAGAGCCCAATGCAACCAGCCAAGTTACCGCTAAGTGTTGAACTTTAGTCAGCCGATCCCAACCAAAAAAGAATAAACCAACCAAAGTTGATTCAAGGAAAAAGGCCATTAAGCCTTCAATTGCCAATGGCGCACCAAAAATGTCGCCCACATAATGTGAGTAATAGGACCAGTTGGTACCAAACTGGAATTCCATGGCTAAACCAGTCGTTACTCCCAGCGCAAAGTTAATACCAAATAGTTTGCCCCAAAACTTAGTCATATCTCTGTAAATCTGTTTACCTGTCATCACATAAACAGATTCCATGATGGCAAGTAAAAAGGTCATACCCAGGGTGAGTGGGACAAATAAGAAGTGGTACATCGCGGTGAATGCAAACTGCAATCGTGAGAGTTCAATAATATCCATAAACCGACTCCGAGGGTTAAATGTAGTCCTACATTAGGACAGTCTAATTTACATATTTAGACAAAATTTAGCTATCTGGGGATTGGCTATTTTGTTGATTTAGATCAATTAGTTTGATGTTTTGTATGTTTTTTCGCAAACTCGAACTGAATAACTGTTTTTTATCAAGGAAATATCATTAAGTCTGCTATCTAGAAATCTCTTTGGTTGTTTTTATTTTTGTCATTAATTGTGAATTATGATGCGTTGAGGTTAAGTATTTATTACAGTTTTTGTTCGATATAAATACGCGGATTATTTTCTTTTTTAGAGGAAGTGAAGGTTATTGTTGACTTGTTTAAGCTAGCTACTTCTGTGGCGTAATGATCCTTAGCTTGCTTTATTTCCCAATTTACGAGCGTTTGCTAACTGTGCTTTCAAGTTTTATCGTTACTTATTTGGTGTAAAATACAAATTTAAGTTCTTTAAGCTTGCGGGGAGCACTCGTCGGATGATCTTTAGTGTTGATTTGCGTAAAATTATCGATTCGCAATCGTTGTTACAGGACTGAATAATCCTGTAACTGGTGCCTCTGATTACAAGTTATATCACGCGGCTCGTGGTGATTTAGGCCCGCAAGAATGAACAGATAGTGAGTTAGATTGGTAGAATGGCTAACAGCGTTTTTTGAAGCATTGTATTCAATCGTTTTTACTGTTTAATGAGCGATATTGGCTTAGCCTTCTTGCTAATGTGCTTTTCGCCGCGATTAAAAAGCCTGGAATTCGAACCAATTTACAACAGCAGAGAGCAATCGCTCTCTTTCACTGGGATCTGATTCCCTTGAAATAGTCGCGCATTTTTTTTGGATCTTGATGGATTGTGGTAGTATCCGCGTCAACGATATAATGTGCGATTGCCGCATTTTTTAGAAAGGCAAGATTTGATTCTTTAGCCAATGATTTTACATAGGTACCCCCTTGATAAATAAGAATATTCGTAATTTTTCGATTATTGCCCATATTGACCATGGTAAATCGACCCTATCTGACCGTTTAATTCAGCACTGTGGTGGATTGAGTGCGCGCGAGATGGAAGCTCAGGTATTAGATTCTATGGATCTTGAGCGCGAACGCGGAATCACCATTAAAGCGCAAAGTGTCACTTTAGATTACATCGCCAAAGACGGTGAGACTTATCAGCTCAACTTTATTGATACGCCAGGGCACGTCGACTTCACCTATGAAGTCTCTCGTTCTTTGGCGGCCTGTGAAGGTGCTTTATTGGTGGTTGACGCAGCGCAAGGGGTAGAGGCTCAAACTCTCGCCAACTGTTATACCGCGATGGAAATGGATCTGGAAGTTATTCCAGTTCTGAATAAAATCGATTTACCGCAAGCTGACCCAGACCGGGTTGCTGAAGAGATTGAAGATATTGTTGGGATCGACGCGACTGATGCCACCGTATGCTCGGCTAAAACTGGCTTAGGCATTGAAGATGTATTGGAAACGATTGTTCGCGATGTACCGCCCCCAGTCGGTAATAGTGAAGGGCCTTTGCAGGCGCTGATTATCGACTCTTGGTTTGATAACTATCAAGGTGTGGTCTCGTTAGTTCGCATTACTAATGGTGAAATGAAAGCTGGCGAACGGATGCTTGTGATGTCTACAGGTCAGTCTCATGTGGTCAATGAAGTGGGCATTTTCAAACCGAAACAAACCAGTACCGGGGTATTAAAAACCGGTGAAGTGGGTTACATCGTCGCGGGTATTAAAGATATTTTGGGGGCGCCGGTAGGAGATACGCTTACGACCTTAAAAAATGGTTCTACTGAAGCATTACCTGGTTTTAAAAAGGTTAAACCTCAGGTTTATGCGGGCTTATTTCCCACCAGTTCAGATGAATACGAGAACTTCCGTGATGCGCTCGGTAAGTTAAGCTTAAATGATTCATCGTTATTTTATGAACCAGAGAATTCTACTGCCTTAGGTTTTGGTTTCCGTTGTGGCTTCTTAGGGATGCTGCACATGGAAATTATCCAAGAGCGTTTAGAGCGGGAATATGATCTCGATTTGATCACGACCGCGCCGACCGTGGTCTATCAAGTGGTGATGAATAATGGCGAAGAGTTATTTGTAGATAGTCCAGCCAAGTTACCTCCAACCAATAATATTGCTGAAATTCGCGAACCGATTGCCGAAGTGAATATCTTGGTGCCGCAAGATTATCTTGGCAACGTGATTACGCTATGTGTGGAAAAACGTGGTTTACAAACTAATATGGCTTATCACGGCAAGCAAGTCGCATTAACCTATGAGATTCCAATGGCGGAGGTGGTGCTCGATTTCTTCGATAAACTTAAGTCAACCAGCCGCGGTTATGCATCACTGGACTATAACTTTAAACATTTTCAGGCCGCGAGTATGGTGCGGGTTGATATTATGATTAATGGTGATCGTGTTGACGCGCTAGCGCTTATCACTCATAAAGACCACTCTGAGTCTCGAGGTCGGCAAGTGGTCGATAAGATGAAAGAGCTGATCCCTCGGCAAATGTTTGATATTGCCATTCAGGCTTCGATAGGCATGCATATCATTGCTCGTTCAACGGTTAAGCAGTTACGTAAAAATGTGATTGCGAAGTGTTATGGCGGAGATGTAAGTCGTAAGAAAAAACTACTCGCTAAACAAAAAGCAGGTAAGAAACGAATGAAACAAGTGGGTAATGTTGAAGTACCTCAAGAAGCATTCTTAGCTGTTCTACATATTGGAAAGGACTAATATGGCCACTATATTTCCGCTTATTTTAGTTATCGCAACATTTGTAACGGGTGTTGTTTGGGCTTTAGACAAGTTTCATTGGGCAAAACAGCGACAGCTTAAGCTGCAAGATGCTCGAATTGCTGCTGGGGGTGAGTTACCCAGCAATGCGGAGCAAACGATTAGCAACGCGCCGAGCTGGATAGAAAATTGCAGCTCGGTATTTCCGGTGATCGCCTTGGTGATGATCTTACGCTCGTTTATTTATGAACCTTTTCAGATCCCCTCGGGCTCGATGATGCCAACCTTATTGGTTGGGGACTTCATCTTGGTTGAAAAGTTTGCTTACGGTTTAAAAGATCCAGTGACTCGCACCACTTTAGTACCAACCGGTCATCCAGAACGGGGTGATGTGGCGGTTTTTAAATATCCTCAAGATCCCCGCGTTGACTATATCAAACGTGTGGTGGGTTTACCGGGCGATCGTATCATTTACCGTAATAAACAATTGTTTATTCAAGAAAAATGTGAAAAAGAGCCTTGCCCAGAGTTGCGCCCTGTACCCTTAGACTTTGAGGTTTCTGGACGCTTTAAGCAAGGCTTAATGCCACTTGAAAATTATCGAGAGCAGTTAGCTGAGGTCAATCACGAAATATTGATTAACCCTGCGGCTCCAGACCGAGTGCACTCCTTTTACCAGCAGCCAGGGACTGCTAAAGATGAGTGGATCGTACCTGAAGGGCACTATCTGGCTTTTGGAGACAACCGAGACAACAGTATGGATAGTCGTTACTGGGGCTTTGTGCCAGAACATAATTTGGTAGGTAAAGCGGTCGCGATCTGGATTAGTTTCGAGTTTGAGCGTGGTAAAGATTCATTTTTGCCAACATGGATCCCAACTGGGGTTCGATTTAATCGCATTGGCGCGATCAAGTAAAAGGGTCATGATGAATAGCAACAATCAGGAACGCCTGCAGCGCATCATTGGTTACCAATTTGAAGATGCTAATTTGTTGACGTTGGCTTTGACTCATCGCAGTGCCGGAGGCATTCACAACGAACGTCTCGAATTTTTAGGTGATGCGGTATTAAGTTGGGTGATTGCCGAAGAACTGTATCAGCGTTTTCCTAAGGTTTCTGAAGGCGATCTGAGTCCAATGCGCTCTACTTTAGTGAAGGGGAAAACTCTCGCAGAGTTAGCGCGTAGTTTTGAATTAGGCGAGTATATTAAATTAGGCCCCGGTGAATTAAAGAGTGGTGGCTTTCGTCGTGAATCGATTTTAGCCGACGCAGTTGAAGCGATCATTGGTGCGGTGTATTTAGATAGTGACCCCCAAACCGTGAAGCAATTGCTCCTGAGTTGGTACCAACCTCGTTTAAATAAAATAGAGCCGGGTTTGAGTCAAAAAGATCCGAAGACGCGCTTGCAAGAAATTTTGCAATCTCGTAAGCAAGCTTTACCTGATTATCAAGTGGTTGAGATTAAGGGGGAAGCACATAACCAACAATTTACCGTGAGCTGCAGCGTGGCTGGTTTAGATAAACCGATTATTGGCACCAGTACCAGTCGACGCAAGGCCGAACAAGTTGCCGCAGAGTTGGTATTGGAGCATTTACGATGAACTATGATACGCGCTGTGGTTTTGTGGCAATTGTTGGTCGACCGAATGTGGGTAAATCAACCTTGCTGAATACCCTGTTGGGTCAGAAAGTCAGTATTACCTCTAAAAAACCTCAGACCACCCGGCATCGAATTTTAGGTATCGATACTCATGATATCTATCAAACTATCTTTGTAGATACGCCAGGCTTACATATCGAAGAGCAACGCGCGATAAATCGCTTGATGAACCGCGCCGCAACCAGCTCTTTGGGGGATGTGTCGATGGTGATTTTTGTGGTTGAAGGCACTAAATGGACCGCCGATGATGAATTAGTTCTGGGTAAATTGCGGCATTTAAAAGTGCCTGTCGTGCTGGCGATTAACAAGGTGGATAACGTTCAAGATAAAGAATTGCTGTTCCCACATATGCAGGCGATGAGTGAGAAATATTCGTTTTCTCATATTTTGCCTATCTCTGCTAAACAAGCCAAGAATGTTGAGCAGCTGCGCGAGTGGGCTCAGCAAACATTACCGGAAAACGTGCACTTCTTTCCCGAAGACTATATTACGGACCGCTCTTCGCGTTTTATGGCTGCCGAAATTGTGAGAGAGAAGTTAATGCGGTTTACTGGTCAAGAGTTGCCCTATTCCACTACCGTGGAGATTGAGCAGTTTAAAATGCAAGAGAATGGGGTTTACCAAATTAACGCACTTATTTTGGTTGAGCGGCCCAGCCAAAAACGAATGATTATCGGGAATAAAGGCGAAAAGCTAAAAACCATTGGTAAAGAAGCGCGATTGGATATGGAAAAATTGTTTGATAACAAAGTATTCCTTGAGATGTGGGTGAAGGTTAAATCTGGTTGGGCTGATGACGAACGAGCCTTGCGTAGTTTAGGTTACGGAGACGACTAAGTTTTGTCAGAGTTAGCGCTTAGCCCCGCGTTTGTGCTGCATACTCGACCCTACCGTGAAACCAGTTTATTGGTTCAGTTGTTTACTCTGGAACAAGGGAAAATTAGTGTGGTGGCCAGAGGGGCGAGGGCAAAGCGTTCTCGCTGGCGGGCTATCTTACAACCCGCAGTTCCTTTACTGGTGGGGTTTTCGGGAAAGACGGAGTTAGCTAATTTAACTCAGGCGGAAGCGACCAACTTGGCTTTTCCATTATTTGGTGAGCATCTATATAGCGCTTTGTACTTAAATGAGTTGTTATATTACTTGCTGGAGGAAAAAACTGCTTATCCTCGTTTGTATCAACAATATCAGCAGAGTTTACTGGCATTGGCGAAGCAACAACCTTTGGAGGCGAGTTTACGTCGCTTTGAATTACAGTTGATCGCCGAACTCGGCTTTGCTTTAAGTGAACCAAGCGGTTTTATTCAAGGTCAAAGTTATCAATATCGTCTCGAGCAGGGATTTATTGCTAGCCCATTGGCTCCTGTGAACGCTGGATTTAGTTATCAAGAAGTGCTGATGTTGCTGAGCTTTGATGCTCAGCAGGCAGAACATTTGGCCTGTGCTAAACGCTTTTGTCGTATCGTCATTGCACAATTACTTAATGGACGTGAATTGACTAGTCGTGCATTATTTAAACAAATTAAAACAACCAATAAAGCGGTTCGTTAACCGCATTGTTGAATAAGGAAAGCTCGTGAGTGAAATATTATTAGGCGTTAACGTCGACCACATCGCTACTTTACGTCAAGCCCGTGGAACCACTTATCCCGATCCTGTATTAGCAGCGGGTATCGCTGAAACTGCAGGCGCCGATGGGATCACCATTCACTTGAGAGAAGATCGCCGGCATATTATTGATCGTGATGTGGCGATCATGAGCCAAACGGTGCAAACCCGACTTAATTTAGAAATGGCTGTGACCGATGAAATGATTGAAATAGCCTGCCAGCATAAACCGCATTTTGTCTGCTTAGTTCCTGAAAAACGTGAAGAACTGACCACGGAAGGGGGGCTGGATATAGTCGGCCAGCTTGAGAAAATTACCGCCGCTGTGGAAAAATTGACAGAAGCAGGCATCCTCGTTTCATTATTTATCGATGCCGATGATGAACAGATTGATGCAGCTGTTGCCTCAGGCGCACCTTTTATTGAACTGCATACGGGTCACTACGCCGATGCTGCAACGGAGTCGGCGCAGCAAGCGGAGCTTAAAAAAATTGCAGCGGCAGCGAGTTACGCCAGTGATAAAGGCCTGAAAGTGAACGCAGGTCATGGCTTGCATTATCACAACGTATTGCCGATAGCCGCTATGCCTGAAGTTATTGAGCTAAATATTGGTCACGCCATTATTGCTCGCGCGGTGTTAGTCGGCATGAGTGAAGCGGTTCGTGAAATGAAAGCCTTAATGGTGCAAGCTCGTAGAGCGGAAGCTTAATTAGTGGCAATTGTTGGTTTGGGCACCGATATTGTGCAAGTGGCTCGAATTGCGCAGAGCAAGCAGTTGGCGGGTTTAGCGAAGCGCATTCTCACGCTTGCCGAGTATCAACGTTTTGAAAACACGCATGCCGCAGAACGCTTTTTGGCGAAACGTTTTGCAGCCAAAGAAGCCGCTGCAAAAGCTTTGGGGACTGGGATTGCCAACGGAGTTGGTTTCCAGCAGATTGAAGTTAGTAACGATGCCTTAGGCAAACCGGTACTGCAATTTTATGGGGCGGCCTTAGCGTTAGTTGAACAGTTAGGGGTCACCAGCCAATTTATTAGTATTAGTGATGAACGTGAGTACGCCGTTGCGACGGTAATTTTGGAGCGTTAAGTTTTGGAGAAAAAAATTGATTGAGCGATATCGAGTACAGCTAGATTTATTCGGTTTGATGAAACTCATGGCCTTAGTTGGTTTTGGGGTCGGTATTATTGCTGGTTTAGCCTTAGTGATTTACACCTTAAGCCAAGGGGGGAATGTAATTCAGGTGTTGCTTCCTATGATTATCTCTCCTTTTAGCAATGCTTTGGTGACGGCTATTTTTGGGCTGGTGAGTTACCCTTTTTACAATTGGTATTGTAAGCGGAATCGCGGCCAAATATTGACCGGGCGTTTCCTAAAAGATCAACAAAGTCAAACCGATATTTAACCAACAAAAAAGCCGCATCTTGTAAGTTGCGGCTTTTTATATATTGAATATCGATTTAAGCGAATGCCGCCATCAGTTGTTCGGCAGCTTGTTGGACTTTCTCTATCTCATCATTTAATTCGAGTAATTCAGGTTCCACTTGCTTAACATCATTATGCTGGCGTAAGTTTTCTTCGATAGTCGCACTCAGGTTTTCAAGACGCAAACAACCACTGTAAGCACATCCTCCGCGAAAGCGGTGGATGACCGCAATAAATTCACTGCAACTGATCTGCTGTGCCAAAATTAGCTCGATGTTACTCTGCATTTCGGGAAAGCTTTGCTGCAACATATTCAGCATATCGATGGCTAAAGCTTGATTATTATTCGATCGCTGCATGGCGAGTTTCCAGGAAAGGCTCGCATGTTCGAATTCAACAGTAGAGCTCAGCTGTTTAGAGGATTCCAAGGGTCTATCTGTGATGACTCTGGCGTTGGGTTGCCAACGGTGAATCACTTGCTCTAAAGACGATTCGTCGATTGGCTTTGCCAGATAATCATCAATCCCTTGACGCAGCAATTGGGCCTTTTCTCCATTTAAGGCGTGGGCTGAAACTGCAATAATTGGCGTTTCTTGATTTTTACTCTGTTGACGGATTTTTTGGGTAGCGCTAATTCCATCGAGGATCGGCATCTGAATATCCATTAAGATCAAGTCATAAGCCTGGGTTTCGGTACGGGTAATTGCTTCAAGGCCATTGCTGCAGGTATCCACCTCTGTCACGAGTTCATGCAGCATTGCGGAAATGAGTTTTAAGTTGGCGGCGTTATCGTCTACAGCTAATACTCTTAGTATCAACTTGGCGCGTGATAGCGAAGGCATGGGGGCCAGTATTGGCGGGTGATCGGTATGTTGATCGACTAGGGACTGCGCTAATTTACGGTGGTTCACAGGCTTACTGATACAGTGCTTGGCTCCTGCATCTGTAATGCGTTGATGAATATCGGGGTCGCTGCTATTTATCAATACAATGACTTGGTCGCAGTGCTGTTTAGCTTGCTTGATTTTGCTCAGAAGTGGTTTTAAGTCTTGCCAATCACTATGACCAATCAAGATACTGGCATAGTGTTGTTGCAGGGCTTGCTGCCATTGTGGTTGATCGGTGGCTTTATTGAATGACAGTTGCCATTGTTGACTCAAGCTTTGAATCACTTCTTGGCTCACCGGATGAGGTTCATAAAGCAATACCGATAGCTGCCCCAAAGCCTGCATCGGCAGCGGTGCCCCTAATACCATGTCGGTTAATTCTAGGTGGATATTAAAGGTGAACTCCGAGCCTTGCTCTGGTTCAGAGCTGAGTCGGATATCGCCCCCCATTTGTTGGACTAGTTTTTGAGTAATCACCAGACCTAGACCTGTACCGCCATATTCGCGGTTAATACTAGTATCGGCTTGTTTAAAGGCTTGGAATAATTGTGACTGTTGTTCCTTAGAGATCCCAATACCACTATCTCGAACGCTGGCGTGCAATACCACTTGCTGGCCTTGTTGTTTCGCCAAACCAACACTAACGGTAATTTGTCCTTTATGGGTAAATTTAATGGCATTACCCAGTAAGTTGGTAAATACCTGCTGTAAACGTAATGGGTCACCACGCAGGCCGTCGGGGACGTTAGGCTCGATCAGTAAATTTAGTTCTAACTTTTTGTCTTGGGCGCTTGGCCCTAACAATGTTAAAACTTCGTTTAGCGTATCGTGTAAATTAAACTCGGTACGGTCAAGTTTTAATTTGCCAGCCTCAAGCTTAGAAAAATCAAGGATATCGTTAATGATTGCCAATAGGTTATTCGCTGATTTCTCAATGGTGAGTAGATAATCAGCTTGGTTATGATTTAAAGATGTTTTCAGCAACTGTCGGGCAAAACCGATCACTCCGTTTAACGGGGTTCGTAGCTCATGACTCATATTGGCGAGGAATTCCGATTTGGCTTTAGCGGCTTGTTGCGCTTCTTTCTTCGCGATATCGAGTTCAATATTTTGAATTTCAATTTGTTCTAAGGTTTCTCGTAAATCGCTAGTGGCTTGATCAATACTTTGATGCATCTCCTCGTGGTATTCGGCAAGTGATTTTGCCATCGAATTAATGCCGTGTTTGAGCAAACCTAGTTCACCAGTGTAACTTCCTTCAACCCGCGCATCTAAACGGCCTTGGCGGATCCGGTCAACAATATTCACCATGTTGGTGATGGGCTGGGTGACTTGCTTACTTAATTGGAACGCAAATAAAACACTGATCAATACGCCAAACAGAACGATGAAAAGTGCGACGGTGGTGTCGCGAAACTGTAACAATAATGCTCGGTCTTTATTGTATTGCATCGAGATATAACCGAGTAATTCGGGTTTCCCATCGGCAAAGGCGGCGAAGCTGCCTTCAGCTTCGGCCCAAATTGGGGCCCGGAGGATGATTTTATCCGGATAAATTTCGACTTGGGTAGATTGTGGCAAGGGCAGTTCGGGATCGCTTTGCAACAATCGAATATTACGATGGTAATTACTGGTAACAAATAATTGGTTATGTTTATCGTAAACGGCGATGCTTTTAATTAAAGGCGACATTTTTCGGTGGGTGACGCTGATTAGTGATTTTACTCGCTCTCGATTATAACGACTTAAGCCCACTTCGCTGGCGATAGCTAAGGGCTCAATAACGTTAACTCCCTGTTCAATCACGAAGCTATCTAATTGCTGATTACGATTAAACGTAAAGTAGCTAGCAAGCAAAATTCCCACAATAAGCGTGGGGATAATGGTAAGAATATATACGCGGGCACGTAAGCCATACTTGGTCATAAACGTTTCTTATGGGAAAATGACATGGTTCCAATTGGCTATGATGACATAAGCCCATCTCTTTTTGTATTCACTGGTAAAATAAGTCTCTTCTATGGCGCAATTTTTTAAAGCAAAACCCAAGACCACCTCTCTCAAGAGGATCGATGATTGTCAAGTCGAGCAATTAGATCATCACTTACACGGCATTGTAAGAGCGGGGCGGCAAACTTACTTTGTACCCAATACGTTGCCCGGTGAGCGAGTCAATATTTTTCCGAGCCATAAGTCTGGACCAGCAAAGCTAATCAAACGACTCAAGGACAGCGCACAGCGTATCTCGCCAATTTGTCAGTTTTATCAACAATGCGGTGGTTGTAGTGTCCAACATTTGGACGCGGCCACACAGCGGCAGTATAAACAAAGAGCGGTGGCGCAGTTGATTTCGCGATTGTCGGGCTACCCAGAGATGACTGCGCTGGAACTATTGAGTGGCGATGATTGGCATTATCGCAGAGTAACTCGGCTGAGCACTTGGTATGATAAGTCTCTTGGTTGGCAGCTTGGTTTTAGACAAAAAGGCAGTCAACAATTGGTGGCTATTAGTGATTGTTTGGTATTGAGTAAGAACTTGTCGGTTTTACTCGAGCCTTTACAGGCTTTACTTAAAGGCTGGCCCAAAAATGTCGGCTTGGGTCATGTTGAGTTGATTGATTGCGAACCCAAGGTGGTTTGTCGGGTGCGCTTAACGAAGCCTTTAGCTGCAAAGTGGCAAACTCAATTACAGGCAATCGCTGAGCGTTTTAATTTTGCGATGCTGCTTACCGAAGCCGAGCAGCATACTTGGCTCACTGGCGAGCAAGCTTATTATACTTTGCATGACCAGCAGCTTGATTTAGCCTTTCACCCCGGTGATTTTATTCAGGTGAACGTCACTATCAATCAGCTGATGATTAATAAAGCCTTGGCTTGGCTAAAGCTTAAACCACAAGATGTAGTGCTCGACCTATACTCTGGTATCGGGAATTTTAGTTTGCCTTTGGCGCAACGAGCGAAACAAGTGATTGCTATCGAGGGCGTTCCTGCGATGAGTCAGCGGGTGATGGATAACGCCAAGCGTAATGGCTTAATGAATATCAGTGCCTATTGTGGGGATTTGGAACAGCCCGAGACAGCCAAGTTTTGGCAATCGAGAGCAGTCACCAAAGTACTTCTTGATCCGGCCCGCGCGGGAGCAAAACAGGCCATAACTCAGGTTGCCAAGCTTGGCCTAAGCACCGTAGTATATGTGTCATGTAATCCTGCAACCTTGGCCAGAGATGCCAAGGTGCTAAAAGAAGCTGGCTATAAAATGGTTAAGTTCGCGGTTGTTGATATGTTCCCTCAGACAGAGCATATCGAGACAATGGCTCTGTTTGAACGTTAACTTTAACAAGATAAAAGTGGTCAGCGACCAAAATAAGGAACAGTAGTGTTATGGTCTCGGTGAGAGAAACGCATCTTAATCAACAGTTGTTGTTTGATGAAAATCAATGGGTAGAAAGCCTTGGCATTGCGCTTGAAGACCAGCAGCATTTATTTGGCTCCACTAATTTTTATCGCGCTTTAGATGCCGAAAAAGAGCAGATCCATATCTGTCTGACGAAGGGCAAGGAGATGGTTGAGATCCTTGTAACACTCAACATGGATTTACCGACCTTGGAAGCTGCTTTGTTATTTCCTTTCGTGGATAGCGGCCTATTAAGCAAAGAGCAACTGCCGCAGTATTTTTCTGAAGAAGTGATTAAGTTGCAATTTGATGCTGCCCAAATGGATGCGATGAAGGTATTACATACCGGGCAAAATAAAAATTTATCTTCGACACAAATCGATAACGTGAGACGAATGCTGCTCGCGATGGTAGGCGATGTGCGAGCCATCGTGATTAAATTGGCAGAGCGGATCTGTTTTTTACGCGAAGTTAAAAATGAATCGGAAGAAGTTCGTGTATTGGCCGCAAAAGAAAGCAAAGATATTTACGCTCCGTTAGCAAATCGCTTAGGGATCGGTCAACTCAAATGGGAGCTTGAAGACTTTACCTTCCGTTATCTGCATCCCGATACCTATAAACAAATCGCGAAACAATTGGATGAAAAGCGGATTGCGCGCACACAATATATCGAAGACTTTGTTGCCAAATTACAGCAGGATATCGTAGCTTCCAGTATTAATGCCGAGGTGTATGGTCGACCCAAACACATCTATAGTATTTGGCGAAAGATGCAAAAGAAAGATTTGTCTTTCGACAAATTGTTTGATGTACGGGCGATTCGTATCGTGGCTGAGAAGCTACAAGATTGTTATGCCATCTTAGGCATCGTACATACTTCTTGGCATCATATTCCTAGCGAATTTGATGATTATGTGGCCAACCCTAAACCGAATGGTTATCAATCTATCCATACGGTGGTCATTGGTCCAGAAGGTAAATCTATCGAAGTACAGATCCGTACTCGGCAGATGCATGAAGATTCTGAACTCGGGGTTGCGGCGCATTGGAAATATAAAGAAGGCGGAACTGGTGGGCGCAGCGACTTCGAAGATAAGATTGCCTGGTTACGTAAGTTACTGGCTTGGCAGGATGATATCGCTGAAAATGGTGCGATGCTCGAAGAGTTACGTTCACAAGTATTTGATGACCGCGTTTATGTCTTTACCCCTAGTGGTGAAGTGATTGATTTGCCCGCTGGCTCAACACCGCTTGATTTTGCCTATTACGTGCATAGCCAAGTCGGTCATCGTTGTATTGGCGCTAAGATTGGTGGGCGGATTGTGCCTTTTACCTATCAATTACATACAGGTGAACAAGTTGAGATTATTACCCAAAAGGAATCGAGCCCTAGCCGTGATTGGCTCAATCCTAATCTAGGCTTTGTAAAGTCTTCTCGGGCGCGTAATAAAATTGCCACTTGGTTTAAGAAGCAAGATAAAGATAAAAACCTCTTGGCGGGTAAAGATTTACTTGAGGCAGAGCTCAATCGCTACGGTTTTAAAATGAGTGATATCGACCATTGTCTTGAGCGTTTCAATGTGAAAACTGTAGAAGATTTATTAGCCGCTATTGGTGCAGGTGATGTGCGACTGAATCAATTGATTCATTATTTGCAAGCGACGCTATATAAGCCTTCTGCGGAAGAACTCGATCGTCAAGCGCTGGAAACTATCACGAAGAAAGCCGAGCACCATGGACAGAAGAAGAAGCGGGCAAAAGACTCCATCGTGGTGGATGGCGTTGGCAATCTTATGACTCATATTGCTCGTTGCTGTCAACCGATACCCGGTGACTCAATTAAAGGCTTTATTACCCAGGGGCGTGGAATTTCAATTCATAATGTTGATTGTGAACAACTTGCTGAATTGCATAGTCGCACACCAGAACGTGTGATTGACGCGGTATGGGGCGAAAATTACTCGGGAGGTTATAACCTTACAATTCGCATTGTGGCGAACGATCGTAGTGGGTTGCTGCGGGATATTACCACCGTGTTGGCGAATGATAAGGTGAATGTTATGGGGATGCAGAGTCACTCTGACGTCAAGAGTCAGACGGCAACCATCGATATGGAAATTGAAATTTATAATCTCGATACTCTGTCTCGGGTATTGTCCAAAATAAATCAACTTAATCATATTATTGAAGCGCGGCGTTTACGCTAATCATCGAGGGCTATTTTCGCATCGTAGGATGTTGAAAATAGCCTCATTAACCAGAACTTTATGTAAGTGCTAGAGTGATGAATCGCCAGCGTTATCTGAAGCTATCGAAAATTTAAAATGAAAGGCTAATAATCCTTAGGAAATTTTGAACTCTATGCTGCAACGTCCTTATCGTATTGATACCTTACTCGCCATTATGGCGAAATTACGTGACCCCGAGTGTGGTTGTCCTTGGGATCTTAAACAAGATTGGCAATCTATCTTGCCACATACTGTAGAAGAGACTTACGAGGTGGTAGAAGCAATTCACCAAGCGCTGGATTCTGGTGATTTTGCTGAAGTAAAGTTAGAGCTTGGTGATTTACTGTTTCAGGTGGTGTACTACGCTCAGTTTGCTCAAGAGCAAGGAGACTTTGACTTTGCAGCAGTGGTTGATGGGATCTGTGAAAAATTGATCCGCCGTCATCCACATGTTTTTAATCAGCAACAAAAAATCCAATTGGATGATGCCCAGCTAAAAGTTAACTGGGAAGCCGAGAAAGTGCGAGAGCGGGCAAATAAGTCTCATCATCACGCACCAAGCGTGTTAGATGATGTGCCGCAAGCATTGCCAGCTTTGAGCCGAGCACAAAAGTTACAAAAACGCTGTGCTCATGTGGGGTTTGACTGGCCCAGCGTCGCTCCGGTGATCGACAAGGTTAAAGAAGAATTGGCGGAGGTCGAACAGGCTATCGACGAAAAACAGCGGCAGGATGTTGCCGAAGAAATTGGCGATTTGTTGTTTTCTTGCGTAAATTTGGCACGGGTTTGCGATTTTGATGCTGAAGCGCTGTTACGCCAAGCGAATCATAAATTTAGTCGAAGATTTCGTGGTGTAGAGGCTTTGGCAAGAAACCAAGGGCGGCAACTTGACAGCATGAGCCTGCAAGAGATGGATGCCTTGTGGGATAAAGTGAAAGAAAATTACAAAAATTGATTTACAACAAATACACTAAAACTTAGTCTTGATAGAGTGACATCGATTGTGGTGTTAAAGAGGCTTTGCTATACTATGCCCCCGTCCAAGTATCGCAGATACGCCCTTAACACATCCAACTTCTCAGGTTCGACATGACAACAAAATACATTTTCGTCACCGGAGGCGTAGTGTCCTCTTTGGGTAAAGGTATTGCCGCTGCATCGCTGGCTGCCATTTTAGAAGCTCGTGGTCTTAAAGTGACCATTATGAAGCTTGACCCATACATCAATGTAGATCCCGGTACTATGAGTCCGATCCAGCACGGCGAAGTATTTGTGACTGAAGACGGTGCCGAAACCGATCTAGATTTAGGTCATTATGAGCGCTTTATTCGTACCAAGATGACTAAGCGTAATAATTTCACGACGGGACGCGTCTATGAAGACGTGCTGCGTAAAGAGCGTCGTGGCGACTATCTAGGTGCTACCATCCAAGTCATTCCACATATTACCAATGCGATTAAAGAACGGATTGTCGCGGGCGGTGAAGGTGTTGATGTTGCTATTGTGGAAATTGGTGGAACGGTGGGCGATATTGAGTCACAACCGTTTTTAGAAGCAATTCGTCAGTTAGGCACTGAAATTGGTCGTGAACGCGCGATGTATATGCATTTGACCTTAGTGCCTTATTTGGGGGCGGCTGGTGAAGTAAAAACGAAGCCGACTCAACACTCAGTGAAAGAACTCCGTTCTATCGGTATTCAACCCGATATTTTGATTTGCCGGAGTGACCGAGCGATTCCAGCTAATGAACGCGCCAAAATCGCTTTGTTCACTAATGTACCCGATCGCGCAGTTATCTCGCTGAAAGATGTCGACAGTATTTACAAAATTCCCGCTTTGCTGAAGTCTCAGGGCTTAGATGCATTGGTCACCAATCGCTTTGGTATTGAATGTCCTGAAGCCGACTTAAGTGAATGGGAACAAGTCATTTACGAAGAAGCGAATCCAACGAATGAGATTGTGATTGGCATGATTGGCAAATATGTTGAATTACCTGATGCCTATAAGTCGGTGAATGAGGCCTTGAAACATGCCGGCCTTAAGAATCGCTTGAGTGTGAAGATTCAATATGTCGACTCTCAAGATCTAGAAGTAAAAGGACCTGAGGTCCTTAAAGACTTGGATGCTATTTTAGTGCCTGGTGGCTTTGGTGAGCGTGGTGTAGAAGGTAAGATTTTAGCTGCGCAATATGCTCGTGAAAACAACGTACCTTACCTTGGTATTTGTTTGGGGATGCAAGTCGCTTTAATTGAATACGCGCGGAATGTGGTTGGCTTGACAGATGCCCATTCTACCGAGTTTAATGCGGAATCATCGGCACCCGTGGTTGGGCTTATTACCGAGTGGATCGACGAAGATGGCAAACGAGAAACGCGGAATATTGATTCAGATTTAGGTGGCACAATGCGCCTTGGCTCTCAGCTTTGCCATTTAACTAAGGGCTCTAAAGTTGCAGAGTTGTACGGTAGTTTAGAAATTTATGAACGTCATCGCCATCGTTATGAGGTGAATAATACTTTGTTGCCAAAGATCACCAAAAAAGGTCTAAAAGTGACCGGCTTGTCGGCAGACAAGAAACTAGTGGAAATCATCGAAAACCCTGCTCATCCTTGGTTTGTTGCTTCACAGTTTCACCCTGAATTTACATCTACCCCGCGTGATGGACACCCATTATTTGCCGGGTTTGTGAAAGCCGCTGGCGAATTTAATAAAGCTCGCTAGTATCTACTAGCGAGTAGAGATTTTTAGAAAGTTTGTAGTTTATTAACTTATAGAGGAAATTAGTAATGTCTAATATCGTAAAAGTACTTGGTCGCGAAATCATGGATTCACGCGGTAACCCTACTGTAGAAGCTGAAGTTCATCTAGCTGATGGTTCTTTCGGTATGGCTGCTGCGCCTTCTGGTGCTTCAACTGGTTCTCGTGAAGCCCTAGAATTGCGTGATGGCGATAAAGCTCGTTACTTAGGCAAAGGTGTATTAAAAGCTGTTGCTGCTGTAAACGGCCCAATTGCTGAAGCATTAGTTGGTAAAGATGCTTTGGCTCAAGCTGAGCTTGACCAAATCATGATCGATCTTGATGGTACCGAAAACAAAGCTAAGTTTGGCGCAAACGCTATTCTAGCGGTTTCTTTAGCGGCTGCTAAAGCTGCAGCAGCTTCTAAAAAAGTACCACTATACGCTCACATCGCTGACTTAAATGGTACTCCTGGTGTTTACTCTATGCCTCTTCCAATGATGAACATCATCAATGGTGGTGAGCATGCAGATAACAGCGTAGACATCCAAGAATTTATGATTCAACCCGTTGGTGCTGCAAACTTCCGTGAAGGCCTACGTATGGGCGCTGAAGTATTCCATAGCCTTGCTAAAGTACTTAAAGCTGATGGTCACTCAACTGCAGTTGGTGATGAAGGTGGTTTTGCGCCTAACTTGGCTTCAAACGAAGCGGCACTTGCAGCAATTAAAGTTGCGGTTGCAAATGCAGGTTACGAACTAGGTAAAGACATCACTCTAGCGATGGATTGTGCTGCATCTGAGTTCTACGACAAAGAAGCTAATATCTACGACCTTAAAGGCGAAGGTAAAAAATTCACTTCTGAAGAGTTCAACTTCTTCCTTAAAGATTTGACTGAACAGTACCCAATCGTATCGATTGAAGACGGTCTTGACGAGTCTGATTGGGATGGTTTTGCACACCAAACTAAACTTTTGGGCGACAAAATCCAATTGGTTGGTGACGATTTGTTCGTAACTAACACTAAGATCCTTAAGCGTGGTATCGACAATGGTATTGCTAACTCTATCCTGATTAAATTCAACCAAATCGGTTCTTTAAGCGAAACTTTGGCTGCTATTAAAATGGCGAAAGATGCTGGTTTCACTGCCGTTATCTCTCACCGTTCAGGCGAAACTGAAGATGCAACTATCGCTGATCTAGCGGTTGGTACTGCTGCTGGCCAAATCAAAACAGGTTCATTGAGCCGTTCTGATCGGGTTGCTAAATACAACCAATTGCTACGAATCGAAGAAGCACTAGGTTCAAAAGCACCTTACAATGGTCTTAAAGAAGTTAAAGGTCAGTAATATTAAGGCTTAACTCGGTTAAGCTTAATATGCTACTTTGATTATAAAATCCTCGCTTAGGCGGGGATTTTTTTAATGAATGTTGATGGCGAGGCTAAAGTGGAAGAGCGGCGAGCCGTTCTGAGCGTGTTGCTACTCTTTGTTAACTACGGGCAAGCAATTGCTACGAATCGAAGAAGCACTAGGTTCAAAAGCGCCTTACAATGGTCTTAAAGAAGTTAAAGGTCAGTAATATTAAGGCTTAACTTCGGTTAAGCTTAATATGCTACTTTGATTATAAAATCCTCGCTTAGGCGGGGATTTTTTTATATGAATGTTGACTCGAACCTCCATGGATCCCTAGTCGCAATTACGACTAGGGATTTTTTTGCCATTGAATTGGCTAAATCAACGCACTAAGAGTGGAGTAACAATCGGCTTTATGGGATTATCTAGCTCACGGAGGAATCATGCGTTCGTTTAAAATTCTGCTCATACTGCTCGTTATGTTATTACAGTACCAACTATGGTTTGGGAAAAATTCGCTTAACGATTATTTCGGCTTGCGAGAACAAGTTTCGAAACAGCTACTCGCTAATCAGGAGTTGAGCCAACGTAACGTTGTATTGCAGGCGGAGATTGCGGATTTGCGTAATGGTTTAGATGCCGTTGAGGAACACGCTCGAAACGAACTCGGTCTGATAAAACAAGGTGAAACCTTTTATCGAATCATTCCTTCCCCCGAACGGAACTAATCGCAGCCATTGAGTAGTTACTATTGATGAACTTTATATCGAAGCAATATATTGCATTGCTTCCTGCCGCGGGAATTGGTTCGCGAATGCAGGCGGATATTCCCAAGCAATACTTAAAGATTGGTCAGCAAACAATCTTAGAAACCACACTTGGTGTTTTCCTTTCTCACCCCGATATTGCGCGGGTGGTCGTGGTGTTGCACCCCGAGGACCAATGGTTTAAGCACTTAGCTATAGCCGCTTCTGATAAGGTTTTAACGGTGTTTGGTGGAGAAGAAAGAGCCGATTCGGTATTGGCTGGGCTGGGGGCTATCGATGAGAATGCTTGGGTTTTGGTACACGATGCCGCTCGGCCATGTATTACTCATCAAGATATTAGCAAGTTAATTCGCCATGTAGAGTTACACGCCGATGGCGCTATTTTAGCCACTCCAGTACGCGATACCATGAAACGCGCCGCTTCAGGTAAAGTTGAGCATACCGTTTCCAGGGAGCAGCTTTGGCATGCATTAACGCCACAAATGTTTCAAGTCGCGCCATTAAAACAATGTCTCTCTCAAGCCTTAAAAGCTGGGGTTCAGATTACTGATGAAGCTTCGGCCATGGAATGGGCGGGTCAGTCGGTGAGCATTGTGGTTGGTCGAAGCGATAATATAAAAGTGACTTGCCCTGAAGATTTAGCGTTAGCCGAGTGGTATGTCAGTCAACAACTTAATAAAGAGGAAACCGCGTGAGCATCCGCATTGGGCACGGCTTTGATGTACATAAATTTGGTGGACCAGGACCATTGATGGTTGCAGGTGTTGCCATTCCTTATCCACAGGGTTTTGTCGCCCACTCTGATGGTGATGTTGCTTTGCATGCTCTCTGCGACGCATTACTGGGTGCTTTAGCCTTAGGTGATATTGGCCATCATTTCCCCGATAATGACCCCGCTTATGCAGGGATTGACTCGCGTATTTTACTGCGTCAAGTGATGGCGGAGGTGAGCCAGCGCGCTTATAAACTCGGTAATCTTGACCTAACAATTGTTG
Organism: Agarivorans sp. QJM3NY_29; assembly: GCF_050870835.2. Taxonomy (NCBI): domain Bacteria; kingdom Pseudomonadati; phylum Pseudomonadota; class Gammaproteobacteria; order Alteromonadales; family Alteromonadaceae; genus Agarivorans; species Agarivorans sp. QJM3NY_29. The sequence goes on along the minus strand of NZ_CP194036.2, from coordinate 3,204,469 downwards.
CACAAGCGCCTAAGATGGCGCCTCACATTGAAATGATGCGTCAAAACATTGCCGAGGATCTAAATGTGGATATTGACCGCGTGAATGTAAAAGCCACCACTACTGAAAAGCTCGGTTTTGAAGGGCGAAAAGAAGGGATTTCTAGTCATGCAGTTGTGTTATTGGAGGCTTGTTAAGTGAGCAATTATTCACAAGTTATCTCTGAGTTTAATTTTCTGCATGGCCAACCTACTGGCACTGGTTTGTTAAAGCAACAAGCCGTCGATTTTCGGGTTGATGAGGTGCTGCCGTTTGAATTTAGCGGTGATGGCGAGCACATGTTGGTTCAAATCGAAAAAACAGGAGAGAACACCGCTTGGGTTGCCAAGATGCTCGCGGAAGCTTGCCAAGTAAGCCCTAAAGACGTGAGCTACGCGGGTTTAAAGGACCGTCATGCGGTTACCCGTCAATGGTTTAGTATCCAATTGCCTGGAAAATCCAATATTGAGTTGGCCGAAGATTTGGGCTCGGGCGTGAAAGTTATCGCGATTGCTCGTCATAATCGTAAGCTGAAACGGGGGGCTTTGTCGGGGAATAACTTTGTGATCCGTCTGCGTGATGTTTCCGACATCGAGCAAGCTATGGCCCGGGCTAAGTTAGTCTCAAAGATGGGCGTTCCAAATTATTTTGGCTCACAGCGCTTCGGCCGGGGAGCAGGGAATATTGATAATGCTTTGGCGATGTTTACAGGCAAACGGATTAAAAACCGTGAAAAACGCAGTATGTATTTATCAGCGGCGCGCAGTTTAGTGTTTAATCATGCGATTAGCCAACGCATTGAGCAGCAGTTATTTAATCAAATACTCGATGGCGATGTGATGAAGTTTGCTACGAGCAATGCTTATTTTGTGGCTGAGCAAGCAGAGTCAAGCATCGTAGAGCGTTTTCAGCAAGGGGAAATAGAGTTATCGGCGCCCATGGTTGGCAAAGGGGAGCTGGTATCTTTAGATAAGGCTTTGGCATTTGAAAGTGCGGTGCTTGCCGCCTACCCAGACATTGTGGCGGGTTTGGCTGAAGCTGGCTTGAAAATGGAACGTCGCGCTATAGCATTACGGCCTAAAGAATTTAATTATCATGCTGAAGGTAACGATTTAGTTCTGAGCTTTTTTTTAACGGCGGGGAATTACGCTACAAGTATTCTTCGAGAAATTGTTAATTGCGAGGGCGATGATAATGACCATATTAGTGAGTAATGATGATGGTGTATATGCTCCAGGGATCCACTGTTTAGCAGAGGCCTTACAAAGTATCGCTCCAGTGATGATGGTTGCCCCAGATCGAAATTGCAGTGGTGCTAGTAACTCATTGACCTTAGAAAATCCTTTACGGATCGTTGAGCTGGAAAATAATATTATTTCGGTAAAAGGAACGCCGACCGATTGTGTGCACTTCGCGATCAATGAGCTGGTTGATGAGTTGCCTGAGCTCGTGGTATCAGGGATAAATGAAGGTGCAAATCTGGGCGATGATGTATTGTATTCGGGGACTGTCGCGGCAGCCATGGAAGGTCGCAATTTAGGTTTGCCTGCCATTGCGGTCTCATTGGTTGGTAGCGAAGGAAAGCACTATGAGAGCGCTGCAGCAATCAGCTTGAAATTGGTCAAACAACTCCGTCAACAGAGTTTACCCAGTAATCAAATTTTAAATGTTAATGTTCCTGATTTGCCTTTAAGTCAAATAAAGGGCATAAAAGTAACTCGTTTAGGAAGTCGTCACCGTGCAGAAATGATGGTTAAACAACAAGATCCGCGAGGGCACGATATATATTGGTTAGGTCCTCCGGGAGCCATGCAGGATGCTGGTGAGGGAACCGACTTTGCCGCCATTGCGGCAGGCTATGTATCGATAACCCCACTTACCATCGACATGACGGCACACGCATATTTGGACTCACTCGATATGTGGATCAAGGATTGGGAGGCACTGTAATGCAATTTGGCGAAAGCCCTCATAGTTTGAAGTTAGTGAATCAACTGCGCCAACACGGCATTAGTAATCGCGAGGTACTTAGCGCCATCGCCAAACTCCCTCGTCAGTATTTTATCGATGAAGCTTTAGCTCATCAAGCTTGGGACAATACCGCTTTACCAATTGGTCAAGGGCAAACTTTATCTCAGCCTTACATCGTGGCGAAAATGACCGAGTTGTTGCTAGAAGCAAAGCCGAAAAAAGTATTGGAAATCGGGACCGGCTCGGGCTATCAAACCGCGGTATTAGCGGCTCTGGTTGAGCAAGTTTATTCGGTAGAACGGATCAAAACTTTACAGTTTCAAGCTAAGCGTCGTCTCAAACTACTCGATTTACATAATGTAGCGACAAAGCATGGTGATGGCTGGCTGGGGTGGGCAAGTAAGGGGCCTTTTGATGCGATTCTGGTGACGGCCGCAGCAACCGAGGTGCCACAAGCACTGGTGGAGCAGTTAAATGTTGGTGGGCGGATGATTATTCCAGTTGGCGCGCAACAGCAACAGCAAACTTTATTGTTGATCGAAAAACAGGTACAGGGTTACAGCGAGCGCTGTTTAGAGCCAGTACGTTTTGTCCCTCTTGTGAATGGTGAATTAGCGTGAAGATATTTAGTCATTTATATGACCGAGTGATGTTGTGGTCAGAGCATAAACATGCAGTTCGCTATCTTTGTAGCATGAGCTTTATCGAATCAGTTTTCTGGCCAATCCCGGTGGATGTGATGTTAGCACCGATGGCATTGTCGCAACCATACAGGGCTTGGCGCTTTGCCTTATTGGCCACTATCTTTTCAGTACTCGGAGCCGCTTTGGGTTACGGCTTAGGGCAGTTTTTCTATGAACCACTGGTCGCTCCGTTGGTGAAGTCAGTCGGTTACCAAGATAAAATGGAGGTTGCTTTTCGTTGGTTTGAGCATTGGGGAGTATTGGTGGTGTTTGTCGCTAGTTTTACGCCAATCCCCTATAAAGTATTTACTTTAACAGCTGGTATATTGAATATGGCTTTCGTTCCATTCTTACTTATTTCATTCATTGGCCGTGGGATGCGCTTCTATTTGGTGGCCGGGCTGATGAAGTGGGGCGGCAAGAGAATGGAAGAACAACTGCGGAAATACGTTGAATTATTGGGTTGGTTGGTTATTGTGTTAGCAGTGGTTGCCTATTTACTATTACGTTAATTAGATGAAAACATTGCAGTATCTCATTTTCTTCATTTCGCTTAGCCTGTTATTTGGCTGTAGTCGAGAGGGCGCGCCAGCGCCAGTGAGTGATGCTGGAATTTACAATGCTGATAATCATGGGGTCTTAAATTCTACTCGCTATACCGTTAAGCAAGGAGAGACTCTTTACTCCATTGCATGGCGAGCTGGGCTTGACCCCAAAGTTTTAGCAAAAAGAAACAATATCTCAGCTCCGTATACAATCTTTGTAGGTCAAACTATTAAATTGAAATCTAACGGAGTTAAGTCCGGTAAGGCTAAACCAAGCAAGCATAAAACAGCGCAAGCGCAAGTCAAATATGTTAATGAATCGTCAAAAAAACTTGAATCAACGTCAACAAAGGCATACGCTAAAAACTCGACCAAGCGTGTAACCAAGGCTCCAACGAAAGCTGCTAAAGGCTGGGTTTGGCCTACAAAGGGTAGAATTATCAAAGGCTTCTCAACTAAAGCCAATGGTAATAAGGGACTCGATATTGGTGGCAAGCAAGGTCAGAAAGTAGTAGCGTCAGCGTCAGGCAAAGTGGTTTATGCAGGGAGCGCGTTAAGAGGTTATGGAAAACTTATAATTATAAAACACGATGACGATTACTTAAGTGCTTATGCACATAACAGTCGTTTAAGAGTGAAGGAAAAACAGCAAGTAGTAGTAGGACAACATATCGCTGATATGGGGGATACAGGGACAACTGATACGCGATTACATTTTGAGATCCGTTTCAAAGGAAAGTCGGTCGATCCAACAAGGTTTCTACCGACACTCTAGCCTAGATTGCACACAATAATAATTAGCAATCAGGTCTGTTCAGGGAGGCTATGCTATGACTCAAGCAAAAACTGCTGTAAAACTAAAAAGTGTTTCAACGACAGGTAATACTAAGGTTGAACGTACCGCTGAAAAAGATGACATCATGCAAGCCGATGTCTCCAAGAGTTTAGATGCGACTCAGCTCTATCTTGGTGAAATTGGTTTCTCTCCACTATTAACTGCAGAGGAAGAAGTTTTATACGCACGACGAGCGCTGCGTGGTGATGAGGCCGCTCGTAAACGAATGATCGAAAGTAACTTACGTTTAGTGGTTAAAATTGCTCGCCGTTATAATAACCGTGGTTTAGCGTTATTAGACTTGATTGAAGAGGGTAATCTGGGATTGATTCGAGCGGTAGAAAAGTTTGATCCGGAACGCGGGTTTCGTTTCTCGACTTACGCAACTTGGTGGATCCGTCAAACCATTGAACGTGCCATCATGAATCAAACTCGTACCATTCGTTTGCCGATTCACGTGGTAAAAGAACTGAATGTTTATTTACGTACAGCACGTGAGTTAGCTCATCGTTTAGATCATGAACCAACCGCAGAAGAAATTGCCGAGACTCTCGACCGTCCCGTTGAAGATGTGACTAAGATGCTGCGTTTGAACGAACGTATTAGCTCTGTGGATACACCAATTGGCGGAGATAACGATAAAGCCTTGCTCGATATCATTTCTGATGAAAATGATCACGGTCCAGAGCATCGAACCCAAGACGATGATATGAAAAATAGCATTGTTGGCTGGTTAGGTGAACTGAATAGTAAACAGCGTGAAGTATTGGCGCGCCGTTTTGGCTTACTCGGCTATGAAGCATCGACTTTAGAAGATGTAGGACGCGAAATTGGCCTTACCCGGGAACGGGTTCGACAAATTCAGGTGGAGGCATTGCGTCGTTTACGGGATATTTTGTCATTACAAAATTTGTCTATAGACGCTTTATTTAAAGTCTAATATTTTATCGTTTGAATAAAAAAGGAAGCTTCGGCTTCCTTTTTTGATTGAGTTTTATTTGAGCACTAAAGATTAGTGACTCGTTTGTTGCTTGAGCATAAAGAGCAAGTCTAGGGCCGCTCGTGGTGACAGTTCATTGGGATCTAGCATTTTAAGTTGCTCAATGACTGGATGTTGTTGGGGGAGGGGAAGCTCAATGTTCAGTTGCTGTTCAAATGCTTGGTCTTGTGGCTGAGCCGGACTATCGTGTGGCACTGATGCTTCCAGTTGTGTTAGCTTTATTTTGGCCTTTGAGATCACCGATTGGGGGATCCCTGCCAAGGCAGCAACTTGTAAACCAAAGCTTTTGCTGGCTGCACCTTCTTGAACCTGATGCATGAATGCAATGGTGTCATGATGCTCTACAGCGTCTAAGTGAACATTGGCGACTGCGTCGATGAGCTTCGGTAATTGAGTGAGTTCGAAGTAATGGGTCGCGAATAAAGTTAAAGAGCTTATGTTGGCGAGTTGTTCGGCAACAGCCCATGCTAAGGACATTCCATCATAAGTGCTAGTTCCGCGACCAATCTCATCCATGAGGACCAGACTATGGGGGGTCGCATTGTGTAAAATATTAGCGGTTTCGGTCATTTCAACCATAAATGTAGAACGCCCACTCGCTAAGTCATCAGATGCGCCAATTCGAGTGAAAATTCGGTCTATAGGGCCGATTTCGACACTATCCGCGGGTACATAGCTACCAATATAGGCCATTAAACTAATCAGTGCGGTTTGTCGCATATAGGTTGATTTCCCGCCCATGTTAGGGCCAGTCACAATCAATAATTTACGTTGCGGATTAAGTTGGACGGGATTAGCAATAAATGGCGTTTCGTTAACTTGTTCAACGACTGGATGGCGCCCACCTTGAATGTTGATACAAGCTTGTTGGACAAAACTAGGGCGAACGTAGTTTAAATACTCGGCGCGTTCAGCGAGGCAGCTAAGAACATCCAACTGTGCCAAAGCTTGGGCACTACGCTGTAATTCACTGATTTTTGGTAGCAGTAGATCTAATAATTGGTCATATAATTGTTTTTCAAGAGCAAGTGCTTTGCCTTGGCTGGAGAGTACTTTTTCTTCATGCTCTTTGAGTTCGGCAATAATGTAACGCTCCATATTCTTCAAAGTTTGACGACGAATATAGTGCTCCGGTACTTGGTCTGCATATAGGCGACTGACTTCAATATAGAAGCCGTGTACTCGGTTATAACCGATTTTTAAGTTGGCAATCCCGGTTTGCTCTCGCTCTCGTTGTTCAATTTGACGAAGGTAGTCATTGGCGCCGTCACTTAGATCTCGCCATTCATCAAGCTCCTGATTATAGCCTGCGGCTATTACCCCACCGTCACGAATTAACACTGGCGGATTATCGATCAGCGCTCGCTGTAATAGTTCCAGTAGTTCTGGAAAATCAGCAATGTCTTTAGCCAATGGTGCTAAAGCGACAGTTTGTTGTAAGTTGCTTTGTAATTCGGGCAAGATATTAAATGCATTGCGAAGTCTGGCCAGATCTCGAGGCCTCGCTGAGCGCAGCGCCAAACGCGCTAAAATTCGCTCAATATCTCCAATTGCTTTGAGCTGAGTTTGTAGTTGTCCGTATAAATCTGCTTGGATTAATTCGGCGATGCAATCTTGACGCACACGGACTTGAGCCTGATCTCTTAAGGGCTGATGCAGCCAACGATTTAGCAGCCGACTCCCCATTGCGGTTGCGCTGCGGTCTAATACTGCGCTGAGGGTGTGCTCTTGCCCGCCAGACAAATTACGGGTGAGTTCAAGGTTCTTACGACTAGCAGCATCGAGTTGAATAAATTGATTTTGCTTTTCGATGATGATCGTATTGATATGCGGTAAGGCGGTGCGTTGTGTATCTTGAACATATTGCATTAAGCAACCTGCGGCAGCTATCGCTAATGGGTATTCACTAACGCCAAAACCATCTAGGTGACGGGTACCAAATTGTAGGTTTAATATTTTTTGTGCGCTGGCAAGATCGTACTCCCACTCTCCGCGCCGACGTAGGCCTTTATTCGCTTGTAAGATCTCTACAAACTCAAAGTTATCGGGGTATAGTAGCTCAGAGGGCTTAAGTCTTTGCAACTCAGCTTGAAGCTGTTGTTCACCGCTGAATTGATTAATCACAAACCGGCCGCTGGCAATATCTAAATAGGCGAGTCCAATCTGCAGCTGTTGATTTACAACGCTTACCAATAGGTTTTCTTGCTTTTCTTCTAATAAAGCCTCATCGCTGACTGTGCCTGGTGTGATGATGCGAACCACTTTACGTTCTACTGGACCTTTACTGGTTGCCGGGTCGCCGATCTGTTCGCATATCGCGACCGATTCACCGAGTTGCACCAGACGGGATAAGTACGTTTCTACGGCATGATAGGGGATCCCGGCCATTGGTATTGGGTTGCCCGCAGATTGTCCTCGTTTGGTTAAGGAAATATCCATCAATTCAGAAGCACGCTTGGCATCTTCATAGAACAATTCATAGAAGTCACCCATCCGATAAAATAGTAAAATTTCGGGGTGCTGTGCCTTTAAGCTAAGGTATTGGCGCATCATCGGTGTATGTTTTTCTAGATTGATATCGGTCATTTCGGTCATCGAACTGCATAGTGAACTGGCTAAATGAAGCTGCAAGGATAAAAGTTGTGGCTGGATTAGGCAAAACTCTTTTACTAATTTATAGTGGAATAAACTTGATGCTGTATGAATAAACAGTATACTACTGGACAATAAGATTGTTTAAAGCACCTGATGAGGGCGATATGGATCAAAATAAACAAAAGGCACTGGCTGCGGCCTTAGGTCAAATTGAAAAACAATTTGGCAAAGGTTCAATTATGAAACTTGGCGATAACCGTACTATGGATATTGAAACGGTTTCTACCGGTTCGTTATCTTTGGATATCGCTTTAGGCGCTGGTGGCTTACCTATGGGCCGGGTGATTGAGATCTATGGCCCTGAAAGTTCTGGTAAAACAACCTTAACACTAGAAGCCATTGCGCAGGCGCAAAAAGCCGGTAAGGTTTGTGCTTTTGTCGATGCTGAGCATGCTCTGGATCCTATCTATGCTAAAAAGTTAGGCGTCGATGTTGATGAGCTACTTATCTCTCAACCTGATACGGGTGAGCAAGCCTTAGAAATCACTGATATGTTGGCCCGTTCTGGCGCGGTTGATATGATAGTGATTGACTCAGTGGCCGCACTGACACCAAAAGCCGAAATTGAAGGCGATATGGGTGATAGCCACGTTGGCTTGCAAGCACGCTTAATGTCTCAAGCTTTACGTAAGTTAACGGGTACTTTGAAACAAACCAACTGTATGTGTATCTTTATCAACCAAATCCGGATGAAGATTGGCGTGATGTTTGGTAACCCTGAAACCACTTCGGGTGGTAATGCCTTGAAGTTTTATGCTTCGGTTCGTTTAGATATTCGTCGTATCGGTGCAGTGAAAAGCGGTGATGAAATTGTTGGTAACGAAACGCGCGTTAAAGTTGTTAAAAATAAAATAGCGGCTCCGTTCAAGCAGGCCGAGTTTCAGATTTTGTATGGTGAAGGTTTTAATCGCTACGGTGAATTAATTGACCTTGGAGTGGCTGAAAAACTAGTTGATAAAGCTGGTGCTTGGTTCTCTTATAAAGGTAAAAAAATTGGTCAAGGTAAGGCGAATGCCTCAAATTACTTAAAAGAGCATCCAGAAATCGCTCAAGAAATTGAATTGACCATTCGTAATAACCTTCTTAATCCCGTGGTTGCGGAAGAGCCGGTAAACGTTGAAGACTTGCCAGTCGATAGCGAAGCGTAAGCCAATCTAGAGGAGCCGTAAGGCTCCTTTTTATTAATGATGAACCAGCGTAGCGCTTTAAACTCAGCCATCAATTTACTTTCTCGACGCGCCTATAGTCGCCGTCAATTATCGCAAAAACTGCAACAAAAGGGTTATTCACCCTCGGATATCGCTGACGCCATTGACTATGCTGAGCAGAATGCTTGGTTGGATGATATTAATTATGCGATGCAATTAACTCGCTCCCGCCTTGCTAAAGGTTATGGACGTAATTACCTCTATCAATACTTGCTCAGTAAAGGAATCGATAAGGCGATTGTCACAGAAGTGTTAGCGCTTCCTGAATGGGATTGGTATCAAGCCCTTCAGCAGCTGTTTGCACGTAAATTCAGTCAAGGCTTCCCCTCCGAACGACTTTTACAGCAAAAATGCAGCGCTTACCTATATCGTCGTGGCTTCGATTTTGAACTGATCAATCTTTTGTTTAGCGAGCAGCAGCAATAAGTGTCGAACACTTTGCCTATAAAGGTCTGCGTGCTATATTGTCGCGATTAATTTGAGTTTCATTTTTTTCAGCGCTTGTCGACGAGTAATACTAGCTTTACCACTAAGTCGAGTTGCTACAAACCCCCAGGAAAGAGTTTCATGAAGATGACTTCAGCTGAAGTAAGAGAAGCGTTTTTAAGCTTCTTTAACAGCAAAAATCACCAAGTTGTGGCAAGTGGTTCGTTAGTGCCACATGACGACCCAACCTTACTATTTACTAACGCGGGTATGAATCAATTTAAAGATGTATTTCTCGGAATTGACAAGCGTAGTTATACCCGAGCGACAACCTCACAGCGTTGTGTTCGGGCGGGCGGTAAGCACAATGATTTAGAAAATGTTGGCTATACTGCACGTCACCACACTTTTTTCGAAATGCTAGGCAACTTCAGTTTTGGTGATTACTTCAAAGAAGATGCAATTGCTTACGCATGGGAGTTTTTAACCGAAGTGGTTAAGTTACCTAAAGAAAAGTTGTTGGTGACGGTTTATCACTCGGATGATGAAGCTTTTAATATATGGGCCGATAAAATCGGTGTACCACAAGATCGGATTATTCGTATTGGTGACAAGTCACCAGAGAAAAAGTTTGAGTCTGATAACTTTTGGCAAATGGGTGACACAGGACCCTGTGGTCCTTGTACCGAAATTTTCTATGATCATGGCGAGCATATTTGGGGTGGCCCTCCGGGATCCCCTGAAGAAGATGGAGATCGTTTCATCGAGATATGGAACGTCGTATTCATGCAGTTTAACCGCCAAGCTAACGGGCATATGGAGCCTTTACCAAACCCATCCGTTGATACCGGCATGGGCCTTGAGCGGATCTCTGCGATTTTACAAGGGGTCCACTCCAACTACGAAATTGATATTTTCCAAAACTTGATTGCAGCAGCTGCAAAAATCATCGGTACCAATGATTTAGAAAATAAATCGTTACGGGTCATTGCTGATCATATTCGAGCATGTGGGTTCTTGATTGCCGACGGTGTTATGCCCGCTAATGAAGGCCGCGGCTATGTATTGCGTCGAATTATTCGTCGAGCTGTGCGTCACGGGAATAAGCTTGGTGCGCAAGAAGGTTTCTTTTATCAACTGTTAGCGGCCTTAATTACCGAAATGGGGGATGCATACCCAGAATTGGCCAAGCAGCAGCCTGTTATTGAGCGAGTCTTACGTCAAGAAGAAGAGCAATTTGCTAAGACTTTAGATCGCGGCTTAATGATTTTAGATGAGGCGCTTCAGGGCTTAGAGGGCTCCGTTATCCCGGGTGAGTTAGTTTTTAAACTCTATGATACCTATGGATTCCCTGCGGACTTAACTGCCGATATCGCTCGAGAGCGTGAGCTTAGTGTCGATGAGGCTGAGTTTACCGCAGCAATGCAAGCGCAACGAGAACGCGCTAAAAAAGCGAGTCATTTCGATACGGACTACAACGATAATCTGCAAATTAACGCCGAAACCGAGTTTTTAGGTTATCAACATCTAGAAGCCGAGGTAAACATTGTTGCAATGTTTAAAGAAGGTGAGGAACAGTCGGTGTTAGAGAATGGTGATCATGGCATTTTAGTGCTTGATAAAACGCCATTTTATGCTGAATCTGGCGGTCAGGCTGGGGATGCTGGTGAGCTTCAATTTGACGGCGGTAGCTTTGTCGTTGAAGACACCATTAAGTTAGGAAAAGCCTTTCTACATAAGGGATATGTTCAAGGGGCTAGTCTTGCCCAGCAGCAACTAAGGGCCAAAGTAGATTCACGTCGCCGCTGGAACACGGCACTTAATCACTCGGTGACTCATTTATTACATGCAGCTTTACGACAAACACTTGGCGAGCATGTATCGCAAAAAGGTTCGTTAGTTGAAGCGCAACGTTTACGCTTTGATTTCTCTCATTTTGAAGCGATTTCGATGAAGTCGATTAGTCAGATCGAACATTTAGTCAATCAACAAATTCGCCGTAACCTACCAGTACTCACCAAGGTGATGAACTTGGAAGAAGCCAAACAAGCCGGTGCAATGGCGCTATTTGGTGAAAAATATGATGATGACGTGCGGGTGGTGAGCATGGGTGACTTCTCTACAGAGCTTTGTGGTGGTACCCATGTAAATCATACTGGTGATATTGGCTTTTTCAAAGTGACTAGCGAATCAGGGATTGCAGCTGGCGTCCGTCGTATCGAAGCCGTTACCGGGCAATTTGCGATTGATCTGATCCATCGATTAACCGAAGAAGTTCAAACGGCAGCTAACTTGGTCAAAGGTGATCAATTCACCATCGGTGAAAAAGTGATGCAGCTGGTTGACCGAAACAAGATGTTGGAAAAAGAAATCTCCCAATTGAAAGACAAATTGGCCAGTGTCGCCAGTAACGATGTGGCAGATCAAGTACAAACGATTAACGGTGTGAAAGTATTAATTGCCTTCCTCGATGGTGTTGAAGGCAAAGCCTTGCGCAGCATCGTAGACGAGTTGAAAGTTAAATTGGAAAGTGGCGTGGTACTCTTGGGCACGGTAAGCGACGGTAAAGTCAGTCTAATTGCTGGCGTCACTAAAGATTTAACAAGCCGTGTTAAAGCGGGTGAAATGGTTAATATTGCAGCCCAATGCGTTGGCGGTAAAGGCGGCGGTCGACCTGATATGGCACAAGCTGGTGGTAATAATCCCGATGGTATAGCAAATGCGCTGGCACAAGTGAAACAGTGGCTAGGCGAAAAGCTTTAAACATATCAACATTCAGTGTTAAGAAAGAAGGAAAGCAAGTGGCACTAATTGTTCAAAAATATGGCGGTACATCGGTGGGTACGATAGAGCGTATCGAAGCCGTGGCTGACCGAGTGATTAAGCATAAACAAGCGGGTGACGATTTAGTTGTGGTGCTTTCAGCGATGTCTGGTGAAACCAATCGCTTGTTGGGCTTAGCGAATCAAATCGATGAAAACGCCAGTGAGCGTGAAAAGGATGTTCTGGTATCAACTGGTGAGCAGGTGACAATAGCCTTGTTGAGTATTGCTTTACAGAAGAAGGGCTGTGATGCGATTTCGATGACGGGAGATCAGATCCAAATGCATACTGATAATGCGCATGGTAAAGCGCGTATTACTAGCATTGACGATCAAAACATCAAGGCTCACTTAACGAAGAATAAAGTTGTGGTGATTGCTGGGTTTCAGGGGCGTAGCCCAGATAACTATATTACTACGCTTGGTCGTGGTGGTTCAGACACCACTGCTGTTGCCATTGCAGCCGCGCTGAAGGCCGATGAGTGCCAGATCTACACCGATGTGGATGGTGTATACACCACTGATCCGCGGGTTGAGCCTAAGGCGCGCCGTTTAGAGAGTATTACTTTTGAAGAAATGCTTGAAATGGCTAGCTTGGGAGCGAAGGTTCTGCAAATTCGTGCAGTGGAATTTGCCGGGAAATATAATGTGCCACTGCGAGTATTATCCAGTTTTGCAGAAGGTAATGGCACTCTAATTAGCTATGAGGGAAATAAAATGGAATCACCGGTCATTTCTGGTATTGCCTTTAATCGGGATGAAGCGAGCTTAACGATTTTGGGTGTGCCAGATAAACCTGCGGTGGCAGCGGCAATTTTGACTCCGATTGGGGAAGCGAACATTGATGTGGATATGATTATTCAAAACTCAATGGGCGATGGTACAGCTGACTTTACTTTTACGGTACATCGTAATGATTATAAACGCGCCAAAGTCTTACTAGAGCAAACTTGCGAAAAATTGGGTGCCCGAGCAGTCCAAGGTAAAGATTCTTTAGCAAAAATATCTATTGTTGGCGTTGGCATGATGAACCACCCCGGTGTCGCTAAAACTATGTTTGAGACTTTTGGTGCAGAAGGAATAAATATGCAACTTATTTCAACTTCTGAAATCAAAGTATCGGTAGTGGTTGATGAAAAATATTTGGAACTGGGCGTGCGTGCGTTGCATAGCGCCTACAAGCTCGACCAATAATAATGACTCTGCGACTTAAACAGGCTAGTCTATAGGCTGAATAATTGAAAATAATAGTCTGTTAAGTCGCTAAAGAATAAGAAATCGAATTTAAGGAGATATAAATGCTAATTTTGACTCGTCGTGTAGGCGAAACCTTGATGATTGGGGATGAAGTGACTGTGACCGTATTGGGTGTGAAAGGAAACCAAGTACGTATCGGTGTTAATGCACCGAAAGAAGTTTCGGTTCACCGTGAAGAAATTTATATGCGCATTCAAGCCGAGAAAAATGCCAGCGCATAAGCACGCGTTGGTGCTCAAATTTACAAAAGGAAGCTTAGGCTTCCTTTTGTGTTTTTGGGACTGCAGCGCCCTCTAACCAAGCCGTTGAGGTAGACCTTCAGTCGGCGCCTAAAAGCTTTAACTGTTTGTTGTTTAACATGTCTCATCTTCATTTGATTGATTTTTCATGAACCATCATTGATGTCGCAAGGTATGCCATTTGGTTTACTTCCAAAAATGCTTTTAAGTTGAACCTCAAGTCGCTGGTGATTGGTCACGGCTTCGTTGATGCATCATGTTATCGGTGACATTTGCTTGCTGTGGCTTATCTAAAGTAAGCGCAAAGCACAGACATTGATATCAGCCTTTGCTTACTTTGAACACCTACCTCATTGAAGCACCGTTATTTGCGATTTGTATTTGGTTAGTTTTTAGCGATTTAGCTATTTAAATGCGTATGAGTAATGCTCACATCGTCATCAATCGATTTCACTTCGATCGGCTTTGTCGGGTTTGGTAAATGATGTTTTGAAGTTTATTGTGTCATCTGATGTTCTCGGGGGCTTTGGTTTGACCATTTGATTGAAAACAGTGCAGCAAGATATATCGCCTGATGTGTTGTTTATGCGGTGTTCTTCGGTTCGCTTGCTGGTTCAGAAAGAATTGTGCTCGCTGCATTTTTGGACGTATATCTATCAAAAATACAGCGAACTGTTCGAAAGCTGTACGAACAAAAGAAAACTGGCAAAAAAGGTTTGACTATATTTTTGGAAGCAGTAATATCTGCATCCGAAATCGCGGTGAGGTGGCCGAGTGGCCGAAGGCGCTCCCCTGCTAAGGGAGTATAGGGTTTGTAGCCCTATCGAGGGTTCGAATCCCTCCCTCACCGCCATCGATTTCAACGCGCGTGTAGCTCAGCTGGATAGAGTACCTGGCTACGAACCAGGCGGTCGGAGGTTCGAATCCTTCCACGCGCGCCATATTTAAAGTAGAATGATTTCGGTCGTTTTTATATAAACAGTTTTTTTGTGCGCGTGTAGCTCAGCTGGATAGAGTACCTGGCTACGAACCAGGCGGTCGGAGGTTCGAATCCTTCCACGCGCGCCATTATTTTAAAAGCTCATAGTTCATGTGAGCTTTTTTTATTCAAGTGTTTCTGTGCGCGTGTAGCTCAGCTGGATAGAGTACCTGGCTACGAACCAGGCGGTCGGAGGTTCGAATCCTTCCACGCGCGCCATTATTTACAATAGAATGAGTGATCATTCTTATATTGCAGTGTTTTTGCGCGCGTGTAGCTCAGCTGGATAGAGTACCTGGCTACGAACCAGGCGGTCGGAGGTTCGAATCCTTCCACGCGCGCCATTCTTCTTAAAATCAGTGTTATGCTGATTTTGTTGGAGTGAAATCGTGGTGAGGTGGCCGAGTGGCCGAAGGCGCTCCCCTGCTAAGGGAGTATAGGGTTTGTAGCCCTATCGAGGGTTCGAATCCCTCCCTCACCGCCATCGATTTCAACGCGCGTGTAGCTCAGCTGGATAGAGTACCTGGCTACGAACCAGGCGGTCGGAGGTTCGAATCCTTCCACGCGCGCCATTCTTTAAGAGGCTCACCATTAATGTGAGTTTTTTATTCAAGTGTTATCTGTGCGCGTGTAGCTCAGCTGGATAGAGTACCTGGCTACGAACCAGGCGGTCGGAGGTTCGAATCCTTCCACGCGCGCCATCTCCTTTCTATGACTTCTCTTTTGTTTACTGCTCTAAAGCGGTTTCGATGCGCTTATGCTCTTACAAATATTGTATTTGCGCTCAGCTAATCATCATCGACATTCGATGAATGACATCGATATTTAGAATTGTTATTGGTTGATCGATAGCTTTGAATCTGCGCGCAGACGGCGGCCTCTTCAATGAGTTGATTCATTTTTGTTGCGCTTTGCTTAAAAGCCAAGTCCCTCACTATTATTTGATATTAATTTGTCGAAGCTGGCTTCATAGCTATCATTGATAGCGCGCTAAGGTTTTTAAATCAGGGTATTTTTTTAGCCTTTAGTGATACCTGCTTGTGAATAATTTGATGGTTTATAGGGGACATTTTTATCTTACGAAGTTAGGATCTCTAGTTGAAATTGGTATTCATCTCTTATTCAGCTTCATTTTGTAACTGTTGTGATCCTGCAGGCTTCTTTTAGTTTAGCTAAGCTGGTAAATTAGCTTATAAATCGGACAATAATCTGTATCGCGATGAATGTTAACAGCTTGTTAATATATAGCTTATTTAGCCTTGTCAGGTTTCGCCGTCACTAGATTATGAATTTTCCTATTGATAAAATAAAATTAACAATACTAATATTTTGAATATTTATTCAAATTCCAGTTTGATTTTTGTCAGTTTGCATGTAATTCTTACGGCAATCTTAAAGGATGTGGATTAATAATATGATAGATATGACCGAGCTGTTGTTGGAAGCAGCCACACTTATGGGGATCGGGATGGTCGCCGTGTTTGCTTTCCTATCGTTGCTTATTTTAGCCGTTTTAGGTCTTGCCAAATTAGCTCCGCCATTGATCGAACCAACCAAGCCTAGTCACTCGTCTTCTACTTCGACTAAACAAGCCAATAATACCGCCGTTGTTGCTGCGATCTCTGCAGCGGTTCAACAGTACCGGAAGGCTCAATAACTAAAGGGGATTTAACGCAATGTCTAAACCACTTGCTTTAACCGATGTTGTGCTACGTGATGCGCACCAATCATTGCTAGCAACCCGTCTTCGTATTGAAGATATGTTGCCCATTGCTGAGCAATTAGACCAAATTGGTTATTGGTCTCTGGAGACATGGGGTGGGGCGACCTTCGATGCTTGTATTCGTTATCTGGGTGAAGATCCATGGGAGCGTCTGCGAGAACTGAAAAAAGCCATGCCAAATACCAAGCAACAGATGTTGCTACGGGGACAAAATTTATTGGGTTACCGGCATTATGCTGACGATGTGGTCGAACGTTTTGTAGAGCGCGCAGTTAAAAATGGGATGGATGTTTTTCGTATCTTCGATGCGATGAACGATCCTCGTAACTTTCAAACGGCGGTAAAAGCGGCGCTTGATTGTGGGGCGCATGCCCAAGGAACGATTTCTTACACCACTAGTCCGATTCACTCTATCGAAAACTGGGTTGATTTGGCGAAGCGCTTGGAAGACCTTGGTTGTCATTCGATTGCAATTAAGGATATGTCTGGCCTACTTAAGCCTTATGAAGCTGAGGCATTAATTAAACGTCTGAAAGCCGATACTGACGTAGAGATAGCTTTGCATTGTCATGCGACCACGGGTTTAAGTCTACCGACTCATATGAAGGCCATTGAAGCCGGGGTGGATATTATTGATACCGCCATTTCTTCGATGAGCTGTACCTATGGACATAGCCCAACAGAAACTATCGTGGCGATGCTAGAAGGGACTGAGCGTGACACTGGTTTAGATCTGACGAAATTGGAAGCTATTGCCGCTTACTTCCGTGAAGTTCGTAAGAAGTATGCGAAGTTTGAGGGCAGCTTGAAGGGGGTTGATTCTCGGATCCTGATTGCGCAAGTGCCTGGTGGGATGCTGACGAACATGGAAGGCCAACTGAAAGAGCAGGGAGCGGCCGATAAAATGGACCAAGTACTGGCAGAGATCCCTAAAGTTCGTAAAGATTTAGGTTATATCCCGCTAGTCACGCCAACCTCACAAATTGTGGGCACGCAAGCGGTGATTAATGTGCTTACCGGGGAGCGCTATAAAACCATTACCAAAGAGACGGCTGGTATTTTAACTGGTCATTACGGTAAAGCTCCCGGCGAACTAAATAGTGAACTACAAAAACGAGTGCTTGATGGCGAACAAGCCATTACTTGTCGTCCAGCTGATTTACTCGAAGCTGAAATGGAACGTTTAGAGTCTGAAATAAAACAACATTCAGCAGACAAAGGCTTTAAGCTGGCAGATGCGGTGATTGACGACGCTTTAACTTATGCCTTATTCCCACAAATCGGCTTGAAATTTCTGGAGAATCGTGGCGATGCATCCGCTTTTGAGCCGATGCCTAGCGCCGATGACGTTAAGCCCGCGCCCGCGGTTGCTGTTAAGCAAGGTTCTGTCGAGACTTATTCGGTACGGGTCGATGGGCAGCTTTACACCGTTGATGTCGGTCCTGAAGGCTCCATTGATGGAGTGGCGGCTGTAAGTTCTTCTGCGCCTGCAAGCCCTGTGGCGGTCCCAACTGGCGGTGAAGCACTGCCGGCACCATTAGCTGGAAATATTTTTAAAGTCTTGGCCAAACCTGGGGTGCAAGTTCAGGAAGGTGACGTATTGTTGATCATGGAAGCAATGAAAATGGAAACCGAAATTCGTTCCGCTAAAACCGGGGTGGTTGCAGAGGTTCTAGTTAAAGAAGGTGATGCGGTAGCGGTAGGCGAAATCCTGCTTAGCATCGCATAAAGGAGCGACAGTGGAAGGATTAATGAAGCTTTGGCTCGAAACGGGTATCGCCAATTTTGAGCTTGGTCAGGTGGTCATGATGGCAGTGGGTTTATTACTGCTATATTTGGCGATTGTCCGTAAATTTGAACCCTTATTGTTATTACCCATTGGCTTTGGTGCAGTATTAGCAAACATTCCTAACGCAGGTTTTACTGAAGAGGGTGGTTTACTGTATTACATTTATCATGTGGGGATCGAAACTGGCGTTTTCCCTTTATTGATCTTTATGGGGGTGGGGGCTTTAACGGATTTTGGGGCATTAATTGCTAATCCCAAAATGTTGTTATTAGGTGCCGCCGCTCAATTCGGGATTTTTGCGACTTTATTTGGCGCGATAGCCTTAAACTGGGTGCCTGGTTTTAACTTTACGCTTGCCGACGCATCTGCGATTGCCATTATTGGTGGTGCCGACGGACCTACGGCTATCTTTTTAGCTTCTAAATTGGCGCCTGATTTATTGGGCGCGATTGCGGTAGCTGCTTATTCTTACATGGCCTTGGTTCCGATTATTCAACCGCCTATTATGCGCGCGTTGACGACTAAACAAGAACGTGAAATTCAAATGGAACAATTACGCCCAGTTAGCATGCGGGAGAAAATAATTTTTCCAATCGCAGTGCTTGGCTTAACGATTCTGTTTTTACCAGCGGCAACGCCCTTGGTTGGGATGTTTTGTCTGGGGAATTTAATGCGTGAGAGTGGCGTGGTTGATCGTTTAAGCAAAACTGCACAAAACGAACTGATTAATATTGTAACCATTTTCCTTGGTTTGGCCGTTGGTTCTAAGTTGTCAGCTGACAAGTTCTTAACGGTTGAAACCTTAGGGATTTTGGGGCTTGGGGCGATCGCATTTGCTATTGGTACCGCTTCAGGGGTGTTGATGGCGAAAGTGATGAATCGTGTCGGGGGGGGGAATATTAACCCATTGATTGGGGCTGCTGGTGTATCGGCAGTGCCAATGGCGGCCCGAGTCGCCAATAAGGTCGGTTTAGAGGCTAATCCTCATAACTTCTTATTAATGCATGCGATGGGACCGAATGTTGCCGGAGTATTGGGTAGCGCAGTTGCCGCCGGGGTATTACTATCCTTAGTTGGTGGCTAATACTCTAACCATCTAAAAAAAGCTTGCTTAGGCAAGCTTTTTTTATGCTTAACGTGTTAACCACATCATGACGCCGAAAAAGCCAATGAGTAGGCTGCTGATTGCGATGATCCAATAATATCCTTTTCGACCTTGTTTAAAACTTAGACCGTAGTGGAACAAAAATAACGTCCACAGTATTGTAAGTAGCAAAGGAACTAAGAAGAAACGCACCATAGTTTTTCCATTATTACTCTTAACTGTTTGAATAATGTTAGTTTAACCTAAAAATATAAACTCAACCTAGTTTCGTGTTATTTTCGAGACGCTTCTCGCGTGTTGGTTTTACATCATGCTGCTTAACCCCAGATAAGACTTTGAAATTTAGGTGACCAGAGCTTAAGACAAGGATTCTGCATTGGGCATTTTAAATTTATCCCCGTGGAAAGCGACTGTGTGTTTTTCAGTTGACTCTTTCTGTGGGCATCTACTGGCTAGCGATTTGTTGTTTGCCTTAGCTGTACGGCGGTATTTACAAATTATTTTTGTCTATTTTATGAAGGCTTGTTGGTATGATGATCGGCTGAAAGGGCTGCTGTTTAGTTCTAGATAATTTCGAGTAGACAATGAATATCCAACAATACCAAGATTATGACGCTTTTATTTTTGATATGGATGGGACTTTAATCGATTCGTTGCAACAGCATCAAGCTGCTTGGGAGCGAGTATTAAAGCATTTTGCGATTCCTTACACCGCGCAGCAAATGTTGGCGATGAGTGGTATGCCAGCGGAACAAACTGTAGAAAATTTACTAGCGCAGGCCAATATGACACGGATTAAAGTGGATGCGGTGGTAGAAGCGAAAAATCAGCACTATCAGGACTTAGTTCATGCAGAAATACAGGCGACGCCGTTATTGACTGTATTTAATCACTTTCAGGGCAAAAAACCGATGTCTGTGGGCACTGGTGCTTCTCAGCAGGAAGCGGAGTTCTTGCTCAATAAATTAGGCATCGCTGAGCAATTAGTTGCCATTGTTGGCGCTGATTTGGTCGATGCTCATAAACCCGCGCCGGATACTTTCTTGTTGTGCGCGAAGTTAATGAATGTTGAGCCTCAGCGCTGTTTGGTGTTTGAAGATGCTGACGCTGGCATCATGGCGGCGAAGGCGGCTTCTATGGATGTTGTTGATGTACGACCACTGTGGCCAAATAAGTACTTTGATCAGCATCTTACACTTGAGTAAATGCGGTTATCAAGTTGTCCAGAGAGTCCACGATTATGAATAAGACCATCACTATATTACTCGCGATGTTACTCTCCCTTAGTTTTTCAGTACGCAGTAAAGAGCAGGATATGCCAAGTATTACGATTTATTTAGTTGGTGACTCAACGATGACTGACTATTCTCTCGAGTCAGCTTATATGAGTCATCGTTATCCTTTAACGGGTTGGGGGCAAGTTCTTCAACCTTTGTTGACCAAAGACAATTTGGCGGATATTGCGCTGATTTCTGGTGAACAAGCGCTGGTGGATGATCGCGCCAAGGGGGGGCGCAGTAGTCGAACTTTTTTTGAAGAAGGCCGTTGGGAAGCGGTATACCATGCCTTGCAGCCGAATGATTTGGTATTGATTCAATTTGGTCACAATGATGCTGCGCTTGAAAAGCCAGAGCGCTATGTCAATATTCAGGGTTATCAGCAGTTTTTGCGTTTATTTGTTGCGCAAACTCGTCAAAAGCAGGCTGTCCCAATCCTTGTTACCCCAGTGACCCGTAACTATCCTTGGTCTGGTGCAGTTTTAGGGAGTGCTCATGGAGCATATCCCGCAGCAATGAAGGAAGTCGCGAAACAACTCCAGGTAGATTTGATTGATTTGACGAGCTCTTCGGCTAAATATTTTTCACAGCAGGGGCGTGATTATGTCACTGAACACTATTTTATGAATCTTCCTGCAGGGATTTACCAAGCATACCCAGAGGGTAAAAGTGACAATACTCATTTTCAACCCGAAGGTGCAAAAGTTGTCGCAGCTCTCGTCTTGCAAGGCTTGAAACAGTTACAGCCTCACTCTAAGTTGGTTCAATAGCATTGGTGTTGCTTGCAGAAAGTACTGTTTTCATCGCCTGCTTAAGTGCTCTGCCTGCTGAAAGCGGCGAGAGCTCTAGTCGGTGTTGTCCACGAAATTGCAGGGGCGTCCAAAAAAAGTCGGTCGCTGCTCGGTCATTATTTTGTTAAGTTTACTGTTTTTTAGCGCTTTTAGTTCGGCGACTTTGCTGCCAGGAAGCTCGGAACTGTTGTTTAGTACATTGTTGTTACAATATCCACAGCGTTGGTTAAGTCTGCTAGTTGTGGCGAGTGTTGGCAATACCTTGGGTAGCTTATTCAGTTTCGCTATGGGGTGGGGCTTAATGGCTTCGCTCAAACGGCGTTTGGTTGGCCCTCCGAATTTAGCTCGGCAAGCGAAGGTTAAATTCTGGTTGAATAAATACGGCCCTTGGAGCTTACTGTTGAGCTGGTTGCCGCTGGTGGGTGATCTTTTGTGTTTATTGGCTGGGGCCGCTAAGTTGTCGGTCTGGCAATGCGCGATCGCGATGTTGATTGGTAAAACGGCTCGCTACGGTTTGATATTAGCCTTCGGCGCGTCACTCGCGTCGATTTAAATTGTTATAAATGAGGAAACAATAGTGCTTAGATGGTTGAGTGTTTTTAGCATTCTTTACTTAGTTGTTGGATGCTCGCAGTTTGACACGCAACAGTTGCCAACGTTGCCAGCAGGTGTGACCTTAGTTGAAGCTTCGCCCGCAAGTGACGGAGCACTCCAGATTGCCTATAAAAAATATCGTTTGGCAAACGGTCTAACCGTCATTTTATATCAAGATGATTCCGCGCCTTTAGCACATGTTGATGTGACTTATCATGTCGGTTCGAATCGCGAAGTGGTCGGGAAATCAGGATTTGCTCATTTTTTTGAACACATGATGTTCCAAGGCTCAAAACACGTCGGAGATCAGGAGCACTTTCGGATCATCAATGAGGCTGGTGGTACGATGAATGGATCGACCACCAAAGACCGTACTAATTATTATGAAACCGTGCCGGCGAATCAACTTGAAAAAGTGTTGTGGTTGGAAGCCGACCGGATGGGATTTTTACTTGATGCGGTCAGTCAAAAGAAATTCGAAATCCAGCGTGCTACGGTTAAAAATGAGCGCGCTCAACGGGTTGATAATGCGCCTTATGGTTTATTGTCGGAGCGGGTCGATGAAGCCTTATATCCTCGAGATCATCCATATTCTTGGCAGCCAATTGGTTATATCGAAGATTTAAATCGAGTGGATGTAAACGATCTTAAAGCTTTTTTCTTACGTTGGTATGGTCCGAATAACGCGGTGCTTAGTATTGGTGGTGACATCAACATTGAACAAACGCTGACTTGGGTTAATAAGTACTTTGCGACGATCCCGACCGGACCAGAAGTTCCTAAAATTAAACCGCGGCCGGCTCAATTGAGTGAGACTCGTTATATTTCTTTAGAAGATCGGGTGCATATCCCTTTACTCTACATCAGCTACCCAACGGTGTTCGCGGGAGCAAAAGACGAAGTCGCCTTGGATATGTTTTCTGAGATATTAGGCGGTGGAAAAAGTTCATTATTGTATCAATCATTGGTTGAAAGCGGTAAAGCACTATCGGCATATAGTTCTCATTATTGTCGAGAAATGGCTTGTACCTTGTCGATCGCTGTTCGGGCTAATCCGCAGGCGGGTCTGAGCTTAGCTCAGCTAGAGCAAGAAGTTGACCGAGCCATTAGTAAAGTGGCTGCGCGTGGGATGGA
This sequence comes from Agarivorans sp. QJM3NY_29, assembly GCF_050870835.2. Classification (NCBI taxonomy): domain Bacteria; kingdom Pseudomonadati; phylum Pseudomonadota; class Gammaproteobacteria; order Alteromonadales; family Alteromonadaceae; genus Agarivorans; species Agarivorans sp. QJM3NY_29. The sequence continues at coordinate 3,181,418 of NZ_CP194036.2, read as the reverse complement.
TGCGGCTGACTTACAAAGAGTTCGCGGTTCACTCAAGGCTTCTACTATTTATAGCTTAGAAAGCGTCTCTGATGTGGTCAGCCAATTGGCTTATGGTGAAACTTTTTTTGGCCAACCGCTTTATGTGAGCAAAGTACTAGAACAATTTGACCATGTCGATGATCAACAAGTGCAACAGGCATATCGGCAGTATATTTTGGATAAACCGCGGGTCGTGATGAGTGTGGTTCCTAAGGGCCAAAGACAGTTATTGGCTGGGCCTGATAATTATCAGCCAAAAGCGCGCCAACTGCCTGTGTATCAACATATCGATGAACAGCAATTGAAGCAGGCTAAAGTCGTCGATAGTTTTGACCGAAGTATTGAACCCAGTGCGGGACCGGCGCTAACGGTAAAATTGCCACCCTTGTGGCACGGTCAGCTCCGTAATGGTTTACAGCTATTAGGCACCTCTGCGCAAGCAACACCAACGGTCACCTTACAGTTTCGCTTACCCGGAGGTAGTCTCGCCGAAGCGCCTGGTCAAGAAGGATTGGCCAAGTTAACCGCAAGAATGTTAATGCAAAGCACTCAAGGCCATAGCGCCGCAGAGTTAGCAGACCAATTAGATGAGTTGGGGGCCTCAATTAGTTTTGGTTCTGGTTTGTATAGTCAAAGTATCAGTTTGAGTTCACTGACCGAAACCCTGCCTCAAGTGCTGGATATCTTACAGCAACGTTTGTTAACGCCGGCCTTCGATGAGCAAGAGTTTGTACGTGAGAAAGCCCGTCATTTGCAAAGCATTGAGCAGAATTATAACCGACCTAGTTGGTTGGCGAGTATTGCGAGTCAGGGCCTGATTTTTGGTGAAAGCAGCCGGCTTGCAACATCCAGTGCCGGGACGAGGCAGAGTGTTAGCGCGCTTAGTCTCGAGGATGTGAAGCAATTTTGGCAGCGTCATTACCAGCCGATGGGAAGTCAATTGGTTGTGGTGAGTAACTTGGGGCAAGCTCAAATGGAGCAAGCCTTACAGCCCTTGCAACAGAAATGGCGTGGTCAAGCGAGTCCTAGTGGTCATCTTCGCATTACCGAATCAGTCAGTAAGCCGACGATTTATTTGATTGATAAGCCTGGTGCGGTGCAATCGGTAATCCGTATTGGTCGTTTGGCGATGCCCTATGATGCAACGGGTGAGTACTTCAAAGCCAACTTAATGAATTTTAACTTTGGTGGCAATTTTAACAGCCGGATCAATATGAATTTGCGCGAAGATAAGGGCTACACCTATGGGGTGAGCAGTGGCTTCTCCGGTTTTGAAGACGGCGGTAGTTTTGTGATTTCTACCGATGTTCGTCAAGATGCAAGCGCTGATGCAATTAAAGAATTACTTGCCGAGCTGGAACATTACTCAACCACCGGGCCGACAGATAAAGAACTCGCCTATATGCGTAGTGCGGTGTCTCAACAAGAAGCGCTGGCTTACGCAACGCCTTCCCAAAAAGCGTCATTTTTGATGCAGATGCAGGTACATCAACTGGATCCCAGCTTTGTTGCCCAGCAGAATCAGATTGCCGCGACAATTAGTCGTGAGACCTTGAAAAAGTTCGCGTCAAAATATTTATCACCACAACAGATGATCATCGTTGTGGTGGGTGACAAGCAACAGTTGTTGCCACAGTTAAACAAATTAGGTATGCCTGTTCAACAACTTGCATTGTAAATGGACCCGCGCTTAGGGTGGTAAAAGGATGCTAAGCTCGTTATGCTTTGCTGCACCAAGCGCTTTAACAAATAGTGAGTTTGAATTTGACTCAACAGTTTTCTAGACGGCTTGCGCAATTAAGCGCAGCAATGGCGGATACCGGCGTACAGGGTATTCAACGTGGTATCGAGCGAGAAGCTTTGCGAATAGGTGAGCAAGGTAAGTTGGCTAGCAATGGTCATCCAAAGGAACTTGGTGCGGCTTTAACTCACCCTTTGATTACCACCGATTATGCTGAAAACTTGCTGGAATTTATTACCCCAGTTTCTGATAGTGTAGAGCAGTTGTTATCGCGTTTAACTGATATACATCATCAAGCATTAAAAAAACTCGATGGACAGTGTCTATGGCCGCTTAGCATGCCTTGTTATATTGGGAATGAGCAAGATATCATTTTGGCTGACTATGGTCAGTCAAATATCGGCAAAATGAAGCATGTTTATCGACAGGGATTACGTCATCGCTATGGGAGTGCGATGCAGGTGATCTCGGGGGTTCATTATAACTTTTCGTTGCCTTCGAGTTTTTGGCAAGCTTTGCAAAAAGTTGAAGGGGATAGCCAAGATTTATCGGCGTTTATCTCGCAACGTTATATGGGATTAATCCGCAATTTCTACCGTTTTGGCTGGATGGTTGCGTATTTGTATGGTGCATCTCCAGCTCTTTGTGGTTCCTTCATGAATGCAGCTGAAAGTCAGTTAGACTTTCAGCACATGGGGAAAGGTACTTTGTACCTTCCCTTTGCAACCTCCTTACGTTTGAGTGATTTGGGTTATACCAGCGCGGATCAAAACCAGTTAGAGATTAACTATAATAGCGTTGAGGAATACGTGCATAGTGTTCGGGAAGCGGTGAGTACTCACTCTGATGGCTTTGCTGATATAGGGGTAAAGGTCGATGGTGAATATCGTCAGCTGAATGCGAATATCTTACAAATTGAGAATGAGCTATATGCTCCTATCCGAGCTAAGAGAGTGGCCAAACCGGGTCAAACTCCTTCACAAGCGTTGGCAGCAGACGGTATTGAATACATTGAAATTCGCGCTTTAGATGTCAATCCCTACAGTGCGGTTGGTGTCACCGAAGCACAAGTGAGGGTGATTGATTGTTTGTTATTGGCTTGTACCTTAATGGACTCACCGGCGATGAGTCATGCCGAACTACAAGCTTGTCGAGACAACTTTAACCAAGTCGCTATTCAAGGGCGTAACCCTTCTCTTGAACTCAATATTGCAGGTAAACAGCAGCCATTGCCGCAGCATATTGAAGAACTGTTTTTTTATATGAAACAAGCTGCCGAGCTACTCGATATCAAGCGTAGTCAGCCTGATTTTGCGATGGCTTTAGCAGAAGCTATTCAAGATGTGAGCAACGATAATAGCTATTCAGCATATTTTTTACGCTTGTTAACTACACAAGCTGCAGATAATAGTCATTTGGGCTTGCGGTGGGCGGCAGAATATCGTCAACAGATGCTGAATCATCAACCGACTAACTGGCAAGAAAAAGATTTTGCGGCCATGGCTAAGCGGAGCTTTATCGAGCAGCAGTCGATAGAAGCAGCGGATGATATGGATTTTGACCAATTTTTAATAAAGTATTTTGAAAATGCGAATCAATAAACCTGTAAACCTGACGCGGATGACACGCTGTTTATTAGCCTCGCTTGGGCTGGCAATGCTGGCGGGGTGTAGTAGTGCCCCGCCGAGAGATCCCGAAAATATATGTAGTATTTTTGAGGAAAAAAGTGATTGGTATCAGTCGGCCAAAAAAATGAATAAGAAGTGGGGAACGCCGGTCCATGTTCCTTTGGCAATGATGTACCAAGAGTCGAGCTTTAAACATAATGCTCGACCACCGATGGAGTATTGGTTTGGCTTTATTCCGGTGGGGCGTGCGAGTTCGGCCTATGGTTATAGCCAAGCAAAGACTATGACTTGGGAAGACTATGTTAGAGAAACGGGTAACTCATGGTCTTCGCGGAGTAATTTTGATGATGCCATCGATTTTATGGGCTGGTTTACTTATAAGACTCATAAAATTAATGGTGTTTCCAAGTGGGATGCTCGCAATCAATATCTTAACTACCATGAAGGTTGGGGGGGATATAAACGGGGCTCTTATAAACAAAAGCAGTGGCTCGTCAAGGTTGCCAATAGGGTTGACCAACGGTCTAAGCGTTATGCCGCGCAATATAGTAAATGTAAAGAAGATCTAGATAGTAGCTGGCTATGGCGGCTATTTTTTGCTTGAATACCCTATAAATTAAACTCCGCTTAGCTGAGTATATCCGAGAGAGATAATCATGCCTTTATTAGATAGTTTTACTGTTGATCATACCCGTATGCATGCACCTGCGGTTCGAGTCGCCAAAACCATGGCTACCCCTAGCAATGATACGATTACCGTTTTTGACCTTCGCTATTGTGTGCCTAATGAAGAGATATTGTCAGAGCGTGGTATTCACACGCTAGAGCACTTGTATGCAGGCTTCATGCGTGAGCATTTGAATTCTGAGCAGGTTGAAATTATCGACATTTCTCCTATGGGCTGTCGTACTGGTTTTTATATGAGCTTGATTGGAAGCCCTTCCGAGCAGCAGGTGGCTGAAGCTTGGTTAGCTTCGATGCATGATGTATTGGCGGTGAAAAATCAAAATGATATTCCTGAGCTAAATGAGTATCAATGTGGAACTTATACCATGCACTCTTTGGATGAAGCCAAAGCTATCGCGAGTCAGATCATTGAACGTGGTATTAGTGTGAACAAAAACGAACAATTAGCCTTATCTAAAGATATTTTGGGAACCCTTTAATACCAAATCTGATTCATTATATGATCAACTTATTGCGCAGAATAAATCTGCTGATAACAAGCTATGAAGTGAAGTAACTCGTGGTTTTAATTACAAGATACATCACGCAGTTAGCGGTGATTTAGACCCGTAAGAATGAATAGCTAATGAGTTAGATTGGTATCAATAGGCGCTTATAAAACTAAAAAGCCAGCAAAATGCTGGCTTTTTAGTTGCTTTAATTTGATTTGGGTTTGTTATAAAAAGCAGGCATAACTCGCGCTAGGCTCACCGTATTATTTTCAATTTCAACAATTTCTATGGGATAGCCACTCAGTCTCAAGCATAGGTTGGCTTCAGGGATATCTTCTAAATACTCGATGATCAAACCATTTAAGGTTTTAGGACCATCGATAGGAAAAGACCACGCCATTTCTTTATTGAGGTCGCGAATGTTAACCGTACCTTCAATTAAGTAGCTTCCATCAATTTGTGGATGAATTTCATCGCTGGGGGCTGGTGCCATGCTCGTGGTAAAGTCACCCACAATTTCTTCCAGAATATCTTCAAGCGTCACCAAGCCTTGAATATCACCATACTCATCAACAATTAGCCCAATCCGCTCTTTGCGGCGTTGAAACTTTAATAACTGTACATTAAGTGGGGTGCCTTCTGGGATGAAATAAATTTCCTTGGCCGCGCGTAACATTGAGGTCTTATCAAATTGTTCACGAGATAGCAGCCTCAGCGCATCCCTAGAGTGGACAAAACCAACCGAGTCATCGATAGAGTCGCGAAATAGCAAGATTTTAGTATGCGTACTTTGAGTGAGTTGCCGAAGAATGCTATCCCAATCGTCATTGATGTCGATCGCTGCAATTTCGTTGCGGGGGATCATAATGTCATCAACGGTGACTTTTTCTAGATCGAGAATACTGAGTAGCATGTCTTGGTGGCGTTTCGGGATCATCGTCCCCGCTTCATCGACTACGGTGCGTAATTCATCAGGATTTAAAGCCTCATCGCCCTTACTATTCGGATTCACACCCAACAGGCGTAATATTCCATTCGTCACTGCATTGGTGGCCCAAATCACAGGGAATAGCAATTTCATGAGTGGGCGAAGTAACAGTGAGGCTGGAAAGGCAATCCGTTCAGGGTAGAGTGCCGCCATGGTTTTTGGTGTGACTTCAGCAAAAATCAAAATGGCGAAGGTTAGTGCCAGTGTTGCGATCGCTACACCGACATCGCCGAATAGGCGTAAGCCAATAATGGTGGCAATTGCTGATGCCAAAATATTAACTAAGTTATTGCCAATAAGGATCAAACCGATCAGCCGATCAGGACGCTGTAATAGCTTGTCGACCCGTTTTGCCGCTTTATGTTTGGTATTGACTAAGTGCCGAAGCCGATATCGATTAAGCGACATCATGCCAGTTTCGGAGCTAGAGAAAAAAGCAGAACAAACTATGAGGAACACGAGCAGTATTAATAAGCTACTCGTTGAGATGTCGTTCAAACAGGAAAATCCTTGGTAAATATAAGGGACTAATTTATATGTTGAGTTTAAGGGCTGTCAAGTGATGTTTATGAGCCGATGATGATTTCTTTAACAAAGCGTGAGCCAAAATAGGCGAGAGTGAGCAAGATTGAGCCACTGACAGTCATCACAACCACTGTTTTACCTCGCCATCCCCGATAATGTTGTCCCCATAATAAACTAGCGTAAATTATCCAGGCCAATAGGCTAAACAGTGCCTTATGAGCCTGCCCATGGGCAAAAAACTGATTTAAGAAAATGAAGCCGCTGAGTAGCGAGATACTGAGTAATACAAAACCTAGTCGAATTAGAGTAAATAGTTGTTTCTCAATTCTCATTAATGAAGGTAACGCAGGGTGGATTGCGCCAGGCTTATGCCGCTTCAACGTCCAATCTAGGTAGGCCATTTGCAGGGCATAAAGGCTGGCAATCATTAACACCGTGAATGCTGCCAGCGCGACGCAAATATGGATCAGCACCTGTGGTTTCAATTCTAGATGAAGAATGTAATCACTTGGAATTAATACCGCTAAAAATATGCTAATAATCGAAAATAGGTAAGTAACTGGAAGGATAAACCAAAGCTTAAAGGGCTTGGCCAGTACGGTGACACTCAAGGAAATTAATAGGCTCACTAAGGCCGCGACATTGAATAGACTAAGGTCTTGGCCTTGGGCTAAAAATAAATGCTGAAATTCCCAGATGCCATGCAGAGCCATGCCACAAGCGGCACTTAGCCACAGCCACTTATTGGCGCCAGCCTGTTTATTCTGCAGCCCAGAAATGCATACATAGGATGCTAATAGATAAAATATGGTGGTAGGGAGTACCAATACATTCATGATTTAAAGCTAACTAACTAATTGTTTGAAATCAGTATACTCGGCCTATCCAATCAGAGCTAGAATTAGCGTTTAGAAAATGTTGCTTGCTAACCATTGATCTTTGGTGATGGGTGTTTTTCGGTGAGAAAAGGCGTTAAATCATGGTGATAGGTTCTCCTTAAAGCGAGAAAAATTTAATTGAAAGCTTTGGCTTGAAGCCTCCATGCGGCATATCTCACCATTTTCGACGCGCTATTGCTTGCTTTTGTCGACTGGCTCAGCGGTGTAGGCTCCACCTTTTCGCAAGATCCGATAAACAGCTGCAAAAATAATCTCGAAAGATAAACAAGCCCTAGGGTATAATGCCAGCGCTGAACGATGCTCGTTATATGATCAACAGGAAAAAGCATGTTTGAAAACTTATCTGATCGACTCTCGAAAACCTTAAAAAATATTAGTGGCCGTGGCCGTTTAACCGAAGACAATATCAAAGATACGCTACGCGAAGTTCGGATGGCTTTATTGGAAGCCGACGTTGCTTTACCTGTGGTTCGTGAGTTTGTAAAAAAAGTAAAAGAACGTGCCTTAGGTCAAGAAGTTAACAAGAGCCTTAGCCCAGGCCAGGTATTTGTTAAAATCGTACAGCAAGAGCTTGAAGCGGCGATGGGGGATTCTAACGAAAGCCTCAATTTGGCGGTACAACCGCCAGCCGTGGTGATGATGGCGGGTTTACAAGGGGCGGGTAAAACCACCAGTGTCGCCAAACTTGCTAAGTATCTGAAAGAACGTGAAAAGAAAAAAGTGATGGTGGTCAGTGCCGACGTTTATCGTCCGGCGGCGATCAAACAGTTAGAAACCCTCGCCACAGAAGTGGACGCAATTTTCTACCCGAGTCACGAAAAACAAAACCCGGTGGATATTGTCAACGCAGCCATTGTAGAAGCGAGAAAACAGTTTGCTGACGTATTAATCGTCGATACCGCTGGTCGTTTACATGTTGATGAAGACATGATGGACGAAATTAAGGCCTTGCATCAAGCGGTTGACCCAGTCGAAACCTTATTTGTGGTGGATGCGATGACCGGCCAAGATGCTGCAAATACGGCTCAAGCCTTTAATCAGGCATTGCCGCTTACCGGTGTGATCTTAACCAAGACCGATGGTGATGCGCGTGGTGGCGCGGCGCTGTCGATCCGTCATATCACTGGTAAGCCGATTAAATTTATGGGGGTTGGTGAAAAAACCGACGCTCTAGAACCCTTCCATCCAGATCGTATTGCGTCACGTATTTTAGGGATGGGTGATGTTTTATCGTTGATTGAAGAAGTTGAGCGTAAGGTTGATAAAGATCAAGCGCAAAAACTTGCCAAAAAAGTACAAAAGGGTAAGGGGTTTGATCTAGAAGACTTCCGCGAGCAGTTGGTTCAAATGAAGAATATGGGTGGCATGATGGGCATGCTGGATAAGTTGCCCGGTATGGGACAAGTCCCCGCTAACGTGAAAGATCAAATGAATGATAAGTTGACCAATCAAATGGAAGCTATCATTAACTCGATGACGCCGGGTGAGCGTAAGCAACCGGAGATCATTAAGGGCTCGCGTAAGCGTCGAATCGCTGCTGGTTCTGGGACTCAAATTCAAGATGTAAACAAGTTATTAAAACAGTTTACTCAAATGCAGAAAATGATGAAGAAGATGTCGGGTAAAGGTGGCATGCGTAAAATGATGGGCCAAATGAAAGGGATGATGCCTCCAGGTGGGATGGGCGGCTTCGGCGGTGGCAGAGGCCCCGGTCGTTTTTAGTCGTGACCCTTGAGACTAAAACCCAGCGCCTTGCTGGGTTTTTGCTTTTTAGCGGATGCTTTTGTTAAATATAGGTGCGACCTAGATGTATAACAGAGGCAAATTCAGGGGCGTGTCACGTCGCAATGAACCTGTCCTCGCAGACCGTTAGGTGAACTATCTACACGACGCATTGCTCAGCCATGTGGTGGCTTTCTTTTATATGCTTGAGTATTTTGTCCCAGCAATGATAAATCAGCAGATGACCATGTGGTTTCAATTCATATAGTTTGGTATTGGGTAGCGCGTTACACAATAAACGAGCGAGTTGAACAGGGACGTGCTGGTCTTGGCTACCATGCCACATGCTGATGGGGGTTTCTATGGCTGAAAAGTCGATTGACCAGTCTTGACTTAATAAAGTCAGTTCATGAGAAAATGCAGTCGGTCCTTGGCGCATCGCTTCTCGAAAAGCTAATAAAAAGTTATTCATCAGCTCTGGCTCTGAAAGGGCATTGGCATCACTTTCACATAAAAATTGGTAAACTTGATCGAAGTAACGTTCAGGATTGTCCATTACATTACGCGCAATAAATGTAAATAGTGGGTGGATAATACTGGGGGCATTGAGTGCGATATAAGCCAATAGTTTATTACTGGTTTTTACCCCATGTAGTAGTTTGATTGGTTGATAAGGCGTCACGCTACTAATCAATGTTGTGTGAATGATACGTTCAGGGGCCAGTGCTGTGAGAGCTAAAGCAAATGGTCCGCCGCCGCAGAACCCCGCGACGCAAAACTTTTCCAGTTGTAATCGGTCCGCGAGTTGTAGAGCGTCTTGGGCCGATTGCTCCAAGCAAGGTTTATCGCTTGCTGTTGTGAGGCCAAACCCAGCGCGATCAGCAGTGATTAATCGCAGCCCTTGCTCATATATCAAGTTTTTATTGGGGTGTTGTTGCAGCCTTGAACCCGTGCTCGGATGGAACATGATAAGCGGCAGGTCACTGCTTCGACCAATATCGCTATAGCCAAGCTGGCGTTCGCCGAGTTTCAGTTGATGGTGGTAACAAGGCGCGTTCAGGTGTTGCTGTTGTAATAAACTGGTGACAGTGGATACTGATGTTTTGTTGGTGGCGCTACTTGTAAGCGCAAGTTTGATCAGTTCGCTTTGCCTATGGCAGCCAGTTTTCGCAAAAATAGCTTTCAATTGGCTGCGTACGGTATTGATTGAGACTTTATTTTTTTCGGCAATTTGATGCAGAGTGCGTTCTTCAAGCAGTAGTGCCACAATTCGTAATTCCGCAGGACTGATGTTGTAGCTTAAAGCAAAACCTTCAAGATCAAGCTCCACCTGTGCTTCCGCGCAGGCGATTAATGCCAGTACTTGTCCAGTCTGTTGCCATCTATCCATGACTCTTGAGAGGTTTAAGCTAATCGGTTGCGCTTGGAAACTTTCACGGAGTTGCAGAGTTAATGAGTGGTGTTGAGGGTTGGCGGCGGATAGCTGCTCAATCGCTTGATTGAATTGTCGCTGAAGATGGTGTTCGGCTAATTGCAGACGATTATTGTATAAATTTATTGCGGTGGTTTTTTCTAAGGCATGTCGCGCTTGTTGATTGAGTTGCAATACTTCACCCGCTGCGGATAAAAGCAAAGCGGGTAAGGGAAGTTGCTCAAATAGTTGTTGCTGTAAGGCTTGTTGATCTTGTTCTTTGGTGAGTTGTTGGCAAATTTGAGCACTGCGTTGTAAGTGGTCGACTAAGTGTTCGAATGACGCAGTTGGTGAGATGGGGCTTATCGTGTGCAGTTGTCCAGCCCCCATACTCAGCATTGTCTGCTCGCTGACTTGCTGTTGAGATGATAATCGGGGCAGTAGTTCAACAATTTGTTCTAATAATTCAGGCCATAATGCAGGGTTTAGTGAGGTATCATAAATCTTAGCGATAAGGTTTTCAGATAGTGGCTCCGTGTTGTGCATAATACCCTTTCATTCGATGCTTTCGTCTACGGAAATGAAAATCACGTTAACTAGACCGACGACAAAGATAAAGTAAAATTAGATGCTAACTGTAAAAAGTTAGCATCTAGATCAATTGATCATGATTTAGTTCATATTTGGACAATCGTTGGGAAAGCCTTTATTGCTGGCGAATGACCAGCCATCTACATTGGCATAGCGGTTAAAATTGTTACACATAGCATCAATCGGGTAGGCAAGTTCAAAATAGCTAAATCCGCCGAAGTCACTATTGCTGCTCGCGGTGCTACCAAGTACAAAGCTTTCATTTGAAATGACGCTAGCGTTACGTACAAACAAAGCACTGTTTATGGTGAAATTGGCGGCATCGACTTTCGCAGATTGAAGTTCCACTTTGTCTGCGTAGACTTGCTTGGTCCATAGGCTAGAGCCTGAGCGAAGCGTGAGTTCTGCAACGGGGTCATTGAGTGTACCGATAGCATCTACGTCGATCGAGGCATTACCTTCCAATTCGATATTGTTGGCAGTCATTGTGTTTCCGCCCAAAGAGGAAGAGCTACCGATATAAACTGTGTCCGCTCTTAGATCGCCTTCGATTAATAGACCACCATTATTAAATAGGTCTAACTCGTTTGCCATGCTGGCATTATATACGGTACCGCCTGCATTGGTGCGTATTCGCAAGTTATCAACCAGCAAGGAACCTTCGCCAAGGTGCTTGAATCCAGATGCGTTACTTGCGGTTAATTCAGCACTGCTTAAATTGGTATATTCCATGCTGCTTGCGGTATCAAGTAGGATCAGTTGCGCTTTACCTTCGGGAGAAAAAAAGAATAAACGAGATGATAAAGTTGCAACAAACTTTAAACCGTCGACATCATCGTTATATACGATCGATGATGTTCCTGTCGCCAGTAATTCACTGCCCGCAGGGTAAGTGTTATTTTCAAAATAGACGGCGCTTCCTGCATCGATGAAGGCTGCACGATTACTATCGGTGTTGCCTAAAATGCTGGTGCCGATGATATTCACATCCTGCTTACCAACGACTTTGATTAAGCTATCAATGCTACCACCGGTGATTTTAATGTTGTCACGACTGATCACGAGTTCGGCATTGCCATCACCGGCGCAGGTTCCTGTTAGCGTTAAACTTACAAAACGCTCCGAGCCAGGGTTGGCAAAGTAATCGTTGAGCGCATCGGCATTGCTAGCACAGTCAATATCGAGCGTAATGGCCTGATTGTTTGGGGTGGTACTTGAGTTTGCCAAGCGCTCTAGGTAGCTAAAATTGCCGTTCATCTCATTGGCTTTAATGGTCTCTCCTGCTTTAAACGTGGTTAAAGTTGTGGGGCTTGTATCGGCGGCAGCTATTCCAGTGCTTAGTACGATGTAGCAGGTGAGCATTGAGAGTGAATTATTAAACTTTTTCATTATCTGGTCCTTTAGATATTTTTAAATTATTGCCATGTAGCTTGGTCAAATACGGCCTTATCAAAAGTTGCGGCTGGCTTGGGCTCACAAGCATCCCCTATGCCGTTGTCGTTGCTATCGGTCTGCTGGCTATTGGCGACATTTTTACAATTATCATGGTTGTCACCGACACCATCGTTGTCTGCATCTTGGGTTTCACTGGCATTGTTGGGGAATTTATCAGCATTATCGCCGATGCCATCGTTGTCACTATCGCTTGTTTCATTGGCATTATTCGGATAACGATCTTGTTTATCTAATACGCCATCGTTATCGTCATCGTCGTCGTCAATCACCTTTGCCAGTTCACCGTTGTTAATGATGATGGTTTCCTCTTCAGTGACGCTTGCAAGCAATTGTTTATTTTGTTGATAGCTTTCGACGATTTGACTGGCCGCACCCGCCGACTGGCTATCAATCGGCATTAATTGCGCTTCAACGAGTAGTTGCGCATAGCGTGCTGTTTCACTGTTTTGTTGACTGATAAAGTCACCGAGGATACTTTCAGGATCAATATGCAAGTCACTCGCAATTGCCTGCTTGGCTTGTTCTACGCTTAATTCGCTATCATTTTGCATTGCGAGATGCACTAAGGTTGAGAGCGGCGATATCTTGGTTTGTCCTGCCGGAGCAGCCATGAGATAACTAAAACTAATGGTTTGCTCTGGCGCGTCTTGGTCGATAGTTTGTCCTGCAATTGCCTTGACTACAATGGGGTATTTTGCGTAATCGGGGTAGTCGCTAACAATGAGAATCGCTTTGCCGCCTTCTCCTGATGTCGCAATTGGTTCTCGATTGTTCCATATATAATCGCCATTGATATCCAGCCAAACTGAAGCGTTTTGTAGATAGCCGTCGATGGCGGTCGCTTCGAGTGTTAACTGGCCAATCGGTGGTTTATCTTCACCTCCGCCGCAGCCACTTAAGCTTATCGCCATCCCAACTGCTAAGGCTAAAGGATGTAGTTTTTTCATGATTGTCCCTTTATGAGTTGATCTGCCAAAGTGATAGATTTGGCGACCTCAAGATATAAAAGAGGCCATTTTCACGCATCACCTAAATGGGTGATAGGAAGGAAAATAACGGGTCAACTAAGGGCGAGGTTGGTCTTTGGAAAGGAGAGTTGAATTAGCCAGCGCCTTAGCGCTGGCTTGATTGAAGCAAGATAAATGACCAGCGAAGTGTTTAATAAAGCTCCGCCATAAGTTGTTTGAATTGATTAAAATCCAGTGATTTATCGGTATCAACACTCGCTTCACTAGGGGCCGGGTGAGTACATAAAATTACTCCGTCTGCACCAAGTAATTTTGCGGCCTTGGCCAAGGGGGCGATAGACTCGATGTTCTCTACTACTTCTCCTGGATTGACCACGATGGGTAAGTGAGTTTTTTCGCGTAACAGGCTGATGGCGCCTAAATCGAGGGTGGTCTTGGTTTTGCCTTCTAGCGTTCGAACGCCGGCTTCACACAGAATCACCTGTTGATTGCCCTGCGCTAGAATATAGTCAGCAGCATGTAACCATTCCTCTAGGGAGCACATATTGTTACGTTCCAACACAATTGGACGAGTCGACTTGCCTAATTCCTTCAGCAAATGGAAGTTTTTCATATGGCGTGAACGAACATGCAAAATATCTGATTTGGCGGCAAGGGCGGCAACTTGGTCGACGTAACTCACTTCCGTCATGATGGGGAGCCGATATTTTTTGCCTGCGGTATTGAGATAATTTAAACCTTCTTCTCCTAGTCCCTGAAAGCTATAGGGTGAACTGCGTGGTTTAAAGCAACCTGCGGCGAGAATAGCGGCTCCTGTTTCTTTTACCGTTGCTGCACAGTTGATGATTTGTTGCTCCGACTCAACTGCTCCGGGGCCAGCAAAAGTAATAAAGTCTCCCCCTCCTATTTTCACATCACCGACTCGTACCACGGTATTCACTTGTTTATGACTGCGACTCGAAAGCGCGCCATCAGCCTGAATGGTTTTAATTAAGCTCGGTGTTTCTGTTCCTGAGTTTTGTTGGTGAGCGAGTATCGCCAGCGGGATCTGGGTTGGATCAACATTTTCGCTGGGATAACAGCCTAACACCTTAATATAGCGGGTTAGGCGGGTTAACTCTGCAAGAGCCGCTTGCATTTGTGGGGAATTAACGTTGGCCGATACATCGACATAAAACATTTCTTCCCATGGATTACCTTGTACCGGGCGAGATTCTAACTTACTCATATTAATGCTGTGCTCACGCAATACCAGCAAGGCTTCAACCAGTGAACCTGGCTGTTGGGCTGTTGACATAATAAAGGTCGTGCGAGCAGGGACTTGATCTGCAACTTCAATCGGCTTGCGTGAAACGACGATAAAACGAGTATAGTTTTGTTGTTGATTGGCAATATCTGTTTTGAAGGCTCGCAGACCATACATCTCTCCACCAAGTTTACTGCCGATCGCGCCGATACTCAGATCATCACTGGCGGCGACCATTTCCATCGCTTTAGAGGAACTATCGACAAAATCAACTCGGGTTCCGGGCAGTGTTCGCAGGTATAGACTGCATTGCTGGTAGGGTTGGGGATGCGCATACAAGGTGGTTACCTGTTCTAACTTTGCCTCAGGGTTTGCAAGAATACAATGGTCAATGGCAATCGATAGTTCTCCAACAATTGAGAGGCTCGTGTGTTGCAGCACATCATAAACTTCGTTAATACTACCAGAACTGGTGTTCTCTATCGGTAACATGCCGTAATCCGCTTGACCAGACTCGACGGTATCGACAATATCCTGAAAACCACTACAGCCAAATTCAACAATTTGCTTTTTGTAACGTGAGAAGTATTGATGGGTGGCGATATTGCTATATGAGCCTTTGTTGCCCAGGAAGGCGACACGTACCGCTGGTGCAAGTTTATCGGGGTTGGTTATCCCTTGCAGAAATGCTTGCTGTGATAGAACCGAATCTTCGATGATGGTGTGATAAAGCTGGGTGACATAGTGCGCATCAAGGCCAAGTTCGCGCCCTTTGGTGATCAGTTTAACCAGTAGTTGTTGTTCACGTTCTTGATCGCGAATCGCCTTTGGGGATTCAATTTTACTTTTAGCCACTTCAACGCTGAGTTGGCGACGCTCAGTCAATAAGCTTAATAAGTTTTGGTCGAGCTCGGTGATTTTTGTTCGGATCTGCTCTAAGTCTGCCATTTATTATTCCCTGTAAAAAAAAAGCCTCCCGGTAGGAGGCTTTATGGATCTGTGTGTTTTCGTTTTTACACCAATTCCGTCCGCCTCCCTAAAAGGGTGGAGTAAAAAAGAAACCAAACAAAAATCGGATTGTAAATATTTTCATGCGACCAGACTAAAAAGCAATCATCTTAAAGTCAAGTAATACCAAGCAAATTGATGCCTGGTATTACTGTATTATCGAAAGCCTATGCGGCTTCTTCATCATCGTTATTCGGCTCGCCATCATCAATCTCGGCAGGCTCTCTTAGGAATTCTTTTCCTGAGCGACTCGCTCGATGTGCATTTGGCTTCTCTTGGAAGCGATGTAATTGTCGCTCTAGCTTGTGTCCAAGATTATTGATGGCGGTGATGAGGTCCTGATGCTCATCACTGGCAAATAGTTGTCCATTGGGTAAGTTAATTTTAGCTTCTACCTTAACCTTCTTGTTATCGCTAATAATAATAACTTTTGGTGAGATTAATGGGATTTGGTTTTTTTCTAACTTTTCAAAGCGCGTGGCAATATGCTCACGAATGGTTGGGGTAATGGAGATTGTTTTGCTGGTAATATCAATAATCATAAGCCTCCCAAAGACTATCTAGTAATTATTTCACTTTCAGCATACGATCTTTAAAAATAAAAAAACAGACATTCGTCACATTTTTTTAGCGCTTGAATTTGTTCGAGTATGATTGTGACTTGTTAGTGAAAAGTATTATAAATTGCTGAATAATGCTTGAATATTGTTGGGTAATTCGGCACATTGGATGGGATAACAAGCAGTTGGTGTTAACCCGTCGGTCACGCTAAGTTCGTAACCGAAAAAGAAAGTCGTTGTAATTTTAATCGATATGGATGGCGTCATAGATACTACACCTTTGCTGAATTCATCTTCTGGTCCTTCCGAGTTAGCGGTTTCAATATCTGAGTTCGCTCTTGTATTAGCTCGTCAGCCCAGTCAACATTTCTTTTCTGAATTGGTTCGTCAATTGGCAGAGCGCTGTGGTGCTTGCGAAGTTTATGTTGCCCGTTTTGATTCTCGTTTGGCGAATGTACCCTGTATTGCTTATTGTCGTGATGGTCAATTGTTTTCTAGAACCTTAAGCCCTGTCACGCCTCAGTTATTGGCTGATATTCGATATCAGGCTATGACTCTCTCAAGCGATTTAGCAGAGCAGTATCCCGATTATGCCTTCCTTCCCTCCGAGCTAGCGCGTAAGCCCTCAGGCTTTTTAGCATTACAAATTGTTGATGATGCAAAGCTGGTGGCTTATTTAGCGCTAACTTTTGTGGCTTCGGAATTTGATTCGGAATTTGTTAAACAACTCTGTTTGCCATTTATGGAGCGGATTGGGACCGAATGCTCTTTGTTACAAGAGAGCGAAGCGTTGGCGCTCTCAGCGGTGGCGTTTGAAAGTAATGACGGCTTATTGATTACCGATGCAGACTATCGCATCGTGAAAGTTAACACCGCGTTCTCGCAAATTACTGGTTATCGCCAATCGGAAGTATTAGGTGCCGAGTTGACGGAGGTTTTTGGTAGTCCAAACCCAGTGTTTATTGACGCTGTGGATGGTTCCGTTCGGCGTAAAGGTGAAGTCGAGCGCTTGAGAAAAAATGGTCAAAGTTATACTCAATCAGAGACCATTACCGCGGTAACGAATGCCGACACGGGACAGAGTCATTATGTGGTGAATATTCAAGATATCTCGGCCAATATTGCATCGGAAAAACAAATTCAACATTTAGCCTATTTTGACGAGCTAACGGGTTTACCAAATCGGCGAAAATTACGTGAAGAGTTAGACAGTTGTTTTAACCGCGCTAAAAAGAGCCATGTGATTGGAGCCTTGCTGTTTATCGATTTAGATCATTTTAAAAATATTAATGATTCTTTAGGGCATGCCGCAGGCGACTGGGTATTACAGCAGGTCGCGCAACGTTTACAAGGTTTGATCCGCCAAGGCGATGTATTGGCTCGTTTAGGTGGCGATGAGTTTGTCCTGTTACTGGCTGATCTCGGCGGAAGTCCGCCTCATGCAGAACAACAAGCGCACTTAGTTGGAAAACGTCTTATTAAAACCATCTCTGCACCTTATCCCTTCGATGGTCAATCGTTGCATATTGGTGCCAGTGTGGGGATTACTTTATTTCCGGGAAAGGGGCAGACAGCAGAGGATCTGCTCAAGCAAGCTGATACAGCGATGTATCAGGCGAAATCGGCGGGGCGACGTACCGTGATCTTTTTTGAAGATGGTATGCAGCGGCAAGCGGATAAACGTTTGCAAATGCACAATGCATTGCGTAGCGCTTTAGCCAATGAAGAATTATTGGTTTATTACCAGCCACAACATATGGTCGCTACGGGTGAGTTAGTTGGGGCGGAGGCCTTAGTACGTTGGCAGCCTTTGGGGAAGAGTTTGGTGTCGCCGACCGAATTTATCCCCATCGCTGAAGAATCCGATTTGATAATCGATATTGGCATGTGGGTACTTGAACAAAGCTGTAAACACATGGCTAAATGGCAAGCGATGGGCTTAACGCTGCCAGAGCTTTCAGTTAATGTGAGTGCCAAGCAATTCCATCATCCTGAATTTGTTGAGAAAGTTGAAGATTTGATGATGCGTTATGATATCGATAATGCGATGTTAAATTTGGAAGTGACCGAGTCGGTGGTGCTCGGGCATGCCGAGGATACGATTCGTAGAATGGAACAGCTAAAGGAATTAGGGCTGCGTTTTGCTATCGATGATTTCGGCGCGGGCTATTCTTCATTAAGTTACCTGAAACGCTTACCTGTGGATGAGCTGAAAATCGACCGCTCCTTTATTCGTGATATTCCTCGTGATAGCCGTGATATGGCGATCGTTGATGCAGTATTAGCAATTGCCCGTCATCTTGGTTTTACGGTGACAGCTGAAGGCGTGGAAACGCGTCAGCAATTAGAATTTCTGAAGCAACAAGGTTGCACCTTTTATCAAGGTTTTCTATCCAGTAAAGCGATCCCTGCCGATGCGATGGAACGATATATTCAACGTTTTCAGCGTAAATTTGCTTAAAAGCTCTTTATCTTTTAGTTTCTAGTCGGTTATAACTACAGCCATAGGGTCTGTTGCCAGCTGGGGTGGATTTTTATACAGGCTAAGTTTGTCACGATGTTTTTCGTTGCATTCATGGCCTTTATAGTGAGTATTGTGGTGAACTTGAGCCTATTTCACCAGGACAGTTCAACCGATTCTGCTTAAGTTGAACATTCTATTTTTATTTGTGAGGACGCGCTTATCATGACACGACTGCTATCGGCACTTTGTATTTTGCTTATTGGTTTTGCTCACGCCGAGGAATTTAGTCGTTCTCACGCGCTGGTGATGCATGGCGAGCCAGCCTTAGCTGCTGATTTTTCTCATTTACCTTATGTGAACAGTGATGCTCCGAAACAAGGGCGTATCACTTACGATGCATTGGGAACCTTTGATACTTTCAATCCCTTTATTGTGAAGGGAAATCCCGCCGCAGGGATTGGTCAAATATACGATACCTTGATGGCCTCTAACGATGATGAAGCATTTTCTCGCTATGGTCTGCTCGCCGAAACCGTCGATTTACCAGCCGATCGCTCTTGGGTACGCTTTAATTTACGCCCACAAGCTCGTTTTCACGATGGTCACCCAGTCACCGCGGAAGATGTGGTCTTTACCTTTCATTTACTGATGGAAAAGGGTGCGCCTCATTATCGGGCCTATTATGCCAGCGTGAAAGATGTGGTGGCAGAGTCGCCGCTGAGTGTGAAATTTAGTTTTGTTAATGGCAATAATCGCGAATTACCGCTGATTCTTGGTGAGTTACCAGTGTTACCCAAGCATTATTGGCAGCAGCATGACTTTAGTAAAGCCGATTTACCCCCCCCTTTGGGTTCAGGGCCTTATCAGTTGGATAAGTTTGATATTGGGCGTGCGGTGAGCTACCGCTTGGTCGATGATTATTGGGGCAAAGACTTAGCGATTAATCGCGGTCGTCATAATATTCAAACCATCGCATATGAATATTATCGTGACTCTTCGGTGGCTTTAGAAGCCTTTAAATCGGGACGGATTGATTTTCGCTTAGAAACCAGCGCCAAAGATTGGGCCACCGCATACAACGGTCCGTTGTTCGCAGAAGGTAAAATTCATACCGATAATCTGAGAAATGAAAATCCGCAGGGGATGCAGGGTTTTGTCTTTAATACTCGGCGAAGTGTGTTTAGTCAGCGAGGCGTGCGCAAGGCTATTGGTTTATTGTTTGATTTTGAATGGACTAACGAGCAGTTATTTTATGGTGCTTATACCCGTACAGAGAGCTATTTTGCTGCCTCCGAATTGGCGGCAACCGGGTTACCTAAAGGGGGCGAGTTAGCCTTACTGACGCCATTTAAAGCGCAGCTTCCGCCTGAGGTATTTAATCAGCCATTTCAGCTCGAACGCACCCGAGGCGATGGGAATATTCGCCCGCAAATGCGCGAAGCTTTAGCCTTGCTTAAAAAGGCAGGATGGACTTTGAGCAAAGGTAAGTTAGTGGATGTTCATGGTAAACAAATGCATATCGAAATTTTGATTTATCAGAAGAATTTTGAGCGAATTGTTTTGCCCTATACACGCAATTTACAAAAAATTGGGATTAGTACTGAAGTTCGGGTGGTGGATGTTTCGCAATATATCAACCGCGTACAGAAATTTGATTTTGATATGATAGTGGGTAGTTTTGGACAGTCTTCTTCACCGGGTAATGAGCAGCGCGGTTACTGGGGCAGTGCAGCTGCTGATCATTTTGGTTCACGCAATTACATTGGGGTGAAAAGTTCGGTGATTGATGAGTTGGTTGATGCAGTGATTGCTGCTGATAGTCGAGCCGCGTTGGTGGATGCCACTCGCGCTCTCGATCGGGTTTTGTTGTGGTCTTATTATGTGGTCCCTCAGTGGCACCTTAATACTTGGCGTATCGCCTACTGGGATAAGTTAAAGCGACCGACACGTAACCCCAAATTCTCGCCTGGTTTGGATACTTGGTGGGTCGAATAAACGACCATGACTAGTTATATTCTGCGACGCCTGTTACTGATGATCCCTACTTTATTGGGGATTATGACGCTTAATTTTGTGATCATCCAGTCAGCCCCCGGTGGTCCTGTTGAGCAAGCTATCGCCAAGATCCAAGGGATTGATACTTCAGCGACTCGTCGGGTAGATTCGGGGGTCGATAGCGAAGTTATCCAATCTAACGCTGGTGCAAGTTCTAGTTCATATCGTGGCGCGCAAGGTTTACCCCCAGAACTGGTGGCGGAGTTAGAACAGCTCTACGGTTTTGATAGACCCTTATATGAACGTTATTTTGATATGTTGGGGAATTACTTGCGGTTTGATTTTGGGGATAGTTTCTATCGGGATAGCTCGGTGGTTGACCTCATTATTGAAAAAATGCCGGTGTCGATCTCCTTAGGCTTGTGGACCTCGCTATTGGTTTATGGGATTTCGATCCCGCTTGGGATCCGTAAAGCGGTGCAACACGGTAGCCGTTTCGATGTGTGGAGCTCAACTGTGGTCACGGTTGGTTTTGCTATTCCTAATTTCCTGTTTGCGATTATGTTGATCGTACTGTTTGCAGGGGGCAGTTATTGGGATTGGTTTCCACTGCGAGGGCTTACCTCAGCTAATTGGCAGGAGTTAAGCTGGTTGGCTAAAGTGGGCGATTACTTTTGGCATCTAGCCTTGCCCGTCACCGCGATGGTGATTAGTAGTTTTGCGACTCTTACCATGTTGACTAAAAACTCCTTCCTTGATGAAATTAATAAGCAATATGTATTAACCGCAAGAGCCAAAGGGCTTAGCGAAAATCGCGTGTTGTATGGTCATGTATTTCGTAATGCGATGTTGTTGGTGATTTCGAGTTTACCAGCTACCTTGATTAGCATTTTTCTAACGGGTTCTTTCATGATAGAGGTGATTTTCTCCTTAGATGGTCTTGGTCTGTTGGGTTTTGAGTCGGTAGTTAATCGAGATTACCCGGTGGTATTTGGTACTCTGTATATCTCAACCCTTATCGCTTTGTTGCTCAAGTTAATCAGTGATGTGACCTATACCATGATTGATCCACGGATTAATTTCGAGGGGAGGCGTTAACCATGGGCTTAGTCGCGCAGTGGCTGCGAGTAAAGGCCAGCCCGATTACCCAACGCCGTTGGTTGCAATTTAAAGCGAATCGACGTGGTTATTGGAGTTTTTATTTATTTTTGTTGCTGTTCTTCATTAGTTTGTTCGCCGAGTTTATTGCCAATGATAAACCGTTGCTGATTTCCTATCAGCAACAGTGGATGATGCCGATCATCACCGAATATAGCGAGCTGCAGTTTGGCGGAGACTTAGATATTGAGGCGGATTACTCCGATCCTTATATTCAAGGTTTAATCGAGCAGCAAGGGGGATGGTTGCTATGGCCTCCAGTGAAGTTTTCTTACGACAGCATTAATTTTAATTTGACGGAGCCTTCCCCCTCACCCCCTACATTTGACAACTGGTTAGGCACCGACGATCAAGGACGCGATGTATTTGCTCGCTTACTTTACGGTTTTCGCTTGTCGGTATTATTTGCGCTGGTATTGGCAGTTACTAGCTCTGTGATTGGCGTCGCGGTTGGTGCCATACAAGGTTATTTTGGTGGGCGGGTTGACCTTTGGGGTCAACGTTTTATCGAAATATGGTCGGGGATGCCGCAGTTGTTTTTACTCATTATTTTATCGAGCATCATTCAACCGAGTTTTTGGTGGCTACTTACAATCTTGTTGTTATTTAGCTGGATGAGTCTGGTTGACGTGGTTCGAGCTGAATTTCTTCGAGGTCGTAACCTCGAATATGTGAAAGCTGCTCGAGCCTTAGGGGTAAGCGATCCAGCGATTATGGCACGGCATATTTTACCTAATGCGATGATTGCAACTTTGACATTTTTACCTTTTATTTTCATTGGGGGTCTGACAGCCTTAACTGGTTTAGATTATCTAGGTTTTGGTTTACCGCCAGGTTCCCCTTCATTGGGAGAGATGGTTGCCCAAGGTAAAAACAACTTACAGGCACCTTGGCTCGGTATTACTGCTTTCCTATCGATGTCGATTATTTTAATTTTGTTGGTGTTTATTGGCGAAGCGGCGCGTGACGCCTTCGATCCCAGAAAGCGTATTTAGGTAGCGGCTTGTGAAAAAACTATTAGAAATTAACCAGCTATCGGTGTGCTTTGGTTTGCCTGACCCAGTGGTTAAAGATGTCAGCTTGGAGTTGATGCAGGGTGAAACCTTAGCTCTGGTCGGTGAGAGTGGCTCGGGTAAATCGGTAACCGCCTTGTCGATTCTGTCTTTACTGGGCGGGAATGCCAAAGTGAGTGGTCAAATTTGGTTGCAGCAGCAAGCCTTGTTAAATCAACCAAGCAAGACGCTGCAAGCGCTGCGAGGTAACCAAATTGCGATGATTTTTCAGGAACCTTTAACCTCGCTCAACCCCTTGCATAGCGTAGAGAAGCAAATTAGTGAAGTACTCTATGTTCATCGTGGTATGGATAAGCCGCAGGCGCAGCAGCGTGTCTTAGAGTTACTCGACTTAGTGGGGATCGAACAACCAGAAAAACGTTTGGCTAGCTTTCCTCATCAATTGTCGGGAGGGCAACGTCAGCGGGTGATGATTGCAATGGCCCTGGCCACCGAGCCAAAACTGTTAATCGCTGATGAGCCGACAACAGCCTTAGATGTCACTATTCAGCAGCAAATTTTAAATTTGCTTAAACAGTTGCAACAACAGCTAGGGATGGCGATTTTACTGATCACTCATGATTTAAATGTGGTCCGTGGTTACGCCGATCGTGTGGCAGTAATGCAAGCCGGCCAACTGGTTGAAGTGAATGATTGCGCGGCGCTGTTTGCGGCGCCTCAGCATACCTATACTAAAACTTTGCTCGATTCTGAGCCGGTTCGCCAAAGCCTCTGTGATGCACAGGCGGAAACTTTACTGAAGGTTGAGCAACTGAAGGTATGGTTTCCCATTAAACAGGGTTTTTGGCAGCGAACCGTCGACCATATTAAAGCGGTCAACTTAGTTGATTTTGAATTAAAGCGAGGTGAAACCTTAGGTATTGTTGGGGAAAGCGGTTCAGGGAAAAGTACCTTAGCGCAGGCGGTACTGCGTCTGATTGACAGCCAAGGTGAAATTTATTTCAAACAGCAAGCCATTCAAGCTTATGGTGTCAAACAGATGCAGCCGCTGCGTCGTTTTATGCAAATAGTCTTTCAAGATCCGTTCTCTAGTTTGAGTCCACGAATGACGGTAGCGCAAATTATTGGTGAAGGTTTAAGTTTGCATTTTGACCTGAGCAAACAGCAATTAAAGCAAGCCGTTGCGGAAGTGTTGCTCGATGTTGGTCTCACGCCAGATGTGATGCACCGTTATCCTCACGAATTTTCCGGTGGGCAGCGTCAACGTATTTCTTTGGCTCGTGCTTTGGTACTGAAACCAGAAGTCCTAATTTTGGATGAACCCACATCTGCTCTCGACCGAACCGTACAAAAGCAATTGCTTGAATTGCTGCGTCAGTTACAGTTTAAATACAACTTAAGTTATTTATTTATTAGCCATGACTTAGCGGTTATTCGTACGCTAAGTCATCGGGTGATGGTCATGCAATATGGACAGGTGGTGGAGCAGGGCGCAACTGAAGCAGTTTTTTGCCAACCTCAGCAAGAATATACTCGCCGATTAATTGATGCTGCGTTAATCTAAAGATTGATGGTAGCAACAATTAGGCGTGACAGACTATGCCACAGTGGTTTTGGCAACTATGTGTTTTTCTGCTCTGTAGTGGCTTAGGCTTCGCTCAGGCAGGGCAATTAACGCCGCAGCAGCAAGCCTATAAAGACGTGCGGCAATTGCAACGCGCAGCGAAGTGGACACAAGCAGAGCAATCTTTAAATCAACTTAAAGACTACCCCTTGTTTGATTACCTACGTTATTACCAGCTACGAGGACAGATCCGCACTGTTAGTCGCGCCGAAGTAGAACAATTTATCGGCGCGAATTCATTGTCTTATTTAAGTAATGCGATGCAGCGTCGTTTTATGTTAGAGCTTGCCAGAAGGGGAGAATGGCAAAGTTATTTAGAATTTTACCCTCAGTTGCCGAATAGCATCGACTTACAATGTCATTATTATTATGCCTTATACAAGACCGGAGATGCTCCTCAAGCATGGCAAGGTGCCAAAAAACTGTGGTTGCACGGTCGCTCTAGACCGAAGGCCTGTGACGTTTTATTCACCCATTGGCAAAAAGCGGTTAAAATCAGCGATCAATTACGTTGGCAACGGATGCTGTTGGCTTTTCAAGCGCGGCAGATTAGTTTATTAAAATATCTCGGTAAATCTCAGTCCAAAATACATCAACCAGAGGTGAAGTTATTGGTGAAAGCCTATACTCAGCCGGCTGTTGTTTTGAGCTCCGGACAACTTAAAATTAGTCAATCGAGGTCTCATCAGCAAATTGCCTTATTAGCAATAAAAAGGTTGGCGAGGCGTGATTTAGCTGCAGCGGTGGGGTATTTGACGCGTTGGGCGAAGCCCTTAAGTCAGTCAAATCAGTTGTATTTAAACTGTGAGCGAAGTTTGGTCCGCAAGGTGATTGGTCAGCCAACTCCGGTTTTGCTGAAGTGGGCCGACCGCCAGCTTCGTTTACATCCTGATAGCCATAGTATTGAGCAGCGGGTTCGTTTAGCGATTGCGCAGCAACAGTGGGCGCAGATTAGTCTATGGTTAGCGCGATTACCTGAAGCGATTCAGCGGCAGGAACGTTGGCGTTACTGGCAGGCTCGCTCGATGCTTGCTTTGGGACAAACCGAGCTTGCTAAGGCCAGCTTCGATAAACTTTCCGTAGAACGAAGTTACCATGGTTTTCTTGCTGCTCAATATTTAAACAGGCCATTTCAACTCCAAGAGCAGCAACATCGTATGAGCGCTGCTGAACTTAAGCAAATCGACCAGCATCCCGTGGTGCTCAAAGTCAAAGAGCTATTGGCCCTAGAAGAGTATTATTCGGCGCGTTCCGAATGGGATCATTTATTAAGGCGCTCCAAGTTATCGCGCCAGTTAGATTTAGGGGCCCTGGCCCTTAGTCATAACTGGCAAGACATGGCGGTACAGGCGTCAATCATTGCAAAGCAATGGGATCAACTGCAAATGCGTTTTCCTTTGAGTTTTGCTCAAGAGTTTGAGTATTTTGCGAATAAGCGCCAAGTAGAAGCTAGTTTATTGTACGCCTTAGCGCGTCAAGAAAGTGCGATGTATCCTTTGGCACAAAGTTCGGTTGGCGCACGTGGCTTGATGCAGTTAATGCCAGCGACTGCGAAACACACCGCGAAAAAAATTGGTTTTAAGTATCGTTCACGAAGTCAACTATTTGAACCGGAAGATAATATTCGTTTGGGGAGTGCCTATTTAGATAGTTTACTTGACCGTTATCAAGGCAATCGTATCTTGGCTGCCGCTGCTTATAATGCTGGCCCGACGCGGGTTAGTCGTTGGCTTGCCAAGTCAGGCAAGGTACCTGCCGATGTATGGATAGAGTCGATTCCGTTTAAAGAAACACGCCATTACGTACAGAGCGTATTGGCGTATCAAGTCGTATATCAATATCGGCGTAAGCAACCGCTTCAATCTTTACTTACTCCACAGGAGTTAAGTTACTCTTATGGTGTGCCTAAGGGCTAAGGCGGTCCGCTTTCCAGCCCTTGGCGTCGCAACTATAACGGAAGCGGTCATGCAGACGATCGGCTTTACCTTGCCAAAACTCAATTGTATCGGGAATGACTCGGTAGCCACCCCAAAACTCAGGCAGTGGCACCTCTTTATCTGCAAACTCTTGTTTGCAATTGCTGACTTGTTTTTCAAGAATACTACGGTTTGCGATGACTTGGCTTTGGTGGCTGGCCCAAGCACCAATTTGGCTGCCTCGTCCGCGGCTATGGAAGTAGTGCTCGGACTGTTGTTGACTGACTCTTTCAACACGCCCTTCAATGCGAACTTGGCGTTGTAAAATATTCCAATGAAAGGTTAAACAAGCGAGAGGATGAAGCTCTAACTCCTGTCCTTTTCTACTCGAATAATTGGTGTAAAAAACAAAGCCCTCTGCGTCAAATTCTTTTAACAATACGACTCTAGCCGAAGGACGACCATCAGCGCCTACCGACGAAACTGTCATTGACTCAGGCAGTACAATTCCTGATTTTTTGGCTTGTTTAAACCATTCCCCAAATAGCTCTATGGGATCTTCTTTGCCAGTCGGCTCAGGAAGCGAGACCAACACTCCTTGACCCAAGGTTAAGGCACAACGTAACTTACTAACAAATGACATAATTAACTTACTTAATTAGTTGATGCAACAAGTAAAAAAACTCATTGCATGAAGCCGCAACGGATATCTAAATTTAAACTATAGTTTACACTCTGTGGCGCGGTTTCACTATCAAGTTTTGCTCTGTCTTGGTATAGTTTTACCCAGATCGTTTTTCAAGTTTAATTCTGCTTTGCAGACGATAAGAGGGTAAGTAATTTGGCCACAATTAAAGATGTTTCTCAGTTGGCAAATGTGTCGATATCAACCGTATCTCGCGTGATTAACGATACTGCTCAGGTAGCACCAGAGAAACGAGAGGCCGTTCTCCGAGCGATGGAAGAGCTTCATTATCGCCCAAATAGTTTTGCCCAAGCCTTGGTTAGCAAACGTTCCGACTGTATTGGTTTAGTGGTGGGTGATCTCGGTGGTGGCCCGTTCTTTGTGCAGATGATGAAGGGTATAGAAGAAATTGTTGATATGGCCGGTAAATATACCATTGTTATGTCGGGCCATCATAGTGCAGAGAAAGAGCGTCATGCGATCGATATATTATTACAGCGTCAGTGTGATGCAGTTATTGTTCATTCGATGGCATTAAGTAATGAGGAGTTAAGAGAAATTGCGGATTGTAAGACCCCGTTTATTTTTATTAACCGTTTAGTTCCGGGCTTCGAGAATCGTTGTGTGTACTTGGACAATAGTGAGGGGACGTATAAGTCGACTCGCCATTTACAAGAAAAAGGCCATAAAGATATTGCCTTTATTACTACCGATGATCTGTCATTCACCGATGGCGTTGAGCGTTTATCAGGTTATCGTCAAGCGATGGAACAAATATCCGCACCTATTGATGAGCAGCTGATTGCTCGAGCTTACCCCGATGAAGTTGGGGGGAGCCAAGCAGTAAGTCAATTATTAGAGCGAGGAATGAGTTTTACTGCCATCGTGGGGTATAACGACTCGATGGTTGCTGGAGCCGTATCGGCTTTACGTGATAAAGGCTTCGATATTCCCGGGCAAATCTCTGTTGTGGGTTATGATGATAATCACTATGCGCGTTTTGTTCATCCTAAGCTCACCACCGTTCGTTATCCTATTGAGGATATGGGCAAGCGTGCCGCTCAGTTAGCTATCGATATTTTGGAAAAGAAAGGCAAGGAAATTGAGCCTAATATTATCGGGCTTAAATTTATTCCAGAGTTGATTGTGCGTGATTCCGTAATCAATAAACTGTGATCTAAATCAAACATTCTAAGCAAGGGCTGTTCTTAGCCCTTTTTTTATTTTGCTATGAAAGGCTTTTCTGGTATCGTTTTCACATCGGATGCAATTGTTAGCCGCATTTGAAGATTGAGTTTGAGATGACTTAATTGAAACTTTCCCGCTGTATAGAATTGATTGATTTAACTAGCATTTCTAGCTATCTACAATTCTAAGAACTTGCTGTTACGACCTAAATTTTTGGGTCGTTTTTTTTTGCCTTCGTTTTACGGTTGGCGAATACAACTCAAGATCACTTTTATGACAGCGAAGACGCAAGTTTACTCCGTGGCCATTTTAATGAAATCTTCGGCCTAAGTGTTTTTGCTTTAGAATTAGCATAAACGCACTCAATCATCCCCCTTGTCTAACATGATTTGAATCGCTATCGATTGTTCAGATATTGTGCTCGGTTGATAGAATAGCAACTCTATTCATTATCGATTGATTTACGCTGGTTAAAATGAATGTTAGTTTTGTTGTTTATTTTCTATTTTTAATAAAGTATTCCAGCAATCAACGGCTTGCTCTCATCTATTTCCCCTCGGTCTAAATAGATCCTCCATTCGCGAATGGGGTGTAATTGCCGCTAAACTTAAAAGGACAGTGAGTGATCAAACGAATTAGTATAGTGGGCTGCGGTTGGTTGGGTTTACCTTTAGCGCAGTTTTTGTTGGCCGAAGGCTATCGGGTATTGGGGTCTCGGCGTAAGCTTGAAGAGCTGGAATCACTTGGTCATCTAGGCATAGAAGCATATCAGTTGGATTTAGCGCCGCAGTTACAGTCAAATAATATTGCAGCGTTGCTTGCATGTGACTTGCTGATTGTAAATATTCCTCCAGGGCGTAAAACAAATACCGCAGACTACCATATCGCCCAAATCACCGCGTTACTTGATGCCGCTACAGAGCATGGCGTTAAAAAGATCCTCTTTATCTCGTCTACTTCGGTTTATGGGCCTCAACAGGGAATCGTAGATGAATACACGGCTCGTCATCCGACCACCCGTTCTGGTATTGCCTTAAGCCATATTGAAGATAAGTTATTCGCTAGTCGCGCTTATCAAGCGAGTGTACTGCGTTTTTCTGGCTTACTGGGCGGACAGCGTAAACCTGGACGATTTTTATCGGGGAAAACTGTGAGTGGCGCAAAGAGTCCGGTGAATGTGATCCATCGTCAGGACTGTATCGCGTTGATTGGTGCTTTAATTCAGCGGGATATTTGGGGCGAGCAGTTCAATGCCTGTAGTGATTTACATCCAACTAAACAAGAGTTTTATGAGCTAGCGGCTGAGCAGTTGGGACTGGTTGCGCCCACGTTTACCGCCGGTGAAGTCAGTAATAAACGGATCGACAACCATAGAATTAAGGCTGTATTGAATTATCAATTTAGCTACCCCGATCCGATGCAATGGTTAATCGAACATCAACAAGAGGCTGAGTCATGAGTGATTTTAGAAGTGATACTGTCACCCGTCCTACGCAAGCAATGCGTTTATTAATGAGTCAAGCGGAAGTGGGGGATGACGTATATGGTGATGATCCTACGGTCAATCGTTTGCAGGATTATGCTGCCGAGAGAATGGGAACCGAAGCCGCCTTGTTCTGTAGTTCGGGGACTCAAGCCAACCTGTTAGCCATTATGGCGCACTGCCAGCGAGGGGATGAGTATATTTGTGGTCAGAGTGCACATAATTATAGATATGAAGCTGGTGGTGCCGCAGTACTTGGGAGTGTGCAGCCACAGCCAATAGAAAATAGTGCTGATGGAAGCCTGTGTCTCAACAAGGTTCAGGCGGCAATTAAAGAAGATGATTTTCACTTTGCCCAAACTCGCCTGTTATCTTTGGAAAATACCATTGGCGGGCGGGTATTACCGATGGATTATTTGGCTAGCTTACCTTCCTTCGTGGCAGAGCATCAGCTGGCGCTGCACCTGGATGGTGCTCGATTGTTTAATGCCGTGGTTCAAAGCGGTGTCGATGAACGTCTGCTGGTAGCGCCTTTCGACAGTTTTACCATTTGTTTATCGAAGGGTTTGGGAGCGCCGATTGGTTCGTTACTGCTTGGCGATAAACGCTTAATCGAGCGCGCCAAGCGATTGCGAAAAATGTTAGGGGGTGGCATGCGTCAAGCGGGCATTATTGCAGCCGCTGGCCAATACGCTTTGGAGCATCATGTCGCTCGTTTAGCCGAGGATCACGCTAATGCACAATTGTTGGCGGAACAACTGGCGCAAATTGAGGAATTAGAATGTGACGCACACTCGGTGCAAACCAATGTGGTTTATGCGCGTTGTCGTCACCAACAATCCTTTGCCTTAGCAGAGTATTTAGCCGAACGGGGGATATTTGTTACCGCCGGGACGCCGATCCGTTTCTTGACCCATCTTGATGTGAATCAACAAGATATAAAACAACTCATTGGCGCGATTAAAGCCTTTTACGCTGAATCAGCGGCTGTGATAAGCAACAATACCGCTAGGCCAATGAATTAATTAAGGAAGTCATCATGAAAATAGAAATGCTCAGTACCGGCGATGAAGTTCTCCAAGGCGATATCGCGGATACTAACGCTGCATGGTGTGGTCAAGAGCTGAATGATATCGGTTTGAGTTTTAGCCGTCGGCAAACGGTAGCGGATAAGCTTGAAGATATCGTCGATGCCCTCCATCAGGCGGCCCTGCGCAGTGATTGGGTATTGGTGAATGGGGGATTGGGACCGACTTCTGACGATTTAAGTGCCGAGGCTGCAGCGCAACTGATCGGTAAGCCCTTACAGTTAAATCAGCACTGGTTAAGTCAGTTGCAAGCGTGGTATCAACTACAAAACATAGCGATGCCAGAAAGTAATGTTAAACAAGCGATGTTGCCGGAAGGGGCGGAATTAGTCGATAACCCCATTGGGACCGCCTGTGGTTTTATCGTACAACATGCTGGTGCTCAGTTGCTGTTTACACCTGGCGTGCCGAGTGAATTCAAGAAAATGGTCAAGCAGCAGTGGTTTCCGCGTTTGCAAGCTGCGGTGCCAGAATCGAATGGTGAAGTGAAACGTTTTTATACTTTCGGTTTATCAGAGTCTTCATTGAGTGACCGTTTTGATCCCCTAGAGTTACCGTCCGAAGCACGTTTAGGCTACCGTTCATCACGACCCAGTATTGAGGTGAAGCTGTTTTATCCTCGCCAAGACGCTGAATTTGAGCGCTTGAGCCAATTATTGCGAGCGCAACTTGCAGCACATATTTTTACTGAAGATCAAGGCAATTGGGCCCTGCATCTTCAGCAATTGATGGTTGCAGCGGGGAAAAAGTTAGTTTTAGCTGAATCTTGCACAGGTGGCATGTTAGCTGCCGAACTAGTGGCTGTAGCGGGGAGTTCAGCTTACTTAGATCGTGGCTTTGTGACCTATAGCAATCTAGCGAAGCAACAAAGCATTGGGGTTCCCGAGGCACTACTTGAACAATATGGCGCGGTGTCCATGGAAACCAGTCAAGCGATGGCTTTCGGTGCGCTCGCCAATAGTGCCGCCAATATTGCCTTATCAATTACTGGGATCGCGGGTCCGGATGGTGGTAGTGAGCAAAAACCGGTCGGTACCGTTTGTTTTAGCCTCGCGGAGGGCGACCGTTGTATTAGCCAGCAACTATTGCTTAGTAATCGGAGTCGCTCGGTGGTGCGGGTGATGGCGACTGCGGTTGCGATGGACATGTTGCGCCGTTACCTCACTGATTTACCCGTGTTCGGGGAATATCAGCACATCAAGCGGATCGCCAGTAAAAATTAAGCCTCGTGAAATTTTTTTACCGCAAGCGAGGTCTGATAGAAAAAGGAGATGCTATGTGGTTTAAAATGAAGCGTGACTGGGAAGAAGCAGAGTCGGCGGTGACGCCCGAGTCTTTATTTAAACAGCGCCGTAATATTATGAAAGGTTTAGGTTTTATTGGCGCTGGTGCGGCCTTGCCTACGAGTGTAGCAGGCGCATCTTGGTTTAGTGCTGACGACCCCGAGCCAGTGGCATTGGTTCGTCGAGCATTGAACAAAATTGACATTCCACCGATCCATCAAGATGTGCTAACCCCAGAGTCGACTGCCACTAGCCATAATAATTTTTATGAGTTTGGTACTGGTAAAAATGATCCGGCGAAGAATAGCCGCAGCTTTAATCCTTCGCCATGGACGATTAAAATTACCGGAGAGGTAGAGCAAGAACTCACGCTTGATTTAGATAAATTGATGGCAAAAATGGCTTTAGAACAACGGATTTACCGCTTACGTTGTGTCGAAGCTTGGTCGATGGTCATCCCTTGGGTGGGGTTTTCGTTGGCCGATCTGCTGAAAATGGTGAAGCCCTTGTCGTCGGCTCGCTATGTTGCCTTTGAAACGCTTTATGATCCGGAGCAAATGCCGGGACAGAAAAATTCGTTTACAGGCGGAGGGATCCGTTATCCCTACGTTGAAGGTTTGCGGATTGACGAAGCGACGAATCCACTCACGTTTATGGCTGTAGGTATGTACGGCAAAACCCTACCCGCACAAAATGGTGCGCCATTACGTTTGGTTGTGCCATGGAAATACGGTTTTAAGAGTATTAAGTCGATTGTTAAAATCCATTTACTTGAGACTCAACCACCAACCACTTGGAATCGACTCGCACCTCATGAGTATGGTTTTTATGCCAATGTGAATCCGCTGGCCGACCACCCGCGCTGGAGTCAAGCTTCAGAACGGCGGATTGATTCAACGGGCTTGTTAGGGCGTAAACGAATAAAAACAGAAATGTTTAATGGTTATAGTGAGCAGGTCGCTCATCTTTATCAAGGCATGGACTTAAATAAGTATTTTTAGTGAGAGACGTGTGAGTAAAAAAATTAATCAGTATTTAGCTAAGCATCAATGGCAAGTGCGGGTGCTATTACATTTATTGTTGTTAAGCCCACTGCTTTATTGTTTTTTAGCGGTTAGTGATGGCTGGTGGGGGGGCGATCCGGTCAAAGCCCTGATCCACTATTTGGCTAATGTAGCGCTGAATATACTCCTGATTACGCTGTGTTTAGCCCCCTTTGCTCGGCGTTTTCGTTTACCCGTGTTGTTTGCTTTTAGGCGTTTAGTGGGCCTATATGTATTCTTTTATTCGCTGTTACACATGCTCGCTTATTTGGTGTTTGACTTAGGCTTAGATTGGGCCTTGTTTGGACAAGAAGTATTGGATCGGCCCTATATATGGTTTGGTATGTTTGCCTTTATATTATTGTTGGCTCAAAGCCTGACCTCATTTAAGCGCATACAACAAAAACTGGGCCGAGTCTGGTTGCAACTTCACGGATTTATCTATCCCGTTACATTGGCGATAATCATTCATTTTTGGTGGTCTTTGAAGTCTGGATGGATTGAGCCCATTATATATTTAGGTTTGACCTTTGTTTTGTTGTCTATGCGCAGGGTTCCCTTACGACGATGGATAAAAAGCTTTACGCCTCAGAATTAAACCCCCATAAGTGAAAGTTGTTTTTACCCTCATCTTTGACTTGATACATGGCTTGGTCGGCGCGATGCAGGGTTTGTTCAAATTGTTCATCGTGGCGGTGAAAGCGACACATTCCAATACTGATGGTCACCGCGACCGAGATCTGTTGGTAGTCAATGGCTGGTGTAAAAGCGTCGAGTAAACGCTTAGATAATTGTTTCAGTTGGCTCACTTCACTGAAGGGGATCAGTAGGGCAAATTCATCACCTCCAATTCGTCCACATTGCCCTTGTTCTGGGCAATGTTGTTGGATCCGTTCGGCGCAGCATTTTAAGATCCGGTCACCGACAGTATGCCCATAGCGGTCATTAACCGGTTTAAACTTATCTAAATCAATGAACATCAAAGTGCCGCCTTCAGCTCCGATGTTTTGACAATATTGTTCGAATTGATTTCGAAAGGCATGCCGATTGAGAAGTCCGGTTAAGGGATCATGATGAGCCAGTTTGGCCAAGCGTTGGTGAGCGATTCGTTGTTGAGTAATATCGCTGTGTGTCCCCAGAACACGCAGGGGGTGGCCGTTTTCATCATAGTCTTGAATGGTTCCTCGATCTTTCACCCAGCGAATTGAACCGTCTTTATGCAGCATTTTATACTCGACATCGTATTCGTCTGTTTCGCCTGCGATCAAGGCTTCAAAAGCCTTGATCGCAAAATCTTTATCATCGGGATGTAGGTTGGATTGCCAATTTTTATAGTAGGCTTTTTGCTCATTGGCGGAAAGACCACAAATTTTACCGTATTCGGAGTTATACAGACTGAGCCGCCCACTGGGAATGTGTTGTTCCCAAAGCACTAAGCCACTATCGTTCAATACAATATTAAGTAAATTGATGTTCTCGTTGAGTTGCTCACGCAATTGCTGGTTTTGCCGACGTAATTCGACAATTTTCGGGTCACTATCATCCATAGTTAGTGTTTTATTAATTTGTAAACCATTTGTGCTTATTTTATCAACACCTTGTACATTATAGCTATCGCTTATTTATTCGCTGAATAATTTAGTGCGGGAAATGGCTTAGCATGGCCGTTCCCCTCACTAAATATGTTGAGTAAAAAACTCACTTTTTTGCAGGCTTACCAGCTTCCGGTATTGCCCATCGAAGCCCAAGGTTCTTGCACGGCTAGTGATTCACCTTGTTGTAGTAACTCCACCGAAATACCATCGGGAGATACGACAAAGGCCATGTGACCATCACGAGGTGGACGATTGATGATGACGCCAGCTTTTTGTAACTTGTCGCATAGCGCATAGATATTTTCTACCGATACGGCAATGTGTCCGAAATTACGTCCGCCGGTGTAGGTTTCTGATTGGCCATTTTCATCAGGCCAGTTATAAGTGAGTTCCAAACATGGGGAATCTTCGGTTTTGACTCGTTCAATATCTTCATCACAACTGAGATAGATTAAACTGAATCTGCCTTGGTCACTCTCATAACGGCGGACTTCGCTCATGCCCAATAAATTGCAGTAAAAATTCATGGATTGATCGAGATCTTTTACTCTTACCATGGTGTGTAGAAACTTCATTTATTCTTCCTATTATTAATGACTACAAATTAAATAAATCTAAACTAGCGTAACATTACGCTTGGGTAATACATAAGTCTGTTTGTGGAATACAACTACAGCTCAGGATGTAGCCTTGTTGCTTCTCTTCATCGTTTAAACCACTGTCTTCGAGGATGCTTACTTCACCACTTTCTAGTTTGACTTTACAGGCACCACAAAATCCACCGCGGCAGGAATAGTTCAAATTTAGCCCGGCCTGTTCCGCTTGTTCTAAGATACTTTGTTGATTATTACCTTGAACGTGACTATCCCAACTATCAAACAGAATATTAATGTTCTTACTCACCACCGAGTCGCTGATCTGGTGGCCAAAGCTTTCAGACAAATAATCGTCGGGATGCACCCCTAAGGCGAGCAACTGCTGTTTTGCGCTGTCCATAAAGCCCTGTGGACCACAGACAAATACCGAGCGTAGTTCTAAATCTTCAATATCGAGTAACATCCCGCGATTGAGTCTGCCCTGATAGCCTTGCCAAGTGCCTTGAACGGATTGGCTTAAACTATAACGAATACTGCAGTGTGGCATTTGTTGAGCGAGCACTTCTAGTTCGGCTCGAGCGATCAGATCTTGTTCGCTATGTGCACTGTGTAGGAACACCACATCTAGCTGGCTGTTGATGTCACTCAGGTAGCGCAGCATCGACAGCATCGGGGTGATGCCGCTGCCAGCTGACAGCAGTAATAATTTGTTGCTTGGGCTGGCGGGTAAATGAAAGTCGCCCGTAGGGGCTAAGGCTTTGAGTTGCATACCTGGCTTCAAGTTGTCATGTAACCAATTTGATGCCAGTCCGTTGGAAACCCGCTTAACGGTTATTGCTAAGCTTAAGGGGCGACTAGGAGAACTCGACAGCGTATAATTTCGGTGTACTGGGCTGCCGTCTATCTCCAGCTCAATGCCTATATATTGGCCTGCTTGATAATGGCAGATGTTGCCCTCTGGAGCCTCCAAAATGAAAGTTTTTACATCATGAGTTTCTTCGCGTATTGCAATACACTTGAGTAAGCGGCTTTGTCCCGCTTGCCAATTTGTAGTCACTGTTGGGCTGGATTGTGTTTTTTTGATTTGCTCGGGATAATGTTCTGGCGTCTTGGTTTCTAGTACTTCTATGGTGTCATACAGACTGATCTTACCATGATTGAGTGCCACCACATTTTGTCCAAAATAAACGTTTCCATCGTTACCCTTACGATACTTAGCGAGTGTTGATAGTGGTTCTTTTTGCGGATGAAACTCTCCACGGGCTTGATCGAGGGTTGTAAAAATACAGCGCGAACAAGGGTTTTGCACCTCAAATTCCACTTCTCCAATACGAAAACGTTTCCAGCCATCTTCGGCAAATGCAGCAGTGTTTGTGACCACTAGGTTGGGTCTAAATTGAGCCATATTGTGTTGCGTTGGGCTGCGTGAATTGAGATCTTCTAATGAGGCTTCAGACACTAACAATAGGGGATAGGCGTCGGCGAACGCGACCTGACTATCCCGCTTTTTGACCATACGCTGAGATTGTTCCCCAAAAAATACTAGGTGGCAGTTTTCCCCTAAATATTGGCTAAACCAATGATCGTAATCGTTATGGCAATGTTGTGCTTGAACCGTATCCTGCCAAAGCTTTACTGGAATATAATGATCTGAAAAATCGGTGTATTTAATGTTTACCCCTGCCATGTTAGGAGCTTCCAGATATAAGCCTTCAGGCCGTAAAACACTGTGGATTTGCGCTAACTTGGGGTGAGTTCTGGCGGTTAGTTGTTTGCCATCGGGTAAGCAAACCACAAAACGTCGGTCGAATGCTAGGCCATGTTCTTCTACGTAAGCGTGATTTAAATCAATCCCTAAGGTTGATTTTATGGGGTAAATGCTTAACTGGCTGATCTGCGCTTGACTCACAATAATGCCTTATTATTCTTTGCTCATAATTTTAATCTTACTTAAGGTGGTGCATCGAGGCTAGCTCAAATTACCCTGATGAGCGATTTCTTATGAGGAAAGGCTTGTATTTGGTAAACGCATAACTATACTGTTTTTATATACAGTTGTTGTGGCGTATTTGCTTACTTATGACTTTAATGAATCGTAAAATCATTCATGTGGATATGGATTGTTTCTATGCTGCGGTAGAAATGCGTGAGCAACCCGAATTCGCGAACCTTCCTTTAGCCGTAGGTGGCTTGAGTAGCGGTCGAGGCGTATTAACAACCTGTAATTATCTGGCCCGTCAATATGGTATTCGCTCTGCAATGCCAACCCATAGAGCGCTACAACTGTGTCCCCAATTGGTTTTAGTGCCGCCGCGGCTGAGTTTGTACCGAGAGGTCAGCCGGCAAGTACAGGCTATTTTTGCCACTTATACTCAAGTGATCGAACCTTTATCCCTCGATGAAGCTTATCTTGATGTGAGTGCGTGTGAGGCTTGTCATGGTTCGGCGACTCTAATTGCTGAGCAAATTCGCCAAGATATCTATAACTGCACCGGATTAACCGCTTCGGCTGGTGTAGCGCCGGTCAAATTTTTGGCAAAAATTGCGTCCGACCTGAATAAGCCTAACGGACTATATGTGATTAAACCCGAGCAGATTTCGGCATTTATTGAAACACTCGCCCTAGAGAAAATATCGGGTGTTGGTAAGGTGAGTATTGAAAAGCTGCATCACCATGGCTTATATACTGGCGGAGATATTCGTCGTGCCAAACGCGATAAACTGCAGACTTTATTTGGTAAGTTTGGTGAGATGTTATGGTTGCGTTGTCAAGGGATCGATGAGCGAGCCGTAAGTAATGACCGTAAACGTAAGTCGGTGGCGGTAGAACGAACTTTTGCCCAAGATGAGCGAGATAAAAGCTTAGTAGTTGAGCGTTTACTGGCTTTGTTACCCGAGTTACGGCGGCGTAGCGAGCAACATTTACGACAGGCTAAGATGAATAAGTTAGGGGTAAAAGTAAAATTCGCCGATTTTCAGCAAACTACCAAGGAGCAGCAGTGCCAACAGATTGATGAATCAACCTTAGTGGAGCTGTTTCATCAAGCCTTTGCGCGCGGTAAGGGCAAAGCGGTGCGTTTAGTTGGCTTACATATTGGTTTAGCTTACGAGCAGCAAACAGAGTCGGCACAGTTGAGCTTGCCTTTTAGTGATTAAGTGGATTCCTCAGCACTTAGCCTGTCAGTGCTTACATCTGGTTGTGGACCGAACCGACAGATTGCTCTAATGCCTCATCGTTTGTTGGCTGCTGTATCGAGTTACCACACTATTCCGACCTAGCTCAATAAGCATTTGGTGTAGGATTTGAATTTCGCGCATCCTGACTGCCTCCGTGTAGGTTTAGATAGAATTTGTTTTGACGAAATTAATTAGATCAAACAACGGGTGTGCGTCTAATATATTGAATTTACTAGAAATTCTGAGGGGTTCGTTAGAATTCAGCGTTAACTTACAAAGCCTTCAAAGGCAATCAAATTTTATAAATTCTAGGAATTTTTTCTGTCTTACCATCCTCTTATATCCACTAATAATTATGTAAGGAAAATATATGATATGCCCTCGTATGAACGAAAATATAAAATGGTCAAAAACTCCATTTTCTGGTGTTGAATTTTTTTGGTTATCAGAGAAAACTGAAAATGGTAGAACGGCAATACTCAAATTTGAAGCTCATGCAGAGCTGCCGTTGCACAATCATCCTGGCTGGGAACAAATATATGTTCTTGAAGGCCGTTTACAAATCAACTCAGAAATTTATGCCGCAAATGATTTTGTTCTTATTAGCGCGAGTACAGATCATTCGGTATTGGCTTTAGAGCCGAGCATATATATTACTATTTCACAAATGGAAGGCGTAAAAGTTCTTGAGTAATAGCCAGTTAAAAGAATTATTGAGACATTTATGGACACCCCATGTTTTGCAACTCCTGATTGAAGATCGGTTCGCTGACATATATCCGGCGATCGGAGCAAATAACTAGAAGAAAATAACTAGACAGCCATCTCAACTAGCCAGATCTCGGTAATAGCCTAAACTATCAATAGTGTTTTTTTTGGAGTTATTGCCATGCCTCGGTCAAGACAGTCGCAAGTGAGCTTATCGGATACATCTTATTATCACTGTGTTTCCCGCTGTGTTCGGCGGGCTTTTTTATGTGGCGAAGATAAGCAAACGGGCAAGAGTTATGAGCACCGACGCCAGTGGGTGGAAGACTATTTATTGCAACTTACTGCGGTTTTTGCCATTGATGTCTGTGCCTATGCTGTCATGAGCAATCATACCCATGTGGTATTGCACATCGATAAGGCCAAAGCCGAAGCCTGGTCCATGGATGAAGTCTTGGAGCAAATAACTAGACAGCCATCTCAACTAGCCAGATCTCGGTAATAGCCTAAACTATCAATAGTGTTTTTTTTGGAGTTATTGCCATGCCTCGGTCAAGACAGTCGCAAGTGAGCTTATCGGATACATCTTATTATCACTGTGTTTCCCGCTGTGTTCGGCGGGCTTTTTTATGTGGCGAAGATAAGCAAACGGGCAAGAGTTATGAGCACCGACGCCAGTGGGTGGAAGACTATTTATTGCAACTTACTGCGGTGTTTGCCATTGATGTCTGTGCTTATGCAGTTATGAGCAATCATACCCATGTGGTATTGCACATCGATAAGGCCAAAGCCGAAGCCTGGTCCATGGATGAAGTCTTAGAACGCTGGCATTGTTTGCACCAAGGCACCTTACTGACTCAAATGTATCTTAATTCTGAGTTACGTCCGAAGTTAAGTGAGGTGCAACTACAGGCTATCAGTGCAACAGTAGAAGTCTATCGGACTCGCCTTTTTGATTTAAGCTGGTTTATGCGCCATTTGAATGAATACATTGCTCGAGCTGCCAATAAAGAAGACCAATGTACCGGTCGTTTTTGGGAGGGGCGTTTTAAATCTCAAGCGCTTTTAGATGAAGCAGCCCTAGCAGCGTGTATGGCCTATGTGGATTTAAACCCGGTTCGCTCAAATATAGCGAGCACGCCTGAAACCTCGGACCACACCAGTATCAAACAGCGCATTCAGCAAGCCAAACAAGGTCAGCAACCCAAGCAGCTAATGCCTTTTGTCGGTAACCCCAGAGAAACCATGCCTAATGGCTTGCCTTTCGAGTTACAAGACTACCTGCAACTGGTGGAACTTACCGGCCGCGTTATCAGAGAAGATAAACGCGGTTATATCGATGATGCACAAGCGCCCATTTTACAGCGCTTACAAATCGATGAAGAAAGCTGGTTAGCCTTGAGCACTGGTTTAGAGCATCACTTCGCCAGCGTGGTTGGGGCTGGGCATTCACTAGAACGCTATAAGCGAGAGCACAATCAACAACGAATTAAAGGCATGGCAGCTGCCAAGCGCTGGCTGGATCTAGGTTAAGAACTTACAGGTTAAATTTCATTGACTCGCGAGTGATTCAGGTTATCTAGGCTAGCTGTGTCTTCCGTCTCGCTTGTTGCAGATTTTCGTCGTAAAAACGTGTATTAAGATTGCAATTTTCAGCATCAGGCTGCTTTTATGCGGATGAGAGATGATTTATATCGCTTGATGGTGGCGGATGAATATAAGCCTTAAGATGGCTAAGCCTTAAGATGGCTGTCTCGAATAACTCGGTCTCGGATAACTTTGACAGCCTTGTTCAATGAACATTCCTTAAGTTGGAGCGGCGGCAGGTAAACATTGTAGGCCAATGAGAGTCTGTTCTACCGCTAAGGCTAGTGGTGTATGAGCTTCTTCACCGAGCTCTGCGAGCAGTTTGCTATTATTCATCTGAAGTGGCCGTTGCCATAAATAGCGCATTTCTAGTAGTTCTCTCATGGTGGCATTAAAAGGACTAATAAGCTTGACTACTCCCCAAGGAAAGCTGCGGATATTGGCTGTTTTACCACTATGTTGAAGAACTACATCGCGAATGGCCTCCACCATTTGGCGGCCGTTGGCGTCCCAGTGTCCAGCCATATGATATTCCGCGAAGGCTTCAAGTTGGTGACGACGTTCTAATAGTTGTCGCATCACTTGGGCAACATCAGGTATATAAGACCATTGATGGCCAGTTCCCTTTTGGCTTGGATTATTGATTGTGCTTACCGCTTGGCCAGGTTTGATGAGTCCTTGGGAAAACCAGTTGTTACCCGGCTGGCCACCAAAAAAATCTCCAGCGCGAACAATGATGACTCGACCGCCATTTTGTGCATAGTTGAATAAACGCTGTTCTAGTTGGACTCTGATCCGCCCCTTACGCGTTTGCGGGTGCTGCGGTGTGTTTTCATCAATTTGTAAAGATACTTCTGGGCCAAAATTATAAACGGTGCCGGGCAATACGATGGTTGCGCCAACTTTTCTTGCTGCGGCAATGGTATTGTCTAACATTGGGAGTACCCATTTTTCCCAGTTTTTATAACCAGGAGGGTTTACCGCATGAATGATCACGTCACAGCCTTGGGCTGCAGTTTCGACTTGGCTTGCATTCAGTGCGTCACCTTTCATCCACTGGACACCTGCTTGTGATTGCTTGGCGCGGCTTAAGTTTCTGGTCATGGCACACACTTGCCAGTTTGCGTGAAGTAGTTGTCGAGTGAGCTCCCCACCAATCCCCCCGGTTGCGCCGAGCACTAATACTTTTGCTTGATTTGTCATTGTTTTGAACCTCTATTCATTTGATGGGGAGAGCATAGTATTATTGTTAGCTAAATGAAATTGAGCAAAACAAACGATCAGGTATGCATTTATGTATAGTGGCAATATTGACTGGGAACTCTATCGTTCATTTCTCGCTGTATTACAGCAGGGCTCCTTATCGGCAGCAGCGAGAGCATTAAACTCCACTCAACCCACCATCGGTCGGCATATTGCCGCTCTTGAGAAGGCACTGGAACTTAGCTTGTTTATCCGTTCTCCGGGCGGATTATTGGCTACCGATGCAGCCAAAGCACTACGCGGCCAGGTGGAAGTGATGGCGAGCACCGCTGCAGCAATAGAGCGAGTTGCTACAGGTCAACAGCAGGAGCTAGGTGGCGTGGTTCGAATTACCGCCAGTGAGGTGGTGGGGGTTGCCTTATTGCCGGATATTATTACACCACTACAGCAGCAGTACCCAGGCTTAAAATTGGAGTTGGTATTATCGAGCCAAGCACAAGACTTACTGCATCGCGAAGCTGATATTGCGATTCGTATGTTTCGACCAAAGCAAACTCAACTGGTTGCTCGTAGAGTGGGCCACTCTGTATTAGCTTTACATGCAAGCCCTGCCTATCTTGAGCACTTTGGCTACCCGGAGAGTGTTGAGGCGCTTGCCCAACATGCCATTATTGGTTTT
The DNA here is from genome assembly GCF_050870835.2 of Agarivorans sp. QJM3NY_29. Lineage (NCBI taxonomy): Bacteria > Pseudomonadati > Pseudomonadota > Gammaproteobacteria > Alteromonadales > Alteromonadaceae > Agarivorans > Agarivorans sp. QJM3NY_29. The sequence continues at coordinate 3,138,992 of NZ_CP194036.2, read as the reverse complement.
GATTCATTGAGTGATTTTATTCGTAAATTGACTAAAAGTTTACCGCCAGAGCTTGACCGAGAAAACTTCGCTTTTAGTTGTGACAGTGATCTCGCACAATTAGCGTTGATTCGTGCAGGAGCTGGCATCGGGATCTGTCAGGCGATTTTGGCAAAAGGTGATGATAAATTGGTGCCTGTTTTAGCCGAAGCCTTTCAGCTAAAGATGGATGTATGGGTCACCATGCATGAAGACCTGCGTAACAGCCAGCCATGTGTGCGGGTATTTGAGGCTCTGGCTGATGGATTTAGGACTTATTTTCAATCATTTGACTAAACGCTGGCTAAGCTTGGCATGACCCTAGTGATGTGAGCGCCTTATTGCTTGCGCTTGAGGGGATGAGCAAACCTATAAAAAAATTCTATATATTTGATGATTAAAGGTATTATCTTGCTTTTTATCTGTCATGAGCTTCTAATGATTAATTCATAATTAATCATTGGTTCCCCTCGGTGGTTTGCGCCTTTGCTATGAATGTCCGTTCATAGCTTAAGGGGGGATATGCTGCTAGGAGTGTATAGATGTTAACCCAATTTTGTCAGGCATGTGGTGAACAAACTGAGCATCAACCGTTACTTAAACAAAAACCTTCCAAATATGGCACGACTAAAAAAGAACAAATAAAAGCCTTTATCGAAGGTTTTTTTGCTGGCCAAGCCAGCCCTGTTGGTGCTTCACTGGATCTCATAGACCGTTATTTGGTTTGCCAGAAGTGTGGTCGTAAAACGCTCGCAAACCAAGGTGATGAGTTTCAGTAATCACCCGATAATTCAGAGTCATTGAAGATTAACTGAGCCGCAATATGGCAATTAGCGAAACCCTCTTTATTAAGAATTCATGATGCCTGTTCAGATAGCTTGAAAGCTAGACTCTCCCCAGCATCGTAAAACCATGAATCATCCATCCTGATTTAGTGAGCGCTGGCTGTTCTCATCGAGTAGGGATTTGGTCGGCTGTATCATTGGTCAATCGAAGCCAGCGTATAGCAGCTGGCACGGTTTACTAAAAATATAGCCATCATTTTGCGTTTTGAGTCGCGAAGAAAAGCGAATGAAAGGGATGGATGAACGATTCGTCATTAATTTTCTAACATCTCCTTTGCAGAAGTATCTGTTGCGGAATAAAACGAAAACACACTTAATACCGCTAAGCTCAAGCCAAATAGCAAATAGGGCAGAGAAGGAGAGAGTGTATAAATGAGAGTCGCAGCGAGTGGCGCAAGGCAAGTCCCCATCGCTTGCGCCGCACCTAGGCTTCCTGCCGCAACCCCTTGCTCTGAATTCGTCACTGCATTAGCCGCTAAAGTTTGTATAGAAGGAAATACCATGCCTAGCCCCACTGCAATAAGGGCATACACGGCCATAAGGTGAATGGGAGTCGAGACCCAAAACATCAATACCATGGCTATCGCAGCGATTAATGTCCCAGTGCTTAACCACGTTTTCGGCTGAATATAAACTAACTTTGTAATGACTATTTGGGTGAATATAAGTGCAACTCCTACAGAGGCCATCGCTTGTGCCGATACTTTAGCCGCAGATTGATTGTCTAGGTGCAACACATCAAGACAAAAGAATCCCACTACGATTTGGCAAGTGATCACACAACTCATACTAATAAATGCACTTAACATGGGTAAGCGTAAACGAGGATCAAACAAGCGAACGGTCGCTTTGGGGGCTGCGCTTATCACTTGTGTCTGAGGGAGGCCAAAATAAACGATGAGTAAGGCTAACATTGCTAGAAACCCACCGAGAAATAAGGGGTGAGTTAAACCATCGCCAACAATAAAACTCGCCATGAGTGGGCCAAGAACCAAACCAAAGCCGTTGGATGCACCCAGCAATGCCATTTTGGGCCCTCGAGTTGCTGGTTCATAGTGATCGGCGATGAGTGCGCTATTCGCAACCGGAATGGCTGCAAAAAATCCCCCCATCATGCCTCTTAATACAATAAAAATCAGTAACATCACCCAAATTTCGTTGTGATTTTGCAACGAATATTCCGTAAAAATGGCCAAACCAAGGTAACTTAGAGTTAAACCTAAAGAGCCCCAGAGTAGAATTTTCTTTCGGCCTAAACGATCACTTTTTATTCCCCATGCTCGCGAAGTCATTAACCAAACAAAACCGGCCATTGTGACCATCAGGCCGCTTTGCCACTCAGGCATAGACAGCGCTCGACTGATAGGGCCGATCACCACGGCAAAAATTTGCATGGTCGCGGCGCATAGCATGCTAGCTAACAATAAAGGGAAAAGTTTGATTTGTTTATTCACAGTCTACCTCGAAATTGATTTAATCGAATTAAATGGTAAACAAGGGCAGAAGACCGAACTACTCAAAAAGGGATTATCGGAGGGGGAATGATACTCTATTCTCAATCGACCACGTTTAAGCGCGATAAGACCGAGGGCTTTGACCAAAGTATTTTTTAAAAGCCACTGAAAAATGCCCATGATTGTTGCATCCAACTTGTCCCGCGATATCAATAATGGGGTGATTAGATTCGAGCATAAGGCGCGCTGCTTTGCGCATTCTCAGACTAAGTAAATACTGACCAACCGTTTGTTGGGTGATGGTTTTGAAACCTTTTTTAAGTTTAAAGTCATTTAAGCCAACACGATGAGCTAAGTTTTTTAATGAAGGTGGCTCCTGCATTTCTTGCTCTAATATGTATTTCACCATTTGTAATTTTTGTATGTCCTGTGAATTAAGCACAAGTCGACTTTCATCGATACAATAGCGAATTGCAATCTCATCTAATACAGCACTAAGCAAGTCTTGAATCAGTTCATCATGGTCACGAGTAAGATCTTGAGTTTGATTACAATAAGTGAGTAATTGCGTGATATGTGAGTTAATCGTTCCAGACAACAATATTGGTTCAGGGCTAGGGTTAAGAATATTTTGAAACAACTTGTGCAAACCTAAGCGCTCATCTTGTAAAACAAAATTACGCCAATAAGGTAGTTTAATATGAAGCCCATAGCTGAGATTTAGTTGATGAGCAGCATACTCTGAAAAGCCACATGATTCCGGTGAAAAACTTAAACAAAATTTACCCGCGAAAAAATGTTCGGGGTGTTTCCAACTCTGCATTTTAGAGTGTGATATTCCTTTTTGCATAAAGAAAATAGACACATAAAATGCCCCTAACAGACTGCTTCTTTCAATACGAGTAAATTGCTTAAAAAAGACCTGATTGCGACTAAATGCGACATCGTCGGACAAGTGCTTAGAGTAAAAACTCAAGGCACCAGCGGGATTACAAACCTTAAATTTTAAACCAGTACTTTGATGATGAAATAATGGTTCTACATCTTGATGACCAATGACAATACGTTCCACTTGGTTAACCCATGATAAAAGGGGATCTCATTATTCATCAAAATAGACTCAAACAAAAGTAGTTCTCATTTCTATTTGTTTTGGGTGTCGTTCAGGTTTAATGCCTAAAACATAATAGAAATAAACAACAGATGTATGGACACACCGATGACTGCAAGCACCGCTCCTATGCTCCCAGTTAAGCCTTACATCGCTTCCTAAATGGCGGTTTTTAGTCTTACAAGCTTTTAAAAGGCGATGATTAAACTCAGGTTTTAGGCAAATCAACGGTTAAGAGTCTGGTTTAGCTGGGGGACATAAAAGTTGGGTGTTTTTGCGCGTAAATTCTATCATGAGTTCAATTTTCAATCGCTTGGGTAATTTTTTACCGCTTGTGCTGATTTGAGTCATGTTGATATGAGGGTGGTATTTTAAGCACGTAACGCTTGTCGTGGTTTTGCTAAAAGAGCCTGCAAAAACTGAGTTGTTGGTGAGTCAGCTCTGACATGCTTGTTCCCAGTAAGTCGATTGCGGCGATGATTTCATTTCTGAATGTAGTGCTCACTAACAAGTCGGCCCCATACTTATCTGCGAAATAACTTTAATTATTTAAATAGTTAACCTATGTTTTTTGGGTGTCTACGTATAGTCGTTTCTACGTATAGTAAGGTGTCGAATTAGACTTGAGTCAGATGAAGTAAAGGCAGCTTGGTTTTGATGCGCTTCGATAGTGCCAATTTGTCATTGCTTGTCATCGTGATTGCGGAGCTTAAAGCTTATTGAATTTTGGCTGTTAAATAATTGTTTGATTCAAGCGTGGCCGGATGTGCAATTGCTTGCCAAGACATATTACTTGCTTGATGGCCGGGCTTCACGAGAGGAGCGATAAGCGACAGCGATAAAACATCACATCTAAGTCTATGAGATTGATACATATAGCAATTTTATTATTTGTTTTATTCCTGTTTTAGCTGGTTCTCGATAATTTTTATGAAATATTTTTTCAAATAATACTTTGTTTTTACGCGTGTTAATTAAATTGCGCATTTTGCTGGTAGATTTAACATTAACACTTGTCATACCAGTTATGTTACGCTTGATTTTTTTTTGAGGTGCAGGTGACTATTAGAGTTCTACGACCATGTTAGGGATCACCGATTTTTGGTTGTTTGTGGGATCTGGGATTTTGCTAAATATGCTTCCCGGACCGGATTCTCTTTATGTTGTGGCTCGAGCGTCAAGCCAAGGCTTGAAAGCGGGATCAGTGGCGGCCTTGGGAATTGGTTGTGGGACTTTTGTACACATTTTTGCTGCGGCTTTTGGTTTGTCTGCTATATTAGCCAGCTCAGCTACAGCCTTTACGCTGATAAAAATACTTGGTTGTCTTTATCTATTGTTGATGGGCTTAACCATGATATTCACCAAAGCTAATATTGTCACCAAGGAATGTGCGTTACCAGACAGCGGTTATTTGAAAATTTTCCGCATGGGTTTTTTAAGTAACAGTTTGAACCCTAAAGTGGCCTTGTTTTTCTTGGCTTTTGTCCCCCAGTTTATTGCCTCTAACGCCGACAATAAAGCCTTGGCATTTTTGGTTCTGGGTTTAGTGTTCAATCTCAATGGAATGATTTGGTGTCATTTACTGGCTTGGTGCAGTGTGGTGATTCGTGACAAGGTAGGGGTGAGTGACCAGTTTAGAGACTGGCTTAATCGTTGCCTTGGCGGTTTATTTATGTGGTTTGGGATCCGTCTAGCGCTCGCTAAAATCAGTTAGTTAATGCAAGCCGTTTGGTTTGTATTCAAGGAAGTATATGCATCGTTCTAAAAAGCAATTGTTGTTAATGATGGCATTTTTAATGCCTTTTAGTTTTTCCATTTGGATGGTTTTACTGAATAATTTTGCGATTGAAGTGGCTCAGTTTAGTGGACGCGAAATTGGGATCTTACAAAGCTTACGTGAAGTACCTGGTTTCCTATCCTTTACCGCCATCTTTGTTTTGTTGTTACTTAAAGAGCAAACCTTTGCCTTGTTAAGTTTATTGATCTTGGCGATTGGGATTAGCTTAACTGGCTTTTTCCCAAGTGTGTACGGTTTGTACTTTACCACGGTGCTGATGTCGGTCGGGTTTCATTATTTCGAAACAGTGAACCAATCACTTACCTTACAATGGGTCCCAAAATCTGAAACCCCCGAATTCATGGGAAAAGCAATTGCGGTGCGAGGCGCGGCGGCAGTGCTTGCTTATAGTCTATTATGGAGTTTATTGGAATATAGTGACCTTGCCTATTCCAGTTTATATGCCATGTTTGGTGGACTTACAATTTTGGCGATCTTATTGATTGCTTTACGTTTTCCACATTACACCGCCGAGCACGAACAACATAAAACGCTGATTTTGCGTTCTCGCTACTGGCTGTTTTATACCTTGGTGTTTCTGAGCGGTGCGCGCCGCCAAATATTTGTGGTATTTGCGGGCTTTTTAATGGTCGAAAAGTTTGGTTATTCGGTATCCGATATCGCGCTGTTGTATTTGGTCAATCAAGTCTTAAATATCTTTTTTGCAGGGAAAATCGGTCGTTTAATTGGGCGTGTAGGCGAACGTAAAGCACTCATCATAGAGTACAGTGGGTTATTCTTTGTGTTTGCAGGCTATGCCTTGGTTGAGCAAGCCGAATGGGCCGCAACGTTATATGTGATTGACCATCTATTCTTTGCTATGGCGATTGCGATAAAAAGTTATTTTCAAAAAATTGCAGCGCCCGCCGATATCGCGAGTACTGCTGGGGTGAGTTTTACGATTAATCATATTGCAGCGGTGGTATTACCCGCCTTGTTAGGATTTATTTGGTTATATTCACCTTCTATGGTGTTTTGGTGTGGTGCCGTGATTGCGATTTTATCGCTGATGTTTGCTTTATTGGTGCCTCGCCATCCCACACCCGAATACGAAACCTTACTGATTGCTAAAGTGAAGCATTCAGTGGTTAGTGAGTAACGCAATTGTGAGCTTAGGGTTGTTGGTGTCGATAATAAAGTTGATAGGGATCTAAATAATGCTAGAGCACTTATTGGAACGAATAAACCAAGAAGAGTTCGAGGTTCTATCTCATGACATTAAGTATGCGCTGTTAGAGCATCGTAAATGGTCCCATAAAATTGGTATGGCCTTGGTATTACGTCAACCGATGCACGAGCAAGACTTTGTCGCCGATGATGCGCACTCACATTGTTCCTTTGGTCGCTGGATGAAACATGTCTTGGAAGATGAGCAATTTCATCAACAGGCATTTTTTAATATTGATGACGTTCACCAACAGTTACATGATTGCGCTAAAGTATTGTTGAGTAATTTGGCTAAACGAGGGGAAATTTCTCCTGCCGATCTAGAGTGCTTCTTTCAAATTCAAAACGAGTTTGTGGATATGGTGCTGATGATTTTTGAGTTTTCGGTGATTCATAAGCACCAGTTTGACGACACCACCAAGCTAATGAACCGACGCACTCTTGATATTGTGCTGACTAATGAAAAGCATCGTATGCAACGTGTCATCGGCTCAAATTGTTGCATTGTATTGGCCGATATCGATAAGTTTAAAGATTTCAATGACACTTATGGACATGATGTTGGTGACTTGGTTTTAGCACATACCGCTTCGTTATTTCGCGAGTCAATTCGACGCCATGATACCGTCGCCCGATTTGGTGGTGAAGAGTTTCTATTTATGATGCCTGAAATGAAGCTTGAAGAGGCGACGCAAGTGATTGAAAGAATTAGGTTGAAATTGGCGGAGTCGTCGATTGTACATCAGGGGCGAGAGCTTGGGGTGACAGCCTCGTTTGGAGTGACTCAGCTCAGCCCGTATTATGATATTAAAGATTCGATTAAGTGTGCCGATTTGGCTTTATATGAGGCCAAACGGGCTGGAAGAAACTGCACCGTGATATTAGATGTGGAAGAATTAACCAAGAATATTGAAGTGATTGATCTTGCGAACTTAGATGCTAAATATGTGATTCAAGAATTCTGTTTAAAAGCGAAATAGATATGATTTTGGTGCTTGATGGCGGTTAAGGTCCCGTCGTCGCATACTCTTAATCGTTAATACTTCGCTTAACTTGGTGCTCTATTTAAGAAAACTTAAGTGGCTTTATGCCTTCATACGCGATGCTTTATCTGCTACACCAAGATGGCGATAATGCTACCGACGGTACCGATGGCTTTCAGCACTTGCCCAGCGGTATAGGCACCATCTTCTGTCTCTTCTACTTCGTTAGGTTTATCCATACCTAACACGCCATAACCAAAAGATGTGATAGTACTAGGTTCTGAATCGCTGCTCTTGGTCTCAACTTTATTTTGTTCAAGCTTGGCTGGCCCATCGTTGGCGACTGACAGCTGTGGTTTAGCAGATTCCATGTTGTTGTTCTGTTTTGCTTGCATGGCCGCATTCACTAGATATGCGTTATTGGCTCCGCCTACAGGGGCTATCGACATGAATTGACTCTCCTTTCGATTCTTTTCAACAACTTAGTTATCGACCGCTTGGCAATTAAATTAAGTGATAATTTTACCAATTTAACTTAATTGTACTGTGCCCTCAACCACGCAATAAGTCTTGCGGAACAAAGCTGCGATATGACAAATGTTATTGTAGTCTCTAACCAGATAAATGACATGTCTAATCCACTAATTTGTTAGTGTGATCATAAGCTAATGACTTATATATCCTATACTTTTTTATTTAATGAAGGAGCTGAAAACTGATACCAGATCATGGTTAAGCTGAGAGCCATTTGTCGAATCTAGCGTGCCGTTCCGGGCCCCCTTTTTACAAGGGGGGCAATGTTGTTGTGTTTTATAATGGCTTGGTTGAGGCTGATTTTATCGTAATACCCAAGGGACCGCGGTAAACCACCAAGGCGATCCCAAGTAAGAAGGCGCTGCAAGCCACCCATTGCGTAGGATTAAGTTGTTCCCCATAGACTAAGTAGCCGCTAAATAAGGCAAATACAGAGACCAGTAGCGTAAACGGTGCCATAAGACTCATAGGATATTTGAGTAACATTTTGTTCCAGACCCAATAACCAAATACGGTAGTGGGGTAGGCTTGAAATAGTACCGATAACCATGCCTTGCTGGTCCAATGTTGATAGCTGGTTGCGAGCACATCAACCCCATTAATGAGCACGCTTAAAGCGAGTAGTGGTAGTGGCGCAAACAATATTCCCCAAATGTTAAACGCAAAAGGTGCAGTCGTCCCCGATTGTTTCATAATCACCCCGGCGAGCGGCCAGCAAATAGCCGATATTGAGATCAATAGAATGCCGAGTGGTGTGACATTGCCATTGGTGTAGAGGAGCGATACGATTAATCCGAGCAGGGAAATGCCAATGCCCAACTTCATTCGTGAAGAGATTCGTTCTTTGTAAAACCAAACGCCAGCGAATACGCTAGTCAGCACATCGGTTTGCAATAGCACAGAGGCCATCCCTGAAGATAAGCCAAAGGTGATGGCGCAAGAAGCCATACCCCAGACACCAGTGCCAAAAACCAGGCCATAGGCGATTAAATGGCGCCAAGCAACCTCAGGCCTTTTAATAAATAAAATCAGCGGGAAAGTTGCACACAAGAAGCGCATTGCAGCAACCAATAGCGGATCGATCTCGCTGACCCCCAGTTTGATCATCGAGAAATTAAATCCCCATATGGCCATCACGCTTAGGCTTAACAATAAATCCCTTAGTTTCATCTGGCTTTATCCCTTATCGATATTTATCGCTAGTGTCACTTGTTGAATAAAACAAGTACAGATACAATTATTTATCATATATAGGGTACAGTTAGGCTGGCTATGGCAAAATATAAGCAAATCGCTCGACAATTTATTGATGATATTGAAGCAGGCAAGTTGAGTGCTGGAGTGAAAATGCCCTCGCTACGCCGGTTGGCCAATCAGCAAAGCATTAGTATGACCACCGCGGTGAGTTGTTATCAAGAGCTGGAAGCTCTAGGCTGGTTAGTAGCTCGTCCCCAAGCTGGCTTTTTTGTGAGTGCCCGAAGCCAAAATTTGCGGCAACCAGATTGGCAAGGATTTACGAGCAAGGTGGCTAAACCTAGAGTTCAAGCGCATCGCTCGCAGGTGCCAGATGGTCCTTTGGGAAGAGCGCAATTGGCGATAGATGACAGTACGCAGCAATTGGTGAATAAAAGTCTTCGAGCCGCGATTCGACAAACCAGTGCGTTGTTTGGTGATTATCCAGCGCGACAAGGTGAGCCGGTGTTAAGGCAGGTTTTGGCCGAACATTTTACTCAAAATGGCTTGCTACTGAAGGCCGAAGAGTTGGTGATTACGCACGGTTGTATGGATGCGGTGCGCCGAGCTTTGGAAGTTTGTACTCAGCCGGGCGATTCGGTGGCGATAAGCTCGCCCTGTTATGACGGCTTGCTGGACTTATTGTCAGTGCTGGGGCTACAAATTGTTGAGCTTCCTTCACTCAAAGAGGGGATTGATTTAGCCCAATTAGAAGCGCATTTACAACAGGGGACAGTGCAAGCGGGTTTATTCTGTACTAGCCATATGAACCCGCAGGGGATCACCATGTCTGTTGAGCAGAAGCAACGCTTGGCGAGGCTTGCTGCAGATTATAAAACCCCTATGATTGAAGATGACATATACTTGGAGCTGTCTCACCAAACTCAAATGCCACTGCCAGCCAGCTATTATGATCAATCGGGTTATATGCTCTGGTGTGGTTCGGTTTCAAAAACCTTGTCAGCCAGTCTTCGTGTTGGATGGTGCCGTCCTGGTCGTTATCGACAGGCGTTTATCGAACGAAGTTTTGGGGTGTCGACCATACTCCAATTTGCGTTAGCTGATTTCATTGACAAAGGGGATTACGCTAAACATATGAAGCGAGTACGTTATCAGCTTCAGCAACAAAAACAGCACTACCTTGCCTACCTGACTCAGCACTTACCTCCGTCGAGTCGCATCACCGCTCCTGATGGTGGCTTAGTATTATGGTTGCAGATCCCGGGGTTAGATCCTCAGAAACTAATAAAGCTTGCTCAAGGTGCTCAATTGGATATTCGCGTCGGCCAGCTGTTTACTGCATCGCAACGTTATCAAGACTGCTTAAGGCTTAATATGGGTTGGCCACTAGATCAAAACCTAAAGCAACAACTCGATAGATTGATGGCAATCATGGGTCATAGTGTGCATTGCTAATTAAATTGCAAGCCACTTAAGGATTCTGTTGATTTCACGATAATGATGACGCTGTTGTCAGTCTATTTTGTTTGATTGCTTAATTCACTGCGAATATGTTCGATGCGTTGGCGATTTACTCCAAAATCATAATATCCGAGGCGCGCTGCGGAGCGAACATGGATTAGGATGTGTTCGTTTTGTTGAGCAAGCAGATAGAACTCAACATCATCAACAAAGCCAAATAATGCGGAGTGAAATTCTACTCGCAGGTAGTTGATTTGTTGAGTCACTATATGGCTACGCTTCTCGGCTTTGAGGATCTGTAGTAAACGCTGTTGTGCCTGCAGCATCGTTCCTTGGTAAACTAAAGGCTGAATATAGTTGCCATCGTTTGCCGCTTGGCTGATTACGCAGTTAGGCGAATCGGGACAGGCTTGCAGCAGTTGTTGATGCACGCCAAGCATTGGTGCGCTACCCGAGCAGGCAGTGAGTAGCCATAGGCTTGGCAGTAGGCAGAACACTTGTTTCTTCATCCCTGATCCCTTTTATTTAGCTCTAAAGCATTGCCAGTCGATGCGATTAAGCGGTTCGTATTGCGATGGGATGATCTGGTTTGAGTTGTAATAGATCCCAACGGTTTCCATATAGATCTTCAAACACAGCGACTAAGCCATAATCTTGCTGCTTGGGTTGACGTATAAACTGAATACCATCACCGAGCATACGCTGATAATCTCGCCAAAAATCATCGGTATTTAAAAATAAGAATACTCGTCCACCGGCCTGATTGCCGATAAAATCCTGTTGCTCCGGCTTTGAGGCTTTGGCCAGTAACAAGCTTACTCCCTGAGAGTTTGGCGGCGCAACCACCACCCAACGTTTATCTTGTTCGGCTTGATAGCTATCTTCGAGTAACTCAAATTTTAGTTTGTTGACGTAAAAATCGATGGCTTCGTCATAGTCTTTCACGACCAAGGCGATATGAACGATACTCTGCTTCAAAATGAATTCCGTGCTGCTAGGAGAGATATCAAAGCATAGCTTATTTGGTGCTGTCCTGCTCAATATTTATCTTTTAACTAATTGAAATGACAGAACATAAGTGTATTAATCTGAAGATGTTCAAAGTATTGGCGAACTGAGCGACAGGCATAGAAAAGAGTAACCGGATGGTTACTCTTTGAGAAAAATCTACTCAGCTTGATTGGCGAAATAGACGGAAAAACAGTAAAACACAAGCCCAACGGCGATAACGCCTAACATCCAATAGGTCGTTTGATCCATGCTTTAATCTCCCTTGAACATGTTAAAAACTTTGGTGATGGTGACCGAACAAATCACGATGATCATGATGACGCAAAATGCGTTTAAGGTCAGTGTGGTGGCGATATTCATAGTACTTCTCCTTCGATAATCGTAGGGACATCAGATTTGGCAAAGAGCGGTTTGTCGCTGTGTTTGACTAAACCAAATAAAATCAGGGTGCTTAGTGAGGCAACAATGGCTACCAGGTGAGCGTTTTCGAGAACGCCCATTGCTGGGAAGAGTTCAACAATGGCGTTTTTTAGCGGTGTAATAGACCATGCGCAGTTAACCGCCCAAGACCATACGACAACGGTAAAGGCTGCAGAAGCATTACGTTTCCAAAACAAACCGGCCAAGATAATAAAGAATAACGGGACTAACCAAGCAAATAACCAAGTAATCGCCTTAATCACATTGGGTTGGTTGAATAAAGTGAGTCCAGCAGAAATGATTCCAATAATCAGGATGATAGCTTGGATCATCTGCTTTTCTTTTAACGGGCTCAGTGGTTTTTTACTATTGGCGCCAACAATATCTTTGGCAAAAATAGTTGCGGGTGCGAGCGCAGACATGGCAAAGGTGGATAATAAGGCTCCTAAAAATCCTGCTTGTACTAATACCACTAACCACGTTGGCAGTAACTTTACCACCATGGTTGCCCCCGCAAGTTTAGGTCCTAATTCGGAAAACTCTGGAATGGTGGCTGCAGCTAAACCGCATAATACAGGGAACACCCCAAACAACCCGTTAATGGGGGCGGCTATCCATAATGAGCGACGAATGGTACGCTCATCTTTGGCCGACATCGCCGCTGCCATCCCTTGCTGATTAACCGATTGAGCGAAAACCACAGAGAAAATCGCGGCTAAAGCAAAGCCAAACAATAGATCGGGGGTCGCAAAGATGCTTAATTTAAATGTTTCACCGTGTTCTACATAGTATTGCTGTACGCCTTCCCACCCCCCTGGAAGGGCAAATGTAAGGTAACAGCCAGCTAAGATGATTGAGCCATACATGATCACCGCGTTGACTAAGTTCACCCACATGGTTTGTTTGATGCCACCCATCATCACATACGCTGTGCCAATTGCCGCACCAACAACCGCCGACCAGCCGAGAGACCAACCACTAATGGCGGAAATACCTATGCCCATTGTTTGTGTTTCTAAGGTCACCAAACCAAACACCACCATTGCTCCAACACAAGCGGTAATCGTTCGTAGTTGTTTGCCGTACATGGTACCAATCAGTTCGGGAATGGTAGAGCAGCCTAGGCGACGCACCCAGCGGCCAGTGCCAAGGCAGATTACACACATCAGAATGGTGTGCGCAAAGCTGAACCACAGCGCTACAGCCCCAACGCTAAACGACATTTCCATTAAACCGTAGACATGCGCAGAGCCCAAGTAAGTAATGGCCAAGGTTATAGAAAACATCGCAAGATTTGCATCTCGTCCGCCGTTTGCCATATCCATTACCACACCAGACTGTCTTTCTTGTTTATTCAGGTATAATCCTATGCCACCGATAACGACCACATTGTAGATTATTACCATGATTAAAACGGTATTCATTTCTTACCCCTTGTTTCACGTTTATAATGTTTTTTTTATTATCAACTATTCATATAAATAGTTTTTTAAGATGATCACTTTTATAAAATTGTTTTATTTCATCCATGGGAATGGTTTTTTCATGGGTGGTGATCGCTACTTCATTTCATTTATTTTTTCTCTGTTTCTAGAGAGTAGGAAGTCTTTAAATAACTTAGTTGAATGGGTCATGAATCGTTGTGGTAAATAATAAATGTTTAAAAACCAATCATCAGTGTCATAATCGGGAAGTAAACGAACTAAGCGTCCTTCATTAATGTGCCTGGTGACGATGAATTCGGGAAGGTAGGTAATCCCAGAGGAGCGTAGGCAGGCCGATAGCATCATTTTTGCGTCAGACAATTCGACATATTTTTCTAGCTTGATTGGAACCGCCTCATTATTGTCTTTATAGATCCAAATGTTTTGGTTTTGCAGTGCCTTAGAATAAAGGCAACGGTGATTTCTTAATTCGTTAAGAACCAATGGTTCTCCATTTTTTCGAATATACTCTGGCGAGGCTACCGTAATAAATTTTTGAGTGAGTAAGTTTCGCCGAACTAATAGAAGATCGGCATCTTTGCTTTTGGCGTTGCCTGATATGGCCGAAATAATAAAATCGTGATCTTTGTAATGTTCCATGCCGCGGGGCGTGACTGTGAGTTGTACATTCACCAAAGGGTTATCTTCCAAAAATTCGCTGACGATTGGCATCACCACATTTTCAGCATAAATTGGGGTACAACAGACACGTATATTGCCTCGTGTTTCGGTGGTGAAATGGGTTAGTTCGTTGATCATTAAATTAATATCATCGGTAATTTCAGAAAATTTACTGTATAGAAAATTGCCGGCTTCGGTTAATCGTTCATTGGGATTATTTCGTTGGTATAAACTAATACCTAGATCTAATTCTAAGTCATTCAACCAACGCGAACCGGTACTGGTTGATATATTTAGTGTTTCAGCTGCTTTGGTGATGGAACCAGCATTTATCAGTTCAATAAAAAATAACATTCTTACAAGTTGTTGTGGGTCAATGTTATTTGCTTGGTTGTGTGTGCAGCCTTTTTTGAAGTTTTCATCTAACATAATGTTCTCGAGTTATTAAATGGTTAGACGTATCTTATTGAACTTAACTGTTGTACTTAATCATCCATGTTCATTATTGAGCTCTAGCTCTAAAAATGGGGAGTTTAATTAAAATACCTCCCCAATAGGCATCGTATAAATCGAGTGACTTAAGACGAATAGTTTTTCCAGCTTGGGAAGTTAGCTTTGTTTAACTTAAGGATCTGTCGCGCTTCATCAGGAGTCGCAATTTGTAAGTCGTTACAGGCAAGCATGCGCTGAGTGCGCTCAACAAATTCAACATTCGATTTTGCCAATTGGCCTTTACGGTAGTACACGTTGTCTTCCATACCGACTCGTATGTGACCGCCAAGTGCAATACAAGCGTTGATAATTGGCAAATGGCCTCGTCCAATACCTAATCCGCCCCAAGTGAAGTTGCTTCCCCAGTGACGACGTACTTCATCGAGCATTTGCAGTAAGATGTGCACTTCGGCAGGTGAGCCACCAGGCGCTCCGAGCACAAATTGAAAGTGAGGTGTTAAAAATGGGTTGTGTACTTCCGGTTGACCTTCCTGTTGGGCTTTTTGGTTTTGTTTGTTGATGCTGTTGCGATAAAACAACACGTTATGGATCATGCCAATGTCGAAAATTTCTATTTCAGGGGTGACCTGAACTAAAGGCATTTGTTGTGCGAGTTTACCTAGAAAAACCGGATTATTTTCAAAAATACAGCTGTGAGCCCAATTCATGGTACCCGCATCAAAGGTGGCGATTTCAGGGCGTAATTCCTGGAAAGGTAGCATACGCACTTCATCTTCAAGACCCAGCCCTCCAGATGTGGTCAAGTTGATGACGATGTCGCATTTAGCTTCTCGGATATATTGAACGGTTTCACGAAACGCATTGATATCCATCGATGCATTTTGCTGTGTATCACGCACATGAATATGCGCAATGGATGCCCCAGCAGCATGGCAAGCGATGATCTCGTCGGCTTGTTCACGTGGTGTCACAGGGACGTCAGGAAACATCTCTTTCTTCGGCCATGCACCAGTGCACGCGACGGTTAATATTCTTTTGTTTTGTAAACTCATGAT
The DNA here is from genome assembly GCF_050870835.2 of Agarivorans sp. QJM3NY_29. Lineage (NCBI taxonomy): Bacteria > Pseudomonadati > Pseudomonadota > Gammaproteobacteria > Alteromonadales > Alteromonadaceae > Agarivorans > Agarivorans sp. QJM3NY_29. The sequence continues at coordinate 3,123,344 of NZ_CP194036.2, read as the reverse complement.
TAAATTTCCCTTCATTTTGTCCTCCTGACCCAAATTCAAGGTGCACTGAAGCAAACAAGCAATGTTGTCTATTTCGTATACCTTGTTTTGGGTGTGGAGAAGTGAGTGTTAGTTAGGTCGTTTCACAATAACGGCAACTCCCTGGCCACCGCCGATACATAAGGTGGCAAGGCCATGCTCTTGTTTACGCTTGACCAGTTCATTGACCAGCGTTACCAAGATGCGAGCACCTGAAGCACCAATTGGATGGCCAAGTGCGATGGCACCACCGTTGACGTTGGTGATGCTTGGATCAAGATCAAGACCTCTTGTTACGGCGAGCGCTTGGGAGGCGAAGGCCTCATTTGCTTCGACTAATTGGATGTCGCGAATGTTTAAACCCGCGTTTTGTAGCGCTTTTGAACTCGCAGGAACAGGGGCATACCCCATGGTTTGAGGATCGACACCGGCAGAAGCTTGGGCGACAATTTCAACCAAAGGTTGTAGTTTTAGTTCAGCTGCTTTTTGCTTACTCATCAGAACTAATGCCGCTGCGCCATCGTTTAAGCCCGAGGAATTTGCAGCGGTAACCGTACCGGAACCGTCTTTGATAAAGGCCGGTTTCGGTTTCGAAATACTGCCTAAGCTTGAATCAAAGCGTGGAAATTCATCGTTATCAACCACCACATCGCCTTTACGTGAAGAGATCACGACTGGGGCGATTTCATCTTTAAATCGTCCCGATGTGATCGCCGCTTCTGCTCGGTTTTGCGACTGAAGGGCGAAGCGGTCTTGCTCTGCACGTGAGATATCGTACTGTTTGGCAAGGTTCTCGGCAGTGATGCCCATATGGAATCCGCCAAATGCGTCGGTTAAACCATCACACAGCATGGTATCGGTTAACTTTGCATGGCCCGCTTTGATGCCGATACGATGGGATTGCAATAAGTGACCAGCATTCGACATCGACTCCATTCCACCAGCAACCACTATATCGACCTCACCAGTACGAATTTGATTGGCTGCTTCCATCACTGCTTTTAAACCCGAACCACAGACCATTGACACGAGACTGGCAGTTTTTTCATCGGGGATCCCAGCTAATTTGGCGACTTGCCGAGCCGGATTTTGTCCTAGGCCTGCAGAAAGCACATTTCCTAAAACCACATGGTCAACTTGCTCAGGTCGAATGCCTGCCGCTTCAATCGCCGCTTTGACCGCGACAGTGCCAAGTTCTATCGCCGATACATTCACAAATGCACCGAGATAGCTACCAATTGCAGTGCGTTTGGCACTTACAATGACTACATCTTTCATATTTGTAACCTCAAAAAAAGATCCCGCTGCTACCTCACTCTAGGCAAGAGCACATTGCTCATCCCCTGAGCAGAGGGATCAAACTCGATATTAGTGATCGCCAAATGGATAGACACGATCGGCAACTGGATTGACTTGGTTGTCATCAATGATGGCCATCAGGCGAGTCATCGAACCGTCACCGCAGTAAAGGTTTAACGGTGTGCCAATAATGGTGCAGCGTTTGCCTGCAATTTTTGCCACATTACCGCCAACGTTTTCCCAGCCAACTTTACCGTTGCCTAGTAATAATTTATGGCAGGGCTCCCATACACCGTTGCACAGGCCTTTCGATTCAACTAAGCCATACAGATCTTGGTATGCAGCTTCGCCATGGATTTCTTTATACAGCTCACGATCAAAGTGGGCGTATTCCTCAATTCCAAATTTGGCAATATATTCTTCTTTGAGTGGTAAACCGGAATAGCCTTCCAGATTCATTGAAAGATGTCCGGCGCACTTCTCTGCAATAGAGGTATGCAGTGGGTGGTCAAGGGCTTGTTGGTCAACTCCCAGCGCTTTAATGTCGTGGCGTACACACCAGTGGCCCACTGATGCACCGACGCCAGTGGCATAATGGTAGTATTGTTTGCTGTCGTCCCATTTCTGAGCCATGCCGGTATATATGATGACAATCATTCCTTGTAGCTCTTGATGCGTGACGCCGGTCTTAGCCAATGCTTCATCTAGATGTTCGGCTTTGATTAGGGTCCATTGCTCAAGGTGAGAAAGGTCCAGGCATACGGCGTCGCCGCAATAGGCACTGAGTTCCATTTCATGGGTATAGCGAGCTCGCCGACCATCAAACTCAGTTTCAATCACATGACGGGGGGAGTCTGCGTGGGTACCGCAGTGCATTGGCATTTTAAAATACTGGGTCAGAACCCCTGATTTTGCCAAGCCGTGTGCTCGAGAGACTTCTGGCTGAGGAAAATAAGGCCACTGTGGTGATTGGTTGCCAATTGGGTGAGACAAATCAACAATGGTTTTACCCTTAAAAAAGTTATGGTTGGACATCTTGTTTCTCCGTTAAATTAGGCGTTCTGTTGTCTGTATTTAGTTTGATCAATCAGGTATTGAAATAGTCGATTCTTTGATTCTGTAGCAGAGGCTTCGCTCCAGTGCTGGAAGCCTTCTCCAGTTTTGAACCCTTGTTTCCCTTCGGCAACTAGTTGCTTTAGCTTGGTACTTGGCTCAAGTCCTGAATACAGATGTTCAAAGATATAGTTGTGAATATTCAAGCTGAGTTCGGTTGAGACCATGTCTGCGTTTTCAAACGGTGCAATTTGTGGCAGCCGAAAACCGAAAGAATTTTTGATGCACTCATCGATGGTATTTGCATCGGCAATCCCTTGATCGAGCATGTAGAAGGCTTCACGCCATAGGGCGTGTTGTAATCGATTGGCTAAAAATCCTGGAACATCTTTTTTGCATTCGGCAGGGGCTTTACCGCACTCCTGCAACAAATGCATCGCGCTACTAACAATATCATCGCGGCTTGCTTGAGTACGGATCACCTCTACCAGTGGGATTAATACCGCTGGATTCCAAAAGTGCATACCAATCACCCGGTCTCGTTTTTCGACGGCAGCGGCAATTTCGGTGATTGACTTGACCGAGGTGCCAGAGGCAAAAATACATTCGGGCTTGGCGTACTCTTCCATCTCTTTAAAAGTGGCATGTTTGATTTCCATGACCTCTGGTACCGATTCGAAGATTAAATCGGCATCTGCATAGGCTTCAATGGCATCAGCAGTCACTGATACGCGATCGAGAATGCCATCTTTTTTGCTCTCATCGAGCAGGCCTTCGCGAACAAACATATCCAGTTGAGCTGACATATCCTCAATAGCGGTACAGTTTGAAACATTGCGGGTTTTGATGGTGACGTTACGACCACCGCCGGAAAATATTTGAGCGATACCCACTCCCATCATTCCCGATCCACCCACAATGGTGATGTTTTTGATATCTAAACTATTCATTTATGTTTTCTCTTATTGATTGCTTAACCTGCGGTACAGCCGCCATCGACGTAGATGATTTGGCCGTTAATAAAATTCGCACCAGCAGAAGAGAGGAATAACACCAAGCCGATCATGTCTTTTGTTTCGGCGACACGCCCCATAGGCAATCGAGCAAGAAATGGCGCGATGCGATCGGGATCTTCACAAATTTCTTGGGTGAGTGGTGATTTGATCAGGGTGGGCGCTATTGCATTCACATTGATGGAGAAGTCTTGTTTAGCGCCTTTGATTGCCCATTCGGTAGCAAGTTGTTTGGTCAGCGAATCAACAGCTGCCTTGGATGCTGCATAGGCAGCATAACCGTCGGGGTGGCCACAGAATCCACGTACACTTGAGGTATTCACAATTTTGCCATGGCCTTGCTGCATGAAGTATTGACCAAACACTTGGCAGGGCACTAAGGTGCCAGTGACATTAACGTTTAATACTTGGTTAAACTTGTCGACGGGTATTTCTTCTGCCGGGGCACGAAAGGCCATACCAGCGTTATTAACCAGAATGTCGATGCGCCCATAGGTTTCATGTACTTGTTTCACAATTGCCTGTTGTGCCTCAACACTGGTTACATCGCCACAAATCGCTGTACATTCCCCACCCACTTGAGCAACACTGCGCACCGTCTCTTCTAGAGTTTCCATACGACGTGCCGTGACGATTGTTTTGGCACCGTGTAGTGCAAATGCCTGAGCATAGGCTGCCCCTAGGGTGCCGTTGCCGCCGGTAATCACCACAACTTTGTCTTGTAGGTCAAAACATTTACGGGCGAATTCGTCGCTCCAACTTGATGTCATCACCATTTTTATTTCCTCGTTATTTGATTTAAATCGTTTACTTATGCTGAGACCGTGACTAAAACCACCGCATCGGTATTGCTGCTATTCCACATTTTTCGTTTTTCATTTGGCTGCAAGCTAATGGATTCGAAACGATTGACTACATAGCTCTGGCCAGCTTCATTTTCGACGGTAATTTGACCCTCGATAACGAAGTAACTTTTCTCGGTGCCAGCGCCAAATGTGCCTTCTCCGTATTGCCAGTCGGCTCCTCCATCGGCCTTAAAAGTCGACAAGCCTTGCCAGAACTTTGTGAGGCCTGTGTCTTCGCCCTGAACTTTTAAACAGGACACATTGAAATGCTTGGGCGGTTGGTATTGGTTTAGTGTTTCCAATTGCGATAGCTTCATTTTTCTTCTCCAAATAGCTTGATAGATCCAGCGATCACCAGTTCGGTTCCGGTTTTTTGAATCACTTCTTCAACGCTGGTGTTATAGGCAATTTCTAGTAGTAACAAGCCCGCTTTCGTGGGTTTAATCACCGCTAGTTCGGTAACGATGAGGTCGACACAATGGCTTGCTGTGAGTGGCAGGGTGCATTGATTAAGAATTTTGGGCTCACCGTTTTTATTGCAATGAGTCATCATGATGATGACTTTCTTGGCCCCGTTCACCAGATCCATTGCACCGCCCATTCCGGCCACCATTTTTCCGGGGATCATGTAGTTAGCGAGATTGCCATGTCGGTCGACTTCCATGGCGCCAAGAACGGTTGCGTCTACGTGTCCTCCACGGATCAGCGCAAACGATAGGCTCGAATCAAAATAAGCCGCACCGTGGCAAGCCGTCGCGGCTTGGCCGCCCGCATTGGTGAGGTCCCAGTCTTCTTGCCCTGCTATAGCCGTCGAATCCAGACCGACCATGCCATTCTCTGATTGAAAGATGACGTGTTTTTCAGGTGCCACAAAATCTGCCACCAGAGTGGGCATGCCAATCCCAAGATTCACCAGGTCTCCAATATTGAGTTCTTCAGCGACGCGTTTAGCGATAAGGTTTTTAATTGACATATTGTTTACTCCACGATGAAATCGACAAGAACCGACGGCAGGGTAAATAACGCTGGTTCGACATGGTCGTAATCGATGATTTGCTCAGGCTCTACCAGAACCAGTTCGCCAGCGGTTGCCATCACAGGATTAAAATTGGCGGCGGTTTTGTTGAAGCTGGAGTTGCCGTATGGGTCGCTCAGATGGGTACGAATTAGTGAAACATCTGCTTTAAGTGGTTCTTCAATTAGGTAGCGTTGACCTGCCACTGTGACTTGTTGTTTCGCGTCTTCGACCAGAGTATTGAGCCCTGTTTTGGTTAAGACTCCACCAAGACCAGCTCCCCCTGCGCGAATTTGCTCGGCTAAGGTGCCTTGTGGGATTAACTCAACCTGCATTTCTCCACTATTCATTTTTTCACCGGCAATTCGATTTAAGCCGATGTGGGATGCAATTAACTTACTTACTTGACCATTTTTAATGAGTTTGCCGACGCCTTTGTCTGGTAGACCTGCGTCGTTACAAATAACGGTAAGATTGGTGATATTTTTTTCTACCAGGGCATCGATCAACTTCTCTGGCGTACCAACCGTCATAAACCCGCCAACCATCACCGTCATCCCATCTTGGATATGTGCGATGGCTTGTTGGGGGCTAAGAGTTTGTTTACTGAGCATGACTTCTATCTCTGTCGCAATGAACTTGAGGCAGACTTTACGCCGAAGAGAATTGGAACAAATAGCGTCAGCGGGAAGGGGGCTTGCATTGTTGGGAGCGGATCTACGATTGAGCTCACACATTGCTTTTCTGGCGGTTGGCGGTCACACATTTTGCGGTCTTTTTTGCGCTGATGGGACTCGCGGTTCCATTCATGCAAATTTTATCCGAGTGAGTTCATACAAAAGTTTGATGATTTTGATGAACCATTTTTATCGTGCTGTAGCTTGGGTAGGTATTTTTGTCACAACAAGAGCAGCGGTGCTTCGAAAGGTTTCCGCACAACGGCATCGTTGAGTGGTCATTAAAATGTCATAGCCGTTGATTAGGCTAGGGAAAGAGTCACCAAACACGGCAGTTTTAACAGTAAAGGGAACGACCATGAGCAATCAAGCCTGCTTAGCAGGAATCATTTCAGCGAGCCTTTTAGTTGCTTGTACCCATTCAGCAACTACAGCGCCAACTACAGCGACCGGTTTTGTAGATAGTTTTCCTCAGCAGGGGAGTCGTCTGCCTTACACGGTATTGCGAGATGATCTTATCGACGCTAAAACCAGTTTACCCTTGGAAATTCGTAATGGTGGTTTTGGCTCGGCCATGACCGGCAATCCAAATCAAGCGAATCAGTTTTACGCACTGACCGACCGAGGTCCGAACGCGAATTACAGTGGTGATTACGGGAAAGGGAAGAGCTTTCCAACGGCTAGTTACACGCCGCGGATCGGCTTATTTGAAGTGGCTGAGAATGGCGAGATCAGCCTCCTAAAAACTATTTTGCTAAAACGGCCAGATGGCAGCCTTATTTCAGGTTTACCCAATAGCTCGGCATTGGGTGGGACAGGTGAAACGCCTTATCATGCCAATGGCAAGCCAGTGTTGGTGAATGACAATCGGCCTTATGATGCGCAGCGTAATCCAATTAAGCTGGATGATTTTGGTTTAGATGGGGAAGGTTTAGCAGCCTTGCGCGATGGTACTTTCTGGGTGAGCGATGAATATGGCCCACATCTGGTTCATTTTGATGCCAATGGGGTGGAACTTGAACGGATGAATGCGTTTCAAAACGACAAGCGGGCGACTTACCACTTGCCTGCGGTGTTTCAGCATCGACGTGCCAATCGAGGTATGGAAGGTTTAGCAATTACGCCAGACCAAAGCACCTTGGTGGGGATCATGCAGTCCACCATGAAAAATCCTGATAAAGCGGCACAAAAAGGCGATTTGACTCGTATCGTGAGTATTGCCTTAGCTAATGGCAAAACTGAACAGTATTTATATCGTCAGCAGAAAAAACAAAACTCAAATTCTGAGTTGGCGGCTTTGACCAGCCATGATTTTCTAGTGATAGAACGTGATGGTGGTTTTTTGCTGGGCGGGCCTAAGGGGGCTAGTAAAGCCAACCCCAAAGTGCAGAAACAAGTGTATCGCATCGATCTTCACAGCGGGACGCCGCTTTCTCAAGTGCTTTTATCGGCTTCAGTGACCCGCGATCCCAGCCTTGGATTACTGATTGACGGTCTAACGCTGGAGCAGTACAGCGTTAAATATGGCTGGGATGGCCTGGCTAAGCACGGGATTAAGCCGGTGACGAAAACCTTGGTGGTGGATATGGTACAAGCCGTTGCCTATCCACACGACAAGATGGAAGGCTTGTGGGTGATTGATCAACAGCATCTGGGGGTGCTGAATGATGATGACTTCGCTACTTGGTCAACGAAGGGGAAGTTAGAACAAAAACATCTCGATGCCAACACGGTTGATCACAACCACTTGTATATCATTAAGGCCGATCTTTTTGGCGTAAAATAGCCGATTGCTTGCAGCATCCGGCGAAAATAATTTGACTTTGTTGCTTTATAAAGTAGCACTGGGTGGTCGATATTCGACTCACCCAGTGGATACTGCTGGTGATTATTCAAGTTTTTTAGCTTGCATTCAAATCGCCCTCGAGAGAGTAAATGAGACAAGTTTTTTTGTTATCCTGTTGCTAAAATATGCGGTTACAACTGTTTACTGGCTAACAGTGCAGCGCCAAAAGAAACTAAGCCAGCACCGCACAGTTGATTGATCCGCTGCCCAAAGCGTTGAAAAATATTTGAGCTCCCTTTGCTGGTGACAACAAACGACAGCAAGCTAAACCAAATCCCATGGAGCAGGGCAATGTATAAGCCATAGACGATAACGAAGCTGAGTGTACTGTTGTCTGTAGTGAGCAGTTGGCTAAATACACTGAGAAAAAACAGCATCGTTTTTGGGTTTAGTAAGTTACATAAAAACCCCTGCATCACATATTTGCCAGCAGTTTGATGGGGTTGTTTTGCATGTTGCTCACTGATTTGGGTTTTTGAAGCGAATAAGCCACAGATCCCTAAGTAGATAAGATAGAGCGCGCCTATATATTTGATGGCGTTAAACAGAAAAATATTTTGTGAGATTAGGTGACTAATCCCGAATATAGAATAGCTGCTATGTACGCAGATACTGAGCGCTATGCCAAGCGCGGTGAGCATGCCAGCAGTTCGGCCCTTAGCCATGCTGTTTTTAAGCACTAAAACAAAGTCAGAACCGGGACTAACAACAATAAGAAAACCAAAAACTGCTAAACTCAAAAACTCCATAACTTCCCTGATAGGTTGAGGATTTGAATTTATTGTATCTATTTTTAGTTTATATATAATCGAAAATACGTCACAACAACTGTGAGAAATACTCACTCATGAGGCATTTAAAGGCGTTTCATGTTTTTCATATCGCCGCTCAGTCGAGCAGTTATAGTGAAGCCGCTAAAAAACTCTACTTAACCCATGGTGCCATTAGTAAACAGATCAAAGTGTTGGAACAGCATTTACAAAAGCCTTTATTTATCAAGCAAGGGCGACGAATGCAGCTAACAGCGCAAGGAAAAGTTCTGAAACACTATACTGATGTGGCGTTTGATGCGCTTGACAATGGTGCCAAGCAAGTGATTAGTATGGATGAGCATCATCTTGAAGTGTCCTGTGAGCCAACCTTAACCATGCGTTGGTTAATGCCGAGGCTATCGCAGTTTCACCAAAGCTCAGGGATTGATGTCCGGCTCTCTACCGCTGGTGGTGCTATTGCCTTAAATGAGAATGGCCTATCGATGGCGATCCGGCGTGATGATTTTGATATCCCCGAAGATTATGGTGTTCACCCCTTAGTCGAGGAATGGGTTGGGCCGGTGATGTCTGCGGCTTACTGGGATAAAGTTCAAGCAGATCTTACCAAGATGACTTTATTACACTCCGAAACGAGAGCCAGTGCATGGCAGGATTGGTCACAACACTCTTGCCATGTACTGCCAGTACATCCGTTTGAAAAGACCTTCGAACATTTTTATTTTTGCTTGCAAGCTGCTGCAGATGGTCTTGGGGCTGCAATGGGCTCTTATCCGTTAGTGGCCGATGATTTAGCTTGCGGTCGTTTAATTGCTCCTTTGGGTTTTATCTTGTCAGGGCATCACTATATTTTACTTAGTTGTCGCAATGAACTTGTAGAAGATGAGGCTCAGTTTTTAGCCTGGTTGCAGGACTGTATGCGTCGATCTTGTCCCGAAGGTTTGTCTGGTAAGCGAATATGATTTATTGGCCACCGAAGATGTTTGAGATTGAGAGATCTTCTTGCCGTTGCCCTATTGTGGTTTTGTGCTTTAATTGATCACCGCTTCTCGAAAGTATTTTTCCTGAATATATCTGCTTACAAACTTTGGAGTATTGAATGCGTCAAATCAACGGTAGTTGTCATTGTAATTCAGTACAATGGGCGTTTGAATTACCGATTAAAACGGTGGTCAAATGTCATTGTAATAGTTGTCGGAAATTGCAGGGCTCTGATTACAGTACATGGATTGTTGTGCCTCAGGCACAGTTCGAAGTGATTAAAGGTCATGAATATATCGCTAAATATAATGCCACAGAGTCATCCAGTAAGGCATTTTGTTCTAATTGCGGTTGTTCAGCATATTTGGTTAATGGTAAGCATTTCCCAGAAGACTTTGTGCTGCCTCTCGGCTCAATTGATCACTATTCAGAAGCGCTGGCACCGCAAATTCAAGTGTACACGACCGACAAAGCCGCGTGGCTAAAATTACATGATGATGAACCTGTATTTAGCTAAAGCTGTCACCCTTACAGCATTGTATGTAGTAAGGGGGCTTTTTGTATAAAACAAAGGTCGCAAACAGAGTCTGTTATGCGCCATTGTTTGATAACTTATAAGTGTTTAAGTATTTATGGAAACAGTAATCAATCGGGCTATTGCTTTGCGTAAGGACGGTCTGTACCAAGAATCTCGATCTTTGCTCGAAAGTTTGCTTAAGGATCGGACATTCGCGGCCAAAGCTCACTTGCAAATTGCATGGTCGTACGACAATCAAGGCAAAGAACAAGCGGCAATTCGGCATTATAAATTAGCCTTATTGGGTCCACTTTCTGCATCCGAATGCTTTGATTGCTTATTTGGTCTCGCAAGTACTTATAGAAGTCTCGGTGCTTATGCCGAAGCTTTACTTTACTTTGAGCAAGTTATGAATGAATATCCTGAGTCAATTGAAGCTCAGCCTTTTTATGCCATGTGTTTGTATAATGTGGGTCGCCACAAGGAGGCCATTTCATTGCTGCTTGAGCTCTTGGTTTCAACCACAAATAGTGGATCCATTCAAGAATACCAAGCGGCTATTTTGTTATATGCCAAAGACCTCGACAAAATTTGGTAAGCACAATTTGCTCATAAAATGGAATGACATACCCAGTATGGCTTGTGGTTAAAGTTGGTGTCTACTGACCACTTGGGGTTCAACGATGAAGCAAGCTTGGCTTCATCTGAACCTGCCAGTACTTTGATTATTCTAGGGGAAGACTAGTGGCTTACTGTTCACTCGCGATGTTTTGAAGATAGAGGCGTGATGCTAAGTTTTTGCTGAATAAAGGCTAATAATTTGTCGGACTGATCGTGGAAGTGTTCAATGGAGTCATGTTGTGCCCCTTCAACAGCCATAATTGTCACCGACTGTTTGTCTGTAGCATTCTGTTGAATCAGTTGCATATCGCTGATCGGGACCACCTTATCTTCCGTGCCGTGGGCCAGTAATACTGGACAGCGAAGCTCGCTGATTCGGTTCATCGGGGCAATATCTTCGAAACGAAATCCTATCACATGTTGAATGTAGTTTAAGATCTGCGTACGCATGAAGCGAGGCAACCAGGGTTTGTCTAAATGGCGCTTCATTAGCAGGTTGGGATGTGCAAAGCCCGACAGGCCTATTACCAAATCGATGTCATGGCGCCGGGAAGCACTCAGAATAGCTGCCGCCGCGCCAAGCGAATGGCCTAGGACCACCAGTTGATGGCCAGGGGAGCGCTGTTGAAGCCAATCAAGTGCGCAGCCAAGATCTTCAGCAAAGCGCGGCAGTGAGGAAAAACTGTCTCGGTCACTGCGACCATGATTGCGCGCATCATAAAGTAGCACATCCATTCCGGCAGCGTAGAAGGGTTGCGCCAGTGGTAGCATCATTTCGGCGTTTGCCCCCCAACCATGCACGATGACCAGAGTACATCGACTGTTGTTGGCGGGCAGAAACCAGGAAAACAGTTGTTTACCGTTTACGCTGCTGAGCCATTGCTCTGAGAAGTTCATCCCCAGCGCTGCGGGGGTCGATTGTTCGATGATCCGTGGTGCGCGATAGACCCGATGCAAGATCAGCGGAAAGCATAGTAGCAGGCAGGCAAGTACGACTGTCAGGAGTAAAAATAAGTCCATGGATGATGGCTTAAGCGTTAAGGTTTAGGCCAGCATTATAGCAAGCGAAACATCTGCGCGAGTGCGTGAATGTCTTAGTTTTTGAGCTTGAGTTTTTGAGCTTGAGTTTTTGAGCTTAAGTTTTTGAGCTTAAGTTTTTGAGCTTAAGTTTTATGATTGGCAGGCGATTGCTAGACAGCAAAAAGTCTGGATTAGTGATATCAAGACGGTAAGCCGTAGATAGTCAGTGCTTGCTTGGGGCTGATGGAATCGCCGTCGTCAGCAAGGGTGAACAAGCTCATAAGCAAATGATTATGAGCTTGTGATTGATTAACTAAAAAGCACGAGTGCTGTGGGTACCGCAAGTAGCAAGCTTAAAAGTGTGCGAATAAACCAAATCACCACTAATTTAGCAACACTTAAGGGGATTTTGGTTGAAAGAATACATGGGATGGATGCCGAGAAAAATAGGATGGATGAAATCGCAACCACTCCTGCTGAAAAGCGAGCAACCAAATCGGCATCTTTCATCAACAAAGCGGGTAAAAACATTTCGGCTAACCCAGAGGCACTGGCCTTAGAGAGCGCCATCGCATTATCGATATTAAATATCCAAATTACCGGATAGAACAGGTAACCAATCCAATCAAACAGCGGCGTGTATTTGGCGAGCAATAAACCGATTAAGCCGACTGACATAATTGAGGGCAAAATGCTAATCGTCATCAGTAAGCCATCTTTTAGATTGACCAAAATACTTTTGCCAAGTGGTTGTGCTTGTTCTGCGACATCCAAGCCGTTTTTAAGAGCACTCGCGAGTCTATTTCCTGGCTCGCAATTTGGCTCTCGATGGTTAGCGTGGTTATTGATTGTTGTTAATGGGGGGAGGCGGACTGTGATTGCGGTGACGATGAAAGTAATCAACAGTGTTAACCAAAAGTAAAGATTCCAAATCGCCATTAAATCTAAAGTTTTTGCAACGATAATCATAAAGGTCGCAGAAACCGTTGAAAAGCCGGTTGCGATAATCGCCGCTTCGCGTGCCGAGTAGTGACCAGAGAGGTAGACTCGGTTGGTGATCAGTAAACCGATGGAATAGCTGCCGACGAAAGAGGCGACTGCATCAATTGCAGAGCGCCCCGGAGTGCGCCAAATGGGCTGCATTAATTTTTGTAAAATGATGCCAATACTTTCTAATAGACCGTAACTGACTAAAAACGCAAGAAATACTGAGCCAACCGGTACGATTAAACCGACCGATATGACCAGTTTATTGAATAAAAACGGCAGCATATCGGGAGTTTGTAAAAACGCTGGCCCCGATTGACTGATGGCGAGAATAGCTGCGATAACACCGAGCCATTTCAACGCAAGAAAAACTTTATTGGAGAAGCTTTTACGCCATTCATTACTGATGATTGGGTAAATGGCACCAGCCAAAATCATGGCCATCGCATACCAAGCGGTTCCAGCACCAAGGCTTGTTTTTAACCAGGCGACAATATGGTCTAAAGGAATGCTTTGTTTTCCAGCAACCGTGATTGGAATAAAAAACATAAAGATACCGACACTACTTAGTCCAAGCAATCTTGCCCAAACCAAGCTTGGTGAAGTACTCGACTTGACCAGCTGACTCATTGCACTCTCCATTTTACATTCAATTTGTTAGCGACGCGAAGACGAAGCTTGATGTGAGTTATATATATGTATATACAACCAAGATTAGTCAATAAGTAGCAATCTATATGCCAAGTGATAAGCATTCATGAATACAGCGTCAGCCAAGTAAGATGCATCGATGTATCGCCCATTTCAGGTGTTGCTGCACCAGTTTGGGGTGGAAGCGCACCTATTTAGTGCTTTCAGGTCGGTTTCTTGAAGGTTTTACGAGTGAGGACGAGATATTTTTTCTGGTCGTGAGTTATTTTTGCTCAATACTTTGTGGGGGCGTTGTTATTATCTTGTCTTTGCCTTAAGGGTTTCCTGTGCATATGACAGAGGCCTCGGTTCGGCCTAATGACTCGGGTAAATGAGTGCTTGTATATGCCTATTTATACCAGGCTAACTATCTGTTCATTCTTGCTAGCCTGGATCTGCACGACCGCGTTATGTGTGTTGTAATTAGAGCCAATGGTGACAGCACTTCATGCCTGGTGCTCGGCAGATTTATTCTATGCAATCAGCGGATCATATACTGAATCACATCGGCATTAGCTGGGAAAAGAAATTTAAACACATCATGATGAATTGAAACACCAACTTGATTGGTATGGCAATGCTGCAGATATAAGTTCCCCGATCGTGAGAATTTGTGAGTAAGAGTGGCATAGAGAGCGAGAATGTGGGGAATGGGTTGGGGACGGAGTTGTTGATGAATTTGCTTCATTCTGAGCTGGCCTGTCGATTTCCAATCCATCGAGTATCCGCAAACAAAGCCTTGAGTGAGTGTATGCTCACTCAAGGCCTGTACCGCTTAGTTATTGAATTAATTGATCAATTAGCGCGTCATCTGCCACCGAGGGGATGGTGACTTTTAGTCGCGGCTCGGCAGCCATGGCTCGTTTGATGGCAAACACAGCGCCTTCATTTCGGGCCCAGTTTCTTCTTGATATGCCGTTATTTACATCCCAATGCAGCATCGACTTTAAGCGTCTGGCACAATCATCTGAGCCGTCCAGCATCATCCCGAAACCTCCATTGGTTACTTCGCCCCAGCCAACGCCACCGCCATTGTGAATACTGACCCAGGTTGCCCCGCGGAACGAATCTCCAATCACATTGTGGATCGCCATATCGGCGGTAAATCTAGAACCGTCGTAGATATTTGAGGTTTCTCGATAAGGTGAGTCGGTGCCGGATACATCATGATGATCGCGACCCAGGATCACTGGTGCAGATAGTCTGCCCGACTTGATGGCCTGATTAAATGCATCCGCAATCTTGATCCGTCCTTCGGCATCGGCATATAAAATTCTAGCTTGAGAGCCCACCACCAATTTGTTTTCCTTGGCTTCTCGGATCCAAAGCAGGTTATCGGCAATCTGTTGTTTAATTTCTTTTGGTGCCTCCAGATACATGGCTTCCAGTACTTCAGCGGCAATTTGGTCGGTAACATCCAGATCCTGTTCACTGGACGAGGCGCATACCCAGCGAAACGGTCCAAAACCATAATCAAAACAAATCGGTCCCATAATATCCTGTACGTAGGAAGGATATTTAAAAGAGCCGTCGGCTTGCATAATATCGGCCCCGGCGCGACTCGCTTCGAGCAGAAAGGCATTCCCATAATCAAAGAAATACATGCCCTTGGCGGTGAGCTGGTTAATCGCTTCAACATGCCTTTTCAGGGAGTGTTGCACCGCAGCTTTGAATTTTTCAGCTTGATTGGCCATCATCTCATTGGACTCCTCAAAGCTGTAACCAACCGGGTAGTAGCCACCCGCCCAGGGATTATGCAGCGAGGTTTGATCGGAGCCGAGATCCACTTGAATATCTTCCTGAGCAAACCTTTCCCAAAGGTCAACGATGTTGCCAAGATAAGCCAAGGAGACTGGCTTGCCTTGCTCCAGCGCGAGTTTCACTCGGGCCATGAGTTGCTCGATATCTTCATAGATTTCATCAACCCAGCCTTGTTGATGGCGTTTATAAGCCGCTTTAGGATTCACCTCGGCCACGATACCGATGGTTTTGGCGATGACTGCTGCTTTGGGTTGGGCGCCACTCATTCCGCCCAGCCCAGAGGTGACAAATATCGGTAGTTTGGATGGATCGCGATCCGGTTTCATTCGGGTGGCATTTAAAACGGTCAGTGTGGTGCCATGCACAATCCCTTGTGGTCCGATATACATGAATGAACCCGCTGTCATCTGACCATATTGAGTCACCCCCAGTGCGTTAAATTTTTCCCAATCATCGGGCTTTGAATAGTTGGGGATCATCATGCCATTGGTCACCACCACCCGAGGTGCGTCTTTGTGTGACGGATATAAACCCATAGGATGACCCGAATACAACACTAAGGTTTGTTCATCGCTCATCTCTGCGAGGTACTTCATGGTAAGGCGATACTGGATCCAATTCGAGAACACCGAACCGTTGCCACCATAGGTAATCAGTTCTTCAGGATGCTGGGCAATCGCATGATCTAGATTGTTGCTCAGCATCAGCATAATGGCAGCGGCCTGCTTGGATTGGTGCGGGTACTCATCGATAGACCTTGCCGAAATCTGATAGTTCGGCATGAAACGATACATGTAAATGCGGCCGTAGGTTTCCAGCTCCTGATAAAAATCTTCAGCAAGTTCCTGATGATGCGCTTCGGGAAAGTATCTTAGGGCATTTTTAATGGCTAATTTTTTCTCGGTCTTAGTGAGAATATCTTTTCTTTTTGGCGCATGGCTTAAGTTCTCATTTCTGGCTCTTTTGGCCGGTAAGATCTTCGGGATACCTTCTAAGATCATGTCCTTGAAACTTTGCTCAGTCATTTTAAACCTCGTTTGTATTCTTTAAGTATGCTGCTTTGCCGGGCGCTAATAAGCAGCTGATGAGCTGCTGTAACAACGGCTTGAGTGGCTCAGTTTTGCCGCTATCCAGCTGATAATTGTTTGAAGATCCAGCTAGATAAGTATCTTGTGAGAGCTCGAGCTGAATCGCGTGAATGTTGTGTTGGGGCTGGCCAAAATGGCGGGTGATGTAGCCGCCCTTAAAGCGCCCATTACAAACATGGCTATAGCGGCTGGTAGCCACAATGTTTTCTAAGTCAGTGAGTAAGCCAGGCGCGCAGGCGAGGCCGTCATTGTTGCCGAAGTTGAAATCGGGCAGTTTTCCTGCAAATAACATCGGCACCTGTGCGGCAATGCTATGCGCGTCAAATAAGATGGCATAACCAAACCGGGCTTTCAGCCGCGCCAGTTCGCTGGCAATCTGTTGGTGATAGGGCCGCCAAATTTCAGTCTTAATCTGTGCTTTTAAAGCGGCGCTATGCTGCTTGTCGGTTAAAAAAACCGGGCGTTCATCAAATAATATCTCCGGAAATAACCCGGTGGTTTTACTGGCATAAAGTGCTTGGTCATCCTGCGGGCGATTTAAATCCACTACATAGCGTGAATAGTTGGCGCTGATGATGGATACATCCAACTCGCTTAAGAACTCGTATAACTGAGGCAAATACCAGTCGGTATCCGGCAAGTGCCTGGCCGATTCGCTCAGGCGCGCTTGCATCCCGGGCAATAATTGCAGGCCACTATGTGGCATGCTGACCAGGAGTGGGTTATTGCCCTGATGAAACTGAAATGGTTTCTCGCACTTAAACATCTGTGAGTTCTCCTGCTTTGACCCGAGCCTTTAACAAATCCCCACCCAGCCAATAACTAAGCTCCCCTGGGCTGTCGATGTCCCAACAGACAAAATCGGCGATTTTGCCAAGGCTGAGTTGGCCATGAGTCTTGGCCAAACCCAAAGCTTTGGCGGCGTGAATGGTGGTGCCTGCCAGTGCTTCTTCGGGCGTTAAACCAAACAGGGTACAGGCCATGTTCATCATCAGCCGCAGCGAGAGTACTGGTGAGGTGCCGGGATTGGCATCGCTGGCAATCGCCATCGGCACTCCGTACTGGCGTAATAGCGCAATTGGTGGCTTTTGGCTTTCTTTCAAGCAGAAGAAGGCGCCGGGCAATAACACCGCGACGGTGCCCGATTGCGCCATGGCGGCAACATCTTGCTCGGTTAAATATTCCAAATGGTCAGCCGACAGCGCTTGGTAGCGAGCAGCTAAAGAACTGCCACCAAGCGCCGACAACTGCTCAGCGTGTAATTTTACCGGTAGTCCTAAAGATTGCGCGACCTTAAAGTAGCGCTCCACTTGTGCGGGACTAAAAGCAATGCCTTCACAAAAGGCATCCACTGCATCGGCCAAGCCTAAATGGGCGATTTGTGGCAGTAGTTGTTCACACAAATAGTCGATGTAGTCGTCGGCGCGGCCCTCAAATTCTGGTGGCAGGGCATGCGCGGCGAGGCAAGTGGTTTGAACATCCACTGGAAAATCTTTGGCTAAATCGCGAGCCACTTGCAGCATTTTGGCTTCATCAGTGCTTGTGAGGCCATAACCCGATTTTATTTCTACCGTGGTCACGCCATCTTTTAGCAGCGCGCTTAAGCGGCGTTTGGCGGAGTCGGCCAGCTGTTGTTGACTGGCCGCCCGAGTGTCTCTTACCGAAGCGGCGATGCCACCGCCTGCCTTGGCGATTTGTTGATAGCTGATGCCATTGAGGCGTTGCTCAAATTCGCTAGCGCGATTGCCACCAAAAATAAGGTGAGTGTGGCAATCAATTAAACCGGGGGTCACCCAACCGCCGCCCAAATCATGTTCCTGTTCAGCCTGATAAGCGGGGAGCGCTGCATATTCACCAATCCAGACGATGTGTTGTTGGTTGACGCCAATAGCTGCGTTTTCGATGCTTTGATAGTGGCCACCTTGCATGCTGGCGAGGTGGAAACCGTACCAAAGAGAATCAAATTTGATGGCTTGACTCATCTGCGCCTCGTTTCTTGTTTGATGATTAAAACGGTCAGGCCACGGCTGGTTTGCAGCTGTGGCGCTACGGTAAATACCGACGGTGAGCGATTAAGGCTTGCCGCCGAACCCAGGCTTATGCCTTCATTTCGTGTTGGCTGGGTAATAAACCCTGCGGCATTTGCTCGTTATGGAGTGCTTCGGCAAGCAGCTGGTTGGCTTTTTCGATATCTGCTGCGAAGTAGCGATCTTTATCGTAAAACGGTACTCGGGCGCGAAGCTCGGCTTTGGCTTGCTCCAGTCGCTCGGTCGACTTCAGAGGCGATCTAAAATCTAAACCTTGCGCCGCGGAGAGCATCTCTACGGCTAAGATCCCACGGGTATTCTCTGACATATCTTTTAAGCGGCGTGCCGCAAAGGTGGCCATGGAGACATGGTCTTCTTGGTTGGCCGAAGTGGGGAGGCTGTCTACTGACGCCGGATGAGCAAAGCTTTTGTTTTCGCTGGCCAGGGCGGCAGCGGTCACCTGCGCAATCATAAAACCGGAGTTTACCCCACCGTTATCTACCAAAAATGGCGGCAGTTTGCTGAGGCTGCTGTCGATGAGCAGCGCCATCCGCCGCTCCGATAAACTGCCTATTTCGGCAATTGCCAGTGCTAGGTTATCGGCGGCAAAGGCCACCGGTTCGGCATGGAAGTTACCGCCGGAAATAATATCGCCTTCGGCTGCAAACACTAAGGGATTGTCGGAGACTGCGTTAGCTTCCACTAACAGGGTGTTGGCAGAATTGCGGATCTGATCTAAACATGCGCCCATTACCTGGGGTTGGCAACGCAGCGAGTAGGGATCTTGTACTTTTTCGCAGCCCACGTGTGATTCGCCTAAGTCACTACTCTCACCAAGCAAATGACGATAAGCGGCAGCAGCGTCGATTTGTGTTTGATGACCGCGCACTTCATGGACTCGCGCATCAAAGGGACGGCGGCTGCCGAGCGCTGCTTCTACCGATAGAGAACCGCAGACAATTGCTGAAGCGTACAAATCTTCGGCATGGAATAGGCCTTCCAAAGCAAAGGCGGTGGAGGCCTGAGTGCCGTTGAGCAAGGCCAAGCCTTCTTTGGGCGCGAGAGTAATTGGCGCTAAACCCGCGATGGCAAGCGCGGCTTGTCCAGAAATGATTTCCCCCTTGTAGCGAGCCTGACCTTCGCCAAGCAGTACCGCGCTCATATGGGCCAGCGGGGCCAAATCACCGGAAGCGCCCACCGAACCTTTCTGTGGAATACAGGGGTATACCTGTTTATTAATCAGGGTGAGCAAAGCTTCAATGACACTGAAGCGGATCCCCGAGAAGCCGCGAGCCAGACTGTTTACCTTCAGCGCCATCACCATTTTTACCGTAGCATCACTCATCAGCTCGCCAATACCAGCCGCGTGAGATAACACGATGCTGCGTTGTAATTCTTCCAGATCGTCAGCGGCAATGCGGGTATTGGCCAACAAACCAAAACCGGTGTTAATCCCGTATACGGTGCGGTCTTCGGCGATGACATCGTTTACGACCTGAGTGCTGGCATCGATGCCGGCAATCGCGTTTGGATCGAGGGATAATTGAACACTACGGCGGCTGATTTGGCGCAACTGATTAAGACTGATTTTTCCTGGTACGATTGTAAATTCAAACATGAATTATCTGCTCCGCAATGTTTGCTGTTTGATGAGGTGAACCAGCGCAGTGGCAATTCAACTTCGCTATAACGCTTATCTTAGTTTAGTCGTTGTAATTGCCAGTTTGATCGTAATGACTGCACAGGGCTAGTATCACGATCGAAGTGGTTTTGCTTGCTCAACTCATATTAATTATGAACATGATTTCCGCCGCTTGGCTTAACATGTATATACAAGTTAGCTAAACAATAAAATCAAATGTGATTCAGCGCAAGTATTTTCTGTGGAAAAACCGATGCGAGTAAACCTAATCGGGTCAATATGGTGGGCCACTTGTGCGGGAGTGAGGCAAAGTTATCTGGATGAAAGCTCGCCATGTGCATCAATTTTTGAGGAAATGCTAGGGAAATCACTCATTAATACTGCGGTAAGCTTTTGCTGCAATGCGCTTATTGTTTGGTCTTTGCAATGCGTCGTGAGTGGGACTTGCTGGTTTCACTCAGCAATAATCCGCACATACGATAAAAATGTCTTGAAAAATCCCCTAAAGCTCAGTGCTCATCTAGCGATGAAAGTGACCAAATAGTTGGAATCTTGAGCTGGGAGATAATAAGCGAGCAGTGGTCACCAATTGTTCCTTGGACCAAGTGCGACGCTTAATTTGCAAGCAGGGTTCGCTGGGGTCGATTTGCAATAACTGACACTCTTCAGCGCTGGCCATCACCGCCTCAACCAAATGTTCACCCTCAGTCATGGGGGCGACCTTCATCAGGTAGTCATAGGTGGTATTCAATTGAAAATCTTGTTTATCGTAATCAGGCGCAAGGCTGGCGTTTACCACTCGTTCTTCTAGTTGGATCGGTAGCTCATTTTCGAAGTGTAAAATAGTCGCTCTAAAAATGCTGTGACTGGTTCTCACCCCTAGATTCATCGCCTCTTCCATGGTGGCTTTGGTACGGGTGATTTCGATTAATTGAGCACGGTGCTGGTGTCCGCGAGCGGCAATTTCATCAGCAATATTGTGTACTTCGAACAGCGCCGAATGGGCTTTTTTTTGCGCGACAAAAGTGCCAACCCCTTGTTGGCGAATCAGGATGCCTTCATCGGTCAGTTCTCGTAGGGCGCGATTAACCGTCATGCGGCTGATATTGAGCGCCTTCACCATCTCTGATTCTGAAGGCACCCGCTGGTCGGCCTGCCACTCTCCGCTACTTATTTTGTGGCAAATGGCCTGTTTTACCCGAGCATAAATTGGCGCTGGAGAATCTTCAATTGATTGAGATAGGCTGTGCATGATGCTGCTGGCGGTCTCTACCATAGGGGGTCCTGTGTCATAAGCGATAGCGGAACGAATGTTTGGATTATACCCAGTAATGCGCTGTCATCACAGTATAGGGATCGTAAAAAAATTATCTTGTATATACAATATGGCTTCTATTACACTGAATTCATCCAATGAATTGCGAGAGAAGGCTATGAGCAGCCAAGTTTATTTTGCCGAGCAGGCCTTGCTCCAACAAGGTTGGGCGCAAAATGTTCGTATTGAGGTACTTGACGGAGTGATCCTGCGGATTGTCCAAAATAGTCATGCCCAAGATGCCACGGTCCTGAGTGGACCAACCTTACCTACGCTTGCTAATCTTCACTCGCACGCCTTTCAGCGGGCGATGGCCGGGATGGCCGAGGTGAGCCTTAAGGCAAACGATAGTTTTTGGAGTTGGCGTGAGCTGATGTATCGCATGGTTGGTCAGTTGAGCCCGGATGATGTGCGGATCATTGCCACCCAGTTATACATTGATTTGCTCAAGGCGGGTTACAGCCAGGTGGCAGAGTTTAATTATTTGCATCATCAGCAAAATGGTCAGGCTTATGCACAGCTTAACGAGATCAGCCAACAGCTGCTTGACGCCGCCGATACCGCAGGTGTCGGTTTAACCCTATTGCCCGTGTTATATAGTTATTCTGGATTTGGCGGTCAAGTACCCAATGCAGGGCAAGCCCGTTTTATTAATAGCAGCGAACAATACTTAGCGCTACATCAAGCTTGTGAGCAGTCGATTGCGGGCAAGCCCTTACATCAGTTGGGGATCTGCTTTCATTCACTGAGAGCGGTCAGTCCCGAGCAAATCAAGCAGGTGATGGCAGCGCTTCGCAGCCCCATGCCGATCCATATTCATATTGCAGAACAACAAAAAGAAGTCGCAGACTGTTTGGCTTGGAGTGGTCAGCGTCCGGTACAATGGCTGGCCAACGAAATTGGCTTAGATGAACGTTGGTGTTTGGTGCATGCCACCCATTTAACCGAGCAGGAAATGCTCACGCTGGCACGCAGCCAGGCGGTGGCGGGTTTATGCCCCAGTACCGAGGCGAATTTAGGCGATGGAATCTTCCCCGCCGCTGACTATATACGGACGCAGGGACGTTGGGGCATCGGCTCCGACAGCCATGTAAGCCTGTCACTGGTGGAAGAATTACGCAGCTTGGAATACGGCCAACGACTGCGTGACCAGCAACGTAATCGGCTGTATAGCCAGAGTCAAAACCATGTTGGCGACTTTTTATTCGAGCAAGCTCGTTTGGGAGGCAACCAAGCGACGCAGGTACAATTGGGTTTGGCCAAAGGTCATCGCGCCGACTTTATGGTGCTCGATCATCAGCATCCATTTATTGCCGCCAGCAAGCCCCAGGATATCCTCAATCGCTGGCTATTTGCCTGTAATGAAAACCTGATCCGTCATGTCTATGTAGCTGGAAAACCAGTGATCTGCGATTTTCAACATCCTCAACAACAAGCCGCACGAACGGAATTTACCGCCTTGCTGAGCCGCTTATTTAAGGCAGTTTAAAGCCTTGGCTGCGTGAGCCGCAGATGCTCACGCTCACCGTTCATGAGTGTGGATCTCCCAAGCGTTTTAAGCCGGTTGCTTCCTCAAGAAGCGCCAGTGATGGAGCGCTCATATGTCGCACCTTGGCTAGAGCTTATATGGCTGTTCACCAAATGTGGTGGAAAGACTTTCAACAAACATTAATAAGCGAGGTAATCGGTAAACGTTCATTGGCAAGATAAGCAAATAGCAAGACACATAGGTTCATTCCCGCTGGGTCAAGTTAGAGCCAGCAAGTTTTTACAATGTTATTACTTTATTGTGGACGGCCTGACCTCAAATGTCATAGATTTCCATAATTACGCCGCCAGCCACCATTAAAGCGAAACTCAACATGAACCAACAAAAAGCAAAAACAAATAGATTACGAATATGCTTTGGAACATGGTCTCTTTTTTCTAGCATCCCATAACGTTTCGCATGGAAAGAGCTTAAAAATACAGTGGCGTATTGTAAAACGCCTTGACCCGAGAAAAACATGTTTAAAGAGTAAAATCTTACTCCATCATCAAGTTCATCTTCTAAATATATCAGCCATTTTGACTTCAAGTAGGCTACCAACCCAAGCCAGAAAAAAACACCAAAACAGCCAGCCATAAAACAAATAAGCGAAATTTTTGATAAAAGGGTAATTTCACTCATAATTTACTTAATTCCATTCCATTTATATAATTCTTCGCCGAATGATTCGGCTTTGTTACCTGCTATTTTGCCACTGGCATAACCACCAGCAGCACCTGCAACAACAGAACACCAAAAAAAGCTTGTTCCTCCTGATGGCAAACCAAAAACTAAAGAACAAGTAGCCCAGATACTAATAGCTCCGCCTGTGGCTCCCCCTGCAATACTGCCTGCCGCTTTCATTGTATTTTTATATTTAGCTTTAGTGCACGTTGCCTCATTAGCAAGCGAGCAAGCTTTTTGTATGTTAGAAACGGCATCAACTCCGGTTAAGGCAATTCCTACGTAGCCAACACGTTTTAGGTGACGAGCCATTTTGGCAACTGTTTTATAGTTTCTTGCAAAGTTAGGAATAGTGGTTGCGTTTCCGGGCTGTTTACGCCACTGATGGACAATACTTTTACTACTTAAGCCTAAGTTACTACGAATATCTCCAGCGACTATATGACGACCGAGTGTTGGTTGTCCAAACCGATTTAGAGCAGTGTTTAGCCTTTGAAAATGCACTTTTCTTTTAGCAAAGAAACCTTGGCTATTTAAGTTACCGGTTGAGTTATAGCTACTCACGTAAGAACGCTCTAAGTCTTTTAATATAGCTTTTACTTGGTTAGTGTGTGCATTCCATGTGGTATTGCTCACGCCTAATAGTAAGCCATTGTAGCTTGCTACATTCGACAAAAAGTCATATCTCTTGGCTAATATTTTTCGTTCTGAACTATCGAGCATTAATAGCGTTTTATCAACTGCGTGCGCAATTTCTAAAAAGTCAGCTTCTTCTTGCGTACATTGATTACTATTGGCAGGGGATAGCAACACAATTTGGCCAACTTGCACCTTATCGTTTTTTAGGTGGGCGTTAACCATCTTGAAGTGGTCATAAACCAGTTGATTCGGAGAGTTATACATAATCATAATTAATTGGTCGATCGACATCGATTTTTCAACAATGTGTATAACTTTGTCATGAACTCTAGTTGGTGAAGACACGGGCTACCCTTTATATAATTGGCTATTTTTATAGAGAATTTAAGACACTCTACAGTAATTGATAGATAAGTAAATAAAGGTGGTGTGAAGAGTACAATTATTGATACAACTGTAATTATTGAGACACCCACACTAACTCGTTGGACAAAATCCCTTTGCTAGCGTAGTGGGGGTAGGGCAATCACTGCGACATTATAAGCGCCAACACCAGCAATAACGGATTAAAGGCATGGGTGCCGCCAAGCGCTGGCTTGATGTTGGCTAAATATTGACAACCTAACTTCATTCCCTCTGAGTTGGTATTTAAGCTTCTCTCGAATTGTGATACGGAGACACCCATTCCAGTACTTAACCAAGTGTCTAGAAGTACAGCTAGGGATCGCCGCATCAAACCACACATAGTTTTGCCATAGAAACCAAGTTACAATTCTAAACCCCCGATTATTCTAGGACTTTGAGCACACGTCCCCAACATCCTGGAATTTCGAGAGAGAGTTCGCCGTGATGACACTGAAAACACTGCTTATGATTAAGCAGGTCAAGCACAGTTTGTCCTAGTACGGCGATCGGGATGTGGACTGTTACTGGTTGCTGACATGCATTCACAACCACGATTATCTTTTCCTGTTCATATTGCCGGAGAAAGGCAAATTGCTCCGAGGCCACAAACAACTGTTGGTAGGTCCCATGCTGTAACGCCGGAGATTGTTGGCGGAGATAACTGATATGAATAATAGCGGCTCGTAAATCAGCGTGCTTTTGTGTTCCCATGGACTCCAATTGGAGTTCTGGGCGTAAGTTGTGGTCGCTATTATGTTGTCTTTCTCCTTCTAAGCCCCATTCACTCCCATAATATAGTGATGGGACTCCTGGAATAGTAAACAGCAAGATATACAAGGGATAGAGATGCGCTGGATCATGTAGTGTGGAGGCTACACGATTAACATCATGATTATCGGCAAAATTATATAGGTATAGACCGCGGTAAATGCCATGCTCTTGGTTGAAAAGACGGTTCAGAGAATAGGCTATCTCAAAATAATTGTGATCATTATGGCTAGAATATAGTCCTTTATAACATTCATAGTTTGTGGTTGCATGTAACATATCTGGGTTTGCCCACTGCGTGTAATCACCATGAATAACTTCACCCATTAACCAAAAATCTTTCTTTATTTTTTTTGTGTACGAGGCGAGGCGTTTCATGAACTGCTTATTTAACACGTCAGCGACATCTAAGCGCAACCCGTCAATTTCAAACTCTTCTATCCAGAGACGTACGGCCTTAAAGAGGTGTTCCTCTACCTGTGGATTGGTGACGTTGAGTTTGACCAAATTGAAATGGTCATTCCAACCCTCATAGGAAAACGGATCGCCGAAGGGACTGCGTTGCTGAAAATTGATCTCGCAAAACCACTCCGTAAAGATTGAATGTTGTTGATGTTGCTGAAGATCCTGAAACGCAAAGAAATCACGACTGACATGATTAAATACGCCATCCAGCACAACTCGGATATCGTGTTGATGAAGGTGTTTAATAAGCTGTTTTAAGGTCTCGTTTGTACCTAATCGACGATCCAGTTCAAAATAATTAACGGTATCGTACCCATGAGATTCTGACTCAAAGATGGGGCCCAGATACACGGTATTTATGCCCAATGCCTTCATATGGGGGATCCATTCACAAATTTTAAACAGTCGTTCTTTATTTTGCGAATGATAGTCATTGTGCTCAGGGGCTCCGCAAAACCCGAGTGGATAGATATGATAAAACACGGACTCTTCATACCAGGCATGAGTCATGGTTGTTCTCCTTATTAAGTACGTACCGTTAGGTATATAAAAGTGGTAAAAAAAATGGATGCCTTGTTCAGTTTTCTCCCAAATAAAGCATCGGTTTAAATAGTGTTTTACTTATCATGAAAAGATCCCATACATGTACTGCTGACAGGCAATATGGGCTCTTTCGTCATTTAAAGTAATCTGACGATCATAGAAATTTGTAGTGATATAGGCATTGACCATCCCCAAAAATGTCACAGCGTAACGCGTGCTGCGGCCCCGCATATTTCCATGATCCTGTTCAGCATTGCGAAAGATGTCTTCAAGGATCGCATATTGCTGTTCAACAAAAGGAAATATTGTCTTTCGGGCTTCGCTTTGTTCGGATGAATACATCAGTGATAAGGCGAACCGATATAGATCTGGTGATTTCGTGGCAAAACGGAAGTATGTTTTCACAATATTCTCTAAGGTGAGCGTCATATCGCCAGAATAGACCGCATTGTGCGCCAGACCTTCGAGAAACGGGTCAAAATACTGTTCTAGCAATGTTACAAGTAACCCTTGTTTGCTGCCAAAATAATAGTACAGTGTGGGTTTCTTCACGCTCACGGCCTCTACGATTTTTTGGATCCCGACATTTTCATATCCATTTGCCGTAAATAACCGTAAAGCGGCTGATAACATTTCGTCTTTTTTATTCATGTGTCATATATACCGATAGGTATACACTGCGTCAAGGAAAAAGTATGGAATTGATGAAATGCTGTAACATCCAGACAATAAGAACAATAAGAACAATAAGAACAATAAGAACAATAAGCGAGACATCCATACCAACTAGCGAACCCATTATTAATTATCTAAACTGTCAATAGACGTTTTTTGGGAGTTTTAGTTATGCCTCGTTCAAGACAATCGCAAGTGAGCTTAGCGGATACTCTTTATTATCATTGCGTTTCGCGCTGTGTTCGTCGTGCTTTTTTGTGTGGTGAAGACCAACACACTGGTAAGAGTTATGAGCACCGGCGTCAATGGGTAGAAGACTATTTACTACAACTGGCAGCGGTGTTCGCTATTGATGTTTGTGCTTATGCTGTTATGAGTAATCACAGTCATGTGGTGTTGTATGTTGATAAGGAGCAAGCCGAAGCGTGGTCGATGGATGAAGTGCTAGAGCGCTGGCACATTCTGCACAAAGGTACCTTGCTGACCCAAATGTACCTTAATCCTCAAGTTCGTTTACGACTTGATGACGCTCAATTACAAGCCATCAAAGATACTGCGGATATGTATCGCGCTCGCCTCTATGATTTAAGTTGGCTTATGCGCCATTTGAATGAACACATTGCTCGAGAAGCAAATAAAGAAGATAAGTGTACAGGTCGCTTTTGGGAAGGCCGCTTTAAATCACAAGCACTATTAGATGAAGCTGCGCTTGCAGCTTGTATGGCTTATGTGGACTTAAACCCCATTCGTTCAAACATGGCCTCTACGTCAGAAACCTCAGACCACACCAGTATTAAGCAGCGTATTCGGCAAGCTAAGCAAGGTCAACAACCTAACGCGCTGATGCCCTTTGCTGGCAATCCCAGTGAAACCATGCTCAAAGGCTTACCCTTTGAACTACAAGATTATCTGCAATTGGTGGAACTCACTGGTCGAGTTATTAGAGAAGATAAACACGGTTATATCGATGATGCGCAAGCGCCTATTCTGCAACGCTTACAAATTGACGAAGAAAGCTGGTTAGCTTTGAGTACTGGCTTAGAAAACTACTTTGCTAGCGCGGTGGGGACAGGGCAATCACTGCGACATTATAAGCGCCAACACAAGCAACAACGGATTAAAGGCATGGGTGCCGCCAAGCGCTGGCTTGATGTTGGCTAAATATTGACAACCTAACTTCATTCCCTCTGAGTCGGCATTTAAGCTTCTCTCGAATCGCTGTGCTTGCTGCTTTGCTTTTAGTGGCTTTTCGCCGTAAAAACATAAATTCAAAGCTGCTCTTTTCTACGTTTGGCTGTTTCTTATTGGATGAGTTGTAATGCTTGTTACCTGATGGAAGTGATTGAATAGTATTTTAAAATGGCTGTCTTTTTATTAGTCTTTTTATTATTTTCGGTTATATCGATGATGCGCAAGCGCCTATTCTGCAACGCTTACAAATTGACGAAGAAAGCTGGTTAGCTTTGAGTACTGGCTTAGAAAACTACTTTGCTAGCGCGGTGGGGACAGGGCAATCACTGCGACATTATAAGCGCCAACACCAGCAACAACGGATTAAAGGCATGGGTGCCGCCAAGCGCTGGCTTGATGTTAGCTAAATATTGACAACCTAACTTCATTCCCTCTGAGTTGGTATTTAATCTTCTCTCGAATCGCTGTGCTTGCAGTCTTGCTTCTTGTGGCTTTTCGCCGTAAAAACATAAATTAAAAGCTGCTATTTTCAAGGTTTGGCTGTTTCTTATTGGATGAGTTGTAATGCTTGTTACCCGATGGAAGTGATTGAATAGTATTTTAAAATGGCTGTCTTTTTATTATTATTTTTATTAGAACGCCAGACAAAACCACAAAAATCCGCCAGTAATGACATCCGATTTGAACTTTTAAAACAGGTCGTCAACTGCTCTTATCTGATCGGTATTAGCCAAGTAGGCTTCGTTGTGTAAAACGCGCATTTATTGTGCGTAAAACAGTAGTACGATTAAGCCGGGCTTGGTGGTGGAAACGCTGAGTTAATGGGCTGCGAAGACTCGCCGATATTAGCCACTTGGCCGATTATGTGCGCTGGCCCTAGTATAAATTCTAGTTGCGAAAACCCAATATATCTGGTAATTAAATACTAATGATAATTATTACCGTTAAGGTTGTTGTGCGTTACCTACGACTTTATATGAGGGCTGTACTTTGGAAAATCTCTCTATTCGGAATGTATCTACATTCGAACACTTAGAATTGGACGCTCATTCACAAAGCTGGGTACGGTCTATCAACCACTGTTTTACAGAGGATACGATAGTTGAAAATGCCTATTTGCCAGGGCTTTACATCACCTTACTTGGTCAGTGTCAGTACAGTACGCCAAATAGCCCCCAAGAAAAACTGGATAACTACAATTATCACTATGCGGTTGCATTAGCCGATGAACCTTGCACCAGTAGTGTAGTTTTTCCTAGTAACGCTACTTGGCAAACCTTGTCGATTATGCTGCCTCTTGCCCAGCTTCATGAGTATGGCATTAGTTCCGTGTGCGAGGTTGCCCATCACTTTAGACCTGAAGCAAGGATCTCCGAACTGGGCGCTATTTCTGGCGACATTCTGAGATGTTGTGAGTCAGTGTGGCAGTGTGAATTTAAAGGGCTAGAAAGGCAGTTGTTTATCAGAGCAAAAGCTTTTGAAGTGTTGTCTTTATTTCTTCATAAACGGCGCGAAGACTCCCAGTACGGTATGTCATCTCGCATGTCACAATTGCGTGAAGCGCTTAATCATGTTGAAGATAACCTTGACCAAGATTGGACTTTGTCTTCACTGGCTCGTCTTGCGGGGAGTAATCAAACCTATATTAAGCAAGACATTAAAGGTTTGGTGGGAACCAGTTTTCGCAAGTGGCTAAATAAAAAACGACTCAACATTGCGCTTGAACGATTGTCTGGCGATGCTCCCATCCATCAGATCGCTGATGATATCGGCATCAAAAGTCAAGCCTACCTTGCCACCTTATTTAAAGCTGAGTTTGGTCTAAGCCCCAGTGAATATCGACAGGCGCTATTGTTAAAGAGAAGCGCTTAAAATTGTCTGTTTTCAAAAGAAACATGACCCCATTTGAAAGCGCTCAACGACCTACCTTTTATAATACCTGCTTGATGTAAACAGTGTTACTTATGCAACACATTCGTATTACGCGATTACCTTGGAAGAATAGCATCGTGTTACCCAAGGCTAGCTGCTCACTAAGACAGCATTAGCCGTCATGTCACAAAAGGAAGTTGGTCCCATTCAATGCTTAAGACTAAACACCCATGGATAATGCTCGCCAGCATATATATCACTCAATATATTGGTATTGCCTTCATACTTTCTGCGGCCATGGCAATTTTACGCCAGCAGGGTGTTCCTCTCGACAAGTTAGCGTTGCTTAACCTCGCTGTTTTACCCATGGTGGGCAAGATATTTTATGCACCGCTGATTGATAAATATAAGCTCTCGTTACAAGGAAAGTACCGTAGTTGGTTAATTCTTTCTAACCTTGGCATGGTCTTGCTGTTGCTTATCATCGGAACCATGGATGCCTCACAGGGCTTTTTAGGCATACTTGGAGTGATTGGCTTATATGTCTTTTTTATGAGCCTACAAGATGTTTCGGTCGACGGTTTATCTTGTAAGTTATTTTCAATGAGCGAGCGAAAGTTTGCGAGTAGTGTGCAGTTTTCGGGAAACTTGCTCGGTAATATTATTGGTGGCGGTCTATTACTGATCTTTTACCCGTGGTTAGGATGGCAAGGTTCGTTTGGGGTATTGGCGGGCTTAACCGCACTCGCATTAATTCAAGTTTGCTTATTTAAAGAACCGAATACAACCAACAATGTGAGCCAAGAGAATCATCAATACCTGTTCAAGGATATTAATGGCTTTATGGTAAAGCATAAATCATGGTTTGTTGTTTTAGCGCTTTATCCCTTTGTGTCTACATGGGGCTTTGCTTTACTTAATCCTATTCTTGTTGATAGCGCTTGGTCATTGGATGAGATAGGTTCGTCGATCAAAATTTTCGGCTCCATCGTTGGCGTGTTCTCCGCTATGTTGGCAGCCCCGTTAATCACGAAACTCGGTCGACAAAAAGCACTTATTAGTGCCCTTGTTTTACAAATGGCAGGCTTGTGCCTAATTATTTTACCTGCCTTTGGTTATACCGATAAAGTCACGGTTTACCTTGTCATCGTTACTCATTTCGTTAGTTTCCCTGCTTTGCTTGTTATTTCATCAACCATATTTATGGACAACGCTTCGGTTACCTCTCGTAAGGCTACATTTTTCACCCTGCAAGCCAGTTTTGCGTCGCTACTGGGCTTTGTTTACTCGTGGTTAAGTATGGCGGTGGCTAAACAGCTTGGTTATGGCATGACAAGCCTGTTGGGTGCGGTTATTTCTCTTATTATTGTCGGTTTAGTATGGATTTTATTATACAGGCAAGGTCCCGATACCCGTCTTCAACTCGATAATCAATGTAACTAACCAGCCTTGAATAATAGAGATCATTTTCATTTTTAATAGCTTTGCTAAATGCAAAGTTAAAACATTCATTACAATTTTTAATTTATTTCATTTTATTTGGAAAGGAAGTCTTATGATGAGTCATTGCCAAAGAAATATTCGAGCCAGTTTGTTTTATTCTCGGTGCTTATTGGCGTGTGTTGTTAGCAGCATGGCATATTCTTCAATATTGAGCGCGGAACCGGTATCGCTTGAAACATACGTGGTCACGGGTGAAAAAAGAGATAAAAACATCAAGGATGTCCCCACTGGTGTCACACTTATCTCAGGCGAGCGCTTAGAGTCTGGAGAATATAAAGAAGCCAAAGAGAGTGCGGTATTGGCGCCTAATGTTATCGCCGATTCGTTTAATAATATCTCGATACGGGGTATTTCGGGCGGCGGAGCGGCCACCGGGGGACTCGCATATTTAACCGGGGCTCGCGCTAGAGTGGTGAGCGTGGTGGATGGTGTGACCCAAGATTTCTCTGGTTATAATTTTAACCCTGTTTCTGTTTGGGATATCGAACAATTAGAAGTGCTTCGAGGGCCTCAATCGAGCAGTCAAGGTTCTAGTGCTATTGGTGGTGCGCTGGTGATCAATACCAACGACCCTACTTTTTATCGCGAAGCCGCGTTTAGAGGCGGTTTTGAAAATTATAAAAATGGCAATATGAATTATAACCTTGGCCTTATGTCATCGGGGCCCTTGCTTGAAGATGAACTGGCCTACCGAGTGGTGATTGATGCTACCACTGGAGAAGGCTGGTTAAATTACGATACTAATGGTTATGATACGCCGAATCTAAGTGAGTCAGATAAGCTTAACGCTAGAGGAAAATTGCTGTGGCTGCCTACTCATATCCCTGCTTTGTCTGCAAAGCTCACTCTTAATTATCATAATAATCAAGGGGAGCATGCTAACTTTGCCAGTAATACCGATGAGGGCATTGCCTCTAAGACATTCTCCTTAAACGGCTCTAACGAAGTGCGTTTGCAAGACTCTAAAGCGGACTCTATTGCGGCAGACATTGATTATCAGATCAATGATAGCCTAACTAACTCGTTGCATATCAGTCGCAGTAGCTCTGATATCCATGACGATGCCTATTCGACAGGCAATACCTACGATATTAACAATGAAACTTATGCCTTGGAGAATCGGCTGCTACTCAGCGAAAACGAGTCGGCGCTAACCGGGGTTGTTGGGATCTTTATTTCTCATAAAGATGCTTCTCTTGCTACCTCTAACTTTACTATTGCAACCGAATATCAAACCACAACCAGCGCCTTATATGGGGAGGGAACATATTCACTTTCGCCAAAATACAGGCTAGTGGCGGGCGTACGGGTCGAAAATGAAGACGCAGATAAGACTAGTTCTACAGCGTTTTCTGGGGGCGATAATAGTCAAAACGACAGTGAAACCTATTATCTGCCGAAGCTGAGTTTGCTCTATGACTTGGCCGACTCAACCACTCTTGCTGCAACAGCCAGCAAAGGTTACAGCCCTTCCGGTTTAGGGATTAACTTTTTTGGCGAAGAATATAGTTATGACAGTGAAACGGTATCGGCATTTGAGCTAAGCAGCAAGAGTATATTTGTCGGTGGAAGCGTATTAAATGCCAATTTGTTTTATAACGATTACAAAAATTATCAAGCAGGAACCAGTGGTTTTACCATTGAGAATGTCGGCAAATCTTATACCTACGGCTTAGAGCTAGAGGGCACCACTTGGTTGACCAACAATCTAGAAATAACAACGGCGATTGGTTTGCTAGACAGTGAAATCAGTGATGATGAGTCATATCAGGGGAATCGGCTCACTAATGCGCCAAAACTGAATGCGAGCCTTGGTTTCACGGTGTATATCGATGAACGTTGGACTCTAGGTGCCAACGCCACCTATGTCGGAGAGTACTACTCAGACTTAGAAAATACCGAGACATCAGTCGCTGGTGATTATGCTCTGCTTGATGCTCGCGCGAGTTACCGAGTAGGAGACTTCACCATTAATGCCTACATTAAAAATCTCACCAATGATGATGCGGTTTCCTATCGTGCTGGCGCGCTTGCCTCGGTTGGCCAGTCACGCACTATTGGCATGAGTGCCATGTACCGTATGTAGATTGATTCGCCACAATGATTCGTTTTTTCGCAGAGCTTTATTAAGCTCTGCTCGTTTAAGTCCAGCAGAAGTACGAAAAACTCATGAGCATGTCACCAACCCCCATTCGCGATGTTGACCATAAAGTCGACATTATTGACCATGTTAATCAAGACCACCCCGAGGAGTTATTAGCCATTGCTAAAAGCCATGTGTCGGATAAACAAATAGTATCGGCAAGGGTTAAAGATATCTTCCAAGAGGGGATTCAACTTGATATCGTATTTGCAGTTGAATCGGCTCAACACACAATACTTGTCCCCTTTGAAATAGAGGGCAGTTTAGAAGAAAGAATTCTCTATTTAGCTTACGCGAGTATTGTAAAGCAGGGGCTTGACTTTTCGGGCAATGGTAAGCAGTTTTTTGAAGTGCTTGATAAACAATGGCTCACCGCCAATATCATTCGCTTGACCGTAAAAAGTGACATGCCTTTACCAGAATACTACCCAGGCTATGCCTATGCTTTGGTGTTAAAAGGCATGCAAAAAAAGCGGGCAAATTCGGTCCAACAAAGTACTCAAAAACATTGCTTAAAGCGTATAGCTGACCATCTGTTTATTTGGTTAATGAAGCACCTTTCAACGAAGAATCGTGAAAAACTGTTATATAAAGCCAATAAAAATGTGCGGCTTTACACCTTACGTAAATCATGGAAAAGCAGTGATTCCGCCCCTTTCCCCGACCGTGGGCAGATAGATATTTATACGCATGGCAATAGCGCGGGGAGCCAGTGGGCAGAGCGCTTGAGTATCGGTGATGTATTTATGAGTCGTTCACAAACCCAAGACCAACACCCCCATTTAGCCAATGGTCAAGCTCTGATTATTGCTGATGAAACGGCATATCCTGCGGCGGCGGGTATTATTGAACATTGGAGTAATGCATTACCGCCAGTGGTCATTATATTAAGTGCCAACAAAGAGCAGCAGAACTACTTTTCTGAAGACAGCCTGCCTCGCGGCGCTCAACTTCACCGAGTGGTTTGTGCAGAACAAGAGCAAGCCACAGAAGTGTTACGCATATTACGCAGTCTCGATAACATCGATGCGGTATGGGCTGCGCTAGAGTCGTCTTCAGCGACAAAAGTACGACACTACCTGCGTAATCAGCGCCATATCAAGGGAAAAAATAATCACACCAAAGCTTATTGGAAGCTTAAGTCATAAGGTTCACTATTTAAGGCTAATTACATTGCCTGCTGCGGCATTTTTAAATGCCGCTAATTTTTGACGGCAGGCCATCTGGCTGTCGCCGTATTTGCGTAATAATCAGATATATATAGTTTCTATTTGGAGAGCCCTTCGCAGTTATGCCCTTGCCATTCGCTAGTTCTTGGCGTTTAATAATCAAAGTCTTATTAAGCGGTGACCTTCCAACAGCGGACTTTCACCTCATGAGTTCATGCCCATGCTGGCGGCACACAAAAAGCTGCACTCGGAATTATTTTATTACGCTCGTTTTTGTGAATTGCACTGCGCTTCATTTTTACACAAAACGATCTCCGTAAAATAATCCGGTAAGCTTGGGGGGTCTAGAAGTCGTGGCAGGGATCGGCCTGTAACTTGGATTAAAAATAGCATCAGTGGTAAGACAGGAAAGCTTCGGTGTTTGAGGGATGAGAATGAAAAGCGGCAAAAAGGAGTTGAAAACAGGCACTCGCTTTAAAAGGGTGAAAAAAATTTTATTTCGAGTCGTGATCGCTCTGGGTCTCTCCATCGCCCTGAGCATTGCGCTTATCGTTTATACTCCGCCCATATTTACCGTAGCCTTAAATACCAGCTTAGCGTTATTGCCAGAGCACAAATTTGTAAGCTACAGGGTTCAGGCAAAATCTGAGTTGGCTGAGCGTTGGCAGCTGAGTACCTCTTTTTCTAATGATGATGCGCTGTTACAAGCGCTGAAACAAGGTTTGCCTGAGAGCCACGATAAAAGTACTTTTTTTGCGCGTATGTTTGTGGTTCATGATTATCCGCAGCCTTGTCAGTTTATGATTTTCGGCCTGCACCGGAGTATCGATATAAGCTGGCAGGTCGAAGGGCTGCGCTGTAACAGTAAGGCCAGTTGTGAAGTGGCTCGAGTCCAACATATTTGTCCTGAACGTAAGAGACATGACAAATGAAGGCAAAGTTAAAACTGGTGCTTTGGATTGCGATAGCCTTGTTGGCGATTGTCGGGATGCAAGGTTTAAGTAGCAACTATAGCTTGAGTGATATGCGGGCCGTGGTGGATGCATATTATTGGTATATTCTGCCGGCTTATACTTTGGTTATTTTTCTGCGTGGGGTACTTTTTATCCCGACTATGCCCTTGATTCTGTTAATGGCAAGTAGTATCGATCCGCTGCTGATGTTTCTTCTTACTTTGGTGGCATCTTGTAGCTCCGCCTATTTGGTTTGTCTGGCGATTGATTACATGGATATGCAAAAGCGACTGGAAGCCTTGCCTAGCAAGAGTGTGCAACGAGCGCAGCGCTGGGTTCGCTCTTTTGGTGTTGCGGCGATTGCCGGATGGGCTTTTTTCCCTTTGGTATTTACCGAGCTGATTGTCTATCTCGCGCGCTTGGCCGGTTTACCGCGACGACAGATTGTGATGGCGGTTGGTCTTGGCGAAGGGTTGTTGATTAGTGGGCTGATTGTTGTCGTCAGCTGGTTTACCAGCGTGGCACTGTGAGCTGACTTTCAAGGCTTACTCGGAGCAGCTTTAAGTTGCGCTAGAGCTTGCTTGATGAGATGTTTAAAACGCTACCTTTAGGCCGAGCCTGATGGCAGCGTTTTTAATGGCTAGTGCGGGTGGAGCGAGGAGACTTATCCCCCCATTTTTTAACCAGCTGTATCATCGTTTAAATATTGAAATAAACACCATTTGGAATTTACATTTTGACGCCATTGAGCTCTGCTTCAACCAGTTTGCTAATAGTTCCATCATTTGATATTTGAACTTCCACTCCGTAGTTTGCTGCGTACCAGATGATATCCTTACCCTCAGCCGGAGAGCCGTCAGGTAATGTCATTGAATAACTTTGTTCAAATTTGCATGTTTTGAAGGTACCAGCAGGAACAGTGATGTTTTCAAAGCCTTGAAATTCTGAACTAATGTTGGTCACAAATTCTTGGTCAACCCCCGATGAGTTGTTTACGATCATGGTAATGGTTTGACGATGAATATCACCTTTATCTACGTCAAATCGCATTGAGGTACCAGGCGTATAGCTCAATTCGTTTTCATTTGCATTATCAGTTTCTCCCAACATGATTTGTTCTTTATTCCCTTCATCGATGAATAAATAGGCGTTATCGGTGACGTTATTTTCGGTTGTTTGAGCGAGCAATGCAGGCTGGCTCCGGTAAGTTGTTTCTTCAATCACTTTCGTTAAACTGGTCTCAATGGATCCATCTTGCGCGACCATGCTGATAGTCTGTGTTGCACCGAGCTCATATAAATCTTCATTAAAACAAATGGAGGCATTCTCGATATCGATGTTTTTTACATCGCCACTCTCGCTATTGCTACTACCACAACCCCCGATTGAAACCGCTAACATAAAGAATGGTAAGACTGTAACTTTCATTTTAATTCCCTTAATAAGTCAATATTTTTTACACAATGCCGCTGATTAAAAGAGAGTACCTTTGATGAGCGGCTAATCAGTGCTCATATTATTATTTCTCTGGCTGGCAAGCGCTGGGTGAATAGAGTCACGTTACGGCAGGGCTTTGACATAATGTCACTCTCATATTAAGAGTGACTCGACCTGTAAGCCAGTCGAGAAGCATTGAAGTATACGCCTGATTTATAAAGGATTACATCTCTATAATGTTCTATGTAAACAAAACGTTAGTAATTTGTCTCTAGGTTTTTTAGCATTGCTGAATGACTCGAAAGTAACGGTGGTTGCATATCCATGGAACAAACTGTTACATGGATATGGGGAGTATATGAACAATGATATGGATTTTAGACTCGCTCGATTAACATCGCGATCCCTTGACCGCCTCCGATACAAGCGGCAGCAACACCGTAGCGAGCTTGTTGTTGGTGTAAAGTTCGAGCAAGTGTGCCAACTAAGCGAATACCACTGGCTCCAAGGGGATGGCCGAGGGCGATGGCTCCGCCGTTTATATTTAGCTGTTCATGGCTAATTCCCAATTGTGCCATTGCATAAAGTGGTACGATGCTAAATGCTTCGTTAATTTCCCAGCAATCGATTTGCTCTGGTTTTAGCTTCGCCATTTGCAGCACTCGCTGTATCGCGGGCACCACACCTTGTCCCATAAGTTCTGGTTGAGTACCTCGATCGGCGCAAGCAACTATTCGAGCGAGTGGTTGAGCATGATGCTCCTCTAAAGCTGACTCCGTCATTAACATCATCAGCGCCGCACCACTGGTTAAGGGGGAGCTATTCCCAGCGGTTATATGACCGTTTTCAGTGAATACCGGTTTAAGCGCTGCGAGTTGGCTGAGGCTGGTATCGCTTCGAATGTTGGCATCCTGTTCAAATACGGAGTCATGCTTGGTATGGATCGGCAGAATTTCTTGGCTTAAGTAACCACTGGCTTGGGCATTGGCTGCACGTTGGTGTGAGCTTAAAGCGAATTCGTCCATTGTGTTTCGGTCGCACTGTGTTTTTTTCATCAAGGCTTCTGCTGTGAGGCCCATATTCATCACGACATCCATTTGATAACGATCGGCGTAATGTTCTGGAATCGTGAGAATACCTTGCTGAAATAACGAGGGGCCCATGGGGATCCGAGTCATGTTTTCATAGCCTCCGGCGAGTGCGATATCGGCTGCCCCCGAAGCTAAAATTAATGCACTGGAACGGATTGCTGAGATCCCAGAACCACATTGCTGGTCGATACTTCTGCTGGCACACTGATCGCCTAATTGGCTTTGATAAAGCGGATAACGTCCACCAAAACTCCACTGATCTTTAACACTGAGAGCGCAGCCGAGCGATAGGTCATCCACCTTATCTGCATTAACCGCGGTTTCGATTAACGCATGGTCGATCAGTTGTGCCAAAAGTGTATCGCCACGTATTGGCGCTAAGGTGTCAACCTCGGATTTTTTAGGGTGGGCTCGACTAAAGGCAGTTCGTTGATAATGACTTAGATAAACAGCTTTCATTTTTTCTCCAGTTGACACCAGCGGCTGATAAAGAGAGCGTAGGTTTTTAAGGTGTGGCGAATGGATTCGATATCGACGCACTCATCAACGCCATGAATGTTCTTTGCTATTGGCCCGTAGCAGGTTCCAGCGGTTCGACTATAGAAATGGAATGCGCGTAAGTCGGTGGTACAAGTGGATAAATAATGCTCAGGTTCTTTTCCTAATAATGTGTGATGACAGTTAGCAAGCAAGCCGACCCCTGCATGGCCAGTATCCACGATATGTCCTTCAGAACGAAAGCCATGAAACCGCAGGATCGGTTTTTGACTCACAAAGGCTTTATCTTTTAAGGCTGCTTGTTCAATACAATCGTTTACCCGTTGCATGATATGACTGGCACTCATGCCAGGCGGAAAGCCGATCCGTCCTTCCATTTCGGCATGTGCGGGAACAC
This sequence comes from Agarivorans sp. QJM3NY_29, assembly GCF_050870835.2. Lineage (NCBI taxonomy): Bacteria > Pseudomonadati > Pseudomonadota > Gammaproteobacteria > Alteromonadales > Alteromonadaceae > Agarivorans > Agarivorans sp. QJM3NY_29. The sequence continues at coordinate 3,084,198 of NZ_CP194036.2, read as the reverse complement.
TCGAAGCCCAATTACCGCCTTTAATTTTACCAATGTTCAGGTTAAACGGTTGCGCAATTTGATCATAGGGTGCTGGTCGTTCGAGCTCATTAAGTTCAGCTTCTAGCGATTTTAACCAAGGAATTAATTTCTGTATTTTCTCGATCGCATTGTCGCCAGCTGATGTATCTAAAACATGGGCGGGTCGGCCTCTGACCAGCAGTTTGAACCATAAGACACCAACTTGAGCGGCATAAATTTGTGGTCCGAAGGGTTCTGGAATTAGCACGAAGTCGCCGCCAAATCCTTGCTGTAAACATGCCAGAGCGCCATTTCCAGAGCACTCTTCTTCGACCACGGCTTGAATAATTAACGGTGACTTAATTGTATACCCGGCGTGTTGAATGGCATGTACCGCAAAAATCATTGCGGCGACGCCCGATTGCATATCACCTGCGCCTCGACCATATAACCAACCGTCCTTTCGCCATGGTTGATTAGGAGCCTGAGTCCACATGTCTGCTGGGTCTGCGCTCACAACATCGAGATGACCATTCAGTACCAGCGTTTTACCTGGAGCGCCTTTGTTGAGTTGACTTACCAGGTTGTATTTATTCTCATGATCCCATGGCACGGGGGCATAGAGGGCGTGACCGCACATATCACTATGCTTCATTGCGACACGTTCCACCGGAAGTTTTAAGGCGCAGAGCTGTCTTTCAACAATATCTAGAACACCTTGCTCATGGTTGAGTACGCCGTATTGTTGGACCATGTCTTCGGTGAAAGAGAGGGCATCTTCGAAGAGTTGCTCGCAGCTATTGAGGATGGCTTGTTCACATTGATTAAAGCTCATAGCTCACCTATTTGTTCTGGAATGATAAGATCAGCTTCGGTGAAGTGAATCAGTTGCTCTAGACTTATATCTTTGGCTTTTTCTTTAAGCACTAAACCCTGCGGGGTCACATCCATCACCGCCTTATCTGTAATAATCCGCGATACACAGTGTCTTGCGGTAAGTGGTAATCGGCACTGCTTTAGAATTTTAGGCTGGCCTTTTTTGTCACAGTGGGTCATCAATACCACAATACGCGGGGTTTTTTGTGCAAGCTCCATCGCGCCGCCGATGCCTGGCGAAAAACGCCCCGGGATCTTCCAGTTGGCTAAGTTACCGGCTTGGTCCACTTCAAACGCCCCAATCATGGTTAAATCCAGTTTTGCACGTCGGATCATCGCAAAAGATACAGCACTATCGAAATAGCTACTGCCGAGACAAGTTGAAATATAGTTCCCGGCGGAGTCTATCACGAAGGGGTCTATATCCTCCGGTTTCGGTTGTTCGGCGGCGCCGAGCACGCCATTTTCGCAATGGATTAAAATGTTTAATTCCTTCGGTAAAAACTCGACAACTTTAGCTGGTAAACCAATCCCAAGATTGATGACAGTGTCGGCTTGTATCTCGCGCGCGGCTCGTTCGATGATTCGACTAATATTTGACATGATGAGAAAGAGCTCCGTATTCATCAGATAATGCGGCTAATGGCACTAAACTGCTCACAAATACCGATGGCGTATGAATGTGATTTGGATTAAGGCTCCCGGGTTCTTGGCAATCAGCGGTTTCCACAATCACATGGTTTGCTGCCATTGCCATTAAGGGACTGAAGTTGATCGCCGACCCCTGATACATTAAGTTGCCGTAGTGATCGGCTTGGGCTGCGTGCAATAAGGCAAACTCTGCGCTTTGCGCCATTTCAACTTTATAGCGCTGTCCTTGCCATTCCAAAAGCTGTTCCGGTAAGGTGATTTCAGAATCGAGCCCAATATCAGATAAAAAGCCAAAGCTGCCGGCTCCGGCAGTACGGATCTTTTCGGCGAGAATGCCTTGCGGGTGAAATTCAACTTCTAATTGGCCGCTGTTCATCAAGTCGATCACCGGTTTATTTAAACCTAGATGGGTGGTAATTAGTTTATCGACCTGACCATTTTCGATAAGTTTACTGATCCCAATACCACTCTCGTTGGCATCGTTTTTGATTAAGGTTAAATGACGCTGCCCTTGGCGTAATAATTCGTTGATCAGGGTGAAAGGGGTTCCTGGGCAACCAAAACCGCCCACCATAACCGTCGCACCCTCGGGGATTACAGCAATTGCCTGCTGTAATGTTTGTTGTTTGTTCATGAATGAATGCTCGCTAGAAATTGCTGGGTTCGCTGATGCTGAGGATTGCCAAATAATTGCTCTGGTGTGCCGTCTTCAACGATGTAACCACCGTCCATAAATATCACGCGGTCAGCAACTTTTTGTGCAAAACTCATTTCGTGAGTCACAATCAGCATGGTCATACCATCGCGAGCCAACTGTTCTATAACCGCCAGTACTTCGCCCACCAGTTCGGGATCGAGAGCCGATGTGGGTTCATCAAACAACATAACCGCTGGGTTCATCGCTAACGCTCGGACAATCGCAACGCGCTGCTTTTGACCACCAGAAAGCATGTCTGGATAGGCATTTTGTTTGTCGGCTAAACCGACACTTTCCAGTAATTTGATGGCTCGACGAGTCGCTTCTTGGCGGGCTTGTTTGAGCACAATAGTTGGGCCTTCAATTATATTTTCGAGGATCGTCATGTGCGGGAATAAATTGAAGTGCTGGAAAACCATGCCTAAGTTGGTACGAACTTTACATAAATGACGCTCGAGCATTTTTCCGTTGAGATTATCGTCATTTACGAGCGTGTTATTCACGATAATGGTACCTCCGCTGGGGGTCTCCAAATGGTTCATGGTGCGCAACAGAGTGCTCTTGCCTGAGCCGCTAGGACCAATGATGACAATCACTTCCCCTGCGTTTACATCTAAGTTGACCGAACGAAGCACTTCTAGTTGGCCATAGCTTTTCTTTAGGGCGTTGATTTTTACAATGGAGTTGGCCATTCCTTAGCTCCTCGTGGTTTTTTGATGCAGGTGTCGTTCTAATTTATGCAGTAAGGCGGCGGTTACACTTGTCATGACGGCATACAGCATAGTTGCCGCGAGGTAGAGCTCAAATGGCTTATAGGTGGTTCCAACTAATTGTTGCGTTTTCATGGTGAGTTCAACCAGCGTAATCGTGGAAACCAGAGAGGTATCTTTGATTAAGATAATAAAATTGTTTCCTAAAGGCGGAATAATATTGCGCAGCGCTTGCGGAAGAATAATGCGCCGCATGGTTTGCGCATGATTCATTCCGATTGATTTGGCTGCTTCTGTTTGGCCTTGTCCAATCGATTGAATGCCAGCTCTTATGGTTTCGGCATTGTAAGCGCCCACATTGAGCGCTAAACCAAGTACACCAGACAAGAAGGGGGATAAATCAAGTCCAAACTGGGGCAATCCATAGTAAATAAGAAACAGTTGTACTAATAATGGGGTCGAGCGAATTAACCAAATATAGAAGTTGGCGATTGCTCTAAATAGTAGATTATTAGAGACCTTTGCCAATGCCGCAATCAAACCAAACGCTAAGCCTAAAGCAAGCGCCACGATGGCGATATATAAGGTGAGAATTGCCGCCTCAGAAAGCACGGGCATATATTTTATGATGATAGCCCAGTCAAACATGAATTCACTCCTTATCGAATATCGGTACCGAAGTACTTCTGGCTGATCTGGGTATAAGTACCGTCAGATTGCATTTCGGTAATGGCGCTATTAATTGCCTTAAGCAACTCTGGGTTTCCTTTATTGAGGGCGATGCCAATCAATTCAGGGTAGAGCAGTTCTCCAGCCATCTGTAATTTGAAATCATGCTGTTTAATTGCCATTAAGCCCGTCATTCGGTCAGAGACAAATCCAGCAAGTCTGCCTGATTGAGTTTCCATAATCAGTTGCGGAACGCCTTTATAGGTACGAACTTCGACTTCCGGAGCATTTTTACGTAACCACGCCTCGAAGGTGGTGCCTAGGGTTACCCCTACTTTTTTGCCTTTGAGATCTTCTATGTTCATCGTTTTAGCGCCTTTTTTGACGAATAGTTGTGCGCCAGAGCGATAGTAGGGTTGCGAAAAGTCGATAGTTTTTAGGCGGTCTTCGGTAATGGCCATGGAGCCAATGATGGTGGTATAGCGCTTGGCCAACAGACCCGCAATAATCCCATCCCAGGCGGTGGCAACGGGTTTACCTTCAACACCAATCCGACGCGCTATTTCTTGACCAATTTCAACATCAAAACCAACCAATTTACCGTTGTCATCAACATAGTTGAACGGCGGGTAGGCCCCACTTAGGGCAAAACTGAGTTGTTTGTCTTGTTTTACCTTGGCGATCCCATCCTCGGCGTGAGCCGATAGTGTTAATCCCAAACTTAGACATGCACTTAGTAGTATTCTTAAAAACATATTAATTTCCTTTTAATATCGAATGTAAATTAAGGCGTATACAGCTGCTATAAATAGGCCTGTTCGAGCTTGTGTAAAGCATCACTAAATAACGAAACGATTAAATCGATTTCTTCACTTGTGACGGTTAATGGAGGAGCAATCAGGATATGGTCACCTGCGACTCCGTTGAGACTGCGACGGGGATAGATTAATAAGCCCATTTGTTTCGCAATATTGGTAATCTGCGCAAAAATATTGAATTCGGCTGGCCATGCTTGTTTAGTTTGTCGGTTTTGAACAAATTCAACACCTTGTAGTAAACCAATCCCTCGAACATGACCAATCATCGGATGGTAATCTTGTAATTGATCGAGCTTCTCGCGCAAGTAAGCTCCTTGTTTGGCGGCATTGGCCACGATTTGCTCGTCATGCATTGCTTGAATAATGGCGCGACCTGTCGCGCAAGCTAATGGATTCCCTGCGTAAGTATGACCATGTTGAAACCCGCCGCTCTCAAGGACGGGGCTGACCAATTCTTGTCTCGCCAGCATTGCTGCGATAGGGTAGTAACCGGCACCTAAGCCTTTCGCCAAGGCGACAATATCGGGTTTTATATCCCAGTGTTGGTATGCTAACCATTGGCCGGTGCGCCCCATTCCTGAAAGCACTTCATCAAGAATAAGTAAGCAGCCGAAGCGCTGGCAAAGTTGTTGAATACCATCATAATATTGCTGAGTAAGCATTCTTGCACCGGTGCTGGCACCGCCAACGGGCTCGAGTACGATGGCTATAATATTTTCACCGCCTACCTCGTTGATCGCCGCTTCAGTTTCGCCCAATACCGCTTCAATATGGAGTTGCAGTGAGGCTTGTGAATAGCGGTAAAGATCGGGTGAGGGCACTTTAATTGCTGAATTAATAATGCTGCTAAAGGGCTGCTCTAACGGTTGATAACTGGTTAAGCCTAAGGCTCCCAAGGTGCTGCCGTGATAGGACGGTCGCAGTGACACGAAATGCTGACGTTGGGTTTGTCCAAGTGCAAAAAAGTACTGGCGAGCGAGTTTAATCGCACTTTCTACGGCTTCTGAACCGCTGCCGACAAAGAACACTTTATCTAAGTCATGATTGGTTATTTCAACCAACTGATTGGCTAAATCAATCGCCGCCTGATTCTCAAACTGGGTGCGATAGCTGAAGGCTATCGTCTCTAGTTGTTGTTTCATCGCTGCTTTAATTGCCGGATGATTATGACCCATATTACAAGTAATCGCGCCGGAACAGCCATCAATGTAGCGTTTACCGTTATTGTCCCAAAGATAGATACCATCAGCACGATCAATCAATGGCGCATCATCACTAGTTTGATAAAACAAAGCATTATTTGTTGTCATTACACCCCTCACATCCGTGTTTGAAAAATATTGGTTTTCCTCAATACAAGATCGATTATAAGAAGGAATTTAATATTGTAAATTATAATGTTTTTTCATTAATTGATGACTTTTACTCATATGCTGAGTGATACTATTTAGTATTGAAATCCCGCATTGGCATCCAAAATAAGGGCAGGATATGTCGCAAATTAATTTAAATTCGTTGAAATCACTGATTATTTTTAAAGTGCTTTATGAAACAGGAACGGCGACTCGTACTGCAAAAGATTTAGGCATTACTCAATCTGGGGTGAGCCGTTCCTTGGCCTTACTCGAAGAAAACATAGGGATGCCTTTGTTTACTCGATATAAAAAGCGTCTCATCACCACTCCGGAAGCCGATGAATTATATGGCGAAATACTCGGCCTACTGGGTAACCTTGAAGAGATGAAGCATAGTATTGTGGCTTTGCGTGAGTTTGGCGCATCAAGGATCCGCTTAGCCGCGGTGCCCGGTTTGGGTTTTGCTTTTGTACCACAAGTGATTGCGGCGGTGTTAGGCATTAACTCTGGATATAATATCTCTTTCGACATCTTGACGAGTTCAGAGGTGGTGCGGGCTGTAGAGGCGGGGCAGTTTGATGCCGGTTTTGTTACCTTGCCTGTTAGTAGTCAAACGCTGATTGTTGATAAAATTTGTGAAGTGGAAGCGGTCTGTTTGGTCCCCATTGAACATCCGCTTGCCAATAAGGCGCAAATATCTACCGATGATTTTAAGGATCAACATTTGGTGATCCCCAATCAACCTAACTTAGCGGCGGACCAGCTGTTAATGCATATTGCCAAGAGTAATATTCGAATTTCTGGGAAAACCGAGGCAAATATTGCCGCGATTTGTTCTTTGGTTGCACACAATGTGGGAATGAGCCTGATTAACCCCATTACCGCTTATGACTTAGCTAATCTGGATAAAGTCGCAATTCGTCCTTTTAAACCCGCAGTGAACTACAGCTTTGGCTTAGTGTATAAGCGAAGTTGGTCAGGCAATCAGTTTATTAAGCTATTAAAGGAAAACCTACCCGCGGTCCCTAAACCTCTGTAATCCCCTGCTTGGGCCTGTTCGGATCTGCGAGACATAAATGTAACAACATAAAACTGCGGCCTAATGATTCAGTTCTGCAATAAATTTGATATGTTGGTAGGTGTTGGTATGCATCAGTTGTTGGTAATAGCGCTGATTGCTTCTATAGGTTCTTAGCGTCCAAAGTATTATCGAATCTCGGCTCATAAAGTTTTTTCGAAAACTTTCTCGATTGCCAGTTCCCTGCCATAGTTCTTGGCGATGTAAGCTGCGGCTCAACGCCCGTCTTACCGCCTGAAATAAGGTTCTGCGGAGTGAATAATCGAGCCAAATTACGGTATCAACATGGGCCCATTTCACTGGGATCGTTCGATTATAGTTGCCATCTAAAACCCAGTTTTCTTGCTCGGTAACGGCAGTAATCGCTGCGAATAGTTGTGGATCGGTGGATTCAGTCCAATTGGACTTCCAGAACATCGCATCCATCTCATAATGCGGGTAAGCCAAGGCTTTCGCTAATTGTTTGCTAAAGGCAGTTTTACCGCTGCCGCTGGTCCCTATAATATTGATACCTTGCATGGTGAACTCTTGAGCTGATCGATCTCTGGTAGAAGCAACACCGAGTCGCCAGCGTTGTTGCTTCTATACAGTCGTTTAGGGTGTCAAAGTCATTGAATCGGCGACTAATTGAATGGCATTTACTAGTTCTGTTATCTTCTGCGTGGCTCCTGTTGAGACGAGGCGCAGATAGCTTCCGTCTTCTTTCATTGCTAGATATTGAACAATTGTTTTATCGCCAGCAGTCGCTTGTATTTTGTATCCGTCTAAGTTCGCAAATTTAACGGGCTGAGCGTTGGTAATGCGGGCATCCTGAAAACCAGTTGTCGATTTCAAAAATTGTTCTGCAGCAGGCTTAATATCACCAATGTTGTGCTGAGCTTGTGAGCTTGCAAGGACCATGATCGGTAAATTGCCGCTTGGATCGCTACCGTCGAAAGTGGTGAGTAAGGCGGAGCTGCCAAGCAGTACATCCACGACTTTAAAGGGAGAGAATGCTGTAAATTTAAAAGGTAAGTTTTGCAACTTTGTTTCAAGCGGTTCAGCTGCAGAAAGTGAGATGGATTGTAGTGATTTTATGACGTCATTTTCGCTCAGCTGCTCCTGGTTTAAAAGATTGTAGTTAATCAGAACGCTTGAGTTCCCATCGAGTAGACTTATATATTTAACAACATTTATGCCATTAATATGCTGATTTCCCGATAGCAATGGAATGCTGTTGGCGCCAACTTTGATGTTTTGACGTTTGCTTATCTGGATCCCTTTTGTGGCGAAGCCCTTTTTTGCAATCGCGGCATCAGTGAAGAGTATTTGTAGTTGAGCGTAGGCGTCTCCGGGGAGCTCGGCAATCACAATGCTGGAATGTGTTGTCAAATTTTCAAAGCCTGAAAAACTGTTAGACAGCGTAAAACCAGCAGGAGGCGTCATGGATACAGTGGTGCCCGGAACATGCACTAACGCCTGACCAGCCCAAGACATCATGGGAGTGAGCAAAATGATTGCGGTGATGAACCGAGCAATTTTGATTCGATGTGCTTTCAATATTCACCTCTTATAGTTATTCAAACACTCAGTTTTGAGTGTGCAGGAATTCGACATCTTTGTTATTTGGCTTGGCGGTAACCTTGATACTGCCAGAAATTCATTCGTAAACAGCATGACACAAGTCACAGCTATTTTATAAGTGTTTGATGCTTAAATGCGAATGATTTGCGAATGCTAAGAGTAAATTAACCAAGGCTTATGGATTTTTGACAATAATTTTAATATTCAATTGCTTGACTCAAATGCAAGCTTGGCTAGCTCGTCACCGAGCCATTGCTGATTTCGTTTCAAGGATGAGGCTGAGTAAGCGCATTACTTCGAATTATACAGTTGAATTTTTATGCAATAAAAATGTATACTCGCCGACTGGCATTTTCCAAGATGCCTCAAATTTATCTTTGTTAACCTAGTCTCTATCACTCTGAAATAATATTCGGGCAAGAAAAGCTTGAATAGAGACATCACTTTTACTTGTGTATTAGGCATATCAGGTTCCCTTACTATGTGCCACAAATGCGAACGGTATAAGCTAGGCGATTGCCGCATTTTTTTGGTTACTTTCATTTTAGATAGGAGTTGCTATGGAAACATCCACCTTGCGTGCGCATTTGGCATTGTTACTCGCGATGGTGTTGTGGGGCAGTTCTTTTATTGCCTTGAAAGTTGCAGTTAATGAAATGGCACCAATGATCGTGGTGTTTTTGCGAATGAGTATTGGAACGACTGCATTTTTGGTCGTTTGGCCTTGGTTAAGGCAAGACTTTAAGTATCAAGCGGGTGATTGGAAGTTTCTCATGGGGATGGCGTTTTTTGAACCATGTTTGTACTTTTTGTTTGAGTCTCAAGCGCTGATTTATACTAGCGCCGGGCAAGCGGGCATGATTACGGCCATGTTACCGTTAATGGTTGCGGTCACGGCGTTCTTTTTTTTAGGGGAAAGGAATACCCTTAAACAATGGACTGGTTTTATGATCGCCGTTGTTGGTGTGGTATGGATGTCGGTAACTGGCGAAAATAGCCTGCAAGCACCTAATGCGATATTGGGGAATTTCCTTGAATTTTTGGCAATGTGTACTGCCGTTGGTTACACGTTGTTGGTTAAACATCTCACCAAACGTTACTCGGCTTTTTTATTAACGGCACTACAAAGTTTTTGCGGCGCTATATTTTTCTTCCCCTTAGCATTTGTTTCTGAGTGGCCTGAGCAGGTGTCATTGGCATCGGTTGGCACCATTGTGTATTTAGGGCTGGTGGTCACATTAGGTGCGTATGGCTTATATAATTATTCTTTGACTCATGTAAAGGCTTCAACCGCTGCGGGCTACGCCAATCTATTGCCAGCTTTGTCATTGATTTTTTCGATGTTGCTGCTTGGGGAACGTTTGGAAACGACTCAGTGGGTTGCGGTAGGGGTTATTTTCTTTGGTGTTTATTTAAGCCAAGAGCGCAAGCCTAAAATACCTAAAGAAGTGCCGCCAGCAGTGACAGGATGATGACTTTACCCTTGTTATCGACAGTTATTGCGCTGCCGTATATGTGCAGTGATTTTTAATCCGAAGTTTGTTGAGGGGCAGTGGATATCAGTTGTGTCGCTCTTGTCCCGAAGTGGCTTAGGGCGTACAGACTCGTTGGTGCTCCAAAACGTGTTAGGCCTTCTTACGAACGACTCTCTCATGCATGAGCGTTCCCGATTATAACTAATGGTTTTGTTTTTGATTTACGAGCCAAGTTTAATCGCCAGCTAGAATGCATAAGCGGCTTGATGCTTTTTCAATCGGTCATCTATTTTGCAGCTGAACCAAGCACGCAAAAGGGCTTTTGGCGCCCGTGGTATAACGACTGATAACATGCGTGTAAATCTCAATCGTTGTTACATCCTGATGGCCAAGTAATTCTTGTATAGTTCTTAAATCAGTCCCTTGTTCTAACAAATGGGTGGCAAAGGTATGGCAACTTGCAGGCTTATTTATTCCGGCATTATGCACGGCTTTGGTGACTGCTTTCTGGCGCACACTATGGTGAATATGATGGCGTTTGAGCTCAACCCGTTCTAGCGTCGATATGAAGGCAACAAAAACGGCCAAGAAAACGAGCGTTGGGAATGTGGATACTTACGGGCTAACGCGTAAGGCATCGTTGTTCCCGCATAATGTAGACTCATATCGTGAGCAAAAACACTTTTGCTCAGGAGAATGTTATCGCGAAGCTTTGGGATCAAGTTAGGGGGTAACAAAGTCACGCGATCTTTATTTCCTTTGCCTTGCCGTACGGTGATTGTATGTTGATCAAAATCTAAGTCTTTAATCCGTCATCTCAAGCATTCACTGAGTCTTAGTCCCGAACCGTAAAGCAGTGAAGCCATGATCTGATAATCCGCGGGTAAATTCGCAATCACTTGGCTCACTTCAGCTCGAGTAAAAACTACGGGAATGTTGACTCGTTTTTTCGCGCGTTTCGCCTGAATTCCAATCATTTCGATACGTAGTACTTTGTTATAGAGAAACATGAAGGCATTAAATGCGATGTTTGAGTCGCCGGAGCGACTTGCCTATCGACCGTTAGATGAGTTAGAAATCGTTCAATATCAGCAGCTCCGAGCTTTGCTGGGTGCTGCTTGTGATAAAAATACAAAAACGTTTTATCCAATGCCAATAGGTTTGCTCGGTGCGAATACTGTAATGGTGCTGATAAATCGTATTTCTAAATCGCTGCTGGAGCCGCAATGGTGTGTTTGACATGTTGCGCACTTTTTATCTGTATATACATGGCTCTTCACCGTTCTTGGTGGAAAGTCATATCAAGCCCTCCAAAGTGAAATAAAATAGCTCGCTTAAAGCGTTCTTTATTTCTAAAACCCATCGAACGTATTTTTAGGCGCTGAATGTTTCCATTTATCGCTTCCGCTAAGCCATTTGATACCTTATAACGCATCGCATTGATGATGCCCTTTAAGTGCGTTTTCACGGTTTCTGCTGCTGTCATCATCGGCCTGATTTGACTGACCTTTATGAGTGCCAACCAATCATTCCAAGCCGCTTTGGCGTTAGCTGCATCGCCATACCAAATGGCTCTTGCTTGCTCTTTGAATATCCAGCTCAAGCCAGTATTTTGCATCATTTTGGCCAGCGCATTCACTCTTTCTCTCAATGTCCCATGTAGGTGGCTGTTTCGTTTTAACCATCCATACCGTGTTTGGTGGCACTCTCTTTTTAAATGCTGGGGCAACGCCATGAGTTCGCTTTTTCTCACTTCATTCACCGCTTTAGTGAGCACCTTTGCGATATGAAAATGGTCTATGGCTATCATTTGCTTAGCCCGCTCACCGAAGTAGTCATATGCTGCGTTTATATATGCTCTGCTCATGTCCATCGATATGGAACGTGTAACCATTGTTGACTCAGGGGGCAATGCCTTAAAGCAAGCAGATAGGCTCATGCCTGTTCGACCGTCTTCAACCGATATCACCTGACCATCACTATTGGATAATACCGTGACATAGTCATGGCCTTTCTTAAATGCCGTTTCATCGACCAACAGGTCTTGGTAGTTGATGGTGGTTCTGGCTGTCAGACCGCGTTGAACGGCTCGTGCCATAATACGGTCGATGGCTCCCCAGCTAAGCCGATAGGTTTTACTCACCGCGTATAAGGAACTGACTTTAAGCATCTCTATAACGCGAGCCTCAAACAGCTCTGTGTAGCGACTGTTACTTGTCGCCCAAGGCACTTGAAGTGTTTGCACTCCATGCTCTGGGCAATCAGCTCGAGGGACTTCAGCCTCAATACGTGTTTCAAACTGACAGGTATCTAAATGTCGCCAAACCCGCCGCCGAGTATCGTGTCGACGAACAGCCTTACCGCAAGAGGGGCAAGCCGTTAATGAAGCTCGGTCATAGTCAACGCGTACGGTGATGGTTTGGGTTGACTCATTGAGTTCAACAGATGAAACAGCCCAAGGATGAGTTAATCCAAGAATGGATTGATAAAGCGTCGTGTCTTGCATGGTCGCGAGGTATTCATGAACGTTTACTTATTATCTCGCTCATTAATGTTTGTTGAAAGTGTTTCCACTACATTCGGTGAAGAGCCATATACATACAGTATTTGTGGTTTCGTTTGCGTCATTTGTCAAAGCAATCAATGAAAGAAATGGATCGACGATTGATTGATGCCGAGTAAAAAACTATGGTAGACAATGGGTTAATATCAAATCACTAATTGATGAGCGAATGTGATGAAGGTCATGTTTTTTGTGATAGGCCGCGCGCTCATTGAATGGGATAGACCGCACGTGCGGCCTACTTAGCGTTAGTAGTTAGAGGTAGTTATGTCGATTGTAAATAAAATCATCGAGTCAGCAGAAAGCGATGTTGATGTGCTAAGAAGGCTTGATGCAGAAGGAGATAACTTTTCATTATTCAGAGAAGTTGATTTTCACTTTAAGTGCCTTGATTCTGATAAGGCAGATGTCGTTACTGGGTTTATCAATGACTTTCAGTTTGGAGTAGCGGAGCATGTAGTTCAAGATGAACTGCACTATGTTGATGTGAAAATAACAATGCCAGTAAATCAAAATATAATCTCTTGTGTATCTGGTTTTATGGTCTGTGTAGCCGAACTGTACAAGGTTGAATTTGATGGTTGGGGATGCGTAGCTTCAAACTACTAACAAATAAGAATAGGTGTCGCGTAGCCGCCACCTTATTCGGGTGTTGAACAAGCCCGATGCTCCCTTCTATAGTAAATAACGGTATTGATGTTGGCGGGGCCAAGGCCTTGTTACTTTTTACAAGGCGAGTTTGGCTAAGACTGGGTGAATGGCGTTAAGCCTTTACCTGTCATACATGGTGCTAAGCTGTTATTTTTTGTATGTATTCATCCTCATGTTAAGCCCTGCCATTCTCCTTATCCTGTTCGCCTTTCGGCTAGCTCGTTCGACTCACGCCTGTGCAGTGCATGGGGTGCTGGCAGCAAGGGCATGGCCGGGTCGCGCTGTGGTTGTCGGTTTGGAGCGCGGCGAGGTTCACGCGTTGCGGCACTCGCAGGAGTAACTGAATGCGCCGCAATATGTGTTTGGCGTTGCCCCGTAAAAAACCATAATCTCTCACCCGCTGTAATCCCTTGGGCAATACATGCGCCAAGATAAGCCTTAAGAACCTTAAGGTAGGTAAGGTGCGGATTTTGGTGGTGTGGCTTTGGCTATCTAGATACCTAAAACTCACTTGGTCGTTATTGGTACTGATGATGTCGTTATCGGATAAGATCCCGCGATACAAGTAGCGAGATAAGTACTGTAGCGCGGGCAGCCCAAAACCTACGTTGCGACAATCGACCACCCATTTGGTGGGGATATGCGGGGGCAACTTGATGTTTGGGTGTTGATTGAGCGCATCTAGCATTCTCCCTCGCCATACCTTGGCCAGCGCAAAGGCGTTAAACAAGTACTTCTTGTTGCAGTGATGCCACTGCTGCTTCGCACGGTGATAGCGCCCACCGGCCACCAATACATGTAAGTGGGGATGCAGGTTACGCTGGCGGCTATGGGTATGCAGTACGGCGGTAAACCCTAATTCCCCCTGGTTCTGGCGTTTGGCAAAGTCCTTTAACAGGCTTGATACCACCTTGAACATGATTTGGTATAAGGCTTTAGGCTGCACGCGGGCTAAAGCCCTTAGCTCATGAGGCAGGGTGAAGGTCACCATAAAGTAAGTCGTGGGTAGCAGCTTGTGTTGTTGGCGAGTTAACCAGCCAGTGGTGCAATGGTGTTGGCACTGCGGGCAATGCCTATGGCCGCAAGACAGCGTCAATTGGTCTTGATGCGGGCAATGTTCACACTGCCAAAGGCTGTGACCTTGTTGCTCAGTTTTACAACGCAGCATGGCATACATTGCCCGTTTAGCATCCGCCCTTAAAAGCGGTGCAAGCTCGGCCTCATGTTGGTGAAGTAAATCAATAAAGGTGCTCATGGTTACGGCCACATGAGTGTGAGAGAGTCAGTGAGTTTATTCACTGCCTTTACGGCATCTAGTTGCTTCACTTGGGTCAACTGGGTATAACGTGCAGTGGTATTTAAACTGGCGTGTCCCAGTAAGTGTTGCAAGGAGCGTAAATCCAAGCCTTGTTCAAGCAGATGGGTGGCATAACAATGGCGCAGCGAATGCGGGCTAATGGGTTTATGAATACCGCAATCGCGCAATACCCGCTTCAAGGCTTTTTGTACGCCGCCTTTATCCATAGGCACATCCACCTGTTTACCTTGGCGTGGAAACAGCAGACGAGCATGGCGATGGCTTTGCCAATGGTGACGTAAAACCTGAAGGGTGCGATGTGGCATGGGCACGAAGCGGTCTTTACCGCCTTTAGCATCCCGCACATGGATTTGCATGGCCTGACTATCAATATCATGAATACTTAAGTGTAAGCCCTCGCTCAATCGCAGCCCCATGGAATACAACACCAAGAAGAAGACTTGATAGCGCGGTTGCGACGTCATGCTTATCACTAAGCCGACTTGCGCAGGGCTTAAGATATCGGGTAAGCGCTTCACTTGAGGAGGCTTCACAATGTTTAGCCACTGCCATTGTTTCTCGAGGGTGTAGCGATAAAAAAATTGCAAGCCATTGCGGTCTAGCTTCACGGTGCTCCAAGAATGGCTGCGAATCAGTTGAGCAAAATAGGCCTTTAAATCAGCGGTGCTTAAGGTATCGGGGGAGCGGTCAAAGTGGGCAGAAATCCGACGTACCGCACGCGAGTACGCATCAATGGTGGCTGGTCGTTTCCCTTGTAAGGTTAAATTGGTAAGGTGTTGTTTATATAAAACATGATAACGATGTTGTTGGGTAGGGTTCATGCTGCATACTCCGGTTCATCACGACCGATTGGCCGTGTCACATTGAGTATGAGATATCAGGTGCTATGCACTCTGCCGCAGAGCGGCTTCGTTCAACAATCTGTTTAAGAGTGATTCGCAACGCGTGGCATTTTTACTGTGCGTTGGTTTTAGTGTTTAAGGTGGTATGCGGCAGCTTCAGTATTGCGTTGCTCACACCTTAACAGGGCGTTATAACACAAGCAGTATTACAGCATATAGCAAGGATAGATTATGGAAGAATACTGGAACCCGATGGTTCCCGAATTATCAGTGAGTAATTTTGAAGCGTCGTTATCATTTTACGTCGATGTGCTTGGCTTCTCTGTACGTATTAAGCGAGAAAATCCTGATTTTGTATACCTTGAACAAGAACAGGTTCAGATCATGCTCGAACAAATCACGGATTCAGGGTGGATTACTGGTGAGTTAGTTACTCCATTAGGACGTGGAGTAAATTTTCAAATAGAGCTTTCAGATTTAGATCCGCTAGTTGAAAGACTGAAGAAAGCTAACGTACGTTTTTTTCGTGATTTAAAAGAAACATGGTATGACATTGGTGAAAAGCTATCAGGTGAACGAGAGTTTCTGATACAAGATCTAGATGGTTATTTACTAAGGTTTACCCAGCACCTTGGAGAGAAAGCGAAACCGTCAGAGTAGTGTTATAACAAATAAGAATAGGTGTCGCGTAGCCGCCACCTTATTCGGGTGTTGAACAAGCCCGATGCTCCCTTCTATAGTAAATAACGGTATTGATGTTGGCGGGGCCAAGGCCTTGTTACTTTTTACAAGGCGAGTTTGGCTAAGACTGGGTGAATGGCGTTAAGCCTTTACCTGTCATACATGGTGCTAAGCTGTTAATTTTTGTATGTATTCATCCTCATGTTAAGCCCTGCCATTCTCCTTATATTGTTCGCCTTTCGGCTAGCTCGTTCGACTCACGCCTGTGCAGTGCATAGGGTGTTGGCAGCAAGGGCATGGCCGGGTCGCGCTGTGCTTGTCGGTTTGGAGCGCGGCGAGGTTCACGCGTTGCGGCACTCGCAGGAGTAACTGAATGCGCCGCAATATGTGTTTGGCGTTGCCTCGTAAAAAACCATAATCTCTCACCCGCTGTAATCCCTTGGGCAATACATGCGCCAAGATAAGCCTTAAGAACCTTAAGGTAGGCAAGGTGCGGATTTTGGTGGTGTGGCTTTGGCTATCTAGATACCTAAAACTCACTTGGTCATTATTGGTACTGATGATATCGTTATCGGATAAGATCCCGCGATACAAGTAGCGAGATAAGTACTGTAGCGCGGGCAGCCCAAAACCTACGTTGCGACAATCGACCACCCATTTGGTGGGGATATGCGGGGGCAACTTGATGTTTGGGTGTTGACTGAGCGCATCTAGCATTCTCCCTCGCCATACCTTGGCCAGCGCAAAGGCGTTAAACAAGTACTTCTTGTTGCAGTGATGCCACTGCTGCTTCGCACTGTGATAGCGCCCACCGGCCACCAATACATGTAAGTGGGGATGCAGGTTACGCTGGCGGCTATGGGTATGCAGTACGGCGGTAAACCCTAATTCCCCCTGGTTCTGGCGTTTGGAAGCAAATTATTGAGACACCCACTCTAACTCGTGGGACAAAATCACATAGACAGCCATGACCATCAGCTATTGAAATGTTCAAGTAGCTGTCTTGTTTTCAGTCGGTTAAGTGGATGTCTTGTTTTTAGTCCCTGCTTCATAAACTACACAAAGATGAGTAGCCAAGATCTTGTATTTTTGATAGATTTGTTGATAGAGCGAGTGTTGGTGGGGATGGTGGCATGGAATACAGGCTCATCTCTTGAATTATCAACACAATAAGCGACATCTGTGGTTTCTTTGTGAACGTCTAGTCCAATGACAAACGAGCTAGATTAGACATGTCGATCTCCTGTTCTGTTATGACTTGCATTTAACAGTGTGGCTCTAGTTTGACGACCCCACAATAAACGCAGGAAGTCGACACTTTCACCAGGGGATCATTATGTCTAGTTTTTGGTGCTAAAGGTGGCAATTTGGCGTGAAGTCTGTGCTATTTACCCTTTAAAGCAGGGTTAGTATTCGAAAAATATACGTCGTATATCGTAGGAGAGATATGCGACCTTAAGTTTTATATCAAAAAATATGCACGGAGGCATAAATGGCTAGTGTAATTTCAATCAGTAAACTGCCCTACAACTTACCATCGAGTGAGCGAGAGCAATTAAGAACCCTTGCAAAAATTATCGGTTTCCGACCGGAGTTACTTGTCGGAGGAGGAAAGAATGAAACCGATGCAATTTGCTCTATGATTTTGTATAGGCATCTAAGTCAAAAACAGCGAATCGATGCAATGAAAATTATTCGGAGTGTATCGAATCGAGCATTGATGGGGAAACTTATCACTGGGGCATTGGATGCGACATTTTTGAATTCACAGTATGGAGTGTGGTCCATGACGAATAAAGAGCTACAGAATGACAAGAGCTTTCATGAGTTTTTAGATACATTCGTTAGTTATGTTGGGATTGGTGCATCCAGTTTGGGTATTAAAGATCTATATGAGAAGTCCCTTGCAAAAGGAAAGTTTGGTCGTAGTGGCTTAGCTATGTTAGTGATTTGGGGTGCTGTTGCTTTTAACAAGTCAGAACTTAAAAAAGTGAATAGAGAACTTGCGAATCGTAGTGTGCTATTAACTTCGGAGTTACACTAATGATTTATAATGTTCTTTCATATGTAGCTGTCACTGTTTTTGCGATTTGGCTTTGGAATGATTCTTCCGCTGAACACAAAGATAATCTATTCTATGTTGCAATAATATTCTCTCAAATTGGTTTTTTCCTTTACTCAAGAAGGTTAGACAAGCTAAAAGACAGGATATCTGAACTGGAAAATAACAAGTTGTAACTAACAGATAAGAATAGGTGTCACGCAGCCGACACCTTAATTCGCAGTCAGTCAAACAAGACACCCATCCCAACTAACGAAACGCCTTTGTAGGCTAAATTGTCAATAGTGGTTTGTTTGGGGAGTTATACGTAGAGTTTGCCGTCTCTACGCTAGTTGCGTACACTTGCTGTATGAAAAGCGTATTTGTCGAATCAACCATCTTTGAAAAGTACCGAAATGAATACCTCAGTGATGAAGAGTTCAGACTCTTTCAAGCTGAGTTAATGTCCAACCCTAAGCAGGGGGATGTGATTCAAGGTACAGTTGGTTTGCGAAAGATTCGAGTTGCAAGTAAAGGCAAAGGTAAGCGTGGAGGCTCACGTGTGATCTATTACTTCCTCGATGATAAGCGGCGTTTCTACTTGCTAACTATCTATGGCAAAAATGAAATGTCAGACTTGACCGCAGAACAAAAGAAACAGTTAAAGTCTTTTATGGAGGCGTGGCGCAATGAGCAATCGTGACCTATTTGCAGAATTAAGTTCCGCTCTTGTTGAAGCGAAAGAGCACTCAGAGGGCAAGCTTACCCTTAAAACCCATCAAGTTAACGATATTAGCGATCTAAATATCTCACCTGATGAAATTGTGAGTATTCGTGAGCAGTTTAATATGTCACGTGGTGTTTTCGCTCGTTTGCTGCATACATCATCTCGAACATTGGAAAACTGGGAGCAAGGACGTAGTGCTCCAAACGGCCAAGCTGTTACCCTTCTAAAGCTGGTTCAGAGTCACCCAGAAACTTTGTCACATATCGCTGAGCTATAACAAACAGCAGCATTCGACCCGATTCCTTAGCAGTTTTGGTATCAATCTGGTATCAATCGGCGGCGGTGTTTTCGGTGGTTAAATTGGCACCTGCGCAATTGGGCGCATGTGGTTTATTCGCTTTAAAGGCAACCAAAACCACTCTCAGTTTTTTGAGTTAGTAAAAAAGTAAAGTATAACTATTCCCCCCCTCTATTGGGACGTTTTACATTAAAATTAAGAATGGACATGATGAATAAAGTTATTGCAACTGAACTTCCATTGAGCAGTCTTCTGAGTAAACGAATTAGAGCTACGGATTTTATAGACTGTTTTTCCGTAAAGTCTGATTTGACGCCTCGTCATGCGGCGGAAATCATCACGGATTTTCCTGTTTGGGCTCGCTTTCTAGTTAGTATTAGAAATTTGGTAACTTCTCCCTTTGGTCTTTCAAGCGATGGTCCCGAAGCAAAAGATAAAATAGGGTTCTTTCCTGTTGAAGTTGAAAATAATCAAGAATTGATTGCTGGTTTTAACGATAAACATTTAAATTTTAGAGTGTCCGTAATATCTCAAAATGGAAGGGTGTTTTTATCTACATGGGTGCGTACAAATAATATAGGCGGTAAAATTTACCTTAAGACCATTCTTCCATTTCATATTTTGATTGCTCGTAATGCTTTAGTTCGTGTTCGTTTGGCCAGTGGTTAAAGGTAAAATACAACAAATAAGAATAGGTATTGCGCAGCCGACACCTTATTCGAGCCTGTAAATTAAATTGTGTAATTGCTTATAATTAGGCCTGAACAGGCTACAGGGCGGGAGCATACTTTGATGGATTTATAACCCAAAGAAGACTCGTGCCCGATAATCGTCGCTCCATCCCGCTTTTTTCAACTTCACTTTGTGACTTGGCGCTCCACAATCGCATTGTTTGAGCATGTTCATCACAAAACGTCTAAATAGAGCTATGTTTTCCACCGCTCCGTCTAAAGTAATGCGAGAGTTATCCTCTTTAAAAACAACATCTAATACGTAATGCTGGCTGTTTTCAATTCGCCAATGCTGACGAATATAGTGGCCTAACAATTTGTGATTCGGTGACATTGAGCTTATGTAATACGAGGTATCTACAGTGCCTTTCCCATTTATCACGCGGTGGCGTTCCACTGCTATGATGCTTCTTACCGTTGGCCATTTCTTTGCTAACTCTTCGGGCAACTTGGCCTTTAGTTGAAAGACGTATCGCTCTTCGCTACGACCATGGTGTTTTTCTTTAATTTCAGTGACGACCTTCTCTTTACCAGCATCAAAGACGGCTTGAAACTGCTCAACAACAGCCGCTCTCAACTTTGGTTGGTTGTTTTTTACTTGAACGACAACATGAGCCTTCTTTTCTGCGATTTTCTCTAGTGTATCGCGCTGACAATGTAGAGCATCAACGGTGACAACACTGCCTTTTACGTTAATAACATCAAGCATTTGGCGCACAACGCTAATCTCGCCGTTCTTGTTCGCTGTCGGTTTCTGACTCAGAACGAGACCACGTTCAGTATCATAGGCTGTAACCAATTGTAATGCTGTTTTCTTGTTATTTCGGTACGAGCCACGCAGTACTTTTCCGTCAAATGCGATGATGGCTCTGTTTTGACTCGTTCGCTGCTCGTTAATCCACAGAGCTAATGCCTCAAGCAAAGACTCCGCGACAACAGAACGCAAAATGCGTGCTATCGTGTGTCGTCTTGGGATCCCGTGTTCAAATGGTCTATATTTCCTCAGCCAGCCCAACTTCTCTTCTCCATAATATTCAATGTCTTGCCAGCCTTCACATCCTGATGCGATAGCACTGATAACAAGGAAAATCACGTCAATAAGGTCATGCTTTTGATTGATGTCAGATCGAGTATCCTCGACGACTGATAAATGTTCAATTATGTTCAAAATAACTATGTAGCTTAGGGTTTAGAGGTATTAGATCATATCTGTTAACAAAGTGCGATCCCGCCCTGGAACAGGCTAAGGATAAGCAACATGGATAAGAAAGTTCTCGAAGCATTTGCTCGTGAAGCCGCTAAGTCAATCAAGACCCCTTCAGATCTAGATGACTTTCGTAAAATGTTAACCAAGGTGACTGCTGAGACAGCGTTAAATGCTGAGCTTGATGACCACCTCGGTTATCAGAAACACGCTGAAAAGCCCGATAAGAATAGTCGTAATGGTTATTCATCCAAGACCTTGATCACCGACGATGGTGAGATTGAACTGGATGTACCTCGAGACCGAGATGCCTCGTTTGAACCGAAGCTTGTTCGTAAGCATCAAACTCGATTTCAATCGATGGATGACAAGATATTAAGCCTTTACGCCAAAGGCATGACAACTCGTGAAATCGTCGCTACGTTCAAAGAAATGTACGATGCTGATGTCTCTGCAAGCCTCATATCTAAAGTTACCGACTCAGTTCTAGAGCAGGTTGTTGAATGGCAATCACGGCCACTGGATGCAGTCTATCCCATCGTCTACCTTGATTGCATCGTGGTGAAAATCCGCCAAAACAAACAGCTCGTCAATAAGGCGATTTACTTGGCTCTGGGCGTAAATATCGAAGGTCAGAAAGAACTTTTAGGGATGTGGATATCTGAAACGGAAGGTGCGAAGTTCTGGCTCAGCGTTCTCACTGAACTCCAGACTCGAGGTATCAACGACATTCTTATCGCTTGTGTTGATGGCTTGAAGGGCTTTCCAGATGCTATTAATGCCGTATTCCCAAAAACCCAAATACAGCTCTGTATCGTCCACATGGTGCGCAATTCAATGAAGTATGTCCCTTGGAAAGACTACAAGGCTGTAACGGCAGATCTCAAAGGTATTTACCAGTCGAATACCGAGGAAGAAGCGCTTCTGGCCCTCGAACAATTTGGTGACCAGTGGGATGATAAATACCCACAGATAAGCCGCTCTTGGACAGCGCATTGGGATAATTTAAATACATTGTTCAGCTACCCTCAGGACATTCGTAAAGCCATTTACACGACGAATGCGATAGAGTCCTTGAACAGTGTGATACGCAAAGCGACAAAGAAGCGTAAGCTATTCCCCACGGATGAATCAGCGAGGAAAGTTGTCTATCTTGCAATTATGGATGCATCGAAACGCTGGTCGATGCCAATAAGAAACTGGCGACAGGCTCTCAATCGCTTTATGATTATGTTTGAAGACCGACTTACTGATTACTTGTAACCCAAAGCAGTTACACAGAATTATTTACAGGGTCCCTTATTCGGGTGTTGAACAAGCCCGATGCTCCTTTCTATAGTAAAACGGTGTTGGTGTCGGCGGGGCCGAGAGCGTCAAACAAGACACTCACCCCAACCAAATTATAAGCGTCAAACAAGACACCCATCCCAACCAAATTATTGAGACACCCACTCTAACTCGCTTTTAGTTGAGAATTTTCAAACGCCACTGGTGATAAATCACCATTGGCCGAATGAAACCGCTCTAAGTTGTAATACTTCATATAAGCAGCCACATCTTGCTTCATAAATTCTCGTGTTGGCTGATTAACTTTAAACAGCCCCGAATTCAACTCCGAACTGCGACATTCTTAATTCTCAAGCCGCCTCCATTATTTCTTTGAAAATGACGGCGGGTTGCTTGAATCCTAAACATTTTTTCGTGGCATTATTGAGACACCCACTCTAACTCGTGGGACAAAATTACATAAGCAGCCATGCCTATCAGCAATTGAAATGTTTAAATGGATGTCTTGTTTGCATTGTTGTGTGCGGGGAAGATCCTATATCAGGTGAAAGTTTTGAGCATCGTCGAGGTTGGGTTGAGAATAGACTGTTATTTCTAGCGAGTGTCTTCGCTATCGATATTTGTGCTTATGCGGTGATGGTAACCACCTTCATGTGGTGTTACATATTAACTCAGAGAAAATAGCAAAATGGTCTACGTTGGAGGTTATTCAAAGGTGGCATAAGATCCATAAAGGCACCTTGTTTACTCAGCAATATGTACGAGGTAAGTCCCTATCTGAATACGCTCTAATGTTAGTGGAATCGTCAGCCGAGACCTTTAGAAATCGTCTCATGGACATTAGCTGGTTCATGAAAGAGTTAAATGAGCCCATTGCCAGATAAGCTAACTTTGAAGATCAATGCACAGGACGATTCTGGGAAGGGCGTTTTAAGTCTCAAGCTTTACTAGATGAAGCCGCATTAGCGGCTTATATGGCGTATGTTGACCTCAACCCCTTAAGAGCAAAAATAAGCCGAATACTTGAAACCTCAGAGTTCACCAGTGTGAAAAAACGTGTGGTTGCTGCAAGACACCAAAAACAACCTAAACCGCTTTATCCTTTTGTCGGTAACCCAAGAGAAAATATGCCTGATGGTTTGCCTTTCCATTTATCAGATTACCTTGAGCTTGTTGACATGACAGGCAGAATCATCCGAGAAGACAAGCGAGGTGCAATAGACACTACATTGTTGCCAATTTTACAACGCCTCAATATATCTTCAGAAAACTGGCCATGTATCGCTACAGAATTTGGAGAAAGAACGGGTGCCGTTGTTGGTGCAGAACATTCAATTGCCCATTATTGCAATTCAAATAAACTCAATAGAAAGCCAAGATTCAGCTACAACCAACGACTCGCTTAACCTCCTCAAATCATCCTAGTCCTTTCAATATTTCCTACTAAATCATTAGGAAGAAATAAACTCGCCTAAAAACCAGGGTGAGATCGCGAACATTATTTAACCAAGCTCATCCTATTTGACCTGCAGATCGAGTTGTGATCTTATACTCTCTTTTTCGAGAGTATCACCATGAGTATCGATGCCTTTTCTCTTCATTTCGGCGACCTAAAAGACCCACGTCAGTCAGCGAAAATCAGTTATCCATTATTTGATGTTCTATTCCTGACTATTTGTGCAGCGATAGCCGGTGCCGAGGGATGGGAAGACATTGAAGATTTTGGAGAAATCCACCTTGATTGGTTCCAAGATAAGGGCTTATTCAAAGATGGTTTACCTGTTCACGATACCATTGCTAGAATCGTCTCGCGCCTTGACTCTAGCGAGTTTCAGCAGTGTTTCATCAGCTGGATGGAAGCAGTCTCTGCTCGCTCCGAAGGCGAACTGATCGCTATTGATGGCAAAGTCTTGCGTGGCTCCTATGATCGTGAATCCCGGCAATCTACCATTCACATGGTCAGTGCATTCGCCACTAAAAATGGTGTTGTCATCGGTCAGCGAAAAACAGATGCTAAGTCGAACGAAATCACGGCTATCCCGGAGCTCATTAAGCTACTGGATATCAAAGGTTGTTTGGTATCTATTGATGCCATTGCATGCCAGAAAAATATCGCTTCAACCATCGTCGATAACGGTGGTGATTATCTGCTTGCAGTTAAAGGTAACCAAGAGACACTGGCTAAATCTGTTCAACAAGCACTGTTAGAAAGCGTAAAAGCTACGAGCTTACGGAATGATGTCACTATCGAACAGGGCCATGGACGTGTTGAAGTCCGTGAATATCATGTACTTCCTGCAGGTGAACTTATCAAACAGTTTCCAGACTGGAAAGGCTTAAAAAGTATCGGGGTTGCCATTGGTTATCGCATTGATAAAGCAGGTAAAGAATCACTCGATTATCGCTATTATATTTGTTCTGCAGAACTCAGTGTGGAACGTTTTGCAGCTGCTGTTCGTGGTCACTGGGCCATAGAAAACAGTCTACACTGGGTTTTGGATGCATCTATGAATGAAGATGCTTGCCAGATTTACCGTGGCAACGCGGCAGAGATCATGGCTTGTATGCGCCATATAGCTATAAACATGCTGCGTGCAGAAACGACAAGAAAAGCCAGCATCCGGCGCAAACAGAAAATTGCAGCTATGAGTTGTAGCTATTTGGATAAGGTGCTGCTGGCTGGTTTTAAAGGAGTGAGTAAAAAGTGAGCATTCATGCTCTCACCCTGGCCTAAAAACCAATAAACCTACTTTTAGTTCATTACTTTAGCGTATTAAAAAGAGCGAAAGAGGGCATTTTAGACAAATGCGCTTTTGTTCGGGGGCGGATTTTGTATGATGAGGTTAAGTTTTTAACGTGCGTGTCCAGTTTCTGTCACGTGTCCAGTTTCTGTCAGTGAATGATGCCAGCTGGATGTAAAGCATTTCATCTTTTCAAACACGGTATCTTCAATTTCGAGTGACGATGACAACACCTTTATATGATCACGTTTCATTTGAAAGTTCAGGCATTAGCCTGTGGTCTCATCTCGACTCGCCATTGACAGAAGAGATGACTCAGAAACTTTTAAAACCCCATACCAGCACCAACTATTTTCTGATGTTCGTCAATCACAGCCTTGTTCATTATTGCGTGGATTTAAAAGATATCACGGTATCCGCTGGGCAAGTTCTATTCATCAAACCAAGGCAAATCCGCATTCCTCCAAGTAGTAAAAACAAAGCAGAATACTACAAAGTTATTTTCAATGAAGAAATCTATGGACTATTACCTAGTCCTTGCCGCTTTTGGTTGGATCCGCTGAATGAGCAAAAGGTTGCTATGTCAACACAGGCATGGCAGCGAATGAACGATGCATTAATGCTCTTGCGCACCGCTATCCTAACATCAGCTCCCTTAAATATCAGAATGGCGTATTTAAATTCGGTATTACAGGAATTAGAGCATGCTTATTTTTCTAACGTTGAAAATGAACCCAAGAAACGGCATGTTCAATCATTCCTTCATTTCCAAACCCTGATTGAAAACAAGTTCATAGAACAACTTACCATTTCTGAAATAGCAAAGACACTTGCTCTTAGTGATACCAGCCTATATCAGCTGGTAAAAGAATGGGCTGGAGTATCACCGAAAGAATACCTTAATCGCCGTATTGTTTTAGAAGCTCAACGTCTACTGATTTACTCCAATCTATCAGTAAAAGAGCTAGCTGTGCGGCTAGGGTTTGCCGATGAAAACTACCTTTCTCGTTTTTTTCGTAAGCAAACAGGGCAATCGATTACAGACTTTTTAGTGAAATTTAAAGATATGTCTAGCTAGTACAATGATCTGTCTCTGTGTCATGTCAGCCCGTTTTTCTACACTACCTCTATCACAAATGTATCAAGAGGTGTCGTAATGAAAAGTGTTTTAATCACTGGCGCAAATCAGGGAATAGGTTTGGCAACAGCTAAGAATTTAGCTCATCAAGGATATTATGTTTACTTGGCATGCCGTAACCCAGATGCTGGAACATTAGCCGTTGAAATACTAAAAGCAGAAGGGATTGAAAATGCCTCATGTGTACTGTTAGACGTTACTGATCAGGCATCAATTGATTTAGCCGTAAAAGAGGTGCTAAAACACTCGAATAGTCTAGATGCACTCATCAATAACGCAGGTATTCTTGGTAACTTCAACCCCGATGGAAGCGTCTCTATTGAAGAAATTAAACGCGTCTTTGAAACCAATGTTTATGGCGTGATAAGAGTCACACGCGCTTTCCTTCCCTTGTTACAACAGTCTAATGCGCCACGTATCGTCCATATTAGCAGTGGGCTTGGATCACTTACGAATCAAAGCGACCCAGACTGGTTGTTTTCTCATT
Source organism: Agarivorans sp. QJM3NY_29 (assembly GCF_050870835.2). Lineage (NCBI taxonomy): Bacteria > Pseudomonadati > Pseudomonadota > Gammaproteobacteria > Alteromonadales > Alteromonadaceae > Agarivorans > Agarivorans sp. QJM3NY_29. Next base: position 3,057,597 of record NZ_CP194036.2, on the reverse strand, counting down.
ACAAAAGTGAAGCTTACTTTCCATCTAAAACAGCACTTAATGCTTATTGTGTTGCACTAGCAGCAAAACTTAAATCAACGAGGTGTAAGGTTAACGTTGTTGATCCAGGCTTTGTCAAAACGGCCTTTAATGGTTTTCATGGTATACATGACCCAGCTGAGGCCGCGAAATTTATAACCTATGCCGCAACGCTTCCTGAAAACGGTCCAACGGGCTGCTTCCTCTCAGAGTCAGAAGGATCATCAAATGGCATAATGCCTTGGTAAACCCCACCCTATCAGACAGTAGTCGCGCGGCTTAAAAATAAAAAACATGCCATAAAAAACACGGAGTCATTAACATGACACCGTGTTTTTTTATTGAATCTAATTACGCTGATTTCGCCTTGCCATTCGCTAGTAGTTAGCGTTTAATAATCAGAATATTATTAAACGGTGACCTTCCTACAGAGGACTTTCACCTCATTAGTTCATGACCATGCTGGGCGTACACAAGCGCTTCAAATCGGAACAAAAACAGCTGGCTTTGTTTTCGTTCCTCAACAAGTTTAGCCAGCAGTTTTAGTCCGCTTAAGCGGGCGTTACGTGTCGTATGAGAATGGAGTAACTCTATGAAAGATGAAAAGTACAATAGAAGTATTGGATTGCAATGTCCTACCTGTGGATGCACATCATATGAGTATGAGCACGGCGTTGATGAAACCATCGAAGTTGCAAAGTGCGCATCTTGTGGCCGCGAAATAACCAAGGATGAGTTGTTTCAAGAGAACAGCGAGAATATTCAAGAGCATATTTCTGAAGTAGGTAAGCAAGTGACCGATGACTTAGCAAAAGAGTTGAAGGCATCTCTAAAGAAAGCATTCAAAGGCAGCAAAAACATCAGGATTAAGTAATGCCCATAACAATTGATGCTGGCGATATTATCGCAGGTTTCGCCCTTGCGATGTCAGCTTATGCAACATGGCGAACTACAAGCTTTAATGAAAAGCAAAAGTCACTAATTGAGAGCCAAGAAAAGCTTAATAATCTATTGCTTGAAAAAGAGGAAGGCGAAGCTCTAAGTGACAAAAAAGCAGATTTAGGTGCTTCCTTTGTTAAGCTTGGAAGCAGTAAGTATAGGCTTAAAATATGGAACAAAGGAAGTGCAACTGCAAGAAATGTTCGACTCGAATTTCCAGAAGAAAATGACGTTCTCATAGGCTCAGATATCGAAGAAAAGTTCCCTCTTGAAAGCCTTGAGAAATTCCAGTCGGTAGAGCTAATTGCGGCTGTTCACATGGGAACTAAAAGCAAGCATGTTATCCGCTTGGTTTGGGAAGATGATGCTCATGATCATAATGAAAAACTTGCATATCCCACCCTGTAAACACGTAACAAACGCGTCAATTAGGACGCTTATAGGCCCAAGAATGATTAAGCCAGCACTTGCGATTATCGCTATTACTGTTTTGCTTGCATCTTGTGTAAGCCCTGAACAATTGGAGAGTCGTTACAATAGTCTCGGTAGCAAATGTGTATCCATCGGTAAAAGTATGAGCGCTGTTGAAAAGTGCATTGGCGTCGAGTTTCGTGAAAGCACATACCAAAATAAAATAGTGAGAGATCACCAGTCATGTAAGCCATATTGGGGGTTCCCATTTATGCAGTCTTGCGGTGGTATCAAAGTCATTTATGATCAAAACAAGGCCGTTACCAAGTGGCTAGCATGGGGGCAATTTGACGGTGTATAGCTATAATCGGGTAGCCGGAGGTATCTAACCTCCAGCCCCCACAACACCCTGCATGCGGCTCCGCACAGGGCGTTTCCTGAAAACGGTTAAAATACAACGGCCGATTAGCTCCTTTGCATTCCAATGATGGCTTCTGTTTTTGCGCCATGACTCCTCAGTCCGGTCGGATACGGAGACAATGAGCTGCACAGGCTCCTCATTGATTTTCAGGTTCAGGCCTTCACCGTGTCCCAACCATTACGATGGGCGTTGGGCTACTATGCCGTCTGCTGACTTCTACTTAATCACCAATTGAGTTGCCCCAACTAGCGCTATCGTTGTTCATCGAGTTTGCTCACTTAAGTTGATGAGGCTTAAGCGCCGGGCCTGTTGAACTAGCGGCCAAGCTAGTGAGTTAAACGATCGCAAGTTAAGCAGATCTCCCCAGATAAGAACATGCACTGTCTCTGCACTGCTGCATCATTTACGGTGGCCGTTAGATCACATGGCTTCGTTGTCTTGTGCCAACTCGCCTCCAGCCTACGCCTCATATGATGTTCTTGTTCATCAGCTCGCAGATCTGCGTCCGGCTTCCTTCAGACATTCCCTCGCGGCAATGCCCTTGCCATTCGCTAGTAGTTAGCGTTTAATAATCAAAGTGTTATTAAACGGTGACCTTCCTACAGAGGACTTTCACCTCATTAGTTCATGCCCATGCTGGGCGTACACAAGTCAATCAAAGTTCGCCTTCGGCTGGACGCGCTAACGCGAGCCCTTTATTGAGGCGTTGATATGACCCCCACAGTCAATATAAAGCGCAGAAATTTCGACTCTTACATTTGAGAGCCTACTACTTGTTTTGGGTATAGTGTTACCGCATAGATGAAGCAAGTAACTTCGTTGGTTCTCATGCTGATATGCGTGGATTACTCACTATTTGATGAGTAGAGCCAACCTTACTTATTTCGTCGTGGCACCTGGCTTCAGTCTATGCTCGATGTTCTTGTAATACAGCCACTTGTATAAAGGACTTATGCGTATCTAAGCCAATAAAAATTATGTTATCGTTATTCATGCTAGCCTTCAGCTTTAGTTGTTAACACACTAAGTATGGCTCTGGCTTCGCGCTAACCCACGACAATGGAGGCTAGCACCTCGTGGGGGTCATTATGTCTATGCGTACTTTTCGATTAAGGAGATCGAGTTTGAAAGGTAACTGTTTGTGTGGCGAGGTGTCGTTTGAATTATCTGGTATCTTACCTCCGATTTATCAGTGTCATTGTTCGCTTTGTCGCAAAGTATCTGGGGCGTCATCGAATTCAGCTTTAATCGTCAGAGCTGATAGTTTTAAATGGCTTTCGGGGACAAATTCTATTAGTCGTTATGTTTCAAGTTCAGGTTTTAAATCGGAGTTTTGCCAATGTTGTGGAAGCCCTGTACCAAACATAAGCTCTAGCAAAGATACATATTGGGTACCAGTTGGTTTGATGTCTGAAGATTTAGCAACGACAATCAAGGCTCATGTTTACGTTAATTCGCGAGCAAACTGGGATGAGGCATTTATCTGCGACAACGTCGAAAAGTTTGCCGCAATGCCTTCGGAATCTGAATGGTTGAAATTATCGGAGTAAGCGCACGCATACAAGCGTTTAAGACCGATTTGCAACGCTTGGTATTTTCCGGCTTATTTTGGGTTTAGTGTTTATGTCACAATGGTTTGGTAGGGTGGTGGCGTTGCTCGCCACGTTACACCATCAAAGCTTAACTCGTTTCTGTGTTACACCAGCATTTTATAGTTCATGATGTGCTGCGGCCCAGCAGGCCCTCCTCGATACAAATCTCCGGTGTCTTGAAAACCACATTGTGCGTAACATTGATAGGCTGCTTTATTTCGGCAGTTCACGGTTAAATATAGCGCTCTAAAAGATGGGTAAACTTTCTCGATATAATTGGGGAGTTGTAAGAGTACTTTTTTTGCAATGCCTTTGCCCTGAGAGTGCTGGTCTATGAGTAATGAGCGGATCCCTAATGAGTCTGGCGGACAAAAGTCATAACTTGCGCTATACGCTAAATCCAGAATGAAAAATCCGACCACTTGATCTTCAACGATGACGAGGTGCGGGTGTTCATGCGCTGCAAGTTTTGCGATTAACCCAGAGACATTGTCAATGGCAAATATGGCTTGTTCAGGTTTAACACTTAAGCCACTCACTTGTTGCGCCCGTTGGGCGCTATATTTTTCAATGATTGGCATCTAGTCCTCGAATATATTGATACTTAACTCTTTGTTAAATATTGGTAAAGCTATGGCTTCAGCCTAACAAGATTAGGGTGAATATAAAAGTGAGTCCAAGCTAAAAATCTCCAGCATTTAAATTTGTATGAGATGGCTCTATGGACAGCGAAGCAGAGCGGGGCTCACGATCTTAACTGGCTGGTTTGTTTGGCAACATTGAGAAGCAAGGACGACTGCTCGTTCAAAATGTATCTACCTTCGAACTATGTATCTATAGCGCTTTAAATTCTTAACTCGCTCCAAAAACTCTTGACCTTAAGTTGACTTGAGGTTTTATGCTGCTGAATATTGACTGTTCAGGAGTAAAAAAGATGAAAGTAGCCGTTGTTTATTACAGCAAAACCGATATCACGCGACAATTAGCGCAAGCGATTATTGAGGGACTGAAAACACAAGCTTGTATCGAGGTGCTTGAGCATTGTATTACGGGGAAAGAAATCATAGCGGGCAGGTTTCAGAATAAACCATTATTTGAATCGATTCTGAGTTGTGATGCATTGATTATGGGAACGCCAACTTATATGGGCGGGGTCTCGGCACAATTTAAAGCATTTGCCGATGCGAGCAGTGAGTATTGGTCTGAGCAACAGTGGGCGAATAAGCTGGCAGCTGGCTTCACTTGTGGCAGCGCTTTAAATGGTGATCAGTCGAGTACCTTGCAATATTTAACGATTCTGGCGAGCCAACATGGGATGTATTGGCTTGGTTTAGATACCGCTGATGGTTATCGAAATGATGGCTTAAATCGACTCGGTTGTCAGCTTGGGCTTGTGGCGCAAAGTCGTCACGATCAGGTCAATCCCGTTGATCTCGCAACCGCGAAATATTTGGGAAAAAGAGTTTCAAATTTGCTGTTCCGATTGAATAAAGTTGACGGTTAAGCCTAAGTTTCATAGGGATGCTTATTTAAATACAGGGCGGAAAAAACTGCGTTGGTAACTCACAATACAGTCCGTCTCTTCAGCAAATCGAAAGGCTGCAATACACTCTGGATCGGCCAAGGATTTAGTCCGATAGTCTTCATATATGGCTAGACTGGGAAAGCTGAATAGGGCTAAGGCAATATTGTTAGCGCCTTCCGACGGTAGGAAATAGCCATGGTGTTGACCACCAAACCTTTCGACCAAAGGGATCCACATCTTTGCATATTTTTCGAATTCCTTTGTTTTTTTGGGGTCAATTACATAGTTCAGATAGCAAGTGATCATTAATTTTTAACTCCAGTTTAGATTGTTTTTAAACTAAATATTGTGCAACAACTTACTTATTGTTGACGATGTTTGTCTCATCGCAATTTATTCCGACGGCGCTTCGATAATCGCTTGGGTGGTATAATTTTTATCTAACACAAAGCGTTGTTGGGTGTCTCCCAATGTGAGGGTAAACCCATCTGTCTCTAAGCTATAGTTCCAATCTTGTTCGTAAGATGTCAGTTTGCTTTCGTTTATCTCATAGTAGGAACCGCCCAAGGCATAGAGTTTACCCTCGATGGAAGCCATATAATCTTGATCGAAACCGTCGTCTTGAATTACATGTAGCTCTGTCGCTTGGTATACCCATCCGTCTAGGAAAAGATAGTAGTAGTCTCTGGAAAATAGCTCGTCGCTTCCATCGTTGTCTTTATCTTGTATTTTTTCAATGGGATAGAGGGTCAGTTTATTTCCTTTTTGCTCAGAGTACAGACGCCATACGTGGTTTTGTAGCGCTTGTTCTGCCGTGGCAACTGGATTGCTGTCGCCTGAATCTCCTTGACCACAGCCGAGTAGTAGAAAAACAGAAATGAGTTGAAATGATATGAGTAAATTTTTCATCTTTATCCTTAACTTTGAATTCGATGATTGAGTTTCGATGGCGACGATGGTTTCTCTTTAGAATGACTGATGGAGCCTCGTCATCTTTTTGCGCTGTCAGTATCACTAGCTGATACTCTAGACACTACTTTATTTTTGTTTCTTTGCCAAACAACTTATGTTGATGATTACTTAAGTGAAACTAAAGTGAGTGAAGGATAGGTTAAGTTCGATATTGTTTATATTCAGGTGTATCTTGTTGATACACTCCAAGCTCAAAATGGTCGCTGAGAATTAAATTATGGAATTGAAAGTTTTAGTCGATAACAACACCATCATTGATCGTTATTTTTTGGCTGAGCCCGCTGTTTCATATTTAATTCGCGAGGGTGATACCAAGATATTATTTGATGTGGGATATTCAGATATTTTGATAAAAAACGCTCAAAAAATGAATGAATCTCTTATGGATATTGATTATGTGGTTATTTCTCACGGGCATAATGATCATACCGGTGGTTTAGTTCCTCTTGTGAAATATTACTCCGAAGCAAAAGCTGAACATTTTAACTATCCCCATCCAACACTTATCGCTCATCCAGATGCTTTCTCATATAAAGAATATGAAGGTGATGACATCGGTTCAAGTTTAGATCGTAAGCGATTAGCTCGGTATTTCAATACACGTTTAGTCACTGAACCATTATGGATTACTGAGTACATTGTATTTTTAGGTGAGATAGAAAGAGCGAATAATTTTGAAAAGATTGAACCAATTGGTCGGTGTGAGCACTTAGACTCAATGGTCGATGATTATGTGAAGGATGACTCCGCACTCGTCTATAAATCATCACAGGGTTTAGTGATTGTTACTGGATGTTCTCATTCCGGGATTTGTAATATTATCGAATACGCAAAAAAGGTTTGCGGTGATGAGCGAGTGATCGATGTCATTGGCGGTTTTCATCTTATGAATCCAAGTGAACTTCAAGCGGTAGGCACATTAAAATACTTCAGTGAGCAGAATATAGAAACGATTCACCCATGTCATTGCACAAGCTTGGAGTATAAAATAAATTTGTCTAAATCAAGCTATGTGGTAGATGTTGGTGTTGGTTTGTCTCTTGACTTCTCATAGATGGTTTCGCGATAAGTATCGACTGATAACAAGATGGCGCATTTAGAATAATCAGCGAGCTGATAAAATGAAGATGAGCATTTTCAGTGAATCACTTGTTTAGTTTCTTTCAATCAACAATCACCCGCTAGGCTTGGCAAAGTTTGGGCTTTTGTTACAAAGTTCAAAGCCTTGCTCAGCTTTACTAGGGGTGGTGCATTCCTATTTATAAATACGGGCGGAAAAACCAAGCCCATAGCCCGTGATTCCCAATGGTACGCAATCAATATTTATATCCTACAGGTAGTACACAAGCCTTACACTCCTCTAAAAGCAGCCGCGACTATTGGTAGTACCAAACATCTATTGCTACAAATTCGGTTAAGGGCTCATTTTCCCATGGCTATACGCTATAACGGTAAAATGTTCAGTTTAGCAGCCAAGGCACCAATTGATGCCTTGGCTGTCAAATCGCTATCATGGGTTCGTCGCGTTTAAGTGCAATCGCTCAATGACTTGAGTGATTGCTTTATGATTCGATTAAGCGTTAATCGCCGACAGCGTGGCGCTTTGATGACGGCTGGCTAGACTTGAAGGGCTGAGGCCCCAGTCGATCATACTGTGCTTTTCTTCGATCTTATATAAGCTTTGCTCGCTGGCATGGTTGAGAATTTTGGCCGCTCGCCAACTGGCTAAGCTTAGTTGTGGTTCGGCGATCCCGTGGCTATGCAGTCCGGCATTCACCATATAAATGCGGTTTTTACTGGGGCCCTGCCAGTTCACATCAAAATCGGCGTTTAGCTGAATTTGACCAGCCGTATCGCGCTCAAATAACTTGCTGAGCTCTGCGATGCAGGGAGGAAGGGCGCGTTGGTAGCCAGTGCAGAGGATCACCACGTCGGCGTCCAGTTGGGTCGTATTCTGATTCAGGCCATGCTTGAGCTGCAGTTGATAGCCAGTGTTGTGATCGCTGAGTGAAGTTAAGCTGCGATTTGGCTGAATCGACCACCAAGGCGGATTTCTAAGTACATAGCGGTCATGATAAAGGCGCTGGTAAATGCTCAAGAGGCAATCGTTAGTGATGCCATCGCTGGTGAATTTTTGGCGTGCTACCTCGCTATTCTTGATGTCTTGTTGCAGTGAGTAGAAACCATTAACGTAGTCGGGCATAAAATATTGGTCGGTAAAGCAGCTTTCATCGAGAACTTCGATGTTTGGTCTGCGCGATACCCAGGTTAATTGACTGACTTTGCCAAACTCACCATCAAAAACATGTTGAAATATATCGGCGCCGCTTTGTCCGCCACCAATAATCGCCACTCGTTTGTCGCTTAAGTTGGGTTTACGAAGGCCCAATTCACTGGCATGAAAACAAGTATCGTTGACTAAGGCTTGGCAGAAATCGGGCATCTTGGGGCGAGTGCCAGTGCCGATCACCAAATGGCGACTATGCAAGCGCTGTTGTTTGGTTTCCAGGGTAAACCGACCTTGCTCAAAGCTCACCGACTGAACTTCATGATCAAATTGGGTATTGGGCAGTGCCTGCGCCGCCCATGACAGATAGTCGGAAAACTCTAAACGAGAAATAACCGACTGACCCGAGGCAATGAAGGGGTAGAGCTTTTGTTGGCTCACCAAATAGTTAAGAAAGCTATAGGGATTGGTGGGATCGACACTAGTCACTAAATCTTTCAAATAAGAGGTTTGCATTTTTGCATCACTTAGCAGCATGCCGGGATGCCAGGCAAAGCGGGCTTGTTTTTCTAAAAATAAAGTTGAGAGCTGCGCTTTGCTGCTGGCAAGCGCTGCAATGCTGAGGTTGAACGGGCCAATGCCAATGCCCAGTAAATCATATGCTGGTGTATTCATCATGCGAAACCTCTAGATTACAAACTGATTAAAGAAACGTTCTCGCTCGCACTGTAGTAATGCGGCTCGTTTGTGTGGAAAATCAAACTCAAATTGCTTTTCTAAGCCTAAGCGCTCGGTGATTTTAACCACGCGATGGTTATCTGCGCGTGGTTCGCCCATCACCCGCTGGGTTCGCGGATCATCAAGAAAACAATATTGAATAATTGCGCAGCCCCAGGTATCAAAATAAACACCGCCGCGAAAATCGAAATTGCCCACCAAAATGTGTACTCCTCGGTCATAATTCTGATAGGCATAATGGGGACCTAAACGGTCTTCAGGGGTCCAGTAAACCTCGAAGTAACCAAAGGGCACGCCATCAAATTCGCCAATTACCGCGTATTGGTGAGGATCTGAGCGCATCTGTTCTAGATAGCTTGCATGTTGTTCAAGGCTGCCAGCTAATTCCCAAACGGGGGCGATCATGGGGTGGTTGTGCCAGTGATGAAAGCCATTCAAGTCGCGCTGTTGATCGATCACTCGAAAGCTTAGTTGTCGCTTCAAATGATAGTAGTAACGGGTGAATACTTGGCCAGTGGGTTTGTTGGGACGCTGTGGGTGCTCAATGCCATTGGCAGCCTTTAAGTGTTGAGTGGGTGGCAACTCGGCTTGTGGCTCTCGCCATAGCGGGGCAATTTGTAAAAATTGATGCAGGCTCAAGCAGGGCCCTGTTTCGCCTTGGCTGGAGGCTTCTAAATGAGCGCTGGCAGCCTCGGGGAAATAGTCTGCTTGTAAGTGGCTTGCTTTGAGCTGGTAAAAAGCATGCTCGGCGGCGCTCCACCAAACTAAATCATCACTGTGTGGTGCATCGCTAACCAGCCTTAAATCTAGATGGCATTGGCGTTGGTGTAACCGTGCTTTGCCCTGAGCAATGGTTTGGCCGTATTCTCGTACGCTGAATTCAAGACGACCAGCACTCGTTTGCTCGTCTGTAAAACACAGCTGGCGGCCACCTGCTAAGGTTTTATGGCTTTGTGGCTGTGCTGCGCTCAGCTGTAAGGGATTGGCTATGTCGCAATAGATTCGACTGGGATCACTGAGCGTGGCTTCGTTATGATCGGCCAAGAAGCAATAAAAATTACGCTTCCAATGCAGCGTGGGTGAGTCCAATACATAGTCATAGAAGGAGCTATCTTTTGGCCGGGCTGCGCGTAGCGCCGAGAGTTTATCGCAGCAGAGAGACCATAATTGTTGCTCGCTTATCAAGCCCTCGGCGCCGATTGCCGCAATGGTGTTGAGGAGGGTGTTGCCAATCAAGTAATAAGCATGGAAGGGATTAAGCTGGTGCGCTGGCATAAAATAGGCGGGCGGCTGCTGGTTAAACTCTTCTTTAAAGCGTTTTAGGGCAAGATCGGTTAGGCCGATGCCCTGGCAATCGCGGTAGGCCATTCCTGCTGGCAGGTTATTCTCAATTTGCAAAACAATGTTTTGTTGATGCGCCAACAACACGATTCCGTAATCGCTGCGGGCAATACACAGCGGGGCAATCACCTGGTCCATGAAGGCCGAAAACCAGACTAGAGCCGCATTCTGCTGGCTTAAGTTTTGTTGTTCAGCATAGCCTCGGATCCATCGACAGGTCTGTGCCGAAGGTTGCGCTAGGCTGGTCTGATTGGCACTGGCTAATAGATAGTAATTAGTTGGGTCGAGCGTTTGCGCTTCATCGCTTGCTTGATAGAAAGGGTTTTGCCGTAAGCAGCTCAGACTTAAGTCGAGCACATTGCCATGCTGATCGGCGATCGCAGCCCACAGGGGTTCTTCCATAAAACAGGTGCTGGGTAAGCGTTGTTGCAACTCTTGACCGCTGCGAGTTTGCAACAGCCGACTAAATTGAATGCCGCGCTCGGCCTCGGTACTGGATAGTAGGCGCAATGAATTGGTTAGTTTGACTGGTAATGAGACCTTGAGCATCCATGGGAGCCGAGGGTGATAGATGGCACGTGTTGATGAGGTGGCGGTCCAGCCTGTCGAATTCAGTTGCAGATCTTTCACCACCGCTGACAGTTGTGTGGCTGAATCACTATTGCGCCAGGCCTGCGCCTGCAAGGGGTGCATCGGCAAAGGCCACCACTCTTGACCCAATTGTGCTTGCGCCACAAGCTCAGGTTGCTGCGCAAAACTGGCCTGAAAAAAGGCCAATAGTTGTTGCTGAACACGCTGTAATTCGGTTTGCGCTGTACCTGTACTGTCTTGCTCTGGTTGGCCTAGTGAACATTGGCCAACCAAGTGCTGTTGATGGACTGCAAACCATTCGATGGCAAATTGGCCTGCATGTTCTGGCAGATATTGGCGTTGTTGCTGGGCGTTTAAAGGCTCACAACTTTTCGCCGCTGGATGCATGCTATGACCAGCAGTGAGACTTTGCTCGGCATGAATAAATTGCTCGGTCGAATCCTCTGAGCGGGCGGCGAGGGCTGCTTCCGCCTCTATAATTGATTGCTGCGATCCGCATATGCGTTGCCGAAAGTTTTGTTTTCGCTGCTCGTCAATCTCGGGATAGAGCTGCTCGAGCACTAAATCTAGGGCTTGAGAAAAGTCAATGATTTGCTGCTGCTCTGCCTGATGTAAGATGATTTCGCCCGTATAACGATGACGCCACGCAGGGGAGCAATAGCTAAGCTTCAGCTCCAGGGTCTGGCTTGGACAAAGCGGCAGGAATACCGAATTACCCTCCAAGTGTTTGTTGGTGGTTTCAACAAGTAGGCTATTGAAGAAAGCTTGTTGGCCTAGCGGATGAGTGTTCACTTATTTGCCTCCTGTTTGCTGGACGAGTGATTTAGCCAAGGGCTGAGCTGGCCAGCCCCTTGCCATTGAAAGGTGTAAGTTCGAGCATCTTTGCGTTTTTTTTGTCGAGGATTGAGCGGCGTGCCTAAGATCAAAAAGCCTACCGGGTGATGCTGTGGTTGCAAGCCCAGTAGCGGTCTCACTTTGGGGAGTGAGACCGCATCGGTGCTGTACCATACGCCGCCAAAACCCAGCCCATCGGCTGCCAGCAGAATCATTTGGCAGGCGGCTGCGGCAGACAAGATCTGATCCTGCTCGGAGATCTTGCTATGCGGTTGGAGTGCCGCCGACACCAATATCATGCTTGGTGCCTGCTTTAAGTAGTTGGCGAGGCGTTTGGCGCGTTGCGGATCTAAGTCTTGTTCAGAATCCTGCCAAGCTTGCTGTAAGTGCTCGATTAATTCCCCGATCTGTTGGTGTTCGATCACTAAAAAGTGCCACGGGTTCAAGTTGCCGTGATCGGGGGTGCTCATGGCTGCCTGCAAGATTTGTTGCAGTTGGCTTGGATTGGGCGCGGGAAAGCCCATTTCATGTACATGATAAGACACCCGACGATTCAGACTATTAAGTAGCTCGGTCATTATTTTTTCGATATCCAATAAATAGCAATAATAAGAAGTACAGGCTGCCGATGACGGACACCATTAAGCCAGCGGGAATTTCGTTCGGTGACAATAGGCTGCGGCCTAAGCCATCGGCCCAAATTAGTAAAATAGCTCCGGTTAGGCCCGCGGCCGGGAGCAACTGAACATGACGGTATAATCCTAGAAGGCGGGCGCAATGCGGCGCCAGTAAGCCAACAAAGCTAATTGCGCCAATGCTGGAAACACAAATGGCAGTGAGTAGCGCCGATACAATCAGTAAGATGCGTCGCTGATGTTGCAAAGGGATCCCGACGGCTCGGGGAATAATTTCGCCCAGCGGCAAAATATCTAAACTGCGCAGGAATGGCACAATACTGCCGAGGCTGAGTAGGAGAACCACCGCTAAGGGTAAGATCCGATCAGTCGATGCACCATAGGTGGTGCCCGCTAACCACATCATGGTGACAGAAGCGGTCGAGCTGCCAAAAGTGAGTAGAATATGGGTGGCTGTGCCGGCAAAGGCGGAGATTACAATGCCAAACAAGGCCAGTTGCGAGACACTTAACTGCTGCTTTAATCCCCAAGATAACAAGCCAATCACCAGACCCGCACCAACTAAAGCTGCGATGGTAAGGCTGAATTGTCCGGCGCCGGGATAAATCACCAATACGCAGGCAATTAATAAGACAGCAAAAGCGCTCACGCCGGATATATCGGGACTCGCCATCGGGTTTTTAAATAGGGTTTGCAGTAAGGTTCCGGCGCAGGCGAGGCCAAAACCGCCTAGCCCTGCTAGTAATACCCGCTGGTTTACCCAGCTTGCGCCAAGTTCTCCCGGCATTTTTAGGCAAAGCGTTAAAGTGGCCAAGAGTAGCAGTATTAAGCCACCGAGTACCCATTGGGCGCGGGCATGGATTAGTGGTTTTAAGGCGATGGTTTGGGTTTCCGTAGCCGCTAAGGCCCTGCCAGATTTTTGGAATAATAAGTAAATAAAGTAGGGGGCTCCGAGCAGCGCAGTAAATGCCCCCGTAGGTAGACGATAGCCTAAGAATAACAGGCTACGTGAACACCACTCGGCGGCCAGCACTAATACTGCTCCGAGTATCATGGTGAGCAGCCATTGTAGTAGCATCGCTTGGCGCGTATGACTGGCGCGTAATACTAAGCGGGCGAGGTGGGGTGCCATTAAACCGACAAAACCAACCATACCCACCAGTGCGGTGGCAAGGGCAGCCTGACTGATCGCCAGCAATAAAATCGCCCAACGCCAGCGTTTCACCGCTAAGCCTAAGGTGCTGGCGTGGGTATCGCCTAATAGAAATAAGGCCAGTCGTGGTAAGGCTAGGAGACCTATCAATAAAGCAAGGCTGATAGGCAATGCCGTTTGTTTGAGTAGTTCGGTATTGGTTTGCAAGACCTGACCGCTGCCCCATAGGAACAGGCCGTCGGTTTGGTTTTCAAAATACAACAATAGTAATGAAGAGACCGCGCCAGCACCTAGGCCCAGCGCCATACCAATCAGTACCACAGGCAGCTTACCGCCACCAATTAGCTGGCTGACCGTCAAGACTAATAGGGATAATAAGGCTGCGCCGAGCAATGCGCCGCCCCATAACAGGCTGAGTCCGGCTTCGGGGAGCAGTACCCGCACCAACACTGCACCTAATAAGGCACCGGCGGAAATACCCAAGGTTGAGGGTGAAGCAAAATCGTTATCTAAGGTGGTTTGAATGAATAAGCCAGAACTGGCAAATAGCGCGCCGGTGAGCAAGGCCATGGCAGCGGTGGGCAGCCACACATAGTCAAGCATGGCTTGAGCCAAATCAGCCGGGGCAATATTCGGGCGACTTAGAAAATAGACGGCGATGCTCAGTAGCATCAGTGAAGATACTGATAGTAGTGGCTTAACCATGTTGTTGCTCCTGCCAATCTAACAGTGATTGAGTGAAAGCCTCTGCCATTCTGATAGCTGATTCTGGGCCGCCAAAACTCCATAAAGGAATCACCTTGGAAAAGCGTTGTGCTTGCACAAAGGGCAGCTTGGACCAAACAGGGGAAAGGGTCATTCGCTCGCCATCGGCCTGATTTCCCGCCAAAATTAAATGGCTATGCTTGAGCTGAGGTAATTGCTCGAGTTGCAAGTGAGTAAAGTCTTTTCCCGGTAAGCCAGTTTGCCATTGATAGCGTAAGCCTAGTTGCAGCGCGACCGCGCCAGCTAAGCTGTCTCGTGTGAATACTCTTAAGCCATAACCCATGCCAACAAATTTGGCATAGCTGACTGAATAATTGGCTAAACCGGCAGTGGCGAGTTGTTGTTTCAGCTGCATGAAACGCTCATCCATCGCTTTGAGTTGTTGCACGGCTTGTTCGGTTTTGCCAAGCGCTTGAGCGATGTGGCGAAATACTCGCTGCGAGTGCTCGAAATAGTTAAAATCTGCTTGCTGTGGATGAGGAAATTGCTGATAGATGAGCGTGGGAGCAATCTGTTCCAAAGCGCTTAATAAGCGAGCATGGCGAAATTCGTAACCAATAATAAGATCGGGCTTTAGTTGTGCAATGGCTGCTAAATTTGGCTCTTGACGTCGCCCTAATTCGGTCACTTGTTCAGGCAGCTCGGGGTGGTTGGTTTGCCACTTTCGGTAGCCGGCATTTTGGGTCAGGCCAACTGGGGTGACGCCTAAACTTAAGAGCATCTCTGCGGCCGACCAATTTAAGGCGACCACCCGTTGGGCGCTGTGGTTTAAGTGAATGCAGCTGGCTAAACACAGCTGCACTGGTGCCGCTTGGCTAGAGCTGCTAAGTAATGCACCGAGCACCAGTAAGCACTTCAATTGTCTTCGGTAAGCGCCTTTGAATATGCGGCTCATAGCTGCTCCTCTGGCCAAAGGACATGCTGCTGGCCGATTTGGTGGCTCCGCACTGGCGTTTGATAAACTTGACTGATCAAGGTCGCATTGATCACTTGAGCTACTGGGCCCTGGCTAACGATGCGGCCCTGGTTGATGAGAATGGCTCGGTCGCTATAACGGCTCGCTTGGTTGAGATCATGTAATACCCAAACAATGGTTTTTTTATATTGACGATTGAGTCGCTGCACTATTTTAAGCAAGGCTAATTGATGGGAGATGTCTAACCAGGAGGTGGGTTCGTCGAGCATCACCACTGGCGTGTCCTGGGCTAATACCATGGCCAGCCAGGCGCGTTGCAATTCACCACCCGATAATTCGGTGAGTTGGCGGTGGGCGTAGTCACCGATCCCGGTTTCATGCATTGACCAGTCGATAAGCTGCTTGTCACTGGCATTTAAGCGTTGGTACCACGGCCGATGTGGGTGACGACCAAAGGTGACCAGATCAGAGACGCTTAGGCTGGCCGGAACCGGATTACGTTGTGGCAGCAGTGCCAGCTGTTTCGCCAATTGGGCGCGAGGAATGGATTGTAGCGCCTGTCCTTGCAATACAACTTCGCCCTGTAAGGGACGGACTAAACCGCTTAATACCGACAATAAACTACTTTTGCCTGAACCATTGGGCCCGATCAACGCAGTGATCGAGCCCTCGATGATTTCACCACTCATGCTATTAAGAATGGTTGTTCCCCCCAATTGGAGGGAAATGTTATGGAAGCTTAACAATGAGTTATCCTTAGAAAACGGCGTTGTAGCTAACTGAGAAGGTGGTGCCTTTACCCTTGTAGGTAAATAACTCCGAGGCTGACAAGCTGCTATAAAGGATCTGTGCGCGCTGACTCCATAGGGTTTCGTAGTCTTTGTTAAACAGATTTTGGATCCCAAAGTTAACTTGTCCCAGCGGCAGTGCGTAGTAGCCGTTTAGGTTTGCCAGTGAGTAACCATGAAGCTCGCTACCTTGATCATCACTGTAGTCGGCCAAGGTTTGCCATTGTAATTCAGCGCCGTAAGCTTGGTTGTCGTAACCAAGGTTTAAGCTACCGTTAGAAGGACTCGCTTCTTCTGCCGCGAGTTTGTTCCACGCGCCATTACTCTCGGTTTCGCTTTTGATTAAATGTGCTTGCAGACCGGTGTAGAAGTTATTGTCGAAGTAGTAGTTTGCCTGACCTTCAATACCATAAATTCGGCGTTGGTCATCGTTAACCACCACCGCTAGAGTACTTTTGTTGTAGGAGGTCGTTTTGTCGGAGATCGAATAGTAGCTGGCAACTTGTAGATCATAGTTACTGCTGGTTTTACGCCAACCAAGTTCAAAGGCATTGGTTTTTACGCCGCTGAGTCGATTGTCGGCCACATTAATGCTGCTGATTAAGTTTGGACCATCGCCATAGGTACCATCGTAGTTACCGTTCCCGTAATACTTCGCGGGATCGGGCAAGTTGAAACCTTGGCTGAAGTTAGCCCAAATTTGCTGCTGGTGGTCGATTTTATAGATGGCACTGAGATTAAATAGCAATTCATTATAATCACTTTTACCGCCTTTAATTACATCCGGATCGTTATACATCCCAATCGCTGACAGGTGTTGCTGTAAGAGGCCTACAATGTCACCGACTTCATGTTCGATGTGCTGATAGCGGAAACCACCTGAGAGCGACCAATCGTTATTCACTTCCCACTTGGCTTGAGAAAATGCTGCAATATTGAGGGTGTCGATATCGGGGTAGCGCTGCAGGTTTTGGGTTTGTTTAAAGTTGAGACCGCCAGAAGCAAGTGCGGTATTGGCATCGTAAATTCGCTGTTTGGCGGAAAATGATTCTGATTCGGCATCGATGCCGTAGGTGAGCTGAACCTGGTCAAAGTCTTTCACCAATACCAGTTTGCCGCCTAATACATCGGTTTCTTGAAGAGACGCGCCATAGATCGGATAGCTATTGCCAGCTAAGGGGGAGCCGGTCACCCGATAAATAGAAGGAAAAGGAAAAAACTGCATCGACTCACTGCGGTAAAACAGTTGCGCCATCAGCGTTTGGCCCAGAATGTTGTGGTGCTGGTATTGACCATTCACCATGACCCGTTCGGTGGATGGCTGTTCTTCAAGGGACAAGCCTTGTTGCACCGAAATTAGATCTGGCCGACCAAAAATCCCGGCGAGATTTGGCCCTAAATAGGTGCCGTAGTCGCTATCTTGTTCGCTGTTGTAATATTGAGCACTCAACGACAGTAGTTGCTGGTTATCGGGTTCAAATTCAAGATTGCCCATGATGTCGATGCTTTGATTAAACTGTAAGTCAGTTTGGGTGATATCTGGCAAAATCATCTGACCGTTGGCATCATAGGCTGCGCCGCTATCTTGGTAGGCGGCAGATAAACGGCCGCGCAGTTTTTCTGAGCCGCCAGCCACACTGAGTGCCAGTTTTTTATTCTGGTCATCACTATTGTTAAACCCAGATGAACCCGCTAAGTTGAGCGCTACTTCAGCCGGGCCGACGCTGGCCTTCTTGGTAATAATATTGATGATACCGCCAGCGGCTCCCGCGCCGTAAATCGCGGTCGCGCCGGAGAGCACTTCTACATGAGCAATATTGAAAGGGTCGATACTGTCTAACTGGCGGCTAATGGCTCGAGTTGAGTTGAGTGACACACCATCGATCATCACTAATGCCGAGCGTCCCCGTAAGTTTTGACCGTAATTGGTTCGACCCTCACCGCCAAAGTCAAAACTTGGGATCAATCGACCGAGTGCGGTTTTTAAATCGGCGCCAGCGTTCACTTGGCGTTCAATTTGCTGCTGGTCAATCACCCACATGGTGGCTGCTACATCGGCGATTGCGGTATCGGTCCGACTGGCAGTGACCACCATCGTGTCCAGGTTGGTGACGGCTTGAGCACTTGAAGCCATTAACAATAATGCAATGGGGCTCAACTTGGCTGTTAAAGGCGTTAATTTGTTCATTCGATTCCTTGAACTAAAGTGACATCATTAAATAACTTGGGTGGCAGGGCGCAGGTATTGCTGGAGGCACAATACACAGGCCACCAGCCCAAGCGCGAATACCCAAATGGGCGTTAATAAGGGAATGCTGAAATACAAACAGCTGCTCGATACGGCGCTACCGACTAAGTAACCACTGCTATGAGCCCGCGACAAAGAGCCACTGCGTCGACTCCGTTCGCTCAAACTCGATGATTGGGACAGCGCTAACTGGCTGTACCAAACTGGGAAACCAGAAACTGCAAGGGTCAGGCTGGTTAGCCCTGCGAGTAATATCAGCCATGGTTGTTGTGCCCCGCTTGAGCTGAGGCCAACCGAGAGGCTAAGTAGCAGGCACCCAAGTGCTAAACACAGTAGTAAAATGGGGGCTAGTGGGCGTTGTTGTTTTGACCACCAGGGGATTAAAAGTAACTGAGAGATCAGTAAGGTGATGCTGATGTATAATAAGATGGAGGCGTATAAACTTGAGGCCTGTTCCCCTTGATAGCCTAAGTCGAGCAATAGTGGCAACAGGTAGAATTGTAGTGTGCTCACCAAGGCAGTCATCAATAGCGCACTGAGCAAAATTAGTTTCAGCTGATTGGGGCGGCGTCTGGTTTTGGCTTGTTCACGAGGGGACTTGCCTGAGTATGTCTGGAGGGGGAAATCTTTGGCAAAATCGACCTGATTTTCAGCCTTTTCGCACAGTTGCTTGATTAGTAAGGGTAGCACTAAAATCAGGGGGATCAGCAGTAAGTACTGCATGCTAAAAGGCAGTAATACTAAGCTTGGGCCGAGTAAGCGACCGAGAGTAATTGCGCCACTGGTTTTAGCGAGTTGGCCTAAGCCATTTTGTTTTGTAATCGCCAAATGGGTTTGCGCCAATATAATAAAAGCGCTGCTAAATAGCCCTAGCGCTAAGCGTGCCAGTGCCATTACCGGTAGCGAAGGCGTTGTTGGTATAAGCAAGGCGAAGTAAAACAACAGATTTGCAAGGATAAAGCCACTGATGGTGATGCGTGAACAGAAGCGGATCCCCAGTTTTGGCAGCCACTTGCCCCAAAAACCGCTTCCCAACCAAAAGCTAATTAAATTAACATTCACGACCGCCGCAATCAGTCCTAGACCCTGTTCCGATCCCTGCAAACCCTTTAATGCTGCAATGTTTGGCAACAAGGCGAGTAGCAGAGTTTGGTTTAATCCCAAAGCGATGAGTAAACAGCGATACAGCATTAACTTGTTAATCTTAATGATAATGGTTTGTATTATCATTGTTGATTTTAAGGTAGTTTGTCAATATATTGATGATGTTTTTAACAAATAAATTTCATTGTGTATTTAAAACAAAAAGCGAGTAGGGAACCACCATGACACAACACCGTGCTTGGCAATTAGCGAGTCAACAACTAGTCGCTAAGATATTGAGTGAGTTACATTTTGAGGAACGTTTAGCGTTTGAACCTCGGTCGCCAGCTGTGTGCGAAGGTCATGCTGTGGCGAGCAAGCAGACGAATTGGCGTCTGGTGACTACCTCGCGCCACTGGGATTTTCAGGCGAGCCAAAGCATTTGGGGCATGTTTATCATTACGCCTGATAGTATTCAATGCAGCGACGGTTTAGCGCCGAGTGCAAGTCAGTTGTTGATTGATATTCAGTCGCAAATTCAAATTAACGATATTAATCTCGCAGGCCTATTAGAAGAAATTCAACAAACGCTATACAGCGATATGTTGCGCATTACTCAACTGCGAAACTTAGCCAGTGATGCGCTGGTGACTATGGATGAAACCTCTCGGCAACGTTATTTAGACGCGCACCCTAAGGCGATTGCCAATAAGGGTCGCTTGGGTTGGGGGGCTGCGGAGTTAGCGCTGTATTCGCCGGAATCAGGTCGGGCATTTCAACTCCATTATTTGGCGCTGAACAAGCAACATTGTGAGGTGGGTTTTGCCGAAGGTTTGAGTCCACAGCGCTTGCTTGAAGAGGTGCTGGGGAGTGAAGCGTATCTGGCGTTGATCAATAAATTGCCCGCGAAGAATCGCGATCAGTTCTTGATTATGGCGGTTCATCCTTGGCAAATGTCGCGCTTTTTAGTTGGGCAATTTGCCGAATGGTTTGCCAATGGCGACGCAATCGATTTGGGTCCTGTTACTGGTGATTGGCTGGCGCAGCAATCAATCCGTACCTTGAGCGCCGTTGACCCAAGGGTCCGTTATGACGTGAAAACGGCATTAACGATTTTAAATACCTCCTGTTACCGCGGTATTCCTGGCAAATTTATCGTGCAGGGGCCCAAGCTGTCGGCATGGTTGGCCCAGTTAACCATTCAAGATCCCTTGTTTGCTCAGCTGGGACTGAGGGTACAGCAAGAAGTTGCGGGGGTATTTTGCCCGCAGCCTTATCAGCAACAAGTCGCAGGAGGCAGCTATCGTTATCAAGAAATGCTCGGTTGTATTTGGCGTGAACGTGCCGAGAGTGTATTAAGTGAGCAGCAGCGTCCGATGTCAATGGCCACGTTGATGCAAACCGATAGTCAAGGCAAGGCGGCGATTGTTACCTTGATCGAACTCTCGGGATTGAGCGCCGAAGCCTGGCTCAGAAAGCTGTTTAAGCATGTGGTGGTGCCGTTATATCATTTGATGTGTCGCTATGGAGTGGCCTTGGTGGCGCACGGTCAAAACATTACCTTGGCCTTGCAAGGCCATCAACCCGTTGGCTGCTTGATTAAAGATTTTCATGGCGACTTACGTCTGATAGACCAAGATTTCCCAGAACTTAATCGCTTGCCGCAGGCGATCCGCCAGAACTTGACCCGCTTGCCCGCCCATTACTTGATCCACGACTTATTAACGGGCCATTTTGTCACGGTATTGCGTTTTGTGTCACCCAAGTTAATTAGCCTTGGGATTGATGAAACACAGTTTTATCGCTATTTAGCCGATGAAATCCGCAGCTATCAAGCGGCACACCCGCAGTTGCAGGAACGGTTTGAGATGTTTGATTTATTGAAACCCGAGATCGAGAAACTATGTGTGAATCGAGTGCGCTTTAAGATTGGCTACGGCGATAGTGAGCAACGACCATTGCCAGAAATTGGTCAGCCGATCACTAATCCGCTGTGTGTTTAATTTAATTTCTCAGACCGATAGCGGATTTAAGGCCATCGGTCTGGGCGTTTATTTTACGGCTTCGCAATCTGCAAAACCGCCTAATTAAAAATCATTTATTGTCTATAATCCATTGTTTTATTTAAGTAATTATTAATGGCATGATTTTGGCTATAACACTCTTGAATTCAGACGGAGAGTGGCATGGGCGAATTATTACCAAGACTATATTTGATTGTGGATGCCTTATGGCGTCGACGTTATCTTATCGTCATGCCGATCCTGTTGATGCCCATTTGTGGTGTCTTAGTCTCGTTGTTCTCCGCGAAGCAGTATGCTTCACATACCAGTATGTTGGTGCAAGAAACCGCTAGTTTAAATCCTTTTCTGGAAGATTTAGCGGTGTCGGCAAATCTAGAGGGCCGGATGGAAGCCCTGACGACCTTATTACACAGCCGGCATGTGTTAACTGAAGTGGCCATTGAACAAGGCTTGATGGTTGAGAGTGACAGTCCACAGCAAAAGCAGCAGGTGATTAACCGTTTATCGGCGGCGCTCACGGTGCGTCAAGTGGGCAAGGACTTAATTCGGATTGATTATCGCTCAGCGCATCCGCAGGGTATGCGTGAATTACTAGAAACCGTCTCTTCACATTTTATTGAGCAGTTACTCGCGCCAGAGCGTTCTTCGATTAAAGAATCAGAACGTTTTCTGCGGGAACATTTAATGTCCAGTAGTTTTGCTTTAGAAGAGGCCGAAGAAGCCTTAGCGGATTACCGCACCCTGCATGCCGATGGTTTACCCGAGCAACATGCGGCTAATACCCAGCGTTTGTCGCAGATCCGTCAACGTTTGATTGAGCGAGAAGCAGAACTTGCTGGTGCAAAACAAAGCTTAGGCAGTATCGATCAGCAACTCTCTCGCACCAATCCGGTCCTGACTCGACTCGAAGAGCAGATCGTGATGAATCGTGCCGAGCTGGCCACCCTGATGTCGCGTTATACCCAAGGTCACTCCAAGGTACAAGCGCTGCAACGGGTATTGCGCCATCTCGAACAGGAGCGTGAGCAAGTCTTATCTTTACCTCTGTCCTCGATTTCGAACACGGATAGCTCGGCCTTATTACAGCAACAAATTTCCCTGACCGAATCCAATGGGGAGATGTTGATCGTGCAAGTTGAAGCCTTAATGATCGCTCGCCAGCGAGTCGATGCCCTCGCCGAAGAAGTCTCACAATTACGCAGTTTAGCGAGCTCGTTGCAGCAGCAAATTGGCTCAGTGGGTGAGCAAGAGAAACAACTGCGGATCCTTAATCGAAATCTCAAAGTCAAGCGTAGCCTGTATGAAAACATGCTGACACGTTACGAGATGGCCCAAGTGACGGGTGCTTTAGGGGTATTTGAACAATCTGATCGGATTAAAATTATCGATCGTGCTTTTACTCCCAGTGGGCCTTCAACGCTGCCAATGTGGTTGTTTGTGCTTGCCGGGCTGGTGGCTGGGATCGTGACGGGGTTCAGTTTAGCGCTATTGGCTGAACTGGCCGATCCCAGTTTACGCACCATTAAAGACATCGAAGATATCGCCGGGGTGACGGTGCTTAGCCGTATTCCACCACTGTCTCACTCGAATTAACAGCCTATTGTGCTTAAGAGGAACAACTTATGAGTATTTGGATCCAAGTGGTACAGCACCTACAGCCGGGGGGCATCGAAACCATGGCGCTCGATTTACAACGGATGGAAGAGGCGCACGAGCAAGGGGTGATTATTTCCTTGGAAGGCACCAAGCAGCAGGCCTTGCAAGACTGGCCGCGACTGCGCCCCTACGCCAATCGCCTGATGTTTTTAAATAAGCAGCCGGGATTTCGCCTTAGCACCCTATGGAAGCTGGTGAAGCTGTTTCGTCGTTGGGCTGTCCCCGTGGTGCATACTCACCACATCGGGCCATTAATTTACGGCGGTATCGCAGCGCGTTTAGCCGGGGTGAAAGTGGTGATTCATACCGAACATGATGCCTGGCATCTGCGCCAGCAGCGGCGTCGTATGCTGCAATCCTTCGCGCTGAAATGGGTTCGGCCGATGATCGTCGCCGATGCCAATTTGGTGGCGAGTGAGCTGAAGTCGGCATTGGGTTTTAACGATGAACAAGTGCAAGTGATTAAAAACGGCGTCGATACTCACAGCTTCGCGGTGGGAGACAAACACTTAGCTCGCCAGCTGCTAGGTTTGCCAATACAGCCTCGATTGATTGGTTGTGCGGGTCGTTTAGAGCCAGAAAAAGGTCAGGCGGTATTGATTGAAGCCCTCAATAGTTTTCCCCAAGACGTACATTTGGTGTTTGCCGGCGATGGTAGCCAACGCCAGGCGCTACAACGTTTGGTGATGGCTCTGAAATTACAAGCGCGAGTGCATTTTCTTGGCGCCATCGAATCAATGCCGCAGTTTTATCAAGCGCTCGATTTGTTTTGTTTACCTTCTTATTTTGAAGGTTTGTCGTTGGTGATTCTCGAAGCGCAAGCCTGCGGCATTCCGGCAGTGGTGACCAATGTTGGGGCTTCAACCGAAGCCCTGTGTCCACGTACTGGCACTTTGGTGGAGCCCGGTTCAGCCTTTGCGATGGCACAAGCCTTGGGGCAGCAATTGGCACTGAAAGCGACAGGCAATCCGCGCCAGTTCGTTAAACAGGTGGGCGATTTACGAACCACCGCCCGCAATTATGCAGCTTTACGTCATCGTTACTTATAGGAGCTTACTATGACCATTGTCACTTACTTGACTCTGATATCGATGTTTTTGGTCGTTTATCACCATGCGCTCTATCCCCTGTTGCTCAAGTTACTGAGTCAGTTGGCCGGCAAGGCAGAACCACAGGAGCCAGTGGCGGTGGTTCGAAAATATCATCGCTCGCTTAACGATGAGCAATTGCCAAGCATTGAGTTGCTGATCCCTGCCTACAACGAGCAAGACTATGTCGCGGCAAAACTGATTAATTTGGCCACTCTGGATTATCCCGATGAGCGCTTAAGCATTAAAGTGGTGTGCGATGGCTGCAGCGATGCAACAGCGACGGTGGCCAGAGAAACCATCGCACAATTAGCATTTTGTAATTTTAGTTTCGAGGTTTGTGAGCAGCCGCAAAATAGCGGTAAGGTGGCGGTGCTCAATCAACACATCGCCCAAAGTGGTGCCGACATCGTGGCGCTGTCGGATGTCTCGGCGTTAATTTCGGTAGATGCGCTGCTGATTGCTGCCAGTCACTTTGCTCAGGATGATGTGGGAGTGGTGTGTGGTTATTATCACCTGTTAAGCCCTGGCTCAGTGGGCGAACAAGCGTATTGGAACTACCAACGGCAAGTGAAGCGTTGCGAAGCCGACATGGGGGCACCGCTGGGGGCTCACGGCGCTTTTTATCTGATTAAGCAGCGTTTATTTCGAGCGATGCCAGAAGATACTATAAATGATGATTTTGTGATCCCCATGGATATTGTGGCGCAGGGCTACCGAGCGGTATACGAGCCAAATATTCGCGCTTTAGAGTTAGAACACGCGGCCGACAGCCAGGATCGCAGCCGTAGAAAACGAATTGGCGCAGGCAATTTGCAACAGTTGATCCGGCTACGCCACATGTTGTTACCACGTTTCAAAGGGGTGGCTTTTACCTTTTTTTCAGGTAAGGCATTGCGGGTGACCATTCCATTTTTGATGTTAAGCAGCTTGCTTGGCTCACTGCTGCTCGCCTCACATTCTCTGGTTTTTATGGCTTTATTGGCCTTACAGCTCAGTGCTTATTTGTTGGCTGCGCTGCCGAGGATGTTACCCATGTTAAAGTTTCCAGGGCCGATTGGCAGCTTGAATTACCTCGTTGAAGGACACTTTTCCAGCATGTTGGGTTGTATTGACTATGGCTACAAGAAGATTAAGAAACACTACTTTACTCACTTACTAAATCCTTGGGTGGTGGTCTTGAAACGCGGCTTCGATATGTTTGCGGCTAGTTTATTGTTGCTATTGGTGAGTCCCTTATTTCCTTTGATTGCCTTGGCCATCAAACTTGATAGCAAGGGGCCGGTGTTTTATCAACAAACGCGAGTGGGTTTAATCGCCGAGGATCGGGCCGTACTATTCTCGATTATTAAATTTCGCAGTATGCGCGCCGATGCCGAACAAGCCAGTGGCGCGGTATGGGCTACTAAACAAGATAGC
Organism: Agarivorans sp. QJM3NY_29; assembly: GCF_050870835.2. Taxonomy (NCBI): domain Bacteria; kingdom Pseudomonadati; phylum Pseudomonadota; class Gammaproteobacteria; order Alteromonadales; family Alteromonadaceae; genus Agarivorans; species Agarivorans sp. QJM3NY_29. The sequence continues at coordinate 3,032,213 of NZ_CP194036.2, read as the reverse complement.
CGGATCACGCGGGTAGGGCGCTGGCTGCGCAAGACTCGGCTCGATGAGTTGCCGCAGTTATGGAATGTGATCCGAGGGGATATGTCATTGGTGGGGCCTCGGCCGGAACGTCCGGCCTTTTATCAAACTCTGGAGCAGGCCATTCCGTTTTATAGCGAACGAACCGTGGGTCTCAAGCCAGGTATTACTGGTTTGGCTCAGGTGAATCTGCAATATGATTCCAGTATCGAAGATGTAAAGCAAAAACTTGCTTATGATCACCGTTACGCGCTTTCTTTAAGTCAGTGTAGTAGTTGGTTATATCAAGACTTGAGTGTATTACTTAAAACCTTATGGGTGGTCGTTGCGGGGAAGGGCCAGTAAGGCAATTTTATTGCAGAACGCTCTGTGGGTGTAAGTCTGGATATTACTGGCTTGGCTTTGGTGGATCTGCAATATGATTCCAGCATCGAAGATGTGAAGCAGAGCAAAGGGCTCGACAAGCTGTACTGGTCAACCCAAACTGAACACTTTTAGTTGAGAATTTTCAAACGCCACCGGTGATAAATCACCATTGGCCGAATGAAGCCGCTCTAAGTTGTAATACTTCATATAAGCAGCCACATCTTGCTTCATAAATTCTCGTGTTGGCTGATTAACTTTAAACAGCCAATCGTGTTTTAAACTTCCGAAGAATCGTTCAACAACAGCATTATCCCAACACGCTCCTACATCGCCCATACTGGCTCGAATATCAAAACCAACTAATAGCTTACGATATTGTTTACTGGTGTACTGTGAGCCTCTATCACTGTGAAAGACTAAGCCTTTAGGTGGTTGCCGTAAGTTGTAGGCTTTAATGAGTGCTTTGGAAATTAAGTCTGTAGTCATCCGTTTATCAATATGCCAGCCAACAATTCTGCGAGAGTATAAATCCATCACGACTGCTAAATACATCCAACCCTCGCCTGTTTTTAGGTAGGTTACATCACCAGCCCAAACCTGATTAGCAGCGCTTGGGTTAAAGTTCATATTTAGCAGGTTATCAGCGACTGCGTCAGAGTGTTTACGCTGCGTTGTCACTTTATAAGCTTGCCGTTGGGTCACTTTCAGCCGCAAGCGTTGCATCATTGTACGGACAGCATAGCGGCCTACTTGGTAGCCTTCCTTGCGCAATTTCTTCACCATCTCACGATTCCCTAGGCTACCTCGGCTTTTCTTGAATAACTGGCGAACACGGCGATAAAGCTTCAAAGTATCAAGGCCTATCACGTTCGCAGGGCGTTTAAGCCAATCGTAATAGCCTGATTTACTTACGTTCATGACTCGGCATAGCTGCGCAACAGGGAACTGATTTGAGTGTTTTTTTATGAAGCGACATTTTACTTCATTTCTTTCGCAAAGAAGGCGCTTGCCTTTTTTAGTATTTCTTTCTCCATGCGTAATTCTTTGTTTTCTTTGCGTAATCGCTTGAGTTCATCACGCTCAGACTCTTCTAGGGTGATGCCTTGCCGTTGGACTTCGTACCTTTCTTTCCACTTGTAAAGCAGGCTAGTGCCAACCCCTAGAGATTTTGCAGCATCAGCAACACTGTAACCTTGCTCCAACACCATTAGTACCGCTTCATCTTTAAATTCTTGTGGATAACTCTTGTGTGATTTTTTCAAACTCATATAGACCTCTTAATTCATTAACATACTGTCTCAAAATTAAGTGTCCGATGGAATTAGACCAGAACAAGCTATGCAACTGAAAAGCTAAGTTATTTCAAGCTTGAACTATTGATAGCAAGTCGTGGTTTATAAAAGGCTTAAATATAGAAGGCTTCAACCGTTCCTTTGAGCGTGATGAGGATAGGTTGGCCGCGACGATCTAAGGCTTTAGGGGATGGGATTTTTACCCAGCCTTCACTAATGCAATATTCTTCAACATTATTGCGCTCTTTACCGTTCAATCGAATACCGATGTCGTGTTCGAAACACTCTGCTACATGATGTGGGCTGCGAGGGTTGCCTGCAAGGCGATCGGGTAAGGCTGGCTTTGAGTTTGTGTCGCTCATGTTTATGACCTGAAATAAATAAAAGTGGCTTATTGTAGACAATGCGAGACTGACGCTCAAGATTTTAGACAAATCGTTAAAGCAACAATTTGTCTGAGATTTGAAACGTGCTAAAGGCGAACAAATAACGAATAGTCGATCATGGTTCTGATGTCTTTACTCGCTAGAAGCACCTATCGATGTCGACTTGATTTGCGGATCAGCTTGGTTCCTGTTGAAGGACAATAAAGTTTGATTATATTCAAACACGTTTCTGCCCCAAAGTGTTTTAGTTAATCCTATTAGTGGTGAGAAGCAGTTTACACTGTGGTCTATTTTTTCTAATACTAAAGTGTCGACATTCTTTAGACCTTACCAGTACTAGCTCAAATCTAAACTGACAGCCACCTATTGAAAAACGGGTAACTGTCAGAGCAAGTCTGAGCTAGTACAAATTAACAATAGCTCGAAGCTGATCCCGGTTACGGCGCACCATTTTCCTTTTCAAACATCTTATACGTTGTTGCGAAATCGTTCCTATCCCTGCCGAACCTTAATTTTGTTAAGTGCTGTCAAAGTTCGCGTCATCAGCCAATACAAGAAACTCGATCAGTAATACTCGTCAAAATCAATTTCTTCAGGCTTTGCCGTACGAACGATATTATTTCCTGAAAACTTTTTCATTATGTTTTTTGCAATTTGTGCATGACGCATTTTCTTCCCAACCTCATCTGCATATATAACTAGATTTCCATCTTCATCTCGTCGCAACGGTGTTTGAAGTACTTTTTCTATTATCCTAATATTTGATTCATCTGTAGCATCTGAACGAATAAATATACATTTAGTTAACCCCAATGCGGATCGAATTGATAGGCTAACATGCTTTTGTATATAGAATGGATGAAACCGATCGTTCAAGCGACATACCATAATAGACTTAGAACCAGTTAACATCATATTTTTAGAGAAAATTGGTCTAACCATCTTGAATGGTGCAAACATACTAGTGACTACATTCTCTACAAAGTTTTCTCCACGCATTGTTGCTATATAGTCGATACCAGAAAGAGACTCTTCTATTTCTTGTTCGCCCAAGCCGAGAAAACTCATAGAGGATTCTTTGATACGAAATACTTCTTTCTCGAAACCGCCAGAAGTTTCATGTTGACAAGCAATGATCTGCATCAAGTGATAGTGTTCGTTTCTACAATATGCTGACAAATCTAAACCATGCCTTTCTGAATTAATGACAACCCCTTCTAATAAAGGGGAAGCCAATATACAAGGGTGAACATTGCTAGAGGAGGTTGCCAATTGTGGCCTGATACATGGAACTAGTATTTTATGCCGTTTACCTGACATAAAAACAAATCCAAGATGGTTAAATCCAATAATTTTACCAACCAATAAGTCACCCGTTGTTAGTTTTCCTTTACGAGGGACTATGCTCTGTAATGCCGGATACATATCTGCCAATTGAATATTTTTCTTTGCATTCAATAATTCTAACTGACTATCTTGCAATCGAGAGCTTCCATTTGGTTTTCCAAATCCATTGGCCAGTAAATTTATTACATCTAAAAAATACAACTCTTTATTAATCTCAGGATTGCAAGCCCACAACTTGAAGCTAAAATTAATTCTCTTACGGAAAAATCGGACTCGAATTAACTCTTTATTCGAAGAGGCAATTTTAGATTCTTTATTTTTTTCTGGTTTAAGTGTTTTTCGGATTCTCCGCAGCCTTGACATCTGACTTAATGGAATGATCGGTTCCATATTGGCTTTGCTCTCACCTGTAAGTAATTCATCTTTGGTTAAGAATGATTCTATTTTTTCTATATCAGAATCCAACTCTTTGATGGTTGTCTCTCCATAAAGCTTGTCTTTTAGATGTTCCGTTAATATTGGGAAATACTTTTTATATAGACCATCGATTCTACTTATATTAAAGGGTGCGATAGTTCGGACAATAAAATCTGAATTAGTCACACTTTCAGATTTTACTTTTAATTCAATCTCAACGGCATCTTTAATTCGGTCAAAAATATAAAATATTAGCTGAGGTGATATTTGATGATGAGCGCCAACTAAACTACGCTTTTTTTCGTAGAAGTTAAGATGTAACTCCATAGAATCTAGAAGGCTCTCGCTATCTCTTTTGCAATGAAAAGCCATTGATTTATGTACCCACCATAACGTATATAAACAACGAGATGACTGAGGATATTCTTTCTGTAAGTCTGACGCAAAATCAACCAACCCAATATAACTAGGTAAATAATTCTCAACTGTTTTCTTGTATGCTGACTTGTTAAGCCTTCTGCCAAAAAAAATTAGTAAGGAAATTGAGAGGTCAAGATTATTTTTAAATTTATGTATATTTTTTTGACTAATGCCATACGAATTAAGATTAATATATGCATCATCAAATATTGAACCGTAATGGTGAACTGAACTAGACGCTTTGTATAAAGTCATCAATTGATTTAAGTAAGCTGACAACAATATTTCATCATACTCATTTTCACAAAGAAATTGTTCGGTTTTCTCTAATGAGAACTGTATAAATGTGCGAGCAAGGAGAGCATCTCGCTCATCTCTTCCATCGCCCATAATAAAGCTTTCAACCAATGTCGAACAAATAGTTACAAAGCTGCGTTGCTTTTTGTAGTCAAGCTTTTGGGGATTTACATTTTTGAAAATTTCACGAGCTTTATTGGCCCAAAACAATGCTTGAGCTGCATCTTCATATCTGCCTGGTACTGTATGAATAGCAGCTTTTAGGTTGTACCAATATATTGATTCAATATCATTCTCTTCTTCCTCTTCGCCTCCGCTAAGGGGGAAAGAACAGAGAGCGAGATCACAAGCTAGTATGGCTGCTTTTCTCTCCCCTCTTTGATAAAGATTATGAAAAGCTATTGCACCATACGATAATATTTCACCTATTATAAATGAAGTATAATCAACTTTTTCATGTAACTCTTCAGTTATACTTAATCTATTATCATCCCGTAGAAAACCATTTGACAAGGATTTAAGTATAGGTAATAAATTATCAGCAGTTGTTTTGTGAAAAACTTGCTCTTTTAATTTTTTATATTTTGAAACATGATTTTTTACAATATAGTTTAAAAAATTATATGGCTCATCATAAAGTAGTTCATTGTGTTCATAAGGAATTTCTGATTTTGCTTTTAAATAGTGAGGACGAACATACTCTTGAACACGATACTGAGAGCCGCCTTTGGTTAAATAGATGTGAGGAGAACCCTTGATTTCATCTCGAAGGCTTTTGTTCTTTGGCGGTGTACAACCAACCTTATTATATACATATTCTCTCAAGGAGACGATGTCACAACGTCCAACTAATACAACAAGCATTTGAGATAGTAAAACAGCTACCTTCCATAAATTCCTTTCTTCAGAGAGTTGATCTTGCATAACCCACTCATCGAGCCAAGTTTTACCAAGTATGTTTACATTAAACAGTTCGAAATTTGAAGGAGAGCTATTTTTACTTCCCATGTTAATTTCATTTATATACTCAGAAAAATTATATTTCAAAGCTTCATATTTGGAGTGAGATGTTCTCAGTAAAGTAAGAGCCCTAGGGTTTAAGACACCTAGACGTTGCATCGTATCCTCTATTTGGTCAGGGTTAAGTGGCGGTTGAAAAAAACACCCAACAATAGTATTGTTGCTTTTAAAATCATCGTAATGCTCTATTATTCTTTTATAATAAAGGTCTGCGGTTGTTTCTGAGCGTTCATAATACGCTACAGATATTATTTTACTGCAGCATATATACTTAGATATTTCAAAAAATAAATTAGGTTTAATGCTCTTAATGTAAATGGTAAATTCTTTATCTTTAGATAAGTTATCAATGTAAATTGCTACGGCAGACGATTTTATAACGTCTATTGTTTTTAAATCTATTTCCTCGCTATTGATTATTTCTTTTTCACTTTCCTTGTTAATATCATTAACAAAGTATTTTTTAATTAATTTTTTTGTTTTTCTACGAGTCCAGAATGATGAGGTTAGCCACTTAATAGCAATAAACACAATAAAAAAAAATAAAAGTTCAAATAGTAAACCTAAGCTATCAATTACATATATCCTGGCCTTTTCAGATGTAATTAAGTTATTTAAAAACCCTTTATCAATTATAAAGTCCAAAATGATTGTAAACACACTTAAAATAGAAGCAGCGATAGTGTATTTTGAATTTCGTTTTGAACTATTACGGCGCTCCTTATTTTCATTTATTATTGCTATTTCATTTTCAGCCGTTTTGACACACTCTAGGCTATCGATGTCATTTATTACTTTCATTTTATAGGGTTCTTCAGGGTATAAATGGTCCTCAATAAGCTCGCCTGTTCCTAACCCGTTCTCTGCCACAACTATAACGGCTCTTGGTGTGGAGGCGTCCCCAATCAGCAAATCACATATTTCTTTCTTTTGTTTTGCGTAGTTAGAGAAGTATTCCCTATCGAATTTCTCTGAGCTATCCTTGTTCATTATTCAATAACCTATAGTATTAAATCTATTAACATTGAGGTTAGACTGTTAGTCCTTCGTTCATCTAGCTACTATCGCTGTCTTTCTATAACGTTACAACAACTATCTAATAAATCTCTGATCTTAAACAGAAATAAACTAGACCCCCATTCTAAAAACAAAAATCTTTCATACTCTCGATAGCCAAGATTACGCTTTTAAACCCCATCATCTTCGCCGAGTAGCGCAAATGAACAAGGGAGCAAAGTTGAAGTCTGTTTGAGCGTAGTGTTTACTTCAACGCCCTTGAGAATAAGCAACGCAGGGTTTAAGAAGATGCAGGGCGAGTTTTCTTTTTGCTTAGCTAAGCTTTGCTCGTTGAAGCTTAATGATGTCGCCGTAGGCGAAAGCTTTTACCCCGTTGCTAACACTGAACGGGGCAGGACTGGGATAGACCATGGATGCCCAACAGTTTGTTTAAAGCAACAATGATTAAAATTTATTGTAAACGAGCAAACTTTATTGTCCGCAGATAGTTCCAAGCGGCGCGGTTTTAGAGATACAGCGCTCATTAATCTGGAAATTGAAGCTTCAGAACATGGTTCATTTAAAGCTATCGAAGATAGCCATCAGACGAAATGAACCATGTCCATGAAAATACCAAATAGTATTTTTCCGAAAGTTTGTGACTCGATATCTCGAGTTGAGCGTTTCGTTGCTTCAGCTCTCTCGGGTTTAAGCGTCAGTCTTCAAGCGGGCTTTATCCCAAGCTTTGTGATCGATATCTAGGTCTGAGAACTTGGCAGGATCAAATACAGGGTGTTCTATGCCTGCCTTTAATTGTGCTTTGTAGTCATTTAATAAACGGGTAATGGTCGGGAATAACATCAGCAGCGCTAATAAATTCACAATTGCCAAAACACCCATCATCGGATCGGAGAAGAAAAACACCGATGTTGCTGCTGGCGCAACGGCACCGAGAAATACCATCGCAACCACAAACATACGTAGTGAATGCAGCGCAGCTTTACTCTTCGACATAAAGGTGATTGCGTTCTCACCAAGGTAGTAGTTGTAGATAATCGAACTGATTGAAAACAGTAAAATCGCAGCGGTTAGGTAATACTTGGCCCATTCACCGACATGAGAGACTAGCGATTGCTGAGTCAACACCACTCCGTCGATATTGGCAGCACCAGGTACATAAACATCACCAAGTAAGATGATGAATGCAGTACAACTACAGATTAATATCGTATCAATAAATACTGAAAGTGATTGAGTAATCCCCTGACTGATCGGGTGGGTTACATCGGCCGTAGCGGCAACGTTTGGTGCAGAACCAAGACCTGCTTCGTTAGAGAACAGACCGCGGCGTAGCCCTTGTGCCAGCGCTGCGCCCATACCGCCACCAACCGCTTCTTCAAAACCAAAAGCATTGGATACAATTGAATAGATAACACTTGGAATTTCAGTAATGTTGAGCAGGATAACAATCAGTGCCATCGCCACATACCCAACGGCCATGATAGGCACAATCACATCTGCTACTTTTGCGATACGTTTAATCCCACCGTAAACGATGAAACCAGTGATAACAGCCAGAACAATGCCACTCCACATACGGTCAATGCCCATACTGTCTTGCGCAGCACCGGCCACAGTGTTGCCTTGGAAAGCATTAAATCCGATTGCAAATGATGCGATTAAACAAACGGCATAAACATAGGCCAGCCATTTGTAATCCTCTCCAAGGCCATGAATGATGGTGCGAGCGGGGCCGCCACGAAAGGCGTTGCCTTCTTTACGTTTGTAAAGCTGAGCGAGTGAACATTCGATCAGACTGGTCGCCATTCCTACCAGCGCAATGGCCCACATCCAGAATACCGCACCCGGTCCGCCTAAAGTGATAGCAACCGCAACGCCAGCGATATTACCACCCCCCACGCGGCCACCCACAGAGAGTAGTAGCGCTTCACGACCAGAAATCGCATTTTTGCCAGCGGTTTGGTTTTTGTTTAAAAGAACGTGGAACATCCGCCCAAAAAATCTAAATTGAACAAATCCTGTGACCAAGGTGAAAAACAAACCTAAGATCACCAGAAACGGGATAAGTGCCCATCCCCAAGTGAGGTCACCAATGACTCCAAAAAATGACTCTATTAATTCCATTTTGTTGATTCCTAAAATAAATAAGCTTTATTACCCAGTAGCTACCGCGCAAAAATTTCGCAGAGCATAATGCATGCCATAACTTGAAGTCAATTTGTGCTAAAAGTTATATCTTTCTTCGACTAGTGATTGCAGCTGTGTACCCAATAAAAACAGGCCGTTGCTCAGGGAGAGATGAAGCAGCTTGCTCGAATCGTGAGTTTGTTCAGAAGTAAATAAAAGGATAACAAAAACAACAATAAAATAACAACTACGGTAAATTAAATATAAAAACAATCGTGAGGTACGAACAAGAGCAGCATTGCTATTTTGATTCGTTCTTGGCACGAGCCGTATTTTATTTGCTTAGCATTCGGCCATCCCTTTTATTAGTGCGCAACAATTACCAGCAAAACAAAAGTTCACTGCTTAACTCTGCTGGATGTTGCAATATGATCTCCACTGGTTTTTGGCATGTTTGTTGAGCCAGATTAGCCCTCAGTGTTTGCTCCAAGCAAAGAATCCCTAAGCGCAGCTTTTGCATATTGCAAAAGCTGCGATTTTGCTTCTGAAAACCCTTTGTTTATGGTCTCTGTTTTTATGTAATTAATTGATATTTAAAGCTATATATTCATTGGCATGATATTGGCAATAAATCCGTCGAGAACAAATGTTTTGTGGAGCTAATTATGAATATGCAACTAACAACTTCCGTTCAAGGTGATATTACCGCATCCATCGTAGGTGCCTTAGACGCCAGCTCATGTGGCCAATATAAACATGTCTTTGAAGATCTTTGTCAGAGTTCGGCCAACAAGGTCATTGTGGTGAATATGACTCAAGTCAGCCAATTGGATGCTTCTGGTATTGGCGCCTTGGTATTTATGTTTAAGCGGATTCATGCCGCAGGCGGACATTTGATTATTTGTGGTGCTCAGCAACAACCTCGCGATTTATTGCTGATGCTAAGAGTTAATCAAATTATCACCATGTTTGATACCTTACCGTCAAGCGCCAGCGTGCACCAATCATTGTCGTCGATAGCTGCTTAATTGAAACTCAAGGAGTCTGCCATGCGTTGTATTGTGATAGGTCTGTTGTTATTGATTGGCTCGGGTTGTAGTTCTTGGCCAAAGCAGGGTCGAGGCGGTTTTGCTGAGCACCAGTTGAGTATTTTAGCTTGGTTAGATGGTAGTAGCGGCAGTCTCCAGCAGAGTGAAATTGGTCCGGAACACGGCTTGCAGTTTGAGTCAATACTGACCAAACACCAGCTCGACTTACTGGTTTTGGAAGGTGCTGAACTGTGTTTCCCAGCCTCAGTGGCACAGGCGCGCAGTCAGCAACAACGGATCATTCGGGAACTGGAAGGTGGTTTAACCCTAGATGCCGCCAATGACTTAGAAATACAGCAGCATTTTCTCGCAATGTTAGAGCAGCGGCTCGACCGAGTCTTACAAAGTGGCGCTTGTCAAACTGATAGTTTTGGGCAGATCCAGTCATCGCGGCTCATGGTGAGCATTAGTGATGCGCTAAACAGTAACAACCAGTTTGCCTTCGATTCCAGCGAACTTACACCAGCTTATCGCGATCAGCTCAGCCGTTTAACGCCAATCATTGTTGCTAGCAAGTTATCGCTGATGATCACCGGACACAGTGATAGCAAGGGCGATCAGGCTTATAAGCAAGATTTGTCTTTGGCACGAGCGCAACGAGTGGCCGACTACATGGTGGAGTTAGGCATGCCGCAATCGTTGATTAAGCTACAAGCCGCCGCCGATTCTCAGCCCTACTTTACTGGCGATAGCGATGAGGTTCGCCATTCTAACCGACGTGTCACCGTGAGTCTGATTGACTCCTATCCTAGCAACGCCATGCCGCGTTTTGCTGCCGCAGAATAAGGAATCGCATTATGAAAATTAGCAAAATTCCATTTCCCGCTTGGATGCTCATTGGTTTAGTGATCAATATGTTCATGATATTCGAAGCCAATGCTGCCAATCCTCAAGTACAACCTGGCGATGTGGTTCGAATTGTTCTCCCGGGCGAAACCTCCCTAGACAAACGTTTTGAGGTGGATCGCAATGGTCGGTTGATACTGCCTGAAGTGGGACCAATCATGGTGTCCGGTTTTACCGAAGCACAAATGCAACAAAAAATTAAGCGAGAATTGTCCAACGCTTACCGAGATTTGGCTGGTTTGCGAGTATTGCTACAGGAGCGTCGAATTCGGATTAGTGTATTGGGCTTTGTTGATAAACCAGGTGAAGTGGTTCTTGCTGAAGGCGCTGGGGTGCAGATGGCGATTCAAGCGGCTGGTGGCTTACGGGCTGGTGCTCAGCTAGATCGCTTGCAACTCCGCCGGGCTAGTTTTAGTCAGCCGCAGGTATTTAACTACAAACAATATCTCGATTCGGGCGATTTGGCTGCGTTGCCTCGCTTGCATTCGCTCGATGTATTATTTGTTCCTGCATCGCCGAAAATTGGCAATGTGGCGGTGGATTTTGATCCGAATAGTTTGAACGACAATGGTGATGCCGCTGAAGACCGCACCGCGGTTAAAGTATTTGGCGAGGTTTATAATCCAGGGAGTTTTTCTTATAAAAGTTCAGCTAATTTAGTGGATATGTTAATGCGCGCTGGCGGGGTGACTCGTTATGCCAGCGTAGAGCAAATTCGGGTGATTATTGACGGAGAACCTAAGTTATTTAATCTGAAACGCTATCTGGATACCGGCGATAACGATTTGTTGCTGAGCTTAACTGCGGGCACCACCATTTTTGTACCGAAGCAGGAAGAGGAGATTAAAGCGGGCGCGAATACGGTGTATGTGATGGGGGAAGTGTTCAAACCTGGTGCCTACGAAGGCAATCAAGCGGCGGGGTTCTTAGATGTATTAGCGAATGCCGGTGGGCCGAGTCGCTTTGCCGAAACCCGACAAATTCGAATTATTCGTAGCAGTGGCGCGGTAGAACGTTTTGATTTGCAGTCTTTTACCGAAGGTCGCAGTGCTCAGTTGCCTAGAATCATGGCGGGTGACGCGATTTTTGTGCCCGAAAAAACCGATTTAAATGAAAAATCATGGACCAAGGTGTCACCGAACCAAGCGGTAAAAGTGATGGGCGAAGTTAATCGGCCCGGTCGTTTTGAGTGGGCTGACGAAATGAATCTGATGGATCTTTTGGCACATGCCGGCGGCCCAAAACCAAACGCAGACATGGCCAAAATCACCGTATTATTCAGTGATGCTGGTGGCACGACCCGCTCGGTTAACTTTAATTTAAACGCCTACCTTAATGGCGAGATAAACAATCAACAGATGCCGCGGATCGTGGCTGGCACTACTATTATGGTGCCGCAACTACCCGATGACCCAAGTGATAATAAATCGCAGTGGGTGCGCCAAAGTTCGGAAGATTCAATCTATGTATTTGGTCAAGTGGTGGCACCTGGCCGCTATCGTTTTGACCCGAGTATGCACTTTTTAGACATTCTTGCCGCCGCCGATGGTCCTTCAGAGCAGGCTGATATTAGTAATGTACGGATTAGTCATCGTAATGGTAAACATGCGTCGGTATCGAAACTCGATTTAGCTTTGTACTTCGAAACGGGCGATGAGTCGATATTACCCAAGGTGGTTCCTGGTGATTCGATTTATATTCCAGAAAAAAACCGCAATTGGTTGTCTGAAAAGAAGGAGCGCACGGTACGGGTATTAGGTTCCGTTAGTAAGCCGGGTCGTTACCGCTTTAATGATGAGATGACCTTATTAGACCTGTTAGCCGAAGCGGGTGGGATTGATAGCGAGGGCTATCCGCAAAAAATCACCGTGGTGAACCTATCTTGTTGTAAGGATCAGGCGCGAACTTTTGACTTGCTCGAATTTTCTAAAACGGGTGATTTCAGCCTGTTACCGGTGATCCGTGCAGGAGACACCGTATATATTCCATCGCGTGCCGAAAGTGGCTGGGTAAAAGCGCGTCAAGGGCTAGAAGATGTCTTTAGACTGATTTCTGTGAGCGCATTATTGGGGTTCCTATGATTGCATTACCTTCAACTTATCAAGAACTAGAGCGGGTCTATCAACGACTACCGAATCATCAAAATAGTTGCATCGGAGTGAGTGCTGCCCAACCTGGAGAGGGCGTATCAACGTTGGTGGATGCCATCGCTAAACGCGCCGCAGGCGCAGGGCGTTCGGTATTAGTGGTGGACTTTAATTTACATCATCCACGGCGCTTCGATTGCCCCTTATTTGACTTGGGTTGGGACCGAGGTGAAGTGAAAGGAGTGGTGAAAGACCCATCTTCGCTGGTGGATTATTTGCCAGCTCCTCTGGATAAGGCCTCATTACTTAAACTCAAAGAGCCGGGGTATATCGAACAACAGATTGAAGCTTGGAAGCAAGACTATCAATTGATCTTGATTGACACCTCGGCGATCAATCAAAACAACGGCGGTAATGTTTCGGCGCAACGCGCTTTAGCGGCCAGTGATGCCTGCATTTTAACGGTGTTGGCTGGGGTGACCGCCCGGCCAGCATTTCAAACCGCAGTGAACGATTTAAAGCTAGAAGATGTGCGCTTATTGGGGGTTGTGATGAACGATCGCTTTAATCCGAGTTTAAAAGCCGAGTTATTGAGAGAGTCCTCACGAATTACCATATTATTCCCTCGATTTAGTCAATATCTAAGAAGATTTCTTGTTAATTCTCAACTACTTTCAATAAGGGTGTGATATGTTTTCGAATATACAAATCGTCGATGGAGTGACGGAAAACTTGACCAAGCAAAAGCCAGCAGAAAAACCCTTAGTGTTAAAGGGAAAACGGTACTGGGCACAACGTAAGGTTCAGCTTAAAGCGACCCTATTATTACTGTGTCTGCTGTTAGTTGTGCTGTTTTCTTTAAATGCACAAGCGGTACAAAAAACTTACTCTTTTGGTATTGTGCCGCAGCAATCAGCGACTCGTTTGGTAGAGCAATGGGGGCCGTTGCTGGATGCGGTGAGTCTTGCCAGTGGCTATCCCTTAACGTTTAAAACCGCGCCGAGCATTCCTGAATTTGAGCAACGCTTAGCTAACGGCGACTATGATTTTGCTTATATGAATCCCTACCATTATCAGGTGTTTTCAGCCAATCCTGGTTATCAAGCCTTGGCTAAATCAAAGGATAAAACGCTGCAGGGGATCCTGGTGGTGAGGGCCGATAGTGAGATCCAAAATATTGCGCAATTATCGGGCGACTCCTTGGCTTTCCCTGCACCGCAAGCTTTCGCTGCCAGTGTGGTGATAAGAGGTTATTTAGCTCAACAACAATTAGACTTCAAGTCGAAGTATGTGGGCTCTCACGATTCGGTTTATCGGGCGGTTGCTGCGGGTTTATATCCGGCAGGTGGCGGTATTCCTCGAACCTTTGCCAGCATCGATCCAGAAATTTCAAAACAGTTGAGGATCCTTTGGACGTCAGCTGGTTTTACTCCCCACGCCATCGCTGTTCATCCGCGAGTGGCTCCGGCGGTCAGTTCCGCAGTACAGCAAGCGCTGATAGGGCTCGCTGAACAACCGGATGATCAACTCTTACTCGCCGAATTGAATATCGACGGTTTTGTCAGTGCTAAGGACCAAGATTGGGATGACGTACGCCAACTAAATATTGGAACCCCTATCACTAAATAGCGTGACTTGAGGAATAAAATTGCGATGGCATTGAGCTTTAAAGCAAAAACCGTATTAGGGGTCGCCTTAATCGAATCAGTGCTATTAGCGATTTTGGTATATAGCAGCATTGGTTGGCTCTACGACTCCAATGAGATGCAAGTTGAACAACATGGGCGAATGATGTCCACTTTGTTCGCCTCAAGTACTAAAAATGCGCTGATCACCACAGATATCGCTACCCTCGATAGCCTTGCCTCAGAATTCGCTTCGCAGAGTGATGTGGCCTATGTGATTATTCGCGATGAGCAGCAGCGCGTTTTGGCTCAGTCGGGGGCCGATCCCAATGAAGACCCAGCCAATAATCCTGAACTGGGAGACCATGTCCACAAGGTATTTAATACTCACATTGAAGTCATGGCCGCCAATCACTTATACGGTGAAATTGATGTGGGCATTTATGACCATGGTCTGCATGGTTTGATTAGTGAAGCGAGTTCATTTGGGGTTGGCATTGCGGTATTGGAAATTGCGTTAGTGGCGTTATTTTCCTTTTTGTTGGGGACCTATTTAACGCGCCAGTTGGGTGGCTTACGGGATGCCGCAAAAACCATTGCTCAGGTGGGGCCAGGTTTTCAATTGGCGGTCAAAGGTCATGATGAGATTTCTGAAGTTGCCAGTGCCTTCAATAAGATGTCGGCAGCCTTGGAGCAATCTCATCTTGAGTTTAAGCAAGCTATTAATGTGCAGCAGCAACTGGCCTTGGAATTAGAGAAGAATCAGTCGATGCTAAGCGCGACCATCGCCTCGGCGATGGACGCAGTGATCACCACCGACCGCTATGGTTACGTGCTGGAATTTAGCCAGAGTGCCGAGCGGATGTTTGGCTATAGCCGTGATGAGATGCTTGGCCAAGAGCTGGCGGAATTTATTGTACCGAAGGCTTTTCGTGAGGCGCATCGCAAGGGTATGCAGCATTTTCGAGAAAGCGGTGAAGCGCCAGTACTTGGCCAGCGTTTAGAGTTGCCAGCCTTGCATAAAGAGGGACATGAGTTTTTGGCTGAGTTGACCATCAGTGCGGTGGAGCTGGGCGATAACACTATTTTTACTGCCTTTATGCGGGATATTTCCGACAAGAAACGGACTGAGCAAGAGTTGCAACTGGCCGCGTGTGCCTTCGATGCTAATGAAGCGATATTTATGACCGATCGGTACTCTAAGATTGTTCGCGTGAATAAAGCTTTTACTCATATTACCGGTTATTCGGCCGAGGAAGCGATTGGACAACAACCTTCTTTATTAAGCTCTGGTCAGCATGACAAGGCTTTCTTTGAACAGATGTGGCAGGGGATCCGCGAACAGGGAGAGTGGTCTGGTGAAATTGTCAATCGACGTAAAAATGGTGAATTATTACCAGAGTGGTTAAGCATATCCTCAGTCAAAGATAGCCAAGGAAAACCAAGCCATTATGTCGCACATTTTACCGATCTGAGTGAACAAAAAGCGGTTGAACAGTCTCTGGAAAGAGCGAAACACGATGCCGAAGCTGCCAGCCTTGCCAAGAGCCGTTTTTTAGCAAGCATGAGTCACGAAATTCGCACTCCTTTGAATGCTATTATCAATATGTATCAGATCTTGAAGGAAACAGAGTTGAGTGCGGAACAGCAAAGTTTCGTGGATGTTGGTCATGAAGCTGGCCATACTCTGATGGCCTTAGTGAACAATGTCTTAGATTTCTCCAAAATTGAAGCGGGCCAATTAGACTTCAATAACGAATGGTTTTCTCCGGTGAAGGTGCTGCAAAGCATCGTTAAATTGTTTAGTACCACCGCGGCACAAAAATCTCTCAGCTTTAAACTCGATGTTGACTCACAGGTTATGTCGGAATACTTCGGTGAACCCCTGCGTTTTCGTCAAATTGTATTTAACTTAATGGGTAACGCGATTAAATTCACCCAGCAAGGCGGGGTGAGTCTGGCTTTACACCGCAGCCAGCATAAGGGCTTAGTATTGCAGGTAAAAGATACTGGGATCGGGATTAGTGACGAAGACAAAGCACGTTTGTTTGAAGAGTTTTATCAAGTAGAGAGTGGTTCAACCAAGCGTTATTCGGGAACTGGATTGGGGTTGGCGATTAGCTTACAGTTGGTTGAGAAAATGGGCGGGCAGATCTCCGTGGAAAGTCAGCTTGGGGAGGGCACCACTTTTTGTGTTGAGTTTCCTTTCAAAGGTCGCGCGGCGCCTGCGGTTCAGCTCGAAGATGTATTGGATCCGCACCAGCATTTAGATGCACTCACCGCCAGAGTCTTGTTAGTGGAAGATAGCGCGATGAACCGCACCGTGGTAAGCCAAGTGCTCAAAGATGTGGTGCAGCAACTTGATTGTGCTGAAAATGGTCAATTAGCGGTAGAGCGATGCCAACAGCAGCACTTCGATGTGATTTTAATGGATATGGCAATGCCGGTGATGGATGGTGTTAGTGCAACGCGGGAGATTCGTAATCACGCTGGACTCAACCAAAATACACCGATTATTGCGATGACCGCCAATGCCTTTGCCGAAGACAAACAAGCTTGTTTTAGCGCAGGTATGAATGATTTTATCACTAAGCCTATCGACATTGCCTTACTTCGGGCTAAACTAATCCAATGGTTTCATGCTTCAAAGCTCGAAGCGGATAAGGTTAAGCCTTCTGCGTGCACGGTGGAGCAGCCCCTTGCATTATTAAATCAAGACCAGCAAAGCGATACTGCGCTTCAGCCTGAGAGCGATCCTATTTTGCCAATGATCGATTTTAAGGTTTTGGATCAACTGGTTAAAGATGCGGGGATGGAGGCTTTGCCTGTGATGTTGTCGCTGCTCTATCAGGAAACCGAGCAGCAAGCGCTTGCCATTAAAGAGGCGTTTGCCGGACAGCAGTTTGAGCAGTTGGCGCTGGCGGCACATACCATGAAGGGCAACCTCGCAACCTTTGGTGGAGAAAAAGTACGCCAGTTAGCATTAGCTATTGAATTGGCCGCCAAGGCCGGCGATGCGGCAAGTTTAAAAGCGCCTGTCGCCGAGCTTGATGCGGTGCTTGGCGCAACCATGAATGCGATTAAACAATATGAACAAAACTTAGCAAGTTGAGGACGGTACATGGGAAGTGATATGAAAGCCTCGGTTTTGTTGGTGGAAGACAGTGCCACACTGGCCGCCACCTATCAGGCTTATCTCAGTAAAGACGAGCTTAAACTTGAACGAGTCGCCACTGGTGGTGCAGCTATCGAATTTCTTTCTAAGCAATCGGTGCAGGTCATGTTGCTTGACCTCAATCTTCCCGATATGAGTGGCATGCAGGTTTTAGAATGGATGGTAGAGCGCAGCCTGCCAACTTCGGTGATTATTATTACCGCCTACGGCTCGGTCGATGTGGCGGTCGATTCGATGCGTTTGGGGGTGGTGGACTTTATCGAAAAACCCTTCGACGCCAGTCGCTTGCGGGTAACGGTAAACAATGCGCTGAAATTACATAAACTAAAATCCTTAGTCGAGGACTATCAGGCGGACGCTGGGCGTGAGCGTTTCCATGGCTTTATTGGTGGCAGCTTGGCGATGCAGAATGTCTATCGAATGATTGAAGCGGTGGCCGCCAGTAAGGCAACGGTGTTTATTACTGGCGAAAGTGGCACCGGTAAAGAGGTTTGCGCCGAGGCCATCCATCAACAGGGACAGCGGGCCGATAAACCTTTTATTGCCCTTAATTGCGGTGCTATTCCTAAAGATCTCATGGAAAGCGAGATCTTCGGTCATGTGAAAGGTGCTTTTACTGGTGCCTCTTCGGCCCGGCAAGGGGCAGCTGCGCAGGCTAATGGTGGCACCCTGTTTCTCGATGAAATCGGTGAAATGGACATGGATCTGCAAACCAAGTTATTAAGATTTGTGCAGACCGGTCGTTTTCAAAAAGTGGGTGGCAGTCAGGAAGAGCAGGTTGATGTGCGCTTCTTGTGTGCGACCAATCGCGATCCCTGGGAAGAGGTGCAAGCGGGTCGGTTTCGGGAAGATTTGTATTACCGTTTATATGTGGTGCCGATCCACTTACCGCCACTGCGTGACCGGGGTCTGGATGTACCAGCTATTGCGCAACAGTTTTTGCGCCGCTATGCCAAGGAAGAAGGCAAGCAATTTCGACGTTTTTCCAGCTTAAGCGCGACCATCATCAGCAATTATGATTGGCCGGGTAATGTTCGGCAGCTACAAAATGTGATCCGCAATATTTGCGTATTGCACGATGGTAAAGAAGTATTAGCCAGCCAGTTGCCGCCGCCGCTGAATCAATTAATTCCGGAAGGCGCGATTGGTGCCGATGGTCGCCATGCGGAGGAAGTGGCGACCAGTGAACCATCGAGCAATCATGGCAGCCAGTACCAAATACAGCCGCTGTGGATCACCGAAAAAGAGGCGATTGAGCATGCCATCGCTCATTGTGATGGCAATATCCCCAAAGCCGCAGAGCTGTTAGATGTGAGTCCATCCACCATTTACCGTAAAAAACAGACTTGGGATGAGGCCGAGCTTTAAGCCTCGATGGTATTTTAATAAAGCTTGATGGTTCAATTCTGCGGCTCGCTCATGGGGCCGCAATGTCGAAGGCTTATACCAATCTAAGGAATTATCTATTCATTCTTACTCGCCTAAATTACCGCTAAGCGATGGATGTATATGGTAATTATAGTCACGGGTGACTGCGCTTCATTGCTCGTTATTGGCAGATTTATTCTGCGCCATAACTTGCTCACATAATGAATTAGATTGGTATTAAGGCCCTATTCTCAACTCTAGCTTTCTGCGCCTAAGGTCTTAGGTTTAAGGCCCAAGGAAGTCCCCATATTTAATTCTACCTTCTAGCGCTTAAGGCTCAGACTCAAGGAGTCCCCACTTTTATTTTAGTTGCCAGCGCCCAAGGTCTAAGGTTTAGGGTTCAGGGAAGCCCCACGTTTAATTCTAACTTCTAACTTCTAACTTCTAACTTCTAGCTTCTAGCGCTTAAGGCTTAAGGAAGGCCTCAGTGTTAATTTGGGTCTATAAGGCTTAACGCTTGGACTCGACTTAAGCTTGGTTTGGCTGTTTAATTCCGCTTAAATCGTCGTCAAATGGCCAAGCAAGTTTCAGCTATGCTGGTTTTTGCAGTTTGCGAATCTACCTTCAGGCTAACTGAATATTGTTTTATAAATCCGAGTAATATCTAGTTAAATCAGGTCATTATGGATCTGGCTTGGCTTTTGCTATCCAAGGGCTATCGGTATCTCACTCAGCACAGACAGGATGGATTATGAAACCTTGGAAACCTCTCGCCTTGGCCTTGCTCTGCTCACCAATGAGTAGCTATGGGGCGGCATTCTCAACTTGCCCGACGCAGGCATTTTTAGTGCAGCAAAACGTTGCACAGCTCTTTGGTGTGAATTTAGCCACTGGTCATTACCAAACCCTCTCTTCTGATATGGGGACCAGCGGCAAACTAAACGCTATCGGTTTTAACCTGCATGACGATCACCTCTACGCCTGGAGTTACCAACATCAAACGCTGGCCAAAATTGGTGACGACTATCAGCTGCAGCCGCTCAGTCTGAATTGGAATGGCATCGATAGTCAGGTGAATTTTTATGTGGGAGATGTGGCGGTGGATGAAAACGCCCACTATTTGTATCGCAGTGGGGGGGATCGTGGTCTGTACCGGGTGTCTTTAGCCCCCAATGAGGCTGACTATTTGAATATGCAACGGATCGTTGATGGGGCCGCGCTAAACCTGCGGATCTTTGATATGGCCTTTCATCCCGACAACGGCATGCTGTATAGCGTTGATAATAAGGGGGTGTTATGGCGGATTGATCCCAACGATGGTAGCAGCCAGTCGTTAGCAACGGTCGGCCAAACTGGCACCTTTGGCGCGGTGTATTTTGATGTAGACGGTAATCTCTACATTAGCCGTAATAGTGATGGTTTAATTTTTCAAATCGACATTAGTGCAGCACAGCCTACCGCACTGCGATATGCCCAGGGCCCCGCTTCGAGTAATAACGATGGTGCGCGTTGCGCCATCGCACCAATTGTCGCGGAAGATGATGCCAACATCGACTTTGGCGATGCACCGTCAAGTTTTGGCACCCGTTTGGCCGAAAACGGCGCCAGACACCAGTTGGTGGCTGACGGCATTCGCCTCGGTCAGCGGGTGGATGGGGAAATGGATGCCTATGTTTATCCGGCCAGCGATGACAGTTCTCGTTTGTTGGATGATGAAGACGGCATCGCCTTTGTTACCGCTTTGCAGGTGGGTTTAGATTTTGTACTGCAAGTGGATAGTTCTGGCGAAGGCTATTTGAATGGCTGGATCGATCTCAATGGGAACGGTGTATTTGACGCTCAAGAGCAGATCTTGAATGACCAAGCGGTGGATCCCGGTGTTCAGTCTTTGTTGGTCTCTATCCCCGAAGGCTATACCAGTGGCGAGCGTTGGGCTCGTTTTAGAGTTAGCTCGGTCGCTGGGGTGCAAGCCACCGGCGGGGCGCCGGACGGAGAGGTAGAAGATTATCAAATTTATGTGGGGGATGCGGCGACTCAGGTGAGTTACTACCCCAGTGCCGATGGCTATGCCACGGTTGCCTTTGAAGACAACTGGCCCGCAGCGGGCGACTACGATCTGAACGATTTAGTGGTGAATTTGCAAACCAAAGTGCTTAGCTTTAACAATGCAGAGGTCGCCCGTATTGAGTTGCAGGGTGAGGTGCGGGCGGTGGGTGCCAGCTTCCACAATGGTTTTGCCATTCGTATTCCGGGCCTCGCTAAAAGTTTGCTCGACAGGGCTACCATCCGTTTTGAAATCAATGGCGAGCTGCAAGCACACAGCGTAATTGACGAAGCCAGTGATGAGATTGTGGCGATTATTGCGAGTGATGTGCGCCAGTACATTAATCCGCAAAATCAATGTGATTTTTACAAAACTCAAAGCGATTGTGAAGGGGCGGGGCAGCTCCATTTTAAAGTGCATTTACCCTTGCTTGAAGGGCTTGATTTGGCGAGCCTGCCAAGTGCGCCGTTTGACCCTTTTATTTTTGCTACCGAACATTCCCGCGAGCCCTATTTTAGTGACTCGCCAGCGCGTGGTTTAGAAGTGCATGTGAAAAATCAAAGCCCAAGTACCCAAGCCAGCGATAGCCTTTGGGGAAGTTTCGATGACAGTTCAAATCCATCTTCGGGCAGTTATTACCAAACTGCTAATGGCCTGCCCTGGGCGATTATTGTGCCCTATAACTGGCAGTATCCCTTCGAGCGAGTCAGCGTTGCCGATGCCTATCCACAGTTTTTGCAATATGCACAAAGCGAAGGTTTAGAAAGTGGTGACTGGTACTTATTAGAAAATGCGCGTAGCGAGTTAATTTATCAACAAGAGGGGAAGTAACATGACAGGCTTTACACAAATCACAAACCGACTGTTTTATAGCTCAATCTTGGCGACCAGTTTACTAATGGTGGGCTGTGGTGGTGGCGGTGACAGCGCCCCTGCAAATAATCAGAATAACGAGCAGCCCGCAGCGCCGATTGAACCTGCACCAGTAGAGCAGCCATCAATCGTCGAGCCACCGGCGCCCAGCCCAGAACCTGCGCCTGTGGTGAGTAGCCTTGAGCAGCTCCAGGTTGCCGAGAGTTTTAGTTTTGTTAATCAGCAGCAGCGGCAGCTGAACATTCGATACCCCTATTCGCAAGGCGAGCGTGCTTATCTAAATATTTGCACTCACTGGAAAAATGCCGACAGTGGCAGCATAGAATACAGCTCTTGTTTATGGCGAGGCCAAATCAGCGCTTCGCAAATGGCGCTGCAATTGACCGTACCGGCCCATGCTTCGCTGTTAATTGCCGAAATATGGCAGTTGTCTTCGGGAAATGTGAGCAGCGTTCAGCAGCAGCTGAGCTTGGCTGAGTTTGGGACACAAACCCTGACTTTTAACTTTTAATTGAGTCGCGCCGATGCAAACTTATCGAAGCAGTGATACTCCCCCGCAAACTCAGGCGATTTGGCTGTTTATCGACAGCCAAACGGTTGGCGGGATTGAAAGCCACGTGGTCAATTTAGCTCAGGCTTTGGCCAAGCGCAGGCATCCGGTTTGTGTGGTATTGTGGCGCGCCTATCAACCAGACCATCCGATGCTGGCCCAGCTTAATCAGCATCAGGTGGCTTGGCTGGTGTTGGATGGTTCGATACGAACACTGCGCCGAGCGTTGAATGATTATTCGCCTTGTGTGGTGCATAGTCATGGCTACAAGGCCAGTATTGTTGCTCGCTTGGTGCGTCTGTTTCAGCCCATCAGGTTGGTGTCCAGTTTTCATGCGGGTGAAGCCTGCCAGGGTCGTTTAGCGCTGTATGATTTTGCTGATCGCTATAGCGCGTGGCTGTCGCAGCAACGCATTGCGGTGAGCCAGTCAATCGCCAGCCGGGTGGCGGCGTCTTGTCAAGTCATCAATAACTTTGTTGAGTTACCCGCAGCAAGGGCCAGCCTGGCAAGCGTGAATCGCAGCCCGACCATCGCTTTGGTTGGGCGCTTAACTCAGGTGAAAGGTCCCGATCGTTTCTATGACTTGGCCAAGGCGCTGCCGCAGTTTGATTTTGCGGTGTATGGGGAAGGCGACTGGTTTGAACAGGCAAATCTCCCCCCTTTAGCAAACCTCGTCTTTCATGGCCGAAAATCTTCCATGAGCAATCATTGGGCGAATATCGACTTATTGTGCATGCCATCGCGCCACGAAGGTTTACCCTTAGCGGCGCTCGAAGCCATGGCGCGGGGGATCCCGGTGATGGCCACCAATGTGGGCGCCTTGGGTCAGTTAATCCAACATCGGGTGAATGGTTTCCTATTTGAGCAATTTCAGCGCAGCCAATGGCGGGATTGTTTGCTGGAGTGGCAGCATAGCACCCAGCTACAGCACGCGTTGAGCGCTCGGGCGAGGCTAACCGTGGCACAGCATTATTCTGCAGAGGCAGTATTGCCGCAATTTGAAGCTCTCTATCGGCAGCTCAGGCAAAGCTAAAACCGCCAGTGATGCTTGGTTTGAGCAGCTTGCGGGGTCAAATGTTTGCTGGAGTGGCAGCATAGCACTTAGCTACAGCATGCGTTGAGCGCTCGGGCGAGGCAAACTGTAGTGGCACAGCATTATTCTGCAGAGGCAGTATTGCCGCAATTTGAAGCTCTCTATCGGCAGCTCTGGCAAAGCTAAAACGGCCAGTGACGCTTGGTGTGAGCAGCTTGCGGGGTCAAATCAATGCAAGCTTAGTGCTCTGTCTTTATGATTAGTGTTTGAGGCCGCCGTTGGCTTTAGTCAGCCCAAATCAGGGTTTCATGGAGCGTGAGTGAATAAGGAACCGCGGTGAGTCTGATACAGAGTCAAGCAAATCTTCTCAAACAAGCCGCATATCTGCTCAAAGATATTGAAGCCGAGTTACATTTTCGTGCGCCATATTCTTCCAAACTAAAGCCAATCCGCGAGCTGCTGCAATGGCTCAAAGATGGCCAGCCAGTGGGGTGTTTTCGCCATCAATACGGGTCGGAGCAAGCCGATGCTGCAGCGGACGAGCATTTCGAGTTGAGTGATAACCTCACGATTGACGATTGCTTGGAGCCAGACGCCTTTTGGCAGGCACCACTGGCTCAGTTGCTGGCGGAGTCGGCATTATGTGAAAGCATCATGCTCAAGCTGAGCCAAGGTCAAGCGCAAGAGCTTATTTATAATCCCTTGATCTACGAAGCCGGCAAACCGTTTTTTTTCATCCTGAGTAAAACTCGGGAGCCACAGGCACTGGCTGCCTTTGTGCAGCTGTTCTGTCACTATCTGCGCTACAACGAGCAACTCGATTGGCAACAAATTCAGCCGAATAATGTGCAGGATTTAATGTGCAGCATCGTCATCCCCAGTCTGGCGAAGTTTCGCGAAAGTATGATTAGTGAGGTGATAGTTATGGATGAAACCCATTGGCATAGTGCGGTGGCGCTTGAAAATATCTTGCAACATGCTTCAGATCCCGAGGTCGGCATTTGGCTGGACGGGCTGAAGCTGAGCGTGGATGAAAACTACATGCCACCCATCGATAACTGGATCCTCAATGCGCTGCAGCTGCAGCCGGATGGTGATAATCCGCTGCAATTTTTTGAAACGCCGCAACAATACGTGTTATTTGGGAGTTAAATCATGAACGCTTGTTTATGCAGTGGATTGCTGGTGGCCTTACTTAGCGTGGCAAGCTGGCCGTTGTCGGCCGCCGATACCCAGCTGTTACGTCATGTTCAAGGGCTGAGCCGAGATTACTATTACCTGAATATCGAGTCGCCGGCCCAGCCCTTTCAGGTTCAGGATATTGTGGGGGGCGAGCACGAAAACCAATACTTCATCCTTGGTTTTGCGGGCGATCAATTCTCGATTGCCATCGATTCACTGGAGGGGGACGCTGGCTACTCGCTTGGAGGTGAGGGCTACCAAGCTCAACAACAGGCGGAGGGAGACCATGTGCTGGTGGAACAGCCGCACACTTGGATCAGGATTCAGGTGTCGGCCCATCCCTATGCCGAATATCGTTTAAGGGTGAAAAAATATGAATGAGCAAAACCCCGGGCAAGCCGCTGCCAGTGCGCAAATCGCGGCGCTGTTGGAGCTACTTCCCACCCTTAAAGCCGAGCTACGGTTTGCCGGTTGTGAGCTGGGGGCTCCCTTATTCAGGCGGATCGAGCAAATGCTGAGTGAGCTTAATCAAGCCCAGCGCTCGGCCATGGACTCGCGGTTTGCCAGTACCGCCGAGATTGAAGATCCGGTGGCCCACTTGCAGCAGTATCCGTTTTTAGCGCCCGTTTATCACTGCGATGGTCACGGCCATGTACAGGTTCAGCAGCCGCAAAGTCACCAGCCCCATTCCTTAGAAAGCTTATTACAGGCGATTGAAGATAAAAATGACTGGTCACGCTGTTTTTGCATGTTTGAAGCTCAGGATCCGGTCTGGTTAGCAGAGCTCGCCGAGCAGCTAACCAACAGCGCCGCTTACCATACGCAGTGTCAATTGAAACTGAGTGAGTTGCTCAACCAGCGAGCCCAGTTAATTGGCCTGTTGCAGGACGCTGACCAATGGTACTGGGATGCTGAAAATCATCACTTGCTGTTATCACTGATGGCCACCATCGAGAGTTTGTTGGTGGATGACGATAGCGACGAATTGGAACAGGAAATAGAACGCAGCATGCTAAACGCATTGAAACAGCGCCTGGCCGAGCGTTATCAGCAACTCGTGGACTAAATTTAGCTTCTGAGCAGGCGGATGCTGGTTCAATCTCATTCGCCTGCCGGCATGCCAAAAACGCTGTTGTCCTGGCTTGTGAGCAGCCTGCCTCAGGTTTCGCGCGAGGTCGTGAGTTTCAGGGCAATACCAAAGGAAACTTTACTGACCACCAGTGAAAGTAAAAAGGCAATCGGCCAGGCCAGTAGGAAACGCTCGAGCCAGATACTCAGCCATTGTGCGTTAAAGCCTAATTCGATAAAGCTGAAAATGCCGGTCATTAAGAACGCCATCATTAATGAAATGAGGAACTGAGCAATAATAATGGTTTTTGGGTTTTGCATGGTTTCATCCAAGTCATGGATGATGCTTAGGACATG
The DNA here is from genome assembly GCF_050870835.2 of Agarivorans sp. QJM3NY_29. NCBI lineage: Bacteria > Pseudomonadati > Pseudomonadota > Gammaproteobacteria > Alteromonadales > Alteromonadaceae > Agarivorans > Agarivorans sp. QJM3NY_29. The sequence continues at coordinate 3,006,210 of NZ_CP194036.2, read as the reverse complement.
ATTAAATACACCGCTGCACCATCCTAATTAAAGGTTAGTGCCGTGGGTTCGCCAATCGCGACTAGATCTCACCGAGGGGGGAGGGCCGGAATAACCATACCGACCTAAAATTTTTTCGACGCGGGATGTTAAATAAAATGGTGATCCGGGTCAAGCTTTTGCTGTGTTTATGCAATGCCTTGTTGCTAGCAATGAATGCATCCTTGAATATGACTTTACTATCAATTTATGTGCTAACTGTCTGAAATTATTAAAAAGTAGTGATATGCTATTGAACAATCAATGGATGAAATAAGGTCGACTCCCGTATGATAACAAGGTTTTTTTTCTTCAGAGAAGCTGTTAGCTAGCCCAGCAGGTTTTATGAATATTTTAATACATTTTTTATTTTTTATTTTACTTTCGACAAGCGCTTTCGCAAAGGTTTGTAAAAAGGGGCAGCCCTGTGGTAACTCATGCATATCTTGGAATAAAACATGTCGTATAGAACAACCAACTTTATTTACTCATCAGAACCAAATAGCAAATAATAATACTGGAGAAGATGTTCCGACTGGTCGTAAAATTAAGGACAGTATTACTATTGAGGCTGAATTTGGTTGTATGGTTACATGGACTGCTTTGGTTGATTTTCATCTATTCAAGAAAAATGAAGAAGAAGTTATTAATGATGTTTTATATAAAGTTAAGCTTAAGGCGGAATTTAATAATCAATCAATCGACCAAAATTCAGAAAATGAATTAAGGGTTGTTTACAGAAATGCACTTAATAAAGATTCTATCAAAGCATTAGAGTTGGAAAAAATGCAAAAAGATGTGGAATCATTCCGTGGTGAGTTTATGAAAAGTTGCGTAATACAAACAGTAAAGATAATAGCTATGCGCAAGGATAGCTAACAAATGAGAATATGTGTAGAAGCAATTCCCCCAAATTTAGCAGTAGTCAAAATTATAAATAATAAAATGGTCGTCTCAACTATTTGACCGTGCAAATAATCATAGATTTTTATTATGGGTGTCTAAATTAACTGCGCTTTTAAAGCTGTATTTAACGGAGAAAGTTTTGAAGATAAAACGTAATAACAAACAATGTGAACTGGATGGGCCTTTAGCTTTGCATGAAGCCATGCTTGAAGCTGACTTGAATGCAAAGCTATTCAGACCCACAGATCCCATGTTTATGGAATCTGTGGGTGAAATGGTCACTCGAATAAATGAAATGAATGACATTCACGATAAAGGTGAGTTTGAGTCACTTGTTGAGGACGCTTGCCGAGAGCACTTGTTCTTTTTAAAGCTTGAAAATCAAGACAATGTTGTTGAGCTTCACTTTGAGAATAATGAAATTACCATCACTAATTCAACAGCCAATGAAGTCTCTGCATTGCTCGAAATGGCGGCTTCTCTAAATGCTGAATTACTGAATGAATTCGGTCGGCTGATCCCTCAACCAAAGAGTCCAAAAAAATCATTCTGGCGCTTGTTGGGGCTGAAATAAAATTACGGAGTCGCTTATTCCAAGCCGCAAAATGGCTGCAATGGTCTGAACAGGTTTTGGCTTTCGTCAAAAACAACAAAGAAACAACAACAAAAAACAAGATACCCACTTCAAGGCTCAGTTAATGTAAATAACCGTAGGTTTTTATCATGGGTGTCTAAATTAATTTTTTTAAATTAAATTTTTATCAGAAGATGTTAATTACTTGGAGAAAATTTGAAAGGTCGAATATCAAGATTGACAATAGTAGATGTATGTCTTGAAGGTGTTGTATTGGCACAAAACGAATACTGTGATATGTCTGGCGGGGTCTGGGTTTGTTGGGCTCCTGAGTACTTTATAACAACAACTGTTGCGCGGTGTTTGCATCAAGCAAAAGGCAATAAGTATGTAACGATTGAAAACGGTGCATACGATGCTCTTGACTATGCTGGAGCTGTTGGTAAAGGTCTAATTCATAGAGATATACGATCCGGCGGACGTTTTGATCTTCTACTTTGGTGGGCAAAAGGAGCTCCTAGAGCCAGGGTGAGAGCATGAATGCTCACTTTTTACTCACTCCTTTAAAACCAGCCAGCAGCACCTTATCCAAATAGCTACAACTCATAGCTGCAATTTTCTGTTTGCGCCGGATGCTGGCTTTTCTTGTCGTTTCTGCACGCAGCATGTTTATAGCTATATGGCGCATACAAGCCATGATCTCTGCCGCGTTGCCACGGTAAATCTGGCAAGCATCTTCATTCATAGATGCATCCAAAACCCAGTGTAGACTGTTTTCTATGGCCCAGTGACCACGAACAGCAGCTGCAAAACGTTCCACACTGAGTTCTGCAGAACAAATATAATAGCGATAATCGAGTGATTCTTTACCTGCTTTATCAATGCGATAACCAATGGCAACCCCGATACTTTTTAAGCCTTTCCAGTCTGGAAACTGTTTGATAAGTTCACCTGCAGGAAGTACATGATATTCACGGACTTCAACACGTCCATGGCCCTGTTCGATAGTGACATCATTCCGTAAGCTCGTAGCTTTTACGCTTTCTAACAGTGCTTGTTGAACAGATTTAGCCAGTGTCTCTTGGTTACCTTTAACTGCAAGCAGATAATCACCACCGTTATCGACGATGGTTGAAGCGATATTTTTCTGGCATGCAATGGCATCAATAGATACCAAACAACCTTTGATATCCAGTAGCTTAATGAGCTCCGGGATAGCCGTGATTTCGTTCGACTTAGCATCTGTTTTTCGCTGACCGATGACAACACCATTTTTAGTGGCGAATGCACTGACCATGTGAATGGTAGATTGCCGGGATTCACGATCATAGGAGCCACGCAAGACTTTGCCATCAATAGCGATCAGTTCGCCTTCGGAGCGAGCAGAGACTGCTTCCATCCAGCTGATGAAACACTGCTGAAACTCGCTAGAGTCAAGGCGCGAGACGATTCTAGCAATGGTATCGTGAACAGGTAAACCATCTTTGAATAAGCCCTTATCTTGGAACCAATCAAGGTGGATTTCTCCAAAATCTTCAATGTCTTCCCATCCCTCGGCACCGGCTATCGCTGCACAAATAGTCAGGAATAGAACATCAAATAATGGATAACTGATTTTCGCTGACTGACGTGGGTCTTTTAGGTCGCCGAAATGAAGAGAAAAGGCATCGATACTCATGGTGATACTCTCGAAAAAGAGAGTATAAGATCACAACTCGATCTGCAGGTCAAATAGGATGAGCTTGGTTAAATAATGTTCGCGATCTCACCCTGCTCCTAGAGCCGTAATTGAAGTAAAGAACAGAGTATTTAATAAGACACAATATGAATCAGATTTAAAAAGAATTACTGGCGTTCTAAAACGAAAGAAGTTGCAGTCTTCAATGGAATTTGGTGCATTTACTTTCTACTCTGCTGCCGATGACTCGTCTACTAAAAGGTCAGGGCGGGATCGCACTTTGTTAACAGATATGATCTAATACCTCTAAACCCTAAGCTACATAGTTATTTTGAACATAATTGAACATTTATCAGTCGTCGAGGATACTCGATCTGACATCAATCAAAAGCATGACCTTATTGACGTGATTTTCCTTGTTATCAGTGCTATCGCATCAGGATGTGAAGGCTGGCAAGACATTGAATATTGTGGAGAAGAGAAGTTGGGCTGGCTGAGGAAATATAGACCATTTGAACACGGGATCCCAAGACGACACACGATAGCACGCATTTTGCGTTCTGTTGTCGCGGAGTCTTTGCTTGAGGCATTAGCTCTGTGGATTAACGAGCAGCGAACGAGTCAAAACAGAGCCATCATCGCATTTGACGGAAAAGTACTGCGTGGCTCGTACCGAAATAACAAGAAAACAGCATTACAATTGGTTACAGCCTATGATACTGAACGTGGTCTCGTTCTGAGTCAGAAACCGACAGCGAACAAGAACGGCGAGATTAGCGTTGTGCGCCAAATGCTTGATGTTATTAACGTAAAAGGCAGTGTTGTCACCGTTGATGCTCTACATTGTCAGCGCGATACACTAGAGAAAATCGCAGAAAAGAAGGCTCATGTTGTCGTTCAAGTAAAAAACAACCAACCAAAGTTGAGAGCGGCTGTTGTTGAGCAGTTTCAAGCCGTCTTTGATGCTGGTAAAGAGAAGGTCGTCACTGAAATTAAAGAAAAACACCATGGTCGTAGCGAAGAGCGATACGTCTTTCAACTAAAGGCCAAGTTGCCCGAAGAGTTAGCAAAGAAATGGCCAACGGTAAGAAGCATCATAGCAGTGGAACGCCACCGCGTGATAAATGGGAAAGGCACTGTAGATACCTCGTATTACATAAGCTCAATGTCACCGAATCACAAATTGTTAGGCCACTATATTCGTCAGCATTGGCGAATTGAAAACAGCCAGCATTACGTATTAGATGTTGTTTTTAAAGAGGATAACTCTCGCATTACTTTAGACGGAGCGGTGGAAAACATAGCTCTATTTAGACGTTTTGTGATGAACATGCTCAAACAATGCGATTGTGGAGCGCCAAGTCACAAAGTGAAGTTGAAAAAAGCGGGATGGAGCGACGATTATCGGGCACGAGTCTTCTTTGGGTTATAAATCCATCAAAGTATGCTCCCGCCCTGACTAAAAGGTCGCATGAGATATTGGAACAACGAATTGAAACTATTCAGAATAACGCTCAAGTAATTGTTGGCGATGACTTCAAAGCAACTTTATACATAAATGACATAGTGATTGAAGATGCAAGCGCTTGGTTTGCTGGGTGTATACTCGTAGAACATAAAAATAACAAGATATCCACCTCAAGGCTCCGTTAATGTAAATAACCGTAGGTTTTTATCATGGGTGTCTGAATTAACTGCTTGTGAATGTCGCTGGGTTAAATCGTAGGCTGTTAAATGACAATGGTTAAAGTAATTCTTAAATCACAACATGACGTAAAATTAGGTAGACATCCATGGCAACTCTTGAAATGACACGAGTTGCCTTAGCAGTCGTCTAAACCGCTATATTATTGGTCAGTTTCATTTGTCATGATTCTTCTGTTTTGGAAAGCATTGCAGCTAAGCGTGTCGAGCTAGTTTGTTGAAGCCGTCTGAAATACTGAATATCGCTACTTTCACTAGCAGAGTATTATGGCTAGGCATCAGAAGCATAAAGGATATGACTGTGAACATTGGATTTTCAGTATCAGATTTAACAAAGCGTAATTAATTTTACTCCAATGCGCTTACTCCATTGGGCATTAAGAAGATAGTGGCGTTTGATGGCGCGAGTGGTTTCGGAAAGAATGGAAAACCAGAGTTGTGGTTTGGGAAAGGTCGCCTAAAACAGTCACCTATACATGTTGCTTTTACTGCTGATAGCCGAAAACAGCTTGAGCAATTTTATGAAGCGGCTTTGGCTTCTGGCGCTTTTGTTATCGATACTGATAAGTATAATATTGAGACGGTACGCCGCAGCACTGAATAATGCCTTTCATTGGCTTGAGCTTGGGATAAAAATGGAAGGAAACTAATAGCTGGTTTAGTGTTTGGGTCTTTTGAGCCAAAAGGCGCTATCAGTAAGTGAGGCAGTTTATTTTGCTATGTGGATTTTTTTAAGCTTTTGTCTCAATGGAAAAAATTGCAGTTCTCAAGCGGTGAACATAAGTGGTTCTTAAGGTGGTTATCTATCGCGTTGCTTTCAATTGGAAACGTCCAACTTGGTGCGATTTGCAGGGTGTTGTGAGCCAATTCAGTGAAACACTCAACGGAACATGTCCAATTTGGGCGACTCGTCATAAATATGTCTAAACAAAAACCTTACAAGATATTGGCTGTATGGCGATAGCAAAGACCTATATAATACAACGTGTTGTATATACATGTACCGGTAGGCTCGGACAAGGTGAGTGATGAGTCTGTTGGAAATGTAGCAAAACTGTATAAGTTAAAGAGTCTGTGAAAAGAAAAAAGGAGATGGCTTGTTATTTGCTATGTCATATCAATTAGTTACCTAACAACTTAATATGAAGAGGATCGAATGAAGAACAAACTCTATAAAATAGGCCTGCTCTCTGCGGCGATGCTAGCTTCTTGTTCGCTGTATGCTGGAGAAAGTAAAAGTACACTCAATGTTGCATTCGAACTTGCAGCAACGGGCTTTGACCCTGCGAAAGTTTCTGATATTTATTCCGGTAAAGTCATTGAAAATATTTACGACTCTTTACTCACCTATGACTACCTTGCTCGCCCGATTAAGCTTATTCCTAATACTATTGAAGCCTTACCAACTATTACGAATGACGGAAAAACCTATACTTTTAAAATAAAACCGGGGATCTATTTTGCAGATGACCCCGCGTTTAAAGGTAAAAAGAGAGAGCTGGTTGCTGCTGATTACGTTTATTCCTTGAAACGGATATTCGATAAAACCATTAATTCGCCACAGAGCTATCTGGTTGATGGCAAGTTTGTTGGTACCGATGAAATGGTCACCCAAGCTGGTAATGGTGCGCTGAATTACGACACGCAGATTGAAGGTATTAAAGCGTTAGATAAATATACCTTACAATTGAACCTAACCAGCAAGAACTATAATTTTGCGACTATTTTGGCAATGCCCACTTTTGGCGCTGTTGCACGAGAAGTGATTGAAGCCAATGCCGCAAATACCAATGCGCATCCGGTTGGAACCGGTCCATACATGCTCACAGAGTGGAAACCGGGCAGTAAAATTATCCTAGACGCAAACCCAAATTTCCGTAAATCGGTGTTTAATTATCAGCCTGATCCGAGCGATCCAATTTCTGTTCGGGTTGCTCAAGAGATGCATGGTAAAACTTTGCCACAAATGCAGCACATCAACATTAGTATTATTGAAGAGGAACAACCCGCCTGGCTTGCTTTTTTAAATAATCAGCTTGATCTGAATATGATTCCCCAACCCGCGCTGAAAGAAGCGTTAGTGATGAATCCTAACGACCCGCTGGATGTGAAATTAGCACAAAAATATGTGGATGAAGGCATTACCCTGCAACGTAGTAAAATACTCGAAATTGTATTTTACTTCTTTAATATGGAAGATCCCGTTGTTGGCGGCTATACCCCGGCTAACATTGCATTACGCCGTGCAATTGCCATGGGTTTTCCGATTAATGAAACGATTGCCAGAATTCGTCGTGGGCAGGCGGTTCCTGTAGAATATGCGATCCCAGAAGGGGTTGCAGGCCATAATCCTAAAGTAAAAAGTTCAGTGAAATATAACCCAGCAAAAGCTAATGCATTATTGGATGCAGCGGGTTACAAAATCGGTGACGACGGTTACCGTACCCTACCGGATGGTTCGCCATTATCGGTTCGAATGGGAACCACCACTTCCGCTGTTGACCGCGAATGGAATGAATTTTGGCAGCAAGATTTTGATTCGCTTAAAATAAAACTCTCGTTCAAACCCGGTAAATGGCCTGAATTGTCAAAAGCCAACCGTGAAGGTAAATTGCAGATGTGGGGATTGGCATGGAGTGCCGACTACCCTGATGGCGAGAATTTCATGCAGATGTTTTATGGTCCCAATAAAGGTGATTCTAATTTTGCAGCGTTTAACTTACCCGCCTTTAATAAAGATTATGAGGAAGCGTTAAGCCTGCCAAATGGAGAGAAGCGACAGAAGCTTTATGACCATATGAATAAACTGGTTGTACAGTACCAGCCCTACATTTTTGGCGACACCCGGGTACGTAGCTATGTGTCACACAAAAATGTTCATGGCTATAAAACCCATCCTATTATGCAAGCTCCTTGGCGTTACATAGAAGTAGACAAATAACCGCTCTATTTCATCTGTATTATTCAATACAACTCACCATGAGGTGCGTTGTATTGATGTTTTTTTGCTCGAGGAGACTGCATGCTTTCTTATGTTATTCGCCGCAGCTGGCAAATGATCCCCACCTTGCTTGGGGTGATGTTGCTACTGTTTACACTGTATACCTTGGTTGGCGGTGATCCATCTTATATTTTGGCAGGGAAAAGCCTGAGTAATGAGATGCTGGCCAGCATTCATGCTCAATTAGGCTTGGATAAAAGTCTGCCTGAACAGTTCTGGATTTTTGTGAAACAAGTGATCAGTATGGACTTTGGCACCTCTTGGTCAACCCAACAGCCTGTCTCTGAGATCATCAATAGTCGTATTGGTCCATCGGTGATGCTGTTGTTGACTTGGCAAATGTGTTCACTGTTTTTCTCACTGCTGTTTGCCGCATCTGTCGCTTACTACAACGGCAGCGCTTATGACCGTACTGTGACTATTATTTCAACGGTTGCAATGTCGATCAGTATCTTGGTGTATATCATCGCCGGGCAATACTTTCTTGCCTATAAAATGCAATGGTTTCCAGTGTTCGGCTGGGGCAATGATATGTGGCAAAACTTCCTGATTTATATACCGCTACCGCTATTGATTGGGGTTGCCGTGAGCATTGCACCAGACACGCGCTTTTATCGTACCTGTTTTGTTGAAGAGATGAACAACGATTACGTTCGTACTGCGAGAGCAAAGGGTTTGTCGGAGAGAACCGTTGTTTTAAAACATGTGATGCGTAATGCACTGATTCCGATTGTTACGGGAGTGATGTCTTCCTTACCTTATATGATCACTGGGTCGGTGTTGATCGAACGGTTTTTTGGTATCCCCGGTTTAGGCAACGAAATACTAAGAGCAGTTAATGCCAGTGATTTTCCTGTGATTAAAGCCATTACCATCTATCTCGTGATTACCATTATGATTTTTAATCTGCTTGCGGACTTGATTTATAAGCTGGTCGATCCACGCGTGCAATTAAATTAGGAATGTAAGGTAGGGAAGAATAGACCGTGAAATATCAAACTAACGATGTTGCTATCGAACTAGAAAATGTGGTGCAACAAGAAGATGCCCATACCCGAAGTTTATGGACGCTCGGCTGGCAACGGCTAAAAAACGACAAAGTCGGTTATATTAGCTTGATGATTGTCAGTTTATACTTATTGTTATCACTCGCTGGATGGATGAATCTTGCGGGTGAAAACTGGCGCGAAGAAATTGCATTACCCCATGCACCGCCAAGTTTTGCGACTTGGGAAGCGCGTGGCGCTGAAGTCAAAGCTGTTAGTTATTCGGAATCTCCGAGCGCCCAAAATGAGATTGCCGATGCTGCCGACGACCCTTTGGCGGCATTGATGGCGGAAGCCAGTTCGAATGCCGAGCAATATGAAACCGAAACCATAGAAAAAGCCCATTCTCTTATCTTAGGGGCGGATGGTCGTGGACGCGACATTTTACAAAAAACCATTAAAGGAACTTCAGTGTCGGTGACTGTGGCGCTGTTTGGCTCTTTTTGCGCGATTATTATTGGTACTATTTTAGGCGCGATTGCGGGTTATTTCGGTAAGTGGGTTGATGATCTGCTGATGTGGTTTTACAGCATCTTTACTTCCATTCCCGAGATGTTATTGCTGTTATCTTTTGCGGTGGTGTTTTCTCGAGGCATTGATACCTTGATCATCATCTTTGCCGTGACTTCATGGACATCGGTATTTCGTGTGATGCGAGCCGAGTTTATGAAACATAAGCATCGTGAGTATGTGCAAGCCGCGGATGCCATTGGTGCGGGCCATGTTCGCAAGATGTTTTTGCATATTCTTCCCAATGTGAGTCACTTGTTATTGGTGCAGTTTTCCATTCTCACGGTGGGGATGATCAAATCGGAAGTGGTACTTTCCTTCCTTGGATTTGGGGTTGATATCACCCAAACCAGTTGGGGGGCGATGTTAGCGGAGGTGCCAGCAGAGTTGATACAAGGTTATTGGTGGCAAATGATTACCGTTACTGTATTTATGTCGATTCTGGTGACTGCATTTAGCTTATTGACCGATAGCTTGCGTGACGCATTAGACCCTAAAGTGAAGTAACGGTGGAGAATATAATGGACAGTTCCTTACTCAATGTTAAAAACTTAAGCGTTGATTTTAGATTGGAAGATGGTCGTCTATTTCACGCCCTAAAAAGGGTTAATTTCGAGATCCCAAGAAATATGACCGTTGCGCTGGTTGGTGAATCAGGGTCTGGAAAATCAGTGACTTCAATGGCGCTTATGGGATTATTACCAAGTTCTAATACCTTAATTTCTTCTGAAAGTGAGATAGAATTTGATGGCAGCGACGTGTTAAGCATGTCGAAAAAATCTTTACGTAAATTACGCGGTGGCGATGTTGCGATGATTTTTCAGGAGCCGATGAGCTCGCTCAATCCAGTGTTCACCATTGGTAACCAAATCATTGAAACCTTGTTGCAACACAAAGACATTAGCAAAAAGTCCGCGAAGCGCAAAGCGATTGATTTGTTGACCGAAGTGGGCTTGCCCGATCCGGAAAATCGTATTCATGCTTATCCACATGAATTATCGGGTGGCCAGCAACAACGGGTTATGATCGCGATGGCGATTGCCTGTGAACCCAAGCTGTTGATCGCCGACGAACCAACCACGGCGCTGGATGTGACGATTCAGAAACAGATTCTGGATCTGTTGGCCAAAATGCAAAAAAAGCACAAGATGTCGGTGTTATTTATCACCCATGATCTTGGCGTGGTCGCTGAATTTGCCGATCAAGTGATTGTGATGCGCCATGGTGTGATTTGCGAGCAAGGAGACATTAAGTCTATTTTTACGCAACCGCAGCACCCATACACCAAGGCCCTTTTGAACTGTCGTCCAACACTTGACTATAGACCCGAGCGACTGGCTGTGATTGATGATTTCCTGCAAGACGAGCCCTATCAGCTTCCCTCAGAGCGAGCCCGAGGATATCAGGAAACGGGAGAGGTAGTGCTTGAGGTGAATAACCTATGTAAGTACTTTAATATTAAGACAGGATTGTTTCATCGCAAGCAATTAAAAGCTGTGGATGGGGTGTCCTTTCAATTACAACGTGGTAAAACCTTAGGCATCGTAGGAGAGTCTGGTTCGGGTAAATCTACCGTGGGTCATACCATTATGCGTCTGCTTAATGCGACGTCTGGGGATGCTTTTTTTAAGGGAGAAGAAATTCTGGGAATGTCCGATGAGGCGTTTAAACCGCTGAAACGCCGGGTACAGATTATTTTCCAAAATCCTTACGCTTCTCTAAATCCGAGATTCACGGTCGGCCAAATATTGATGGAACCGATGTTACTGCATGGGATTGGTCAGGATAAAGCAGACCGTAGACAAATGGCTGAATCACTTTTAGAGCGGGTGAGTCTGCCCAAAAGTGCATTTAACAAGTATCCCCATGAATTTTCTGGAGGTCAACGTCAACGGATTGCGATAGCCCGCTGTTTAACCTTGAAACCCGATGTGCTGATTTGCGATGAATCGGTTTCCGCCCTCGATGTGTCAGTTCAGTCGCAGGTCTTGAATTTACTCCAAGACTTACAAGACGAGTTCCAAATTTCTTATTTGTTTATTTCTCATGACTTGTCGGTGGTTAAACACATCTCCGATCAAATTATGGTGATGCAACAAGGGAAAGTTGTTGAGATTGGTGATTCAGACCGTATTTATGCCGATCCACAACATGAATACACCCGAAAATTAATTTCTGCGATACCTAAAGACCCAATGAGAGAGGCGGCTTTATTTGCGTAGCCGCCACTTCTTAACCAAAATAAGCCTCCTTAGGTTAACGCGGGGCGGCTTGTTTTAAGGGCAATGCGGGCTGATTATTGGGAGGATGGTTCAAGGACTTGTCACTATTTGAGTTTTGCGTTAGATCTATGATCAAGCGACATATTCAAATTGCTTAGTGGGCGCCACTTTTATAGGAGGTGTGTTATGCCAAACTCATCCGTATTTAGTCAGTTGTTTAAAGTTATGCTTTGTTTGTTATGGGCCGTTACATGGTGCGTTTCGGCGGCTCAAAAACTGCAACTACAGGCCAGCAAAGACTATACACTGCAAGTGGAAAAGCTGGTTCAGCTGCCCGGTACGCCCTGGGCAATGGCTTGGTTAAACTCGTCGACCTTACTGGTTACCTTACGTCATGGTGAGTTACTCAGTGTCGATCTCACTAAAACCCAGGCTGGTCAGCAAGCGTGGCAAAAAATATCGGGCTTGCCCGCCATTTGGGCGCAAGGTCAAGGTGGCTTACTAGATGTGGTTAAAGGCCCCGACGGCTGGTTTTACTTTACCTACAGCAAACCAAAAAACAATAGCGGGGTCACCAGCTTAGCCAAAGCCAAGATTGTGATAAATGACTTTGGCCAAGTGCAGATGATTAACTGGCAGGATTTGTTGGTCACTGATTCTGTGAGCGCTACCAATCGCCATTATGGTAGCCGTATCGCATTTGATCCCCAGCAACATATTTACTTCTCTATTGGCGATCGCGGAAACAGAGATAACGGGCAAAATACTCTGAACCACGCCGCGACTATATTGCGCTTGAACCTCGATGGTAGCGTGCCGAGCAATAATCCATTTGTGGCGAACAGCAAAGTCGACGACGCCATTTATAGTTATGGTCATCGCAATCCGCAAGGCTTGGCTTTTGACCGAAAGTTCAATCGCTTGTGGGCAATAGAACACGGCCCTCGTGGTGGCGATGAGCTTAATTTAATTGAAGCAGGAGGGAATTACGGCTGGCCGCTTACCTCGCATGGTCAAGAGTATTGGGGGCCGCTCAAGGTGGGCGAGGCTGAAACCCTACCGGGTATAAATTCGCCCCTTAAAGTGTATATTCCCTCTATTGCACCCGGTTCGTTACTCAGTTATACAGGCGCCGCCTTTCCAGCCTGGCAAGGAGATTTATTCAGTGGGGCGTTAAAACTGCAACATCTGAATCGCATCATTATGAACCAACAGGGCATGCCTGTAGGAGAAGAGCGTTTATTTGAAGACTTGGGCGAGCGAATTAGAGCCTTAACGGTGGATCCACAAGGTTATCTTTACTTCACCGCTGATAGTGGCAATTTATACAAAATAAGTCCCAAGTAGTTGTTCTCGATAAGCATTCTAACTTGAGATCGCTGTTCGGAGCATTATCAAGGGAAGTTCTTTGTGTGTCTTGTTATGCACGCTTAAAGACTCGTTACGGGTGAGTCCGTCTCGAAGTCTGTTATCCAAGAAAGATAGAAAAAGGGGACAGCAATGTGTCCCCTTTAGATGAAGCCAGTGTTAAACGGTTATGCTTAGTTCGATTCGAAAGCACCGATATCGGGCGCTGAGCCGTTGTAGCTCAAACCAACATTGGTCCCTGCATCAATTAAATCACTGTCACTTTTCAGGTGGAAGAAATCAACCACTGGCAGGCTACCATCATCTTGACGGTCAGCCAGTAGGTCATCCACGTTCAAACTTACAAAGTCAGAAGAAGAGGTTGATACATTTTGCCAGCCGTTTTTACTGATGCTTGTTGATGCTGCGTCAAGTTTGTCACTACTGTCACCATCTAAAGAAATACTGTTTTTGATGGTGAGTTTTTTAAGTTGACGACTACTGCCATCACCTAAACCATAGTTGCGTGCATTCTTGTAGGATATCGCATTGTAGATGGTGACTTCACCACGGTTACTGTTTTGGTCGTAACCGTCAGCCGTGTTATCGGCAGAGATGGTGTTAATGTAAATGCCGTTGTGGGCAAGATCTTTATTGTCACTACCACCCGTTTTAAAACCGTTACCGTCGCCCACACCTTCTGAACCATTCTTTTGATAACCGTTTCGGATCATCCAAGAATATTCATGGGTTGTGGTGATGCTGCTGCCGTTGTCACGCAAGTATCCATCAAAACCATCATCTAAGTTCTGCCAAGCACGGCAGCCGTAGAAATAGTTACCGGTACCCACACCTAACTTCGCCGCAAAACCATCCGCATTTTCTAATGAAGAGTCTGCATTGTAGTAAGAGTCTGAATTTTTGATGAAGTTGTACGCAGCATTGCTGTCTATTTGTAAGCCAGTATCGGCATTTTCATAGAAAGCCATAAATTCAACTGTATTGTGCGATCCAGTCATATGCATACCGTTGTCACCGGCTTTTTTAATATCAAAGCCGTAGATGTGCCAGTAATCGGCTTTCATTTCGATACCGCGGTTTGAACCACTTTCAGACATTGCAGAAAAATCTAAGACGGGTCGGTTATCCCCTGGGTATGCACTGAGCACAATGGTTTTAGAGGAGGAGCCATCGTTGTCGATAATAATTGGCGAAGACGGTTTATAAGTGCCGCTACGGATGTAAATCACATCACCAGCGCTGGCTTTATCAATTGCACTTAATAGACTACTTAAGCTAGATACGACGGTTGCGCCGCTCACGGTACTCTTAATAAAAGAAGGGTAGCCGTTGGTTCTAGGCTCGCTGTTGGCTCCTGCATATTTGGCTGCGTCGGCCGTTGGGGCAGCAGCAGAACTGGACGAATCGCCGTTAGAGCCACCAGAAGATGAAGCTTTGGGAGTAGCACTAAACATCGATGAGTTCGAGTAGCCGCCATCACTGTTGGTATATTTAACCCAGAAGTAATAGGTTTTGCCGTTTTGTAGACCGGAAGCTGTGTAACTCAGGGTGCTTGGCGACACGCTGGCAATGCGAGTTCGACCAGAAGGATCACTGTCGGTATCTTGGTAAATTTGGTAATTTGAGTTGGTATTCGAGTCATTCCAACTTAATTTGACGATGCCATCTCCAGCCGAGCCATTGAGCACCACGCTTTCGGTCACCGCAGAGCCAGAACAACTGCTGGTTACAGGCTCTAGCCACCAACGTTGGGTATCGGTATTGCTGTCGTTTTCTTGGCGAACATTTGAACCGTTACTGGTACCGTTAGCACTTAAAGATAATGACGACTTTTTATTTACAATTTTGTAAGCACCTATGTAATCACCTGAGGTGGCTTGCTTGAGCTCCCATTGTTGATTATCGCCAAAATCATATGTTTCTTGTCGAACCGTTGCACCGTTGCTACTCGAGCTATCTTTAACGCTCGCCGCATAATCGGTGTTGGATGCTTGAATCGTCCAATAATGAGTGCTGGATTGGTAGTTTAAATAGAAGCGTTGCGAGTTTTTTCCTGCATTGTTTTCAATTGCTACATTTGCATTTTCTGAATCTGATTCTGCGGCAAGCAATAATTCAGAACCAACATTGACTATTTTATATATAGCACCGTCAACAGGTTGGTCTTTACAGTATTCTGCGGCTTGAATGTGTAGAGCTAAGGGAAACAGGCTGACACCTGTCACGAGGCTTGATATTATTTTTTTGGTTCGTAATCTATTCAAGTTTATATACTCCATGTATAAGTTCAATTGTGTAACCGAAGTTTTTATTTATAAGTGATGTTTTCGGTGTGAGTAATTTATCAAATACAAGCTTTTATTTTGAGATCTTGAACGCATATAAGAGTAAGTATGTGTGATTTATGCATGGTTTTTGATTATTTATAGTATGAAAATACTTATTATATAAATAGTGAGCAACCTTGTTTGCTCATATAAATGAAAGACAAAGTGAACGGGTTCATTTGAACACCAAGTGTGAGTTTTCATCTTACCTGTCAGGCGCATTATTTCATATAAAAATCAATATCTTATAATCGAGCTTGGTTGTTGGCGAAACTCGCTGGATAGATTCTTCCAGAAATTTTTTATACCTCACTTGGTGTTATGGCAGGTTGTTTGTGTTACCTCTTTATTTATTTCCTTACTAATTTCCAAGAGTTAATCTTTAAGTGATTGATTTATTCGTTTTATATTTTTTGAAATCAGTGGTCTTTTGTTTTTATTTTTTTTAAAACGTAACATCTTGCGCATAAATTATTAATTTTTATTCTTATTGGTTTTATAGAATATGGGTTAACCCTAAAGTGTTTAGACTATTTACTCTAATAACTGAGCGCGGAGGCGAACAGTATTTAACAACCCCCTTGATGAGTGGGCATTTATTAGTAGTCACTTTAAGTTATTTGCTTTTTATAGCTGTTTTGCTTGAGGCTTGGCTTTGATATGAGTGGATAAAGATTGTTTTATATTATTTCGTGTGATCTTAGTTTGTTTTATACAATAGCTGTCCATTAATACGTAGGGCCTTGGCTGTTTACGCTTTGTCGAAGGAGTCTCACTGTTTATTGTTCAATCAATGGTTGAAGCATCGATACGCGTCCCTAGAGTTTGTTGGCGCAGAGCCATCAGCTCAGCTCGCTTATATTTATCCGTGTAAGGCTCGGTTTCATCGATGAAAGCATGCTGCTGTTTCATCTCGCCATCATTGATCTTTAACTGCTTGCCAACCGTTTATTATCTTGTCTTTAGCTCTACCGTACACATTTTTAACTATTTTGTGCGGGTCTTATGGTTTTGGCTTAGAATTATATTTAGTTAAATGGGTCTGTAGTCTGATGATGGAATGGTTATTTTGATAAGTCTTCCCAGTGTGAAAAAGTGGCTGGTGACCCGATGCCCCAGTTTTTTCCGATAGCTTATTCGTTGTTTTGAATTAAGGGGGTTAATGAATATGACAAAATCTGTTTTCTTTTTTTTGCTGATGTGCTGGCTGACTTTACCTGTTTCTTTGTTGGCGCAAGCTCAGACTTTGCTTAGAGTTGCCTCCCCTGAGTTTCCGCCTTACGTCTATAAGCTTGAAAACGGAGAAGTTGGGGGAGTGGTCTCGGAAATCGTGGCCGAAGTATTTCAGAACATGGGCGTTGATTACAAGAATACCATCTATCCGTGGGCAAGAGCCTTGCGTATGCTCAAAGTTGGCCAAACGGATAGCCTTTATACGATTATGAAAAGCAAGGATAGAGAGGCGCTTTTTCATTACCCGGATGAACATCTCTTAGATGCCCAATGGGTGTTTTTTATCCGTAGAGCTGATGTTGGAAAACTTAAATTTGATTCTTTTGAAGATCTAAAGGGGAAACGAATTGGTTTAGTGATTGATGTTAGATACAGTGAAGCGCTCTGGGAATTTGTCAAAAAAGAAAATAATTATGAACTGGTCGCCGGGGAAGAATTAAATTTTAAAAAGTTGGTTGCAGGGCGGGTTGATTACATCATCAGCGATTATCTTACGGGAATGTTTTTAGCAAAGAAACGTGGTATTGAAAATAGTGTTGCAGCCCTTACTGCTAATCCCATCGACTCTACGCATTTCTATATCGCGTTTAATCAGCTAAATGTTGAGCGAACATTCGTGAAGCAGTTTTCTGATGAATTGAACAAATTTAAATCGGGTGCTCAGTATATGCAAATCCTGCAAAAATACAATATTCCCCAGTAAGCCTTTTGAGCGGAAATAGTGGGATCAAATTTGAGCTGCCAATCGAAATCTCGTTTAAGGTTTTAGTTTATTTCTGTTTTTTATAATTGCTGATCTTTCAGCCAAACCGCAGCTTCTAAGCGTGAGCGTAAGTTTAATTTCTTGAGTAAGTGTTTTACATGGACTTTCACGGTGGCATCAGTAATTCGTAGTTCTTGGGCAATCAGTTTGTTACTCATGCCTTTGGCGATCAGTATCAAAATTTGGGATTCTCGGCCAGTTAAGCTTTCCAGTAAGTTTTCATCTGGCTGTTGCTTGGGTTTGTGCCATGATTGGGCGAGAACTTTAGTCAGACGATCAGATAGGGCCAGCTTTCCCAATACCGCTTGTTTAATGTTTTCAACAATGTCTTCTGGTTCCATATCTTTGAGTAAGTAACCGTCGGCTCCATTTTCAATGGCGGCTAATACATCATCTTCGGCGTCAGATACAGTTAACATCACAATGCGAGCGGTGATGTGTTGTTCACGCATTAAACGAACGGTTTCTAAGCCATCCATACCTTGCATATTCAGGTCTAAAATAATTAAATCAGGATCATCGTGAAGTGCCCCGATGATGGCGTCCGAGCCATTGTTATACTCGCTCAGTACCACCAGATCATCTTCCATGGCAATCAGTTGCTGTAAGCCTTTACGAAATAGCGGGTGATCATCGACTAACATCACCGTTGCTGCATTTGTACTCACATTACACTCCTTGTCACAAGTTCATTCGGCTTAACGCTATTCAGGCAGATTAAGCATTTTTCTCGACTTTACTCAGATAATTTGGCAGGAAAGTTAGACCGACTTCGGTCCCCATCGTATCAGGGGAGCGGATGGTTAATTCGCCATGTAAGGAATGACAACGCTCCTGCATAATTTCTGTTCCATAATGGTTTAATTTTAGCGCCATCTCTTTGATACCAATTCCATTATCTTTGATCAACAATTCAATTGATTTATTTGACTTTTCAATCAACGATATGCTGACCAACGAGCCATGGGAGTGCTTGATGGCATTTTGTAAGGCTTCTTTGGTGATTTGTAAAATATGAATGGCTTCACTGGGCTCAAAAGGTACGTGCGTGCAGTCGTAGTCAAGGCGAATATCGATGTCACTGCGCTCTGCGAGGGTTTTGATGGTATCGGTCAGTGCTGCCTTTAAGCCACCATTGCCAATTTGCAAACGAAATGTCGTGAGCAGCTCGCGCAATTGTCGATAGGCTGAGCTGAGGCCTTCCTTAAGCTCTGCTACCGGTTTGCTCACCTGTTCTGGAACATCAACGTCTTGTAGGCCTTTTTCGATACGGGTGACTTGTATTTTTAAATAGGACAAGGATTGTGCTAATGAATCGTGCAGCTCGCGGGCGATGATCGACCGTTCGTCCAATAAGGCGATGCGTCGTTGTTGATTGAGTTGCTCGGTTAAGCTTAAGGCGATTGCGAATTGATCGACCAGGGAATGTAATAAATTCTGTTGCCAGTCTTCTAAGGGAGCACTGGGATCATCTGCTACGATAAGTTCGCCAAATTGGGTATTGTTCCGCTCGATGATAAAGGTGCTGATCGCTGTAGATTCAGAGTGCTGCTCTGGAGGGCTTTGGTGGTCAACAATAATATGTTGATAGGGCAACTGATAGTCATTGGCGAATAGTTTGAGCTCAATTTTTTTTCGTTCGCTCACTAAACATAATTCCTCAAGAATAGCGCGAAAAGCAAGCTGGCCGAGATGCGACTGATTTACCTGCTGAGCCACGTTATACAGAAAGGTTAAAATTTCATTGTTTCGACTCAACTGGATGGTTTTATTGTGGATCCGTTGTTCTAGGTCTCGATGGATTGCTTGAATACTGTCGTGAGCCTGATTGATGGTTTGCGACAACAGCCCCAATTCGTCTTCACGTTCAATATGACAGCGTTTACTCCAATCTCCCTTGGATGAGGCTTCGGCAACCGCAGTTAATGCCTTGAGTGGTTGTGCAATATGTCGATGAATCGAATACAAGGATAAACCAATCAGCAGCAAAGTAATCGACAGCATTACGGTTTGAATTATCTTCAGTAGAGCGAGGCGCTCTTCTAGTACTTGTTGATAGCCGTAAACCAGCTGGTCAATGTTCTCGACGAAGGATTCTAAGGTGGGCAAAAATCGCTCTAAGTCGAAATGTTGATCGGCATTGGCTAATTGCGGCTTGATCACGGTTTGCCAGCTGTGACGAATGGCTTGGTATTCTTGTTGTAGTTCGATTTCGTTAAAACGTATGAAATCCTTTTTAAGGACCGGGTCGCTAAATAAGGTTTCGAAACGTTGGATCAGAGCTTGTACTTTTTGCTGGTTTTGTTGATTGGGCGACTTTTGTAAGGTGGCGGCTTGGGTCGTGATCCGGTAGCTCATCATGCGCAGCGAGCCCGAGAGGTTGATGGCTTTTCCGTCATTCTCGCTGATTTGAGACATATACATCGAAGAAAAAATGCTGATGAATGCCATTAAAATCACGCTAATCATCATCGACGTAATTCGAAGTACAACGGAGCGACCAAATTTATGAAACACTAATGCAACCATAGCAATGTTTATTGTATTCTCTGTGATAAAAGTAAAAGCCCTTCGATAAGCGAGAGCACACTAGCGAATAAGGCCAGACATTTCCAAAACAATAACGGATTTCGTTTTAATAAAGGTCTATTTTCTGTTCGTTTAGATAGTGCCATATTAGGGCTATAAATATCAGTGATAAAATCCCCCAAGGCAGAGTAGCGCTGATTTGGCTGAGGAGAAGTGGCTTTTGCAAACGCTAAATCCACCCATAAGGGGATATCAGAACGGCTCTGTTGCATTGGCCGATAGGCCCATTTTATTTGTCTAGCATGTTGGATATTTTGTTGTGATGAGCTTTTAAAAGGCAGTTTCCCACATAACATTTCATAGCCGATCACGGCGACGGAAAATAGATCCGAGTAAATTGTGGCTTGGCCTGTATTTATGTATTCTGGTGCGGTGTAATTCACCGAACCCAAGGGGAGCGCTTGGTTTACTTCAGGCAAGGCTTCCAAGGCGCCTTTAACCTCGACCGTGCCAAAATCGATAATTTTTACCAAATTGCCGGGCATCAGCATAATGTTTTCTGGTTTTAGATCTCGATGAACCATATCGGCGCGCTGCAAAACCCGTAAAGCAGCAATCACTTCTTTCAATATTTCTCTGACGGTTTTTAAGGACGGACAAGGGTTATCAAGCATCCACTGGCGTAGCGTCACCCCTTCGATATATTCACAGATTTGGTAGAGATAGTCGCTGGTTGCGGGGCAAGGATACATCTTCATGATGCGAGGGTTTTGCAGTTGAGAAGCAATCCAATACTCGTTGGCGAATCGCTGGAGGGTCGCGCGCTCGTCTTGTGCATTCAGTGAAGGGACTTTAATGACTCGTTTTTGATTGGCAATCTTATCCATTGCCAGGTACAGATGGCTTCGACTGCCTTCGTAGAGCACTTTCAGTACTTGAAAATGGTCGATAACATGCCCTTCGCCTAGTGCTGGTGGGATGTTTCTAGCTAGTAGTATTTGTTGGTGCTCTAACAGATCATATTTGGTTAAGTTGAGTATTTCAAAAGCAATGCAGCTGGTATTATCGCTGCTGCCTCGTTCCAGCGCCGCCTGACATATTTGCTCGCTGAGACGGGTTATTGGCAGTGACTGGCAAAGTAACTGCTGTAATTGGTCATCTGGAATAAATTCGTGAACCCCATCGGTGGTTAGCACAAATCGATCGCCTGCTTGAAGTAAACAGCTTTGATAGTCGATTTCTAGGTGCTCATCCATTCCCAAGGCGCGTGTTAATACTCCGTTTGTGCCACTGCCTATCCGTTGATGATCTCGAGTCAGCAAGGTTAGTTGCTGATCTCTATATCGATAAATTCGGCTATCTCCTACGTGAAATAGGTGGGCGGTATTTGATTTAAAAATAATGGCGCTGAATGTGGTGATCATGCCATTGTGTTGTAGATGGGGTTTTCCTTGTGAAAAGAGCCAATAATTTAGGGGATTGAGAATTTTCATCACCGCATGTTTCACACTCCAACTAACTGGTGTTGAATAGTAGTCGCTGACAAATTGAGTGACCGCAGTATGGCTCGCGCGCTGCCCTTGTTCACTGCAACTCACGCCATCAGCGATGCATCCAAGAATGCCCTTATAGGTGAGTTCATCGCTGCTTAATGGCGATTTGACGATAAATGCATCTTGGTTTTGATCGCGGCCCCCTTGGCAGGAGTGACCGGAAAAACTTATCCAATTCGCTCCTTCGGCGCCCAACATTCGCTGTATTCCTGACTCACTCTGGTTCATAAATTGGCTCGTAGATAAAAGCTCGATGGGCTTGCCATTCGAGCTTTGAGTGTTTTATATCAATCGCTTGGCGATGATGTCGCAATATTTAGTTGGAGACATCGATTAAAGTGACACTGCCATCATCGTTTACTTCAGCGATTTTACCGTTTGGCTCTTCCATAAACATTAGTGCGATAAAGCCGACGACCGCGGTACATGCGATGACATAAAAGAAAGTCTGATATTCCACAAACGAAAGAATGGTTAAATAGACTACCGCTCCCACATTACCATAAGCCCCGGTCATGCCAGCAATTTGTCCAGTCATACGACGTTTAATCAAGGGCACCGTGGCAAATACCGCGCCTTCACCAGCTTGTACGAAGAATGAGCACGCCATGGCAGCGGCAACGGCTAACCATAGAGGCCACTGGGCATTGACATTTCCCATCAGAAAATAACCCACTGCTAATCCGGCTGTTAAAATCAGCAGGGTAAGCTTGCGACCAAATTTATCGGAAATTAAGCCGCCGCCGGGTCGCGACATTAAATTCATGAAGGCATACGCTGAGGCAACCATCCCGGCGACCACTGGCGACAGTTCGAAGGTTTCAGAGAAAAATAATGGCAACATAGAAATCACCGCAAGCTCAGAACCAAAGGTGGCGAAGTACAGTAAGTTTAATACTGCCACTTGTTTAAATTTGTATTGATGGATCGCTTCAACAGGTTCCACAAATACCGATTTATTTACCTTCCATACCTGATGAGCATCGAGGACATAAAGCCCAATTAAACCCATATAGATTGAGTTGACGACCCATTGCTCTAGCATCCCCACACCACCCGGAGATAATTTCCATGCCAGTAAAGCAAGCACCGCATACATCGGTACTTTCATGGCGAGTAACAGGAAGAAATCACCTTTGGATGTCACTTCCATGGCCGACAGGTGTTTTGGTTTGAAATAGGTCGCCCCTTTAGGGGTATCGCTAACGTTAAAGAAGAATACAAACGAGAACAACAAACTCATTAAACCAGTAATGGCAATGGCATAACGCCAACCGTCATCTCCACCCAAAATTAGCGCTAGTGTTGGCAATGTAAACGCCGCAGCGGCAGAGCCGAAGTTCCCCCAGCCCCCATAAATACCTTCAGCCATCCCTAGTTGGTGGTGAGGAAACCACTCAGAAACAAGGCGGATCCCAATCACAAATCCAGCACCGATGAAGCCCAATAAGAAGCGAGCAATTGCCGCTTGAATAAATGAGTCGGCAAAAGCAAACATAAAGCAGGGGATGGAACAAATGGCTAATAGGGCCGAATAAACGATGCGAGGCCCAAATCGGTCAGTAAACATGCCTATCAGGACTCGGGCGGGGATGGTTAACGCCACATTTAGAATTAGTAAAGTTTTGACTTCTTCCGTTGATAATCCCAGCGAGACTTTTACCGCTTGCAGCAAAGGTGCAAAGTTAAACCAAACTACGAAAGTAATAAAAAATGCCATCCAGCTGAGATGGAGGGTTTTCATTTTTCCTTGAAAGGAAAGGAGTGAAATTTTTGTGCTATCCATAATATTTCCCTATATAACTAGTATTTTTTAGAACGCGACATCCCGCCCATAACTGAAGCCTGGGTAAGCTTGTTCAGTTTGTTACGGGGGATGAGGCTGTCTCGTCTATTGTTTGATTTCGATAGAACCTTGATTGATTCGAACTTGATAGGTGTGTAGTTGAATTTCTGGTTGTTCCAGACACTCTCCGGTGTGCAGATCAAAGTGCTGTTTGTATAGGGGGGACGCGACACACAGGCGATCGTTGATGGTGCCAATGATGCCGCGGGAAAGTACGTTAGCTTTCCCAAAGGGATCGAAGTTGGCAATCGCGTGTACACTGTTGGTTCGGTTGCTGAGAAAGATCGCAACCTGATTATCGCCAACTTTAGCGCATACACCGGTGTTGGGCGCAATATCTTCGCTCTTACAAATAGTGAGCCAGTTATCCATGGCATATTCTCCTCAGGGCTGGTGGTATTAGTTAACGGTGGCAACGTCAATTGCTAATTGGTTTATCTTGATATCAGGACATTTCTGCTGGCGAATACTGATAAAGCGCTGGTTTTCATCCCGCTCGTCGCTGTTAATGAAGTGATTAAAACGTTTTAATTTGTCGGGTGACTCAAGGGTGGTTTTCCATTCACACTGATATTGACTGATGGTGGCGGCCATGGCCTGTTCTAATTCGGCGTTCAGGCCGAGTTTATCTTCGATAATCACTTGCTTGAGGTAGTCGATGCCGCCTTCTAGATTTTCTAACCAGACAGAGGTTCTTTGGAGTCGATCGGCGGTGCGTATGTAGAACATCAACAGGCGATCGACATATTGGGTCAGCGTGGCATCATCCAAATCAGTCGCAAAAAGATCAGCATGCCGGGGGCGCATGCCGCCGTTGCCGCAGACGTATAAATTCCAGCCTTGGTCTGTGGCGATGATGCCAATGTCTTTGGATTGTGCTTCGGCACATTCCCGGGTGCAACCCGAGACGGCAAATTTTAATTTATGCGGAGAGCGTAAGCCTTTATAACGGTTTTCCAGATCAATGGCGAAGCCCAGGCTATCTTGCACACCATAACGACACCAGCTGTTCCCCACGCAAGATTTAACCGTTCGTAAGGATTTGCCATAGGCATGACCCGTTTCAAAACCGGCATCCACTAGACGCTGCCAGATTTGCGGCAAGTCGTTGAGTTGAGCGCCAAATAAATCGATGCGCTGGCCACCGGTGATTTTGGTGTAAAGCTGAAACTCGCAGGCCACCTGACCAATGACAATTAGTTTTTCGGGAGTGATTTCTCCGCCAGGTATTCTTGGCACCACTGAATAGCTCCCGTCTTTTTGCATATTGCCCAGGTAGATATCGTTGGTATCCTGTAGCTCGATATGCTGATCCTGCAAAATATACTCATTCCAGTAGGAGGCGAGGATAGAGCCCGCCGTGGGTTTGCAGATCTCACAACCTAAGCCTGAACCGTAGCTTGTGAGCAATTGCTCAAAGGTTTTGATTTGATTGACCCGAATCAGATCACTCAGTTCCTGGCGAGAATAGGCGAAGTGTTCGCAAATGTGGTTGTTCACTTCAACTCCTGATTTTGCCAGTTCGCTGTCTAAGACTTGCTTGGCCAGCGCGCTGCAGCCGCCACATCCGGTGGAGGCATTGGTCATTTCTTTGAGCGCAGCCATCGAACTACAGCCTGCAGCAACCGCCTGTTTGATGTGGCCTTTGCTTACGTCGAAGCAGGAGCAAATCACCGCACTGTCGGGCAGCGCATCAACACCTAAGCCTGGCGACTGATCTTCGGCAACATTGGGCAGGATCAGTACCGATGGATTTTCCGGCAGTGCCAAATTATTTTGCTGTAGTTGTAAAATATTGCCGTAGGCTTGAGTATCGCCAACCAGCACTGCGCCAATAATTTTTTGTTTATCTGCCGAGACAATCAGTCGCTTGTAGACTTGTTCAATATCGTCTTTGTAGGTATAGGAGAGCGCCCCTTGCGTTGCGCCATGCACCTCGCCAATGCTGGCCACATCGATCCCCAGTAACTTCAATTTGGTGCTCATGTCGGCACCGGTAAATTCCATGGGCTCGCGCTGACCGAGCAGATGCTGGGCCGCCACCTTGGCCATTTGGTAGCCGGGTGCTACCAGACCAAAGATTCGCTGCTGCCATAGGGCACATTCGCCAATGGCGTAGATATCCTCGAAATTGGTTTGGCAGAAATTGTTAATCACGATACCGCCACGGGGACCAATCTGAATATCGGCATTTTTGGCCAAGCCATCTTGAGGACGGATCCCCGCGGAGAATACGATCATATCGGTTTCGAGATAAGAGCCATCGGCAAAATTCATGCGGTAGCGAGACTGTTCGCCGTCAACGATTTCGGTGGTGGCTTTATCGGTATGTACCTGCACGCCTAATGCTTCGATTTTATGGCGCAGCAAGTCGCCCCCATCCTGATCGAGTTGTACTGCCATCAAGCGCGGGGCAAATTCTACCACGTGAGTCTCTAATGCCAGATTTTTGATGGCATTGGCGGCTTCCAGCCCCAACAATCCACCGCCGATAATCACGCCGGACTTGCAGGACTGACTCGCCAAAGCGATGGCATCGAGGTCTTCGAGAGTACGATAGACATAACAATGCTCCCGATCATGACCGGGAATAGCCGGTACAAACGGATAGGAGCCGGTTGCCAATATCAGCTTGTCGTAGGACTCTTCGCGTCCCGAGGCGGTTTGGATAGTTTTATTGCCGGGGTGAATCGCAGTGACTTTTTCATTTAGCAGATAATTGACCCCGTGCTGTTGATAATAGCCTTCGCTGGTTAAGGCCAGATCCTCCGCAGATTTTCCGGAAAAATAGGCGGTTAACTGGACCCGGTCGTAAGCCAGGCGCGGTTCTTCCGAGAAGGTCAGGATCTCCAGATCTTCGGCTTGGCTTTGCAGCAGCAGATCAATAAATTTGTGACCAACCATTCCGTTGCCAACCACGATGATTTTTTGCTTATTCATGATGCAAATTCCTTTTTAATTAAATCGACTCATTGACCCGAGGTTTAGGCGATTAACGAGAGTTGTTGTGTTGCTGGGCTGGAAAACTGGAGAAGATGGTCTTGTTCCAGAGTTGCTAATTGCGAAGCAAGCGTCACCACTTTGCCAATTACAATCAGCGCAGGAGACTTTAGCTGATGTTTGCTGGCGAGGTTTTCCAAGCCATCTAATTGACCGATAAACTGTCTTTGTTTGGCGGTGCAGCCATTTTCAATGATGGCGACCGGCGTGGCCGGATCCATGTCGTAGCGCATTAATTGAGATTGGATCAGCCTGACTTTGCTTAATCCCATATAGATAACCAGGGTTTGCTTCAATTGTGCTAGCGCTTGCCAGTTCACATCGAGTGACTGTTCGGCATGCGCAGTTATAAAGCTGCAGCCTTGCGCAAGGCCTCGGTGGGTGAGGGGAATGTTGGCGTAAGTTGAGCAGCCAGAAGCAGCGGTAATGCCCGGCACCACATTCACTTGAATACCGTGTCTGGCAAGATAGAGCATTTCTTCACTGCCGCGGCCAAACACCAAAGCATCTCCGCCTTTGAGGCGACATACCCGGTAACCTCTTTGGGCATAATCGCGGAGAAGACGGTTGATTTGATCCTGCTGATAGCTGTGCTTGCCTTTGGCTTTGCCGACGCAGATTTGTTCTGCCCCAGCGGGGAACAGCGTTTGTATTTCCTGACTGACCAGCTTGTCATAGACAATCACATCGGCAGCCTGAATGGTTTTGAGTGCCTTTAGCGTCAGTAGCTCCGGATCGCCCGGGCCTGCGCCGACTAAAGAAACCACACCATAAAGTGATTGATTGACATGCATTGCGGCCACCACTGCGTTTTATAAAATTCATATTTCACTCAACGCAATATGAGTGCCAAGGCTAGCTATATGTTCGTTTTGCTTTATATTTATTGTTGTTTATCAATTATTTATATTATTTACTTTTGAATTTTCAGCTTTGAGTGTGAAGCTTGGGTTTTTCAAATAATAATGATTATGGGCATTTAAGGTGCGATGATTATTTATAATCGACCAAACTACAACTAAATAGGTAGATGGCAGGTCCTTATGCAGCTACCACTTTAGTGGTAGTTGTTAATTCAAGGTGCTGATTAAAAACATCTTTAATTTGTTTTTTGTTGTTTTCATTGATTTGGAATGGTATTTGCTCTAATTCTCTCTAATGTTGGTCTTTGAGGTTACTTATGAGAGACGTGGAAGGATGGATAAAAACCACCTGTGCCTATTGTGGTGTGGGTTGTGGTGTAGAGGCAAGAGTGCTCGCCAGTGGTCGTTTAGAGATCAGAGGAGACCAACAGCACCCGGCAAATTTTGGGAAATTGTGTACCAAGGGCATCGCGCTTGGCGATACGGTGATTCACGATGGGCGATTAATGTCGCCGCAACTGAAGCAGCCTGATGGCTTTGTGGACATCGACTGGGAGCATGCCTTAAATCGGGTTGCAGAGCAGTTTAGCCAAATCATTGGTGAGCACGGCCCCGATGCCGTGGCATTTTACGTCTCTGGGCAGCTATTAACTGAAGACTATTATGTGGCGAATAAACTGATCAAGGGTTTTCTGGGAACCGCAAATATCGATAGTAACTCCCGTTTATGTATGGCCTCGGCGGTGGTGGGGCAGAAACGGGCATTTGGCAT
The DNA here is from genome assembly GCF_050870835.2 of Agarivorans sp. QJM3NY_29. Taxonomy (NCBI): domain Bacteria; kingdom Pseudomonadati; phylum Pseudomonadota; class Gammaproteobacteria; order Alteromonadales; family Alteromonadaceae; genus Agarivorans; species Agarivorans sp. QJM3NY_29. Next base: position 2,978,297 of record NZ_CP194036.2, on the reverse strand, counting down.
GGATACGGTTGCGGTGTGCTATCAGGATATCGAGCAAGCCGAGCTGGTTATTTTAGTTGGGTCTAATCTGGCGTGGTGCCATCCGGTGTTATTTCAGCGATTAATTGTGGCGAAACAGAACAATGCAGCGCTTCAAGTCATTGTGATCGATCCCCGCAACAACGAATCTTGCGATATTGCCGATCTGCATCTTGCGATTGCACCGGGAAGCGATGTGGTACTGTTTAATCAATTATTGGCTTATCTGGCGGCGCAGGGTGAGCTTGATCAGGACTTTATTGCCCAACATACTCAGCACTTTGAGCAGGCTTATGCCTCGGCCAGCAGTGATGCTCAGGCGGTGCATGACATTGGCCTCAGTGAAGCCGAATGTCAGGCATTTTTTGAGGCTTTTGCTCGCACCGAGCGGGTGCTTACCATTTATTCTCAAGGGGTGAATCAGTCTTCGCAGGGCTCTGACAAAGTTAATAGTATTATTAACTGTCATTTAGCCACCGGGAAAATTGGTAAACCCGGCTGCGGGCCGTTTTCCATCACTGGCCAGCCCAATGCCATGGGGGGCAGGGAAGTTGGGGCTTTAGCCAATACCTTAGCCGCGCATATGGAGTTTAATCCGCAGGATATTGAGCGGGTTGCCAGCTTTTGGCAGGCCGAGCACATGGCCACCGAGCCGGGACTAAAAGCGCTGGATATGTTTGAGGCCATCGCTGCCGGCAAAATCAAAGCGCTGTGGATCATGGCGACCAATCCAGTGGTGAGTTTGCCCGATAGCAGTAAAATTAAACGGGCCCTTGAAAAATGCCCCTTTGTCGTCGTCTCCGATTGCATCGAAAAAACCGCAACGACGCAGTTTGCCGATGTATTACTGCCGGCGCAGGGCTGGAGTGAAAAGTCGGGAACGGTCACTAACTCGGAACGTCGGATCTCTCGCCAGCGGCGTTTATTAGCCAGCCCGGGGCAGGCCAAACCCGACTGGTGGATTATTTCACAGGTGGCGCAGAGGATGGGGTTTAAAGAACAATTTAGCTACGCCCATGAAGGGGCGGTATTTAAAGAGCATGCGGCGCTCACCGCGCTGGATAATCAAGGTTTTGCAAGAGACTTAAATCTGGCAGGTTTGAGTCATCTTAGCGGCAGCGAATACCAGCAGTTACTGCCGCAACAATGGCCGGTGTTGAAACAGCAACGCTCCGTGAGTCATCAGCGGCTGTTTGAAGATGGCAGGTTTTATACTCCCAATCGAAAAGCTAACTTTGTAGCGGTGACTTATCGCGCGCCATCAATTCAAGTCTGCGCAGATTTCCCGCTGATTTTGAATACCGGACGAACTCGCGATCATTGGCATACCATGACTCGAACCGGTTTGTCTGCGCGACTGGCCACACATATGCCAGAGCCTTATCTGCTGGTGCATCCCGATACGGCGAAAAAATATGCAGTAACACATGGGCTGTTGGCAAAAGTGAGTAATCGCCATGGCGATTGTATGAGCCGAGTGATTGAAACGACATCGATGCGGCGCGATGAAGTTTTTGTGCCGATCCACTGGAATGAACTGACCGCGTCGAACAGCAAGCCGGGGGGCTTGATTGACGCAAGAGCGGATCGCTTGTCGGGGCAGCCGGAGTTTAAATTTACGCCGGTTAAAATTGCCGACTGTCCGATGAGCAGCTTTGCGCTGTTGTTGGTTCGAGAGCCTGTCGAACTTGGCCAGATTGACTATTGGGTGAGACGAAAAACCACAGGTGCTTATCTGTATCAAATCGAGAGTCAACAAAGCCTGCAACGGCTCGATGAACGCATTCATCTTGCGCTCACGACAGCGCGCAGCAGAACCATTCAGGCGGCCAGCGCAAACCATCGGCTCTGCGCGGCAATCGATAACAACCAGCTTAGCTGGCTTTACCTGGCCGCCAATCAAGGGATCGCAGAACCCACCATGCAGCAGGTGATGGCATGGTTCGCCGAGGACAAGCCGCTGGCGGAGCTTGAGCAAGACATGATGGCACTGGCTCAATGAGTGGCCGCTGAAGCGCAGCGGTGTGCTATTTGCGTAAGCTGCAACAAGTTAAGCTTGCCAAAAGTACTTCAGCAGCCGCCACGTTTTATCCGTTACCGGCTCACCTTTGTCAACGGCAGTGGGGCCGCTGATTTCACACAACGGATCGCGAAGTGACTCTGGATATCCTTCACATGGGGGAGTCCTTGCAGGCGTTTTAAAATACCTTCGTAATCATTTAAATCAATCGCCACAACTTCCAGACTATAATCGGCGGTGCCTGAAACCAGATGGGCGCTAACGATGTCTTGCATGTCGATCATCGCCGTTTCAAAAGCCGTATGGGCGCTAACTTCATGGGTGTTCAGTCGTACCTCTACAAAAATAGTCATCGAGAAGCCCGCTTTTTGCCGATCAACGCGCGCGTGGTAGCCCTGAATCACGCCACTTTGCTCTAATTGTTTTACGCGTCGCAGACACGGCGAGGGCGATAAACAAATCTGCTCCGAGAGGGCGACATTGGTGAGGCGTCCATCGTCTTGCAGTCGGGATAAGATCTCGATGTCTGTTTTGTTCATTTTGGCATACTATTAATATTAGGAAGGGTAATTTGGCATAGTATAGCAATTTATTCAAAATTTGGGTTGGATATTGCAAGGACATGCTCACCATATTGGCTGGATAATAGACTTTCGGTACGCCATAAGGAAAGCGTTATGTCTGATACTTGCAGCTCCAACACCGCCCCCCACTATAAACAGTATGCCACTGGCGGGGCGTTTCGTTATGGTTTACTCGCCGCTCTGGTGAGTATTTCTATTTGGGCTTTCTGGCTGGTGAGCATGCGGGCCGGGGTGACCAATTCTTTAGGCTTTTTTGACCTTGGCTTGTTGCGTTATTCGCCGCCAGCGCTGTTGCTGCTGCCTATTTTATGGCGCTCGAGAGCCTTACTGAAAGGTGTTTCGCCAACGCTGTTATTGGGGATAGTTGCCGGTGCGGGCGTGCCATTTTTCTATTTGAGCGCCACCGGTCTTAAGTACGCTCCAGCCTCCCATGCCGGTTTATTAATTTTGGGGGCTTATCCGCTATTTGTGACTTTATTGGCGGTGGTTTTTTATCAAGAAAGGGTGAGCATTCAACGTAAAATCGGTCTCTGCCTAGTGACTCTGGGCGTCGTGGTCCTCTTTAGCTTATCTTTGCTCACGGCCCCTGCTGGAACTTGGATTGGCGACTTATTGTTGCTTGCCGCGAGTCTTTTTTGGGCGATTTATACGGTGAGTTTACGGATAGCTGGCCTGCCGCCGCTGGTTTCTACGGCTTTGATGGGACTGGTTTCGGTGCTGGTTTTGCTGTTGTTATGGTCGACTGGTTTGGTGTCTAGTCAGTTAGTGGACTCGCCATGGCAGATGTTAGCGTGGCAGTTTTTGGTGCAAAGCTTATTGGTCGGTTTGCTCACGGGTTTTAGTTATGGCTTTGCCATTCAACGCTTGGGAGCCGAAAACATGGCCGCGATTGGTGCCTTTACCCCTGTTTTAGCGGCCTTGATAGCGGTTCCTGTTTTGGGCGAAATGATCGAGGTTTATTCCATCGTGGGGCTGCTATTGGTGAGCGCTGGAGTACTGATTGCCAGTGGTATTTTTAGCAAGCGGCAGTGAGTCCCGCCCGGCTGATCATTGTTCGCTGAAGATTTGCATTAGCCTTCGCTGGCTAGACGGTAATCGCAAATAATTTTTTAAAAGCTTGCCGGCCTGTTTTCGAGATGTTCACCATTCGATATTCGCTGACGCGAATCAGCCAGCCGTGATTCTCGAAGCAGCTGAAGAGTTCTGCGCCCAGGTGGCCGCCAAGGTGGTATTTCCTCTCGCTCCAGTCTAAACAAGGACAACAGTATTTACGCTTGGTTTTTGGCTGGAGGTTTAGCCCAAGATCTGCAAATTTTTGCTTTCCCAAGGGGCTTAAGTGTTGCCCATCTTTCTCTATCCACTGATTGCTGAGCAGCGCATCATAAATATTGACCGCCAGTTCACCAGCGAGGTGGTCGTAACAGGTTCTGGCCTGCTTTAATTCAATTGGCGTTCGACTTTTGGGCGGTTCGATTCTTTTCCAGGAGACGCCCATCAGCGTTTCAACCAGATTGGCGACATCCGCACCCGCGAGGCGGTAATAGCGATGCCGCCCTTGAGACAGGCAGCTAATCAATGCTTCCTTGAGCAGTCGAGCAAGATGAGCACTCGTGGTGGAGGGCGCAATATCTGCTATCACGCTCAGCTCAGTAGCGGTCCAGGCCCGACCATCCATTAAGGCGCAAATAATTTTGACTCTCGAGACATCCGATAGGGCAGCAGCAAGTGCTGCCATTGAGACGGGTTGAATATTATCTTCAACATTTTGCTGAGAAAGATGCGGGTGGCTGCTCAAGCGTTGACGGTCCATTGTTTGGTGGCTTGTTCGGCCAGCTTAAAATTATCTGTAATCAGGATCAAGCGGTTGGCATGATCGCTGTACTGGGTCACAATATTTACCCCAATATTGGCGAGGCTTGCTGCAATTTCACCCAGCTCTCCGGGGCGCTCTTGTTTTAGTTTTCTGATCAGTGGTTTACAAACGCCGATGACTTGCAAGTCGTGACTTTGTAATACTTGTTTTGCCTTCTCGCCATCTTCCACCAGAAAATGAGCATGGCTTTGACCCGCGCTGGAAAATACCCCGCCGCCTTCAAGGCCCACGCCATGGCTGCCAAGCAGACTTGCTAATGCCGCCAGTTGTCCGGGCTGATTTTTTAAACAGACATGAATATCATACATTGTGCTTTCCTTTGGTGTTTGATGAATCATCTTTAATCACTTCGGCAACTCGGATCTGATAAAAAGAAAAAATCGACTGATAGCCCTCGGTTTGCGCCGATTGGTGCTGCATATTTGTTTTCCATTGGCGAATCGATTCTGCATCGCGCCACCAGGATAGGGATAGAAATTTCTCTGGGTCCGCGAGGCTGGTGAAACGCTCTACAGAAATAAATCCATCTATATCAGAGAGTAAGGGTTTTAGCTCTGCCGACAGCTGAAAGTAACGCTGTTGTTGTTCTGGCTTGGCTTTGGCTTCAAAAATTACGGCAATCATTGGGTCGCTCATCAATTGTGTGTGAATGCCGGGTACTATAATCGGTTTGCCGAGGCTTGCTTCGTTAGGTAGCGAAATATGCACGCCCGGATGCATGGGTCGCGGTGATGGCCGATTTGGGGGCGGCACTAAATTGATGGATGTTTGCCGATGAAGCGACCTGCTCCCCGAGTCATTCGTAAGCAAGGATAGTGTTCCGCCTTGCTTGCATATCGATGTTTATTGAATGGCATGAGATTGATTGACCGTCGCTTGAATTTCCTTTTTGAGCCAATGCTGCAGCAGCTTAAAGCGTTTGCTTTGCGCAAAACTAGCCGAACAAACCAGCCAGTAACTGGACTCGATGTTCACTGAAGGGCCAAGTGTTTTTAGAAAACCCGCCTTCAGGTCATTTTCTATCAGTAATGTTCTGCCCAGACCAATCCCCATACCACTAACCGCGGCCTGAATCATTAGGTCGGCCCGATCAAATTGATGTTTGCAGGTGAAGGGTTCGATGAGAGAGCCGGTTTTTTCGAAGTAGTTTTGCCAGTGATAACCAGTATTGTCTTTGGCCCCTCGTCGGTCTGACAATAGTGACATTTTTTGCTCGAGTAAGGCTTGTTCGCTTTGGTCTACGACACCGTTGAGGAAGCGAGGACTGACCACGGCTTGTATTTTGCAGTGAGTCAGGTGAATTGCATGTAAGCCGGGGTAGGGGCCGACGCCGAATCTGATGGCTGCGTCGGTATCATCATGACGAAAGTCAGTCAAATCGTCTTTCACTTCAAGCGATATTGATAGTCCCTCTGAGCTTGCATTTGGCAAAATTGGGATCGCCCATTTCATGGCGAGAGAAGAAGGTAAAGAAAGTCTAATCTGGTCAGCGCTTTGGTTTTTTTCGAGCTTATCTAATGCGGGTTGCCAGACCGACATGGACTGTCGTGCTGCTTCACAGAGTATTTTTCCTGCCGCTGTCAGACGAAGATTTTTGGTGCTGCGCTCGAAAAGGGTGAGCCCAAGTTTTTCTTCCAATGCCCGGACTCTATGGCTGATTGCAGACTGTTGTACATTGAGCCGCTCGGCAGCCTTGGTAAAGTTTAGCTCGTCAACGATCGCCGCGAGTAAGGGGGCCGCCTGGCTTAATCGATTGACGGTCTCTTTGTCGGTTTCGTCCGTGAATTTATTCATGAATTTATCTCATGCCTTTATGAGTGTCTTTAAGGATATCTTTGGTTTTATTATAAGCACTAACAATTTATAGATACGATAAAATAGGATTTTTATATGAATAGATCTCATGTTATGGCTAGAAAAATACCAGCAAAAATTGTGAATGGTTTTGTCGTTGAAGGCTGTGGTGGCAATCCTGCGGGGCTGGTTCTGGACGCCGATGGCTTGAGTGAACGTGACATGTTAGATATTGCGTCTCAAATCGGCTTGTCTGAGACCGCGTTTGTCTCTCAGTCGAATACTGCAGCGTTCAAGCTTGACTTTTTCACGCCTAATCGCCGTATTGCTCATTGTGGTCATGCAACTATCGCAACATTTTCTTACTTAGCTGAAACAGGCAGGATTACGCAAGGAGAGTCGAGTAAAGAAACCGTGGATGGTTCGCGTAAGATTATGATCAAAAATGGGGCTGCCTACATGGAACAGGTGGCACCCACTTATCTGAACCATCGGGATTGGAACCCTAAGGGGGTGACGCTTGAGGACGTTCTTGATTCATTGGGCTTGGATGCCGCCGATTTGGATCCGCGTATTGAGCCTATGGTTGTGAATACGGGCAACAGTTTTGCTATGGTCGGGGTGTCAGAGGGAGCTAGACTGGCTCTGCTAAGCCCAGACTTTGCCAAAATTTCTGAGATTAGCGAGAGGCTTGAGCTTATTGGTTATTATGTTTTTACCACTGATGCTGCAGCCACCACTAAAGATGCGACGACCCGGATGTTCGCGCCGCGCTTTGCGATTAACGAAGAGTCGGCAACAGGAATGGCAGCGGGACCTTTAGCTTGTCTATTGCATGATTATCTCGGGCTTAAGCAATCTTCAATCACCATCGAGCAAGGGAAGTACATGCAGCCTGCGTCTCTGAGTCAGATTTCAGTAGAGCTTATTGTTGCAAGGGATGGACAAATCCAGGGCTTGATGGCTGGCGGTTATGGCAAGTTGATGAAGCAAGTGGATGTTTTGTTATAGTGACATTTTATTTACAGGGACCACTGGCGCGATTGCATCGGTATTCGCATCAAGGGGCAAGCCAATGGCTTGTCTCCAGATCAATAAAATGTCGATGACTTGGCTCTGAATAAGCTGAAATTTTGGGTTCAGGAGATCCTAGAAAAGTCCGCTAAAAGAGCATGCTACGCTCAAATATGTAAGCGACAGATATGACATACAGCGATTTTTCCCGGATCGCTAGCATTTAAAGTGGCGGCTTTGAGTCATGGATTTATTTTCAATAATACTTTGTTTGTCAATAAGGCCTTGAATGCAAAGCTAGGAGCGGGTATACATACCAGCATCAATGACTCAGATGCTTATACAGATTTGAGCTTGTTAAAGTCACTCGGCTCGGTAGGTATCAATAGTGCTTATGGATAAGCAGAAACTGTTTGAATTATCACACCAGTTAACCGAAGTACAAAAGGATGAAGATTTTCAAGATTGGTTTAGCGCTTTGAAAAACGAAATATCTTTTGATTTTAGTATATTAGGTTCATTGTCTAAGGAAAGCGCTAGTGCGCCCGTTTGCTTTGGTTTTTCACAGCAGCATTTTGTTCGCTGCTTTAGCGCTCGGTCACTGGCCAGCGATCCCTTATTTTCTGCCGCACGCACTCACTCGCGCAGTATTTCGGTATTGATGGATCCCATCGTCCATCCTGATTATGGTAAACGTTTGGTTATCTCAGGTCGTCAAGGGAAAGAGAGCAGCATGTTCTTATTGTCATTTGGTGAGCGGCAACCATCGAGTGACGAAATAAATGCGCTTTACCTGTTAAGCCCGCATCTTAATATGGTACGCCAGAGTATTTGCGAAAATAAGGCGCGTGAAGTGGCGTCAAAGCCGAGCTTGATGACTCAGCGAGAACAGGAGTTATTGCCTTGGTTAAAAATGGGGAAGAGTAACTGGGAAATCAGTCGATTACTTAATATCAGTGAGAGAACGGTAAAGTATCATTTGCAGAACATCTATAAAAAGCTGGGTACCCATAATCGGACACATGCGGTTGCCAAGGCAATTGAGCAAGGCTGGTGTGACGGATAAAATAAGCTGCTGCTAATGTGGCTTGAATCCTGACAGTCTATTTTTCCAGATAAACATGTTTGATGATGCTGTGCGGTATGCCGTTTTCAGAATGACGCAAATTCTGCTCAATTATTGTTGCAAGGAAAAACTACGCCCCGCCTTTCGCTGAACGCTTTAGATAGTTCTTATTGTCGATTTTTTATGCTTCTCCATTGTTTGTGTCGCTTGCATTCTGGCGAGGCGGCTTGGTCTCAATGAATCATCGGTGCTGCAAGCAATGTCATCAAAAGTAGCGGGCCGCTCGGTGAGCGAGCCCTTACTTTTTAGTTCGGTACTATCCCAAAGGTAGCCCGATTGCCTGCTCATTTGACTCGATTGGCCGGTTTTTAGCGCTGGTTATTTTTAGCATTGCAGGGACCAGCAGCAGATCGAGGACCAATGCTATTAAGATGGTAATGGCGGTCATGAGTCCCATATCTGCATTCATCTTGAAGCTGCTGCAGGCGAGGACCAAGAAACCAAGACTCAGCACCAGGCTGGTGCCGATGATGGCGAGCCCGGTATGTTTGACCGAGGATTGAATCGCTTCTTGTTCTGAATATCCCGACTTGCGGAGTGTATTGTAGCGGTACAGGAGGTGAATGGTATCGTCGACCACTATCCCCAAGGTCATACTGGCAATGACCGATAAACTCAAGCCAACTTCTCCAACCATCATTCCCCAGGCGCCAAAAGCAATCGAGGCGGGAAGAATATTCGGTAAGATACTGATAAGGCCGAGTCGGACCGAACGCAGCATGATGCCGATCAGCAGGGAAATGAGTACTAAGGCGGCCACAGAAGCAGTGAGCATACTGATATTATTGCGGTAGCCAATATGGGCAAACATGATGTCTGCGCTAACACCCGGGCTGATACTGCTTGCATTAAAATGTTCTAAGAGCTGTTTTCTCAGATTGGATTCTAGCACGACCAGTTGATTCGAAGACATCTTTTTGGCCGTGATGATGATCCGTAACTCTTTTTTATCTAATGCGACCTGATTACTCAGGTTGAGTCCGTAAGGGAGCGACATGTCGTAAAGTAGCAGCGTTTGTGCAGACAGTTGCGGATCCTGTGGCAAAACATAGTAACTGGGATCATCATTATGCAGACTGCTATTGAGCCGTTTCATGATGTCGGTGAGTGACTGGACGTGATAGACGCCATCGGTATCACGGGCCGAGGTGACAAAGGCATCCAGTTTTTGCAAGAAGTTGGGTGAGGTGACCGTTTCGCCGCCTTCGGGGCGGAGCGCAAATTGAATACTGGCGACGCCTGTGAGCTTGGCGTAGGTGAAATCATTGGCTTGTCGAACCGCATAACTCTCATCGAAGTACTCGAACAGAGTATCGTCGATTTTATTGCGGACCAGGTTGGCGGCAATCACTAAACTGAAAATTAACACCGCTGCAATTTTTAATGCCGGATTTTTGATTGTCCAGCGGGCCAGTTTTGTTAAGGGCCTGCTTAACCATTGTTGCTGATGTGCTGGGGGCCTGCGCAAGGGGAGAACGACCAGTAAGGCTGGGGCGAAGTACAGGGTGAGCAGCATAGCGGCAAAAACGCCCATGGCGGTGATGTTGCCAAGGTCATTAAACGGTGGTGAATCGCTGAAGTTCATCGACAGGAAGCCAACGGCAGTTGTTAAGCTGGTGAGTATGATGGGCAATCGGTGTTTGGCCATTGCATCAGCGATGGCTTCTGGTTTTGCCTTGCCGTCGAGTTGGGCTTTTTTGAAGCCTTGCAGAAAATGGATGCAGTCGGCGACCGCCATGGTCAAAATAATGATAGGTGCGGAAGCCGAAGGTGAGGTAATGGCGATGCCCAGCCAGCCAGCTGCGCCAAGAGCTATAAAGATCGAGGATAAGATAGCTAGCGTGATTACGACAGAACTCCAAATGCTGCGCAGATAGATTCCGGTACCCAGAATGATCAGTAACAATGCGATGGGCACGAGGCTGCCCATGTCTCGCTGCGAGGCTTCGCCAAAGGCATCATTTTGCATCACTTGACCAGTCAGGTAAAATTCGATCTCTGGGTGTTGCTCTTGAGTTTGAGCAATCAGATCTTGCCAAAATTGGGCTATTTCTCGCACTTCTTCCGACTGTTCATCGACTGAAAGTCGAACCAGTACGTTGATTGCTGTCGATTTAGCATCGGCTGCGAGGTAGCGATTGAGCAACTCGGGTTGTTGTAATGCATATTGCTTTTTATCCGCCAGTACAGCTTGCTGTTGAAGTTCATCTGATGAGATGAAATCCTCGACCAGCAGTTCATCATCGACGGCGCGGGTATATTGATAGTTGCTAACGGAGTCGACTCGGTAAGAATGGGGGGTTTGCCAGCCTTGCTCGGTGAGCTCGATGATGGTTTGCAGTACATCGGGCTGAAAAATGTCGCCAGATTTGGGTCTGAGTACCACTAATACGCTGTCATTGCTATTGTACTTATCTTCAATCTGTTCGAAAGCAACCAGATCGGGGTTATCTTTACTGAAGAACACCTTATAGTCGTTATTCAGTGTCAGTTTGCCAAGGCCAATAAAGGCTACCGCCAGAGTGGCAAGCCAAGCAAAAATCGCCAGCCAGGCACGCTTTTTAGTCCAATTAATCATGATTTATATCCTATGTTTAAGCTTGTTGAGCGGCAAGGACCGACAGACGATGATTTTCGATTTCGATCGCTTCCGCCTTGACTTTATTGACTGCGGTTTCGATCGCCTCATCGGGATCCATGCGTAGCGGTAGGTGAAAGTGTTGCGCAATGGTGAGCAGACGTTCTCGCAGCTCACCACCGACGACAATGTACGGGATATTCAGTTCTTTGAGTGTATTTAGTAACAGATCATTGGAGAGCTGACGAAATACTTCGGAGACCGGTCGGTGACCATCTGCGACCAAATCAAATTCAATCGGTAGATGGACAAATTGGCTGTAGGTTTTTTTTGCATGGCGTTTGGCGACATTGCCAAATGCTTCAATATAGCCTTTGTGAAGTGAGGCATAAGGAGCGCCTGCGATACGTTTTAGGGCTAACAGCAAGTCACTTTCAGATGGATTAATTCCGGTTTCTAATCTGGCGGCACCATATACCCATTCGTGAAGGCTAGAACCGTCGGAAAAAAAACGATCACCAAACTGTTCTTCGTTAATCATCCGCTCGGTTAGTCTGCTTAAACCAAGGGTGAGTAACTCAAAGGGTTTACATTGTTCCAGGGTTTTTCCTGGAACTGCATCCGGCAGGATTTCCCGCATCGTTCTGGCCTGAGTTCTGGGGATCTCAGTTGCAATGGCGAGCGCTTCGGTTAGGGTTGTTTTCCCGGTTGAATAGGTTCCTGATATGGCAATTTTCATGCGATTGTTCCTTGGGGAAGTGAGTGGCAAAGCTTGGCGCTAAGTGAGAATTCCGGATGGCTGGCAATAGAGCCTGAAACGGTAGCAAGACGCCATTGTTCGTGATTTTTGTTGATTAGCGAGTTGCGCGTACTTCGTAAAGTAAGGGTATGTTTTTGCTGGGGAATAATTGGGTACGGGGCAGTGATTTTGACTGAACGCATCCACAGGTTATTGGTTTGGTTTCGTTGCACATTATCTAAACGATACATCACTAATTGTGAAAGCTGAGCGAAGCTGGTTAGCCAATCCACAATCATCAGGGCGTGTGGATATTGGCCCATCAGACCGCTGAATTGATTTCCCGGTCGTTGTAGGGTGAGTTCACAAGAAACTGCACAGGATTTATCATTAAAGCTGTTGTTGTATAGTTCGCAGTGTCTTTCCCGGAACTCATCGATGAAATATTCTTCAGCGTTTAAGGGAGCCGCATTCACCGTGTGGCTGTCAATACCCGGCGGGTGGTCAATAATGATCTCAACTTCCATTGTTTTTAAGACTGTTTTGAAATGACTGAGAACCCCAAACATACTGTTATTGTTGGTCACCGATTTTATTAGCCGGGTGCTGAGCGGAACGGCAACCAGATCCTCTAAAGCTTCACTGCCAGCCTTGATGGACAAGTGTCGGATCCATGCCTGGGATGTCTGTTGTTCGCTTAAGTTGAATTCTCGTCTGAGCAGCTCACAGGCAATTCGACCCGCAACCAGAAACGCATCGATAGTACTCAGGTGGGGCGGGCGGCTACTGACTTTTTCCTTTTGTGACCAGTCGGTTCGGTAATCAATCGCGATGGTCCCTTCGGCGAAGCTGGCGGTGTATTTGACGTTGCACCGATATTGGGTTTTTTTATATCCCTCGCCAAAATAACGTTGTGCGGCGGGGCCGAGTGCATCATCGATATGTGGAATGAGTGTACATCCTTGTTCTAAGATTGGTTCAGCTTCCATTTCGGTTTCTACTCCTAACATACGAACAGTTATTTGAGAAAATCATGCTAGCTGCTTTGCTTATATTTTTATCCTGTCCGCTTGTCTGAATAAACCTGTCTGATCGTACAGGTTAAGTTTTTCAACAACTTATGTATGTTTACTGTCTGTTCATATTTCAACGTTGAATATGGGGATATGGCATCAAGGAGGAAACATGATAAAAAGCATATTGCTGCTATTAATGATATCGAGCCTGGCGTTTGGCCAAGAACCCACTGGTTTGGATATCGCAACCGAGATGGTGAATCGAGATAGTGGTTATCAGTCTTACACTGCGACGGTTGAAATGACGATTACAGCCGCCAATGGTGACGCGGTGCAGCGCCAACTGACGGTGCAAGGTAAAGAGCAGGCTGATGAGGGTGATAAAATCATTACCTATTTTAAAGCGCCTCGCGATATAGCCGGGACCAGTTTACTGACTTTTAGCCATGCGATTGAAGCGGATGATCAGTGGCTGTATCTGCCGTCCATTAAGCGAGTGAAGCGGATTTCGTCGAATAATCGCTCCGGCCCATTTATGGGAAGTGAATTTGCCTATGAAGATATGAGTTCGTGGGAGTTGGATAAATATCGCTATCAACTGGTGGGTGAAAAAGTGCAAGGTGAGCATCGTTACTGGTTGCTGGCCTGTTATCCACAATATGTGAATTCCGGTTACTCTAAATTGATTGCCTGGATCGATCAGTCCATTTACCAGCCACGCAAGATTGAATATTTCGATCGCAAAGGAACACCACTTAAGAAGCTTTCTCTGAGAGAGTATAAGCAATATGAAGATCGCTACTGGCGTCCACATATTGCCTTTATGGAGAACTTAATTTCGAAACGCACCACCGAGCTTACCTGGCAGGACTATCGCTTGGGATTAACGCTCCCTGAAAGTCAGTTCGACCCCAGACAGTTGCAGCGGGCTTACAGGCATAATTGATGATGGTTAAAAGCATGAGGTGTCTGGTTTGTATATTGATGGCCGTTTATGTCGGGGATGTCTCGGCAGAGATGATGCTGGAAGGCTATGCGGGTCTGGCGGGCGAAGTATACGCCGAGGCGCCGCTATCAGCAGAACAGTGTTGCCATCGCTTTAATCCGCAAATTACCTTAGCGCCTAAGTTGAAGTGGTGGAATGACGATGGCTGGAATGTTCTGCTGGCACCTTATTCACGGTATGAGCCACAAGCTGATGTGATTTTTGGGAACTGGCGTGAGGCGAACATTGCTTATAATGCGCAGCGTTATTCGGTGACGGTCGGTATTGATACCGTTTACTGGGGGGTTACCGAAGTCTATCAGCCAATCAATATCGTAAATCAGTATGACGGGCGGATAGCGTTAGGTAACGACGAGAAGATTGGTCAGCCGATGCTGCACTTTCAGTATTGGCCTCAGTGGGGGGAAGCACAGCTATTGTTGTTGCCGTTTCATCAAGTGAGACCATTTCGCGAACCGCAGCAACGTTTGTCTCCGGGGAAGCCGGTGGGTGAAGAGATTGTTTATTCTGACGGTAAGCGCAATCTGGATTTGGCGGCCAGAGTGGCATTTTGGCGAGACGAGCTAGATCTTGGGATTAGCTTATTCAATGGGAATAGCCGAGAGCCGATGTTGCTCGATGACGGTGCTCAGCTACTGCAATCTTACGCCACTATGACTCAGCTCGGATTAGACCTGCAGTGGACCAGAGATGATCTGCTGTGGAAATGGGAAAGTGTTGCCAAACATGGGGAAGGTAAAAATTATCTGACGCTGGTCACTGGGGCGGAGTATTCCCTATACGGCTTTGAATTCAGCCCGGGACAGTTGGGTTTGATTGCCGAGTATACTTGGGATAATCGGGACACTCAGGCACCGCCAACGCTTTATAATAACGATTTGTTTGTAGGGCTTCGATGGCAGGCAAACGATGTCAGTGATACGGAGTTATTGTTGTCGGGCCTGTTTGATCTTAAAAAAAACTCGCAGCTATATCAATTAACCGCGTCAGGTCGGGTGAGTCATCATTTTCGTTGGGTGGCAGAAGGGTTCTGGTTATCGGCCATGTCACCCACTGAGCCGATTTTCTACATGAGCAAAGACAGTTACTTATCACTGGGACTCGAGTATTACTTTTAGTTGCGTCGAACTTTTCTCGTCTTGGCTTACTTGATAAACATCAGAGCCAAACAGCTGCTGTCGAAAGCAGCCCACTGGCTTCGAATAAAGCTTCTACATATAAAATTTGAAAAAAAAGCGCAGTACAGGGGGCTGCGCTTTTCATCTTAAGCAATGATGCTAAATTCTTCGCATCATTTTTATTCGGTCTTAAGCACGGCGGCGTAAGCCAGCCAAACCTAATAAACCTAAACCAAAGATAGCTAAAGTACCTGGCTCTGTCACTTCTCTAGCTGAGATAGCAAATGCAGCTTCAAGGGTATTGGTATTATCTTCTTCAGTTAAGAAACCGATACAGGTTTTACCTTCTGGACAATCTACATTTTCAACGAATGTTAGACCTAACAAACGAGTTGTTAAGGTATATTCGTAGTCGTCTAAGCCGTCTGCTGGGATAACGAAGCTATTACTTAAGAAAATAGCATCACCATCTTGAGTGAAAGAAACATCATCATCTAATATAATGGTGAATAAATCGGCACAACCAGATTGGTTGATACCAACTTCACCGTCTAGAGTACCGCCATATTCACATGTGCCGCCAGTAGGGTGGTTGTAGGTTTCTTCAAATTGAATTTGAAATTGGAGAGCTGGTGCAGCTGTAGGAGGCAATGACACTGGCGCGGTTGGGGCTAAAAACAAACCGTCGAATAAAGTTGCCGATACTAAAGTATCACCCGTTACACCCCAGTTTTCATGGGTTAAACCTGTACCTTCAGAGAACGCTAAGGCACCAACACCATCTACAACACTGGTGGTTACTGAACCAGTTTTAGAATCATCAATTGCTAAAGAGCTTTGCAATTCGTTTGGGTTCACCGCTTTATAAGGTTGACCCCAAGACAATGTTTTAGGGAGTTCACCACTAAAAAGTGGGTCAAATTGGTCTAAAGTAGCACCCGTTGCAGTCACACCTGTTGCGTCGCCAGCTTCTGAAGTATAATCAGTGCCGAAGCCAGCATCGTTTAGGTAATCCCAATCTGTAATTAGAACTGCGTTTGCTGAAATGCTTGAAAAACCTAAGCCTAATGCGATACAAGTTAATTTAAATTTATTCATGTTGCTCATCTATTGGTTCATTTAGGAGTTTTATATGATTCCAGTAAATGCAAATATGAGGCCAATATTTTAAATCCTTTAAAAACAATGCTTTATGTATATAGTATTACATTTTAGTGAGCGTGGTGTAAAATTTACTGACACTTAAAATCAAAGTCTTTTGATCATGGTTGTTGGCCAAGCATCGGTTAAAAATTCAAGTTGGATCTATTTCTTGGGCTCAGACCTGCCTCTTCATTATTCAATGAAAGAAGATAAAACTTTACTGTTGCTGCAAGGGGTTTATCACTCGCAGATTAAAACCTCACTCGCAGATAAAAACCTACTTGAGATTGTACAGATGATGAATCAGGCGGAGCCTGGATGGTGACTCTAAAGTGTCGGCTTGGTCTACGGTGAATATTGGGTTTAGCCTTGCTCAATCAAGAGGTGTTTGGGCTTGACTATGATCTGAGCATATAGAGCGGTTGGCTCTAGAGGTAAAACAAGCCGTTTATAAAATTATTGTAGGTAAAGAATACACCAACTTAGTCATTGGCGTGGTGATTACTCCTTAGTGGAAGCTATATTAGACAATAGTAAAACCGTATGACCAATATCGGTTCATTTAAACGGTAATATGGCTTGAGTCATGTGGCCTTAAGTTTATCGGTTTGCATTGGGACTAGAGGTGTGGAAAAGGCATTGAGCTTCTTGTTGTGGACGATGAACTGGCTGCATTGCAGTGTTCCGGTGAAGCAATGCGTGCGAGTCTAGTCGAGATTGGTTTTTGATCGAATCGCTTTAGCCTTGTCTGTTCACTGCAATCGAGGCCGAACACCATTGACACAGTCGTCGTGAACTTAAGCACTCTCGTACAGTGCTCGTGCTTCACTTCATTCAATGAGTTACCATTTCAGAGATGTAAGCAAAATGAAGTCGGGATGTTTTATGAGTGTTGATGTTTGGTTCGCATATGTTGCTGCATCGTTGGTGCTGACAGCGACACCGGGCCCAAGTGTTTTTCTTGGTATCGTTCATTCCATTAATTACGGTGTGAGAAGAACCATATTTACCGCCCTTGGGGATATTAGCGCTAATTTCATTCAAATGATTTTGGTTTCGATTGGTTTGGGAGTAATTATTGCTAATTCTGAAGCGGCCTTTGATGTGATTAAGTGGTTGGGCGCGGCAACCCTGTTTTATATGGGGGTGAAGATGTTGTTTGCTTCAGAAAGTAAGTTCAAAAGGGATGATCATTTAGAAAACGTTTCAAATTCTAAACTCTACGTGTCGGGTTTTATGGTGGCAGCTGGCAATCCCAAAGCGATCGTGTTTTTTACTGCCTTTTTTCCTCAATTTATTGATACTACTCAGCCAGTGTTTTCGCAAATGGCTATTATGTGTCCTACTATGGCATTATTAGATTTTACGATGGTGATGTTATATGCCTTCTCTGCAAATAAGGTTTTGCGTGCAGGAAAAGCAAGATTAAATGTAGTGAATCGAATTAGTGGTGGTATTTTAGTCGGCGCATCAGGGGCTCTCGCCTTAAGTAGCCGTTAAGTCCTTATTCTCGGGTGAAGGTATTAAACCTTCAGACTTGCAGCTGGTCGATGCTCTGACGATTCATTGTGGTTACAATCTAGTGAGTGTCGAAGTCGCTCTGAGCCTCCCTTGGTCAACATCTATGTACTTGTGGCGCGACAGCAAACAGCGAGCCACTAAGCCTCGGCGGAAATGGAGTGATTTGAGCGGGTTCATCAGCCAGATGGTTATCGTAGACTAGAAATTCAAGCTGTTTGTAAAGACACTCGCGAAGTATGTCTGGTTTACGTTTACGGTAATCCTGAGGAAATGCTGTAAGCCGAAGATGTTGCTATTGGCTTAGCGGGTGAGTCTCTGCTAGAACATGCCAAGCTCTACCGCTGCGCAGTTTAAATGGTGAGTTAAGAGGGGTCAGTGGATCTTGATTAGTTTCCTTTGAATTGGGGATGTCGTCGTTATATCGACTCTGATTTTGGATGATAGAGATCTACTTATGGTCTTCTTTTTAATGGATGGTTAGGTGAAAATTTACGGAAGAACGACATCATTTAATGTTCAAAAAGTTTTGTGGTTTCTTGAAGAGCTAGGCAATTCTTATCAGCATATTGAATTAGGGGGGCGATTTGGTGGATTAGATGCCGCTGAATTTTCAAAACTAAATCCGATGAAGAAAGTTCCTGTCCTGATTGATGGTGATAAAGTGATTTGGGAATCACACAGTATTTTGCGGTATTTGGCCGCGAGTTACGGTTATCCTCAATGGCATTCTCAAGATCCTTATCAGTGTTCTTTATACGAGCGCTGGATGGACTGGTCACAGGTACTTTTCCAGCCCGCGTTTATGGGAACATTTTGGGGGTATTATCGAATGCCAGTAAACCAACGGAATATGGTGGAGGTTAATCATCAATTACAAAAATGCGAGGCATGTTTAAATATTCTTGAGCAAAGGCTCAATGAGAGTCCGTATTTAGCTGGTTCATCGCTTTCACTTGGCGACATTTGTGTTGGCTCTATTCTTTATCGCTTAACATCCCAAGGATTAGAGATAACGCTCCCGCCCAAAGTGACACAATGGTATCAACGCTTAAGATGTCGGCGTGGTTATAAAAAATGGATCATGAGTGATTTTAGCGAGCTGAAAGCGCGTGAAGCGTATTAACATTCAGTTTATTTAAGCTGGCGCTGGTTAAACTGTTAAATCGTGATTAAGTGAGTGCCACAACTAGGTGCGAGCCCTGAGTAGGGACATGATTTTAAGAAGATGAGTCTGATCGCAGCAAACTATCTATAGGCGAAGTGAATGGCGGATGTGTATGCTGTCAGTTTTGGCCCCGCAACAGTCAGCTGAATTTTCGCTGACTGCGATAGCGGATACGGCTTAAGTTTACTCCATCCAAAGATCCCAGAAGAAACGTCCGGAAATAATCTTATCGATATAATAATGATACTCATCGGAAGCTAAGTCCGTTTGCATTTCTGCATCAACTTGATTTTTGTCGTAGACAGCATCAGACATTGCGATGATCGAAGTGCCAAGATCTGCATCTAAACGCATGATTTGATGCTGCACGCTATAAGCTTGCCATTCTGTGAGGTCTTCACCATTCGGCGAGTCGGTATGCAGGAAGTTGCCTATATATGCCATCATTGCAGCGCTTAGAGCATCACGTCCTGGTTGGTTTTCGTCGAAATAGAACGCGCCATTGAACCACTGATTCATACCACTACTCCATTGACCCGTTATAAAGTCCATGTCAGCGCCGTGAGTCGCGGATAAACCAAGCGTGTCTGCTGGTGATTTCACCACGCCAGACCTTGTGCCCCAAGCAAAACGGTAACCAAATACCGGAGGCTGGTCTGGATTCCCTACCAGTTGGTCGGCTACATTTTCCACATTGAATGCCGCGTAGATGTTGCTGCCGTAATGCATTGCGGTGCCATAAGAGTCCAGTAAATCGGGATCTTGCGATCCTCTAAGTAATGGGGCAAATTCAGGATCGGTTAGCGCAAAAATAGCAAATTCTTGTTGCGCGCTGCCCAGCATCACCGGAACTTTGTTGTAGTGACCGGTTTTAAGTACTTCAAAACCCTCAGCAGGGAGTACATAGCCATCTTTAAACAAGTGTGGGAAAGGTGCCATTTTGATCGGTGCTGGGCCATATAAAGCGAGAAATTTATCTGCTTCTTGCGCTCTTAAGTAAGCGGCAAAATCTTCGTGTTGAGTTATCCAGATCATGGCATCTGCTTGGTTATCTGCCTCGCCATTATTGATGACTAGCTGGATCACGGCTTGTTGTGCGATAGCGTCACCAGCACTTGTCTCGGAAGTGGTCATGCCGCCACTGAGTGCCAATATTTTATGGAATAATCCACTGGCAAGGGGCGAGATCATCAGTGCCAGTGTATCTCTCGCACCAGCAGATTGACCGGCTAGGGTCACGTTACCGGGATCGCCCCCGAAGCTACTGATGTTTTGATTCACCCATTTCAGCGATTGAATAATATCAAGCAGACCAAAGTTGCCAGAATCACTCGCCAGATCGCCACTTTTTAACGCCGGATGTCTAAACCAGCCTATGGCCCCTAAGCGATAATCGATTGATATCACGATACTGTTTGTCGCTTCAGCTAACTTGTCACCAATAAACTCTTTTGGTGATCCGCTTCGATTGCCGCCGCCATGGACAAACAGCAACACTGGTAAGTCTTTGTCTGCCGTGTTGGGACGCCAAATATTCAGGTACAGGCTATCTTCACTGCCTGTCGCATTCTCGGAGTTATCTCCTTGTATTGACCCATCTTTAAATGCTTTTGCCTGCAAAGTGCCATGCCATGCTTCAGGGCTTTGCGGAGCTTTCCAGCGCAATTCACCGATGGGGGGCTGAGCGTAAGGGAGCCCTAGCCAGCCAATGGTGTTATTTTCTTGGCTTTCGAAACCTTCCACAAAACCATATTGGGTTTCTTGTAGTGCGACACCTTGGTAAGGAAATGTTTGCGAGTGATCATCATTACATCCTGCCATTAATATGGCGATGAGTAAGGCGGCACATAAGTGTATTATTTTGCGTGCACAGAGTTTCATAACTTGTCCTATTCAGTCGAGTTTATGTTTTTAGTTTTGCTCGACTATATCTGGCGAAAAGAGGTAAGTGTTTACAATATGGTGCGAGTAATTAGTTAAAGGGTGCGGCTTTGTTGAAGTGTGAGGGGGCTGTGATTGTTACGATAACTTACAAAGTGTTACCATAAATCGTGAGTATCATCTCCGTTTATTTAAGGCTATGTTTTGCTTCTTTGCTTCTTTGCTTCTTTGCTTCTTTGCTTCTTTGCTTCTTTGCTTCTTTGCTTCTTTGCTTCTTTGTAGCTTTGCCTTTGCCGCGTTAGTGACCAGTATGGACCTATTTGTGGCGCATCAATTTATTTTCTTTTTGGATGCCATGTGGGGGCTTGACGGCGGCCAAGGGATGTTATTCAAAATCATCTAACAGATTATTTTTTGTTTAAATTCAGGTAAATAGCGAGTGTCTTTGATTGTAATTATCGGTTACCATAATTCCTTTTTAATAAGACGCGCTTAGTCAATTCTGGCGTTAATGATTAAAAGGGATAAACATGAAAGTTGCGATGATTGGTTTGGGTGATATCGCCCAGAAAGCCTACCTACCGTTTATAACTCAATTAGCCAAGCTTGATTTAGTATTCTGCACCCGTAATACAGACACGCTCAAACAGTTGTCAAAAACCTTTCGGGTGGCGGAGTATTGTCAGGATTATCGAGAGTTGCCTCGTTTTCAGGTCGATGCGGTAATGATCCATGCCGCGACTCCGGCACATGCTCAAATCGCGACTTTTTTTTTAAAACAGGGCATTCCAACCTTCGTTGATAAGCCATTGAGTGACAGTGCCATCGAAGTGGAACAGCTCTATGAGCTAGCAGCCCAAAAGAGACTGCCACTTTATTTGGGGTTTAATCGGCGTCATGTTCCTTTGTTTAACCAATATATTCCGGAACTCGCTCAAGCTAATATTGGCAGTTTGCAGGCCTTGCGTTGGGAAAAAAATCGTCATCACCTACCGGGCGAGATCCGCAGCTTCATTTTTGATGATTTCATTCACCCGCTTGATAGTGTCAACCTTGCCGCCAAGGCTGATCTGGATGATGTCTATCTGACTTGGCAAATGCAGGGCGAGCAGTTAGCTCGGATTGATGTGCAATGGCAAACTGGGGCGTGTTTATTCCATGCTTCGATGAATCGCCAATTTGGTCAAACTTCGGAACGGCTGACCGCTTGTTATGAAGATCGCGCATTCGAATTTAATTCCTTTACCGAAGGCAAGTATTGGCAAAACAATATCGAGACTAAACTGATGCAAAAGGACTGGGTGCCAATGCTTGAGAGTAAAGGTTTTGCTGCGATGGTCGACGATTGGTTGACTGTGGTTGCCAAGGGGCAACTTTCTTCTGCCATTATCGAAAGAAATATTGCGACTCACCGTCTCGCGGATCGCTTGTGTGAAAAGTTGAGTCTTAAAAACTGTGACTGATTCGAATTAAACATCATTGAAGGAAGGCCTTGCTCTGGTCATTGGTCTTCCTGTTAACTTTATTAGGCTAAATATTGGAAATAGTATTGGTTCGTCATGGAAAGCCCAGTGCTGCAGTTTACCCGAAACTCTCTGCGGCTGGCTTTGTGGCTTGGGTGAGAAAATACCATCACTCAGGATTGCTGGTTGATAGTCTGCCGCCACAACAGCTAAAGTCACAGCTTGAGTCGCATTATGTGGTTGGTAGTGATCTTAAACGAGCCGTGGAATCGGCGATTCGTTGTACAGACCAACCTCCCAAAACCTATAAACTCTTTAGGGAAATGGAAATTCCTCGCTATAAACTGCCGTTTACAATCAAAGCAAATTATTGGCTTTATCTAAACCGCTTGTTATGGACGATAGGGTTGAAGGGGCCTTTCGAATCTTATACCGAAGCGAAACAGCGCGCTTATTTGGCCGCTGAGTTGGTCATATGTTTAGCCGAAGAGCATCAAAAGGTGGCAGTGTTTGGTCACGGTTACTTACAATTTTTTATGCGTAAGCAGCTGGTTAAACGCGGCTGGAAGTTGCAGGCAAGCAGCTCTTCTCATTGGGGGCTGAGTCGCTTAACCGCTCCCAATGATGCCAGAGCAAATCACCAGTGAGAATTTGGCTCGTTTAAGCACGCTTATCGCTTGACTCATTATTTCGAATGCGTGCCGCGAGGCCCTGTCTGTTCAGCTTGTTGGCTGCTCTCTTGGGCAGCTTTAGATGCTCACGATGAGCGTAACGCTGCCATTAGGTTTGCGATTTTGTTAGCGTATCAGTAGCAAGTTACGGGTATCGGCTAGCGTTTCAAACAAATGGCGTTTGCTGGGTGAATAATAGAGCGCCTTGAGTCGAGCGCCGATGGCCAGTAGTCGTTGTTGTTCATCGTTATAAAGTTCGGCTTCAGCGGTGGCAATCCGCGCTTTGGCTTGACTTAAAACAGAAAGGGTATTGCTTGCAAAGTTGGCCGCATAACGTTGGTAAATGATGTTCATTGCTTTTAAGCGCTGCTCACTTTTACTACTTTCTGAACCATCGCGCATTAGGTAATGGCAATCGCAGTGATTACTGACCGCGACTGGACCATGTAAGGCTAATTTTAACCATAGATCCCAATCCTCGGCTGAAGGTAAATGTTCATCAAAAGCGAAACAGCGGCGTAAGGCTGAGCGTGAGGCCATCACTGTGGAGGTTCCCACCACATTCTCAGCAAATAGGCTTGCGGCGGCATCGTTCTTAATGCGATAGCCTAGCGTTTGTTGTCGTTGATCTTGGTAATTTGGCCAAAATTCGAAACAGGTGCCACGGTCTTCTCCCTTGGGCCCAATGTGGCGATAATCGGTAAAGCTAAAACTTAACTCTGGATGCGCCTGATGAAAAGCAATTTGACGTTGCAACTTGCCTTCCAACCACCAATCATCCGCGTCAAGAAAGGCAATTAGTGGTGCTTTCGCCGCATCAATGGCCACGTTTCTGGCATGAGCGGGGCCATTGCCCTGCTGTTTAATACAGACTAAGTTGCTGAGCGTCGCTTGCTGGCTTTGCAACCACTGCCAGGTGCCGTCGTTAGAGTTGTCATCCACTACGATGATCTCAAGATCTGTAATGGCTTGCAGTTGAACACTGATGAGCGCCTGTTTTAAATAGGTTAAGCAGTTGTAGCTGGGAATGATCACCGAACATATAGGCTGCGCGAAATTGGCTTGAACAAAGTGCTTAGCTGAAGGCATGTTGTTGTCCTTGGTACTGAGTTTGCTTATAGCTTGGTATAAGCATGACTTATGCCATAGAGAGAAGTGTGATGTTTTCAGAGTCTCCAAGCCGTACCCCGTGTCCTCGTCATGTGAGCCAGTTATTGCTTGGTTGCATGGTTTGCCTATTACTGGGATTGGTATGGATAAAATTTTCTAACCCACTGATCCCCATAATATTATCTTTGATTCCTGTGGTGGTGGTAGTGGTCATTCGCCAGCCATTTTGGGTCGTGTTGGGCTTCGTTTGTTTCTCTTTTTTCCGCTTACATGAGGCTTTTCCTGCGCTCTACGCATTACGCATTCCGCAGCTTTTGGCGCTTGCTTCTTTGGCCAGTTTAGCTTGGCATTTAGCTTTGTCTCGCAAATTGCAAATCTATTGGAGTCGCGAATTGAGCTGGTTATTGGCCTTTATATTGTTGTGTGCCATTGGGGTTATTTTTGCCAGTAGCCGACCCGTTGCGATGGCCTATTTTAATGGGGTCTTTAGTAAAATCGGTTTGATGACGGTGGCGATTGCTTGGTTGTTACGTCGACCTGAAGACATCGTTAAAGCGGCTATTGCCTTCTTCTGCTGTGGTTTGTTGATCTCGATAGTTGCTTTGCAAAATGCCGCCGCGGGTGTCGAAATGGTGGAGGGGACTCGCGTTACCATTGGTCGCTCAATGGGCTCGGTGCTGGGAGATCCCAATGATTTAGCCTTAACGCTGTTGTTTCCTTTAGGTTTTGCCATGGCTTTCAGTTTAAAACGTGGAAATTGGCTGCTACGGCTATTGGCTATTGCCAGCATGCTGGCGCTCATCATGGCAATCTTGGCCACCCAGAGTCGTGGCGGCTTGCTGGGGATCGCAACCATTAGTGCTGTATTTGCTTGGCGTAGAGTGAAGAACAAGCTGTTGCTGCTGTGTTTGGGGGGATGTGCGATGGCAATTTTATTTGTATTGGCGGGGGTGTCTGAGCGAAGTTCTGGTGGCGCGGCGGAGTCGGGGATTGATGAATCGTCAATGGGGCGGATCTATGCCTGGCAAGCAGCCTTTAAGATGGCGCTGTATAATCCGATCACTGGTGTGGGGATTGATAATTTTTATGCTAATTATTACTTCTTTTCAAATCACTGGGACGGTAAAAATCATGCGGTTCATAGCACTTGGTTTGGCGTATTGGCCGAAACGGGCTTCTTGGGATTTGCGGTTTTTTGTACGCTCATCCTTAAGATCTGCCGTTTGGCGCAGCGTAATCTGCAGCAATTGAGTGCTTGTATTGAGCCGCGAAACTTGGGTTTGCAGGCTTGTGCTGAAGGAGTATTGGCCGGATTGTTGGGCACGATTGTATCGGGTACTTTCTTAACCCAAGGGTTTACCTGGCCTGTGTATATTTTCACTGGCTTGGTGGTGGCCATGGCGCAATTACTTAGACAAGCTTTGCAGAATGCAAAATCCAGCTAGAGACAAATCCTATGACTACATTTATCTAACCTAACTCACTGAATTAAATGCCTAATACCTTATTGGTCCGGCTTTTGCTGTATTTCTTGTTATGACCCGTTGATTATTTCTGCAGTGACTGGGCAAGGTGGCGCTGCGGTAAAGAGGATAGGCTTATGTATAACGTATCGATTATTGTCCCTGTCTATAAATCAGAACAATACTTGGCGACCTGTCTTAGCTCGTTAGCCAACCAAAGCTTGGCGCACATTGAGGTAATAGTGGTTATCGATGGCTCGCCAGATAACTGTGCCGCGATTGCTGGTGAATTTTGCTTAGCGTATCCAGAACGCTTTCGAAAGATTGTATTAGAGCAAAATGTGGGGGTATCGATGGCGCGAAATATTGCCATGCAATCAGCCCAAGGTGAATTCATTGGTTTTGTCGATAGCGACGACTATGTTGAGGCCAATATGTTTGAACTGATGTTCTGTAAGGCTTTGCAAAGTCAGGCTGATGTGGTCAGTTGCCAGATGCGCAGCTTTGAGGTGAATGATAACCACACCTTTTACCAGCTATTACCGACCCAAGAATATTATGACGATACCTATGTCACTAATAAGTTATTTCGACGAGCTTACCTTGTTTCAAAACAGATTAACTTTTATAGCAATGTAATTTTTGAAGATGAGCCCTTCGCATATACCGCGCGCTTTGCCACTGAGCATATCGCTCAGGTGAAGCAAGCACTCTATAACTATCGGATGAGTCCTCAAGGCTTGTGCCGAGGTGATAACCATGGCCGTTTTAACCTTTATGATAAGCAGTTGATGTTGGCTAGATTTCTAGCCGACATGGAGCGGCGTGGGGCGATAGCCGGCCACGCAGAGGATTTGCTGCGTTGCTTAGCCAACCATGCCCTCAGTGCCTTGTACTATAAGATATCGGCGATCGACCTGGTGGGATTTTTCAGTTTTATTGACCATTTGGTAGAGAAGTACAAGCTGCTGAGTTTGTGTATCTCGATACCGCAAGATTACAAAGTGAGTCGTTATTTAAAATTTCGAGGCTCTGCTTTGAGGATTGCTTTGCTGAGTTACTGGGTGAAAAGTCGCGAAGCAAAACAGCACTTTGTCGATAGCTTACAACTTGCGCAATTTATGCCTCAGGGAGTGAAATAATGCCAGTACTTACCAGTTCTGCGCCGATGGTATCGGTGATTGTTCCGGTGTTTAATACCGAAGCTTATTTGTGGCAATGTTTAAATAGTTTAAGTGAACAAATCCTCCAATCTATAGAAGTGATAGTGGTGATTGACGCCTCACCTGACGATTCCTATCAGTTGGTTCGAAAGTTTAGTGCGCAAAGTTCATTGGCGATCACCTTGCTTAATTTAAAAAGCAATGTTGGATTGGCACAAGCAAGAAATATTGGGATCAAACATGCCCAAGGTCGTTATTTGGCTTTTGTCGATAGCGATGACTTTGTTGCCAAAGCAATGTATGCAGATTTATTACAGCAGGCTTTGGCTCAGGATGCAGACTGGGTGAGCTGTGGTTTTACTAAGTTTTCTGAGCAACATGTAGAGCAGTACCAGCATCGTGAAATTATTGAAAATACTTCAGTGTGCAATAAGCTATTTAAGCGTCAGTTTGTATTACAACACGCGCTTGAATTTCCGGTAGGAGAGTGGTTTGAAGATGAAATATTTTCTTATATGGCGGAAATATTAGCCACCAAGGTGTGTCATGTTGAGCAGCCTCATTACCACTATCGACATAACCCTCAAGGGATCTGCCGCAAGCCGGGCGCCGATAAACAAAGGTTGCACGCGCGAATGTGCTCCATTGCTGATTTTATGCAGCGGATCGAACTGGCCAACTTAACTACGGTGGCTGCGCCGCTCTGTTTACAAATGCTTTGTCGGCATGCTTTTTTACAGCTGCGCACCGATGTGAGTTGGAGTGATTTGCTGTGTTACTGGCGCTTCACCCGCCATTTGATCGATAAATACCGCTTGATGAACGCCTTTGAGCCAATGGCCAAAGATTATTTTGTTGCCAGTTATATCAAATGGCATAAGCGAGAATGGGCTTTGTGGTTGTTGCGTCTTCGAGCGGGGAAGGCCAACTATGCTGTGGAATAAATTGCTTGCGCTGAAACAGTCCACTCAAGAAATGGGCATCTATGGTTTATTGATGTTGTTACAAAAGGGAGCTGGTCTGATGATGTTACCAGTGACTACCCATTATTTGAGCTTGGCTGAGTATGGTTTGTTAGAGAGCTTAGTGGTGATTTTTTCCTTATGCTCCTTGTTGGAAATTAGCGCTGGTGCATTGCCTCGTTTTTACCCAGATTGCGAGGATGATGCTGGTCGTCAACGTTTGTTGTCGTCATCAGTACTACTCAGCCTCTGTTATGGCTTGGTATTAGCCTGTTTAACCGTGAGCCTGCTGGCTCATCTACCCTTTGCTATTTTTGATACACTCGTTACGGTGCAGTGGTGTTTGATTGCAGCAGTCATTACCTTTTCTATTGGACTGCAGCCTCTGATGATTTGGTTGCGTATTGAAATGCGCGCCGTGAGCTACTTTTATTTAGTTATTTGCCAAACGGCTGCACAAGTGCTGATCACCTTCTGGGGATTGAAACACGGTTGGGGAATCGATTCGGTGCTCATCGCCAGTGCTTGCGCTAATGCTTTGGGTTTAGCGATTGGGCTAGGCTGCTGTCGAGCGCAGCTCAAACTGAAATTAGACTTTTTTTTGGTGAAACAAACCCTAACTTATCAAGTGTGTTTAATTGGTGCGTCGTTATCACTGTTTGTGATGCATGGCCTAGATCGCTTATTACTGGCTGAGTGGCTAGGGAGTGAGACCTTAGCCCGTTATGCGATTATGATTAAAGTGGTGGAGGCCACCGCACTCGGGTTTGGTATTGTAGAAAGTTGGTGGTTACCCCGTCGTTTTAAGGTTTTAAAGCAACAAAATGGGCCGCAACAAGTATTACAAATTCATCAGCGCTTGCTATTGATTATTTTCAGCTTGCTATTATTAGCCATGATTTTTGCTCCACCGCTGTTACCCTGGGTTTTACCCAGCGATTATTTGCAGGGACTGATTTGGTTGCCGTTAATGCTGCTGGCGTTGGGTTTTAAACTTGCGACCTCGGTGACCGATATCGGATGTTATTTACCGAATAGTCCGGTTTGGTTACCACGCATTAATGCATTAGCCGCGGTGTTTGCCTTGGTTCTGTATTATTGTTTGATCCCTCGTTGGGGAGTATGGGGTCTAGTGGTTGCTAGCAATTTGGTGTTTGCCGCGCGATTCATCCTGTTCACTTGGGTCAGTTTACGCTTACAGCCGCTCGCTTATCCCTTAGCTCGTTTATTGTTTAGCTTTATACCTCCTTTAGTTGTATTCGTGTTATTGCCATTTGTCGCGGGCTCACTATGGTTTTACCTGCTACCTCATTTGGCCTTATTCTGGTTATTTGTGGCCAGTACCCGTCTAATAAGCCTACGTGCAAGGACTTTGGTTTGTGATTAGGAGCTCTTGACCTCTTGTGGCTGATGTTCGTTATTGAATTCTACATTTTTATCGCCTGAGCGCGTTTTGTTGATGGTTTGCAAGCTTGGATGAGCGAGATCTCGCTGGTTTGTGCACCCATCCGCCTAATTCCGCGGGTCTTTAAAGGAGGATTTTCATTTTGCAAAAATCACTAGAATAATCATATAAGCATATGTATCTAAAGGTTTTATTTTTTTTGGCATGGTAGCTGCAATAACCATCTATAGAAACGCAAAATGCAATATTGCCGATGGGGAAAACAGCATGACAACGACTTATATACAACGCACCAAGCTTTGGCTCAAGCAAGGGGAATCGCCAGTTGCGAGGCAGCTATTTCGAGTCTTAAAGGCTTTCCGTTTATTTCAATTGCCTAAAGTGCCATTGCTATTTAGCGGTTTATATCGTCTGCATACCAGCTTAAGCGCGCTGTTGCAGGCTTGTGTTCGAGTGTGTTGGTGGACACCACTATTTAGAAGTAAAACGCAGGGGCCGTCTCGAGCGCTGTATCTATATGGCGGAATGCCGCTGCTCAGTGAAGGTTTGCAGGTGAGTTTGGGCAATCATTGTCGGATCTCGGGAGCCAGCACCTTTAGTGGGCGTTGCACCGCAGGACAAACGCCGCAACTCATCATTGCTAACAATGTGGATGTGGGATGGCAAACCACCATTGCGGTTGGAAGAGTTGTGAGCTTGGGTAATAACGTGCGGATTGCTGGACGTTGTTTTATCGCGGGCTATCCGGGCCATCCGCTTAATGCTAAAAAGCGGGCTCAGGGTTTGGCTGAAGAGGCCAGTCAAGTTGGCGACGTGATCTTGGAAGATGATGTTTGGCTCGCCACTGGTGTTTCGGTCATGGCGGGGGTGAGTATTGGCCGCGGTACCGTGGTTGCCGCAGGGAGTGTGGTGACCAAGAGTTTGCCAGCGAATGTGCTTGCGGCAGGGGTACCTGCCAAAGTGATTAAATCATTAGAGGAGTACTCATCATGAAACGCGACCTTATTGTATTTGGTGAAGACTGGCAGCGTCATCCAAGCAGCAGTCAGCATGTGATCACGGAGCTGGCCAAAGACCATCGTATTTTGTGGATTAATTCTATTGGTTTACGTCGCCCTCGTTTAAGCTGGCGAGATCTAAAACGATTGTTCGAGAAGGCTAAATCGATGCTGGGGAATCGTTATTCTCAGCATCAGGGCCAGCTTGGCAAGGCTGCAACGGGGGCCGCTAAACCGTCCAACATTCATGTGATGTCGCCAATTGCTTTTCCGGCGCCTCGTTCAACTTTGTTTCGTTGGATTAACCGCTGCTTATTAAAGGCGCAGGTCGCTCGGCAAGTGAGGCGGATCGGGATCAAGCATCCCGACCTTTGGCTGGCCCTGCCTACTGCCGTCGATCTCTTAGGTCACTTAAATGAGCAGCAAGTTATTTATTATTGTGGCGATGACTTTAGCGCCTTAGCTGGGGTTGACCATCAGCATGTGAGTCGCTGCGAACAACAGTTAGTCGCTAAAGCGGATCATGTATTGGTGGCTAGCGAAATGCTCAGAGCCAAATTTTCAAAAGACGCTAAGTTTGCTGCAAAAACGAGAATGTTGGCCCACGGCGTGGATTATCAATTATTTGTCCATCCATCCAACCCTGCACCCGCGCTCGTTAAAGAAGCGCGCCCGGTTGCCGGATTTTATGGCAGTATCGCAGCTTGGTTAGATATACAGCTGATTGTAAAAGTTGCCAAGGCCCTACCACAGTGGCGTTTCATCTTTATTGGCGATGTGCAAACCGATATATCGGCCTTTAAAGCGCTCCCCAATATTGAAGTGCATGCAGCGGTGCCACATGAGCAGTTGCCATGTTATGTCCAGCATTGGCAGGTTTCTTGGTTACCCTTTCGCAACTGTAAGCAAATTGCTGCTTGTGATCCGCTTAAATTGCGTGAATATTTAGCGGCGGGTCGGCCGATAGTGAGTACGCCTTTCCCGGCACTTAAGCCCTACTTGGGGATGGTGACTCAAGCGAAGGAGGTCCATCAAATTGTGCGAGCACTGGAAGATAGCTTACAAACGCCAATGGCTTTGCAGCGCCGCCGTACCTCTTTTCAGCGGATGTATGTACGCTCCGAGAGTTGGTATGAAAGAGCTCAGCAGGTGAATCAGTTATTGTCCTGTTAAATTGCTAAAACTGAGTAGAAGCAGCCTGGCTTTGAGCTTGTTAAACGAATCCAATACCTGACTGCTTATTGCTGATTTTGTGGGGGGAGTTGATGTTTAGTCGAGACGTAAACGCTGGGGTCGCAATAAACTCTCCGCCACAAGCTGGGTGGATAAGTCCAGTCGCAATGGCTGGCTCATCATGGTGAAGCCAATAATGCTTTGTAATATTGATTGACGAAGAGATTGTGTTGAGATCTAAAGATCCACAATTTTCACATTTAGCTCGATAGCCGTGTTGTTTTGACATGTCCAGTTCGGCGGCTAGGGTGAGTAGCATTTCAACACGGTTTCTTCTGGTTTGACGTAACTTCCTATTAAAGAGACGTTGCCAATAATTGGTCTTTAGCGTTTGTTCTAAGATAGAGACTTGCTGCACCAGGCTCGCCATGTCTTCAACGATGGCATCAATATCTCGAAACTTTTCGGCGTTTACTAAATGATTGCACTGTTGGCACCAGCCTAGGGTTTTTCGCAGAGGTATCGCTAAACCATGATGTAAATAAACTCGCCAAGCATTGACTTCCTTTGAGTGGGTGCAGCAATCACAGCGATTACATTGAATACGAGTTACAGCGAATGGCATTGAGCCTCCTAATTTATTGATATTTTTAATTGTGGTTTAAGTTTTGAATTTTGGAAATAGCGATAAGCTATTAATTCGCGACTTTGTTTGTTCGAGGCTGGGGATTGCTATAATATTTTCAAAAAACGCTGGAGAGAGAAAATGGCCAATATTCCAAATAATTATGCGAAGCTAGAACAGGGTTATCGAGAGAAAGCACTGAAATTGTTCCCATGGGTCTGTGGACGATGTGCACGCGAATTTCCTTATTCAAATTTACGAGAGCTAACCGTTCACCATATCGATCATGATCATACTCATAATCCCAACGATGGCTCAAATTGGGAGTTGTTATGTTTATATTGCCATGACCATGAGCATTCTAAATACACTGAAGCCGCACAATACGGTTCTAGCGTGGAAGCGGGCAGTGATCTAAAACAGGATTTGGCGACCAGTAATCCTTTCGCGAGTTTAAAGGCCATGATGGACCAAAAAAAGTAAGGTCAAGGCGAATTGAATGCTCAGATCTGTTCATTCCGAATTTAACTAGCAATGGCTTCTAACTAAATTTGAGATAATTCGTCGCGCTGAATGAAGCCCTAAGGGCCTGTTTAGCGTTAATTTTTCGGATCATAATCGGTGCTTGCTTGGTCAACTTAGCTTGATAAAAATTTTATATAGAATGTTGAGATAAGAATTTTGAATTGTATTTGATTGTAAAGTGCTTCTAATGCGCATTATTGCTGGTTTAACGGTGTTATATATCACCATAAGCCGCTTGGTTTGCCCTTCAAGTTGAGGTATTGCTAGGTTAGATAACAAATTTGCGTTGGCTATAAGGGCGGCTATGCTCAGTATTGGGCAGCGGAGAGTTAAACATTACGAAAATAAGCTAAATGCGGTATTTAAGGGGGCGAAAATGATAGTTCTGGAGTCATTTGTCGCTTTAAGGCTTAATTTGTCAGTTTTTTTTTAAGAAATTTCGCAATAAATCGCTCAAATACAGTTCACCCTCTCGCCTTGTGCGACAGTAGTGGTATACTCCCCGCCGAATTTGAAAAACAATTGATTAGAGTTGAACAATGGCTGATTTATCAAAATATAGAAATATTGGTATCTTTGCTCACGTTGATGCGGGTAAAACTACCACAACTGAGCGTATCCTAAAACTAACTGGCCAGATCCACAAAACTGGTGAAGTGCATGATGGTGAATCTACCACTGACTTCATGGAACAGGAAGCTGAGCGTGGTATTACCATTCAGTCTGCTGCAGTAAGTTGTTTCTGGAACGATCACCGCTTCAACGTTATTGACACTCCTGGACACGTTGACTTCACCGTTGAAGTATACCGTTCACTTAAAGTGCTTGATGGCGGTATCGGTGTATTCTGTGGTTCTGGTGGGGTAGAACCTCAGTCAGAAACTAACTGGCGTTATGCGAACGAATCTGAAGTTGCACGTATTATTTTCGTGAACAAACTAGACCGTATGGGTGCTGACTTCTACCGTGTTGTTAAGCAAACTCAAGACGTACTTGCGGCGAACCCGTTAGTCATGGTTTTACCGATCGGTATTGAAGATGACTTTACTGGTGTTGTTGACCTACTGAGCCGTAAAGCTTACATCTGGGATGACACTGGTCTTCCAGAAAACTACGAAATCACTGATATTCCAGAAGACATGCTTGAGAAAGTTGAAGAATATCGTGAAATGTTAGTTGAAACTGCGGTTGAGCAAGATGACGATCTAATGGAAGCTTACATGGAAGGTGAAGAGCCGACTATTGAGCAACTTAAGGTGTGTATCCGCAAGGGTACGCGTACCATGGATTTCTTCCCAACTTACTGTGGTTCCGCTTTCAAAAACAAAGGTATTCAGTTAGTTCTTGATGCGGTTGTTGATTACTTGCCAAATCCAACTGAAGTTGATCCCCAACCTTTGATGGACGAAGAAGGCGAAGAAACCGGTAAACACGCAATTGTTGCTGCCGATGATGAAACCTTCAAAGCTTTAGCATTCAAAATTATGGATGACCGCTTCGGTGCATTAACCTTCGTGCGTATTTACTCAGGTAAATTAAACAAAGGCGACACCATCCTTAACTCGTTCACTGGTAAAACTGAACGTGTTGGCCGTATGGTTGAAATGCAAGCCGATGACCGAAACGAACTTACTTCAGCTCAAGCTGGTGATATTATCGCCATCGTGGGTATGAAAAATGTTCAAACGGGTCATACCTTATGTGATCCTAAAGACCCATGTACTTTAGAACCAATGGTATTCCCAGTCCCTGTGATTTCGATTGCGGTTGCACCGAAAGATAAAGGTTCAACTGAGAAAATGGGTATTGCTATCGGTAAAATGGTTGCTGAAGATCCATCGTTCCAAGTTGAAACTGACGAAGATTCAGGTGAGACCATCCTTAAAGGTATGGGCGAACTTCACTTAGATATTAAAGTTGATATCTTGAAGCGTACCTACGGTGTAGACCTATCTGTTGGTCAACCACAGGTTGCTTACCGTGAAACGATTACTCAAGCAATTGAAGATAGCTATACGCATAAGAAACAGTCTGGTGGTTCTGGTCAATTTGGTAAAATTGATTACCGTATTAAGCCTGGCGAAGTTGGTTCTGGTTTCACCTTCACCTCTTCGGTTGTTGGTGGTAACGTTCCTAAAGAATTCTGGCCTGCAGTTCAGAAAGGTTTCCAAAGCATGATGGAAACAGGCCCATTAGCTGGCTTCCCATTACTTGATATGGAAGTTGAGCTTTATGATGGTGCTTTCCACGCCGTGGATTCATCAGCAATTGCTTTTGAAATCGCAGCGAAAGGCGCTTACCGTCAATCTGTGCCAAAAGCGGGTCCTCAATTACTTGAGCCGATCATGAAAGTTGACGTATTCTCTCCAGAAGATCACGTGGGTGATGTGATTGGTGATTTGAACCGTCGTCGTGGCATGATCAAAGACCAAGAAGCGGGTGTTACTGGCGTACGGATTAAAGCAGATGTTCCTCTCGCAGAAATGTTTGGTTACATTGGTTCACTACGTACCATGACTTCTGGTCGTGGTCAGTTCTCAATGGAATTCTCGCACTATGCACCGACACCACAAAACGTGGCTGAAACTGTAATTGCTGCAGAGAAAGAGAGACAAGCTAAGAAGTAAGCTAACTTTTTAGTACTAAGCCGCTCTTAAAGAGCGGCTTTTTTTTGTCTAGGATAAATATAATGAACGACCAAATTGTTACAGTTGTAGAATACTTATCTAATAAATAATCTGTTCATTCTTGCTGGTATAAATCACCGTTAACTGCGTGATGTATTTTGTAATTAGAGCCACTCGT
Organism: Agarivorans sp. QJM3NY_29; assembly: GCF_050870835.2. Classification (NCBI taxonomy): domain Bacteria; kingdom Pseudomonadati; phylum Pseudomonadota; class Gammaproteobacteria; order Alteromonadales; family Alteromonadaceae; genus Agarivorans; species Agarivorans sp. QJM3NY_29. The sequence continues at coordinate 2,943,338 of NZ_CP194036.2, read as the reverse complement.
TACTGTGTCTGATGCTTCGTTATCGGCAGATTTATTTCGCGCAACAAGTTGTTCATATGATCAATCAGATTGGTATAACCATAAGAATTTCTGTTGGCAATGTTGCCGTTTGCGCTTGCCTCACCATGCGCGCATTAATCAGCATAATCGATTTTAGAATTTAATTGAGCGGCGGCCGGTTTTGGCACTGGTTGCAATAACGGTTTGGTTTTGCTTCGGCGGAGTTGGAGCGGTAATACTTGATTGTTGTTGTGAGGGTTTAGCTTGCTCATCACAGACCACCACTAAATATTGACCGTTAAATTCGATGATGTCTCCAGCGTAGACTTTTTTTCGTTTACGTTGCTCTAATTCACCGTTTAGTCCTACATACCCTTCAGCGATGACCATCTTCGCTTCGCCACCACCATTGACCAAATTCCCAATTTTCAATACTTTGTATAGCTCGATAGGTTGTTGGCTAATCAGGACTTCAAGGGCTTCGACTTCAATTTCTTCCGTTGGTATACGTGATTCGGTCATCTTTTATTATCACTTAAGGGTTTTGCGTCAAAGTATGGCGATGCAAGTTGCGACGGTCAAGTGCAGTGATAAGGCGGTGTTTTGAAAGAAAACCTGAACTTAAGCTTTCTAGTTCATAGACCGATTCTTATAAATTAAAACAAGGGACTCTCGTGAAGCTAAATTTATTAGCCATATTTAGTCGATGTCGTTTATCTGTTGCGATAAATTGGCCTATTTTTTTGCTGATGAGCATTACACTGAAAGGCTGTGGTTGGATGCCCAAGGCATTGCAAACGCAGCAACAGTTTATTGATAATACGGTATTAGTCGATCCTGCCATCAAACATTATCAGCTAAAGGAAGATAACTTTAGTTTGAGTGTTCATAGTAATGGTGTCGCCCAACAGGCGGTTATGCTGTGGATCCATGGCACTCCTGGTTCGTGGGAAGATAGTGCTTATTTTATTAGCCAATCTCCTTTGCTCAGTAAAGTATTGGTGGTCAGTATTGATAGGCCGGGTTGGGGGCAGTCTCAATATTTGGATGTGGCTAAGCCGATCTCTGAGTTTTCACAGCAAGTTCATTATATTCGTCCGCTGATAAAGCAACTCAAGCAACAACACCCTGAATTGCCGCTGATTGTTGTGGGACATTCTTGGGGAGCCTCTTTGGCTCCTCTGTTAGCTAGCAGTAATGCTGAAGTCGATGGATTGTTGTTATTGGCTGGTGGTCTTAGTGCTGAACTAACTCAGCCGCGTTGGTATAATCGTTTTGCACGAAGTGGTGTTGGTCACTCGTTGTTAGGCCTTTTTGAGTTTGGTCAAGTGCTGAACCATTCGAATTTGGATATGTATGCCTTGGCAACTGGTTTACGCCATTCAGACCGCCTATTAGCGAGCTTAAAAATTCCTACCATTGTGGTTCAGGGTTCTAAAGATGATTTGGTTGATCCCAAAAATGCTGATTTTGCCGAAAGTCATTTAAATCCGAAGTACAGCAAAGTACTTCGTTTAGCCGATCAGGGGCACTTGTTACAGATTGAGCAAGTGGCGCTGGTAAGCCGATGTGTGTTAGCGCTGGCAGCGCAACAATTGCAACAATGCCACTCTTAATTATTCGCCTTGGATTGTTCATCTGTTAAATAAGCTGATTATTTCGATGAATAAGATTTATTTGTGCCTCCAAGTCTGTCGCTCGCTTTCTGAGGCCTCGTTGTGAAAGGTCATGTTATGATTTCTCTCTGAAAATGAATGGTTAAGTCCTTAAAATCACTTAAAAGACGTACGGCCCTGACTTAACGGTAATTAATCACGCATATTGCTTGCTTAATTCTAGGTAGGTAAATATCATCAATTTTTTGTAAATTAAAAATTAGACTTTTGTGGACATTTACTCTTAATGTTCTCAATAAATCGCTAAGTTGACCCTTATGGACAGTTTAAATGACTAGGAGTTGTCTCGTTGAAGTTACAGTATAGCGCATGTTATGTGCTTGGTTTGTTGACGGCCAGTGTGAGTGCTGTGGCTAATTCTCTTTCAAGTCTTGACTTAGAATCTTTAATGGACACAGACGTACAGGTGACGTCTGCAATGAAGCGCGCTCAATCAGCTTTTAGCACTGCTGCATCGATTTATGTTCTTCGCAAGCAAGATATTAGAGCCTCCGGAGCGGTTTCTGTCGCGGAATCGCTAAAGTTGGTTCCGGGGATACAAATAAGGCAGTTAGATAGTAATCAATGGGCGATTACTGCCCGTGGTGTTGCTGGCCGCTATACCAGTAAGTTATTGGTGATGGTCGATGGCCAGAGTGTTTATAATCCGATGTTCGCTGGCGTATATTGGGAAGCGTTGGATATCCCTCTGTATGATATTGAGCGCATTGAAGTTATTCGTGGTCAAGGTGGTTTATTGTGGGGAAATAACGCGGTTAATGGCGTGATTAATATCATTACCAAAAACAGTATTGATACACGAACGGCTTTGGTTCAGGTCAGTCGTGGTGATCAATTAAATTATGATGTTGATATGCGTTATGGTGACGACATTGGTAATGACGGGAGTTATCGAGTCTATGGCAGCATTCGCGATGCCGATACTTCTAAGCGTGGTTTAGATCTCACGGCGAATGATGATTCACAGCAGGGCTCCGCTGGTTTTCGCTTAGACATTGCTCCAAGTGATGATTTATCGATTTTGACTCAGTTTAGTTATACCCACACCAATATTGGACAAAATCTAAAAGCTTTGTCTCAAGAGGTGAACCAGAATACCTTTTATCAAGATCGTTTTAAACGTGATGATCTGCGCCTCATGGCTCGTTTAGAGCATCGCTTGTCGACCCGCTCTAATCAAATGTTACAGCTCTCTTGGGGACATCAAGATAGTCAGCAACTCTATTTGAATGAACATTTTAAGTCGCTCGATATTGACTACCAAATGAATTCTGCTTTTGGTGATCTGCAATTAGACTGGGGCTTGAACTATCGTAATAATGATTTGCCTTATGAAGAAAATTGGCTCATCAGTAATGATCGAGGAATAGATAATTTACGCTATTATGGAGCCTTCATTCAGGCTCAGTATGCTTTAGTGCCCAATCACTTGACGGTGATTTTTGGCAATAAATTGGAGCACAATAGCTTGACCGGTTGGGAGAATCAGCCTGCCGCTCGTTTGCTTTGGCAGCCGAGCGAGCAGCAAGTGGTTTGGGCTGCAGTTTCAAAAGCGGTACGGATCCCGTCTTTAACCGAATTCGATTCTGATTCTGCGGTGAACGGTAGTCGAGTGGCAGACTATTTTACCACTGGTATTGATGCGATTGATCAATATATGGTGCGCACTGTGCTCAATGGTAATCAATCGGTCCAACCCGAAAAGTCACGGTCTTACGAGCTAGGATATCGGTTTAGCAGACACAATTGGTCCTTTGATTTAGCTTTGTTCCACACCCAATCCAGAAATGTGATTGCAGTTACTCCGAATACTAACAGTATTGATATTGACAGTATTGCTAGTTTACTGGCTAGTGGGCAATTTGCAGAGGCGCAGCAGTTATTAACTGAGTCTCAGGTAGAGCTTGATATTGTGTCTAATGCAGATTTGAATACTAAAGGGGGAGAAGCGGTACTGTCATGGCGGCCGAATAGGCGCTTTAGAAGTGAATTTGGTTATAGTCAAATGGCATATCGTTATCGTTTGCAAGAGGGGACGAGTGAAGCGATTGGCTTTGATTCTGACAGCCGACAATTTTTTGTAAAGGCGGGTTGGCAGCTGTTTAAGCAACATTCACTGTTTGGTTTATTTCGTTCACTGCGTAGTGATGCCTATCGAACCGATAATTTTGATGCGCTGGATGTGACTTGGCATTGGCAGTTTTCCCCCCAGACTGGGTTATCTTTAAGTGGTAAAAACTTATTAGCCGGAGAGCACTTGGAATATAGAAATACTTCTGAAACATACACTCAACCACATTATATAGATAAAACAGTGGTGCTCAGATTGTCGGCTGAGTTCTAATCTAGATGGTTGCTGTTCTGGGTAAGCGTTGCCTGCTCACTTTGCTGTTGTTTTGTGGCTTGACTTTGTTTATGAATCAGGTTGAGGCCAGTGACACAGAAATCGCATTGAAAGCTGGCTTTACATTTAACTTTGCCCGATATAGCGAATGGTCGGGTCAAGCTGCGTTGCGCGGCTCGTTTCAGCTATGTAGTCCTGATTTGCATTTTGTAACGGTGGCTGAAGATATCTTGGCGGGGCAAACTGTACATGGTCTTCCTATTACCGTCAGTCATGTCGAATTGGTTCATCAAGCGATGTCCCAATGTAACTTGCTATTTGTAAGTGCAGCTTATCGAGCACCATGGCAAGCACTCGATAAGCATTTATTTCGACATACCATGTTGGTCGGAGAAACCGCTGATTTTATTAAGTACGGTGGACATATCCGATTTTTTTTACTATCCGGTAAAATCCGCTTCGAAGTCGCTCCTGATGCACTCAAAGAGGTTGGTATTGTGATGAGTTCCAAAGTATTGAGGCTCAGTCGAGTTATCAGTGAGGGGGCTCAATGAGAGCTTTTTTTCTAATGAATACAATGAGTAAAAAACTGCTATTTATTCTAATGAGTATGGCAGTATTCTCAACTCTAATGGTCGCTGGGGTTTTTAGTGCTTATGAGTTGGTCAGCGCTAAGCGTGAGCAACAGCAGGGCTTACAAAACTTGGCTAATATTATCGCGCCGAACGTGACGGCAGCGTTGCTGTTTGATGACCAAGAGTCGATGCACGAATTAATTAAACCATTGTTGTTACGCAAAGATGTGGTTAAAGCTGAAATATTTGATTCACAGCAGCAGCTGATTGCGAGCGTGGTTAGTCCTGTAGACTCTGTTGCTTTAGAGCAGCAGCCCGGTGCGATTATCCGAACCTCTAGTTTATTGGTGATGGATGGACAAATTTATGGAGAGTTGAGCCTCTCGGCCAATCAGAGTTATATCGAGCAACGGATCATATTTTATGGTCAATTTTTAGTGGTTCTGCTGCTTATCACCTTTGGTTTAAGTTGGTTTTTTTCATTATTTTTGCAGCGCGGATTTTTACGGCCTTTATTACATTTGACCGATGTTGCCGAGCGAGTCACTTCGAGTAATGATTATAGTTTACGCGCGCAGCAATCCTCGGGGGATGAAGTCGCCAACTTGACCGAATGCTTTAACAGTATGTTAGAAACGATTGAGGCTCGGGACCGCAAGTTAGAAACTCAAGTGAAGGTACGCACTCAAGAGTTGGAAAGTGTCAACAACCAACTCTTGGAGTATGCCTATACCGATGGTTTAACTAGCTTACCTAATCGTCGATATTTTTATGAAAAAATTCAAGGTTTAGTCAAGAGCAATGTGAGTTTTTCTATTGTATTCATCGACTTAGATGGGTTTAAGGAAATAAACGATACTTTGGGCCATGATTATGGTGATATTTTGTTGGGCCAAGCAGGGCAACGAATACTACGTTGTGTGCGCGAGCAGGATACAGTCGCTCGTTTAGGTGGAGATGAATTCACTATTGTTATTGAAGGGGTCAGTAATAAAGAACGGATAACAGGGATTGCAGAAACGGTATTAGAAGGTTTAGCGAAACGTTTTAATATTAAACACGAAGCTGTTTATGTGAGCGGTAGTATTGGGATCACTTTTTATCCGCAAGATGGCGATAGTGTAGAGCAATTAGTTAAACACGCCGATCAAGCGATGTATGTGTCTAAAAGTCGTGGTCGCAATTGTTATCAATTTTTCTCTTCAGAAATGCAAATTGAGGCGCAACAAAAACGTAAGTTGTTAGAGGAATTACGAACAGGCATAAACGAGCAGCAGTTTGAGTTATATTTTCAGCCGATTGTTGCCGTTCGCACCACTGGAAACACTGAGCGAGTTAGTAAAGCAGAGGCCTTATTACGCTGGAATCACCCTGAAAGAGGTTTGATTAGTCCTGGAGAATTTATTGCTGCTGCGGAAGATTCAGGTTTGATCCGAGAACTTAGTGCATGGGTGATGCACGAAACGGTTGCAACGATTAGCCTTTGGCGTCAGCAAGGGTATTTACCAATACAAATTAGTGTGAATACCTCACCATCGCAGTTTGATGACGGCGGTATTTGGATTGACGATTGGCTACGGGAAGTCAGAGCCTATGAGCTACCAGAACATAGTATTATGATTGAAATCACCGAAAATGTGCTGATGAAAACCAACGCTTCGATTAAGCAGCAACTGACGCTTTTACATCAACAAGGCATCGATGTGGCTATCGATGATTTTGGCGTTGGCTATTCTTCTTTGGCTTATCTACAGCAGTTGGATATTGATTTATTAAAAATAGACCGTTCATTCATTCAGCATCTAGAGAACAATAAAGATAGCGCAGCGTTGGTGAAGGGAATTATTACGATGGCCCACCATTTAGACTTGAAAGTGGTTGCTGAAGGGGTGGAATCAGAGTTGCAAAGGCAATATATTGCTGACGTTGGTTGCGATTATGGACAAGGTTACTTTATGTCAAGGCCGCTTCCTAAGCAGGCCTTTTACGAGCGTTATTTACAAGCAAAAACCTTGTAGATAACGCTATATTGGGGCGCTTAGCGTTCCCAATAAGCCTCTTCTAGGCTTTCTTCACGCTCCGGTAAACCACGGGATAGTCGAGGACTATCTTGGGCCAATACTTCATAGCTGACTCGGTTTGCGTATTTACAAATTTGCGCAAATGAGGAATAGCTTAAGGCTTGATAACGGTGTTTACTGGATTGTTGTACATTTGTACGATGAAAAACGTTAGCCGCCATATCATGTAGTAGTGCCGATAACGCCCCATCACCCGCACCATTGGTATTGGTTATTTTTTCGGGACCGCCCATAAATGGGGCTATGTGTGAATATACTTTGACTGCTTGTTGGCAATGTTGGCGCAACATGGGCCGAGAAAACTCATAGCGGTTGAATTCTGGAATAGAGCCGGGTAACAGGGTATGTGTGGTGCTACGTTTATGATTTTCGTCGGTATAACCGGCCATGAATAAACCACGGGACCCTGCGGTGCAAAGGATCAAATCACACCATTCTAAAGCGGTTTCGCAAGCCTGTAATATATCACTGTGTCCAGTTAAGGCTTCTGCTTCTTCTTCATTCATAGCCAATACAGTGACATGCTCTGCGATAAATTTTTGCCACCATTGAGGATCATCTTCAATTAAAAAGCGAGTGCCGAGCGTTAGTACCACTGGGACTTCGGCTTGATGTGCATATTCAATCGCTAACATTGCCGCATCAGTGATCGGATCATTCCCGGCTCGCATTAAATAAGCGGTTAAAGCTAAGGCGGCACCAGATTTAATTAGTTGTTCATCAATGTGCTGGGGACTGAGCTTATCCATGTCGCCTTTAGAGATGGCGAAAGTTCGCTCACCACATTCAGTGATGAGGGTAAAACAACGCCCAACAGGACCGGCAACAGGTTCTAAATGATTAAGATCGACGCGCGAAGAAGTGTTGCATAAGTAGCGGTAAGCGTAATCTCCAATGGTGATGTTCTTGCTCATCACGCCAAACATCACTGACCTACCATCAGCTAAAGTAGAATAGTTGTGCAGTGTATTACCGATAGTACCACCAGCAAATTCAGCGCTAATCAGCTGAGCGTCTTGTAGCTCCTGATAGAGAAGACTCGCGGCCTCATCATCAATCAGCAAAGAATTTCCCTTCACTAAGTTATGGCGTTGAATGAAGTCTTCACTCACATGCGCCTCTATATCCACTAAGGTTTGATCGATGCCTGTAATGTGGGTATGTTGCGGGCGTTGCACCGGATCCAGCAAATTAGTTAAAGGGTCGCGAGACTCTACCGGAAAATAGTGTTTGGATTTACGTTGGCCAGGAAATTTCATGCAAAAGTCGCTTGTTTCAATAGTGCTTGTTTTAGCAGCTTAGCTGCTACCTTGTTGAGCGGCGGCGATTTTACCACAGGCTGTATGAAATGTGACTTTTTGAATTGATATACACCTCTTTGCGATGCAAATGAGGTGATTTCACCTTTTATTGATGTTCATCTGGCTCGAGTAAAGCTTGATACTGGCTTAAGGCAGGATGTGCCGAGGCTTGGCTCATTCGCTGATAATGCTGAATAGTCCTTAATAGATAACGTCGATGCTCGGGATTCGTTAGTTGCCACATCTGCTGACCGATTGGGCTAATGTTAAGGCCTGCAGTTGTGCTCACATGCAGCACTTCGTAACAGCGCCGTTTGTCTTCAATTAGATGTTCACTGAGTAATGCCAGTTTCTTCTTGGCCAAAAATTCGCGTAATTCGTATTGGTGATGGACTGGGCAAAGAATGAATTCTAGCGGTCGCTGTGGATGTTTCGATAAAATGCTATCAATCAGCTGGATGCACAATTCGCCGCCGACACCTGCAATGATAATCAGCTCCTCCGTTTGGCTTGGATGAGCCGCGCTTAATGGGAGCTCGCCAGCATCAATACAATGAACTAACCACTTCGGACTCGAATGAGACTTGTTGCACGGGAAAAATCGTTGTAATTGTTGTTCTAGTTGGGCGCTTATCGTGGAAACTTGATCGACGAAGTGCACCGTCCCGGCTATCTCCCGTTGTAGTAATTGGGCTCCCAGTTGTCCGTGATCGCAGCAGCAGTCCCATATATCACGGTAGTGCTGAGTGATCAGTTGGTCAATAAATGCTAAGCGGCGGTTGAGTTTCACGATAATCCCCTAAATAAACCACGCTATAGTATATTTCTAGCCTTTATTGGCAACTATTTTAGCCCACCACTCCTAGCTTGAAGCCAGTCTCTATTGCTTGCTTGGTTAAACCTCGTTATCTGAAGTGATCTTTGGTGCCAAATATGGCCTATTTGAGTGCGACGAGCTCTAACTTTTAGTCAATTTCGCAAAGCTTTAGACTAAAGATTAATACCTGTCCTGTTAAGTATTTGTTAAGTTTTTATTCGGTAGGCTTGAATTGATTTGATATCGGATCTATTGCTACAGCAAAGAAGTTGATTTAAATCAAATTTGGCTATTAACAATAATGCAACATATCAGTCACCCTATAATCAGCAATGCGTGACCTAGATTGCTTGGAGAAATGTCATGGAAGAACAGACTACATATTGGCAAGAAAACTTGCGTTTGATATTTATCTGTCTCGTCATATGGTTCGTGGTCTCATTTGGTTTTGGCTTGTTATTGGTTGAACCGCTGAATGAGATCCGTTTAGGTGGATATAAATTAGGTTTTTGGTTTGCGCAACAAGGCTCAATTTATACCTTCGTCGCTTTAATTTTTTGGTATACCGCCAAAATGAATAAGCTCGATAAAAAATACCATGTGAAGGAGTCATAAATGGACGAGTTAAAACTCTATACCTACATCGCCGTATTTGGCTCATTTGGGCTTTATTTTGCTATTGCGTGGTGGGCTCGCGCCTCATCAACTAGCGATTTTTATGTGGCTGGTGGAGGGGTAACACCGATCCAGAATGGGATGGCAATTGGCGCCGACTGGATGAGTGCCGCATCGTTTATTTCTATGGCAGGTTTGATTGCCTTCCTTGGATATGGTGGCTCGGTATTTTTAATGGGTTGGACCGGGGGTTACGTATTATTGGCAATGTTGTTAGCACCCTATATGCGTAAACACGGTAAATTTACCGTACCGGAGTTTATTTCTGATCGATATTACTCTAGGGGGGCACGAATTGTTGCAGTTATATGTCTTATCATTGCTTCACTAACTTATATTATCGGTCAAATGAAAGGAGTGGGCGTGGCCTTTTCCCGTTTCTTGGAAGTGGAATACGATAACGGCTTATATATCGGTATGGCGGTCGTTTGGGTTTATGCGGTGTTAGGTGGGATGAAAGGCATCACTTATACGCAAATTGCTCAATATTGTGTGTTGATATTTGCTTACACGATTCCGGCAGTATTCATTTCTTTGCAGTTAACGGGTAATCCTATTCCGCAGCTTGGATTAGGGAGCACTTTGGCTGATGGCAGTGGTGTATACCTGCTGGATAAGTTGGATATGGTGGTCACTGATTTAGGCTTTAAAGAGTATACCACTGATAATATGGGAGGCACGCTGAATATGTTTGCCTACACCATGTCGTTAATGATCGGTACTGCGGGCTTACCACATGTGATTATGCGCTTCTTCACCGTACCAACGGTGCAAGCGGCTCGTTCTTCGGCAGGTTATGCTTTAGTATTTATTGCGCTTCTTTACACTGTGGCACCAGCAGTAGGCGCCATGGCTCGCTTTAATTTGATGAATACCATTGTTCCTTCAGCGGATAACAATCTGGTATATGATGAGCGTCCTCAGTGGTTTAAAGATTGGGAGCAAACTGGGCTGCTAAAATTTGAAGATAAAAATGGTGATGGCAAAATTCAGTATGTGGCCGATAAAGGCGCAAATGAGATGGTGAAAGTGGACCGTGACATCATGGTGTTGGCAAATCCTGCGATTGCAAACTTACCTAATTGGGTGATTGCCTTAGTTGCTGCTGGTGGCCTGGCTGCGGCCCTGTCTACGGCTGCGGGCTTATTGTTGGCAATATCTTCCTCTATATCTCATGACTTGATGAAGGGGGTGTTAACGCCCAACCTCTCGGATAAAAATGAGTTGCTGGCGGGTCGTATTGTGATGACCTTAGCCATTCTTGTCTCGGGTTATCTCGGTTTAAATCCGCCTGGATTTGCCGCAGGTACGGTGGCATTGGCCTTTGGTTTAGCTGCGTCTTCTATTTTCCCTGCGTTGATGATGGGTATTTTCGCCAAGAAAATGAGTGGCACAGCAGCGATTGCAGGCATGTGCTCGGGGATTGGCGTGACTATGCTGTACGTATTCCAGCATAAGGGCATTATGTTTATTCCTGGTACCTCTTTCTTGGGTGATATGGCTCCCAATTGGTTCTTGGGAATTTCGCCTAATGCCTTTGGTGTTGTTGGGGCTTTAGTTAACTTTGCCGTTGCTTTTGCTGTTTGCAAGGTCACAGGACCCGCGCCGCAACATATTCAAGATATGGTGGAAAACTTCCGTATACCGCATGGTGCGGGGGCGGCACACGACCATTAATTCGAGTATTGATTGAACTTAGTGAAGCAAAAGGCTCCCTAGTTGGAGCCTTTCTTTATCTTAAATGACCATATGATGAATCATACTTAAAACCAGATAGTGATAGGTCTATTCAGGTTTAAGATGACTTACGATCAATGATTGTTGATAGCAGAGGCAAATCGCCGTTCTATCATGAGGTGTTAAAAATTGTTGGGCATTTTTACGTAGTGATGGTTTTCAAATACTCAAAACCAGACAATCAGTTTTGCTACAGAGTGTCCAATTTTAAAGCTCCAAATACAGGATGTATAAATGAACAAACATACTAAGTTGGCGATACTGGTGATGCCATTTTTGGCTATCGGCGGCTACATTGCTTCTGATATTTATTTAGAGCATGACGCGGGTAAGGATAGAGTGATTCAGCTCAGTACTTATGGTCATTGCGATATTATTAATCAACAATGTATTTTGCAATCGGGTGATTTTCGTTTAAATATCTCTGATCAAGCGGGAGTCACCGAAGTGAACTCAACCTTTCCTTTAGACCAAGCCACTTTATTCTTGGTTGATAGTTCGGATCAGGTTACCGCTTATCCCATGGAAATGAAAGATAGCCCTTATTATTGGCAGCGCAGCACTGAATTGCGGAGTTTGATCCCTAATCAGGGAAATAGCTATAAACTGCGTATCATCGCTAATATTAAAGGTGGCAAATATATCAGCGAATTCTACAGTCAAACCGTGCGTTAAATATCACCTAATTGATAGAATATACTTCTTTGGTGTGCAACAAGACGCAGTGCATTCATTCGGTTCTTTGATGTCAATAACTGGTTTCTAGATCATTAAATGATTAATTTGTTGTGATTAAATGCAGCCAATCCAATACAATTGGTGTTTGTTACTTTTATCTATTATTTTTATAGGATTAAGTCGTGAGTGCTAATCAAGTATGTCCATCTTGTGGTGGACATAAACCTGCTTTAATGGCATGCCGTGATTGCGGTTTTAAATATGTTGTTGCTGGTCGTCCTCCTGAGCCAGCTAAGCCAAACGTTTCAGCTAAGCCAAACGTTTTAGTTAAGCCAAAAATTACAGCCGAGTCTATTCCAAGAAGTCAATATAGAGCGGTGGTTGAGGAAGGTGCTTCTAAGCCACAAGTGATCATTAAAACCAAAAAACGTCGCCAATACACCATTCCTAGTGAAGAATAATTGATTAGCAACCGTTGGTATTTATTTGCTGCCATATGGCAGTAATGCCATTGTTTCTCGATTCGCTGAGGTGCTGAGCTAAACCCAATTGGGTTAAGGTCTTACGGAATAAGATTTTGGCTGGTTCTGTTTGTAGAGGGTATTCAGCAATGCAAGCCAGTAAGATCACCAGTAAGCCTTTGATGATTCGAGCGTTACTATCTATTTGTAATTGACCTTGGTGGTAATGCAGCCATACGTCGCTTTCGCAGCCAATAACTTTGTGTTGTTCGGTCTGGTATTGCGGATCTATCGGTTGAAGCTGTTTGCTTAATAATAGCAATTGTCGGTAACGTTCTTCCCAAGATTGGCATGGCTGAAAAATTTGCTCTATATGCTCTAAAGTTAAACCGATTTGCGGTGTATTACTCATCAAATAGCTCCATGATATTGTCTATTGCCTCGATGAGTTTATCGATCTCTTGCTGAGTATTATAGAGCCCTAGAGACAGACGAATACTACCTTGTTTGGCTAGTTTTTTACTTAAAGGCATCGCACAATGATGGCCACATCGTAGCGCTATATTATACTGGTCGAACAGCGTTGCAGCATCTTGAGGATGGATCCCTTTGAGAACAAAGGAAATTAAACCAACACGCATCATTGGCGTCCCAATAAGCTCGACCTTGGGGTGTTCTCTTAGCTTTGTGAGTGCGTAATTTAATAGGCTGCGTTCGTGATTTAAACGTTCTTTGAGCGGAAACTGCTTTAAAAATTTTAGGGCTGCGGCTAAACCGATGGCCCCCACAATGTTCGGTGTTCCCGCTTCTAATCGGTAGGGCAGACGATTCCAAGTGCTTGTTTCGCAGCTCACTTGGCTGATCATTTCTCCGCCAAATATACTTGGTTGTAAGGCTTCCAAGGCTTCCGTTTTTCCATAAAGTACTCCAATACCTGTTGGACCATAGACTTTATGACCAGAAAAAAGATAGTAATCGCAGCCTAAACGCTCAACGTTAACATCTAGATGAGCGATCGCCTGAGCGCCATCAACAATCACTTTTGCGCCATATTGTTGCGCGTGTCGGACTAGTTCTGGAATAGGCAACAGCGCTCCAATGCTATTGGAGACGTGAGAGACCGCTAAAATTTTACATTTTTCACTAAAGTGTTCTTTAAAATTATCTATATCAATATCACCATTATTTAATATAGGTATACACTTAAGAGTGGCACGGGTTCTGGCTGCTAATTGTTGCCAAGGGACGAGGTTGGAGTGATGTTCTAATTCACTCACCCAAATTTCATCACCCTCGGTTAAGCTATAGGCTAAGCCATTCGCTAGCATATTACAGCCTTGGGTGGTGCCGCTGGTCCAAATGATGTTGTCAGCTTTGCTACCAATAAATTCAGCAATGGTCTTTCTGGCTGATTCGAAGGCATTGGTGGCTTGTCGCGCGAATTGATGACTCGCTCTATGAACGTTTCCATGACCGTGTTGGTAGTAGTTTTGAATCGCGTTGAGCACGGCTTTAGGAACTTGTGTCGATGCCGCACTATCCAAATAGGTAAGCTGTTGGTTTTCGCGGTTTAAAGACGGAAAATACCGCCGATAGATATGCTGTTTAGCTGAAGTCACAGTTGTCTTACCATAGCAAATAAAGCGGTTATTGTATCGGTAGCGGAGATTCTACACTAGCCTATATCGATGTTATCTTTGATTTTAGTAATGGAGTTACAGATAAGATGCCACAGTCTTCAAGCTTAGTTACTTGGCAAAAAGTCTATTTTGGCTTTGCTCAGCCGAGTCAGGAAAGTCGATTTCGCGAGATGAAGTGGTTACAACAGTGTCGTCGGCTGGCTGGTATTCAAGTGATATATGCATTGAGTGTGTTGTTTTTTTTTACACAAACCGGTTTATTACAAGCTTGGTGGGTGGTCGCAGATTGGCAGGCGACCGGAGCTCTCGCTTGCTGGTTGTTTATTCAAGTTATATTAGGCTGGTTTGGTCAGCAGCTCCTTAGCGTAAAAGAGGTATCGGCTTTTGTCCTTGCGATGTTCTGCCAGCACTGCCTGTTGCTCTGCTTATTACTCTTTAACCATTCTGTCCTTGTTTTACCTTTCTGGTTGATTTTTAGTTTACCGGTGTTACTCACAGCTATTTATATACCAATAGTATTGGCACATAGCATGATAAGTATTGCTGGCGGATTTGTGGTATATACCGATTTTCAGGCCTCTTCCCTGCACTTGGGCCAATGGGCATATTCGATACTTTCAACCATGGGTTTAGTTTATGTGCTGTTGCTTGTCGGGATCTTTTTATTGCATAAATTATGGCGTAATCAATATATTGCTGAACAGGGATTACAACTGTTTAGCGAACAGTATTTCGCTAGAGCTGCGGATGATGAATCATTATCGCCAGTAGTAGACGTTGATCCCGTAACTGGCTTAGCAAATGAGACCTGTTTTAAACGATTCTCCGAGACAGAAATCGAACGAAGCTCTCGTTATCAAAATGCTTATTCTGTCATCTTAATAAAAATTAATCATTTTTTTAACTACCAAGATACGCTGGGGCAAGAAGAAGCCGATAAACTTCTGATTAACATGGTAAACCTATTGCATCCTAAGATTAGAAAAGTAGACCTAATCGCTCGTTATCAACAAGACAAGTTTGTTATTGGTTTACCTGAGACAAGCCTTTATCAAGCGCTCGATACCGCAGAACGTATGCAGACTGCATTGAGTACAGAATTTTGGAGTCGCTTTGCTGAGGACTTACAACTGGAAACGAGATTTGGGGTGGCTTGTATCGATAGTTCCGTGATGACTGTTGAACAATTACTGATGAAAGCTGAACATGCCATGAATAACCATCGTAGTCCGGTAGCTTTGAGCTACGGCCGTTAAGTTTTTGAATATATTCGGTTTCACTTAGGAGTTGGATTGGATGCGGGCCCCTTTATTCTTGCTATTATGTGTTTTTTCTTTAACTGTAAATGCCGCTGAAAATGGTAATTTGGTCGATTCATGGTTAGGTTATGGCGCCTTGGTTATTTTTATTGTTGCCTATTTATTGGTGATGAGCGAAGAGGTGATTCATTTACGAAAATCTAAGCCAGTATTGGTTGCTGCAGGCTTAATTTGGTTTTTAATTGCTATCTATTATCGAGGCTCTGGCCAAGAGCACCTCGTCACTGAGGCTTTCAGGCACAATTTACTTGAGTTTTCTGAGTTGATGCTGTTTTTGTTGGTGGCGATGACCTATATCAATGCGATGGAAGAGCGGCGGCTGTTTGATGTACTGCGAGCCTGGCTGGTTCGTAAGCAGCTCAGTTATCGTCAATTATTTTGGCTAACGGGAAGTTTGGCCTTCGTGATCTCTCCGGTCGCCGATAATCTGACGACGGCTTTGTTAATGTGCGCAGTAGTCATGAAGGTGGCTAATGGCAATAGCAAATTCATTAATTTAGCCTGCATCAATATTGTGATTGGTGCCAATTCGGGAGGCGCTTTTAGTCCCTTTGGTGATATTACAACGCTGATGGTGTGGCAAAAAGGATTGGTTCATTTTTCTCAGTTTTTTGACTTATTGTTACCTTCGATGGTGAATTTTTTGATTCCTGCCATCATCATGTCGGTGTTTGTTTCAGCAGACTCTGTGGAAGCTGAAAATGAAACGGTAGAGCTAAAACGTGGCGCAAAAAGAATTGTACTGCTGTTTTTGGTGACGATTGCTACTGCTGTATTAGGTCATAGTCTATTCCATATGCCGCCTGTGTTAGGCATGATGATGGGGCTCGGTTATCTGCAGTTCTTTGGCTTCTTTTTACGTAAAACCTTAGCTTCTAGCTTACATAAAAAAGCGGTGAATGCGATTGCTCAACGAGATGATGCACGCTTAAAAGCTCTTGGTAGTGTGGTGCCTTTTGATATATTCAACCGGGTTGCTAGAGCCGAGTGGGATACCTTGTTGTTTTTTTATGGGGTGGTTATTTGCGTCGGAGGGCTTGGATTTATTGGTTATTTGGAGATGGCATCTTCTCTGATGTATCAGCGATGGGAGCCAACCCACGCAAATATTGCGATTGGCGTGTTGAGTGCAATTGTGGATAACATTCCAGTCATGTTTGCGGTCCTCACTATGGAGCCCAATATGGTGTTGGGACAGTGGTTATTGGTGACCTTAACTGCTGGGGTTGGGGGAAGCTTATTATCTATCGGTTCTGCTGCGGGTGTGGCGCTGATGGGGCAAGCCCGTGGTCACTATAGTTTTATTAGCCACCTGCGCTGGAGTCCGGTGATTGCGCTGGGTTACGTGGCCTCGATTTATTGCCATTTGTTACTTAATGCTTCGTTATTTTGAGGGGCTTGTTGCTTGAAATACCAGTTTTATTCAGCCTGTTAATCTTTTAATTCTAGCCATCAAACGGTTTCTCGGTTTCTACTGACCGCAGTCACGCACTCTAGGGAGTAGGGGGCTTATACGTTTATACATTGCCAGTTGGGCCGTATACTCTGTTAAAGCGGTATTTGTTTGCTTTGCTTGATACCGCTTGTAGAGATTAAAATTTTTATCTTGAATAAAAACAGACCTTAAAAGCTTAATTGCTGGTGAGGTCGGGAATAAATTTATTTTTGCTGAAGCTAATTCCCCTTAGAATATATGTCGCCCATTCCTTTTGTAGCTATTCTGGATTAGGGCAGCGTGCAATTTGCTTTACTTTTCCTTGTTCATCAACTTGTTCAAGTATTACATCGAAGCCCCATAATCGATGTAGATGCTTGAGTACCTCATGTTTACTTTTGGCTAAAGGAATGCCCTGATGAGGAACGTAGCGAAGGGTTAGTGAACGGTCACCCCGTAAGTTAACATTATATACTTGAATATTTGGTTCGATGTTACTTAGGTTATATTGTGAGCTGAGCGCTTCTCGAATTTGCTGGTAGCCTTGATCATCATGTATTGCTTTTACCTTTAAATAAGGTTTATGTTCATTGTCATCAAGCGTAAATAGTTTTAAATCGCGAATGACTTTAGGCGATAGAAACTGACTGATAAAACTTTCATCTTTAAAGTTGCGCATTGCAAAGTGTAAGGTTGTTAACCAATCTTTCCCGGCAATATCTGGAAACCAGCGTTTATCTTCTTCCGTTGGAGACTCGCAGATCCGACGAATATCAGTCATCATGGCAAAGCCTAATGCGTAGGGGTTTATGCCATTAAAGTATGGGCTGTTATAGTTGGGTTGCAATATTACGCTGGTGTGACTATGTAATATTTCTAAGATAAATCGTTCACTGACTAAGCCTTGATCAAACAAGTGATTGGTGATGGTATAGTGCCAGAAGGTAGCCCAACCCTCATTCATCACTTGGGTTTGTTTCTGAGGATAAAAATATTGACTAATTTTACGCACGATCCTAACTATTTCTCGTTGCCACGTTTCCAATAGAGGTGCGTGTTTTTCCACAAAGTACAAAATATTTTCTTCAGGTGATACCGGGAAACGACCTTTAGCTTGGGGATCACTATTTTGTTTCGTTGGAATGGTTTTCCACAGCTCATTGATTTGACTTTGTAAATACTCGGCTCTGGAATCCTGCCGTAGTTTTTCTTCTTCCATAGATATCGGGCTCGGGCGTTTATAGCGGTCAACTCCATAGTTCATTAATGCATGACAGGAATCTAATAGATCTTCAACCGCATTTACGCCATGACGAGCCTCGCATTTGCTAATGTAGTTTCTTGCGAAAACTAAGTAATCAATAATCGAGCTAGCATCGGTCCAAGTTTTAAAGAGATAGTTATTTTTGAAAAAACTATTATGACCGAAACAGGCGTGAGCGATCACTAAAGCCTGCATAGGCATGGTGTTTTCTTCCATTAAATAAGCAATACAAGGATCGGAATTAATCACAATCTCATAAGCTAAACCCATTTGTCCCCGTTTATAGGTTTGTTCGGTTTGAATGAATTTTTTGCCGTAAGACCAATGGTGGTAGCCGATTGGCATACCGACACTGGAGTAGGCATCCATCATTTGTTCGGCAGTGATGACTTCAATCTGATTTGGATAGGTCTCTAGTTGGTAATGTTCAGCTACCTTGGCTATTTCTTGATGATAGCTTTCTAGCATCTCGAAGGTCCAATCTGGTCCATCGGGCAACATCTTAGTTTTGCTCATGTGGGCCTCACGCTGTGGCTTTTTTAAAGAGATCTCTAAAGGTTGGCAGAATTTCTTCGGCCGTTTTTACATGACGAATAGAGAAGTTTGGGAAGATTTCACTGAGTTGCTCATACTGATGCCATAAGCTTTGATGGGCTCTATTGGTGATTTCTATGTACGAATAGTGGCGACTGAGTGGAAGTAGCGTTTTTTCCAACAATTCTCGACACTTGGGTGAATCGTCGGCCCAATTATCGCCATCTGATGCCTGAGCCGCATAGATATTCCACTGCTCTTTGGGGTAACGCGCTTTGATGATGTCATCCATTAAAGTCAGCGCACTAGAAACAATCGTGCCTCCGGTTTCTTGAGAGTAGAAAAACTCATGTTCATCAACTTCTTTTGCTTGAGTGTGGTGGCGAATAAACACCACTTCTATCTTTTTATAGCTACGAGTTAAGAATAGATATAGGAGTAAATAGAATCGTTTGGCGATGTCTTTGGTTGCTTGGTCCATCGAACCTGAAACATCCATCAAACAAAACATAACGGCTTGAGTACTCGGTACGGGGTATTTCGCAAAATTGTTGAATTTAAGATCAAAAGTATCGATAAAAGGGATCTTTGCTAAACGTTTTTTTAAGTTAGCGATATCTTGTTTTAATTGTTCTATTACTCTTTGGTTTACGAGTGGATCTAAAATTTTTTCTGCAAGTTCCTGTTCTAACTGTTTAAGTTGCTTACGTTTATCCCCCCCCATAGCCATCCTTCGAGCCAAAGAGTTTTGCAAGGATCGCACAATATTGATATTGGCAGGCACACCGTCATTGGTATAGCCAGCGCGAGCAGTTCGGTATTCAACAATGCTGTCTACATCGGTCTCCTGCAGATTGGGGAGCTCCAAGTCGTCAAATAGAATATCTAAATATTCATCTTTGGAAATGGTAAATTGAAATTCTTCAGTGCCTTCGCCTTGATCACTGGCTTCACCATCACCTGAACCGCCGCCTTGCTCTTGCATTGGACGGTCTATTTTGTCTCCGGTTCCAAACTGGTCATTGCCTGGTAAAGTTCGCTGACGATGGCCTCCTTCGCCTTGATGGAAAAATGGTTCACTAATATCTTTATGCGGAATACTAATGCTTTCGCTGTTCTCTAAGTCTTGAATACTACGTTGATTAACGGCGTCATTCACCGCCCGCTTAATTTGACTTTTATAGCGGCGAATAAAGCGCTGGCGGTTCACCGCGCTTTTATTTTTACCATTCAAACGTCGATCGATAAAATGAGCCATTGACGCCCTCCATCAAATCTATGAAGATTTACGAACGCGTAAATACCACTCAGATAACAAGCGTACTTGCTTCCGGGTGTACCCTTTCTCCATCATACGGTCAACAAAGTCGTCATGTTTTTGTTGGTCATCAACGGAGGTTTTAGCATTGAAAGAAATAACGGGTAGTAAGTCCTCGGTATTAGAGAACATTTTTTTCTCAATGACGGTACGCAGTTTTTCATAACTGGTCCAACTTGGATTTTTGCCATCATTGCTGGCTCGAGCCCTTAATACAAAGTTAACGATTTCGTTACGGAAGTCTTTAGGGTTACTAATCCCTGCGGGTTTTTCAATTTTTTCAAGCTCGGCGTTTAAGGCTGCTCGGTCAAATAACTGTCCGGTGTCTGGGTCTCGATATTCTTGATCTTGGATCCAAAAATCAGCATAAATGACATAGCGGTCAAAAATATTCTGCCCGTATTCGGAATAAGATTCGAGATAAGCGGTTTGAATTTCTTTGCCAATAAAGTCTACATATTTAGGAATTAAGTAGCCTTTTAAATGTTCGAGGTAGCGATCGGCCAGCTCTTGACTGAATTGCTCGCGTTCAATTTGTTGTTCTAAGACATAGAATAAATGGACTGGATTTGCTGCAACTTCGGTGGTGTCAAAGTTAAATACGCGCGACAAAATTTTAAAGGCAAAGCGCGTCGATAGACCTTCCATTCCCTCATTCACCCCTGCAAAATCCCGGTATTCTTGATAAGACTTCGCTTTCGGATCGGTGTCTTTCAGAGTTTCTCCGTTGTATACCCGCATTTTAGAGTAAATACTAGAGTTTTCGGGGTCATTCAATCGCGATAAGACTGAAAACTGGGCTAACAGTTCTAAGGTGCTAGGGGCACATTTAGCGGTATTTAACTCACTATTATCTAATAGTTTTTGATAAATATTTATTTCTTCACTGACTCGTAAACAGTAGGGCACTTTCACAATGTAAACACGGTCTAAAAATGCTTCATTGTTGCGGTTGTTTCTAAAACTTTGCCATTCTGATTCGTTTGAGTGAGCGAGGATAATGCCTTCAAATGGAATTGCCGATAGGCCTTCGGTACCATTAAAGTTCCCCTCTTGGGTTGCTGTCAACAACGGATGTAATACCTTGATAGGGGCTTTAAACATTTCAACAAATTCCATCAAACCTTGATTGGCTCGACATAAAGCGCCGGAGAAGCTATAGGCATCGGGATCATTTTGCGCATAGTGTTCTAGTTGACGAATATCGACTTTGCCCACTAAGGATGAGATATCTTGGTTATTTTCATCTCCTGGTTCGGTTTTAGCGATAGCCACCTGTTGAAGGATGGATGGGAAACTTTTTACCACTGTGAATTGGCTAATATCACCGTTATATTCCTGAAGGCGTTTTGCGGCCCAAGGTGACATAATCGTTTTTAAATGGCGTTTATTAATCCCGTATTCTCGCTGTAAAATGTCACCATCTTCATTCGCATCAAATAAACAGAAAGGATGATCGTTTACTGGAGAACCTTTAATCCGATAAATGGGAACGAGCTGCATTAAAGCTTTAAGTTTTTCGGCAAGCGATGACTTACCCCCGCCAACAGGACCGAGTAAGTAGAGTATTTGCTTACGTTCTTCTAATCCCTGAGAGGCGTGCTTCAGGTAAGAGACGATTTGCTCAATGCTATCTTCCATGCCGTAAAACTCTTTAAAGGCTGGATAACGAGCAATTACTCGATTCGAAAATAACCGACTGAGGTGTGGATCTTTGGAAGTATCTACCATTTGGGGTTCGCCAATGGCAATCAGTAAACGCTCTGCTGCGCTGGCGTAAGTGCTGGGATTATTTTTACATAGAGTTAAGAATTCATTGAGCGTGAGCTCTTCTTCCTGAGCTTGCTCGTAACGCTGTTGATAGTGGTCAAAAATACTCATAGCCTAGGCCCCCTAAAACAAGCTATCTTGATAACAGATAGTATTTAGAAACAATAAATTTGATGAAGCGTTAAAGTAAGTTTATACCATGACAAAAATAAATTAATAAAAAATAAGCATTTTTTTGTAACAAATCGCTGATGTTTCAATGCACCAAGGTTTGCTGCTAAGACCATACGAAGATGAAAAACAGTCCAGCTAATCGGCCATTATTGATGTCATCGCTGGTGAAGCAACGGCGACTAACAGCGTAAGATTTAACCGATATTTAAGTCCTATTGTTTGTGTGTTGCAAGGTATATTACTGGATGATGTTGCATATATGATTGAACCAGAGAAACCTTGTACTAAATTTAAACCAACAATTTCATCGTTTTCTTGACAAGTTCATGTGTGCCTTTCACTGACGTTTTATACGCTGTGAACAATGAAATCGATCGGGTGATTCACTTAGTCACGATGTTATATAGCTCAAATAACGTTAAATTATTGTAAATAAAATGTTGCCATGAGCGTTTGCTATGTTATTTTTAGGGGGTGGCTTAAACCTTCCAGCTTTGGTCGGCGAGCACTGCATCGAGGGGAGTAGTGTTGAAGGTTTACAAAAAGCACGTTTCCATTCGCTCTTGCTTTGCGAGAGCTTTTTTTATGCCTTAAATAAATAGAAGAAAATGTAGTTTACCTTTCTCTAAGCATTGCGGCGCTCCAATATTAACCGTTGAAGTAAGCATTTAGACTAAAGAATTAGTTAGCTTATATTTTATAAATTGGATATAAAAAACAATGAGTTGTGTTTTTTGTTATTCCAAGTTGTGCGGTCTATGGGGCAAGCTAAGCTACAATATACCAAAGTCTAAGTTTCAAGCCTTCGATTAAGCTCTATTTTTTAACAAATTATTAACGAATGCCGTGTTTTATTGGTGAGACATCAAACCATGTTTGCCAATTTAAAATCATCGTGTAGAACACGGCTTGTTGGGCGAAAATGAGTATTCAAACTTGGGTCTTTATATTTATAGGCTGTAGTTTTACCTCTTATATGATCATTGCTATTTGGACTAAGGCCAATACGACGCGCGAGTTTTACCTCGCTGGTGCGCAGGTTCATCCGGTCACTAATGGTATTGCTACGGCGGCCAGTTGGATGTCTGCGGCTTCGTTTTTATCCTTGGCTGGGCTCATCTCTATTGCTGGTTATGATGGCGGTATTTATTTGATGGGGTGGACCGGTGGCTATGTCATATTAGCGCTCTGTTTAGTGCCCTACCTACGGCTATTTGCAAAAATAACGATCGCGGATTTCATCGCCGAACGTTATTACTCGCGTATAGCTCGGCTGGTGGCGGTTATCTGTATTGTGTTTATTTCATTTATCTATATCGCGGGACAGATGCGGGGTATTGGTCTGGTGTTTTCTCGGTTTTTAGATGTAAACATGAATCTTGGCGTGTTGCTCGGGATGGTGATTATGTTTATCTACACCGTATGGGGAGGCATGCGAGGGGTGACTTATACTCAAGTTGCTCAGTACTGCTTACTTATTTTTGCTTTTTTAGTCCCCGCATTTCTCACCTCATTTAGTTTAACTGGCCAGTATCTACCGCAAATGGGTTTAGGTAGCCACTTACTTGGACAACCAGAACAGTATGTTCTGGATAGGCTAGATATTTTATCCCTTGAACTCGGTCTTGCTTCGTTTACCAGTGGTCATAAATCATTGATCGATATTGGTTTTGTTACACTGGCCTTAATGATGGGGACTGCTGGTTTACCGCATATAATTACCCGTTTTTTTACCGTTTCTGGGGTCAAAAAAGTCCGTTCATCTGTGGGATATACCCTGGTTTTCATTGCGCTGCTTTACACTGCAATCCCCGCTGTAGCTGCTTTTGCCAGGTTAAATATCATCGAGTCGATTAATCCCCAGAAGCCGCTGCAACTTGAGGTTTCGCAAGAACCACAGTGGTTGAATAACTGGCTACAAACGGGGCTTGTTGAATGGCAGGACGTTAATGGTGACGAGCATTTATTCTATAGTGGTGATGAGCGCAATGAAGTTTATCTTAATCAAGATATGGTGGTATTAGCCTCCCCAGAGCTGGCGAGTTTGCCCAATTGGGTTATCGCCTTGGTAGCAGCGGGAGGTTTGGCAGCTTCTTTGTCAACTGCTGCAGGTTTATTACTGGTTATTGCAAGTAGCATTGCTCATGATCTCGGCAAACACATAATCAAACCTGATTTAACTGATAAGCAAGAGCTCAAGTGGGCGCGAATGAGTGTTTGCGCGGCAATTTTAACCGCTGGATATTTGGGTGTTAATCCACCAGCTTTGGTTGCAGAGGTTATTGCTTATGCGTTTGGTTTAGCTGCCTGTTCTATTTTTCCAGCTATGGTTATGGGGATATTTTCTAAGAAGATGAATCGGCTGGGTGCGTTGAGCGGTATGTTGGTTGGGATGAGTTTGACGCTTACTTATATTAGTTACTTCAAATTTATTGAGCCGACGGCTAATGTTCCAGAGTACTGGTGGTTTGGGATCTCACCAGAGGGAATTGGCGCACTGGGAATGCTAAGTAATTTTGCGGTGGCTTTCTTGGTGCATCATTGTACGCAGGATGCGCCTGAATCGGTTCAGAGTTTAGTTGCGGAACTAAGGCGACCGCCAGCTTAGTTTGTTGACGATAAGGTTCAATGTTTTGAGTCTATTTTTGATAAATTTAGCTATCGTTTAACAACCGAACTCAAGCTGGATAGGCCCCTTTCAGCTTATCTGTTGACGCTACTTGGCTTATCAAATATGAGAGGAGCTGCACCGTATGGATTTAGACGCTAAAAAATTCAAGTATGGATTAGTTTTGGTGATCAACGTTTTGCTTGTGAGCATGGTGTTGTTAATCCTCAGTCATGTCGGCGTTCGGTATAGCAAGTCGATAGATGTACTTGAGGCCAAATTGCTACCAGCGATGCAGGAGATCTTAAATGCTGACCGACATCTTTATCAAGCGAGAACGGCAGAGTTAGAAGCGATTTCATTAGCAAGTACTCAGCAGCAACATTATGTGGATATTCATCATCAGCATGCCCAACAAGCGAAACAAGGAATGCTGAATTTTTTGATATTGCTAAGAGATTTTCCTGAAGTTTTACAAGGATTGGAGGTTTTTGAAACGTACTTCGCGCGTTGGCAACAAAGTAGTTCGGAGGTATTTTACTTGTTGGATTCAGGTCAATCAACAAAGGCTGAGCAATTGAGTCTGAATCGAGGCTATCAAAACTTCATTGAGTTACGCGAATTGTACAATTTGGCGGGAGAGTCCGCAGAACAATTAAATGCTGATTTGACCCTTAAAGATTAGGCTGCTGGAACAGTGTGCTTGGGGAAAACTTAGCTCTTGAGCGGCAGAGGTCCTTCGGGTGTGATGTCACTGGTTTGCTGAATGCTGCTTCTCAAGTCAGTGAATAAAAAAAACGACGTCATAATTATCTGGCGTCGTTTATATAGAGTGATGGTGAGTGCGACTCACATTGAAGCGATGATTTGCTTGTTATTTTGTTGGGGGAGTAAGGTTTTCTCCTTTCGATTGGATTACATCTTGATACCAAAAGAAACTTTTTTTGCGCTTTCTCAATAGACTCCCTTGCCCTTGGTCATCACTATCGACATAGATATAACCATAACGTTTAGACATTTGTGCGGTTGAGGCACTCACCAAGTCAATTGGAGCCCAGCTGGTGTAACCCATGATCTCCACGCCGTCCTGTAAGGCTTCACCCACCTGATATAAGTGGTCGTTTAAGTAGTCTATTCGATAGTCGTCTTCTATCTGTCCATTTTCATTGACCGTATCAACTGCGCCAAGTCCATTTTCGACAATGAATAGAGGTTTTTGATAGCGGTCATAGAGGAGGTTTAGCACGATGCGGAGCCCTTTGGGGTCAATTTGCCAACCCCAGTCTGAAGATTCCAAATAAGGATTGCAGCCCATTTTGAGTATATCTTCATCAGTAAAGGCCATATCACTTTGATGAACACTGACACATCCCGTCATGTAGTAGCTAAAGGAAATGAAATCAATGGTCTCAGTTAAGGCTTCTTTATCAGCTTCGGTTATGTCTAGCTTTACGCCCATTTGTTTGAATTTTCGCCAAATGTAGCTTGGGTAATAACCACGGCTTTGGACATCGCCAAAAAATAACCATTCTCGATTTTGTTGTAAGGCTTCGAAGATATCATCTGGATGGCTGGTGAGAGGGTATTGAATTGCGCCTAACATCATATTGCCAATTTTTCCATTGGGGACCAGTTGATGGCAGGCTTTCACGGCTTTTGCGCTGGCGACCAGTTGATGGTGGATCCCCTGATAAAGGTTTTGTGGATCTGTTCCTCGCGGAATGCCGGCTCCAGTGAAAGGTTCATGTAGCGTGATATTAATTTCATTGAAGGTTAGCCAATGTTTAACCCGATCACCATATCGAGAGAAAACAGTGCTTGAATAACGTTCAAAGAACTCAATGAGTTTTCGGTTGGTCCAGCCCTGATAATGCTGAGCGAGATGTAAAGGCATTTCATAATGGGAGAGGGTTACCAGTGGAGTGATGTTGTGTTTTTCTAATTCATCAAAAATTTTGTCGTAGTATTCGAGCCCCTGCTGGTTTGGCTCTAGCTCGTCGCCTTTGGGGAAGATCCGACTCCAGGCTATGGATAAGCGAAAACAGCTGAAACCAAGCTCGGCAAACAATGCGATGTCTTCGGGATAGCGATGATAAAAATCAATGGCGTTGTCTTTTATGTTGAAGTCTCCCTCAACTCGAGGCTTTAATTCACCAAAGGTGCCATACGGTTGGATGTCTGATGTTGACAGTCCTTTGCCATCGGCGTTATAGGCGCCTTCAATTTGATTAGCTGCGGTTGCTCCGCCCCATAGAAATGTATCAGGAAAACGAAAAGCCATGGTTCTCTCCCTACTTAAATGGTGGTATGCATGAATGCTGGATAAGATACGCTAATTTAAAAATAAACAAATAGTGGTACAACCTAATTTAAACGCCTTATGGATTAGATTGGCTAATGAATGGTTTTGCGGATAATCGTTACAAATTAAAGAGAAGCACAAATAGGCTCTTCGATTTTTGTATAGGTGACGGAAGCGCTTTGATAGCTAGCATGCGCCGAGTAAAAAAGGTCTTGGTTGTTGCGTTTTATTGGCGGAAGGAAAGGTTTCTTTAGTTGTAAATGTCTTGATTAACTCTGTTAATTCCCTTGACTCTTTTGATGATTTCAATTGTAGATAAATATGATTATTGTTGAGTTTGTTCTCTACCTAAAATTTTGACATCTAAAATTAATTTTTAAAATGATGCAAAGGATAACCTTCATTGTTTCGAAGTGAATTATGCTAATTATTTTAAATAAAAAATGTGAATTAAGCCGTTTATTTTGAAAATAACTAATCAAACAATACAGGAGGCTAGTTTGTTGAAAATGAAGGGATTTAAACATAAATTTTGGTTTTTCACATGATTTTCATGGATAACTATCCTGATATCAAACTATCTTTTTATCCTAGCTTTTTGTTATTGCCTATAATTTAGTTAGCTACATTTTATCCATCTTTTTATCTGTTAAAAAATGACCATATGCTTAGAAGTAGATTAGCGAGGGTTTAATGAGGGTAAGGCGTGGGCGTCAAATTTTATCTTATGATGTTGGATGTGATGATAGTTAAATCTTTTAATCATAATCTTGTTAAAAAATAATAAATATTATTCAGCATAGATTAGGGAAGAGAGTGGATAAGGGGTAATGAAATGAATTTTGGAAGCTTAAGGTTTAAATACTCATTAGTGTTTGTGGTGAATGCCATTTTACTGGTTGTTGTTGGGCTAATTGGTATGAATATGGGTGTAAAAACTTCTGAAAGTTTAGATGCTCTTGGTGGAAAGATTCTCCCGGCTATGTCTTCGGTACTTAACGCTGATCGGGATCTATATCAGGCTCGGGTAGCTGAACTCGAAGCAATGAAGTCAAGTGATCAGCTTGCTCAATATTTAGATGATTTTAATGAAAACGCGCAACAAGCCGAAGATCGAATGCACAAATTTCAAGCTTTATTAGCTGATTATCCTCAGGCGAATCAAGGGCTTCAGAACTTTGACCAAAGGTATAAGCTTTGGAAACAAACTAGCTTGCAAGTCTTCTCATTGCTGAAAGCAAATCAGCTGGCTGATGCGGAAGCTCTAAGTCAGAAAGCCAGCTATGAGCATTTTCAAAATTTGCGGGAATTATACAATGTTGCGACCGAAGCCGCTGAAGCGATTGCTGATGATATTAATCAAGCTTCGGACGTTGCTGTAGATACAAACATGAATGTATTGAGCTTTGTGGGGATTTCTTCTGTTATTTTGGCGGTATTACTAGCCTATTTTGGCCCTAAAATGTTAGTTGACGCGATTAATGTGGTGACATCAAGAATTCGGGATATCTCTCAAGGCGAGGGCGATTTGACGCAACGATTGGAGGTTAAAGGTCGCGATGAAATCGCGGGATTAGCGAATAGTTTTAATCAATTTGTCGAATTGTTAGATAGATTGATCAGTTCAGTGAGAGCACAGGCCAATGATTTAAGTTCATCGATTAGCAGCCTAAATGATAAATCACAGCAAACAGCAGAAGTGAGTTTGGAGCAAAACCAGTCGGTGGAAATGATTGCAACGGCAGTAACAGAAATGGCCGCTGCCATCAGAGAGGTGGCCAGTAATGCGGGCCACACCGCGGAGGAAATTAATACGGTTAATGCGCAAACAGTGCAGGGACAAAATATTACTCAACAATCTGTTGAACATATCACCTTATTGTCAACATCTGTTCAAGACGCAGCTAATGTGGTTGAGCTTCTTTCCAAGGATTCTGATCGTATTGCTTCGGTACTCGATGTTATCCGTGGAATTGCCGAGCAAACTAACCTGTTGGCACTGAATGCCGCGATTGAAGCTGCGCGAGCGGGAGAACAAGGAAGAGGTTTTGCGGTGGTCGCTGACGAAGTCAGAAGCTTGGCGAGTAAAACGCAACAATCCACTGAAGATATTCAAAAAATGATAGAAGCCTTGCAAAGTGGCGTGACTCAAGCGGTTGAAGCAATTAATAAGGGCGCGGTTGACGCTGAAGGTACGGTTGAACTTGCTGGACAAACCCAGCAAGCATTAACGCAAATCCTTGAGTCAACGTCTAAGGTGTCAGAGGTATCTGCTTCTACAGCTGCATCGACAGAGCAGCAGAGCCATGTGACCGAAGATATTAACCGTAACCTCACAGAATTAGCAGATAAAACTAAACTAAACTTAGAAAATTCGACGGAGTCACAAGCAGACGCCCACTCCGCATTAGAATTAGCGAATTTGTTAAGCCAGCAAATGAACCGGTTCAAGGTCAGTGGTTAAGCGATACCGTTGTTTTGCAATTTAAGGCGTTTTAGAGGCGGAGCGTCACGCTGGCTCATATGTAGTAGCTCATACTACGTAATCAGTTGAGGCTCGAGACCTTTCATATCTTTAGTCATGATTGGTCTCATTATCAGTTGTCGTCGCTCAGACCTTAAGCTATTTTACGGTGACTGCCTTGGAGCAACTGGTTCGCTTTATTTTGAGCTAAATTCTTTTCAACCTAAGCTTGTTTTCTATCAACTGATCTGGCGTCGGCTTTAAATACACGGATGAAAAAATAACGAATAGAATTTGCTGGTTATCACGCTTCACGGGCTCAGTATTCCGAGTTCGGGTCATGTGAGACCTTGTAAGGCAGTCAAGTCTACCGAAGCAATTTCTCTTTTAAAAAGCCAAGAGTGCTAATTTTCCTCTACACTTCCAGCTGAAATTTCCAGGTAATTTTCGCTATTCGTTTTGCTTAATACAGTGATGATTTGCGCAGAACGGGTTCGTTAGGTGCTTAAATCACGATGTTATTATCTATCGTGGTTCAAGCTAAACTCGATTAAAAGTTATCGTAACAAAGTCATACCTCATCGCTGAGGTAAAATAATACTAGCCCCAGAAGTTGTTTCGATACGCCTGTCTTAATACCAGAGCTATTGCTAACGGTTTGATGCCTATTAGCTGCTGGATTTAGTGTTAATGGGAATTGTCATATGAAGTGTTGTAAGAAGCATAAAAAAACGGAAACCAATGTGGGTTTCCGTTTTTAAGATTTCACTCAGTGATTCTAATCATGTTGAATTAGAATTAGCTGATTGCCGTATCCGATTTTTTAACAAACGCGTATCCGAAACCGGTAATTGCTGTACCGACCGCAATAGCAGCTAGGTAAAGAAATACGGGTGAAATAGCATTTGGAATAAAGAGTACAAATAATCCGCCATGAGGCGCTAATAGTTGCGCACCGAATAACATCGATAAGGCACCAGTTACCGCTCCGCCGATCATACATGCTGGAATCACTCGCATTGGATCTTTCGCTGCGAATGGAATAGCACCTTCAGAGATGAAACATAGGCCAAGTACAAATGAGGCTTTGCCTGCTTCTCGCTCACTTTCAATAAATTTATTACGTGCAAGGAAGGTGGCTAAACCCATGCCTAAGGCTGGAACCATACCCGCTGCCATGATGGCAGCCATAGGACCGTAGGTTTGAGTTGACAATAGACCTACACCAAAGGTGTATGCCGCTTTGTTGACTGGGCCACCTAAGTCGAAGCACATCATTGCACCTAATATGATACCGAGTAATACCGCATTAGTTGAACCCATGTTGTTCAAGAAATCAGTCAAACTGGTCATTGCTGCTGCTACTGGGCTACCAATCACGTAGATCATGATAAGGCCAACCGCTAAGGTCGCAAGGAAGGGGACAATCAAAATGGGTTTGAGTGCTTCCATCGAATTTGGCAATTTAATATTTTCGATGAGCCATTTCGCTAAATAACCCGCAATGAAACCAGCTAAAATACCACCTAAGAAACCGGCGCCAGTTGAACTTGCTAACATACCACCGACTAAACCAGGGGCTAAACCGGGTCTATCCGCAATTGAGTAGGCGATATAACCAGCTAATACAGGGATCATTAATGCAAAAGCAGAACCGCCACCAATGGTCATTAGGGCTGCGGCTAAGGTGCCTTCTTCTTTAAATGCTTCGATACCAAATATAAACGAAAGCGCAATACAAAGACCACCAGCTACCACAACCGGTAGCATATGTGATACACCCGTCATCAAGTGTTTGTAGGCACCGGTTTTTTCAGCTTTAGCAGCCCCTTCAGAGCTACTTGATTTTGCTGAGTGCTGGTAAACTTTAGCGTCAGCGATGGCTGTAGCATAGCAGTCTTTGGTTTTTTTCAGGGCGATTCCGGTTGACGTTTTATGTAACTTTTTACCGTCAAAGCGCGCTAAATCAACTTCAATATCGGCCGCGATAATAACTAAATCAGCTTCAGCTATTTCAGCTTCGCTAAGTTGGTTCTTTGCACCAACTGAACCTCTAGTTTCAATTTTAACTTGGTAACCTTGCTTCTTACCAAAGTCTTCAAGTGCTTCTGCAGCCATGAAAGTATGTGCAACACCAGTGGGACAAGCGGTAATACCAACCACTTTCAATTGGCTTGATGCCGCGGGTGCCTGTGCTTCTATTTTAGGTGCAACAAAAGCGGTTGCTCTGCTTTGTGCTGCACTCAAGAATTCTTTAGGGTTATCGATGACTTCGCTTGCTGACGCTAGATAAGCATTTTTGTTATTGAAACGCGCCAAGTCTAAATCAGCGTAACACTGCGGGTCAGCAACAATGATCACTAATTCTGCACTATCAATATCTGCCGGAGCTAAGCGCTGGCAATCTTGAACCGTTGAGTGGCATTCAATTACACTTTTCCAACCTTTCTCTCTCGTGGCTTGCTCGAGTAGACCGGCTGTAATTATGCTATTTGCAATGCCACTGGGGCATGCGGTCACAATAATGGTATTCATATACAATTCCTTGGTCTGTTTACATTTGCGTAATAGTAGTTTGTTGCAGAACCGAGTCCAATGCTTCTTGGCTAGGCAAACCAACGTTCGTTTGACTGACCGCGAGAGACGACATGGCACTGGCGAAGCGAAGTAATTCTTTCGCGCTGGATTGATTGAGTAAGCCCCAGCAGAAACTGGCAACAAAAGTATCGCCTGCTCCTACGGTACTGACTACATTCATTGATGGAGGCGTGGCTTGCATCCAGTGGTTTTGGTTAAGCCATAATGAGCCATGTTCGCCGCGAGAAATCAGCACGTGCTCAATCCCTAAATCAGCAAGTTCTTGGCCTTTTTCTTTTAGTTTATCAATACTGTTTAATGCTGTTCCACACCAGTCTTCTAACTCATCTTGGTTTGGTTTTACCATGTTGGGAGCGGTGGCAATGGCTGTATTCAGTGCAGCCCCTGAGGTATCAATTAAGACCGTACATCCCTTGCTTTTGGCGAGATTAATCCACGCTTCAAAATCGCTGAGTTCTATGCCCTTGGCTAAACTTCCCGCAAATACTACATGAGAATATTGTTCACATAGTTGCTCAAGTGATTGCTCAAAAGCTAATAGATCAGCTGCATCCACACTAAAACCTGGAAAGTTTAAGTCTGTGACTTGGCCACTTGCTTCAACCATTTTAACATTGGTACGCGTTTCACCGGCGACTCGAATAAACTCGTCGCGGATCTGGCTTTGTTCGAATAAGCATTCGAAAGCTGCGGCATTATCTTTCCCTAAAAATCCGCTAACACAGACTTGTGCGCCTAGGTCTGCAAGTACTTTCGCTACATTTACGCCTTTACCCGCAGGGTGCAGATTTGCTTCAGTGACATTATTGACACTGCCGACGGTCATGTTCTCTAATGAACCCGTCAGGTCTAATGCTGGGTTAAGGGTGATACATAACACTGCTTTAGCTTGACTCATTTTAGAGTTCTCCTAAGCCTGCCGCGATAGCTTCGCCGATGGCTTTTAATGCTTCTTGAGCATCTTCACCTTCGGCAGTGAACTGCAATTTACTTTGATATTTAACGCCAAGGGTCATTACTTTCATTAGACTTTTAGCATTGACTGCTGGCGCTTCGCTATCGACGTTCACCACCGTGATATTGGATTTGAATTTTTTTGCTTCTGCCACGAGTAACGCGCCGGGACGAGCGTGTAAACCGTGTGGGTTAACGATTTGGAATATCGCAACATTTCCATCACTTTGCGCTGGATTGGCTCCGGCAAGTTTATTTTCGGTAAGGCTGGTGATGAGTTCGACTTTACTTAGTTTTGCGACAGCAGCTAATTGATCTTGATAGACTTGTTGACCTAAAAATTTGAGTGCTGGTAGATAGCAGGCATTGGCGGCGCTGATCATGATTAAGCCATTTACTGGTTTATTATGATGTTGGAATTGCTCTTGTACCTTGATGACACATATACCACTGCGTAACGCTCCTTTGGCAACACAGTTCAGCCAATATCCGTTACCTAAGTAGGTCGCTGCTTGTTCAAGGCTAGTCGCAATACCTTGTTGGTTTAATAAATCTTTATTTTTAAGAGTGCCGGCGGCAACGGCATTGAGCTGTACCATGCTTTGGACTGGAAAATCTTCTAAGATGAGTGAGGCATCAAATTCAATTTCTAACTGGGTATCACCATTAATTAGATTCATAATGGTGCTACTGTCTTTAGCATTCTTGATTAGCTCTTCTGCCCCATCCACCGAAAGCACTTTGGTAAGCTGCTTTAGGATCATCAGGTGTTCACCTGACTTAGCAGCAATACCAATGGCCAAATAAACGATGTTGCCATCCCCCCAGTCAACACCTTCGGGAAAGTGATGCACCGAGACACCAGTTTGGATGACTTGGTCACGGGTATCGGTGGTGCCATGCGGAATGGCAATACCATTACCTAAATAAGTAGAGTTAACTTGCTCACGTTGTAACATGCCTTCGACATATTTGGCTTGAATAAAGCCTTCTGCTTGTAGCGCAGCTGCGATTTTTTTTATCGCTGCTTGCTTATCTTGCGCCTGTTGATTAAGGCATATATTTTCTAGGGAAAGCGTTAACATCAGAATCACTCCTATGATCTTGGTACTTACTAGTTAGTCTACTTAGTATAGGTTAGCAAGCTAATCAGCTGAACCGATTCAGCCCATTGTTTTAAAAAAAGTTTGAACTGGCTAATTGAGCTATATTCAAACTAATGGTGACATACTGAATCGATTCAGCTAGAGTTGCAATTATTCTCAAAGTATTTGTTAACAAAAAGAGATCAAGATCACGCTCGATCCTTTTTTATTCGCAAATTGGTAAAGGGTAAACGTGTGAAACTAGATGAAATAGCTTCGTTGGCAGGGGTATCCAAAACGACGGCGAGTTACGTCATTAATGGTAAGGCAGATAAGTACCGGATTAGTTTAAAGACACAACAACGGGTACTTGATATTGTTCGGCAACATGATTATCAGCCTAACCATGCCGCGAGCCTACTCAGAGGGGGGGCGAGTAAAACCTTCGGTTTAATTGTTCCTGACTTGGAAAACAGCAGTTACGCTAAACTCGCTAAGTTGCTTGAACGAGATGCCCGAAAGCAAGGCTATCATTTTATTATTTGTTGTAGCGATGATAGTGCAGATAACGAACGGCTTGTGGTGAGCAGTTTGATTGGACGGCGAATTGATGTGCTGATTGTCGCAAGCTGTTTACCCGCTTCTGATGATTTTTACTTAAGCGTACAAAATCAAGGGGTCCCAGTTATTGCTGTTGACCGGATGTTCAACGATGAACACTTTTGTAGTGTGATTAGTGAAGATTTTGACGGTGCTGCAGCGTTAACTCGGTCGTTGATTGAATTAGGATGTCACAGTGTTGGTTTAGTGGCTGCATCGTATGATTTAATCGTTTCTAAAGAGCGGGAACAGGGCTTTCTGGCTGCCATTACTAAGAGCGAGCCTCAGGTTGATAGTCAGATCTGTTATGGTGATCGTTTTAGCAGAGAACAGGGCCGAAGCATTATTAATCGTTGGTTAGCAGAGGGTCAATTACCGGAAGGTATTGTGACAACGTCTTATATTTTATTTGAAGGTGTGATGGACGTATTAGTGAGCCATCCAGAGCTGTCGAGTAAGGTTAAGTTAGCGACTTTTGGTGACCACGCCTTACTTGATATGTTAACCATTAGCGTGCAATCGTTGCCGCAACAACTCGAACTCATTGCAGAAAAGATCTTATATCTGGCTTTTGCTGCGGTCAGCGGGAAATACCAAACTGGTGTGGAAGTCGTTCCTCGCAAGTTAGTTAAACGCAGCTAGTCCAACACTCCTTTCTCATTTACGCCCCAGCCGTTACTCCAATTAAGCGATGTTGTCGATTAGTTGACGAATAGCGGTTCCTTTTTCTTTTGATTCAAGTTAGCACCGGAAAGTCATTTTAAAAGATTGGCTGTGCTTCACTAGATGTTCCTATCTTGACATTAAGTTCAATTTATTATGTTTTTTAACAATTGATGAAGCGATTTGAGTTGAGCCTATTGGTTGTCAAAAAAAACTATACATCAATTAAGTAAGGTAGTATCAATGTCTAAGCGTTTGAATTATTTAAACCATAAATCACTTAATGGAGTAAGGATTTAGCCATTGAAAGAAAATATATTAGCGACCAGTATAAAAGGAAAAGTCGTCGGTTTACCCAGCAATAATGCGACTCGGCAAATGGCGAAGAAAAAAGCCGTTGAGATAGCCAGGCATTACGAAAATTACTTTAAGCCGA
Source organism: Agarivorans sp. QJM3NY_29 (assembly GCF_050870835.2). Lineage (NCBI taxonomy): Bacteria > Pseudomonadati > Pseudomonadota > Gammaproteobacteria > Alteromonadales > Alteromonadaceae > Agarivorans > Agarivorans sp. QJM3NY_29. The sequence goes on along the minus strand of NZ_CP194036.2, from coordinate 2,907,829 downwards.
TGGTGGCGCTGAATGATGAAGATGTGCACCAAGTTTATCGTTTGCGTCATGATGTATACTGTGAGGAACTAAATTTTGAGCCGGTCAATGCCTTAAAGCAAGAGCGGGACGAATTTGATGAATATTCTGATTACTGTTTAGTTCGTCATTTGTCTTCCAATAGTTATGCAAGTACGGTGAGAGTCGTGGCCCCTTCTGGTTCACAATTGTTACCACTAGAAAAGTATTGTCGAGGTGCCATCACCGATGAAAAGTTGCATCCTGATAACTTTGACCGAGCAGACATCTGTGAAATATCAAGGTTAGCCTTACGTTCAACCTTTAGACGTCGTAAGGCTGATAAGTTTCAAGATTCAGCTATTGGCGGGATTAACGTTGCTGAATTGTATGAAGAAGAATTACGTTGTTTTCCTTTTATCACGGCTAGCATGTATTTAGCGGCAACAGTGTTAGCTGAGCAACAACATGTTCGGCACGCTTATGTCATGATGGAGCCTCGTCTTGCTCGAAGTACGGCTTTACTTGGCATTAAATTTCAACAGATAGGACCTGTGGTTGAATACCATGGCCAGCGCGCGCCGTATTATATTACCGCGGAAAAGATACGGAGTGACTTGCCAATTACTCTCCAGCCTCTAATGGACATGATTGAAAGAGAAGTCCTGCAATCTCTTTCCATGACAAGGATTATGGATGCTCAAGAAAGGCTTTTATTTCGTAACGACCGCTAATGTGAGTCCCTGACCGAGCTTTATAGACCTGCCCAAGATTTACTTGCGAATTGCATCTTGGTAGGCCGACAGTAGGCGTTGGCTTAATTCATGCTCTGGGTGGGTGAAAAAATCTTCGGTGTCTTTAAATTCAACGGCTTTTCCTTGTTGCATGACCAGTACCTTGTCACTGAAGTGGCGTACAAGGCCTAAGTCGTTTGAAACAAAGATGTAGCTGATGGCAAAACGGCGTTGTAAGCCCAATAATAGGTTGATTATTTGGGCGCGAACTGAAACATCAAGTGCGGCAATGCTTTCGTCAATCACGATGATTTTAGGGTTGAGTATTAGAGCCCTTGCGAGTCCAACCCGTTGCTTCTGCCCACTGGATAACATATTAGGATAGAATTCGGCATGTTCTTCCAATAGCCCAACTAATCGAAGTGTCGCCATTACTTTTTGTTGCTGCTCTTGAGCCGAAAGCTCGGTATTTAAGCTTAAGGGGGCGGATAAAATGCGTCCTATATTTGAACGTGGATTGAGTGAGCTGCTGGGATCCTGAAAAATCATCCGAATTAAGCGACAGCGACGTGTATAATCACCAAATTGTAGTGCTTCGCCCTGAATGAATATATCTCCTTGACTCGGTTTATTGATACCGGTCAATACCTTGGCAAGGCTTGATTTTCCTGAGCCAGCTTCACCAATAATCGCCAAACTCTCGCCCATATTTAAGCCGAAGCTAATGTCGTCGATAGCAGATACTCGTTGTCGACTAAGCCAACCTTTGTGAACATAAACATGTTGTGATAAGTGACGAACTTGTAATAAGTTCCCCATTTTTGATTTATCCATTATCAGAGACGACCTTTGGTTCCATGTTCAGTGGGTAGTGGCAAGCAAATAGATGACCTTTAACCTTTTTCAACTTAGGTTGAATCACACACTCTCGTTGTGCTTTAGGGCATCGAGGGCCAAGTCGGCAACCAATCGGCAGGTGCTGTAGCGCAGGGATCGACCCTGGTAAGCCAGGTAAAAAGCTCTTGTGTTCGAAGGGATGGTCAAATTTTGGCGCAGAGTTTAATAACGCCGAGGTATAATGATGCCGAGTATCATTGGTAACTTGCTCTGCGCTGCCCACTTCAACGATTTGGCCACAATAAATCACACTAATGGTATCGGCTAAGCCAGCTAAGGTCGTTAAATCATGACTGATCAATAAAATCGCGGTGTTATTCAATTTATTGAGCTTGTCGAGTAAACGCAGGATCTGGCTGGCGGTGGTAATTTCCATCGAGGTGGTAGGCTCGTCTGCTACCAGTAGTTTTGGTTGACCTGCAATGGCCATGGCTATCATCACTTTTTGACATAAGCCGTCGGATAATTCGTAAGGATAGCTACGCATTACTTTATGGTGGTCTTTTACGCCCACTTTATGGAGTAGCGCGTGCGCTTGTTTTTTACGCCATTGAAAACGACGCCAAAAGCCGCCTTTGATATTATGGCAAGGGATGGCTTCTTCGATCTGTTTGCCGACTTCTTCCGAAGGGTCTAAGCAGGAGCTCGGTTCTTGGAAAATCATTGCAATATCATTGCCGAGTACTTTTCTGCGTTGGCGGGCACTGAGCGATAACAGGTCGATATCGCCCAAGTGCATCCGGTCAGCCTTGATCTTCCAATTGGGTTTGGTCACACCAAGTAAAGCCTTGGCAATCAGACTTTTCCCTGAGCCGGATTCGCCAACTAAAGCTTTGATCTCTCCCTCGGCAATGGTTAAGTTGACTCGATCCACTGCTTTGACGATTCCTGCGGGAGTATCAATTTCAATCGTCAGATTTCTAATGTCTAATAATGCCATTAATCGACTCCCTCGAGCATCGCTTTACGCAAGCCTTCCCCAACCAAGTTAACGCTTAGAATACTGCTCATGATTACAAATCCTGGTAAGGTTACAGTCCAAGGGGCTGAAAATAACAAATCATGACTGTTACCGAGCATTGCTCCCCATTCAGGAAGGGGCGCTTGCGCGCCAATGCCAATAAATCCCAAGGCGGTAATATCAATCAGTGAAGACGAAAAGCTACGGTTGATTTGAAATACTATGGCATCGGCGATGTTAGGTAGCACGCCGTTTTTTAAGATCCGGTAGTGGGTGGCACCATCCAAACGAATTGCTGTGATGTATTCCTTTTGGATCTCGGCTGAGACAACGATGTAGGTGAAACGAATAAATTGCGGAATTTGAGCTAAGGTAATCGCAATTAGAGTATTTTGTAATCCAGGCCCTAAGAACGATACCACCATAATGGCGATTAACAGTGAGGGTATGGATAAAGCGGTGTCCATTAAGTGGTGTAATATACTGGATTTTACACCGCGGCTCATGCCAGAAAATACCCCTAATGGAATGCCGATAAATGCGGCGAAGCAGACGACCAATAATCCGCCGCCAAAGGTAAGCTGACAACCGTAAATGAGTCGGCTAAATACATCTCTACCTAAATCATCGGTCCCAAAAAAGTTATCAACATGGCCACTTGGATTCCATGACGGGGGTTGCATTAGATTATCTCCCTGGAAGTCCAACGCATAGGGAGCGAGCAGTGGACCAAACAAGGCGATGACCATATAAATCAAGAATACCCAAAAGCCAATCATCGCAATTGAATTATCACGAAATCGACTAAGAACCCTTTGTAGAGCGCTGGAAACCGTAGTTTCAGAAAATACGTTAGTGCTGAGCATACACTTCTCTTCGGCGAAGCGGGTGGATCAAGACGGTAAATAAGTCGGTGAGAACAAAAGTGCCAATAACGAGAGTCGATATGGCTAACATGCCGCCTTGGATCACCGCATAATCTTGCTGGTAGATGCTTGATATTAGCCAACGGCCAATCCCCGGCCAAGCAAACACCACTTCTAATACCATTGCCATGGTGAGTACATTACCAAATTGTAAACCTAAACTGGGTAAAATGGGCGGTAAAGCATTATGCAGCGCATGGCGGATCACAATTTGACTCTTGGACAAACCTTTGGTCGCTGCAGCTTTTATGTAGTTTTCATTCATGACTTTCGCCATCGAATTTGAGAGTTGGCGGATGACTTCGGTGGTTGGTACGACTGCTAATACTAAAGTTGGCAAAATTAGGTGACTTATTACACTCATTAATGCTGGCCAGCGGGCCTGTTGTGGTAACCAGAATACGTCGATAATGCCAAATCCGGTAACTTGAGGGATCTCTAGTAGCAGGTCATAACGTCCTGAGACAGGAAACCATCCGAGTAATAGTGAAGAATTCATCACTAATAACAGTGCTAACCAAAAAACCGGAATACTGTAGCCAATCATGGTGAGGCTAAGAATGACGTTTCTGATCCAGTGCTGATGGAAAATACCAGCTAAGGTTCCTAAAGGAATGCCGATTAGAAATGCCAGAATAAAGGCGGTAAAACATAACTCTAAAGTGGCGGGTAGAAAAATAATCAATTGATCAAAAACAGGCTTCCCAGTGACTCTCGATATGCCAAAGTCACCGTTCAGATTATGCCAAACAAATTGGCTGAATTGCTGAATGCTTTTGGCTTCGGCTGGACTCGCCAGTGACTGACTATGTTGGAACATAAAAGCAATTAAATTAATAATTAAAAAGGTGATTATAAATAGATTAATTCGTCGTATTAAATAGCGTAGCATGGCTTACTTCCTGTATGCGTTGTTAAACGACACACCACCGTATGGATTCCAAGTGATACCACCAAGAGTATCACTGTATGAATACATCTTTAAGGCGTGAGTTAAGGGCAGTACTGGAACGTCTTGTTCGATGATCTCTTGAATTTTGTAATAGTTTTTTAATCTGTTAATTAAACGCGGTGAACGGATTGCATCTTCTATTAAGCTTTCAATTTGACCATTACACCAACGGCTATAGTTATAGCCTTGTTCTATTGCATCACAAGAAAATTGTTGCCTAAAAAAGTCGTCGGGGTCGCTGTTATCGCTAGACCAGCCAACTAACAGTAGGTCGTAATTTGCTTGTCCGGCGAGTAGGTGGCGTCGTAACACCTGCCAATCGATCAAACGCACATTGACTTGGTACCCATCGCTGATCAGGTCATTACGGATCAGTTCAGCTGTTTTACGGGGTTGAGGATTATAACTCTTGGCTTGATTTAAAACCCAAAACTCTATCGCGGTTTGTTTGGCTTTTTCCACATAAGGATAAACCAAGTTATTTTGGGCGGGTGAATGGGCTTCACGTCGATAAGCCCAAGAAGAAGGCGAAAGTAGCCCATGTGCAATCTCAGCGGTATTTAAGTAAACGGAATCAACAATACGCTGTTTATCAATTAAACCTGCCACGTCGCGTCTGATCCGCACATCGGCAAAGGGCGGTTTTTGGGTATTAAAGGCCAGATAAGAGACATTCAGCCCTGCTTGTACCGAAACTAATAAGTCATCGCGTTGTTTCAATACTTGCAACTGGTTGGCGGCAGGTTGCGCCATAATGTCACACTGTCCGGTGAGTAATTTTGCTAAACGGACCGATGAGCTTGGAGTAATATCAAATACCAACTGCTGCATCGGTGGGGCACCTCGCCAATGTCGCCAATGGCGATAATAACGAATAAAGTGATCTTTGCGCTGATTGGCGAAATAGAAAGGCCCACTGCCGATTGGTTGCTGGTCGATTAAGGCTAACTGATTCTGTTGTCGCAGGTGATCAGCGTATTCTGCGGATAGTATCACCGCATAGTCACTGGCTAAGCTGGCGAGAAAAGCAGCATCAGGTTTTTTTAAAACAAACTCGACCGTGCTTTGCGAAAGCTTATGGAGTTGACGAATATTATTTGCGAAACCAATATTATTGAAGAATGGATAGTCACCGTGCACCAGTTTATATAAGGGGTGATCGGGATCCAGAATTCGCTGAAAACTTAACATCACATCATCGGCATTAAGCGTTCTGCTTGGCGAGAAGTACTTGGTTTGATGAAAATGGATCCCCTGCCTAAGATCGAAACGATAGTGCAGACCATCTTCACTAATTTGCCAGCTACTGGCGACCCCGCCGATCAATTGTTGGGTGATTGGATTAATTTCAACTAAACGGTCGTATAAATGCCGCGAAGTGACCGCAATCGCATTGATAGAGCTTTCGAGTTGGGGGTTAAAAGTACGAGGTGCGGTTTCGGTACAATAAACTAAACCTAGCTTTTTAACGTCTTGTTGTTGCTCACAACCGACTAGCAGCAAGCTTAGGCACATCATTGTGCCGTATAAAAATGCATTCATGTAAAGCTGATATCCTGATAACCGCGGGATAATTTACCATTAACCATCTGCTTATCTCAACCAATGATAGACCTAAGCTTGAGTATTAATTTGATGCTTTTTAATTAATCCTCTTAGCTGATGGTAGCTTATTTGTAGAGATTTGGCAGTAAGCGTTTGTTTAAAATGATTTTTCTTAAGCGTTTGAGTAATTAATTTTTTTTCGAAGGTCGCGACTTGTTGGTAAAATCCAGTGCTGTCGTGACTGTCCTCTAGAGTTGCTTGGGGAGCTTGCTTGGGACGCCAAGGAGACGCGAAAGCGTCAAAGTTTATGTCGTTAATTAAGTCTTTGGGATCTCCATTTTCAACCACCGCTCGTTCCACCACATTTTTTAGCTCGCGGATGTTTCCAGGCCAATGATATTGTTCCAATTTGAGTTGCGCTGCTTGGCTGAATCGAGGTTTAGATTGTAGATTTAGTTCACGGGTCATTTTTAAAGCAAAATAGTTGGCCAGTAGCAGAATGTCTTCAGGTCGATGGCGTAAGGGAGGCAGAGTGATGACTGCAAAAGATAATCGGTCTAACAGGTCGGCTCGAAATTGTCCTTGTTGGGCGAGGGTGGGCAGATCTTGATTTGTGGCGCAGACTAAACGTACGTCGATGTTGATGCTTTTATTGCCACCAACTCGCTCGATTTGGTTTGACTCGATAGTTCTCAGTAGTTTTTCTTGTACTTCCATCGGCATATTCGCCAATTCATCTAACAATAGCGTTCCATGGTTGGCTTGTTCAAATCGTCCTTGGCGTTGCTGAGTGGCACCGGTAAATGCCCCCGCTTGATGACCAAATAGTTCTGATTCGATTAAATTGGGATTGAGGCTGGCGCAGTTTAAACCTAGATATTGTTTATCCCAGCGTTCCGACAGGTAATGAATACGAGCGGCAATTAGTTCTTTACCCGTTCCTCTTTCGCCGATGACCAATACCGGACGATTCAGTGGCGCCAGTAATGACACTCGGTCGAGTACTTCCAAAAAACTAGGACTATTTCCGAGTAAACTGGGGCTTTCCATTGGTTATTCTCACTAATAGATGGTTAATTTAACTATATCTTTGGTCGTCACTTCTGTCACCTATAGATTATACCCTTTAATATCAATGGTTTAAATTATTGGTATGAGTCTTGATAGAGAACAATAGACCAATTTTACTGAATGAGGAATTCACATGGGTATGTTCACTCGATTAGCCGATATCATTAATGCCAATATTAGTGCAATGTTAGATAAGGCTGAAGATCCACAAAAAATGTTGCGTCTTATCATCCAGGAAATGGAAGATACTTTGGTAGAAGTACGCGCAAGTACCGCAAAGGTTTTGGCTGATAAAAAACAATTGCTTCGAAAAATCGAACATTTGGCGTTGCAAATGGACGACTGGCAAGCGAAAGCTGAATTAGCTTTAAGTCGCGAGCGTGAAGATTTGGCCCGTTTAGCTTTGGTGGAAAAGAAACATTTACAAGAGTCAATCAAGGTTCAGCAACACGAGCTCGGTTTAGTGGATGATAGCTTAATACAACTACAGCAAGAAATTGAGCAGTTAGAACTTAAATTGCTTGAATCTCGTAATCGACAAGCAGGATTGATAGCTCGTCAAACCACGGTAAAAAATCGTCATGCGGTTCGACAACAATTAGATAACGATCGCGCCTTAAAAACTCGTGAGAAGTTTGAGCAGTTTCAGGCTAAAATCGATCAACTAGAAGCTAAAGCGGAAGTGTTAGGCACGGATGAGGGGAATCAAGACTTAGCGAAGCAGTTTGCTGAGTTAAGCGCTGATGCGGAAATTGCCGATGAGTTAGCTAAACTAAAAGCAAAATTGGCTAAATAATGGGAGAGGGTATGCTTACTGTATTAGTCACACCGTTAATACTATTTATGGCGATAGTTGCTCCCTTATGGTTGATTTTGCATTATAAAAGTAAACGTCAGCTGGAACACGGCATTAGTGAACAAGAGCGAGAGCAACTGAATGCGATAGCGGCACGAGCGAAAGAAATGTCGTCTCGTATTAGCGCATTAGAAAGTATTCTTGATGAGCGAGTGCCGCACTGGAGGGACCGCTAATGTTTGAACGACCTTTTTATCGCGATCCAGTTAAAGGCAAAGTTGCGGGTGTTTGTGCTGGATTGGCACATAGCCTAGGCGCTGAAACTTGGTTAATTCGAATCATCGCAGTGACCTTGGCGATTACCAATTTTGGGTTATTTTTAATTGTATATGGCGCGGCTTGGCTATTTTTGGACAAGCAGCCTGTCGACGCCAAAGTTAACGATGAGGTCACCGTAAAATCGAAAGTATGGCAACGTGGCGAAACGCCAAGTCAAGCCTTAAAAGAACTCGACTCTCAATTTGATGGATTTGAGCAACGCTTACGTAAAGTTGAAAAAATGGTTACTGCTCGTAACTTTGACCTCCATAGTCAGTTTAAGGATTTGTAATTCGAATTACATGAATATTCAGTTGACTGTGCCATGGATATGGCTTCAGGCAGCAGTTATGATTCTGGCCTAGGTGAAGTCGTTGGGGATGGCATCAAGCCTTTCGACTCTCACCTCATTACAGCTTACATTTATTGGCGATCGTTATTCACAAATAACCATTGCGCAATCACCCTCTTGGAATTAATGTTGCCCTCAGCGCTTGATCTAACCGATATTGGAGCAGTAAATTGCTTACGCCTCAAATTAACCCAATTCATTAGCAAATGACACTTTGGTTAAGCTAGCTTTTTTGGTTAGACTAAACACATATAAGCGCATTAAGTCGAATAGTATGTTGAAGTCACTAAGGAATAGGAGAGCTTTTTTGCAGTTAACGCGGATGTTTAAGCAGAAAGCAATACAATACGAAGGTGGCTTTTTTTTGAGCCTCAGTCAATGTATCAAACCACGGGGTGATGTAGTAGGCGTTTTATGCGCATAGAACTTAATTGTGAGCAAAGTACCTCAGTTTTTAGTGCCGTATTAACAGTATTGGTAAAACATGGATTGGCGCTAAAAGCGATGCAAAGTGTTGATAGTGGCCATTTGTTTTTACATTTAGCTGAAATGGAACTCTCTCTTACGCAACAACTACTGAGTGAGTTTCGTTATGTGAATGGCGTTTCCGATGCGCGTATTGTTTCAGCTTTACCTTCGGAAATTGAGCATAAAGAAGTACAAATTTTGTTAGACAATGTGCCTTATCCGGTGGTCTTGATCGATAAGGTAGGTCAGATCCGACAGTTTAATCAGGCATTTGAACAATCCTGCCCAGATTCCACGCAGTCTCTAACAAACAGTGATGTAGGCCGATTTTTACGAGGTTTTAGTGTACAACGTTGGTTCGGTGGCGGTTCTGGAAAACGTGAGTTAGTGGAAGTTCAGCTGAGTGGTCGAGTTTATATGGCTGACATCATTCCGCTGTCTGAAACGGTATTATTTTCTCACCTTCCTGGCGCGATTATGCTGTTTAAATCGGCGCATTGGCTAGAGTCAAGTTTTGACTTATCTCAGCTTGAATTGGGAATTAGCGAAGGTCGCTTGGTTGCGAGCAGCGATGAAACTAATCTTGTCTTAAGCGGTATCAAACGTCTGGTTGAGCATCCGATGCCAACCTTATTATTCGGCGAAGCAGGCGTAGGAAAACGATTTTTTGGCCGTTTACTGAACGAGCTCTCGATGGGCAGTGATCAAGGTCTTTATGCATTCAATTGTCAAGATCAGCAATATAGTTTGTTGGAACAGTTGGCAGAAATTGCTGCCGAACGGCCGCATACGGTATTGTTAAGTAATATTGAAGGCTTAAAAAGTGTTGAGGTTGAAGATGCGATTAGCGCGCTGTCCGCACCTCAACTTGGGATTAAACACCTCTTGTTTACTAGTCGTTATACGCCAGAACAACTGGCGGCGTTATGGGGCGGCGATCGTTATTATACGTTGATCAAAAATAGCATATGTGTGCCTCCGCTTCGGCAACGAAAAGAAGATATTGTCCCCTTAAGTCAATCCTGGTTAGACTTTCAGTATGCAAAACATCAGGAAGTTTCGCCTCCGCTAACGCGAGAGGTAAAGCGCTATTTAAGTTCTCTGAGTTGGCCGGGCAACATTCCGCAACTTTATCAGGTTTTACAAGATTCACTCGACTTCGGTAATATTAAACACTGGCAAGTGAATGATATTAAATACCACCATGAAAAAGTAGTGGACAGTGTGAATATCGAAAGTCTGTTGCAACAAGATTATCATTCAGCGATGGGCCAATTTGAACATTTGCTGCTGAGTTACCATTATCCGCAACATCCAAGTTCGCGTTTACTGGCGAAGAAGTTGGGTTTATCTCATACCGCGATAGCCAATAAACTTCGAGAACATAATATTCGTAATAAATCCGATTTTGACAGCTAGCTGATGCTGCTTTGACGGTGAAAAAGCGCGTTCTTAGGTTTACCCTTGCGCTGGTTTTGCTATGATGCGGCAAGCAAAAATATAAATTAGAGCAATGGAGACGCAAACATAATGAAGACCTATAAGATCGCCTTATTGGCTGGTGACGGTATCGGCCCAGAAGTAATGAAACAAGCGGTCAAAGTACTTAAAGCTGTTGAAGCGCGTAACCCAGAAGTCGCATTTGAACTTAATGAAGCCTTATTTGGTGCTGTGGCTTATTTTGAAACGGGTAAATCTTTCCCTGAAGAGACCATGGCCATCTGTGATGAGGCGGATGCGATTCTTAAAGGTACGATTGGTTTAAATCACGAAGATTCTAAAAAAATTCCGGTAGATGAGCAACCCGAGCGGGGCGCTTTGTTACCTTTGCGTCGACGTTACAATACTTATGCGAACTTCCGCCCTGTATATCTACCTAAAGAATTAGCGCATTTCTCACCATTGAAACCAGAAGTGATTGGTGAGGGTATCGATATCATGATCATTCGCGAATTGGTGGGTGGTTTGTATTTCGGCGAAAAAGAAATGGGTAAAGATGAGAGTGGTAAACGCTATGTGCGTGAAGTGCTTGAGTATGATGAAGACCAAATTCGTGACATTTTAAAAGTTGGTTTTGAGACCGCCCAACGTCGTAAGAAAGTACTGCATAATATTCACAAAAGTAATGTTTTAAAATCTAGCGTATTGTGGAACGAAATTTTAGAAGAAGTAGCGGTGGATTACCCCGATGTTGAAGTTAAACATATTTTGGTTGACGCTGCGGCGACTTACTTATGTTTAAATCCAGGCCAGTTTGATGTGATGGTGATGGAAAACATGTTTGGTGACATCTTAAGTGACCAAGGTGGTGGGATCTTGGGTTCTTTAGGTTTGATGCCTTCAGCTTGTATGGGACCTGAGAAGTCTTATTATGAGCCTTCTCATGGCAGTGCTCCTGATATCGCGGGTAAAAATATAGCCAACCCTTACTCCATGATTGGCTCGGTTGCGCTGATGTTAGAGATGAGCTTTGGTATGGAACAAGAAGCGAAAAATCTGTGGCATGCGATGAAATCGGTATTTGCCAATGGTTATGGCACGCCGGATCTCGCGAAAGGTGATGATGCCAAATTAATTGATACCGATGCTTTTGGTGACATGGTTGTCGCTGAGTTAAATAAGACCTCTCGAAGTTAATGAGTCAGTCTTAATAAAGCCAGCCTACGGGCTGGTTTTTTGTTGCTGCTACCTAAGGTAATCATCCCCTATTTACCTTGCTAAAAATGAATGCTAGCTTGATGATGCGCTTAGCAATTGGAACTGCAGCGATAGCAATCAATCGCTTGCTTTACTCAAGTGCCTTCGGCTTAAGTGTTTATCAAATGGGTGGCATTGGGGTTAATCTGGACTTAAACAAATGAAAAAACAAACAACATTAATTAGTGCGGGTCGTGATAAGAAGTGGACCCAAGGTTTAGTCAATCCGCCGGTCTCGCGTGCCTCTACCGTGGTATTTAACAGTGTTAAAGAAATGAAGTTGGCAACGGCTAATCGCCATGATAAAACTTTATTTTATGGCCGCCGTGGTACTCAAACCCATTTTGCTTTCCAAGAAGCTATGAATCAAATTGAAGGTGGCGAGGGTTGTGCCTTGTATCCTTGTGGTACCGCTGCCATTAGTGGGGCACTGTTGTCATTTTTGCAGCAGGGTGATCATCTACTGATGGTGGATACCGCCTACGAGCCGACTCGTAATTTATGTGACATGCTGTTAAAACGTTATGGCATTAGTACCACTTATTATGACCCTTTGATCGGCGCTGGCATCAGTGATCTTATCCAAGCCAATACCAAAGTGATTTTCCTCGAGTCTCCTGGTTCCTTAACCATGGAAGTACAAGATGCGCCAGCGATTGTCGCTGCTGCGCGACAAGCAAATCACGATATTGTGGTGATGCTCGATAATACTTGGGCTTCACCACTTAATTTTAGCCCCTTTGAGTTTGATATCGACATTTCTATTCAGGCTGCGACTAAATACATTGTTGGCCATTCCGATGTGATGTTGGGGACGGCAACTGCCAATAAACGCTGTTGGGATCAACTTCGCGAAAACTCTTACTTATTGGGTCAATGTACCTCGCCGGATGATATTTATTTGGCAATGCGAGGCATACGTACCCTTGGCGTACGTTTAGCTCAGCATCAAAAAAACGCCTTAGAAGTCGCTCATTGGTTGATGCTACATGATGATGTGGATCACGTTCGTCACCCTGCTTTAGCCAGTTGTCCCGGGCATGAATTTTTCAAGCGGGATTTTCAAGGTTCTTGTGGTCTATTTTCTTTTGTGATGAAAGGGGGAAATTCACAGGCTTTAACTGCCTTACTTGATGGCATGCAGCATTTTAAAATGGGCTACTCATGGGGCGGCTACGAAAGCTTGATCATGGGCGTAAACGGGGTTGATAAACTGCGCACTGCGACTCAGTGGCAGGCAACCGGTACTCTGATTCGGGTGCACATTGGGCTAGAAGATACGGCTGATTTGCTCGCCGATTTAGCGGCGGGTTTGGCGAGATTTAAGGCTGAACTTTAAGCGCTGCGGACTTATACCAATCGGGATAAAGCGCCTATTTTTGTAAGCCTCTGAGCAATGCCAGCGAAGGAGCGATTGGCACTCTAGCTCTTAAAGTAATAATGGAAATGGGTGTTTCCCATCACAATAAGGGTCTGCATGGCTGGTTTAAGTTTAATTGCCTTACTCGATGATATCGCCGCGGTATTAGATGATGTGGCGCTGATGACCAAAGTGGCGGCAAAGAAAACGGCGGGTGTGTTAGGTGATGATTTAGCCCTAAATGCTCAACAGGTTTCCGGGGTTAACGCTGATCGTGAGTTACCTGTAGTATGGGCGGTCGCTAAGGGCTCTTTGCTCAACAAGTTAATTTTGGTTCCTTTGGCCTTGTTGTTGAGTGTATTTTTACCTGTGGCAATCACTTGGCTGTTAATGTTAGGCGGTTTATTCCTTTGTTTTGAAGGTTTTGAAAAAGTATCTCATGCCTTGTTTGAGCAAACGGGACCAGAGCAAGATGCGCATCGGCAGCAGCGTATACGGGCAAACTCGGATCCGGCCATTGACCTCGTCGCTTTTGAAAAAGAAAAAATACGAGGTGCGATCCGTACTGATTTTATTTTATCGGCGGAAATTATCGTGATCGCTTTGGGCACGGTGAACGGTGCGGAACTGCTTACTCAAACAATCGTCGTTTCGGGGATTGCGGTGATGATGACTGCGGGCGTGTATGGCTTGGTTGCAGGTATCGTGAAGCTTGATGATGCGGGTCTATATTTGTTGAAATATGCAGAAGTTCATCATCGTGGTTTTATACTGCGAGCTTTTGCCCGTGCCCTATTAGGGTTTGCACCGCGCTTAATGAAGCTGTTAGTCATTGTTGGCACCGCTGCCATGTTTTTGGTTGGTGGCGGTATATTAGTGCATGGTATCCCGTTGTTCGCGGACTTAGCGCATCAGATAAGTCATTACTTTGCTTCGGCAAAAGGTTTCCTACTATTACTGAAATATAGTGTGCCAGTATTGCTTAACGCTCTAGTTGGGGTGGTTGCTGGAGCAGTCATTATGTTGGGATGTATGACAGCTAAACGTTTGATAGGACGAGTCACTACTTAGGTAAATGCTTGCTTGGTGCTCGCAAAGATTGATATTTCTTTAGGATCTCCGAGTAACGAGGGCTGTCCAAAATTTTGAGTAAGGCGGTTTGAAAGCGCTCTATAAAGTGATCGCTAATCGTACGATTAAAGGCATAACAAAGAGGCACGTCTTGGAGTAGCCATTTCACCTCATAAGCGTCTAGTGGCAGTTGATTTTCAATTGCGGCTTGGCGAATAATGGTTTCTACGCCCGAAATGTACTCGACCCGTTTCGATAATAACAGCCGTATTAATTGTCGGTAGTTATTGGTTAGCTTGATATTGTGGTCGTCAAAGCTGTGATTGAGCAACAGTTGCTCTCCTACATCAGTGCGCATTGCAGCAATCATGCTGCTTTTGAATTGATTTAAATGGCTTATTTTTATTGCCGTATTTTTGGGCCCGAAGATGACCACTTTAATCCTATCGATTGGACAAGCCCATTTAAAATAAGGTTCACGTTTGCTGGTTCGGGCGGTAGAAAATAGTACAATATCTGGTTTTTGGGTCATCAGATAATAGGCTCTCGCCCAAGGCATCACTCTAATTTCTTGTTCGGGCTCGCCCATGACTTGCCATGTCAGCCTTAATAGTTCTACCGAAATACCCTGAAGTTGACCACGCTCATCGGTATAATTAAACGGAAAGGCTTCTTCAGTGATATAGGAGAGAGTAGGCGTTGCTGCTGAGGTAAGCGCCGGAGAAAGAGAAACAAGCAATAGAAATAAATATTGGGAAAGCCGCATGATGATACGCTCACTACAGTTGGATAGTCCAAGTATAGTGAGCGAAGCTGACTTATGCTTTTCCCTTAAATATCAGTTTGTGAACTGCCCACTCAATATTTAATTAGATCAGTGGCAACCTGACGCAAAATTCAACACCGCTGTTGTCACTGAAATTACGAGCTGAGATCTTACCTTTGTGAAATTCACAGACTAGACGTGCGATATATAAACCCAAGCCTAAGTGGGGTTTTTGTTGCGCTTGTTGGCTGCGAATTGACACCATTGATTCAAAAATTTGTTCTACCATGTTGTCTGGCAGAGTCGGGCCATGATTACTAATAAGTAATACTGCGTCTTTATTGTCTCGTTGAAAGCTCACCTGAATGGCTTTATTGGGCAGGCTAAACTCCATTGCGTTGGCGACCAATTTGTCCATTAATTGGGCTATATATTCAGGAACTCCAATGATGTTTAAGTCATCAGTGCAAATATCACAGTCGAAGACTTGTTCAGGATAAGTGTATTGGTAGCCCTGCATGCAGCCCGATATCACCTTCGTGAGTGGAAAAGAACAGCGTTCTGCTTGCGATAGGCTCTGTTCAAGTCGAGTCGCTTCGCTCATATTATTTAAGATCATATTTAAGCGATTGACACCTTCTTGAGCCCGGTCGACATATTTTTGAGCGTCCCGGTCGAGGCGTTGTAAACCGAGATGTTCTAATGAAGAGCGCACGACGGCGACCGGTGTGCGCAGTTCGTGAGACAGCCGAGAAGACATATTTTCCAAATAATGAGTATATTGGCTTAAACGGCTAACCACATTGGCAAAACTACGGGATAAATCGCCGATTTCATCCTTATCTTTGGAGCCTCGCAGTGGTGCGCTCACTCTACCTTGACTATCGATGGCCTGTTCGGCTTGGTCGCGTAACTTCCGGATCCGATTTGAAATACTCGAAGCGAAAATAAATAGCGACAATGTACCCACCGACATCACAATCAGAATAATATTGAATAGTCGTTCGAGGGCATGATTACGCAGCGTTCGAATACCGTTGGTGGTTTCCTCGGCAATGACCACCCCCATAACCTTGTCGTCGATCCAAATCGGACTCGCGGCAGCCAACACAACCGCACGGCCATCGGGCGTGAGCCGCCAAGTTGAACCGGGTTTACCATTCAAGGCTTGCTGAATATGGCTGCCCCTAAGTTCGGTTGAGTCCTGCAAGGAGTCAACAAAGTCTTGCGGCGGTTTGGTGAGTATTTTGTAGTACAGCGGATACAGATATTGTTGCATCAGCTGGTTCCACCAATTTGTTTTGGATTTATGATTGAGACTACGCGCCCAAATACTTTGGGTATTGCGAATATCACCAGATTTAGCCAATACACGACCGTGTTTGTCAACCACCCAAATACGCGAGCTATTATGGCTCATGCCTTTAATAATGCTTTCAATTTCAGGCGAAGGGACTAACACAGTACCGAGTTGGTCGACACTATCAATTGCTGAGGTGCCAATAATAGAGATCAGTTTTCGTTTGGCTTGGCGATTCACGTTATAAATCGCAAAGCCAAGTTTACTGCCCACCATCTTCAGCGGGATCCGTAATTCTATGTTATAGCCTTGCTTGGTGCTTAGCCACTGTCCTTGGATCTTTATCTCAGGTTTGACGGGGGTGTTTAGCTTGGGATCGAGCGGTAGCTCGAAGGCATTGATCCAACCGTCTTCGGTGGTGGCCACAATATAGCGGCGAAAATTACCGTCAGGAGCCAAAGTTGCGATCGCCAGATGATCGTTATTATCGATGCGCAGGGTATTTTTGCCGCGATACACCACATCGGGATCTGTGACTTCAAAACTGGCATAAAGATAGCGGCCAAACTTGCCTACCATGTGAGTAAATTGACTGTTGATCGGTGCATCGGGATCGGCTTGGTAAATCACATGTTCTTTGCCGTAAGTGAGCATTCGATGCTGGTAGTCTTGCCAATCACTTAATTTACCATCTAATAGGATCGGGCCCGCCAATGGATAAGCATAGAGATCGCGTCCTTTCTCTACTTGGCTTAAAAAGCTGGCTTGGCTGTCAAATAATTTGGGGCGTTCGTGTAAGGCGGTCGCTAAGGCTTGGGTCGTCCCTTCGAGGGTTTTTTCTTGGCCTAAACGTAAGTATTTCTCCATTTCCCAGACGTATTGATAACCCAACCAAGGCAGGCAGAGCAAAAATAATGATAAAAAAGTGACCTTGGCTCGCAAGCCTAAAGGTAATACCGGCAGCATTAGGCGAGGCTATCCCAGCGGTAACCCATGCCATAGACCGTATCGATGCATTCGAAATTGGGGTCGCTGGCTAAAAACTTCTTGCGGATCCGTTTAACATGGGAAGTAATGGTACTGTCATCGACAAAAATTTTCGCCTCGCTCATCAAGTCCTGACGACTACGCACATGCCCAGGGCGTTTGGCGAGGGCATGTACCATCCAAAACTCGGTGACGGTTAGTTCAATCGTGTGTTGATTCCATAAAACTTGCATCCGGTTGCCGTCGATGGCTAAGGGGCCTCGTTGTAGTAAGTTATCTTCTACAGGGGGGGCCGCCAGTAATTCTGAGCGGCGAAAGAGGGCGGCGATGCGTGCTACTAAGTGCGGAAAACTAATGTCTTTAGTGAGGTAATCGTCGGCCCCTAAGCGCAAGCCACAAACGGTGTCGAAGTCGCTGTCACGGGCCGTTAGAAAAATAATCGGTAAGCTGCTAGACATCGCACGCAGCGACTGACACAACGAAAAACCGCCGTCAATCTCATCCTCTAGGCCAATATCAATAATCGCTAAATCGGGTAAGCGGGTGTTAAAGGCTGCCAGAGCGCTAGGGCGATTTGCATAGGCTTGGACGCTATAGCCTTGTTGCTGTAGGACGTCTTTGTAGTTTTCGCGGATAGCCGCTTCATCTTCTACGATGGCAATGCGTTTCATAGGGGCATGGATCTTCTAAGTGATTGACTCAGGTGAACTATACCTCATTTTTAAGCAAGTTTGCGGGGCTTAAGTGAATTGCCATTTTATTGCCACAATTGATAAGCGTACTGCCATTTTTGCGGCCCGTGAATGCCATTTGTTTATTGTTTAATGGATCCATCGAAACGGTTTGAGCTTTTCAAACCTCGTGAATGAAACCATTGAACAAGGATATTAATTATGAACAAGTCAGTTATTAGTCTCGCCTTAGTGACCAGCTTAAGCCTTTCTTCATTGAGTTATGCGGCTGAGCCTAGTCCGCAACTGAGTGAACGTGATGCGAAAACGGAAATGATCGGTTTAGGTTCTGGCGCTGCTGTTGGTGCGATTATTGGTGGCCCGATTGGCGCCTTTATTGGCGGTTTTACAGGGGTGTTTATTGGTAAATCGGTGGCTGACGAAGAGGCACTTGCCAGTCAACAGCAGCAGTTAAGTGAGCAACAGCAGCAGTTGGCTCAGTTGAGTGAACAGACTGAGCAATACCAGACATTAGCGGCGCAGCATGCCAGAGTTAATGCTCAGTTGGAGCAACTTAAAAACGCCCATCAAGAAAAGATGTCAGAACTTGAATTAGGTCTGAATGTGCAATTTAAAACCGGTTCATCGGTGATCGAACCGCATTTTAAACAGCAATTAGATGATGTGGTTTATACCATGTCTCTCGCGCCAGAGCTGAAGTTGAACTTAACTGGCTATGCCGATCGTCAAGGCGATTCTCGTTATAACCAAGCGCTGTCGGAACAACGTTTAGCTGAGGTTCGCGCCTATTTAATTCATCAAGGGATTGCTGAGCAACGACTGAATTCGCAAGCCTTTGGTGATCGTTCTCCATTGCTGGCCGAGCCCAGTGTAGAAAACAACTTTTTTGACCGCCGTGTCACTCTCAAACTTAGTGCTCAGCGTGGCATGTTAGCCGCCCAGTAATTGCGTTTAGGAGATAGCAAATGGACCAGCAATTAATCCGCTGTCGCCGAGGCTGGGGTTCCCCCTTTAACTTTGGTGCTGTGGTTCTCGCATTCGGGGCTGCGTTATTGTCACCCTGTGCGGTAGTCGCTAATCAAAGCCTGACGACGCCGCAAGATCCTTTAGGTTTAGGACAACTACGCTATATCGATCAAAATGGTCAAGCTCAACGCAGTTTACCACTGCATAGTGACGTCTCGATGACGGTCTCGGGTCTGACCAATCGAGTGACTCTGACTCAAACTTTTATGAATGAGAGTGAGCAGTGGATTAACGGTCAGTACCTTTTTCCGCTACCTAATGAGGCGGCGGTTGATCAGCTTCAGTTAGTGGTAGGGGATCGGGTGATTGAGGGGCAGGTTCAGGCCAAACAGCAAGCACTACGCACTTTTGAAGTGGCTAAGCGGCAAGGTAAACGGGCAAGTTTGGTTAGCCAGTTAAGGCCGAATGTATTTAATACCGCCATCGCCAACCTCGGTCCTCACCAGCGATTGCAGGTGAGAATCACTTATCAACAGCGTTTGGATTATCTAAATGGTGAATTTAGTCTGCGGTTTCCGATGCTGGTTAATCCGCGTTATACGCCGCTTATTTTTCGTAAATCGATGGCGCTTATCCAGCCTCCAGATGTGGAACCAAGGGCGGAGCACTCAGGCGCTTGGTCTGCTGAGCATTTCAGTGGATTGAACGCGATAAATTCGTATCACAATAGCGCCTATCGTTTAGTAGAGCACAGTATTGCTCAATATACTTCGATAGGAGCAAAGCCTCTACCAGTTAAATTGAAGGTCCATCTCGACAGTGGTTTTGACTTAGCGCAACTCACTAGTTTGTATCATCCAATTGCCAGTCATCCGCGCAAGGATGGCAGTGTTGATATTGACTTGCTTTCTAGTGATGCGAATCAAGATTTTGTGCTGAAGTTTCGCCCTCAAGTCGGTCTGCGGCCAGAAGCGGCCATTTATGTGCAGCAGGGGCAAAGTCACCAAAAGGCTCAAACCAGTAATCGAGATGACTATGTTTTGTTGATGTTAATGCCGCCTCAAGGGGCTAAAGTGGATCAGTTAGACTTGCCAAGAGAACTGATCTTAGTGATTGATACTTCAGGATCGATGTCGGGGCAGTCGATGACTCAGGCTCGCCAAGCGCTACAATATGCATTGGATGGTTTAGAGCCTGATGATTCCTTTAATATCATCGAATTTAACTCGGATTATCGGCAATTTTCGGCGCACTCCTTGGTGGCAAATAAAGGTAATTTACAAGCCGCTAAAGGCTTTATTGCAAGTTTAAGCGCAGACGGCGGTACCGAAATGTTTAGTGCACTTCAGGCTGCTCTGAGCCACAACGAAGGCCAAAAAAATGGCTCTTTACGCCAAGTTATATTTATTACCGATGGTGCAGTGAGTAACGAAGTGCAGCTATTTGAATTAATTCGGCTGCAGCTTGGTGCGAATCGCCTATTTACCATTGGGATAGGCTCCGCGCCTAATTCACATTTTATGCAGCGGGCTGCCGAATTAGGTAAAGGCACATTTACCTACATTGGTAAGCAGAGCGAAGTGGAACAAAAAGTAATAGCCTTGTTTGAACAGATAGCTCATCCGGTATTGAGTGACATTCAGCTGAGATATGATGATGGCACCGTCCCCGATTATTGGCCCACGAATATTCCTGATTTGTATTCGGGGCAACCTTTAATGTTAAGTATTAAACAGGCGCATGGTCGACATTCACAAGTTTGGGTCAGCGGTAAATTTGGCACACAACAATGGCAACAAAATGTGAATTTAAAGAGCAATAAACAGGTTGCAGGTTTAGATTTGCTTTGGGCGAGGCAGCAAATATCGGCCTTAGAGCTGAGTAAAAACGGTGCTAACGAGCAACGCGTTGATCAGCAAGTATTAGCACTGGCGATGAAATATCATCTCGTTAGTTCGCAAACTAGCTTGGTGGCGGTAGATATTAGTCCGGTGAAACCTGCAACGCTTCGTGCGGTCGACAAACCGATAGATGGTGGGATGCCGAAGGGATGGCAATCGAATGGCGTATTGCCTCAAACCGCGACGGGCAGTCGGCTAGATATTTTATTTGGGCTAAGCTTGCTGCTTGGTGCCTGGGGATGGGGATACTTTAATCATCGTCGTGCAGCCGCAGTGCGAACTTCCGCCTTGATTTAGCTTAATGAGTCAGCTCTCTTTGGCTGGTTTTGTTAGAGGGAGTTGACAGTATGGGGAGCAAGTTATGATCTTAAGTTTCTTAGCCAAACATCCGTTACCATGTAGTTTATTTCTATTCGGTGTTCTGGTGTTGAGCCACGGTTTGTATATTCAGGCCAAAGCTTATCTTGCACAGCTGTTGATTGCGCAGGCATGGCAGCATACTTTAGTTGATCAGCAACCGCACAAACCTTGGCAGTGGGCCGATACTTATCCGGTGGGTAAGCTTAGCTTCGTGACCAAACAAGAGAGCATAAATTTTAAGCATCAAGTGGATTCCGTTTATGTGTTGGCGGGGGCATCTGGGCGCACGCTCGCTTTTGCCCCTGGCTTAGTTCTGAGTGGTGCGAAGATTGGGGAGGTGGGCAATACCGTGATCGCTGGGCATCGAGATACTCATTTTGCAAATTTAGCTGCGGTGAATAAGGGGGATTTGTTGCAGATTGAAGCGAGTCATGGCGAAACCTTGCTTTATCAAGTGATGAATACTCAGATCGTCGATCAATCCGCGACTCAGTTTATGGCACCAAGTGACGATAACCGCCTCACCTTGATTACTTGTTATCCCTTTAACCAATTAAGTGGTGGAGCCCAGCAGCGATATATTGTGGAAGCCTTATTGGTACATAAGCCTCGGGTAATATAGTCAGAATATTCGATGTTTTCTGACAATCCGTTGCTGGGTTTATTGTCAATCATCGGCCATTTTGTTTTGCTGTGATACCGAGGTTTCGCTCAGTCATTAGTGAGTAGTGCATCGCTAGCTTGAATAAATTTCGCCGAGGCCCGCGCTAGTTGCTGTGATCCTTGGCAAATAAAAGCTTCCAGTCGATAAAATCCTCTTTTTTGGCTCAGTAGTTTAGCTTGCACTGTTACTGTTGTTCCCACCCGAATTGGGGCAATAAAACGTACGCTTAATTCGGCGGTTAGCGCTTTAATGCCGCGCATCAACAAGCAGTGGGTCATGGCTGCATCAAGTAGTGTACTGGTCATGCCGCCGTGTAATAACCCATGATAGCTCTGATGTTGAGCGGTCACCGAAAATTGGCTGTTGGTCCAACCTTCAGCATCTAGTTGAAAGCGTAAATTAAGAGAGTGTGGGTTGAACTTGGGGTCGCTACAGACCATACAGTGCGAATGGCTTTGCATGGCTTTTGGATAAGTTTGCATATGGGGGGGTCTCGTGAGATATGGGCTCCGCGCCTGCGGAGCTCGATAATTATGGTGCTGTGGGTGGTTCTTCGATTTGATAAAGGTGTTCAGCACAGGCAGTTTTACAGCCACATAAACGTTGATCGTGAAGCATTGGTTTGGTGAGTCTAGCCCGTTTTTTTCGTTTAAAACCGAGCATGATCCCAACAAATAGCAATATGATAACAAAGGCGCTGAGGCAATAAGCTAAGAGTGACAGCATCGGCCGCGGCCTTTTTGGTGTTGCGGGTGAGCATGGCCTGGGTTGTCGTTACATCGACCTGATTTTTGCTCATGGTGATGTCCTTGATGATGGCGTTCTTCACAGCAGCGCCCTTGCTTTGAATTTGCAGGTTCATCATGGGTGCAGCCACAACCACCTTCAGCTTGTTTTTTCAGATGATTGATCGATGGACGTCCTTGAGAGGCATTTTGAAGCGGAATTAACTGGCTGGCGTTGCTAGCTAACTGCTCAATGGTTTTATTACTGGTTGGTGATTGTAATACGTTTAATGATAGAGCGAGTAACTTACCGAGCATTTGTTCGCCAATGTTGCGAACGATCACTAAGTTGGCCTGTTGCTGCTGAAGTAGAATAAGTAAGTCTTTTTTCCCCGAGCAGTTGGTGTTCAATCCCGGATTAGCGTGCCGGGACAGTTGTTCCCCCTGTTCGTTGACAAACAAGATACTGTCGGCTTTGGTGAAGTGTGGTGCGAGTCGATCATCATTAATGGGGATGGCAATTATCATTGGGTGTTACTCCTAGGTATGAAAGTACATCAGCACAACGCTGTTTGCAGGGCATATCAATGTTCATCATTTACGCCCTCATCGAGTGCAGTTTGGTATTAAAAAACTAGCCTGTATTTGGCATATGCTATTTATACTCGTTATTTTTAGCATATGCAACATTTGGGATGACATTGTTCATGCTAACCGCCTACAGCAGAGGCGTGGCCGTTGGATTAAGCTGTTATCTGAGTTTGATGTCTGGATCTGATTTGCATCCGAGTTTGTTGCTAGCGAAGTGTTTTGTTATTGGTTTAAGGTGAGTTTTTTTGGCGTGCTTATTTTGACCGCTTAGCCAGTTTATGGGATGACTGTCCGATAAAAGCTGAACGAGCCGGCCTAACTGCGCAAAAAATTAAAGCCCTGAGATGTGCGCCAACGAATAGTTTGGTGGATTATTTTTTGGGGGGAGGACTAGACTATTGAGTATTTACTTGCTGGATTTGTTGCGGCAGAGCAAGCCTGTTTTTATTGCTTGCTCAACAGTCTGGCTAAACGACAGTATCATAAGCGCGATAGGTACTAGCAGTTCACGCAGCATGTTTATATTAACTAAAAAGACAATTATTAGGTGCAATGGGCTACACTCGATATGTGACTAATCTATTCATATTTGGGGTAATTCTATGAGCGATGAGCGGGTCCGTTATAGCAAACAAGACAGTTTAATTTCTACTACCACTTCAGATAGCCACATCACTTATTGTAATCAGGATTTTTGCCGAGTGTCTGGATACCAAGCCGCGGAACTGAAAGGGAAACCGCATAATGTGATCCGTCATCAAGACATGCCTAAAGCCGCATTTACTCAGTTGTGGCAGTATATTCAATCGGGTCAGAGTTGGATGGGCTTGGTTAAAAACCGCTGTAAAGGCAGCGGTCATTATTGGGTGTCGGCATTTGTTACCCCCATCGTTGATAAAAGCGGCAAAGTATACGAGTATCAATCGGTTCGAACCGAACCGGATGATGCGCAGATCCATCGTGCTGAAACTGTCTATCAAGCCTTGAATAAGGGAGAGGATAAGCGTTTTCGCCGTCGTTGGCTGGGAGTCTCTTCCGCTTTAGCGTGCGTTACATTTGTGGCGGTGTTGCTGGGAGCGGCAGGCTATCTTTGGTGGTGGCTGCCAGTTATTGTTGCGGGTCTGCAATTGCCAGTCATGTGGTGGAATCATCGTCGCCATCGATCCGTTGTAGATTTAGCGCAGCGCCAATATAGCAATGCTTTGATGGAATACCCTTATACCGGCCATTTTGATGACTGGTCAGCGATTGAATTAGCGGTAAAAATGAAAGGGGCTGAGCTTAGAGCTGTGACCGCAAGGTCAATCGATACTACAAGCCAAATTCGTGAAGCCAATCGTGACGAATTAGCCAGTCGAAAACGTCTCACAGAGAATCTCAACGAGCAAACGGTCGCCACGGAGGCAATGGCGGCTTCAGCCGAAGAAATGCTGTCGGCAATTGAGGAAGTGGCTAACGACGCCCAAGAGAATTCAGTGTATGCTCAAAAAGTTCAGCAGATTGCATTGGATGGACAAGCGGTGGTCAATAATACCTTAGATTCGGCACAACAGTTACATCAAGAGTTATTGGTGTCGCACTCATCGCTAGAACAGTTAAACCAAGATGTGAATAGTGTTGAAGGGATCTTAGGTTTAATCCAAGCTATTGCTGAGCAAACCAATTTACTGGCCCTCAATGCTGCAATCGAAGCGGCGAGAGCCGGGGAGTCTGGTCGTGGTTTTGCGGTGGTGGCCGACGAAGTGAGGACCTTGTCGGAGAAAACCACTCATTCTGTGGATGATATTAGAAACAAGATTGAGGGTTTGAAAGCCACAGCAACAGATACTGGTAAGAAAATTTTAGCAGGGCAGCATTATTCAAATCAAAGCGTTGAGCAAACGCAGCAAACCCATTCAGCCTTTAGCGACATTGTCTCTCATATCAATTCAATTGGTGAACGCTCGGCGCGCACTTCCGAAGCGCTTTCGGAACAAGCGACGGTGACTCATGAAATGGTGAACCATATTCATCGAATGAAAGAGGCTATTTCAGGTACTGGTAGTCTCTCCGAGTTGTCAGAAGACCGGACTCGGCAAGTGATTCTTGAGCTGGATAGTCTTGAGCGATTAATTCGAGCCTTTGACGCCAAGTCTTCGTTTTAAGGGGGCGGTTTAGCAATTGAGAACTTGTTGGCTGCACTCTTCTGTGGTGCTAAGTCTTATCCTGTTGGCGCTCATCCATTTATCTTTTCGATTAAGAGGTCGACAAAAGCTCTTACTTTCGCTGGGCGAAAGCGGGCCGAAGGGAAGACCACATGAATATCGCCGCTCGGTAGCTGCCATTGTGGCAGAAGTTTGATTAATCGGCCGGCGGCAAGATCGTCGGCAATCGCATAATCAGGTAATACGGAGATGCCAGCATCGGCAAGTACTGCTTCTCGTACTGCGAGCGTGGCATCTAAGTAGATCGAAGCTTGCATCTCAATACTCTGCTGCTCACCATCATCGGATAAAAAATTCCAGCGTAAAGGATTATTTAATGCGGTGTTGGCGATGAAAGGTAATTGGCTTAGATCTTTTAGGTTCAGCGGTTCTGGTAATTGAGCATGCAGCGACTTGGATACCACTAAAAATTGTTGAAATTCGCCAATTCGTCTTACGGGCAGGTTATCTTCGCTAAGCCAACCAACGCGGATTGCCAGTTCAACCTGTCCAGACATGATGTCGACAGTTTGATCGCTTAAGGCGGCATCTACTCTGCAGTTTGGATAGTGTCGGGTGAATGCAGCAATGGTGGGGACGATAATGCCGATCCCGTAATCGAAAGGTGCGGCGATCCGCAAGGTCCCTGAAGGTTCAAGTACGGTGTCGGTTAATTCGTCGAAGGCCTCTTCCGCTTCACGCAAAATTAATACGCAGCGTTGGTAAAAGGTTTGTCCTACATCTGTGACTTTAACTGAGCGAGTGGTTCGTACTAATAGCGATACTCGGAATTCTTGCTCCAGTCTAGCGACTTGCTGGCTCACCACGGCTTTGGTGATGCCGAGACGCTCGGCTGCTGCGGTGAAGGAACCCGTCTCTACCACAGCGGTAAAATAGACTAAGCGACGCATGTTACCGAGGTCACCTAAGTTAGTTTCAGTCTTATTGTTTATCTTTAGCATACTATATGTATATATGTAATGCGTTTAACTGTCAATGTATTCGGTTTAAAGTAGCTACACTTAACTGAGGAGATAAACAATGAACATCACCCTTAACTATTTATTCGATCCATTATGCGGTTGGTGCTACGGCATCTCCCCTGCGTTTTCAGCGCTCGCGAACGCTAGCGAGCAAGTTCATATCAAACTGCTACCCACTGGACTTTTTTCCGGCGCAGGCTCAAGAGCGATGAACGAAGAATTTGCAGCTTTTGCCTGGTCAAATGATCAGCGTATTGCCAGCCTAACTGGACAGCCTTTTAGTGAACAATATCGTCACAGTGTATTAGCTGATCATCAGCAACGTTTTGACAGTAGCTTGCCAACAATCGTGCTGACGGCGGTTGCTTTAACCCAGCCAGAAAAAGAGCTGGAGATGCTGAAAGCGATTCAGAAACTTCGCTATGTGGAAGGCCGCAATGTCACTGACCGAGCGACCTTGGAGCAGGCCTTACATACATTAGGACTTAGCGATGCAGTTGCATTATTAGACAGCCCTGAGTTGCACAAAGCGAATCAACAGCGCCTCGAGCAGGCTCAAAATTTAATGCAAGAGTTCGCTGCCCGTGGAGTGCCAAGTTTGATTGCTGAGTCTAAGGGACGTCGTGTGCAATTATCTACAGCAGATTTTTATGCCGACTCACAAGCTTTATTGCGTCAGCTTAAAGCGCTTTAGAGCGCTAGCTAAGCTTATTTATTTCTGCACTATTAATGTGCGATTAGTTACAATTTAAAAGGAAAGATAATGTCTATTAAAAATAATTTTATGAAGTTTATCGCGGCTGGCATCGTTGCAGTTTCTAGTATCAATGGTGCTGCATTTGCGGCAGAGTCTGCATTGAAGGTGCAGCATTTTCCAGCTGGAGAACACGGCTTTTATCGCGCTCCAGTATTGCTTAGCGGCGAACATGACGCGCTGTTGATTGACGGTGGTTTTACTTACCCTGACGGTCAGGCTTTAGTGGCTGCTATTAATGCTTCGGGTAAGACCTTAACCACTATTTATGTGAGTCAAAGCGATCCCGATTATTATTTCAGTCTCGCGCCGATAAAAGCGGCATTTCCTGATGTACGGGTGATTGCTGCATCGGCAACGATTGAGGCAATTAAAGCTAATGTGAAGAAAAAACTCGCTATTTGGGGGCCTCAACTTCAAGCGAATGGTCCACAAACCATGGACGATATTGTGCTACCAGAAGCCTATGATGAATCTTCTCTTCGTATCGAATCGCATCACTTGGATATCGTCAACGCAGAGGGTTTAGCCAACCGTCGTTACTTGTGGGAGCCTTCAAGTCGAGCTATTTTGGGTGGTGTGATGGTATTTTCAGGGGTGCATGTATGGACCGCTGATACCGCTGGTGCAGCGGGGCGTGAAGCCTGGATCAACAATCTGAATGCCATGCTTGAGCGTGAACCTAAGATGGTGATTGCTGGGCACATGAGTCCCGATGCACCGACTGACGCCAGTGCTATTCGTTATACTCGAGACTATTTATTGGCTTTTGAAGAAGAACTCGCCAAAGCTACGAATAGCGAACAGCTTATCAAAGCCATGACGAAACGTTACCCGAATGCTGGAATGGGCGTAGCCCTACAAATTGGTGCAAAAGTGGCCATGGGCGAAATGAAGTGGGGCTAAGCCGCGTGTATTAGGCTTAGGTCTTTGGGGAGCGGAGCGACAGTGATACCAGATATCTCCTTCAATCGTTAGCTGTTCCGGCTTCCTTGCTTTAATGATTGAGCTGCTAAGTTTGTTAGTCGCTCTTTTTATATATGAATCCTTGAATATGATCGGCTTAGGCGAGGTAAACTTATTTCATTGAGGATATTTTGGGTCCGCCGAAGCGCTAGATGCCTTTAGCTTGCGACAATAAATGTCATAATTGTTAGCAGTGTGTTTAAAAAAATCGTGAATCCAAACTGATATTATTTTATCGAAAGGCTTGGTTTCTCCCTCCTTGTTTTACATTTCGTGTTTTTTTGGGCGCTGTTGTTGTCCTTGTATATTTCACATTATCATTTGATTCTACTTCTATTTTGCGTGGAAGCGATAAGCGCATCACATCGCGGTGAACTGGACTTTTTGAATCTTGCCGAGTGGGGTAATGTAGGCTTAACTTACGATGCAATTCATATTTTAGTAACAATTCGCCAGTTTTATGTGAATTGTTTGAGAATGTAGGGGCTTGCCACGCGAATAAAATCAATTTAGCCCAATGGCAATGAAGCGCTTTACTGATGCTGTATTTAAAGTGCATATCAGATACTGATTTACGGTAAGCAAAGTAGAGGTTGTGAATCGCCTTAAGACTGGTGTTGAGCAATTTTTTACCCCGAATCCGAATAATTTAGTGCACTGATTTCTTCAAGTATGGGAGACAGTTATGAGTTTTTTTTGGGGGCGCTTATCCATTGCGACAAAACTATATGTGACGATGCTTGTGGTGGGCTGCTCGCTATTGATCATCACCCTTAACTACACTTATCAACACGAAAAATCTTTGGTTGAAGCGATGGCTCGTCAGCAAATTAAGGCCATGAGCGAAAGTTATTTCGAGGGCCTGAATACTTTGATGTTATCGGGGGCGATGGCAAATAAAAATTTATTGCATAAAAAGATGTCTAGCCAAGAGAATATCCTTGATATCAAACTGATTCGCTCAGAATCGATTCAGGCGATGTTTCATCCCAGTGAAGCTTCGGTTAGTTTAACCGACAATCAACGTCAGGCTTTCACTGGGCAGACGGTGGTTAAGCAAAGTATGATTGAACAACAATCTGCGCTGACGGTACTGACACCTATCATCATGAGCCGCGATCATGGCGGTGTTGATTGCCTTTCTTGTCATGTGACCAGTAAGGAAGGCGAGACCGCAGCGGTGATTGAAGTTGCATTTTCACTCGCCAGCGCTCAAAAAATTATTTATAGCGCACTGCTTAAGCAAGCCAGTCTGTTAACGGTAGTCTTTTTTATTGGCATGTTAATGTTGGCCTTGATTTTTCGAAGTGCGGTGGCAAAGCGTCTTAAATTACTGCGTAATCGTTTGTTGAAAGCGGCTGATAACTCAGATCTAGCTGTGGATTTTTCGGATCAATACCACGATGAAATTAGTGGCGTTTATGCTTCGTTACAATCATTAGTGAATAGTTTTAAACAGAGTTTAACTCAGCTGACGAGTAGTAGTGACGAATTACATGATACTGCCGAGCAGGTCAGTCATGTGGCTGGTTCAACTGAACAATCAGTCACAAGGCTGAAGGCTGGAACCGATTCTGTTGCGACCACCTTAGTCCAAATAGAAGCCTCATCGAATGATGTGAAACAAAATGCGCAGTTCACCACCGACCGAACCCAGCACGCCAGTCTACATGTTGAGTCTGGTGCGAAGAAGGCGCAACAAATACTTGCTTATATGCAAGCCTTAGTGGCGATTGTAAAAGATGCCAACGAAAGCTTACTTGAATTAGGCGAGCGAAGCGAAAGGGTGAATTCGATGGTTGAAGCCATTTCGGCTATTGCTGAGCAAACCAATCTATTAGCCTTGAACGCCGCCATTGAAGCAGCGCGAGCGGGAGAGCAAGGTCGAGGGTTTGCGGTGGTCGCAGATGAGGTGCGTTCGTTAGCGAGTCGAACCCATCAGTCGACAGGGGAGATTAAACAGATTAATGAGCAGCTGACACAACAAAAAGATCGTGTGATTTCGGTGATGAACGAGGCGAATACTGCAGTTAGTAACTCGGAAACGAGTATTGAAGAGTTATGTGCGATCTTGGAAGATATTGCCATACAAAGCCGCGAGATAGCCCAGCTAAACTCACAAGTGGCGCAAGCCGCTGATCAGCAGAACCAAGCGGTTTCAGAGGTGAATCAGCATGTGACGAGCATTCAAGATATCGCTGACGTCACCGCGCATGATGCCAGCCAGCAGCATATTATTAGCGAACGTGTCGTTGCATTGGCAACCGAGCTTAAACGGCTTGTGAATAGTTATAAGTTGTGAGTAGCAATAGGGGCGATGTTTGTTGGTCAAACTAAATAGCTTGATCATCGTTTATGGTTCCATGTCGGTGTCCATATACTGACCATCGAGTGAGGCTTGAAGCATGTGCTGATAACGTCCACTTTGCTTTAATTGGCTTAGCCCTCGATTGAATTTAGCTATCAGCTGTTGCGCATTTGGTGTTTGTTTAGAAATGATGAGGTAATAACGATCGCTCGTGACTGATTTGGGGTGATGAGTGATTTGAGCGATTTCATTGGGATTAAAATATTGCTGCAATAGATAATAACCAGCAGCTTTATCGAGTTGAAAAACTTGAATATAACCTCTTAGTAAGCGAGCGAAGTTACTGCGGTCCGACTTACTTCGGTCAATTGTGATGAGCTTCTGTCTCTCTAGTTTTTCTAGTAGTTGGTACTTATAACCCGCCGCCCCACCAAATTTAACGCCATATAAGTCTTGCGGTTTATGCCAATCGAATGCAAAATTTTTCAGATGAAAAAATACCGAAGTCCCCTCTATTACGAAGTCAGCACTATACAAAAACTGTTGCGCGCGATTGTCATTGTAAGACCAAATGAGCGAGCCATCGACTTCACCCAATTCAGCTAATAGGTAGGCTCTTTTCCAAGGGTAAAATTGATAATGAACCTCGATCCCTTGAAGTTTGAATGCTTCACTCACGATGTGTGAAGCAACGCCACCGTGTTTCAAATTTACAGATAGATAAGGCTCCCATTCGCCATTGCTAAGAATTAGCGAATGGAGCGCTAATGTTGGAAATGACGGATAGAGTAAAAGTGCAAATATTATCCCTGTTGAGAGCTTTTTCATAAGTTCCACATAGTTGATGCGGTTGTATTAGTTTAGACTATTTTTGATCTTGTTATTTAGCTCGGTTCTCTATTGCAAAAAACTGCCAGCTCAACCAAGCTCGATAAGATTAAAATCGGATCTGAGTTATAAATACTCGTAGCATTGCAGCTTGCGCTAAGCCATTGTTGTATTATAGGGCTTTAGTTGAAAATGATACCCAATGATGATCAAAGACTTTAATTTATTGCGGCTGTTACTGGTGTTAAACGAAGAGCGGCAAACAACATTAGCCGCGAAACGGTTGCACCTTAGTCAACCAACGATCAGCGTCATGCTGCGAAAATTACGTGAGCAATTTAATGACCCACTGTTTGTTCGAGACAAAAATCAGTTGGAGCCAACGGTGCGTTGTCAGCAGTTACTGATGCAGCTCCCTGCGCTGCTGGATCAATTGGATTCGTTATATATTAACCAGAAAAATTGGGACATTTCCCTGCTCGAAGGCGAGATCACCTTGATATTGTCCCCCCCTTTAATGAGCTCTTTCGCCGCCCCCTTAGTGAGTAAGCTTAGTGCTCAGGCCCCGTTAATTACGGTCGAGTGTTACCATTGGGGCTTTGAGGCTCAGCGAGATCTGGAGTTAAAAAACCAATGCTGGGGTTTTAGTTATCTACCCATGGAAACCAATAAAAATATTTTGCAAAAGGACATTGGTGATGATGAATTTGTAATGGTGATGCGTAAAGACCATCCGCTTCAGTCCTCAGAACTCAGTGCCGTGTTAGCTTATCCCTTGTGTATTAATTTAATCTTTGGTGAATCCAGCGTCTCTCGTAGTGAGCAGATACTTAAGTCTCTTGAGCTCGACAAAAAGATTAGTGTGCGTACCAGTGATATTGGCTTAATGTTAGCCTTGGTTGCTGATGGTGATTATATTGGTATTGTTTCTAAGAATATTGCAGCTCGATTTCCTTACAAATTCCGCTTCGAGCCTTTACCTCATTCTCTGCCTGATAAAAGCCGATTCCGAAGTATTGCGCTATTTACCCATCAGCGAAATCGCATTGACCCGCTTACCAACTGGCTATTTGAGGAAGCTTCCGCAATTATTGACGGTGAATTGCATTATTAATATTTCTAATGGAGCTTATAGAAATTCATCGATGGGGGGAGGAAAGCGCTTTTGTTAGGCTTATAAAGTAATTTAATGATTCACTTTATAAGGGGTTTAAATGAACCATAAGTTCTGTTCCGCAGTCATGTTTTGTTTTGCTTCAGGTTTTGCTCTTTCTAGTTTTGCGCAGTCTCAACACAGCGCTGAAGAGGAGCTTGCTTATCATCTCGGGGTACAAGCTTTTATTTATGGGACGGGTCCGCTCACTGTGGCAGCCGTTCGCCAAACCTCCACATCGGTGACAGCCCCGATGGATAACGCGATGGCACCGCTAAATCAAATGGGCAAAACGCGCGTCTTATCGGGTCCGCAACACCGTATTGTTCCTACGGTAAACAACGACACCTTATACTCTCAATCACATATTGATTTGGATGTATCTGGGCCGATGGTTATCGAAGTCCCTAGAACCGATAACCGTTATTTTATTGTTCAGTTGCTCGATGCCTACTCTGATTCTATCGATGACCTTATTAAGCAAAATGCTGGCACTCAAGGGGCTAAGTTTTTATTGGTCCAGCAGGGTTGGCAGGGGGAAATCCCAGAGGGCATTAGCGGGGTGATTGAGTCACGTACCCCCATGGTTTGGTATATTCAACGTACTGGTGTGGCAGGAGAGCAAGATCTGGATGCGGCACTTGAAGTACATGACGGTTTTATCCATTATCCTTTATCTGAATACGGTGAGTCTCACGGCGTAGTTAGCCTTCAACAATCTTCAGGTGGTATTCCGCCAATGGCTCGTCCCCAAGGTTTGGAGTGGTTTGCCTTAATTGATCAAGAATTAAGAAAAAACCCTTTAGCCGAAGATGCCGCTATGGTGGCGCAATTTAAATACATTGGTATTGGAGGAGAAACGCCTTTTAATTCGGAGCTGCTTTCTGCAGCGCAAAAACGCGGTTTGCTGCGTGCGGTGGAATCTTCAGCCCGTATTATTGACTACGCAGGTCGTCAACTTGGCGCAACTAGTCACGGTTGGTCGATGATGTTTGAAGGGGGGCGTTATGGCCAGGATTATTTGAGCCGCGCGAGTATTAATTTACGCGCCGCTGGCTTAAATGTGCCAGAGCGAGCACTTTACCCAAACCGCTACACCGACTCTCAAGGTATGCAATTATCGGGTAAATATCAGTATCGAATGACCATGCCAGCGGATGCGCCAGCAAAAGAGTTCTGGTCCTTAACTATGTACGATGCTACAAATTTGTTTATGGTGGAGAATGAAATCAATCGTTATTCGATTTCCACTAATCGTCCTGAAGAGTTGAAGTATGCGACAGATGGCACCTTGCCGATTTGCATTCAACATCAACCTCCAGAAGGCGAGCATTGTAATTGGCTACCAGCACCAGAAGATGACTTCTATTTGCATCTTCGCTTATATGAGCCGACTCAACAAGTGCTTGATAATGAGTATCCAATGCCACAGGTGATCAAACAAACTCTTTAAGCGATTTATTTTCGCTTGTTCAAAACCCAGTGGACATTCCATGGGTTTTGTTTCCTGAATACCAGAGTTTTATGTACCAGTAACACCGGAACAAAAAATAGACCACCTTAAGTTACTGATTTGTTTATATGGTTTTTTGTCTTTTTATGGCCTTGTGTGTCGTTTAAAATAAAATCCTGCAAGTGAGTCGTCTTCCACTAAGTGTATGTTGTTCGTCCTTTTGGTTTGATGAGTGTTGGTGGTTTTGTCGCTCCCATTAAGACAATGAAGAAGAAGGCTGATGCTCTTTGATTCAATACGATGTTGCTTCTAATAATCTTTGCTGTGTAGCAAAACATTAAGCTTGTGAATAAATATATTTATGACCAAAAAATCGCTATTGATTTTAAGATTATTTTTTTGTTGTTTTTTGTATCTATTACCTAGACTAGTTGTATGGCGTCATAACATGCATATAAAGGATGAACATGCGAATTAACTCTATTCGATTAAAGGCGATGTTTCCAACCGCCTTGCTGGCGGTTATTTTGGTTGGCTTATTTATTTTTTCTAAAGCTATGACTTCTATTCAACAAAAAGCTCTAACCGTTCAGAATGAGCATTATTTTGCAGCGATATCGGCGGTATTAAATGCGGACCGAGATATCTATCAGGCGCGTTTAGCAATCGAAAAAATCTATTGTGGCGAAGGGGCTCTCGTTGAGAATAGAGCTGAATTTGAAGAAAATGCCCAACAGGTACTGGACCGTTTCCATTTATATCGTAAGAATCTTGAAAGTGAACCCGAGTTACTCGCTTCCTACACCCAATTTGAACAGTATTTTCAGGATTGGTACTCTGCGAGCGAACTGGTCATGGCATCTGCAAAAGAGGGGGTTGATTTTGGTCCTAAATTTATTGAGTTGGATCGGCAATTTGGAGTGATTCGGCAGATGCTTGACCAAGCGGGAGAGAAGCTGAATGAACATACTCAGAAATTGGAAGCGGAAAACATCGATCAGGCTACACTGAATCGTTACATTGAAGCTATATCTGAAGTACTGAAAGCAGATGTGGACATCTATCAAGCGCGCTTAGCGATGCAGAAATTGATGATTCACGATGGTCTGCCGCAGCAGAATAAAGCTTCTTTTAAAAAAAATGCCGCTCAAGCCTTGCAACGTTTTCATGCCTATCGTGCTTACTTAATTGATGAGCCTAATTTAACGGAACCTTATCAGGAGCTTGATAGCTTGTTTACCGAGTGGCATCACAACAGTATTGCTTTTATTGAATCCACTGAAGTCAAGACTAACGGTGCACTCTCTGAGGCATTAATGCGGCTCGATGAAAAGTTTAAAGTGGTTCGCTCTCAATTAGATCAAGCCGGAGAAGACGTTAGAGCAAAATCCCAAGAGAGTGATGAAATTTTAAGAGAACAGGTGGAAAGTCTAGAAAGTATTGCCATGGTGATCATTATATTAGCTTTTATCGTCGCGATCGGATTTGGTTATTACATGCCTTTGCTGTTGACGCGTAACGTAAAAAATATGGCCAATCGAATTAAAGAAATCGCCGAGGGTGATGGTGATTTAACTGCTCGTATTAATTCCAGCGCTGGTGACGAACTAGGTGACCTCGCTCATGAGTTTGACGGTTTTGTTGAGCACCTACGTTCAATTATTAAAGTGATTCACAATAAAAGTGAGGCCTTAGGAGGGATGACCGAACAGTTTAACGGTGTGTCCAGTGAAGCAAGCGCGATCACCTTGGCTTTAGTGGATGCCTCAAACTCAATTGTGAGTGCCAGTAGCGAAATGAATATGTCTAATCAGCAAATGGCTGAGGTTGCCAAAGATACAGTTAAGGAAGCGAATAACTCCAATCAGCTTTCCAAACAGGGGATTGCCGCGGTCAATACCTCTAATCAAGCCATATCTAGCTTGGTCAATGATATCGAGGTGACCGAGAGTCAATCTATAGAGTTAGAAAAAAGCTCACAAACCATCGCCTCAGTACTGGAGGTGATCCGTAAAATTGCCGAGCAAACTAATTTGCTGGCTTTGAATGCGGCGATTGAAGCGGCTCGAGCCGGAGAGCAGGGGCGTGGATTTGCAGTGGTTGCTGACGAAGTCCGAACCTTAGCGACTCGTACCCAAGACAGTACCAATGAAATTGAGGGCATGATTGAACAGTTGAAAGTAAACGTGGAACGTTCCTCAAGTGCCATTCAAAATAGTCGGAAAAATGCCGAGAGTACGGTTGATAACTTTAGTCAGGTTATTCAAATATTTGATGAGCTTCGTGCGTCTTTTGGGCGGGTTCAGGAAATGGCCGATCACACGGCCCAGGCGACTCAGGAGCAATCGGCAGTCTCCAGCGAAATCAATCAAAATCTTGTTTCGTTAAAAGAGCAAACCGATGGTGTGCAAAATGTCGCGGATGAAATTCAGTCTCAGTCGCATAATATTTCCGATTTATACCAAGAGCTGAACAAGCAGGTGGGCAGCTTTAAGGTATAAAGGCTGAGTCGGCAGGCTTTATTGGCTCGTCCGGCAAGCTGTTTTGTTTTGGCCGGGCAATAAGATGAGCTTGTACCATAGTGGCCATTGCCTGTAAGCCAGCATAAGAGTTTGAGATGGCCAAGTCGCGTGGCACCAATACATAATTGCCACTTCGACAGGCTTGCAGAAAGTTGCAAAAGTTTGCCAGCATGGTATTCATATGCGCTATTTCAGTTGCCGCGCCACCAGCTTGATCGGCGCGATAGGGGGAAAAAATAATGTCGGCATCCAGTTCCGGTAGGCGCTCTACGCTGAGCGAGATACGCTGGCCTGGGTCGATGGCATTGATTAACTCTGGAAAATGAAAACCGGCATCACGTAAGACCTGGCCTAAGGCGCGATAGCTATGGTAAACACTGAGTTTGCCACGTAGTGATTGAAATACCGATGCGGTGATAGTGGCCGAACCGATGCTATTTTTAAGCGCGGCGATTTGCATGGCATAACGGCGCTCTAGTCTGCCAAGTTGAACTTGGCTTGCGGTTAATTTAGCCAGCTTGCGATAGACCTGTGGCGCCCCTTTACTACTATCGATGACCACCGTTGGCGCAATCCTGGCTAACAGTTCAATTGGAGTTGAGCGGTTTTTTTCGGTGATGATCAAATCGGGTTTCAAGCTCACGATTTTTTCCAGATCAAGCTTCGTGGCGCCGATAAAAGAGATTGAACTGTTATCGAAATCAACACCGGTTAATCGTGCACTGGAGCGCAGATAGGGAGTGCCATTACGATTCAGTCGACCATGACTGCCGATAGGCAAAATACCTAATTCAATGAGCGGAATGGTGATATCGACGTCGTAGGTAGACACGAGCCGTTTCGGGTGCACCGGCACAGCTACGCTTCTGCCAAGGTCATCAATATAGAAGGTCGTGGTGAGTGCGAATACATTGCTGTTATTTAAGAAACAGCAACACAGAGTGAATAAAACCGTACGAATTAATTTCAAAATTGATCCCTGCGCATCCAAAGAAGGAAAATTAAACTGGGTGCTCCAAGCACTGACAATATAATCCCCGTAGGTAAGGTGAGTGGGCTAAAGGCGGCGCGGGCGAGGGTATCAGCACTGAGTACCAATAAAGCGCCAATCACGCCACTGCCGAGCAGCAAACTGCGTTCACTGTTGTTTGCCAGCAAACGGGCGAGATGTGGTGCAATTAAGCCAACAAAGGCCATCCCCCCGGCGACCGATACGCTGGTGGCCACCAATAAAACGGCTGCGCAAAAACGCAAACTGGCAATTAAAGATCGGCGCACACCAAGGCTTGTTGCCAAAGCGTCACCCAGTGCTTCTATATTTGCCGAGGGGCAGCACAGGATTAATATCAGTGCACAGCTAAGCAATATCAAGCTGGCAAGTTGCACACTGGACCAGGTTGCCGACTGCAGATCGCCGGCAAGCCAAAGCATCACCGTTTGTAGATCTTGGGTACTGCTTGAGGATAGCAAAATCAACATCACCGCGGATAATAACCACGATAAACAAATGCCGATCATCACCAAACGCAGACCGGTACTCTGTTTGGCGAGCAATTTAACCGACAGTCCGGCAGCTAATCCCCCAGCCATCCCCAGTAAGGGGCGCCAAATTAACGCCAGCTCTGAGCGCATCAGTATCACGCTTACAATTGCTAACGCAGCGCCTTCGCGTACCCCCAAAATGGAGGGATCGGCTAAACCATTTCGGGTTAAAGATTGCATCACCGCACCTGCACAGCCGAGCATTGCACCACACAACATGGCTAAGCAGATCCGAGGCGCACGAAACGCATCAAGGATCAACAAATCAGCCTGTTGAGCCGCCGAGTCGTCGAGGCTTCCCAGATGAAAATAGCTCAACAATGTGTCGAAGGGCACAGCTTCACTGCCGGTGAGCAAGGCCGTCATTGCCACCGCAACGAGTGTCATACTCAGCCCCGCCAGGCTGAGTAGCGGCAATAAATGAAATGTGAGTGAAAAAGGACCCGTGCGCAGGGTCAACGCGCTTGCTTTGTTCATCGTATCCGTCTCGTGAAAATCCACATAAACACCGGGGCACCAACCAATCCGGTTAGGGCTCCCGTGGGTAACTCCTGAGGCGAGATGATGCTGGTGGCAGCAAGGTCGGCAGCCAGTAATAAACTCGCCCCGGTGAGTGCAATAAGCAGCATTGATTGCCGCGTGGGACGGGCGTGCACACCCCGCCATATTGAAGGGGAGATTAAACCCACAAAACCAATCGGTCCCACTAGGGATACCGCAGTTCCGCTTAACAGCGCTGCGGCACAAAGGGCAAAAAATCGGGTCAGCTTAACCGAGGCTCCTAAACCTCGAGCCATATTGTCGCCCAGTGACATTGCATTTAATTGCGGCAGTAGTAGCAAGCTCATCAACACCGCCAGGCCGATAAAAGGCAAGCCGGCGAGCACTGTGGATAGTTGCGCACTGGCCCCGTCACCCACTAACCAAAAGCGCAACTCGTCCAGAGTGTTTTCATCCAGCAGCAAGATGGTGGCGCTAATGGCATTCGCGAGAGTGGAAAACGCGATGCCACAAAAAATGAGTTTCAGCGCCTGTAAACCCTTGCGTCCAGAGGAGGCTAGCGTTAATACCATGCTGAACATGATGGCGGCACCAATACTTGCAGCCAGCGGCCGTAAAGGGCCAATTAATGGCACAATTGGAAAGGCTGTCAGGCTTACCACCATTAAGCTGGCACCAGCATTAAGACCTAAGATATGGGGTTCGCAGAGACGGTTAGCCAGCGTGAGTTGCATTAAATATCCGGCTATAGCGAGGCAGATGCCTGCAAGCAGGATCGCCGTAACTCTTGGCAGCCGCAGTGCTATCAATACCCGTTGCTCAAAGTTGTTTGGGTCGTAGTCAATAATGGCATGGGCCAAACTGCTGAAGGGAATATCGCGTGGCCCTTCGATGAGATGTACCAAGCCTAATATGAGCGTGACAAGCAGCATGAAGCTGAGCTGTCCGCTGGTCGTCAAGTGAAGCTGCCGCGGTGGGCTAAGTGCTGATATGTTCATGCGCTTTGGGCTTGGTGTTGATTGGGAGCGGTTTTGCTTAAAAAAATCGGTAAGCCAGTTTGGGGATGTGGCACTGCCAATAGTGGCGTTTCAAATACCTGCTCCACGATGGCCGTCGTGCATTGGCTTGGGTGCTCAAGCTGATGGAGGATCTGACCTTGTTTAAGGAACACCAGATGGTCGGTGTATTGCAAGGCTAGGTTGAGATCATGCAATACACAAACAATGGTTCGCCCGTGATGCTTGACTAAATCTCGTAATAATTCAAGCAATTCAACCTGATGGCGCATGTCGAGAAAGCTAGTTGGCTCATCTAGCAAGATCAGCTCGGTTTGTTGCGCTAAGATCATGGCTATCCAAACGCGCTGGCGCTGTCCGCCGGATAAACTATCGACCAATCTTGCGGCAAGATGAGTGGTCGCGGTTAACCGCATTGCTTCGGCCACGGCCTGTTGATCCTGTTCGCTCCATTGCTTGAGCAAGCCTTGGTGTGGAAAGCGACCCCGGGCAACTAAATCTTTAACGCTGAGATCTTCCGGCACGCTTGGTTGTTGTGGTAATAAGCCAAGCGTACGGGCCACTTGCTTGCTGGGTATATCAGCTATATTCCGCTGTTGTAAAAAGACAGAGCCTCGTTGGGCTGGTAATAAACGTGAAAGGCTGGCTAACAAGGTCGACTTCCCCGATCCATTGGGCCCCAGTAACACCGTCATTTTTCCGGAGGCCAGTTTGAGATTGAGGTTTTTTAGAACGGTATGGCCTGCGTGTCCGGCATCTAAATGTTCAGCACGCAGGATTGCAGGCTCTGAGGTCGGCTGAGCGCGCTTGTCCATTTATTTATCTCCTAGATGGTAATAGTCGTATGTGACATCGATGTTTGCCTAAATTATGTTTAAATTACATGCAAATAGTAACACGAACGATTCGCATTTTAGTTTCTATTGAGGTGAAGATCACGTAACATTTA
Organism: Agarivorans sp. QJM3NY_29; assembly: GCF_050870835.2. NCBI lineage: Bacteria > Pseudomonadati > Pseudomonadota > Gammaproteobacteria > Alteromonadales > Alteromonadaceae > Agarivorans > Agarivorans sp. QJM3NY_29. Next base: position 2,867,574 of record NZ_CP194036.2, on the reverse strand, counting down.
TGGTCTTGTTAAATTAAGTTGTGGCGATAGGCTGAAAAATAACCCGTTTGCAGTGTAGCCATCGTATAAATGGAATGATCGATGTTATTCAATATTTCTTCTAGACAGGCAGGCCAATGCCGCGTTGTTTTGGGTTTTACTTTACTGGTATGTCCTCGTTTACTGTATGCTGCGACTGAAAGCAGCCTGACCAAGGAAACCTTAGAGCTTACGGTGATGAAGGTTCAAGCCGCTCAAGACCGTTATCGTTTAGCAAACAGTTCGCTGGCGACACGAACAGCCACCTCTGTCATGGACATCCCAAAATCGATAACCGTGATCAGCCCTCAGCTGCTCAAAGACCGCTCCAGTGACTCCCTGATCGACGCTCTTTCTCATGTGAGTGGCGTGAGCGAAACCAATACCATTGGTGGGAAAGAAGACGCCATTATTCGCCGCGGCTTTGGCTCTAGTCGTGATGGCTCTTTGTTAAGCGATGGTTTAAAGACGGCTTTTCCTCATTCGTTTAATGTAACCACCGCCTATGTCGAAGTATTAAAGGGTCCCTCTTCTACGCTGTATGGTGTGCTCGACCCAAGCGGAATGGTCAATGTGGTGAGTAAAAAACCACTGCAAATTTTTTCTGCTGAAGTTTGGTCAAAGTATTCAGCCTTGGGGGCGGGGCGTTTTGGCGAAGTATTAGGGGGTGACCTGACCGGGCAGCTCGGCAATAGTGATTTTTCCTACCGGATGATTGGTGAATTTGAAGACAGCGACTACTGGAGAAATTTTGGTCAGAATCGAAACTGGACGATTGCACCTTCGTTGCTTTGGCAAGGAATGAACACCGAAGTGCTACTTTCTTATACCCATCAACAATATTTAGCCCCCTATGATCGCGGCACCATCTTTGATGTGACTCAGGGAGATTTTGTTGCGACAGACCCACGACTTCGTTTCGATGAAGTGTTCTCGGAAATCGAAGGGGACTCGGATCTGGCAAAACTAGCGCTGAACCATCATCTCAATGCAAGTTGGGATCTGGCACTCCATTATGCCTATTCTCAGGATGATTTTGTCGCCAATCAGGTTCGAACTCGAGGCTACGATTCGGCGACCGGCAATGTGACCCGACGGGCGGATGTTCGAGACTATTATAAACGGAGTATGCATGCGGTTCGCAGCGACCTCACCGGCCAGACAGCCAGTCTGGGGGGGCAGCATCATTTATTATTGGGCGCCTCCTTCGACCATGAAACAACTCGACGTTCCAAACTGCAAAACTGTAATACCAACTCAGATTTTAATATTTATGACCCGCTGTATGGACAGATGCAGGGCTGTGATTACAATGCCGAGCAAGCAGTGGGCGAATATGAAACCATAACAACGAGTGCGTTTTATCTGCAGGACCAACTGCACTTAAATGAGCAATGGATAGCTGTTGCTGGATTACGGATGCAGCAGTTTGATATCGATGCTGGTCGAGGCGCTGCGCACAATACCGACTCCAGTGGCACCGCCTTATTACCTAATGCAGGTCTGGTCTGGAAGGTGACTGGGGATAGCTCGCTGTATGCTAATGTTGGCCAAACTTTTCGTCCGAATAGTTCAATTGGCAATCCCTACGGTAATTTGGACCCTGAACAGGGCAGGGCTTACGAATTTGGCAGTAAGTTTGATCTGGGCCAGCGTTTTAGCATGACGCTGGCGTTTTATCATGCACTTAAGCAAAACGTGGCTTACTCCGAAACGGTGAACGATGAAACGGTTTATCGCACCGCAGGTCAGGTTCGCTCTCAAGGCATCGAATTGGATGTGGCGGGTGAACTTTTCGAGCGATTGCAAGTTGTTGCCAGTTATGGTCTGACGGATGCGAAGGTGTTGGAAGATCCTGACTATGCAGGCAAGCGTTTGGCGAACGTTGCCAAACATACCGCTTCGCTGTGGTTAAGTTATGATCAAGGATCGCTTTTCTCTGGTAAGGGGAGTTTACGTTATGGTGGGGGGCTTCGCGCCGCCAGTAAACGGGCGGGTGACAATAACAACTCTTTTTACCTGCCAGCTTACAGTGTTGCCGATGTATTTGCAGCCTATACCTTCGAGCGCGAACATCCGATTACTGTGCAATTGAATTTGAACAATTTGTTTAATACCCAATATTACAGCTCGTCTATTGGTAGCTCCGCCTATGCGGTGGCAGTGGGGCAACCATTTCATGCCAGCTTGAATTTGAGTATGGCATTTGGTGATTAAGCAGGGCGCTCCCTGCCATGCTTAAACAGCTGTTGTTGCCTCTACGGAGGCTTAAAACATCTTGTAGTGGGCAGGGGAATAGCCCTTCATCATTGCATCGCTCATCTTTAATAATCGGGGCAGAGCATAGATAAAAAACATTTGATAGCCTTCGCAGAGCTGATTCAGGGCTTTGCCTGGTTCAGCGGCGAGGCTACGGTTTTTCGGACAGCCACCTTGACATAGGGCTAAAAAATCACAGCTTTGGCACTGGCTGCAAAGGCTCGCCGATTTATTCGCGGCAAATTGACGTTGCTGTTGGCCGCTGACCATGCTTTGCAGCGAGTCTTGTTGCACATTGCCGAGGCGGTGATCAGAGTAGGCGAAGTGATCACAGCTATAAACTTCACCATCGGCTTCTGCCATCAACTGCTGTCCACAGCTGGCGGCATGGTGGCACATTTGGCTGGGGTAGCCCATCAACAACATCAGACAATTTTCAAAAAATTGCACGTAAACTTGACCCACATCTTGCTCGCTCCATTGGTCAAAAACATCACAAAGAAACTCTCCCCACTGCTTACCATTAAGGCTCCAGTCGTGTTCTGAACGCCGGTCCAAGGGGTGGTCGATACAGGGTTGAAACTGCATGTAGCCGCTGCCATGTTGTTTCAAAAACTGATAGATAGCCTTGCCCTGTTGATAAGTGCGATTATTCACTACGGTCAGGGTATTAAAATCAACCTGATGGGCCTTGAGGTGGGTAATGCCACGCATGGTGCGCTGAAATGACGACTGACCGGAATGATCGATCCGCGCGATATCGTTATGCACTTGGTCTCCATCGATGCTCACCCCTATAAAAAATTTGTGCTCACGGAAAAACTGAGCCCAGCGCTGGTTGATCAGCGTGCCATTGGTTTGCAGAGTGTTGGCCAGGGGGCGGCCCGCCGCATGTTGTTGTTGCAGAGCCACCGCTTGCTGATAGAACTCCAGGCCACGTAACATGGGTTCGCCGCCATGCCAAATAAAGTCGACAGGCTGGCTTGAATCGGGTTGCGATTGAATGTGATTTTTGATCACTTGTTTCAGCCTAGTCTCAATCATTCTGGTGCTGCGCTGTTCGGCTTGCTTAAGGTAGTAGCAATAGCTGCAATCTAAGTTGCACTTTGCACCTTCGGCTTTAATGAATAGGCTATAAGGTATAGATGCTTGAGTTGTCATGAATTACCTCTGGTGAGCTATCGTTAAGCCATCCATGACCTGCAACGTTTGCTGTTGATTTGGATTTAGCATTTCAGTAGAGAGTCTAGCTCTCTACTGAAGGCCTGGTACTATTTGGCGATAACCGATTTATCTGCCATGCCTATTCCTCCGGCTTTTTGGCGCGGTGGAAAGTCCTTGAGAGATTGCTGGTATTGCACAATTTTGTGTTGCAGGCTTGGTACCACCCAGGTTTTCTCTTTCATCCACAAAAACCAACCGTAGGTATCGGGTGAGCGCTCGTAGGGATCGGCTTTAATGTTTAGCAAAATCCCCAAGGGCCACTCTTTGGCAGGTGCCATCCATTCGGTTTTAGTCTTTAAATGCACTTTCCATTCATCCACTCGAACCGCGTTTAGATCTTGCTCGTTATAGTAGAAGAACTCATGACGATTACTGGGGGCGTCTTTGGTCAGCATGTCGAGTTGGTTGTAGCCATCGAGATGCACTTTGTAGTTGACGCCATTGATGGTTTTACCTTTCAGCAACTGTTGTTTAATGCTGCTGTCTCCGGCTGCCGCCATGATGGTGGGTACCCAGTCTTCGGCGGTCATAAATCCGTCGGTATAGCTGTTCTCTGGAATATGTCCGGGCCAGCTAATCAGCATTGGGACTCGGAAAGCGCCATCCCAGGTGGTGCCTTTTTGGCCACGGAAAGAAGCCGCGCCACCATCTGGCCAATGGTCGAGATTAACTCCGTTATCGGAGGTAAACATCACGATGGTATTCTCCATTTCGCCAAGCGACTCCAGTTTGTCGAGCAATTCACCGACTTGGAGGTCCAGTTCTTTTAAACCGTCATAGTAAACACTGGTTTGGCTACTCCCCTGATGTTCGGCGCGAACATGGGTTTTCTGGTGCATGCGAGTGGGGTTATACCACATGAAGTAAGGTTGTTCGGGTGCCTCTGCGTGCTGTTTATCCAACCATTGAGTGGCAAAGTTGAGAAACTCTTCATCCACCGTTTCCATGCGTTTGGCACCGAGTTTCCCTTGGTCGGTAATGATTTGTTTGCCAACCACACCAAAACGAGGGTCTTCGGTCGGATCAAATTTGTCGGTCGCGATGCTATGTAATACGTTACGCGGGCGGCCCACAAAATTTGGATCTTGTGGATATTCCGGTTGTTCGGGCATTTCCATCACATTCAGGTGATACAAAAAGCCGAAAAACTCATCAAAACCATGCACTGTGGGAAGCATTGAGTTGCGATCTCCAAGATGGTGTTTTCCCACCTGCACCGTCGCATAGCCCTTGGCTTTCAGCATTTCGGCGAGGGTTGGATCCTCTTTTTGCAGACCGATGCTGGAACCCGGTTGACCCACCGACGTTAAGCCAGTGCGAAATGGGTATTGTCCGGTAATAAAGGCGGAGCGGCCAGCGGTGGAGCTTCCTTGTGCATAGTAGTCACTGATCATCATGCCGCTTTTGGCGATGCGGTCAATGTTGGGGGTTTTAATGGCGCCTAAGCCTCGGTGATAGGCCGAAATATCCATGGTGGTGACGTCATCAAGCATGATGGCAACGACATTGGGTTGCTGTGGCGCAGCGTAGGCGCTAAAAGATGCTCCGAGCGCCAGTGCCAGTATAGAACGATTTATGGTCATGTTATCTACCTCTTAATGGTTTGGCGGCGAGCGGTGCGTTGCAAGCAACTGCCTGCAACGCACCGCTCACCAGTTCAGAAGCTCCAAACCGATGTTGGACGAGTCCAGTGTAGCGAAGCTGGTGTTGGTTTGGTTTAATAAGCTCTATTAATATATTTAATAAACGAAAGGGGTGACGTTTGCTAATTGCGATGGATGATTCATATTGAGTTGATTTTTTGAATATTTTTTATGGAAAATTGGATTTATATTAAATTATTTAATTCACACTATTCTTTTTTATAGCAAGTTCAGCCGCTTGAATTTGCTAGCCTAGGGCATTCATTTTTTCACTCACAAGCGCTTGTTGTTAGCGACTCAACATCGCGTTGCAGTATCCAGGAGTTCATGATGATGCAGTTAGGCAGCAGGTTATCGCTATTCACCATCGCCGTTCTATCCAGTCCAGCCTATGCGGCAGGCTCGCTGGTACAAGAGATGAGCAAGCTCAATGTGGGGACTGCGGGTGCGGGCAGTGCGGTACTTGCCGACAATGCCAGTACGGCCTATAGCAACCCAGCAGCGATGGCCTATTTTAGTGAACGACAGCTGGCGGTAAATTTGGCAGCCATGGATCTTCAGGTGCAATATCACGACCAGCGCAGTTCAGCCCTGGACAGCGCTAATGCGGGCGGCGTTCAGGCTTATGGCTCACTCTATTGGCTTGAGCCCCTTTCTGACACCCTTGCTGTGGGAGCTAGTTTGGTAGCCACCGGCGGCAGTGCTTTGGATTACGGGAAGCAATATGCCGGGGCCTTGAGTTTAAACAGCCTGCAACTATCGGTGTTGCAATTTAACCCTTCACTCTCATATCGCCTGTCGGAGGCGTGGTCGCTGGGTGCTGGTATTCAAGTGGATTACGCAAACTTTGAGCAACAGATGTTTAGGGATCACGCTGTTTTAGAAACCGACTCTTTTGCCTTTGGGTACAACTTAGGTTTGAGCTATCAAATTAACCACCTGCATCGCTTAGGCGCGAGCTATCGCTCTGCGATGCACCACAATTTTGGGGGACATCTGCGTTCCAGTTCTCCTCTGGAAGGCGATGTTGGGATCAATTTGGTTCATCCTGCCCAGTTTGAACTGTCTGGTTTGCACCAACTGAGCCAGCCCATGAGCATGGTATGGAGCCTTGGTTGGGAGCAATGGAGTGCTAACGAAATCACTTATATCGAATTAAATAATCAGCAGCTGGCGGAAAAGAACCGTGATTTCAAGGATGTTTGGTTTGCAGCTATTGGTGGACGTTATCAACTCAATCCGACACTTCGTTTAGAAGCTGGCTTGGGTTACACCAGTTCACCTCTAGATGATGCCAGCCGCCAATCGGCAGATCTACCGGTTGCTGAGCAGCATCGTTATAGTATCGGCGCGACTTATCAGTGGAACGAAAAGTTGTCGATGAATGTTTATTATAGCTACGTGGATTATGGCTCGCCGGCGATCCAATCTGGCTTAATGAATGGCTATTTTAATAATCATAATCAGTTTATCGGTGTCACTTTAAATCACTCGTTTTAGCGCCATAAGGGCGAGCGCAACACAAAGGATTCGTCTGAGTCATGCACATCGCTGGTCTAAAATGGGGATTATGGCTAGGTCAAGCTTGTTGATTTAGCGCTTGCGACTTATTGAAAGATTGCAGCGCTTGATGTGTGATTGATTTAAAAGATAAAAAAGTAAAGCGTTCAGCTTTACAGAGAGCCCAGCTGCGATAGATATACGCAAACGAAATGTATCAATAGTGCTAAACTGACAACGCGAAGTATCCGTATTTATTTTAAGGGTTTAGCTATGGAAAATTTGAGTGCCAGTGGTTTCTTTTCATTTACCCTCGCCATTATTTTATTGTTTGTCGGTAAAGCCAGCCTTAATCGCTATGAATTACTGAGACGTTATAGCATTCCTGAGCCGGTGATTGGCGGCTTTTTATGTGCCTGTGTGGTGGCGGCCGTTTACTTTTTGTTTGGCATTCAAATTAGTTTTGATCTTGAAGCTAGAGATATTTTGCTACTGTACTTTTTTGCTGCGATGGGGCTGAATGCGGATATCAAATCGTTGCTCCGCGGGGGGAAACCTTTACTGATTTTAAGTGGCTTGGCTGCTATTTATATTGTGTTGCAAAACCTTATCGGCATGGGGGTTGCGAGTAGTTTTGGGATGGATCCCCGAGCTGGTCTGATGTCTGGATCAATTGCGCTGATTGGTGGGGTGGGTACAACTTTGGCGTGGGCGCCAAAGTTTGTGAATGACTTAGGGATCAGTAATGCTATGGAGTTAGGCATTGCCAGTAATACCATTGGTCTGATCTTTGCCTGCGTAATTGGCGGACCAATTGCCAATTATTTAATGAGTAAACACCGTTTACAGGGGAATCAGGAAGCGTCTTTAGATATTGGTCAGGCCTATACCAAACCCCACCAAATGGTCGACAGTTATAGCCTGCTATTTGCCTGGCTTCGGCTTAACTTGGCCTTAATGTTGGGCTATGGCATACAACAATGTCTCCAGGCTGCCGGTGCCGAGCTTCCGATGTTTGTGTCCTGTCTAATGGCTGGCATATTGATTGGTAATCGTCCCGGTAAAGTGCTACCCAAAGCACATGTTGAGGGCAGTGATCAGGGCTTGTCACTGATCTCCGATATTTGTTTGGGGATGTTTATTGTGATGGCGCTGATGGATTTAAAAGTTTGGGAGCTAGCGGGTTTGTTTCGCTACTTGTCGGTGGTGATGAGCTTACAAATTTTACTGTCGGTTATGTTTTCCTTGTTGGTCGTGTTTCGTTTGATGGGAAAAGATTACCAAGCCTGTGTCATTTGCTCTGGCTTTGGTGGGATCACCCTTGGCTCTACCGCGACTGCCATCGCTAATATGACGGCGGTGAGTAAACAACATGGAGCGGCGCATCGGGCGTTTATTATTGTGCCGCTGGTGTGCGGTTTTTTTGTAGACATCTTCAATGCCTTCGCTATTAATTTTTTTACAAGCTGGTGAAGCGCGCGGTTGTTTCTTGGGAAAAGTCTAAGGCGGTTTAGCGTTCAATTGGAAAAATCCGATATGACTCGGTTATTTCCGGTGTAAATGCGGTGATTGAATTGTGCTGCTGTCTGGCACCGTCCAGTTCATGTCGAAAATTTGTTGTGACGGAATATCCCCGCGGCTGAATACAAGCAAGTGGGCGTTTCGTCGTGGCCGCTGGTTTGCAAGTGGTCTATCGACTGATTTTTTATGCTTGACTTGTAAGCGCAATGAAATGTCTGGATTTTCATTGCTTTGAGACCAGTTGCTGACGCTCTCGTGATAGATTAAATTTTCAAGCAGTCGCTTGGTTTTCGTCGCATAGACGCTGACTGGCCAAAATGCCTCGACTGGCCGCTGGTCGATTGGCTTGGTCTCTGTCTGCGGTTTCGCTTCGGTCGGAGTGTGTCAATCAGAGGATAGCCAGATTTTGTCAGTTCCGAAGGCAAGGCTGAGTCTCCGTGTTGGCTCAGGGGAGGAAAGCCGTCATTAATTCCAAGCTTGTGATGCATGGCTTTAGGCCTTGTCAATATCATAGCGGCCTCCATTGCGGCCTCCATTTATCGGGGCTGCGTTTGATTCCGCAGGAAAAGTCCAGTGCTCGCACAGCACTGTACTTTGCGTCAGGGGCGTGCGCTTAGAGTGCGGTCAGATAGGATTTGACTGAGCTTAGCCTTAAGGTCGCTCCGCCAATAATGTCAAGAAAGCCGAATAGGGCGTGAGGCTTCTCGGCACTGATCCATGCCGAGCCAGTGGCTCCGATGGGCATCATGTCCATGGTGGTTTGGTCGATACTCAAGATTACGGTTCGACCTACTGGCGCGCCACCGCGTTGAATATGGTTGGATACGGCTTGCTCCGTGGGCAATAGATTGCCTTGGGCTTCGCCCGTTGCCTTCACGATACTATGGACTTTGGCGCGAAATATTTGTCCCGGAAAGCTATCCACATAAAATTCGCTAAACTGTCCCGGTTTAATGTATTGATAGGCTTGATCGGCAATCCGCATTTCGACAAATTTTTTGTTGATATCCCAAAGATGCAGCGAGCCAATCCGTGAACCATCGGCAATGTATACATGTGTGACCATGCCAGTGAAGGGCGCGCGAACCGTGAGTCGTGATAAGTCAAATTTGAGGTTATCAAGTTTCGCCAGCAGGCCATTTCGCTTCGCCTCAAGTATTTTCAACTCGGCTTTGATCATCGCGACCGCATCTTCTGACTCTTCCAGTTCTTTAAGGCTGACGTGCTGTTGCATATCGTAGTTACGCTGGTAATCGCGCTGCGCCTGAGAAAGCAGCACCTGCTGGGCTTCAATGCTTCGTTTTACTTCACTTAAGCCCGAGTGTACTTCGCTCATCGCGGCGGCAATTTTATCGTCCTTTAAGGTATAAAGGATCTCTCCCTCATTCACTTGTTGGTTATGATCGACGTAGATCTTATCGATGTGCTGACCCAATGCGGGTGAGAGCACTGCGTGGGGGCCTTGACCGTAGTTGAATTGGTCAAATCTAGCGACGAGTAGAAGCGGTGACCGACAAACAGTGCCAGTGCCAATAAACAACCAATCACGATGCTGGCAAAGTAGTTTCTGGCGCTTGGTTTGAGAACCTTAAATTTGAATAGTAACCATACGATCAATATATAGGGCAACATGATTTCTTTCATGAGACCGCTCCTTTAAGCCACTGTTGTAGTTTTCCCAGTCGGTGACGATGGCCAAAACGGCAAGGATCCATAGTGGTTTATAAAACAGTCCAAGAATGCACAACCAAAAAATCAGTTTTGCCTGTGCCAGGCCTTGCTCCTGTGCCAGGTGCTTGGGGATAGAATGGATATGCCAAAGTTTGGCGATGAGCCAAATTGCAATCCCGAGGGTAACCAATACCACAAACCACATAAAGGCGAGTGATTCTAATAAACCATAGACTGTGGGGTAGTGTTGATAGTGAAATGTTGTTGGGTGAATGACCATTCGGTGTTCTCGTGTAGGGCGTGGGTTCACGCTGCCGCTCGACTTGAGTGGCAGCGTAAATGGTTGCTCGATGATTTAGAGCTGGTAGTTAAATTCTATCCGATGGTTGCCTTTGCTTATGTCGCTATACTCAGACCAGTTGGCAAAATACCTAATATTAAAGCGCGGCGATACTTGGTAGGAGAGCGCTATTTCGTGAGTTAACACGCTATCGTGGTCCTCAAAGCCATGTTGTTTGTATATATCCGAGCCCGACAATGTATTCATCCACATCGGGTTATAGTTAAGCCACAGGCGGTCACTAAGCGCATACTTGGCGTAAGTTCCGACCACCGCAAACGTTCCGGGTACCGAGTAGCCGCTGATTGTTTGTTGGTGGTCGCCCATCACATTATTGCCAAAGGCAACACCCGCACCAAGCAGTGGAAACAGACTAAGCTGGCCAAACTTGGGCAAGGCTTGAATGAAGCTATAGGAAGCCGTGCCGAACTCTTGGGCAAGGTTATAATTCACATCCAATTGTCTGCCGCGACCGCTTTCTAGACTGGCTTCAAAATTTCGAAAGCGGATTGAGTCAATACTATTGTTTCTGGGTCCCGTTTGGGAGTCACTCCAACCGGTGATGTCACCGGCAAAGCCTTTTACTTCAAACACATTCATTCCGCCGAGGTTTTCGACCCCGGTATCATAGCTTTGGCCAATTTTTAGGTTGAGGCCCATATCGGTGATACCGCCGCCAACTTGGGTATAAACAGCAAGTGGGTCCGACATGTCTTGTAAATCGTCGCTGGCGGTTTCTGCCCAAGTCAAACCAGAGAACATTAAAGGAAGCGTACAGAGGCTGGTTACCAATTTAGTCATCAATTTTTTCCTAGGACTGAGGATTACTCATGATCAAGTCAATCAATTGGAAATAGCCGATATGGTTCGGCTATTTCCGGGTGAAATAATGCTATTGGAGCTTGCTGATCCCTGGCACCGTCCAGCTCATGTCGAGAATTTGTTTTGACGGAATATACAGTCGAGCTAATACATAGAAGCGACCTTCTGGTAGTGGCAGCCAGTTTGCAAGCTGTCCGTCGGTCGGTTTTTTATGGCTAAGTTGCAACTGAAATGAACCGTCTGGGTTTTTATTCAATTGATTCAAGTTGCTGATGCTGTAGCGGTGGATCGAATTTTCAACCAACATTTTGGTTTGCGCATCATAGACTGTGACTGACCAAAATGCGTCGACTGGAGGCTCGCCGTCAAAATTCATTACATAGCTGTTTTCACCAGATAACGCTTGGCCGTTTACGTCCATCGCGGCCATCGGATAGATGGCTTCTTGAGGCCCTTGGCCACCGAGGTAGGGGTGAGCAATAAGTGAGCGCATTGCATTGTCATCACCAAAGGCGTCTAGCGCGAAGGTATATACCCAACCGTCTTTAAATTCGAGATTGGCAGGGTTGGCCTGTTGTGCCATAACAATTTTCTGTGCGTCTTGTATACCAGCAATTAGCGCTTCTTGGCTGGACTCCCTCAGTGAACTTACATCGAAACCATCTTGGCTGAGACCGATTTTGCTAAATTGACCCGCTAAGGCTTGTTGACGTTCCGGTAGTGGATTGGCCATTAAGTATTCACCAAGTTCAACGAAGAAACGGAGCGGATCATCGGCCTTACCTGGACGAGGTGCTAAGGGGCTGAATGTTACTTTACTACTGGCTTCACCGGCATACTCGCTCAGTGGGGTGAGGGTGTACTGATCTTGGATCTGGTGTGCTGCTGGGTAATCTTGCTCATCAAATACTTGGGTACGCCCCCATAACCACACTTTGCTCGTGGGTGCTTCAATAATGCTCAGGTCGCGCGGGGTGGTTGTTTTTTTTTCCCAGCCCGGAGGAACAATTAGGAACTGTTTGGCTAGGCTGCCAGTTTCGCGAGTGCCTACATATTGAAATAAGTTATGCCACATGTCGAACATGTTGATGACGTAGTAGCGTTGATCAAGCTTTGGTACACTCAAGACCATTGGCTCTTGGCTTAAGTCCAGTACCGCGCTGGAGTACAAGGTGTCGCGGTTGGCTGTTGGCATGTCGGTATCGGCAGGCGTACTGAGTCGACGAGCATGACCAAACTGATTGAGTGGGCCACGATAACTGGTGGCCGCTTGGGGTTCAGATACATCGGAATATTGGCGAGCGATTTGCTCCATTCTGACTAAGGTTGAACCCCATAGATAGGCATTCACCGCTAAGGTATAGGATTCGTTGTACAGTGCTTGTTGCAGTTGCTCGGCCTGAGTGGCTTGGGGAGTGCCCGCTATGCTGGGGCTGACACTGAATAAACAGCTCGATGCGATAAGCGCAGCTAAAGATAACTTACATAAGCTAGGGGTAATCATCATATATCTCCTCTGATTTGGCGCCAGCTTATCGAAAAGTTGTGATTAAGTGCTTAATAGCCTTTATTAAGATATCCAATACAAAGCTGCTGAGCTTGCTCTGAGCGTTTAATAGAATATTTAATTCTATTAAACGAGAGCGGAATAGGTTCATATAAAGATTGTTTTGCATTTGCGCTAGCTCATTTCGTATGATATGACTGTCGCTTAAATATCAAGAGCTTACCTCAATTATGATGTACTTCCGTTGGATAAAAAAAGAATGGTTTTTACTCGGTATGTTGTTCGCTATTGTACTGGCGTTGTTGGTGCCACAATGGGGACGCTCCGGAGGCTATTTACATCTTGATCAGCTGACGGCGATCGGTATTGCCTTAATTTTCTTTTTGCATGGTTTAGGTTTGGCACCGAAGGAAATCAAAAAAGGGCTATTTAATTGGCGATTACACCTGATGGTTCAAGCGACCACTTTTGTGGTTTATCCCTTACTGTGGGTACTGTTTGGTGACTTGTTACATGCCTTATTGCCCAGTGCGCTGGCCTTTGGTTTCTGTTACTTATTCGCCTTGCCCAGTACTATTTCGTCGTCGGTCGCGATGACCAGTATTGCTCAAGGGAACGTTGCGGGGGCTGTATTTAATGCTTCCTTATCGAGTTTGCTTGGGGTCTTTATCACGCCCTTGTTAGTGCAGTTATTCATGGGCGGAGACGGCGGCGCTATGGATTTAATGGCAACGGTGAGCTCCATTTGTCAATTATTGTTGTTGCCGATGATCATTGGGCAAGCTCTACGACCACTGTTGCTAAGCCTGTTTCAGCGTTATAAAGGCATCTTAAATAAAATTGATAAGCTAGTGATCTTATTGATTGTGTTTAATGCTTTTAGTGATTCGGTGGTGGAGCATATTTGGGGGGAGTTTAGTCCGCGTTATTTATTATTTTCATTCCTGATCTCGCTATTGGTGTTGCTTAGTGTCGTGCATAGTATTCGTTTGGTTGCGAGACTACTGGACTTTAATTCGGCCGATGAAATTGCCGCAGTTTTTTGTGGTAGCAAAAAAACCTTAGCGGCGGGAGTGCCGATGGCTAAGGTGATCTTTAGCGCTAACCCAGACCTCGGGATGCTGTTGCTACCGATTATGCTCTATCATCCAATCCAGATTTTTTACTGTGCGCTGTTAGCCAATCGCTATGCCGCAGCCGAAAAAGTTAAGGACTTACATCAGCCAGTAGCAAGGGGTTAGTCTGCCGATGCTTTACTTAGTTCCTGTTGAGGCAACCAGTCAACTCGCACACCTGCTTGCTCAAACATATCTTGGCTTATTTTTATTTTGTCTCCCCAACGAGCCATAAATTCTTGGTTTTGCTCAGGACAATGAACTTCGCTAATCCCAGTTTGAATAATTTTTGCGGCGCAATTGGGGCAGGGAAAGTGGGTGACCCAAATTTCACAATTAGATAGATCGCGCTTGGCAAATAAGATCGCGTTTTCTTCTGCGTGTAGGGTTTTAAGCAGTTTCATCTCGCGATTGTCGGTTTCTGCACTGTCGGAAATGCCGTGCGGGTAACCGTTAAATCCTAGCGATACGATACGATTGTGCTCGGTGATGACCGCGCCAACTTGAGTGGAAGGATCTTTACTCCAAGAGCCAACCAGTTCAGCCATTTGAAAAAAGCGTTTTGCCCATTTTGAAATCATGATTAAGTCTCTGCTAATTGTACCGCGCTATTCTGCGGAACTTGACGCCTGCTTGCAAGTTTCGCTAACGGTTTGAAACTAAATTTGTTTTGTAAATTCTATAGAGACCCTTGCTAACGGTATCGAGCTTGATGCTTGAGTAGCACATTTACCTTGGAGTGCTTGATAGAGTCTTTGGGGATTGGGCAAGTGTTGAGCGATTCAAGTGCTCTCACCATAAACCGGGTTAAACTGTCGCGCCGCTGGCGGTTCAATGATTGGTGTGAGTGTTAATAAATCCTCGATAGGGCCTGCTTTGCTATACAACCAACCTTGGTGTAAGTAGACGCCTTTGTCACGTAAATACTCAGCTTGAGCCTCGGTTTCTACTCCTTCTGCCACAATTTGTAGATTAAGATTTAAGGCTAGGTCTATGACTCCATCGAGTACTTTAGCCTGCGGAGAGTCGGTATGGATGGCAGCCACAAAGCTGCGGTCAATTTTTAGCGTATCTAAGGGGAGTTGTTGCAAATACTGTAAGCCTGCATAACCTGTTCCAAAGTCATCGATGGCTAATTTTACGCCTTGGGTTTGTAGTTTACTGAGCGCGTCTTGAACCTGTGGTGAGTCTATATCCACCAGTTGAGTTTCGGTAATTTCCAGACAAATTTGCCGGCAAGTTTGATGAATCGCCAACAGTTTCACCACAAACTCGGGATCGTTGAGATGCTGACCAGTGATGTTGATATTGATCTTTAGTAAAGCATTGTGTGTGAGCAAGCCATTGAGATCGGTCTTTAAGGTCGCCAGTAGCTGCTCGGTTAAAGCCACCTGAAGTCGGTACCGTTGGATGTCTGGCAAAAATGAATCTGGGCTGCGTATGCCGTCAATTGGGTGTAACCATCGAGCTAACAGTTCTACGCCGATTAAACGACCCGTTCGGCTATCCCAGATTGCTTGGTAATAGTTAATGAATTCTTGATTACGGATGGCTGTTTTTAACTGACTTTTTTGGCTAAGTCGACGCCCCTGTTGGCGTTGGATAAAATAAAAGATACCGCAAATTAGCAATAAATACAATGCGACCTGTAACAGGGATAAGCGGTGGGCCCCAAGATAAAGTTGTTGCTCGGTACGAGTCGATAACAAGCTTAAACCGGGCAGAGCGGAAAACGGTTTCGCTAAGTAATACCGCCTGTTTGAGTCGTCAAAGTGGGCGGTTTGATCGATCACCGGTTGAGTTAAAGGAAATAGTGTCTTGCCGTGCTGCAGTGGTAAGCTGTAGTGACCATTGACAAATAATGGTGTGCCATTGTTTGAGTCGACCAAAGCAACGAGATCTTGTTTATTGTCGTTGCCTTGAACAAAAGCCTTAAATACAGATAACGGGATTGCCGCGTTAATTTCACTCCCATTGCTGCGTGTTTTGGCGATAATCATCGCCACCTCTTGACTGTATTCCAGAACGCTTGGCCCATAGTAACGCAGTTGCTGATTCGCGACTGGTTTAAGGACCTCATAAGGGGGATTGACCGGCCCCCAGCTGCTACATCTGAGTTGTCCGCTTTGATCAACTAAACCAAGTTCTGCGACATAAGTGATTTGAAAATGCACCTTGCGTAGTGCTAGTAGGGTTTCAGGAGCACAGTTAATATCGAGTCGATCTAAGCCAATAAAATAGTGATGCAGCGCCAGCAGGTTTTGGTTTATTGCTTGATAACTGAGTTCAAATTGCTGAGCAAATGCTTCACGACGCTGCTGCTTAGTATGCGCTAAGGTCCAAGAATAACTCATTACGATGGGCAGGAGGCTGCAAATAAGCGTGAATAGTATCGGCCTAACATGTCGCGAAGAAAACCAACTTTGCCGGGTCCGTTGCTGATGTTCTGAAGGGGGCTGAGTCAATCGAATTTGATGGTTAAATATATGCATTGCGGGTCACTGTTGCGCCTAGGCTAAGTATGAGCAATGGCAAATTTACTACAATTTTATGAAGGAAATGTTGCAGAAAGGGGGCTTTCTTGAAGTGCCTAAAACACTGCTGGCGAGTCGTTAACTGACTGCCAGCATTGGCTATTTAGTATTTATTGCATGCTGGCAATAAATTTATCGGACTCGGCAATCGCCTTACTCATCTGTTCGATGACACTCGCCACCTCTTTTTCTAAGCGTGAAAACTCTTGGCCAACCGCCCCAATGGCACGGGCATTCAGGTTGTGTTTCAAGTAAAGTTGATTGTCCTTGAGTCGACTTAATACCGGTTGCATTTGCGCCTCGGCCTTGCGCATCGCCTTTAACATGCTGGCGTAGCGTTGACGAGTAGTGGTGAGTTGTTTACTACTTTGCGCTTTGAGACTCTTCGACTGGTATTGGTCCAATTCGCCACGCCATTCATCAAACATAGCTTCGGCGACACTGGCGACTTGATTGATTTGCTGACTCACGTCTTTGGCCGCAGCCTGAGCATCTTGATATTGGGCGTTGACTTCATCATAGATATCTTCGAGGTCGCCACCTTCAAATTGGCTTAGTGTTTTTAGTTGCTCTAGGGCCGATCCAAACTGTTGTTGCGCTTGTTGTTGGCTCTGTTGAGCGTCTTCGACTCGGTCCACCAATATTTCGCGCTTGTGGTAACCTACTTTTTCCATGGCCGAGTAGTAGGTTGATTCACAGCCCTGTATCAAGCTCAGCATTAACATAAGGGTTAGTATTCTCATTTTTATTCTCCAGAGCGAAACCGAGCTGCGTCAATAATCGCCCATAGATGAACCAATGCAGCAATGACTGAAGGAAAAATCAGCCACCACATAGCGTAACCTGCGGCGGTCACCACAAAAAATAGCAATGCGGCTAACAATCTTCCCTGGACTAACTGACCCAGACCGGGAATAAAAAAACTACAGATTGCGGCAATCACATTGCCAGCAGAACCTTGCGTAGACACGACGCTTCCTTAGTTAAAATCAGGTTTGTGTTGCTATGTTGCCAGAGACAGTCGCTTGAGGCGAGTTTTGCGAAAGGAAAAATCGACAGCTTTGTACAATTGCGGTCGTTAAAGCCCGAGCTTTCGTTGATTTAGGGGCTTTGCTTGGCGATAATGAGGCGCGCAAATAATTCGCAAATTCTTGATATCTCATTTCGTTAACGCACAGGCATTTCATGAAGTTTCTGCATACTTCCGATTGGCATTTAGGTCGACAGTTACACAATCACTCTTTGTTAGAGGACCAAGTCTTTGTCTTGGAGCAAGTGATTCAATTCGCCAAACAACATGAGGTGGATGCTTTGGTGGTCGCCGGTGATGTGTTCGACCGTTCAGTACCGCCGAGCCAAGCTGTTACGGTGCTCGATGAGGTCTTAGACCGATTGGTGAAGCAATTGGCTATTCCGGTGATCATGATTGCCGGCAATCATGACGGCGCGCAGCGTCTCGCCTTTGCTGCTCGACAAATGCAAGCCAGTGGTCTGTATATCGTAGGCCCATTAAGTCGGGAGCTGCAAGCTATTAAAATTGGCGCGAAAAATGGCGAGTCGGCGATGTTTTACGGTTTGCCTTATGCAGAGCCTGCGATGGTCAGGCAAGTCTTTGATTGTGAAGTGAGTACCCATCAAGAAGCGATGGCGGTGTTAGTGGAGCAAGTGAAGCAACATGACAGTGGCGGTTTAGCCAAAGTGGTGGTGGCGCATTGCTTTTTGGATGGTGGTGACGAGTCTGATTCTGAACGGCCTCTCAGCATGGGCGGTGCCGATAAGATTTCGCCATCACTTTTCGCAGATTTTGCTTATAGCGCGCTTGGGCATCTGCATGGGCCGCAATATAAGGGGGCTGAACATATCCGCTATTCTGGCTCTTTGTTAAAGTATTCTTTTAGCGAACAGCATCAAAACAAGTCGCTTAGCTTGGTTGAATTGACTCCACAAGGGCCGCAGGTCACGTTGTTGCCGCTTAAACCCCTGCGTAATGTACGGGTGATCGAGGGCTTTTTTAGCGAGTTATTAGCCGCGGGTTTAAGTGACCCGCATGCCGACGATTACCTGATGATTCGGCTGCTCGACAAGTCGGCTATTTTGGATGCTATGGGCAAACTGCGTGCGGTTTACCCCAACGTGTTGCATTTGGAGCGCAGCGGCTTAATGGCGCAGCAGCCGCATTTAGAACTGCAGCGCGATCACATCAAAAAAGGCGAATATGCCATGTTCAGCGATTTTTTTGAGCAGGTCTCGGGCGAGTCTTTAAGCGAGGCTCAGCAGCTGTTTGTACAGCAGACTATTGAGCAGCTACACCGCGGAGAGCCAGCATAATGCGACCCATTCACCTGAGCATGAGCGCCTTTGGGCCATTTTCCACTTGTGAGAATATCGATTTCAGCCAACTTGGTAGCAACCCGCTATTTCTACTCAATGGGCCGACGGGGGCGGGGAAAACTACCATTCTGGATGCGATTTGTTTTGCGCTCTATGGCAAAACCACCGGGGATGAGCGAGAAGGCGGTCAAATGCGTTGTGATATCAGTGACGAAGCCTTATTGACCGAAGTTACATTTGAATTTGAATTGGGAACTAAACGCTATCGGATCCGTCGGGTGCCAGAGCAGCCGCGGCTGAAAAAATCCGGGGATGGTTATACGCAGCAAAAACCGGAGGCGCAGTTATACCAATTCGACCTCGCGGGAGAGTCTTCATTGATGGTGGCAGCCAAAGTCTCCGAAGCGAATGCCGAAATTGAACGTTTAACTGGTTTAGATGCAGACCAATTTCGTCAGGTGATGGTTTTACCGCAGGGTAAATTTCGCCAACTGTTGATGGCAGATTCCAAAGAACGCGAGAAGATCTTCAGCCAATTGTTCCAAACTCACATCTATCGGCGAATAGAAGAGCGTTTAAAAGTAAAAGCCGCGACGATCCGTGCTACGGCGTTGGAGCAAAAAAATGTCCGCGAGGGGATTTTACAAGGCGCCGAGTTGAGCGAAGAAAGTGCATTAGCAGAACAAATTAACCAACTTGGCCCGCAGTTGGAAGCAGCCAAGCAAGCGCAGTTAAAGGCCAGTGAAGCCTATGACATCGCAAATAAACAGTTTGAATCGGCTAACCTGGTGGCCAGTGAATTTACCGAGTTAGAAAAACTCAAGGTGAGTGTTAGCGCGCTGAAGAAGCAGCAAGCGGGGATCCAAAAACAACAATTGGAATTAGAGCAGGCTTTAGCGGCTCAGCGTTTAGAGCCTGCCGATCAAGCGAAGGCAAAGCGCTTTAATGACGCTAAAAATGCCAGTTTGGCCCAAAGCCAAAGCCAAACTGTTTTTGCCGAAGCTAAACAAGCCCTGACACTCGCGGAGCAAGATTTCCAACAAGTGGCGGAGAAAGAGCAGCAACTTAGTGCCAGCCAAGAGCAACTTCGGTTACTGGAAAGTTTTAAGCCGCTGTTGCAAAAGCAGCAGCAAATAGAGCGAGAGCTGGGTGAAGCAAAGCGCCGTTTAAACGAACAAGAGTTACAGGGCAAAGGTTTAAAAGCAAAGCTGAGTACACTAGAAAATAGTAAATCAGCGATACAGCAACAACTCACTTCGGCCCAGCAGCAAGCGCAACGGCAGCTAAGCTGCCAAAAACAGCTGCATCTTGTAGAGCAGCGCTTTAGTCAATGTCAGGCTTTAGCTGAGCTCAACGGTAAGTTGATAGAAACTCAGCAGCAACTGGAGGCTTCCTTACTTCGTGGTAAAAAACTTGCGGATGCTCATCAGGCTGCGTTGCAGCAGGCTCAGCAAATTCAGCTGAGCTGGCATCAGGGGCAGGCAGCGATTATTGCTCAAAGCTTACAGCAGGGACAAGCTTGTCCAGTGTGTGGCAGTATCGAGCACCCTCATTTGGCTCGCAGTAGCGAAATGCTGCCAACAGAGCGTGACTTAGAGTTGGCGAGAGAAGCTGAACAACAGGCTAATCAACGTTTACAAGAAGCCCGCCATCAGCACAAGACTTTGACTGTACAGCTCAATGAATGGCGGACTCAGCAAGCTTCTTTAGAGCAGGGTTTAGGGGACGCGGCCAAGATGACGCTGGAGCAGGCGCAAGTTTTGCTCCAGCAAACCCAGCAGGACTTAAGCTTGGCTGAACAAGCGCAACAGCAGGTGCAAGCCTTACAAACTCAGTTGGATCAATTACAACTCGAGGAACAACAATTACAGCAACAGATTGAACTGGCACGCGAGTCTTACCAACAGCAGAAAAGTCAGCAGGACATCTTGAGTGGTCAATGTGAGCAGGCGCAACAAGCGCTGCCTAAGCAATATTGTGAGGCGCAGTTATTAGAGCAGGCGCTGCAATTACAGGGCGATAAAGTCAGTAAGCTACAGCAAAATATCAAACAGCTTACTCAGCGTCATGCTCAGGCCCGTGAGGATTACTCGGCAAAACAGTCGGCAGCGGAAGCCGCCCAGCAAGCGCTGAAACTTGCTCAGCAAGGCTTATTGGAGGCGCAGCAGCTATTTAGTCAGCGTTTAGCTGAGTCCTGTTTTACCAATGAGAATGCTTATAATCAGGCTTTGATCAGTGATGGTGAAATTGCCAACTTAAAACAAGTTGTAGAGCATTTTAGCACTCACTTCACCAGTGAACAGGCTAAGTTTGAGCAGCTAAAGAGTAAGCTCAAAGGGAAAAAAACCGAAGACTTGACGCTGTTGCAACAACAGCTGAACACTTTAGCGGAGCAGCGTAGCGAACGGGACGCGCTATGGAACCGACTGAATAGCCGTCAACAGGAATTATTGGCGGTACAACACAAATTACTGGACGCCGATAGAAAAGCCGAAGAATTGCAGCAACAATATCAGGTGATTGGCACCTTGGCTGACGTGGCCAATGGCAATACCGGTAATAAAATCAGTTTACAGCGCTTTGTTTTGAGCGTATTGCTCGATGATGTATTGCTGCAAGCGAGCCAGCGTTTGCAAGTGATGAGTAAGGGGCGCTATCAGTTGATCCGCAAAGCGCAGCGCGCCAAAGGGAACAAGGCCTCGGGTTTAGAGCTGGAAGTGGAAGATAGTTATAGCTCAAAGCTGCGATCGGTTGCGACCTTGAGTGGTGGGGAGAGTTTTATGGCTGCATTGGCGATGGCGCTTGGTTTGTCGGATGTGGTGCAGGCCTACGCTGGGGGCATTAAGCTGGATACCTTATTTATCGACGAGGGTTTTGGCAGCCTCGATCAAGAATCCTTAGATCTGGCCATTCGCACCTTGGTGGATTTACAGAGTGCCGGTCGCATGGTGGGGGTGATTTCCCATGTAGTTGAAATGAAAGAACAGATCGCGACTCGGATTGATGTCTTAAAAACTGCCAGTGGCAGCCACACGCAATTGGTATTACCGTAACCGGCTGTGGTTAGTTTATCAGTGTTGGAATAAAAAAGCCTGGCGAGGCCAGGCTTTGAAAGTACGTGAGAGACTCAGTTTAGATTTTGTAAGTCACTGAGAAGTAGTGACCGAAGCCAGTTGAATCATTAAATCCACCATCTTCAATACCATATACATCATAGAAGTATTTTAGACCGTAACCCACTGCAAAGCGGTCTGAGTGCCAGTAGATACCTTGGAACAGGTTACCGCCAGAAGTACTACGACCAAATTGGTCTGAGTAGTCACTGGCGCCAAATAGGTGGTCCCAGTAACCTTGGTAAGAGATAAAGCTCTTATTGTCGAAGAAGTATAAAGGTTTGAACCAGTTCATCGAGAATTGGTAACCGTTGAATGAACCTTCGTCCTCATTGCCAAAGTTTTTCGCACTGTAACGAGCATACAAGTTCATGCCAGTTTTACCCAACCAAGGCACGTTCACGTCAGAGCCAAGGCCGATGAAGTGTTCTTGTTGGTTTGAACCAAAGTTGTTTAGCGTGGCGATGTAGAGTTCTTGAACTGGACCGAAGGACAGATCTTTACCGGTAAGCGCATCTAAAGATAGGCGGGGGGCAAACTTCATAAATAAGCCGCCATTTTGATGTTGGTTACTGGTATTGCTATCGGTAATGTCAAAAACATCGACATAGCCATAAACATCCCATAAGCCAGAACGTCCACCAAACTCCATTTCTAGGTAGGTATCTTTGTAGCTACCGTCAATGTCGTGAGGCTTTTGATCGATGGTATGCATTAAATTGAATTGCATCCATTTGTAATCGTTCGCGTGTACATCATCTTGAACTTCTGCAGCGTTGGCTGAGAAGGATGCTGCTGCAAGCAATGTTGCAGCTATTAATCCAAATTTTTTCATTGAGGTAGTTCCTTGTTCACTGTATGTGAATTACCGAATGTGGCTTATATTGCTCTCACGCTAATCTTATCCCTGAAACTTGAAAAAGTTCAGTATGGTTCACGGTTTTTTTTGATTATTTTTGTACAGCTCGTTAGTTATTAACTAAAAATGTTTATATTTGTATGAGGATCCATCGATTTTCATCGACTGATCACAGTCTTGTCATCAATATGATATCTATTTAGAGGCGTTTTAGTTTGCTTGGTGGTTTGTGGTCAAATTTAATTTAACAGATTGAGGTGAGTTAGCAGGGTGGTATTGCGTTTTTTAAGCTTCGATATCTATCGAATTGCTGAACTGAGCTGCAGTTTGTTTTAGCTTGCGTTGGTAATCTTGGTTAACAATTTCCAAGGCATCTAGGACAGTTTGCGCTTCAAGGTTATGTTGTTCGAGCAGTTGAATGAGATCGACTGCGAGTTGGATATGTTTGGGGGCCTGATTTAGAGACATTGCGATTCCAGATTCCAAGGCGTTGTAACAAGGTTTGGATGGATGAACAGCATTATCCATCCAAACCCATGCACAAATTATTGTTGTTGGATAACCCAAATTTGAAATTGTTTACGGGTGGTAGCATCTGCACGCTGATACCAGAACTGTAGCATTTGTAATTCGGTGTTATCGCTTGCGTCTGTGTTACTTGGTATAGTGACTGCTGCTGTTGTTGCGCTTGTTGTTGCCACTGTTACTGCTGTGCCGGTTGCACTATTCATCACGACTGGTTTGGCAGCCGGCGCTGGCGTTGCTGCACGGGTTGTGGTCTCCGCTACTGCAATAGTACTTGCCGCGACTGGATTTGCCTTCGCTTGCTCGGCCTCGATAGCGGCAATTTCATTTAAATAGTTACGTGAAAGCTGTAGCCCTGATTTTTTAGGTAAAATGTAATGGCTTGCGTTGACGGTGCCGCCATGTTGATCTTTTAAAGTGAATTGCGGTTTTTTAGCGAAGCTTTTGGCGCGACTTAGGGTATTGGGTTGCTTCGACTCTAAGAAGATCTCTTGACCATTTTTAAGCTCAATATTGATGACGATAGGGCTAGACTTAACGAGTTCTGAATTATTGTTAGAGCCTATATTGTCGCTATAACGAACCACAACTTGATGTTGGCCTGTCGGCAGTTCGACGTTACTTTTGTTTAAGCTCAAGGCGCCAACAGATTGTTTATCGACATACATTAGCTCAAAATGATTTGGCGTAGAAAAACTGGCAGCCAACGCACTCCAACTTGCCAAACAAGCACATGTTAATGTTACCGCCTTTACTAAGAATCGCATGAATTACTCCTTAAAGTGTGATTCTATTTAAGCTGAGTAAGCAATATTGCTTATGATTAGTTCAGCTTACTTAATTTGATTAATCTTTTGTTCTAGTTTCCAAGTTGTTTTCTGACACTCACCTAAGCGACTCTTTAGGTTGAGGATCTCGGCGCTTAGTCTAGCAGTATCTGTCTGTGGATTGCTACGATTAAGTCGTTGGCTTTTTTCGGCAATTTTATACTCCAATTGTTGCTCGAATTGTTTTTGTTGCAGCAATTTTTCTTGAAGTTGCGAGCGATCACCAGAACGAATTATTTTATCCAGCTTATTTTGCCAGGAAATAACTTTTTGTTGTTGTGGTGCTCGTTGGCGTTGTTGCAGCGCTAAAGCCTTGTTCATTTGACTCTGCAACATCGCAAATTTACCAATAAAGCGATCGCAGTATAGTTTGATGAGTTCTACATCTTGACTGATGTCGCTCAGACGTGCGATACGTGATAAGTCGTTTTCCAACTCCAACACGTAGTCAAAAAATAAGTCACTGCGACAACTAAAGCGTTCATCTAGAACCGCCATTTTTGCATAAGCGCTGCGATCGCCTTGTAAATCACGATGCTCCGCTTGTTGTTTGAGTTGTCTTAATTTATCAGCTAAGCGTTGCAGCCCTAGCTGAACCATGCTTGCCATGCGAGTTTTCCTGCGATCACCATCACCACCGTGACAAATACTGGACGTATGAACTTGGCACCGAAATGAATTGCCGAATGAGCCCCTGCGACCGCGCCGAGCATAATACTGAAACCCATCGCCAGACCTATCAGCCAGTTGACATGCCCCAGATAAACAAAAGTTAAAAAGGATACAAAATTACTGGTGAAGTTCATCGCTTTAGCCAAACCAGAAGACAGCAAGATATTCATTTTATATAAGGCCATTGAAGAGACCGTCCAAAATGCGCCTGTGCCAGGTCCTGCAACGCCATCATAAAAACCAAGACTCAGGCCTTGAACACTCATTTGCTGTTTCAACTTTTTATTCATCGGCGGCAATACCGCTTGGCCATCCGCTTGTTGACGATTCAACACGGTATAAACGGCGGTGGCCATGATCACCAAGGGTAATAATTTCTCGAGCCAATCGGTACTAATGAAATCGACCACCATGGTACCCGCGAAGGCACCAAGCGCGGTGGCGACAAAGCTATAAAACCAAAATAGCGGATTAAAAAGTTGCTTTCGATAAAAGGTCCATGCTGCAGTACTGGAGCCAAAGCTGGCGGCAAGTTTATTGGTCCCCAGTGCAATATGTGGTGGTAAGCCGATACTGAGCAGTGCCGGAATGGTGAGTAGGCCACCACCGCCAGCAATTGCGTCGATGAATCCGGCAGTTAAACCGATACCAACGATGAGGATTAAAACAGAGGAGTCGAGTCCCAATTCTAACATTAACTATCACTTCTATTATATGGAGGTAAAGCAGCCAGCAATTGGCTACCATAGCGGCGAGAACTGAGCCGACTATCAAGCAGCGTGATTCTACCTGAATCACTTTCTTTTCTCATTAATCTTCCACAGCTTTGTATCAGCTTTCGACTGGCACTGGGTAAGGTGAGCTGCATAAAGGGATTTTGATTGCGACTTTCTAATAATTCTGCATGGCTAGCCATTACCGGATCGGTGGGGACGGCAAAGGGCAAGCGGGCAATAATTAAATCGGTGAGTAACTCTCCGGGTAAATCGATCCCTTCACTAAAGCCGATGGTCGCGAGTATGGTACTGGTTTGCTGTTTATTGCGACAAGCGCGATGCTTGGCTAACAATTGGTGATTGCTCAACTCTCCTTGGGTCCACAAGTGCTCAATCTTTGCCGACTCGAGTTGTTCTGCGACCAATGAAACTAGTCGATAAGAGTTACATAGCACCAAAATGCCGCCTTGATGCTGCTGGGCCCGGATGATGTAACGGGCAACGTCTGCGGCAAAACTGGGTGAGTCAGGATCGCTCACGTCATTGGGTACCGACAATGAGACTTGTTGGTAATTAAAGGGAGAGGGGAGTTTGATCAGTTGTTCGGCCTTGAGTTTTTGCAGCCCTACTTGCTGCAAGAAATAAGAAAACTTGCCTAGGGCACTCAGGGTTGCAGAGACCGCGATAACCGAGAATGCATCTTGCCACAGCAGTTGTTGCAGTAAGCCCCCGACTTCGATTGGCGAGCAGCAAATATAGCTTTCCTTGTCTTGAAGGCTGAACCAGAACGCATAATTTTTTTGCTGGTTGTCATTGGCATAGCTATATAAGGTATCAACCCAAGATTCAGTCAGGTACTGAAATACGCTGAGTCGGCTTAATAAAGCCTCGGCCAGTGAAGACTTGAGTTGATTATTGTCGACGCTTTCCTGGATCACCCCTGCATAGGATTGCAGATTGTTATTGAGCTTGGTGGCTTGGCGATGATAGTTCTTTGCCAAATTACTTACCGCACTGGGGGTTTGCTCTAGTGGGAAACGCCAATGACCGCTGGGGTCGAATAGACTTCGATTGCTGGTTGCAAAGTCTTTGAATTGATTGAAGCAGCGCTGTAACTCGGCGCAGGCTTCTCTGACTTGTAGGCTGGTCGCGGCAATTGCAGAAGCGTCTAGTTGCGCCGACAATTCTTTATCTAACAGCTGAATGGCCGCTAACTCCTTGAGGGCTTGCGTTAAAGCAATATGGTTGGCACTGGATTCTCTGGCTACCTCTGGAAATTGATGAGCTTCATCTAATATATAGATGCAATCTTCTGCGGGTGGCAAAATATGACCGCTGCCGGCATGTAAATCGGCGAGTAATAAGCTGTGATTGCTGATAATCACATCGGCCTTTTTAAGGCCTTTACGGGCCTTATGAAAGGGGCAACTCCGGTGGCGAGCCGATTGTACCGAGCAACTTAAGCCATCGACCACCACATGTTGCCATAATTGCCACGGTATTGGCTTTGGCCAAGTATCGCGGTCGCCATCCCATTTACCTTGTTGCAGGGCCACTGCTAGTTGTTTGCAAAGTTCTATGTGTTTAGCACTTAAGCCTTGTTCTGGGGCGAGGGCGGCAACCAGTTTATGTGCACAGCAATAACGTTGCCGTCCCTTGGCTAAACAGAATTGAAACTCACCGTGGGCAGCGCGGTGCACTAAAGGTAAATCGCTGTCGAGGAGTTGTTGTTGTAGGGCCACCGTTGCGGTGGAGATTACAATTTTTTTATTGAGGGCCTTGGCCAGAGGGATTGCCGCTAATAGATAAGCCAACGATTTACCGGTTCCGGTTCCCGCCTCTGCTAATAGGATCCGTGAGTGGCGATTGATATCCCCAGCAATTGTTTTGGAAATTTGTGCAATCAAAGCAGTTTGTGCAGCTCTAGGCACAAAATTTGAATTTTGCTCCTGAAGCGTGCGATACCAAAGGCGGATTTTTTGTTTGTTTTTTTCCGATAACATGAAGATCTCAATGTTGTGAACCACTTAAATTGGAGTGCTTTGTCTAGGCTTGTTCGCAAGTTTATCCCCTGTATGGCATAAAATGCTGCAAATGGGGTAAAAATTCAATCTTAGCACTAAGTTGCATAGATCACACTTTTATCAATTTTATTGGTGAATATCGCGCCATAATTCAGTTTAACCACTTTAAATCGTTGTAGATACAGCGATTTACACGATTTTATAAAAGTTCAATTTTTTATTGCAAAAAAATTTCAGCTTGCTAATGTATTGCTCGTGCAGTGCTAAACCACTGCCGCACAGGGAATTTAAGGAATAAGTGTTTAATTAATTAAAGAAGGCACAGGAAAATGAAAAAAACTATTCTAGCTGTAGCAATACCAGCTTTATTTGCAGCTTCAGCACAAGCTGCAAACGTATATGATGCAGACGGCGTATCTGCTGACGTATATGGTCGCATGCAGTTTCAAATTAAAGATGACGGTACTGATACTAATGGTGTTGGTTCAGCTCGTATGGGCTTTAATGCCAAGTCTGAAATTGCTCCTGGGATTTCAGGTATCGCCAAAGGCGAATGGCAGCTTGCTGCAGAAAATAGTGCTAAAGATGGCGATGAATTCAATGCTCGTCACCTTTACGCTGGTTTTGAATTTGATGATGCAGGTACAGTCATCTTTGGTCAAACCGATACGGCTTTCTATAAAGCGGTAGAAGCAACCGATATCTTTAATGGTAACACTGGTTATGAGGCATTTACTGCTGTAGAAGATGGTCGCCAAGAAGGTCAAATTATTTACTCTGGTGAATTTGGTGGCTTCTATGTAGGTGCATCTTACCAGTTCAAAAACGATAACTTTAGTTTTGAAGTTGGTAACCCTGACTCAGCTGGTACTACTATAGAAACACCTCTAAAACTAGATTCGGCTTATGCTGGTACTCTTGGTTACACCTTTGCAGACCTTGGTCTATCTACTTATGTTAGTTATCACGTAGAAGATTTTGATGGTGATAAAGAGAAGAAAAACTTCGCATTATCAGCAGCTTACACTCTAGGCGATCTATACTTAGGTGCTGCTTATGTTAAGTCTGATCTTGATAACATTGATGTAACTAGTAAAACTGGAACTTATCGTCTTGATAACATTCAAGGCTATGATTTTGTGGCGGCCTACACTATTGATGCTGTGAAACTGTACACAGGTTATGCTGCTCAAGATGCTGATTTCACCTCTACTACAACTCAAAGCATCGATACAGCTGATGCATTTAAACTAGGTGCTCAATACTCGTTCAACAGCAATATGAAAGCTTGGGCTGAGTACAAAGTTAATGGTCTTTCTGGTGCAGATGACTACTGGGAAATGGCTCTTCAATACAACTTCTAAGTTGTGTTAGTGTCTTAAACACCTTGCGTGTTTAGTCCTGATGAAAAGCTCGCTTCGGCGGGCTTTTTTGTATTTGTTTCTCTTGTCTTGTTGCTGGACTATTTCTACCTTCTACCTTCTACCTTCTACCTTCTACCTTCTACCTTCTACCTTCTCCCTTTTATCTTCTCGCTATTTCTATAATGCTGAGCTTGTTAGGCTGCTGCGTTGCTGTTGCTGTTGCTGTTGCTGTTGCTGTTGTGGTTGTTTTCGGTGAATCAGTGCTCGACCCACGCTTTCAAGCCGAAGTAAGCCTCACTAGAGAACTAAAAAGCACAGTCGAAGTCGCTGGATTTAATCGTTTTTCTGGTTCAGTACTCAATCATTGTTTGATCGTGGTTCGCGGGTTTCACTCAAGCGCATATCTCCAGCTGTGATGGATAATATTTCATGTTAAATAAAAATTGAACACAAAGCGCTAATTGGCTCCAAGGTTTGAAGATAGCTTGGGCTTGGCGTTTTTCATCACTGGATGATGAGGCCATCGATGGATGGATTGATTTTTGTAAGCCTTCAACCGATAGATGAATGTTGTTATTTATATGGTTTTTAGGTGTTCACAATGCTTTAGATTTAAATATTATATTTATTTTATTTATTGGTTTTTAATTTTTAAAAAGTTCAATTTATATTGTAAATATATTGAATTTGTTCTGTTTATAGGTGAATATATTGCTCGTGAGATGGACTTCACTGCTCAGGGATACCATTCGTAGGATGTAAGAATGGGTCATGGAAGAGGCTAATAATTCATCTTTAATAGGCAGTGGAACAATGAAAAAAACAATTTTAGCTATCGCTATTCCAGCTTTATTCACCGCGGGTACAACGACCGCACAAGAGCTTTACAACGACGGTGAGAATGCATTCTCGGTTGGTGGTCGAATCAACTTGATGCTTGAGTCAGCCAATAAAGACGGCGAGCGTGATCTGCGTTCAGAAGATAATTCTTCACGGGTAAACCTTAACTTTTCTCGTCAATTAAGCCATGGCTTTGCTGCACGAGCGACTCTAGAATATGGTATGAATACACCAAATGGCGATAGTGATGCACCATTTTACAATCGTTTAGGTTTTATCGCCTTTGATCATCAGGACTACGGTTCCGTTTCTTATGGTAAGCAATGGTCGACTTATTCGACGGTGGCGGCCGTAACTGATGTATTTTGGGTCTACGGTGGCTCAGCCATGAGTTTATACGATGGTGAATCTGGTGAAACGGGGACTGGTCGTGCCAACGATGCTTTGCAATACAATGGCAGCTTCAACAACATAAACCTTAGCGCTCAATACCAATTTGCTGATGAAACAGAAGGCCGTAAGGACAGCTATTCTGCGGCACTATCTTATGACTTTGATTTCGGTTTGAATTTAGCGGCAACTTATCACCAAATGAACCGCACCGATGCTGAGAAAGTTGCGGTAAACAACGACGGAGATATCAAACTTGCGGTATTTGCGGCTAGTTACAATCAAGGTCCTATCTATGCGGCGGTGACTTACGGTGAATTTAAAAACAATATTGAATTTACCGCAGCTGATGGTGTATCGGATAAAGCAAACGGCCATGAAGGTGTATTCATGTACACTCTCGACATGGGCTTACAGCTATACACTGGCTGGAACTACCAGGAAGATAAACATTCAGCTGCTGAATTAAAAACTGGTTTAGTGGGTGCCATGTATGATTGGAACGACATCTTGTTGTACACCGAGTATCAGGACAGTAGCTCTAAATCAGTGTCTGGTGCAATGACTGATGACAACCGCTTAGCCGCGGGTGTTCGTTACAATTTTTAAATTTCTAAGCAATCCGCGAGCGCTTTAGTTTCTCGGGACTAAACCCTGCCGTTCACGTTGTTGAACGGCATTTTTGTTGTTGGATAAAGATAAACGAAATGATAAATAGATTGTTTTGAAATGAGGGATTTCTTGAGTGCTGGCTATAAATTAGGACATAAAAAATCCGAAATATTGATTATTATTTCGGATTTTTTGTTTAAGTGGTGCTGACGCTCAGTTAAGCGACACTTTTCGTACTTATAGCGCTAAGCATTGATGTCTTCTTGATAGTCGATGTTTATCACTGCAACATTGACAACGCTGAGTACTTGGGTCGTTGTCCAAACGTTCTTGCTCGATGACTTCTTCACAATCACTGCATAAACCATAAAGGCCTAGGTCAATTTGGCACAAAGCAGCATCTACTCTTTTTAATTGCTTCAATTGATTATTTAGTTCGGTGTATTGAAGCTTTAAGGCCTGATCGATCAACTGCTCATTACTCATTGCTTGCAACTTGTCTGCAGTTAATTTCATGCTGGATTTTTCTGAGGCAGTTAAAAATGAGATTATTTCAGACTTTAACTGCTCAAGTTGCTGTAATAATTGCAGCTGATAATCTCTAGTTTCCACGGTTAACCCCAAATAATAAAGTGAGTTAGCAGTATAAACAGTGGGCTGACTCTCGAGATATGATGTGAATCAAAACTAAAGCCTATAAACTTATAAGCCCCCATTTATTCACTATTTGTTGATCTAATACAAATAAATATTAATTCTATCAGTATTGGGTGGCTTGGTTGTGCTACAGATACTTGTGTTGGGCTTCAATGGCTTGAATGATTGAGGGGGTCTCCTTTAGGCTACGAATATCTCTAAATAGTTGATCGGCTTGTGGATAAAATCCGACTAAGTAGCGGAGCCATTGTTTTACCCGGCTTTGATAGTATTTAGATTTCTCGTGATTGATCTGGTGCTCAGAATATCGGAGCAATAAGGCGATTACACCCTGCCAGCTTAAGGGAAATTCTTCTCCACGTACTACCTTGGCTAAGTTTGGAATAGTGAGGGCCCCACGCCCAATCATCACATCATCGCAGCCACTGTGGTGTTGGCATTGCAAGTAACTTTCGCGGTCCCAAACTTCGCCATTGGCGATAATCGGGATTTGATAACGTTGTTTGAGTTGTTTTATATAGTGCCAGTGCGCGGGCGCTTTGTAACCGTCAAGTTTACTGCGAGCATGGATGGTGAGTTCATCGGCTCCAGCTTCTTGTACCGCTTGCACGATGTCGAAACAGTCACTTCTATCTTCCCAACCGAGTCGAATTTTAGCCGAAATGGTGTGTAGAGTGGGCACTGCCTGGCGGACCGCTCGTACCACGTCATAGATTGACTGGGGGGTTTTTAACATTGATGCACCACCGCAACTTCCCGTAACCGTTTTACTGGGGCAGCCAAAGTTTAGGTCTAAACCGTGTGAGCCTAACTCGATCGCCCGGCAGGCATTATCTGCCATCGGAGTGGGGTGTTGACCTAACAGTTGAACTCTTACTGGCGTTTGCTGGTCAATGTAACCATTGTCATAGAGCTCAGGACAATACTTATAAAAGACTTTGTCAGGTAATAGCATATTTGTAACGCGAATAAATTCGGTCACACACCAATCGTAGCCACCACAACTGGATAATAGTTGTCGCATTGACGCATCAGCGACACCTTCCATTGGGGCGAGAACTACACGCATATTTTACCTTCAGTCAAAAGCGCACAGTCTAGCGTTTCATAGGCCTTACGGCTACAGATATTAATGAGGGGTAAATGAGTCGATGACAGCTATTTCCATAATTTATTTGGGTGTTTAACGGCGTGTGATTCTAGTATAATTGATCTAGATCAAAGTTGTTTGAGTTTAATTTTTGGGAAAAGTGTTGATGGATCATCAATTTAAAGAAAGTTATAACGTATTCTATTTACTAGGTTTTGTGGTAGCTTTGTTGTTACCGACACTACCATTGAGTTTGTCTTTAATTAAAATATTTGGCTAATACTGCAGCAATTTTTGCGGTTTCTGTTCGTTGCTTTATCCTGTCAAATTGAGATAATTAAAAATTATAAATAGCGCCCACCATTGTTTGGGCGTTTTTTTTTGATAAATGGAATATAACATGAGCAGCATTAACCTCGACTATATTAAAGATGCAATTATTACCATACCTGATTACCCAAAAGAGGGGATCTTATTTCGGGATGTTACGAGTTTAATTGAAGATCCTAAAGCTTTTGCTCTGGTCATTGAATTATGGCATCAAGCTTTTAAAGATCTGGGTATCACCAAGGTGGTTGGTACTGAAGCACGCGGCTTTATTTTTGGCGCACCTCTCGCCTTAGCTCTTGGTGTTGGTTTTATTCCAGTACGTAAACCTGGAAAGTTGCCCCGAGCAGTGATTGGTGAAAGTTATGAGCTTGAATACGGCATGGACACGCTAGAGATCCATACCGATGCAATTGAACCCGGTGATAAGGTTTTATTAGTCGATGATCTGATAGCGACTGGTGGAACTGCTGAAGCCGCAGTAAAATTGATTCGGCGCTTAGGGGGAGAGATTAACTATGCGGCTTTTGTGATTAATTTGATAGACTTACCGGGATCGCAAAAGTTAACCACCCTTGGGGTAGAATCAACTTGCTTAGTTGAGTTTGAAGGCGAATAGGAAAGTATCATTCATGAAGTATCAAGCACTGGCAAGAAAATGGCGGCCGAAAACCTTTCAGCAGGTGGTTGCTCAACAGCATGTTCTCGCGGGCTTGATTAACTCTTTAGATCAGCAGCGTCTTCACCATGCCTATTTATTTAGTGGTACTCGTGGTGTGGGTAAAACGACTATTGCACGTTTGTTTGCCAAGAGTCTTAACTGTGAACTGGGCGTTTCATCTCAGCCTTGTGGACAATGTAGTAATTGCATCGAGGTTGACCAAGGTAACTTTGTCGACTTGTTAGAAATTGATGCGGCATCTCGGACCAAAGTTGAAGATACCCGCGAACTGTTGGACAACGTGCAATATAGCCCGGCGAAAGGTCGTTATAAGGTGTACTTGATTGATGAAGTGCACATGTTATCTCGACATAGCTTTAATGCTTTGTTGAAAACGCTGGAAGAGCCTCCGGAACACGTTAAATTTTTATTAGCAACCACCGATCCTCAGAAGTTGCCGGTGACCGTGTTATCTCGTTGCTTACAGTTTCACCTAAAAGCTTTGAGTGAACCGCAGATCGCGGGTCAATTAGCACATATCTTGGATGCGGAACAACGTGGTTATCAGCTACCAGCACTGAATGCACTCGCACATGCCGCCGATGGTAGTATGCGAGATGCTTTAAGTTTGACTGATCAGGCGCTGGCGCTTTGTGAGCAAACGCTTGAATATCAGCAAGTTCTAGATATGCTTGGGGTACTCGATCCCCATCAATTACGGCAGTTATTATGCCATGTAGTCGCGGGCCAAAGTGAATCGGCTTTCAATAAAATTGCTGAGTTGGCCAGCATGTCTCCCGACTATGAGCACTTACATCAACAACTTGCTGAATTAATTCATCATGTAGCTATGGCGCAGGTATTGCCTGCGAGTCAACAGGATGAAACGATTCAAATGTTGGCCGAACAGGTTGATGCGCAATTGTTACAGCTTTTGTATCAAATAGTGATTACTGGTAAACGGGATTTAGCCTACGCTCCTAATCCTCGAACTGGTTTTGAAATGAGTGTGTTACGGATGTTGGCTTTTCAACCTGCGGAGCAGGGGATTGCAGCGTCGCGAGAGCCTGTCGCACAAGGCCCCGATAATTCAGCGCTTGCTGATAGCAGTTTAGTCAAAGAGCAGCAGGAGATTTTGGCGCAGGCTGAACAACAAGGTTATCAATTACAGACTCCGGCGACTCAAAGCTCGGCGGTGAGTGAGCTTGCAACACCGATCACTGGTCAACCTCGAGTACAACAACGCGAACAAAGTATTGCGAAATTAAAGGCGCAACTGTCTAGTGATGCACCGAGTTCAAGCCCTCCAATAACGCAGCAGGCAATGCAGGTCGACTCGGTTTCTGAATCAAGTTCAAGTGTCAGCCCAGCGACTGACAAACAATCGCAACATTCAGCACCAGCTACCAATAATTCACTGTCAGAATCAACAAGTGCTGTTGTGAATAAGCCGACGGTTTTAGCAGCAGAGCCAAGCCAGTCAGCGGTACCGCTGACCGAGCAGCAACCGCCAGTGGATGATAGCTATTATGCGCAGTTAGCTGAAATGGATCAGCAACCAGCCGAGCCTGATCTGAATTATGCTGCCGAATATGCTCAGCCTCTTTCTGATGCTAGGCAAAGCAATCCAATAAATTCATCATCATCGACTCCGGTTGGTGCGGAAGACACCGCCTCGCTACTACAGTTACGCAGTCAATTACGCGGACGAGGCAAAACTGAAAAAAAGTCTGAAGAGGCGAGCGCCTCTCAGTCTGTAGCAGCCAGCTCGCCAGTGCCTCAACCCCTTCAAGCGTCTGAAACTGTGCAAGACGCTACCGCGCAAGTCCTAGAACAAACGGTCGCGCTTGCAGCTCAAGTTCCGGTGTTTATTGGCAGCAACGATGAAACTTGGGCCAATATGGTCAGCCAGATGAACTTAGGGCCCATTGCGCGTCAAATCGCGATAAATACTCTTTATTCACGAAACGAAAATGCTGTGCAACTATTGCTCAAGCCCGAGTTTAAAAATTTGCTGAAACCAAATTCTGTTGCAGAACTTAAGCAGCAGCTGAGTACCAGTTTGCAAGCACCGATAGAGTTGGTGATTAATATTGGAGAGGATGGTCAGCAACAGACCCCTCTTGAATTGCAACAGCAATTACACGCCCAAAATATCGAAGCGGCTACCCAGCGTTTACTCGCGGATCCTAACATTCAAATTTTACAACAACGTTTTGGCGCACAATTAGTCGGCGAAAGCGTTAAATACCACTGAACAACTTGATTTTCGACATTAATCTAGATGTAATGTCGAAGTTATAACTAACCGAAGAGAAGAGAACAGTTATGTTTAAAGGCGGAATGGGCAACCTTATGAAGCAAGCGCAGCAAATGCAAGATCGCATGCAGCGCGCTCAGGAAGAAATCGCCAAAATGGAAGTGACCGGTGAAGCTGGCGCGGGCCTAGTGAAAGTAGTTATGTTAGGTAACCATAATGTGCGTCGAGTGGAGATTGATGACAGCTTGATGGACGATGACAAAGATATGATCGAAGACTTGCTTGCAGCAGCTGTCAACGATGCGGTGCGCCGAGTAGAAGAAACCAGCAAAGACAAAATGGCTGAAGTGACCGGTGGCATGCAAATGCCACCTGGTATGAAAATGCCATTTTAATATTGCACAGCGAACCGATAAAAGGTCGCTTAGCGGCCTTTTTTGTGCAATAAACTGATTGCACGGTCTATTTTTAACGGGTATGAATATGAAAGTATGTGGCGTAGAAATAAAAAGTAATGAAGTAATTGTTAGCCTATTGAGCCTCGATGATGGCTTGTTTCTAATCCCTGATTGCCGTGCGCGACGATTAACACTGGCTAACATTAATAGCACCCAAGATCTTCGAGAGTTTCAATTTGCCTTTGCGAAGCTAATGAGTGATTATCAAGTAGAAGTTGTTGCAATTAAGCAACGGCCAATGAAAGGTAAGTTTGCTGGCGGCGCAGTTGGTTTTAAACTAGAAGCTGCGATTGAGTTGATTAGTGAGCTTAAAGTGGTGTTGATTTCGGCGACACAATCAAAACAGGTTCTTAAAGATAACCCAATGCCTGTAGATTTCTCCACTACGGGTCTTAAAGCCTTCCAAGAAATTGCTTTTACAACGGCTTATGTTGCTTGTATGGCTGAATAAAAATGAGTAATTTTTCACGATAAAAAAACCGATGCAAGCGCATCGGTTTTTGTTTGCCTTGAAGCAATTAAAGTCTAAAACAGCTTAGTAAGCTTCGTTGTGTACCGAGAGTACCGCACGACCTGAAGGATCGGCATTATTCGCGAAGCTTGCATCCCAAGCAATCGCTTCAGCCGTTGAACAGGCTACAGACTTACCATGGGGCACACATTCTGCTGCAGAGTCCTGTGGGAAGTGTTCTTCAAAGATACAACGGTAGAAGTAGGCTTCTTTAGTATCGGGTGTATTAATTGGAAAACGGAAGGCCGCATTCTCTAACTCTTTATCCGACACTTCTAACTCAACCAGCTCTTTTAAACTGTCAATCCAAGAGTAACCAACACCATCAGAGAACTGTTCTTTTTGACGCCAAGCGACTTCTGCGGGTAAATAACCTTCAAAAGCTTCACGTAGAATATGCTTCTCAATCTTGTCACCAGCACACATTTTGGCTTTTGGATTAATGCGCATTGCCACATCCATAAACTCTTTGTCTAGAAAGGGAACACGGCCTTCAATGCCCCAAGCGGCAAGAGACTTGTTGGCTCGGTTACAATCGAACATATGTAACTTTTCAAGTTTACGCAGCGTTTCCTCGTGGAACTCTTGGTCATTGGGCGCTTTATGGAAATAC
This sequence comes from Agarivorans sp. QJM3NY_29, assembly GCF_050870835.2. Classification (NCBI taxonomy): domain Bacteria; kingdom Pseudomonadati; phylum Pseudomonadota; class Gammaproteobacteria; order Alteromonadales; family Alteromonadaceae; genus Agarivorans; species Agarivorans sp. QJM3NY_29. Next base: position 2,830,570 of record NZ_CP194036.2, on the reverse strand, counting down.
AGATAGCCACCGAAGATCTCGTCGGCACCTTCGCCAGACAATACCATTTTAATACCCATGGCTTTAATCTTACGTGCCATTAAGTACATTGGAGTTGATGCGCGAATAGTGGTGACATCATAAGTTTCTAGATGGTAGATAACGTCTTGTAGCGCATCGATACCTTCTTGAACCGTGAAATGAATTTCATGGTGAACGGTGCCTAAATGTGTGGCTACTTTTTGTGCGGCGATAAGATCGGGAGAACCGACAAGGCCAACCGCGAAGGAGTGTAGTTGTGGCCACCAAGCTTCAGAGTTATCGTTATCTTCAATACGCTTATCAGCGTACATTTTGGTAATCGCAGAGATAACCGAAGAATCCAGACCGCCAGAAAGTAATACGCCATATGGAACGTCACACATTAACTGGCGCTTCACCGCCGCTTCTAAGGCTACTTTTAGATCTTCTACACTGGCATCGTTGTTTTCTACATTGCTGTAGTCCATCCAGTCGCGTTTGTAGTATTTAACGGGCTCGCCGTTTTTGCTATACAAGTAATGGCCTGGAGGGAATTCGCTGACGGTTTTACAAATCGGTGTCAGTGCTTTCATTTCTGAGGCTACGTAAAAGTTACCGTGCTCGTCGTAGCCCGTATATAGGGGGATAATCCCAATATGATCGCGACCAATTAGGTAAGCGTCTTGTTCTGCATCATACAAACAAAAACCAAAGATACCGTTTAAGTCATCTAAAAACTCAACCCCTTTTTCTTTGTATAAGGCCAAAATGATTTCACAATCGGACTCGGTCTGAAATTCAAAATCGACATTGAGTTGAGTTTTAAGATCTTTGTGATTGTAGATCTCGCCATTAACGGCAAGCGCGTGAGTTTTCTCGGGATTGTAGAGAGGTTGTGCGCCAGTATTTACGTCAACAATAGATAAACGCTCATGCACTAAGATGGCATTTTTTGATGTGTAAATACCTGACCAGTCGGGGCCACGGTGGCGTAAACGTTTTGACATCTCAAGTGCTTGCTTACGCAATACACTGAGATCAGATTTTATATCTAGAACTCCAAATATGGAACACATACTCTTCCCTTAACTACTTTGTGTTTACCCTCGAGTGAATGGTGCTTCGCCATTTACTCAAATATTGCTCTCAATTTGCCAATATCAGAAATTATTGCAAGCCCTGAATCAGTTTTTTTGCTAAAAAAAGCCTGAAAACAACGAAATTGTAACAAACTGTCCGTTTTTACATATCTCTAGCTACTTTTTGGGTCTTGCTCTACTGATTTATTATCATTAATGAGTTGTGATTGAACGTGCTCTGCAAAGCCCGCTCCAGCTTCGTTATATAAGTTGAATACTTCATCGGCGCCGAGATGCTTTAGTTTTTCAGCATCGTCTGCAAACTGGGCTATTGCGGCAATTTTACCGGTAAAAGAGCCCTTTTTAAGTTGTTTTAATGCGTACTGATTCCCGTGGTGATGAGGCATTGCAAGAAGAACTAACTTTAAGTCTTGGGAGGGGGCTAATTTTTCCCAAAAGTCTGAATCGGTGGCGTCCCCTTGTATTACCGCGCGACCACTTTCGATTTGATGTTCAATTTTTTCCAAGTCGGTATCGATACCTAATACTAAATCAGGGTAGTGTTGTTGCAACATATCGTAGGCACCTTCACCAATCCGGCCCATGCCCAAGATGACCACTTGCATTTGACCAAGCTCAATCGGTTGGTCTTCTAAGTGCAATTTTGTGCGTTGTAGTCGTTTCAGACAAGGTCGAAATAGCTGATAGATAATATCAGCATTTTTATAAATTGGGGCCGCGATTAAGAAGCTCATGCTGACGGCCAAGGCGAGGGTTGCCATCCATGAACTATCTAACCATTGCTTGTGGACCGCCACGGCGATCACAATCAGGCCAAACTCGCTATAGTTTGCCAAACTCATTGCACCGAGAAACGAGGTTCGCGAGCGTAATCGAAATAGTAGTAAATATAGTAAATAAAACGCCGATTTTAATACCAGCATTAGCACGATAAATAATGCGATATAGAGGGATTCAAAACTAAGCTCACTGGATAGTCCAATTGATAAGAAAAACGCAACCAGAAACAGCTCTTTAAAGCTAAATAGTGCTTTCGCCATACCGCTGGCGGCTGGATGGCCAGCCAGTAACATGCCAATAATAAGAGCGCCTAAATCAGCTTTTAATCCGACGAGATCAAATAATTTAGCACCTAATACAAAGGTTAGAAAAAAACCAAGAACCAGCTGCAGCTCACCATGACCGACGCGATTGAGAAGTTTGTATAACACCGGCCGTAGTGGTAGCAGTAATAGTAATAGCGGTGCATACAAGGTTGGGACTTTACCGGTGGTAGCGGCCAAAAAAATCACCGCAAAGATATCCTGCATAATCAGAATACCAATCGCAACACGGCCGTAGAGTGCGTTCATTTCACTTTTGGCTTCCAGTACTTTCACCGCAAACACGGTACTGGAAAAACATAGCGCGAAAGCTAATACCAAAATACCAGTATTGGAGAGTTCACTAATACTCGTGATCCCGAGCCATTTTATAGCCGATAATAAGCCAACAAATATCGCGATATTACTTAGCATGTGAGCGCTTGCGGTGCCCCAAACTTCACGTCTGAAGAGAGTTTTAATATCGAGTTTGAGACCGACGGTAAAGAGTAGCAGAGTAACCCCTAAATCAGCACAGGTCGAAATGAGTTCATTTTGTTCAAAACCCATATTATGCAATATAAAACCAGCCGCCAAAAAACCAATTAGTGGTGGTAAATGTGCTAGGTGGGCGATAAAACCCGCCAAAAAAGTAATCGTGATAAGTAAAGAAATATCCATTTATACCTTAATTATCGTTTTATAGGATGTCGATGGCGGCAACGTTTGGGAAAATATAATTCGGTCTAAAGGGCACCACATCAATATCTTGCTCAGTGCTCACGCCCGATAAGACCAAAATCGTTTCGAGGCCAGCTTGAAACCCAGCCAAAATATCGGTACGTAAATTATCACCGATAATCATAGTTTCTTCAGCATGAGCGCCCATTTTATTTAAGGCTGCTCGAATAATCCAGGCACTGGGTTTACCCACAACAAAAGGCTGGCGTCCGGTCATGCGTTCAATGGGAGCACACAGCGCGCCACAGGCGGGTGTTAAATTGGGTCCATGGGTATCTGGATTGGTGGCGATAAACTGCGCGCCGTCGGCGACAAATTTGGCGGCATGTTGAATCATATTCCAATTGTAATTTTTGGTTTCACCGACCACTACGAAATCCGGATTGATATCGGTAATGGTAAAACCTGCACTATACAGTTCATGAATTAAGGCCCCTTCACCAACCACATAGGCTTTGTTACCTTCTTGTCTTTTCAAAAAGTCTGCGGTTGCCATCGCAGAGGTGTAAAAACAGTTCTCGGGTATTTCGACCCCTGCGGTTTGGAAACGGTTCTGTAAGTCTTGCGGAGTTTGCGCTGGATAGTTAGTTAAAATAACGAGTTTAGTTTTTTGTGCGAGTAAGCGTTCGATAAAGGCTTTCGCACCTTCGATTAGTTGGTTATCGTGCAGTAGTACACCATCAATGTCGCAAATAACTGCTTTGCTCATCATCATCTCTCATTAGCAATATTATCTATGATTCAGAGTAACTTAGGGGGCTAGCTTAGGGCTAGCTAAAAATCACTAATGTTAAATATTTGTGAGCTTATATTGGGCCAGTGTTTGCCGGGATAAGAGAGATGCGATAAATTCAAGCAACCCATCAGGGCTCTTATTTTGCAGAGCGTCTAGGAAAATAATCTTCTGTGGCTTAACAAAAGTGGCTCCGCCGCAACGTTTATTTAAGCTTACGTGGATTGAACAAGGTCTGACATTTTTAATTTGGGAGGCGAATCGATGTTGATGTAGCTTAAGTGCTGGCGGTGGGGCCGATCTTAAGTCACTTAGATATAACGATGTCTGTTTAAACAATACATACCAAACTTTAGCTACTCCAACTCCCACGCGATCAAAAGAGATGAAGAAAGATGATTTGCTTGAGAACTATCCTCTAAGCCATTGCTTGAACGATTGCTTGGAAGTTGACTCTCTAGTCGGGCCTTCGCTAGAGAAGCCGGGTTTTGGTTTGTAAGATTAATTGCGGTAAACAAGTTATTTCTCAATTGGATTCTGGTGAGAGACCCATGCTGCATTTATATTTTCAATAAAATCAATCAAATAAAACCAGTTTTTATTTAACTGCTTGATAGTTATTTAGGTGCTTAGCCGACAGATGTGAAACGGTTTGTTAGTTCACAGCTTGGAAAGATTTGTTAAGCTAGGCAAAAAGGAGTCATTAGATGTTGAATCGTTCTGAGTTGATTAAAAAAATCCCGAAAGTAGAGTTACACCTGCATATTGAAGGCAGTTTAGAACCAGAGCTGATGTTTGCCTTAGCCGAACGAAATAATATGCGCTTGCCCTATGCGTCGGTTGATGCCTTAAAGCAGGCATATAACTTTAATAATCTTCAAGAATTTCTCGATCTGTATTACCAAGGTGCTGATGTATTACAAACGGAGCAAGATTTTTTTGATTTGGCTTGGGCTTATTTCGAAACATGTCAGCGAGATAACGTGGCGCATTGCGAGGTGTTTTTCGATCCACAAACTCATACCGATAGGGGCGTTGATATCGGGACGGTGATTAACGGTTTGGTGGCAGCGAAGCTAGCGGCGGAGCAGCAGTTTGGTATTAGCTGTGAGTATATATTGTGTTTTCTACGTCATTTATCTGAAGAATCAGCCATTGCGACGCTAGAGGCGGCGAAACCATATCTTCAACATATTATTGGTGTCGGGCTGGACTCTAGTGAGCAAGGCCATCCTCCAGAAAAATTTAAAGGCGTATTTGCGCAAGCGAAGCAATTGGGCCTAAAGCGGGTAGCGCATGCGGGAGAAGAAGGGCCCGCGAGTAATGTTCAGGATGCTTGGCAGCTGCTGGATGTGTCGCGCATCGACCATGGGGTTCGCTGTTTAGAAGATGCTGAATTGGTTCAACAATTGGTTGAGGCGAAGATGCCATTAACGGTTTGCCCATTTAGCAACGTTAAATTAAAAGTTGTTGAAGCGCTGGCCGACCATCCTCTGCCTGAAATGCTTGAACTCGGTTTAGCGGTTACCATTAATTCCGACGACCCTGCTTATTTTGGCGGCTATTTGTTGGAAAATATGCAAGCTTGCGCTGAAACCTTTGATTGGAAGCAAGCTCAAATTACCCACCTTGCAAAAACGGCGGTGCAAGCGAGCTATGCTTCCCCAAGCCGTAAACTAGAATTAATGCAATTAATTGATAACTGCGTTGCAGAGTTTGCTTAGCCCACTTGAGTTTTCTGACTAGTCTTCACCATAGTATGAGAATGTGCTGATTGAATAAATAAGTGACAGAGGAGGGTGCCAATGTTTGTTGTATTGTTTCGTTGGAAACTAGATGAACAACATATTCAATCTTTCAAAGAGGGGTGGTCGGAAATTATTCATTTTAATGTCGATAAATGTGGTGCCTTGGGCTCGCGCTTACATAAGGCCTCTGATGGGACTTGGATCTCGTATTCGCAGTGGCCAAGTAAGGAGCATTGGTTGCGTTCCAAAGAATCAGAATCCTATGTTGTTAAGGCACGAGACAAGATGCGTGAAGCTATCTTGTGGCAGGATGAGCCTTTGCTGATGTCTCCACAATTAGACCATTTTGTTGCGATGGGTATTGAAACAAACCATGCCAAATTTTAGGCTGAGCCAATTTGCTGACTTGCTTTCGTTGCGAAGCAAAGTAAACTGACGCGCAGTATCGATTAGCTTCAGGGTTGCGCGAATAGCTATATGGCAAAGTTTGATTCACAAGCGTTTTTCATTTCTTTTTCTTGGTCTTGGTTAGCCCCAAAATATTGGGGCACTTGGCTGCTTGGCGGACTTATTTTATTGTTTGCCTTCGTCCCCGTTAAGTTACGAGACCGTTGCGCGATTGCCATCGCTAAACGCATTTTTAATTTAAAAGCCCTGAAAAAACGTCGTGCCATCGCTGACACCAATTTAGCGCTTTGTTTTCCTGATATGGACGCGCCAGCGCGCGAACAATTGATGGCAAAAAATGTGCAGATTTTTGCGCAATTGATTTTAGGTTTTGGTGAAATGAGCGTTCGCTCAAAGGCATATTTGCAAAATCGTATCGAGGTCGATGGCGAAGAACATATTCAAGCCTTGTTGGAGAATAATGAGCGCTTCATTGTTTTGTTACCGCATACTTACCCGGTAGATTTTTTAGGGACCTATTTTTGTACCCGCGGTCATCAGATGTGCACCATGTTTAAAAAAACGGGTGATCCCATTGTTGACTGGGTTATGACCAAACAACGGACTCGTTTTGGCGGCGTAATTTTTGAACGTGATGCCGGAATTAAAACCTTAATTAAAGCGGTACGTGCTGGTTACGGCTGTATTTACCTCCCCGATGAAGACTTTGGTCCAGACGCCAGCCTGATGACGCCATTATTTGCGACCCAAAAAGCTACGCTACCTGTACTTGGTAAAATGGCTAAGTTAAGTGGTGCTAAAGTGATACCGATTTATGCTGGTTATGATAGTGAACGACATAAGGTGAAACTTTATATTCATCCACCCATGCAAGATTATCCAAGCGCTGACGTGGCCGATGATACTTTACGGATGAATCAAGAAGTCGAGAAACTCATTCAACGCTCGCCAGAACAATATATGTGGAGCTTAAAGTTACTTCGTACTGTGGAAGGTAGTGATCAACCCAGGTATTAACCGTCGCGACTTTGTAGGGCTTGGCTTTTATAACGTCTTACCAGTACTACAAAGTCTTGCGCCTCACGGTCTAAAATACTCTGGTCGACTAATAGATCGTAGCCGGTTAATTCTCTGAGTTTTTTCATGCGATTGGCAAACATGCCAGTTAATCCAGTGTAAATCTTACCACTCGCCGATTTGTAGTAGTCATCTTCAATTAGATGCTCACTCACCTGGCTGTCTTGGCAATGGGCGCAGCTGCGTCGTAAAGACGCAAGGAGCGCGCTACGTTGTTCGGTGAGTAGGTGGGCGGCGAGGCGAGGCGATAAGGTATCCAGTAGATAGTCTGGGTCGGTTAGTCGCAATCCCACATAATTCATCTCTTGCCAATTGAGCCCATCGTGCAGTCGAGGGATATCGATCCGTTGTAACTTTCCCCAGGGAAGGCTCCATCCCCCGTAACGATGGTGAAATTGTAGGTGGTCGTAACATAATACCACTGAATACACGGGTTGAAATAGCTTCGCGAGACCCACTCGAATGCCCAAATAGGCAAGAAAAAACAACATAGATGCGATTAAGGAAACCAGCACGGCTGGTACATAAAGAGTGCCTATTGCCGCAAATACCAATAACGAACCCAATAAAATTAGCGCCTTAGCATTATGGCCTAACTTACTTTTTATTAAGATCGATTTAGGCATTCAAGTCACCAAATGAACAATTGTGTTTGTTTATATACGGACCGAACTTAAGCGCGGTTCATTGCAATAGGCTTCTTTAATAGGGCTCCAGTTGAGGCTAAGATTTTGCGGCTTGTTTCGCGTTAAAAATTGCCAGTTGTTCCTCGGTAGCCGGTTGTTGATGATGCTCTTTCCATTGAGCATAAGGCATGCCGTAGACTTTTTCTTGAGCGCTGGAATAATCGAGAGTCACGCCTTGTTCCTCGGCCGCCGCAACCATCCACTTGGCTAAGCAGTTGCGACAGAAATCGGCAAGATTCATTAACTCAATATTTTGAACTTCTTTATGCTGATCGAGATGAGTCAGTAGCTGACGAAAGGTGGCTGCTTCAATAGCTTGTTGTTTATCCATGATGTTATCCAAAAAATAAAAGTTAACAAAGTGTAAACGCAGTAGAGCAGTGAAGCAACGCTGCTCTACTTAGAAGAGGGCTTAGCCTTTCGTGAGAAGGTTATTTAGGTTAATAATCGCGGCATTAGCACGAGACACATAATTTGCCATGACCAGCGAATGGTTTGCCACTAAACCAAAACCGGTACCGTTTAGCACCATTGGGCTCCATACTGACTCTTGTGTTGCTTCTAACTCGCGAACGATTTGGCGAACCGCAACGGTGGCATTTTTCTTCTCCAATACACCTTTAAAATCGATTTCTACCGCTTGGAAAAAATGTAGTAAGGCCCAAGCTTCACCGCGCGCCTCGTAAAATACATCGTCAATTTTCCACCAAGAAGTTTTGACTCGAGACTCTGAGGGCGCAAACGTAGACTGAGTGGCACCTTCGTCGCCAGCGAGGCTGGTATTGATCCGCTCTCTACCCACTGACGCTGAGAGTTTTTGTGACATGCCGCCTAAACGAGACTGCACTTCGTTCAACCAATTCACCAGATTATCTGCTCTTGCATAGAACTGAGCGTTTGGATCTTTTGGGTCTGCGAGTTGGCTACGATATTTGAGCAAGGCATTAATCGCACCTTGGTACTCACCTTCGGCACTGGGAAACTGCCAGCTAGTATGATCGATATTAAACTTTGGTTGGGCGATTTTTAGTTGAGGGTGTTCTTCTGACTGAGCCTGAGAGCGGCTAAAATCTTTACGCATGATCAGTGACAAATCGCGGATCTGGTTTAAAGCGCCAAGTTCCCAACTGGGCATATTATCCATGAAAACACTCGGTGGCATCTTGTCGTTGCTAAGGTAGCCACCCGACTTATTTAATAAGGTTTCAGCGACAAATATCAAAGCGGTTGATGTCGCATAGCCCGTCACAACTTGTTCATTGTTTGCCAGTGCTTGCTCTTTCATGTAGCTATTTAGGTCGATACGGTCGGGCTCACTACTCCAAATTACCGCAAAAACATAATTGATGATGACTATCACCAGAAAAATACCGATAACCTTGCGGCCAGTGAGTTGAAACATAGAGACATCCTCAAGCTGATTTAATGTTCTCAGCATAGTCAAGTCGTGAATTTAATCAATAGCTTAAAATAAAACTATGGTCTGCATTAGCGCGACTCATGCAGCATCAATGGCTAGCCTGTCCGTAACTAGCCTACTGTAAATGTATTTAGCGACTAGGTATAGGCTTGTGCCATTTTTGATGACTTTTTGATTTGACCGACTCACCGATTATCGGTTTATATATCGACATTTATATTTACACGGATGTTGTTGATGAAAGGTGTAAATATTGGCGTTTTCTTCTCAGAGCAGTATTTTAAATAAACTGATTACAAGGGGTCTGGTATTGCTTGTTGTGCTGCCTAATACGACTCCTGCGATGGCTCAGTCTCAAGCGATTGAAGTCATAAACCAGCCCTGGTCGGCGGTTTATCTCGATTACTTGCAGGTTTCCGAACCGATGTTGGGGGTGACGCTGTCATTGAATCATTATGACCGAGCTTATCCCAATTGGGGCTACTACTTTGGGTATGCTAAGTCGAAACAACAATCATTGCTTGTGAGTGAACCAGCAGAGGCGCAGCAAGACTCAACAATGCTGAGGCTGGGCTTGAGTTATAGTCTAAGCCACGATTTTAGTATCTATGGCGGTGGAGCCATGCTGGAAAGAAGTATTCACTATACCAGTGGTATTACGCCGATGTGTCGCGATTGTCAGCCGACTTGGCAAACTGATATCGAAAAAAAATGGGGCGCAGAGTTAGGCTTGCGCTACGCGCCAAGCCGTCATTTGATTTTTAGCCTTGGCTACAACGCAATAAGTGAAGGCGGCGTATTTGGCATCGGTTATCGAGGATAGTAAGTCGAGCAATGTGTCCATGGGTTTAAGCGCGCTAGCGATGTGTTGAAAGAGGCTCACTGTGACTCTTATGCGACCGTTTGAGAGCGTTTTTTACAGTTAAAATTGTATTTTTTGTTTGCCTAATCAGCAATGGATGTAGATTTTCAATGCGAGGGCATGGCTTTGTTCTAAGCTGCCCTTGCTTAAAAGCAGCGATCAGTGTCGCTTTTCCTCTCTAATTTTTTGTAAACGCTTTTAGTCCGGCGATGGTTTATTGATCTATTCCAAACTTATTGCAGTTAATCAAAAAATAATGATTAAAAAACAAAGAACACATATATAGTGAACTCATTCGGTGAACGCGTTCACTTTTGTTTTTTAACTCGAGGAACTTTCTCATGAAAGAACATCACAAGATCCTGTTTGAACCCTTTAAAATTGGTAATTTAGAAATAAAAAATCGATTTGTTATGGCGCCGATGGGGCCGGGAGGCTTATGTAGCGCAGATGGTTCGTTTAATGAGAGAGGCGTTGAATATTACGTAGAACGGGCTCGTGGCGGTACTGGCTTGCTTATTACCGGTGTAACCATGGTTGAAAATGAAATAGAAAAATGCGCTTTACCTTCCATGCCTTGTCCCACCTTAAACCCGCTTAATTTTGTCAAAACCGCGAAGATGATGACTGAGCGGATCCATGCTTATGGGTCGAAAATATTTCTACAGTTATCGGCGGGTTTCGGTCGTGTGAGTATTCCATCGATCGTTGGAAATACGGCGGTAGGGCCATCACCCATTCCACATCGTTGGTTGCCCGAGGTAACGTGTCGGGAGTTAAGCATAGAAGAAATTCATCGCTATGTTGGTAAATTTGCTGAGTCGGCGGCAATAGCCAAAAAAGCCGGATTCGATGGTATTGAAATTCACGCGGTCCATGAAGGTTATCTACTCGATCAGTTCGCGATATCATTTTTTAACCAAAGGACTGATCAATACGGTGGTAGTTTGCAGAACCGACTTCGTTTTGCGATTGAAATTGTTCAAGCGATTAAGGCGGAGTGTGGGGCAGATTATCCGGTGTCACTGCGTTATAGCATCAAAAGTTTTATTAAGGATTGGTGTAAGGGCGGTTTACCCAATGAAGAATTTGTTGAAAAAGGTCGAGATATTCAAGAAGGGATCGAAGCGGCTAAAATTTTAGAAGCCGCTGGTTATGATGCTTTTAACGGAGATGTTGGCTCTTATGATTCTTGGTATTGGGCACATCCACCAATGTACCAAGAGAAGGGTTTATACCTGCCTTATAATCAAATTTTGAAAGAAGTACTTCAGGTGCCGGTGATTACGGCAGGGCGAATGGAAAACCCTGATTTGGCAAGCCAAGCCATTCGTGAACGGCAAACTGATTTTATTGCCTTAGGGCGTCCTTTGCTAGCCGATTCAGAGATACCCAACAAAATTAGAGCCGATAAATTCAATAAGGTGCGCCCTTGTCTTTCTTGCCAAGAAGGATGTATGGGTCGATTGGCCAGCTATGCGGTTATCTCCTGCGCGGTAAATCCGGCCTGTGGCCGAGAGTTAGACTATGCGATCACGAACAGCGATCAGCAAAAAAGTGTGTTGGTGGTTGGCGGCGGCCCTGCGGGCTGCGAAGCGGCCCGGGTTGCAGCTCTTCGCGGCCATCGGGTTAAGCTTTACGAAAAAGCATCGCGTTTGGGCGGGAACTTAATTCCGGGCGGGGTACCAGATTTTAAAGAAGATGATCATGATTTGGCAAACTGGTATCAAGCTGAGCTGCAAGATCTCAAAGTAGATGTGCATTTAAATAGTCCATTAAGTAAGGCGATGATTATTGAACAAAATGCGGATGTTGTGATTTTTGCAACCGGTTCAACACCTAGAACATTTGCAATTGATGCTGCAACCAATGTGTATTCGGCTGAAGATGTATTACTTGGTCATCAAGATCCGGGGCAATCGACGTTGATTATTGGCGGCGGTCTAGTTGGTTGTGAGACGGCTTTATGGTTGGCCGATCAAGGGAAGCAGGTTTCATTGGTGGAAATGCAAGGCGATATACTCACCATTGGAGGGCCATTATGTCATGCGAACGAAGACATGTTACGGGACTTAGTGGCTTATAAGAATATCGAATTACTGACCAATTGCGTGGTTTCCGGGGCTACTGAGCAAGGCTTTGTATTGAAGAATTCCGATGGTGAAGAAACTGTTCTGGCTGCGGATTCGGCGATTTTGGCGGTTGGTTATAATTCTCAACGTAATCTTTACGAGTCCTTGCGAAATGAGCTGCCGCAAAGCTACTTGCTGGGGGATGCAAAGCAGGTACAAAATATTATGTATGCGATCTGGGATGCTTATGAAGTAGCAAGGAACATATAGCGGCTATGTTACTTTTTGAGCCACCTTTATAAGCAAAATAAAGGTGGCCAATTTGTCGCATTTTAAGCAGCAATCGACTTTAATAAGCGCTGCATATAAATGTTCATTTCAGCTGATAAGTCCAGATGACCATCATGAAGGCACCAGTTGTAAATGAGTCCGCGTGCCGAAATGAAAAGATACTCTGTTAATCTTTCAGCGCTTGTCGTTTCGTCAATCTGATGGTTTTTTTGTCCTTGTTGGATGATCAAGGTCAGAAACTTTTGCATATTGCGGCCTTTCATAATGAAGAGCTTATTATTGCAGGTATAGAGTTGTTTTACGGTCTGTAAACCGACTTTCAGATGGTATTGAGCGTAGGTTTCAAAGTACTCAAGAATAGCCTCTTTGGTGGTGCTAGTCGTCTTCTGAACGGTATACTTTTCTTCGAAAAAATCATCCGCTTGATCATACATTTCGACAAAAATATCGGTTTTGGTGGCGAAATGCTTATAAAAGGAGCCTACCGAGACCCCTGCACTCGAACAAATATGACTGATGGTAATGTCTTCGATATTCGAGTCATTCATTAAAGCTAAGGCACTGTTATAGAGTTTTTTCTTGGTGATAAGGCTTTTTTGCTGTCTTGAGGTTAATTTTTTATCCATCTACTTCCCAATCTATTTGAACCAGTTATCAAGCCATTGTTGTGTGCCGCTCAGTGTAATACGAGCCCTTATGGATACAAGAGGTATTTTTTATTCTACGCCCAATTGCCCTAGTTCAAGTTGCAAGTGATTAGGGGCTTGTTATCAATTAAGCTGCAAACGAGCAATTGCTGCTCGGTGATTAGTGCATAACTGGCCTGCCAATCTTGGCGCGGCATGGAAACAGAACCTGGGTTAAGCACAAAATGAGAGCCTTCTTGGCTCGCTTGTGGAATATGGCTATGGCCGCTTACGAGTAGGTCGCCTTCAGCCAAAGGCGGCAGCTTGTTTGGTCCGTACTGGTGGCCATGGCAAAGAAACACCTTACGCTTACCGAGTACTAACTGGTTATAGTCGGCTAACAAGGGGAAATCACACAGGGCTTGGTCGACCTCGCTGTCACAATTACCACGTACTGCAATAATACGTTCCGCAATTTTGTTTAAATCTGCTGCTACCGCCAAAGGCGCATAGTGCTCGGGGAGCGGATTACGCGGTCCGTGATTGAGTACATCCCCCAAACAGATAAAATGCGAAGCGCCACTGCGCTCAAAAGCGGCTAGGGTGAGCTGTAAAGCTTGATGGTCGCCATGAATATCGGAACATACAAATAGCATAAATCTTCCTTCCAACCTAAACCTCAATAATATCGTGTTTAGGAAAACAAAATAAGGGCCTTGCTTGGCCATAAAACGTCAATGATTTTAGCGCAAATGAGTCTGTTCGGCAGCCATTGACTTATGCTGTACTGCTAAGTGGTAAGAGGTCGCTACTATATCAATTGCCGCAATTTGTCGGCCACAGCACTTGCCAGCACTCGATGCTCAGCGCCGTTCAGGTGAACCCCATCTTGAGGATCAACCATTACCAGTTTTCCTACATCTAAGAATCCACACTCAAGTGATTTGGCCACGACTTGATAATGCTTTGCTAGCTGCTTGGACTTTTCACTCGCACCCCGAAAGTACTTCGCAAAATTACCGTTGTTATTGACCGTGGGTGGCGCTAGCACGAATACATATGGAGCGGCAATCTGCAGGCTTAGGCAATGCGTTCGTAATTCAACAATCATACGCTGCAGATCTGCGGCAACTTGCTCAGCGCTTAGCTCAAAGGCTGGGTATAGGTCATTGGTGCCTAGCATCATCACCAGCCACTGTGGTTGTTGCTGAGAGACTTTCTCTAACAGCGCTTCAATTCCGCGCTGTAAGCCAAATTCAGTGGCATTTCGGTAGTTGGTGCGGCCGGGCTGACCTTCCTCAATTACCTGGAAATTGTCACCGAGTAAGTTGCCTAATACACCTGGCCAGCGCGCGTGAAGGGGGAGGCGTTGACCATTCTTAGGTGAGTAGCCCCAAGTATTGGAGTCGCCGAAGCAAAGGACTTTAATCATTATCATTTTACCAAGCTATTTTTTTACCGTGATGTATAAACCATCTTGCGTGGTTGCTGCATCGGCTAGACAAGGTCTCATCGGCGGAAACTTGGTGATTACTCTAGCCACATGAGCTTGCTAGCATATTGATCTAAATCGACTTTTTGGCATTATGTCGGATAGTTCAGAGATCAGAAAAACCTGCTTATGCAGGTTTTTTTAACCTTGGTGATTCAATTTCTTAGCTTTGTTTTCGCACGAACTTTGACTTCAGCATCATGCTGCCGTGACCATCTACTTTACAGTCGATGTCGTGGTCTGCATCCACAAAGCGCTTAATCACCGCTTTGGTGCCTACTTTTAATACTAAAGAAGAGCCTTTCACTTTTAGATCTTTAATCAAGGTCACTTTGTCGTCTTCAGCCAATAGGTTACCTACCGCGTCTTTTAATACAATAGCATCAGGGTCCACTGCTACTTCGTTTGGGTTCCACTCATGCGCGCACTCTGGGCAAATAAGTAGTGAACCATCTTGGTAAACATAGGCTGATTCACATTTAGGGCAAGGAGGGATATCGCTCATGGTAAGTTCTCTTTAGTCTTCAATTTAGGGTGGCTTTTTGAAACAGTTATACCTAAGCCAAAGTTGGCTTTAGGCGACTAGTAGCCGTATTTTGTGGGGCTATTATAGGGAAGATTGCGTCAGTCAGCTAGTTAAACAGGCCAACCAAGGTATAGTCGTTAATATCTGATCGGTCATATCCCTTTGAGTATTCCAATTACAATGGCTAAGTTGTCTAATTTTGTTGCGGTTAAAAATGGGATTATTACCATAGCAGCAGGCTTAACTGTAACATCATCATTATTGGAGATTGCGATGTTCGCTACATCTGTTGGCTGGGTAGTGGGTAGTGGGTAGTGGCTAGTGGCTAGTGGTATTGGCTTAACCGTGGGTTACTTTGCAGCAGTTACCGGAGATGTGATAGGACGGTCACTAGCAACGGAAGCGTATGACTTGGTATTAGCTTAATCACCTCATAGGATAAACAATCATGATTAATTTAAATTCTCTCGCCTCGATAACAATGTTCTTTATTTTTAAACTGGGGGATAGCGACGAGAGTCTTTAGAAAAATGAGTGTTCGCTATTTGGACCATAAGCTCGTGGAGCAAGGCTGCGGACCAGCAATACGGGATAAAGCTTACGGTGCTCGCATTATCACTTACGCTATAGTGATTGTAAATAAAGAGCTAAAAGCCCCCCCTTAGTTGATGAGCGGTTAAGCGTCATGCGCGCAGCAAAGATATAAAATTAGCATGGTATTACAATTTTTCATCTCTGGTTTTGTATCTTTCAGCGGCAATTTATTATTTCATCGTCATTAATCAATTGTGGTTCTGGATATAGCCTACTAAGTAATTGTTATCGCTATTTTTTAGAAGATTAAATAATGAGTATTTAACTCGTAAAGTCTGATTCGATGAGCAATCAAGTGAAACAAAAAAGCCTCTTTAATAGAGGCTTTATAAGGTTAAATCATAAAAAAGTTACTTGTGCCTAGCCTGCAAACAAGCCACGACTTCATCAAAACCGACTTCTTGTTTTTCTAGCAATACCAGCAAGTGATAGAGTAAATCAGAGCTTTCGTTGACCAGTTCTTCGCGGTCGTTGGCCATGGCCGCTAGCGCCACTTCTACGCCTTCTTCACCGACTTTTTGGCAAATCCGTTTGGTGCCGCGAGCAAATAGGCTCGCGGTGTAGCTTTGTTCTGGGTCGGCTAACTTCCGTTCAGCCAATACCGCTTGCAGTTGGGCAATAAAGGTAAGCTTCGGCTCGCTGTGGCCGTCAAAACAGCTTTGGGTTCCTTTGTGACAGGTGGGGCCAATCGGCTCTACTGCCACTAGTAGGGTGTCTTGGTCACAGTCTAGGCTGATGCTTTTTAGCTGAAGCACATTACCTGAGGTTTCCCCCTTGGTCCACAGTCGCTGTTTGCTGCGACTAAAGAAGGTGACCTGTTTGCTTTCAAGGGTTTTTGCTAGCGCATCTGAATTCATATAGCCGAGCATCAAAACTTGACCACTGTGGTCGTTTTGTACCACGGCAGGGATCAAGCCTTCAACTTTGTCCCAATCGATTTGTTGGTTTAACTGTTCAAATTGGCTCATAGTCGAATTGCCACCTGTTGTTGTTTGAGATATTGCTTGAGTTCGCCAATATCAATAATGCTTTTATGAAATACGCTGGCGGCGAGTGCGCCATCGACGTCGGAAATTTTAAAGGCGTCTTTAAAATGCTGCATTTCGCCGGCTCCGCCAGAGGCGATTAAGGGCACATGACAAATCTCACGCACTCGGCTGAGTTGTTCTAAATCGTAACCTTGGCGCACCCCATCCTGGTTCATGACATTGAGTACAATTTCGCCAGCGCCACGAGCTTGCACTTCTTTCACCCAATCAAAGGTGTTCCAGGTGGTGGTCACGGTGCGTTTTTCATCGCCAGTAAATTGTTTCACTTGGTATTGTTGGGTTTCTTCGCAGTAGTAAGAATCGATACCGACCACGATGCACTGCACGCCAAATTTGTCGGCCAGTTTAGTAATTAAACTTGGATCGGCTAAAGCAGGGGAGTTAATCGAGATCTTGTCGGCACCGTTTTGCAAGGTGCGGTTGGCGTCTTCGATGGTTTTAATACCGCCGGCGACACAAAAGGGAATGTCGATCACTTCGGCAACACGGCTGACCCAACTTTTATCCACCACCCGCTGATCAGAGCTGGCGGTAATATCGTAAAACACCAGTTCGTCGGCGCCTTCTTCAGCGTAACGTTTCGCCAGTGGCACGATGTCGCCAATAATTTCGTGGTTTCGAAATTTCACGCCTTTAACCACCATGCCGTCTTTGACGTCTAGGCAGGGAATTATTCGTTTAGCGAGCATTATTGCCTCCTTGCTGCCAACAAGCGATGGCTTGTTTTACGGTAAACTTGCCTTCTAACAGCGCTCGGCCAACAATCACCCCAGCGACACCAGTGTCGGTTAAGGCTGCTATGTCATCTAAGTTGCCAATGCCACCAGAACTTTGCCACTGAATATCTGGATACTGAGCACATAACTCGCGGTATAAACTGACGTTTGAACCCTCGAGAGTGCCGTCTTTAGAAATGTCGGTACATAAGACGTGTTTCAGGCCCACCGGGGCGTAAATTGCCACTAACTCTTCAATGGTCACGCCGCTATCTTCTTGCCAGCCCGATACCGCGACCACTTTGTTGCCCTGCGCGTCGATGTTAATGTCTAGTGCTAGCACAATGTGCTCGGCGCCGTATTTTTCCATCCACTGCGCCACAACTTGTGGCTGTTTAACGGCAGTGGAGCCGATCACTACTCGTTCTGCGCCCGCATCGAGTAAGTCTTTTACGTCTTGCTCACTGCGTACACCGCCACCAATCTGAATTTTTGCGGGGGTGTTTTTAAGCAGCTGAGCGATTACGTCGAGTTGGCGAGCGCTGGTATCTTTAGCACCATCTAAGTCGACTAGGTGTAACCAATCAGCGCCTTGGCTGTGGTAGTCCGAAAACTGGGCTTGCGGGTCGTCCCCATAAATGGTTTTTTGCGCGTAATCTCCTTGGAACAAACGCACAATCTTTCCGTCGATGAGATCTAAAGCAGGAATGATCATGTTACATCTCCAAGAAGTTTTTAATTAATTGCGCACCGGCCTGACCGCTGCGCTCTGGGTGAAACTGCACACCGTAAAAGTTGTCTTTGTTTACTGCAGCAGTAAAGGCGTTACCATAATCGCACTGGGCAATGGTGGCATCGTTAACGGGCAAGGCGTAGCTGTGTACGAAGTAGAAGTAACTGCCGGCTTCAATGTCTTTAAACAGCGGATGACCAGTTTTAGGCTGAATTTGGTTCCACCCCATGTGTGGCAAGCGTTGGCCTGCGTTAGGCTTCATTAAGCTTACGGTGCCGGGTACCAGGCCTAAACAGGGAACGGGTTCCAGCGCTTCTTTCGCACCGCCTTCAATGGAGAATTCGGCCAGCATTTGCATGCCTAAACAAATCCCTAGAAGTGGCTTTTTCACTTGTTTGACTAAGTCAATCAGCTCTCGATCGGCTAAGTTTTTCATGGCTTCGGTGGCGGTACCTACACCGGGTAGAAACAGCTTGTCTGCGGCAAGAATCACCTGAGGGTCACGGCTGACCGTGACCGGAAATCCCAAGCGTTCTACGGCAAACTTTACCGATGAAAGGTTGGCACATCCGGTATCAATAATTACATTCATTGTTGTTCCTTAACCTATAAGGTGCCTTTGCTACTTGGCAATGCATCGCCAGATTTAACAATCGCCTGGCCTAGCGCCCGCCCAAAGACTTTAAACAGCGCTTCAACCATGTGATGGGTATTTTTCCCAGTGGTTTCCAGATGCAGAGTACAGGCCATCGCATCACTCAGTGAGCGGAAAAAATGCGGCACCATCTCGGTAGCAAAGTCACCAATCGCGGCACGTGGAAAATCGGCTTTAAATTCCAAATGCGCTCGTCCACTTAAATCTAAGGCGCATTGGGCTAAACACTCATCCATGGGCAACACAAAACCAAAACGGCCAATCCCCCGCTTGTCGCCTAAGGCGACTTTTAAAGCCTGGCCCAGTGCGATTGCGGTGTCTTCTACGCTGTGATGATCATCGATGTGATAATCGCCGATGACCTTACAATTGAGCTGGAAGCCGGCGTGGGTGGCGATTTGATCGAGCATGTGGTCGAAGAAACCAAGGCCGGTATCAATTTGGCTGCCACCGGCATTGTCTAAGTCGACGGCAATGCTAATTTGGGTTTCTTTGGTATTGCGCTCAACGCTGGCTTTACGGCCCCGTTGGGTGAGCCGCTTTTCAATGGTGGGCCAGTTTAAGCCGTCCCGTTGATATTGCAGACCTTCCAGTCCCATATTTTCGGCCAGCTGCATATCGGTATGGCGGTCGCCAATCACGTAGGAGTTGGCAAAATCAATCACGCCGCTTTTCAGGTAGTCTTTGACCAAGCCGAGTTTGGGTTTGCGACAGCTACAGTTATCGGCGTCAAAGTGCGGACAAACCAGTACTGCATCAAATTGGATCCCCTGCGACTCGAAAATGTCCATCATGTAGTTTTGCGCGAGGTGAAAATCAGCTTCTGGAAAGCTGTCGGTGCCTAGGCCATCCTGATTGGTCACCATGACCAAGCGATAGCCGTTGGCTTGTAACTTGAGTAATACCGGGATCACTTGAGGCTCCAGTTTTACTTTCTCTACACTATCAACCTGCTTGTCGGTGATGGGTTCGTCGATCATGGTGCCATCGCGGTCGATGAATAAGATTTTTTGTTTTACCTGGCTCACTTAGCTTCGCTCCAATCCTTGAATCGCTTTCAGTGTAATTGACACTTCTTGCTGGTTACCAATACTCATTCGAATACAATTGTCTAAACGCGGTTTGTTGGCAAAGTCTCGCAGTACAATGCCTTGCTCGCCCAGTGCTTTAAAGATGCGGGCAGAGTCGTCAAAACGGATCAAAATGTAGTTGCCAGTGGCAGGGAAAATTTGTTTTACAATCTTCAGTCTGCTTAATTCATCCACGGCTTGACTGCGGATCGTGTTCAAGGATGCTACTCGCTCGCGCATGATTTTTAGCCCATCGGTAGTCAGGGCTTTGGCTGCAATTTCGGCCACTGGGCGGGCAATAGGATAGGGTGCAATCACCTTACTCATCACTTCAATCACTTCCGCATTGGCGAGGGTAAATCCACAACGCAGGCCAGCCAAGGCAAAGGCTTTTGACAAGGTACGGGTAATCACTAAGTTGTCGAAGTCGGTCAGTAAACCCTGCACACTTTGTTCTGCGCAAAACTCAATGTAGGCTTCATCAACCACCACCAGTGCTTTATCGCGTTGTGCCTCTAACACCTTACTGAGTTTGGCGTGGTCTAACATAGAACCGGTCGGATTATTGGGGGCACATAGAAAGATGATTTTGCTGTCTATTGCTGCCAAAGCGCTATAGTCAGGGTTAAAATCACTATCTAATTCGACGGTTTTTACCTCAACCCCGATGGTTTCGGCACTCACTGAATACATGCCATAGGTTGGGCTACAAATGACTACGCTGTCTTGGTTTGGCTCACAAAAGGCCCGGATCAGCACTTCAATGGCTTCATCGGCACCGCGACTGGCCAACACTTGTGATGGCGAAACCCCGGCATAAGCGGCATAGCCGTTAATCAGCGCTGCTGGTTGAAACTCTGGGTAACGATTGAGCTGGTCACCGTCGTAGTTAAAATCACTTACCTCTGGGCTTTCGTTGGCGTTGAGCCAGACTTCACCGCTGCCACCAATGCGACGTGCACTTTGATAGGGAACCAGCGCCTGAATTTTCTTGCGGGCTAATAATGAGACTGACATATTATTGCTCCTCACCTAAACGGATAGTGACGGCGCGGCGGTGGGCATCGAGCCCCTCAGCGTCGGCAATCGGTACGACAGCGGCGCTTAAGTCTTTTAAGCCTTGTTGAGTTAATTCTTGAACAGTGAAGCGCTTCATAAAATCTAAGGTACCTAAGCTTGAATAAGTCCGGGTATAACCGTAGGTTGGCAAGGTGTGATTGGTGCCACTGGCATAGTCACCCACCGATTCTGGCGTCCACTCACCCAAGAAGATGCTGCCGGCATTTTCTAACTGGGGTAATAGCTGGCGAGCTTGCTCGGTCTGTACAATCAGGTGCTCGGGGCCATAAAGATTATTCACTTGAACCGCTTGTTGTAAATCGTCGACCACAATCGCAGTGCTGTGCGATAAGGCTTGATCGGCAATATTAGTTCGACTGAGCAAGCTAAGTTGACGTGTTAACTCTTGATTCACTGCCGCCGCTTGCGCCTCAGCGGTGGTCACCAAAATAACTTGCGAATCGGGCCCGTGCTCTGCTTGTGACAGTAAGTCGGCGGCAACAAAAGCGGGGTTCGCTTGTTCGTCAGCAATCACCAATACTTCCGAGGGGCCAGCGGGCATGTCGATGGCGGCGCCGGCGTGGTCGGTATTTACTTGTTGCTTGGCCTGAGTCACAAAGGCATTGCCGGGGCCAAAAATTTTGTCGACCTTAGCCACGCTCTCGGTGCCATAGGCCATCGCGGCAATCGCTTGTGCGCCGCCAGCTGAATAGATTTCGTCAACACCACACAGTTTGGCGGTGTATAGAATTTCTGGTGCAATCGGCGGCGGTGAGCAGAGCACTACCTTTTTACAACCAGCTATTTGGGCTGGAATGGCCAACATTAATACCGTAGAGGGCAGTGGCGCGGTGCCGCCCGGAACATACAAACCGACTTGAGCAATGGCGGCGTAGTGCATTTCGCAGCGCACCCCTGCTTGGGTTTCCAGACTAAAGCCTTGCGGCTTCTGTGCTTGGTGAAATACTTCGATATTGGCCTTCGCTTGGGCGACGGCGCTTTTAAACTCTGTACTTAAATTATCTCCAGCAGCATCGATTTGTTGCTGGCTCACACGAACTTGCGACAGCGTGGTCTTGTCAAACTTAGTGGCAAGCGCAATTAACGCTTGGTCACCTTGGCGACGCACAGTATTGATCACGTCGCTGACAATCGCGGCAGTATCTTGCGAGCTATTGACCGCTGGCCGCGATAAGACTTGTTGCTGTTGTTCGGTAGTTAAGCGATTCCAAATGACCGTTTGCATGGCTTTTATCTCAACATTTTCTCGATTGGCATGACTAAAATAGAGCTCGCTCCTAAGGCTTTTAACTTCTCCATGGTTTCCCAGAATAAATTCTCGGTACTGACCACATGGAGTGCCACCTTCTCTTCATCGCCGGCTAAGGCTAATACGGTGGGATGCTCGCTGCCTGGCAGTAGGTCAACGATTTGTTCGAGATGGGTCTTCGGTGCATGCAACATGATGTATTTGCTTTCTTTGGCTTCCATGGTGCCTTGCATGCGCAGTAATAGCTTGTCTAATAGTGTTTGGTGTTCGTCACTGAGTTTGTTTTTAGACTTAATTAGTACGGCTTGAGAGCGGTAAATCACTTCGACTTCTTTTAAGCCATTGGCTTCAAGAGTGGCACCAGTTGAGACTAAGTCACAGATGGCATCGGCGAGTCCTGCACGAGTGGCAACTTCAACAGAGCCGGCTAACATACAAGTTGAGAAGGGGACGCCTTGTTGGTCTAAGTAGCGTTTTAAGATCCCAGGGTAGCTGGTAGCGATGCGTTTATTGGCCAGGCATTGTGGGCCAGTGTAGTCAAATTCTTCAGCCACTGCGATGGAGAAACGGCAATCGCCAAAGTCTAAACGTTTTAATACTTCGCAGTCGGTAGGCTCATCTTTAGCACTACGTAGCATGGTTTCTTCTTCAAGTACGTTTTCCCCCACGATGCCAAAATCGACCACGCCATCCATGACTAAGCCCGGAATATCGTCATCACGAACCCGTAACAAGTCGACGGGCATGTTTTCAGAGTGGGCAATCAGGCGTTGTTGACGAAGGTTGATCTTCATCCCGCAGCTTCTTAATAGTGCCTGAGAATCATCGCTTAAGCGTCCGGATTTTTGGATGGCGATGCGTAGTCGTTTTTGCTCTGTCATGTTTATGTCCCTAATTATAAAACTAAAAAACCCCCGGGAGGATTACCTTCCGGGGGTTTACAATATTTTATATTCTACCACCGGAAGCTATTCATAAGCTCCCAGCTGATAACCGCCTGAAGCTTACTCTGGATGATGGTGGTGGTGATGCTTCATTTGGTTAAAAATCATGTTACGTTCCTGTCAACGTTAGTTTGCCTTAGTGGCAAATTCTGCCCATAAAGTTACCAAGCTAGCGCTAAATTGCAACCTTTTTTCCACAGTTTTTGTTAAACAGTTCAAGTTGTGCAAAAAATAGCCGATAATTAGGTGGAGAGCGTCTATAGGAGAACGATCGTGAGCCAAGATGCGATTTTACCCATTTTGCCGAGGCCGCTGGCGAAGCCTGATGGCCAAAAGCCACCATTGCGTACCACGAAGGTGGAAAAGAAAAGCAAGTTATCGGCCCATAACGACATCCAAGTTCGGCCTAAATCCCAAGCCGTGCCAAGTCAGCATAAGAAAAAACCTGACGAGGATGAACAGCATGATATTGATCTGTTTGTTTAGAGACGGCTTAGCTACGAGTGTGATTTTTATTCAGCTCAATTCGACATACGGCGACCTAGCGTATACGGTTTTATTGGATATTGCTTGCGGCCATGCTCTGTTATCGCGGTGTAAACGTTAAGGGATTTGGGCAGTAAAATTAGTCCGAAGCAGTCTCCTTGACTAACATTTTTGTCTCAAGGTTTGGTCTAGGGTTTGTGGGCTGGTATAGTTGCGGCGACTATTGCCTACCGGAATTTAGATTGAAACAGCACTACTTTGCCAACGACGGACTGCTCTCTCAAGCCATCCCAGGGTTTTCACCTCGTCCCCAACAGCAGCAAATGGCTGAATCTGTTTCTGCAACGATTAAGCAACGCACCAGTCTGTTGGTTGAAGCGGGGACCGGCACTGGTAAAACCTACGCTTATTTAGTTCCGGCGATGGACAGCGGCAAAAAAATAGTCATCAGCACCGGAAGCAAAGCCTTACAAGACCAGCTGTTTAATAAAGACTTACCAAAAATGCAAAAGGCTTTGGCTTACGCTAAATCAGTGGCTTTATTAAAAGGACGTTCCAATTACTTGTGCATTGAACGGCTAAATAGCTTTTCGCACTACAGTAGCGGTCAAGATCGCCAAACCTTGGCCGAGTTAGTGAAAATTAAGCGCTGGGCGCAGGGCAGTGAATCTGGAGATATTGGTGATTTAGGTCCGGTTGCTGAGCGCTCCGATGTATTTCCTCTGATTACCAGCAGCAATGATAATTGTCTTGGCCGTGATTGCCCATCTTATAAAGACTGTTATTTAGTGAAGGCACGAAATCGAGCACTAGAAGCAGATTTAGTGGTGGTGAATCATCATTTGTTTTTTGCCGATATGGTG
Source organism: Agarivorans sp. QJM3NY_29 (assembly GCF_050870835.2). Classification (NCBI taxonomy): domain Bacteria; kingdom Pseudomonadati; phylum Pseudomonadota; class Gammaproteobacteria; order Alteromonadales; family Alteromonadaceae; genus Agarivorans; species Agarivorans sp. QJM3NY_29. The sequence continues at coordinate 2,806,267 of NZ_CP194036.2, read as the reverse complement.
GTAAAAGAAACCGGATTTGGTGAATTGATCCCTGAAGCCGATGCCTTTATCTTCGATGAAGCACATCAGCTGCCTGATATTGCAGCCAGCTATTTTGGTCAGCATTTTTCCAGTCGGCAGATCTTAGATTTATGCAAAGACATCGAGCTGAGCTATAAAACCGAATTGCGTGACATGGCGCAGTTGTCCAAAGCGGCTAAGAAGTTGGAACAACGCATTCGAGAGTGCCGACTAGCCTTCGAAGGCTTGCGTGATAGAGGCGAGTGGCGTCCATTGGCTAAACAAAGCCGCTTTGCTGAAATGATGCGTCATTTGCATGAAGACATGGATTTTGTTTATCAAGTGTTAAAGTTAGCGCTGTCTCGTTGTGAGCTTGCGGATAGTTGCTTTGAGCGTTTAGCGAGAATGCGTTTGTTATTTGAGAAGGTGATGGACGTCGATAAAACGGGCTATAGCTATTGGTACGAAACGTCTCGCTTACATTTTACCTTAAACATTACCCCGCTCAATATTGCTGAACGTTTTATGAATGAAGTTAAGCAACGCGAAGCGGCCTGGATCTTTACCTCTGCAACGCTTGCAGTTGATGGTAACTTTGAGCATTTTCAAACTCAAATGGGCTTGAGCGATGCAGAGAGTATGTTATTGGATAGCCCCTTTGATTATCAGAAGCAAGCCTTATTATGTGTGCCTCGTTATCTTCCCGAAACCAAACAACATAATTCAGAACAGCTCATGTTAGATCAATTAGCGCCAGTGATAGAAGCCAATCAAGGCCGATGTTTCTTCTTGTGTACCAGTCATCGGATGATCCAAAAGGTTGCGACGGAGCTACGTCAGCGTACCGAATTATTGGTATTGGTGCAGGGCGAGGCTGGTAAACAAGAGTTGCTTAGCCAATTTGTCACCGATGGCCACGCGGTGTTGGTTGCCACTAGCACTTTCTGGGAAGGGGTTGACGTTCCAGGCAAGGCACTGTCTTGTGTCATTATCGATAAACTACCGTTTGCAGCTCCCGATGATCCTTTATTGAAAGCGAAAAGTGAGGATTGTCGTTTACGTGGCGGAGATCCTTTTCGTCAGGTATATTTGCCGCAAGCCGTGATAAGCCTTAAACAAGGCGTGGGGCGATTGATACGTACCCAAGCGGATCATGGCGTGGTGATTATCTGCGATAATCGCTTGGTAAACCGTGATTATGGTGCCTTGTTTATTAGCAGCCTACCGGCTATGCCCCGAACCAGAGAACTGTCAAAAGTTTTAGAATTTGTAAAAAATAACGCTGAGGAAACATGACAGCAAATATACTCGCTTTAGATACATCGACTGAAAATTGTTCCGTCGCCTTGCAATGGCAGGGACAAATTTATAGTCAGCAAGAATACAGCCCTCGAGATCACACCCAAAAGATTTTGCCTTTTGTCGAGCAAATATTAGCAGCGGCTGGCGCGAGCCTGAAACAGCTTGATGCTATTGCCTTTGGTCGTGGTCCAGGCAGTTTTACGGGAGTACGCATTGGTGTCGCTACGGCGCAGGGCTTAGCCTTTGGTGCCGATAAGCCGATGATCGCGGTCTCCACTTTACAGGCGATGGCGCAAGCCGCTTATCAGCAACATCAGTCTCAAACTTGTTATGCTGCTATTGATGCGCGTATGGGGGAAATTTATTGGGGCCAATACCAACTCAGCGATGGTTTAATGGTGTTAGCAGGAGAAGAGCAGGTGATTAAGCCTGAGTTAATGACGTCGAGCGATACACCGGGAGCCGCTGTCGGAACTGGCTGGCAAACTTATCAAACTTTATTATCGGGTCAATTTTCTGGCGCAGAGCGACTCGATTCAGTACTTTACCCTTCGGCACGAGATATGCTTGTATATGCGCAGTGGGCATTTGCCAATCGCTGCCTTGTGAGTGCAGAGAAAGCCGAACCGGTTTATCTTCGCGATAAAGTCACTTGGCAGAAGCTTCCCGGTAGAGTTTAAACAAAAGGACGATGAGCGTGAAAATACAGGGCCTTGGCCAGCCCATACCGCAGCAATCGAAAACTCAGCAACGAGTCGCGGGCACCGAACTCAGTGTGGCAACGAAAGCCACTAAAGGCGTGGTACCTTGGGCGGGAATGGATGAACAAAGCGTTGAAAAACTACGTTATGAGCATGCTCAAGGCAGTGCTGATCACGCTGTGTCTCATTATCAGGATGTCGCGAATCAACTCAAACGTCAGCAAGTGAATGAGATGTTTGGCATCGATTTGTTCGCTTAGCCTAGTACATACCCGTCAGCATGTTGATTGAATCCCAGTTACCAATAAGCCAGCTTTGTTACCTTGAGCAAACCGCAGATAGCCCATTTTGCTTGGTGATGCTTCATGGCTGGATGGACAATGCCGCCAGTTTTATTCCTCTGCTCCAGTCGCTCCCTGATTATCATTGTATTGCTCTTGATTTCCCCGGCCATGGTCACTCACCACATCGCCAAGGTCACTATCATTTTGTTGACTATGTGGATGATCTATTTAGCGCTTTAAGCGAATTGAATTTAAACAAGCCTATCATCTTGGTGGGCCATTCTTTAGGTGCTTTGGTGGCGAGTACTTATGCTGCCGCTTTTGGGGAAGGTTTACTGGCACTGATTGCGATAGACGGCTTGGGGCCTTTGAGTTTGCCGATCTCAAATACGACGACTCATCTGACTGACGCTATTCGTGAACGCCATCGACCGATGTCGGTCAGGGGGTTTACTGACTTAAATCAGGCGATTAGATTGCGGTCAAGAAGCAATGGTTTGAGTCAGGAAAATAGTCGGCTGTTAGTTACCCGAGCCACCAAGCAGAGCCAGGGTTTATGGTATTGGCGACATGATCCCAAGCTGAAATTGAGCTCTCCCCTGCGCTTTAGTGAGTCGCAAGCAAAACAAATTTGTCAGTCAATTCAACGACCCTGTTTGTTGATTGCGGCACAAGAACATCCTTTGCTGAGCGCCGAATTTATCCGTCAGCGACAAACTTGGTTTAGCCAATTATCTATAGTTGAATTGGTCGGCGGCCATCATTTACATATGCAAAACTCTGCGGCTTGCGCAGCATTGATGAACAACTATATTCAAACGATTGTTTGAACTGCTTCACTGTTTTCGATCTAAATTTATCTCCATATTGTTAAAATATTGTTATTCCAAGGTTGCCGTGAAACAATCGTTTGAAATTTGGCGCGTCGAGTCTAATCGGCTCGTTGAGTCAGTGCATTATTAAATTCACAATAAGCCAAATTGGCAAATTATAATTAATGGAATATAAATGTTTAGGAGAGCTGCGTGGATAAGGTTTGGTTAAATCGATACCCCAAGGATGTGCCTGCAGAAATAGACTCTTCGCGTTATCAAACGCTGCTCGATGCATTTGAAGAGGGGGTCACTAAGCATGCCGATAGAGTTGCGTTTATTAATATGGGGCAGGTGCTTACCTATCGCAAGCTAGAGCAGCAATCTCGTGCTTTCGCCGCCTATTTGCAACATGAGTTACAACTTAAACAGGGTGATCGGGTGGCCCTGATGATGCCGAATTTGTTGCAGTATCCCATTTGTTTATTCGGAGCGTTACGTGCTGGTTTGGTGGTGGTGAATGTCAACCCCCTGTATACGCCGCGTGAGCTGAAACATCAGCTCAATGATAGTGGTGCAAAAGCGATTGTGATTGTGTCTAATTTTGCCCACATCCTCGAAGAAATTGTCGATGAAACTGGCGTTGAACACGTTATTCTGAGTCGTTTAGGTGACCAGCTTTCGGCAACGAAACGAACGTTAGTTAATTTTGTGATTAAGTACGTTAAAAAAATGGTACCCAAGTATCATTTGCCGCATGCGCAATCTTTGCGTTATGTATTAGCGAAAGGTGAGCATCTGCAGTATGTCCGACCGGAGCTTTCTACTGATGATTTAGCCTTCTTGCAATATACAGGGGGGACCACAGGAGTCGCCAAAGGGGCAATGCTTTCGCATCGTAATATGGTCTCAAACTTGCTGCAGGCTTTGGCTATTGTTGGTCCGTGTTTGCGAGAAGGGAAGGAAGTGGTGGTAACCGCTTTGCCGCTATACCATATCTTTGCGTTAACCGCTAACTGTATGGTTTTTTTCGCGCTGGGCTGTCAAAACCTATTGATTACTAATCCACGAGATATCCCTACCTTTGTGAAGGAACTGACAAAAGTACCGTTCACCGCAATTACAGGAGTGAATACTTTATTCAATGCTTTATTGAATGATCCCAACTTTGCTCAGTTGGATTTTTCTCGGCTCAGATTATCTTTAGGTGGTGGGATGTCGGTACAGCGTGCAGTGGCTGAACGTTGGCAAAATGTCACAGGTTCTCGTCTTATTGAAGGTTATGGATTAACAGAGTGTGCGCCGTTGGTGACGGTTTGTCCTTACGATTTAGAGGCCTATAACGGCAGTATTGGTTTACCTGCGCCATCTACCGATATTAAGTTGGTAAATGATGCGGGAGAAGAAGTTGCCGAAGGAGAGTCTGGGGAGATTTTAGTGAAAGGCCCGCAGGTAATGGGAGGCTATTGGCAGCGCCCAGAAGCGACCGCAGAGGCCATGCCCGGAGGCTGGTTTGCCACCGGCGATATTGCGACCATCGATCACCAGGGTTTTTTACATATTGTGGATCGGAAAAAAGATATGATTCTAGTTTCAGGATTTAATGTTTTCCCGAACGAAATTGAAGCAGTGATTGCTGGCAATCATAAAGTACTCGAAGTGGCGGCGGTGGGCGTACCAAACGAGGTGTGTGGCGAAGTCGTGAAGGTTTTCATTGTTAAAAAAGATGATTCACTAACCGAAAAACAAGTGTTGTCTCATTGTCGAGAGTTGTTAACGGGCTACAAAGTTCCTAAGTTAATAGAGTTTCGTGATGAATTACCGAAAACAAATGTCGGTAAGATCTTACGTCGAGCCTTGCGTGCCGAGGCATAAACCGTAAAATGAAGGCTAATTAGATGTTTTCCCTTAGGACGCCGCAATTTTGGCAGACGCAAACTTTGAAATGATCGATACAGAGGCGCAACTTGCGCCTCTGTTAGCTTATTTAAATCAACAGCCCCCTCTGACACTGGCCCTCGATACTGAATTTGTTCGAACTAGGACCTACTACGCACATTTGGGTTTACTACAGATTTATGATGGTGTGACTTGTTATCTCATCGACCCGCTTAGTTTAGATATGCAGCTCTTATGGCAGGCGCTAGCCAAGCATCACTGGGTGTTGCATGCCTTTAGTGAAGATTTAGAGATCATTCAGCGGCTTAGTGGCCAGTTTGGACTGTCGGTATTTGATACTCAGGTGGGGGCGGCGTTTCTCGGTCATGGGATCAGCTTAGGCTATCAGCGGTTTATTGATACCGAGTTAGGTATTCAATTGGATAAAGGGGAGTCGCGCACCGATTGGCTTGCGCGGCCGCTGCGAGCCTCTCAATTAGATTATGCGGCTTTAGACGTTATCTATTTATTGCCCGCGTACTTTAAAATTAAGCAACAGCTGGAACAACTGGACCGTTATGACGCGGCTTTAGAGGAAAGTGCTCGCTTAGCCGCCCAAAAACAACAAGCGAATAAGTCGGAAGATGCTTATAAAGAGATCAAGAATGCTTGGAAGTTGAATCCTCAACAACTTGCAGTACTTAAAGTTTTGAGTGATTGGAGAATGAAACAAGCGATGAGTCGCGATTTAGCCATTAATAACGTGGTACATGGCGATAATTTATGGGCTTTAGCCCGTTATCAGCCAAGCAATATGGAACAATTACAACAGCTTAATTTACCTGCACAAGAGTTGCGGATCCATGGACATCGTTTATTGAAGTTAGTACATCAAGCAAAGCAGCTTACGGCCAGTGATTATCCTCAAGCGATCAAGCGTATTGTTGACTATCCAGATTACAAGCAAAAGATCCAAGCATTGAAATTGGTTGTGACCAAAGTGGCAGAGGAGTCAGGTTTGCCTGAGGATGTATTGGCTAGCAAAAAAGTATTAAATCAGTATTTAGCTTGGTTATGGAAGATGCAACCGTCAGCAACAAAGTTACCTTTGTTGCTGACGGGATGGCGCCAACCGCTATTTGCTAATCACGTTGCTCAGGAAGCGTGATGTTAAGCTCTAATACGCTGATGTCATCGCTCTTATTATCAAGACTGACTTGGACCTGATCGGACTCGATGGCTACGTATTTTTTTATCACTTCGATGATATCTTGTTTCATCGCTGGCAAGTAATCGGGGCCACTGCGTTGGCCACGTTCATGGGCGACAATGATTTGCAGTCGTTCTTTGGCGGTTTGCGCCGTTTTAGACTGTTTTGAGGTTCGAAAGTAGTCTAAAAGAGACATTGTTATCCTCCAAATAAACGGCTAAATAAGCCTTTTTTCTGTTCTTCTAGGAAACGAAAGTCGACAGTTTCGCCAATTAGCCTGGCCACTGCATCTGAGTAGGCAAGACCTGCGTCACTTTGGGTATCAAGGATCACTGGCTCACCAGAGTTTGATGCCTTGAGAACCGCAGGCGATTCGGGTATGACTCCCAATAAGGGGATCGCCAATATGTCTTGCACATCTTCAACACTAAGCATGTCACCTCGATTCACGCGTTCTGGATGGTAGCGGGTGAGTAGCAAATGTTCTTTCACTGGCTCTTTACCTTGTTCTGCACGTTGTGATTTACTAGCAAGCATGCCAAGGATCCGATCGGAATCGCGAACCGATGAGACTTCTGGATTGGTGGTGACAATCGCTTCATCAGCAAAGTACAGAGCCATAATCGCCCCAGTTTCGATCCCTGCAGGGGAATCACAGACTATGTAATCAAAATCTTGGGTGGCTAAATCTTCTAATACCTTCTGAACGCCTTCTTTAGTGAGCGCGTCTTTATCACGAGTCTGCGATGCTGGTAAAATAAATAGATTTTCGGTGCGTTTATCTTTAATCAATGATTGACTGAGGTTCGCTTCGCCTTTGATCACGTTCACGAAGTCGTATACGACTCGTCGTTCACATCCCATAATAAGATCAAGATTACGTAAACCGATGTCGAAATCGATGATTACAGTTTTAAAACCTTTGATGGCGAGACCTGTTCCAATTGCGGCGCTGGAAGTTGTTTTCCCAACGCCACCCTTCCCGGAGGTCACGACGATAATTTTAGCCATTATCTTTCCTTTATAAATTGCTTAATTCAGCTAAGCCAAATTATTAAATACGATTTGCTGATTTTCTATTTGAATGCACTGGGGCAAGTTCGCGTGCTCTCCAATTTGTTCATGCAGCATATAAGTGCCTGCAATAGAAATTAGTTCAGCTTGTAAATTTTGACAGAATATTTTGCTATCTTTTCGACCACTGGCGCCAGCGATGGCTCTTCCACGGAGAGCGCCATAAATATGAATGTTGCCATCGGCAATTACTTCTGCGCCATTACCCACTGAGCCAATAATAACTAAATCTGTGTTTTGTGCGTAAATTTGTTGCCCTGAGCGGATTTGACCTCGGACGACTTTACAAGGGGGCGTTGGAGCTTGGGTGACGATTTCAGCAGCTGGTTCCTGCTTCGGCTCTGGTTTCGCCGCAACTTGCTGTCCACCGCTAGTCATCACAGCTAAACCTGCGGCTCGAGCTGCAATTTTTTGCTCGTTATTACTACAGCCAGTGACGCCAACTAAGACAAAATCTTGAGTTTCAACAACTTCTTTCAACTGTAAGAAGTCAAAATTTGTTTCGACTTCACTCACATTGACAACGATAGGCGCACAATTAAAAAACTGAGGGGCCTGTGCGACCTTCTCCATCAGCTTATTATTTAACGACTCTAAATCATTTTTTCCGAGGTAAACAACAGAAAGGGTGAAGTTTGTCCCTTTAAATTCTATTTCCTGTCCGGACATGAACAGCAGATTCCTTTTTACATTTGTATTGTAGCGATGACGCCACACTAAATATTCTGATATAGTCAGGGTTTTAGCATAACCCGATCAACCCCTAGGATACTAACATTTTCATGTTCTGTGCAGTCTATAAAAGTCTCAAAAAACAGCAAACTTATCTTTATATTGAGAAGAAGGACGATTTTTCTAAAGTTCCCGATTCATTGATGGCTTTAATGGGGGCTAAAGAGTTAGTCATGTTGGTTCCCAAACGACCCACTAAGGACTTTTCCTGCGTGAGTATTGAGTCGCTAGAGCTGGCTTTTAAAGAACCGGGTTACTATTTACAACTTCCCCCGCCTCCTGAGAATTATCTTAAGCAGCACTTAGCTGCACAAGCCAAGGCCAAGTTATCCAAGAAGGAAAGTGAGTGAAAAAATTTTTAGCAAGTTTGTTATTCTCCGTGGCCTTTTCTGCTCAGGCTGACCCTGGCTTCGACGCTTATGTTGAACAATTGAAAATAGATGCGGCTGAAAGGGGGATCTCTCAAGCAACCATTGAGGCGGCGTTTGATGGCGTTAAGTTTTACCCGCGTGCAGTGAAGGCCGATAAGCAACAACCCGAGTTTAAGTTAACCTTAGACACTTATTTGCCTAGAGCAATACCGAGTTGGAAGGTACAACAAGCGAGAGCCCTCTACAAAAAGCATTACCCTTTGCTCAAACAGTTGGAAAAAAAGTATGCGGTTCAGCCGCGCTTTATAGTGGCTTTGTGGGGGGTAGAGTCTAATTTTGGTAAGTTTACTGGTAACTATAATGTGGTTTCGGCTTTAGCCACTATGTCCTATGAAGGTCGCCGTGAAGCTTTCTTTAAAAAAGAATTGATGCATGCTTTGGACATTTTGCAGCAAGGGCACATCAGCGCTGCGAAGATGAAAGGTTCTTGGGCAGGAGCAATGGGCCAGGTGCAATTTATGCCGAGTTCATTTGTGCACTATGCGCAAGACTTCGATGGCGATGGTCATAAGGATATTTGGAATAATACTGCCGATGCCTTAGCTTCCGCAGCAAATTATTTAGCTCAAAGTGGTTGGCATCATGATTTAACTTGGGGACGTCAGGTACAGTTACCGAAAGGCTTTGATTCTAAATATAGTGGCCTCGCGACCAAAAAGAGTTTGAGTGAATGGCAGGCTTTAGGGGTACGCCGTTATGATGGCGCCGATCTACCGATACGAGACATCCAAGCGTCAATTGTTCAGCCAGATGATGCCCACGGCCGAGCTTATTTGGCTTACGCTAATTATGAAGTACTGATGAAGTGGAATCGCTCACACTATTTCGTGGCGGCTGTCGGTACTTTAGCCGATCGTATTTCTTATCCTCCGGTGTTTTAATATGTATCAACATATAGATGAACAAGGACGAGTTTTGCCCCTGGCGGCGAATAAAGCCGTTTGTGTCGGGCAAAACTACTTGGCTCACATGCGAGAAATGGGTGGCCAGCCGGTGAAACAAGCGCTGTTTTTTATTAAGCCAAATAGTGCCTTTGTCAACTTAACCGAGCACTTAGTCATTGCTGGCCTAAGTGGTGCTGTGCACTATGAGCTAGAGCTGGCATTGTTAATTAGTAAACCATTAAAGAATGCTAAACCAGAGCAGCTTGATGCCGCGGTTTGGGGTTATGCTGCAGCGTTAGATCTAACCTTGCGTGACCAGCAGGCCGAGTTGAAAAAGCAAGGGCATCCGTGGGAGCGGGCAAAAGCGTTTGATGGCAGTTGTGTACTTAGCTACTTTAAGCCAATAAATGGTTTAAATGAGTTAGCAGACGTGGCTTTGAGCTTTGAGCAGAATGGTCAGGTTAAGCAGCAAGGTTCAACCGGACAAATGATCCGTGACATGTCTAGTTTACTTTGCGAAGCCTCTAGTTGTTTTACCTTACAACCAGGTGACGTTTTGTTAACCGGCACGCCTGCTGGTGTTGGGCCATTAAATCAGGCTGATAATTTAGTGATAAAGGTGGCGGGAATTTCTGCCACAACAGAGGTTGTTTTAAGTGAGTGATGTTCGGTTTTGGGAAACAAAAACGTTGGCGCAGATGTCTGCCCAAGAGTGGGAGTCTTTGTGTGATGGCTGTGGTAAATGTTGTTTATCTAAATTAATTGATGAAGACACCGATGAGTTATATTTTACTAATATTGCTTGTGTCTTATTAAATAGTAAAAGTTGCCAATGTAGCGATTATCAGCATCGTTTTGCCAAGGTTCCTGATTGTGTGAAAATCACTCTCGATGATATCGAGGTGTTTCACTGGTTGCCCCCTAGCTGCGCTTACAAACGTTTGATCGAAGGTAAGAGTTTGCCTGCTTGGCATCCTCTTCTTCATGCAGGTAAGCATTCTGAAATGCATAAACGCGGTGCTTCGGTACGTGGCAAGGTGGTATGTGAGACCCAATTAAACGGCCCTTCACAAAACTATATTGTTCGTTGGCCAATTGACGAATGTGAATAATGATTGGTTTTTATTGTGAAAAAAGCCGATTGCTTAAGTTATCGGCTTTTTTGAATTGAACTAATAGTGACATCGTTTGGAGCCCGTCTATGCGGGTTTAGTTGGTTTTCTGATGGTTATTTTTTCCGCCATTGTAGGACAAAAAACACAATACCCAAGGCGAGGAAACCAGCAAAGATAGCAATTAGCCACTGGGGCATCGACCAGCCTAAAAACATCCAAGCGATCTCATCACAGTATCCGGTTGGATTAAACATCCAAGGGAACCACTGATCTAATTTAAACCAATCAGGAAAATTGGCAAAAAAGTCACAGGTGGCAAATGGACTCGGATTCATTTGGTAATCAGTGTGAGTGAGTGCCAATTGTAAGCCCCAAGCGGCACTGGCGATCCAAAGTGCAAATCCGGTCAGGCGGAACAATAAATAATTGGGAGCGATACAGGTAAATAAGCCTGCTAGAGTTAAACCAAGCATTGCTACTCGCTCATAAACACACATTACGCAGGGATCTAACTTCATAACGTGTTGAAAATAGAGGGCGCAAAACTCTAGTGATAAGCCGCCAACAAAAAGCAATAACCAAGGCCCGCGTTGATAGGGCATTTGGTTTAGAAAGCTGAACATAAACAATTAGCTCCAGTTACAAAAAGGCGACGCAAGCATCGCCGTTTTTCAGTTTAATGTCCAGTAGTAACAGCCGATACCGCGCTTGCAACATGATGGCTAATCCAGCCTAGTTCATAGAAATATTGAGTCATGGGAACAAGTGCAAACTCAACCGATAACAAACCGATGCCAGCTAAAACAATCGTGTAGGGCAGGGCCATCCATACCATACGCCCATAAGACAAACGCAGTAAAGGCGCTAACGACGAGGTGAGTAAGAATAAAAAGGCAGCCTGACCGTTCGGGGTCGCAACAGAAGGGAGATTGGTGCCGGTATTAATGGCGACCGCTAACATATCAAATTGGTCGCGAGTTATTTCACCCGCTAGCCAAGCAGATTTTACTTCGTTGATATAAACGGTGCCTACAAATACGTTGTCACTGACCATCGACAACAAGCCATTTGCAATGTAGAACGCAACCAGTTGTCCCTCATTCTCAATGGAAAGCACCCAATGAATGATGGGTTTAAATAGATCTAAGTCGATGATGACAGCAACAATCGAAAAGAATACCGCGAGTAATGCAGTAAAGGGGAGGGCTTCTTCAAAGGCCTTACCCAATTGATGTTCTTCAATGATACCGCTGAATGCAGTGGCGAGAATAATTACCGACAAACCGATTAAACCAACGGCGGCCAAATGTAGCGCTAAACCAAGGATTAACCATACGGCAATCACAGCTTGAATGATTAATTTAGCTCGATCACGGTTATTGCGTCGCTCGTCTTCATATTGATCATAGTCTTCAAGGATGTGTCGTACGTTGTCTGGCAAAGTATGGCCGTAACCAAATTTGTGGGTTTTTTCTAATAAAAAGCAGGTTAGTAAGCCAAAGGCCAATACAGGCATCGAAACCGGGGCCATACGTAAGAAAAACTCGAGGAATTGCCAGCTGGATTGATCGGCAATAATCAAGTTTTGTGGTTCACCAACCATGGTGCATACGCCACCAAGAGCGGTCCCAACACCGGCATGCATCATTAAGCTACGTAAGAATGCGCGAAACCCTTCTAAGTCATCACCACTTAGATCATCGCTGGTGTGGTCGTGATTTTGGTTAAAATCTTTTCCAGAGGCAACTTTGTGATAAATGCTGTAAAAGCCAATCGCTACGCTAATTACTACGGCTATCACCGTGAGCGCATCTAAAAAGGCGGAAAGAAACGCACCTGCAATACAGAAGGCTAACGACAAAATGGCTTTATCTTTAATCTTTATGAGTAGCTTGGTAAACACGAATAGCAATAATTGCTTCATGAAGAAAATGCCTGCGACCATAAATATAAGTAGCAGAACCACTTCAAAATTCCCCACTAGCTCATGCTTCACTGTTTCTGCTGAAGTCATTCCAATGGCAACCGCTTCGATTGCGAGTAAACCACCCGGTTGCAGTGGGTAGCATTTTAAGGCCATGGCTAAGGTGAAAATGAATTCTGTGACTAACAGCCAACCAGCGATAAAGGGATTTATATAGAAGACGATGGGATTGATAATAAGAAATAAAACGATGGCTTTTTTGTACCATATAGGAGCATTACCAAGAAAGTTCTTAGCAAATGCTTCTGAAAGACTAATGTTCATCCTGAATTCTCTTTGTTGATCAAACGGCAGGTGGGATTCTAGTGAAGAAACCCGTAGGGATTGTATGTGAATTACTCAATTTTTGGTAGGTATTAGTCAACTAAACCTTGAATTTATTGAATAATTTAGTAATAAAATAGCTTGACTCTAGGCAAAGAGGTTGGAGCTCAAACCACTTGCTTTTGCTTTGGTTAATGGTTTGTTATTATCAGCATAATAAAATGAAAATAGACTGAGTAATTGATGGTAATTAAAGCAAAAAGTCCAGCGGGATTCGCTGAACAATATATTATTGAATCTATCTGGAATAACCGTTTTGCGCCCGGCACAATCTTGCCTGCTGAAAGAGAATTATCAGAGCTAATTGGCGTTACCCGTACCACCTTGCGGGAAGTATTACAACGTTTGGCCCGAGATGGTTGGTTAACGATTCAGCATGGTAAACCAACTAAGGTTAATAATTTTTGGGAGACAGCCGGATTAAGTATACTCGAAACATTAGCGCGTTTAGATCATGAAGGGGTTCCTGAGCTCTTTGAACAACTGTTGTCCGCTCGAACCAATATTAGCGTTATTTTTATCCGCGGTGCGCTGAAGAATAATCCTCAAAAAAGTAAACAGTTGATCGAGCAGTACCAGACTTTAGCCCAAAGCGGCGAAGCTTATGCTGAATTTGATTATCAAGTGTTACATGGTTTGGCCTTTGCTTCCGGAAATCCTCTGTATGCGCTGATCCTTAACGGTTTTAGAGGGATGTATCAGAGTGTTGGAAAATACTACTTTGATGATCCAGAATCACGAGCTTTAGTGGACACATTTTATCAAGACTTAATTGGCTTGGCTGAATCAGGGGAGCATGATAAGGCCTTGCAGGTCGTTCGTAATTACGGGCTTGCGAGTAGCGAAGTTTGGAAACGGCTACGTGATGGTATGCCGAGCAATATCATGGAAGTTGATTAGCGTTAGTATGCTTGGGATAAAATTAGGCTCCGCAATGCGGTCGGAGCCTAGCTTGACCCTGTAAATAATTCTGTGTAACTGCTTTGGGTTACAAGTAATCAGTAAGTCGGTCTTCAAACATAATCATAAAGCGATTGAGAGCCTGTCGCCAGTTTCTTATTGGCATCGACCAGCGTTTCGATGCATCCATAATTGCAAGATAGACAACTTTCCTCGCTGATTCATCCGTGGGGAATAGCTTACGCTTCTTTGTCGCTTTGCGTATCACACTGTTCAAGGACTCTATCGCATTCGTCGTGTAAATGGCTTTACGAATGTCCTGAGGGTAGCTGAACAATGTATTTAAATTATCCCAATGCGCTGTCCAAGAGCGGCTTATCTGTGGGTATTTATCATCCCACTGGTCACCAAATTGTTCGAGGGCCAGAAGCGCTTCTTCCTCGGTATTCGACTGGTAAATACCTTTGAGATCTGCCGTTACAGCCTTGTAGTCTTTCCAAGGGACATACTTCATTGAATTGCGCACCATGTGGACGATACAGAGCTGTATTTGGGTTTTTGGGAATACGGCATTAATAGCATCTGGAAAGCCCTTCAAGCCATCAACACAAGCGATAAGAATGTCGTTGATACCTCGAGTCTGGAGTTCAGTGAGAACGCTGAGCCAGAACTTCGCACCTTCCGTTTCAGATATCCACATCCCTAAAAGTTCTTTCTGACCTTCGATATTTACGCCCAGAGCCAAGTAAATCGCCTTATTGACGAGCTGTTTGTTTTGGCGGATTTTCACCACGATGCAATCAAGGTAGACGATGGGATAGACTGCATCCAGTGGCCGTGATTGCCATTCAACAACCTGCTCTAGAACTGAGTCGGTAACTTTAGATATGAGGCTTGCAGAGACATCAGCATCGTACATTTCTTTGAACGTAGCGACGATTTCACGAGTTGTCATGCCTTTGGCGTAAAGGCTTAATATCTTGTCATCCATCGATTGAAATCGAGTTTGATGCTTACGAACAAGCTTCGGTTCAAACGAGGCATCTCGGTCTCGAGGTACATCCAGTTCAATCTCACCATCGTCGGTGATCAAGGTCTTGGATGAATAACCATTACGACTATTCTTATCGGGCTTTTCAGCGTGTTTCTGATAACCGAGGTGGTCATCAAGCTCAGCATTTAACGCTGTCTCAACAGTCACCTTGGTTAACATTTTACGAAAGTCATCTAGATCTGAAGGGGTCTTGATTGACTTAGCGGCTTCACGAGCAAATGCTTCGAGAACTTTCTTATCCATGTTGCTTATCCTTAGCCTGTTCAGGCCTAATTATAAGCAATTACACAATTTAATTTACAGGCTCCCTAGCTTCTTAAGCTATTTTTCTTTCTAAATAGTCGATAATGTCATTCGATTCATATAGCCATTTAACTTGTTCTCCTTGTGCAATGCGTAAACAAGGCACTTTTCTTGAGCCACCTTGGCTGACCAGCTCTTCCAAGTATTCAGGTTGTGCTTTAATGTCTCGTAAATCGATATAAATACCATTTCGTTTCATGGCTCTTCTCACTTTGACACAAAAAGGGCAAGCCGGCAGTTGATATAGCTGTAAACCCTTTAGTTTTTGGTCGATAAGGGCCTGCGTTGCAGCATCGCGTTCTACCGATTTTGGTGAAAAAATCGCATTTAATAACAAGATCACCCGCCCTAATAGCCAACGAATCGCTTTCATTTAATTACTCTCTATAACAATTTGCGGCAGAGTGTAACATAAAATGGATTGGCTTGAATGCTTGCTACTGATAGAAAATGGTGAGTAATCCCAAACTCAAAAATAGTAGCGAAGTGAGGCGGTGAATTAGTTTCAATGGTAATTTTTCTACACCAAGCTTACCGATTAATACCACCGGAATATTGGCAATGCACATACCAATAGTGGTCCCTAGGATCACTAAGCTTAATGAATCGTATTTGGCGGCCAAAATCACGGTCGCTACTTGAGTCTTATCACCAATTTCTGCGATGAAAAATAATACGAGTGAGGCGAGGAAAGGGCCATACTTGAGCAAAACACTCTCTTGATCTTCGATTTTGTCAGGGATCAGCACCCATAAAGCCATCGCAATAAATGATAGCCCGACAAGCCAGCGTAACACTTCAGGCTGTAACCATTGTTGGAGGGCTGAACCCAACCAAGCTGCGAGCGCATGATTAAACACCGTTGCAATGATAATTCCGGCGATAATCGGCAAAGGTTTACGAAATTTGCAGGCTAACAGTAGGGCTAAAAGTTGGGTTTTATCACCAATTTCAGCGATTGCGACCGCGGTGATGGAGGTGAACAGGGCTTCCATTTAATTCTCGTTAAGAGGTGGGTAAATAAACCAATGCACAACAGTAGCGCCCACCTCTTAGAATGTGCTGTTGTGCAGTTGGTCTTGCCAGGCCATTAATGGCTGCATTTACCATAGTGATTTTGCACTAAGTATGTTGATAAATGCCTTATTGCTAAACAGCTATAAGCGGCTACTCCCCAAAAGTTCCGAGAATATAGCGAAATAGACGTTGGTATACAAGGCCTTAACCGCCAATTCGCTTGGTTTTATAGTTTCGTTGCTTTAACCAAGCTTCTAACTTGTCACGTTGATCACCTTGGATTTCAATGATGTAGTCCTTTACGCTACCACCAACCCCACAATGTTTCTTCATGTCTTTACAAAGTGCTTTTAATGCCGATTGCTCGAGACCAAAGTCGCTTAGACAAGTCACGCCTTTGCCTTTACGGCCTTTCGTTTCGCGTCGTAGTTTTATAAAACCATCGCTTGGAGGGATCTGTTCGACTTCAGTCTCAGGCTCAATGCGGCCTTGATCTGTAGAATAAACCAGTTGTGATAATTGATCTTTAAACGACATTTTTAGCTACCATTAGAATGAATAGCAAAATGGTAGCCTATTTCGCTAAGAGCTTTCAAAAAAATAATCTAAAAATTTCATCGTGACATAAAACAACATTTGACATGGATCAATGTTGCGAGTTACATAGTGGCGCACAATCAATTAAATGCTAATCATTGTTATTTAGAATTATTTTCGGAGCAACTATGTCATTGGATGAAATTGTAACTGGCCAGCAAGCTCTGATATTGAGTTTGCAAAGCTTAAACAGGATTAACCGAAAAAAATTTATGTCTTTGGGAATCATGCCTAACACCATATTAACGGTTGTTCGTCGAGCACCCTTAGGTGACCCCATTCAGGTGACTGCACCAGGGATTAATTTGGCTTTAAGTGCTCAGCAAGCAAAATCGATAGAGGTACAATCATTATGAGTGGGCATCTAATCGCAACGGTCGGTAATCCAAATAGTGGTAAGAGTACTTTGTTTAATGCTTTAACCGGCAGCAAACAAAGGGTCGGGAATTTCAGTGGTATTACCGTCGACAAAAAGTCTGGTTTTATATCACAAGACGGCTGGCAAGCTGAAGTCGTTGATTTACCAGGGGTCTACAACATCGACCCGCAACTCGATAATAGCTCGCTAGATGAAAAAATTGCTTGTGAATATTTACAAACTGAAGCGCTTGATTTAGTTATTAATGTCGTCGATGCAAGTGCCGTAGAACGTAGTTTGTACTTGAGTATTCAATTAAAAGAACTGGGTTTACCAGTGGTATTAGTGCTGAATAAAATGGACACCGCAAAAGCGAAACTTTTAAAGATTAAAGTGCAGCAGTTTAGCGAGCGTTTTCAGGTTCCGTTAGTTTGTTTAGCCGCAACCAATAACAAACAAGTCGCAAAATTTAAGCAAGAGCTACCAGCTCTAATGCGTGAAGCTCAGCAAACTGAGGCTTTACAGTTGGTTTATTCTGAAGAGCTTGAACAATTTGTGAGTGATTGGCAAGGTAAGTTGGGCCTTTCCCGTGGTCAAGCAATTCGGCTGTTAGAACAAGATCCCTTGCAGCTTGAGCCGCTTGACGCTGAGCAGCAACAGCAAGTACAACTGGCTATCGCAAGCTTAGCCGATGTTGATATCGATTTGGCCTTGGCTGGTAGCCGCTATAACCTTATTTATGAGTTAACTCAGTCATCAATTACCAAGAAAGGGGAGTTGAGACGAGATTATTCGATGTATATTGATCGGGTGTTGCTTAATCGCTGGATCGGTATTCCTGCGTTTTTAGTGGTGATGTATTGCATGTTTATGTTTGCCATCAACGGCGGTGCAGTCTTCATCGATTTCTTTGATATTACCGCTGGGACTATTTTTGTTGACGGGGTGAGTGAATTACTTGCGAGTCTGGGAGCTCCGCAGTGGCTTACCGTGGTGCTAGCAAATGGTGTTGGTGTGGGGATCCAAACGGTCGCTACATTTATTCCGGTGATTGCCTGTTTGTACTTATTCTTAGCCTTATTGGAAAGTTCCGGTTATCTGGCTCGCGCTGCATTTGTGGTGGATCGCGCTATGCAAACCATAGGCTTACCAGGCAAGGCGTTTGTGCCGATGTTGATGGGTTTTGGTTGTACTGTTCCGGCAATCATGGCTACTCGTGTTTTAGAGAAGCATCGTGAACGGGTATTAACTTCAGCAATGAGTCCTTTCATGTCTTGCGGTGCTCGCTTACCGGTTTATGCCTTATTTGTGGCAGCTTTCTTTCCAGAGCAAGGTCAGAATATGGTGTTTGCACTGTATATGGTAGGGATCCTTGCCGCAATTGCGACGGGTCTATTGCTCAAGCATACCTTATTGCCAGGCAGCGCCCAAGAATCTGTTCTTGAGCTACCCGATTATCAGTTGCCAACCGCTTTTGGTGTGATGTTATTGACTTGGCAAAAAGTCAGAGGTTTTATTGTTGGTGCAGGTAAAACGATTGTGTTGGTGGTCGCGATATTAAGTGTGCTTAACCATATTGGTACTGGCGGTGAGTTAGATGCTGAAGGCAAAGAAAACTCGTTATTAAGTCGTGCTAGTCAGTTTGTGACACCTGTTTTTACCCCCATGGGGATTGAAAAAGACAACTGGCCAGCAACCGTTGGTATTGTGACGGGTTTATTCGCTAAGGAAGCCGTTATTGGTAGTCTCAATAGCCTATATTCTCAAGAAGGTGAAGCGGAAGAAGAGTGGACTTACTTAGGTCGTTTTCAGGATGCCGGACAAACTATTATCGATAATTTTAATGGTTTGAACTATAGCGACCCTCTGGGGATTGCTATCGATCAGGCGGACGATTTAGCTGGTGCCGCTGAAATGAATGGGGTGAACTTGACCACCATGTCGCAGTTAGAAAAGAACTTTACCGCGGAGTCTGCCGTCGCCTTCATGTTGTTTATTTTATTGTACATGCCCTGTGCTGCGGCGATGGGCGCTTTAGTGAAGGAGCTTGGGTCAAAATGGGCTCGCTTGATAGCGGTATGGTCCACCTTGTTGGCTTATAGCATTTCGACTATTTACTACCAGTTGGCTACATGGCAACAAGCACCGATATCTGCCAGCATATTATTGTTAGCAATGGTGATGATGTTAGCACTCTGGGTGGTATTTTTAAAACGTCAGAAGGTTGAGCATTTTGATATTACACAAGCTTAAAGAGTACATTCAGCAAAATCCTGGCTTAATGTTAAGTCAGTTGGCGAAACATTTCTCACTGAGTGAAGATGCAACGTTGGCGATGTTGCAACCCTGGGTTAAACGACATCGCATAAAATTGGTAAAACTGGCGGCGTGTTCAAGGGGCTGTGGTTGTGGTGCCAATGAAGCGCAGTGGCAATTGTATTGGCAGAGTGAGCAACAGATAGGCATTACTTGCTAGTTTGAGGGGGGCTGCACGTTTGCAGAGCTCATTTTAGAGTAAGCATCACTACGCATCAAAAGGATTGTGCTTGCACAATCCTTTTGTTTTCCGGTTTCGATTATTTTGTCTGTTGCTGTGATGCTAGATATAACGCAACAAAATCGCTTATCGCCATTGCTTCACCAAACATTTGTCCTTGGCCGTACTCAACCTTTAGATCTCGTAGAGCTTCGGCTTGCATTTCATTCTCTATCCCTTCAGCCACGATTTTGAGTTTGGATTGACGCGCAATATCTACAATATGCGGAATGAGGCTAGAACGCACCGTTCCATTGGCTAACTCACATACAAAGCTTTTATCTATTTTGAGGTAGTGGCAGCGAAAATGCTTCAGTTGCTTGAGGTTAGAGTATCCAGTGCCAAAGTCATCAATAGCTACTTCGAAACCTTGTTGAATAATCAGATTGATATTACGTCGTGCATTTAATCCGTCGAGTTGCAGGTCTTCGGTGATTTCAAGGGTGATATTACCTGCAAATTGTTCAAGCTCTGGTTGTTGGCGTAATTCTGCAATTCTGTTGGTTTCAACATCCAAGGGAAAGATATTAAAACTGATTTTAGTTGACGCTTGCATCGCCTGGCTTGCTTGTAGTTCTGTTAGTGCGCCTTTGATGATGTGTAGAGTAAAAGGCCAAGTCATACGTAGTTTAGGCAACAATGGAATAAATTCTTCGGGAGTAAGGCTTCCATGGGGATCGGTAAATCTGGCTAATACCTCACCACCAATGATTTGTTGTGTTTTCAAATCAACCAAGGGTTGGATTTGATAGTAAAAATAGCCTTTCTTAAGCCCCCTACGGAGTCGGGCATTCACACTAAGGTGGCGTTTTATTAGTGTTACTGCCAGCATGCTGCTGATGACGCCAACAGTGACACTCAGCAACAAGCTTAATAGTAAGAAAGTTAGTCTGTTTTTCACCAACGAAGAATTATAAAGCTTTAACGCGATACAAAATTGATAAGTGCTGTTACATTGATGAAAATAATGGTAACTGAGGGTAACTTCACTGTCGTTGTCTCTCCCCACCTGACGAAATAGCTCTGGTGTACCACTTATATGTCGGTATTGTCCTTTAAAACCACTGACCATTTCCCAGTAATTATCACCATAATCAAGGTTAGCAAAAGTTGTATTGGCAATAACGACATTGAATTGGCCCTTTTTCATGATCAAGCCAGAGTTGAGCCTATTTAAGGCAATGAGTTTTTGATTTAGCCAAACATCCAGCCCTTGTTTACTGGTGAAGTCTGGTGGAACGACAACAATAGGCTCTGTTAATGGCCCCCCAATACTAGTGCAGAGCAATTTTTCTTCTTGAAGTACTCCAATATCTTTAATGAAATTACTGAGGAAAACTATTTGCCTGATTTTTATCAGCAGGTCTTTTCCGCAATCATGGTGTTCTAAGCTATTGAGCGTCTCTAGAGTTTGCAGTGATTCGTAGATCACCGCCTGAGCCAGTCCGAGTGATTCGTTGGCGTAATATTGCTGGCTTTTGCTAATATCTTTCGAGAGTAAAAAAAGGGAAATGAACATGGCCAGCGTTCCCATGAGGATCCCACTGGCGGTGACGACAACTCGTTGCTTTATTTCTTGCACTAATTTCAATCTCTGCGGATGGTTGCGGATATTAAAACATGAAATTAGTGGTAAAACCTAAGGCTAAAAGTGTTTACTGTGTTTTTGTGAGGCGAATTACTTGATAGTGACCTGAGCGCGTTGAGTTGCGCGCTGTCAGCAATATGAGTCTGATGTGAACCAAATTATTGCTCAGCTGAGTTGGGCTTTCTCATTTATCAGCCGGATCAGCAGGCTGCCGTCGAGTAGGGCACGCTTAATTAAGGCTAGACCTCCCATCGTAGGATTGTTTTGAAAATGAGCCATTTCAATCGGCAGGTCTTTGGCAAAAGATTTCAGCGCTTGATGTTGAATACACTGGTTAATGGTCGACAGTAAAATGTCTTTGGCGATCATGATTTCGCCAGCCAATATTATCTTTTCAGGATGAAACAGGTTGATGGTCAAAGCAATACTATTACCCAGCATTTTACCCACTCTTCGTAGTACTTGATGGCATAACATATCGCCTTGATTGGCGGCTAAGCAGATATCTTCTATGCCAAAATTGTTTTCTAAGATCGACGGACAGCCTTGGTCGATTAAGGTTTTGACTCGCTGAACGATGGCCGTATTTGAGACGATGGTTTCTAAACAACCAACGTTGCCGCATTGGCACTTATCACCAAGGGGATCCATTTGAATATGGCCGATTTCCCCAACGTCACGATGTTGGCTCATAAAAACCTTTCCATCGACAATAATGCCTGCGCTGGTACCACTATGAGCGCTGATCAGGATTGAATCGAGACAATCGCGGGTAGCTCCAAAATAGTGTTCAGCGAGCGCCATGGCCCGGGTATCGTTGCCGATGTAGGCTGGTAGTTTAAAGCGCTGCTCAATTAAGTTTGCGAGTGGACATTCACGCAACTGGTAATGTGGTGTGTAAACCACAATACCTTCGCCAGGATTGACCAAGCCCGACAACGTAACCGCGATAGCAATTAATTGCTGGTTTGGATTAAGCCGTTGTTCAATAAATTGTTCTATATTACCTAATAACCGAGCAACCAGAGGGGTTTGCTCCACTTCACTTAAATACAATTTGCTATGCGCATGTTGAATGCCACTTAAATCAAACAACGATATATCCATTTCACCGCGGCCTAAGCGCACTGAAATAAAGTAGTAATGACTTTGCTCGGTCATGAGCGAAATAGCTCTGCGCCCCCCGGTAGAAGCTTGTTGTGCCACTTCTTTAATCAGGCCGGTTGTGAGAAGTTGGCGAGTGATTTTGGTGACGCTCGCGGGGGCTAATTGACTTTGTTCGGCAACTTTGACTCGGGAGATTGGACCTTGTTGGTCGATCATTCGATATACCGCGGCCATGTTGATCCGTTTTACTTGGTCTACATTTACGATTTGTTTGTCATTCATACCATTCATTGCTTAAAACTGAGTCAGTTTGCCATCGCTAACCGTTAAAGTTAGCTTGAAGTCTTTATTAAAGGCGCTTAGGTTTGCACTGTAACCAGCTTTAATTCGTCCTAACATATCATCTATTGAAAGTGCTGATGCTGGGTAGAGAGAGGCCATTCTTAAAGATTCAGTGAGAGATAAGCCAACCGTTTGTACGCAGTTTTCTATCGCTTCTATCATCGTTAAAGCTGAGCCGCCGAGTGTACCATCATCACCTATACAAACGCCATTCTGTACTTGGATCTCTCGGCCAACAAAATCGAAGTGGCTAATGTTCGCGCCTGCTGCTGCGGTCGCATCCGTGACTAAATATAACTTATGCTCGAGTAGGCGCTTCGCGAGGCGAATGTTGGCTGCGGCAACGTGGTGGCCATCCACAATAATACCTGCATAAAGTTGGTGGTCGAATACTGCGCCTACGACGCCGGGCTCTCGACCGGTGATTGAACTCATGGCGTTAAATAAATGTGTGGCGAAGCTTGCGCCGGCCTTGATTGCGTCGCTGGCTTGCTGGTAACTTGCGTTCGTATGACCAAGTGAAACGAGTATGCCGGCTTCGGTTAATGCTTGAACATCATGGGCGGTTACATGCTCAGGGGCCAAGGTGATCTTTTTAATCGCGTCATGATTGTCTAATAAAAACTGCAGGCGTTGTTGATTAAGTTGACGAATATGTTGTTCACTATGGATCCCTTTTTTGATTTTACTTAAATAGGGGCCTTCTAAATGTAGGCCTAAGTTACCTGAACCATGATTCTGTTGATTGCTACGAGAGACTGCTATGGCTTGTTCCATCTCTTGATCGTCGGTGGTAATTAAAGTCGGTAGAAAATGAGTGGTTCCACTTTTTAAATTGGTGCGATGCATCAGTTCCAGATTTGTGTTGGAAAAGTCACCGTTTAGCATCACCCCGCCACAACCGTTGAGTTGCAAATCGATAAAGCCGGGGCACAGCGTGGCTCCATTTAAATTGATTTGGTTTATCTGAGGTGAAACGTCTTGCTCGGGGCATACGGCCGCAATACGCTCTTTATCGATGATAACCGCGTAGTTATTTAGCAATTCGTTGCCGTCAAAAACTGAGGCATTAGTAAGGGCATACATCATTCGACTTATCCTAAATATTTTTTATGTTATTTGCTTCAAGTTCATGGAAGTAACGCACGGTTTTTACTTTTAGCTCCATGGTGGAGGGTTGGTCGCAGACAATCATCGATCGAGGATGTAATTGTAAAGCAGAAATCGTCCATAGATGATTAACGCTACCTTCTACAGCAGCCTGCAGGGCTTGTGCCTTATTATGTCCGGTCACCAATATTAAAATTTCTTCCGCATCGAGTAAGGTACCGACCCCAACGGTGAGTGCAAGTTTAGGCACTTCATCAAGATGATTGAAGAAACGAGAGTTTGCGATTCGGGTATCTTCAGTCAGGGTTTTAATTCTGGTCCGAGAGGCAAGAGAGGAAGCTGGTTCATTAAAGGCAATATGTCCATCCACACCAACACCACCCATAAACAAATTGATTTTGCCGTAGTGTTTGATCTTTTGTTCGTAACGTTCACATTCTATTTGCAGATCGGGTGCATTACCGTCCAGCAGATTAATATTTTCTGGCTTAATATCAATGTGTTCAAAGAAGTTATTGTGCATAAAGCTACGGTAGCTTTCAGGATGTTCGGCAGGGATCCCCACATACTCGTCCATGTTAAAGGTCACCACGTGCTCAAAGCTAACTTGGTTTTGGCGATGCAGCTCGATTAAGTGCTGATAAGTATATAACGGTGTACCACCAGTTGGACAACCCAGAACAAAGGGCCTCTCTTGGCTAGGATTATAAGACTTAATTTTCTCTGCGATATAAAGAGCAGACCAGCGCCCAACCTGCTCTTTGTTTAGTAATGGTATTAATCTCATTGTTTCTCTCCGATATTTTTAACTTAGCTTAGCAGTTTTATTCTCGCTGAAAAATAAGTTTTATAAAAACTGTGAGAGAATTTGGATTACCGTCTAATTATGCGGGTGTAGATCACGTTTTAGAAGCGCTTTGTTTGTTGCTGTACTTTTATTTATTTACACTGCGAAATAAGTTCTTGGCGAATATAGAAACAAATGATAAGTTGTTTTTCTTCGCAAAGGAGATTTGGCGGAATCGCCAGTTTAACGAAGTTTGCTTAATTACAGCTATGAAGAGGGATGCTATGTTTAGCTATTTACAAAAGATTGGTCGGGCGCTGATGGTGCCTGTTGCAGTATTACCTGCTGCTGCCATATTAATGGGTATTGGTTACTGGATTGACCCCAATGGATGGGGTGGAAACAACGCATTAGCGGCGTTTTTAATTAAATCTGGTGCGGCAATTATCGATAATATGTCGGTATTATTTGCGATTGGTGTCGCCTATGGTATGTCACGCGATAAAGACGGCGCAGCCGCCCTTGCTGGTTTTGTGGGGTACATGGTCATCACCACTTTGTTGTCGCCAGGTGCTGTAGAGCAGATTGGGCTCGTGACCTTAAACGAGTCAAGTACTTTAGCTTTTTCCAAAATTAACAACCAATTCGTCGGTATTATTAGCGGTATTATTGCTGCCGAGTTATACAATCGTTTTTATCAAGTGGAGTTACATAAGGCTTTATCTTTCTTTAGTGGTAAGCGATTAGTTCCGATCCTGACTTCTATCGCAGGTATTGTGGCAGCCTTCGTCCTTATGTATCTATGGCCGTTAATTTTTGGTGGCTTGGTGAGCTTTGGTGAAAGCATCACTGGTTTGGGTTCGGTAGGTGCAGGTATCTATGGTTTCTTTAACCGCCTATTGATCCCCGTGGGTCTGCACCATGCTCTGAATGCGGTGTTCTGGTTTGATATGGCAGGCATTAATGATCTTGGGAAATTCCTCAGCGTATCGCCAGATGCGATCCCTGGAGAAACCGGTCGTTATATGGCTGGTTTCTTCCCAATCATGATGTTTGGTCTGCCCGGTGCTGCATTGGCGATTTACCACACGGCGAAACCCGAGAATAAGCAGAAAGTTGCATCATTAATGATCGCTGCTGCTACGGCCTCATTCTTTACGGGTGTCACCGAACCTTTAGAGTTTGCCTTTATGTTTGTGGCTCCTGCACTGTATGTTGTGCATGCGCTGTTAACTGGCCTTTCGGTGTTTATTGCTTCATCAATGCATTGGATGGCTGGATTTGGCTTTAGTGCTGGTTTAGTCGATATGGTGTTATCGTCACGTAATCCCTTGGCGACTGGCTGGTACATGCTGATCGTACAAGGTTTGGCGTTCTTTGCAATCTACTACTTTATCTTCAAAACGATGATTGTGAAGATGGATCTGAATACTCCCGGACGTGAAGACGCATCAGAAGGTGAAGCGAGTGTTAGTGTTGGAGGCTCACATCGTGATACCGCAGGTCTAGTGCTTCGTATGTTAGGAGGACAAGAGAACTTGGTTCTTGTTGACAACTGCGCGACTCGACTTCGTTTAGAGGTGAAAGACAGTTCTAAGGTACAAGCTTCAGAATTGAAGAAACATGTCCCTGGGGTGATTATTCCAAGTAAAACTGCGGTACAGGTAGTGATTGGACCTCATGTTGAGTTTGTTGCTAACGAACTTAAGATTTTAGCCGCTAAATAACGCGTTGTTTTGTTGGTGTTAGATAAGCCCTCTCTATGTAGAGGGCTTTTTTTTGTTTAGAGAGCTTATTGAGTTGCAGCTAGTGGTGTTTGATAAGCTTTGGTTCCCCATAATGGCACTGTAGACAGGCTGTGCTTGAAACTTCCCTCGGTCTCTTTAGTGGTGTACGACAAATAAAGAAGCGTTTGATTTTCTGCATCGTAGATCCGTCTAACTTTCATCGTTTTAAAGAAAATACTTTTAGACTGTTTAAACACAACCTCACCTGATTTACTTTTGTCGATAGTTGCGATCATCTCGGGGGTGATTTCGCCGGTCTGACGACAGGAGATAGAGCTATCACTTGGATCAGACAAGCTTAAATTGGCTTCAATTGATGCAATATGACAAGTTACACCAGAAATTTTATCGTCATCCATATTCGATATTTTGATGTCCTTGGTGGTGAGTAAACCTAAGGAGACATCGCCAACTTCGTTGTTATCACAGCCGAATAATAGGCATCCAGTGACGAATATAATAAGAGAGTTTTTCATTTTCTGTATGACTTCCTATGGATGAATTTTGAGCTGAATCCCAGCCTAATGACAGGCTTAACTTTATTAGAGGCTCGCGGCTCTTTAATTTAGCTTATATCATCTATTCAACGCTACTGTTTGCTTAAGCTTATGGCAATCAATAATTGTGTTTGGTCGAGGGTTAAAAGAAACAACTGCTTATCCTTAAACTTATCGATATTTTCGTGAATGGAGTTAATCGGTGCCCCTGGGACTTGCCTCGATTTGATTCAACACTCTAAATTATGTCTGTTCTTTAGTTTAGTTCACTGCCAAAAACTAGAATCTAGATTATCTATTGGCTTTGTTGTTAATTATTAGATTTTAATTTTATTAAAACAAATTTGACTGCGCCAGTTTAGTACAGCGTAACTCTATTTTGGTGCAAATACTCTAAACCAGCGTTTCAATCATGTTCCCTCAGGCCTTTCAGTAGGCCTGTTGAGTGGATTTTATTACAATGGCATAGCTTATGCTGTTGGCTTATTAGGATTATAAATTAGTGGATGGATTTTATGAGTCAGCATCAGTTGAAAAAAACTTTGGGGCCAATCATGCTTTGGGGTTTGGGCGTCGGATATGTTATCTCCGGTATGTATTTTGGGTGGAATTTAGGTCTCGCCGAAGGCGGTACTCTGGGCCTTGGCATTGCCACCTTGTTTATTATTACCATGTATGTGTGTTTTACTTTTTGTTATACCGAAATGGCTTGTGCCATTCCCAAGGCGGGTGGCGCATTTGATTACGCTGATCGCGCCTTAGGCAAACGTTGGGGATTTTTAGCAGGTATGGCGCAAAATATTGAGTTTGTATTTGCACCACCAGCGATTGCTTTTGCGATTGCCGCCTATCTTAATCACTTTATTCCCGGCGATCATACCCTCACCATTGCAATCATTACTTATATGATATTTACCCTCGTGAATATTATTGGGGTGCGGTTTGCGGCAACCTTTGAATTGGTGATTACCGTGATTGCGGTTGGCGAACTCCTATTATTCTGCGGTTTAACATTACCTCATGTAGAGTTATCTAATTTGAGCTTGAATGCGTTACCTAATGGCGCTTCGGGCATATTGGCTGCGATACCCTTTGCAATTTGGTTCTTTTTAGCCATTGAAGGTGTTGCGAATGTCGCCGAAGAAACGGTAAATCCACAGCGTAACATTGCCATCGGTTTTGGTGCCGCGCTTGCCACTTTAGTTGCACTATGTTTGTTAGTTTTTATCTCTTCAGTTGGGGTGAGTGGTTGGGAAACCGCGGTTTATTCAGCTGGAAGCACTGAGGCTCAAGATACACCGCTAGTATTGGTATTGTCGTCGGTATTGGGTGACGGTTCTCCTTTTGTTCATCTGTTAGTTGGCATCGGTATTTTTGGTCTAGTGGCTTCGTTCCACGGCATTTTATTAGCTGGTGGACGGGCTACTTTTGAATTTGGTCGAGTGGGTTATTTTCCAAAAGCCTTTAAATATATTCATCCAAAACTGAAAACGCCGGTAGTCGCGCTCGTTGCGAATAGCTTGGTCGGGATTTTAGCGCTGCTCACGGGTAAAACTGGCGAAATTATTACCATGGCTTGTTTTGGCGCAATTGTGCTGTATGCCTTGTCGATGGTGTCGTTTATTCAACTGCGTAAGCAAGAGCCAGAATTGGAACGCCCTTATCGGGTGAAAGGTGGGGTCGTGCCAGCCTATATTGCCTTAGTCATCGCGGTGGTAGCGTTAATAGCTATGACTGTTTATAACTTAAGCATTGCCGCTATTTTCTTTGCTATCATGCTGGGTTCATATGCTTTGTTTATCGCCTTTGGTCGAAAATCTTCCGCTTTGAGCGCAGACCCCGCTTAATCGCGACCGTTTAACGATTAAGATGTCTAATCAAGCGCCTGTGATGGGCGCTGTTTTTTTTAGGACAAATGATGGCTGAATTTGTAATGAACGCTGGTGGAGAGCGCTTTTGCTTTGCCGACCTAAAAGACCTAATGGCAAAAGCTTCGCCATTACGCAGTGGTGATCAGTTAGCCGGGCTTGCAGCTGTTACCGACCAGCAGCGGGTGGCTGCGCAGATGGCTTTAGCCGAACTGCCGCTAAAACACTTCTTAAATGAAGCACTCATCCCCTACGAGCAAGATGAAGTGACTCGGTTAATCATCGATGGTCATGATGCGCAAGCATTTATCAGTATCGCGCATATGACGGTGGGAGATCTCCGTAATTATTTATTGAGTGAAACGGTCACATCGCTTGAACTGCAGGCTCTGGCTCCCGGTTTTACGCCAGAGATGCTGGCTGCGGTGAGTAAGTTAATGCGCATTCAAGATCTTATCTTAGTGGCGAGTAAGTGTGAGGTAGTGACCGCTTTTCGCAATACTTTAGGGCTTAAAGGCAGAATGTCGACTCGGCTTCAGCCAAATCATCCGACTGACGACCCAGCTGGTGTCGCGGCCAGTATTTTAGATGGATTGCTGTATGCCAATGGAGATGCGGTGATTGGGATTAACCCTGCAACTGATAATTTGCAGGCAGTGATGACACTGATGAAGATGTTGGATGATGTTATTGAGCACTACCAAATTCCGACTCAAAGTTGTGTTTTAACCCACGTAACCACGCATTTAGAGGCTATTTCTCGCGGGGCTCCTGTTGATTTAGTATTTCAATCGATAGCGGGTACCGAGCAAGCAAATCAGGGCTTTGGCATTAATTTAGCTTTATTAGATGAAGCCTATAGTGCGGCCTTGTCGTTGAAGCGTGGCGTGAAAGGCCAAAATGTGATGTATTTTGAGACCGGTCAGGGCAGTGCATTAAGCTCAAATGGTCATCACGGGGTCGACCAACAAACTTGTGAGGTGAGGGCTTATGCCGTCGCGCGTCGTTATCAGCCGTTACTGGTGAATACGGTGGTTGGTTTTATTGGACCGGAATATCTTTATAACGGGAAACAAATTATTCGGGCCGGCTTAGAAGACCATTTTTGTGGCAAGCTGATGGGTTTGCCGATGGGCTGTGATATTTGTTATACCAATCACGCCGATGCCGATCAAGATGATATGGATATGCTGTTGGTACAGTTGGTGAGTGCCGGAGTGAACTTTATTATGGGGATCCCGGGATCTGACGATATTATGTTGAATTATCAAACTACCTCTTTTCATGATGCGCTTTTTGCTCGGCAGATTTCGGGTAAAAAGCCCGCGCCAGAATTTGAAGCGTGGTTGCAACAGCAAGGGATTATGGATCGCAATGGGCGCTTGAGTGTGAAACAACAATTGCCGAAGTCTTTTAACTCAATTAGCAAGGAGTTAGGCGCATGAGTGACCACAATATGCAGCCGATGGCGGGCCTCGGGTATGCGGTAACCGCGGATGGTGATCCGCTAGTAAACCAAAATCCTTGGCAATCGCTGAAAAGTTATACCGATGCAAGGATTGCGCTAGGGCGTGCTGGAACCAGTTTGCCAACCCAAGCGCATTTGCAGTTTCAGTTGGCTCATGCTGCCGCACGCGATGCGGTATTAATGCCCTTGGACTATCGGGCCTTAGCAAATCAACTTGAGCACTTTGAGCTCGGTGTGTTTCACTTAAAATCGCAAGCAGATTCCCGATCTTGTTATTTACAACGCCCTGATTTAGGTCGTTTGCTTGATGAAACATCACGTCAGCACTTAGTTGACCATCAACATGGCTACGATATTGTATTGGTGGTTACGGAGGGTTTGTCTTCAAAAGCTATTATCGAAAATGTTCAGAAGATGTTAACTGAGTTACTCCCTAAAATTACCGGTTTAGGTCTGTCTGTTGCTCCTATCGCGCTGGTTGAGCAGGGGCGAGTCGGGGTAGGTGATGATGTTGCTCAGTCATTGGGTGCAAAAATGGTGGCGATATTGGTGGGCGAGCGACCCGGTTTAAGTTCTCCAGACAGTTTGGGAATTTATTTCACCTATCAAGCCTATCGTGGCATTGAAGAATCGAAACGCAACTGTCTGTCGAATATTCGCGATGCAGGGATGTCGGTCAAAGATGCCTCACATCGCTTGGAATATTTGATTAGCCAAGCCAATCAACGGGGTTACTCTGGGGTTGCTCTGAAAGATGAAACTCAATTGAGTCACGCGACTGTCGGTAGAAACTTTCTCTTACCAAAAGCTGATTGATAAAACTTGTAGCCAGCACCTTTGCTCGCTCATTGTGCTGGTTTAACCCGCACCCTAGTGGTTGGTGACTGCGGTGCGGTGTTTCTGCCTCTTTCATGCGATGTTTAAGTATAGCCGCTACAAATTCACTTATTTATCTTTACTTTGTGATTGGCGTTATCAAATAGCGGGGATAAACCGTTTGCTTCGGACTTTTTTCATGCGATGTTGAAGTATAGCCGCTACAAATTCACTTATTTATCTTTACTTTGTGATTGGCGTTATCAAATAGCGGGGATAAACCGTTTGCTTCGGACTTTTTTGCTGTGATTGCTTGAAATAATTTTTGTCATCCCCATATCGTCTATCAACTGACGTAGTATGTTTTAAAGCAAGGAAATATAACGATGACTGATGCAGCACATGCAGAAACTCATGGCTTTCAAACTGAAGTAAAACAATTACTTCAATTGATGATCCACTCCCTCTATTCAAACAAAGAGATTTTTCTCCGCGAATTAGTGTCTAACGCCGCCGATGCCGCAGATAAACTGCGCTTCAAAGCACTAGAAAATAACGCACTTTACGAAAATGACGGCGAGCTATGCGTTCGTGTTAGCTTTGATCAAGATGCCAAGACAATTACTTTGTCAGATAATGGTATCGGTATGACTCGAGATGAAGTGATAGAACATCTTGGTACTATTGCTAAATCAGGCACTAAAGAGTTCTTCGGTCAGTTGAGTGGCGATAGCGCTAAAGATTCTCAACTAATTGGTCAGTTTGGTGTTGGTTTTTATTCTGCTTTCATTGTGGCAGATAAAGTGACCGTTGAAACCCGTGCTGCAGGTGCTGATATAGACAGCGGCGTGCGCTGGGAAAGCGGCGGAGAAGGTGATTACACCGTTGCTAATATCACCAAACAAAACCGTGGTACCGACATTATTTTGCATCTACGTGAAGACGAACAAGAGTTTCTAGATAGTTGGAAAGTTCGCTCTATTATTACCAAATACTCGGACCATATTTCTATTCCAGTACAAATGTGGAAGGACGAGCAACCAGAAAGTGATGGACCTGATGGCGAGAAAATCGCGGCGGTTCCTGGTGTGTGGGAAGCAATTAACAAAGCAACTGCACTTTGGACCCGTTCTAAAAACGATATTTCAGCAGAAGAGTACAACGAGTTTTACAAGCACATCTCTCATGACTTTAGCGACCCACTTAGCTGGGCTCATAATAAAGTTGAAGGAAAGCAGGATTACACCAGCTTGCTGTATATTCCAAGCAAAGCACCGTTCGATATGTGGAATCGCGAGCGTCAACACGGTTTGAAACTATATGTTCAACGGGTCTTCATTATGGATGATGCCGATGAATTTATGCCGAGTTACCTGCGCTTTGTGAAGGGGGTTCTTGATTCTAACGATTTACCATTGAACGTTTCGCGTGAAATTCTTCAGGATACTAAGACAACGGCTAACTTACGTAGCGCATGTACTAAACGCGTACTCACCATGCTTGAGCGTATGGCGAAAAACGATGCCGAGAAATACCAAAGTTTCTGGGCGGAATTTGGTCAAGTATTGAAAGAAGGTCCAGCGGAAGACTTTGCTAATAAAGAACAAATTGCTAAGTTATTACGCTTTGCTTCTACCCACGCTGATAGCGCAACGCAAGATGTTTCCTTTGCTCAATACATTGAGCGAATGAAGGAAGGGCAAGATAAGATCTATTACGTCACTGCCGATAGTTACGCTGCAGCAGCGAATAGTCCGCACCTCGAAATCTTTAAACGTAAAGGTATTGAAGTCTTATTGATGCATGATCGTGTGGATGAGTGGTTGATTAGTCATTTATCTGAAGCTGAGGGTAAAGCGCTGGTCTCTGTGACAAAAGGCGACCTTGATCTTGGTGACCTCGATGATGAAGAAACCAAGAAGCAGAAAGAGCAAGATGAGACTGAATACGCCAGCTTCGTGACTCGAGTGAAAGAAAACCTTGGCGACAAGGTGAAAGATGTTCGTTTGACTTACCGTTTAACCGATACACCTTCTTGTATTGTGGTTGACGACGACGATATGAGCACTCAAATGCAAAAACTGATGCAAGCTGTTGGGCAAGATGTACCCGAGCAAAAATACATTTTTGAATTAAACCCTCAGCACAGCTTAGTGAAACGTGTTGCCGATGAACAAGATGAACAGAAGTTTGTCGAGTGGGTGAACTTGTTGTTGGATCAAGCAACTTTAGCCGAACGTGGCAGTTTAGATAATCCATCAGAGTTCATTAAACGTGTGAACCAACTGTTGAGCTAGTTGATAGCAGGATAAAAACGCTCGCTAAATGGCGAGCGTTTTTGTTTTTAAGGCTTTAAGAACATATAAATATTCGCTTGTTCAAAGTGAGTTCACTCACTGTAATAACAAAGAGCTAGGATGAGTATCGCCTGTTATCATCTCTCTTTGTAGGTTGCCAATCGGCTTGCTGGTCTATGCAATGGTCGCCAAGCATTGATCGTGATTATGGTTTTGAACGTATTTGATATTCATTTAACTTTGTTGATGGCACACCGTGAAAAATTTATCTGTGTTCAAGAAACACAAACCAGGGTTAATCGGGAATGGTCGGTAACCCATTATAATCTGTTAGTGTGAATGATCATTTGCTTTAGAGCGAGTCATTGAGATACTAAAATACGGATCACTTCGCTACCATCTAGTGATACTGTAGAGCTGTTAAATGTTGTTGTCTTGTTGAGACGGATTAGGTGCTGAATTAGTTGCCTGCTTCGTCGGCAGTACGCTCGTAAAATCGGACATGAAGAATGACCATAAGACTTCGGTCTATAACTTTTATTTTACTCATCTTAGTTGCCATCATACCGGTAGCTGTGCTGGCATTTACGCTTTACCAGCAAATGTACAACTTCGCCTATAAATCTGTTGATAGTCGTTTAGCTACCTCACTGAAACAAATTACTGCAGAATTATCTCATAGTCACCAAATTCTCACCAATGAGCTTTGGCTATTGTCTGAACAACCCCGCATTTTAAAGAGCTTAGATAACAACATACCAGCTAAAGAGTTAAGTTCATTTTTAGAACATTTTGTGCTTGATGCGCCCTTGATTGAATCCTTGTATTTGGTGAAAAATGACGGTCAAATTGTTGTTTCCTATGCTGGTAATGGTCTTGCGCTGTCCGCTGCTGATAATCTGTTCGATTACTTGCCTCATCCACCTGCTCATGAGAAGCAGCCAAGTCAACGGAAGGCGACGCTGGATTTGGCTGATGAGTATGCTTTGGTTAAACGTAGCGGTAAGCAACATAGCATCGTCCATATGATTCCTATTCATACCGGAAAAAATATAGGCATAAAAGGCTACTTGATTGCCGTAGTCCCCATGTATCGATTCATCGAAACAGCGAAGAAGCGCTTAGAACCGCATGAAAATTTAGCTATATTCTTCCGTCAAGAACTCTTGGATGATGATTCGGTGGCCGTTGAACAGGACGAGTTATTTCATGTTGCCGCTTTAGTGCTAACGGGGGGCGGTTATCAAAACGCAGTTTGGCTTAAAATTAGGGTCGGTGAAAGTTTACAAAGTTTGAGTTCACGAGTACAAAATTTTATAGCTCCTGGGGTCGCGAATAGCACCATTGTGATTGCGATTATTTTGGTTATTGTGGTGTTGTTTGCTCACTTTGTAGCGAAGTCTTTCGGTCAGCTTTACACGCTTATTAAAGACTTTGAAACGGATAAAGAGGCTTATTGGTTTAATTGTAGTAAATTTAGCATTCGGGAGTTTGCTGATGTCTCACATCTGTTGGTTGAAATGAAACGAACCATTGGTGAACAGCTCAGAACGGTGAATCATAAAAATAAGGAACTCGCAAGAATTGACCAACTTCGTGCGGGCTATTTGGAAGAAGTCCAAACTTTAAATAGTCAATTAGAATTTAAAGTGGAGGAGCGCACTCGTGACCTAGAGTTATCGATGGCAGATTTGGCCCAAAGTCACTTCTTTTTTCAACAATTGGTTCAATTTCGTCGGTCTTTAGAAGCCAGCTCGGGTAACAAACAAATTGTGCATGATGCTTTGCTGGCCTTAGCTGCTTGCTTTCCTGATATCGAAATAGTACTACACCTCCCAGCATCTGGTAAACATAGCCAAGTGACGGATAGTTTATCTGTTTCTGTGGCGAGTTTTGAAGATATAAAGCTGCAAGCATCTGAAGCCTTAAAGCCAAATGTGGAGCGAACCGTCATCGAGTTTGAACAGCAATGGGTGAATTTATTCGCAATTAGCTGTGGCTCTAAAAAAGAGGGGTGGTTATTAGTGAATCACTCGAGCTTAAGTGAACAAGTTTATAACCGACTCTTACTGGTTATTACGGAATTAAGTAGTTTCTTAGAAAATCGCAGTTTACATGAGGAATTAGATACGATTGCACGAACTGATTCACTTACTGGAATTAGCAATCGTAAAGCCTTCGATGAATTGCAATTCACCCTTGAAACTCAACTTGATGCCGAGGTGGGTTTGTTTGTGATCGACGTGAATGGCTTAAAAAAAATGAACGACGAAAAAGGGCATGAAAAAGGCGATCAGCTGATTATCTCGGTGGCTAGGGTGTTGCGCGAATGTTGTGATGGTATCACCGATAATTATTTTCGTATCGGTGGCGATGAATTTGCGGTGGTGCTGTCTGGAGTTCAATTGACGATGGCTGAAGTTTTATTGAAACGCTTGCGTTCTCAGCAAAATAACCGGGTATTTATTGACTTAGATAGTTT
The DNA here is from genome assembly GCF_050870835.2 of Agarivorans sp. QJM3NY_29. Classification (NCBI taxonomy): domain Bacteria; kingdom Pseudomonadati; phylum Pseudomonadota; class Gammaproteobacteria; order Alteromonadales; family Alteromonadaceae; genus Agarivorans; species Agarivorans sp. QJM3NY_29. The sequence continues at coordinate 2,770,622 of NZ_CP194036.2, read as the reverse complement.
TGGAGGAGAGCCATTGGTGAGCTTTTCGGTTGGTTATGCAACAACTGAAGTGGTCCAATTTAGCGGATTATATCGATTGGCTGACCAAAATATGTACCATGATAAACAAAGCTATTACTTGAGGCTTCGTCAAACTGAACTTTAGTCGAGAGTCACTTGTAGTATTTGTCTCAGCAGTGTAAATTCACTTTTCTTAAAAATAAGCACGATAAAACTAGACCAAGGAATAGCAGATTATGCGTATCATTCTTTTAGGCGCACCTGGTGCGGGCAAAGGTACCCAAGCACAGTTTATTATGGAGCGTTACGGCATCCCCCAAATTTCTACTGGTGACATGCTGCGGGCAGCGGTAAAAGCAGGCACCCCCTTAGGCATTAAAGCCAAAGAAGTCATGGACGCTGGACAACTGGTCTCTGATGAGCTGATTATCGGCCTAGTAAAAGAACGTATTTTGGAAGACGACTGCAAAAAAGGTTTTCTTTTGGATGGTTTTCCTCGCACCATTCCGCAAGCTGATGCAATGAAAGAAGCTGCGATTAGTATTGATGCAGTACTTGAGTTTGATGTGGCAGACGAAGAAATCGTAAAACGCATGAGTGGTCGTCGCGTTCATCCAGGTAGCGGACGGGTGTATCATATTGTTTATAATCCACCGAAAGTGGAAGGTAAAGATGATGTCAGCGGTGAAGATTTAGTGATCCGTCCCGATGACGAAGAAAGTATCGTTCGTGACCGCTTAGCGATTTACCATCAGCAAACTAAACCTTTGGTTAGCTACTATGGGAAAGAAGCTGAACAAGGTAACAGTAAGTACTTCAAATTGGACGGCACCCAGTCGGTTGAAGCGATTAGCAAGCAATTAGTCGAATTACTTGATTGAATTTCGAACACTTGATGAGAAAGCGGCTTTTGCCGCTTTTTTTTATGGTCATAAATACCATACACTGAGTGCTGATGACTAGAGGAAGAGCTTAATGGCGCAAATAGATAAAGAATTAAAATGTGCGGTTATTTTGGTGAATTTGGGGACTCCAGAGCAGCCAACAGCGCGAGCAGTGCGAAAATTTCTGGCGCGCTTTTTAGCCGATAAACGAGTCGTTAACTTACCCAAATTATTATGGTTACCCTTACTTTATGGCGTTATTTTACCGCTTCGCTCACGACGAGTCGCTAAGTTATACCAACAAATCTGGCTGAAAAATGGTTCACCTTTACAGGTGATTAGTGAGCAAATTCAACAAAAAGTAGCGGCTAAACTGAATGCAGAGTATGAGGTGTACTTGGCAATGAGTTATAGCGAACCTTACATTGAACAAGTGGTACACGATGTTGTCGCATCTGGTCACCAAAAGGTATTGTTATTACCGATGTATCCACAATATTCAGTATCCACTACCGCGTCTGTCAATGATGCCTATCATCGTGCCTTAGCCAATAGCTATAATCTGCCGGAGCTTCGAACCGTTAAAGACTATTATGCTGAACCTGCCTATATTCAAGCGTTAGCAAACTCTATTCTGCAGCATTGGGAGGTTAGCGAGAGAGCGGAGGTATTGTTATTTTCATTTCACGGGATCCCAGAACGATACGCGCGTAATGGTGACCCATATCCTAAACAATGTGAAGACACTGCGGCTAAGGTTGCCGCTGCGCTCGGTTTAAAACAGCACCAGTGGCGTTTATGTTACCAATCGCGTTTTGGTAAAGATCCTTGGATCCAACCCTATACAGACCAGTTACTGCGTCAATTGGCAGCGCAGGGAGTAACCTCGGTGGATGTGATTTCTCCGGCGTTTGCCGCTGACTGTTTAGAAACCATTGAAGAAGTATCCTGCGAGTTGCGAGATGAGTTTCTCGATGCTGGTGGCAAGCAGTATCAATATATTCCAGCTTTAAATGATAGCCCTGAGCATGTAGCGATGTTTTGTGAATTAATCAAGAAACACACACAAGGCTGGCCGTGAATTGATTCAAGGGCTGCAGCTAACAATTAGCGGGCATTGTGTAAGGCCTGGTCAAACTCATCGGGCGATAGGATAAGGCCTTCTTCGAGATCGTTGGGAAATATCGCGATATACAATTCGTCGCTGCTGAGGCCTTCGGTCCAGCGGCTTCGCCATTTATTTAAAGAAATGGCCTCGGCAGTACAATGCTCCCATTCGCCTGTGGCCCAGGCCTCGGCAAATTCTTTGTTCGGCCATACCGGAACGCAGTCTTCCTCATCTGAGTTCAGCATCACACAACCATCTTGGTCGATTAAGATCCACAGTTGATTATGGTTTTTCACTTGTTTCAGTAAATATTGATAACGGCGCTCGCTGTCATATTGTTGAATCGTGGCAAGTTGAGATGAGTCGATAGTTGCAGACATGGTGGTTGTCCTAAATGTTCGAGTAATAACTTAGCATAATGGAAATTGCTTAAGCCGTCATATAAAGCCGAGTTTTAGTCATTTGTTCGCTTAAAACAACAGCAATTATCCCGCTCACAACGGAAGTTTTTGTGAGCCGTGTCGTTATATGTGCAGTGTTTGAACAAATTGTGGCATAATACGCGACCAAACTTTTAGCACTCTTGTTACGCAGTGTAATTGGCTCGGCGTAACCTAACTAAGCGGAATTTTTTACATTGCTTACTTCTTCTAATGTCACCATGCAATTTGGCGCTAAGCCTTTGTTTGAAAATGTTTCAGTTAAATTTGGCGAAGGCAATCGCTACGGTCTTATCGGCGCCAATGGCTGCGGTAAATCTACCTTTATGAAGATCTTGGGGGGAGATTTAGAGCCGAGTTCGGGAAATGTCTCTAAAGATCCCAATGAGCGGATCGGAAAACTGAAACAAGATCAGTTTGCCTATGAAGAATGCGCAGTGATCGACACTGTGATTATGGGCTATGAAGAGCTATGGTCGGTGAAATCGGAGCGTGATGCGATTTATGCCAATCCTGATATGACTGAAGAAGATGGTATACGAGCCGCCGAATTAGAAGCCGAATTTGCTGAAATGGACGGTTATACCGCCGAGGCTCGCGCTGGAGAATTGTTGCTCGGTGTTGGTATCCCAATCGAACAGCACTACGGGCCAATGAGTGAGGTAGCTCCCGGATGGAAATTGCGGGTATTGCTGGCTCAAGTTCTATTTGGCGACCCGGATATCATGCTACTCGACGAACCAACCAACAACTTGGATATTAATACGATTCGTTGGTTGGAAGGTGTGCTCAACGAGCGTAACTGTACCATGATTATCATCTCGCACGACCGCCACTTTTTGAATAGTGTCTGTACTCATATGGCCGATTTAGACTACGGTGAATTACGGACTTTCCCTGGCTCGTACGATGAATACATGACTGCAGCCACTCAGGCTCGCGATCAAATGTTATCTGATAATGCCAAGAAGAAAGCGCAAATTGCCGAGCTTAAAACGTTTGTGAGCCGTTTCTCTGCCAATGCGTCCAAATCTAAGCAAGCGACTTCTCGTGCTAAGCAAATAGATAAAATTCAGTTAGCTGAAGTGAAACCGTCTAGCCGTCAAAACCCATATATTCGCTTTGAAGAAGAGAAAAAGTTGCATCGCTTGGCTTTACAGGTTGAAGGTTTAGAGAAATCTTACGAGCAAAATTTGTTTAAAGATTTAAACCTGATGGTTGAGGTTGGTGAACGCATAGCCGTTATTGGCCAGAATGGTATCGGTAAAACGACTTTGCTTAAGTGTTTAGTGGGTGATACTGACTTTGACGGTGATATAAAGTGGTCTGAAAATGCCCAGCTTGGTTATTATGCTCAGGATCATTCTGCTGATTTTGAAAACGATAAAACTTTACTTGATTGGATGTGGCAATGGGGTAAAGAAGGGGATGATGAGCAAGTGATCCGTGGTACTTTAGGACGCTTATTATTTTCGCAAAATGATATTCATAAATCGGTGAAGGTGATTTCCGGTGGGGAACAAGGCCGAATGTTATTTGGTAAAATGATTTTACAAAAACCAAATATCTTGGTGATGGACGAGCCGACTAACCACTTGGATATGGAATCCATTGAGTCATTAAACTTGGCCTTGGAAAATTATCCGGGGACGTTGATTTTTGTAAGTCATGACCGAGAGTTTGTCTCAAGCCTTGCGACTCGCGTGATTGAAATGAAACCCGAGGGGATTGTTGACTTCCACGGTACTTATGAAGAGTACTTAAACAGCCAAGGTTTAAATGTTTAAGTCCAATAGCTAAGTGAAAAAAAGCAGCCTAGGCTGCTTTTTTGTATCTGTATGAGAGCTGGCGAAAAACTGAACCTTATTGTTGTTTTTCGCCAACGCTGGTTGTGCGACTTATAATTGGTCGACTAATTTTACTGCTTCGCCAATGTAGTTGGCAGGGGTGAGCTTTTTCAATTCATCTTTAGCGGCTTCTGGCATCTCTAAACCATCGATGAACACGCGCATCGCTTCTGCGTCAACTCGCTTACCGCGGGTCAATTCTTTGAGCTTCTCGTAAGGTTTTTCAATGCCGTAGCGACGCATTACCGTTTGTACTGGTTCGGCTAATACTTCCCAGTTATGGTCTAGATCACTGAGTAGGTTAGCTTCGTTAATTTGCAACTTACTCACGCCTTTAAGGGTCGCTTGGTAAGCAATTAACGAGTAAGCCATTGCTACTCCAAGGTTACGTAAAACCGTTGAGTCGGTGAGGTCACGCTGCCAGCGTGAAACTGGTAGTTTGGCCGCTAAATGACCAAATAAAGCGTTCGCAATGCCTAGGTTACCTTCTGAGTTTTCAAAATCTATCGGATTCACTTTGTGTGGCATGGTAGACGAGCCAATTTCACCGGCAATAGTTTTTTGCTTGAAATGGCCAAGACAAATGTAACCCCAGATATCGCGGTCGAAATCTAACAAGATGGTGTTGAAACGGGCAATTGCATCATAAAGTTCGGCGATGTAATCATGAGGTTCAATTTGAGTGGTGTAGGGGTTCCACTGGATCCCCAAACTGGTGACGAACTCTTCCGAAAATTGATGCCAGTCGACTTCTGGGTAGGCCGATACGTGCGCGTTGTAGTTACCCACCGCGCCGTTGATTTTCCCCAAAATCTCGACAGCTTCGATCTGCTTTAACTGGCGACGTAAACGCGCTACCACGTTAGCCATTTCTTTACCCATGGTGGAAGGCGACGCGGGTTGGCCGTGAGTGCGTGATAGTAAAGGCGTATCGCGTAGTTCCTTGGCTAGGGAAGTAATGGCATCAATTAGCTGTTGTAAATAGGGGACGAGGACTTCGCGGCGCGCTTCACTGAGCATCAGCGCGTGAGATAAGTTATTAATGTCTTCTGAAGTACAAGCAAAGTGAATGAATTCAGAAACCGCATTTAGCTCGGTATTCGCTGCCACTTTTTCTTTTAAAAAGTACTCAACGGCTTTCACATCATGATTAGTGGTGCGTTCGATTTCTTTTACGCGAGCAGCATCAGCTTCACTAAAATTGTCGTTTATTTGCTCTAAAAACGCGATAGCTTGTTGAGAAAAAGCAGGTACTTCAGCAATATTCTGCTGCGCCGCTAGCTTTTGTAGCCAGCGAATTTCTACTCGTACTCGGTATTTTACTAAGCCAAATTCGCTGAAAATACTGCGCAGTTCAAGAGTTTTGTCCCCGTAGCGTCCATCTATCGGGGAAATGGCTGTCAAGGTAGACAGTTCCATGGTGATCTCCTAAATTAACTAATCAATGGTGTTTAAAAGTTGTGTGGTTTGCTGTAAATATTTTTTTCGTGAAAATATAAGTTGGCGACGTTGACCGCCCAGTTGACGCCATAATACACAAGCGCGAATGCCTGCCAGTAATAAAGCGCGAACTTTGTGTTGTACAACTGGCTGTTGCAGGTAGCTAACGTTCCCTGCGACCTGGATCCGCGGACCTAAGGGGCTAATAATATCGCTATAAATATCAGCAATGCCGCCCAAGACCTGTTGCTCAAGCAAGCTAAAATGTTGTAGTTGGCGATCAAGTTGACTGATCCGCTCTCCCATCATATGCATTAGGTCAGGACGCTTTTGCAGGCGTCGTTCTAGAGCGAGCATACTCACGAGATAGCGAGTGATCTCAGAGTTACGTTGTTGTTGTGAGCTATTCAATTGGGCATTCATCACGCTTAAGCCCAGCTTAATTTGGCTTAGGTCGCCGAATACTTCAATTGTTTGTTGAGGATCGGTCACCAAAATGCTTTTTAAACTGGTACTTAAGTCGGCTTCTTCGCAGCTACTGGTGCGCGCCACATCTTGAACTAACTTGGCGGCTTGGCAAATTCCAGCAAAGGCAATCACTCGGTTAGATAGTTGACTACTCATGGTTGTTATAGGCCAATTTTATGTTCAATAATCGCTCCGCCTAAACAGACCTCATCGAGATAGAAGACCGCCGATTGTCCGGGCGTCACTGCAATTTGCGGTTCATCAAACAATACTTCTATTTCATCGTCACTGATCGGTTTGAGGGTGCAGGGCACATCTATTTGTCGATAGCGAATTTTAACGCTGCAGCGAAGCTCTTCGGTGAGAGGCAGACGATCGACCCAGTGTATTTGCCCGGCAATTAAGGCTTTGGATTTAAGGCGTGGGTGGTCATGACCTTGTCCAACGATCAAGACATTACGTTCAATGTCTTTATCAACGGTGTACCAAGGATTCTCATCACCATCTTTAGTGCCACCAATGCCTAAGCCTTTTCGTTGGCCTAAGGTGTGATACATCAAGCCCTGATGGGTGCCAATGACTTTACCTTCACAGGTTTCAATGTCTCCCGGTTGAGCGGGCAAGTATTGCGATAGAAAATCAGTAAATTTACGTTCACCGATAAAGCAGATCCCGGTTGAATCTTTTTTGCTGGCTGTGATTAAACCTTGTTGTTCGGCAATGCGTCGTACTTCAGGTTTTTCTATCTCTCCAACCGGAAATAGTGTTTGGGCAATGTGCTTTTCTTCTAGGGTATACAAAAAATAGCTTTGATCTTTATTGCTGTCTAAGCCTCTTAACATTTGCCAATGTCCATCTTGAAAGCGTCGCTGTACATAATGGCCGGTGGCGATGTAATCGGCGGCCAATTCTTCGGCGGCAAATTCCAGAAAGGCTTTAAACTTAATTTCCTTGTTACACATGATATCAGGATTGGGGGTTCGACCAGCCTTGTACTCTTCGAGAAAATGTTCAAATACATTGTCCCAATATTCCGCGGCAAAATTAATCGTGTGAAGTTTAATGCCTAATGTGTCGCAGACTGCTTGAGCGTCGGCTAAATCTTCTGCCGCCGCGCAATACTCACTGTTGTCGTCTTCTTCCCAATTTTTCATAAACAAGCCTTCAACTTGGTAGCCTTGTTCAAGCAGCAAGTAGGCTGAAACGGAAGAGTCGACACCGCCGGACATACCGACAATCACTTTTTTAGTGTTGTTTGAATTCATGTTAAATCTTTGGGAAAAATTTGCGGCAAATTCTACCAGAAATTCTGTGATGAAAACAGCATTTCGCCAGTCTAGCTAAGCTATTTGCTCATCAATTAGCTGCTGGTATTCGCCGTTATTTATTCCTGCCAAGGTATAGCGACCAATTTGATAGCGAATCAAGCGTAAAGTTGGAAAACCGATTGCTGCGGTCATTCTCCGAACCTGCCGATTACGGCCTTCTTGAATCGTCATGCTTAACCATGTCGTCGGAATCGTTAAGCGTTTTCTTACCGGTGGATTACGTGGCCATAAATCTGGCTCGTTAATGAGCTTGACCTTGGCCGGTCGACAGGCCCCATCTTTTAGATGGATACCTTTCCTTAGTCTATCTAAGTCCTTCTCAGAGGGGGAGCCTTCTACCTGTACCCAATAGGTTTTATTGGTTTTATTTTTGGGATCTGCCAACTGGTGCTGCAGTTTGCCATCGTTGGTGAGTAGCAATAAGCCTTCACTGTCTCTATCTAAGCGACCCGCAGCGTAAATATCGGGGATGTCAATATAGTCTTTTAAAGTGGGTCGGCCTTGCCCATCGGTAAATTGGCTTAATACATCAAAGGGTTTGTTAAATAGCACTAAACGGCGCGGCCCGTTTAAGGTTTTTGTTGATTTTGAGTCAACCTTTCGTTTGAAACGGCGTGGCTTAGACGCGGGATTGGTATTTTTCATAGGGCAATTGTAACAGCTATTGGAACGACCACTAGCAAAACAATGTTAATGCGTTTGTAAATGGTTTATTATTTTTTCCGAATTATCGGCCGGTTAGCCCACAGCTGCGAGATTATCGTATGTTGTTGGTCACTGTTAACTAGCGCGCGGACTAGAGCGATTAACCAGTGATAGCCGCGGTGAAAGCAACCACAACTTTAGGGATCGACATGACGTCAAAGATTATTTATACCTTAACGGACGAAGCGCCAGCCTTAGCCACTTACTCACTATTACCTATAGTACAAGCGTTTACCAACGCCGCTGGTGTGCTCGTTGAAACTCGTGATATTTCTTTAGCTGCTCGTATTATTGCTAGCTTCCCAGAGTGCTTAACTGAACAACAACAGACTTCTGATGCCTTGGCTGAATTAGGCGAGTTGGCGAACCAACCAGAAGCCAATATCATTAAATTGCCCAATATTAGTGCTTCGCTCCCGCAGTTAAAAGCGGCGATAAAAGAGCTTCAGGCGCAAGGTTACGATTTGCCCGATTACCCTGAAGAGCCAAGCAATGAGCAGCAACTAACTGCTAAAGCTAAATACGACAAAGTGAAAGGCAGTGCGGTTAATCCAGTATTACGTGAAGGGAACTCTGACCGCAGAGCACCGGGCTCGGTGAAACAATACGCACGTAACAACCCGCATTCGATGGGCGCGTGGGCAAAAGACTCCTTAAGCCATGTGGCGAGCATGAGCCAAGGGGATTTCTATGGTAGCGAAGTGTCTACCACCATTAAGCAAGCCGGTTCGGTGTCTATTCAATTGAAAACAGATGCGGGTGAAGCGCTTGTTTTGAAAGATGCTTTTCCGGTACTCGAGGGTGAAGTGATTGATGCCGCCGCGCTCAATGTTGCCGAACTCGCTTCTTTCATTGAAGCTGAAATTGAAGATGCTAAAGCGAAAGGCGTACTGTTTTCATTGCATATGAAAGCCACCATGATGAAGGTTTCTGATCCAATTATTTTTGGTCACGTGGTGAAAGTATTCTTTAAAGACGTATTTGCTAAATATGGTGAATTATTTGACGAGTTGGGCGTCGATGTTAGTAATGGGTTAGGCGACGTTTACGCAAAAATCAAAAACTTAGATAGTACTCAACAGGCCGAGATAGAAGCGGCTATCGCTGCGGTGTACGCACAGCGTCCTAGCTTAGCGATGGTTGACTCGGATAAGGGGATTACCAACCTTCATGTACCAAGTGATGTGATTATTGATGCGTCGATGCCAGCCATGATCCGCGCTTCTGGTCAAATGTGGAATAGCGAAGGTCAGCAGCAAGATACTAAAGCAGTTATTCCTGATCGTTGTTATGCCGGTATTTATCAGCAAACTATCGATTTTTGTAAACAACATGGTGCATTCAATCCGACCACCATGGGCTCGGTTGCTAACGTGGGCTTGATGGCACAAAAAGCTGAAGAATATGGCTCGCACGATAAGACTTTCGTGGTTCCTGCTAGCGGTAAGGTTGAGGTGGTCAGCGATGATGGGACAGTCTTGCTGAGCCAAGTGGTCAATCAAGGTGATATCTTCAGAATGTGTCAGGTGAAAGATGCGCCCATTCGTGATTGGGTGAAACTGGCGGTTAATCGTGCTCGTTTAACCAATACGCCGGCAATTTTCTGGTTAGATAGTGCTCGTGCTCACGATGCTCAACTGATTGCCAAGGTTGAAACCTACCTAACTGAGCATGATGTGAGTGGTTTGGATATTCAAATCATGTCTCCTGATGAAGCAACCTTGTATTCATTAGAACGAGTGAAGCAGGGCTTAGATACTATTTCGGTGACTGGTAATGTGTTGCGTGATTACTTAACGGATTTGTTCCCGATCCTTGAATTAGGTACTTCTGCCAAAATGTTGTCAATCGTGCCCTTAATGAATGGTGGCGGATTATTTGAAACTGGGGCTGGTGGTTCGGCACCGAAGCATGTGCAACAGTTTACCAAAGAAAATCACCTACGTTGGGATTCTCTGGGTGAGTTTCTTGCTCTGTCGGCGTCACTGGAGCATTTAGGCCAAGTGAGTGACAATGCTAAGGCGAGCGTATTGGCGAGTACCTTAGACAAGGCCACCGGTATCTTCTTGGATAAAAATAAATCACCATCACGTAAGGTGAAAGAGTTAGATAACCGAGGCAGTCATTTCTATCTGAGTTTATATTGGGCTCAATGTTTAGCTGAACAAGATACCGATCCTTCGCTAAAGGCTACGTTCTCAGAACTTGCCGATAAGTTGACTATCAATGAATCTGTGATTATTGGACAGTTAAACTCAGTACAAGGATCAGGTGTAGACCTTGATGGTTATTACTTACCAGATACTGACAAAGCATCTGCCGCGATGCGTCCAAGTCTTAGCTTCAATGCGATCATCGATGATCTTCGCTAAACGTTGATTTAACACAGTATATATAAAGGCCTGCATCGGTTGTTGGCCTTTTTTGTGAGATGAGCAAATAATCATATATTTGTTAGCGCAAAATAAAATGCCAGTCTAGATGACTGGCATTTGTTTTTTTCTTGGCTTGGCGCGGTTTTAGTTTTGACTCTCATCGAATACGATGCTTACCGCGTGACTACCCTTTGGTCCCTGTTGTGTTTCAAATTGAACGGGTTGACCAGCTTTTAGCGTGCGGTAACCTTCCATTTGAATTGTCGAATAGTGGGCAAAGATATCTTCACCGCCTGTATCCGGGCAAATAAAACCAAATCCTTTTGCGTTGTTAAACCATTTAACTGTTCCGCTTGGCATACGACATTTCCCTATAAAATTTACCTACCAGACTCACTTGATTGGTCAATTGCGACACTTTTTCAAGTCAGCTGTGTAACAATCTAGTAAAATATTTACTACAGTCAAGTTTTCAATGAGTTTTTCTACTAGCGTTGTTAACTCAAAGCAGTTATGTTGAAAACAGAGACGCATTTTTAAGACTATAGTTTCATATGACCAAATTATCTGACTGGCTGGATGTTGAAGAAATAACCAAAGAAGCCAAAAGTGTTACCGAACCACCACCAATGTATAAGGTGGTTTTGAATAATGATGACTATACTCCAATGGAGTTTGTTATCGAAGTGTTGCAGTTGTATTTTAATATGGATTTAGACCAAGCAACTCAAGTGATGTTAACCATTCATTATAAAGGAAAAGGAGTTTGTGGGATTTTTACGGCAGAAGTAGCTGAAACCAAAGCTGCCCAAGTAAATCGTTATGCAAAGCAAAATGACCATCCTCTGATGTGTTCCATGGAGAAAGCATAGCTAAGTAGTATTGATTGTCTGTAGGGGGCCTATGCATGCTAAACAAAGAGTTGGAACAAACTTTAAATCAAGCATTTAAAGAAGCAAGACAACAACAACATGAATTTATGACCGTTGAACATCTGTTGTTGGGTTTATTAGAAAATGCCTCAGCAAAAGAAGCTTTAGTGGCTTGTGGCGCTAATCTTAACCAATTGACTCAAGAATTGAGTAGCTTTATTGAACAAACAACGCCTGTTATTTCAGAAGATGATAGTGAGCGTGAAACTCAGCCTACTTTAGGATTTCAACGTGTTTTACAGCGTGCTGTTTTTCATGTGCAATCTTCTGGGAATAGTGAAGTTAGTGGTGCTAATGTTTTGGTCGCTATTTTTAGTGAGCAAGAGAGTCAGGCGGTTTATTTTCTGAAAAAAGCTGATATTAGCCGACTTGATGTGGTTAATTATATCTCTCACGGGATCCGTAAAGAAGATGAATCTGATGCAGAGCAGGGAGCTGTTGAGAGTGACCTTCAATCAGAGGAAAGCAAACAGCTAGAAAATTTTGCCAGCAACCTCAATCAGTTGGTGCTAAAAGGTAAAATTGATCCACTAATTGGTCGTGATCAGGAGTTATCTCGAACTATTCAAGTGTTATGTCGTCGTCGTAAAAATAACCCGCTGTTAGTGGGGGAAGCTGGCGTGGGTAAAACAGCAATCGCCGAAGGCTTGGCTTATCGAATTGTACATGAAGATGTGCCTGATGTTATTAAAGATGCCACCATTTATTCTTTAGATATCGGTTCTTTATTGGCAGGAACCAAGTATCGGGGGGATTTCGAAAAACGCTTTAAGTCCTTATTGAAGCAACTCGAGAACGCCGAGAATGCGATTTTGTTTATTGATGAAATCCATACCATTATTGGCGCTGGAGCGGCATCTGGTGGGCAGTTGGACGCAGCTAATCTGATTAAGCCATTGCTTAGTAATGGTTTGTTACGTTGTGTGGGTTCTACAACGTACCAAGAATATAATCAGATTTTTGAAAAAGATCGCGCCTTAGCGCGACGTTTCCAGAAAATAGATGTGGTTGAGCCTAGCGTTGAGGATACAACCAAAATCTTGATGGGCTTGAAAAGTCGTTATGAAGCGCATCATGAGGTTCGTTATACCAAGCAAGCGATGCGTAGCGCGGCAGAATTAGCGGCTAAGTACATCAATGAGCGTCACTTACCCGATAAAGCAATTGATGTTATCGACGAGGCTGGCGCGAGTATGCGTATGTTGCCGGTGAGTAAACGTAAAAAAACCATTGGTGCCGGTGATATTGAAGCCATTGTGGCCAAAATCGCTCGGATCCCTGAGGCGAAAGTTTCTTCATCCGATCGAGAAGTACTCCGAAATTTAAACGAAACCTTGAAGATGGTGGTATTTGGTCAAAACCCTGCGATTGATGTATTGGTCGATGCAATTCGCCTTAATCGCTCCGGTTTAGGGGCAGAGCAAAAACCAGTTGGCTCATTCTTATTTGCCGGGCCGACTGGGGTTGGTAAAACCGAAGTTACTCAGCAGTTAGCAAAGGCTCTTGGGGTTGAATTAATTCGTTTTGATATGTCCGAATATATGGAGCGGCATGCGGTATCCCGATTGATTGGTGCGCCTCCTGGTTATGTCGGCTTTGATCAAGGTGGTTTATTAACTGACGCAGTATTTAAACATCCTCACTGTGTGATCTTGTTGGATGAAATCGAAAAGGCGCATGAAGATGTGTTTAATTTGCTATTGCAAGTCATGGATCACGGTACTTTAACCGACAATAACGGGCGTCATGCTGATTTCCGCAATGTTATCTTGGTTATGACCAGTAACGCAGGTGTTAAAGAAACCCATCGCTCAAGTATTGGTTTTAAAGAACAAGATCTTAGCTTCGATGCCATGGCCGAAATTAATCGGATATTTGCGCCTGAGTTTAGAAACCGCTTAGACAATATCATTTGGTTTAATCACTTGGATGAACAAATTATTGAACAGGTTGTCGATAAGTTTATTGTTGAACTACAAGCGCAGTTAGACGCGAATGGTGTCTCAATGGAGGTGAATACAGAAGCTCGTTTGTGGTTGGCGGAGCAGGGCTACGATAAATCAATGGGCGCTCGACCAATGGCAAGAGTGATTCGCGAACAGCTACGCAAACCCTTGGCAAATGAGATCTTATTTGGACGTCTTAATCATGGAGGGCATGTTGATATTGCCATGAAAGATGGCCAATTAGATTTTCAATATGAAGATGTGGTTGCAGAGGTATAGTCTGAATGAGTTGAAGGCAAAAAAGCCAGCTAAATGCTGGCTTTTTTAATAATTACTTGCTCTGAGTAATTAGCGGTTTAGCGCGCGCGGAAAACAATGCGCCCTTTTGACAAGTCGTACGGTGTTAATTGAACCGTAACTTTATCCCCGGTAAGAATGCGGATGTAGTTCTTACGCATTTTGCCAGAAATATGGGCAGTAACAACATGTCCGTTTTCTAGTTCTACACGGAACATTGTGTTAGGCAAGGTGTCTAACACTGTGCCTTGCATTTCAATATTGTCTTCTTTCGCCATTGAGTCCTCTGTTTGACACGCACTTATAAAAACGCTGGGAGAATGCCAGATTTAGCGCCTTGTGTAAAGTTTATCCTCCAAAACTATTGCCATTTATCATTAATAAAGCGTTGATGCGGGGTATAATTTTGTTTGTAGCTCATTTTTCTGCAATCATCCACTTGGTATCCAAGGTAAAGCCATCTGCGTTTTTGTTGTTTTGCTTGCTCAATTTGTTTTAATACAGCCAAAGAGCCGAGCGATAAGCTCGCCAGCTCGGGTTCGAAAAACGTGTAAACGGCACTCAAACCATCAGTGAAAACATCGGTTACACATAATGCAAGCAATCTGTCGCCTTGATATAGACGTAAGTATTGGGTGTCTGCCCAATCACAGCTTAAAAATTGATGGAATGCGGCTTCGCTGGTGGGGTACATGCTACCGTCACGATGGCGCGCTTCGATGTAACGCTCAAATAAGCAGTAATCAAGATTACTTAAATGTTTACTCCATACCAGCTGAAGATCTTTGGTTTTGCTCAGGACGCGTTTTTGGGAGCGTGATGGTATAAAGGCATTCACATCGACCCTTAGGGACTGACAGGCCTGGCAGCCGCTGCAATGGGGTCGATACAGCTCTTGCCCGCTACGCCTAAAACCTAATTCAATGAGCTGTGGGTAATAGGCTTGCTTTTCTGGTTTAGAACAAAGCGCAAAACATAGCTGTTCTTGTTGCTCAGCTAAATAGGGGCAGGGCGTTACTTGGCTTAGGCCTAAGGGTAATTGCATTGCTTTAGTTCCTGCGGGTACCAGCACTGTGAACTAATTTGGTCCAATTTTGCTAGGTTGAGCTTGGTTATAAATTGTGCCCGCGGTAGGTTTTGCATTCCGAGGCTAAGTAAATGGGAATTTTCAACCTGTCCATCAATATAACTGCCGCCCCAATATTTAAAATGGTAGCAAAATAAATGAAAGGCCAGCTTGGAGGCGTTACTCTCTAGATGAAACATTGATTCGCCGCAAAACATACTGCCGACAGCGATGCCATATAAACCACCCACCAAATGTTGTTGATGCCACACTTCAACCGAGTGAGCATGTCCTAATTGATGAAGTTTAAGATAAGCCTCTATCATGTTGGGGTTTATCCATGTTTCATTGGCGCGTAGCGCTGCACAGTTGCGAATCACCGCTTCAAAACTGGTGTTGATTGTGACTCGTAAGGGGGTTTTACGGATGAATTTTTGCATACTTTTATTGATGGTATGCATTGATAAATTTAGGCCAATTCGCGGGTCTGGACTCCACCATAACACGGGTTGGTCCTCATTAAACCAAGGGAAAATACCATGGTGATAGGCCGAAATTAATCGTGTTGGGTTTAGATCCGCACCGATAGCTAACAAGCCATTGGGATCATCTAAAGCAAGGTTAACTGCGGGAAAGGGGCTATCGGTGTCAAGTAATATGGCCTGCACAAGTTTCTTTTTATCTGAAGTGATTTGTGGTTGATTATCAAGAAACTTGATTTAAAAGGCAAAATGAAAAAGCCGATAAGATTATCGGCTTTAAATTTAAGGTGTCGCGAGAATAAACTAGTGCTTAGTCGTTTAAGCTATCTAAGTAACGCTCAGCATCTAAGGCCGCCATACAGCCTGCGCCTGCAGAGGTAATCGCTTGACGATAGATGTGGTCAGCGACATCACCAGCCGCAAAAATTCCCGGAATGCTGGTTTGAGTGGCATTTCCTTCGGTGCCAGACTGAATTTTGAGATAACCGTCTTTCATTGCCAATTGACCCTCAAAAATGCCTGTATTGGGTTGATGGCCAATGGCGATGAAGGCGCCCATGACTTCGATGTCTTGGGTACTGCCATCTTGAACTTGCTTGGTACGAACATGAGTCACGCCCATCTCGTCACCCAATACTTCATCTAGGGTTTGATTGAGGTGTAACACAATGTTGCCATTGTTTACTTTATCCATTAAACGCTTGGTGAGGATTTTTTCACTACGAAATTCTTCACGGCGATGAATAAGATGCACTTCAGAGGCAATATTCGCTAGATAGAGTGCCTCTTCAACAGCCGTGTTTCCCCCCCCCACTACAGCGACCTTTTGATTACGATAGAAAAAGCCATCACAAGTGGCACAAGCAGACACGCCTTTACCTTTAAAGGCTTCTTCGGAGGGAAGGCCAAGGTATTTGGCAGAAGCTCCTGTGGCGATGATGAGCGAATCACAAGTGTATTGTTGATTGTCGCCTTTCAATTTATAAGGCTTTGTTTGAAAATCCACTTGATTGATATGGTCGAAAATAATTTCCGTATCAAATTTTTCTGCATGCGCTTGCATCCGTTCCATCAACACTGGTCCGGTCAAACCTTCTGCATCTCCAGGCCAGTTTTCAACTTCGGTGGTGGTTGTCAGCTGACCGCCTTGTTGGATCCCAGTAATAAGCACCGGATTGAGGTTGGCTCTCGCTGCATATACGGCAGCGGTGTAACCGGCTGGGCCGGAGCCAAGAATAATTAGTTGGTGGTGATTCGCATTACTCATGGTGGTTATCATTCCTTATAGTTCTTGCTTAAAATATGAGGGTGTAAATCTCAATATCAAGCGCTAATTACGTAAAATATGCTGTTGGACGCAAAGCTATATTTTCATGGATGCAGCATAATCGGCTTATATAATTCCAGCAAATAATAAAACTTTATATGGATATGCGTATTTATCTAGCTATTAATTCGGCTTTTTACTTGATAGTCGGTGAATTTTGTGGAATAAATAATGCTCGGGCGTAAAACAAAAGTTTAAAAAAGTCTGTTCACTTGGGTTTTAGCTCCGTATCTTGGTTGTAATGACTTATTTATGTGGGAATGGATAAACACATAACATATGCAATGACTGCCAGTTTTAATGCATAAACAGTCAGGTATAACTTAGATATTTAGGGACAATAAACGTATTACCACTAATGGAAGCAAAAGGTCGACCAATGAAGGAACTGGATCGTATTGATCGCAACATACTTAATGAGTTGCAAAAAGATGGCCGCATATCAAATGTGGAATTGTCGAAACGTGTAGGATTAAGCCCTACGCCTTGTTTAGAAAGAGTTCGACGTTTAGAGCGTCAAGGTTATATTTGCGGTTATACAGCAATTCTGAATCCACAATACTTAGACGCCTCGCTGCTAGTGTTTGTTGAAATCACCTTGAATCGTGGCGCTCCGGATGTGTTTGAACAGTTTAACCATGCGGTACAACAACTTGAAGAAATCCAAGAGTGTCATTTGGTCTCAGGCGATTTCGATTATCTATTGAAAACACGTGTAGCTGACATGTCCGCTTATCGTAAGTTGTTAGGTGAAACCTTATTGCGTTTACCTGGTGTTAACGACACCCGTACCTATGTTGTGATGGAAGAAGTGAAGCAAAGCAATCGATTAGTCATTAAAAACTAAGCGAGCGGTTTCCCCCTCCAATTCATTTTTGGTAAAGTAAAACAAGCGGCTTAGCCGCTTGTTTTGTTTTTTAGTCAAAGATAAATTTTAATTGGATTTATTTATATCCTTCAGGATAAGCCGATGGTCAACAAAATGGTTCGCGAAACCAATAAGGATAAGGCTGAGATGGAAGTGAGCGGAGAGTTCAATTGTCCGATGTTTAAAGCCGTGATTATCGATTTTTAACTGTTAAAATGATTCGAGTATTATTTAAGTTGGTATTAGCTCAAGGGAACGCTTGTGACAGATATGACAGACAATAGATTGTCTGGTTTTGCCCGAATTGCCGAAGTAGGCGCAATTGCTATGGGGGCGCTAGGAGTATACCTAATGGTCGCCTTGTTAAGCTTTGACCCAAGTGATCCAAGTTGGTCGCAAACGGCTATTCAACAAAGCATTGCCAATGCCGCGGGAAGCTCCGGTGCATGGTTTGCTGACTTACTGCTGTTTAGTTTTGGATTCATTGCCTATAGCGTACCTTTGGTTTGTGGCTTTTTAGCATGGGCGCTATTCTGGCGGCCCTGTCCGATAGCCCAAGTTGATTTTTTTACTTTAGGCTTACGCCTTATTGGTTTCATTTTCACTTTCGCCAGCTTAACGACCTTAGCGAGCATTCATATTGACGATTTTTATTATTTTTCATCAGGAGGCTTAGTGGGAGATATTTTCACTCAGTTAATGATCCCGACCTTCGGTTTATTGGGTACTAGCATTATTTTATTGGCCGTATTTGCGGGTAGTATTACCTTGTTTACAGGTGTTTCATGGGTTCAGTTTGTTGAGTTGTTGGGTGAGGGCTTAGGCTCAGTGTTTACCAATCTGATTCATTTACCGAAACGAATTAGCGGTCGCAAACAATCACGGCTTGCCGCGGATGAATCGACCAATGAGACTTATCAAGCGCCTTTGCGTAAACCAGAGCTAGAAGAAGCTGCTATTAACCCTCTCGATGACAGTGAAACTGCCCAGCAAGAGAGCTTTGAAGAGCCATTGGACACCGTCACCGAGGGATCTTTACACGCTGTTGAGCCACATTTTAATCTTGATGATGATTTCGAGGAGCAATTGAGCCAAGCTAAAGCAGAAGTGGAGTTTGCTTATGAAGCTGAAGCCGTTGACCCTCCGAGTGTTATCCTGGATCAGAGCCCCCCAGAGCCGATGCCAGAAATTCCTTTTACTGAATCAAGTCAGCCAATGACCAATCAACCTTCCACGGCTGCTGAGGTGGTTAAGTCTAAACCCGCTCAGCCTCGTTTAAGCCCATTGCCTGATATGAACTTGTTAGATAGGCCCGACAAGAAACAGAATCCAATTTCCGCAGAAGAATTAGATCAAGTATCGCGGCTGGTGGAAGCTAAACTGCTGGATTTCAATATTCAAGCAAGCGTTGTGGCTGTGCATCCAGGACCGGTGATTACCCGTTTCGAGTTGGATTTGGCGCCGGGGGTTAAGGTGAGTAAAATCACCAACTTGTCTAAAGACTTAGCCCGAGCCTTGTCGGCCATTAGCGTACGAGTCGTGGAGGTGATTCCCGGCAAGTCGGTGATTGGTTTGGAGCTCCCCAATCGTTATCGAGAAATTGTTTATTTGAGTGAAGTGGTTGATAGCAGCGTATTCCATCAATCTAAATCTCCGTTAACGATGGTACTAGGCAAGGATATTGCGGGCCAACCAGTGGTGGTTGATTTGGCTAAGATGCCGCACCTGTTAGTTGCGGGAACCACTGGTTCTGGTAAATCGGTTGGGGTTAACGTGATGATCGTTAGCTTGTTGTATAAGTCGACACCAGACGAT
This sequence comes from Agarivorans sp. QJM3NY_29, assembly GCF_050870835.2. Classification (NCBI taxonomy): domain Bacteria; kingdom Pseudomonadati; phylum Pseudomonadota; class Gammaproteobacteria; order Alteromonadales; family Alteromonadaceae; genus Agarivorans; species Agarivorans sp. QJM3NY_29. The sequence goes on along the minus strand of NZ_CP194036.2, from coordinate 2,751,294 downwards.
GTTCGTTTGATTATGATCGATCCTAAAATGCTGGAGTTGTCGGTCTATGAAGGGATCCCGCATCTGCTCTCAGAAGTTGTGACAGATATGAAAGAAGCGGCCAATGCACTGCGTTGGTGTGTTGGAGAAATGGAACGCCGTTATAAGCTGATGTCGGCTATGGGCGTACGTAATCTTAAGGGTTTCAACCAGAAAGTTGTTGATGCCATCAATTCAGGAAACCCGATCATTGATCCGCTGTGGAAACCTGGTGATAGTATGGACGAAACGGCGCCCTTATTAGAAAAGCTGCCGCATATCGTGGTCGTGATTGATGAATTTGCCGACATGATGATGATTGTTGGTAAAAAAGTAGAAGAACTGATTGCTCGAATTGCCCAAAAAGCGCGGGCGGCGGGTATCCATTTAATATTAGCGACTCAACGTCCTTCGGTGGATGTGATTACTGGTCTAATTAAAGCGAATATCCCAACACGAATGGCTTTTCAAGTTTCGAGTCGTATTGATTCTCGAACCATTCTTGACCAACAGGGAGCAGAAACGTTACTCGGGATGGGCGATATGCTCTATCTACCAGCAGGTACTGGAGTCCCTACCCGTGTGCATGGTGCGTTTGTCGATGACCATGAAGTACATGCGGTGGTTTCCGCTTGGAAGGCGCGTGGTGAACCAAACTACATCGATGAAATTTTGAATGGTGAAGCTGGACCGGATGCAATGCTCCCCGGGGAAGTGGCTGATTCAGATGAAGAGCTTGATACCTTGTTTGATCAAGCGGTGATGCATGTGACAGAAACGCGCAGAGGCTCGGTGTCGGGCGTACAACGTAAATTTAAGATAGGTTATAACCGTGCAGCGCGGATCGTTGAACAAATGGAAGTGCAGGGTATTGTCAGTGCGCCTGGACACAATGGTAATCGTGAAGTACTTGCGCCCCCACCGGTAAGAATTGATTAAGAAGAATTATTTATGAAAAAACTGGGTACAGTGATTGTGGCGTTGTGTTTATCCTCTGTTGCATTGGCGAATGATGCGGCAACCGAATTGAAGCAACATTTGTCGACGTTAAGTAGTTTCCAAGCCGAGTTTAAGCAAACGGTGCTGGATGCTGATGGTAGTCAAATTCATCAAGCCGAAGGCAAGCTTAGTTTAGCGCGTCCTGCCAAATTAAATTGGCAACAGGTTGCCCCAGAACAAGACATGATTGTTTCTGATGGTACGACCATTTGGTATTACAGTCCATTCGTTGAGCAAGTGACAATTATGAGTGCTGGTGAAGCGATCCGTCAGTCACCATTCATTTTGTTGGCCGATGACCGTAACGAGAGTTGGCAGCAATACCAAGTTGAAAAGGTTGATCAGGGTTACTTGGTAAAATCTAAACGCGATCCTCTACAAGCAGCATTTTGGGTGAAGCTCAATGCTGATAATAGTATTGCTCGCTTTGATCTTATTGAAAGTACTGGCCAGCGAAGTGAGTTTAGCCTGCAAGCCTTTAAGGCGAACCCTAAGTTGAGTGACCGTTTGTTTCACTTCGACATTCCCAGCAATACTATGATTGATGACCAACGTTAATGAGTTTTGAGTTAAACTTCGACGCCGATTTTAGACCTTTGGCGGCGCGGATGCGCCCTACTGAGCTGGCTCATTATGTGGGTCAAAAGCATATTTTGGCTAAAGAGCAGCCGCTGTATAAAGCGATAGCTTCAGGTCAGCTACACTCGATGATCTTGTGGGGGCCACCTGGCACAGGAAAAACCACAATCGCTGAGTTGGCCGCATATTATGCGGATGCTGAAGTTGAAAAAATCTCGGCTGTAACTGGCGGTATCAAAGAGGTGAGAGCGGCTATAGGGCGCGCGCAGCAAAATCAGCAAGTGAGCCGACGGACGATCTTATTTGTTGATGAAGTGCATCGCTTTAACAAAAGTCAACAAGATGCGTTTTTACCTTATGTAGAAAATGGGACGGTAATTTTTATTGGTGCGACTACCGAAAATCCTTCCTTTGAACTGAACAATGCCTTGTTGTCTCGGGCTAAAACCTACGTGCTACGGTCTTTAGATAGTTCGGCGATTTTGCAGCTACTGGAACGCGCGATTCGTGATGATGAAATTTTAAAACAGCAGAATTTGCAGTTTGAATCAGGGGTGTTAGAAGCGCTAGCAGAGTTAGTCAGTGGTGATGCTCGTCGAGCTTTAAACTTGCTGGAAATGATGGCTGAGTTAGCGGAAGTTAGCAGTAGCGGTAAACAGCTTTGTTTTGATTTGTTAAAGCAGGTGGCTGGCGAACGTTATAGCCATATCGATAAGGGAGGAGACAAATATTACGATTTATTGTCTGCCTTGCATAAATCTATTCGGGGCTCATCTCCCGATGCAGCCTTATTTTGGTATTGTCGGATTTTAGAAGCCAGTGGGGATCCTTTAGCGGTGGCGAGACGCTGTTTGGCGATTGCCTCTGAAGACATTGGTAATGCGGATCCTAGAGCCATGCAAATCGCAGTGAGTGCTTGGGATTGTTATACTCGGGTTGGGGCCGCTGAAGGAGAGCGGGCGATTGCTCAAGCCGTTGTTTATTTGGCATGTGCCGCTAAAAGTAATGCCGTATATACGGCATTTAAAGCCGCACGAGCGGCGGCAAAAGAGTACGGTGATACCGAGGTGCCAGTGCACCTGCGAAATGCTCCGACCCAGCTAATGGCTGAGTTAGGCTATGGTGCGGAATATCGTTATGCACATGATGAGCCCAATGCTTATGCCGCCGGACAACAATATTTACCTGACGGGCTTACGGGGATGCAATTTTACTATCCACAAAGTCGTGGGTTAGAGCAAAAGATTGCAGAGAAATTGGCTTATCTAAAACAGCTCGATCAGCAAGCAGAATAGGCTGTGAGTATAGCAGTGATGATGTCGTTTAAACGGGGGGCCTCAGGATCGCTGAATCGTGGCTTTCAGGCTTTAGTTTATTTGTCGTCTGGCTAGCAAGGCTGATTATTCCTAGTTCAGCTTATTTACGGCATTTTATTGTTAAAACAAGTAGAAAGCCCGATTGTGTCTGCTATGAGTTGCTTTATAATGGCGACTTATAAATTTTATTGAAGCAGCGTAAATGTGGCTAACTAGCAATTGCAAGCCGCATCCACTGTTTTTTACTCATTGAATTGGAAGTAGGTTATTGAATGTTAGACGCTAATTTGTTGCGAAGCGATATAGAGAGCACTGCTCAGCGCTTAAAAACTCGAGGATTTGAACTAGATGTAGCTCGTTTGACGACTTTAGAGAGTCGCCGTAAAGAATTACAAGTTCTTACCCAAGAACTGCAAAATGAGCGTAACACTCGTTCCAAATCCATCGGGCAAGCGAAAGGGCGCGGCGAAGACATTGCCCCCTTGTTAGCCGAAGTTGGCCAATTAGGTGAAAAGCTCGATGCTGCTAAAGCCGAATTAAATGCGCTATTAGACGAAATTAAAGATTATTCTCTAGCGGTGCCTAATCTGCCGCATCCGAGCGTACCGCTTGGTAAAGATGAGTTGGAAAATGTAGAGCTGCATACCTGGGGCGAGTTGCCGAGCTTTGACTTTGAGCTGAAAGATCATGTGGATGTTGGCTCCGATTTACAAGGTTTAGATTTTGCTAATGCGGTCAAAATTAGTGGCTCTCGTTTTATTGTCATGAAGGGTAAAATTGCTAAGCTGCATCGCGCTATTGCTCAATTGATGCTTGATACGCATACCGAAGAGCATGCATATCAAGAGATGTACGTACCTTACTTGGTTAATGCTGATTCACTCTACGGTACTGGTCAGTTGCCTAAGTTTGGTAAAGATCTGTTCCATACCCAGCCTGCAACAGAAGAAGGGATCGGCATGAGTCTGATCCCAACTGCCGAAGTGCCCTTAACTAATATGTTGCGCGATAGTATTGTGGAAGAAGCCGAGTTGCCGATCCGTATGACCGCTCATACGCCTTGTTTTAGAAGCGAAGCGGGTTCTTATGGGCGAGATACACGCGGTCTGATCCGCCAACACCAATTTGATAAAGTTGAAATGGTTCAATTGGTTCATCCCGAAAAATCTTACGCAGCCTTAGAAGAAATGCGTCAACATGCAGAAAATATCCTACAAAAACTGAACTTACCTTACCGTGTGGTGACTTTGTGTACTGGTGATATGGGCTTTGGTGCAGCGAAAACTTACGATTTAGAAGTGTGGGTTCCTGCGCAAAATACTTACCGTGAAATCTCATCGGTGTCTAACTGTGAAGATTTTCAAACTCGTCGAATGCAGGCTCGGTTCCGTCCTAATGGCGCTAAAAAGCCAGAGTTATTACATTCATTAAATGGTTCTGGTTTGGCGGTGGGTCGCACCCTAGTAGCAATTTTAGAAAATTATCAAAACGCAGATGGTAGCATTACTATTCCAGAAGCATTAGTTCCCTATATGGGCGGGCTAGAACGAATTAGTGTATAGTTTCATAGAATTATAAAAAAAGCGCCCGAGGCGCTTTTTTTATATGCATTTGACTGGTTTGGGTAAGCCCGCAATTTTTGTGGCCTGCTTGGCGGGCCCATCGGGAAATAATTTATATAAGTAGCGGCTATTGCCTTTGTCGGGGCCAAACTTTTTGGCCATTGCTTTGACTAAGGCACGCATTGCAGGGGAGGTATTAAACTCTAGGTAGAAATTTCTTACAAATATGACGACTTCCCAGTGGGCTTCACCCATCTCGATACCTTCTCGTTGGGCAATATGTGCTGCGAGCTCTTTTGACCATGCCTCTAAGTCGAGTAAGTAGCCATTCTTGTCAGTTTGATAACGCTGCCCATTAAACTCAATCATTGTGTCTTAATAAACCTTTTGAATCACTATAAGTTGTCGCTAAGTTTACCATCGACCATTTAATAATAATTGGCGAATTTGCTGTAAGTCTTTGCATATTAGTTGTAACTGGTAAGCAATTAGCAATTCGTCACCGACTAGCTTTGGCAATAATTTATTGATTTCGGTAAGTAGTCGCTCATGTTGTGGTTTTAAACTGGGTCGCTGGTCAGAAAATAATAGTAGGTAATCGTGCATTAGCTCCAACTCGCCATTTATTTGCTCGCCTAATTTAGCCAATTGATTCGCCGCATATCCAGATTGTAATTGGCTTCGATGGGTTGATAAGGCTGACAAGTGAGATAGTAAATTGTGGCTCATACCAACTAAGTGGTAGAGATCAGGAGAAAGTCGACGTTTGTCACTAGGCTCGGCTAGCATGTATTGCCAATGACGAACCAATTCGGCCTCGCTTTGATAAGCGTGGTAACGATTTAAGCGAAATTCGGTGCTTTCTGCTGGAGACGTACTGAAATATTGCTGGAAAATGGCACCTTGATAAGCTGCTATATTGGCAAATAGTTGACTCACAATTTTACGGCTGATCTTATGTTGCCAGTCAGGCCAGAAATAACGCATTGATGCTAAAGCCATTAACGCGCCAATCAAGGTGACAATGGTTCTAATGGTTAGAGCTTCATTGGCGGGATAACCTTGTAAATCCAGAGACATTGCAACAAAAATGGTGATAAAAGCCACTGAAATTGCATAGTTGAAATGAAAAAATAAAAAAAACATCAACACTAATATCGGCAGCAAACCGATACTCACTGAATCGGGAAGGTTTAAATAACTTAAACCTGCGGCGACAAATACTCCTGCGATGGTTCCGAATACCCGTTTTCCAACTCGCTTTTTAGTCTCATGGTAGTTGGGCTTAATGACTAATAGACAACTTAGCATCAACCAAAATGCGTGCTCGTCATTCATGATCAAGATTAAACCATAGGCAATCACCATGGTGCAGGCCATTCGCAAGGCGTGACGATTGACCTGTAGCTTTAGATCAAAAGCTTGTTGTAAATATTGTTTTATCGATAGGGTCTTAAAAGGAGAAAACCGATTTTCTGGTTCGGGAAAAGCTTGTTCGTTAAAGCACAATGCAGTGACTTTTTTTAAGTTTTTTAATAAATATTCAAAACGAGGAGGCAACAGGGGAAGTTGTGCTCGTTGTTCTTCTAAGGTATCGATGGCTTGATTGAGTTGTAATTCTACATCTTTGTCAAGTTGACTGGCACCAATAGCTCGTGCGATACGGACCATGATGGCTCGGGTGTCAGTTAACAATTGCCGAGGAAGAACGTTTTGTAGCCGCTCATAGTCGAGGTGAGATGAGTTGAGCCTTTCGTGGAGCAGCTGCGCTTTAAAAAATCGGTCCATCTGGCTAGAGCCCACCAGCTGCTTATTCCGTTGCTGATAAACGTAAAGGCCGTGACGAATCACCCCGAGTTGCTCTGCAATGTCTGCACTTTGGCGAGTTAAGCGGACCTGGATGTCGCTAATATTAGCCCCCCGTCGAAATAAACGAGTTTTGGTCAGTTGATAAAGACTAATTTGCCGAAATACTTGAGCCAGTTGCGCATCTAACCAGCGATTAGGGGCGACAGCATTAGCAACTAAGGAGAGTAGCGCATAACAGAGCGCACCTAATACCAACCACAGAGGTTGCATCCATGGGTTGCTGTAAGTGCTATATCCCAGCATGGTATAAATACCAATTATCAACGAACACATGGCAATGGAGCCATACTTTTGTCCTAAAACAGGCATTCGCATAAACAAGTAGGTGGAACTGAATAAGCCAATAGCAAACAGCCAAGGCCAGGGGTAAAGCAAGGTCACGGAAATGCAGGCGAGGGTAAAGCACCCCATCATTAGCAGGGTACTTTGTAGGCGCTGCTGGTAAAAGTCGGGACTATCAGCTAATCCTGCGGCAACGACCCCAAGGGTTAGGGATATTGCCAGTTCCAAGTCAAACACTAGACTTAGGCTTAGCATTAAGATCGCAAGACTCGCGGCCTTTAATGCCACAGCCCAATTTAAGCTGGAGGGATCGATTTTATATTTAACTAAAGCCATAAATGAAAACGCCCCGTATAAAACAGGGCGTGGGTATCCTTACCTAGTCGACTTAGTCGTCGTTTAAAAAGCCTAAAATGTGGAGTAGTGATATAAAGATATTAAACACATCTAAGTACAAACGAATGGTTGCGCTGATGTAATTTGTTTCGCGACCGCTGATAATATCGCTGGTGTCATACAAAATATAACCAGAGAATAGCAACACACACGCACCGCTGATAGTGAGACTTAGCATTGGTACATGCAAAAATATGTTCAGTAGGCTAGCAACCACAAGAACGATCAAACCGGCGAATAAGAAGCCGCCCATGAATGAAAAATCTTTCTTGGTGGTCAGCACATAACCGGATAAGCCAAAGAAGACCAAACCGGTCATTCCCAAGGCTTGCATCACAATCGCAGTACCTTGCGGAAACTGTAGGTAATGGGTCAGTAGCGGACCTAATGAGCCCCCCATAAGGGTGGTGAATACAAAAGTCCACACAAGTCCCATCGAAGAATTGATGCTACGGGGGAGGACAAACCACACAATTCCCATCGCACCAAGCATCATTACCATTGATGCCATAGAGCCGATACCGGCAATGACCGCAAAAAATGCTGCAAGAGCACTGGTAAACAAGGTCATCGATAGTAAGGCGTAGGTATTACGCAAAACCTTATTGGTTTCCAGTGTCGATGCAGCGCTATAGTTTATCGTGCTGGGCTGATTCATTATTTCACTCCGTATTATGACTGAGTTAATGGTAAGTTTTGATAGAATGAATTTCTAGTATAACGATATTTTTGCTAAAGAGAATCAAATCTAAGATCTAAAACCGTACCGCTGGTTGATTAGAATGTCACAAAAACATATAGATAGCTGCTTGTTGTTGATTCTTGAGAGCGTTTTGCGACTAGATAATACGAAGGCACAGTTGCACTCGATGGCGCATAGCCCTATGATCACCGCTAACAGGGCGCTTTGCCTTAATCCTTAATCGTTCAAAGTGAGACGGATAACCAATGTTAGTTTTAGGACACACTAATCCAGACTGTGACAGTATTGCTGGCGCAATATCTTTAGCAGAGTTATTAACGAAGCAAGGCACACCAGCAACTGCTATAGCTCAAGGCGCGCCGAACCCTGAAGCGCAATTTTTACTTGATAAAATTGGCTTTGACGCGCCTGAGATCCGCAGCGAAATTGCTGGTGAAGAAGTCTGGTTAATTGATTACTCTGATTGGGGGCAAGCTCCTAAAGATGCTAAAAAAGCGTCTATTCGCGGTATTGTTGATCACCATAAACTGGGTGATATTACGACGGCGGAACCACTAGAATGTTGGATCCGTCCCGTGGGTTGTAGCTGTACGATTGTTTATAGCATGTACCAAGCAGCTAATATTACGCCAAGTAAAGAAGCCGCAACTTTAATGTTAGGTGCTATTTTAAGTGATACCGTTAAGTTTAACTCCCCTACTTACACCCCTGTAGACCGTCAAGCCGCCGAGGCTTTGGCTGAACTTGCTGGGGTTAGCGATATCAATGCTTTTGCTGACGAACAGTTTGCAGCTAAATCAGACGTGGCTTCTGTAGCCGCTGAAGAATTGGTGTTACGCGATCAGAAGGTTTACGAAATTAATGGTAAACAGTTTGCTATCGCTCAGTTGGAACTTACGTCGGTAAAACCAGTGCTTGCGCGTTTAGATGAGTTGGAAACAGCTCTCGTTGCGCTAAAGCAAGCCAATGGTTATCACACCGCTTTAGTGTTGCTAACAGATATTACAACTTTGAATTCAACGGGTTTAATTTGTAGTGATGAAGCAGAGCTTGTTGCCAGTACTCTAGGTGGCAAACTTGAGGGGAGTGTGATTGATTTACCTGGCGTGGTAAGCCGTAAGAAGCAGGTCATGCCGCCTCTACAGCGCCAATTTGACGTCTAGTCTGCATATCTTGTACTTTTAAAAGCCAGCGCAGAGTCGCTGGTTTTTTTATGTTTAAAATATGGGAGAGTCGATAGAGAAAGCTTGAAAGGCTTCTTTCTATTATACGGGCAAGTATTTTTAACACTCTTTAGATGAATATACCCGCAGACTTTTATCATTCTTGGATGCGTTTAAATAAGTCGTGTCCGCCGCGATGATTTACTTTTTAATGGTGAACTGTATTGACAGACTCCAATTTGTATGATGAATTGATGGGCAGGCAAAAAAACTAATACCAATCTGATTAATTACATGACCAGCTTATTGAGCAAATAAATCTGCTGATAACGAACCATGAAGCGCAGTAATTCGTGGCTCTAATCACAAAATATATAACGCTGTTGTGGTGATTTAGGCTAGCAAGAATGAACAGTTCATGACTTAGATTGGTATAAGGTGAGTCCTTTGGTTTGTATTTAGTACAAAATCTATCACGAAAGGGCTTTCTGCCAGATCATAGTCTGCGCTGTTGGCAAATTACGTTATTTTATTACCTTTGTGATTTATTTGACCTTTGTTAACTATTGATAGTGAATTTTTCTGCACAAAATGTGAAAAAAAACTCGTTTTTTTAGTTTGTTAGCAACTATTTTGAAAAAAAAATGCGTTTTATTTCAAATCAAGTCTGAAATTCGCTTTATATCTGTGGTAGCATTTCCTTTACTTTCGTGACGAATGGATTAACTCCTGCGTTATTGAATGCTGTTGTTTTGGAGGTTTAAAGGATAATCATCTAGCAAAGGCGATTGTTCACACATCATCGACAGATGGCGTGGCTCCTCTTTAAATGAAAATACTATTGAAGTGAGCAGTCTCACGGTCTGAATAACTTCAATATGGCAGTAAATAGGAATTACTGGATGACAAACATAACTCAACACAATAAGAGCCTTTATCGGCCTGAATTCGAACACGATAGCTGTGGTATCGGATTTGTTGCCCATTTAAAAGGGCGAAAAAGTCATGATGTGATCGAAAACGCATTGACTATGCTAACTTGCATGGAGCATCGTGGCGGCACTGGGTGTGACGTCGATAGTGGAGACGGCGCTGGTATTCTTATTCAGCTTCCTCACGAGTTTTTCAAAGAAGAAGCAACTCAACTGGGTTTCGCTTTACCGAATCCCGGTGAGTATGGCGTGGGCATGGTTTACTTTCCTGCTGATGAAACCATTCGTCGTGAATGTCGAGAAATTTTAAATCGAAATATTAATAAACTAGGTCTAAGTCTACTAGGCTACCGTGTGGTGCCTAAGGACAATTCTAGTTTGGGTCAAGCATCACTTGACAATGAACCTAAAATTGAACAAGTGTTTGTGGCTCGTCCTGCGAATATTGACCAACAAGTATTCGAACGTAAACTGTTTGTGTTACGTAAATACTCGCTACACTTGGCTGACGCCACAGTTACTGGTGTCGATGAAAGCTTTTATATGGCCTCGATGTCCTCGCGAACCATCGTTTATAAAGGTCAGTTAACCACGGCGCAAGTACGCAAGTACTATTTGGATTTACAGGATCCGCGTGTGGTATCGGCCATTGCCATGTTCCATTCTCGTTTCTCAACCAATACTTTCCCCGCGTGGCGTTTAGCGCAACCGTTCCGTTACATCGCTCATAATGGTGAAATTAACACGGTGAAGGGCAACGTGAACTGGATGCGAGCACGTGAATCTTTGCTTGCAAGTGTTAATTTTAGTAAAGAAGAGCTGGATATGATTCATCCAGTGTGTGATATCACGCGTTCAGATTCAGCTAACTTAGACATGTGTGTTGAGTTGCTGGTATTGAGTGGTCGTCCGCTTGAGCAAGTGATGATGATGGTGGTTCCGGAAGCTTGGCAAACTCAAGAAAACATGGACCCAGTGAAACGTGCATTCTATGAATATTACTCTTGCATCATGGAACCTTGGGACGGCCCAGCTTCTATTTCTTTTACCAATGGTAAAGTGATTGGTGCAACACTGGATCGAAACGGTTTGCGTCCATCACGTTATTTAGTGACCGACGATGGCCTAGTTGTGATGGGCTCAGAAACCGGTGCTTTAGTGGTTGATCAGTCTAAAGTGGTCCAAAAAGGCCGTTTACAGCCCGGTAAAATTTTCATTGCTGATTTAGAGCAAGGTCGCATCATCGCCGATGATGAAGTAAAACACACGGTTTGCTCCAAGCAACCCTATGGAAAATGGGTTGAAGAAAATAAAATTGTTATCGACGACCTGCCTCTTCCTGATGGATATAACGATCGTTTTGCCACTTTGCATAGTTTAGCCAAGCGTCAAAAAGCATTTGGTTATAGTCAAGAAGACGTTAACGCGGTTTTGAAGCCAATGGTCGGTACCACTAAAGAACCGCTTGGCGCGATGGGAACGGATACACCTTTGGCGGTGTTGTCGGATAATAACCCACATTTATCCCATTATTTCAAACAGTTGTTTGCTCAGGTTACCAATCCGCCTATTGATCCTATTCGTGAAGAGATGGTGATGTCGTTGCGTACCTATGTGGGTGCGGATTTAAATTTATTGGAAGAGACACCGCTACACTGCCGTAAAGTTGAAATTAAGCAACCGGTGTTAACCAATGATCAATTGGCCAAGTTACGAAGTATTGACCATAACCACTTCCAAGCGGCGACGATTCACACCACTTTCCATGCCTCTGGCGAAGAGGGTGAACTAGAAAAGGCGTTAGAGCGGATTTGTCGACATGCAAAAGATGCCGTGGATGATGGTTTCTCGATATTAATTTTGAGTGACCGTAAAGTTGATAGCGACCACGCGGCTGTACCTTCAGTACTCGCGACAGCGGCGGTTCACCATTACTTAATTCGAGAAGGTATTCGCGCTCATGCCGATTTAGTCGTTGAATCGGGCGATATTCGTGAAACTCATCATTTTGCAACGGTATTAGGTTATGGTGCGGCAGCGGTTAACCCATATTTGGCGATAGAAACCTTGCTCGATATGCGAGACCAGGCAATCATCGATAGTAGTTTATCTAATGACGCGGTGATCTCGCGTTATACCTATGCAATTAATAGTGGTTTGTTGAAGATCTTCTCTAAAATGGGAATATCTACGTTGCAATCCTATCAAGGTGCACAAATCTTTGAAGCGCTCGGTATTAACTCTGAGGTTGTGAACAAGTATTTCACTGGTACCGTGACCCGTATTGAAGGCATGGATTTAGATTCGATTGCAACGGAAGCCTTAAATCGACATCGCGAAGGTTTTGCGACGGATGATAATCCATTTAGGGACTTGATCTTAAGCTCTGGCGGCGATTATGCCTGGCGAAAAGATGGCGAGCGTCACTTATTTAACCCCACCACGATCCGCTTGTTACAAAACGCTTCTTCGACCAATAACTACCAAGTATTCAAAGAATATGCGGCAGAAGTTGATCATCAGGCGAAAGAAGCATTCACTTTGCGTGGTTTACTTAAATTTAAGTCCGATCGCCCTAGTGTTCCATTACATGAAGTGGATTCAGCAGAAACGATCCTAAAACGTTTCGCTACTGGTGCGATGAGTTTTGGTTCAATTTCTTGGGAAGCGCATACCACCTTAGCCATTGCCATGAATCGCATTGGTGGCAAGAGTAATTCTGGTGAGGGCGGTGAAGATCCGATTCGTTTCGAACCGATGGAGAATGGCGACTCAATGATCTCTAAGATCAAACAGGTTGCATCGGGTCGTTTTGGGGTAACTAGTCATTATTTGGCGAATGCCGAAGAATTACAGATCAAGATGGCGCAGGGCGCTAAGCCTGGTGAAGGTGGTCAACTTCCTGGTGATAAGGTGGATGCATGGATTGGTAAAACCCGTGGTTCAACGCCAGGAGTGGGTCTCATTTCACCCCCACCACACCACGATATTTATTCAATCGAAGATTTAGCTCAGCTTATTTACGATTTGAAAAATGCTAACCGTGATGCTCGGATTAACGTTAAGTTAGTGTCTGAAGCGGGTGTTGGTACGATTGCCTCGGGTGTGTGTAAAGGCTACGCCGATGTGGTATTGATCGCTGGCTACGATGGTGGTACGGGTGCATCTCCTCTGAGCTCTATTAAACATGCTGGGTTACCATGGGAATTAGGTTTAGCTGAAACGCATCAAACCTTGATTCAGAATAAATTACGCAGTCGTATTACGGTACAGGCCGATGGTCAACTGAAAACACCTCGTGATTTGGCGGTCGCCACTTTGCTAGGTGCCGAAGAGTGGGGGGTGGCTACCGCAGCACTTGTTGTTGAAGGCTGTACGATGATGCGTAAGTGTCATTTAAATACTTGCCCAGTTGGGATTGCCACTCAAGATCGCCGTTTACGTGAACGTTATGCTGGTCAAGTTGATCATGTGGTCAACTTCTTCAAGATGATGGCGGAAGGTTTACGAGAAATTATGGCTGAACTTGGTTTTCGCAGCATCAATGAGATGGTTGGGCAAAGCCAATGTTTGACTCAGCGTGATGACATTGATCACTGGAAGTACCAAGCGGTTGACCTATCGCCAATCTTGTATAAAGCAGAAGTGGATGGTGACGAGACACTTTATCGTAGCCAAGAGCAGAAGCATTTGATTCACGATATTGTTGATCGTGAGTTAATTAAACAAGCCAGCGAAGCCTTAGAAAGTGGTAAAGCGGTAGCGCTTAGTTCTCCAATTATTAATACCAACCGAAGTGTGGGTACGATGTTGTCGAACGAAATCTCGAAACGTTATGGCTCAGAAGGGCTACCGGAAGATACTATTAAGGTTAAATTTAACGGTAGCGCAGGCCAAAGTTTTGGGACCTTTGCAGCGAAAGGTATTAAGTTTGAGTTAGAAGGCGATGCTAACGATTACTTCGGCAAAGGTTTATCCGGCGCGAAGCTGATTGTTTATCCTGATCGCAAAGCTCCATTTGAAGCACGTAACAACATTATTGTTGGTAACGTGGCCTTCTTTGGCGGTACCTCAGGCGAAGCCTATATTCATGGGATTGCAGGAGAGCGTTTCTGTGTCCGTAACTCTGGGGTCACTGCCATTGTCGAAGGTGTTGGTGATCATGGTTGTGAATATATGACTGGCGGTAAGGCGATTATTCTTGGCGAAACTGGTCGTAACTTTGCAGCAGGGATGTCTGGTGGGGTCGCCTATGTGCTCGACCGTAGTCAGCAGTTTGCTTCGCGTTGTAACATGGAAATGGTCCGACTTGGTGGCATTGAAGATGCCGCAGAAGCTGCCGAGCTGAAAGATTTGCTTGAAAAACATCTCGCTTATACGGGCTCAGACGTTGCCAAAGAATTGCTAGCCGATTGGGACAAGGCTCTGGCTATGTTTGTTCGCGTCATGCCAACGGACTATGAACGGATGCAAGACTACATGAAGCAGGCGAAAGCCACGGGTGACTATGAAACCGATTATGATGTCGCGGTTGCAGCATTCGATATGCACTTAGACAGTGTTGCCCAAGCAAAAAAAGCCAAGGCTGAACAAGCCAAACAAAAAGCTGAAGCGGTTTAGGAGAGAGACATGGCAAATCCAACAGGATTTATGGAAATAGATAGGAAGCTATCGGCAGACCGCGATCCAGCAGAACGTTTGATAGATTGGTTAGAAGTGAAATCGCCCATGAGCGAACAAGCTGTCAAAGACCAAGCTTCTCGTTGTATGGATTGTGGGATCCCGTTTTGTCATTCTGGTGACTCAGCTTACGCTCCGCGCGTGGCTGGTTGTCCGATTAATAACTTGATCCCCGAGTGGAATGATTTGGTTTATCGTGGTCGTTGGAAGGATGCTATCGATCGTTTACACAAAACCAATAACTTTCCTGAGTTTACAGGGCGAGTGTGTCCGGCACCTTGTGAAGACTCCTGTGTGCTTGGGATTAATGCGCCACCAGTAACCATTAAAAGTCAGGAAGTAAATATTATTGAGCGCGCATTTAAGGAAGGTTGGGTTAAACCAAATATTCCCAAGTGCCGTAGTGGTAAAACAGTGGCTGTAATAGGCTCAGGCCCTGCTGGCTTAGCGGCAGCAGCTCAGCTTAATTCTGCTGGTCATCAGGTCACGGTATTTGAACGAGCCGATCGTATTGGTGGATTGCTGATGTATGGCATTCCAAATATGAAGCTGCAAAAAGAAATTGTCGGGCGCCGTATCGATATCATGCGAGAAGAAGGGATTACTTTTAAAACTTCGGTTGAAGTTGGCAAAGATATTTCGATTAACCGCCTAGATGAAGACTTCGACGCGCTACTCATTGCTACCGGCGCAACAGTACCTCGGGATCTGCCTGTCCCTGGTCGTGAGTTAAATGGGGTTCATTTCGCGATGGAGTTCTTAGCGAAAAATACCAAGAGTCTATTAGACAGCCAACTTCAAGATGGTCAATTCATCAGCGCTAAAGATAAGCATGTGGTGGTAATTGGTGGGGGTGATACAGGGACTGACTGTGTCGGTACCTCATTACGTCATGGTTGTAAGAGTGTGATTCAATTAGAAATTATGCCTCAACCACCGTTGGAACGTGGGCAAGACAATCCATGGCCAGAGTTTAAGCGTACCTTGAAACGTGACTATGGTCAGGATGAAGCGATTGCCATCCAAGGTGAAGATCCTCGTCGCTACTTGGTTATGACGCAAAAAATGGTCGGCAATGAACAGGGCGATGTCAGCGCTATTCATACCACCAAGATTAATTGGGTTAAAAATCCAAATGGGCAAATGATCCCAGAGCCAATTAAGGGCAGTGAAGAAGTGCTTAAGGCTGACTTAGTATTACTGGCGATGGGCTTTATGGGTCCAGAAGCAGGGATTATTGATAGCTTAGGCGTAGAGAAAGACGAACGTTCCAACGCAAAAGCCGTTTATGGCCAATACGCGACCAATGTAAGCGGTGTATTTGCTGCGGGTGATGCGCGTCGTGGCCAGAGCCTCATTGTATGGGCGATTAATGAAGGTCGTGGTGCAGCGAAAGCAATTGATACCTTCTTAATGGGTAAGAGTTACTTACCTTCGTAAGCGACGGCATTCAAGGCCATCAAATAACCCAGCTTCGGCTGGGTTATTTGTGACCAACGATGACTTGGTTTCGCGACAAAGCAGTTGATTTTCAAAAAAACCATAAAAGACAGTTTACAAGCGCAAATTTGCTAGGTAATATGCGCCCCGTTGCTGCGGAGGGGTGGCAGAGTGGTCGAATGCACCGGTCTTGAAAACCGGCAAGGGTTAATAGCCCTTCGAGAGTTCAAATCTCTCCTCCTCCGCCATTTTGAAAAACCATGCATTTGCATGGTTTTTTTGTTTATAGCGCCATCCGATTTTAGCTCTCCCATTAAACTGCACTCGAATAAATTTCTTTCCAGCCTTTCAAAATAATATCAATCGGATTCATTATATGATCAACTTATTGCGCAGAATAAATCTGCCGATAACCTGACTTGATGTGCAGTAACTAGTGGCTCTAATGACAAAACACACCACGCAGTTAGCGGTGATTTAAGCCCGCAAGAATGAACAGATAATGAGTTAGATTGGTATCAGTCCTTGAGTTATGCCTGCTTCAACTATCGGTTTGTCGAACACCGCTAAAACTGCAGTTGTCATTAGAGTGCTTCGTTATAGGTGTTCACCAGTCTTAACAGTACCTTATGTATGATAAGTGACCGAGTTGGCTAAGGTTATTTTGTTGCTGATTTATTGTACGACAACTTCGTTTCAATCAACTAAAAAGTGAATAAGCAAAGATCTACGCATAACTTATAAAGTTTAACGCTTTAAATTCTCATCTTGATGGGATATAACGTCTGCTGCGTAGGTAAATTGAAGCCTGCCAACCCGCCCAATTAGTTGATTGATGTTTTAGTTACAGCGGAGAGAACGCTTGATAAACGTATTTCTGGTTGACGATCATGAGCTAGTGCGTACAGGGATCCGTCGCATTTTAGAAGACGTTAGAGGATTTAAAGTCGTTGGTGAAGTCGAGAGCGGTGAGAAAGCCGTTCAATGGTGTCGAAATAACCAAGCCAATGTTATCCTAATGGATATGAACATGCCTGGTATTGGGGGCCTAGAAGCTACGCGTAAAATACTACGCTATGATCCAGATGCCAAAATTATTGTATTAACTATACATAGCGAAAACCCATTCCCAACCAAAGTGATGCAGGCAGGGGCATGTGGTTATTTAACCAAGAGTGCCGCGCCGGACGAGATGCTAAAAGCAATTCGAGCGGTTAATTCTGGCCAACGTTACTTGTCTCCAGAAATTGCGCAACAAATGGCCTTAAGTCAGTTTAGTCCTGCGGAAGACAATCCTTTT
Organism: Agarivorans sp. QJM3NY_29; assembly: GCF_050870835.2. Taxonomy (NCBI): domain Bacteria; kingdom Pseudomonadati; phylum Pseudomonadota; class Gammaproteobacteria; order Alteromonadales; family Alteromonadaceae; genus Agarivorans; species Agarivorans sp. QJM3NY_29. The sequence continues at coordinate 2,734,055 of NZ_CP194036.2, read as the reverse complement.
CAACATTTATCAGAGCGTGAATTACAAATCATGTTGATGATAACCAAAGGTGAAAAAGTTACCGATATTTCTGAGCAGCTTAATCTTAGCCCTAAAACTGTGAATTCTTACCGTTACCGTTTATTTAGTAAACTCGATATTAACGGCGACGTGGAGTTAACTCATTTAGCTATTCGTCACGGTATGATTGATACTGACAAGTTGTAAGTTGTTTTGACTGACTCTATTTTTGATAGTAAAACCTTTTTAAGTCAAGTTTCTGAGTCTAGCGGCATATACATGATGTATAACGCCGCAGACGAGGTGATTTATGTTGGTAAAGCGAAGTCTTTAAAAAAACGTTTAACCAGTTATTTTCGAAAAACGGTCGATAGCAAGAAAACCCGCGCCTTAGTCACTAACATTGCCCGAATTGAAGTTACGGTCACTCATACCGAGACCGAAGCTTTGATTTTGGAGCACAATTTAATTAAGAAATATCTGCCTAAATATAATGTATTATTGCGAGATGATAAGTCTTACCCTTATATTTTAATTAGTCAGCATAAACATCCACGGATCTCGATGCATCGCGGTGCTAAGCGGGCCAAAGGACACTATTTTGGACCTTACCCTAACGGCAGCGCAGTGCGTGAAAGTTTGCACTTGATGCAGAAATTATTTCCGATCCGCCAGTGCAGTGATAGTGAATATGCCAATCGTCAGCGCCCCTGTCTGCAATACCAGTTAAAACGCTGTTCTGCACCTTGCGTCAACTTAGTGAACGAGCAAGACTATTGCCAGCAGGTCGAGCTGGCCAGCCTCTTCTTAAAAGGTAAAAGCCAGCAGGTGATTAATCAGTTGGCAGATAAGATGTCACAGGCGAGTGAACAACTTAAGTTTGAAGCCGCTGCGACTTTTCGCGATCAAATTCAAGCCTTACGTAAAGTGCAGGAACAACAATTTGTGAGTGGTAATACAGCCCAAAGTGATGTGCTGGGTTTCGCGTTTAGAAATGGCATTGCGGTGGTGCATCTACTGTTGATCCGTGACGGTCAAGTGTTAGGTAGTCGTTCGTATTATCCAAAGGTCCCCAAACAAACTGAACTCCCCGAGGTATTGCGTAGTTTTGTTATTCAGTACTATCTCTCTGAGCAGCGAAAGGGCAACCAGCCGAATGAAGTGTTGTTACCTGATGTCGAAGGAGACTGGCCGGAGATTGAAAATGCGATAGAAATCGAATTGGGTGTGAAAGTTAAACTGAGTATCCCAAAACGTGGCGAAAAGTTTAGATATGTTGCTTTAGCAAATACTAATGCTGAAAATGCATTATTAACCAAGCTCAACCAGGAAGCGACTATTCATCATCGGGTGACTGAGCTTGAGAGTTTGCTTAAACGAGATACGCCAATTAAACGGATGGAATGTTTCGATATTAGTCATACGCAAGGCGAACGTACGGTAGCTTCTTGTGTGGTGTTTGATCGCCAAGGGCCGAATAAATCTGAATATCGACGATTTAATATTGAAGGTATTACTGGGGGGGATGACTACGCTGCAATGGCACAAGCACTGAAACGTCGTTATCAAAAAGCCCAGTTAGCTGAAAAAATGCCCGACATTTTGTTTATCGATGGCGGAAAAGGTCAGTTATCGGCGGCTTTTGCTAGTATTGAGCCGTTGAACTTGGTACCGATGCCTTTGTTGGTGGGGGTCGCGAAGGGGACGACTCGTAAACCTGGTTTGGAAACATTGCTTATCGGTAAGGCAATGACCGAGTTACATTTACCCAGTGATTCAGCTGCGCTGCACTTAATTCAACATATTCGGGATGAAAGTCATCGCTTTGCCATTACAGGACACCGTAACCGTCGCGACAAGGCTCGCAAGACCAGTATCTTAGAAGAGATCCCCGGGATCGGTGCGAAACGTCGTCAAGCTTTGTTGACTCATTTAGGTGGAATGCAGCAAATGAAGAGTGCAAGTGTTGATGAATTGAAAAAAGTACCGGGAATTAGCCCTGCATTGGCGCAAAAAATCCATGATACGTTGCATCACTAAGCAAGATTAGGCAACATAGCGCCAGTAGTTTTATAAATGAAAAATAATGATAAATATACCAAATATACTAACCGCGTTTAGAGTTGTGTTGATTCCGTTTTTTTTGGTCGCCTTTTACCTTCCGGTAGAGTGGGGAATGTTAGCTGCAGCATTTATTTTTGGTTTAGCGGCAGCAACTGATTACTTAGATGGCTACTTAGCACGCAGGCTTGGCCAAACCACACCCTTTGGTGCCTTTTTGGATCCTGTGGCGGATAAGGCGATGGTGGTCGCTGCATTGGTGGTATTGGTTGAACATTATCAGTCGATGTGGATAACCATTCCCGCTTTAATCATGATATCTCGAGAAATTATAATTTCTGCGTTACGCGAATGGATGGCTGAACTTGGTAAACGCTCTAGTGTTGCGGTTTCTTGGATCGGTAAATATAAAACCGCGGCGCAAATGGCTGCGATAACTGGATTAACCGCTCAGCTTAATCCTTTGATCGATCAACTTAGTTTTGGGCTCTTTTTTGCCGCCACTGTACTTACCTTGTGGTCAATGATCAGTTATTTGGTTTTAGCATGGCCAGATTTACGACAAAGTGGCCAATAAATAGCGGCTTTCGACTAAAAATCAGGCGAACAGTTAGAAAGTTGGAAAAAGACTGTTGACGTAAAGATTTAGCTCGCTAAAATGCACAGCACATTCAGCGGGAACGCAGTTCTCTGGTGGATTTAGCGAAACGACTTAGGGAACTGTTTAGTGTTTTAAGTACGGAGCAACTTCGGTTGAAGGCTCAGTTTACTAAACAGTAAAATAAGTTAAGCGGCACTAGCTCAGTGTGGGTATAGAGAGTAGCGCAACCTTGGTTGAACTCTGATCCACACTAAATAGTGATTGTAAGTTAAGCGGCACTAGCTCAGTGTGGGTATAGAGAGTAGCGCAACCTTGGTTGACTCTGATTCACGCTAAATAGTGATTGTAAGTTAAGCGGCACTAGCTCAGTGTGGGTATAGAGAGTAGCGCAACCTTGGTTGACTCTGATTCACGCTAAATAGTGATTGTAAGTTAAGCGGCACTAGCTCAGTTGGTAGAGCGCAACCTTGCCAAGGTTGAGGTCATCGGTTCGAACCCGATGTGCCGCTCCAAATTTACAGTAATAGAAAAACCATAGTATGGCGGGTTGGCAGAGTGGCTATGCAGCGGATTGCAAATCCGTGGACCTCGGTTCGACTCCGGGACCCGCCTCCATTACTATAAAATTGTGTCGCCCGGGTGGTGAAATTGGTAGACACAAGGGATTTAAAATCCCTCGTCTGAAAGGACGTGCCGGTTCAAGTCCGGCCCCGGGCACCAACTCCTTCTTTGAGTTGAGATTAAGCGGCACTAGCTCAGTGTGGGTATAAAGAGTAGCGCAACCTTGGTTGACTCTGATTCATACTAAATAGTGATTGTAAGTTAAGCGGCATTAGCTCAGTGTGGGTATAAAGAGTAGCGCAACCTTGGTTGAACTCTGATTCATACTAAATAGTGATTGTAAGTTAAGCGGCATTAGCTCAGTGTGGGTATAAAGAGTAGCGCAACCTTGGTTGAACTCTGATTCATACTAAATAGTGATTGTAAGTTAAGCGGCACTAGCTCAGTGTGGGTATAAAGAGTAGCGCAACCTTGGTTGACTCTGATTCATACTAAATAGTGATTGTAAGTTAAGCGGCATTAGCTCAGTGTGGGTATAAAGAGTAGCGCAACTTTGGTTGACTCTGATTCATACTAAATAGTGATTGTAAGTTAAGCGGCACTAGCTCAGTGTGGGTATAAAGAGTAGCGCAACCTTGGTTGAACTCTGATTCATACTAAATAGTGATTGTAAGTTAAGCGGCACTAGCTCAGTTGGTAGAGCGCAACCTTGCCAAGGTTGAGGTCATCGGTTCGAACCCGATGTGCCGCTCCAAATTTCTAAAACTGCGTGGCGGGTTGGCAGAGTGGCTATGCAGCGGATTGCAAATCCGTGGACCTCGGTTCGACTCCGGGACCCGCCTCCATATTGCAGTAGTAACCAGCATTGAAGCTGGTTTTTTTGTGTCTGCTATTCCAACATTCCGCTTCGCTCTAAGCCTTATGGCAATCTGCAAAATGAACTGGTCAGGTCAATCCATTTCCTAGAACACATCTTTTCGACCTGCTGCGTGCATTGCAAAAACCTATTCCATGCTGCATAAACGTGTCAACAAATTCATCATAATCACTGCAGCTTTGATTGGCTAGGCGGTGTTGGCTTAACCAACTCTATACCTGTTCTATAGGGTTTAACTCTGGGGAGTATGGTGATAGTTTGATGATAGTGACGTTATTAAATTGATTGGCAATATCTTTCGTATGCCATCCTGCGCCATTCACAACAAGGGCTGACGTCCCTGTTCTGTGACTAATGGTATTTGCTTTAAATGTTCTATCATATGTCTTTATTGGCCTAAGGGACGACGATAGCCTCACCAGGTTGAACCAAATAGATAGGCATACTCAACTTCAAATTGTTGTTGCTTCACCGCTCTTGGGCGCTTTCCTCTTTCAGCCCATAAATTGCTTTTTGTTGCCCAAATCTGGCTTCATCCTGAAACCACTCATCAACCCACTCTAGAGCCTTATGCCCTAGGATTTTAAGGGTCGTTTCGAGTTTCAATTTTTTAAAATAGTCCTGTGTTTCTTGAAATTACTTAAGGCGTTTAGAGCGGGAAGTTATCTATGAAAGCCCATATGGTCGAGCAGACAATAGATGGAGTCTGGGTGGTCATGCTTGCCAAATTCTTTCACGACATAAGCGTGGATATTGGCATCTGTCAGTCGTCCACTTTGTGCATTATGAGCTTTGTCTTTGATATTGAACCAATTGCTCTCTTTGCTCAAAAGTTAAAAACGGTAGCCTTCTGGTTTTTGGTTTTTCCTGAAGTCTTACCAAGCCTTAATTAGGTCATGTTTTTACTTAGCTTGGTATAAACTAGCGAAGTTAAACGCAGAGTTCAGCATCAATAATCTCGCTTTATTGATCTATCACTGCAGCAGTATTAAACATTTTCCGTGATGACGCTAAATAGTGAGGCCTGATTTACATCTGTTCAATTGGCGGTGCCGAGAAGCAGAATTAGCCATGCAGATCGCTTTTTGAGCACTTGAACAAAAATCTTTAATTTATGGTTGACTCATTTTTTGAATACGTTAAAGTACGCCTCGTTCTCAGGCAATCGCGCTGAGACGAAGATTTAAACTTTTTGCCCGGGTGGTGAAATTGGTAGACACAAGGGATTTAAAATCCCTCGTTTGAAAGGACGTGCCGGTTCAAGTCCGGCCCCGGGCACCAATTCAAAAAAGCCAGTAGCATTTGCTACTGGCTTTTTTACATCTTTCGCTCAAGTGTTTATTTGTGGTGCCAGTCGTCGAGTATTTAAGCTAGCGCTAATTGGCATTAAAAAATGCCGCCATGTGTACAACATGCGACTTCAATTCTTACATTATCTCTTAGACTTACCACGAGTCGCTTTATGATGCATTTATCCCGGTTAGTCAGAATTTAACTAATTTAAATGGCAACGGCGTTTGTTGTTATTGGCCTATGCGGGCTAAAGTAGCAAGTATCGAAGGGGTGAGGAGGACGAGCAATGGAAAGCAGCATGATAAACTTATTTGTGACCAGCTTAGTCATCGTAATGATTGTTGGCTTGAGCGTATTGTGTTTGATTCTGATCCCGCAGGTTCCAAGCCGAGTCGAGAACCATTCAGGACTCGATTATAAACGACTGACTCAGGTAAAGTGCTTAGCCAAGTGCTCGCGTTATATTGCAAGAGATGGGACTTCCCTAGATTATCGGTATTATCCAGCGGATAGTGACATCGTTTTGATCTTGTTACATGGCTCTGGATGGCACAGTGGCTATCTGGAGCCTTTAGCCTCTCATCTTGCTCGCCAAGGTATCGCGAAGGTTTATACGCCGGATTTACGGGGTCATGGGATGAATCCATGTCGTCGTGGTGATGTGGATTATATTGGTCAATATAATGATGACTTGACTGATTTCATTGATTTGATTCACGAAGCTTCGCCTCAGACAAAAATCCTGCTGGCAGGACACTCTTCTGGTGGCGGTTTAGCCTTGCGCTTTGCGGGCAGTGCGCCAGAACGAGCCATCGACGGTTATTTATTGTTGGCGCCTTATCTTCACTATCAAGCCCCTACCATGAGGCACAACTCGGGGGGATGGGCTCGCCCCTTTATTCGCCGAATTATTGGCTTAGAGTTGGTGAATCGATTCGGTTTTAAAGCACTTAATCATCTTAAAGTGATTAGCTTTAATCTCCCCAGCGCATTTCGTGATGGCAGCGAAACCGATAGTTATAGTTATCGTTTGAATAAATCCTATGCTCCTAAACATTATCAACGGGAGTTACAAGCGATTAAGGTGCCGCTGTTGTTGGTTGTGGGTCGCCTAGATGAGGCATTCATGGCTGAGCAATACCAAGCATTGATCCGCGCCAACAGTGATGGCGATGTAAGTATCATCGAAGATGTTGGACATTTAGATCTTGTAAGTAATTCCGCGGCAATGCAAGTGATCGGCAAATGGATTTCGGAGCAGTTTAGCGACCATGTCTGAGCTAGTTGGTGGTGTTGCGATCTTTTGAGCGGTATCTTGGCTGTCTAGATATACCGTATATCGTCTCCGTAACAGCATCAGTGAATGAAGGGAGTTGAGCGGCTACCTTGATCAGTGCTTCTGTTGCCAGCACCACACAAATTGCGCATGCATCGATTAGCTAGGACCATCTATGTTGGTTGGATGCCATGGGATTATGGCGCTGCAACGGGCATCGTTAGAAAATGGGCTGATAAATACAATATCAATATCGATATGGTGCAAGTAAACGACTATATCGAGTCAATTAACCAATATACTGCCGGGGTTTTTGCTGCCACGGTAATGACCAGTATGAATGCACTGACCATTCCTACGGCAAGTGGCGTTGATTCCACTGCCTTAATCGTTGGCGATTTCTCTAATGGCAATGATGGGGTGGTGCTGAAAGGTGACAAGTCTTTAGCGGATCTCAAAGGCCAAAAAGTCAATCTAGTTGAGTTAAGTGTTTCCCATTATCTACTCGCGCGTGGTCTTCCCTTTGGGATCATTCAGTTTAGCCAAGCTCTCCATGACCGTAAGTTGCTGAGTATTTCGGCCTTGTTGCTGCAACACAATGGCTGTCCCCTCGGTGCCACCGGACAGCCCTTGCCGCCCTTAGCTGAGCCCACTGCATGACAATTGAGCTGGCAGTCTGTGGCGCACATTTATCCGGTTTGGCCTTAAACCACCAGTTATTGGAACGCGGTGCGAGTCTGCTGAAACAAACCACCAGCGCAAGTTGCTATCGTTTGTATGCACTAGCAGGAGGGCTGCCAGCTCGACCTAGTTTAATTCGCGATGAAGAACAAGGGCAGGCGATTGAAATCGAAGTATGGCATATGCCCAGTGACCAGTTTTTTATAGGGTGTTGCTCACTTGGCTTGGGCAAGGTGGAGCTGGCTGATGGTCAATGGGTGAATAGTTTTATTTGTGAAGGTTATGCGAGTACTTTGGCTGATGCGCTTAGAGAAGTAAGCGCGAAATTAGCTGAATATTAACCAAATTCCTACGCAAATCATCAAACTGCCTGAAATTCGGTTAAGCAAACGAACATTACCACTTTGATTTAAAAACACTCGCAGGGTTTTACCGCCGGTGGCGTAGAGGCTCATACAAACAAATTCTGAAACTAGAATAATTCCCACTAATAGACTCAATTGCAGGCTCAGCGAATAATTGGGTTGGATGAAGGGGGGGAGTAGCGAAATCATAAAAGCCCAACCTTTGGGGTTGGCAATAGCTGTCACAAAACCTTGGATCACCAGTTGTGAGCGTTGCACTTGCTGAGGCTCCGCGATGGTATCCGGGATGGCCATTTTGCCCCTAGAACGCCACATTTGAATCCCTAGGTAGCCGAGATAAGCGCCGCCAATCCATTTCAATATCATAAATACCTCAGGGTAGCGCAACATGATTGCGGCCACCCCTAACACCGCCAAGATAGCGACAATGCCAACCCCTAACATTTCCCCAAGCATCATCCATAAGGTACGACGCAGGCCAATGGTCATACCTAAGGTCATAGCGAGCGTCATACACATGCCCGGGGTTATTGAAACAAAAAAGAAAGTAGGGATAAATATTAATAAAATGGAAAAATCCATATTGATTCCGTAAATTGGCGCCAAGTCACCAGTTTACACAGCTCTGTTTTATGAAAAAAGCGCTATTTGTTGCTAACTGCATTGTTGCTGCATTGAGTGTTCAGTCATTTTCTGGCGGCAGTACCTATACTAAATTTCGTAAAAACCGATTAAGTTGTCACGCACGCTGGTGCTGCGCAAGATTCATGTCAGGGGGAGATGAGGTTAAAAAAACGAGCTAAAAGTCGACTTATCTATTGTCTGAAAATTAACTGAAATGCTAATGCTTGTATATACTTAATTAAAAATAACCTGTAGTCGGCGGTTCTGCTGCGGTCCCAAGCTTATTTGACAAACGCGAGTAATATAGGTGTGCTACATGAAGATAAAAAATGTTAATTTAGGGCAATCGCAAGCCGTCGACGCGGCTGTAGCCGCTGCCGAATTTTATCAAGCTGTGAAGCAGCCTGATATGTCTCTCGTGCTATTTTTTTGTTCTAGCCAATATGACCTTGAACGCTTAAGCCAGGAGATGAACCGCTGGTTTCGAGGCATTCAGGTGATGGGGTGTACCACTGCTGGTGAAATAGGCCCTGTTGGTCTTTTGCAACATAGTCTAGTTGGCGTTAGCTTTGCCGCAGATCATTTTACCGTCGCGTGCGGCTTACTCAATGATTTGCAAAACTTTGAGCGCAATCAGGGGCATCAGTGTGTGCAAAGCTTATTGCAGCAACTCAAAAGTAAAGAGCCGAAATTTGATGCGGCGAATAGCTTTGCATTCATGTTGATTGATGGTTTGTCCAAACAGGAAGAAATGGTGGCGCATGCCCTACAAGATGCCTTGGGAGAGATTGTCTCGCTGGGTGGCTCTGCAGCTGATGATCAACGGTACAGCAATACTTATGTGTTTTTCCAAGGGCAGTTTCATGTTAATAGCGCGGTGCTGATGGTCGTTCACACTCGCTTGCCTTTCATTGTATTTACCACCCATCACTTTGTTGGTAATACCGAACGTTTGGTGGTCACCAAAGCCGATACCCAAAGCCGCAGAGTTATTGAGATTAATGGATTTCCAGCCGCTTCTGAGTACGCGAGATTGGTCGGAGTGGCGGAACACCAGTTGAATAGTGCAGTGTTTGCCGCGTCCCCGATGGTGGTGTTAATTGGTACTTGCGAGTATGTCCGTTCCATTCAGAAGGTTAACCCCGATGGCAGTTTGTCGTTCTTTGGTGCCATCGAAGAGGGCGTTGTCTTTAGAATTGGGGAGAGCGGACACATGCTTGAGAATGTAAGGCACAGCTTGGAGTGCATGACCGAAAAGCTTGGTTCTATCCAACTGGTGATCGTGTGTGATTGTATTCTACGCAGATTGGAAGCTGTTGAGAAAGGCATTAATCTTTTAATCGCCGAACAACTCGATGCACACCATGCTATCGGCTTTAACAGCTACGGCGAACAATATTACGGTGTCCATATGAACCAGACTTTAACTGGTATTGCGATTGGTTCGACCTCTCAGAACGCGGAAAACAGTCAGTCATGGTGAAACTCTTGTCTCCTTCATATGCAGACTTACAGGCGGAGGTGATCCGTTTAAACAAAATGGTCGAGTCTTTAATGGATCGCGCAGAGTGTGACGCCAGCGCTGTAGAACGAAATTCGGGATTTTATTTATTTCAGACCGCCGCCGCGTTAGAGCAACAAGTGCGTCAGCGCACCCGCCAATTAGAAGCCGCGCTAAAAGAGAACGAAAAAATTAATCGAGTGTTACGCGAAAATGAACGTAATCACCGTTTGTTTTTGGATAACTCCCCGGTATGTATTCATGAAATCGATATGGGTGGCAAAGTTACATCGATGAGTAAAGCCGGGTTGCGGATGCTTCATGTGCAGCAGGAACAGCAAGTGATAGGTTGTTCCTTTTTAAACTTTATAAGTTTTGCTGATAGAGCGCGAGTGGCAGACTTGTTGAAAAGAGCTTATCAGGGGGAAATTGTTCACTTTGTATTTCACCCCATTGCGGCTTATCTCGACACCTTGAAGTCTTGTTTTGTTCCGATCAAAAACAATTTTGGAGATGTGCTCAGAATTATGGGGATCACGGAAGATGTTACCGAGCAGAAAAAGGCCGAAGAAGAGATCCGTGAGCTGGCATTTAAAGATACATTAACCCAATTGCCAAACCGTCGATTATTACATCAGCGCTTGATTCAGACGATGCTTGCCAGCGAGCGCAGTCGTCTTTATACGGCTTTACTGTTTTTAGATTTGGATAATTTCAAACCACTCAATGACCGTTTTGGCCATGAAGTGGGTGATGAATTGTTAATTGAAGTGGGTCGACGTATTAGTGCAAGTGTCCGAGCAATGGATACGGTTGCACGGGTGGGGGGAGATGAATTTGTGGTGATGTTGAATGAATTACATTGTAATCGTCAATGTGCGGTCAATCAGGCTGCTCAGGTCGCCGAAAAAATTCGCGAAGCGTTGGCTAAACCTTACTTGATTCAGCAGCGAAAAGCTGGCAAACAAGCGTCCAAGATTGAACATCACTGCAGCTCAAGTATTGGTGTTGCGTTGTTTGTTGGCCTAGAAGTGGCTGAACAGGATATCCTTAAATGTGCCGACGTTGCGATGTATCAGGCAAAGGCGAAGGGGCGTAATACCGTGGTGTTTTGTTCTCGAAATGAGTCGAGCTAAAATAGTGAATTTGTCAGATGAATGGAAAACAGCCAAGCCAAGCTTAGCAGAGAGCCTCAGACTGCGAGTGACTTTTATCAGCAAGCAAAGTTGGTTTCTGCCCAGTCTTGTTGAATACACGATGCTTGCTCCCAAGTGGCTCACTGTTTGACTTAATCTATTGCGTGACACATTCCAATCATCGGCAGGCAAGGTCGGTAAAATTAACACTTAAGCTTAAGTGTCGCGGGTGTATCAATATTGCGATAAATAAATATACAGTTACAGACAGGCTTCCCTGATTTGTTATAAAATTAAGCTTAATAATATGTTTTTATAATAAGGTTGTGAGATGGACATGCTTGAGCCTCTGATCGTTGCTTGTGGTGGCAAAGATAATCTACAACGGATCCAAAAAGTTCATAACTTGTTAATTGCGGAGCTAGTTGACCCAGAGTTAAGGATGGTTTCTTCGCTCCCTCTTACTTTTAATGCACCACAAGAGCAAATCGTTTGGCAACCCGCGCCTCCCTTATCAACTCAGCAATGGCAAATACTCGGTAGTATTGTGGATACAAACTTGCGAAAACAGCTTCAAGAAAAAACGGCACCTGTTTCTTCATCGTATCGGCCAACTTGGCATATTTCTGCCGAGCAAGGCTTTCTCGGTGATCCGAATGCTTTTGTTTATTTTCAAGGGGCTTACCACTTGTTTTATGTGCTCAGCCCCGATTGTGAGGATAAGCGCATTGCTTGGGCACATGTAACTAGTACCGATTTAGTGAATTGGATAGAGCATCCGATTGCTCTGATGCCCAGTGATTGGTTTGATAGCCATGGCGTATATTCAGGTCATTGCATTGTGCATGACGAACAATTGATGATTTTTTATACCGGTAATGTACGGATTGGTGAGCAGCGACAACGAATGACTTATCAATGCCTAGCGACTTCAACAGATGGTTTCAACTTTCGCAAACAGGGGCCAGTTATTGAGGACTTACCGCCTCAGGTAACCGCTCATTGTCGTGATCCTAAAATTATACGTAATGGCGATAATTGGTTGATGTTTGTTGGGGCTCAGTTGACCTCTGGTTTAGGGCGTCTGGCGAGCTATCGTTCAGCCGATCTGCATCATTGGGAGTTTGCCGGGATATTTGGTGACGAGCTCGGTGATTTTGGTTATATGTGGGAATGCCCTGACTTGATTGAAGTTGACGGGCAGCTGATTGCGATTATTTGCCCACAAGGCATCGCCTCTAACAGTCCTCACTATCAAATCGACCATCATAATGGTTATCTGAAGGCCAGTCTGGATCCGCAAGATGAACTGCATTTAGATGGCTTCTCAAGACTTGATTATGGTTTCGATTTTTATGCGATGCAAACGGGAAAAAGCCCCGATGGTCGCGCCTTATTAGTGGCGTGGATGGGGCTTCCCGATGAGAATCAACACCCGACAAAGGCGCAGGGTTGGTTACATCAACTGACTTGTATTCGGGAACTGAGTTTTGAAGATGGTAAACTTTATCAACGTCCTGCCCGCGAATTACAGGCCTTACGCAGTGCTTATCAAGATTTTGAGTTAAGCGTGGCCGCTGAACAGCAGATAACTCTCCCCAAAGGCCGAAGTTTTGAACTGCAAATGAATTTGAGCTGGCTGACGGAGGGCGCTGTTGATTTGCACTTTATGAGCGATGATCAAAGCTACTGTCGTTTTAGCTTAGACGGCCTGCGGCAGAAAATTGTACTGGATAGGAGCGGGGCTCTGCCTACCGACGGCGAAAAAACTCGCGAGCTGGACATGACCAACCAACAGGATGTAAAACTGCAAATATTGGTCGATCAGTCTTCCATTGAAATTTTTATTAATGATGGAGAGTTTGTGATGACCGCGGTGGTGTTTACTGAGCCGGGAGATAGTCGCTTAAAACTGAGCGCAACCCAGCCGATGCCATGGCAGCCCATCAAATACTGGACCTTAGCCAAACCAGTGATGGGCCGATAAGACTGCTGCAATAGCACTCATCTTTGAGTGGTATGGTATGCTGAAATAAAAGGCTCTCAAGTTTACGCGTGTCGGGTTGAGCCTTTAAACCATCTCGGCGCTTCAGCTCATGCTTGGGCAAGCCAGGTGGGAAACGGGAGGAGCGGCACCTTTGTTAAATGGCATTCCGTCTAGTTTCCCAGCCGCAGCGGGATCCGACGGCGGCCAAAGCTGCCACAGTGCTCCGTCCAGACCCCCGCGATAGTTGTGCCACAATCGGGGCAGAGGCCTTGCGAGTTGAGCCGGTATTTTCCCAGTTGATAGCAATTTCTTTCCAATAATAGGTTGCCGCAGCCGGGACAATAGGTGCTTTCGTGGGACGGGTCGTAGATATTTCCCACATAGGCATAGTGAAGTCCATGGTTAAGGGCTATTTCTCTTGCTCTTAACAGGGTGGTGATGGGGGTTTGGGTTTTATTTCGCATCTTAAAGTCAGGATGAAAGGCGGTGAAATGGATCGGGACATCAGCGCCCAAGTGCTCAGCTATCCAGGCGCACATTTGTTGTAGCTCTTGATTGGAGTCATTCTCTCCGGGGATCAGTAAGGTGCTTAGCTCAAACCACACATGGCTTTCATGTTTAAGGTATAGCAGCGTATCCAATACATCCGTCAGGTGGCCACTGCATACTTTTCGGTAAAAGGGTTCGCGAAAGGCTTTTAAATCGATGTTTGCAGCATCCATGTGAGTAAACAATTCAGCTCTTGGTTCAGCACAAATATAACCAGCGGAAACCGCGATGGATTGCAAACCAAGGGCTTTTGCGGCCTGCGCTACATCCACGGCATATTCAAGAAAAATCACCGGATCGTTGTAGGTGAAAGCAATGCCGCTACAGCCATATTTTTGTGCCAGTTGGGCCAGAGCGTCTGGCATGGCGGAGTCGGCGAGGGTATCCATTTGGCGTGACTTACTGATATCCCAGTTTTGACAAAACTTGCAGCCCAAGTTACAGCCAGCGGTGCCAAAAGATAGTACCGCAGAGCCGGGATAAAAATGATTTAAGGGTTTCTTCTCAATCGGATCGATACAAAAGCCACTGGAGCGACCATAAGAGGTCAGCACAATTTGCTGCTGATGATTCATTCGAATGTAACAGACGCCACGTTTTCCTTGGCGTAGTTGGCAATGCCGGGGGCAAACATCGCATTGTATTCGGCCATCGTCTAATTGCTGCCAATACTGAGTGGGAAAGTACTCAGGAGGACTATATTGACTTGCCATAAGCGCTTCACCGTAACGGACTGAACTATACTTAACTTTAGTTGAAATAAGCGGAATTGAGCGATGAAAAGTCGACCCGCAGCCGTGGCTGGACAGTTTTATCCCGCTGGTGCTGAGCATATCAAACAACAGCTTAGCCCCTGGTTGTTAGCGACGCATTCAGAGTCGGCTCGGCCGAAGGCGTTGTTGGTTCCCCACGCTGGTTATCAATATTCGGGACAAATTGCCGCCGCTGCTTACCGATATTTAGTCAATCACCAACCAGCGTTTCGCCGAGTGCTTATCGCCGGCCCGAATCATCGGGTTCCACTGGCAGGGGTGGCCATTTCGTCGGCGGAACAGTTTGAAACCCCCTTGGGAAGCTTGCCAGTTGAGCAACATTGCTTATCTGCATTAACTCAGTTCGATTTTGTTCATTGCTCTGATGAAGCACATCGTCTGGAACATGCGATTGAAGTACAGCTGCCTTTTTTGCAGCTTTGTTTAGCGCAATTTGCCATTGTGCCATTGGTGGTGGGGGATGTCGCACCGGCGCAACTGGCGGCTCTGTTTGAGGTGTTTTGTTCAGATCCTCAAACCTTGCTGGTGATCAGCAGCGATTTAAGCCACTTTTTATCTTACCGAGATGCCCGTTTGAGCGATGAGGCTACTCTTAAAAATATCATCTCAGGGCAGGGCGGTTTGCAGGGGGAACAAGCCTGTGGTTACCAGGTTATTAATGGATTTTTAGCAGCGGCCAGGCAGCATCAGCTGCAAGCAAAATTAGTGGCGAAAGGCAATTCAGGGGATGTAACGAAGGATCATCAAAGGGTGGTGGGTTATGCCAGTATTGCGTTTTTCGAGCATTAAGCGCGAGCATCAACAAGCGCTACTGAAAGTTGCTCGATATGCGATTGAGCACTATCTGAGTGAGCAGCAGCGCTGGCAAGCCGAGCCTGAGCAATATCCCACAATCCTTCAGGCGCCGGCGGCAAGCTTTGTGACTTTGCACAAAAATGCGCAACTCCGAGGTTGCATTGGTACATTAGAAGCTTATCAAGCGCTGGTTCAGGATGTTGCCTTACACGCTTATCAGGCCGCTTTTGAAGATCTCAGATTTGCACCACTGACGCTACAAGAGTTGCCACTCATTCATATTAGTATCTCTATTTTAAGCCCAAGCCAAGCGCTTCCGCCTCAGTTGAATGAAGCCGCATTAATCGCGCGACTTCGCCCCAATCAGGATGGCCTTATTTTGGCGCAAGGTAACAAACGAGCGGTGTTTTTACCGCAAGTGTGGCAACAGCTGCCAAACTCCAATGACTTCATTCAGCAGTTAAAACGCAAAGGTGGATGGTCGCTCAATAGTCCAGTTGAGAAGATGCGCTGCTTCAAGTTTCAGGTTCTAGAGTTTGGTGAGTAACAGCCTGAGAACACAGCGGGTCACTTACAGGCCTCAATCACGGCTAACTGGTTATGGTATCTTGTATAGAGCCACCAGTGACTGCGCTTCATGCCTGGGTATCGGCAGACTAATTCTGCGCAATGAGTTGATTATATAATCAATCAGATTGGTATTAAGCAGGTATAGCTGAACATTTGATAACCAAACCAAGCTGACGAGTTTCAGTCATCACCCGATAGTTCAGAGGCATTCAAGGTTAATGTGAATTAGCGATTTTTAATGCAAATACATCGCGGCGGTTTGCAAACTATCAGTGACTGATTCAATAGGAATTTTCACTGTGGTTGGTTGTTATTATAAATTTCGATACGGTTACGCCCCTTGTGTTTGGCTTGATACAAAGCGTGATCCGCTAATTTCAGCAGCGAGCTGTAATCATCACAATGATCACTATCACAAATTCCCATGCTCACGGTAATATTGCGTTTACCTTTCAGCGCATCTAAGGTCATCGCCTGAATCTGCAGTAATAGCGCTTGAAAATAATCTCTTGCCTGTTGCTGGTTGCCCAAATAAAGGATAGTAAATTCTTCACCGCCCCAGCGTGCGACTTTGTTTGTGTCACCCACATAGTCGACTAAGGTGGTGGCTAATGCTTGAATCACTTTATCGCCCACCAAGTGGGAGTAGTTGTCGTTAATCGATTTAAAATGGTCGATGTCCAGCACCACCAAGCTAATGGTCTGCTGTTGCTGACTACACTGGCTAAATTGAGCGCTTAAATTGGCATCGAAGGCTCGTCGATTGGGAAGTTTGGTTAATGCATCTTCGTTCGATAAACGCTCGAATTGTGCGGATTGTTCTCGCAATGCTTTGACTTGTATTTCCACTTGTTCAGTCAAACGTTCTTCATTGCGTTTGAGTAAATAAATCCGGAAATAGACCATGCCACCAATCACCAACAGCAGTAACAAAGCCAATAAGGCCTGAATCTCTCTACGTTGCCAAAACAAGGGTTCAATTTTAAACTGATAGATGAAGTTGCTATCGTTCCATTCCCCATAAGGGTAACGAGCGCTGACCAGAAAGCGATAGCTTCCTGGCGGAAGGTTGGTGAATTCTGCCACTCGTTGAGTCCCGCGGTATGACCATTCACGGTCAAATCCTTCCAGTTTGGTTCTGAACTGCAAGCGCTTGGGCATAACGTAGCCTAAACCTGAATAAATAAAACGAACCAAGTTGGTTCCTGCAGGGGCTATCGATTGGGTATCGGGAGAGATGGATTGACTGTCAAATTGAATCGAATCTATCGTCACCGGTAGCGGGTGAGCAGAGAATATCGCTAAATCTTGCGGTTGGATACTTATTAAACCCTTAGCCGAGGCGAAGAGTAGCTGGCCTTGTTCAGTGATTGCCGCCGCAGGATTGGAACCACCATTGGCTTGGCTACTCGCCATGCCGTCTATTTCACTGTATAGCTCAAAATTAATTTGTTTTTGCTGACCGCTCGCGACTAAATGAGCCTGCTGATAGCTGATTTTCCATAGTCCTCGATTACTCGAAAGCCACAGGCTGCCCTGTTGGTCGTTCACGATTTGAAAAAACTTATCAATGGGAAGCCCTGCTGGGCGGCCAACCAGACCCATTTGTTGGGTGTGTTGCTGGTAGCGAATGATCCCGCGGTCGCTTGCTATCCATACATAACCAGGCTCAAGGTAAAAGCCGAAAGCATATTGCGCTTGCTCCAAGTTGTTAATTGGAACATTTGATACCTTATCGTCTCGAATAAATGCTAAGCCAACTCCAGTACCAACCCAAATTTTGCCAAATTCATCTTCAGCGATGGCTAGAATATAATTATCGGGTAAATTAGAATTTTGCTTGGTGAAATACTGCATTTCGCCTTGCGGTTTTACTTTGACTAAGCCATTGGGGGTGCCAATCCATAGGTTGTTATGGCTATCTTTGAGTAAGGCGCGGACTTCATTATGTGGCAGTCCTGAATCCTCATTCCAAAGCTGCTGTAGCTGATGGTTTTGCCATTGATAAACTCCATTTCTGTAGGTACCAACATAAGCTCCCCCCTGATGATTCTTAGCAAGGCTTAATATGCCTTGCCGAGAAACGGGGTCTTGCGTGGCTGCCATGGCCTGACCATCTTCGAGTAGGCTTAAGCCCTGACTGGTTCCAACTAGCACTTGCTTTGAATTAATTGGCAATACCGTTCGAACGTAATTGCCGATCAGCCCATCTTGTTCCGTGAATGATTGAAATGCCGCATTCCTAAATCGTATCAGGCCGCCATTGGTGCCAACCCAAATACTGCCTTCTTGATCTTCAAATAGCGAGATCACTCGATTATGTGGTAAGCCGCTGTTGGCATTTTTAAATTCAAGCTGATGATTTGCAATCCGTCCTACGCCTTGAGTGGAGGTTCCAAACCAAATATTACCCTCACGGTCTTCGATAATTGCGGTGGTAATTACATGATCTAAGGTGTTATTCAGTCGAGTAAATTGTTGGCCATCATAGCGCCAAGGTCCATGATTCGATGCTAACAGCAGCCGGTCTTGATGATCGAAAGCCAGAGAATAAACCCGAGTTCGATCGCCTAATAAGGGCAACTCGAGTTTATGGTAGCTTTTTGGTGTGACTCGATAGAGTCCATTATCGGTGGCCGCAAAAATGTCGCCAGAACTAGACTGGGCCAAGTGATAGGCACTAAATCCAGAGAGTATATGAACATCCGGTAAGTAGTTTCCATCTTTGCCTCGCGCTCGATAATAAACCCCCAGACCTTCAACCGCTATCCATAGATTTTTATGCTGATCCACCAGTGCATGATTCACTAAGCTGGCGGCATTGGCTTGATTTGACCATTGGTAACCTTTGCGCAGCGCCATGCTGCCTCTGGCACCCGCAAGCCAAAGGCTATTGTTGCTATCCGCGACCAGGGTGCGCGTGCCGGAATCTTTCATGCCTGTCGTTTCACCTCTACCAAATAAGGTAAAATGTAAGCCATCGTAACGAGCCACACCCTCCCAAGTGGCAAACCACAAATAGCCATCGTCGGTTTGAGTAATCGCATTAATACTGTTATGCGGCAGTCCATCAACCGAGGTCCATACATCGGTATAATAATCAGCCAACTTGAGTGCCGTAGCATGACTGGTGAAACTAAAGGTAGAGAGAATGGCAAAACAAATAAGCCAAGCTATACGAATATCTAACATAAATAAAATTATCCTTCACCAATCGATATGTTGGTGAGGACAACACGAGAGTAGACATCGGGCCACTTGGAGATGAAGGAACGAGGGATAACACAGCATGCCACAAACATTATTATTTCCATATTCATTCAAATAGATAGACTCACGAGAGCCACTCCGTGAGAGTTCATCGTCTCGAGTAAAGATTTGTGTTGAAATCATTTTGACCTAAAACAGCACATAAAGCGGCCTTACATTTTTGACTTAGCGGTCAGATATTATAAGTTCTTCATATCGGCCAATACTAAAAAATCTGAAATAATATTACGTAATAATAATGAATAAAAGCTTAATTGTCGTACTTTAAAATTTTTCAATTTCTGAATTGTTGGCCAAGATTCACCGACGAAACTTTTAACTAGTTACTTGCCCTAACAGCGATAAGAGGCCATTGGAAACGCCGTATCTTTGATAATATTTGCTGTATTTGAGCAAAATCAACGACAGCTAGTATCCTCTTATCAAATCAACTGATTCAGGAATAAGGCCGTCTTTTCTATAGGTGTGGATATTGTTCGCGACAATTTGAGAGGCGGTGTCTATATTGGTTGTGGCGGATATATGCGGTAATACCGATATTTTGGGGTGATACCAAAAAGGACTGTTTACTTCTAGAGGTTCTTGTTCAAACACGTCTAAGACGGCGTGTGATAAGTGATCGGAATCTAACATTGCTAGTAAATCTTGGTGGTTAATAATGCCACCCCTTGCGAAGTTTATCAGTTTGGCACCTTTCGGCAAAAGGTTTAAGGTTTGTTGGTTGAGTAAATGATGGGTTTGATCGGTGAGAGGGAGGAGGCAGATCAATATCTGGGTTTTTTGAAGAATAGCAGCTAAACCGTCATCTCCCGAATAGTGGGTTACATGGGCAATCTCTTTGTGACTTCGGCTCCAACTATTTACCGTAAAACCTTGATGAACAAGGGCTTTCATCGAAGCGCTTGCAAGTTTACCCGCTCCTAAGATGGATACTTGTACGGTATTCACTGAAGGGCTGGGGATTGGGCGCCAAATCCCTTGTCTTTGTTGAGCGATGTAGTCTGGAATATTGCGATATAAATACAAACTCCAAGTTAATACGGCTTCGGCCATGGTGTCGGCAAGAAACGGGTCGATGAGCCTTACCAATTGAGTTTGATATGTTTCTTTGTCGTGATTGAAGCTTCGAAAGCCGCTAACTAGTGCTTCAACACCTGCCCACAAACTTTGCACCCAGATTAAGTGAGGAAAGCGCTTTAGTTGATCGACATTTGGGTTGGCAACGATGGCTATTTCGACAAGCTGGGCTTGCTCATCGCTTAAATCTGTGGCTAATACAATGCTTTCATTGGGTAACAGCGTTTCGAATTTAAGTAGCCACTGCTTTTCTTCTTCGGCAGCGATGTTGTGAATAAAAGCGATGGTGTTCATGACAGAAATCCCTTGTCCAAATGGATAAATTTTTTAGTGCGACTGGATAAATCACCGAGTTTAACTCCAATTCTTGCCGCTTTCAGCTGATTCATGCCATTGATATAACAATAAAGCGGCAGAGTGACCGAGGTATAATAGATTTTGTTGTGTGAGGGATGTGAGCTAACGTCTGTGAATAAAAAAATGTTTGTCCGTAGGAACGATATGCAGTGTTCCTTTGGAGCTTAGGTTGTCGACACTATGACGCTTTGATCTATGGGGGGTTTTTGTTAGGTTTCTCGATTTGACTCGTCATATTGTAACGATATTTAGGCTGTCCATTGGGCTAAATGTTGTTACTTGTTGATAGTGACGTTGTCGAAAGTTTTATCTTCGCGTCTTTGAAAGGTCGCTTTGAACGGCAAAATAAAAGTGACTACTTTGTCGCTAGTTGTCTATGTACTGGGTTTTAGTTGAGCATTGCATATGTTTGCTTGATGTCGTCTTGCAGTTGCATTAGACAGGTTAGCGTTGTATTTGGGAAGTACCATTGGGGGGCTTTGACTCGGTATAGCGGCTAAGTTTTCAGCTCAAAATTGGAGTGAATTTCACTCAACAATTAAATATTTTAAAGGCATATATGCAGAGATTAACTTTTGTAGTTTGCTCATAAACAATGTGTTTGATCATCAATTTTGCTTGGGGGCATCCTAGTTTCACTGCTAGTTCTATAGGGATTTCCATATCAACTTGTTTGCACTTGAACCAAGATTGATACTGGAATGTTGAATGATGAAATGAGTTAACTATCTAAATGCATAAGAAAATTATTGACCTAAGCAATTATTTTACAAATAATTGTTGCATTAAAATTTGTAAGCTTGTAAATAATTAATTACAGGTGGATGTATTCGTGTGATATATGTGCTGCACATTCAGATTAAATGAATAGTCTGAAATGGGGTGAATAACAACGGAAGTTTAGAGTTAATACGGCATGACCCTTAATAAAAATGTGCTCACTCGCGCAGTTCTTACAACAGTATTTATCTTATTGGTCTTTATCGTTGACCCTTTAGGTATAAGAAATGCTGCGGAAAAGCATTATGAAGATCATATTCTTCGAATGTGGTCACCGTTTTATAGTCAAACGGTATCAAAAGATATCACAGTTGTTTTGTTAGATGATGAATTCTTACAACAAATTGAAACTTATCCTGTTAATTACGCCACGCTTTCACGACTTCTAAAAGTTATCAGTGCTCACCATCCACAATCTGTTTTTTTTGACATTTTACAACACCATGAACATTCTTCTCGACTCAACAAATGGCTTAAAACGCTTAACTCTCGCTCCTTTCCGGTGTTTATGGCAAGTGATACGGAATATGATACGGCAGCGGTTCTAAATGATCCAGATTCATTACGCCACAAGATTTCAGCAGTTAGTCAACTGACAGCGGTATCGTGGAGTGGTTATCAGCATTACTACCCTCTATCTGTTGATTGGCAGCAACAGCGCATGGATACTCCTGCGTTGGCTTTATACAAGTCATGGTGTCGAATTACATCTCAATGCTCCCCTGCGGAACAGTCTCAATATTTAGATCCTATGATCGTACAATGGAGTAATAAATCGGCGCTTAATCAGATTGATTACGACAACATAAAAAACTGCATTCCAGAGCATATGAGTCGGTTCAAACAGTTTATCAATATTACTTTTTTAAGTTTGACACAGGGCCTACGAAGTGATCAAGAACTGGATAAACAATTGCGGGAACGCTGTCCTCCATTCCTTACTTTGTCTGCCACTCGGTTATTTGAATCAGGGGCTGTTAAGTCTGCTCCTCTAAATGACGCTATCAAAGATCGAGTTATCATGATTGGTTATGATTTATCAGGTGGCGTTGATATTGTTCGGTCTCCAGTACATGGGACACTGCCAGGAGTGTTCTATCATGCAATGGCTTTAGATAATTTAATGACTTTAGAAGATGACTATTGGCGAGTTCCAAGTGCGACTGGATTCTTTAAGTTAAGTATTGCCGATATGCTAGAAATAGTGGTGCAAATAAGCACCTTATTTTTAGTCATTTGGTATCGGTATACTCATTTGGAGCAAAAGCAGAAGTTAGACACGCGAAAACAAATTATTTCGGGTTTGATGCCTGCCTTTATTATCTTATTCATTATTTTGAGTTCAGTACTTATTTCTCAGTTTATTCTTAAGGTTGGTGCGCCCAATTGGTACGGATTAATCCTCATTATATTTTTTGATTTACCTATTTTTTTATTTTATTTGTTCGAGAGCATGAAAAATAAATGCCAGAAATATCTAACAATACTCAATAAGTTTAGAAAGAAATTCCCCCAAATTTCAATAATAAAACGCAAGATAAAGGAGCATCTATGACAATGTCTAAAGTACTGTTGATTGGACTTATATTAAGCGCAACCTCGTTGTCCTCTTACGCGAAGAATGACCGTGTATTGATAATCGATTTTTTGCTTGATGAAGTTGAGATATGTAGCTCTGAATTTGACTGTATCGATGTAGCTAAAAGCAGTTTGCCTGATGCGACAAAACAAGCCATCCCTGTAAAAAAATATGATAAAAAGGAAGGTATGTTGATGTTTGAGGATGATGGAGAGGAAAAGTGGGTACATATCACAGAAGTCGAACTTAATATGAAAGCAATTGCTTCGGTGACTTGTACCGCAACAACCATTTCTAAAGCGAGTGATAAAGTTACTTTTGCTTCGTTTGGCTTAGGAGAAGGGTGTTAAATATGCGACTTATTTTCCTTTTAATCATTGCTACTTCTTTATTTGGGTGTGCTAGTGATAGCTTGAGCCGTTTAAATTTGAACAGCTTGAATAGTTTAACTGGTAGTACCTATGAATCTTTTGACGGTAAATATATTGACTATCAAACTCAACAAATTAGAGCTGAAACTGAAGTTGAAAAAACTGCCGAGCTGGGCTCGTTAAGTTCCAGAATGCGTTCGGCTGCAGACAAAAACTTGATCGTCAATCCATATGCAGAATTGTATCTAAATGAGATTCTTGAAAAGTTATTAGCGCAATGGGATCAACCATTAGAAAAAAAAGTGAATATCGTTATTTCTGCTGATAGAAATTACAGCGCCCTTGCGACACAAGATACAATTGTGGTGACTCAAGGGGTTTTAGCGGATGTTGAATCTGAAGACGAGTTGGCTTTTATTATTGCTCATGAGCTTTCGCATATTCTTCTAAAGCATCAGAATTCGAATGAGTACTTTGAGAAGCAAAGTGCGTTAGTGAGCAAAGCCACTAATGTTGCGATGGCCGCCGCCACTATCAAAGATTTGGACTCAAGTAAAACAGCCAATGGTTACAAGATTGTTGCTAGAAATTCTCGAGAATCTCAAGAGATGGTTGAGAAGTCATATAGAATTGGTGTATCAATAAACCGCTTGAGTCGAGATGTTATTAGCTCTTCGATGAGTCGTACTGATGAAGATGAAGCCGACTTACTCGGTATAGATTTACTTGTAAAAGCAGGCTACAGTCCAAGGGCTTATAAAGACACCATGGAACGTTTAGAGAGCAGTTTAGTATTTAATAAAACGCAGCTTGAAGAGAAGAAAAAAGATTTTAAGTCGTTTGTTTCCATGGCGACTAAAGCCAATAAGAATGTAACTGGTTTAAATTGGGAGACTGTGGGATATATGGCGGCAAAT
Organism: Agarivorans sp. QJM3NY_29; assembly: GCF_050870835.2. Taxonomy (NCBI): domain Bacteria; kingdom Pseudomonadati; phylum Pseudomonadota; class Gammaproteobacteria; order Alteromonadales; family Alteromonadaceae; genus Agarivorans; species Agarivorans sp. QJM3NY_29. The sequence goes on along the minus strand of NZ_CP194036.2, from coordinate 2,710,054 downwards.
GAAGCTGCAACCAATTTGTTGCAGAAATTTGCGGATCGACATAATTCACCTGCAGAACGCAAGATAGATATTACCGCATATGTGAAACGCGAATATCGTAAAGAAAGGCGGCAGAATCTTACGACTAAAAGCTTAGATGCTGCTTTAAGAAAAGGTAAAGGGAAGCAAGTATTCGAAAATTATTGGGCGGCCTCTGAAGCGTTTCGAGCTCTTGAATACGGCGATATTAAGGCGGCTGAAAAGTTGGCCAGAAAGGCGACGACAGGCGTAACCAAGTACGATGCCTACACTCGTTTAGCATTTTATAGCGTGCGTGAGCGGCAAAATAAACAATCGAAAGCTTTACAGAACTTAGCGCTCATTAAAAATTGGGACAGCGCTTCAATTCAAACCTTTAGTTTGGCGGCTCAAGCCTATCGACAACAGGGAAAATTAGACAAGGCGGAGGAAATTCTGAATAAAGGGCGACAAATTATTGGAATTAGTGATCCATTTCTTCCGCAATATATCTCAGTCTATAAAGCGCGCGGAAGCGAACAAGAAGTACAGCATTATTTGGAGCAGTGTAAAGCTTTAGATGCGGAAAATATTGTTGCTCAGTGCTACGTTGCCGCCGATTTACAAATCCCTAAAAAATCAGACTCGAAAATAGGTTTTTTAGAATCATTAACCAAAATGATTGAAATTTAGAATTGCCACTAAAGTTTAAATGAACGCCTTTGTGATAACCGTCATTCAGGTGTTCAATATACGAGGATAATTGATAATTAATCTCTGAAACATGGCTATTTCTATATACCTGGACTCAGTTAAACATCTCCACCCACTAGCTACTCTAGTTGTGATTAGCCATTGATACCTTTTTGGTGAGAGCTATAGAAGTGCAGCAAGTCTGGTTGAAAGTTGAAGTTGGAATGTTGCAGTTAAGCTGTTTTTATGTTCTGCAATATAGGCTATCTTTTTGAATCTTTTCATGGCGTAATTATTCGAATACTTGTTTGTTTTGTGATGAGCAAGAGCTTGAGTTAAAAAATAGCGGGGCACTCGTGTGGAGTTAAATTTTATGGCGGATTATCTATCGAATGCTGTGGTGCCCATACTCCAGTCAAAGCAAGAGATTATCTGGCTAAATTCCAACAAAGTTTTGTTTCAGCAGAGCCAAGCAGAGCTCGCCTTAAACTGGAGCGATTTACTTGATGCGTCGCAGCGCTTGTCTCGTTTTGCGCCTTATCTGGCGAAGGTCTTTGCAGAAACAACGGTAACCAAAGGGATTATTGAATCCCAGTTGAAAGCCATTCCTAAGATGCAAGCAGCGCTTAAACAATGGCATGGCTTCGAGATCCCTGGGCGTTTATGGTTGAAATGTGACCACCAACTGCCGGTGGCTGGCTCAATTAAGGCGCGTGGTGGTTTTTATGAAGTATTACTGCACGCTGAAACGTTGGCGCTAGCCAATGGCTTGTTAAGGACGGGGGATAATTATCGAGTTTTTAACGACGCTCCATTTAAACAGCTATTTGCCAAACATAAAATAGTGGTGGGCTCCACTGGGAACCTCGGTTTAAGCATCGGCATGATGGGCGCGCAGCTGGGTTTTCAGGTCACCGTGCATATGTCTGCCGATGCACGCGAGTGGAAGAAAAATTTATTGAAAAGTAAAGGTGTTCAGGTTGTTGAACATCAGAGCGACTACAGTATTGCGGTGGCGCAAGGGCGTGAACAAGCGATGGCTGATGCGCAGGCCTATTTTATTGATGATGAAGATTCACGATCGCTATTTCTAGGCTACAGCGTGGCAGCATTGCGTTTGAAGGCGCAGCTTGCCGAGCAGGATATTACTGTCGACGCAGCGCATCCGCTCTTGGTTTATTTGCCCTGTGGCGTAGGCGGTGCACCTGGCGGCATTACCTTTGGGCTGAAGCAGGTTTTTGGTGATTATGTACATTGTTTTTTTGTCGAGCCGACCCATTCACCGTGCATGTTATTAGGGATGGCAACGGGTTTGCAGAATAAGATCGCGGTGCAGGATATTGGCTTAAATAACCAAACCTGTGCCGACGGTTTAGCCGTGGGCCGGCCATCGGCATTTGTTGGCTCGATGATGATGCATTTGCTTAGTGGTATTGTGACCGTATCCGATGAAAACTTATATCGTTATTTGACGATGTTTGAGGATAGCGAACATATCTCGCTGGAACCTTCTGCGACAGCGGGCATTGCCGGTTTGACTCGTTTGCTTACCGAGGGCAAAGCTTATCTTGAGGCGGAACAACTGACAGACAAACTGTCTCAGGCGACGCATATTATTTGGGCGACAGGTGGTCAGAAAGTTCCCCTTGATGAGCACAAAAACGATTATCAGCAGGGGCTTGTTTTATTAGGCGCTTAAGCAAAACACCGTGGTTCCTTTAAAGTATCGCTTGCTTCGTTGCGCATATCTCTGTTGGGAGATTCATTGTTGCAGTGTTTTACCAGCAAATACTCAGCGCTTGTCGAGAGGCTCTCTGCGCAGACTAAGTGACCTTAGCTTTCTCGCTGTCTTGCTTGAAAGCTGAATACTGGGCTGGCGTTTAGTTTAAACATCTCTGTTGCTTCCCATGATAAATTTTGAGGATGCCGTTGCAGGTAAGCAATCCTACCGCCAGCCATATTGGGATATACGTTAACCATTGCGCATGACTAATCTGCTCACCGAGATACAGTGATATCGCAACCAGTAATACAGGCTCTACGTAGCCTAATAAACCAAATAAACTCAAAGGTAACAAACGACTGGCAACAATGTAGAACATAAATGACGTTGCACTCAAAATTGCTAGCCCGATTAATAGAAGATACAGCACAACATGACTTGGAAGCGTAATGGTTGCACTGTGGCGAGTAATAATAAACCCAGCCACTGGTAACATCAGTAGTAAATCAAGCCAAAATCCACCGAGGTGATTAGTGCCTAGCTTGCGTCTCAAAATAAAATAGCAAGGAAAACCCAGGGCGACTAATGCCGCTTCCCAGGGAAATCCCCCGAATAAATAGATTTCGTGAGAGACTCCTAACAGCGCACATAGCGAAGCCAGCCACTGTAAGCAAGAAAGGCGTTCATGATAAATAAATCGGCCAACCAACAGCATGCTAAGCGGGAGTAAAAAGTATCCAATGGAAACTTCTAAAGCTTGGCCGTTTAAAGGTGCCCACATAAATAGCCATTGCTGAATACCAATTAGAAAACTGCTGAGTATGAGCCCAAAGATCAGGCTTGGTCTTTGTAATAGTGCCGTAAATATAGATTTGATTAGTGGCAAATCTTTACTCATCAACATGAATAACGAAACAAAGGGGAGGGTAAGCGCCATTCTCCAGCCAAACACCTCTACGCCATTAAGCGGCGTGAGCAGTGTCGAATAGTAATAAATAGCGGCAAACAAGCACGACGAAGCGATGGACAGTAAAATGCCATGAAACATAGTTAGATCCTCAATATTTTAAATAAGCAGGACGGCGTTTGAAACGCTTATAGCAGCCCCGAGCTTGCCTTGGCGCTAATCCATTGTTTGAAGACTTGGACTGATGCTGGAGTATACTTAGCTGAGGTTCTGACAAAATAAACGCCGCCTTCGCCATCCAATATCCAATCTTTAAGAATATGGATGAGTTGGCCTTCAGCAATCGCTTGTTGGAACAACCATTCTCCGGCGCAGAGTATCCCGAGATCAGATTTGGCTGCTGCCAGAAGGGTGTCGTTATCGTTAGATATTAAATTTCCAGAAACCACTATTTTTTCTGATTGTTTACCCTGAAACAGTCGCCATTCGGGATAACTTTTAAAGCCACTAAATTGCAGACAGTTGTGCTGAGTCAGCTCTCGCGGATGCTGTGGCTCTCCAAATTGCTGGAGGTAGCCTGGACTGGCGCAGAGAATGCGACGGTGGGGTGCGAGTTTATTGGCGACCAGTCGGCTGTCCTTAAGTTCGCCAACCCGGATAGCAGCATCATAACCCTCGCTTATAATATCGACAAAACGATTGCTGTAATCTGCCGTGAGGCTGATCTTCGGGTACATCTTGATAAATTCAGGCAATAGTGGCGCGATACAACGTCGCCCCATTTCTGCGGGGAGTGCTAAGCGTAATCGGCCTGCAACCTCAGCGGCACCGCACAGCGCTCTTTGTTCGGCGGTGTTAATGATATCAAGCGCAGATTTGAGTTGTTCAACCAGTTCTAATGCAGCTTGGCTTAACCGTAGCTGGCGAGTTGAGCGTTCCACCAGGCGGATCCCTAAACGAGTCTCCATGGCTGCAATTCGTTTGGAAATAATGCTGGGATGACGTCGTAAGGCTTTTCCTGCCTGGGCAAATGAATGATGGTGAGCCAGGCTAATCAGTGCCGCTATTTCATCTGCATGTTGTGACGTGAATGAAGTCGATGTCCCAATTTTTGTTGTCACCATCGGTCTTATCTCCAAATCATCTGTTTAAGCAAGGAATAACAGTATTGCACTGCAAATAATGCATGACAATACCGGTTATTTGCAGTTCATTGCTGCAAATAATGCAAGCATGCTTCGACGAATAATGCCCTGCGTTGATGCCGATACCTCGGCCTAAGGCTTTATCTTGATGTTTGTGGGGGCTCATTGCGTAGCCAAATGATTCGTTTGTTCATCATCACATTGTCTCTTCCTTCGCTGTTTTGTCGGTTTTACTACAATCTAAAACACTTATTTATCAATGTTTTAACTTTGGTTTGTAAGTTGCATTGTGCTTGATGTGAGATGTTTTAGTCACTCTGAGTATCGTCTGACAGAAGTAAAACCAATGTAATGAGAGGTCGCCATGAAGCGTAGTGATATAGCTGAATTATTAGACGAGCCCGCTTGTGAACATAATAGCGGTGAGAAAAGTGGCTGTGCTCGACCTACCCCAGGCGCCACTGCGGGTGGTTGTAGTTTTGATGGAGCACAAATTAGTTTGCTGCCCATCGCCGATGTCGCCCATATTGTGCACGGTCCCATCGCGTGTGCCGGAAATAGTTGGAATAATCGCGGTACCCGCGCCTCGGGTCGTAACTTGTTTCGTTTGGGCTTTACCACCGATCTGAATGAACAAGACGTGATCATGGGGCGGGCCGAAAAGCGGCTATTGCACGCGATTAAAACCGTGGTGGAAAAACATCAGCCTCCCGCAGTGTTTGTATATGTGACTTGTGTGCCAGCCTTGGAAGGTAACGATGTGGGCGCAATTTGCAGTTTGGCGCAACAACGCTGGCAGATCCCGGTGGTGGCGGTGGATGCTGCAGGTTTTTATGGCAGTAAAAACTTAGGCAATCGGATTGCCGGCGAGGTGATGGTGAAACAGGTCGTTGGCAGCGCCGAGCCGCCAGCCAAACCGATGATGCAGCACGACCCGAGTCGTCTAGTGAATGACATTGTGCTGATTGGCGAATACAACATTGCTGGTGAATTTTGGCATGTATCCCCTTTGTTAGAGCGTTTGGGTTATCGCGTGCTTAGCTGTATGTCGGGAGATACGCGTTACCACGAAATACAAACCATGCACCGTGCCGACGCCGCGATGGTGGTGTGTTCGCGGGCGCAAATTAATGTCGCCCGCTTGTTGCAAGAGCAGTGGAATATCCCATGGTTTGAGGGAAGCTTTTATGGGATAGAAGATACCTCGGCGGCGCTGCGTCAATTTGCCCAACTCATTAATGAACCTCGCTTACTGGCGGAAACGGAAGCTTTAATTGCCGAGCAAGAATCGAGGATCCGCCAACAACTGGCCCCTTATCAGCAACGCTTAAAGGGCAAGAAGGCGCTGCTGTATACCGGCGGGGTAAAATCGTGGTCGATTGTTTCGGCGCTGCAAGAGCTTGGCGTTGAGGTGGTGGCGACTGGGACTAAAAAATCCACAGCCGAAGATAAGGCGCGAATTGTCGACATTATGGGGGAGCAAGCCTTAATGCTTGACGAGGGCGGCGCGCGTAAGCTGCTCGATGTGGCACAGCAACAGCAAGCCGATTTGATGATTGCTGGTGGCCGTAACATGTATACCGCGTTAAAGGCGCGACTTCCGTTTTTAGATATCAACCAAGAACGCGAACATGCCTATGCCGGTTATCAAGGGATGTTGACCTTTGCCAAAGAGCTTTGCCGTACCCTGGAGAGCCCGATATGGCAGTTAGTCAATGATGCACCACCTTGGGCAAATCAATCCCATCACGATTGCCAGTAGGAGAGCTAATATGAGCAGAGTGATCGAACAAAATCGAAGTCCTTTAGTGGAGCAGCCACTGAAAACCAGTGCTGCAACGGGGGCGACTTTGGCCTGTATGGGGCTGGCCGACAGTATTCCCTTGATGCATGGTTCGCAGGGCTGCGGTGCCTTTGCCAAAGTATATTTAATTCAACATTTTAGAGAGCCTATTCCGCTACAAAATACCGCCATTGACCATATCGCAGCGGTGATGGGTGGGGATGATAATCTGGCACAAGCACTGTTGTTGTTATGCGAACAACATCAACCACGCTTGCTGATGATTATGACCACTGGGCTAACCGAGATGCAGGGCTGCGATGTGACACGGGTGATCCGGGAATTTCGAGCCACATATCCTCAATATCAGCATATTTACATTGTGCCCGTGAGTACCCCCGACTTTGTCGGTTCGATGCAGAGCGGTTTTGCCGCAGCGCTTGAGTCCTGCGTCGAGCAGGTACTGGCTGCGGCGAGCAACAAGTCCGAGTTACCAGTAACGCAAAGTAAGCAATTGAATGTATTTTGTTCGGTGGCACTAACTAGCGCCGATCTGGAACTGCTAGAGCGTTATTGCCATGCCTTTGGTTTTGAGCCGATCATTTTACCCAATATCGCGCATTCCCTCGATGGTCATTTAGCAGCGGACGATTTTTCGGTGACCTCCACCGGCGGCACCACTATTGAGCAACTAACTCGGATGCAGTCCAGTGTTGCCAGCCTTGTGTTTGGCACATCGATGAACGCTGCCGCAGGCTTATTAGAGAAGCAATGTCAGATCCCCAGTTACCCTTTAGGCATGGCGATGGGTTTGGCGGCGACCGACCAACTGGTGCTGATTTTATCACAGCTTTCTAAGCAAGCCGTTCCCGGCTGGATCGTTCGCCAGCGTCAACGACTGCAAGATGCAATGCTCGATACTCACTTTTTGTTATCGGCCAGCCCGATGGCGTTGGCGTTGGAGCCAGATGCGGCCGAGGGTTACGCTAATTTATTGTCTGAAGTGGGCGCGGAACTAAAACTGGTGGTTACCACGATGAATAGCCCTGCTCTGAAACAACTCAAGGCTGAGCGTATTGTGGTTGGCGACTTATCTGATCTTGAACCCGATTTAGCCGTGCTTGAGATGGTGGTGGGCAATACCCATTGTGCCAATTTATGTGAGCCTCAGGTGCCGGTATTGCGCGCTGGCTATCCCTGTCATGATCAATTTGGCAATAGTGATGTATTGCAGCTGGGTTACGAAGGGGCAAGAGCAAGGTTGTTTGCGATGGCGAACTTATTCAAAAGTCACCATCAAGATGAAGTACCGGTCCATGTGAGTGCTTACCGTTTTGGCCCAGAGCAAACACAGACCAAATCACAGTGAGGCCGATATGCCACAAATACAACGCAAACTGCGGGTGATCGAAGATGCTCAGCAGCGTGAACACTGCTTTAAGGTCGCCTTCGCCAGCGACAGTAAACAGCACTTAGACCAGCATTTTGGCAGCGCTCATACCTTCTTGGTGTATGGCTTTGGTGAACAACATATTCAACTGATCGAGGCTTTGCAGTTTGAACCAAGCCTGCCGGGGCACGACAGTAAACGGCTGCAACAACGAGTCAACGCCTTAAAGGGCTGTGCTGCAGTGTTTAGTACTGCCTGTGGGAGAGGGGCGATGCAGCAACTGAAGCAGGCCGGGATCTTGGGGATTATGGCGGATGCCGGCGAGCCCCTGAGTGCTCTGCTGGAAGAAATGCATCAACAGTTTGTTGAGCATCCACTACCGTGGATGCGTGCCACGGATGACTGCGCAGAGCAACAGCAGCAACGTCTCAACGAGCTACTCGATGAACCCTGGTAAGCCAACATTTGTGTTTTAAGTTAACAAAGGAAATAGCAATGAGTGAAAGTAAACATATGGGACTCACCCGCGAGGGAACGCCTTGGGAGCCACAGTTTGTGACCGATCTTGATCAAGCCGTCTGTATTGGTTGTGGTCGTTGTTACAAAGTATGTCCTCGGGATGTGTTTGACTTAGTGGAGCGGGAAATCGATGAAGACGATGACGCCTACGATGATTATGACGATGATGTGGTGATGGTGATGGCATTGGATAATCAAGGTGACTGCATTGGCTGTGGATCCTGTGCCAAGGTTTGTCCCAAAAACTGTCATACGCATACCTCGGCGAGTAGTTTGGCTTAAGTAATAGGAGCGAGCAATGGCGCAGTTGAAGATGCAAGTGGTGAGTATTCATCAGAATTCTGTACAGTTGCAGGGGCAACGCCAAAGTGCCTGCAGCGCCTGCGCCAAGCAACAAACTTGTGTTAGCTTCGAATCTGATTCAGGCGTGATGCATCGTGCAGAATTTAAGCTGACCGAACCTTTAGAAGTTGGCCAACAAGTGGCGGTGAATTGTGACGATGGTTTTTTATTGAAGGCGATTATCGTGCTGTTCATCCCCCCTTTAATCGGGATGTTATTGTTAGCCATTACTGTGCAACTGTACTTAAGTGATGCTACCAGCGCTCTGCAAAACATTGGCTCAGGGCTCGCCAGCCTATTGGGGTTTGGCCTGGGCCTGTTGATTAGTCGTTTCTTAGCACACAATGTGGTTTCACAGTTACGTCAACGCTTATCCATTTATCCTACCCATAGCACCTCAGTTAAAGCCGACAATTCGATGTCGCAAAACTAACATTAGTGACTTAATGTGATGTAGCTCACAGGATGCGAAGTTGCTCACCCAATACTAAATCCATTAAAAACAATATGTTAGTAATCATGTTCGTTTGGGTATCTTGCTTGCAACAACCTCTGTAGGCAATGACCAACTCGTGTAAGACCTTGACCCTTTCAGCAAGAAATGCTGTGTTTTAGGTTCCCAATGGCTTATCGACACTGAGCGAAGGCGTCATGATTGTTTTACCGTTTGGTCATTGCCTTTATTCAACAATAATCATCGTGGGGTAGCGTATGTGGAACTATTCAGAAAAGGTAAAGGAACACTTCTTTACACCTAAAAACGCCAAAGCCGTAGAACAAGCCAATGCGATTGGTGATGTCGGCTCAATCTCTTGCGGTGATGCTTTACGCCTGAGTTTGAAAGTGGATCCAGATACTGACGTGATCGAAGATGCGGGCTTTCAAACCTTTGGCTGCGGCAGTGCTATCGCATCATCTTCGGCATTAACTGAAATGATCATTGGTCGCACCATCGACCAAGCGCTGCAGATTTCTAATAAAGATATTGCCGATTACTTAGATGGTTTACCGCCAGAAAAAATGCATTGTTCGGTGATGGGCATGGAAGCCCTGCATGCTGCAGTGGCGCAGTATCGTGGTGAAGAGATCGCCGAAGAACATGAAGAAGGTGAGCTGATTTGTAAGTGTTTCGCCATTGACGACGCAATGATTAAGCGAGTTGTTGCACAAAACCAATTATCAAGCTTGGAAGAGGTGATCAATTACACCAAGGCGGGTGGGGCCTGTGCTGCTTGTCATGAAAAAATTGAATGGGTATTGGAAGAATGTTTGGGTGAGCCCTTGCAAGAAACTAGCAAGGTGGTGAAGCCAGTTGTTGCCGCCAGTACCATTGTGGCAAGGATCCGCATCATTGAGCAGACTCTAGATGACATTCGTCCGCAGTTGCAAGCCGATGGTGGCAATGTTCAGCTCTCGGATGTGGAAGACGATATGGTGTTTTTGTCACTCAGCGGTGCTTGTTCTGGCTGTGGATTGTCGGCGGCCACCTTAGCCATGATTGAACAAAAAATCAGTGAAGCCCTAGGTGAAACCATTACTGTGTACCCAACAGGTGCGCCTAGCTTAGTGTAAGGGAGAACAGATATGAGCGAATTAAAGCCATTGGCTTATCTAGATAATAATGCGACCACCCAAGTTGACCCTAAAGTATTGGAAACCATGCTACCTTACTTAAGTGAACACTATGGGAACCCATCGTCGATCCATCAGTTTGGTGAGCAAGTCGGCAAAGCCTTGGAATTGGCGCGTACTCAGGTTCAGACAATGATCGGTGCCAGTCACAGCAGCGAAATTATTTTTACTTCCTGTGCCACGGAGGCAACCACCACCGCCATCATGTCGGCACTGGAAGCCTTTCCTCAGCGTAAAGAAATTATCACCTCGGTGATCGAGCATCCCGCCACTTTAGATCTGTGCCAAACCCTAGCGCGTAAGGGTTATAAAATTCATTGGATCGAAGTTGATTCTCGGGGACGTTTAGATATGGAGGCCTATAAAAAGGCGCTAAGCCCCAATGTCGCGATCGCGAGCTTTATGTGGGCAAACAATGAAACGGGTAGTTTATTTCCAATCCGCGGGATGGCCGAATTAGCCAAGCAGCACGATGTATTGTTTCATACGGATGCGGTTCAAGTTGCCGGAAAACTTCCGATCCAAGTTGCCGATAGCGGTATTGATTTGTTGTCTTTATCGGGTCATAAGTTTCATGCACCTAAAGGTGTTGGTGCTTTGTATTTACGTCGCGGCGCAAAATTTAGACCCTTGTTGCGAGGAGGCCATCAAGAACGTGGTCGCCGTGCTGGCACCGAAAATAGCAGTGGTATTGTTGCTTTGGGTAAGGCTTGCGAGTTAGCGCAGTTCTCGATTGAACAAGATTCACCTCGAATTAGTATGTTAAGAGACCGACTCGAGCAAGGTTTGTTGGCGAAAGTGCCAAATTGCTTTGTGACCGGCGATCCCCGTCATCGTGTCCCCAATACCAGCAATATCGCCTTTGAGTTTGTGGAGGGGGAGTCGATTTTGTTGATGTTAGATCAACATGGTATCGCCGCCTCTTCAGGTTCAGCCTGTACCTCGGGGTCGCTAGAGCCTTCGCATGTGATGCGAGCGATGGACATTCCTTATACGGCAGCGCACGGGGCTATCCGTTTCTCATTATCGCGCTTTACCACCGATACCATGATTGATCAGGTATTAGCGGTATTGCCGGGAATTATTGCCAAGTTGCGGATGCTTTCTCCTTATTGGGATGCCGCAGCGGATCAACCTGCGCAGGAAAGTTTTAGTCCAGTTTATGGCTAACTTAGGCTTATTGTGGAATAACGGAGGTAAGCATGCTGATCATTAACGATACAACGCTACGTGATGGTGAACAAACGGCAGGCGTCGCCTTTAGTGCCAGTGAGAAGCTACAAATTGCGCAAGCGTTACAGGCCGCGGGGGTGAGCGAGTTAGAAGTGGGGGTGCCCGCAATGGGCGCTGCCGAGCGTGAAGTGATTCAAACCATTAGCGGCCAATTAAGGCAGACTAAAACGATGGGCTGGAGCCGTTTACATCGCGATGACATTGCCGCCGCCGCCAATTTAGGTCTGGATTATTTGGATATCTCGGTGCCAGCGTCGACCCAGCAACGCCAATCTAAAATGGCGATAAGTCAGGCAAGCTTACTACACCGTTTGCAATGGCATATCGCGCAAGCACAGGATCTGGGTTTGCAGGTTTGTGTTGGGATGGAAGATGCTTCGCGTACGCCGCTCGATGAACTCTATAGAATTGCTGATGCCGCGCAACGGGCCGGAGCTCTGCGTTTACGTTTTGCCGACACTTTGGGAGTGTTAGATCCATTTACCACCGAAATCTTGATCGCTGGGCTGAAAAGCCATTGTGATTTGCAGATCGAAATGCACGCCCATGATGACTTGGGCATGGCCACGGCCAATAGCTTGGCAGCAATTCGGGCGGGCGCTGACTCGGTTAATACAACAGTGATTGGCTTAGGCGAACGTGCCGGTAATGCGGCCTTAGAAGAAGTGGTTATGGCATTAAATGTGACTCAATTGGTGGATAAGTGCCAGCTTCCAGATATTCAATTAGCAAGTTTGCCCTCGATTTGCGCCATGGTGGAGCGGGCATCGGGTCGCGCAATTGGAGTGAATAAAAGCATTATTGGCCAACAGGTGTTTACCCATGAATCGGGGATCCACGTTGATGGTCTACTCAAAGACCCGAACAACTATCAGGGTTTTGCACCCGAATTATTGGGGCGCAAACATCACTTGGTATTGGGTAAGCACTCTGGCACAAAGGCGATCCGCTCAGTGTACCGTGAGCTGGGGATTGCTGTAGATTTAAAGCAGTGTGGTTTGCTCAAAGCCATCTTGAGTGATTGGGCGGAAACCTACAAGCGGAGTCCTTCTAATCAAGAATTAGTCGATTTTTATCAATACAGTCTTAAAAGCTTCAGTCCCTTAAGTTTGGAACTTAGCGCCTAACAGAGTGGAGTTACAGTGTGGCATTAGCAAAGCAGCAAGCGGCCCAGACGCAAGATATTGAACAATTGGTGGCCTCCTTAGACGGCGCCGAAGCGTTTTTACAGTGTTTTGAGGTGAGCTATCAACCCGCTTTATTGCAAGCTAAGCGGGTGGTGTATTTACGTTTATTAGGGCAGTTGTTGGAAAAAAAACCAGCCACGACTTATCAAGAGTATCAAGCAGCGGTCGCAAAGGCCTACTGTTTGTTGGAAAAAGGTGTGGTGGTGGCGCATGCCGCCCCAGCATGTAGTACCTGTAAAGGATGTTGAAGTTATAGAGGTAAAGCCGATGTATACAGCAAAATTTGGTTATGGATGTAAGGTTAGGGTGATTGAGAACATCCGTAATGACGGTAGTTTTCCAGGGTGTAAGAAAGGTGCGCTGCTGGTTCGACGTGGTGCCACTGGTTACGTTCGTCAATCGGGATATCATTTACAGAATCAAATTGTTTATCAAGTTCAATTTCTTAGCCGCGGTTTAACCATTGGCTGTAAAGAAGTTGAGTTGATGGATGCTGAACTGGTATGGCAGCCTAATCAATTTGAATATGGGGACAAGGCCGCTTTAACACTATCCTTGTCGCAGCAGGGGGAAGTGGTTGCGAGTAAAGGTAGTATTGTTGATGTACTGGCGGTAAGGCGAAAACCGCAGATGCAGCCACATTACCGAATTCAGTATGGCGAAATTGATGTGGAAGTACCGGAGCGAGCCTTGATGCCTTTAGAGGAATTGGCCTATGTTGGATGAATTAGGTTTATTAGCGCCAGTCTCGGAAGAAACTCAGGCTTACCTCGTGATGAAAACTAGCTTAGCGCTGTTTGAGTTAAATCCGGATCAATTGGATGCTGCGCAAACTAAAGAATTAGCCAGAGTGGTGAGCAAAACCCAAACCATTCAGCAAAAGGTGCTTGGCTCTGCCGAGGCCAGCCAGGTATATATCACTCCAGAGCAATTGGACAAGGCGATTGAGCTGGTTGAACACAGCTTTGATTCGCCAGCTGAATTTGCCAAAGCCCTGAGTGCCAATCAGCTCAGTGAGCAAAGCTTACGCAGTGCGGTGGCTCAGGAGCTGACCAGTGATGCGGTATTAGCCTATGTGTGCCGTGATATTTTACCGGTGAGTGAGCAGCAAGCCTTAGACTACTACCAACACAACATCGCCAAGTTTACTCAGGTGCAGCGGCGTGAAGCTCATCATCTACTGATCACCATTAATCCCCAATTTAAAGAAAATACTCCGGCTCAGGCGAAGGCGCGGATTTCTCAACTGGCTAAGCAAGTCAATGCGGACAACTTTGAGCAGCTGGCAGAGCGACATTCAGAATGCCCAACAGCGGTAAACGGTGGCTATTTAGGCTTAGTCGAGCAGGGGCAGCTGCTACCTGAGTTAGACATGGTGCTGTTTAATATGGCAGCAGAAAGCTTCAGTCCTGCTATTTTGTCGGACATGGGTTATCACCTAGTTTGGTGTAAGCAGCATGTTGCCGAGCATCAGGTGCCTTTTGCACAAGCCAAGCAAAAAATCCAAGATGGTTTGCTCAATCAGGCGCATAAGTTGCGCCAGCGGCAGTGGTTAACTCGGCTTTGTCAGGGCGGACAGTTGAATTAGCAGGTGAGGGGCGCAATATCATTTGTAAATAGGTCTATCTAACTTAGATATAATTTTTGCACCACGACAGTTCTAAGGGGCTGGCGACGCCGTCGGCCCCCATATTCAATACATGAGTATAGATTTGGGTGGTTTGGATATCGCTACGCCCCAGTTGCGTTTGAATGGTGCGAGATCCCTTTGTTTAGCTCACTTAAAAAGCGCTCAACTTCTCGGTTGTGCATGTCTTTGGGATGGCGTTTTGGGTTGAACAAAATAAAGCGCTTTATCCATGCTAAGTCCCTTCGAATTGTTGTTTCTCTAAAGCGCTTTAAGCGCATTTGTTCCTCGATAAACGCGAGATATGGTGGGCTCATATGTCGACCTTTGTACTGTGATTATATACAGTTAAATGGGTTCCCATCTTTCTGCAAATGCATTACCATCTTTCACGCATGGTCAAAATGGTGATTCACTGATATGCTGTTGATAAAATTAAATATTAAAGGGTGTGTGAATTTCTGTGATGCGTGATAGGTGGTAACTTCGCATGCGTGAAAGATGGGAATTTGCATATTAATATACTGTTATATTGGCATCACACCGTGGAGTTATAATTGTTCGAAGAGCTACTTGAACTTGTTGAAACCAAGCTTCGTGAAAATGGAGAAGAGCCAACTTATGAAGATATTATAAATTTGGCATCAAAAATTTTAATCGAAGATACAAATGAGCAAGAAGAAATAAACGTTCAGCGTGTTATTTCTGAGCATGATGCATTTATAAAAAGAAATAGAGAACGATGGAAGTTAGGCTTCCGAAAACTTCATGCTCTACGAGAAACTTGCCTACAAGCAGGGATGAACTTTCAAGAACAATTCTTAAAAATACCAAAATATGAAACAGATGAGTTAATTGGTGTATTGTTACGCCAACATGCACATGCATGTCGCATTAGCGGTGAAATCATACATCTTTTAGAAGGTGGTTATCCAGATGCTGCTTTAGCTCGTTGGCGCACTTTATATGAAATGGTTGTAACATGTCTGGTTATCAATAAATGCGGAAAGAAAGCCGCAATTGATTATATAAAACATGGGATGGTCAAAACAGCCGAAGGAATTGAGGAGCATAGAAAAACGTCAGATGCTATGGGTTTGGAAACCTTTACAGATGACGAAGCTGAGTATTATGCAGCTCTTAAAGAGGAAATCACAGATGGTAAAGCAAGTTGGCACTGGGCTAGAGAACACACGGGTTTTGCTAAATTTGAAAAGCTTCGAGAGTATGTAGAGCTTGATAAATGGTCACATAATTACAAATTAGCTAGTCGTAATGTGCATTCTGATTACTTTGAAATGGCTTCTCTTTATGCAATGAATGAGGCTAAAGAAGATTTGCTCCTTTGTGGTCAATCGAATTCAGGGTTAACAGATCCAGCTCAGTTTACGGCAATTAGTTTAGCTCAAATAACATCGGTATTTCTGTCTGCCTACATCCAAGATGAGAATAGTGGCTTAGATTACAAGGATTCAGTCCTGTTTATGAAAATAATAGATAATTACGTTAAAGAGGTTGGCGAGGCATTTATCAGTGTCGAAAAGCCAATATAACACATATGAGCCTCCGGGTAGTCAATAGGCGAGCCTAACTTATTTGACTGCTCTTGCAGTCAAATTAAAATCAATCAACAAATGCATCTACTTCGTCTGTCAGTTAGCTGTCAAATCATCGTTTACAGCAAACACATATAGAGGCTCTCTTAGTGCGATCTTATCGCTGCCTGAGGCTATCCGGTCCTTCGGAATGTCAGGGGCACTAGACATTTATCGGTTAACCCTAAGATGGCACTATTCAAGTCACAGGGGCTTTATGCACAGTTAGTGTCAGGCTCATTTAAGGTGTAAACGATTTTGTTGATTGTACTTAATGCGCGCCAATAAGGTGTCTAATCAAGTCGGCGTAGCTTAAATAGCCTTTGGCATAGTGATGATGGTGATGAGTTATTGCTTCATTAGCCACATCATTCACGGTCATGCTCGCTTCTCTTTTTAAGAGTATCTAGTTAGACGTTCAGCTCACCTTATTGCGCGACTTACCCTTTCAAGAATCGCTGTTCATCAAACACCGTTTTGTTCTTCAACATGAAATAGACACAACGGCCAAGTTTATGTGCCAGTGCCGATAATGCTTTAGCTTTGCTCATCCTTTTTTGTAATTGATTAAGGTAGTTGCGGGCTTTGTCATTGCCACGCAGGTAAAGCACAGCCGCTTCTGAGAATGCCCATTTCAAATGAGCATTACCGATTTTGTTGCCGTTAGTGCCGTAGGTTTTACCAGCAGACTGAGCTTTGCACTTCACTAACCGAGAGTAAGATGCAAACTTTTGTACTGATTCAAATCGGGCGATATCACCAATTTCATACAAGATGGTCAGGGATAAAATTTTGCCAATCCCAGGTACGGTCTTTAGCAATTCTAAATAAACGGGGTTATGGTTTTTGGCCTGTTTTTCAATGAACCATTCCACTTGGGCAAGTTCTTTGGCGTAGAAATCCAGTATTGCCATATCCATGTCGATATTACGCTGCACGATAGGGTCTTGGTATTGCTCGCGTAGTTGTTGTCTTGCAGACATGTTTTTAAGGTTTAAGTCAGTGGCAGGCAGATTGTATTGACTGTTGGTGTTAACCACATGGCCTTTGAGCATGGCTCCGTGACGGACAATCTTCATTCTTCGGCGTAACAAGTCTCGCGTAGCACGCATTTCGCGAGGGTAATTGTAAGCAATAGGGAAATTACCACCACGCAGTAGTGTGGCAATTTTAAAGGAGTCTACTTTATCATTTTTGGTTTTACCGCCATGGATAGCTTTCATGTAAAGGGCATGACCTAGAATGAAATCGATGCCCAGTTCAGCACACCAATCAGAGACCCAATACCAGCAATGCATGCACTCAACCCCGACAATGACATTGCCGATATAGGGTTCGAGTATGAGTAACAAGTCATTTTTATTAGCCCCAATCTTTTTGTGGACTGTTAAAGTGGACATCCATATTAAAAACCATAAATACAGTAACAGAGTTAGTGAAGTGAGCACCACTACAATTGTTAAAGTGGACATCCATATTAAAAACCATAAATACAGTAACAGCGTTGGTGAAGTGAACACCACTACAATCATTTAGTTCTGAGGCGATTGTCATGCCGATTAACGGCTAAATTCACCGTAGGTGACTCGGTTTGATAATTTCTGGGCCAATGTGCGTCTCAGCAAGGCAAGGTATCCCCCCATACAAGGCTGATGGTTCAGACATAGTTCGAAAGCAAGCTCGCGCTTAAGCGCGGTTTAGCAAACGTTTGCAGCAACTTAAACCGGCCGTTCGTTTATGTCCCATATGCTGATGGTATTCCCTGAGCAAGCTTTCTTGACCGACTGCCCCAGAAAAGTGCCGTTCAAACTCACCGCTTAAAATCAGCCACTGCGCTTCATTTATCCCTAAGCGTTGGATGATGGAACTTTCGCCACTGTCGATGTCACCCCGTTTATCCTCTCTTACCATGCGTCCGGTCATATCAACCAACTCAAGATAGTCTTTCAGCTCAAAGGGTAAGCCTTGGGGCATCGGCTCTCTTGGGTTACCCACAAAGGGAAACAGGTTTGTTGCCTGGGCTTGTTTTAGCTGAGCGGCTTTTGCTCGTCGCTTTACGCTGGTATGGGCCGAGCTGGAGTGCTCGCCATCTTGGCTCTGATGGGGTTTAGGTCTACGTAAGCCATACACGCCATGAGTGCGGCTTCATCCAAAAGCGCTTGGGATTTAAAGCGTCCTTCCCAAAATCGACCGGTACATTGGTCTTCTTGATTGGCGGCTCGCGCAATGTGTTCGTTTAAATGGCGCATAAACCAGCTTAAGTCATACAGGCGAGTCCGATACACTTCGGCGGTGGCGCGAATGGCTTGTAGTTGCACCTCACTTAACTGCGGACGTAATTCAAGGTTGAGATACATCTGAGTCAGTAAGGTGCCCTGATGCAAGCTATGCCAGCGTTCTAAGACTTCACCCATTGACCAAGCTTCTGCTTGCGGCTGATTAACATGTAGCACGAGGTGGGTATGATTACTCATGACAGCATAAGCACAAACATCAATGGCGAACACCGACGCCAATTTGAGTAGATAATCCTCGACCCACTGGCGGCGGTGCTCATAGCTTTTACCACTTACCTTGTCTTCGCCACACAGAAACGCCCGTCGAACACAACGGGAAACACAATGATAGTAGAGTGTATCCGATAAGCTCACCTGCGAGCGTCTTGACCGAGGCATAATAATAACTCCCCAAATAAACCACTATTGATAGTTTAGACTATAATAAAGGCGTTTCGTTAGTTGGGGTGGGTGTCTTGTTTGACGTTGTTTGACGAGGAAAAGACTATGGACATCCATGATAATAATCATGGAAACAGTTACGACGTTAGTGAGCTGAACACCACTGCAACCATTTAGTCCTCAGGCTGTTGTCATGCCGATTAACGGCTTAATTCATCATTTATGACTCATCTTGATGATTTTTGACGCAATGAGGGCCTCAGCAAGACTGATGATTGAGGGAGGTTCGAAAGTAAACTCGCACTTAAGTGCGATTTAGTGTGTTAAAGTGGACATCCATATTAAAAACCATAAATACAGTAACAGCGTTGGTGAAGTGAACACCACTACAATCATTTAGTTCTGAGGCGATTGTCATGCCGATTAACGGCTAAATTCACCGTAGGTGACTCGGTTTGATAATTTCTGGGCCAATGTGCGTCTCAGCAAGGCAAGGTATCCCCCCATACAAGGCTGATGATTGAGGGTGGTTCGAAAGTAAGCTCGCGCTTAAGCGCGGTTTAGCAAACGTTTGCTGCAACTTAAACCGGCCGTTCGTTGATGCCCCATATGCTGATGATATTCTCTAAGCAAGCACAAGAGCATGGACATCCATCATAAGAACCATGGAGACAGCAACACCGTTTGTGAAAGTAATTCGACTGTAATTATTTAGTTCTGAGGCTGTTGTCATGCTGATTGGTGGCTGAATTCACAGTAAGTGACTCATCTTGATGATTTCTGAGGCAATGCACGCCTCAGCAAGGCTGATGATTAAGATATTGTTCGAAAGTAAACTCGCGCTTAAGCGCGATTTAGCAAACGTTTGCTGTGTTAAAGTGGACATCCATATTAAAAACCATAAATACAGTAACAGCGTTGGTGAAGTGAACACCACTACAATCATTTAGTTCTGAGGCGATTGTCATGCCGATTAACGGCTAAATTCACCGTAGGTGACTCGGTTTGATAATTTCTGGGCCAATGTGCGTCTCAGCAAGGCAAGGTATCCCCCCATACAAGACTGATGATTGAGGGTGGTTCGAAAGTAAGCTCGCGCTTAAGCGCGGTTTAGCAAACGTTTGCAGCAACTTAAACCGGCCGTTCGTTTATGTCCCATATGCTGATGGTATTCCCTGAGCAAGCTTTCTTGACCGACTGCCCCAGAAAAGTGCCGTTCAAACTCACCGCTTAAAATCAGCCACTGCGCTTCATTTATCCCTAAGCGTTGGATGATGGAACTTTCGCCACTGTCGATGTCACCCCGTTTATCCTCTCTTACCATGCGTCCGGTCATATCAACCAACTCAAGATAGTCTTTCAGCTCAAAGGGTAAGCCTTGGGGCATCGGCTCTCTTGGGTTACCCACAAAGGGAAACAGGTTTGTTGCCTGGGCTTGTTTTAGCTGAGCGGCTTTTGCTCGTCGTTGTACGCTGGTATGAGCAGAGCCCTCTGGTGTACTTGCCATCTTGGCTCTGATGGGGTTTAAGTCTACGTAAGCCATACACGCCATGAGTGCGGCTTCATCCAAAAGCGCTTGGGATTTAAAGCGTCCTTCCCAAAATCGACCGGTACATTGGTCTTCTTGATTGGCGGCTCGCGCAATGTGTTCGTTTAAATGGCGCATAAACCAGCTTAAGTCATACAGGCGAGTCCGATACACTTCGGCGGTGGCGCGAATGGCTTGTAGTTGCACCTCACTCAACTGCGGACGTAACTCAAGGTTGAGATACATCTGAGTCAGTAAGGTGCCCTGATGCAAGCTATGCCAGCGTTCTAAGACTTCATCCATTGACCAGGCTTCTGCTTGTTGCGGATTAACATGTAGCACGAGGTGGGTATGATTACTCATGACAGCATAAGCACAAACATCAATGGCGAACACCGACGCCAATTTGAGTAGATAATCCTCGACCCACTGGCGGCGGTGCTCATAGCTTTTACCACTTACCTTGTCTTCGCCACACAGAAACGCCCGTCGAACACAACGGGAAACACAATGATAGTAGAGTGTATCCGATAAGCTCACCTGCGAGCGTCTTGACCGAGGCATAATAATAACTCCCCAAATAAATCACTATTGATAGTTTAGACTATAATAAAGGCGTTTCGTTAGTTGGAGTGGGTGTCTTGTTTGACGTTTTTGACGTTTATTGTTTGACGTTTATAGCCGAAGCCTGAGTCGACTGTATGGCGATGTATTGCATAGTCTATTTAAGTGGTTAAATCGCAGAAGTGGACGGCGAAGTTACAATTGGCTGGGGCTTAAGCAAATGTTACAGTGTTTTCATATTGAGAAGTTACGCGTTAGCAAACGAGCTATTGTTGTTGACTGGTACTAGGGTCGTGTTTTACACGAGCGAATATAACTGAGGAGCCGGATGCGGTCGTTCTACCACGACGGCATTCAAGGATGAGTATGATTAAATTTAAAATGGTAAGTGTAATTACCGCAGTTATAGCACTTACATTGTGTCTGGTTTTTCTGATCACGCCTGAAGTTATATTTATGTTGTTTAATATCGATGAGAATAGCTCGGCTTTCTTTATTGGTAGAAGAGCTGCAATGTTATTTTTGGGGATTTCATTAATAACTTGGGTCGGTCGAAATGCCTCCCATTCAGACTCTAGGCAAGCAGTATGCCTGGGCCTTGCCATTTCTATGTTTTCGTTGGCTGTACTTGGGACTATAGAATACCTTCGTGGGTTTGCTGGTTTCGGTATTTCTTTAGCCGTTATGACAGAAACTTTTCTTGCTTTACTATATTTTAAAATATGGTTTAGTTGTAAAAATGCCATACAATAAGAATAGGTGTCGCGTAGCCGCCACCTTATTCGGGTGTTGAACAAGCCCGATGCTCCCTTCTATAGTAAATAACGGTATTGATGTTGGCGGGGCCAAGGCCTTGTTACTTTTTACAAGGCGAGTTTGGCAACAGTCAAACAAGACACCCACCCCAACTACTCAAACGCAGCCCCATGGAATACAAGATCAAGAAGAAGACTTGATAGCGGTCTAGCTTCACGGTTCTTCACGAATGGGTAACGGAGGTAATCCGTGACGAAATTTATTGGAATGCGATCAAACTAAATTGTCTTCCGACAAGGTCTGGCTACTGAATAACAAGCATATAGCCCTTGGTTTAGCCACATTTTTTTAGTTTGAATTAGCGCTTAGCTCCAAGCCCAACTCAGGTTTACTATTCACTAGAAACGCGGTTGTTGCGGACCAGACCCCGTTTAACATTTCTACACAATTTGCCAAAACGAGAGAGATCATCAAAGCTGGGGATCACCCCTCGCCGAATCGCATGTTCCCAGTAAGTGAGCTGATCGTCTACCAGTTCCATTAATTTCTTAGGGCAGCCAATACAGCTGTTATCTGGTCCGCATACAAAGGTATCTTCTTGATAAAGCGGGAATTCTTGTTTAACTGCGTGAATTATTTGTAGCATGGCGGTCACTCGGTCGGGCTTTTTACTCAAGGCTTGAATCATTTATTGTCTTTAGTCATACAATTAATTTCTCATTTACTCTAAAGTTTTTCAAGTCTGGTCGTTACTGGCTAAACCGAGGGTGTCGACGCGGAGGCTTTAGCACGGCAGTTGAGCTGTATTATTAGGTATTTCAGTCGCTCTTATAAAAAATTCATCAAGTTATGAATATTGAAGAATTATTTTACTAAACAATCACTTCTGCTTGTCTCTATACTGTTTACATAGAGTTTTAAAGGAATGAATCATGAGACGTATTTTTTGGTCTTTGTTGATGTTGGGGGGCCTGAGTGCTTGCGACTCTTCAACACCATCTCAGGCCCTAGGGACCATAGAGCGTGATCGCATCACGCTTAGTGCCACCAGCAATGAAATTATTCGCAGTTTGCCAATGACCGAAGGTTCAGCGGTAAAGCAGGGGCAGCTGTTGGTGCAGCTAGATAACCTTAGCCAAACGGCAATTGTCGCTCGAGCGAAGGCTGAACAGGCAAAAGCCCAAGCTTACCTATTACGCTTAAGTAATGGTGAGCGGAGCGAAGATATTGCGAGTGCTCAAGCAGAGGTTAATCGGGCTCAGGCTCGGGTTGTAGAAATGCAAAAAAGTTATTTGCGAGCCCAACAATTGGTGAATCAACAATTAGCGAGTCAATCGAGTTTAGATAGCGCTTTGGCCGAGCGAGATAGTGCTCAGGCTAGTTTAGCCGCTGCGCAGGAAGGCTTTGCTAAGCTGACTGCAGGGTCTCGATTTGAAGATGTAGAACAAGCCAAGGCCGCTTTAGATGCCGCTCGCGCCGAAGTTGCCTTACAACAACATAAATTGGATGAGCTGAGCATTGTGGCTACCCGAGATGGGATCTTAGACAGTCTCCCCTTCAACTTGGGGGAGCGAGTGACTAACAATGCGGTGGTGGCGGTGTTGCTCGCCGATCGTTTGCCCTATGCACGCGTGTATGTGCCCCAGTCATACCGGGCTAAGCTACAGCTTGGTCAGGCCTTAACGGTACATGTGGATGGCGTCGATCGCAGTTTTAGTGGGGTGGTGCGTTGGTTAGCGACAGAACCCGCGTTTACTCCCTATTATGCACTCACCGAGAATGAACGCTCGCGCCTTATGTATTTAGCCGAAGTCGATCTAGAAGCCGCCGCTGGCGCATTACCCTCGGGTTTACCGGCACAAGTAGATTTGCCTGAGGCCAGCCAATATGAGTGAGTACGCGATTGTTGCTAATAATATCAGTCGCAAATTTGGCGATTTTACCGCCGTAAACCAGGTGAATTTGAATGTTACCAAGGGTCATATTTATGGTTTCTTGGGACCGAACGGTTGCGGAAAATCCACCACCATTCGAATGTTAACTGGTCTGTTAAGCCCGAGTAGCGGTGAAGTGAAAGTCTTAGGATTGGATATTCCTAAGCAGGCCGAGACCTTGCGTTTAAAAATTGGTTATATGACGCAGAAGTTCTCCTTATATGATGATTTAACGGTGCAGGAAAATTTACAATTTATGGGACAAATTTTTGGTATGCCCAATAAGTCCTTAAATCATCGTTTAGAGCAACAGTTGAGTACCTATGGTTTGACTCAGCGGCGTAAGCAGCGAGTGGGAGGAATGAGTGGTGGACAAAAGCAACGTTTGTCTTTAGCCGCAGCCACCATGCATCAGCCAGAACTGTTATTTTTGGATGAACCTACCTCGGCCGTGGATCCAGAAAATCGTCGCGAGTTTTGGGAGCAATTGTTTGATTTAAGTGATCAGGGCACCACTATTTTGGTGGCCACCCACTATATGGATGAGGCCGAACGTTGTCATCGATTGGCGATTTTGGAATCAGGAGAGATGCGCGCCGACGGCGATCCAGAAACGCTGATGAACAATATGGGGGTGAACGTGGTGGAATTAAAAGCCGCCAACTTGCGGGAGTTAAAACAACAGTTAATTCAGCATCCAGAAATTCGTTCAGCTGCACAATTAGGGATCCGCTTGCGGGTCTTGGTCGATCAGCAAGTTGCTGATCCTATTGGCTGGCTAGTGAAGCATTATCCACAGCTGCAAGGGGCTGAGCTAAGCCTTGCTCGGGCGAGTTTAGAAGATGTATTTGTAAGCGTGACCGGTAAGGGACGCCAATGAAATCTGTATTTCGAATTAAGGCGGTGATGCTTAAAGAGTTTCGTCAACTGGCCAGAGATAGAATTACCTTTGGTATGGTGGTGATGATTCCTTTGATCCAGTTGTTGCTGTTTGGCTTTGCAATTAATACCGATGTGCGCAATATCCCAGTGGCGGTGGTGGATCAAAGTGGCAGCAGCAGTGGTCGCCTCATTGTAGAGTCGCTCAAGGTGGCTCAGGTTGTCCAGGTGAACCAGTTCTATGCAAGCATTGCTGAAGCTGAGCAAGCGATTGAACAAGGTAGGGTGCGCGCGGTACTCATTTTACCGAAGGATTTAGAGCAACGCTTAGCGCAAAATAGAGCCTTGGGACAGTGGCTGGTAGATGGTTCAGATACCATGGTCAGCTCCGCTATTATGCAGTTACGGATGATGCCTTTAAATGATTTACAATGGCGAATCAATACTCAGCCTAATACTTTTGATGTGACCCTGTTGTACAATCCAAGCCGCCGTTCGGCGGTGAATATTGTACCGGGTTTGCTCGGTGTTATTCTTACTATGACGATGATTCTATTTACCAGTGCCGCGATTGTTCGCGAGCGAGAACGGGGCAATTTGGAGTTGTTGATTGCGACCCCAATCCACTCTATTGAGCTAATGATCGCTAAAATTGTGCCCTATGTGTTTGTGGGATTGATTCAAGTGACCATTATCTTGGGTTTAGGGCATTTCATTTTTTCGGTGCCGATTAACGGTGCGCTCAGCCAAGTTTTATTCGGGACGCTGCTCTTTATAGCGGCCAGCCTTACCTTGGGTTTGGTGATATCCACCATTGCTCAAACTCAGTTACAGTCGATGCAAATGACGGTGTTTATTTTACTGCCTTCAATTTTATTGTCAGGATTTATGTTTCCCTATGAAGCGATGCCCGTTGCCGCTCAATGGATTTCTGAAATTTTGCCCGCGACTCACTTCATGCGGATGATCCGCGGGATTGTGTTACGAGGTGCTGATTTGAGCGATTTATGGCGAGATAGCCTATGGATGGTGGCCTTCACGATCATTGGTTTAGTGGTGGCCTCATTCCGCTTTAAGAAAAGTCTTGATTAGTGAATGTTCAGTCAATTATTGGCTTAACCAACGCCGAAAGGCGCGACGAAAATTACTGACATCAAAAAAGTTCATCGCGGTGCTTAGCTGATTATCGCTGTAGTTATATTGCGCTTGTAGAAAAAATGCATGTTGCTGGCGAACTTCATCACACAGTAAGCGGTAACTGCTGTGGTGACTTTTTAATCTGCGCTTTAAGGTCGCTGGACTCAACGCGAGTTGTTGGGCGATTTGTTCTAGACTGGGTAATTGGCTGATGTTTTGTCGTAGCAGCTCACGAATGATACTCAGTAGACTGTCGTGCTGGCTAAGGTTTACTTTGCTGTGGGCCAGTTGATAAATGATGGCTGAATGTTGTTGCCAAGGTTTATCCAAGTATTGTTGAGCGATGCTCAAGGCACTATAAGTTTGGCTAAATTTTACTTGGTCTCCAAGGTGAACTTGATATTCTGCCCGCCAGCTGGGGGCGGGGTAATCAAATTGGATCTGCCAAGGCAGGGGCGCAGCGGCTCGCCATTCACATAAGGAGACAATTGCGCTCACCAGCGCTTCTTGTATCCAGCGCCGATAGGCGAGTTGTTCTGGTTGTTGGTTGGGTCGAAGGCTTTCGCCAAAGGGATCTTCAAACAATAAGTGAGTCTGCTCGCGGCAGTCAACGAGGCGTGGTTTTAGCAGTGGAAAATAGTCAGTAAAATGCCGACAAAGAACGCCGAGTAAGCTTCTAAGGTTGGGGGCGTGTGTCAATAAGTGGGAGTACTGTTCAAATACGCCGGGAAACAAACGTTGACCAAATACAAAGCTAATGTCTCGATCGTTCGACTGAAGACTAATATTTAAACATAGTCGGGCTAATTGTTTAGGGCTGATCTTTAGCTCGCCGCCTAAAATATCTTGATAAAAAATTCCCGTTTTACGGAGTAAAAAGTGCGGCTCAGCCCCGCGCTCAAGCAGCAGATCGAGTAATAGGGCTAACTGGTGTTCGGCGGGGATGAAACGTTGCTGGTTTTCCAAGACCTGAATGCTGAGATTAATTGGCAAGGACTTCACCATGACTTGCTTGTTTGAGAATCGTTAGCTGTTGATTAGCTTGTTCTAGGAGTTGTTGAACCGCCTGTTGCGGCGAATCGGCAAGTTCTGCTGACACTTTTACCCAGTGAAAACTGGGGTGAATTGCTTGGTTTTGCTGATTGCGAAAGCAAAAATGTTGCAGTAGCGTGGATAGTTGCTGACTGAGTATCGCGGCTTGTGGCGGCGAGTGATTGAGCAAAATCGCAAATCGTTGTCCAGCGTAACGGCACAACAGTGCATCCGGTGGCAAAGCTAACAGTAATAATTCGGTGATGGTCATTAATAGCTTATCGGCTGCGCTGCCGCCATAGCATCGACTGAGCGCATTAAAGTCGGCAACTTCTAGCAACAACAGTTGGTTATTTAGCCAAGTTTTCGGCTGTTTGGCGCGTTGCAATAACTGTTGCTGTAAATATTCAAAGCCAGGAATGTTCAATCCACCATCGATTGCTGTCGGAGCAGGGCTTAACAATTTACGACGGCTCAAGTAACGGCTAATTTGTTGTTGTTCGGCCCGCCAAAACCATAGCGCGGCGGTGAGCAATAAAAATCCAACAGGCATCGACTCTAGCCAACTGTCCCAGCGGATCCCAGATTCAAGTTGAAAAAACTCATCTAATAGATCTTGGCTAAGTGCTAATACCATGGCGATTAATCCGCAAGCAAATAGATCGGTAAGCCAACCCTTAGCACGTACTGAAAGAATAATTATCAGCCAACATACAATCAGCAGCGCCGTCGCGCCTTCTCCAACAATGTCGACCCAGTCTAATTGAGCCCATGATTTTATTTCGCCATGGTGAGCATTTAAGCCAATTAATCCCACTAAGCTCACCACTTGTAACAACAACCACCAGCGATGTGGCTTTAAAGCATAATAAAGTTCGGCACACACGTAGCCTAAATTTTTTCGATGATTCAATCTTGTTTAACCTTGCTTAACCTTCGCCTCTCGCGGGGAAAAATGAAAAATAGTCCGATTAGCTCATATTGTTTTTCATTGAACCCCGTTATTCGTGGCGGATCCATAGTTTAGGCATAGTTTAAACCGCTTTTATGACGGTTTTAATTTGATTCAATTAGTCTCAATAGCTCACTTCTCGTTGAGTATGTGCACTTCAACGCTCTGTACAGGGAGTACGCCAACTTACTGTCATAAAAGTGCCATTTGGGCTGCTTAAGGTCGCTGGCAATCTTCATTACAAAGGAATATCGAATGCGTCATTTAGGATTAAGTAGTTTAACCATTATCTTGAGCATTGGTGGTTTAAGCGCATGTGGCAACAGCGATACAACTGCTGCAGTCACAACGCCCTTGAGCACCGAGCTTAAAACAACGCTCACTTATGATGACTTCGGCGATGCAGCTTATTGGTTTAATCACAGTGACTCGAGCAAGAGCCTATTAATTGCGACGCTTGAAGACGACGGTTTAGCGGTGTTTTCAAGCCATGGAGAACAGCTACAGCAGTTGCAGGGTATTGCACCGACCAGCGCTGATATTCGTTATGACATTAGCGATCAACATGCCGGCAGTGCCGATATTTTAGCAGTGGCTTTACCCGAGCAGCAGTCTTTCGGATTTTATGCGATTAGCGATGGCCAAAGTGGGCCGTTGACTGATTTAGGCAGCTTTGATGTTGGCTTCAATGCCGAAGGTTTATGTTTATATAAAAATATCACCACGGGTGAGCTGATGGTCACTGGTGTAGCCGATGACGGGATGGCGAAACAATTTAAATTGAGTTTTGATGGCAGCCAAGTGAGCAGTCGATTGCAAGATGTGAACGGAGTGGCACTGCCAGTTCGCGAATTTTCAGTGGGGGGGAAGTTAAGTGCATGTATTGCCGATGACGAATTGGCAAACTTGTATATCGCCGAGCAAAATATAGGGATTTGGGCTTATGGTGCAAATCCCGAGAATGTGAAAGAGCGTCAGCTGGTGGATGGGGTGGCACCACTTGGTCACTTACAAGAAATTGAAGGTTTAGAGCTTATCTATCAAGCACAGGGGAAAGGTTACTTAGTTGCTGCTGATGAAGGTGCAGGCCTACTGTTTTATCAGCGTGATAACTGGGTTTTTAATTCGCAGCAGCGGGTTGCTGGTATCGATGAAACCAAAGCGTTAGCCGTGGCTGAAGATGGCTTATGGTTGGCTAACTCCGAATTAGAACAACCAATTTATGAGAAATTGAGCTTTACGGCGCTTAATCAGCAAAATGGCTTAAGTGCTCGGCCAATCAGCGATGTATTAGCGCATCGAGAACTTTCCCTCTCCGGGGTGGCTTTAGTCGCGGCGACAGGAGAAACCGCAGCGGTTGACGACGATGGTGATGCAGCCGATGATCCAGCGTTTTGGTTAAATCCCGACGATGCCGAACAAAGCTTGATTATTGCGACCAATAAACAAGGCGGCTTGCTTGCTTATAACTTGCAAGGTCAGCAAGTACAGTACTTGGCTCAAGGTAAACCCAATAACGTCGATATCCGTTCCAAGGTGCAAAATTTCGCGGGGCAAGACATTAGCATAGCGGCAGCCAGCAATCGTGAACTGAATACCATCGCTCTTTATCAAATACGCTCTGCTGATGGCCAAGATCCAATCGTGCCGCTTGCTGCTTTGGGTAATGCCGTGCATCCAGATGCGGCGGAACTTCAATCTTCACTCGATGAAGTTTACGGTCTGTGTATGTACCAATCGGCAGACAATACCGCCTATGTGTTTGTGAATGGTAAAAACGGTCAAGTTGAGCAATGGCGCTTAACACCAGTTGAGGGGGGCTTTAGTGGTGAGGTGGTTCGAACGCTGAGTGTGGCCAGTCAGCCGGAAGGTTGTGTAGTGGATGACAGTAGCGCTACCTTATATCTAGGCGAAGAGGACCAGGCAATCTGGCAATTTAGCGCCGAAGAAGGAGCCGATACTCAAGCGAGCTTATTTGCCAAAGTTGATGGAGAGAACTTGGTTGCCGATATTGAAGGCTTAACCCTATATGATGATGGCATTCATAAATATCTACTGGCTTCGAGCCAAGGTAATAATACTTATGTGGCCTACGATCTGGCTCAGAATAATCGTTTGGTGGGGCATTTTGCGATTATCGGTGATGATAATCTGGGGGTCGATGGTGCCAGTGATACAGATGGAATTCACGCGGTATCGGCGAATTTGGGAAGTGCTTACCCTAAGGGATTATTTATTGCGCAGGATTGGTATAATATCGATGCCAACTACCAACAGTTGAACCAAAACTTTAAACTAGTTGATTGGCAGACGATCCAAGCCAGCTTTGATGACTAAGATTGACCGATTATATCGCCGTTAGCCTTTGGTTAACGGCGATAGCTATTGCCTTGGTTATAAGCACCAGCTTGCGCTTATTGTTACTTGAAGCCGCTTTCATGCACGACTTATCTAGGTTTGTCTAAATCATCAACAAGCACAGAACCATCCGAACGCTTCGTCCTCATTAACCGATAGGCTTGAACATAACTGGTGGTGTTGGCTCAAGATTACAGCGAGCTAACTTGATGGACTGTTGTTGTAAGTTCTAATTTAAGTGCTGACTCCAGTGCGCTTTTCTATACTTAACTGTATTCTTATTCATTTGAACCCTCGCTTTAAGCCCATTCACTTTTGGAGTTTTATGAAGTTTTTATGGAGATTAAGCCTAGGTCTTTGGCTCTTGTTGAGCCCTTATTGCTATGCCAATCATTTGAAGCTGTTAATTCTGGAACAACCGCCAATTGAGTATCAACAAAATGGTTATAATAAGGGAATTGCGGTCGACATTGTAAAAGAAGTATTTGCCCGTTTGCATCGATCGGTCACCATCGAAGTTTATCCTTTTGCTCGAGCGCTGCGCATGCTTGAAGAAAGCAAAGCGGATGGAATTTTTGCCATTGTAAAAAAATCAGAGCGACAAGTTTATCTTAACTACAGTGATGAAGTGTTGATTGAGCAAGCCGCAGTATTATATGTGCAAGCACAATCTGAAATTACCTTTAATGGACAATTAGGCGATCTGGGAGCCTATCGCTTTGGGGTACTACGCGGTGCGACTTATGGACCGATGTGGGAGCAGGTTATCGATAGTGGTGGCATTTCTAAAATAGAAAGAGTTGCCGATTATCGTCAGAACGTTATGAAGTTGGTTAACCAGCGGCTCGATGTCATTATTGGCCCAGATTATACCATGGCTTATATTATCAAGGAGCTGGGACAAGAGGGACGCTTAAAACAACTGTCGCCGCATATTGAGGTTGTTCCTACTTATATCGCTTTTTCTAAAAATACGGTTGCGCCTGAACTGGTCGCTGCGTTTAGTGATACTTTAAAGGCGTTAAAGCGTGACGGAACCTATCAGCGGATCATCAACCGATACATTGAGTAATACCGTGGCTACAAATAATGTCGTTTAAGGTCGTTGTCTTAAGAAAATGCCCACCTTGTTGGGGCGGGCGAGGGATTTAATAGCTCAAGCCGAAGCCAAGTTGGTAGAGTGGGTTGGCCGAGTCATGTGCTACATCTTCATCTTGTTCTAATACGGCTTGCCAACTTGAAGGGAGCTCGAAGGGTAAATGTCCTTGCGGTGGTGTCTTGCCAAGCAAGACATCGAAAAAAGCGCTGTCTAAAGCCCCAAAGTTTGCCAACAATGCGCTTGCACTGGGCTCAATTGCCGTGAGTATAGCAGGGCGGTCCAAGTAAATGGAAATAACCGTGGGGATGGCTGCTGCAGTGGCAGCCTGGATTGCTGCGTAGTCTTCACTGCCCGAATAAACACCTTGATGGTCTTGGTCTTGGATCAAGTTGGTTTGGTCGAAAAATCCAAGTTGACCAAAATGTACGTTACCAAATGGTAAGCGCGGATCAGTTTCGTAAGGTGTATTCACCCGTAAGATTGCGATATCGGCATCTTCTAGTTTATCTACAACGGTAAAACCATAGTCTGTCGCCACTTGAGCATTGACTTGATATAAGTAAACCTTCGGGGTCTTGTTTGGACTGAGCGGCAAAGTTTCCGCGTCGTTTTTTAGCAATACATGAGCACGGCTCTGGGTCTTGGTTGCGACGCGTTGAAAATCCTCATTGCCGACAAAATTTGTCACAATAGAAGTGTCAACATAGGGATTTTCAAATAAGCCAAGGTCAAATTTTTGAATTAAGATCCGCTGCGCTGCTTTATCGATTTGTTCATTTGTTATTAATCCTGCGGCTATCGCTTCCAGTAAATGAGAAGGATCTTGTACGCCACCAAACTGGTCAACGCCAGCATCGACGCTTTTGGCATAACGTTCGGCGATTGATAAAGGCTCAACACCCCAGGACATTCCAAAAGGAACCGTCCAAACGCTCACACCATCGGTAAGCTCTTGATCGCTTAAGCCGAGCTGACATTTGTCATTACAGTCATTCACTATCCCCCAGTCGCTGAGCACGACGCCTTTAAAGTTGTATTTACCTCGCAGCAAAGTGTCGAGTATTTGTTTGTTAAAGCCAAAGCCAACTGCTTCAATGTGCTGGTCGTTATAGTTTAATCCGATAGGCTGGCCGTAATAGGGCATCACCGAGCCCACGTTTGCATCAAAGGCGCCTTCAAAGGGGAGTAAATGATATTGAAAGTTACTGCCGGGATAGACTTGTTCTTTACCAAAGTGGTTATGTGCATCAAAGCCGTTGAGTTGTGGGCCCCCGCCAGCAAAGTGTTTCACGACAGAGATGACACTGTTTGGATTGAGCCCTTCGATACCACGCTGAAAACCTTCAATGTAAGCTCCCACCAAATTTTTGGCAATTATGTTATCTTCACCAAAGGTTCCGGCGCTCCTACCCCAACGAGGTTCGGTGGACAAATCAGCTTGAGGAGAGAGCGCTTCATGGATCCCTACCGTACGATATTCCTGACGAGCAATATCGGCAAATTCTTTTACCAGCTCAGGATCATTCAGGGCGGCAAAACCTAATAACTCAGGCCACTGTGAAAAACCTCCAGCCCCAACGGCGGTGGCGTTTGGATCGTTGATAAAATGATTTCGAGGATCGGTGCTAATGGTAACCGGGATCCCAAGACCAATCGCTTCCGCCCGTTGTTGTAGGGCATTGTTATCTTCGGCGATTGCGAGAGGGTCGCCAGCCATGCGCGTAATAAAGGTATTTACATAGTTGTTGAGCAGAGGTGTCATCGCATTGCTGGATATGCGGCCAGCGGAGTCTAGGGGCAAGGTGCCATGCATCATTAAGCCCGCTTTTTGTTTGGTGTTCATTTGGCTGACGAGATCTGAGGCTCGTTCTGCACTAGTTAAACGCCAATCTTCATAGGGGCTGAGCTGCCCGTCTCTATTAAGGTCTTTAAAATGGTAATTGTCCACTTCAATGAGACTCAGTGTTTTATAGCCGAGAGAGGGTTGAAAGTAGATTCTATCATCGGATCCACAGCCATTGAGTAGTGAGAAGGTAACGGCTGTGAGGATTAACACTAGCATTGTTATTTTCATCTTAGTTCCTGTGATTCGGGGTGAGTAAACGGAATCATTTGTCAGTCATGATTTCGGTTCACCATCGACTATATCTAGGAGACGAAAATATGTTTTTGCAATATGGAGCATGCAACACTCAAAATGGTGCGAGTGTAACGAAGTGTGAATAATATGCATTTTTTACCCTATATTACAATCCGTTACATATATTTGTGAGTATCGTCTAAGGTCTGTAGATCGATCTAGCTTAAGCTTTGTTCTATTGATACATCTCTTGCTTGGAAAGTGTAGAATGCAGCAAAATTTTTTATCCTGAATTGCTCATGATTTACTGAATGTTCGCATCATGTATCGGTTGTTAAATTGAGCGAAAAGTATTTACACGCAGACTACCTGAGGCTTACATATTACTTACTATTTGTTACATCTGATTATTGTGAAGCATGAACCGTCTCACAACCTTTAGCGAGGTCTCCGCAAATAATAGCGCTTTACAAAAGATAAGAGTTTATGGGATGAAAACTGTTTCCAACCGAATTGCACAAATTTATTTAGAGCAAGTTTTCAGTGCGAATGTGGATGAGCGTCAATTATTGCAGCGCACAGGGATTAATATGCAAGAGCTTAGCGTTGCAAATGGTAGGCTTGACGCTCAGCGGCATTTTCGTTTTTTTGAACTGTATACTTCTATATTCCCCGAAGTACAGTTTGATTCAGAACCGGATTTAAGCTTCTTATTTTCAAACTTTAATGTGTTAGGAGCCGTGTGTGGGAATGCACCCACTTTGCTTGAAGCGTTAAAGGCGTATGTCCGCTATCGAACTTTGATCGGAGAATGTGATGACATCGAGTTTGTCATTCAGGATCATTATTTAAAGATCGTATATCATTCTGAAAGTGATAATCCTTTGATCACCAAACTCGTCGTTCTTAATCATTTTTATGTTTTTTACGCAATTGTTCGTGAATATGTGGATGACAACTCTGCGAATTTAGGTTTGCGGCTAAATTTCCCAATATCGATTGAAGAAAAGCGTAACTTGAGTGAAATTTTTTATTGTTCGGTGGAATCGGGCATACAGAACAGTTATTACATTCATCGCCAATGTTTACATTTACCCCACAAGTCGAGTAATTCTGCCTTACAACCTTACTTGTTGCAGCAAGCGGAAGAGCAGTTACAACAGTTACGCCCGGCTCTTACTTATTCAGCTCAAGTGGAAAAAATCTTACAAAAGTTGATATGGACTGAGTTAGATATCGATTGTCACGCTGAATCGATGCAAACACTGGTTTGTGAGCAACTGAGGATAAGCCGTTGGACTCTTGCTCGGCGGCTCAATCAAGAAAACATAAATTTTTCAGGAATTTATACAAAGGTTCGGTGTGCTGAAGCATCTCGTTTATTGGCCGAACCACAATTTTCTCTGTTGTATATTAGCCAGAGTTTAGGCTTTACCAATCAAAGTAGTTTTAATCGTTTTTTTCGGGAACAGTTTGGCTGTACGCCCTCTCATTATCGGCAGCATCACGTTGCCGAATAAATCAATGTTTAGATAGGATCTTAAGCTGAGTCGATTTTTAAACCGTTTATGCATTGTTTTCTCATCATTAAGTTTGAATTAGTTATAAGGAAAATCTATGAATTCCTCCTCGTATTTGTCATCGGTGGCCGCTTGTATTTCACTATTTTTTATTTGTTCTTCGGTCTCCGCCAATCTGTATCAATTGCCAGCCTCGGCTGGTGCGGCAACATCCGATCTAAATGGCAATGGGCTTCTTGAGCCCTACGAAGATACTACGCTGCCAGACGAGCAGAGAATAGATGATCTTATTTCGCGAATGACTTTGATTGAAAAAATTAACATGTTAACGGGGACTGGCTTTAGTGTTGGGGCCTCTGGAGGTTCACAAAAAGTACCGGGCGCTGCGGGGGAGAGTTATGCCCTTAAGCGATTTGGAATTCCTTCCATTGTATTTGCCGACGGTCCCGCTGGGTTACGTATTAAACCAACGCGAGAAGACGACCGCAAAAGCTACTATGCTACGGCATTTCCTATTGCAACGGCTTTAGCTTCAACTTGGGACCCTCATCTAGTGGAGCGGGTGGGGCAAGCAATGGGCAACGAGGTGAAAGAATATGGGGTTGATGTATTATTAGCTCCGGCGATGAATATTCAATTAAATCCTTTGGCGGGACGAAATTTTGAATATTACTCTGAAGATCCCTTAGTGAGCGGCACGCTGGCGGCGTCGATGGTTAACGGGGTTCAGTCACAAGGCGTTGGCGCAACCATTAAGCATTATGTTGCGAATAACGTAGAAACCAGCCGGATGGTACTTGATGCTAAAATTGGCGAAAGGGCAATGCGCGAAATCTATTTGAAAGGTTTTGAATTGGCTATAAAAAATGCCCATCCATGGGCCGTTATGAGTTCATATAACAAGGTGAATGGGACCTATACTTCACAAAGTTTTGACTTACTTCATTCGGTGCTGCGACGGGAGTGGGGATATACCGGTATGGTCATGAGTGATTGGTTCTCGGGAGATGATGCTGCGGAACAGGCAGCGGCGGGGAATGACTTAATTATGCCCGGGATCCAGCCCGATAGGGATGAAATAAGCAAGGCGATAGAGCTTGGCAGATTAAGTGGAGCGGAGTTGGATCGAAATCTGAAGCGGGTACTACAATTGGTATTTCGTTCACCATCAATGCAAAACTATCAATACAGTGATCATCCCGCATTACTTGAGCACGCACAGCTTGCGCGTCAGGCGGCGGCTGAGGCTGTGGTTTTACTAAAGAATGCCCACCAAGTGCTCCCCTTTAGTAAAGATATTCAGCAGATAGCCGCTTTTGGTAATACTTCTTATGATTTTATCGCTGGAGGCTCTGGCAGCGGAGATGTGAACGAGGCTTATACCGTGTCTTTGGTTGAGGGCTTAAACCAGCATCATTTAGTTGTCGATGCTGAGCTAGCGGACATCTATCAACGCTATGCAAAACAACAAAAAGCCAAGCGAATCAAACCGAAAACGATGTTTGAATTAGTACCGCTCATCCCTGAAATGCCAATTGATCCAGCCTTAGTTGAACAAAAAGCAAAAACTGCTGATATCGCCTTAATCACCTTAGGTCGGAACTCCGGGGAATTTCAGGACCGAGAATTGAGTGATTTTAACTTATCTCCCTCGGAACAAGCGTTGATCACTCAGGTATCCAAGCATTTCCATCGGCAAAACAAGAAAGTTGTGGTGGTGTTAAATGTGGGCAATGTGATTGAAACCGCCTCTTGGAAGGATAAAGTTGATGCAATTGTTTTGCCTTGGCAGGGGGGGCAGGAAGCAGGCAATGCGGTGGTTGATGTGCTCAGTGGTGAGGTTAATCCTTCTGGCAAGTTAGCTGTGACATTTCCGTTAAAATATCAACAGCTTCCTTCAGCAAAAACCTTCCCTGGTAAAGCGACTAGTGAACAAATCGTGATGGATCCTTACTTAAAATTTGCATTAGGTATGCCTTCAGAAATTCAATATAACGAAGGTATTTATGTGGGTTATCGTTATTTTGACAGCTTCGCTCAAGATGTCTCTTTTCCTTTTGGTTACGGTTTGTCTTATACCAATTTTGCATACGGCAATGCGAAACTAAATCGCGCTACTTTTAACGGTGAAATCAAGGCTTGGCTTACGGTTACCAATACAGGGGAACGAGCTGGAAAAGAAGTGGTTCAACTTTATGTCAGCGCGCCTCAAGGTCAGTTAGAAAAACCGCAACAAGAGTTGAAGGCTTTTGCTAAAACGGTGTTGTTAGAACCTGGCCAATCACAAACACTGAGTTTTACTTTAACTGCTGAGCAACTCGCTTCGTTTGATGATTTTGGTTCGCAGTGGCTGTTGGAAAAAGGGGAATACCTGTTGGCCTTGTCCAGTTCCTCTCGAGAACGAAAACTGAGTTTACCTTTCTTCGTGGATCACACCCAGCCTTTAGGGCATCAATTGCTAAGCCTTAAACCTCGACATGAGTTAAAGTTATTGAATCAACAGTAAAATACCATCTCCTCGCAGCGTAGTTGTGAGCTTTAGTTGTGAGGTTTAGTTGGACGCTTCCGTTTTGGTACGGTGACTGATACAGTGCCATCTCGGAGGTAAATTAAATATGCAAATCAGAGCAACCACCTACGCAGATTTCCTGATATTTTGGCCAAGCTTCCAAAAAATAGTCAGTGATCGGCAAAGCTATGCCTTTGACCCAGATATCAATATTGAACAAGCTTATGAGCTGTGGTGCCTTAGCCCACTTAAAAGTTATGTTTATGAAGAGAATGGCCATATCTTGGGTACTTACTATATAAAAGCCAATGCCATGGGGCCGGGCAGCCATGTATGTAACTGCGGTTACATGGTTGCTGAACTTGCCCGTGGTAAGGGGATCGCGGCGTTGTTGTGTTTACATTCACAGCAAGTTGCTTTAGATCTTGGCTTTAAAGCGATGCAGTTTAACTCTGTTGTGTCGACGAATGAGGTCGCGGTGCGCTTGTGGAAGAAATTGGGTTATCAAATTTTAGGTACGATACCTCAAGCTTATCTCCACTCTGACCAAGGCTATGTGGATAGCTACATTATGCATAAGCTGCTAGTTCCGCTGAATTAGTCTGCTCGTCAACGGTTCGAATCATCATTAATGGTGATGGCTATTGATGATGCTTAGCTGCTCGCTTGAGAGAAGTTCAGATTTAAAAATAAAAACCAACCCGCCTAAGCGGGTTAGTGGGGCGCTAGTCTGGTGGTTTATAGTTTATAACGGTCGACTAGTTGTTGTAGCTGGTTGACCTCTTGACGAATGCTTTCGCTGGCTTGACTGGCTTCTTCGGCAACTTGTAAGGCCGCATTTGCGCCGTCGGATATTTGCACAATATTGTGTTCAACTTCATCCATCACCTTGCTTTGTTCCTCGATTGCGCTAGCAATATTGGTATTGAGGTCGACCACTTCATCCACCCGCTCGGTGATATTATTAAAGGCTCCACGCGCCTCTTCCGCTTGCTCCACACCACTTTGTGCTCGATTACTGGCATTGGCCATAGCGTTCACCGAGCTTAGTGATCCAGACTGTAAGCCTTCGATCATCTTTTGTATTTCATCAGTAGACGTTTGGGTGCGACTGGCTAAGGTACGAACTTCGTCAGCAACTACGGCAAAGCCGCGGCCCTGCTCGCCAGCACGTGCAGCTTCGATGGCGGCGTTAAGCGCTAATAAATTGGTTTGTTCGGCAATGTTGCTAATTACATCAATCACACTGCCAATCGCATTGCTTTGTTGTTGTAGCTGACTTAATGAATCTGAAGTGGTCACCACTTCCTCATTAATTAGGCCAATCGTGGTGATTGTACCGCCAACGATCTCTTGCCCATTCACCACCGCTTGTTGCGAGGCGAGCGTTGAGTCTGCCGCTTTGTTCGCGTCTTCGGCCATGTTATTGACGGTCGCATTCATTTCGGCAACCGCAGTCGCCACTTGCTGAGTTTCTTGTTGCTGTTGATTAATCGCATCACGCACGGCTTGTGATTTATCACCAATTCGCTGAGTTGCGTTGAGCATTTCCAGAGAGCTGGCGGTCACTTGTTGCAGTAGATGACGCAAGGCTTGCAGAGTTGTTTTGTAATCTTGAGCAATATCGGCCAGCTCATCTGAACCATGAACCACTAAATCTGCGCTTAGATCACCTTGATTGACTTTACCGGCCACTAAGCGAATTTGTTTCACGGTACGTTTGACGGAGAGGTAAGCACCAATCATGAAATAAGCACAGACGAGCAGGATCAGGCTGAGTGCAACCAGCAGTACAATCCGTTTATTTTCGGCATTATACTTCCGGGCGGTGAGTTCTTCACCGAGGTAACTCATGGATGCCGTCGCCAGTTGTTCTATATTATCGAGGCTGAGTTGAGTGCTTTGGAAAACCGCCTCGGTATTGGTTTTTACCTGCTGGTCTTTTAGGATGTTATCGCGAATTAATGAGATGCTCGCACCGATAGATTCAACAGACTGTGTCGCTTGGTTGCCGAGCTTTTCCTGGAAAAGTGGGTCATGATTGCCTAACAGGGTTAGGGCTTTTTGCATATTTTTTAATTCTTCGTTGGCCAGGTCGGTTCTAAAGTTGAGATCAGCATTGCCTTCGGCATCTAGGATCCCAAAATCGGCGATGTCGCCGCCTTTATCTCTAAGTCTGGCGATATTACTTTGTAAAATAGGTAGATTATTTACTGAGACAGCAATCAGGTAATAACTGGTGACTTGGGGGTCTCGTGTTAATCCACTGTCGGCACCAATACTATGAGTCAATCCTCTGATATCACTTAATAATGCTTCGTGTTCGACTAAGAGATCATTTAAGGAACCATGCTGCTTGCCTTTTAACGCCAGCCATTGCTGTTGAACTTGTTGTAATTCTGTTTGATGATTTTCTGACATCATGGATGCGAGTTGAGCAAAAATACCATCAATGGACTGGTCGAGTGAAACGAGTTTTTCAGGCTCAAACTCTCTATCCATTGATTTTAAAGTCATCAAGTGTTGATGTTGCACGATCGAGGCTGATAATTCGGGGATTTTACTGACAAGTTGGTAACCGGAGAATTCCCGTTTCGCAGACTCAATATCTTCGTTCATGGTTAAAATAAGGGAACTAAAGCCGTAGGCGATAGGTACTAAAAACAAACAAGTCCATAATAGGAATTTATACTTAAACCCGATGCGGTCACTCAGATAGACCGCCGGGGAAAAAAAACTTCCCATGAAACTCTCCTTTTTTTGCAGCAAAATATGTTGTGTTAATTCTGTATTATCGGCATTAACTTAAAATAGTTTATGCCATTATGAGTGGTGTTTGCCTAGCGCCATTTCATTTTTTATCAGTATAATCGTTTGAAAAACAAACAATAAATAAAATCATAGCCAAAGGTGTTGATAGTTTAAGCCAAGTGGCTCAGATCTAAATAATACGCTTAGCCTAACACAGTTCACTTTTTTTAAACTAAATCGGAATCACTGAGGTTAACGGTGTGGTGATTTATGCTGGGCTGTTGGCTGAATCATAAACCACTAGGATTCGATCGGTAAAGTGGTCCGCTGATTGGCTTCCGGTTGGACCTAGACCTTGCGGGAGTATTGGACGGTCTATTTCGTCGTATAACTTACAATATAGCGAATTTTGTTGTTACTATGACAAGCCACGGAACCTTTGGCTATCAATTATTTCCATTATATACAATGCCTTAGAACTTAATTACTGAGTGGAATTGGACTTGCAGTAAAACGCTAGAAGAGTCTTGAGCGGTGATTCGCTTCATCCAAAAGACTTTGGTTTACAGCATGAAAATATGTTTAACACTAGCGTTATATAGGTGAAACTATGACGGAATCAACAAAGTCAGTCATCACCCAACCCTTGTTGGGGAAAATAAAACTGTGTAGTGAGTTAGGGCCTTTTCTCAGTGATAGCCGGATCCGTTTATTGGATGGCATTCAACAGCACGGCTCATTAAGTGCGGCGGCTCGCGCCTTACCCATGTCTTATAAGGCTGCCTGGGATGCCTTAGATGCAATGAATAACCTGTCAGAGAAGGCTTTGGTGATTAAGCAAAGCGGCGGTAAGAATGGGGGGGGAAGTGTACTAACCGAATATGCCAAGCGCTTAATCGCCTTACATAAGGCGCTAGAGTTAGAATACCAGCAGGCCTTCGAGCAACTTAAACCGCAGCTGAGTCAACCTCTGAAAATTAGCAATCACGAAGTGGCACACTTTCGTCAATTGATGCGTCGCTTGAGCTTTCGCAGCAGCGCACGTAACCAATTATTTGGTCAGGTAAAAGCGATCCAGCTGGGGCAAGTTAATTCGGTGATAAAAATAGCCGTATCGGAGCATTTAACTGTCACTGCCATGTTGAGCTGTGAGTCCATGGAGTGTTTAGGTTTGGTACTGGGCTCAGAAGTGCTGTGTTTAATTAAAGCACCGCAGCTGATGCTCTATCAAGGTGAAGGACTTAAGGTGGCGGCTGACAATCAGTTTACGGGACGGGTATCGCGAGTGATTCGTGGGGCGGTGTGCGACGACATTAGTATTGAGTTAGCCGACCAAAAAACGCTTGCTGCAATGGTTCCTAGTGAAAGTGCAGCGAATTTAGATTTAAGCGAAAATACTGAGATTAAGCTATGTTTCTCTGCGTCTTCGGTCATTGTGTGTTGTTATGGATAAGTTGTCAACGGAGCTTTCATCATGAAATATAATATGAGCATTTTTAAAACAATGACCTTGGTTTTTAGTTTTTTGTTAGGTCAAACAGTCGCCTTTGGGGGGCATGCCGAAGGCTTAAAAGTGGCGGTAGCTGGCAATTTTTATAAGCCGCTACTACAAATCGCGGCGCGGTATCATCAAGATACGGGCCATCGGCTGCTTATTTCCACCGGTTCTACCGGCAAACTGTATGCGCAAATTCGTAATGGAGCGCCCTTTGAGTTTTTTATGGCGGCCGATCAAGTTCGACCGAGTCAGCTGGTTGCCGAGGGGATGGCGCTGGCCGACAGCCAATTTACCTATGCCCAAGGACGTTTAGTGTTGTGGTCGAATCAAAATGATTTGGTGGATCAACAAGGCAAGGTATTAAACAATTTTCAGTTACCTTATTTGGCGATAAGTAATCCCAAAACCGCCCCCTATGGCGCTGCCTCGGTGACCGTATTGAAAAACTTGGAACTATATCAACAATTACAGCCTAAATTGGTGGAAGGTCAATCGGTAGGACAAACCTTTCAGCAAGTGAGTTCAGGGGCTGCGCCTTTAGGTTTTGTGGCGCTTTCTCAGGTATATGTTGATGGTGAAATTAGCCATGGTTCGGCGTGGATTGTACCAAGTGACTTATATCAAGCGATCAAACAAGATGCGGTGATCCTTAAAAAAGGCGAGGGGAATCCTCAGGCCAAAGCGTTTTTAAGCTACCTACAAACACCACCCATTCAAGCCTTAATTAAAAGTTTTGGTTATCAAGTGAATGAGTAAGTAGCAATGAGCCTTGTCGCTCGAAAATGTTGGTATTTCTAAATGAAGGATAGTTGTCGATGACTGATTTTTCGGTGGTGTGGTTAACCTTGAAGTTAGCCGCCGTAGTCACCCTCATTTTGCTATTGTTGGCGACGCCCTTGGCATGGTGGATGGCACAAACCCGTTCGCGTTTCAAACCCATTGTGGGTGCCTTGTTCGCCTTGCCTTTGGTATTGCCGCCGACGGTGTTGGGATTCTACTTATTACTTGCTTTGGGGCCTAATGGCACGGTTGGCAAGTTGTTT
This sequence comes from Agarivorans sp. QJM3NY_29, assembly GCF_050870835.2. Lineage (NCBI taxonomy): Bacteria > Pseudomonadati > Pseudomonadota > Gammaproteobacteria > Alteromonadales > Alteromonadaceae > Agarivorans > Agarivorans sp. QJM3NY_29. Next base: position 2,667,963 of record NZ_CP194036.2, on the reverse strand, counting down.
AATGCTCTCGGTTGGGGCAGTTTACCGTTTACCTTTACCGGTATTGTGATTGCCTGTGTGATCCACACTTTTCCGTTTGTGGTGCAACCGCTGCAAAATGCCTTTGAAGCGATAGGGAAGCGGCCTTTGGAAGTTGCAGCAACCCTACGTGCCGGACCGATTGCCAGTTTCTGGCAAGTGGCTTTTCCGCTGGCCCGTCCAGGTGTATTTGCCGCCGCCATTCTGGGATTTTGTCACACCATCGGTGAATTTGGCGTGGTGTTGATGATTGGTGGGAATATCGCTGGGCAAACGCGCGTAATGTCGATAGAAATTTATAATCATGTGGAAGCCTTAGAATACAGCCAGGCCCATTGGTTAGCTGGTGGCATGTTGGCTTTCTCTTTTATCGCTTTGCTCTTAATTTACAGTCTTAATGATGCCGCGCGGCGGAGGGTCATGGCATGACACAAATACAAGTTCGTTTTGTGGCCGATCGCGGCGACTTTTGTTTAGATGTCAATATGACGTTTCCCAGCCAAGGAGTGACCGTATTATTTGGGCCCTCGGGATCGGGCAAAACCACCTGTTTACGTGCCATGGCGGGGTTAGAGCGACTACCTCAGAGTTACTTTGCAGTGAATGGCGAAGTCTGGCAGGATCATCAAACGGGACAATTTGTGCCGACTTATCAACGTGACATCGCTTACGTTTTTCAAGAAGCCAGCTTATTTCCTCATCTGAACGTGCAACAAAATCTGCTCTTTGGTTATCAACGTTTGTCTGCAGATAAACAGAAGTTGGACATTGGCGAAGTCTCTGCGCTGTTAGGCATTACCGAACTCTTGCAACGTCACCCTCGAGCGCTATCGGGGGGCGAGCGACAACGGGTGGCTATCGCAAGAGCCTTGCTCACCTCTCCCAAGTTATTGTTAATGGATGAACCCTTATCGGCCCTCGATCTCAGTTTAAAACAAGAGATCATGCCTTATTTAGAGCGTTTACATCAACAGCTGGCGATCCCCATCGTTTACGTTAGTCATTCGCTGGATGAAGTCGCGCGTTTAGCCGACCATGTGGTGGTTCTCAATCAGGGCAGGGTAGTGCTGCAAGGGCGCCTCGAAGAAGTGATGCTGAATGAATTATCCGGTCCACTATTTAGCGGCCAAACTAATACTTTGCTTACAGGGAGGGTGGTCGCGAATCATGAGCATGGTTTAACTCAATTGACGGTGAATGGCTTAGCTTTTTATTTAGTCGGGCAAAACTGCCAGCCTGGAGAAACGGTGCGCTGTCGGATCAACGCTCGGGATGTCAGCATTTGTCGAGTGAAGCCGCAGCAAAGTTCAATTTTAAATGTGTTTCCTGCCGAAGTGCAGAGTATTCATCCGGGGCTAAGAGCGGGAGAGTGTTTGGTAAAAGCAAAACTGAGTTCTTCACAGCTCGTTCAAGCGTTGATTTCGGAATATTCAGTGGCGCACTTACAATTGAAACTCCAGCAGCAAGTTTGGTTGCAAATTAAATCAGTGGCTATTTTGTAGCTTGCCAAGCTAGCGCTGGCTGATAAGGAAACCACCATCGATGCACACTTTTTGGGCAAATTTGGTTTGAATTGGTGCTTGGCGGGGTGCTGCACGCCTGACTTCATTGTTCCGTTGAGTATCGTCAGTCCTTCCTTTGTGCATTTGGTATATTTTATTTGCTTGGCTTTGCTCGCCGTGCACAGTTTTTAATATTTGGATTTAGGCACTACTTATGGCATATCTCTTGATACTTATTCGCTGAAGGGATCACTTATATTCAGGAGATACAGCATGAGTCAAACAAACGATTTTCCTTTATCAGCTGTGCCAGATGACCAACGAAAAGGTCTTTGGTCGATGGCCTCAGTTTTACTCGGTTTTACTTTTTTCACCGCAACGATGTGGGCTGGTGGTAGCTTAGGTGCTGCATTTTCCTTCTCCCAGTTGCTGGTTATTATTGTGGTGGGTAATCTGCTGTTAGGCGCCTACGCCGCAGGGCTAGCCTATGTCGCCTATAAAACTGGACTAAACTCGGTGCTATTAGGACGATACTGCTTTGGTTTGAAGGGCAGTATGTTGTCAGATTTTGTCTTGGGTTTCACTCAAGTGGGTTGGTATGCCTGGGGCACTGCGACTATTGCGATCGTATTGGTTAAATTGCTGGCTTTGCCAGAGAGTTTGACCATTCCTTTGATGGTGGTATTTGGTTTTGGTTTTTGTATCACCGCCACTATTGGTTATAAAGGCATTGAGTTATTGTCTAAGGTGTCGGTACCTGCCATGTTGGTGTTTATCGCACTGTCTTTGTATCAAGGCTTGATTGATGTCGGCGGCTTGAGCGAGCTGATTGCGGTTGAACCCACTCAGGCGATGCCGATTGCCGCTGCGATTACCATGGTATTTGGTACTTTTGTGAGTGGCGGTACCCAGGCGACCAACTGGAGTCGCTTCTCCAAGAGTGGCAAGATCGCAGTGTACACCACACTGGCTGCGTTTTTTGTGGGCAACGGTTTAATGGTATTTGTTGGCGCCTTTGGCACCTTAATTTATCAGCAGGCGGATGTGGTGGATGTATTGGTGGTGCAAGGCTTTATGCTGGTGGCAATATTGATGTTGTTTACTAATATTTGGACCACTCAAGATAACACGATTTACAATTTTGCTGCTGCGGGGTGCAACTTATTGCGAACAGATAAACGTCGCTTAGTCACCGTAGGTGGCGCCGCCATTGGTACTTTGCTGGCCATATTTGGGATGTATAATCTATTGATCCCTTTCTTGATCCTGTTAGGAACCTTTATTCCACCGATTGGTGCGATTATCATGACTGATTTTTGGGTGAAGTATAAGGCTGCGCCACCCGCCTTGGAGCAGGTTAATTTACCGCAATTTAATCTACAAGGCTTAGCCGCCTATGTCGTGGGTTCGGCTGCTGCCTATTTCTCTCCATGGATTGCGCCTTTGGTAGGGATTGTGGTGGCAAGCGCCTTCTATAGTCTGTTGGTGTTTATTGCTTCGGCTCAACCGAGCCTTGCTAAAGAAGCTTAATGTGGCCTTAAAAGTTAGTGAGATCACCGCTATCGCCGGATTGGAAGCCTTTGTTCTTCGAGCCGGTGCTGGTGGTGCAGACAATTCAGTTCGTTGGCCCTATGTGGCAGAAAACCTCGAGGTAGGTCCTTGGCTACTCGGCGGTGAGTTGATTTTTGTTACCGGGATCAATTTGCAACGCAGTGTTGAAGATTATCAGCAGCTAATCGTAGAGGCTCAAGCTAAGTACGCGGCAGGTATTGTGATTTTGACCGGCTCGGAATTTATTCCTATGATCCCTGAGGCAGTATTGGCCTTTGCCGAACAACGTGATTTTCCGTTGTTTGAGCAACCCTATAGTTTGCCGATGGTGAAGGTCACCGAGCTTATTTGTAATCGGATTATCCAAGCCGATCTGGCCGAACATTCTCTGCGTTGGTTTTTAAGCCATGTGATCGAGTCCCCTCGAAAACTACCCGCTTTAGCTCGGCAACGGGCCAACAGTCTTGAACTTGATTTGCACCAGCCACTGTTAGTGGCGTTGGTGCTGCCCATGGTGAGCGATGATGTCGACTTAAGTGCTTGGGCCTTTAGCTTGAACCGTCAACTGGAAGCTTATCCCCATCGTTTGCCGATTTTAGAGTATCAAGATGGCTGGTATTTGTTTCTGGCAAATCCTGAGGGCTTGAACCACGAGCAACAAATTCACTTGTGGAGCGAACTTGCGACACAGTTAGCGGCGGCTCATCTTAATTGTGCTTTAGGGGTGAGTGCGAGTCCTCAAGGGATAATTCATTTAGGTTTGGCGGCGCAGCAAGCCAAACAAGCTGCTCAATTTGCCCGTAATAGTGCGCGCCAAACGGTGTTGCATTATGCCGATCTCGGTATCAATCAAATTTTTTCTGCGGTGGACAATCATGAGTTGTTAGCCGATTTTTGCCGCCAGCAGCTGGGTCCTTTGTTTGCCAATCGGGAGCCGCAGGCGAAACTTTTAAAACACACGCTGGCAGTTTATTTTGAAAACCTATGTAGCGCCCGACAAACGGCGCAAAGTTTAGGTATTCATCGCAATACCCTGCAGCATCGTCTGCAAAAGTTTGAAAGCTTAAGCCAGCGGCAACTAAACAATGCGCAACAGCGTTTAGCGCTACAAAATGCGCTGATGATGGAAGCCTTGATTTTAGATGAGAACAATCACTATGGATGATCATCCGATGAAAATTATTAATGCTCGGCTACGTGGCCAAGAATCGCTATTTAGTATCAGCATTCGTGATGGTTGCTTTAGCCAAATAGAGCAACAACAAAATACCCTAGCGATCGGTGCAGGTAGTTATGATGCTAAGGGAAATCTTTGCTGCGCCCCCTTCGTTGAACCACATATTCACCTTGATGCAGCCCTCACGGCAGGGCAACCCAATTGGAATATGAGCGGAACGTTATTTGAGGGGATCGAACGTTGGGCCGAGCGCAAACCGATGTTAAGTGCCGAAGATGTTGAGCAAAGGGTGCTTAAAACAGTCGAACTGTTGGTGGCCAATGGCGTGCAGTATATTCGTACCCATGTGGATGTTACCGATCCGCAGTTAGTGGCGCTAAAAGCGATTGCTAAGCTCAAGTCTCGTCTTCAAGATAAGATATTGTTGCAAATCGTGGCGTTTCCTCAGGAAGGTATTTGGTCTTATCCCAATGGTCGCGAGTTAATGCTACAGGCGTTGGAAGAGGGCGCCGACGTGATTGGTGGGATCCCGCACTTTGAATTTACTCGTGAATACGGGGTGGAATCGATGCGTTGGGTGATAGAGTTGGCGCAGCAAACCGGTAAGTTGGTCGATGTGCATTGTGATGAAATTGATGACGATGCGGCGCGTTTTCTGGAGGTTCTCGCCACCGCGGCCTTGGAAGCCAATATAGGACCACGGGTAACCGCCAGTCATACCACTGCCATGCATTCCTATAATAACGCCTATTGCTCCAAGCTGTTTCGCTTACTAAAAATGTCGAAAATCAATTTTGTTTCTTGTCCAACCGAGAGCATTCATTTACAAGGTCGTTTCGACAGCTACCCCAAGCGGCGTGGTATCACTCGGGTTAAAGAACTACGTGAAGCCGGTTTAAATGTATGTTTTGCCCAAGACTCCATCCAAGATCCTTGGTATACCCTTGGCAACGGTAAGCTGTTGCGGATATTGGACTCGGGGATCCACAGCTGCCATATGATGGGCTACAGTGAACTTCAAAACTGTTTAGATTTGATCACTGATAATGGTGCAAGAACCCTACAGGTAGAAGATGAATACGGTATTGAGCTGGGCAAACCAGCAAATTTCATCGTATTAGAAGGTGGGAATGATGTCGAGGTCTTGCAAAAGCAAGGTGAGGTATTGTTGTCGGTGCGCCAAGGTCAGATCCTAATTGAGCGCAAACCTGCCGAGCTGCTGCAATCACCGATTTTTTGAAGCTGTGGTTTAGAGACCGTGTTGGTCGCTAGACGCTGTCGTTTGCAATCACCGAGCTACAAAAAGGCCTTGTCAGTGACAAGGCCTTTTGCAACATTTAGTTTGTGATTGGCTCGCGGGTTTAGTGGCTGACTTTGTTTCTTGGCTTGTAATGCCCCGAACCCTTGTTTGATTTGGGCCGATAATTCAGGATAGAAATTGGCACTTCTTTTTTCGGCTCTAAGCCTTCAACGACCCGGCGTTCTATCAGCTGACCGAGGCGACTCTCAATCGAACAAAGGTTTCTAAAGTCATCTTTTGAGACAAAAGAGATCGCTTCGCCAACAGCGCCAGCCCGGCCGGTTCTGCCGATGCGATGAATATAGTCGTCGGCTTGATCGGGCAGATCATAATTGACCACACGACTTAATTCATCGATGTCGATGCCGCGCGCTGCAATACCAGTAGCCACCACAAACTGGACTTCACCAGATTTAAAATCGGCGAGTAACTTACTACGTGAGGCCTGGCTTCGGCCGCTATGAAAGGCTTCGGCTTGAATGCCACGCTTCTCCAATTGGCTCACCAGTTTGGCCGAGCCATGTTTGGTTTGAATAAAGATCAGCGCCTGTTGCCAGTTGTTATCAACGATCATCTGGCTGAGTAATGCCGACTTTTTGTCTTTGTCGACGGTAATTAACCATTGCTCGATTTTAGGGCTGTTATCCGCAGACGACGCCACATTGATTTCCAGCGGATTTTCGATAGTCGTTTTGGCTAAGCGCTTAATTTGTGGAGATAAAGTTGCCGAAAACAACAGACTTTGACGCTGCTCGGGCAGGCGCTGCAAAATTTTCTCAAGGTCGTCGATGAAGCCCATATCCAGCATTCGGTCGGCTTCATCGAGCACCAAAGTATCAAGTTGGTCGAAGTGCAGGGCTCGTTGATGGATCATATCCAGCAGGCGCCCCGGGGTTGCGACCAGAATATCTACGCCGTAGATTAGGGCTTGTTTCTGTGGTTCTGCGTCAACACCGCCAACCATTGCCAGTGAGCTGATTTCTAAATGTTTTGCGTAATGGCCAATATTCTCTTCAACCTGAACCGCCAGTTCACGGGTGGGGGTAAGGATCAGCACCCGAATCCGTTTACCGCGCAGGGGCGTTTGCGCTTTACTTAGTTTTTGCAAAATGGGCAATACAAAGCTGGCCGTTTTGCCGGTGCCGGTTTGCGCCGCGGCGAGCAGGTTTTTACCCGCTAAAATAGCCGGAATGGCTTGTTGCTGAATGGGCGTGGGCTGTTGATATGCACGCTCGCTCAAAGCTTGTAAGATCGGCGTACTTAATCCAAGTTTAGAAAATGGCATGAAGGGTCTCAGATGACGAACAATAGGGCCGCGATTAAGGCAAATAGCACTAAGCGCAGATAAGCTTGCGATTGTAGCACGAAGCGCGCGCTTTGCTTAGCGGGGCTAATACTTACTATATAAATACCCAGTTTAGAGAGATATTGCGAATCGTGCAGGGGATTATGTTCTTAGCCTCGATAAGGATGCTTAGTGGCGCGGTTAACTATTTTTTTATAAAATATATTTTCTTTTAATATCAAGGACGTTGTAAATGAATTATTTTGTTAAAAGCATTATTTCTTTGGCCGTTTTGTCTTTTTCTTCTTGGAATGCTCAAGCTCAGTGCGTTATGAACGAACAAGGGTATGTCGATATCGCAGGTTACTATGTTTGTACTGGGTATTGTCAGGTTTATGGTGGTGCCACTTATGTGACTCAGAATGCAGATAAAATTGTTTTGATAAATGAAAAAAGTCAAACGGCAACCGGAGAAATCGATCACTTGGGCGGTAATTCAACTGATTGGGGAGTAACATTTGAAATTACTAACAATTGTAAGCAAATTGTATTTTCTAATTCTACCATTTGGTTGAAAAATAAATAATTAGTCTTGTTGGTTGCGTTTTGTTTTAGCATCTCAGTCGTGAATACAGAAAGTAATCAGTTGTTATTCGTTAATATGTGAATAATTAGGTTCAAATGGAAACTATCATCCAGCTGCTGCAAAACGATCAACAACGTTTGCAGGCACTTGACTGTGTTCACCGACTTGGCTTGCCTCAGGGGTATTTAGCGGCTGGTTTTGTGCGTAATATGGTTTGGGATCATCTGCATCATAAACCAGTTGCTACGCCTCTCAATGATGTGGATGTGATTTACTTTGATGCCGAGGAGACGGATCCAGAAAGGCAGCTGAAACTTGAAGTTAAGCTTAGATCTTACATGCCCCAGCTTCACTGGCAGGTGCGCAACCAAGCCCGGATGCACCTGCGTAATCATGATCGACCGTACTTAAGTACTTTGGATGCAATGAGTTTTTGGCCGGAAAAAGAAACAGCGGTGGCGATCCGTAAAACTTCTCAAGGCTATGAGTGTGTTTCGGCCTTTGGCTTTGAGTCGTTATTTCAATTGAACATTACCCATAATCCTAAGCGGTCTCGTGAAGTCTTTGAGCAGCGAATACAGGCCAAAACGTGGTTGGCGCAGTGGCCTAAGCTAACGATTGAGGGGTAATTGGACACCGGTTTTGAATACTACGCGGATCTTTTGAGTTGAGCTTTATAGCTTTGGTTTACTCGTTATTTACAGCCATTCTTTTTCGATCAGTTCATGAATGGTATATAGGCGCTGCTCCAATTGGTGGTTCTCAATAGCGTGTATGACTTTTAAAACCCCCGATGCATAGGGAGAATCTCCGTACACCCGCGATTCCAAGGAGATGCTGCATGAACTATCTTGAATCGTTATTTGATGGACTGCGTGTCTGGATAGATGTTCCGAAGGAACTCCGCATAAGTGTTGCTGCTGTTCTGGATTTCTGATGGAGTGAATGTCCTCAACAGGCAGGTCGAATGCATTCGCTAAATAAACTGCAGTGCCCGGCACCGAGGTTTTTTCTGACTGATGCGATTCACTTAGTTGGATGTTATATTGTTGGAATTGTTGTCCGTGGTTTGAAATCATATGCATGAATTTGAGCATCAATATATTGATATTCGGACAGACTACTGCGCTAAAGTCGATAGCTATCTCCTCTATCTGCGATCCTGTTGAAAGCTCAACCAACACCGAATTTGTATTTCGGCAATAGGTCATGATTTCTTCGAGTTCTCTGCCTGAACCCGCATGTACAATAATCGCCGGGTTGTTGTTCGCTCTTTCGTGCCAAGCCTTCACTTGGTTAAACTGCAATTGACTGAGTAGCTCGTTTGCTAGTTTTCCATTCCCAACTACAAAAACATTCATATGATTTATATTGCCTATTTAATAAGGGATTACGCCGTAATCCGTTCTTGAAAATATTAGATCTGAATTTCTCGCTTAGTGTATAAAAAGCCGTGTCATGATTGATCCAGCTCCGCTCGAATAATGTTTGTGCTCTTAGCTTACATCAACGACTTAGGTGAACGTCTGGATGACAAGGCTCACCGCTTCATCGATGCTTAATGAAGCAGTGATTTTGAATTTTAATCAGCACTTATTTTAATGAGTTTTTCTTCATTAAATCCTGGTCGATACCTTTTAGTTTCATCTCATCCATGATGAAGTTAACAGTGTTCAGCAGGCGTTGTTCACCATCTGGGATCAGGTAACCAAATTGACTTTTGGTGAATGGATTGTCTTCGCGCACCGCTTCTAGTTTTTTATTAATCACTTGATAATAAAGAGCTTCCGGTGTTTCGGTTACCATCACGTCGATTTTCCCCGCTTCTAGAGCTTTGGGGACATCTAGGTTGTTATCAAAGCGTACCAAAGTGGCTTTACTCAGGTATTTTTCGGCAAATTTTTCGTTGGTTCCGCCAATATTTATCCCAACTTTAACTTCTGGACGGTTTACTTCTTCTAAGGTATCAAATAGAGAACCGCGTCCCTGAGCGACTAAGAAGCACTTGCCAAAAGTCATGTAACCTTGACTTTGTTCTGCGGCCATTTGACGAGAGATACGACGTGTAATGCCGCCCATAGCGATGTCATACTGGTTTTCATCTAAGCCCAACAGTAGGTTTTTCCAGGTGGTTTGAACAAATTTAACTTCTACGCCCATTTCATGGGCCAAGTGTTTTGCGACGTCGATGTCGTAACCTTTGAACGTTGCGCCATCGTAAAAAGAGAAAGGCTTGTAATCACCAGTGGTACCGACGGTGATGTAGCCTTGTTTTTGAATGTCTTGTAAACGGTCTGCTTGGGATGCTGCGCTGAACAAAAGGCTAACAGCTGTAATGAATGTGACGAGTTTCATAAATAGGAATATCCGTATAGTTGCGTTTATGTGTGTTGTATTAAGCCGAAAATTGAATTTCTCCGGTCTTTTTAGTTCGACGATATGAGTAAGTTTTATACAAGTGATATCAGCCTCACCATAGAGAGGGTGAAAGCATTCTAGTTCTAAGTCAATATCACGCTGAATATCATTTTTAGGGCGAGTCCAGTTAACAATGCTTTAATTAGCCATATGAGTCGCTGATTTCCGACCAGCCTGCGCATTTTGGTCCCTAAATAAGAGCCGAGTACCGAACCAAGCACCATGCTTATCAGTAAGTTAAGATGCTCAGTGTAGCTAAAGCCGATAAAGCCAAATACCAATATTTTAAGTAAATGACTAATCGTCATAAACATTGAACTGGTAGCAATCAGTTGGTTATGGTCGCTCAGCTTTTTGGCTAACACGCTGGTACCGATAGGGCCAGTTGCACCCACGACTAAACCCAATCCGGTTTGCAGGACACCAATCAGGTAATAACTCTCATATCGATTGATGAGGCGAGAAAACTTGCTGCTCCATAAGTTCAACACAATGTAGGAGCCTATAAGCGCAGGAATATATTTGCTGGGTAGATGGCTTAGTAGCAAGCCAAATAAACCAACGCCGAGGATTGAGCCAATTAAAAACGGGACGATGAGCGGCCACTGTACGTGCTTGAGCGAAAACAAACTTCGCGAGATATTGCTGGCGAGTTGTGTGACCCCATGAATGGGAATGATGGTACTTGGACTTAGGTATAAAGGCAGTACGGCAATCAATAACATGCCACCACCAAAGCCAAATATGGCGGCAATCAATGATGTAACTAAGGCGCTTAAGCCCAAAATAGACTCTGTTGACAAATGCTTAGCTTCTCTTTTTTGGGTTTGTTTGATGATACTAATCATTAATCCATTGCTCGTACAAGCTTCAGGTTTATCGCAATGACAATACTTTGCTGGTTAACTCTAGTGAATTTCTGATATAAATCTGTTACTTCATAGGCTTGCGGTAAAAACTTACCGGCAATCCCAGTTCGTCCATTAGGTTTAAGACACGGACGGGTATTGTTTGACTCGAGTTATTGAAGCGACCAAGTTGAATTTTAAAGAGGATGAGTTGATGCGAATTGCGGTATTGTCAGATATCCACAGCAATCTGTACGCACTTGAGGCGGTGGTGGCAGATATTGAGAGCCGAGGGGTTGATGTGGTGGTCAATCTAGGTGATATTTTATATGGACCGATTGCGCCTCGGGCGACTTACGAGCGCCTGAGGGAACTTGATTTTGTGACGATTTGTGGAAATCAAGATCGCCAGATTTATCAAGCAAGTGCTGCTGATTGCGCGACGAACCCAACGATGCAGTTTATTTTAGACGACTTAGGGCCTGAGCCACTCCAGTGGATGCAGCAGCTTCCTTTTGATCTGCAATTGAACGAGCAGGTTTATTTGTGTCATGCAAGCCCTGGGGATGACTTGATCTACCTCGTAGATGACGTGAGTCAAGGCTTTGCCCAGCTACGTTCAGAGCATGAAATATTAGCTTTACTCGAAGGGCAAACATCACCGTTAATTTTATGCGGTCATAGCCATACGCCAAGGGTGGTGAACATAGGGGAGCAGCAATTGCTGGTGAACCCCGGCAGTGTCGGCTTACAAGCTTATCGAGATGATTGGCCCAATTCACATGTGATGGAAAATTTTAGCCCGCATGCACGTTATGCCATTGTAGAGTTGACGGCGCAAGGTTGGACAGTGGCGCAATATCAGGTTGCCTACGATATACAAAAAGCTGTTGCACTGGCGGAGCTGCGCGGTCGCGATGATTGGGCCTATGCTTTGGTTTCGGGTCGAGCAAGTAATTGAGCGCATGGGGCTGGTAAGTCTACTTTAGGTTTGGGCTTTGCTGGGGGAGTGTTACGCAGAGTTGCTGGTTGCGTCAGTTGTTGTTTCCACCAAACCAGATCTTGACAGCCATTGCCTTCAGCTAAGGCCGTTTGTTCTTGGCACAGTGGTTGATCGATAGGGCAGTGAAGCCTGATGTGCATATGTTTGGTATGCCCCCACCAAGGTCGAATTTTAGCCAACCAGCGTTGTTTGGCTTGAGTGTGAGTGCAGAGCTGCTGTTTGATGACCGGATTAACGAAGATCCTCGCGACTCGCGGGTCTTGCGCGGCAATTTTTAGCATTTGCTGATGCGTACTTGACCAAGCAGATTCAAGTCGGAAGTTTTTTGAGTCAACTAAGTTGATAGGCCTAAGGTTTGTCTGTTGGGATGGCGTGAGTTTGTCCGTGGTGGTTTTAAACCAAATATCCACATCTAAGCCGATTTGATGACTACGATGACCATGACTAAATGGTCCGCCTCGCGGCATTGACATATCGGCAATGAGAATATTCTGCAGGCCCTTAGCTTTTAGCGTTTTGGCATAGTCTTGAATAAATCCGAGTAAGCTTGGATGACCATAATTGCGTCGACGTTCGGGGTAAACCACCCGATAGCCTTCACCGGTGAGCGCTAAGGGCTGGCCTCCGGCTAGACAACCTTGGTTATAGGCGCCTATGGCATTAGGGCTCCCATGTGAGGGGCTATTGATCTGCTCCCAAGGGTGACTGGCTGCCATCACGGAAACATTGACCATAACACTCAAGCTAATTACCAGTTTGAATCGCTCCAGCATATTGACTTGATTTCCTTTATTAGCGGTTGGTTCGCAAAGTTTAGCGCACTTAGCTAAGCGCGTACGGTATTGTTTATCGCAAACCATTTGATTTGATGGTTGAGGGATCTCTCGTGATAGTTTGCGCTTATTGCTTAGATCATTTATGTTGATATTTGGTTGGTAATTTGTAGCCAATGTGTTGTCTGATTTGTTGTGAAGCTGATCGTTGTGGTATGGGAGTACTTCAAGCCACTCTGTTTTGGGTGAAGGACAAGCAACATGCTTGGCGTTTATTAATGATTGCCGTTTGGGCAATCGATTGATGCTGAACCAGAGTAACGATTGTTGGTAAATGGAGATGCCGCAGCTCAGAAGCAACTGTGTGAGCCGTCGCATTGGATGCAAATTTATTTTTACGTGAGGGTATGATAGTGGCTCAATCTAATCAGTTTTCTAGCACAGCAGCAAGTATCGATGCTCAGTCTTACGCGATTCCCCAAGAGGCTTTTGACTGGTATGACGAATATGCACATGGCTTGATTGACCGGCGAACCTTTCTGGCGCGTTTGGCAAAGCTGACCGCTTTGGGTTTTTCTATGGCGATGTTGTCTTCGGCTCTACTTCCTAATTATGCCTTGGCTGAGCAGGTGTCGTTTAATGATCCCGAGATTAAAGCCGAGTATGTCTTGTTTGATTCACCAATGGGACATGGTGAAGGGCGAGGTTATCTGGTCACACCGAAGAATGCCGACAAACCGCTGCCGGTGATCTTAGTGATCCATGAAAACCGGGGCTTAAATCCTTATATTAAAGACGTTGCGCGGCGCTTAGCCAAGGCTGGCTATATTGCATTTGCACCCGATGCATTGCATACATTAGGCGGCTATCCGGGGAATGATGATCAAGGGCGTAGTATGCAAAAGTCCCTTGATAAAGGTAAAATTGAACAAGACTTTTTGGCCGCCGCCGTTTTTTTGAAGGAACATCCCGCCAGTAACGGCAAGTTGGGCGCGGTTGGTTTTTGTTTTGGTGGTTATGTGGTGAATATGCTAGCAGCAAGAATGGCCAAGCAGCTGAATGCAGGCGTACCATTTTACGGAACGCCATCCGCGAAAGAGCTTCGGTCAAATATTAAAGCGCCCTTGTTGATCCACCTGGCTGAGTTAGATAAACGGGTGAATGCTACCTGGCCCGATTATGAACAAGATCTGCTGGCGAACAAGGTTGCTTACCAGATGCATATGTATCAGGGGGCCAATCATGGTTTTCATAATGACTCCACTGGCCGTTATGACGAGCTGCAGGCCGAACTCGCCTGGAGTCGCACGCTAGACTTTTTTAAACAGCAATTGGGATAAAAACTTGAAGGCGCAACCTTGCTTGTGTTTGTGCCTTCTATTTGTCGCTACCGAAAAATACTTGCTTATTTTTCGGTAGCGAGGGTGTTGATCGGTTGTTAGTTTAGCTTCATCCGAACTGATTACAGAGCAGCAAAACCAATGTTTGAGCTAAGCTTTCAGTTTCAGCAGAAGTATAACGCAATGAATCGCCGTGACACCCAGTATGAAGGGGGTAATACCACTTTTTTGTCGGTCAAGTTGTCGCGTCTATCAAGCTATGCTAGATGAATTCGGCGTGTGGCGATATTTAACAAGCGACAATCGGTAACTAATTCAGCTGTCTATAATGGTTGTCAGTCACTCAGTGGCTTTCACCAGTAATATCGTCTTTTGTTTGGTAAAGCCCCTTACTCAATACATCATCAGGTGGTGATTCATATGACTCGTTTTTTATGTCATTTGGGCCGATGTACGCCTGCGCTTCGCAATGAGGTTTATGTTTATTGGTGTTTACCGCTCGGAAGATGCTTGAAACCGAGTTGAAGGGCTTCGCCAAATGCTTGAAGGCGCTTTAGATAAGCCGAGTAGCGAACTTGGCCAGCAGCTATGACGAGGTCGACAAGTGATACCTTATGGAGAAACCCGGAGTGATCAGCAACAAGCGGAGTATTTTATGATGCCAAAAGCGTGTCGAGCTGTTGCGGCCGCGAATGGCTAAAATAGAGTGAGTATTATCATACCTTGTCATTGGGTGAGCGGTGTTAAAGAGTTGCTCACTGGTTATACCGGGGTTTTTATCGAGAGTATTGGTCACTGCAGTACCAACAGGCCATCCTCAATATGGATTGAACTCCGCCATAAATTAATATTAACTTATTGTATTGCATATTGAGGGTGGGCTTTGGCTTCAAGTTTCTTTAATGGCTGATTGTGATTCACGGATAAGCAATGGCCAAACCCATTAAACACTCACCCGATGGCAATTTTCTTAGATTAAGTGAAGAGAGTTATAGCCGAAATAGGGCGTACTGATGATTTTAAAATTGGCTGTCAAATTAAACTTAATCATCATACAAGTAAGCTGATCTGTTACCAATTTTCGTAAAATTACGACTACGATTTGTGGATTCGGATTCACAAGTGTATTGAAAAAAATACAGTATTATCAAATTATTAAATCATTACCTATAGAGAAAAAATAAAATCATGCTACCGTAGTGACGCTTTAGTCATTATAGATGAGCGAGCTGTTTTCATATTTATTTTGGATTAAATCATAGGAAAGTATAAGGATCCCTATGGCTAGTGAATTTTCAACGATCGAAGGTGCTGCTCGGAGTTTGCACTTACAAGTGGCAAGAGAAGTTGCTAAAAGTATTTTATCGGGAGCACTTGCGCAACATAGTATTATTCCATCCGAGATGGAGTTGTGTGAACAGTTTGCGGTGAGTCGAACGGCCTTGCGAGAAGCGATTAAACATCTTAGCTCC
Organism: Agarivorans sp. QJM3NY_29; assembly: GCF_050870835.2. Lineage (NCBI taxonomy): Bacteria > Pseudomonadati > Pseudomonadota > Gammaproteobacteria > Alteromonadales > Alteromonadaceae > Agarivorans > Agarivorans sp. QJM3NY_29. Next base: position 2,652,690 of record NZ_CP194036.2, on the reverse strand, counting down.
AAAGGCTTATTGGAGTCGCGACCTAAGATTGGGACTCGAGTTAGAGCTCGAGAACACTGGAATATGCTCGATCCTCAGTTATTGAGTTGGATGTCTGGCCTGGGAATGCAACAGCAAGCAATGGATGAATTTATTGCTTTACGCCAAGCTATTGAACCACAAGCTGCGGCTTTGGCTGCAAAGAATGCCACGTCCCAGCAACGTAGTGCATTAACCGAAGCTTTTTTACAAATGTCGGCGGTCGCTAAAAAACAAGATTGGTCTGAATGGGTCGAGGCGGACTTGCGTTTTCATCGTTTAATCTATTTGGCGACCGGAAACTGCTTCTTTATTCCTTTCGCGAATGTCTTACAGGTGATGTACGTACATTACTTTAAATATGCTTCTCAGGATGGTCATACTTGTATGCCTGAACATACGGCTATTTATCAATCGATTATGGCTGGTGATGCAGAGCAAGCTCGACAGGCAAACCTTGCTTTATTAGCTTTGGGCCCACAGCAGTTGGCAAAAGGTGCTGTGGCTTAATCCTGGTGCTTATCTCAGGTCTTTATTGTAGATAGAGACCAATTCTCGTCTTTAGGAAATGGCGTAACCTTTCTCTATTTTGGGTTACGCTGAGCGTTCTGTCATAAAAGCGATTCTCAGGATCTTTCTTGTTCTTTGGTTTCGCCCATTCACTGTGATGTTTCAGCCTATAGGGATATGACAATTCAACAAAATAGACGGTAAACAAGCATAAACCGAGGCGTTTCTAGTCACCTGCCTTTGGAGTTTCTGGCCCTTGATTTGGTGAATCAATAAAAGTGGCCTTGGCTGCTAAGACCCGAGTTAATGTGGTGATGAAACACAGAGCTGCAAAACCTAGGGCCAAGGTGGGGAAATGCTCCGGATATATGCAAAAAATCAGGAATAAAGCGATGGTTTCACTACCTTCGGTGAGTCCTCCCAAGTAATATAAGGACTTGTGTGGATATACCGTATTCTCTATATCTCTTTTGGCGGCCATAATGGCAAAAGTGAGGAAACTTGAGCCAGTACCCATAAAAGTCCAGATGAGTACATTGGCTGCAATGGAATTTTGCTCAGGAGCGGCCAGAGCAAATCCCAAAACGACACCAGAGTAAAAGATAAAATCACAGACAATATCAAGGTAGCCGCCAAAATCGCTACAACCTTGACGCCTTGCCAATGCGCCGTCTAAACCATCGAATATACGGTTGAGTATGATCAAGCCTAAGGCCCAATCATAGTGTTGAAAGGCCAACATAGGAATGGCTGCTAAGCCGAGCACAAATCCGCTGAGGGTGATTTGGTTGGCATTCAAACCCGCCTTATCTAAATGCTTGGCGACGTAGTCCAGTGGTGCTTTAATCAGTTTTACGGCGTAGCGATCTAACATAGATATCCTATTGTTCAGCCTTCATTTAACGAAAGTCGCGGGAGTGGATCGATAAATCGGCCAATAGCCATGAGCAATCCTCTAACTTTCCGGCGATAATATGCAATACATTATCACAGCGTTCTAAGCGCCCTGTCACTTTAAGTAAGCGAGATGAAATAAGCGCTTTACGCTGAGCTTTGGCGGTTGCTGGCCAGACTATCACATTGCTATTACCAGTTTCATCCTCTAGGGTGACGAAGGTGACATCGGCCGTTGCCCCTGGGCGTTGACGTCCTACCACTAAACCAACGACGGTAACTAATTGACCGTGTTGGCAGCCTTGTAATTGCAATTGTGACAAACAATTTTTTAGGGCTTGGTGTTCGCGCAACAGCTGCAGAGGATGGTGGCGTAAACTCAGGTTAGTCGTGAGATAATCTTGGGTGATACCTTCAATTTCACTCGGGACAGGCAGTTGCACTTTTGCCTCAGAGGGCATTGCAAATAGCGGTAGATCTGGCTCGATACCACTCATTTTCCAACGTGTTTGATGGCGATGACCGGCAAGACCCGCGAAAGCATCGGCTGAAGCTAAGGCGTTTAAACTACTTTGGTCTAAGCAGGCGGTGATTTGCGCCAGATGAGTGAAGCCTTGAGCGGGGCGCTGTTGTAGCAAGCGATTGATCTTATGTCGATTTAACCCTTTGATTTGTTTTAAGCCTAAGCGGATCGCTCCCTTAGCTGCGCTTTGGTAATCTAGGTGATGCTCCCAAGCGCTGTGGTTAATGTCGATTGCTAAGATGCTAACCCCATGGCGTTGAATATCTTGTATCAGTTGACTAGGACTATAAAATCCCATTGGTTGGCTATTGAGCAATGCACAGCAAAAGGCGGCGGGTTCGTGACACTTTAACCAAGAAGAAATGTAAACCAACAGAGCAAAGCTGGCGGCATGAGACTCCGGAAAACCATATTCACCAAAGCCCAATATTTGTGAGAATAAGCGTTCGGCAAAATCGAGTTGATAGCCGCGACTAAGCATACCGTTGATTAATTTATCTTTAAAATAGCGGAGCTTACCATTACGTTTCCAAGCGGCCATCGCGCGACGTAATTGATCGGCTTCGCCGCCACTAAATCCGGCCGCGACCATCGCTAATTTGATGACTTGTTCTTGGAAAATTGGGATCCCGAGGGTTCGACTTAATACCGATTCGACCTCTGGGCTAGGATAGCTAACGGCTTCTTCTCCGTGACGTCGTCGTAGGTAAGGATGCACCATATCGCCTTGGATGGGGCCGGGACGTACGATGGCGACTTCGATCACTAAGTCGTAATAGCTTCTGGGCTTTAAACGCGGCAACATACTCATTTGTGCTCGCGACTCGATTTGAAAAATCCCAATGCTGTCGCCACGACATAACATATCGTAGGTGCAAGGGTCGTTCTGTGGAATGTCGCTCAGGCTAATACGGCGCTGTTCCCGTTCACTCAAACTCCTCAGACAGCGGCGGATCGCGCTTAGCATGCCAAGCGCGAGAATATCTACTTTCATTAAATGTAGTGCTTCTAAATCATTCTTATCCCACTGAATAATCGTGCGTTCGGCCATGGCAGCATTTTCAATCGGCACTAAGTCACAAAGTTGCCCTTGCGCGATAACAAATCCCCCGACGTGTTGCGAAAGGTGGCGCGGAAAGCCCCGTAATTGTTCCACTAATTCGGCAAAGTGATGTACGTGAGCGGCGGGTAGTGAGCCAGATTTAATAATCTTTTCACGGGTGTTGGAACTTTTATCGCGCCAGTCGATATGATGGTTGAGACTATGCAGAATATGTGCAGGGATCGCTAAGGCTTTGCCGATGTCATTGATGGCGCTACGGGTTCGGTAGGTCACAATGCTGGCAGCAAGAGCCGCGCGGTCACGACCATATTTTTGGTAGATATATTGGATCACTTCTTCACGGCGTTGGTGCTCAAAATCAACATCAATGTCGGGTGGCTCATCTCGCTCTTTGGAGATAAAGCGTTCAAATAATAAACCTGCTTGCTGGGGATGAACTTCGGTAATATATAAACAGTAACAGACCACCGAATTAGCGGCTGAGCCTCGCCCTTGGCACAGGATCTGTTGTTTCCGTGCGTAATCGACGATGTCATAAATGGTTAAAAAGTAATGCTCGTAGTTGAGTTCGCTAATTAAGGCTAATTCGTGGTCAATCTGTTGACGGATCTCGTCCGCTAAGGTTTTACCAAAACGTTTTTTTGCCCCCCGTTCTACGAGTATTCGTAAGTAGTCTTGGGCAGTGTAACCCTTTGGAACACAGTCTTTTGGGTATTGGTAACGAAGCTCATTTAAACTGAATTGACATTGTTCTGCCAATTCACTGCTTAGTGCTAGTTCTTCTGCTCGGTAACGCTGCTGTAGTTGTGGCCATCTTAAAAGGCGGCGTTCGGCATTGGGGGAGAGTAAAAATCCAGCCTGTTGTACACAGGTATGGTGGCGGATCGCATCGAGCACATCGGCCAGCTTTTTCCGCTTGGCGAGATGCATGCGAGGATTCATGGAGGCAACACAGCGAACTTGGTTAGATTTTGCTAAGTGGCGGTAGTCATTAAGCTGTTGACTGGTTTCGGTTAAATCATTGTGCAATAGCAGATATAGCGGTTGTTTTCGGACTGTTTGTAGCTGGTGAAGCTGGGCTGTCGTTAGTTGTGGCGTAGCTTTTATGAGCAGTATGCAGTTGTCTAAGTCTTTTTCAAACTGACTCAAGTTGAGTTGGTAGTGACCCTTATGACTATTTTTTCTAGCTGCTGTAATCAAGCGACAAAGCTGTTGATAGCCTTGTAGATCTTTGGCAAGCAACACGATTTGGCATTGTTCCTGACAAGTAAATTGGCTACCAATGAGCAGTTTGATCCCGAGTTGAGTCGCTTGTTGGTGGGCGCGTACAACACCACTTAAGCTACATTCGTCGGTGATGGCAATCGCTTGATATTGATATTGCTGGGCCTGTTCGACCAACTCCTCAGGGTGGGACGCGCCATATAAAAAACTAAAGTTACTCTGAGCATTGAGTTCGGCAAAAGGAATCGTATTCATCTTACTGCTTGTCTATTTCTGGTAATGATGGGACCGCAGCTTGTATGAGGCCGAGTCTGTGTGATGGCGTCATAGATAAGCCGCTAAAATAAACGAGGTCTGTTGATAAGCGCATTTGGAAAGCGGGGCTAAATACATTTTCTTCCTCATTGAGAATAGAGAGTGATAGCTGCGGCATTAAGCCGCTTTTTCTGCGACTAAGTACTTGATTAAAAATCATTAGTTAAGTGCAACAGCCTAGCCAAACCAACCATGTAAAAACCATTGCTGATTCTCTTGGCATATCCAAGCAAGCGCCTCATGCTGACTTTTCGCCAAATAATAATCGCGGTTAATTTGGTGCTCATCCCACCATCCGCTGGCAATACGTTCTGGAGCTGAGAGCAGCTTATAATGCACAATATTGATTGGTTTAAGCTGGGGCAGTAACCAGCATGGTCGAGGAAAGTTACTCGGATAACTAAGTGCAGAGGTATGTTCTAAGGGTTGATATTGGCTGGCTAGTTCAGGCCGATAATCAGCTCGACAGCTTAAACGATGGATCCGTTGGCTACCTAAACGGATGTTGAGTTGATCAAATAACAGATCATCGAGTTGAGTTTGGTCTTGGTCAAATAGCCCATTGCTCGAATGATTTAAAGGGTAGAGCGCTTCGCTACTGAGGTTAAACTCGAGCAACGCCGCTGGTAATCTCAGAGTCTCTAGTTTCAGCTGAAATAAGGCAAACCAGTCGTGACGACTTTGTAGCATACGGGCACTGCGTAACAGGAGCCTTTGTTTGGCCTTATCACGAAAACATAATTCAAGGACGATTTCATTACAGCAATACTGGCGTTCTCTTAGCCAGTGTTGTAAATGTTGGCAAGCTTGCTTCAAAGGAAACATTAAAGCTTGAGTGGTGTTGATTTCACTCAGCAGTGGAAACATTTGCTGGTAACGGTCTTGTGCTTGAATAAAAGCGAGCGGGTATGGCTGTTTACCTCGCGCCTGATCTAAGCTTTTTAGGCTTTGTTCTCCTAAACGTTTTCGCAGTTCTGGGCGAGGTAATGCGCAAAGCTGTTTAAATGTGTAAAGCCCCATGGCTTGTAAGCTGGCAATTTGTGTTTTTGGCAAATCACAGGCGCTTAGTGGTAGAGCGTCGAGTGTTTCGACCCCTCTATAGGGTGCTTGTTTATGCTTTGAGCAAACCAGCCAGCGAGCAGCGAGCGCGGTGTTGGCCCAGGCCAGTCGAAAGCTTAAGCCTTGTTGTTGATAGATGATGCTTAGTTGTTGAGCATGAGTCTGGGGGGTGGGATAAATACTCTGCATGCCAGAACCATTAATAAATAGGCCATAATCTGGGTGCAGGGCGACTTGCGCAGCATAGCTTAAAGCTTGTTGGGCTAAGTTTTGAAACAAATCATCAGTAACTTGCGTTTGTTGTTCATAGAGATGGAGCTGTGGTGCCAGCTGATAGGCGGTATTGAGCGAACAGCCAAAGTAGAGCCCTAGCTGATGCGCTGCCTTGTTGAACTGAGAGAGTTGTTGCTTATGGTGAATAGCTAAGGCTTCGGAGAGCGAATGTTCGCGCTGTAGCAAGTCCAGCGCGAGTTGTGGGAAATCAAGGTAAATCCAATACATGCTTTAGTCACATTGAGTGCTTTGCTATTAAACTCGACGAGGAATATGTTGCCCGTAGAGCGGAGCTGCGCCGCGTCGTTTTAATAGCTGGTAGCTGATTTGGTCAGTATTTCTATTGGGATGTAGTGCAATGCGAACACTAGCGCTGGAGCTTTGTTGTTGTTGCTGCAAAGGTCTAAATAAATAACTGAGACAGTCGCCTTGTTCGGCAGCTAGTTGCAAGCGGCGACTGGCTTTTAAATCTAAATGATCAACCCAGCCTAACACGGCGCTGCAACAGCCACTTTTAAGGGCTTGTTCAATGGTCCAGATAATATCGCTGCACTGTTCTGGGCGGATCACAATCACCTTACTTATATCAATGTTGTGTTGTTGCAGTGCTGGGGCATTTGGCATGAACGGAGGCGCCACCCATATGATCCATTGTGATTTTTTACTTAATTTAGCCAGGGCCGGTAACAGCAGTTGTAGTTCCCCAATACCTTGTTGTTCATAGAGGACTTCTGTCATTGCGCCTTGTGGCCAACCTTGGCCTGGGAGCTGTTGATCAAGCTGTTCAAAGCCGCTTGCTTGCACCGTTAGCTGGCTGCGATGCCATTGCTTACCTTGCCAAACTTTGTTGTTCTGTAGCAGTTGATTGATTTGTTGTGCCATTGTTCGCTCCATGCTCTCAGTCGATGCCAAATTTAACGGCCTTACAATTACTGTATGGATATACAGTAGTGTTAATTTTATGCATTTGCAAATATTTTTTTCGCTTATATGTATTACAATTGACTAATGATGCTAGTAATTTTTAATAAATACTTGCAAAATAACTGTGGAGATTGAAAAGGTTTTCATGGGCGAGTCAATAAATAGGGATACAAATGATAACTCTGGGTGAATACATAATTGAGAAGCAGCACCAGTTTCCTGAAGCTACGGGAGAGCTGACCCAACTGCTTGGGGCGATTCGTTTAGCCGCAAAGGTGGTTAACCGCGAAATCAATAAGGCTGGTTTAGTCGATATTATTGGCGCAACTGGCGTAGAAAATGTACAAGGAGAAGTACAACAAAAGCTCGATCTTTATGCCAATGAAATGTTTAAAGCGGCATTGGAAGCAAGGGGTGAAGTATGTGGTGTCGCTTCTGAAGAAGAAGATGAATTTGTTAGTTTTGATAGTACTCGTTCTATCGACAGTAAATACGTTGTTCTGATGGACCCCTTAGATGGTTCTTCTAATATTGATGTGAATGTATCAGTAGGCACTATTTTTTCTATTTATCGACGGATCAGTCCTTGTAGTTCCCCTGTTGTATTAGAAGACTTTTTGCAACCAGGCTATCGTCAGGTCGCGGCTGGTTACGTGGTTTATGGTTCATCAACTATGTTGGTCTATACCACGGGTCATGGCGTACATGGTTTTACCTGCGATCCATCTTTAGGTGTATTCTATTTATCCCACGAGAACATGACGATCCCTAAAGATGGGATTATCTATTCGATTAATGAAGGGAATTACCTTAAGTTTCCAACTGGGGTGAAGAAGTACCTCAAATATTGTCAAGAGATTGAACCGAATACTAATCGCCCCTATACCTCTCGTTACATTGGGTCTTTAGTGTCTGATTTCCATCGTAACTTGCTTAAGGGTGGGATCTACATTTATCCTTCAACAGCGTCTGCGCCCTCCGGGAAGCTACGCTTATTGTATGAGTGCAACCCAATGGCCTTCCTTATTGAGCAAGCAGGCGGTAAAGCCAGTGATGGCTTTAATCGAATTATGGATATTGAGCCGACTGAGTTACATCAACGTGTTCCTTTTTTCTGTGGCAGTACCAACATGGTTGAAACGGTTGAAGCGATGATGCGCGAATATTCTCTGGACGAGAATAAAGCTTAAGTTATCTCTTATTCCTAACTCGCTTTTGCCCTGATGAACCATTCGTCAGGGCAAACAAAAATTCTTTTCTGTTGTTGTGGACAATACAGTTGCACTGGCCGATCGATTTGCCAGCTTGTTGATTTAATGGGCTCTAACTGATGAGCAGGCGGGCTTAACCATTGCTGTTTATTGAGTTCACACCAATCTTCTCCTCGATGATTTTTTCGCCATTGTTGATGACTATACCAATGGAGACTCTGCAGTGTTTCACTGCGTTCCGGCGCTTGCTCGAACAGATAACCTGACAATATGATGCGCTGTTTAAATTGATAGTGTGAGTAAACTTGTCGTAGTGCTTGGATTTGTGGATGACGGCCGAGAGGGATCTGTTTGAGTAACAGTTTACTTAGCTTGTTGCTTAGCCGATCTTGCAGGTTTGGGCCAACATAATCGTAGGCACTACTGTTACTTTTTACGGCCAAATAAAATTTTAGGGCTAATTCCCAATGTTCAACCTTTTGCTGCCGATGATTTACGAGTAAGAAATCAATCGCACCCAGCGTCTTTCCATTTTCTTGTACGGGGATATTATCGGCTAATAACTGCCAATCGGGATGTCGTTTTATTAAGGCTCGCCATAGCTGTTCAAAATATAAACCTAAACGTGGGTGAGGTTTAATCGAAGGTAATCTGTTTAATTGGTTGAATAGGGCACTTTTCCATTGCTGCTGCCAAGCCAGATTTACACTATAGGGTAGCGAATAGGGAAGTAATGGCCGTGCATTTAAGCACCATTGCAAATCTTCTTGCAAGGTATTTGAATCCATTTATGTTTCTCTTTTGTTATTATATTTACAAATAATCAAACTATAAGTGTTTTTTTTAGTCAATTTCAACGATTTTTGTAGTTTAATTACTAAAATGCAGCTAATATTTTCTGGTCTAACCAGTTGAGGTCGTTCTATGAGTAAACAATATTCTCTCCCGCTTATTTGGCTGCGTCGTAGTGTATTACTACTTGTGGGTACTCTATTGTTCCCATGGATCGCACTATTAGGATTACGAGCTCCATTTTATAGTGCCTTACATCGACAATGGGTTAAACGTAATAATTTGCCAGCTTGGATGCAGCAGGCTGAGCGGATCAATCAGTTTGTTCTGTATTAAGTGAGCTACAGTGATGATATTTAGGCTAAGTACTTGTTTCTAGAGCTTGCTGCTACTTACAATACAGACAAACCATTGTGAGTGAGCCGAATGAAAAATACTCGATTAGAAAATATCCTGAATCAACATCTCGATAGCTTTAAATTTAAAGATTATTGCCCGAATGGTCTACAGGTTGAAGGGCGTGAATCGGTGCAGCGCATCGTTACCGGGGTGACGGCTTGCCAAGCCTTGATCGATCAGGCGATTGCTCATAAAGCTGATGCTATTTTAGTGCATCATGGCTTTTTCTGGAAAAATGAAGCAGCGGTTGTCACTGGTATGAAGCGCCTTCGCCTGCAGGCTTTGCTCAAGCATGATATTAATCTCTATGCCTATCACTTACCTTTAGATGTTCATCCGGAATTAGGCAACAACGCTCAATTGGCTAAGCGACTGGGCATGACATTGACACGGGGTTTAGAACCCTGGGATCCTCGCAGCGTGGCGATGGTAGGCAAGTTGGCGGAACCCATTTCCGGAGAGGCTTTTGCTGCGCAGATCGAAGCCGTGTTACAGCGTAAGCCCTTACATATTTCGAATCAGCGAAAAATTCATAAAGTGGGTATTTGCACGGGTGGTGGCCAGTCGTATTTAGGTTTAGCAGCGGAGCAGGGACTTGATGCCTTTGTGAGCGGAGAGATCTCTGAAAATACGGTACACACTGCCAGAGAGATGCAGATTGATTATTTTGCAGCTGGGCACCATGCCACCGAACGTTATGGGGTTCAAGCCTTAGGAGAATGGCTCGCCGAGCAGCATCAGTTAGATGTTCGTTTTATCGATGTCGATAACCCTGTTTAAACAAGCTACATGGCTTAATTGCGCTGTAAATTTTAGTTGGTTTATTATAGATCTACAGTGGCGATTATCTGATTTCCTGCTAAATTGTAAAAAAATATTGCGAATGATAATAGTTCGCAATATAATTTAGCTATTGATGGGGATGAGGATTAATTCATGTTTGTATGTTTATGTCATAGCATCACAGATAAGCAAATTAAGCAGGCGGTTGAACAAGGCTGCGAAAGTTTGAGCGACGTGCGTGAACAGCTCGGGGTTGCTTCCGAATGCGGTCGTTGTGCGCGTATGGCGAAACAGATCATCAACAAACAATTAGAAGTGACACCTAAATATTACCAAGTCGCTTAAATTCCCCGCGGGTAGTTATTTTTGTTTTAATTACCCCCTCCCTCTAAGTTTGAGCTAAGGCTTCATCTTCTAAGCCGTTTTCATCATCGTTGTGATGGTTCTATCTAATACCAATCTGATTCATTATATGCTCAACTTATTGCGCAGAATAAAGCTGCTGATACTAGGCACGAAGTGCAGTAACGAGTGGCTCTAATCACTAGATACATCACGCAGTTAACGGTGATTTAGCTCAGCAAGAACGAACTAATAATCAGTTAGATTGGCACCATGTTTAAACCGCGTCGCAAACGTTTTTCGAGTCCGTCCATCAAGTCTCATCAATCAACTATCGCAAACTTAGTTTTGAATTTAATCACTGCTTATGGCCGACCTTATGGTCTAGAATTGTGAGACCTGTTGCAGCGGCACAATGACTCCAATATGATGGTAGCCTGATGATAAGAAGACAGTAATTAGGAGACGCACATATGTCGATGGCAGACCGCGACGGATTGATTTGGTTTGATGGTGAAATGGTACCTTGGCGCGAAGCGAAAGTTCACGTGTTAACCCATACCTTACATTATGGTTTAGGTGTGTTTGAAGGCGTGAGGGCTTATGCCACCGATGATCAGGGCGCGTGTATCTTTAAGTTGCAAGAACATACTGATCGTCTATTCCGTTCTGCGCACATCTTAAATATGAAGCTGCCTTATTCTAAACAAGACATAAATGAAGCGCAGCGGGCAGTGGTAAGAGAAAACAAACTTGCGCATGCCTACTTACGTCCAATGTGTTTCTATGGTTCGGAAGGAATGGGCTTACGGGCTGATAATTTAAGTACCCACGTGATCGTTGCTGCCTGGGAATGGCCAGCTTATATGTCACCAGAGTCTAAAGAATTGGGGATTAAGATCCGCACCTCGTCTTATACTCGCCATCACGTGAATATTGCAATGACGAAAGCCAAAGCCAATGGTAATTATATTAATTCGATGTTGGCTTTAAAAGAAGCCTTGGATTGTGGTTGTGAAGAGGCTTTGTTACTCGATCCAGAAGGTTACGTTGCAGAAGGCAGTGGTGAAAACTTCTTTATGGTGCGTGATGGTGTTATCTATACACCGGAGTTAACCTCTTGCTTAGATGGGATTACTCGCAAAACCGTCATTCAAATTGCGCAAAGCTATGGTTATCAAGTGATTGAAAAACGAATTACCCGCGATGAAGTGTATATCGCTGACGAAGCTTTCTTTACTGGAACTGCGGCTGAAGTATTACCAATTCGCGAATTGGATGGCCGTCAAATTGGTAATGGTCAACGTGGCCCAATTACCGAGCAGTTGCAATCGACCTATTTTGAAGCCGTGACTGGAAAACGTGCTAATTTACTCGATTGGTTAACACCAGTAGCTTAATGATTGAAATAATTGTGATTGAGGCATGCTAAATTTTTTGGCATGCCTGCCATTTTTATACACTCTTGAATCAATCAAAGGTAAGCAATCACCCCTTACAATGAATCATTCCTCCCAACATCAACTATCCTTCGGCTTAACGATTTGATCTTCTTCTCGATGGATCAATAAATCAAAGCCTTTATCTCGCCAGTATTGAATTAGATTAGGCTGTACGCCAAGAATGGCAAGCGCAATATGATGTTCCTGGCAATGCAGCTTTAGTTGTTGCCAAAAGTCTTTATTATCGTTGTTGATATTCAGTAAGATCCACATATCTAAGGATAATACCAAGATGTCGATCAGTTCGAATACGGTTACTTGGTTCTTTAATTGAGCGATTAAGTTGGGCTGCCAAGCCAGTTGAAAGTGCTGTTGCTTTAAGCGGATTAATCTCGAAAGATGATCCATCGGTAAATCTGGACTAAAGACTAAAATTTGTTGAGGATAATGCGTTGCGAGGTGATTCAGGGAAGCGTGATTGCTTGTTAGCTGCTGTTTAAAATACGGCCAATAGTTGGCATTGAATAGCGCTGGCTTGCTTGATGGTCTATCGGAGTCGGTTGGTTGCTGGAGAATAGGCCAATCCCAATAACCAAATAATTGTTGATCATCAATATTTTTAATCAGGTAACAACGATGCTCGGCGGCTTGTTCTTGCTGGTTGAGTTTATGGCGGTAACGTCGGAAAAATTGACGGCTCAGGTAAGCCACTTGTTGTTGGAATAAGCTTTGCTCGAAACAGGTGTAGAGATTTAAGCCATAATGTTTTGCTAGCAAAATAATGCTACTGCGTAGTCGAGAGTTGCTTTGAAAAACTAAAAATAAGCCGGGGCGATGTAGTACAGAAGCTAAGATTTCGATAACCTCAACCAAATTAGGGTCATTGTCATATACCACGACTAATACTAGATTGGCCTGCCGTAATTGATGTCTTAAATTCTCTTGTTGGGGCCACCAGCGGTGATTATTGGTAAATTGTAAGTGGGACAGTTGTTCTGCGAACGATGAGTCTGGCTCCGGACTATACCAGTAAAGTCGTTTATTATTGAGCCATCGTTGATATTGCCGATTAATTTTGTAACACCAGAAAGTGAATTGTTCTTCAAACTCAATTTGTTCAGCGCAGTAGGTGAAATCCGCAATATCGAAGGCCATATCTGGCAGTTTGCCAACCAAAAATACCGACATTTGCGATTGCTCTTCTAGCAAGTTAGCTAACAGGCTTAACTGAGCACTATTGAGTTGGATGCAGTTAAATACAATGGCATCAAATTCGTTGGTTTGTTGAAGTTGCAGCTGTAGCTCTTCTAAGTGAGAGACTTGAATATGATCGATAGGATAATTGACTTGAAAAAGAGGCTGCTGAAACCACAATACTCGGAGTAGCTTTGAATTAGCGGGTAGAGTAGTTGGCGCTAATAATAGCGCCAGCTCCTCTTCATTTAAAGAAAATGAGTCCGCCGTCATTGTTAGTAATGAACCTTGACCGCTGCTGCAATTTGTTTGGCATGACTAACCGCTTGCTCGATGCTATCGGCGCGATTGAGCGCGACGCCCAAGCGGCGTTGGCCATTAATTTCGGGTTTAGAAAATAAGCGTACCTGGCTATTGGCTAAGTCTAAAGCTTCGCTTAATCCGCTAAACTTAATATCTTTGGATTGGCCTTCTCCCATGATCACCGCCGAAGCGCTGGCGCCAAATTGGTGGATTTGTTTGATCGGCAGGCCCAAGATGGCTTTGGCATGCAGGGCAAATTCAGATAAGTCTTGAGAAATTAAAGTCACCATTCCAGTATCATGTGGGCGAGGGGAAACCTCACTAAAGTAAACCTGGTCGCCTTTAATAAATAGTTCAACACCAAACAGACCATAGCCGCCTAATTCGCTAACAATCTTATGCGCTATTTCTTGAGATTTAGCCAGCGCTTGCTCAGACATTTGTTGTGGCTGCCAAGACTCGCGGTAATCACCATCTTGTTGGCGATGGCCAATAGGTGCGCAAAAATGAATGCCATCGATGGCACTTACCGTGAGTAAGGTGATTTCGTAGTCAAAATCAACAAAACCTTCAACGATAATTCGTCCTGCACCGGAACGGCCGCCTTGCTGCGAGTAATCCCAAGCCGCAGTGACATCATTACTATTACGAAGTGTCGACTGGCCTTTACCTGAAGAGCTCATTACCGGTTTTAATACACAAGGTAATCCTACCTTGGCGACCGCCTGTTGGCAGTCCTCCAAGCTATCGGCAAATTGATAAGCAGATGTTGGCAGCTGCAATGTTTCTGCGGCTAAGCGGCGGATCCCTTCGCGATTCATGGTTAATTGAGTCGCTCTTGCGGTGGGCGTTACAGCAAAACCTTGTTGCTCTAACTCAACGAGGGTTTGAGTCGCAATCGCTTCAATTTCTGGAACAATGTGTTGCGGTTGTTCTTTGATGATGATGGCTTTTAAGGCTTCGCCATCTAACATATCGATGACATAACTGCGATGAGCAAGGTGCATCGCTGGGGCATTTGCATAACGGTCAACGGCGATAATTTCAACGCCATAACGTTGTAGTTCAATGGCAACTTCTTTACCGAGTTCGCCCGCCCCAAGTAATAACACTTTCGTTCCAGAAACGCTAAGCGCAGTTCCTAACATTTAGATGCTCCTATGTTTTAGAGTAACCATGATGAGTCATGGTTTTTTCAGAATATTCTGCGAAATTCTGTAATTCTTGCTTAAAACTAAACCGATTGTCGTTATGTTCCCATAATTCAAAGCGCTCAACTTTGTCTAAGCTCAGATGATTTAAATTCAGTTGAGATAATAAAGTGAGAAGCGGAGAGAGAGAAGGGCTAAAAGCAACGTTTTCGATATAACAGCTCCAAGCGAGCAATTTATCGCCTTGATAAGCGAACATTGCGCTTTGGGTGTGGCTATAGGGAGCATAACTGGCTTTGGCAAAATCACTCGGCTTATGTGCATCGCTGAGCGCTAAGTGATGTAAAGGAGCAGTAATGCCAAGATCGTCTGGGCCAAATGATTCAGGGAGTAATTGCGGTAGGCGGTAGTTTTGCTGATTAAAGCGGATCTGCAAGTCTTTTGCATTTTCCAGTTCATTCATGAATTGGCGGCAATAACCGCAAGGGGCGGCATTAATTACCAGACTTTCTATCGAGCTGGCTTGATGGCTCAAAGCATTGAAAATAGCACTTTGTTCGCCATGTAGGCTGCCCGTTAATGGGCCATAAGCTAACTCATAGTTTGCGCCCAAAAACAGCTGTTGTTGTGTATCGATAGCAATCGCGCCAACGTTAAAATGAGATTTTGGTGTTACCGCGAAGCTTGCTGCTAAAGGAAGCATTCTTTCAGCAAGCTCGAGAACACTACAACTTAGTTGTTTGCATAAAGCCGCACTTTGAGCACTGTTTAGCATGTGAGGCACTTGTTCAGTGAATAAAACTCGTTGTAAGGCTTGTAGTAAGGCTGGATCTTGGAGCTTGTTAGGTGACATATAAGGTTCCTCGATATTGCTCGCGAGCGATAACAATCATTCGTGTATCAAGTCTTTGATTATAATTGTCTCAACGATCATTGACTTAACATTTCTGTCTATTTTCACCTTAACTCAACTACCGAGATACCAAGGTAACTAAAGATGTTGATCATTGATGATTTGGTTTTTCACGATTGAGCGTAAGGCATTGAGCAAAGTTAGTGAATGAGGATCGAGCTTTACAAGTTATGGATGGGAGACTGGAGTATTTCAAGTTGTTAGCGTTTTAGTACTTAAACTCAAAACCTAAGGAAAACTTACTATCGCCATAACCAGGAATATCGTGATTAGAAATAATGGTTTTTAGTGAGAGATATTCACTTAATGGGGCAACAAAACCTAGACCAACGGCAAACTCAGATTTGTCGGCTAAGTAGGCTAATTGGCGACGGCCCAAACCATGGTAGATGGAGTCTTTATGTAGCTGAGTATAGACTGAGTACTTAGGGTCGTAGATATGGCTAAATAATTCTAAACGAAATGAGTTAAAGGGCGTTTGAACCACTGGAATTGCAACCAGTTCGTATAAGTCAGATTCTGCAAAGTAACTATTGGTTAAGGTGGGAGAAAAATCAGTTTTTTGATAGGCCTGTTCGAATAGATGACCTAACAATGCAAATTGTTCTGCACTCAGCCTCAATAATGAAGAAGGGCGTATGGGTTGCTTATTTTCTGTGGCCTGACAAGTTGTAATACAACCAAACAACAAGCTAAGCGCCAAGGCAAATGCCTTGACTGTCGATGCTTCTAATTGCTGAGTTTGTTCCATCAATCGTCAGTAATTGTTGTGATCTAGTGAATCAATTATAGCGAAAGGTTTGGCTTAAGCTAGTTGTTTGCTCACATTTTAAAGTAATTGTATATAGTCATAGAGCCTTTTTAAGATCTGAGTCTTGTTCGGGTCATTTTGATGCTCAATTAATAAGTCCTCTAAGTTTGGTAATATTTGACTCATTTGTTCACTTAATACGATTTGTCGCTGAGCTTGCCATTGCTGAAGTTCGTCTTCGCTTAAGCACTCGGGGTAATTTCTTGCTTTAAAACGCAATAGCAAGCGATTTAAGCGAGGATCGGCAAATTGAAACCGTTCCTTGGAAATTAGATTGGGGTCACTATCGCGTAATACTTGCATTAAATTTTTGTCTGCGTTGCCAACAAATCCTCGGTATAAACTGGTATCAGGATTGTCATCCTCGGCGAATTCACTCTCTAGCGAAAATACTTGGTTCAATTTTTCTTGAATTAGCAATTTATTGTTAACTAATAGATCGAGGCTTTGGCGACATTGTGATCGATTTAAACCCAATTGTTCCGCTCGTTCAGGCGTTAAGGTACTGGCGGGGGCTAACACCGGACACTTATTGGTGTGGACCAGTTTGACCGGGATTGGTAGTTCATCTGCAGCTAAATTGGCACGGGCAGTATAAAGGCGTTGGTTAATTTGCTCAGCGTTGAGCGCGAGTAATACACTGGCGTCTTGGTTCAAATCCACCACAATCATTGCATTTTTATTAACCGGGTGCCAAGCGATAGGGAGGATCCAAGATGCGCAGCCTTGTGTGGCACCAAACATGCCGGAAATATGAACTAAGGGTTTGTTATTTAATAAATCAAATTTTTCTGCAACCACCTTTTTATTCCGCATATTAAGTAAATAGCTGAACAACTTAGGTTGTTTATCTTTGATCAGTTTAGCCATAGCAATGGTTGCATACACATCGGAAACAGCATCATGAGCATTGGCATGGCTTAAACCGTTGGCCGCAGTGAGTAATTCGAGTCGAAAACTCACGATACCGTTCGCGTCAGTGGGCCACTCGATACCATCGGGGCGTAGCGCATAACAAGCACGAACCATATCAATCAGATCCCAACGTGAATTACCATTTTTCCATTCGCGTTCATAGGGGTCGAGAAAGTTTCTAAATAAAGTGTAGCGGGTCACTTCATCGTCAAAGCGAATGCTGTTGTAACCTACGCCACAGGTTCCTGGTTGACTAAACTCTTGGTTAATTTTGTCGATGAATTCGCTCTCTATCATCCCTTTTTGTAATGCCTGCTGCGGGGTAATGCCAGTCACTAAGCAAGCGTGTGGTTGAGGAATGTAGTCATTTGCCGGTTGGCAAAATAATTCAATTGGTTCGCCAATCGGATTTAGCTCCAAATCGGTCCGAATTGCGGCAAATTGGCAGGGTCGATCTCGGCCCGGGTGAATTCCGAAAGTTTCATAGTCGTGAAATAAAAAAGTTTGTTGGTTCATTGGTCTATCGTCACGCTTTGTAGATGCTTCACTGTTTTAATAAAACTAACCTTACCATAAAACAGAGTGAACAAACTCGCTCTCAGGATTGAGTGTTTAGTTTGCATACAGTAAGTCACTTTTTTAATGCTGCTACTTTCATCATTTGAAGTAGCGGGTATTGCTCTAGATTCACAGACTCATTTTGAGGGCCTTTGTTGCAAGTTATTGACTGAGGAACCCATGAAGATGACCTCGAGACCACAAAATGGATTATATAAAGATAAACCGCTTCGAGAGTAACTAAACTATATTTAGAAATATATCAGCAATATAGTTAAGTTTGTTGGTTTTAGCTGTTGTGTTCACTGAGCTGTATGCTATTTCAAGGATGAGATATGACAATGTTGCAGTCGTTATTGACCCTACTGATTTTGTTAATTGTGGTCGGTTTCTTTTTAAATAAATTACGTACTAGTTCTATCGAAAATTTGAGTGCTCTTTTTAGTTCTCGTAAAAGTATATTGGTTATTTTAGTGGTGGTGGTGTCCGCCATTGGTGTGATTGCGGCGATCACCAGTATTGGATTGATGCAATTAAAACATCATCGCTTCGTACAAGTGGAAAATGTGGTGGAGTCGATACTCGATACCACTGATGCAGGCTTGGATGAATGGATGCAATCGTGGCAAGCGAAAGTTGATATCATTGCTCACGATCCAGCTTTTCAACATTTCTCATATGTGTTACTTGAAGCGGAGCATTCCAAACAAAGTTTAATCGAAAATCCTGCCTTGGCGGGCCTGCGTCAAACCGTTGCTAATTACCGTTCTATTTTTGATGATCTTGGTTTTGTCATTATTTCACAGCAGCGGATTAATATCGCATCGATGCATGATGATGAGATAGGCGAAATCAATGACATTACTCGCTATTATCCACATTTATTAACCCGAGCATTTGCAGGTGATACCGTGTTAATTCCACCGATCAGGCTGCAAGAGGGTGATCAAGAGCGATTTAAAGGGCCGCGGGGCAACAGCCATTCGACAATGTTTATTGTTGCACCCATTCGAAATGGCGATGGGCAAGTGGTGGCATTACTTAGTTTACGCTTGGATCCAGAGCAAGAGTTTAGCAGTCTGTTAGAGGGTGCGAGGGTTGGTGAAACGGGTGAAACTTATTTAGTGAGTCGCTCCGGATTTCTAGTCTCACCAAGTAAATTTGAGGCGCAGCTACGCGAACTAGGGCTATTAGAGACTGGTCAATCCTCAGTTTTAAATATTAAGTTAAAGGTTCCGAATGGTGGCTCAGTACAACAAGAGTGGACGGAGAGTGGTTATGGGGTCCTAAATAAGCAAACTGGAGGAAATTTCGTTCACTATCTTGATTATCGCGGTGTTGCGGTGGTAGGTGCTTGGCACTGGGATAGGGACATGGAGATCGGCATTGTTTCTGAGATCGATTATCAAGAAGTGATGCAAGGCTATTCTCATTTTCGCAACATTGTGTTGTTGCTACTTGCTGCAACTCTTACATTTAGTTTGTTTCTGTTTGTCTTAGTGTTTGGTTTAGTGAGAAAGCTTAATTTGCGGCTGAAGCGATCGAATATCGATTTGGAACAACAGGTGAAGCAACGAACTGCGGAGTTACAAGAGCGAGAACAAACCTTATGGGATCTATATGAAAATGCCCCTGTGGCCTATGCCTCGTTGTCAACGGAAGGCGTATTTTTAAAGCACAATCATAATTTTGCAGAATTGTTAGGTGTCGAACGCAGTTTTTTTGAACAGCACCGGTGGCAAGATTTTGCTGCTGACCCACAGCAACAGCAAAAGTCGCAACAGCTATTAGATGAGGTGATAGGTGGCCAGAGTCTGACGGATAGAAACTTGATGATTAAGGCACCAGATGGTCGTGAATTACATCTGAGCGTTAGTATGACACCGCGAAGAAAGGGGAGTAATCAAGTAGCGGAAGTGAAAGTGTCACTTACAGATGTCACCGAACGTTACTTAGCACGGCTTGCGTTAGCGGATAATGAAGAGCGGATCCGAACCATCGTCGACACGATTGCAGATGGTATTATTTTAATTGACCAGCGCGGGATCATCAGTAGTTTTAGTCCCGCAGCCGAGCATATTTTTGGCTATCGTGAGGCAGAAATTGTTGGTAAAAATGTTAATCTATTGATGCCAAATGATATTTCCGTCGACCATGATGCTTATTTGAGCCAATATCAGTCAACAAATGGTTCCTTTGTATTTAGCAATGAACGAGAAGTGTTTGGACTTCGTAAGGGCGGTGAACCGTTTCCTATGGAATTAACGGTTAAAGAGATCTATTTAAAGGGTAAGCGTCATTTTACAGGGGTGGTTCGAGATATCACTGCTCGCAAAAAAGCTCAGCAAGAATTGGCGGATAGTGAGCGGCAATTTAGAACGTTAACCAATAATCTGCAATGCGTGGTGTATCGTATGCAATTACTCGAGGATGGCGGAAAAGATTGGTTATACCTGAGTGAACGTATTGAAGAACAGACTGGCTACCCACATCAAGACTTTATCGGGAAACATCCAAAACGCAACTATCGAGACTTAATTCACCCGGAAGATAAAGCGCATGCCTTAGCATCGGTGAGTGAGGCTTATCGCCATGGCGGTCAAATATCCCAAGAATTTCGAATTATTGATGCGGCAGGTACTGTACGGCACGTATTACACAAAGCGGTGGTATCACATGACCAAGATAGCCAGCACAGCTATTCCGATGGGGTGATCTTCGATATTTCAGACCTTAAGCAGGTTGAGGCACAACTGCGTGAGAGTGAAGAGCGTTTAGATTCTGCTGCTTCTGGCGCAGGTTTGGGAATGTGGGATTATTACCCGCAAGAAGATCGGATCGAGGTGAATAATATCTATGAAAGCATGCTTGGTTATCAAGCCGGTGAACTTCGGGATGGCGTGGGTTTATGGGCCCGTTTGAAAAATGATACTCACACTTGGTTAAGTTTGATTCACCCGCATGATGTATTGAGTACCGAAGAAAAGTTAGCCGAACATTTAGCCGACAAAAGTGATTTTTTGCGTAACGAAATACGTCTTCGTTGTAAAAACGGCGAGTATCGGTGGATATTAAGTATTGGCCGTGTGTCTGAAGTCGACAGTGAAGGTCGGCCACTGCGGATTAGTGGTATTCATGTCGATATTGATGAAATCAAGCAATTAGAGGAGGCGCTGAATGATGCGAGAGCGCAGGCTGATGCGGCAAGTCAGGCGAAAAGTGACTTCTTAGCCAACATGTCACATGAAATTCGTACCCCTATGAACGCAATTATTGGGATGTCTTACCTCGCTTTGGAAACGCAACTCGACCCAAGACAGCGTAATTATATCGATAAGGTTCATCGCTCTGCGGAAGCCTTGTTGGGGATCATCAATGATATTTTAGATTTTTCGAAAATAGAGGCGGGAAAACTGGATATTGAGTCGGTGGGATTTCGCTTAGAAGACGTGTTAGATAATTTAGCTAATTTGGTGGGCTTAAAGGCCGAACAAAAAGGCTTAGAGTTACTGTTTGATATCGATCCCAATATACCAACGGCGCTGATTGGTGACTCCTTACGACTCACTCAAGTATTGGTTAACCTGTGTAACAATGCTATTAAATTTACCGAACAAGGCGTTGTGGTGTTGAAAATTGAGGGGGCTGAACTGACGGAAAATGCAATACGATTACACTTTGCGGTGACTGATACAGGGATTGGGATGTCGCCGGCACAACAAGAGAAGCTATTTAAACCTTTCTCTCAGGCCGACAGTTCGACCACTCGTAAGCATGGCGGAACTGGTTTGGGCTTGGCTATCTGTTTGAAATTAACAGAGCTTATGGGAGGGAAGATTGCGTTGAAGAGTGAGGTTGGTCAAGGGAGTAGTTTTTATTTTGAGTTACCAATGTTGACTCAAGATAATACACTGCTGGTCAATGCCACCACGCATGCCAGCCTATCGCATTTAACCGCCCTAGTTGTGGATGATAACCAAAGTGCTCGACAAATTAACGTACAAGTCTTGCAAAGTTTTGGCTTAAGCGTCCACTCGACCGCCGGGGGAAAAGATGCTTTGGCTTTACTGCAATCCTTTGCACCGGACGTAACGGTAGACATGGTGTTTATGGATTGGAAAATGCCGGATATGGACGGTGTGGAAACGGTTCGGCGCATCAGACAACAGGGATTGAATCCAGACGTGATCATGATTACTGCTTTTGGTCGAGAAGAGCTGAGTCAAGAGGCCAAAGGGGTACCTCTTGACGCAATATTAACCAAACCAGTTACGCCTTCTCATTTATTTGACACCATTATTCAGGTAAGAAAAATTGAAATATTTGAACAAACACGACGAGAAGTTAAGTTGCAGGGGGCTAATCAAGATATTGCCAACTTAGTCGGAGCCAATATATTGGTGGTTGAAGACAATGATATTAACCAAGAGTTAATTATTGAACTGCTCGAATCAAATCAAATTCATAGTCAGCTATGTTGTGATGGGGCAGAAGCCGTTGAATACCTCAGGACTCACCATGTGGATGGGGTGTTGATGGATTGCCAAATGCCGATTATGGATGGTTATACTGCAACCAAAGTTATCCGCCATCAATTAGCGCTTGCTGATTTACCAATTATTGCACTTACGGCTAACGCTTTGGCTGGCGATCGGCAAAAAGCCATCGATGCGGGGATGAATGATCACATTTCTAAACCGATTAATGTGAATAACTTGTTTGCGGTGCTGGCTAAATGGATCAATCTAGGGGAGCGTCCGCCGGAGACGCAAATACTCGAGCATCGCTTGGTACAGCATCATGTTGATATCCCCTTACCAGACATAGAAGGTATAGACACGGTTGTTGGCCTCGCGAATGCCAATGGTAGCCAACCCCTCTATTGCAAACTTCTTAGCAAGTTCTCTCAGCAGGATGTGATTGATAGCTTAGTATTGGCTAATCTAGAGGAGCGACTTCAGGATGCTGAACGGATCGCACATACCATAAAAGGGGTGAGTGCGACTTTGGGTATGGCGTCTTTATCACAATTGGCAATGTTAATCGAAGGTCAAGCTGAGAGTGGTTTTATTAACGCTATCGACATTGAACAGTTACAAGCCAAGATGGTTCCTTTGCAACAGAGCTTACGAGAATATTTTACAGATAATCCAGAGACGTCGAATGGGGTCGATGATGAGTATACTCCTGAGGTCTCAGATAAAGCCTTGAGTCTTTGCTTAGAAAAACTCGCGACTTTATTAGAAGATTTCGACAGCGAAAGTAATGAATACTTGGATAATCATCATGAAATATTATCTCGATTTCCTCCATTGGCTAAAGAATTACAACGGCTTATTGAAGAATATGACTACGAGGCTGCTGGGCAGATTGTATTAAGTATGCAACGTCAGTTAAACACCAATCCTGAATGATGAAGATGTCCAAGCAAGACTTGCGAAACAACTTGGGGTAGACTTTCACGATTTCATATTGAATTAGGGGAACGTTGTGACGCAAGAGTTGACTATTATTCGGCCTGATGATTGGCATTTACATTTGCGTGATGGAGCAATGTTATCAGTTGCCGCGAATGCAACCGCTAAACATTTTTCCCGAGCGATTGTGATGCCAAATTTAACTCCGCCAGTGACTCGAGTTGAAGATGCTCGAGCGTATTTGCAACGGATCAAACAGGTTCTTCCCCAGGAGAGCTCTTTTGAACCACTGATGACTCTCTATTTAACCGATGCGACAAGCCCACAATTGATTGAAGAGGCGGCAGCCAGTGGCATCATTAAAGCCTGTAAATTGTATCCAGCCAATGCCACGACAAACTCAGCTCATGGTGTGACCGACGTCGATGCCTTGCGCCCAGTGTTTGAAACAATGGCAAAGCATAATATTTTACTGCTGGTGCATGGGGAAGTGACACATGCCGATATCGATATTTTTGATCGTGAAGCAGTATTTATCGATAGCTATATGCGGAATTTGGTCAAGTCCCTACCGGAACTGAAAATTGTTTTTGAACATATCACGACTGCCGAAGCTGCGGAATTTGTCCTCAGCGCGCCAGATCATGTCGGGGCAACAATTACGCCTCAGCATTTAATGTATAACCGCAACCATCTTTTGGCGGGGGGCTTAAGACCTCATAACTATTGTTTACCAGTATTAAAGCGTCAAAACCACCAACAGGCTTTACAACAAGCGGTTGCCAGCGGAACGCCTAAGATTTTTTTGGGAACGGATTCAGCGCCACATTTACAAGGTGCAAAAGAAAGCGCCTGTGGTTGTGCCGGCTGTTATAGTGCGCCAGCTGCTATCGAGTTATATGCAGAAATATTTGAGCAACTGGGAATTTTGGACAAGTTGGAAGCCTTTGCTAGTTTTAATGGTCCTGATTTTTATGGATTACCCCGTAATAAAGAGACCATTACCCTAAGCAGGCAGGCTTGGCAGGTCCCATCACAGGTGATGGTCGAGGAACAAGCCTTGGTACCATTCTATGCTGGTGAAACTCTGCAATGGCAAGTCAGATAAAAAAAGCCCTTTGCTTAATAAAGCAAAGGGCCGCATAAATTGTATAATTACAAACACTGCAATAGGTAACTAAACGCGAAGACTGAATTAGCAAATCAGTCTCTTTAACATTACAGCGGGATCAAGTATTACACCATGCCCCAAATGGGTGAATTGAGTTAATATTGGCTTTTGTTTGGTGTTTTCATGAGGCTTGCGGGTCGCGAATCACAGAGAAAAAAAGCCCTCTGTTTAATATAAACAAAGGGCATGCATAAATTGTGTAGTAAACACAGCAATAGGTAACTAAACGCGATGACTGAATTAGCAAATCAGTCAGTTAAATCATATAGTGAGGCCATCTAGCTATCCATTCCCCAAATGGGTGAATTAAGTGGATATTCATAAGAATAGCGATGGCGCATAGGGAAAGGCGTATGTTTGCTGATTTCTGGCGATTTCACTGCGGCCAGAATATAAAAAAGCCCTTTGCCTAATATATAAGCAAAGGGCCTGCATAAAATGTGTAAAAATTACACCGCAATAAATAACTAAACGCGATAACTGAATAAACAAATCAGTTGTGTATAGGATATAGTTCAGTGCTTAGACTGACCATTCCCCAAATGGGTGAATGAAGTCAACATTGAGATTTTCTTGATGTATTTTGTTTTTCAACTGGTTGCTTTTTAGTCCAGCTGAGGGTCGATGATGAACAGAGTCATCATCATTTCGCTGCAGCTGGTGTTACTCGATGTGCTTGTTGCTATAAACAGGTGGCTTAGACTTGTTTTCTTAGCGATTGTTGTTAGCATTTGCGCCTCGTATGCAACCCTACGAGGTTTTATTCTTGCAGTCCGCTCTATCAAACTTGAAACAACAAATCAGCTTCGCTTTGGCAAAGGATCGTTATCGTCTTCAGCGGCAGCTGACTAAGTTAACATCCGACGATCTGGAACAAAAAAGTGCCGCTTTTGTTAAACTTGCTCAGGCTCTCGATCGCTCTTGTCAGTTAGCAAGTCGTCGACGAGCGACTATTCCTGTCATTCATTACCCTCCGCAGCTACCCGTCGTTGAGCAAAAACAAAAACTTTATGAAGCGATCCGTGATCATCAAGTGGTGATCATCGCTGGTGAAACGGGCTCGGGTAAAACAACCCAGATCCCAAAAATTTGTTTAGAGTTAGGCTTAGGGAGTCGTGGTTTCATCGGCCATACTCAGCCTCGGCGGTTGGCCGCCCGTAGTGTAGCCGCTCGTATTGCAGAAGAATTAGAGACTCCAGTAGGCGATTTGGTCGGTTATAAAATTCGTTTTAACGATCAAATTAAAGCGGATAGTTTAATTAAGCTGATGACTGACGGGATGTTGCTTGCCGAGATGCAACAGGACCGTTTTCTTTCTCAATACGAAGTTTTGATTATTGATGAGGCCCATGAACGTAGTCTGAATATTGATTTCATCCTCGGAGTGCTCAAGCAATTATTGCCCAAGCGACCTGATTTAAAAATTATTATCACTTCGGCAACCATTGATCCGCAACGATTTTCTAGGCATTTTAACGACGCTCCGGTGATTGAAGTCTCAGGCAGAACCTATCCGGTTGATACTCGATATCGCCCGCTTAACGAAGCAGAGCAAACCAAAGATGTCCTAGAAGGTATCGCCGATGCGGTTGACGAACTATATCGGGAAAAACCCGGTGACATATTAATTTTCATGAATGGCGAACGTGAAATTAGAGATGCGACAGATTACTTACAGAAGCGCCAGTTACGTGACACTGAAGTATTGCCTTTATATTCTCGTCTCTCTAATGCGGAGCAAAATCGCATTTTTGCAGCCCATCGTGGTCGTCGTATCGTGTTAGCCACGAACGTTGCCGAAACTAGTTTAACGGTGCCAGGGATCCGTTATGTTATCGACCCCGGTTCCGCCAGAATTAGTCGCTATAGCTATCGTTCTAAAGTTCAACGCTTGCCAATTGAAGCGATTTCTCAAGCGAGTGCCAATCAGCGTAAAGGACGTTGTGGGCGGGTGGCAGAAGGGATCTGTATTCGTTTATATAGTGAAGATGACTTTGCTGGTCGGCCGGAGTTTACCGATCCTGAAATTTTACGAACCAATTTAGCCTCGGTTATTTTGCAAATGCTTGGCTTAAGGCTTGGTAAGTTGGAAGACTTTCCATTTATTGATATGCCCGATCAGCGAAATATTAAAGATGGTTTGAACCTACTCGAGGAAATTGGGGCTTTACATCAGCAGCACGGGAAGCCAAGCCTTAGCGCTTTAGGGCGTGAGGTGATTAAGTTTCCCATCGATCCTCGCTTAGCGAGAATGATGGTGGCTGCGAAGAGTTTTGGCTGTGTTCAAGAAATGATGGTGATTTGTGCAGCCTTATCGATCCAAGATCCGCGAGAGCGACCTAGTGACCGTAAACAAGCGGCAGACCAACAACACGCACGCTTTGTTGATAAAGATTCCGATTTCTCGAGCTACTTATTATTATGGCGTTATTTACAAGAACAACAAAAGGCTTTATCAAGTAACCAATTTCGTAAACAATGTAAGCAGGAGTTTTTAGCTTACATGCGGATTCGCGAGTGGCAAGACTTAGTGTTTCAGCTTTCAACGGTGGTAAAAGAGTTAGGTTATCCACTGAGTCAAAATGAGGCGAATTACGATGCCATTCACCAGGCAGTGACCGCTGGTTTGCTCAGTCACTTTGGTTTTAAAGACAAAGAGCGAGAGTTTTTAGGCGCACGAAACGCACGTT
Organism: Agarivorans sp. QJM3NY_29; assembly: GCF_050870835.2. Lineage (NCBI taxonomy): Bacteria > Pseudomonadati > Pseudomonadota > Gammaproteobacteria > Alteromonadales > Alteromonadaceae > Agarivorans > Agarivorans sp. QJM3NY_29. Next base: position 2,625,795 of record NZ_CP194036.2, on the reverse strand, counting down.
TTGTGGTATTCCCGGGATCTAGCCAAGCGAAAAAGCCCCCTAAATGGGTGGTGGCTGCCGAGCTGGTGGAAACCTCTCGTTTGTTTGCGCGTGGCGTAGCAAAGATTCAGCCTAATTGGTTAGAAGCGCAGGCTGAACACCTGATTAAAAAGTCTTATAGTGAGCCACACTGGTCGACCAAGCAACAAGCGGTGATGGCTTACGAAAGCGTGCGTTTGTATGGTGTAAGTTTAGTGAGCAAACGTCTGATCAATTATGGTCGAATTGATCCCGTTGTGGCCCGAGAAGTATTTATTCGCTCCGCTTTAGTCGAGGGGCAGTGGTCAAGTAAACACAGCTTTTTTAAACAAAATCAGCGCTTACTCGAGGATGTCGAAGCCTTAGAGCAAAAGCAACGTCGCCGCGATGTGCGGGTGGATGATCAGGTGTTGTTTGATTTTTATGCCGCACGTTTAGCAGAAGATATTGTCTCTGCTTCTCACTTTAATCGCTGGTGGAAGCAAGCGCAGCGACAACAGCCAGACTTACTCAATTTTTCAAAACAAATGTTGTATCAACATGATGCGAGTCATGTGACTGAGCAGCAATATCCAGATAGCTGGCAGTTAGATGGCTTTGCGTTGGCCCTTAGTTATGTTTTTGAACCTAGTGAAGTAGACGATGGGGTGAGTGTCCATATTCCATTGGCATTATTAAACCAGATTGATTACTCACGTTTCGATTGGCAGATCCCAGCGTTTAGAGAAGCTTTAATTAGCGCTCTGATTAAATCTTTGCCTAAGCCTATACGACGTAATTTCGTACCAGTACCGAATTACGTTCAAGCCTTTATGCAAGCGGTCCCGCAGGCCGAAGGCGAGTTGTTACCAATATTGACCAAGCAATTACTCAGAATGACCGGCTGTAAGATCCCCGAGGATGCCTGGAATCTAGATGCTGTACCAGACCATCTTAAGGTCAACTTTAAGGTGGTGAATGATCAAGGTAAAGTCGTTTCTCAGGGGCGAAGTTATCAAGTATTGCAAACCAAACTTCAGGACGAAGTTGAGCAAACGCTTGCTGAAATTGCGCCTAGTGCGTTCGCCGAGCAAGCGAGTGTTAGTCAATGGAGCTTTGGTGAGTTGCCGACGATGATAGAAGAACAACGTCAAGGTTATCAAATAACCGCTTATCCGGCATTGGTGGATGAGGGGAAAACAGTGGCCCTTAAGTTGTTTGATAAAGCCGAAGAAGCGAGTTGGAGTCAGTCACGTGGCTTAAGTAAGTTATTGCAACTGAATATTCCTTCACCGCTGAGTTATTTGCAGCAGCATCTGCCTAATAAAGCCAAACTTGGTTTGTACTTTAATCCTTTTGGTCGGGTTGATGTGTTATTGGATGACTGTTGTTTAGCGGTCATCGACAAATACTCGCGACTACAGCCGGTGGATAATCAAGCGGACTTTGTTGCCTTATGTGATACCGTACGGGCCGAGTTGGCAACTGAAACTTTAGCTGTAGTCGTACAGGTAGAGAAAATTTTAAGTTTGCATTACCAAATTAATAAGTCCTTGAAAGGTAAAGTCGGTTTTGATCGAGTGATGGCTCATGCTGATATTAAAGCGCAGCTTGCTAGATTGGTTTATAAAGGATTCGTGCGAGAGGTTGGCGTAGCGCGTTTAGCCGATTTACAGCGTTATTTAAAAGCAATTGAAAAGCGCTTGGAAAAATTAGCGATCGACGCGCATAAAGACCGTTTAGCCATGCAACAAATTGAAACGGCGGTTGAACGGGAACAAGTCTTAGCCTTACCCATATATAATGAACAGGGTCAAGAACTTCGCTGGATGATAGAAGAGCTGCGGGTATCGCTGTTTGCTCAGCAATTGGGCACTAAATATCCAATTTCCTTAAAAAGAGTGCTGAGTCATATGAGTGAGTTACAAAAAGGGAAATAACGTTGGCATTACAACAATCAAAAGACCAGCCTCGCGTCGTAATTTATTATTGTAGTTTGTGTGGTTGGTTATTACGCGCCTCTTGGTTGAGTCAAGAGCTACTTACGACATTTTCACAAGAGTTGGCAGAAGTGGCTTTAAAACCAGCGAGTAAAGGACGTTTTCAAATTTACCTCGATGGAAAATTGATTTGGTGTCGAGTGGCTGATGAAGGTTTTCCGGAAGCTAAAATTCTAAAGCAACGAGTACGCGACCTGATCGCACCGGAAATGAATTTAGGACACAGTGACAAAAATAAAAAGGGCGCTGATTAGCGCCCTTGGTCCTTAGCAAGCTTTTTTGCTTAAGCAAAATTTGCTGAGGCAAACTCCCAGTTTACCAATGCCCAGAATGCATTGAGGTAATCAGGGCGAACGTTACGGTAATCGATGTAGTAAGCATGTTCCCATAAGTCACAGGTTAGCACTGGCGTAACCGTTTCGTCAGTCAGTGGTGTAGCTGCATTACTGGTATTTACGATCGCGAGACTGCCGTCAGCATTTTTGACTAACCAAGTCCAGCTGGAGCCAAAGTTGTTGACTGCGCTATCGGTAAATTTCGCTTTAAATTCTTCGAAAGAACCAAAACTTGCGTCAATGGCTGCTGCAAGTGCTCCACTTGGTTGACCGCCAGCATTTGGCGCCAAGCAGTTCCAGTAAAAGGTATGGTTCCAAACTTGCGCTGCGTTGTTAAATACGCCGCCAGTGGAATTTTTAACGATTTCTTCTAAACTTTTCTCAGCTAAATCAGTGCCTTCGATTAAACCATTTAGTTTTACCACATAGGTATTGTGGTGTTTACCGTAGTGGAAAGATAAGGTCTCAGCAGAGATGTGCGGTTCTAACGCGTCTTGTGCATAAGGTAGTTCAGGTAGTGTAAAAGCCATGTTTCTCTCTCCTTGTAATAATTGGCTGAAGCAACAGCACAATATTTTATATAGTAAAAACTTTACAAACTAGTTTAGCATTACAACAGTAGGCGGAAAAGCAAAAATATTAAAAAATATTGATCTAGCTCAAAGTGGTGAAATCAGAGATTTTTTTTGCTACGGTATAGTCATAGCACCTAGAATAGACTTAGTGTAAAAAATTAGAGAATTTTAAAATGGAAACTGTTGATAAAATTAAGCAGCAAATTGCTGAAAACCCGATCCTACTCTACATGAAAGGTTCTCCGAAGTTCCCTAGTTGTGGTTTCTCAGCGCAAACGGTTGAAGCTTTAATGCAATGTGGTGAACGTTTTGCCTATGTCGATATTTTGCAAAACCCTGACATTCGCGCTGAACTGCCTAACTATGCTGATTGGCCAACTTTCCCACAACTGTGGGTTGAAGGCGAATTAGTTGGCGGTTGTGACATCGTGATGGAGATGTTCCGCAGTGGCGAATTACACCCTTTAATTAAAGATACGGCGGCAAAACATCCTGCGCCAGAAAGTGAGGCTGAATAGACTAATATTCAGCTCTAATTGAAGGAATCAACCGCTCTTTATTCGAGTGGTTTTTTTTGTCTCATATCAAGTTGCTTAAAATTTTTCCATAAAAAGCTAAAATCAATGAGACATTTTGTGATCAAAAGCGTATAGTGCGCATCCTTTAAATAATCGTGGGCCAAATATGACAGAATCCAGCAGTACGAGTTTTGAGCAATTTGCTCTCCCTGAAACAATTTTAAAAGCAATTGCCGAGATTGGATTTGAGACGCCGTCTCCAATTCAGGAAAAAACCATTCCATTACTGCTGGAAGGACACGATGTACTTGGCTTAGCGCAGACCGGAACGGGTAAAACTGCAGCTTTTTCTTTGCCTTTAATCGCAAAGCTTGATCCACAATTAAATGTGCCGCAGATGTTGGTGTTAGCACCAACTCGCGAATTGGCGAATCAGGTTGCGGATGCAATTAAAGACTTTAGCCGTCATGTACCTGGTTTACGCGTACTTGCCATTTATGGCGGTGCCGATTATGGACAACAAATTAAAGAACTGCGTCGTGGCCCTCAAATTATTGTAGGAACACCAGGACGTACGATTGACCACTTAGAACGTGGTAAGTTGAAGTTAGATCAACTTAGAGCCTTAGTATTAGATGAAGCCGACGAAATGTTGCGTATGGGCTTTATTGATGATGTCGAACGCATCATGCGTGACATGCCAAAAGAACGCCAAACAGCGTTGTTTTCAGCAACCATGCCGCCAGCAATTAAAAATCTGACTAAGAACTACATGTCAGCTCCGAAAGAAGTAAAAATTGCCAACAAGACGCAAACAGTGTCTAACATTGACCAATACTATTGGAATGTTGCTGGTTTAAACAAAATAGAAGCTTTGGCTCGGATCCTTGAAGTGAATAGTGATGGTGCTGCGATTATCTTTTCGCGTACCAAAAGTTCGACCACTGAAATTGCTGAGCGCCTCGAAGCGAAGGGCTTTAGTGTTGCCGCTTTAAATGGTGATATGAATCAAACTATGCGCGAGCGTACGATTACTCGTTTAAAATCGAGTAAGTTAGATATTGTTGTTGCAACCGATGTTGCTGCACGTGGTCTAGATGTAGAGCGTATTGGCCTCGTGGTTAACTTCGATATTCCTTATGACGCCGAGGCTTACGTCCACCGCATTGGCCGTACGGGTCGAGCCGGACGTAGTGGTAAGGCAATCATGTTTGTGGGTTATCGTGAGCAGCGTTTGTTGCGTAATATCGAGCGTACCACACGCCAAAAAATTGAAGCGATGGAGTTGCCTACCCGCGAACAAATCGAAAAGCAACGTATTGCAAGTTTTCAAGAGAAATTAGCAAGCGCGGTGCAAAATACCAAGTTAGAAGATTATCAAGCAATCGCTAGTGAGTTGGCGACCAATCTTGGTATGACCGAATTGGAATTAGCCACCGCCTTATTGTTCCAAAGTCAGTTAGCACGACCATTCAAGCTGCCAGCCGATCCTGAACCTCGTTCAGCTCGTTTCGCTGGTAACGACCGAGGTGATCGGAAGCGGGCCCCTCGTGGTGAACGCAGTGCACGCGGCGGTGAAAGAGGCGAACGTCCTAGTCGTTCTGAAGCGGGTGCGACCAAACGTAAACGTCGTACTGCAGATGTTGAAATGAATACCTATCGGGTTGATGCCGGTCGTGAGCATGGTGTACAAACCAAGCATATCGTAGGTGCTATTGCTAACGAAGCCAACATTAGTAGCGATTACATTGGTAGCGTGAAGCTATTTGATAGTTATTCAACGGTTGAGTTACCTAGCGGTATGCCAGAGAAAACTTTTAATCATCTTAAGCGTAGTTTTGTGCGTCAACGAGCAATGCGTTTAGAGTTGATTGCTCAATAGCAATAATCGCTAAAATTAATAGGAAAAGGTGAACTTAGTTTCACCTTTTTTTATATACTCTCGGTACCATTGGTGCACTGCGAGTTAAGATGCGTTTTTTTCCCCTTCTTGTTATTTCTCTATTGTTGGTTTGTGGTTTATCGCAAGCCGAGACAAAGCCCTTACGGGGCGCAACACTTAGTTATATTGGACCAGTCAGTCAGGCGAATAGCCAACAGTTACTGGTGCCTGCCAGTACCTTAAAAATTGTAACGGCAACTGCTGCAATGAAAATTTTAGGCGCAGATTTTCGTTTTAATACTCAACTCAGTGTGAAGCAGAACGAGCAGGGCTTAGACCTTCACCTTCATATGAGTGGCGATCCTAGTTTAAGCAGCAAAGATCTGAATGCATTACTGACCAGAGCCTTCAGCCGTTATGGCAAAAAAATTCATTCAATCACCATCGACGATGGTGTCTTTAGTGGTCACAATCGCAGTCGTGGTCAGGTGTGGAACGATATTGGGATTTGTTTTGCTTCGCCAGTATCGGCACTGAATATTGATGGCAATTGTATTAATGGCAATTTGAAACCAGGTAAAATCGGGCAATTGAGTGATTTACATATTAGTGATCCGAGCTTGCTTAATATGGACAATCAAATTATGACGGTGGCGGCTGATACTGCAGATTGTGAACAACGTCTGGTGGTTAAAGATCATAATCACTACCAGCTTTTAGGCTGTATACCAAAAAATGCCAAAATGATGCCATTACGCTTTTCGATTACCGATGAGCATCGTTACTTTTCGTTGAAGCTAGGCCGAGTGCTGGCGCAACTGGGGGCGAAGTATAGCGGACAAATACAATATCGTTCTCGGTTAGCTCCGTTTCCAACAGTTTTTACACATCAGTCAGTACCGCTGATCGATTTACTGAAATTTATGTTGGTTGAGTCTGACAATTTGACCGCAGATAGTATTTTTAAAAGTCTAGCCGCAGCACAAGGACGTAAAACGAGTTACGCAGTTGCGAGTAAAATTGTTTTGGCTCAATTGACTGCTTTGGGTTTGGATGTGAGTCAGGTCGTGATGCGTGATGGCTCGGGGTTGTCACGGGAGAACTTGATTAGTGCCGAGTTGTTATACCAGCTTTTGCAACGCTGGCAAACAGACCCGCAACTACAAGTTTTGCCTAGTATACTCGCCATCGCTGGAGAAAATGGCACGCTTAAATATCGCCGCAGTGTCACCAAATCTCCGTTAAAACATCATATTCACGCTAAAAGTGGTTATGTGACAGGCGTGATGAACCTAGTTGGATTTATTGAAAAACAAGGTCACCTAAGCCCGTTTGTATTTATGAGCAATGGGGTTGCTCTCAACGAACAACAGCGCCAAGCCGTGAAAGAGCGTCGTGTAGTGCATCCAATATTAGTTTATGAGAGAGATTGGTTGGAAAAGCAGTGGCAAGCTCTCAATTAGAAACATGCTTTGTATATGCATGAACATTCAGCGTTTAATACTCATTACTGAGTCTTTACTAGATTGTATATGGAGATAGACCCCTGATTATTAGCATAAAGATTCATTTTTTCTGTAATTTACATGTGCTTTATGCTTAGATCTGCGGCCAATAACAAGAACGCAATTCGCATACACAATTATTAAGAGAAAATATGAGTAATAACACCTCAGTGAATAATCGCTGGTCGAGTAATTTTGCCTACGTTTTAGCGGCAACAGGGGCCGCAGTAGGGCTTGGTAATATCTGGAAGTTTCCCTATATCATGGGAGAGAACGGCGGCGGTGCTTTCGTACTCGTTTACCTTTTATGCATTATGTTCATCGGCATTCCGGTGATGATGGCAGAGGTTTACTTAGGTAAACAAGGGCGTTCTACACCAGCCAACGCGGTCGCGAAAGTAGCGCTTGAACATGGACGTTCTAAACATTGGGCATTTATTGGTGGCATGGGGGTATTGGCTGGGTTCTTGGTGTTAAGCTTTTACATTGTGATTGCTGGCTGGGCAGTGGCTTATGTATTTAAATCGTTATCAGGAGATATCTCGGCAGCTGCAGGTAATGCTGAGCAAGTTGGAGCAATGTTTGGTGCTTTAACTTCAGATCCTTTGCAACTCACCTTGTGGGCAAGCATTGTGATTGGGGCAACCATTCTGGTCTTAGCAAAGGGGGTCACTAAGGGTTTAGAACGGGTGGTCTATTTGTTGATGCCTGCGTTGTTTGTATTGTTGGCAATGATTATGGTTTATGCCGCAGTGACCGGTGATTTTGCTGCCGCAGTTAATTTTATGTTTAAACCTGATTTTTCTAAATTAACTGTTCATGGCGTGATGATAGCTCTCGGTCATGCTTTCTTCACCCTCAGCTTGTCATCTGGGATCATGATGATCTACGGTGCTTACTTGCCTGAAGGCACTTCGATAGCTAAAACTTCTATTTATATCGCGATTGCCGATACCGTGGTTGCGCTGATGGCTGGTTTAGCTATTTATCCTATTGTGTTTGCTCACGGTATTGAGCCGAGTGCAGGACCCGGTTTATTGTTCGTGTCATTACCGATTGCTTTTGGCTCCATGCCAATGGGATCGCTTGTCTCTGTGGTATTCTTTGTGATGGTGGTGGTCGCTGCATTTACTTCTGCAATCGCCTTGCTTGAATCGAGTGCTGCTTACTTGGTTGAGCGTCGCGGCTTACGTCGTAACGTTGCCGCCGTTATTGCTGGCTTCGCCGTTTGGCTACTCAGTTTGGGAACGATTGCTTCATTTAGTGGTTGGGAATTTGCACAGATAGATGCCGGGCCCATGGGAAGCAACTTTTTTGAGATCCTTGATTATCTAACGGCAAGCGTATTACTACCATTAGGCGGATTACTCATCACTATATTTGTCGGTTGGATGATGCAGGGGGAGCGTGTTAAACAGGGCATTGGTATGAAAAGCCGTAACTTTAGCTTGTTCATGAAGAGTGTTCGTTTTATTTCTCCAATTGCCATTGCACTGGTGTTTTTAAACGCCGTTGGTTTGCTGGCATTTTGATATACAACACCTGATAAGTCGGCTTAGGCCGACTTTTTGCTTTTTAGTCCCTTTAAAATCGTTAGCAGCAGTCGCCAATATCTCTTACAATACAACTCGGTCTGTTTATCTTTTACGATTGTAGTCACTCGATTGACACTTCTTTGCCCAAGTACTCATTGATGTCGCTTTTTTAGTTTAGATTCATCAGCATATTGTTTTAAAATGGTTTTTTTAAACCTGAGCGTTTATTACAATTTTACGACTGAAGATAAACCGACTTAAACACGTTTTAGTTTATTTTTGAATTTCTACTAAAAGGAAGAGTCATGGCAGAACTAGCAGCCCAACCCGTCGCTAAATATCGTGCAGATTATCAAGCACCTCAATATACCATCGAGCAGGTGGATTTAGAATTTGACCTCGAGCCTAATCATACTAAGGTGACAGCGGTATCCAAGGTGCTTCGGGTCGATGCCTCCGCCGAAGATTTAGTCTTAGATGGGGAAAAGCTGCAACTGCTGTCCATCAAGGTCAATCAGCAAGCACACACCGATTACCACGTTACTGACAGTCAATTAGTGTTGAGTAACTTGCCGGCAAGTTTCGATTTAGAAATTGTGACTCAAATTAATCCAGTCGAAAACAAGGCCTTCGAAGGTTTGTATCAGTCAGGGAATGCTTTTTGTACTCAGTGTGAAGCCGAAGGATTTCGACGGGTCACCTACTTCCTCGATCGGCCAGATGTTTTAGCGACCTATCACACTAAAATTATTGCTGACAAAGCTGCTTATCCTTATCTACTCGCTAATGGTAATAAGGTAGCGCAGGGCGACCTCGACAATGGTAAACACTGGGTGCGTTGGCAAGACCCATTTCCCAAACCATGTTACTTGTTTGCCTTAGTTGCGGGTGACTTTGATTTACTTGAAGACAGTTTTGTTACCCAATCGGGGCGGCGGATTGCGCTCGAGTTATTTGTTGATAAGGGTAATTTGGATCGTAGTGAACACGCGATGCAATCCCTGAAAGAGGCGATGAAGTGGGACGAGCAACGTTTTAACTTAGAATATGATCTCGACATTTATATGATTGTAGCTGTCGATTTCTTCAATATGGGCGCGATGGAAAATAAAGGCCTTAATGTCTTTAATTCAAAATATGTTCTAGCGAACAAACAGAGCGCCACCGATAGTGATTTCTTAGGCATAGAAGCGGTCATTGGTCACGAGTATTTTCATAACTGGACCGGTAACCGAATTACCTGTAGAGATTGGTTTCAACTCTCTTTAAAAGAAGGCTTGACGGTATTCCGAGATCAAGAATTCAGCTCTGATTTGGGCTCAAGGGCCGTCAATCGGATCAAAAATGTACGTATTTTACGTAGTCATCAGTTTGCCGAAGATGCGGGACCAATGGCCCACCCAATTCGCCCTGATAAGGTGATTGAAATGAATAATTTCTACACTTTAACAGTTTACGAAAAGGGCGCAGAAGTGATCCGCATGTTACACACCTTATTAGGTGAAGCGGCCTTTCAAGCTGGGATGAAAACTTATGTTGAGCGTCACGACGGACAAGCAGTCACCTGCGATGACTTTGTGAATGCGATGCAAGATGCCAGCGGCAAAGATCTTAGCCAATTTAAGTTATGGTACAGCCAGTCGGGTACCCCTATTTTAAATGCCATTGGCAATTACGATAAACAAGCGCAGCAGTTTAATCTTAGTATTTCGCAACATACTGCGGCCACCGCAGATCAAACGCAAAAGCAGGCCTTACATATTCCGGTGTCTATCGAGTTATTAGCCAGTGATGGTCAAAGTTTAGCGCTTACTGCTCAAGGGCAAACGCTATCTTCAGTGCTTGAGTTAACATCGGCTGAGCAAAGCTGGGTATTTGATGGCATCACTAGCCAACCAACCGTGGTATTGCTGCAAGATTTATCTGCACCTGTAAAACTAGAAATGGATTATTCACTAACTGAATTGTTACTGATCATTAACCATGCGAGTAATACTTTTGCTCGTTGGGATGGCATGCAAAAGTTAGTCGCACGTTGGATGCAGCAAGCGGTTGGGCTGTTACAGCAGGGCCAAACGCTGAATGTTGCCGATGAAATTGTTGAAACCTTCCGACAATTACTCAATGATCGTCAGCTCGATAATGGTTTATTGGCTGAATTATTAACGATTAGTAGTGAAAACGAAATCGCCGATAGCTTTGCTGCGGTGGATGTCGATGCGATTGCTGAGTCGAGAGACTTCTTTATTTCTGTACTGGCCAATTGTTTAAGTGAAGAATTTGTATCCCTTGAGCGTTTATGTGCCGGATCTGAGCAGCAAACTCTGGCGCATTCTGATATCGCGTGGCGCTCTTTGCGTGCCGCTTGCTTACAGTATGTGGCATATATTAAGCCAGAAGTGGTCTTGGCAGCCTATTTTGAGAGTTCATTAATGACCGATAAGCTGGCGGCAATGGCAGCGGCTAACAATGCCCAAATTGAGCAGCGGCAGCAGATGTTTGATGATTATGAGCAACACTGGCAACATGATGGTTTAGTCATGGATAAATGGTTTGCCTTACAGGCTAATTTTGCACAAGGAGATAGTCTCGCTCGGGTTAAAGCCCTCACCGAACATCCGAGCTTTAGCATGGAAAATCCCAACCGTGTTCGCGCCTTAATTGGAAGTTTTGTAAATAATAACCTTCGAAAGTTTCACGCAAAAGATGGTTCTGGCTATTGTTATTTAACCGATGTTTTGTGTATCTTAAATCAACAAAACCCACAAGTGGCATCGCGCTTGATTACACCTTTGATCCAAACGGTAAAACTTGATCAACCACGTAAAGACTTGATTATTGAGCAATTACAACGTTTAGCAGATTTGCCAGACTTGAGTAAAGATCTTTATGAAAAAGTCACCAATGGTTTACAACAACTCAGAGCTTAATCAGTATCGTTTTCAGTATGAAACAGTATTATTTTAATTTACATATTTCATATCTGGAGTTTGAGCGGGTCTACCGAGGTAGTGCCCGTTCGGTGATCGCTGTTGATGATAAAGGCACGCGGGTGCAAATTCCCGCGTTGCGTTTTTTGTCCTTTTTAAATGCTTCAGGCATTAGCGGTCGTTTTGTATTATCGACCGATAACCAAAATAAATTCATATCTCTTCAAAAAATCTAGTGAACAATGTTGAATATATGTAAAAACATGGTTTAATTGCCGCTGTAGTTGTTCGAGTTATTTTTCGATTAATTTTTAAACCGGACTACACTCAAATAAACAATAAGCTGTTGTTTTACACAATAATAATATTACTCTACTTAGAAAAGGAATGCGTTATGACAAGAGCGCAGCAACACGCCTCCGTATTACTTAAGAAAGTCTATCAAATTGTTAACCAGAAACTGGATGCAAGGGCGGCGCCCTTAGCTGAGCAGTTTTTAACTCGGCTGTTTTCTGGGCTAGGCAGTGACGACCTGGCCAATCGCAGTGACAGCGACTTATATGGGGTCGGAGTTGGCTTATGGAATACGCTAAATCTTACGAAAACTTGTGACCGACATATTAAAGTCTATAACCCTGAGTTAAGCCGTCACGGTTGGCAATCTACCCACACGATTATCGAAATTGTTGTACCAGATTCACCGTTTTTAGTTGATTCGGTTCGAATGGCCTTGGTTCGCAGTGGCATTAATACTCACTTATTATTGCATCAACCAATGCGTTTAGACCGCGATGAGAATAATCAAGTGACCGCTGTATATGACGTGCAGCATAGTGAGTTTGGCAATCAAACCATATTCATGATTGAAGTTGACCGCCAAAGCGACGAAACAGCCTTGCGTAAGTTGAGTAACGAACTGAGTAAGGTCTTGGACGAAGTCGCAGTGGTGGTTAATGATTGGCAGGTGATGCTGCAAAAGTTAATTGATGTCACCGCAGACTTGGCCAAAACTAAAGGGCCAATAGACAACTATTTACTAGCTCAGAGCTGTGCTTTTTTAGAGTGGATGTCTGATCACAACTTTACGCTGATGGGTTATCGTCACTACGCACTCAAAGAAGTGAAAGGGGACTTTCAGTTGATTCCCGATGACGAAGGCAGTTTAGGTCTCTACCGAGAATACGTGACGAGTCAGGTAGTCTCTTTATCGAGCTATACCGAGGCCGGTCGTGAACTGGCGACGAATCAGACGCCGTTGGTGTTGAACAAGAGTAATCATAAGTCGCGAGTGCATCGTCCCGCTTATATCGATCACGTTGGGATTAAAGTTTTTAATAAAGCGGGTCAGGTGATTGGAGAGCATCGTTTTGTCGGTTTATATGCTTCTTCTATCTATAATCGCAGTCCTCTAGAAATCCCCTTGATTAATCAAAAGCTTGCTCGAATTATGGTTAACTCGGCTCTACCCGAAGGGTCTCATGCATATAAGTCATTGCTGAATATTATGGAAACTTATCCCAGAGATGAGTTGATCCAGGCGAGTGAAGAGGAATTGTTGGATATTGGTTTAGGTGTCGAGCAAATTCAAGAGCGCGACTTAGTGAAGTTGTTTGTGCGAAAAGATTTATACGGGCGTTTCTACTCTTGCTTGGTTTATACCAGCAAAGACCGTTATAACACGGCTTTAAGGATAGATAGCCAAGAGATATTCAAGCAACACTTTAAATCCACGGAAGAAGTCGAATTTACAACCTATTACACCGAAGGCTCAATGGCGCGCACTCACTATCTAGTGAGAGTAGAAAATAGCAATCAGGAGTTTGATTTGAGCCAGTTACAAACCAACCTAATTGAAGCCGCTAGAACCTGGGAAGACCGTTTATCAGATTCTTTGGTATCTAATTTCGGTGAAGAGCGTGCGATTCAATTAAGCAGTAAATATCAAAGTGCTTTTCCTCGTTCATATAAAGAAGACGTGCTACCGGGTTCGGCTGTTGCCGATATCATGCAATTTGAAGAACTCAGTGATGAGAATCAATTGGGGATGTTGTTCTATCGGCCCCAAGAAGAGAATATTAATAACAATCATGTCCGCTTAAAATTATTTCATTTGAATGAACCGTTACATCTTTCTGATGTATTACCGATGTTAGAAAATATGGGCTTGCGGGTGATTGGTGAAACACCATATCGCTTAACCAGCAGCGATAATAAAGTATATTGGTTGTTGGACTTTTCGATGTTGTTTGTGGGCGAACAAGCTTTGGACATCGAAAAAAATCGTGATAATTTCCAACAAGCCTTTGCTGAAATTTGGTCTGGACAGCTTGAAAACGACGGTTTCAATCGCTTGGTTTTGGCTGCGCAAGTGTCCGGTAGAAATGTTGCTTTACTGAGAGCCTACGCGAAGTATATGCGTCAGATCGGCAGTAATTTTAACCAAAGCTATATTGAAGAAACCTTCGCAAGTTACCCGCAAATATCTACCTTATTAATGGATTTATTCCATCGTCGTTTTAATCCCAGTCTAAAGCGTTCTGAAAAGACCGAAGAAAAGATAGAAGCGAAGTTAATTAGTTTGTTGGATGGTGTCGAAAACCTAGATGATGACCGAATTATTCGTCGTTACTTAGAGATGATTAAAGCAACTTTACGGACCAATTTTTACCAGCTTACTGCAGACAAACAAGTTAAAGACTATATCTCCTTTAAAATTGACCCACGGCAAATTTCGGATATGCCGCAGCCTGTGCCAATGTTCGAAGTTTTTGTTTATTCGCCGAGAGTCGAAGGGGTTCACCTACGGGGAGGTAAAGTTGCTCGAGGTGGACTGCGCTGGTCTGATCGACGTGAAGACTTTAGAACTGAGGTACTGGGTCTAGTCAAAGCTCAACAGGTGAAAAACACGGTGATCGTACCAGTCGGTGCTAAAGGTGGTTTTGTTTGTAAGCGTTTGCCTGCGCCGAGTGATCGAGATGCTTGGTTAACCGAAGGCAAACAGTGTTATCGCACCTTTATTCGCGGTTTATTGGATATTACCGATAATAATATTAAGGGAGAGATCATTGCGCCTCCCCAAGTGGTTCGACGTGACCCTGATGATCCTTATTTGGTGGTGGCCGCCGATAAAGGTACCGCAACTTTCTCTGACATTGCCAACCAAATTAGTCAGGAGTATCAATTCTGGATGGGGGATGCCTTCGCATCCGGTGGCAGTAACGGTTACGATCATAAAGGTATGGGGATTACTGCTCGAGGGGCTTGGGAGTCGGTAAAACGTCATTTCCGAGAAATTGGCGTAAATTGTCAAACCACCGACTTTAGCTGTGTCGCAGTTGGGGATATGGCAGGTGATGTATTTGGGAATGGGATGTTGCTTTCGGAACATACCTGTTTAGTTGCTGCCTTCAACCATATGCATATCTTTATTGACCCCAGTCCTGATGCAGCGCGTTCTTACCAAGAACGTAAACGGCTATTTGAATTACCGCGTTCCTCATGGCAAGACTACGACAACAGTTTAATCTCTGAAGGTGGAGGCATTTTCTTACGTAGTGCTAAGTCGATTAAGCTAAGCCCTGAAATTCAGCGTCTACTCGATACCAAACTAAGCAATGTTACGCCAAATGCTTTGATTCAGTTGATCCTATGTGCATCTGTTGATTTATTTTGGAACGGTGGTATTGGGACTTATATCAAAGCCAGTTCCGAATCCAATACCGACGTTGGTGATCGCGCTAATGATTCGTTGCGGATCAATGGTAAGCAACTTCGCGCGAAAATTGTTGGTGAAGGGGGGAATCTTGGGATTACTCAGCTTGGCCGTATTGAAATTGCCGAGAATGGCGGTCGAATTAATACCGATTTCACCGATAATGTGGGTGGTGTAGATTGCTCCGATAATGAAGTGAATATTAAAATTTTGCTCAATGGCTTGGTGACAAATGGTGATCTTACAGAAAAACAACGTAACAAATTGTTAGTTGAAATGACCGAAGATGTGTCACTTATTGTATTAGAAAATGCCTATCGTCAGAGTCAATCGATCAGTGCGACGGAACAACTTGGTGAGAGTACCGTTAAAGAAGTTAGCCGTTTTATGCATATTTTAGAGCGGGAAGGGCGCTTAAACCGAAGTTTAGAGTTTTTGCCTAGCGATGAAGAGTTATTAGAGCGAGAGGCAAATGGTCAAGGGCTCACCAGACCCGAATTAGCGGTGTTGGTTGCTTATGGCAAAATGGCCTTGAAAGAATGGTTTAATGTGTCCGAAGTAACCGAGGATCCCTATCTCAGTCAAACTTTGATTAAGTCTTTCCCTGCTTTATTGCAGCAACGTTATGTTGAACAGATGCATCAGCATCCACTTCGCCAAGAGATTGTGGCGACTCGTTTGGCGAATCAAGTGGTCGATGATGTTGGCTTTAACTTTGTCACTCGCCTGATTGAAGAAACGGGGTCGAGCGCCGCAGAAATTTGTACTTGTTATATGATTGCTTGTGAAGTCTTTGGCGCATGGGAGCTTTATGAGCAAATTGAAGCCTTGGATAATCGAGTGAATGCGCAACTTCAATTAAGCATGATTAACAGCTTGCGCAGGAATATACGTCGAGCCACGCGACGTTTCTTAACACTAAGAGATCGCTCCTTGACCATCGCAGAGCAAATAGAACGTTATCGCCCGAGTTATTTGCAACTACATCAGCAGTTACTGGACGTACTTGCCAGCGATGAGGTGGACTTGGTAAATCAGCAAGCAGATAAACTGCAGCAGCAGCATGTGCCAGCAGAGTTAGCGAGTACCATGGCCAAGATGGATTCGATGTTTTCTATCTTAGACCTCACCGAGATTGCTGAACAAGGCGAGCAAGATATTGTTGCGGTGGCAAGACTGTACTTTAATCTTGGTGCAAATATCGGCTTACATTGGTTCTTAGAGCAAATTAATATCCAAGCGGTAGATAACCATTGGCAGGCCTTAGCGCGTTCTTCTTTTAGAGAAGATCTCGATTGGCAACAACGGCAGCTCACCATGAGTGCTCTAAAATGGGCGACTCAGATGGAAAGTGAAAATGCTTTGGATGATTGGTTAGCCGCTCACGAGAGCCTTTTGCTTCGCTGGAATCAGATGTTGGCCGACTTCAAAACCGGAAATATCCATGAATTTGCGAAATTTTCAGTATTATTAAGGGAATTGAATCTATTAAATTTAAATTGCTCGGTAAACTAGTATAAAATACTGCCCCCGAAGCCCTGCATCTTCGGGGGTCTTATACTAGGAGTCTAAATGTATTACCCACTCGCTCGTAAACTAATTTTTCAACTAAATCCTGAATCCGCTCATGATCTGACTATCGAGATGTTTAAGCGTACTGGCGGAACCTTACTTGACAGACTGTACCGCCAACAAGTTCCAGCCAACCCAGTAGAACTAATGGGACTTACGTTTCCTAATCCGGTCGGCTTAGCGGCTGGTTTAGATAAGAATGGCGAGTGTATTCAAGCTTTTGCTGCAATGGGTTTTGGGTTTATAGAAGTTGGAACGGTGACCCCTCGCGCCCAGTCAGGTAACGAAAAGCCTCGTATTTTTAGGGTATTAGAAGCCGAAGGTTTAATTAATCGAATGGGCTTCAATAATAAAGGGATCGATTATTTAATCAATCAGGTTGAGCAGAGCCAGTTCAAAGGGATCCTTGGGATCAATATTGGTAAAAACTTTGATACGCCTGTTGAAAATGGTAAAGACGATTATTTAATCGGTATGAATAAAGCCTTTGCCCATGCCTCTTATATCGCAGTTAATATTTCTAGTCCAAATACTCCCGGTTTAAGATCCTTACAATATGGTGAAGCGCTAGAAGATCTATTAAAGGATCTTACTGAGCGAAAAGATCAACTTAGCCAACAATATAATAAACATGTACCACTGTTGATTAAAATAGCACCTGATTTATCAGAAGCGGAAATTGAACAAATTAGTGACAGTCTGATCCGTTATAAATTAGATGGGGTGATTGCAACCAATACCACCCTAGAGCGCTCAATGGTTGAGGGGATGAACCATGCTAGTGAGGCTGGAGGTTTAAGCGGGCGTCCTTTGCAATTAAAATCGACAGAAGTTATTCGTAAATTAGATCATTATTTAAAATCGAAGATCCCGATCATTGGTGTTGGCGGAATAGACTCAGGGATGGCTGCAAAAGAAAAAATGGAAGCGGGAGCCAAACTAGTTCAAATATATAGTGGATTTATTTATAAAGGTCCCGAATTAATTAAGCAGATTTCCAAAGTTATATAAAAAAGTTTTAAATTTATTTGTTATTATTGAGTTCACGTAGTACATTTGTTTATTAAGTGAACTCACATGGATAGATCTGTCTTTTTAAAATGTTAATACAACCTAATAAACAATGGCACTGGATGTTTGATACCAATAAAGGAGTAATGACTCTGGACTTGGGGCCTAATATGCTGTTTGTGTCTAAGTTGTGTAAAAAGCGTTGTGTTCTACATGCTCAAGAAGACAGTCCTTTCACGACCGAACAGACTCAGCTTTATTATCAATTTTTAGAGCAATTAGAAGAGGTTAATTGGTCTGAAGCGATTAAAGTTCAAATTTGTTTAAATGCTTTAGCCGCCGCGCAGTTTCTTAAACCGTTGATGCCGCAAAGTTGGTTTTTCAAGAGTATCGGCACCGTTCAGCAAAGCGATTTGCAATTGGGTCAACTGGTGGTACTACAAAGTGATTACGCGCATAGTCGCTGTGTGATTGTTGAGCGCAGTGAGCAAAGCTATACGGTGATGACCATTGAAGCAGGCTTGCAATTGGACCCGCGTAAAAGTTTAGGTCAATTTGAAGCCATTAAAGTGATGCACGATCGGGTCATGCCTCTCTCTCGTTTACTTCAACCATCTCGCGGTTTCGCCCAAACAGCTTAGGCCTGTAAAGCCTTCACCTCAATTGCTTAATTTCGGGCATAAGCTTGGTTTCACATTCAAATATAGTTACCACAAACTGATTGATGGACAATTGAGCGTTCTGATTCAAATCAAGCTTGTCGGTTATCAGCGTCAGCTCGGTCTAATTAATTGACTGTTTTACGGACGAATGAGCCGTGTCTAGAAGCATTAATTATTTAAAGTTACTGTGGCTAATCTTGAACTAATTCAAGTAATTGCTGCTGCATCCGCCGACTAATCAAGGCTTGCGCCTGCTGATTGGGATGGATCCCATCGTTTTGCATCAATTCGCTTTGGGTCGCAATATCTTCAATAAAAAAAGGTAAGTAATTGATCTGCTGTTGTTCTGCCAGCGTTTTATATAAGCTTTCAAAGGCAGTGGTGTAACGTTTGCCATAGTTTGGCGGAATGCGGATTTGCATCACCGCCACTTGTATACCTTGCTGCTTGGCGAGTTGCACCATTGCTGTAAGATTATCGGAGATACTGTTAATCGCTTGGCCTTGTAGGCCATCGTTACCACCAAGCTCAATAAGTAGCCAATCGACAGGATGTTCTGCTAATAAACTTGGTAATCTTCGTAAAGCACCGGCGCTAGTTTCACCGCTGATACTTGCATTAATCAAGTATAACGGCTTATTGTTGTCTCGATAGTGTTGTTCAGTGAGTGATACCCAGCCTTGCTCAAGGGTCATACCGTAGGCGGCACTTAAACTATCACCGAGGATTAACATCGATTTGGTATTTGCTCTAGCTTTGGTATTTATTGTCAAACAGAGTAAAACCAGCAATAAGCTGAATACGTAATACCCAGTTTTCCGAGTAACAATCATTATCGAGTACCTATTTATGTCAGTAGAATCACAGTCGTCTCCCTCTAAGATAATCATAAATGCAACTGGACTCAATCATCAGGTTGCCACTCCAAATGGGAGTTTGAGCTTATTAAAAGATATCAATGTGCAAATTAACCAAGGAGAATCACTTGCCATTGTGGGCGCATCTGGTTCAGGAAAAACTACCTTACTCAGTATTTTAGCTGGCTTGGATAGCGCCAGCCAGGGAGAGGTTGAATTATGCAGCGAAAAATTGTCGGCCTTAGATGAAGAACAACGGGCACGTTTAAGACGCGATAAAGTGGGTTTTATTTTTCAACAGTTTTTATTAGTTCCAGCCTTAACTGCTCTGGAAAACGTTATGTTACCGGCAGAATTAAAAGGGATCGCCAAGGCTAAGGAGTTGGCGGAACAGTGGCTAAATAAGGTGGGCTTAACCGAGCGCCATCATCATTATCCTAATCAACTGTCTGGTGGCGAGCAACAAAGGGTTGCAATTGCGAGAGCCTTTATTTGCCAGCCTGAGGTCTTGTTTGCGGATGAACCTTCCGCCAATTTAGATAGTGACAACGGAAAAAACATTGAAGACTTGTTATTTGCATTAAACCAACAATCGGGCGCGACCTTAGTTTTGGTGACCCATGAACGAGGTTTGGCGGAGCGTTGCTCAAGGCAAATAACCTTACAAGCTGGGCAAATGATTGACGGATAAGGAATCTTCGATGAATAAGCTGATTTGGCGTTTATTTCGTGCTGAACTGCGGCGTGGGGAACTGACGATTATTGCCGCTGCTATTGTGCTTGCGGTGAGCTCAGTATGGTTGTTCAGTAGTATTACTGATCGTTTAGAACAGGCCATTTTTTCTAAGAGCGGAGACTTTATTGCCGCCGACCGCTTGGTTCGTAGTGGACATCCCGTTGATCTTGATTTGGCGCAGCGAGCAAGCCGCTTACAATTAGATTACGCGGAGCAATTGCTCTTTCCATCGATGTTATATGCCAATGATAAGTTAGTTTTGGCGAGTGTGAAGGCGGTGTCGAATCACTATCCACTGAAGGGGGCGTTGCGAGTGAGTAAACAGCCGACTGGCAGTGGTGGTGCCTCGATAAAAGGCGTTCCGATAGGACAAGTGTATTTAGCCGAACGTTTGTTTTATCAGCTTGGCGTAAATATTGGGGATCAAATTGAGATAGGCGAGGCGACATTAAAGATCGCCGGGCGTATCGTGAATGAACCAGATGCGCCATTTAGCGTATTTATGACTGCGCCTCGGGTCATGATGAATATCGCCGATGTGCTTCAAACCGAGGTGGTTCAGCCTGGCAGTCGCTTATCTTACCGTTACATGTTCGCAGGAAGTAAATCTCGTTTAGCCGACTTAGAGCTGCAATTAAAGCCCTTGCTCGCGGATAATCAACGTTTCATTAACGTCAGTAGTGGTAGCTCTCCGCTAGCCAATGCCTTAACCAAGGCGCAGCAATTTTTATTGCTTGCGGGCTTAATTGGGGTTTTGTTGGCTTGCGTGGCGATTGCGGTCGCCAGCAGGCTGTACTGTCAACGTCATTACGATACGGTGGCGATGTTTAAAGTTGTTGGGGCAAGTAAAGTACAGATCAGACGCATTTACATTGGACATTTATCTAGCGTCGTTTTGTTATCAACATTGCTGGGATTGGGACTTGCCTCCATTTTGCAATGGCCTGTGGTCAATTATGTGGAAGCTAGTATTAACATTACCTTGCCAAGCGCAGGTTTGAAACCTTATCTGATGGCGGTGGGTAGTGGTTTGATTTGTGGCTTTGCCTTTACTTTGCCAACTCTCTTACAGTTATTTAATGTGGCACCAATGCGGGTGATCCGTCGTGACAGTGACGATGGTGTGGTGAAGCCGTTATGGGTCGGCCTATGGATGCTGCTGAGCGTGTTTGGCTTATTATGGTTGTATAGCGCATCTTTATCGCTCAGCCTTATTCTATTGGGCGTAGGTTTATTGGCGGTGTTGGTGCTGTTGTTAACCAGCCAGCTATTGCTGTGGCTACTTAAAAAACGTTCAAGCAATTTAGGTCACGTGAGCCTTAAAATTGCGGTCTCATCGCTTTATAAAAGAGCGAAACAGAATCGGGTTCAGTTGATTGGCTTTACCGTTGCCATCAAACTTGCTTTAGTGGTGTGGGTGATTCAACAGGATCTCATTAGCGAATGGCAGCAACAACTGCCGGCCGGGGCTCCTAACCATTTTGTTTACAATATTAGCCAACAGCAAAAACAGCCATTAATCGATCGTTTCGCTGCCGAGAATATTAATTTGGGCCCCTTGTTTCCGATGTTGCGTGGGCGCTTAGTGGCGATCAATGATGAGCTAGTGAGTCAGCAAGCCAATGGCGAATATTCAGATAAGGAATCGTCGCGTCGTCGTGGGGCTGGTCGGGAACTTAATTTAAGTAGCACTGCAGACTTACCCTATCGAAATCGAGTAATTGATGGCCAGTGGTTAAGCCCTCAAAGCCAGCAGCAAGCTTCGGTGGAGCAAGATTTTGCCGAGCGTTTAGCGATTAAACTCGGTGATACGCTGCGTTTTATGGTGGGAGCCAGTACCTTTGAAGTAAAGGTAAGCAGTATTCGCAGTGTTGATTGGAATACCATGCAACCAAATTTCTTTGTGCTATTGAGTCAAGATGTGATGGCCTCTTTTCCAAGTGGATATTTGAGTTCTTTTAATTTACCAGCCAATAAAAGTGCTTGGATGGCTGAAACTATGGCGAGTTTTCCTACCTTGGTATTAATTGATGTGAAGGCTCTGATTCAGCAGTTAAGCCAAGTGGTTGACCAAGTATCACTGGCGCTTCGATTGGTGTTGGTGGTGGTACTGTTAGCCAGTAGTTTAGTGCTATTTGCTCAAGTGCAGGGCTCGTTACAAGAACGCCGACTGCAAACGGTGATTCTACGCACTCTAGGTGCCAGCGGTAAAGTATTGAGAAATGCTGTGATTTATGAATTTGTTATCCTCGGTCTATTATCTGGCTTCATCGCCGCGTGCGCAGCTCAAGGGGTATTATTGTTACTACAAACTCAAGTGTTTGAGATCCGACCTATGTTGAACTGGAGCCTGTGGTTGATTGGCCCAGTGTTGGGAATGGTGGTGATTGCCAGTATGGGGGCGAGTTCAACCTTACGTTTACTGAAGCGAAACTCGGCTCAGTTGGTGAGAAGTTTGCGTTAAGCTTTTCTCGCTTTAGTGGTCTTTGTATTCACTTAAGTGGTGAGTCGCAGCCCAATCTAAGCTAATGTTGCTTCCGCTTTGTTAAAATCAATGGAAAGTGATTTCATTATGGTCTGCAATGGCTATATACTTATGAAAAAATGTAATAAGAGCTTAACTCGCGGGTATATTTGTGGTTAAGACAGTTTGGCGCTAGAGAATCTAACAAAATGAAATTGCAGCAATTACGCTATATCGCAGAAGTCGTTAATAATAACCTTAACGTATCTGCAACTGCCGAAAGTTTATATACCTCGCAACCGGGGATCAGTAAGCAGATCCGCTTGTTAGAAGACGAGTTAGGGGTACAAATCTTTAAACGTAGTGGCAAACATCTTAGCCAAGTCACCCCTGCTGGCCAAGAAATTATACGGATCAGCAATGAAATTATGGCGAAGGTGGAGAGCATTAAAGCTGTGGCTAGTCAGCATACTCATCCTGACCAAGGCTCATTAAACATTTCCACCACCCATACTCAAGCACGTTATGCCCTACCAGAAGTGATTCAAGGTTTTATTCATCGTTATCCGAATGTTTCGTTAAATATGCATCAAGGCACGCCCAATCAAATCAACGAAGCGGTTGCCAAGGGCAGTGCAGACTTTGCGATTGCGACCGAGGCCTTGCATATCTTTTCCGATTTGGTGATGTTGCCGTGTTATCACTGGAACCGGAGTATTCTCGTACCACCCGATCATGAGCTGGCGAAGAAACATCTGAATGGTGAAGTTGTGACCATTAATGATTTAGCTAAACATTCAATTGTCACCTATATTTTTGGTTTTACTGGACGCTCAGACCTTGACGACGCCTTTGGCCGTGCGGGTAAGGTACCCAAAATTGTCTTTACTGCCACCGACGCCGACGTGATTAAAACTTATGTGCGAATGGGCATTGGTGTCGGGGTATTGGCAACGATGGCGATTGATAAGCAACAAGATCAGGACTTAGTCGCGATTGATGCGAGTCACTTATTTAGAGCGAGTACCACTAAAATTTGTTTCCGAAAAGGAACCTTCCTACGGACCTATATGTATGATTTCATCGAACGCTTTGCTCCTCATTTGACTCGCGATTTAGTCGATAGGGCAGTACAAGCAAAATCATTCGATGAAGTTGAAGCTTTGTTCAACGAGATCCAATTACCAACCATTTAAGTGTTCAAAAAAGCAGTCGAAGTGACTGCTTTTATTGTTTCTGATTTTAATTCGCTAGTTAGCTGGCTGCTTTAACACTCGATAATGTTGACCGCTAAACCACCGCGCGATGTTTCTTTGTACTTACTCTTCATATCACGACCAGTTTCCCACATCGTTTTTATCGCTTTGTCTAGCGATACCTTGTGTTCTCCACTCCCGCGAAGCGCTAAACGTGCGGCATTAATCGCTTTCAATGCGCCCATCGCATTGCGTTCGATACAAGGAACTTGTACCAAACCACCGATGGGGTCACAGGTGAGTCCTAGATTATGTTCGATGCCGATCTCGGCTGCATTTTCAATTTGTTCGGGTTTGCCGCCAAATAGAGCCGTTAAGCCAGCTGCCGCCATTGAGCAGGCGACGCCCACCTCGCCCTGACATCCAACTTCGGCACCAGAAATTGAAGCGTTGGTTTTATATAAAGAGCCAATTGCGGTGGCGGTCAAAAAAAACTGATTTAGGGCATCTTGGTCTAAGGCTTGTACAAAATTGTGATAGTAATGTAATACGGCAGGAATGATCCCCGCGGCCCCATTGGTCGGAGCGGTAACCACGCGTCCACCTGCGGCATTTTCTTCGCTAACGGCAAGCGCATATAAATTGACCCAGTCCATAACATTGAGGGGATCAGAGCTTAGGTTTTGTTGCGAATTGAGCTGGCGCTTTAAGCAGGGGGCTCGTCGAGCTAGCTTAAGGCCGCCGGGTAAGATCCCCTCTTCTCCCATACCGCGAGCCACACAGGCTTGCATCGTTTGCCAAATTTGTTGGGTATACGCGCTAATGCTACGCGTAGAACAATGTACTTGCTCATTGCAAGAAACCACCGCAGCGATGCTTTTACCGCTTTCTTTACAGCGCAATAATAAGGAATCTGCGCTGTCGTAAGGGTAGGGGTAGTTAGCCTCATGGGCTGCAACGGCTTCGCCATCTTCAATAATGTAACCTCCACCAATCGAGTAGTAGGTTGCCGAAATGGTTTTACCATTGTCGAGTGTGGCGGTAAAACGTAAGGCATTACTGTGTACAGGCAAGCTTTTACGTCGGTGAAAAACAATCGCGCCAACTTTTGGAAAGTTAATTATTTTGGAGTTTAATAAATTTAACTCTTGGCTTTGTTCTACCTCTTGTAACATTTGCTCAACGGCATCAATATCAATAAACTCGGGAGTTTCGCCTAATAGGCCGAGAATGACTGCCTTACCTGTGCCGTGGCCTTTTCCGGTGGCGCCTAACGAGCCAAATAGCTCGACTTGTAAGTGATTGATCCGCTGGAATTGCGGTTGTAAATTTTCAGCAAATAGTTTCGCCGCCTTCATCGGGCCTACGGTATGAGAGCTGGATGGACCAATACCAATGGAAAAAAGGTCAAATAAACTTACCATTTATGTTGTTACCTAAAAAATCGAATCGAATAAGTTATTAATTCTGTTGTGCTAAGTATATCTAGTTATCCGCAACAATGAGAGGCCAAATTATACAATATTTGCGCGGTTGCTCCCCAAATGACGTGCTTTTCGACTTCGATGAAATAAACCTGTTTCACGCGGCCTTTACGATAAAAACGATAACCCTGATAATTGCTTAAAGACAAAAAAGGCTGCAAGGGTAAAACAATCACTTGCGCCACTTCGTTGTCGTTGATCTTAAACGCAAGGTCTTGCTTGGCGGTCGCGATAAAGGGACTCACCGAGAAATTGCTGACGGTATTTAACTGCGGAAGTTGCCCTAGAATGGTAAATAACTTGGGGTTAATTCCTATTTCTTCTTCGGTTTCACGCAATGCGGTGTGTTGTAAGTTGTGATCGGTGCTATCGTATTTCCCGCCGGGAAAGCTGATCTCCGAGGGGTGATGCCGTAACTGAGCGCTGCGCTGAGTCAGTACCAGTTGCTCCGTTTGTCCTGGCTGGGCGATGATTGGCACCAAGACTGCCGCAGCTTGCTTTGTTGACTTGGCTGAGTTGGCCACAGCAGGATGCAATAGATAGCGTTGTAGGTAGTGGTGGGTATGCATAAATACAATTGGATCCTTGAGTCTCAGCCTTACTGTAAGGCTGGCAAAATACGACTGAGCTTATCGAAACATTCTTGGTATTCGGCATCGACCTCAGAGTCAACCACAATCCCGCCGCCAGCCCAACAATAGATCTGCTGTTGTTCACATACCAAAGTTCGGATCGTGATATTGGTATCCATATCGCCATTGGCGCTGATATAACCGATAGCTCCACAATAGGCGTTACGGCGGTTTGCTTCAAGTTCTTCAATAATCTGCATCGCCCGGATTTTAGGTGCGCCAGTGATTGATCCTCCAGGAAAACAGGCCGCTAGAAGTTGTTCGCTTGAGTACTGTTTGGCAAGTTCTGCGCGAATGGTACTCACCAGATGGTGCACCGCAGGGAACGATTCTATATTAAATAGCTTGGGCACTGTCACACTGCCGGACTTGGCGACTCGGCCAATGTCATTTCGCAATAGGTCGACAATCATCAAGTTCTCGGCTTGATCTTTTTCCGCGATGGCTAGTTCTTCGGCTAAAGCTCTATCTTTAGCCAGATCGCTACTGCGCGGGCGAGTGCCTTTAATTGGTTTGGTTTCGATCATTCCTTGTTTCAGGCGAATAAAACGTTCGGGCGATACACTCAGAATACAGCTATCTTCGAGGCGTAAAAACGCCGAAAATGGTGCTTTGTTGGCTGCAATCAGTTTTTGATAAGCAGTGAGTTCACTACCTTGATAGCTGGCTTGAAAGCGTTGGGTTAAATTAATTTGGTAGCAGTCGCCACTGAGTAGGTATTGTTGCACCTGAGCAAAACGTTGCTGATACTGTGCCTGACTAAGGTTGCTCTGCCATTGGCTGGTTAAACTAAATGTTTGCTCAGGTGCCGCTTGCTGTTGTAATAACCATTGCTCGCGTTCTACCAGCTGTGCATAGGCGCTTAATTGATCATCATGATCAGCGTAGTGCACGAGAGTACTACGTTGTTGTTGGTGGTCATAGATCAAGGCCCAGTCATAAAATCCGACTGCCATATCCGGGCTACGCAGATCAGCTTGAAGACGTTGTGGTAGCGGCTCCAATTGGCGACTCAAATCGTATGACCAAAGTCCCAGAGCACCACCGCAAAATGGGAGCTCAAGTTGCTGATCCGTCGCCTTAGAAAATAATTGCAGCCGCAGTTTTTCTAATAAATCGAAGGGGGCTTGTTTGCTTTGGTAGTGTTGTTCGCCAAGTCTAACCGTGGATATTTCAGCTCGAGTACAAACCGTGGCGATGGGATCAGCCACTAAAATGTCGTAACGGCTATTCTCATGCTCACTGGATGCGGATTGCAAGAAGCAACACCACTGTTGGTTGGCGATCCGCTCGAATAGCGTTGCCGATTCTAAACAAAAAGATTTACTAACAATCATAGGGTTGGTTTTTACTGGCCATTAGCTAAAGGTATTATAAATACGTAGATAAATTGTAAAAATTTCGGACTAGGTTATAGCAGGCTTTATAGCGCAAGCGTATTATAGGCGGGAAGGATAACGATTATAACCCGAATAGCCAAGGACTGAGTTCACTCAATGTACCAAGGCAAAATAAGGACCTGTGGAGACTTTATGACCATCATCCGAAAACAAGACTTTATTGACAGTGTCGCTGAATCACTGCAATTCATTTCTTATTACCATCCTCTCGATTTTGTGAAAGCGATGGCTGCGGCTTACGAGAAAGAGCAAAGTACCGCGGCAAAAGATGCCATCGCACAAATTTTAATTAACTCACGAATGTGCGCCCAAGGTTTACGACCGATTTGTCAAGATACCGGCATTATTACTGCCTTTGTCAAAGTCGGTATGCAGGTTCAGTGGGACAGCGACCTTACCGTGCAGGAAATGGTCGACGAAGGCGTGCGACGAGCCTATACCAATCCCGATAATCCACTGCGCGCTTCTATTGTCGCCGACCCGAATGGGGCGAGGAAAAATACCAAAGATAATACGCCCGCGGTGGTTCACATCGATTTAGTCGCTGGTGATAAAGTGGAAATTATGGTCGCCGCGAAGGGCGGTGGTAGTGAAAACAAATCAAAAATGGCGATGCTTAACCCTTCTGACTCTGTGGCCGAGTGGGTACTTAAAACCTTGCCGACCATGGGAGCCGGTTGGTGTCCTCCCGGCATGGTTGGAATTGGCATCGGTGGCACCGCAGAGAAGGCTGCAGTGATGGCAAAAGAATCGCTGATGGATCCGGTAGATATTCAAGACCTACAGGAGCGTGGCGCAACTAACGCCGATGAAGAGCTGCGTTTAGAATTAATGGAAGGTATTAATAAGCTGGGAATTGGTGCGCAAGGCTTGGGGGGCTTAACCACGGTTTTAGATGTCAAAGTCAAATCTTGCCCAACTCATGCGGCATCCAAGCCGGTGGTTTTGATCCCCAACTGTGCGGCGACTCGGCATGCTCATTTTGTTTTGGATGGTAGTGGTCCAGCACTGCTAACGCCACCGAAGCTGGAAGACTGGCCAGAAATTACCTGGGATGTGGGTGACAATGTACGCCGTGTTGATGTAAACAGCATTACTAAAGAAGAAATAGCCAGCTGGAAAATGGGCGAAACGGTATTGCTTAATGGTAAGATTTTAACGGGTCGCGATGCAGCGCATAAGCGTATTAAAGAATACTTAGAGCAAGGTAAACCATTCCCCAATGGCGTCGATTTTAACGGTCGCTTTATTTACTACGTAGGGCCAGTTGATGCGGTACGCGACGAAGCTGTAGGCCCTGCAGGCCCAACTACCTCGACTCGGATGGATAAGTTTACCGACATGATGCTTGAAGAAACCGGTTTGTTGGGCATGATTGGTAAGGCAGAACGCGGCCAAGCAACCGTTGATTCTATCGCGAAGCACCAATCGGTTTACCTAATGGCAGTAGGTGGCGCCGCCTATTTGGTGTCTAAAGCGATTAAGCAAGCCAAAGTCGTCGCGTTTGAAGATTTAGGTATGGAAGCCATCTACGAGTTTGAAGTTGAAGATATGCCAGTCACGGTAGCGGTAGATAGTGATGGCAACTCAGCTCATCAACAAGGCCCTGCTATTTGGAAGGCCAAGATTGAAGAGCTGGATGCAAAAATGAAAGCTTAATGAAAAAGCGGCTTAGGCCGCTTTTTTTTGTGCCATTTTATGCGTGAGGTAACGATCCAATGAAAGAGGACCTGCGCCCCATATTAAGTTGATCAGTAACATCAGTCCCCATAATTGGTGATCATAGAATCCGCCCGGCCACAGCACAGGATAAGACACGACAGCAATAATGTTGAATACGAACAGTTTTAAGGAAAATATACGGGTAAATAAACCCAAGACTAAAAAGATTGGCAAAATTAATTCTGCGGCGGTGCCCAAGTAAGCGGCTAACTCCCAAGGAATAATCGGAACCTGATATTCTTCTTCAAATAAGTAAAGAGTTGAATCCCATGAACTGATCTTAAGATAACCAGAACGAAAAAACACCGAAGCAACCCACAGTCGGGTGATGGTGAGTAACAGCGGGATCAGAAGTGATTGCATCGCCGTGACAGCTTTTAAATAGAGATTATAGATTGCCATGCTCTGGCCCTCCGGTGGCGTTTGCGTCGCTAAAGCTGGCAAACCTTTGTTGATGGATGGCATCACCCAATAAGGCTTCTAGTTCAAACAGACAATGTTCCGGTAATTGTTCTAAAGGCCGTTGCTGATGACAGTGGGCTAAGAACTCAAAACTAAGAGCCGATATTTGTTCTATGGCAACTTCAAAGTTGGCTTGTTTAGTGAGTAATAGATAGTCATTTTGTTGTAGCTCGATCGCCTCAACTTGCTCGGTCTGTACCATCTGATAAATATCAAAAATAGGATACTGGCTGGATAACAAGGTATATTGCGGGGCCAAGTGCAAAACCACAGACCCCAAGTTTTCAGGCGTAATGGTTTGCAGTTCAGCGATAGACAAAAAGGTGGAACTCAATGCTTGCCCGGCGGTTTGCTCAATCAGCCAATCGAGTTGAGCAACTGCTGGCAAATAGGGGAGCTCGGCTAACTCGGGTTGTTGTTGCAGAAATAAATCAAAACCTTGACCAAATAAATTCAAGTCGCCTTGATCGTGTCCTTTGGCCAAGATGAAACGCTTAGCCGATTGACAAAAATATTCTTCACCAACCAATTTTTGGATGGTTGGGTAGCTCGCAGAGAGGGCTTCGCTTAAACTCAACAAGTAGTTGTTTTGGTATATCTGCATCGATTCGTCGGCAGTCAACTGGCCTTGCTGAAGATGTTGATGGATGGCGTTTTCTTGATGGTTTAGTGCATTTGAAAACTGCTGTTGTAATTGTTTAAGCACAAGCCACCTCTGTCACTTGTTGATCAATTGCGCGCGCTCGATCCATTTCCTGGCACAGTACTTCTAGCGCAGGGAAGTCACTATCCCATTCGATGAGTACAGGAATCTGGTTTGTAAAGTGTTGCTGGAAGTATTGATATAAATCCCAAACGGGTTGATGGACGGCTTGGTTATGGCTATCAATCAGCACCGTTTTTCCATCAAATTGTTTTTCGGTGTAGCCCGCTAGATGGATCTCTTGTACGGCGTTAAGATTGAGGTGCTCGAGGTACTGCTGATAATCCCAGCCTAAGTTATAAGCACTCACATATACATTGTTAATATCAAGCAAAAGCCCACAGCCCGTTTGCGCCACGAGTTGGTTTAAAAATTCGGGTTCAGGGATATGGCTTTCTGCATAGGCCAAATATGCGGAGGGGTTTTCGATTAATAGCTGTCGTCCTAGAAAATCTTGGGCTTGATTCACGTGGTCAACAAATACTTTTAAGCATTCTTCAGTATAAGGTAGGGGTAGCAGGTCGTTGTAATAACGGCCATTTATACTGCTCCAGCTTAAATGTTCGGAAATTATGAAAGGTTGAATGTGATCAATTAAGGTTTTTAGTTTGCTTAAATGAGCAATACTCAATGCATCGCTAGAACCTAGTGATAGCCCAACGCCATGTACGCTAATAGGGGTGTGTTCAGCAATTTGAGTCAGCTGGTGATAGTCGTAGCTATGTGGATTGAAATAATTTTCGGCGTGAATTTCTAGCCAATCGATGTTGGGATGTTTGGCTAATAGCTGTGTCGCAAAGGCGGATCGTAAACCCAAGCCGTATTGTTTTTTAGTCATATTTATCGTCATCTTTACGGGGTGGGAAGGGACTGTCGAACCAAACTTGGTTCGACATCATCAACTTAGCTAGCTTCGGTGCTACCGCCAGCTAATTTGCCACAAAGACCCTTAGGTAAAACCACAAATGCATCTTTCTGGCTGTCAGATTTTGCAGTGCCAGCACAGGAGCTATTTTTAGTCGCGCAGTCATTTTGGCCTGCTTTGGCAACGCCGTAGCATTTTTCTTTATCGGCGGCGAATGCAGGGCTTGCACCTAAAGTTCCTAAAGCGATTAAACCTGAAACAGCAGTGGCGATGGCGAGGTTAGATTTTTTCATAGTTGATTCCTAATGTAGTGATTTTTAAATGTTGGTTTGCTTATTCAATGTTATTTATTAGCTAGCTTGGGTACTGCCGCCGGCCAATTTGCCGCAGAGACCTTTGGGTAAAACCACAAATGCATCTTTCTGGCTGTCAGATTTTGCAGTGCCTGCACAAGAGCTGTTTTTAGTGGCACAATCATTTTGACCCGCTTTGGCAACGCCGTAGCATTTTTCTTTATCTGCTGCGAATGCAGGGCTTGCACCCAAAGTTCCTAAAGCGATTAAACCTGATACGGCAGTAGCGACGGCGAGGTTAGATTTCTTCATGGTTGTTCCCTTATTCATTTAGTCTGGTGTTTGTTACAACTTGCTTACTTCGTTGTAACTAATGAAACCGAGTTTATTAAAAAAAGATTTCACAATGCATGAAAAAAATATTAATTATTTAATGATAATGGCTGTTTTAGTCCGGTTGGTTTTTACAATAAATGCATATTTAACAGATGCTTGTAGGTGTGAATTAGAAATTAGATTATATTTTGTGAAGTCGAGTCAATTGTATATTAAGTAGCCAGATTGTTAGCTGGAAGTGAAACGAAGCGTAGGAAAAAACAGGGGGCTCTCGATATTTTGAGGCGAGTTGACAGCGGGTATTGGGCAACAATGCTTGTGGAACCGCCATCCATAGTGAATCATGTAAGTACTCAATAAATAGAGGCGAACGATATGAAACTGGCAATTTGCTGGAGTGTAGGGGTTTTATTGTTAGGCGCTTGTAGTCCGCAGGTGCCGCCAAACCAACCGCAACGCAGTGCTCAGCAACAGCGCGACACGATAGTGGTGAGCGCCGACACGGGTTTTGCTTTAATAGCCCAACAAACCGTATGTGACCATCCAATGTTGGCCGAAGCGCTGCGTAATCCACAATTGTCGGATTTAGCAGCCTATGATCTGATGCACCACGCACTTACCAATGCATTGCTCGAGCGCGGGCTTGCTTATCAAAGTAAGGCGAGCGAAAGTTGTGACTATTGGTTGGCCTTTGCTATTCCTAGCAGCCAGCAACTTAGTGACCTGCAACTGATGAGTTTATTTGGGGTGTCTCCCGGTTTAGCCGATGATGGGAATCAAGATTTTCAGCGAGCAACTCTATACCTCAGTTTATATCAGCCTGGTTCAGGTCGCCCCAGTTGGCAGTTAAGTATGCAAGCCTTTGCTGCGGTGGAAATCGATCAACAGGGACGTAGAAAGCTGAAGCTTAAGCCTGAGGGTGTTGATTATGTGATAAACCGTATCTTTGCGCATTTGAAAGTCGACGTTATTCGGCCTTAAGTTTTAGAAGGCAAAAAAAAGCCCAGCTACAGGGATGCTGGGCGTTCAATTTAAGTGTTTAATTGCAGTGGCATAGATTAAGACCCGCCGTTTTCTAGAAAGTTTCAATTTTTTTTATTTTCTATATAAAAAAGTCGACGACAGTTCTCGTTTTTTGTTCTCTTCACAAAATATCCATGCCATAAACATTGACATCGCGAGGTCTTAAACGTAGTTTTTAAACAGTTGTTTAATTTTTAAAGGTGTGATGGTGAGACAAGGAACAAAAAGTAAGATCCTCGATGCAGCAGAGCGTTTATTTGCAGAACGCGGTTTTGCCGATACCTCATTGAGACTAATTACTTCGGAGGCTGAAGTGAACCTTGCTTCGGTGAACTATCATTTTGGTTCAAAAAAAGAGCTGATCCAAGCAGTGTTGATGCGCTATTTAGAGCAGTTTATGCCGTTAGTTGACGAGGCGATGCTCGTGCATACGCAGAGCGAGCACGCGCCCAGTCTGGAGCAGGTGTTCAATTCATTTATTGAACCCTTGCTGGCGATGAATCAAATTAAAAAGCACGGCACTGCAATGTTGTTGTTACTGCTAGGCCGAGGTTATACCGATAGCCAAGGTCACCTACGAAAATTTATTACTCACCATTTCGGAGAAGTATTAAGTCGTTTCCAGCAAGCGGTGAAGCGTGCTTATCCGGAGTTATCTGACAGTGACATCTTTTGGCGTTTACACTTTACCCTCGGTACGGTGGTATTCACCATGGCATCAAGCGCGGCCTTAAAAGATATCGCCAGCGCCGACTTTAACGAACAAATTAATACCGAAGGACTGATCCGTAAGGTGATTCCTTATCTGGCCGCCGGGGTCGGTGCGCCAAATAACCCATAATAACGATAGGCTAGTGAGCCAAAAATACGACGTGAAATAAAGGATACAGCCATGACAATTATACTAATGTTGCTGACCGCTATCGTGGTGCTGTTAAGTATTACCGAGACACGGATCAAGCTGGTTTCGCGACCAGCCTTTAAGATGTTTAAAAAGATTTTGCCCCCCCTGTCGCAAACTGAAAAAGAAGCCATGGAAGCGGGGTCGGTATGGTGGGACGGCGAACTATTTGGAGGAAAACCCGACTGGAGTAAATTGCATCAATATCCTAAAGCGCGTTTAAGTGAAGCCGAACAAGCCTTTATGGATAATCAGGTTGCAAGCTTACTCAAGCTACTAGATGACTTCGACATTGTGCAAAACCAACGCGATTTGCCCAAACCGGTATGGGATTACTTAAAAGCCGAAGGCTTTTTTGCATTAATTATCCCTAAAAGTTATGGCGGACGAGAGTTTTCGGCAATTGCTAATTCAACCATTGTTAGCACCATTGCCACTCGCAGTTTATCGGCTGCGGTAACGGTGATGGTGCCTAACTCTTTAGGCCCAGGTGAGCTGTTACTGCACTATGGCACCCAGCAACAAAAAGATCATTGGTTACCCGGCTTAGCCGATGGCACCCATGTGCCTTGTTTTGCCTTAACTGGCCCAGAAGCAGGCTCTGATGCAGGAGCGATACCCGATAAAGGGATTATATGTAAGGGGGAGTTTAATGGTGAAGAGGTTGTGGGGATCCGCTTAAATTGGAATAAGCGCTACATTACGCTGGCACCTGTTGCTACGGTTCTTGGCTTAGCCTTTAAACTGTATGATCCCGAACATCTGCTCGGTGAGCAGCAAGAGCTGGGTATTACCTGTGCGCTGATCCCAACCGACCATCCCGGTGTGCGTACCGGCGATCGCCATTTTCCGTTAGGTTTAGCCTTTATGAATGGCCCAACTTTTGGTGATGATGTATTCATTCCCTTAGATTGGATTATTGGTGGCTCTGATTACGCCGGTAAAGGCTGGCGAATGCTGGTTGAATGTTTATCGGCCGGTCGCGGTATTTCACTTCCAGCCTTGGGCACGGCGGTGGGCCATATGAGCTCACGAACTACCAGCGCTTATGCCTATGTTCGTAAACAATTTGGTTTATCGATTGGCCGTTTTGAAGGCGTTGAAGAGGCCTTGGCTCGGATTGGCGGCATGACCTATCAATTAGAGGCTGCCCGTCGTCTTACCGCAGGCGCTTTAGACTTAGATCAAAGCCCTGCCATTGTCACCGCGATTGCTAAGTACCATATGACCGAAATGGCGCGTACCGTATTAGATGATGCCATGGACATTCATTCGGGACGGGGGATCCAACTGGGTGAAATGAACTACTTAGGTCATGCCTATAATGGGATCCCAGTTGCGATCACGGTGGAAGGTGCCAACATTCTCACCCGTAACTTAATGATCTTTGGTCAGGGCGCTACACGTTGTCATCCATATGTTCTCAAAGAATTGCAGGCGGCTGCTAATCCAGACGAAGCCGCAGGACTTGCCGAATTCGATGGCCTGTTAATCAAACATATCGCTTTTGGCGCAGGCAACTTTGTGGGTAGCTTATTCCAAGGCTTAACCGGTGCTTATTTTAATTCAAGCCCGGTTTCGGGAGAAACCGCTGTTTATTATCGCCAATTAACCCGGATGAGCCGAGGATTAGCTTTGTGTGCCGATATGTCGATGTTGATTCTAGGTGGAGAATTAAAACGTAAAGAACGGATCTCTGCGCGCTTAGGTGATGTGCTGAGTCATCTTTACTTAGCGTCAGCCACCTTAAAACATTATGAAGATCAAGGGCGTCCGGCAGAAGATCTACCATTTGTGAAGTGGGCGATAGAACGTAATCTTTACGAAATTGGTATCGCTTTTGAAGGTTTCTTTCAAAACTTCTCGAGTCGGGTGGTGGCACGAGTATTAAAATCGGTGGTGTTCCCATATGGCAATCGCTTTAAGCTAGCGGACGATGCAATAGGCCATAAAATTTGTGAAACCATGATGACACCAGGCTCCGCTCGCGAGCGCTTAAGTCAGTTATGTGTGACCGATGGCAGTAAAGGAGATGCGGTTGCAATTATTGAGCAGGCATTTTTGGCGATGTATAAAGTGAGACCACTAGAGCGGAAGATCGCCAAAGCTCAGAAAGCGGGTCAGTTACCACGTAAGGTTGAACTTGCAGAAATCGTTGCTGCTGCTCAGGCGCAGGATATCTTAAGTGAGACCGAAGCCGCTGAGTTACTCAAAGCAGATGCTTTACGTTCCAAGGCGATTCAGGTTGACCACTTCGAACCTGGCGTATTAGAAGAGAAAAACGCGCCAATTAGCGCTGTGCATGTTGCCTAATTCATTTGGCGACTACAAATAAAAAAGGATGCCATTGCATCCTTTTTTTGTATTCACAAAGATAGAATCACGAACTGTGGTAACAGTTCAGGGAACATCTAATGGTAAGCCTGCTAAAAGTTAGTATAAAGACTAGCGCTTAGCAGGCTGCGTTTGATTATTCGATACCTTTATCGGTTCTAGAGTCTTTTAAGCTTTGTTTCACTTTACGCAGATTCTCTCTGAATCGTTCACCACGACGCAGTGTAAAGCCTGTTGCGAGTACGTCGATAAGAGCCATTTGCGCAATACGTGATGCCATTGGCATATAAACGTCGGTATCTTCCGGAACATCCATCGACAACACCAAATTACATTCTTTGGCGAGTGGGGAGTCTTTAGTGGTGATGCCAATAACCATCGAATCATTTTGCTGGGCAAGTATTGCAATATCGATCATCGCTTTGGTGCGACCTGTATGTGAAATTAAAATAATCACATCTTCTTCGGTGGCCACAATACAGCTCATGCGCATCATTACAACATCATCAAAGTAGCTTACTGGCACGTTGAAGCGGAAAAACTTATTTAATGCATCTTGGGCAACTGAGGCTGAAGCGCCTAAACCAAAGAATGAAATCTTCTTCGCCTGAGTGAGTAAATCGACAGCACGATTCACCGCCACCGGATCTAAGCTATTTTTTGCCGCTTCTAAACTGGCCATCGAAGATTCGAATATTTTGGCAGTGTAGGCTTCTGGTCCGTCTTCCTCATCTACATGACGGTTCACATAAGGTGTACCGTTAGCCAAGCTTTGCGCTAAATGTAGTTTAAAGTCGGGAAATCCCTTAGTATCTAAGCGACGACAAAAGCGGTTAACGGTCGGTTCGCTTACATCAGCTAATTTAGCCAATGCGGCAATACTTGAATGGATTGCCGTTTGAGGAGAGGCAATAATAACTTCAGCAACCTTTCGTTCGGACTTACTAAAGTTCTCTAAATTTTTTGTTATTTTTTCAAGCGTATTCATAATACTCGTTATATTAAGCGCATTTGTTAAGGTTAAATTGTCAAATGTAATAATTTTTCAACATATAGATATGTAATACAATTACATAGA
The DNA here is from genome assembly GCF_050870835.2 of Agarivorans sp. QJM3NY_29. Classification (NCBI taxonomy): domain Bacteria; kingdom Pseudomonadati; phylum Pseudomonadota; class Gammaproteobacteria; order Alteromonadales; family Alteromonadaceae; genus Agarivorans; species Agarivorans sp. QJM3NY_29. The sequence continues at coordinate 2,589,075 of NZ_CP194036.2, read as the reverse complement.
CCGCTGGCTGAAACAAGATAAATTAGCATGAATGATAGACCAGACAACGTTTTCATAGTATGAGCTAGGTCTAATATTTTTGAAATCAATCTAAATATTAGTAATTTACTAACGAAATTCCAGTACAAAAGCGCTAAAATCCACAGATAATTAAGAACAACAGCTATTTAATGATAGTTTGTTAGAGTTATTTAATGATATTTTTGTTTTTATTTTTTAATTTGTTATCGAGGAAAACATAATGGCCGGTTTTGGGTTGATCGCTGATGTAGGTGGCACAAATATTCGTTTGGCGTTAGTCGAGTTAAAGACTGGCGAAATAGGTCGTTTACAGAAGTACCTGTGTGGTGACTTCCCCAGCATTGCTGATGTTATGTCGTTGTACTTGAGCGAACAACAAGAAACGGTCACCCAAGCCTGTATCGCCATTGCTTGCCCAACCGATCAAGACTGGATTGCGATGACCAATCATAGCTGGGCATTTTCTCGCAAGGCGGTTCAAGAGCAACTGGGCTTTGAAAACTTTTATGTGATCAACGATTACACCGGCATTGCCATGTCGATCCCAACCTTGAGCGATAGCCAGAAAATACAAATTGGTGGTGAACCCGCCAAATCTGGAGAGCCTATCGCGGTATACGGCCCCGGCACTGGTTTAGGCGTGGCGCATTTAATTCATCACGACAGCGAATATGTGTGTATTCCGGGTGAGGGAGGGCATGTTGAATTTGCACCCAATGATGCACTTGAAGCACATGTTTTGAGCTTCCTACAACAGCGTTATGATCACGTTTCGGCAGAACGCTTGTTATCGGGACCCGGTTTGGTCAATATTTATCTCGGCTTAATGGACTACCATGGCAAAGCAGCCGAAGACTTACAGCCTGCCGACATTACTACCCGCGGTTTGCAAGAAAGTTGCCCGGTATGCGTTGAAGCGATGCAAGTATTTTGTCGCGCCCTTGGCTCTTTTGGTGGCAACCTTGCCTTAAACATGTCGACCTTTGGCGGGGTTTACATTGCAGGCGGTATTATTAGTCGCTTTATGGAATTCTTTAAACATAGTGAATTCCGCGCGCGCTTCGAAGCTAAAGGGCGTTTTGCAGATTTTGTCGCTAAAGTACCCGTTTATGTGATCACCGAAGAACAACCAGGTTTACAAGGCGCATCGGCTTATTTGCGTCAAAGCAATGGCTACCGTATCTAAAGTTGAGCGATTCAAAGCATGGATAAAGGGAAGCATCGGCTTCCTTTTTTTGTGAGTACTTTTATCGTTGCAACAGCAATACTTGTGCAAGAAGTCAGCAACCAACGCCTTTTTAGAAAAAAATAGTTGACCCTCGCCAACGCTATCCGTAATCTAGCGCCTCATTATCGCCCCGAGCGAAAAACAATTTAGGTGACGTGTCCGAGTGGCTGAAGGAGCACGCCTGGAAAGTGTGTATACCGCAAGGTATCGAGAGTTCGAATCTCTCCGTCACCGCCATATTCAAATGAAAAGACGTCTAAGGACGTCTTTTTTTATGCCTGTAATATAGTTAAATCAATAGCTTATCATCTCATCTTGTTTCGGTTTGTCTCATAACGTCCGGCGATTTTGGGTATGACAGAGCGTATGATTTAATCACCCTTGGATTGGGTGTAGATTGGTTTCTGCGAGACTTTCTGAAAAATTGTCTATCTATTAATTGTATCAGTGTGATTACGTCAAAATTGCTTGGTAATTATACTAATACAGTTTAGGAAAAGGATTGGGACTCTATGCATCCCACTCTTTTTTTATACCACACAATTATATCTTCGAGTGGCGTTGGCAGCCATGCACCCGACAAGCCCACTGGCCAATATATACACTAATGAGTTCTTCGACTTATTACTATGAGCGAACAATAAACCCGCAGCAGCTCCTAAACCAGCACCTTGAAGTTGCTCGCTCGAAGGTTTGGTTTGATTAAGCTGTTTAAAATTACTTTTTTGAGCGTTTATAGCTGTAATAAACATTCTGGCCAAAGGCTATGGTAAACACAAAATAAAATAGCCAAGTACGTTGTGGCTCTGCAGATTGCTGCCAGTACCATGCAACAAAACTAAAGATGACCAGACAGTAAATAAGGCTAATGAATACACTTTTTATCATTGCTAGACTCCTGATTCGGTGTTTGATGATTTGGCAGCTCAGTATTTAAAATGTGGTGCCGATAGCCTTACCACACTAGGGCATCTTAAACCGGAATGATAAATTGAATAAAAAAAATACAACGTGATACTATTTTTAGAAAGAGCTTGGCCAGGCTTTTTCAATCGTGTTACTTAAATTAAAAGGAAACTTCAGTTCTGCCATTCCCTCTAGTTTTACTTTTAGCTCAGGGGAAATCTCTGCATATTCTTTTTCAATATACATATTCATGTCAGCAACAAGTAGGGCTTTAATCCTGTTGATTTTTAACGCTTCATCAGTGCTCGGATTGAACTCATCTAAGTTTTCCAGAGATACTAGGGTCCTAAGCGCTTCGCTGTATTCGTACAATGCACATTGCTGTAATGCTTTATAATTTACCACTGCTAAGGCTAAGGCAGCCTCAGAGGGGATTTTTTGCAATTGGACTAAGGTTTCGTTTGATACATTTGTGTTTCTTGCTTGCTTATCACATTGGTTCATTTTGTCAGCAAATGCTTCATATCTTGTTTGTAATATATCTTTTCCAAAATCTATCACCTCGCTTGAAGTATTCGCTTCGCAGCTCAATGTGCATAAAATGCCAAAAGCCAAAATAATATGATTCATCGCGTTATTTTACCTTACATTTTTTGTAAATAGCGCCCCCGAAATTTTCTCTTTTGGGCTCGCTGATGTTCTCAAATGTTGCTGTAGAGCAAGTTTTCAATTTGGCTATTAGCGTGCCTATCTAACGAAGAAAAGCTATTAAGAAAATACTCTCAATTGGTTTGGTATATGCTCCATGAAACGTGGTTGGCGTCAGCAGACATCACCTTAAAAAGATTACTATTTTCAATTATTTTGCCACGAGCGCTTGTTCTGACAGCACCACCAGTAAAAATAAGACTGAGTTGGCCAACAAGCATCACTACCCAGCCTATTTTTTTACTTTAATAATATGGGCTCTATATCGTCGATCGCTTGGCGACTCGCGTCGTTAAATTTAACATTGATGATCACTGGGCAGATCTTATCTTGCAGTGATATTCCATCATCACAAATTAAAGGGCACTATATTGATACAAAACTCTATTGTCAATTGGCTCATTACGGAGAGGCTGGGGGGTTGTCGTTTTCGAATAACAATTCTAAAGCCGCGCATGGCTACGTTGCGCTTAGCCCTTCATCAAAACGCTGTTAGTAAACTCAGATTATTAAACAGCGTGAAGCATTCACAATAATTCATTTCAAATAGCGCATAAGCTTGCCGCATCTTCATTATTTTTAATTAGAAGCGTGTACTTTTGAGGCATATGTATGGGAAATAGCGTGAATGTATGGTCAGAGACAATTGTTTTGCCAACATACCCCACCGGTTCTGTGGATCCCAATCCACTATTTCTTGAGAAGCGGGTTTACCAAGGCTCTTCTGGGGCAGTGTATCCCTACGGGGTGATTGATTCGATTCGCGAGCAAGCGGTCGACCAAGAATACCAAGCCATCTATTTAGAAAATGACTATATCAAAGTCATGCTGTTGCCAGAGCTTGGTGGTCGCATTCATCGCGCTTACGATAAGGTCAATCAACGAGATTTTGTTTACTACAACGAGGTGGTAAAACCGGCGCTGGTTGGATTAGTTGGTCCGTGGATATCTGGCGGGATTGAATTTAACTGGCCGCAACATCATCGGCCTACTACTTATATGCCAGTTGATGTGAATATTCGCAGCTTGAACGATGGTAGCGCAGAAGTATGGCTGGGTGAAGTCGAGCACATGTATGGCTTACAAGTAAGTGCAGGCTTTAAGCTTTATCCCGATAAGGCGCTTATTGAGATCACGGGTAAAGTGTATAACGGTAATGCTGTGCCTCGGCATTTTCTATGGTGGTCTAACCCTGCGGTGAAAGGCGGCGACGATCATCAGAGCATTTTCCCGCCCGATGTTACGGCAGTTTATGATCACGGCAAGCGCGATGTGAGTGAATTCCCGATAGCTAAGGGCACTTATTATAAAGTGGATTACTCGCCGGGTACCGATATATCCAGATATAAAAACCTGCCAGTACCGACTTCTTATATGGCTGCTGGTTCCGATTACGATTTTGTGGGAGCCTATAGCCATCATGAACAAGGTGGCCTTTTACATATCGCTAACCATCATTTGTCTCCGGGGAAAAAGCAGTGGACCTGGGGAAATTGCGATTTTGGCCTCGCTTGGGATAAAAATCTCACCGATAGCAGTGGCCCTTACATTGAGTTAATGACTGGTGTATTTACCGATAATCAGCCTGATTTTACTTGGATCGATCCCAACGAAGAGAAGATCTTCGTACAAAACTTCCTTCCTTATAGTCAACTTGGCATGGTGCATCAGGCCAATACTGATGTTGCATTAAAGCTGCAACGTGATGCAGATGAAGTGCAGTGGGGACTATATGCTATCTCGAAGATTGAACATGCACGGGTAGTGATCCGTAACGATGAAGAGATCTTGGTTGATGAAGTGTTCTCGTTTGAGCCTTGCGAGGTGTATTTACAAACCTTGGATTATTCTGCCGACGAGCGATTAAGTATCACGGTGACGACTCAGAATGGTCAAAAGGTACTTGTTTATCAGGAACACAGGGCTTCGGATGAGGCTATTCCAGATCCCGCCGATGCGCCTTTGCCACCTAAGGAGGTGTTGTCCGTCGACGAGCTGTATTTAATTGGACAACACTTAGAGCAGTATCATCATGCCAGTGGTAAGCCAGAAGCCTATTATCTAGAAGCTTTGGCCAGAGACCCCTTAGATTATCGCTGCAATCTCGCTTTGGCACATCAAGAGTATGACCGTTGCGATTACCAACAAGCATTGGCCTTACTCGATAAAGCACTCCAACGAGTGCATCGTTACAATAAGAACCCGGCTTGCGGCCGTGCTAGTTTTCTTCGGGCTTGTGTACATGAAAAACTGGGTCAGTTGGATTTGGCCTATGCCGATTATTATAAATCGACTTGGAGTGGCAACTGTCGTGATAGTGGTTTGTTGGCGGCTGCGCGGATCTCATTTATTCAACAGCGTTACTTAGACGCATTGGATGAAATTAATCGTTCGTTAGCGCTCAACGGAACCAGTTACCAGGCCGCGTTTGTAAAAGCAGCGATTTTGATCGCATTGGGCCACCAGCAACAAGCGAAGGCGCATATCGAATCGGCAATTCAGCAGTTTCCATTGGGTTACGCGCTATTTATGGAGCGTTACCGGCTTGAACAAACTCATGAATCGAAGCAGCGATTTATCACGCTGTGTCAGGGTAGACAAGCCAATGCGGTTCATGTGAGCGGTTTGTATCATTCTTTAGGCTTAACTCACTTAGCCATTCAGGCCATCGATTTAATCGATGCGGCAGGGGCAAATGCCTTGCTTATCAAAGCGGGATTAAGTGAACAGTATCCACAAGCCTTGTTGGCGCTGGCGGAACAACAATTTAATCAAAATGTATTGTTTCCGAATACGCCTATCGAGTGCCTTGCATTAAGCAAGTTAGCTGGTCAGCCCTTTGCCGATTATCTGCTAGGTTGTTTTTTCTATGCGAAAAAGTCTTACGCAAAAGCGCTTAAGTTATGGGAGACAGCTTTATCCAATAGGCCTAGTTTTAAAGCTTGTCATCGTAATTTGGCGGTGTACCACGCTAATAAACATGGGGATTATGAACACGCGATTAGCCATATGTCCTATGCTTGGGCGCTAGATTTAAGCGATGCGAGGGTTTTGTTCGAACTCGACCATTTAAGAAAGCTGGCCGCTTATTCACCGCAACAGCGTCTCGAGGCATTGGATCTGCATCAAAATGTGGTGTTGCAGCGAGATGATTTAACTGCGGAATGGATCAGCTTACTCAATATTGAAGGGCGTCATGAGCTAGCTTTTTCAATCCTTCAACAGAAAAAGTTTCATCCTTGGGAGGGGGGCGAGGGGAAAATAACCGGTCAATACATTAATGCGCTGATCCGAAAAGCTTGCAGCTTGATGATGAATAAAGACTACGCCGAAGCCGAACAAGCGTTGTCCGATGCCTTTGCTTATCCTGATAACCTCAGCGAAGGTCGTCTGGTAGGCCAAACCGACAATGATGTTTATTTTTTATTAGGTTGTGTTGCTGAATGGAGAGGAAATTTACAGCACGCACAGCAGTGTTGGCAAAAAGCGATGCTCGGTTGTTCCAGCTTAAGCGAAAGCCGTTACTACAACGATCAACCAGCCGATTACCTTTTCTTTCAGGCACTAGCCTTAGCCAAGTGTGGTCAACGAGAGCAAGCACTGGCGCGTTTCACCGAGATGAAGCGCTGGGCCGATGCGCACTTGAGTGACCCAGTTGTTGAGGACTTTTTTGCGGTGTCGCTGCCAGAACTGATCGTATTTGATCGCGACATTGCTAAAAACCATCAAATTCATTGTCGGTTTATTCGCTATTTGGCATCACTTGGCTGCAGTCTACTCAGCAATAGTGGTGTCGCAGAAACAAACCAAGACCGATTAGCGGTTCTTCAATTGGAGCCGGGGCACGCCAAGATCAGTCTGATCGAAAGCCTTTATCCATTGTTATTGCCGGCTTGTGTTTAATAAGCCAACTCTATGGCAGTTTTTTAAAAGCGAATGAGGAGGGACATTAATACTAAACAAAGATTACTATATAGCGTGATTGAACTTCACAATATATAGCAAACATTACATTAACATCAGCATGAATAATAACGATAGCTGTTAAACAATAACGGCAGTTTAGAAATATAAAATACGACGTGAAATGTGTGAATTTCAGTTGAACAAGGGCTGAACGCATTACCATTTGGGGTGATTAAAATAGGTCAAATTATGAATATACTCTACAAAAAAATTGGTACCGCATTACTAACTGCATCGCTTTGCTCTATGTCTTTAGGCGCAGCTGCTGAAGCGAAAAAGAAAATTGGTTTTATTGTTAAACAACCCGAAGCAGGCTGGTTCCAAGATGAATGGAAGTTTGCAGAGGTAGCGGCCAAAGAAAAAGGCTTCGAGTTAATTAAAATTGGCGCGCAAGATGGTCAAAAATTGATGTCGGCGTTGGACAACTTAGGCACTCAACAGGCTGATGGGGTGATTGTGTGTGTCCCTAATGTAAAATTAGGCCCTGCCGTTGTGGCAGCTGCCAACAGAAACGGACTCAAGTTAATGTCGGTGGATGACCGACTGATTGATGGCAAAGGTAATCCCATTGAAGATGTGGTTCATATGGGGATTTCTGCTTATAACATCGGACGTGAAGTGGGGGACGCGTTATTGGCCGAAATAGATGCGCGTGGCTGGGACCGCAACGAAGTGGCGGCGATGGCACTCACCTACAAACAGCTACCAACGGCTTACCAACGAACCAAAGGGGCGACTGATGTTTTAAACGAGGCAAATTACCCAGCCGCCAATATGTTTGAAGCACCGCATCGACTCGATAATACCGAACAAGCATTTAATGCCGCGAATAGTTTAATCACCCAGAAAGGCCAATTTAAAAAATGGATTGTCTATGGCATGAATGATCAAGTGGTGATCGGTGGCGTTCGGGCCTTAGAAGGGAACGGAATTGCTTCATCGGACATTATTGGTGTTGGTATTAACGGTACCGAAGAAGCGATTAATGAATTCCGCAAGCCTGTTTCTACCGGATTCTACGGGACCATTATTTTAAGTGCCAAAGCACATGGCTATCAAACCTCGATCAATATGTATAACTGGATCGCCAATGGCGTAGAGCCTGAGAAGTTAATTTATACCTCAGGGTATCTGGCAACCCGAGATAACTATCAACAAGTGCGTAAAAGTTTAGGTTTGTAATTGTACAATGTTCGGGGTGTTTCACCCCGATTTCATCAAGGATTGTGTGAATGAATAACAAACTCGAATTTTGCGATGTATCTAAAAACTTTCCCGGAGTGAAAGCCCTCGACGCCATTAGTTTCTCGATAGGCCATGGCGAAGTTCACGGTCTTATCGGTGCTAACGGCGCTGGCAAAAGTACCTTGATGAAAGTACTTGGGGGAATTTATCCAGCGAGCTCGGGACATGTGGCCATCAACGACCAAAGCGTCAACTTTCGTTCTCCCAGTGAAGCGATTAAAGGCGGTATCGCTATTATTCATCAAGAGCTGCAATTGGTTCCAGAACTGAGTGTTGCAGAGAATATTTTTTTGGGTCGCTTTCCGTCACATCGGGGAAAAATTGATTGGAAGAAGATGAATCAACAGGCCGACATTCAGTTGCAAAGCCTTGGCTTGAGCTTTTCTTCCAAAGATAAAGTGAGTGGGCTATCGATGGGTCAGCAACAAATGGTGGAGATAGCCAAAGCGCTGATATTAAATGCCAATATTATTGCATTAGACGAACCGACCAGCAGTTTGTCGTCGGCCGAAACCAAAGTTCTGTTTAGAGTGATCCGCCAGTTACAAGCCGAAGGTCGGATCCTGATTTATATCTCACACCGAATGGCGGAGATATTCGACTTATGTAGTTCGTGCACCGTAATGAAAGACGGGAAGCATGTGATTTCTTATGACGATTTGAAACAAATTGATCGCAAAACCATTATTGAGAAAATGATCGGTCGTAACTTGGGCGATATGTATAACTATTCCCCAAGAGAACTCGGAGCAATTAATTTTTCGCTGGACAGCATTCATAGCCATCAGTTTCCTCAAAGCGTTGAATTTAATGTTCGTAAAAGTGAAATTCTAGGTTTTTTTGGCTTGGTTGGTTCGGGCCGTACCGAATTGATGAAGTCGATCATTGGCGCGATATCGAGTCAGCAGATCAGTGCTTCTTTCAATCATTGTAAGCTGCCGTCGTTAACGCCTAAAAAGGCGATTCAAAAAGGGATCTTGTATTGCTCTGAAGATCGCAAAAAAGAGGGCAATATCACCTTTCGTTCGGTTTGGGAGAACATCACTGTCAGTAGTCGCCGAAACTTCTGGCGGTTCGGTGGGATCCTCAATCTTGCTAAAGAGTTGTCGGAAGCGGAACGCTTTGTAAAACGGCTGGATATTAAAACGCCATCTTTAGAGAAAGAGATCCAATTTTTATCCGGTGGGAACCAGCAAAAAGTGATCCTCGCCCGTTGGTTGGCAGAGCCCAGTATCAATGTATTGATTGTCGATGAGCCAACGCGGGGCATTGATGTCTCGGCAAAGAACCAAATTTATAACGTGTTATACGAATTAGCGAACAAGGGTATATCGATTATTGTGATTTCCAGCGAGTTACCCGAGATTATGGGCATTACTGATCGCTTGTATGTGATGCGAGAAAATCAGATATCGGCCCAATTTAAACGTGAAGAATATCAAGAAGAAAGCATTCTTTCTAAAGCTTTCCCTGAACAGGAGATGAGCGTATGACCGCTTTAAATAAAACGGCCCAGATCGATCTGTCTAGCCCGGCAAAAACCTCGACTTGGTCGTTGATCCGCAGTAGTGAGAATTTCAATATTATTGTGGTGTATATATTGTTGTTTATTGCACTGGCAATATTTGTCCCTTACTTTTTCTCACTGAGGAATATGGTGGGCCTTGGGCTTTCAATTTCACAAATTGGCATGGTGGCCTGTACGATGATGTTCTGCCTCGCATCGAAAGATTTTGATCTATCGGTGGGCTCTCAGGTCGCATTTTACGGCGTATTGGCGGCACTCATTGTGAATGCCAGCGATAGCTTTATCTTGGGGATCTTTGGTGCGCTTGTCGCGGGTATTTTCATCGGTCTCATGAATGGTATTTTTGTGACCAAAGTTCGGGTGAATGCGCTTATCGCAACCTTAGCGATGATGGAAATTGTCCGCGGCGGCGCTTATATTATCTCCGGTGGGAATGCGGTAGGCGTGGTTAACATGAACTTCTTTATGTTAGGCCAGTCGACGGTTCTGGGAGTACCAACGCCAATTGTGATCACTATATTGTGCTTTATTGTATTTGGCTTCTTGCTGAAAAATACCGCTTATGGGCGAAATGCTTTAGCAGTGGGTGGGAATGCTGATGCGGCAAAACTCGCCGGGGTGGATGTTGATAAAGTTCGAATTGCCAATTTTGCGATACAAGGGGCAATTTGTGCTATTGCAGGTGTCATACTGGCGTCGCGTATTACCAGTGGCCAACCCAACGCATCCTTAGGTTTTGAGCTGAGTGTGATATCGGCTTGCGTGCTGGGCGGTGTATCGCTAAACGGCGGGAAGGCCAGTATTGTTGGGGTTGCGGTCGGGGTACTTATTATGGGAACGGTGGAAAATGCACTGAACCTGCTTAATATTGACTCGTTTTACCAATACTTAGTACGCGGTGGTATTTTGTTGCTTGCAGTTGGCGCAGACCAATATCGTCAACGATTAGCCGAAAGAGGGTAACTTATTTAGTGGATGAGCAAGGAGTCTAAAATGCTGAAAGGCATGAATAATCAGTCGGTGAGAACTTATAACGCAAAGTTGATTATTAGGCTCCTTTTTCAGTACCAACAATTAAGTAAGTCACGCCTGTCTCGCTTACTTGAATTGAGTATACCTGCCATTAGTAAAATTTTACTGTTTTTGGAAGACAGGGGCTGGGTAGAGCATGTGCATACCGAGCATATCGGAAGAGGTAACTCTAGCGGTGTGTATCAAATATCTCACAAATCCAGTCCAATCATTTGTATACACATCACGCCCAGTAAAATATCTGCGTTAGTGGTTAACGGTAAAATGGAGTTGCTACTTGAGCTGCGTGAGTGGCATATAGCGCCAGCTATTCCCGAAGAGTTGGTGCAGTTGGTGATTAAGGCTTATCGGCAGTGCGCTAACGCGGCTGCGGTTGGTAAATTAAAAATTGCTTTGGCTCTGCATGGCCAGGTAGACGTCCATGCTGGCACTTCAATGTTTATGCCCCAAGCACCTTGGGATAGTCCGATTGATTTTAAGTATATTCTCGAAGCTGAATTAGAGACTCAAGTGGCGGTTGATAACGACTGTGTAATGCTGGCTCTGGCGGAGAAGTGGACCAATCCCGAGCATGTTCGTGATTTCTGCGTGATTAATGTCGATTATGGGATTGGCTCTTCATTTTTGATTGATGATCAAATATTTAGAGGGCCACTTTATGGCAGCGGACAGATCGGCCATTCAATCATTGATCAAGATGGTCGAAAATGTGGCTGCGGTCGCTACGGATGTCTGGAAACCATATCGTCAACTAAAGCCATGTTGGCAGATATTAGAAAACAAATAAAAAACCGATTTTCTGACGAGTTGTACCAGTTCGATGAGCTGGAATTTGAGCAAGCGGTTCAACGGTATTTTGAAAACGATCCGCTGGTTCGTCGCGTCTGTAATAAAGCTGCAAGCACATTGGGGATCAGTATTTATAATTTTTTGGTCACGATGAGTGTGAATGATATCGTTATTTATGGCGAAGCCAGAAAATTAGGCGAGCAGTGGTTAGCTCAGGTTAAGGACCAAGCTCATTTCAATCCTTTTGAAGACAATGTAGCCTCGGTTAAAGAACAAAAAGCCAGTATTCGATTTGGAGATTTGAGTGATACAGAGTTACTCAAGGGAATAGGCTACTTGTTTATCGAAAAAATCTTGGAAGACTTTTAGTGGCTTAATACATCTAATCTTTACTATAAAACGCACCAATCATAAGGCTTAAAAATAGCCCCAAAAGCTCAACATTACCGGCCCTAGAGTGGTAATACCTTGATGGTCATTTTAACCTCCTGGCAGGCTTTGGGCTCTATTTCGGGCATTATGATCTGATGGTGAGCATCGATGGGGTAAGCCTGTGGCTCGATACAGATATAGCCATCGCTTATTGAAGGTTGATACAGCGTTATATAGTGGGTGTTATAGGTAATCACGATACGATAACCGAGATCCGGACGAAACAGGGTTGTTGCCGGGGTTGAGACTCTATAACAGTGATTCAACCATCCTTTCAACAACGCTTTTTTTGTTCTGAAATCATATTGTGTTGCGACGCGTTCTTGGTAAGCCATGGGGAGGTGATGCTCACCCTCAGGCCAATATCCTTGATGCAACAAACACAGTTCAGTTTTATCATTAGCGGAGAAAAATGGGTGAAGACCGATATTAAATGGGAACGCATTTGCAGATTGATTTGTCACCCGAAGCGTCACCGCTAAGGATGACTCGGATAATTGATAGCTAAGCATCGCTAAATAATCAATTTGCGGGCTCATATGCGACTCTAAAACTAATTGAATGGTGCTTTTATTTTTGTTGAGGACGCGCCATGGTTTCTTCCAGGCATCTCCATGTAAAAAAAACAGCTCGTCCCACTCGACATTTGGTAAGGATAGGTTTTGTCCATGCCAGGGAATTGTATTGCCAGTGACTCGGTTAGCAATTGGAGCCATTGGAAATAACCCCCCGCAACCTGCCCCCTCGAGAGCCGGCATCAGGATGTGTTGCTTATTCACCAGAAAGCGAAGAGCATAGCCTCCTCTGGAATCGATGCTGAGTGTGCAATTGGCGTAGTTGATATCTTGAAGCATGTGGGCGCAGCAATGTTGGTCGTTAGCTGACTATATCTCGATATTAAAAGCCAATCTGGTTTTGAAGTCCCAGTTATTAGTTAACGTAGTTTATAAGCATAATCGTGGAACAAAGCCCAAACGTTTTTGCTTCAGACGCTTGGGCTTTTATACTGTTCTAACTCATTATTTGTTGCTCGTTGCTGTAAACCACCACTAACTAAGTTATGTATCTTGCCATTAGAGCCACTCATTACTGCTCTTCATGCCGGGTTATTAGCAGATTTATTTTGTGCAATAAGTTGATTATATAATGAATCAGATCGGTATTACTTACTTTCTCTGCCGGATGGCGATTTGGCTGAGTTGATCGATCAGCTGACTTTCCTCTTCGATTAAAGTAATGCTTTGCTGAGCATCTTGCGCCTGCTGGATATCTCGTTCGGCGCTTAAGGCCGCGTTTTGCGAGTTATCTGAAAGCGTTGTCAGTTCGTTGCTAAAAGATTGAGAACCAAGCTCTATATCACTTAAAACGGTGTCGATACTGTCTATCCCATGGGTGATATGGTTAATCGACTGGGTTACTTCTTTAATCGTCTCGCCAGTTTCATGAACGCTGGTTTGGGTACGTTTGGATAATTGACGTACTTCATCGGCCACTACCGCAAATCCGCGGCCTGCTTCTTCGGCACGTGCCGCTTCGATGGCTGCATTTAGTGCCAGTAGGTTAGTTTGATCGGCAATCCCGCTGATTGATTGAATAATGTTAACGATTTTATCGGCGTTATTTTTAAGGGTGCTTACACCTTCCATCAATTCTTGGCGTTGGCTCTGTTGCTGATCGATTTTATGAATAAACGTAGCAAATTGTTCGCCTAAAGTTCGCAGCTGTTGGGCGGAGTCTGCAGTTTGGCTCGAGCCCTGCTGCAGTTGTGCGGTTGCCGATTGTAACAAGGGGTGAATTTTACTCATGTGCTGAATTACATCGGCTTGCAAAGTATTTATCTTCTGGGTACTCACCAATTTCGAGCGTAAGTAATAATTGTTAAAAGACGCTAAATAAAAGGGGTAGTTGTCGGCATATTCGTCACTAAACTGGCTATGGTCATCTACTTTGAAGAAAGCAACGGCGGTAATGGTTTGATTTTGGTGTAAGCCTAAAAACTCACCAAAAGTGGAAAATCCCGATAGGCAGATCCCATCAAAACTATTGGCTTGATTTAGACTGGAGCCATTGTTGAGCCGTCGTAAAATACAGTCGTTGGCGATCATCGCCAGCGGCTTGTTAGGTTTACCCCGCATAAATTGCTGATAGTCACGCTGAGTCGATTGGTTAAAGTCTTTTGCTTTGACCAATAATAAACGGTCGCCAAAACTAAAATCACTAAAGAAACGAATGCTACCATCCGCGTTGATTGCCGCAACCGAGCGAATAAATAATTCCTTGTTGATCTGAATACCAAAGGAGTGTTTATTGAGTTGCTGCTCGACTTGCTCTGCGCTGCAATGAAAATGCTCACTGAGGCAATCGACCGGGCTGCGGAGTTGCATCTTGTCGTCTAACACCGAATGTAATACGCGAGTAAATGGGTCGAATTCGGCCACGTCGAAGCCATGACCCGTGGCTTCAAAGTTGTGACTCTTCATGATGCCGTAACGATAAGCGGGGGCAACTTTACAAAAACCAACAATTGCTTGCTCGCTGAGTACCTGGCCATCTAAACCGACTTCGGCTTGTTTGAAGTCCAGTTTTCCGCCAGCGCTGCCACCAATGAAGTAACAGGGGAAACGTTGGCTGCGATAAAGGGCTTGGGTGAAAAAGTCTTCGCTGCCAGCTAAGCCATCAAAATAGGTGAGGGCAAGGGTGTCTCGACTTTCCACTTGAAAGGGTAATTGAATCGCTTTCAGTTCGCCGAGGATATGCTTAATTCGACGTTCGGCACTATCATCGGTGGCATGCGCACTTGTGGCCTTGAGTGTAATACGGTGGATCGATACATCGCTTAATATTTTACGTGAGAATGCATGCAATACCATCCCATCCCAAGTTTGCGGGGTCTCGTGATACAGTTTTGTACGTCCGCCGCCTAACTCACCGGCTGTCATCACCGCAATAATATGATCGGCAAAAGGCAGCTCTGTTTTCAGCTGTCGGTTCACTTCTGCAAAATTGCAGTGGGGTGATACAAAAGCGAGTACCAATGCAGTGCCTCCCTCTAACTCAAAATCTTTCAATTCTGCGAGTTTGAGTTGCTGACTGTTTATGGCGCGGGTGATGCTCACCGACACCTCGGTTTGCTCTTGTTTAGCGAAAATCCTTTTTCTAAAAAACATATCCATTGACTCCAAAAGTGAGCGCGCGATTGGCTTACATTTAGCACGCGCTCTTTAATCCGATTATTTTATGCTTTATATAGTAAGACATAAGCGACAGAGCTTAATTGATCAATATAGTCGTTCTTAGGGGATAAGCTTGAGGAAATACTAATAGTTAATGTCAATCATTGAAATTTGACAGTGAGGTTTAGGCGTTTGCAGAGTGCCGTGCCACGATGAATACTGGTGAAGCATTTTAAGGTGCCGCGTTGAGCAACGCAGACCTTCGGTGGTGTTTGTTCAAAGGTAGTTGCGAGGTATTTACTTTGAGTGCTAAGCTGCTGCGTGAATATCACCGCGAAGTTGAAGCCCGCAGCTGGCGCTGTGCTCAATTCGTCTTCTGTCGTATGCTGCTAAGAAGGCAAATTTATCAGCCCCTGCCATGAAAGAGTCGTTATGCTAAAAATAAAGAAAGGCTTACGAGCCGTGGCAATGTTAGAAGCCTGCAAGGGGGGCTTGTCGTTCATTGTGGCTTTAGGACTATTTCAACTGGCGGGTGAAAATTTACAGCAGGTTTTATTAAGGCTGTTAGAACATTTGCATTTTAACCCTGCAAGTCACTTCGCGAGTATTTTATTACATGACGCAAGTTTAGTGACTGAACAAAACTTGTATCTGGTTTTAATTGGCTCGCTGGTTTATACCATGGTTCGATTTATCGAAGCCTATGGTTTATGGCATGGCTTTGTGTGGACCGAATGGTTCGCTTTACTGAGTGGTGCGATTTACCTTCCCTTTGAAATCTATGAGCTGTTGACCCAACAGAACCTTTTAAGTGTGGTAGTGCTACTGCTTAACTTAGCCATTGTTCTCTATATGTATCAGGTGTTGCAGCATAGTCGCAATCGCCAGTTTGATGAATAAGTCGGTGCCAGCAAAGCGCTGACACCATGGGCGTGTTTAGGGCTGAGTCGATGAAAGTACGGTTTTTGGCTGCGAGGCTAGTTTCGCCGCGCGTCGCTTGCCTTTGTTATACAGGCTCTTGTAGCTAAAAGCACAGATGAACACGAGCGCTTGAAACAAGACGATACAGGCGCTAGTTGAACCATCAATATGGTAGCTAATTAAGACTCCCATAAAAGTCGAACAGCTCGCAACCAGACAAGCGATGATTAGCATTTGTTCAAAGCGTTTGCTAAAAATTAATGCAATCACCCCGGGTCCAACCAACATCGCAACCACCAATACAATGCCAACCACTTGAATGGCTGCCACCGTGGTCATCGCCATAAGAACCAACAATAAGTAATAAAGAAAGTTAGTATTTAAGCCGACCACCCGAGCATGACTTTTGTCAAAACAATATAATTTTAAATCTTTACGGAACCAGAGCGTACACAGCAATACCACTGAACAAATGGTGATGGTTTGTAGCATCAGGTATTTTGATATGCCTAAGATATTGCCAAATAATACATGCATCAGGTGTTGGTCTGTTTCTACTTGGGTAAATAGGACTAAGCCAAGGGCAAACATACTGGAGAAGACCACTCCCATCACAGTATCTTCTTTGATTCGACTGCGTTGTTTTATATAACCAGTTAATAGGGCGCAACTAAAGCCAGAGATGAATGCGCCGATTAAAAGTGGAATGCTTAAGCAATAGGCTATCACTACGCCGGGGAGTACTGCGTGAGATATTGCATCTCCCATTAACGCCCAGCCCTTCAGAACTAAGAAACAGGAAAGCAAAGCACAAACCAGGCTGACGACCAGCCCGGTGAATAAGGCGTGCTGCATGAATTGATATTGCAGTGGCTCTATCAGCATATTAAGCATGTTTAATTCCTGACAGTAATTTGTTTAGCGACCGAGCTTGTCGGTGATGGCTGTTGAGCAGTCCGTACTTGGGGGCGAACAATAACGCTGTGGCAAAAATGCTCACTTGACTCAACACGATTAAGCCGCCAGTGGAGGTATCCCAAAAATAACTGAGGTACACTCCAACTAAACTGGTGACCAGGCCAAACAGCGTAGAAATAATCAGCATTACTCCAAATCTATCGCTCAAGAGATAGGCGGAGGCGCCAGGGATGATCACCATGGCGATCACCAGTAGCGCGCCAACAGCCTGTAAAGAGGCAACGGTGCAAGCACTTAACAGAACAAAAAATAGCAGTTTGAATACACGGGCAGAGATACCGGTGGTGGCCGCTTGGTTTTCATCAAAAAAAACTAATAATAAGGGTTTCCAAAACAAGCCGATAATGACAAAGGTTGAGACGGAAATAATGAGTATTTGCAGTAGCTCGCTCTGGGTAATCATTAAGATGTTGCCAAAGATCACCGCTTGAATATTAATTGAGGTTGGATTTAGCGAAATAATTAACAAGCCTAAGGCGAAGAAACTGGTGAACACTAAACCAATAATGGCGTCTTCTTTTAGATGGGAAAGCTGTTTAATGATCGCCATACTGCCAGCGGCTAAGAAACCAGCAAAAAATGCGCCCACAGCAAGCGGCAGGTGAAGAGTGTAAGCCACTGCAACACCCGGCACGACAGAGTGGGATAGGGCATCACCAATTAGCGACCAGCCCTTCAGTACCAAGTAAGTGGATAAAAATGCGCAGACTGAGCCCACTAATGCACCTGCGAGTAGTGCATTATTCATATATTGATAACTGAAAGGTTCCAACAAATACTCAATCATAATCTTGCCTGCTGGTTTCTGTTAACAGTTGGCTGTGTTCGGTTTTACTCCCATAAAATACCGCTGGTTTTTCATGGTCAGAAATAATCGTTACGGTACGTTGGTCGTCGTCCTTATGCAGGTCTGAACCAGAAATACCCATCTGTTTGAGCACGCCACCGAAGGTTGCAGCAAGGTTTTGTTGGGTAAAGGTGGTTTCTACCGTACCCGTTGCGACCACACTGCGATTGATCAATATCACATCATTACAATAGTCGGCCACGTTACCTAAGTTATGGGTCGATACGAGAATCAAATAGCCTTGCTTTTTTAGAGACTTAAGTAAATCCATAATCGCATTTTCGGTATTGAAATCGACGCCGGTAAATGGTTCATCAAGCAGCATGATGCGGCTTTGTTGGCTCAATGCCCGAGCTAAAAACACGCGTTTCTTTTGGCCGCCTGACAATTCGCCGATCTGTCGGGTGGCTAATTCAGCAATGCCCATTCGCTGCATCGCTTGGTCGACAATTGCATGGTCTTTTTTTGTGGGTCGTTTTAACCAGCCCATATACCCATAGCGCCCTTGCATCACCACATCTTTAACCAAAATTGGAAAATCCCAATCAATGTCTTCGGATTGTGGCACATAGGAGACCAAGTTACTTTTTAAGGCTTGTTGGGTGGACATACCGGATAAAAGTATTTTGCCGCTGGTTAATTTTACCAAGCCCATTATGCTTTTAAATAGCGTGGACTTACCGCCACCATTGACCCCAACTAAGGCGCATATGGTTCCCCCAGATAAATCAAAGCTCACATCTTGGATTGCGGTAAACCCATTATTGTAAATCACGCTGACCTCTTGGGCCTGAATGCTGACAGCTTTACTCATAAATCAAACCCCCGTTTAATGGTGCTGGTGGTCACGCGTAATAAATCGATATAATTTGCAACCGGGCCGCCTTTTTCAGACAGTGAATCCACATAAAGTACTCCGCCGTAGTGGATCCCGGTTTCGCGGGCCACTTGCTTGGCTGCTCGGTCCGAAATCGTACTTTCGCTAAATATCACCGGGATGTGGTGTTGCCTAATGGTTTCGATTAATCGTTTCACTTGTTTGGGAGTTCCCTGTCTATCGGCGTTGATTGGCCATAAATAGGTTTCATTGAACGCTAAATCTCTTGCTAGGTAGCTAAACGCGCCTTCGCTGGTGGCTAACCATTTTTGGCTTACCGGAAGAGTTGTAAAACTCTGTTTGATTGTTTGTTCTAGCTGGCTGATCTGTAGGGCGTAATTCTTAGCGTTACGGTTATAACTGGCGGCATTTTTGGGATCATATTTCACCAAGGCTTTGCGGATATTTTCAATGTATATCAATGCATTTTGGGTAGACATCCATGCGTGTGGATTGGGCTTACCTTGATAGGGACCTGCATAAATAGAGATCGGTTCGATCCCCTCTGTAACCACCACTGACGGCTTTGTAGGCATGTTACTAAAAAATTGTTTAAACCAACGCTCAAGGTTTAAGCCATTCCACAAAATAAGATCGGCCGCTTGTGCTTTAACTATGTCTTTGGGTGTTGGTTGATAATCGTGAATTTCTGCGCCCGCTTTGGTTATCGATAGCACATCTGCATTTGTTCCGGCGACGTTCTGAGCAATGTCTTGAATAATGGTGAAAGTGGTGACAACTTTGAACTTAGCGTGTGCGGTGTAAGGAACACCAATTGCAAACAACAAAATTGAACTCGTGAGCCAAAACCGAAGTGCCATGACTGTTTCCTTTTAGGTAAATAACCACACCACTATAGATGATAATAATTATCATTTGCAAATTGGTTTTGGATTAATCATGCTCAAGGCTGGCTTATTTTAAGCGATTATTTTTGCAGGAAGTGGGGAGTGCTTGGGACTAGGTTCAGTATTAATCATGTTTTTATTAATTAAAACTTTATTTGATTCAAATTAAACTTGTGGCGCTTAGTTATCCCTTTGCGCTGAGCAATCGGTAGAATGCACGGCTTTGATCCTGACGAGTCGTGTAAAGTTTGTGCTTATGAAATCTCAGTTTGAATTGTTGGCTCCTGGAGGAGATCTTGGCTCGGTAAAGGCTGCTATCGCAGCTGGGGCCGATGCGGTTTATTTAGGCTTGGAGAAGTTCAATGCTCGGAGTCGAGCAAGCAACATCTCACTGGATCAGCTTGATGATCTGTGCATTTTGGCACATCAGCAAAATTGTAAAATTTTTGTCGCACTAAATATTATTTTATTAGAGAGCGAACTGCCTACGATGACTCGCTTACTCAATCGTTTGGTGAACATCGCGATTGACGGCATTATCGCGCAAGACTTGGGCTTGTTGCATATGGTTAAGCAACATTTTCCCAGCCTGGACGCGCATGCTTCAACCCAACTAAATACCCATAACATTGGGCAAATTAGTTTGTTGAACAAACTTGGGGTGAGTCGTGTAAATCTTGCTCGAGAACTCAATATTGAAGAAATTAAATTATTGGCAGACTACGGACATCAACACAATGTACTGATGGAAGTATTTGTACATGGTTCCTATTGCATTGGCTTTTCCGGACTATGTTACATCAGTTCGGTACGTAACGGTTGTTCTGGAAATCGCGGCCGCTGTAGTCAGCCTTGTCGCGATCAATACCAAACTACCCAAATGGGCAAAGACTTTCCGTTAAACCTAAAAGATAATTCTGCTTTTCATGATCTTCAGGCTTTGGCCGATGCTGGTGTTTATTCCTTAAAAGTGGAAGGGCGCATGAAACAAGCGCATTACGTATACACAGTCGTTGGACAATGGCGCCAGCAGTTAGACCGCTACTATCAGAGTCAGCCGTTGTTAAGCGACAGCACGCCTTTGTATAAGGTGTTTAATCGTGATTTTAGTAACGGTTATTTAAAGGGCAAGCTTAGCCAACAGATGTATATTGATAACTCTCGGAATCATGCACTACAACATTTTTCTCAGCAACAATCTGCACTGAGCGAGTCGGCACGGCAAGTGTTAAAACAGTCGCTATATGATGATAATACCGCGCTCATTGCAAACATGCAGCAGGTGATTGACCGCTTAAGCATCAGCCAAATCCCGGTAAAAATTAAGCTGATCGCTAAGCTTGCTCAACCACTCAAATTAATCGCTCACTGCGGCTCGCAACAATTTATTCTCTGCAGCGAAGAAAATTTGCAGACAGCTAACTCACAGGGTTTGTCGACCCAACGACTGCAAGATTTATTTACTATCAACAATCGGGGCTATTGCCTAGCAGCGCTTGATGTGAGCGAAGTTTCCCCTGGGTTGGCTATTTCGGTCAAATCGTTATTTGCGCTCAAGCAACAGTTTGATCAATTGGTACTTCGGCAGCCGCCAAAGGTAAAAGCGCTTGATCCATCTGCATTGAATTGTTCCGTTGTGGCAAGCGCCGACAAACCAATAACTGTGCCTCGACTTGCGGTTTTGGTTGATGATCATAATGATCTTGAGTTGGCTGAAATAGAAGAGGTAGATTTATATTGGCACTTACCAAATGCCTTCGCTGATTCTCTTGATGACAGCATTGCATTATTCCAAGCTAAACCAAGGCTTAAGGCCTGGTTTCCTGCAATCTTAATCGGTGAGCATTACCAAGCTGCGGGGGAGTTTTTAAGGGTGGTTCAACCGAAACTGTTGGTGACCAACAATAGTGGGATCGGCGCTTTGGCACAACAATTAGGGCTCAACTGGATTGCCGGGCCACAGTTGAATACAGCAAATTCATGGGCGATGCAGGCCCTTCAACAGCAGGGGGGCTGCGATGGCGCTTTTGTGAGTAACGAACTTAATGCCGGACAAATGCGCCAATTAAAAGCACCGCAAGGCTTTCGTTGCTTTTACAGCATTTACCATCCAATCAAGATGTTGACCAGCCGTCAGTGTTTATTTCAGCAAGTGGTTGGTTGTAAGAAAACTCAAGTTGATCATAAGTGTTTACGTAAGTGCGTAAAAACAAGCTCGATTATTAATTTGAAAGACGCTGAATATGTGATTAGTAAAAAGGCTGGTGAGCATAATAGTTTGTATAGTCAGCAACATTTCTTAAACAGTGAGATCTTAACAAAATTGCCTGGCATATTTAGCGACGTCTTAGTTGATCTTAGAGATGTGAAAAATCAGACAAGGATAGCGGCGCACCTTACTAAGCAAGCTTTAATCGCCGAGTTTGTCAGTTTATTAAATGCAGAGCCAAACGCAGATCAAACATTACATAGCCATATAAGCCCGACTCAAATTAAGCAGTACTACAAGGGTTTATAGCTTGATTATCGCAACTGGAAGTACGGATTAAGCCGTTAGCGTGGCATTTTGTAAGCCAAAGCTTTAGAATTGGCGGTTTCGTGGCATCGCCACAACCCATAAATTGAGGAATCATTGATGACTATCGCAAAAGACGATGTTGCCATAATCGAATACACGGTACATGCAAACGGTGAGCAATTAGACACCTCTGAAGGTAAAGAACCACTGGCAGTGATTGTTGGTCAAGGTCAACTCGTACCAGGTCTAGAAAACGCGCTACTTGGTAAAAAAGTTGGCGATAAGTTTGACGCAGAGATCGCTGCCGCAGACGGTTATGGTGAGCGTAATGATAACCTTGTGCAAGCCGTGCCTAAATCAATGTTCGGCGAAGTTGAAGTGGAAGTTGGCATGCAGTTCCGAGCTACGACCGATGAAGGTGAGCAATCGGTGATTATTATTGGTATCGAAGATGATGAAGTCATTGTTGATGGTAACCATCCTTTATCTGGTATTGATTTAGCGTTTAGTATCGAAGTGGTTGAAACGCGTAAGGCCACCGAAGAAGAACTGGCCCATGGGCACGTTCATGCGGCTGGCGGTTGTGGTCACCACCACTAAGACGAAGCGGCTTAAAGTGTCGCGCAAGCTGGTGGCTCAACAATAACCAGCTTGTTGCGAGGCGTGCCTCGCGAGCGACAGTATTTATCGTCGTAACATCACTATTCACCCCGCAAATAATTATCCAATATGGCTCGTTTGCGAGCGATTACAGTTGATCTTCCAGTGGCAACAAACCCACCAACCAGGCTTGAAATTTCCGCCATAGGGTGGCTTTCGGTTCTTGGCTGTAAATAATCTCGGTTTGATTGCGTAATTTTTCGCGCCAGCGTAGCCGATGATTACTATCGAGCTGAACTTGATAACTTTTATAATCCAGATTATCACGTATTTGTTGGGTGACCTTGTCCGCCAAATTAGGGCAGCTTAGTAACAAGCCCATTTCGGTGTTTAAATTGATGGAGCGTGGATCCCAATTAAAGGAGCCGATAAATAATTTTTCCTGATCGATAACAAACAACTTGCTATGTAAGCTGGCTCGAGAGGCCCCCTTACCGAAAAAAGCAAGCCGTTGACGTTGCTTTGCATCGGGTTTTATTTCATATATAAACACGTTTGCTTCCAGCAGTTGCCGGCGGTAGTTTTTATATCCGGCATGCACCGCCGCGACATCGGTTGCGGCTAAAGAATTGGTAATCACACTCACATCTACGCCGCTTTTGGCTATAGCGGACAAACCTTGGCTACCTGCTACTCCGGGTACAAAATATGGCGAACTAAGCAGGATAGTTTGTTTAGCCCGACCCAATACTTGTGCCAGATTGCTAGCAACATCTTGCGCAAAATCGGGGTTTTTATCGGGATGGTCGACGAATAATTCAGCGTCACACCAATACAGTACATCGCGTAAAGAATGGTTGCTAATTAGCTGTTGATAGCGAGTATGCGCCTGTAGCAGCGGCTTAAGGCTTTGGCTGAATAATTGTTGTTCTAAACGTCGTAATTGGGCATCTTGGTCGACCGATTTAAGGTTGAGGGCTTCCATCGGGTAGCTACGTCGATCATTCCAATACAAGTCGAAGGCTTGGCTCACCTGCTGAACCACCGGCCCAAAAGCCATGGCGTCGATGTCGGCAAAGTCGAGGTCATCCCGCGCGCTAAAATACTCATCGCCAATATTTCGACCACCAACCACACTGATCAAGCCATCGATGGTTAATGATTTATTGTGCATCCGGCTATTTAAACGCTGAAAATCTCCCAGCATATTGGTCACGCGAAAGCGTCGATTATAGAAGGGATTGAATATTCTCACTTCGATATTCGGGTGCATCGTAATGGCTTTGAGCATATCGTCGTAGTTATTGGTGTTAATGTCGTCCATTAGCAAGCGCACCCGTACCCCTCGCTCCGCAGCTTTTAACAAATGACCCAGAAAAATTGCCCCCGTTAGATCTTCCTTAATCATATAGTATTGGGCATCTATCGATAACTGAGCCTTTTCGATGAGGGCTATTCGTGCGGCCAGCGCACTCACCCCATCAGGTAATATCGCGATGCCATTTTTACCCGGCTGGTAGCTCTGAAGTTGCATGATACTTTGTTTATTGGACAGCTCATCTGGCGCAATTAGTGCGTAGCTCGCTTGTTTGTATTGGGCGATAAGTGCGGGGTCGGGACGCTGTGCACAACCAAAAAATACCAGGCCAGCGAATGCCATGATGATTAACTTTACTAAAAATTTAGTCGCGTCCATGTGCTTGTTCTTTTCCAAATAAATTGAATTGAGGACCAAGGGTTGGCTGCGAACATCGCCCAGTAAGCGCTTTTTTCATCGAGCAGTCGTTATCTCCCTAAGGCTCGGTAAGCAGCGTTTTTTACTAAGCGTTGCAATCTGTTTGGCCATACGATTGATCTAAACCAAAAGCGCTATCACCAATGGTATATATTGTGAATTTGGGCCGAAGGCCTCTCGCTTTGCTTAACTATTTAAATTACAAAGAAATGTTAGCTGTTATTTAGTGTTTAAGCTAGCTAACCAACAGGCAGATAAAAAGTTAGTTTGTTAATTTGGTGTTAATCCGTTTCCTTAGCTTGGTGAATACGTATATAATATGCGGCCTTCATTTTCGAGACCTTAAGCCTATGCACACCGCTGAAACCCTATTTAAACCTGAAAGCTGCGTGAATCGTCAGCGTAAGGCTGCGCCGTTTTTGCCGATGTCGCGCAAAGAGATGAAAGCTTTAGGTTGGGATAGTTGCGATGTGATACTCGTGACTGGCGATGCTTATGTTGATCACCCCAGTTTTGGTATGGCGGTGATTGGTCGAATGCTGGAAGCCAAGGGGTTTCGGGTCGGCATTATTGCGCAGCCCGAATGGACCAACAAAAATGATTTTATGCGCCTTGGTAAACCCAATCTGTTTTTTGGGGTGACGGCCGGCAATATGGACTCGATGATTAATCGTTATACAGCCGATCGTAAATTACGCCATGACGATGCCTACACGCCAAACAATGAAGGTGGCAAACGACCCGATCGGGCGGTAATTGTGTATTCACAGCGCTGTAAAGAAGCCTATAAAGATGTGCCGGTGATCTTAGGTGGTATTGAAGCCAGCTTACGACGAATTGCCCATTATGATTATTGGTCTGACAAAGTGCGTCGCTCGGTTTTGTTTGATGCCAAGGCTGAACTATTGATTTACGGTAATGCCGAACGTCCCCTGGTTGAAGTGGCCTATCGTTTGAGTCAGGGCGAAGCTATCGCCGAGCTCAACGATGTGCGTGGTACTGCGATTATTCGTAAACAAGCGCTGCCCGGTTGGAGCGGTTTAGATTCCAGTCATTTGGATAAACCCGGTAAAATCGATCCGATTATTAGCCCTTATGCCGAGATTGAAGAAAGCTGTTCTACTCAAGATGATTCGGTAGAAACGATTGATCCACAGCAAGCCAAGCCGATTGTGGTGCAGATGGAAAAGAAACGGCCTTGGGAAGAAGTTTACATTAACTTGCCGGCCTACGAGCAGGTGAAAGTGAACCCGGTGTTATACGCTCATGCTTCGCGTATTTTTCACCTCGAAACTAATCCCGGTTGTGCACGTGCTTTAGCGCAGCGTCATGGCGACCGGATTGTCTGGTTAAACCCACCGGCTTTACCTTTGAGTACTGAAGATATGGACGGGGTATTTGGTCTGCCTTATCAACGCATTCCACATCCCAGTTATGGCAAAGCGAAGATCCCAGCCTATGACATGATTAAGTTTTCCATCAACATCATGCGGGGCTGTTATGGCGGCTGTACCTTCTGTTCGATCACCGAACATGAAGGGCGAATTATTCAGAGTCGCTCGGAAGATTCAATCATTGAAGAGATCGAACAGATCAGAGATCAAGTTCCTGGTTTTACGGGGGTTATTTCTGATTTAGGTGGACCTACGGCAAACATGTATCGGCTGAATTGCAAGAGCCCCAAGGCCGAAGAAACTTGTCGACGCTTATCCTGCGTTTATCCGAGTATTTGCCATCATATGGACACCGACCACCAACCGACCATCGATCTATATCGGCGGGCTCGCAAGGTTGAAGGGATCAAAAAAATCCTGATTGCTTCTGGTGTGCGGTACGACATTGCTATTGAAGATCCGCGCTATATTAAAGAGTTAGCACTGCACCATGTGGGCGGATATCTGAAAATTGCGCCTGAGCATACCGAAGAAGGGCCCTTATCAAAGATGATGAAACCGGGCATGGGAACTTATTATAAATTTAAAGAGTTATTTGATAAGTACTCACAGGAAGCAGGGAAGAAGCAGTACCTTATCCCGTACTTTATTTCGGCTCATCCGGGAACCAAAGATGAAGACATGGTCACCCTTGCATTGTGGTTGAAGAAAAACAAGTTTCGCTTAGATCAGGTGCAAAATTTCTATCCTTCGCCGCTGGCCAATGCTACCACGATGTATCATACCGAGCGCAATCCTTTGCACAAGATCAGCCATAGCAGCGAGCGAGTTCCAGTAGCGAAAAAAGGGCGTCAGCGGCGTTTGCATAAGGCTTTACTGCGTTATCATGATGAGAAGAACTGGCCAATTATTCGGGAAGGTTTAACCAACATGGGCTTAACCAAGTTAATTGGGAATGGCTTACACCATCTGGTGCCTGCCGAAGGTCGTCGTGATGGTCGTCGCGCCGGTAATCGTGGTTTTAAAGGTGCCAAAAACAGCCAGTTTGCTGCCACCCGATTTACCAACAAGCAATTTAAACGTAAATAGGCTGGTGGTTGATTTGAATATTCTTTTTATTAGTGACTTAGTTTCAGCCTCTAGGTTATAGCGGCATGGCTCAACGGAGCGATAGATTGTTGAATCATTTCAATGTTTATCGCTCCGATATAGGCATTTGAAGGAGTACATCATGATACGGCATATATTGCTGATTAAGTTCCAGGCCACGGCAGACACGGTGCAGATTAAGCACTTGCAAACCTTATTTGAAGCGATGCCGCAAAAAGTTACTGGGGTGCTTACGGTTGAATGGGGCGTAAACAACAGCCCAGAGTATCGAAATAAGGGATATACGCATTCGGTACTGATGACTTTTGCAGACGAAGCTGGGCGACAAAACTATTTACCTCATCCCGAGCACCTTGCGCTTAAGCAAGTACTCAGACCTTTATTAGACGACATTATCGTATTTGACTTTCAGTTATAGCGAACGACAGCAAAGGTCTGGTGAGATAAATTTCCAAGCCAAATTCCTTTTAGTTCCACCAGCTTAATGCTAAAAGCATGTTACATAAACCCATCACTCGAAATAAATTACTTAACAAACAGCGATTTATTGCTTAGCATTCAGCAATCACCGAAGTCTAAATCGACCTAAGTCATAACGATATGGCGTTTAGACCCTTAGCAATAGTCTAAGCAGGGTAAAGGACAGAAATGCCTTTGCCTCCCGCATTTGGAAAGGTTGATTTATGTTATCGGATTCATTTTCCCGACAGTTTAGCTATTTGCGGCTTTCGCTCACTGAAGTTTGTAATTTTAAGTGCAACTACTGTCTTCCCGATGGCTATCATTGCGATACGCCTAAAAGCGAACTTAAGCTGTCGGAGATCGCGTTGCTCGCGCGTTGTTTTGCAGACTTAGGCACCAATAAGATCCGTTTAACTGGCGGTGAACCCAGCTTACGCAAAGACTTAGTCGAAGTGATCGAAATCTGTTCCCAAACCGAGGGAATTGAGCACTTGGCGATGACCACCAATGGTTTTAAATTAGCTAAACATGCCAAGCAATGGAGACAAGCCGGCTTAAACCATATTAATATTAGTGTTGATAGTTTGGACCCGCGTCAATTTGCTGCGATTACTGGCACCAACAGCTTTGTGAAAGTTATGGCGGGGGTTGACGAGGCTCTCAACCAAGGTTTTCGCTCTATAAAATTGAACGCGGTGTTGATTAAGCAGCTTGCAAAACATGGCTTTGAACAATATCTAAACTGGATCAAACACCGTCCGGTCGAAGTCCGCTTTATTGAAGTGATGGAAATAGGGGCAAATCCCGAATATTTTGAACAACATCATATTGCTGGGACGGGATTTAAACAGCAACTGCTGTCACGCGGATGGCAAGCGCAGATAAGAGCTCATAATGCCGGTCCTGCTGAGGTTTTTTACCATCCAGATTACGCCGGTAAGGTTGGTTTAATCATGCCCTATGCTAAAGATTTTTGTAGTACGTGCAATCGATTACGAGTCTCTTCTCAAGGGCGGTTGCATCTGTGTTTGTTTGGTGAAGAGGGGATTGAACTACGTGATTTGTTGAACTCCCCATTACAGCAGGCCGCTTTAACTCAACGAATTGAACAAGCCTTGTTGAGTAAAAAAGGGACTCACTTCCTTCATGATGGTAATACTGGCGCCACCCCTCATTTAGCGTCAATAGGCGGTTAGTTGTTAACGATGATGTATCATTGTGAGTCATCGGGAAGGTTGAAGTCACGTCATTTCCGTTTATCCCTTTAGCCAAGGCCCTTAAATTGGCCGCTGAGCCGAACAAGAGAAACACCAATAAGTTTATATTATATTAATACTTTTAATCATTACGCTAAATAGGCATTATTATGGTGAGCAAGCCGATGCAACAAAAGGATTGATGAGTCGTTATTTATGCAGGCAATTATCGGGGTAGTACTTGCAGGCGGGCGCTCTAGCAGGATGGGGCGCGACAAAGCGCTTCTTCACTGGCAGGGCAAAACTCTATTGCAGACCAAGGTTGAACAATTACAAAGGCTGCTTGGCTCTGCAGTATATGTGAGCGGCCAATATCCGGGCTATCAGTGTATCGTGGATATTGATATTTCCCGCGGCCCTTTGTCAGGTATTTATAGTTGTTTAAATCAGTTGGAGTCGCCAGCGTTTTTATTTGTACCGGTTGATATGCCATTACTGTCCGATGTGGTCCTCCGTCAATTATTGGCATGCTTTCAGCAAACCAATCGGAGTGCCTATTGCCAAAATAGTATGTTTCCACTTTATGTGGTTCGGAATCAACAAACAGAATCGATCTTACGCTCGCTGCTAGATGAACAAGATCCCAAGCGCGCTTCAATTGTTGCCTTTAGTTCAGCGATTGGTGCAAACGTCATTGAGTTACCCGCTGAATATCAAACAGTGATGGTCAATACTAATACGCCCGACCAATGGCAAGCGGCCCAAAAAACCAATGGAGAACACTCATGAGCCATTTGGCTACCGTTCAACAAACATTCTTAAATATTGCGGTACTTACGGTTTCAGATACCCGTAATGAAGCTACCGATAGTTCCGGCCAATATCTTGCGGAGGCACTTCAGCAAGCAGGACACCGGTTAGCGGATAAGCACATCGTAATTGACGATGTTTATCAAATTCGCGCGATTGTCAGCCAATGGATTGCTTCGTCTGAGATTGATTGTGTGATTAGCACTGGCGGAACAGGCTTTACTGCTAGAGATAATACTCCGGAAGCTATGAGCGTATTATTTGATAAAGACATTGAAGGCTTTGGCGAATTGTTCCGGAGTATTTCTTATCAAGAAATAGGCACATCTACGGTGCAAAGTCGTGCTTTAGCAGGTTTTGCCAATAAGACTGTGATTTTTTGTGTCCCAGGGTCAACCAATGCCTGTAAGACCGCATGGCAAAAAATACTTTTAGAACAACTTAATAGTACCCACAAGCCTTGTAACTTTGTGCCCCATATCAGGTGATTTTGGATGAGTAAATTTAGTCATATTAATGCTTCTGGCGAAGCTATCATGGTTGATGTCTCTGATAAGATAGCGACCAGCCGCGTGGCCAAGGCTCAGGCTTTAGTATTGGTTAACCAGCAGGTGGTTGATAATTTATTAGGTGCAGAGCAGCACAAAGGAGATGTTTTTGCTTGTGCTCGTATTGCAGGTATTCAAGCGGCTAAAAAAACTTCCGATTTAATCCCGCTTTGTCACCCCTTGATGCTGAGCAAAGTGAGTGTCGATTTAACTTTAGATGCATCTCGTCGAGAGATCTTGATTGTAAGTACTGTTAAATTAAGCGGCGTAACTGGGGTCGAGATGGAAGCTTTAACTGCTGCTAGCGTTGCAGCATTAACTATTTATGATATGTGTAAAGCGATTCAAAAGGATATTGTCATTCAAGATATTCGATTACTTGAAAAACATGGCGGTAAGTCTGGTTCTTTCCAAGTGAGTGGCCGTGAGGAAAATAAATGTTAATTAAGGTGTTATTTTTTGCTCGCTTAAAAGATCAGCTCGGCCAATCGGCGGTGACTATCGAACTCACCAATGGCGGCGACACTGCCACACTAAAACAGCAGCTTTTGAGCCTAGGCTCTCGCTGGACTGCATTGCAAGATCCAGCGTTATTAATGGCCGTTAATCACCAGCATGTAAACCACGATGTGGCTTTACATGCTGGTGACGAAGTCGCATTTTTCCCTCCCGTTACAGGTGGTTAGATGATTAAAGTTCAGCAACAAGATTTCGATGTAGGCGCCGAATACCAACGTTTGGCAACCAATTGCCACACCGGCTCGATTGTGTTTTTTGTCGGTTTAGTGCGGGATATGAATCTTGGAGAGCAAGTCGACAGCTTGCATCTTGAGCACTATCCCGGGATGACCGAAAAGCAGCTGGCTGATATTGTTGAGCAGGCCAAACAACGTTGGCCGATCCAAGATGCTAATATTATCCATCGAGTGGGGGATTTGGAAGTTAACCAACAGATTGTGTTTGTTGGAGTGAATAGTGAACACCGCGAAACGTCATTTGCCGCGTGTCAATTCATCATGGATTACTTAAAGACACAAGCTACATTTTGGAAAAAGGAACGTGGTCAGCAGGGCGAATCTTGGCTCGATGCGAGACAGTCTGATTTACGTGCCACAAGTAAATGGTAAAGCTTTAAGGGCTTCAACCTATAGCCTTACACTGATGGTCCTTCATTTTGCGATTCTAATGCCTTGTTGGTTAACGGCTAAGCTTTCATAAGCTTTGCCTTGTTTAGTGGAGCACCTAGCATCGAGATAGAGATCAAACCTAGCATTAAATCATGGGGCTGGCGAATAGCTCTATTTTGACCCATTCTCCTGCCATCACCTTGCCACGCTCTTGTTCTAACACGATAAAACAGTTTGCTTGACTAAGGCTGCTAAAAATAGCGCTGCCTTGATTTCCTGTGGGGGATACTTGCAGCTGCCCTTGCGCATCTGTACTCACAATACCACGCTGGAAATCGAGTCTTCCGGGACGTTTTTTCAACGCTGTCGTCGTTTGAGCGCTGATTTGCGGTGGCGCTTGATAATTCCAGGCACTTGCCTTTGCAATGACAAGCAAGGCCAATTTGTAAAAAGTAATGTAAGCGGAAACTGGGTTGCCGGGAAGGCCAATAAAGTAAGACTCTTTTAACTGGCCAAAAGCGAAAGGCTTACCCGGTTTCATTGCCACTTTCCAAAATCCGATCTCTCCCAGTTCGTCCAGCACCAATTTTGTATAATCTGCTTCACCAACTGATACGCCGCCACTACAGATCACAATATCAGCCTGTTGGTCTGCTTGCTCGAATGCTTGTTTGATCAATGAATGTTGATCTGGAATAAGCCCAAAATCGAGCACTTCAACAGGTAAGCGTTCTAGCATCGCTTTAATTGCAAAGCGATTACTGTCATAAATTTGCCCATGACTTAACGGATTGCCGGGGGCGATAAGTTCATCTCCAGTGGACATCAGCGCTACTTTCAGACGAGTTTGCACCGCAATTTGATCGAACCCTAAGCTGGCTAATAGGCCAATATGACTTGAATTGAGCAAAGTATTCGCGCTAATCACGATTTGCCCTTGAGTGATATCCTCTCCCATTTTTCGGATATTATTCCCGATGGATATTGGCTGTTTAAAGGTAATCAGAGAACCATCGACACTGGTATTTTCTTGCATTTCGACTGCATCGGCACCGCATGGTAGAGGTGCTCCGGTCATGATCCTGACACAGTGCTTTGGTTTAAGTTGGTGTTTGTTTACGTCTCCGGCAAACACCTTTTCACTGAGCGGAAGTTGTTGATTGGCCGGTAAGTGACTCACACATAGTGCGTAACCGTCCATGGCACTGTTATCGAAGGGAGGGATATTCAATGGTGAAATAAGATCAGCAGCGAGCACTCGGTTTAAGGCTGAATCTAAACCGACCATTTCAGTCTTGGTGATTACTTTTACATTTTCATTGAGCAGTGCTTTGGCTTGTTCCAGTGGCAATAGTCCAGGTTGGTGACAACAATCCATTGATTTTCCTATATATGAGTGCTTGATTATTAATATAACAAGATTATCGTATCTTTGACTGTAGGGGCAGGGAATTCATTAAAAAAACAATTTAGTCGAAAATACTGTATAACTAACTCGCCTTTGATTTTGCTTAAGTATAGCGAACACGCATTAGTTTAATGTACTATGAATGGTTGATTTAATAATATTAAATGTGAAACTGTCAAAAGTTAACGGCTTGTTATTTTTTATGTTGCGGATTAACATAATACAGCTATGATTTAACTGGTTTGTTACAGCTGTGGCAAATTTAGGCCAGAATATTTTCAAGGAAGTTTATATGTCCACAGAGCCGAGTCCGAATCTAGTCGTTCGTGCTATTTCCAGCATCGAGCTTTATCAATTTTGTGAGTTATTGATGGAAGCTGCGTCTTGGTTTGAGTCACGGGGGGAAACCTTGTGGAAATGCCATCACATCACTCCTCACTCCATGTTAGCAAGTCATCGTTTAGATGAGATGTATATGGGGTATATTGCTGGTAAACCTGTCGCCGCGATGATTTTAGACAAAAACAGTGGAATTATTGATGTCGGTTTAGAAGAAAAACGCGAAAGCTTATTTATGCATAAGCTAACCGTTAAACGAGAATTTGCGGGTCAAGGTATTGCCAAGGCAATGGTGGATTGGGCGCGTTGCAGTGCCTTAAAAAAAGGATATACATTGCTGAGTCTTATTTGCAATTGCCAAGACCAACGACTTCGTTGGACCTTGGGTCAGTTTGGTTTTGAAGAAATAGAGATACTGAACCCCCATTATCAGTTACAACGTTATTTTCGTTTGGATTTGGAACACTGCAAAGTGCCTCTGGATAGGCCTTCTGTTGAGGGCTTGAGTTTTGACTATTCGCAGTTAGACTGTGCGACTTCGTTAATGAGGTAGTATGAGAAATTATCGTTTAATGGCGGTTGTTAAAGGTCATGTTCAAGGCGTAGGCTATCGATATCATGTGATGCAACAAGCAAGTAAATCAGATATTGTTGGTTACGCTAAGAATTTGGCAAACGGTGATGTTGAAATATTTGCCGAAGGAAAACAAACCAATTTGGAGCAACTTATTTCATTTTTATATCATGCATCACCGCTTGGCCGGGTGTCTGAGGTGGAGACTTTGGAATTTATTTCTATCGATCAAAAATCCAAAACCAACTTTGTCTGCTATTAGCTGTTCTTCTGTGTTTCACTTCCGAATTATTTTGTAATGAATAACAAACAGTGGCTTTACATACTTTGCCACTGTTTGCTATTGGCTAAGCTTATTTGTTTTTAGAAGAAACCCAGCGGGTTCACGTCGTAACTAACCAACATATTTTTAGTATTTTGGTAATGTGAGAGGGCTATTTTGTGGGTTTCACGACCGATACCGGAACGTTTGTAGCCACCAAAAGCAGCATGTGCGGCGTAGGCGTGGTAGCAATTTACCCACACGCGACCAGCTTGGATATTTCGCCCCATTCGTTGTGCTAAATTGATATCGCGGGTCCACACGCCTGCGCCTAAACCATACTCGGTATCGTTGGCGATACGTAAGGCGTCGGCTTCATCTTTAAACGTGGTGACCGAAATCACCGGTCCAAATATTTCCTCCTGAAAGATCCGCATGTCATTAGTCCCTTTTAAAATCGTGGGACTCACAAAGTAACCGTTGTTATGTTGACCGGGTAACTTACAGGTATCACCACCCGTTAATAACTCTGCACCCTCATTGCGGCCGATCTCAAAATAACTGAGAATTTTATCCAGTTGTTCTTTAGAAACTTGAGCCCCCACTTGAGTTGTCAGATCAAGTGGATCCCCTTGCTTGATGGTTTTTACACGCTCTAGGACTCGTTGCATAAATTGATCATAAATGGATTCTTGGATCAACGCGCGGGAAGGGCAGGTACAAACTTCCCCTTGATTGAAAAATGCGAGTAGCATACCTTCCACAGCTTTATCCAAATAGTCATCTTCATGAGCCATCACGTCGGCAAAATAGATATTGGGCGATTTTCCGCCAAGTTCAACCGTTGAGGGGATCAGTGAATCGGCGGCACATTTTAATATATGCTGACCAACTTCAGTGGAGCCGGTAAAGGCTAACTTGGCGATACGCTTACTGATTGCCAGTGCTTGCCCAGCTTCAGCACCAAAGCCGTTGATCACGTTAATCACTCCGACAGGCACTAGATCTTCAATTAGCTCCATGAGTACCATAATCGATACCGGGGTTTGTTCTGCGGGTTTTAATACCACACAGTTACCAGCAGCAAGTGCTGGCGCTAGTTTCCATGCCGCCATGAGTAAAGGGAAGTTCCAAGGAATAATCTGTCCTACAACGCCTAAAGGTTCGGGAAAGTGATAACTGACAGTGGTTGAATCTATATCGGCAGCACCACCTTCTTGGGCTCGAATACAGCCCGCGAAATAGCGGAAGTGATCAACAAATAGTGGTATGTCTGCGTTCAATGTTTCGCGGATTGCTTTACCGTTTCCCCAAGTTTCGGCAACAGCAAGCGATTCTAAATGTTGTTCGACGCGATCGGCTATTTTTAATAAGACCTTAGAGCGATCTGCGACCGAAGTTTTGCCCCAGCCCGCACTTGCTGCATGAGCGGCATCGAGTGCTAAACCGACATCTTGAGCATCGGAACGAGCGACCTTGCAATAGACTTCACCGTTGACCGGTGAACGATTCTCAAAATATTGTCCATTTTTGGGTGGGACCCACCGACCACCGATAAAATTGTCGTATTGTTCTTTAAAAGTAATCAATGAACCTTCGGTTCCTGGCTGCGCATATAGCATCGTCAAATCCTTCTATAATTTACTTTTTGTTATCAAGTTGTTGCTTTTGTGGGTGCTGATATATTGCACTTAATCAGCGTATTGCAAGTGATGAACCAATTAATCAGGACTTGTTGTTAATGAAATGTAAAGTTATGATTGGTAAAATAAACTATTTTCTCAAGGTGTGGCGGGCTGGTTGTTGAGTCATCAGGTGGGCTGTCACACTGTTATATTCTGGCACATACAATGTGTTACATTTTGGAACAGTGTTATGAGCGTAAAGTACCAACTGCCCAATTCACTTAATGCCTCTTGGTTAAGAAGCCAAAATGCGGGCTTATCGGAGAGTTATTCACCAGACGAACTTCGTTTAGCCAAGGCTGAATTAAAAATGCGCCACCAACGGTATGACGATCTGATTCAATTAGTAAAAACTTATGCCTATCCATTATTTGAGCAATTGATGGCCCACACGTCTTGTCGATTGATTTTGTCTGATATAGATGGTTTTGTGATTGATCATTGGGGAATAGACAAGTTCGCCGATAAACTCGCGAATGTGGCTCTTGAGTCTGGTGTGAACTGGTTAGAGCAGTATAAAGGGACCAATGCCATTGGCACCGCTATCGCGATCGGACAAGCAGTATCTGTGGTTGGTGAACAGCATTATATTAAACACCATCGCTTTATGAGCTGTAGTGCCTGTCCAATCTTTTCTCCACAGGGCGAGATGGTCGCAGTGTTAGATATCACCAGTGAACAACAGCGCCATAACCAACAAGCTATGTCTTTAGTTGCGAGTCTCGCCCAACAAGTTGAGATTGCCTTGCTGTGTCGACTCCCCCAAAGTGTTTACCGGATTGACTTAGCTGCGCAACCGCATTTGCTTCATTCTGGCTGGCAGGGGATTGTCGTGGCCGATGAAGAAGGTAAAGTATTGGGTCATAACCCAATGGCTCGCCAGTTGATCAAACAACTCGAAGTGGGCCAGAGTTTGACGACTCATTTAGGCGAGCAGTGGTTAAGCAAGGTGCGCTCAGCTAACTTGCGCTTACATATGCAGACTAAAACCTTAAGCACACCTAAATTTGTGCATGCGAGGCCTCCGGCACAGCCAAAACTTTCAGGTTTTAAAGAACCATCAATTCAACGCGCTTGGCTGCATGCTCTCAAGGTGATCGAGAAATCTATTCCTTTGTTAATTTATGGGGAAACAGGGGTCGGTAAAGAGCAATTTGTAAAACGTCTGCATCAGGCTAGCCAACGCGCGAATCACGTTTTACAAGCCGTGAACTGCGCGGCCTTGCCGCACGACTTAGTCGAAAGTGAACTATTTGGTTATCAAGCTGGTGCTTTTACCGGTGCCGCTCCAAAAGGCGCTTTGGGAAAAATTCGTCAAGCGGCAGGTGGGTTTCTATTTCTGGATGAAATTGGTGAAATGTCTTTATCGGCACAAACTCGTTTATTGAGAGTATTGCAAGAGCGTGAAGTGGTCCCGGTGGGTGGACATCAAGCGATTGCGGTCGATGTTCAAGTGGTTGCCGCTACCCACGTAAATTTGAAACAACGAGTACAGCAGGGATTATTTAGAGAGGATTTATATTATCGTTTAAATGGATTTCAGCTAACTTTACCAGCATTACGCGAGCGTCGAGATATTCAACAGATGATCGAACAGATCCATTTGCAGCATTGCCATGCAGGTCAACGTATTTGTCCTCAGTTACTGGCTATTCTCTGCGCATATCAATGGCCGGGAAATCTGCGTGAATTAGATAATTTTATGCAGGTTGCTTGTTTGATGGCGGAACATCAAAAGTTATTACAATGGGATGATTTACCGGAGTCTCTGCAACAGCAACTTGGTCATCCAGCTGAAGATAGACTTTCTGGAGAGGTGGGTTTAAAGCAGACGATTGATGAGAATATCCTACAGGTTTATCAACGTTGCCATGGCAACATTAGCCAGAGTGCCAGACTGCTAGGGATCAGCCGTAATACGCTTTATCGAAAATTACGACGTTTAAAACATAGTCGTTAATCGTTTTGTTAATACTAATTTGGTTGGTTATATGACCAACTTATTGCGTAGAATAAATCTGCCGATAAACAGGTATGAAGGGCGTAACTAGTCGCTTTAATCATAAGGTTCATCATGCAGTGAACGGTGATTTAGGCAGCAACAATGAACCGACAATTAGTTATATTGTTATAAGGCAAGTGTCACTTATTTTAAAGATAAAAAATCCGAGCCCTTAGACTCGGATAGAACCATTGATTGATGACCAATCGTCGGTAAATTACATGACTCGCATGCCCGGTTGAGCACCATCATCGGGACTTAAGATCCATAAATCTTTTCCACCCGGTCCAGCGGCTAACACCATACCTTCAGAATTACCAAAGCGCATTTTTCTAGGTGCAAGATTTGCCACCATTACGGTTAACTTACCTTCTAGGTCTTCAGGGGAATAAGCGGATTTAATCCCCGCAAATACCTGGCGATTTTCACCACCAATATCGAGTTCGAGGCGAAGCAGCTTTTCGGCTTTTTCCACATGTTCCGCTTTAACGATACGAGCGATCCGTAAATCAATTTTTGCGAAATCATCAAAACTGATAGTTTCTGCAATTGGTTCAATTTCGACAGACTTGGCCGGTGTCGCGGTTTCTGTTTCAGTGGTGGTTTGGCTCGATGCCTGTAAGTTGTCTTTTGAGGCCTCAACCATGGCTTCAACTATGCTCATGTCGATACGTTGCATCAAGGCCTTAAAGCTTTGTATTTCACAACCCACCAAGTGCTCGCCAATTTCATTCCACTTCAATTCAACATTGAGGAACTTTTCCACTTTAATTGATAGTTCTGGGAGAACCGGTTTGAGGTAAGTGATCAGCACTTTAAATAAGTGGATCCCCATAGAGCAGACTTGATGCGCACGCTCTAAGGTGTCTTCTTGTTTGGCAAGTTGCCATGGTGCTTCTTCGGCAATATATTGATTAGCTTTATCAGCCAGCGCCATAATTTCTCGCATCGCCTTACCAAACTCACGATCTTCATAGAGTGCGGCGATGGTTTGCTCTGCATCGGTAAATTCTTTTAATAAGCCCGGATTAATCAGTTCGCTAGACAAACGGGAGTCAAAACGTTTACTAATAAAGCCAGCAGTACGACTGGCGATGTTGATCACCTTGCCAACTAAATCGGAATTAACCCGCTGCGCAAAATCTTCAAGATTTAAATCTAAATCATCGATTTTATTGTTTAATTTGGCTGCATAATAGTAGCGTAAATACTCAGGATCTAGATGATCCAAATAAGTGCGCGCCTTAATAAAGGTACCACGAGACTTAGACATTTTGGCACCATTCACCGTGACGAAACCATGCGCGTAAACACTGGTTGGTTTACGGTAACCTGCACCTTCTAACATTGCCGGCCAAAACAGACTGTGGAAGTAAATAATGTCTTTACCGATGAAGTGATAAACTTCTGCTTTTGAGTCTTGGTTCCAATAATGAGCAAAATCTAAATCGTCACGTTTGTCACATAAATTCTTAAAGCTGCCCATATAACCAATCGGCGCATCGAGCCAAACATAAAAGTATTTATCGTCGGTCTCTGGTATTTGGAAACCAAAGTACGGTGCATCGCGACTGATGTCCCATTGTTGCAAGCCTTGTTCAAACCATTCGCTTAGTTTGTTAGACATTTCATCCTGCAGCGATCCAGATACAGTCCAATCTTTCAGCATTTTCTGAAAGGCTGGCAAATCAAAGAAGTAGTGCTCGGAATCTTTGAGGACCGGTTCGGCACCTGAAACTACCGATTTAGGTGAAACTAGATCAGCTGGGCTATAGGTTGCGCCGCAATTATCACAGTTGTCGCCATTTTGATCGTCGCTGCCACATTTAGGGCAGGTTCCTTTAACAAATCGATCGGGCAAAAACATGTTTTTCTCAGGGTCGTATAGTTGAGAAATAGTCCGCGTTTTTATGTGACCGGCTTGGTTCAATCGACTATAGATATCTTCTGATAAAATTTTATTCTCAGGGCTGTGCGTAGAGTGATAGTTATCAAACGCAATGTTGAATTCTTTAAAGTCGGCACTATGTTCGCTATGAACCTGATTGATCATTTCTTCAGGGCTAATGCCCATCTGCTGAGCTTTTAGCATGATTGGCGTTCCGTGGGCATCATCGGCACACACATAAGTGCAGGTATGACCGCGTAACTTTTGGAAACGAACCCATATATCCGTTTGAATATATTCTAATAAATGGCCAAGGTGAATGGGTCCATTGGCATAGGGTAAAGCGCTGGTGACCAGAATTTCTCGTTGTTCGTTTGTCATGTGATCTACTGTAAGCTCAGTCAATAAACAGGGGAATCAAGGGATGTAATACTACCTTAAGCAAAGGTTTATGCCTAGAGGCTGTTGGCCTTTGAAGCTTGGTTTACAGTCGTTTATGGATGATTAGAGCACGGCTGTTCCTCTCTAATCTAGTAATCCAGATGAATTCTCAAAAAATGCTGTATTTATGAGCAATCTACACTTCGTTTCATCTAATTGTGCTCAGTGCTTTGTGATATAGATGAATTGATATGACTTACGATATAGCGCTTAGTCATGATGCTGCTTCAAGGGGCAATTTATGAACGCTATTGCCGCGAAATAGTGCACCACCTAAAATTCAAACTGTTCGCTGGTATGAGCAGAGGGAAGGGCGTTTAATATATGATAAATCACTGATACAAAGCGATTAGTCTAATGACTAATCGACGCTTACCACCTATAATTGCGGCAAAAATTTTAGGTCAATTCAATGCAAAATCAAAATCATCATGTTGTCGTTATCGGGATATCGGGGGCGTCTGCATCCGGTAAAAGCCTATTTTCTAAAACGATAGTAAGTGATATTCGTAATGAACTCGGTGATAGTTGTATTGCAGTTATCAATGAAGACAGTTATTACAATGATCAGAGCCATATTCCAAGGGAAAAGCGTAAACTGACCAATTATGACCACCCTAAATCGATGGATCACGCCTTATTAGCAACACATTTACAAGCGCTTAAACAGGGGCAAACCATCGAGCGCCCGCAATACAATTACACAGTCAACAATCGAATGAGCGAAACAAAAACTGTGTGGCCGACTAAGATTATTGTATTAGAAGGTATACTTTTGTTTACCGACCCAGCGATTCGAGAACAACTGGATATCAGTATTTTTGTCGATACACCTTTAGATATTTGCCTGGCTCGTCGTATTCAGCGAGACATTAAAGAGCGAGGTCGTACTCTCGATTCGGTATTGGCTCAGTATCACAACACGGTACGACCAATGTATTTGCAATTTATTGAACCGTCCAAGCAGTATGCCGATGTGATTGTGCCTCGTGGCGGTAAAAACCGAATCGCGATCGATATTATTAAAAGTAAAATACGTCATTTACTGGGATCTTGAGTGCTATTCACTTGTTTTACTAAACAAAGTACACGCAGTATCACAAAGTTTATTATTATCTAATTGTCATTTACATATTATTCAAGCGCTTTTATAAGTAGGGAAAGTTATGAAGAAGTTGCTATATGGCTTTATTGCTATCGTTGTGTTGCTGCTCGTTGTGGTAGTGATTGCTGTCTCTTTGGTTGATACCAACGATGTTAAACAGCTTATTGTAAGTAAGACCAAGGAGGCCACTGGCAGAGAGCTGGTGATTGATGGCGATTTATCTTGGCGTTTTTTCCCAAGTATTGGTTTTCAGTTAGGCTCGCTTCATTTATTAGATCATCCTAACTTTGGTCAAGGGGAAACATTGAGCATTGACGGTGCAGAAATGTCGGTCGCACTCATGCCCCTATTTAGTAAGACTATTGATTTGGGTGAGATTTCGCTTTCCGGTTTATCTTTTCGTTATCAAACCAATGCTGACGGCTCAAGCAATTTGGATGATTTGACCAAAACTGGCGACGCAGCATCTCAAACAGAGCCGTCGGTCAGTCAAGCTCCTAGCGAGCAAGTCGCAACGGAAGCAGCAAGTCCTTGGAATATCAGCTTATCGGGACTTGTGATTAAAGATGCCAACATTGAACTGATTGATTTAAAAACTAATAAGACACAAAAAGTAGGCCCAATTGACTTTAAGTTAGAGGGTTTAGAACTTGGTAAAGACAATCGTTTTGAATTGACCAGCCAATACAGCGACGGAGAGTTAAGTTTAATACAGCAAGCTCACGGCATTTTGTTTGTCACTAAAGATTTTTCAAGTTTGTCAGTGAAAGACTTAGACAATAACCTTGAAATAAATGGTGATGCGATTCCGAATGGTAAAATGAATATTCAGTCTAACCTGAACTTGGAATACTTGGTTTCACAGAAAATAGCCGAACTATCTTCATTGAACGTCGATATTGATGGTAAGACTCAACTTAGCGGTAGCAGTCGTTTACAGCTTAGCGATGCCATACCAAGTTTGAGCTTTAACCTGATGATCCCATTACTAGATACTTCTGCGTTCATTAGCCCTAGCCAAGACGCTCAACAAACTGATGCGGTTAAAACTTCGCCTGAGCAGACTCCTGGCACTGAACAGGAACCTGATCTGAGTGCGCTTAAAACAATTAATCTCGACGGGCGTTTGACCATTACGAAGCTGCAGCACCAAAAATTACATTTGGAAAATATTAAGCAGCACTTAGTCATTAAAAGTGGCGTGTTAAGCCTTAAGCAGTTAAGCGCAGATCTTTATGGCGGCAAATTGGATAGCAGCGCGCTTGTGAATGGCAATGAGAAGCAAGCGAGTTATTCAATGTCGGCTAAATTGTCTGGAGTGAAAGCTCAGCCTTTGTTAAGTGATGCCGCTAACTTTGAGTTTGTTGCTGGAAAATTAGATGTCGACCTTAACCTAAAAGGTAAGGGGCTGACTTCGATGGCGGTCAAGCAGCGGATTAGTGGACCGATTAATGCGACTTTTAGTGACGGTGCAATTTATGGCATTAATATTCCACAAATGATCCGAGCTGCAACGGTATCCTTAAAAGGGGGTGATAAGCAACAAGCTCAACAAGAGCAAAAAACTGATTTTAGTGAACTGGTTATTCATACCAAACTCGGTCAGTCATTGGCTTCGGTTACTAAGGCTCAAATGGTATCCCCCTTATTAAGGGTTGATGGCAAAGGGAAAACTCATTTAGTTAACGAAAGCTTAGATTTTAGTTTTATTACCAAGGTTGTTGCCAGTTTAGAGGGACAGGGGGCTTCTAATGATTTAGCAGGTTTAGATATTCCTTTGAAAATCAGTGGATCTTGGACGCAACCAAAAGTGCAGTTAGATATGAAGAAATTACTTGAAGGCCAAGCGAAGGAAGCACTGAATAAAGAGTTGAATAAAGCCTTAGGTGGAAAAGAAGGTAATAAAAAATTATTGGATAGTTTAGGTAGCTTCTTTAAATAGAGGCATACATTATTACCAATGGAATAGAACTTTTATAATGGTCTGATGGTGCGAGTAAAGGGAACTGAGTGGATAAATTAAATGGTGTCAAATCGATTCTTGTTGTTTGTATGGGCAATATTTGTCGCTCGACAACCGCAGAAGCGGTACTCAGAGAGAAATTTAAACAGCAAGCGTTGAAGGTTAAAGTTGATTCGGCTGGCACCACCGATTACCACCGTGGTGATAAGCCAGATCCTAGAGCGATGAGAGTTGCAGAGGAGAAAGGCTATAACTTTAAAGGGATCCGTTCGCGTAAGGTTGCTGATAAAGATTTTACGAAATTTGATTTGATTCTTGCATCGGATAAAAAAAATCTTAGTTACTTGCAACAACATTGCCCTAGTCATTATAGCCACAAGTTAGCGCTGTTGTTGCCCTCTGGTGGTCTGGATATCGAAGAAGTACCAGACCCATATTACGGCAGCGTACAAGGGTTTAAACAAGTTTTGGGACTAATAGAGCAAGCTAGCGATGGCCTCATTACCAGACTAAAACTTTAAAGACCAACGAATCTATAAAAATAGATGTATTAAAAAAGGCCAGCATATGCTGGCCTTTTTGTTATACCGTTTAAAACTATTTATTCGGCTTCGTCATTGGGCTTTGTGACGAACTGGTTGAACTGCTGCTTGATATGCGTCGCGTCCCAGTTTTAATCGGCTTACGAACATAAGGTTTTTTCACTTCTTCCTGCACAGGGGCTGACCTTACTACCGGAGCTGCAGGTTTTGCCATAGCAGCAGAAGCGCTGCCCTTGGTGTCGACAGGGCTAGGCTTTAGTTTCCCGCGATTACTACGTTTCGCTTTAACAATCGCTTTTGCCGGTGCTTCGGCTTTCACTGTTTCCACAGGCGCTTCAGCTTTCGCTGTGTCTGCAGGTGCTTCAGCTTTCGCTGTGTCTGCAGGTGCTTCAGCTTTCACTGTTTCCACAGGTGCTTCTGCTTTCGCTGTTTCTGCAGGTGCTTCAGCTTCCGCTGCTGCTGCAGGTGCTTCAGCTTTCGCTGCTGCTGCTGCAGGTGCTTCGGCTTTCGCTGTTTCTGCAGGTGCTTCGGCTTTCGCTGCTGCTGCAGGTGCTTCAGCTTTCGCTGCTGCAGGTGCTTCAGCTTTCGCTGTTGCCACAGGCGCTTCAGCTTTCGCTGTTTCTGCAGGTGCTTCGGCTTTCGCTGCTACAGGTGCTTCAGCTTTCGCTGTTTCTGCAGGTGCTTCAGCTTTCGCTGTTTCTGCAGGTGCTTCAGCTTTCGCTGTTTCTGCAGGCGCTTCAGCTTTCGCTGTTTCTGCAGGTGCTTCAGCTTTCGCTGTTTCTGCAGGTGCTTCAGCTTTCGCTGCTGCTACAGGTGCTTTAGCTTTCGCTGCTGCTACAGGTGCTTCAGCTTTCGCTGTTTCTGCAGGTGCTTTAGCTTTCGCTGTTTCTGCAGGTGCTTCGGCTTTCCCTGTTTCTACAGGTGCTTCGGCTTTCACTGTTTCTGCAGGTGCTTCTGCTTCTGGGTAACGTGAATCGACGGCTTCTGCGTTAGTTTCCGCTTTTGGTAAGTCATTAAAGCGTTTACGCCCAGCATTGCTTGAAGAACGACGACGGCGTTTAGGTTTAACGACTTCTGCTTGTTCAGTCTCAGTTGCGTTTAGCGCATTTTCAAGTGAAGTCGATTCCGCCGCTTTTGCCTTTGCCTTTGCTTTTGGTGTAATCTCTTGACTAACCTTTTCTGCAACCGATGCATTTTGGCTGAGTTCTTCGGATACTTCAGTTGTCATACGCACTTTTTTACGCAAATTACGACGTTCTCTACGTTCTTTTACGCGTTGCTCTTTTGGTGCAGCCGCTTCTTTTGGCGCTTTAGATACTTGCGATTTTTCTGCAACGGCAGTATTCGAAGTGTTTACGCTTGCTTTTGCTTCATCGTTTAGTGCGTTGTTGCGTCCACCTTT
The DNA here is from genome assembly GCF_050870835.2 of Agarivorans sp. QJM3NY_29. Lineage (NCBI taxonomy): Bacteria > Pseudomonadati > Pseudomonadota > Gammaproteobacteria > Alteromonadales > Alteromonadaceae > Agarivorans > Agarivorans sp. QJM3NY_29. The sequence goes on along the minus strand of NZ_CP194036.2, from coordinate 2,544,465 downwards.
ATTATTCCGCGGTTCTTTACGGCGACGGTTGTTGCTGCTGTTTTCGCCGCGGCTGCGTTCTGTTCGCTCTTGGGTTTTGCCATTACGCTTATCATTTCGAGGATTATTGCGTCGAGGATTACGCTTGTCCTTCTCATTCGACTGACTGCGTGGCGCTGGTTTAGCAGCCGGTGCTTCTTCGGTTTTAAATAGGCCAGAAATAAAAGCAACGATACGGGCGCCCAGAGAAGGTCCGCTGGTTTGTTGGACTTCAGCTTTAGGGCTCTTAGCTAAAGGCTTAGGCGCTGCAGTCGGGGCAGGGGCCGCTGGAGCAGAAAAGCCTTGTAAAACGGGTTGTTCTGCCTCAGTTTTTTCCTTGGCTACTTGGTTTGGTTGATATACCGGAGATGGATTTTCAGCGGTCAATTGATAACTGGTTTCTTGAGTCTCTTCGCCACTACGAACCCGAGTCACATCATAATGTGGTGTTTCCATGTGCTGATTTGGGATAATAATCAAGCGAACATCATGACGTTTTTCTAGTTTGTTAATCGCGACCCGTTTCTCATTCAATAAATAAGCGGCGACTGGCACTGGGACTTGAGCGTGTACTTCAGAGGTGTTTTCTTTTAACGCTTCTTCTTCAAATAAACGGAGGATCGAAAGCGCCAAAGATTCATTATCTCGAATAGTACCTTGACCACTACAACGAGGACAAATGTGGGTGCTAGATTCCCCCAAAGAAGGGCGTAAGCGTTGTCGAGACATTTCCAATAAACCAAAGCGAGAAATTCGACCAATTTGCACTCGCGCACGATCTTGACGGATGGCGTCACGGAAGCGATTTTCGACTTCTCGCTGATTTCTAACAGGTGTCATATCGATGAAGTCGATAACCACCAAGCCACCAAGGTCACGCAAACGAAGTTGACGAGCTATTTCATCTGCAGCTTCTAAGTTGGTTTGTAAGGCTGTTTCTTCAATATCTCCGCCTTTTGTCGCTCGGGCCGAGTTAATATCAATAGAAGTTAAGGCTTCGGTCGGGTCAATTACAATGGAACCGCCAGAAGGAAGGCGAACTTCACGCTGAAATGCAGACTCAATTTGTGATTCGATCTGATAATGATTGAACATTGGTACTTCGCCTTCGTAGCGTTTCACGCGATTAACGAAGTCGGGGCGAACCAAGTCGATATGTTTTTTCGCTTGTTCAAAGATAGTTTTGTTATCAATTAAGATCTCACCAACATCGCGACGAAGGTAATCACGAATAGCCCGAACAATCACGTTACTTTCTTGGTGAATTAAAAATGGGGCTTGTTTTGACTTGGATGCATCAATAATTGCACCCCAATGATTAAGTAGAACTTTTAGGTCCCACTGTAATTCTTCAGCTGACTTACCAACACCTGCAGTACGAACGATTAAGCCCATACCTTTAGGTAGCTCTAATCCGTTCATCGATTCTTTTAATTGGGTTCGCTCATCACCTTCGATACGACGAGATATGCCTCCGGCACGCGGATTATTTGGCATTAAAACCAGATAGCTACCCGCCAAACTTATAAAAGTGGTCAAGGCCGCGCCTTTGTTGCCACGTTCTTCTTTATCGATTTGAACGATGACCTCTTGGCCTTCCTTGATCACTTCCTTAATACTGGGGCGGCCTTGATAAACATAGCCTTCGGGGAAGTATTCTTTAGCTATTTCCTTCATGGGAAGGAAGCCATGACGTTCTGCGCCATAGTCAACAAATGCAGCTTCTAAACTAGGCTCTACGCGAGTAATTTTACCTTTGTAGATATTCGCTTTTTTCTGTTCGTGACCAGGACTTTCTATGTCTAAGTCGTATAGCCGCTGGCCATCGACCAATGCAACGCGCATCTCTTCTAGCTGCATTGCATTAATTAACATTCTTTTCATTTATATTGCCTTGGGGTTTGTTTGATTAAAACAACCTCACAAGCAGCAATTAACCTGCCTTAAATGGCCAGACCCTGTGTTTTTTGTTAGAGCGATTAGGTAACCTCTCGGTTAGCTACTCTAATCCTTAGGGCGCATTTTGGCGCTTTTATAAATAATAAGTGCCGCAAAAAAGTCTTGCAGAACTGAAAAATCTATTCTATATAGCGTTGATTTAAGGCAAGTATTTTTGATTGCCTATCAGGTTGCTATGAAAATTCTTACTATCAAGCTTTGCGTTTTTTACAAAAAATAACAGCTTGAAGTTGGTGCCAAATTAGGAAAATGTTTAAAAACGGGCACTTTAAGCCTGTTAAATATAGCAAAGCTATATTTTTCCATCAAATTATTTATGAACATGTTACACTTTTTGCTATGAATACCGAAAATAAAGCGGTTCAGATGGTCACGGTAAGTGACGACGAGGCTGGACAAAGAATAGATAACTTCCTCCTAAAGCGGCTAAAAGGGGTTCCTAAAAGTCGTATTTACCGTATTTTACGCAAAGGAGAGGTTAGGGTTAACAAAAAGCGGGTAAAGCCCGAATATAAGTTACTAACTGAAGACTTGGTCAGGATCCCGCCGATTAGGGTCGCGGAGCCGAATAGTTTACCTTCAAATAAACTTAATCAAGTGACTCAACTCGAACAACAAATTATCTATGAAGATGATTATTTGTTAGTTTTGAATAAACCCTCTGGGATGGCAGTACACGGTGGCAGCGGATTAAGTTTTGGTGTGATTGAAGCACTGCGCTCATTGCGCCAAGATTGCCGCTATCTGGAATTGGTGCATCGCATCGACCGTGATACATCGGGATTACTGGTTGTCGCGAAGAAACGTAGCGCGTTGCGAGAAATGCATCGACAGTTAAGAGAGAAGCTTGTTCAGAAGGACTATCTCACTTTAGTTCATGGTCAGTGGCCTAAAGGAACTAAATCGGTAGACGCGCCACTGCGAAAGAATGCCTTGGCTTCTGGCGAACGTGTTGTGGTGGTTGACCCAATGGAAGGGAAACAATCTCTTACTCGCTACAAAATAGAACGACGTTACACCGATATGACCTTGATGAAAGCCAGCCCGGTCACCGGACGAACTCATCAAATCCGTGTACATAGCCAATATGCAGGGCATAGTATTGCTGGTGACGATAAGTATACGGATAAGAAACTCATCGCCGAAGTTGCCGATATCGGCTTACATCGTCTATTTCTGCATGCTTGGCAGATCCGCTTTGAACATCCAGGCACTCAACAGCAAATGCAGTTGACTGCGCCATTAGATCCTAAGTTACAAGCGGTTTGCGATTGTTTAAAGCCGATTTAGGTGAAGTGAGGGAGGTGAGCCTCCCTTTGGCTTTTGCCTGCCATCTATTGCTAAACCAGCAATGTGAAGCCCTGAGCCTCAAGTAAAGCACATAGCTTAATTAACGGTAATCCGATTAAGCTATTTGGATCATCTCCGCGTAGGTGTTTGAACAATACAATACCCGTACCTTCGCTTTTAAAGCTGCCCGCACAATTATAAGGTTGTTCGAGCTGAAGATATCGTTCGATGAGCTCAATGCTTAAATCTCTGAATTTAACTTCAAAGGGTTCAACCAAGCTATTCATTTGTTTATTTTCACTATTATATAAAGCCATGCCGGTATAAAAGGTAATTGTTTGACCGCTGGCTTCAGTGAGTTGCTTAATTGCAGTTTGGTGATCCCCTGGTTTGCCGACAATCTTGTGGTTAATACAGCAAACTTGGTCGGAGCCTATAATCAAATGTTGCTGAAATTGAGACTCACCAGCTATCGCTTTTTGTTCAGCTAGGCGCTTAACCAAGTGCTCGGCTGTTTCATTTGCGAATGGTGTCTCATCTATATCGGGATTGAAAGTGCTAAACTCAGGAACGATTTTCTGAAGTAACTGTTTTCTGAACGGGGAGCTCGAGGCAAGAACTAGGCGATTTTTCATCGTTTTTTAACCAAAAATGAGAGAACGATGATTTTAAACACAATCTTCAGCAATGGCGATGCTTTAAAGCCATGAAAAAAGCAGAATTTGTTTTGACTATCGCTAACTGTAACTATATTATGCGCGCCTTATGCAGAAAGTGAAATTACCAGTAGAGATTGACCCGTTTAGGGCGGCTAAGCGAAAGTTAGACTATCAAGGTACTCTTGAGGTTAAGCGTTTGCCCCGTCTAAGCGAAGCAAGCTTGAAAGTGAATAGTGATGTAGACGTCTGGTTACGCTTTGAAACTGACCCTCTTGGGTTGGTTGTCGTTCAAGGCAGAGCGTTAACTGAGGTGGAGTTGGAATGCCAACGTTGTGGTGAAGCGTTTAGTTACGCCATTGATGTTGAGTTTACCTATTCGCCAGTCTGCGATGAATCGCAAGTGGAAGCGTTAACTGAAGATTACGAACCACTACAACTTAATGACGATAACTACTTTGTTGTGCAAGAGTTGATCGAAGACGAGCTATTATTGGCGTTACCGATTATTCCTAGACATTCATTAAGCGATTGTTTAGTGAAAGAAAGCGAACAAGTATTTGGCGAGATTGAGGAAGTAGAGGAAGAATCGAAACCGAATCCATTTGCAGTGTTAGAAAGTTTAAAAAAGAAAGACTAGGAGACTGGGTCAATGGCTGTTCAGAAAAGTAAAGTTACACGTTCAAGACGTGGCATGCGCCGTTCACACGACGCAATTGAAAACAATGTTGCATTAACAACTGACGCAACTTCAGGTGAACTTCACCGTCGTCACCATGTTACTGCTGACGGTTTCTACCGCGGTAACAAGGTAATCAACAAGTAAATTTTTGCATTTTGCAAAAAATTACAATTGCAGTTGATGCAATGGGGGGCGATGTTGGCCCCCATGTTACAGTGCCTGCCGTTGCGCAGGCACTTAACTATTACCCTCATCTTAATATTATCTTAACTGGCGACAAGCAGGTGGTTGAGACTTTGCTCGTTAGCCACAAAATCAATCTTCACCCTCGATTCAATTTTATTCATACCTCACAGGTAGTGAGTGCGAATGATAAACCGTTAATCGCACTTCGTTCCCGTCGACATTCATCGATGCGCCTTGCCTTAGACCTAGTTCATCAGCGCCAAGCTGATGCTTGCATCAGTGCCGGTAATACTGGTGCTTTAATGGCGATGGCCAAGGTTGTGCTAAAGCTGCTTCCGGGGATCGAACGCCCTGCATTGGTCAGTCATTTACCCGAGGAAAATGGGCGAGGCAGTTTATTATTGGATTTGGGTGCGAATTCGAGTTGTGACTCCGATGTTTTAATGCAATTTGCCCTAATGGGTTCTGCTTTGGCCGAGAGTGTCTGGGGAATGACTCGTCCACGGGTTGCATTACTAAATATTGGTGAGGAACAAATTAAGGGTAACGATGTCGTAAAACAAACGGCCCAACTTCTTGAAAACTTAAACGCAATAAATTATATCGGCTTTGTCGAAGGTAATCAGTTATTTAGTGGTAAGGCTGACGTGATCGTGTGCGATGGTTTTGTTGGTAATGTTGCACTAAAAACAGCGGAAGGTGTCTCTCAGCTGATACTGTCAAAATTAAAAAACCAATTTGATGTAAATTGGTTTGCGCGTTTTGTACTCAAACTATTTCTTCCGAGTTTTAAAACTCAGTTAAAACAACTGAACCCCGACCAGTATAATGGCGCCAGTCTGTTAGGATTGCGCGGTATTGTGATTAAAAGTCATGGTCATGCCGATGAACAAGCATTTCTTCAAGCTATTCATCAAGCGGTTGCCGAAATACAGCAACAAGTTCCTAGCCGTATTACCGACAAACTTGAATCATTATTAATTGATAAGCATTAAATCATTTATGTACTCAAAAATTTTATCTACCGGTAGTTACCTACCAATTAACGTGAGAACCAACTCTGATCTTGAGCGCATGGTAGAGACGAGCGATCAGTGGATCACTGATCGTACAGGGATTAAAGAGCGTCGAATTGCGGGTAACGATGAGTCTGTTGCAGACATGGGATTTTATGCAGCACAGTTGGCAATTGAGCGTGCAGCTATTGACAAAAGCAACATTGGCTTAATCATCCTTGCCACGACTTCAAGCGAAAATGCATTTCCCGCTGCGGCCTGTGAAGTGCAAGCTAAATTGGAGTTACCCGGGGTTCCCGCTTTTGATATCGCCGCAGCTTGCGCAGGTTTTACCTATGCACTGAGTGTTGCGGACCAATATATTAAGAGTGGTCTTGTTAAAACCGCGTTAGTTATCGGCGCAGACAAGTTGTCTCATATGTGTGATCCCGATGATCGTTCCACCATTATTCTTTTCGGCGATGGTGCTGGCGCAGTTCTATTGGGAGCAAGCGAAGAACCCGGAATTTTGTCTACTCATATTCATGCTGATGGTCGATTTGGTGAATTGCTTAAATTACCTCATCCACGCCGTGGTATGTCAGGCTCTACCATGGAATCATATATGAGCATGAGTGGTAATGAAGTATTTAAAGTTGCCGTGACTCGCCTCAGTGAAATTGTGACCGATACATTGCAGGCAAACGGAGTCGAAAAATCAGCATTAGATTGGTTAGTTCCTCACCAAGCTAACTTTAGAATTATTAAAGCCACAGCCAAAAAGCTCGCTATGCCGATAGAGAAAGTTGTGTTGACTTTGGACCGACATGGTAATACTTCGGCGGCATCAGTGCCGATTGCTTTAGATGAAGCGGTAACCGATGGTCGCATTCAACGCGGGCACCTTGTATTATTAGAGGCCTTTGGTGGCGGTTTTGCATGGGGCAGTGCCCTAGTTAGATTTTAACAATTAGGATAGAAGATGAATAATTTAGCATTCGTATTTCCAGGCCAAGGTTCACAAAGTGTGGGCATGTTGGCTGAATTGGCGAACGAGTATTCTGTGGTAGTGGATACCTTAAAACAAGCATCTGAAGTTCTAGGCTATGATTTAGCCGAACTTATTGCGAATGGGCCTGTCGAAGATTTGAATGTTACCAGTCGTACTCAACCTGCATTATTAGCCACATCAGTCGCCCTATGGCGACTTTGGCAGGAACTTGGTGGCACAATGCCAAGCTTATTAGCTGGACACAGCTTAGGCGAGTATTCAGCCTTAACTTGCGCCGGTGTATTAGATTTTGCTGATGCACTGAAGTTGGTTGAATACCGTGGCCAGTTGATGCAACAAGCTGTTCCTGCTGGGGTTGGTGCCATGTCTGCAATCATTGGTTTAGGTAATCAAGACATTATTGATGCTTGCGAGAAAGCTGCGCAAGACCAAGTGGTGACAGCGGTTAATTTTAACTCTCCGGGTCAAGTGGTTATCGCCGGGCACAAAGAAGCAGTCGAGCGAGCCAACGTATTATGTAAAGAAGCGGGTGCAAAAAGAGCCTTGCCATTGCCGGTAAGCGTACCGTCTCACTGCGCGTTAATGCAGCCTGCAGCCGATGAACTAGCAGGCTATATTGAAGGGATTCAATTCTCTGAGCCCAAATTCGACGTGATTAATAACGTTGATGTTGCCATTGAGAAAGATGCCAAAGCGATTAAATTAGCGTTAATTAAGCAGCTTTATAGCCCGGTACGTTGGACTGAAACCATCGAAGCCATGGCAGCCAAAGGCATTGAAACTGTATATGAGTGTGGTCCGGGCAAAGTATTGACTGGATTGGTAAAACGAATTCATAAACCATTGGTAGCAGCGACTATTAATGATTTGACATCGATTAAGTCTGCATTAGATAAGTAACGAGGAATATTGATGACTTTACAAGGTAAAGTAGCACTAGTAACGGGAGCCAGTCGTGGAATTGGTCGCGCAATCGCCGAAACGTTGGTTGCCAAAGGCGCTATCGTTATTGGTACCGCAACATCGCAGAAAGGGGCGGAGTCAATCGGTGACTACCTCGGAGAGCATGGTACAGGGCTCGCTTTGGATGTAACCTCCAGCGAATCTATTCAGCAGTTGTTTATCGATATTAAAGCAAAATATGGTGATATCGATATTTTGATCAATAATGCTGGGATTACTCGCGATAACCTGTTGATGCGAATGAAAGATGACGAATGGGAAGACATAATCAATACTAATCTCAGCTCTATCTTTCGTTTAAGTAAAGCGGTATTACGCTCGATGATGAAAAAACGCCATGGGCGTATTATCAGCATCGGCTCCGTTGTTGGCACGATGGGGAATGCGGGTCAGGCAAATTATGCGGCTGCGAAAGCCGGTGTACTTGGTTTCACCCGTTCTTTAGCGCGCGAAGTTGCCTCTAGAGGGATCACCGTAAATGCGATTGCTCCTGGTTTTATTGAAACAGATATGACTCGGGCACTTGACGAGAATCAACGTGGTGCTATCTTGTCGCAAGTGCCTATGGGCCGTTTAGGTGATGCTGAAGAGATTGCAAAGACGGTTGCATTTTTGGCCAGCGACGATGCTGCTTATATTACCGGTGAAACCATTCATGTGAACGGCGGAATGTACATGGTTTAAGCAATGGCTTAAAAAAAACGCAAAAAATTGATAGATCGCAAGTTTTTCATAAAAATAACTACGAAAAATGTGGTTAGACCACTACGGTTAGGCTTGCAAAGTATCTCGGTTTGAATACACTATCGCAACAACGCAGAAGCGTATTACTAAGGAAAAATATTGTCATGAGTGCAATTGAAGAACGTGTTAAAAAAATCATCATTGAGCAACTTGGTGTAAGTGAAGACGAAGTTAAAAACGAAGCGTCTTTTGTTGATGACCTAGGTGCTGATTCTTTAGATACAGTAGAATTGGTTATGGCTTTGGAAGAAGAATTTGATACTGAGATTCCTGATGAAGAAGCTGAAAAAATAACTACTGTACAAGCTGCAATTGATTACGTTCTAAATAATCAAGATTAGTTAAAAAGTGGGCGACATAGGTCGCCCATTTTGCATCCCCCTAAGATAAGTAAATCCCCCCTTGGAGGCATTTCAGTGACTAAGCGTAGAGTCGTTGTTACTGGTATTGGTGCGTTATCACCAGTAGGTAATACCGCTGAATTAACTTGGCAGGCACTCAAAGCAGGCCAAAGTGGTATTGGGCCAATTGAGCATTTCGATATATCCGCATTTCCCACCCGTTTTGCTGGTCTCGTTAAAGACTTCAATGTAGAACAGTTCATGAGTAAGAAAGATGCTCGTAAAATGGACGCGTTTATTCAATATGGTGTCGCTGCTGGCATCATGGCTTTCGAAGATTCGGGTATTGAAGTCTCCGAAGAAAACGCTGACCGGATTGGTGTATCAATTGGTTCGGGCATTGGCGGATTAGGCTTAATTGAGCAAAATCACGAACATTATTTAAAAAATGGACCGCGTAAAATTAGTCCGTTTTTTGTTCCATCAACCATTATCAATATGGTAGCTGGGCATCTTTCTATTATGAAAGGCCTTAAAGGACCGAACATTGCGGTTACAACAGCCTGTACCACAGGCGCTCATGCTATTGGTTTGGCTGCCAGAATGATCGCCTATGGCGATGCTGATACGATGGTGGCTGGCGGTGCTGAAAAAGCATCAACTCATTTAGGTATGGGCGGTTTTGGTGCTGCCAAAGCGCTATCCACTCGCAACGATGATCCATCAAAGGCGAGTCGGCCTTGGGATCAGGATCGCGATGGTTTTGTATTAGGCGATGGCGCTGGCGTGATTGTGCTTGAAGAATATGAAGCGGCAAAAGCTCGTGGCGCTAAGATTTATGCAGAGCTCGTTGGTTTTGGGATGAGTGGTGACGCTTACCATATGACATCTCCACCAGCTGACGGTGATGGTGCTGCACGTTCGATGGCAGCAGCGATTAAAGATGCCGGCATTGATGCTGCGGATATTGATTACATTAATGCCCACGGTACCTCGACTCCGGCAGGTGATATCGCAGAAACTCAAGCGGTGAAAACGGTATTTGGTGAACATGCTAAAACTGTATTGGTTAGCTCTACTAAATCGATGACCGGTCATCTATTAGGTGCCGCAGGCGCTGTTGAAGCGATTATTTCTGTATTAGCAATCCGTGATCAAATCGCTCCGCCAACCATCAACTTGGAAAACCCAAGTGAAGGTTGTGATTTAGATTATGTGGTTGGTCAAGCACGCGAAGCTAAAATCGATTACGCTTTATCCAATTCTTTTGGTTTTGGTGGCACCAACGGTTCGTTAGTATTTAAGAAAGTTGACGATTAAACTCACTTCGATACTATGAAAAATTGAAAGCCTGATGTTCATATCAGGCTTTTTTATGTTTAGGGGCATCACAATTGAAAGTGGTTAACGTTAATAGTCATGATCGTGGTTTAAACTATGGAGATGGTTTTTTCACCACGGTGTTAATTGCTCAAGGCAAACCTGTGTTATGGGATTACCATTGCCAGAGACTGGTAGCCGCGCAACAACAATTGGGATTTCCACAACTTGATTTAGATAGTCTGTACATAGAACTATTAAGTCGAATTGAGCATCCACATGCGGTTGCAAAAATATTGATTTCCCGAGGTGTCGGTGGGCGAGGGTATGCAATTCCAGACAAAGTTGAACCGACGCTGCTTATTTCGATGTCTGCTTACCCCGAGCATTATACATGTTGGCAACAAGATGGCTTAAGTTTAGGGGTGGCCGGCCAACGCTTGGCAGCTGGCTGTAGCTTTTCTTCCATAAAGACGCTCAATCGTTTAGAGCAAGTGATGTTACGTAAGGAAGCGGATCAATCTAAGTTTGATGATTTGATTTGTCTGGATATTTTTGATCACATGATTGAATGTGTATCTTCTAATTTATTCTGGTTAAAAGGAAATACGCTATATAGTCCTGATCTCAAGACGGCTGGTGTCGCAGGGATCCAGCGTCAGTTTCTGATGGACCACTGTCATCATTCGCCTTACAAATGGCAGGTAGGCCAATTTCAACTTGATGAACTCGCAGCAGCAGATGAAATTTTTATTAGCAATGCCGTGCTCCAGTTTGCACCTATAAAACAGTTCAATGAGCGAGTATTCACAGAGCATCATGCTTGTCGTTGGTTTCAACAGTTGGTAATTCGTTTTGCGTAAATTTTTTATTAGCGTCATGCTGTTAGCCATGTTGGTAAGCATTGGCTTTATAAGTTTCAAACATTTTCTGGAACAACAATGGAACCAAGAGAGGAGCAGCCAAGTGGCATTGCTTGCTGTTGAGCCAGGCGATAATTTTTATAAGATGGCTAACTTGGCATTTACTGATGCCGAGCAAGACAATTGGTGGTTAAGGTTTTGGATTAAGCTCAATCCACAATTTGGGAAGATAAAAGTTGGTCACTACCAACTGGCTAAACAGCTTAGCTATGCGACGCTTAGTCAGTTGTTAACGAGCGGTAATGTGGTGCAGCTGAAAGTAAGTTTGATTGAAGGGGAAACCTTTAAACAATTTTGGCAAAAGTTAAACCAAGCCGAAGGCATCAAATCGAGTTCGAAAACTGAGCAAGAACTAGCCTCTTGGTTGGGCAGTGAACGGAGCAAGTTAGAAGGTTTGTTGTTACCGGAAACCTATTTTTACGTCCACGGCACTTCTGCGGAAGAAATTGTTAAACGAGCCTATTTAGCTTTAGACAAAACACTGCTTGCTCATTGGCAGCTACGGGATAAAAATTTACCTTTAGCCAAACCCTATGACGCGCTTATTTTAGCCTCTATTATTGAAAAGGAAACGGGCGCAAAATTCGAGCGTCCGCGAATTGCATCGGTATTTATTAACCGTCTAAATAAAGGCATGCGTTTACAAACCGATCCTACGGTTATTTATGGCATGGGGGACCGTTACGATGGTAATATTCGTCGTAAAGATCTACGTGAGGCTACCGAATATAATACTTATGTAATTAAAGCCTTACCGCCCACACCGATAGCGATGGCGAGTGAAGACGCTATCGCTGCAGCCTTAAACCCTGAACACACCCAATATTTATATTTTGTCGCGAAGGGTCGTGGTGAACATTATTTTTCAAAATCGCTAGCAGAGCACAATCGTGCTGTACGTAAATACATTTTAAAGAAGTAGATGATGACTCCTGGAAAATTTATTGTAATAGAAGGCTTGGAAGGCGCAGGTAAAAGCAGCGCAGTTAGCGCGATTAAAACGGTCCTGAATCACCGTGATATCCCATTTATTAGCACCCGAGAGCCCGGTGGAACGCCAATTGCTGAAGCCCTACGAGACATTGTGAAGCAGGGGATGGCAAACGAACATGTATGTGATAGTACGGAATTGTTGCTGATGTATGCCGCGCGCGCGCAATTGGTAGAAACGCTGATCCGTCCCGCTTTAGCGAACGGTACCTGGGTTATCGGTGATCGCCATGACTTAAGTTCACTCGCCTATCAAGGTGGCGGGCGAGAGCTGGGAATGGCCAAGCTAAAAGCGATTAAGCAGATTGCAATTGGTGATTTTGAACCTGATCTCACCTTGTACTTAGATATTGAGCCGAGTTTAGGTTTGAGTCGAGCCCGCCAGCGCGGGGAGCTCGATCGTATCGAGCAGCAAGATTTGAGCTTCTTTGAACGTACTCGAGAAGTTTATCTACAGCAAGTTGCAGAAAAAGAGAGCATCATGCTTATCGATGCCAGCCAAAACATGGAGCAAGTCGCCGCGTCCATTACGGCGATACTTATCCAATATGTAGATAATATCTAAGCGAGAGTCATTTATGAGTTTGCCCTGGTTAGGCCCAATTTGGAAGCAGTTAGCTTCACAGCTACAACAACAGCACTTTCCTCAATCCATACTATTAAGAGGAGAGAAAGGCCTGGGCAAGCAGCAAATGGCACAATTTCTTGCGAAAACACTGTTATGTACTGAACAGACTCACCAAGCTTGTAATGCTTGTCATAGCTGTCAGGTATTTGAGGCGAATAATCATGGTGGCTTGTATCAGGTGAATCAAGACAAGCCAAAGCTTGATGATATTCGAGCGCTTAGCGCTTGGGCGGGCCAAACTAGTCACCTCGGGCCACATAAGGTTGCTATTATTCACGATATTAGCTTACTCAACGATGCTTCTAATAATGCCTTATTGAAAACACTTGAAGAACCTGTTGATGGCACCTTTTTCATACTCATTAACCACTTACCGTTTAAAGCGATGCCAACCATTCGCAGTCGTTGCCAATCATTTAACCTTCCAACTCCACCACTTGAGTTAGTCAAAACTTGGCTGGTGAAACAAAAAATAAGACTCGATGAAAATTTTCTGCTGATACACCGTTTTTGTAATGGTGCGCCGTTAATCATGGCTGAGTTTTATCGCCAGCAATCACTGAAAGATTTACAGCTGTTTTTAACGCAGTACCAGCAGATGGTTCATGGTCAAACACATAAACTCGGCGATATAATACAAAAACAACCGGCACAACTATCATGGTTAGGCCATACGCTGGCTTTAAGCAGCAGTATTCGTGGAGGATTACTTAATCAAGCATTGTTCCCACAATTACCAGTCAAGCAGTTATCAGCTTCAACCTTAAACAAAGCCTACCAAGATTGGTTATTGTTGGTGAAACAGCTAGAATCATTTCCAAGTTTAAATCTTGGCCAGCAGCTCTACCCATTATTCAATCGATTTAAGGAACCCGTTTCGTGTTAGTTGACTCTCATTGCCACTTAGACCGATTAGATTACCCAGGCAAACATAACAATGTCGCCGATGCTTTAAGTAAAGCGAAACAAGCGGGGGTCGATTATTGTTTGGCGGTTGCTATTTCGCCGGATAAGTTTCCGGCGATGATGGAAAAAGTCGAACAATTCGATAATGTATTTGCCTCTTGTGGTATGCATCCATTGTATGTTCAAGAGCAAGCCTTCGATAAAGCTTTACTCGCTCAATATCTTCAGCAAGCTAAAGTGGTTGCTGTGGGTGAAACTGGCTTAGACTATTTTTATGCAAAAGAACATAAAGAGTTACAGCAGACTGTATTTATTGAGCAGATCCAATTAGCGGTTGAATACAACAAACCTTTAATTGTGCATACTCGTGATGCTCGAGACGATACCCTACGTTTATTGGCTGAGCATCGGGCAGAGCAATGTGGCGGTGTATTACACTGTTTTACCGAAAGTTTAGAGATGGCTCTCGCGGCCATCGAAATGGGTTTTTATATATCAGCGTCTGGCATTATTAGTTTTAATTCAGCAAAAGAATTACAAAAGACCTTTAAGCAGATCCCCCTCGAACGTATTCTCGTTGAAACGGATAGTCCTTACTTAGCGCCGATCCCACATCGCGGTGAAGAGAACCAACCAGCCTATACCCGGGTGGTAGCGGAGTGTTTAGCGAATATCAAAGGCATCAGTTTTGAGCAAGTCGCAGAACAGACCAGTCATAATTTCTTTGAGTTATTTAGTTTAGCTAAACCTTAAAAAGACATCTCCACTCTAATCCTTGAGTGGAGAGTAGGGGAAGGGCTCTTTAAAGAGCCTTGCGCTAATAATCATTTAATTCCAATCTAACTAATTATCTGTTCATTTTTGTTGGCCCAAATCACTGCTAACGGGGTTATGTATCTTGTAGTTAGAGTCACTAGTGACTTCACTTCATGCCTCGTTATCGGCAGATTTATTGTGCGCAATAAGTTACTCATATGATGAATCAGATTGGTATAAGTCTAGCTGTCAACACTGACTTTGCAAACTCAATATAGGCCTTTGTCTTTGACCAATTCTCGCGGGTAAGCATTCTTAATTTTGTTGCGGATCCACTTTCCTAAACCAATCACTTGGTCTTTATAAATTAAGGCTACTTCACCACGATTACTATTTGGGTAGGCGATATCTTTTCCCTGATAAAAGTGATGTGCTTGCTGTTCATCAAGTGTGACCGTATTTTTCCCGATCAAAGCGCCTAAGCTGGTGATCGCATCATGGCTGGTTCGAAAACCTTGCTTGAATGATTCGGCAAGCTTTAGACCAACTCGTTCAAAACGCATTTCATCCTTTATGGCTAAGAACGTATCGGGGATTAACCAATAGCTGTCGCCCTTTATAAATACGCTATAGGATTCTGGCAGACTTAAAGCAAAACCATCCGTAAAGTGCCGTTTAATCGCTTGGCATTGTTTGGTATTGGCTTTATGGTAAGTAAAACCCTTAATATTTTTTTGTATTTTCTCTGCTGACAATCCATGCGTTGTTTTACGCAGGGCTGCAACAAAGAAGCCTTCACTATCGAAATATTGCGGCCATATATGCAAGTAACCTTCCTCGGTTAAGGCTCGCTCAGCACCGGGAAATAAATCGGCAAGTTGAAGTGGGGCTAACTGCTTCGGATATTCAGACATCAAGCGGGAGATAACTTGCTGGTTTTCTTGTCGATTGAGGGTGCAGGTGGAATATACCAATAAGCCTTCAGGCTTCAAAGCAAACAGAGCACTTTCCAAGAGCTTAAATTGTAAGGCGGAGATCTCGCTCAGGTGCTGTTCACTCCAGTTTTCTAAGGCTAAGGGATCTTTTCTTAAGGTGCCTTCACCAGAGCATGGTGCATCCAATAAAATGGCATCAAATTTTTCAGGCATCCACTGGCCAAATACTTCCGCGCTAAAGTGAGTGATAGCAGCGTTATTTACACCACAGCGTAATAAGTTTGCACTAAGCACTTTAATTCGACTAGCTGAAAACTCATTGGCAATGATGACGCCACAACCGTTGAGCTGAGCGGCAATTTGAGTGGTTTTTGACCCTGGGGCGGCGGCGGCATCCAAAATGAGGCTGTCGTCTTGTCCTTGGTAAAAATTAAACAAAGCACTCACTGGCAACATCGAGCTTGCTTCTTGGATATAAAATAGCCCGGCCATATGTTCAGCAGTATTACCTAAAGAAACACTGTCTTCTGCACGATCGATCCAAAAGCCTTGTTCACACCAAGGAATAGGCTGCAATTGCCAATCAAGTTGGTCTGCAAGGCTGATAAATGCCGAGACCGATATTTTTAAAGTATTGACTCGAATACTCTTGCGCAAAGGTTGTTGGCATATGTCTTTAAAGCTTGCCAAACTCAAATCGTTAGGTAGATCTTGTTCAATACGCGAAATGAACTGGCTGGGAAAGTTAATCGTTTTCGACAAAATAAATAGATTTCAGTTAAGGTTGAATTGATGGGCTCCATTGTAGCCATTTTTCATCATAAGTGGACTGCAATTCAAACTTATCTTCGTTTGCGGCTGCTTTCGCTAAGGGCAGTTTATCTGGAGTTGCAAAAGCAATCCCCCCACTGAGTAGTGTTTCCATTGAATCCACTCGAATGTCTGCGCCACTTAAACCCAGTTTCACATCGATACCGGATGCATTCCAAAAAAGGCTATTGGCTCTCACTAAGTGACGATATTTAGAGTTTATCTTCAGTCTAGCCATGATTTTAGAACCATCAAGGCTTAACTTAGCTGCATCGACTTTACCCACCTGGTATTGCTTATATAACACTGGGCTACCAACTTTCAAAGAACCAAAGTGGCTAGCACTAAGCCACACAATCAAGGCCTTACGATCGGTATTGGGTTGCTGTTTATGTAAACTAAATTCTAGCCTAGGCTGACCTTTGCCAGGTAAGGCACTGATAAAGTCACCTTTTACTAGCGTGTCTAAGTTTTTAACAGAAGAAAGGCTGAGCTGTGCACTCTCTTGCCAATAGAGGCTACCAGTTCGAGCAAAATTACGATAATAAGGATAATCAAGTTCAGCTGTTGCGGTTAATCCGCTGAGCGAATCGTCAAAGCTTAAATCGACGATTCTTCCAATTTGCTGGCCTTGGTATTTTATTGGCATATGCCGGCGTAAACCTTGAGCATCTTGACTATGCAGCTTGATGGTCAGTTGTCGTTTGGTCGCAGATTGCTTATCTTTGTGGACTATTCTCTGGGTTTCTTTGGCTAATTGATCAAACTGGTCAACACTTATTCCGCCAATCATTAGGCTTTTGAGCGACTCACTATTCACTGATAGCCCATCAAGGCTGGCTTGAATTTCGATGCCTGATGCGTGCCAAAAACGGCTGTGGTTGGTGATAAGGTGTCTATATTGCCCTTCAATGATAAGATCAATTTGTAACTCGCCATTCGCGGCCAATTGATAATGGCTCACTTTTCCTATCGGTAATTTGTGGTATAGAACCGGCGAGCCTTCTCCAAGTGAGCCCAATTCTTCAGTCATTAAACGTAACTTAAGCGCCGGTTGCGATTTCTCTTTAGAAAGTTTCGCAGCTTGTTGGTTTGGGTAGAGAGTGAATTGTTTTTGGGTCGAAGCGGTGGTGCTTGTTCCCGGCATTAAGACAATCGGCGTGTTTAAAAAACCACTTAAGCCACTAC
This sequence comes from Agarivorans sp. QJM3NY_29, assembly GCF_050870835.2. NCBI lineage: Bacteria > Pseudomonadati > Pseudomonadota > Gammaproteobacteria > Alteromonadales > Alteromonadaceae > Agarivorans > Agarivorans sp. QJM3NY_29. The sequence continues at coordinate 2,527,163 of NZ_CP194036.2, read as the reverse complement.
TTTCCACACTAATACCATTGATGTCAGCTCGCAGAGCTAAGGGACTCTGTAAGTAGAAACGACTATTTTTTGAAACCAGTGATACATAATCAGGCTCAATAAAGGCATCTATCTCAAAATGACGCTTAACTAAACGTATATTACTTAATTGACCAATGCTCAGGCCTTGATAGATAACAGGACTACCAATGGTAAGATCGCGCACGTTATCGCTTAGTAAGCGTAACGACTTACTGCCTAAAGGTGGTTTTACGGTTTGCGATAATCGAAAGCTATTTTGTAGTTCTTGAGGGGAGGGGTCGCTATAGACTTCAATTTGTTTTGCACCGATCAAAGCATCAATATTTTTGAACCCCTTAAGACTGATGTTCGGTTTAATTAGTACCAGTTGTGTGCTCTGGTTAAACAGCCCTTCGTACTTGGGTTCAACTAGAGCTTTGGCCACAAAATCATCTTGGCTACTGTTAGTGTTTATCTCAGTAATGAAACCGACGACAGCGCCGCGATAGAGCAATTTACTACGTTGCGCAATCAGGCCATATTGTTTTGCCATGGTAATTTCAATGACTTTGCCGCGATGGGCCTCTTGCAAGTTATTAAAAAGTTTAAATTGGTGACCCTTGACTGCGACAGGAGAATCTGGGGGGCTATCAAAACTGATCCCGCCCGTAATAACACTGGCTAAACCTTCACTGCTAATTTGCATCCCGTCCAGAGAGATATCGGCTTTAAAACCACTTACATTCCAAAAGTGCGAATTAGTCTTCACTAAATGTGCAAATTGCGGCTTAATCAAGATGTCAAATTCAACTTGTAGGTCATTTTTAAGCTGAAATCGCTGTACATCCCCAACCTTGATCTTTTTATAGTAGATACCGGAGCCGATATTTAAAGAACCTAAATCAGCGGCACTTAGTTTTAAGTTTAAACCTTCCCCACGCACTATATTGGGAGGCTCATTTAGCGCGACAAACTGTTCGGCAAGTTCTCCAGTTCCTGGATTTAGTTCGATGTAGTTTCCGGATACTAAGGCATCTAAACCGCTAATTTCGGTGATTGATGCTTTTGGACGAACTAACCAGAACTGGGCATCGCTAGTAAGAAGACTTTCTGCTTCGCGTTTGATTTCAACTTTTACCACCACGCCCTGAAGTTTAGGACCCAGTTTGACTGACTTAACCACACCGATATCGAGCCCTTGGTAAAATACTTGGGTTTGACCTGTTGTGATGCCTTGGGCGCTTTCGAAAACAATATCAATTTTTATCCCCGCTTCTGACCAGGCCTTAAATAGTAACCATCCGCCGAGTAATACAGCCAAAATGGGTAGCAGCCAAATGGGAGAAATAATTCGTTCTTTTTTATACTCTGCGGTACTAATTTTATTCAATTTCTTTATCCCAAATGAGTCTGGTATCGAAAGACTTCGCAGCAAATAAGGTCAATAGCACCACTGCACCAAAGGCAGTTGCCCCTGCACCCGCTTCCACGCCAACCAAATTATTACGCTCAAATACCGCGATCATAATCGACAATACAAATAAATCTAACATTGACCACTTACCTATAATGTCGATGATCCGATAAATAACAATACGTTGCTTGTTAGTTAAGTTAAAACGGAAATGTAAGCTTAATAATATGACCGCTAAGCCGATGAGTTTCATGACCGGAACAACAATACTGGCGACAAAAACCACAATGGCAATTCCGACCATGTCATCTTTAATCAATGAAGCGACTCCCGACATAATGGTTTCGTATTGCGGAGCCCCCCGAGTAGTCAGCACCGTAATCGGTAATAAATTCGCAGGGAATAGACCGATGGTAGCGGTGATAACGAAAGCCCAACAGCGCTGTAAACTATTCGGTAATCGACTATGCACTGGCATATGACAACGTGGACAAGTCGCCTGTTCAACTGGCATCGTTAATTCGCAATGCCTGCATAACTTTAAACCGAGTTGTTTAGCTGATGTGAACATAACGATCCCAATAATCAGCCGCTCGATAGCGTTGAACCAAATAAGTGGACAAAAACAAGGTGGTACAAATACACCATAGCCCGTAACCTAGGTGGATATCTGCAAAATCAACCAGTTTAACTAAGGCCACTAAAAAGCTGACGATATACACTTCGATCATGCTCCAATCAATTAAGTCGTCTTGAAAGTGCAGCGCGGTAGCCAAACCGGGCGATTTCCAAGCGATTGCGAGGCTAAAAGACGTGTAAGAAACTAAACTAAAAAGTAAGATTGGCGCAATAAAACTGGCAAGAAAAACACAAAAGCCGACTAAATAATGCCCATGTTCCAGCAATAATACCGTGCCACGCAGTATGTTTGCTGAGTTAGGGATCCCTAATACTGTGAAGCTGAGTAGCGGGTAGGTATTGGCGAGAATAACCATGACTAAACAGGCTAAAGAAAGCGCTAGTTGACTTGAAAAACGAAGCGAAGAACCACGAAATAACACCTGGTCACAGCGGGGACAAGTGGTCACTTGGCCAGCCTTACATTGTTGCTGCTTTTCGAGCAACAAGTCACAGCTAGGGCAAATGGACAGCTTTGATATTTCTAAAGAATTCATAGTTATGTATATTAGCTCAACTAAGCTACAGAATACTGCATAATTTTTCTCTCTAGTAGTTTTGTGATTGATGATGCATAATAACCTGTACATAAAAACAGTAGATGGAGGCAGCCGTGGCTGTAATTATTAAATATGTCGTCGAACGTAACGGTGTAGAAAAAATGACTTTTAGCTCAAAAAAACAAGCCGACAGTTACGACAAGATGTTAGATGTCGCCGATCAGCTTACTTTATTAGTGAAACATGCCGATCCTAAAATGAGTGAGGCGCAAGCTGAAAACCTAGGTTACTTCTTGTCTTTGCAACGCAATGCGGTGCAACAGTTATTAAAAGGCCAAGAGTTTTCGGAATCAATGATTGAAGCAGAAGAGGAATAGCGCTTGCAGCAAGTTTCTAGCAGGTATCTAACCCTCGCCAAGCAAATTTCAGCCTTGCTTGATAGAGATTTACCCTATATTTCTAATTTGGCTAATTTTTCGGCCTTGTTATGGATGGAGTTAGAGCATATTAATTGGGTCGGCTGCTATCTCATTAATCAAAGCAACGACACATTGTTGTTAGGTCCTTTTCAAGGCAAACCAGCTTGTAGCTCCATTGTTGTGGGCAAAGGTGTCTGCGGAGAAGCCTTCGCCAAACAAAGCTCTATCTGTGTTCCCGACGTCCACCAGTTTCCCGGCCATATTGCTTGTGATGGCGCAAGCGCGTCGGAAATCGTGGTCCCGTTTCATCTAAATGGTCGACTGATAGGAGTGATTGATATCGATAGCCCACAGCTTTCACGATTCGACGATTCTGATCAAATTGGTATCGAGTATTTAGTTAAAGAGCTAGAAAATAACTTATCAGAAGTGCATTTTTAATGGCTTTTCAATATACCCTCACTATAATAGCCGAAATCAGCCCTATCGCTGTACCAGTAAAGATGTATAAGAAAGGTCATCATGGAACAAACTAATAAACTGAAAAATAGTAAAGAAGTTATTCAATATTTAGCGACTCAATTTCCGCTTTGTTTTTCGACGGAAGGTGAAGCTAAGCCACTTAAAATTGGTATTTTTCAGGATTTAGCTGAACGTCTTAAAGAAGATGAAAAAATCAGTAATACCGTATTGCGCTCAGCTTTACGTCAATACACTTCAAGTTGGCGTTACTTACATGGCGTGAAGGTGGGCTCCAAACGAGTTGACCTAGACGGCGTTGAAGGTGCAGAGATTGAGCAAGAGCATGTTGAACATGCACAAAAAACCTTAAAAGAGAGTAAAGATAAAGCCTTTGCTCACAAAAAGGCGCAAGCAGAAAAAGCTAACAAAGCTAAATTGGCTGAGCGTAAGGCAAAAGCTGATGTAAAACGCAACGAGAAACCCAAAGCCAGTGTTAGTAAACCTGCGGTAGAGAAAAAACCAATCGAGAAAATTGATAGTAAAGATTTGGTTGCAGGCAAAGAAGTGAGGGTATTAGTTGGTCAGACTCCTATGCCTGGGCAGATTTCCGAAGTCAGTAAAGATGGCATTGCGGTCACGCTTAAAAGCGGTATGTTAGTAAAAGTGAAAGCTGAGCATATCGTTGCATAAATTAATTTAGTAGTGAGATAGGTGCCTATGAAATATTCGAGCCGTCTTTGGCTGTTTTTTTTAACACTCTGTTATTCAACATTTTTGTTAGCTCAAACGGCTAATTTAAGCGAAGAAGCTTTACCGACATTAAGTCAGCAAAGTCAACATGCTACAGCGGCTAAAAGGATAAGTGCGCTCTACTCTCGCTCGCATTACCGTAGTATTCCCTTTGACGATGAATTATCGAGTGAGATTTTCGATAAATACATCCAACAACTTGATTACAATCGTAGCTTGTTTCTAAAAGAAGATATTGCTCGTTTTGAACGTTATCGTTATGTTTTAGACCAAGATATTCCAGCTGGCCGTTTGGAACCGCTTTATTCTATTTTTGACTTGTCGCTAAAACGTCGTTATCAGCAATTAGTATATTCGTTGCAGGTGATTGACGAGCAAATGGATTTTAGTAAAGACGAACAGTTTCAATTTGACCGTAGCAAGGCAGATTGGCCAAAAGATCAAGCTGAAGTCAAGGAGCTATGGCGATTAAAAGTTAAGTACGATGCACTAAGCCTTAAATTGGCGGGGCGTGACCACGATAAAATCGTTGAAATTTTAGCAAAACGTTATAACAGCGCGATTAAACGTCTGGTACAAACCTCGAGTGAAGATGTTTTTCAAACTGCAATGAATGCTTATTCTCGCAGTATCGAACCTCACACTAGTTATCTTTCTCCCCGTACCGCCGAACGCTTTCAAATGGAGATGAACTTATCTTTAGAAGGGATTGGGGCAGTACTGCAGGGCGAAGATGAATACACCATTATTCGTAGTTTGGTTCCCGGAGGCCCTGCGGCGCTGAGTAACCAATTAGGGCCAGACGATAAAATTGTTGGTGTAGCACAAGGCGAAGGCGAATTTGTTGATATTATCGGTTGGCGTTTAGATGATGTTGTCGATCTTATCAAAGGACCTAAAGGAACTACGGTTCGCTTAGAAATATTATCTTCTCATGGCAAGGTCGACGGTAAAACTAAAATTGTTGGCATCGTTCGCGATAAAGTTCGTCTGGAAGATCGCGCCGCTAAAAGTGAAGTATTAGAGATTGAAGGAAAGAAAGTAGGGGTACTGAATGTCCCTAGTTTTTACGTTAATCTGAGCAAGGACGCGAGCAAAGAACTGGCTAAACTAGCAGAGCAAAATATTAGCTCTTTAGTGGTTGATCTTCGTGGTAATGGCGGAGGCGCGTTGACCGAAGCCACTGCGTTAACTGGTTTATTTATCCCGCAAGGTCCGGTGGTTCAAGTTCGAGACCAATTGGGACGAATTAGTGTCAATAGCGATACCAGTAACCATGTGAATTACGATGGCCCAATGGTTATTTTAATCGATCGTTATAGCGCGTCAGCGTCTGAGATTTTTGCTGCAGCACTGCAAGATTACGGCCGAGCAATTATTGTGGGCGAACAAAGCTATGGTAAAGGTACTGTGCAACAGCATCGTGGTTTAGGCCGTATTTATGATTTATATGAAAACGAACTTGGCCATGTACAATATACAATTGCTAAGTTTTATCGAATTAATGGCGGCAGTACTCAACATCGAGGTGTGATCCCTGACATTGCTTACCCGGTGGCATTGTTGCCGGAAGAAACCGGAGAAAGCTTAGAGAAAAATGCCTTACCTTGGGATAAGATCAAACCTGCGGAATATAAAGTATTAAGTAATATTCATCCGTATATTGCGACCCTTGAGAAGAAGCATTTAGCGAGAATCAGTCATGATCCTGAGTTTCAGTATATTATTAATGATATTGCCGATTTTCGAAAAGATAAGGATATGGTTGAGATTAGTCTCAACGAGAAAACTCGAGTCGCCCAACGCGATGACAAAGAACAGAAGCAGTTAGTTCGATTAAATGAGCGCTTGACTCGTTTGGGTAAAAAGCCAGTTAAAAGTTTAGATGATGCACCAAAGGATTTTGAAATTGATGACGCTTTTTTAGATGAAGCTGCAGAAATTTCTTTAGACTATTTGGCGCTCAGCAAGAACAGTTAAATATGTAATCCACCTAAAAAAAAGCCAGCTTTTACGCTGGCTTTTGTGTTGATGACAAGCGCTTAATCAGAGAATACAGGGCTAGCCAATATGGATTGTTGCAGCTTTTTAACTTCTATAATTTTGACCTGAATAATATCGCCAATTTTATAATGGTAGCTATCACTTGAGATGGAGCCCATTTCATTATCTATTTTTAGCTCTTCAGCTGATTTAGCTAATTTCCCCTTAGCAATAAACGCAGTGGCTCCACTATCAAGTAAGCGAACATTTAAGCCCCCTCGATTCACATTCGTAATTTCTGCATCTAAGCTGGTTGTGGCAGCTTGTTCACTGAAATATTCACAGTAGAGATAGTTGGCCATTTCTCTTTCTGCAAATTTCTGTTTTTTGCGACAATCGCTTAAATGTTCAGTGAGGGCCTCGGTTAAAGGTGAGTCAACTTGGTCACCTCTAATTGCTGCTTTAATCAATCGATGATTCAGCAAATCACTGTATTTTCGAATTGGTGACGTCCAGGTCGCGTATTTGGCTTCACCTAAGCCAAAGTGGGCTTGACACTGCGCACTGTAAACACTGAAGTTGAAGTGACGCTTTACTAATTGATCTAAAGTCTTATTCCCCGATTGACTAATCTTTCTACGTAATTCACAGAAATAATCCAAGTCATCCAATCGTGTACTGTCGACGCTAAACTCAAACTTTTTCAGTAGTTCAACCAGGCCTTCTAGTTTTTCAACTTTAAAACCAGAATGGCAGGTAAACACCCCGTGACCGAGTCGTTCATCAAGCAATCGTCCACCACATATGTTGGCAGCCACCATCGCTTCTTCCACCATTCGATTAGCACTGCGCCGTGATTGACGAAGGATATCGATGACTTGCCCTTTATGGTCCAGAACAAATTCATAATCAGCCTGATCACCAAATACTGAACGATGTGCAGCGCGCCAATGATAACGTTGTTCGCTAAGTTGATGAAGCTGGCTTAGTGCTTGCTGCAAATCTTCTAAACCATCAAACGTTCCGGTTTCATTATCTATAAAATCGGAAACTTGTTGGTAGTTAAGACGATATTTAGATTCCACAGTCGCCAGATAAAACGTGGCATCATCAAGTAATTCACCGTCCAAGCTAATATTCATTTCACAGATTAAAGCGGGCCGCTGCTGGTCCGCGTGCAATGAGCATTTTTCGTTGGCTAATTGATTTGGCATCATCGGCACAGTACGAGCAGGCAAATACAACGTAAAAGCACGCTTTGCTGCAGCGGCTTCCAACTCACTCTCTGGATTGAAATATGCACTGGGGTCTGCGATAGCTACCTTAAGACACCAGCCATTATCGTGACGCTGAATCGCAATCGCGTCGTCCATATCCTTGGTACTTTCACCATCAATGGTGAAAAATAGCTCATCGACTACGTTACGGCGTGCCTCTTGAGGATCAATGAGTTCAAGTGGCTCTGTAAGATCAGGTTGATCCCAAACTAAACCATGTTTTAGCGTGGTTGCTTTCCAGCGCGCAAAATTGTCATCACTATCGGCAATAAATTCAATGATCTCGACTTGAAACTGCTTATCTCTCAGTGCGTGTTTCAACAAACGAGCGATTACCCAGTCTCCTTGCTTGATGGTGAAATCACTACCTTTCTTCACCCTTGCACTCAAGGCTTGATTAATCAGTGGATGGTCAACGATCACCTTAGTGCGATTATCAACAAACTTGATCCGTGCAACAAAGCTGTCTAGTGCTGCTTCCACTAAAGTTTCTGGCTCAGCGGCTTCTTTGCCATTATTTTCACGGATTGCGGCCTTGATTCGGTCACCATGAATCAGCTGCTTCATCGAAGGAGGCGAAATAAAATAACTTTTTTTATTATCGGTTTGTAGAAAACCAAAATTCTTATCGGTGGCTTTCACCACGCCTTCAACCGTGGGAATGGTCTCTCTAATTTGCTGTTTCAGCTGGGCTAATAGAGGGTTATCTTTAAGCATAAAGGGATCCGTCATACATTGTGCAGGCACTATACCCAAAGGTTTCTAGCTATTCTAGAGAAACAGTACTGGTTTGTTGGCTTTCCCGCGAGTTACACTTACTAATACGATGTCAACTAAATGGATTGTAGATGAGTAAAGACAAGCAAAAACACCAACAGCGCCAACAAAAAATAAAGGAAAACGTTGATGCTAAAGTTGAACAAGCGCAAATAGAACGTGGCTTACTACTGGTGATTACCGGAAACGGCAAGGGAAAATCCACTGGCGGATTTGGCAATGTCACCCGCGCTGTGGGCCATGGTTTTAAGGCGGTAGTCGCTCAATTTATTAAAGGCGGTTGGGACTGCGGTGAGCGCGAGTTGCTGAGTCAACATGGTGTAGAATTTGCGACGATGGCGACTGGTTTCACTTGGGAAACGCAAAATCGCGACTTAGATCGCCAAGCGGCCGAGGAAGTATGGCAGCGTTGTAAACAGTGGCTGACAGATCCGTCCATTTACCTGGTTTTGCTGGATGAGCTCACCTATATGTTGAGCTACGACTACTTGGATGTTGATGAGGTTGTTGAAGCTATTGCGCAGCGTCCAAGAGAACAAACAGTTGTTGTGACTGGACGAGCTTGTCATCGAAAACTCTTGGAAATTGCCGACACCATATCAGAAGTAAAAAGTCAGAAACATGCCTTCGAAAATGGCATCAAAGCACGTAAAGGGATTGACTGGTAGATATTCAATCATCAATTATTTGCGCGAAATGATATTGAGCACTCATCAAAATATAAATTTAAATACTATAAGTTGAGTTAGATTGAGAATTTATTTCTCAATCGTTCTCTTTTATTAGCTAAATCAGCCAGTTTTTTCTAGTGAGTCGAGGTTAACATGGTTTATCAGTTAATCAGTTGGATAGCTTTATGCACCAGTGGCAAGCTTACATAAACCTCGTTCAGTCTCAAGTTGTACCCGCTTTGGGTTGCACCGAGCCAGTTACAGTCGCTTTGGCCAGCGCGAAAGCAAGACAAATTCTTGGTGCCACACCAGATCACCTTAAAGTTAAAGTCACGCCCAATCTCTATAAAAATGGGATGGGTGTTATGGTTCCAGGCACAGGTAAAGCTGGTCTTGCCATTGCTGCTGCGGCAGGAGCTTGTACAGGGAATGCCGATAAGGGTTTGGAGGTACTGGCTGATATCTCCAGTGCCGACTTAGCTGAAGCGAACCAGATGCTCGTGCAAAAACGTGTCAAGATTGAGATGATTTCTCATCCAGATGTATTGTATACCGTTGTCCAAGCTGGTCTTGGTGAGTCTTTGGTTGAAGTGTGTATTGCGCAATCACATACTCATTTTGAATATATCGAAGTAAACGGTCAGCGGAGCCCGCAAGTGACGGACAATGCTTGTGGTGAGCATTTGGCGGTACCACCTTTGCCATTATTAACGCTGTCTGAGATCTATACATTTGTAACTCAGGTCCCGCTTAATCAAATCATATTTATAAAACGTGCCGCGGAATTAAATCGAGCGTTGGCCAGCATTGGGATGACCGGAGAGTATGGGCTAGCCTTAGGAGCAAGTTTACAGCAACAAATTACTCAGGGCTTATTGAGCGATGATTTAATGGGGCGAGCCATGCGTTTGGGAGCCGCTGCGTCAGATGCTCGCATGGGGGGCGCACCACATGCTGCGATGAGTAACTCCGGTAGCGGTAATCAAGGAATAGCAGCGACCATGCCTATTATTGCTTTTGCCGAATTACGCCAACTCAGTGACGAGCAATTTACCCGAGCGCTGATGCTAAGCCACCTCGTTGCTATCTACGTTAAATCCAAACAAAACAAACTGTCGGCTTTATGTGCCGCTACCACTGCATCTATGGGCGCAGCGGCAGGATTAACTTGGTTGTTGGGCGGAGACCTTGCCGCAATTCATCGGGCAATTAATGCCATGGTAGGGGACATCTCGGGTGTATTTTGTGATGGTGCGAAGGCTGGTTGTGCAATGAAAGTCTCGACGGGCGCGGGGAGTGCAGTTAAATCAGCTATTTTGGCTGTCTCGGGAAATACGGTGAGTGCGCAACAGGGGATCGTATTTGATTCCGCTGATGATAGTATTCAACAACTGGGGTTCTTGTCCAAAACCGCAATGTTGCCCACCGACGAAGCAATTATTGCAACCATGCAACATAAACAATTTTAGTTGAATACCAAACTGAGTTTATCCATAGCCAACTGAACCTTCTCTTTATCGTTAGGATTTTGTTTATGCACTAAGCTCAGTTCGAAAGGGTAGCTATATTCCGCTGGTTTTATCAGCCGTATCAATTCTGTTTCTAAATAACCCTTCAGCTCACTCAAAGGCAGATAACCAATATAAGCACCTGAGAGGATCAAGGCCACACGGCTATCAAACTGATAGCCTTTTGCACCAAAATTTAAGGCTTGTAGCTGCGCTCTTCCCATTGGGTTTAGCTCGATGCCGGGATGGATGGCGGCATGCTTGGAGAGTTCTTCGTTATCAATATTACCATCATTCATCGCATATAATTCCGATTGTTCGCTTGCGCATAAATATAAGGATTCACTAAAGACTACTTGGCTCGTCAGCCCATCAATACTTCGATAAGCCGGATAAAAGCCAATGTGAGCCCTATTATTGATAAGGGCAGCTTCAATATTAGCGACCGTATCCATGTTCAGGCAGATACATAAGCTAGGCGCCTGCTGCTTAATTAAGGCAATAGCTTTTCCAATTTTTTGAATACTCAAGCGATCAAGGAGATCGGAGTACAGTATAATTAGCTCACCGGTGAGTGCTTTGCCAAGGTTGTCGACGAGGGCACTAAATTCACTAATACTTGAAAATAACCTTAAGCAAGCCTGATAAACCGTTTGCCCACGCTCGGTTAAAGCAAAACCACTGCGGCCTCGTACGCAGAGCCGCATATTCATGCGGCTCTCTAAGCTAGACATGTGGACACTAATGGTGGAACGGGTAATACCTAAGGCATTTTCTGCGGCAGCAAATCCGCCGTGTTCAACTACCGCTTTAAATACCCGCAATAGACGTAAATCGTATTCGCTGAGTTGTTTGCCATTATTTGGATCGAGCATAGTTTTATCTAATTCAAACTTTAGTTTTATTGTTTGATATTTAACATTGTTTTTACTTGGTATTCAATAACGCTAAATTGTTATTTCAACTTCGTACATGAGGCCAGAGCCATGGATAGAATCATCGACCAACAATTAGTTCGTCATCAGTCTTACATTAACGGCCAATGGATGGCTAGCGAACAGCAGTTTTCTGTATATAACCCGGCCAATCAACAAGCAATAGCTCAAGTAGACGATGCTGGAATTCAAGGCGTGGAGAGTGCGATTGCTGCCGCCAAGGCTGCCTTTAAAGCTTGGTCTAATATGGCAGCTGCTGAGCGAGCAAAACTATTACGTAGCTGGTATCAGCTGATGTTGGAGCATCAAGACGATCTTGCCGCTATTTTAACCCTTGAACAGGGTAAACCTTTGGCCGAAGCCAAAGGTGAAATAGCCTATGGCGCTTCGTACATTGATTGGTTCGCCGAAGAAGGTAAACGTTGTTATGGAGACGTGATACCCGGTCCCGCCTCAGATAAACGGATTGTCGTGATCAAACAGGCGGTTGGAGTTGTGGCGGCGGTCACTCCATGGAACTTTCCAAATGCAATGATTGCTCGTAAGGCGGCTGCGGCACTGGCGGCGGGTTGTACCTTTGTGGTTCGTCCTGCCCAACTCACGCCTTTATCAGCGCTGGCTATGGCCGAATTAGCCGACCGAGCAGGTATCCCCAAAGGTGTATTTAACGTGGTGGTTGGTGAAGATGCGCGCGGTATGGGGCGGGTGCTAACCGAAAGTCCAGATGTTGCCAAATTCACCTTTACTGGTTCAACCGCGGTGGGTAAACAACTGATCGCACAATGTGCCAGTACGGTGAAAAAAGTATCGATGGAACTAGGAGGTAATGCCCCCTTCATTGTATTTGATGACGCAGATTTAGATGCTGCTATTCAAGGTGCTCTTGCGTCAAAATACCGTAATGCAGGGCAAACCTGTGTGTGCGCCAATCGATTCTTGGTACAAAAAGGTGTTTATCAGGCCTTTAGCGAGAAATTGGCCCAGGCTTTAAGTCAACTGAAGGTTGCTGATGGCTTGAGTGAAGCAGCTGTCATCGGTCCAATGATCAGTGAACAAGCGAAACAAGAAGTACACAAACTGGTGACGGACTCGGTTGCGGTTGGTGCCAAGATCCTGTGTGGCGGTGAAGAGCATCCAGCCGGAAAACAATTTTATAGTCCAACAATTATGACTCATGTTAGTAATGACATGCCGATTGCCGCGAATGAAATTTTCGGCCCAGTCGCGCCCTTAATTATGTTTGAAGATGAAGCACAAGCAATCGCACTGGCTAATGATACCGAATATGGTTTAGCGGCGTATTTTTATACACGAGATATTGGTCGCGTTTGGCGTGTTGGCGAAGCGCTTGAATATGGCATGGTCGGCGTCAATGAGGGGATTATTTCTAATGCTGCGGCTCCTTTTGGGGGGGTTAAACAGTCCGGTAACGGACGCGAAGGCTCGCATTACGGCTTAGACGATTACATGGAAATTAAATATTTGTGTTTAGGTGGCTTAAACGCCTAGTTTAGAGGAACTCAGCAATGTCTAATCAATTACTACAACAAAGAAAACAAGCGGTATTCGCTCGGGGTCAAGGTAACGCCTATCCAGTGTTTGTCGATAAGGCACTTAACGCCGAAGTCTGGGATGTAGAAGGCAATCGCTACATTGATTTTGCCACCGGGATCGCGGTATGTAATACCGGTCATTCGAATCCGGCTGTAGTCGCTGCAGTGAAACAACAACTGGATAGGTTCAGTCATACTTGCGTGATGGTGAATCCCTATGAAAGTGCTGTCGCCTTAGCCGAAAAGTTAGTCGAAATTGCTCCTGGCGAGAGTGAGAAAAAAGCGATTTTTGTCACCACTGGTGCTGAAGCAGTAGAAAATGCAGTCAAAATTGCTCGGGCATCTACCGGACGTCGTGGCGTGATTGCCTTTAACGGCGGTTTCCACGGAAGAACCAATCTCACAATGGCGCTGACCGGTAAAATTACGCCATATAAACATCTATTTGGTCCTTTCGCTGGCGATATCTATCATGTGCCTTTTCCGATGGCTGCCCATGGAGTGACCACCGAAGACACTTTAAAAGCGCTGGAAAATCTGTTTAAGGTAGATATTGGCCCACAAGACGTGGCGGCTATCATTATCGAACCAATACAAGGCGAGGGAGGTTTCTATCCTGCGCCTCATGCTTTATTGCAATCATTAAGAGCGCTTTGTGATGAGCATGGCATCGTCTTAATTTTGGATGAAATTCAAACTGGCTTTGGTCGTACCGGTAAGATGTTCTGTTGTGAAGATAGCGGCATTGAACCGGATCTCATCACCATGGCCAAGGGCATTGCTGGCGGTTTCCCGCTTTCTGCAGTGGTTGGTAAGAGCCATATCATGGATGCACCTTTACCTGGCGGTTTAGGCGGGACTTATGGTGGTTCTCCCGTTGCTTGTGCAGCAGGCTTGGCGGTTCTGGAACAAATTGAACAACAACAGCTAGTTAGTCGTGCGCAAATGATTGGTCTGCGTTTTAATGAACACTTGATGCAATTGAAAGCTGACTATCCTCAGTTAATTGGTGAAATTCGTATCTCTGGGGCGATGATCGCTTTAGAACTGATCTGTGATGGCGATCCAGAGTTGGCCAACACCAGTCTGACACAAAAGCTCATTGCTAAAGCAGCCGAGTTTGGTTTGATCTTGCTTGCATGTGGTTACTACGGAAATGTGCTTCGTTTCTTACCTGCGCTTACCATTGAAGACGAAATTGTTGACGAGGGCATGGCTAAGTTTACCCAGTTGTTTCAAGCCGCTGCCGAGTAGCGCATCTCAGCATTATATACTGCTGCCAGTCATTCTCATTAAGCGAACCATTTGGTTCGCTTTTTTTAGGGTTGATAAATCCTATCGCAATGCTGTAGAGAATGAGTTAAAGCAGCGTTAAGTCTTGGTTATTTTCATCACAATAGTCGCCTAGAGTGAGCTTATTCGCTTGCTTAACTCACGGGATGATTGCGAGGTATTTACTTAGAATGCTAAGCTGCACCACACGCCGCGATTAAAATACGTTATCTCTAACCCAAAATGAACCACGCCACACCCATAGCAGCTAGAGTTTTAAGGAAGCTACATGCCAAACCCCGTTCAAAATAGCCCCAGTACCTTATTTGTATTATGTCGTTGGCTATTATTGTTAATTCCAATGGCTTTAGTAGTTGGGTCTCTGAATGCCTTGTTTTTGTGGCTGTTGGACTTTGCGAGCCGAACTAGAGCCGACCAGCCCTACTTATTATACTTTTTGCCAATTGCTGGCTTAGTGGTGGTATTTATCTACCGACGGTTTGGTAAAAATTCGGAATCGGGAAACAATCTCATTATCGATGAAATTCATCAACCAGGTGCTGGGATCCCTGCGCGGATGGCCCCCTTAGTTTTACTTTCTACGGTCGTCACCCACCTGTTTGGTGGCTCTGCCGGACGCGAGGGCACCGCAATACAAATTGGTGGCGCTTGCAGTGCGGCTTATGGTCGATTATTTAAGTTACAAGGGCGAGACTATCAAGTCTTTCTCGCTGCCGGTGTCGCTGCCGGTTTTTCTGCTTTATTTAGTACTCCTTTAGCCGCCACTATCTTTGCTCTAGAAGTATTGGCAGTGGGTCGGATCCGCTTCGACTCCGTTATCCCAGCACTATTTGCCGCAATTTTAGCTGACTTGGTTTGTACCGCCTGGGGCACACCACACACTCAATATAAAGTCGATTTTTTAGAACAGGTGATGTTATTTCATCATATAGTTCATATTGATCTGCTGTTATTAGCGAAAGTTGTGGTTGCCTCAATGGCCTTTGGTTTGGTCGGATATTTGTTTGGCGAAATGGTGTTTATGTTTAAAGACATTTTTAAATTTGTCTTTAAAAACCCTTATCTCATCGCTGTGATGGGAGGCATTATTGTGATTGTTTTAGTGACTCTGATAGGTAATCAAGATTATGTTGGCTTGGGCGTGAATAGCTATCGCGAAGGCGGAGTCAGCATCATTAGCGCTTTTAGTCCAGGTGGCGCTGAATGGTACAGCTGGATGTTAAAATTATTGCTTACCGCTATCACCCTTGCTGCCGGCTTTAAGGGTGGCGAAGTTACACCACTATTTTTCATTGGTGCGACCTTAGGCAATACGCTTGCTTGGCTAATGGGGGCTCCAATTGATTTGTTCGCCGCGATTGGATTTATTGCGGTATTTGCCGCAGCCACCAATACGCCTTTAGCTTGTACCATCATGGGGGTCGAGTTATTTGGCTCAGAACACTTGATGTATTTTGCGGTCGCCTGTTTTGTTGCCTACTATTTTAGTGGGCATACGGGGATCTATTCTTCACAACGGATAGCGGTGCCCAAATCTGCCAACTTTAACGCCCATGCCAAAACGCTAGGAGAGTTGAGAAATACCGGTAACTATTTGGCGAAATGGTTTAAAAAACGGGGGGAATAAGATGTGGCACTCAACCGTGGTTCGACTGTGCTGGGCGACTGCTTTTAGTGTTGCCCTCATTTGGCCAAACATCAGTTTTGCCTATCCTGGGTCGATGACGACCATGTTACAAAACGACCAACTTAAAGTGACCATAACTTCTAATGTTGACCAGCCTATCCGTTGTCAGTTAGTCGCAGGGCGAGATACCGTATGGATGGAACTGGAGGCAAAACAGGAACATTTTAAATTAGCCAAAGGCTATCGAACCATCGATTTGAGCCTCTACTGTAAGATCATCAAGCAAAAAACCAGAGCCTTACCATGGCGACTGAATCCGAATAATATTCCATTTCCCGCTTGGAACAAGGTGATCTTTCCTGATTAATCAAGTAAAGCCGCTGCTTCTTATCAACACAAATCCGGAGAGGTGATTGGCTTATATGCGATAAAGGTTTTAGCTTACTCATGGGGCGTGCACTATAAAAGCCAAACAAATAACTTAGCGAGGTTTTAATCCACCATATACATACAGGCAAATTCCAAGGCTAAATAATCACTACGGGAAATCTAAATTATCTGACTGGGGGGAGTCAGATGGTATTCGCGAGTGGATTTGAACCACCGACCTCTACCATGTCAAGGTAGCGCTCTAACCAACTGAGCTACGCGAATATTTTGGTACAACCGAGTGGATTCGAACCACCGACCCCCACCATGTCAAGGTGGTGCTCTAACCAACTGAGCTACGGTTGTATTGTGCTTGTGAACAAACTACGGCGTGAAAGGTACTGCAAGTTAATGCGTCCGTCAACTGCTGTTCGCGAATATGCGAACTGTATGCTTAATCATTAATCAACCAAAAGGCAAGGGACGCTTTTTTGCTGATTTTTCGTTCTACTCGTCAATTCAACTCAACAAGGTCTTCGCTTCCGCTTCAAGTTGCAGTGCAACTCGCAATAATTTCCTGCCATTGAATAACGTGTTGTCTATTTGCTTGATGAAACCTTTGCTGAATCAATTGCGTCTTGCTGATTAGTGTTGTGAAGGAGGGAGCATGATACAGTTGGGCGAGGGCAATATTCACCACACTTGCACTTTGGTCGAGTTCGGCTAGATAGCGCTGTACTTTCGCCATGTACACCTTATTTAGCACATTATCTAAGATCTTGTATTGTTGTTGATTCGAAGAAACACAGCGAAATTCAGCATGCTTTAAGGATTCGGAAATAGATTTTAACCAAATGGTGGCCCGATTTAATTCGCTAAATAAGCTGAATATGCTAGGGCTTTGATCAAGTTGTTTTAGCTGTAAAAGTAAAGCGGCTTCATCTAGCGCAGCCCCATTTTGCAATACCGTTTGGTAACTCGCCAGGTGCTTGATTCGCTCAGCTAATTTGCGATAGGCTCCGCTAGGCGTCTGGGATAAACGATCTCGCCGAGTCCATAATTGCCTTAGGCTTATCTCATCCACTAAGAAATTATGCCAATAAATCGCGCTAGCTTGCAGCTTGCAGCTTTCGGCTCAGCAGGCGATTTAGAACTAAAGAAAACTTAGGGTCGATATCCGCGTTATTTGAACAACGAGCTAAACCAAATATAATTTGAGAATGCCAAATCAATTTATACACAGCACTGGCTTGTTTGCCTAAACTGGAGTTTTTCTGGAAAACGGTCTGTTGCAAACCGCAGCGATTCAACTTAAAGCTATCCACAAAGGAAAGCCTTAAGTCTGGCTCAGTGAGATGGTAATTTCGCCATATAATGGTGCCTTGCCCAAGTTGATGTGGGTTCACAACGCCAATCTTAATATTGAGTACCCGTTGTAAACGTTGTCGGTAATCATTAAATAACTTGTCGCTGCGGGGGAGCAACCCATCGTGAACCAATGCAATGGCTGCTAGCAGCAATAAAGTAGCTGCTAGTATTTTTAAGCATTGCCTAAGGCTCATGCTTCCTTATTGATGAGATAGAGTCGCCCTGGATTATTCGATGCCCAAACCAAGCGAGCAAGTAGGCCTATCGCACATGCCGTTAAGGCAATCACAATCGCAATCCAAAAACCTTGTACACCCATTGGGTGCTCGGTAAAGGTATTGGTAAAGGTTAACAACGAACCAATACCTAAGCCAATTGGCCAGAAGCTAATAAGAGTCACCAACAAGATAAAGCGAGTGTCTTGATAACCTCTTAAGGCACCTGCACAGCATACTTGCAATGAGTCTGATAGCTGATAAGTCGCAGCAAGTAAAAATAGCGGTGCAGCAATCGCTGCAACGGTTGCGTTATCGGTATACCAACTAATAATTTCGAGTCTGAACAAAATGGTAGCAGATGCGATAAATACGGTTGCTATTACCGACAATATAATGCCGCTATAGGCACTAATTTGCGCCTTATCATAAGATTTCTCGCCCATGTAGTTGCCGACACGAATGGTTAGCGCAATCGCGATACTTAAGGGCAACATAAACACCATTGAGGTAAAGTTAAGCGCAATTTGATGAGCAGCCACAATATCTGCACCCAAAGGCGATAGTAATAATGCAATCATTGAAAACAAGGTCACTTCAAAAAATATCGCACAGCCTATAGGCAAGCCCAATTTAAAAATTCTCGAGATGGTTGGCCAGTCAATGGTGAGCTTAGCTTCAAATAAATGAAGTTTCTCGAGGGTCTGACTTCTAAACACATAAATGATCATGGCAATAACCATAAACCAGTTAACAATTGCAGTGGCGACACCGCAACCCGCTCCGCCTAATTTAGGTAAACCCAATAAACCGTTAATAAAAATATAATTAACCGGGATGTTTACCAATAGTCCCAAAATTCCAATAACCATGATGGCTTTTATATTCGAACAGGCTTCGTTCACCCCTCTAAGCACTTGATAGACGGCAAAAGCAGGTAGCCCAAAACTCACAAATAACAGATATTGTTGGGTTAAACCCACGAGCTTAGGATCGACATCCATCAATTTAAATACGCTCGGTGCAAACCAAAGGATCAGCCATCCAATAACGGTTAAGCCTAAGGAGATAACCACCGCTTGCTGAAATATCATGCCCCCTCGATGCGCTTGTTTTGCACCCACTTGATAAGCGACTAAGGGCGTGACTGCCATGAGGATCCCTTGCAACAATAAGATCACTGGGTTAAAGAAGCTGGACGCAACGGCAACCGCTGCTAAATCGGTTGGACTCACCGAACCAGCCATCAACGTATCAACAAACCCCATACCAGTAATTGTTAATTGGGCCACGACAATTGGCCCCGCAAGTCTTAAAATAGCAAAACATTCTTTAGCAAAGCGTTGCTTAAAACCGAGGATAAAATACTTCATGTTCACCGGAATAGTTCAGAGTAAGAAAAAAATAATCAGCGTTAAAAGATCACCCGGGCTTATGCAACTTTGGGTCGATTTAGGAGAGACCGAGGGCTTAAGTATTGGCGCTAGTGTAGCAATTAATGGCACTTGTTTAACCGTTGTTGCTATCAGCGAGCAGGGCGTTCAATTTGACTTGATTCAAGAAACGCTGAGTTTAACAAATTTAGAGCTGATTCACGAAGGAGATTTTGTGAATATTGAACGGGCGGCAAAGGTGGGGGACGAAATTGGTGGTCATCTCGTCTCGGGTCATATCCATACAACCGCACGCATCCAAGAAAAACGAAGCAGTGAGAACAACCTAGCCATACACCTCGCGCTCGATAAGCAGTGGCAAGATTACGTCATCTACAAAGGATTTATCTGCGTAGACGGGGCAAGCCTAACGGTCGGGCAGTTAAGTGAATCAGGATTCTGGCTACACCTCATACCTGAAACTTTAAGAACCACCACGCTTGGTGATAAAAAAGTTAATGACCTGGTGAATATCGAGATAGACAGTAGCACTCAGACGGTGATTGATACCCTGAAGCATCTCATGAGCAACGGTGATATTAAACGCTGGCTAAACTAAAAAATTTGCTCGTCGTCGGCGTCGATATAAGCGACAATTTTGCTGTTTTGTTCATCAACTGACAGTCTACAGTGGATGGTATAACAACAAACGCGGCAATCTTCATAATAATCTTGGTCACCATTGCTCGCATCTAACACTAATGGGGTATGGTGACCACAGTTTGGACAGCTAATCATTTTTTCAACATAGTTTTTCATGGCAATCACTCCATATGTCCACGATTTAAGTATGGCGCAAACCGCTATGAACAACGAGCAATTCGGTCAATAAAACTTCCGCTATTGAAGTTATTCGCCCAGCGCATTAATATTGCTCTCTTTTTAGTGCCTCAATGCACTTATTTTATCGACGAGACACGTGATGTTTAGTAGGCATCACCACTGTAAAAGCAAGGATAAATATGCCAGTTATAACTCTCCCCGACGGTAGTCAACGTCAATTCGAAAATGCTGTATCTACTATGGACATCGCCGCAGATATTGGCCCTGGTTTGGCCAAAGCCTGTATCGCTGGCCGAGTAGATGGAAACCGAGTCGATGCCTGCGAGTTGATTCACCATGATGCAAAAGTTGCGATTATTACCGCGAAAGATGAGGATGGTTTAGAGATCATTCGCCACTCTTGTGCGCACCTTTTAGGTCACGCGATCAAGCAGCTTTGGCCGAACACCAAAATGGCGATTGGGCCGACGATTGATAACGGCTTTTATTATGACGTCGATTTAGATCATTCACTCACTCAAGAAGATATCGATAATCTTGAGAAACGAATGAAGGCTTTAGCAAAAACCAATTACGATGTCATTAAAAAGACCGTCCCCTTAGCCGATGCAAAAGCAGTGTTCGTCGAACGTGAAGAACCCTATAAACTGGAGATTATCGAGGGCATCGATAGCGCCGCCACACCGGGTTTATACCATCATGAAGAATATGTTGATATGTGCCGTGGGCCACATGTTCCAAACATGAAATTTTGTCAGCATTTTAAACTGATGAAGGTTGCGGGTGCTTATTGGCGTGGTGATAGCAAAAATAAAATGCTGCAACGGGTCTACGGCACCGCTTGGGCAGATAAAAAACAATTGGCAGCTTACTTAAAACGTTTGGAAGAAGCGGCGAAGCGAGACCATCGTAAAATCGGTAAACAATTAGATTTATACCACATGCAAGAAGAAGCACCCGGCATGGTGTTCTGGCATGATTCTGGTTGGACAATCTTCCGTCAGCTGGAAAGCTATGTGCGTGAGCAGCTCACTAAATACCAATACCAGGAAGTTAAAGCGCCTCAAATCATGGACCGCAGCATGTGGGAAAAGTCGGGCCACTGGGATAAGTATGCCGATGCGATGTTTACCACCCAGTCGGAAAACCGCGAATATGCGGTGAAGCCGATGAACTGTCCGGGGCATATTCAAATTTTCAACCAAGGATTAAAGTCCTACCGCGATTTACCATTGCGGATGGCTGAATTTGGTTCGTGTCACCGAAACGAGCCATCTGGTTCTCTGCATGGCTTGATGCGCGTTCGTGGCTTCACCCAAGATGATGCGCACATTTTCTGTACAGAAGATCAAATTCAAGATGAAGTGTCTTCATGTATCGACATGGTTTACGAGACTTATAAAACCTTTGGTTTTGAAGAAATTGAAGTAAAACTGTCAACTCGCCCAGAACAACGCGTTGGTGATGACGAAACATGGGATAAATCGGAAAAAGCTTTGGCCGATGCATTGAGCTCGAAAGGGATTGAATTCTCCTATTTACCAGGAGAAGGAGCTTTCTACGGACCTAAAATTGAATTTACATTGCATGATTGCTTAGACAGAGCGTGGCAATGTGGTACTGTACAGCTAGATTTCTCTATGCCGGGTCGCTTATCCGCTTCTTTTGTTGGAGAAGATAACGAACGCCATGTGCCGGTGATGATTCACCGCGCCATTTTAGGATCTTTAGAGCGCTTTATTGGCATTTTAACCGAAGAGTATTCGGGCTTCTTCCCAACTTGGTTAGCGCCAAGACAGGTCGTGGTGATGAATATTACTGACAAACAGGCTGATTTTGTCCATAAAGTTGTAAAAAAATTAAATAAACAGGGTATTAGAGCCATTGCGGACTTGAGAAATGAGAAGATAGGCTTTAAAATCCGCGAACATACTCTAAAGCGTATACCATACTTGCTAGTCGTCGGTGATCAAGAAGTCGCCAGCAATGAGGTTGCGGTTAGAACTCGTAAGGGTGATGATCTTGGTAAATTTGCTGTTGATGATTTTATTCAACAGATAAAACAAGAAATTGCCAATCGTGATAATAATTGTATTGAGGTATAAATTATAAAAACCGGAAGACGTGGTCAGCAACAAGCTGCAAGAGCACACAAGATAAATGAAGAAATTCAAGCACAAGAAGTACGCCTTACGGGCTTAGATGGCGAAGCCATTGGCATTGTGAGTTTGGATGAAGCGCTAAACACCGCCGAAGAATCAGGCGTAGATTTAGTTGAAATTAGTCCGAATGCTGAACCACCTGTTTGTCGGGTCATGGACTACGGTAAGTTCATTTACGAAAAGAGTAAATCTGTTAAAGAGCAGAAGAAAAAGCAAATACAGGTTCAGGTTAAGGAAATTAAATTCCGACCTGGAACTGATGAAGGCGACTATCAGGTAAAACTACGCAACCTGATTCGTTTTCTAAGTGAGGGTAACAAAGCTAAAGTAACACTACGTTTCCGTGGTCGTGAAATGGCACACCAAAGCTTAGGCTTTGATCTACTAAACCGTATTAAAGCGGATTTAGAAGAGATTGCAGTTGTGGAAGCTTTTCCAAAAATGGAAGGTCGCCAAGCTGTGATGGTGTTAGGCCCTAAAAAGAAGTAGTTGAGGCTCACAAGTAACAAGCAGCTTACTTTATAAGTAAGCTGTTTTTGTTCGCCTTTAACTATATGTTGTTCATATTGCAATGCGGAGTGCATGTAAATGCCAAAAATGAAATCAAACAAAGGTGCTGCGAAGCGCTTTAAGAAAACTGCTTCTGGTGGTTTTAAATACAAACAAGCTGGTCTTCGTCACATCCTGACTAAGCGCCGTACTAAGGTTAAACGTCACCTTCGTCCGAAGGGTATGATTGCTGCATCTGATGTTGCATCAATTGTTCGCATGTTGCCGTACGCATAAGTTTAGAGGAAGTTAAGAATGGCCAGAGTTAAACGCGGTGTACAAGCACGTGCACGTCATAAGAAAGTCTTAAAGCAAGCCAAAGGTTACTACGGAGCACGTTCACGTGTTTATCGCGTAGCCTTCCAAGCGGTAACTAAAGCAGGTCAATATGCTTACCGTGACCGTCGTCAGCGTAAACGTCAATTCCGTCAATTATGGATTGCACGAATTAATGCTGCGTCTCGTCAAAATGGTTTGTCTTACAGCCGTTTGATTAACGGACTTAAAAAAGCATCTATCGAAATCGATCGTAAGATCCTAGCTGATATTGCTGTTTTTGATAAAGCAGCCTTCACAGTGTTGGTAGAAAAAGCAAAAGCTGCTTTATAAGCGTCGCTAATGTTTGAAATGGGAGCCTAGGCTCCCTTTTTTTATATATAAAAATCACTAACATCCAGCCTTTTTCCGGGAACAAGTCTAGCTATAAGCGGTTCATTAAAGTACTATTTCCGGTCTTATTTAAAACTAAAAAATCAGCCTTTCCCTTGGGGGAATATGAGGAAATCATGCTAGATCTTGATGCGCTAATCAATCAGGCTAAGACTCACATTGATGCAGCTTCAGCGATGAATGAACTTGACGCTGTTCGCGTGGAATACTTAGGTAAAAAAGGGTTAATGACCAAACAACTGCAAGGACTTGGCAAATTATCGCCAGAAGAACGTCCGCAGGCGGGGCAACTTATTAACCAAGCCAAACAGCTTATCCAAGATGCGTTAAATGAAAAACGCGAAGCCTTGGTACAACAAGAGCTTAATGCCAAGCTCGCTTCGGAAACCGTCGATGTAACCTTACCGGGTCGCACCGATGAGCTGGGGGGCTTACACCCCGTGACACGTACCATTGAACGTATTCAGACCTTCTTTGGTGAACTCGGTTTTCAAGTCAAATCAGGGCCAGAAATTGAAGATGGCTTCCATAACTTTGATGCCCTAAATATCCCCGAGCATCATCCCGCTCGCGCCGACCATGATACCTTTTACTTTAATCCTAATTTAGTATTGCGAACTCAAACTTCTGGGGTGCAAATTCGCACGATGGAGACAGAGAAGCCGCCAATACGCATAATTTCTCCAGGTCGGGTGTATCGAAATGATTACGATCAGACACATACACCGATGTTTCATCAGGTCGAAGGCTTAATGGTTGACAAAAATGTTAACTTTACCGAACTAAAAGGCGTTTTATACGATTTCTTACAAAACTTCTTTGAAGACGACCTACAAGTGCGCTTCCGACCATCTTACTTTCCTTTTACCGAAACTTCCGCAGAAGTTGATGTACTCGGAAAAAATGGTTGGTTGGAAATTCTAGGTTGCGGCATGGTACATCCGAATGTACTTCGCTCGGTAAATATTGACCCTGAGGAATACACAGGTTTTGCCTTTGGGATAGGGGTGGAGCGCTTAACCATGTTGCGTTACGGCGTTAACGATTTGCGTTCATTTTTCGAAAATGACTTACGCTTCTTAAAACAATTCAATTAAGGGTTAATTGATATGAAATTTAGTGAATCCTGGCTAAGAGAGTGGGTTAACCCTGCAATTACCCGAGAACAACTAGCAGAACAAATTACTATGGCAGGGCTAGAAGTTGACGGTATTGAGCCCGTCGCTGCCGAATTTAGTGGTGTTGTGATTGGTGAAGTTGTCGAATGTGGCCAACATCCAGATGCGGACAAACTACGGGTAACCAAAATAAATGTCGGCCAAAACGAATTACTCGATATCGTTTGTGGTGCGCCTAATTGCCGCCAAGGCTTAAAAGTAGCCGTGGCGATGGTTGGTGCTGTGCTGCCTGGCGACTTTAAAATTAAAAAGGCTAAGCTTCGCGGCCAAGCTTCTCACGGTATGTTATGTGCCTATAGTGAGTTAGGCATTAGTGATGAGTCTGATGGCATCATGGAACTGCCAAGTGATGCGCCAATTGGCACCGATTTACGCGACTACCTACAGTTAGATGATGTAGCGATTGAAGTTGATTTAACCCCCAATCGTGCTGATTGTCTTAGCCTACGCGGCTTAGCTCGTGAAGTTGGCGTGTTAAATCAAATTGATGTAGTCACACCTCAATGGGTTGATGCTGCGGTGACTATTGACGATACGTTTGCTGTCAATGTGCTTGCAACCCAAGAGTGCCCTCGCTACTTAGGTCGGGTCATTAAAGGTGTGAATGTGCAAGCGACTACACCGTTATGGATGCAAGAGCGTTTACGCCGTAGTGGCGTTCGTTCAATTGACCCTGTTGTTGATGTCACCAACTACGTATTGCTTGAACAAGGCCAGCCGATGCACGCCTTCGATCTTGCGAAACTGCAGGGGAGTATTGAAGTTCGCTTAGCCAAAGCAAACGAAAAACTAGTGCTTCTAGATGGTAATGAAGTTGAGTTACAAGAAAATACACTGGCAATCTGTGACCAAAGTGGGCCTATCGCCATGGCGGGTATCTTTGGTGGTTTAGCCACTGGTGTCACTAACGCTAGCCAAGATATCTTCTTGGAATGTGCCTTTTTCAGCAAACTAGCGATCACTGGGCGTGCCCGTCAATATGGTTTGCACACTGATTCTTCTCATCGCTACGAACGCGGCGTTGATTTTGAATTACAAAACCAAGCGATGGAACGAGCCACCCAACTGTTAGTTGAAATATGTGGGGGACAAGTCGGTCCTGTACTTGAATCCGGAGACTTAAAGCAACTGCCAACGTCATCCAATATCACCTTACGTCATGCTCGTTTAGAGAAAGTGATTGGTTATCCATTTGAAAAGTCTAATGTGACCGACATTTTAACCCGCTTAGGTATGACAGTGGAAGTAACTGAGCAGGGTTGGCAAGCCTTAGCACCAAGCTACCGTTTTGATATGGATATTGAGGAAGATCTGATCGAGGAAGTCGCACGTATTTATGGATATAACAATATCCCGAATCTGTCGCCTAAAGCCTCATTAACGACCGCTCAACACCAAGAAAACATCTTACCCAGCGCTAAGTTACGACAGTTACTTTGTGCGCGTGGTTACCAAGAAGCAATTACTTATAGCTTTGTTGACCCTAAACGACAACAACTACTTCACCCAGAACAGCAGGCTATGATTTTGCCGCATCCAATTTCGGTTGAGATGTCAGCAATGCGTTTAAGTTTATGGACAGGATTACTTGATACCCTATCC
Organism: Agarivorans sp. QJM3NY_29; assembly: GCF_050870835.2. NCBI lineage: Bacteria > Pseudomonadati > Pseudomonadota > Gammaproteobacteria > Alteromonadales > Alteromonadaceae > Agarivorans > Agarivorans sp. QJM3NY_29. The sequence continues at coordinate 2,500,988 of NZ_CP194036.2, read as the reverse complement.
TACAACCAGAAACGTCAACAGACGAGGGTAAGAGTTTTTGAGTCTGGCTTACGCTTTGTACCAGATGAAAATAGCGAGAATGGAGTGAAGCAAACACCGATGATCGCTGGGGTTATCTGTGGTAATGCAAACCAAGAAGCTTGGAATGTCAGTGATCGTGAACTGGATTTTTTCGATATCAAAGGCGATGTACAAGCCTTATTACAATTAAGCGCTAACGACGATGCCTTTAGCTTTGCTGTGGGAAGTCACCCCGCATTGCATCCAGGACAATCGGCAAAAGTAATCTATCAAGGGGAGGTGATTGGTTATGTAGGAGCGCTTCATCCACAACATCTAAAAGCCTTTGGTCTCAGCGGAAAAGTATTCTTGTTTGAGCTTGAAATGAACGCTGTAAGCTTACGCCGTTTGCCCGAAGCAAAGCCCGTTTCGAAGTTTCCAGCAAACCGCCGAGACTTAGCTTTATTGGTATCGCAAAACGTTCAAGCAGGTGATTTATTAAATTGCATTAAGAAAGTTGGCGGAAATCAATTAGTTGGCGTAAACTTATTCGATGTATACAAAGGGAAAGGTATTGCAGACAATATGCAGAGTATAGCGATTAGCTTAACTTTGCAGGAGCAGGGCCGTACCCTTGAAGAAAAAGAGATTGCCGCTACAGTTGATATTATTGTAGAGGCGTTACGTACCGAGTTTGACGCATCCTTGAGGGACTAGTTATGGCATTAACTAAAGCTGACCTGGCAGAAAATTTATTTGAAAACTTAGGCTTTAGCAAAAGAGAGTCTAAAGAAGTTGTAGAAGCATTTTTTGAAGAAATACGGGTCGCTTTGGAAAATGGGGAGCAAGTCAAAATTTCAGGTTTTGGGAACTTTGATCTTAGGGAGAAAAATCAACGCCCTGGTCGTAACCCCAAAACTGGTGAAGATATCCCCATTTCTGCGCGTCGAGTAGTCACCTTTCGCCCTGGGCAAAAGCTCAAGAGCCGGGTAGAGAACGCTGAACCGAAATAGATTTTAACCGTAATAAAAAAGGAAGCCAGATGGCTTCCTTTTTTTATCCAAATGATTCTAACGATAGTTAGTGATTTAAAATTTGGCTCAAGAATAACTTGGTTCTATCGGATTGCGGGTTTTCGAAAAATTGAACTGGTTCGTTTTCTTCAATAATCTCCCCCCGATCCATAAAGATAACTCGGTCTGCAACTTGCTTTGCAAAACCCATTTCATGCGTTACACACAACATGGTCATACCTTCATCTGCCAATTCCACCATCACATCGAGCACTTCTCGGACCATTTCTGGATCAAGCGCTGAGGTGGGTTCATCAAACAGCATAATCGATGGATTCATACATAAGCTTCTGGCAATTGCTACACGCTGCTGTTGGCCTCCGGACAATTGTCCTGGAAATTTGTCGGCTTGCTCGGGGATCTTGACCCTTTCTAAGTACTTCATGGCAGTGGCTTCAGCTTCAGCTTTTGGTATTTTCTTTACCCAAATTGGCGCTAAACAGCAATTTTGTAATACCGTTAGGTGAGGGAACAGATTAAAGTGCTGGAAACACATACCAACATCGCTACGTACCATTTCGATGCTTTTCAGATCGCTCAATAGTTCAGTACCATTGACGATGATGTCGCCTTTCTGATGTTCTTCTAAGCGGTTAATACAACGGATCATCGTTGATTTACCTGAACCAGAAGGACCACAAATAACGATCTTTTCGCCTTTAGTGACGGTAAGATCTAAGTCCTTTAATACGTGAAACTCCCCGTACCATTTGTTCATTCCCTTTAATTGAATGACCACTTCAGGGCTATTTTGATTTGAATTCATTTCAAACTTCCTTATTAATGTCCTGTGTGTAGTTTCTTCTCAAGGTAAATTGAATACCTAGACATACTGAAACAGAACACCCAAAATACAAACGCTATAAATACATACATTTCGCTTGAGAAGCCTAACCAAGCCGGATCGGCTAATGCTGACTGCCCAATGGCTAGTAAATCGAATAAACCAACAATTAACACTAAGCTAGTGTCTTTGAATAAGGAAATAAAGGTATTCACAATCGAAGGAATTGTAATTTTTAGCGCTTGCGGCAAAATCACCAAGCCCATTGACTGCCAATAAGTTAAGCAAAGTGCTTCTCCCGCTTCATACTGACCTTTCGGAATTGCTTGTAAGCCACCACGAATAACCTCTGCCATATAAGCAGATTGGAACAAAATAATACCGATAATTGCTCTTAACAACTTGTTGAAGTCAACTTCTGAACCAACAAATAGCGGCAACATAACCGAAGCCATGAACAGCACAGTAATTAACGGAACGGCTCGCCAAAACTCGATATAGATGGTGCAAAAGCTACGAACAATCGGCATATGAGATCGACGCCCCAAGGCCAGCAAAATACCAAAGGGTAACGCAGCAACGATACCAGTAATGGCTAATACTAAAGTTAGCATTAAGCCACCCCATTGATGGGTTTCTACTTTAGGTAAACCAAATGAATCACCGATAAGTAAGAAAAACACGATCACCGGATAAATCACTAAAGTAAAAATAGCAATTTTAGGCTTATGTGGCGTTTTTTCATAAACCAATGCGGCGATTAATAGTAAAAAGCTAACGAAAACAATATTTACCCGCCAGCGTTCGGCATGCGGATAAAAACCGTAGATTAACTGTGAAAAGCGATCTGCTACGAATACCCAGCACGCGCCATCACTGGTACAAGCTTCACGACTATTACCTATCCAATCCGCATCGATAACCACCCACTGAAATGCGGATATAATCGGCGGTATGATGATGTAAGCAATAAGCAAGGTTAATATCGTATTACCCCAAGAAGAGAATAGATTTTTCTTGAACCAACCGATAAATCCAACACTCATATTTGGTGGAGCAAGATCAGGTTTAAATTGATGTTCTGACATATTAACGCTCCACTAAAGCCATTTTTTTATTGTACAGATTCATGAGAAAAGACGTGGTAATACTGATGGTTAAATATACTGCCATCGTTAACGCAATTACTTCAATCGCTTGACCTGTTTGGTTGAGAGTCGTTCCCATAAAAACCGATACTAAATCCGGATAACCAATTGCCGTTGCCAAAGAGGAGTTCTTGGCTAAGTTTAGATATTGACTGGTTAAGGGTGGGATAATCACCCGCATGGCTTGCGGGATAATAACCAACTTAAGCGCCTGAGTTCTAGTGAGCCCCAAAGACTCTGCTGCCTCACTTTGCCCTTTGCTGACCGCTGATATACCGGAGCGAACGATCTCTGCGATAAAAGTAGCTGTGTAAAATGTAAGTGCCACTAATAAGGCCGCCAGCTCAGGAATCACGACCATCCCACCGCGGAAGTTAAAACCTTTTAATGCGGGGTAATCCAAGCCTATGGGGGCCCCCATCGCAAAGAAAACCACTAAAGGAACCAATACGATAACGGCTAAAGATACCAATAGGGTAGGAAAGGGTTGTCCGGTTAACACCTGACGCTTTTTAGCCCATCGGGCCATCAAGAAACATCCAATCACAGCAATCATGAAGCTGATGACAACAACATTGGATCCAGCTTCCATTATTGGCGAGGGTAAATATAAACCACGGACATTTAAAAATAGAGCGTCGCCGACGTTAATACTCTGTTTCGGACTTGGTAATGCACGTAAAACCGCAAAATACCAAAAAAAGATCTGAAGTAATAAAGGAATGTTACGTAGTGTCTCAATATAAACAGTCGCAACTTTTGCGATGAGCCAATTATTCGAAAGTCGAGCGACCCCCATAATAAAGCCCAATATCGTTGCAAAAATTATCCCGAGAACTGAAATAAGAATAGTATTGAGCAAACCAACAATGAAAGTATCACCAAAAGAGTGGCTTTCGTCGTATTCAATTAGGGTTTGAATAATACCAAAACCAGCGGTTTGGTTTAGAAAACCAAAACCGGTTGTAATACCACGTTGCTCTAAATTAAAAAGAGCATTGCTAATAATGTAATAAAAAAATCCGATTACACCAATTACAACAATAATTTGGAAAACTAGCGCTCTTACGTTGGGATCAAACCAGATCTTACGAAGACTGTTTGCTGAGTTATCCTTGGTAGAAGGATGAGCAGCCATATAAATCAACCTAGTGTGGAAGTTAAATGAAAAGAGAGCAGGCTAGGCCTGCTCTAAGTTATTACGATGATATTAACGAATTGGCGGCGCGTATTGGAAACCACCTTTGCTCCATAGCGCGTTCACGCCACGAGCGATGCCTAATGGAGAACCTGAACCTACGTTTCTTTCAAATGACTCACCGTAGCTACCTACTTGCTTGACGATGTTATAACCCCATTTGTCATCTAAACCCAAGCCTTTACCTTTTGGACCTTCTAGTCCTAAGATACGACGAACGTTAGGATTAGTTGATTTCAGCATGTCATCAGCGTTGGTTGAAGTTAATCCATACTCTTCGGCATTGACCATTGCAAATAATGACCACTTAACAATATTCAACCATTGGTCATCACCTTGACGAACCACTGGGCCTAAAGGCTCTTTAGAAATGATCTCAGGTAGTACCATTGCGCTATCAGGTTTAGCTAATTTAATACGTAATGCATATAATTGTGATTGGTCAGAAGTTAATACGTCACAGCGGCCAGCTTCAAACCCTTTAACGGTTTGGTCAGAAGTATCAAATACAACAGGAGTGTATTTCATGCCATGCTCGCGGAAGTAATCCGCTAAGTTCAATTCAGTCGTTGTACCAGATTGGATACAAACCGCGGCGCCATCAAGCTCTTTCGCACTTGATACACCTAGTTGCTTACTGACCATGAAGCCTTGACCATCATAGTAGTTCACACCAGCAAAGTTAAGACCTAGAGAACTATCACGAGTCAGAGTCCAAGTTGTGTTTCGTGAAAGGATATCGATTTCGCCGGATTGAAGCGCAGTAAAACGTTCTTTCGCAGTTAAAGGTGTGTACTTCACTTTAGATGCGTCGCCTAGTACTGCGGCAGCAACTGCACGACAAACGTCTACATCCAAGCCTTGCCAATTACCAGTTGCATCTGGATTAGAGAATCCAGGTAAGCCGGTGCTTACACCACACTGCAAAAATCCTTTACTTTTAACACTGTCTAATATGCTATCAGCAGCACTCGCATTAGCAGCGAATGCTAAAGCAACAGCTGCCACAGCGGCTTTAATATGTGTGTTTTTTAACATGTTTTCTTCCCTGTACAGTTTGTCATTTGTTTATGTATGTACAAATCTCAAGATTTAAAAGAGATATATCCAGAGCCAATAACAACATAAACATTCAAATATTCGCTGTCAACAAAATTGTAACACTGAAATTCGATGCTTATGCCGAATAAGTGACCATAAGCGAAAAATTATTCACTATAAATGAATATAGTCTCACCTACATATTTTGCTCAAAAATCCATATTTTATTTGCGCTAAGTCAATTTTAGCACAAGTCCCTTTAATACTCTGATTTAACTGTTACTAACTTGCTAAAAGCGAGAAATGTTGCATAAAGCACAATTGCTTTCTTAACTTAGTTAGAGTAACTAGATATTTAAAGGACTGTCGAGAATAATACTACAAATTATGTTAAGGCTTGGTAACTTTTCACCATCCTATGTCACATTACAACTTAAGTCTGATGGGGAAGGGCGCGGCGATATTATATATTTATGAATTATTATTTGGTTCTCGGATTAATAGAAGATGAATATGAGAAAAAATATCGTGGTGTTGACTGGTGCCGGAGTATCTGCTGAATCGGGGATCCAAACGTTTCGCGATGCCGACGGTTTATGGGAGAAACATCGAGTAGAAGATGTTGCAACACCTGAAGCTTACATTCGAGATCCGGACTTTGTTGATCAGTTTTATAACTTACGCCGTCAGCAATTGCAGAATAAAATAGTTCACCCCAACGCGGCTCACTTTGCGTTGGCGGAATTAGAGCAACAAGAAAATATAGAATTGCTGCTGATTACTCAGAACATCGATGACCTGCACGAACGAGCAGGCAGCAAAAATGTTTTACATATGCATGGCGAGTTATTAAAGGCTCGTTGCCCAGTCTCCAATCAAACCACCGAATGGAAAGGGGATCTTGGTAAAAATGCATTGTGTACTTGCTGTCAGTTCCCAGCACGACTTAGGCCTCATGTCGTGTGGTTTGGAGAAATGCCCATCGGCCTTGACAAGATTTACCACCGACTTAGCCATTGTGATATATTTATTGCGATTGGTACCTCTGGACACGTTTTTCCAGCAGGAGGCTTCGTTCATGAAGCGGCTAGTCACGATGCAAGAACTATAGAATTAAACTTGGCCCCATCGGAAATGCAGAGTGAATTCGCTGAACGCTATTATGGTCCCGCTAGCGACTTGGTACCTCAGTTTTTGGGGCAATTATCACCTTAAAGAGAAACTGCTTGAAAAATAAAATATTAACGGCGTTGTTACTGTGCGCCTTAGTTGGCTGTGACAAAACACCGCAACAAGATCCTTCCGCCTTCGCTAAGGCTAAATTGCCTAATTTCCAATCAATAAGTGATGTTACAGAGAAAAAGCAGGCTTTTACTGATTTTATTTTGCCATTAGTTGATGTCAACAACCAACAATTACGAGAGCTTCGCCAACAACTAATTGGGTATCAAGAGTCTGCTTCAAACCACAAATTAAATAAGACTAAACTTAAGCGTGTTGAGCAACTGGCCAAAACATATCGGGTAGCGTTTGATTCTGATATCAATCGTGTTTTACAGCAACTATTAATGAAGGTTGATGTGATCCCGTCTGCTTTGGTTTTGGCGCAGGCAGCAAATGAATCGGCTTGGGGAACGTCTCGATTTGCTCGAGAAGGTAATAATCTGTTTGGTCAGTGGTGTTATACAAAAGGCTGCGGTTTGGTTCCATTAAGCCGGGTTAGTGGAGCCAGCCATGAGGTCCGAAAATTTACTTCGGTGTATCAATCGGTGAGCGCATATATGTTGAACCTCAACAGTAACCCTGCCTATTCGGATTTTCAGCAGTATCGACAGCAAGCGCGACAAACCGGTGCGCTTAATGCCATCGATCTTGCTTCACACCTTACAAATTACTCGGAACGTGGCGAAGCTTATGTCGAAGAACTAAAGAAGATGATACAAATTAATCAAAAATTATGGCCATCTTCTATCGCTGTCACTTCAAGCTAGATTACAATTCGACGATCTGAACAAGACTTGAAGATGGTTGGACTGCTGGACTGGTGTCCAGCTCAGGCTGATCAAATCCAATATCCCCTCCATCAATAATGCCACTATTACGGTCAATCGATTTAAAATCAAATTGTTGATGGTCAAGTAGATGAGAAGGGACGATATTTTGCACCGATCTAAACATAGATTCTACTCGTCCAGGGAACCTCTTTTCCCAATCATTGAGCATCTGTTTTATCGCTTGGCGCTGCAAATTTTCCTGAGATCCGCATAAATTACATGGAATAATTGGAAAGTTTTTTAATTCCGCATAACGTTGCATATCACTTTCTTTGCAATAAGCCATCGGTCTAATGACCACATGTTTACCATCATCACTCACTAATTTGGGCGGCATTGTTTTAAGCTTCCCGCCATGAAACATATTTAGAAAAAGGGTTTCTAAGATGTCGTCGCGATGATGGCCTAAGGCGATTTTTGACGCGCCTAGTTCAGTTGCAGTACGGTATAAAATGCCACGACGTAAGCGTGAACATAAGGAACATGTTGTCTTTCCTTCAGGTATTTTGTCTTTTACGATGGAGTAGGTATCTTCTTCAACGATTTTATATTCAATACCTAAACTTGAAAGATATTCTGGCAAGATATGTTCTGGAAATCCCGGTTGCTTTTGGTCTAAATTCACCGCAATCACATCAAAATCGATCGGAGCATGGGCCCGAAGGTTCAGCAAAATATCTAACATGGCGTAACTGTCTTTACCACCAGATAGACAAACCATCACTTTGTCTCCCGCTTCTATCATGTTGTAATCGGCAATCGCTTGTCCAACATGACGACGGATCCGTTTTTGTAGTTTGTTATGGTTGTACTGTTGTTTTGCTGTAAATGACATGTCGTGTTCCCAATGAAAAAGCGGGGCTATTATATATCCCCGCTAACACGACGCAACTATTTAAACGACGCCTTATTTGGCGTTATTTTTGAAATGGACTCACAAAATTATCTGGTTTAAGTGCCAAAAGATCACAATCTAATTGATCAATTACGTGCTCAGCGGTGTTGCCGATCAAAGCTGCGCTAAATCCACTTCGACCAGAAGTACCCAAAATAACAATTTCAGCATCAATATTGTTAGCGACTTCTGGAATAACATCATCTGGTAAGCCTTCTTCAAGGTGTGTTTTCACTTCATGTTCAAAGTTTTGTTTTACAAAATCAGCCAAGGCTTTTTCGTGAAACTCTTTCACATTTTGGTTGTATTTTAAAGGATCAAAATCGGGTAACTCTATAGCGATATTCACTGGTGCTGAAGGATAGGCCGTTACGACATGAGCTGAAGCATCTAATAGATGACACAGATCTTTAGTTTCGTTGGCGATATTGAGATTAAGTTTATGATGATCTTCGTTTTCAGAACCAGCATGAATCGCCGCCAAAATTTTACCTTTGGTGGGCCATTGATGTTCTTTCACCATTAATACTGGAGTGGGGCATTTTCGTAAAATATGCCAATCATTTGGCGTGAAAATAATTGACTGTAAAGTTGGGTGCGGATGAGTCGCTTTAACCACTAAATCGTGACCAAAATCTAACACCTCTTGAATCACGCTTTCGTACAGGCGATTGTTCCATATCACTTTGGTTTCAACTTCAATACCATGAGTCTGGGTATTAGCCACGATATCTTGAAGCCAAACGTTACGCTCTTCGATCACCCCAGAACGCATCGCTTCACGTTCTTCAATCGAGAGCATTGAAGTCATCTCATAAGAGAAATCATAGATAGTGAGTAGCGCTTTGATCTTGGCTTTATCTTCTTTGTTTGCTAAGAAAACAGCACGAGACAATGCCGCTTGAGAGTCGTGTAGGGGATCAATTACCACCAATATATTACGATACTTAATCATAAAGCAGCTCCTAGAATTTGTCTGGAATAGCTACTTAACTTTAGCTCATATTGTTGAAAATATATTAGAGGTGGTTAACACTGACCTCATTATTATGCAGTTGATTGATATAAATCAGGTCAGTGTTTTTAATAGCTTAGCTTGGTTTCGTGCCGGCCAAATGACGAAGCGCGTCACGATCGGTAATTGAAATATATTTACCCTTTACAGCGATCATGTCCGCTTTTTGGAAACGACCTAGGAGTCGAGAAATAGTCTCTACAGTTAAGCCCAAGTAGTTTCCGATATCGCCTCGAGTCATGGTTAAACGAAATTCGCGCGGAGAAAAACCACGTTCTGAAAAACGTTGTGATAAGCCATAAATAAAAGCAGCTAAACGCTCTTCTGCATTCTTTTTACTAAGCAACAAAATCATTTCTTGATCAGCGACAATTTCGTTGCTCATTAAACGCATCATTTGCCGACGCAATTTGGGCATGCTTGCAGAAAGTTCATCCATGGTATCAAATGGTATTTCACAAACCATTGATGTTTCAAGGGCTTGAGCGAAACTGGGATGGACTTGATTATTAATGGCATCAAAACCTACTAAATCTCCCGCTAGATGAAAACCGGTGATTTGTTCGTCGCCTTGCTCGGTGATTGTATAAGACTTAATTGTGCCCGAGCGAATAGCATACAAGCTTTTCAATTTGTCACCAGCAGCAAAAATTTCTTCGCCTTTTTGAATTGGTTTTTTTCTTTCAATAATGCTGTCTAAGCGATCGAGCTCAGTTTCATTTAATGAAAACGGGATACACAATTGTGCAATACTACAATCTTGGCAATGGATCTCACATCCACCGGTTTGGATTCTTTGATTGGCTTTTGGGTTAATGCTCATACTCAAACTATGCTACTGGAGTTCGAGGCAATTCTACTCTTTCTGTAAGTCATTTTCTATAGTTATTGCTACAACAATGTAACAACTTGATATAGTCCTAAACTAAATACCATTAAGCCGGAACAAATCTGTAGATAGCGGTTGGCTAATATTCGAGTGAGTTTTTGGCCCAACATCACGGCGAGCAACATCACACTGAAGGTTCCTAAACCAAAACAGAACATCACAATCGCCCCATTAAACCAATTTGCCTGGCTAGCACTTAAAGTCAAATTGGAATAAACCAAACCACAAGGTAGCCATCCCCATAACATGCCCAAAGGTAAGCTGGCCAAAGGATGTTTAATCGCCATTACCTTACTCGCTGTTGGTTGAATTTTACCCCACAATCCCCGGCCTAAGGCTTCAATCGGCGAAAGTACAGAAAACCAACGGGTGAGATGGATCCCCAGTAGGATCAACATAATGGCAGCGAGCCATTGCAATAAGAAAAGTAACTGGAATGAAGAATGAACCAGACTTATAGCCTGAAAAGAACCAGCAACAAAGGCGCCTGCTATTGAATAACTTATAATTCGCCCAAAGTTAAAACCTAGGCTAAGCAAAAATTTTGAGCTATTGTCGCTCACTCGGCTACCGAGTATACAAGCGATACCACCACACATCGCAACACAGTGGCTTGCTCCAAGTAAGCCGGTAATAAAAGCAGCCAAGTAATCAGATTGCATCGTTGTCATGCTGTTTCTTGCTCTTGTCAGAGCTTTTTTCATCAAACAATATATTTACGCCCTGACGATCCAAATCTTCAAACTGCTCACTTTTAACCGCCCAAAAAAAAGCGCCGATCCCTGCTGCTATAAAAATTAAGGCGATAGGAATTAATACAAAAATGATAGACATTATTTATTTAGCCTTAAGGAGTTAGTTAAAACTGCCAGCGAAGATAAAGACATCCCAATAGCGGCCATGTATGGCGTCACCCAACCAGCGGCGGCTAAAGGCAAGATAAGAGCATTATATCCCAGCGCCCAAGCGAGGTTTTGAGTAATAATTGTTTTTGTTCGCTTGGCAAGGTCAATTGCCGTTAATAAAGTGCACAGCTTACTGCCCAGTAGAACTGCATCGGCACTAGATTTTGCAACATCCGTCCCCAAACCCATGGCAATCGATAGCGGTGACGCAGCTAACACGGGGCCATCATTCACGCCATCGCCCAACATCAGTAAGTGGGGATAATGCATACATTTTTGCTGCACCAATTTCAACTTATCTTGAGGCAGGGCACCGCTCATCACATCATCGATGGCAAGTTGCTCTGCTACAAACGCAACTTGTCCTGAGTCATCACCAGTTAACATGGTTAAGCTAATGCCTCGTTTACGAAGACCTTCTGAAAATAGTTTAGCATCTGCCTTTATTACGTCGGACAAATAAATGCGTGCCGCAAGCTGATTGTCACAGCACAAAACTAACTCTAACATTCCGGGTTGATGAATGGACCTTTGCTTGCAGAAAGACGCTTTGCCAAGCGTGAAATGGCGACCCTCAATGCTTCCTTCTAATCCCAAGCCTGTATGGTGTATAAGTTGAGTAGCATTCAAATCGTTGAAATGTGCAAAAGCTTGGGCAATTGGGTGAGAGCTTTGTCTTTCTAAAGCACCAGCGAAGTTCAACACCTGCAGTTTTGTAAAACTAGGCTCACAAATAACTTGAGAGATGGTTAAATTGCCTTCGGTCAGAGTCCCAGTTTTATCTGAGACGACGGTGGTCAGTTTGGCTAAAGTTTCTAATACGTGTCCTCGCTTGACCAATAGACCATTCTTTGACAACTGATGCGTCGCAGCAGTCAATGCGGCAGGGGTGGCTAACGATAAGGCGCAGGGGCAGGTTGCGACTAATACTGCAAGCGTGATCCAAAAGGCGTCTTGTGGCGAATAATAGTGCCAAAAAGTATAAGTTGCGGCCGCAATAAGTAATAAACCAAAAATAAAGTAACGTGCAACCTGATCTGCAATGGTCGCTATTTTAGGCTTTTCGCTTTGCGCCTGTTCTTGTAAGCGTAATATATTTGCGACAAAGGTATTCTGAGCCACTGCCCGAACCCTTAAGTGAACCGTTTGCTCGTGATTAATCGTGCCCGCATATACCCTATCATTTAAACGTCTGTTTACCGGTAAAGATTCTCCAGTAAGCGAAGACTCATCGAAATCACTTTCGCCAAAGCAAATATCACCATCAGCAGCGACCGCTTCGCCCGGCATGATCACAATACGCTCACCAACTTTTAATTGGCTTGCTGCGACTCTTTCTTGACTGCCATCATCGCGTAAACGCTGTGCTAACTTAGGGATCAACTTCAATAGATTGGAACTGGTTTCACTGGATTTTCGTCTCGCTCTAAGTTCCAGCAAACGACCTAATAATAAGAAGAATGTAAACATTGACACCGATTCAAAATAAACCTCTCCGGTTCCTTTCAAGGTGGCATAAAAAGAGGCGCTATACGCGCTTAGTAACGCAATGGAGACTGGAACATCCATATTCAGCGTCTTGGCTTTTAAACTGCGATAAGCACCAAAGTAAAATGGTTGAGCAGAAAAAAGCAATACCGGCGTTGCCATAATTAGGCTCACCCAACGAAAGTAATCCCGATACAGCAAATCCATTTCATCAAAAAAATCGCCATACAAGGCAATTGCAAACATCATCACCTGCATACTCGCAAGGCCCGCCACTCCGAGTTTAAGTAGATGACTGCGGTAAAGCTTACGGTCTATCTTTTCTTGTTCATCCGTTTGAAAGGGAGTGGCTTGATAACCAATATGCTGAACAGCATTTAACAACTGACTCAGTTTTACTTGTTGGTCGTCCCACAGCAACGTGGCGCGTTGCGTGGTAGAGTTCACATGAATTTTGTGAACCCCATCCATTTGTGATAACTGTTTCTCAATTAACCATGCACAAGCGGCACAACTAATACCTTCGATAGACAGCAATACTTCTTTATATTGTTCAGTATTTGCAACAAACTCTAATTGAACGTTCTCATCATCATATTCGAGCATCTTCATCAAGGCACTTGGCACCAGATCTTGCGCGCTGGGCGCTGCTGCTGTGCGATGTTTATAATAATCTTCTAAGCCACTATCGATGATGGTTTTAGCAACTGCGGCGCAACCCTGACAACACATTGGTTGTGGCTTGCCCAAAATCATTACATCTAGCTTAAAACCTTTAGGAATTAATTCATTACAATGAAAACAGTGACTCCCTTTATTGGCCATCAATCTCTTCTACCTTATACAGCGGTAGTTGTAGTTCTTCTTGTAAACGCCAGCTATCGTCCATTGGACTAACACTAATAAACCAGCGACTATCATCGGTTAAGTCATCCCCAAAACGATATAAGCCATTTGCATCGGCGGTCACAATATAGTTGCGATCGTACTTAGCTAAAGTCTTATGGGCTAAAGCTATTTTTAAAGGTTGGTTTTTAATCGTATCGGGTAGATCTATGTTCAGAATAAGACCTGAAGCAACTTGGCTTAATTTCGCTGTAATATTTAGTTCTTGTGCTCGGTGAAGCAAAGAAAGGTCAGCGTTAATGGCTTTACCTTTTTTATAATAAGACTCAACCACCAGGTCGTTGTTGCTTGTCAGTGCTAGATACAGAGTATAAAAACTCGCGACAACTGCACACATGGGAAGAGTAATCAAGAACCAAGGCCAAAACTGTTTGTACCATGCTTGTTGCATAAGGATAGGATTCCAGAAATAAGAGGGTTTAAATATAACAAAAAAAGCGACGCGAAAGCGTCGCCTTTAATAAGTTTTTAGTTTATTCAGTTTTAGAAAGCTGATAAACATAAGCAGAAATAAGCTGGATCTTATCTTCGCCTAGAATATCCTTCCACGCAGGCATCACACCGTTACGGCCATAACGTAGGGTTTGTTCAACCGCCCGTTTAGAACCGCCATATAACCAAATGCTATCCGTTAAATTCGGTGCACCGACCGCCTGACCACCAGTTCCATCAGCACCGTGACAAGCGGCACAAATAACGAACCGACTTTTACCATTCGCCGCATCAACGTCATTCACCTTACGTCCCGATAAGCTTAATACGTATGCAGTGACATCTCTGATACCATCGTCACCCAAAACGGCTTCCCAGGTTGGCATTTGCCCTTGGCGACCATTCATGATGGTTGTTTTAATGGTTTCACCACTACCACCATATAGCCAGTCATTATCGGTCAAATTAGGGAAACCCTTCCCGCCACGAGCCGAAGCACCATGACATTGAGAACAGTTTTGTAAGAATAAACGTTGTCCAATCTTAATCGCATCAGGATCGGTTGATAACTCTTCCACGCTGCGATACTCACCAGAATCGTTATATGCAACTTTGCGAAAAACTTCGCCAAAACGTTGGTCTGCTTTACCCATTTCATTGTGGTATTGGTTGGCAACCGTTCCATCATAAGCCGCTTCACGTTGTTGACCTTCAGCGATAGTTTTGATGTCTTTTTCGGCACTTTTCCAACCAAATAGGCCTTCCCAATTTCCTAAACCAGGGTAAAGCGCTAAGTAACCCAATGAATAAATAATGGTTGCAAGAAATAGATAGGTCCACCATTTCGGAAGAGGGTTGTTTAATTCCTCAATTCCGTCAAAGCTGTGGCCCATTGATTCGCCTTCTTTAACCCCAGTATCATTTTTTGTGAAAGTCCTTAATAACCAATAGCATCCAGCGATACTACCTAGGGTTATTACCGTAATCCACACGCTCCAAAATGTTGTCATTTTTTCTGTGCTCCTTCAAAATCCTTTTCGAGCTTAGTTGCCGGTTCATCGGCAAACACTAAGTTAGCGGCCTCAGAAAAATCTTTATTCCGTTTTTTACTATAAGCCCAAGCAATAATGCCAAAGAAAATAGCCATCAAGAACGCAGTGTAAAGGCCACTGAATGTGCCAAAGTCCATAACTAACTCCTTATTTCAGTGCAGTACCTAACACTTGTAGATAAGCAATAAGTGCTTCGATTTCTGTTTTACCTTGAACCGCTGCTGCTGCGCCGTCGATATCGGCATCGGTATAGGGAACACCAAATTGGTTTCTAAATAGGCTTAATTTTTTACTGGTCAATGAGCTATCAACCATATTTTCAGCCAACCAAGGGAATCCCGGCATATTCGATTCTGGAACCACATCCCGCGGATTCATTAAGTGTACATGATGCCACTGGTCTGAATAACGTTGACCAACTCGTGCTAAATCAGGACCTGTCCGTTTAGAACCCCACAAAAAGGGATGTTCCCAAACACTTTCGCCAGCCACTGAGTAATGGCCATAACGTTCGGTCTCTGACCTAAATGGACGAATCATCTGACTATGACAGTTATTACAGCCTTCGCGAATATAGATATCGCGACCTTCCATTTGCAAAGCAGTGTAGGGCACTAAACCTTCAACTGGCTCGGTCGTTTCAGGTTGAAAGATTAACGGCGTAATCTGCACCAAACCACCAAAGCTGATGGCAATAACGATGAAAATAGCAAGTAGGCCTATATTTTTTTCGATTAACTCGTGCTTCATGTTATGCCTCCTATGCCTGCTCGATGGCTTCTAATGAGCCTTTCTCGGCGAAAATAGTCTTGTAGGCGTTATATGCCATAACCAACATGCCAGAAAGGAAGAATAGGCCACCAATAAAGCGGACAATATAGAATGGGTAAGACGCTTGCAGCGATTCAACGAAAGAATAAGTTAAGGTACCGTCTTCGTTGACTGCGCGCCACATTAGACCTTGCATAACACCAGAAATCCACATCGCAACGATGTACAAAACCACGCCAATGGTTGCTAACCAGAAATGCACGTTGATTAATTTAACGCTATGCATGCGACTTTGGCCAAACAACACAGGAATAAGGTGGTAAATACTGCCTATCGATACCATGGCCACCCAACCTAAAGCGCCGGAGTGAACATGACCAATCGTCCAGTCAGTGTAGTGAGATAAGGCGTTCACCGTTTTAATCGCCATCATCGGACCTTCAAAGGTGGACATACCATAGAAAGACAATGAAACAATAAGAAACCGTAAAATAGGGTCATAACGCAACTTATGCCAAGCACCCGACAAGGTCATAATACCGTTAATCATACCGCCCCAAGAGGGGGCAAATAGAATCAAAGACATAACCATACCAAGCGATTGCGCCCAATCAGGTAGCGCAGTGTAATGAAGATGGTGAGGGCCAGCCCAAATATAAATAGAGATTAACGCCCAAAAATGCACAATCGATAAACGATAACTATAAACCGGACGCCCAGCTTGTTTCGGTACGAAATAGTACATCATACCTAAGAAACCAGCGGTAAGTAAGAAGCCTACGGCATTGTGGCCATACCACCACTGCACCATGGCATCAACTGCACCCGCATAAACCGAATAGGACTTGGTCATCGTTAACGGTATGGCAGCATTATTAACGATGTGCAGCACCGCAACCGTGATAATAAAGGCACCAAAAAACCAGTTTGCCACATAAATGTGAGACGTTTTTCTCTTCACGATCGTGCCAAAAAACACGATGCCATATACCACCCATACCACAGCGATTGCGATATCGATAGGCCACTCAAGTTCGGCATACTCTTTAGAGGACGTTAAGCCCATCGGCAAGGTGATTGCGGCTGACAAAATAATAGCTTGCCACCCCCAAAATACGAAGGCGGCGAGGGAACCGCCAAATAACCGGGTTTGACAGGTACGCTGTACCACATAAAAAGAACAGGCCATTAATGCACTGGTACCAAATGCAAAAATTACCGCATTGGTATGAAGTGGGCGGAGTCGGCTATAGGTTAGCCATGGGGTATCGAAATTTAGTGCGGGCCAAACTAATTGCGCTGCAATTAATACCCCAACACTCATTCCAACTATACCCCAAACAATGGTCATTACAGTGAATTGGCGTACAACCGTATAGTTGTAGTCCAATTCTGTGCTAGCTGCTTGGTTCATAAATAGATGCTTCCGTTGCTATTATTATTTGTTAAAGCGAGTTAAATGCGGGTGCATTAACAAAATGGAACGACATGCTAGTTTAACGAATGATTGCGCAGAGTCCTCAAACACCAACGCTAAACTAACCGCAAGATCATACTTGATCGATACAGCAAATAACAGATTGAAAAACTAGTTATTTGCATACCTAAGCCAAATTATTAACAATTTCTTTCCAATCCATGTACTCCATTGATCTAGATCAATAATTATTTTTGGCTTTAAACTCACATCTTAATGACATTAACTGCCAACGAGCATAGTCAGCTCTTAAGCTTATCGCCTCTGCCTTTGTGAATGAATTTTACCCGAATTCATGAAATGCAAAAATTATATACGCTGATAGATTTAACATGAAAGTACCTCATCTTGTTACTGTATTGTTGATTTGATGACTATAGTTTAATTCAACACTTAAGTAGATCCGAATTTTCAGGAAGGGACATATGATTGAAAACCGAGCGACGATTCTGATTGTGGACGATACCCCTGAGAACATTGATGTATTAGCCGGTATTTTACGTGACGAATATAAACTACAAGTCGCTAGGAATGGCGACATGGCCCTCAAAATTGCGGCAAAAGCGAACAAACCAGATTTAATCTTATTAGACATTATGATGCCGGGGATTGATGGCTATGAAGTCTGCCATCGCCTCAAACAAGATCTTACCACGCGCCACATTCCCGTTATTTTTGTGACGGCCAAAATTACTCCTGCCGATGAGCTAAGAGGCCTTGAATTAGGTGCTGTAGACTACATCACCAAACCAGTTAGCCCACCAGTGGTTAAACTAAGAGTAAAAACCCAATTAGCACTGTTTAACCAAAACCGAGAGTTAGACAGAAAGGTAAAATTGCAGACGAGGGTTATTCATGATACCCGTTTACAAATAATTCAACGTTTAGGGCGAGCCGCAGAATATAAAGATAATGAAACCGGTATGCATGTAATACGGATGAGTTATTACGCTAAGATCCTAGCCCTAGCCGCTGGGATGAGCGAAGCGGACGCAGATATGCTCATGAACGCAGCGCCGATGCATGATATAGGTAAAATTGGGATACCAGATAAAATATTACAAAAACCGGGGAAATTAGACTCAGAAGAGTGGGCTATTATGAAAAGCCATGTCTATATTGGCGCCGAGATTCTTGGCAACAACGATAACCCAGAACTAATCGAACTTGCCAGAACCATTGTTCTAAGTCACCATGAAAAATGGGATGGTAGTGGCTATCCTCATGGGCTCACAACAGACTCCATCCCAATTGTCGGCAGGATCGTCGCAATTGCTGACGTATTTGACGCTTTAACATCTGCTCGCCCGTATAAGGAAGCCTGGCCTGTAGCCAAAGCCTTTGATTTACTTGAACGAGAATCCGGTAAGCACTTCGACCCTAAACTTGTCCCCTTATTTATTGCAGCAACCGATGAAATTCTAGAAGTGAAAGAAAAATTTAAGGAATCACCAGTGCATCAGCCTGAAAGCAAACAACAAGCTGACGTGCTTGCGTAAGGGTCGAAGGGAGGCAAGTTAAACTATGTGAGGCAATAACCAAAAGAGTAGGGGACAAAGCAGGATCACTCGGTCCCGAAGAATAAGGCTTAAAACTCTTTAGGCGCAAACCCCGTGACTTCTTTTACTCCCATTTCACGGCCAAGCGTTGTCATAGGGTGAACAACCACTAAACCCTTCACCGACTTCTTAAGCTTGCCCATATCTGCTTGTTCAGTCTTGGTGAGTACGCGACTGTAGGGTAGGCCTTTTATTTCCCCCCCTTTTTTACTCAACTGCTGAGTGTGCTGGCCTTTCACACTTTTCAAGCGTTTATTTAAAACTTCAATGGTGTGATTAAATTGCTGAATCATCACCTTATCTCCGCGCTCATGAGCGGCATTAAGTTTTCGCTTAGCTGAATCCAATTTATTGCTAATTTCTTGGATTTCTTTCTTTAAATTCATTACTGATCTCAATACAAATAAAATAGAACGTAAGACACATAGAGTTATTAGTGGTGCATTATAACAGTTCTAGTCGTTACCATTGTAAAAACATTTGTTTTTAAATCTACCAATGTTTAGACCCTGCATTGCCGATAATGCTATTTATCGGCAATTGCCATTTCATTGATTTTTAAGTAAAATCATTAATTTCTTCGAGACCGCTTATGCTAGAACTACCACCCGCCTTACCTTTATTTGATTCAGTTCATCATCTAGAAGATGGCAATGCTGAAGTGAACCTCTATTTAGCCAACATCACCATGAATGCGGTAAATGACGCGGCTTATGTTTATGAATTTGCTGTTGAGTGGTTGTTGGAGCAGCGTTTTAGCGAAAACAATTACAAAACCTACCGTAGTGAACTCACGACTTTTTTGCATTGGGCTTACAGCGTTGAACAAATCTCGGTAGGAGAAATCAAGCGCCGTAGCTTATCTAAATACATCGATTACTGTTGTAATCCGCCAAAGTATTTGGTGGCTTATCGTAATGTTGCGCAATTTGTACTCGACAAAGAACTAAAATTACGTCGTCCAAACCCAGCATGGCGACCGTTTCTAGGTAAAAAAAAGGACGGTGTCGAACAAAGCTATACTATTAGTGACAAAGCACTAAAAACAAAGCTGGCGATATTATCGTCATTTTATAGTTATCTGATTAACGAAGAATACAGCGAAATAAACCCAGCAATGATGCTGATGAAAAATGGCCGTTTTCGTTCCAGTAGCCAACACCTTGTTAGCCATGAAGATCAAGAAGATATTAAGTCCTTCAGCGACTTGCAGTGGTCTTATGTCATGAGTAGCGCAAAACAACTCGCCAAGATGAATCCATCAGAGAATGAACGTTTATTGTTTTTAGTTAGCCTTATTTACGGCTGTTATTTGCGAATATCGGAAGCTGCAGCGCGACCAGGATTTTCACCTGTCATGGGACAATTTCGCCGAGATAAAAAAACTGGAGTCTGGGGTTTTTTCATTCCTCGCAGCAAAGGTGGCAAAAAAAGAACCGTCGCAGTTTCTAAGCAACTACTTGCAGCGCTTAAACGATATCGCTTATTTCTTGGTTTAACGCCATTACCAGCGCCGAGCGAAGATACACCTTTATTTGTTCGCCACCGAGCGCCAGGTAGAGGTCGCCAAAGTGGACTACTCAATGCGAACCTTGGGATAAGACAGTTGCGCGAACAAATATATATCGTGATCGAGCACGCCGCAGAGATAGCCGAAAAAGATGGCTTTACTCAAGATGCTTTAGAAATGCGCCAACTTACACCACACAGTATTCGTCATACGGGGATTTCTCACGATATTAATTTAGTAGGCCGACCATTGGCGCATGTGCAAGCCGACGCAGGCCACGATAGTATCGAAACAACTTCTCAATATCTTCATGTCTCCCGAGTAGAGCGTCACCAATCTGCAGAACATAAGCCTTTGGATCATTTAGCTGAAAACTGAGAATAACCACACTAGACTCATAAATCGTGTCAGATTACAAACCTACGCCATTAAGGCGCATAATGTATATTATGTTAAATCGTAAATATAAAAACCACCATTAATCAATCTGACGCTTGTCATTATTTATCCTTATGGGTTTTTAAGCTCAGCATGCTAATACTCCCTAGAGCAAGTTTTTCCACTTTAAGTAACTGTACTTAAACCCTTTGGCATCTATATATTCTTAGCTATCAGTGAAGACTTCAGTAATCCACCTTTAGTAAACAATTTTGCAGAGAATTTGGGGGCTCTTCGCGCTTTGTATGCATCTAAGATCTGCTTGAGACCGGAAGCTTCGAGCAAGGAAATATTTACTTCAGTATCCATTTCGGCTGACTCAACAAAGTCATCCGAAAATGAAGGAGCGATGATAAGTACTTGAGCTACACGTTTACCAGTATTTTCACAGCGGTTTACGTAAGCTTTCACCTGGCGAGAAGTAGTTGAGTATTTGGCAAAATCACCGTTTTTGCATGTTTTTGCTTCGCCTACAATTACGTCATCGTCACTTAATGCAATAAGGATATCGGCTTTATCTTTGGCTGTATTAATCGAACGCCGTAAATCTTCGTCTACTTCCAGACCTAGTTGCTCAAAGATGGCCTTGGTAACTTCCTCAAATTTAACGCCAATTTCGGCTTCAGGTAGCTCAATTCCTTGCTTTTTGAGCTCTTGTAAATCTCTACGTGCTAGCACGTCATAGTTGTCTATCAACTTATCTGTCGCATCTGCAAAGCTTTCCAGAATGACGAGACGAGGGTTACCTCGCTTGCTTATGCCCATACTGTCTTTTACATCTTTTACTTCATCATTGGTCAGCATGTACAAAATGTCATGTGGCGTGATGCTTAAAGCTCTAAGCATGTCGACATCAATTTCGTCGTTATTTTCCAGCTCAAACTCTTGTCGCAGGCGTTTAGATAAAGGTGAAAAGTGAGCTTGTAACCCATTAAACAACTCTCGAAATCCTGTTGCGCTAAGCGAATTAAACTCAGCTTCTGTTGAACTATTTAAAGCAGATACGATGAGGTTGGTACGTTCTTCGATAGTCGAGCCGAGTTTATCGACCGTCAAATCGAGATCTACGATGAGTTGTTTGAGGCGCTCCTTACGTTCATTAAGCGCGGCATCAGTGCTAAACAAGTCGCTCTGTAAAAGCTGAGCACACGGTAAACACATATGCATTACGGTGCTTATTTTTTGTAAGCGCTCTACCCCACGGATTCGTTTTCCATGATTTTTAAGGATGTTTGACAGTTCTGCATCGCTGAATGTCCGCAAGATTCTCAGGACATGCTTATCCGCAAGATCTTTACCTAGCATGTTGTTAAGCATGGACACAATTTCATCTGGCACATAGACCATGTGGCGCTTTCGGCTGATAAACAGTAAGCCAATTTCGCGCAATGTGTTTAACGCATCTTGTACGCCAGTCTGGGGAATAGCATTTACTAAATGCTCTAGAGCAGATTTATCGTCGGATGTAATGTCAAGCTTGTGTGCGAGTAAATTTAGGACCCCTCGTTCGTCATCAGTAATTTTCGCTTCACGATTGTTTTTCTCATCGTTTGTGTAAGCTTCGCTGAGACATGAGAAATAAATATCCAATCTTTTCGATTCATCAAAGGCATCTTGCTCACTTGTTCTCTGCATGGTTTCCGCCAACTCTTTAGAACGTTGGTTAATAAGCTTCCACTCTTTTGTGTACAGCGACTCGATCCAGGAAATTCTAGCGATACAATTGCCATCTCGACTTAGTATGTTTACTAACAAAGATGCCTGAACTCCAAGCATTGCCAGCTGCGCTTTGACACTCTTTTCGTAATATGGGAGTACCAATTTGAACAGTTGCGTGATTTCACTACTAGAGGCGTTCTTTATCTGGCCATCTAGGTTTCGGACTCGACGAGCAAGCTCTTTATCGTGCTCTATAGCATCATTACAGATGCGATCAATGAAATTGATAAACTTAGATTTTTCGACTTGGTTGACAGCAGAGAGGATGTTCGCAAGCTTCATACAGAATGTCCTTATTCTTTCATGATTACGCAAACAACAATCTACCACTTTCTATGTGGTTATTGAATGGAAATAAAGGGTTAACACCTGTTATTGAATTTGCATCACAGTCCGGGGGTCGGCAAACAAGACACCCAAACTAACGAAACGTTTTATAGTCTAAACTATCAATAGTCATTTATTTGGGGAGTTATCATCATGCCTAGGTCAAGACGCTCGCAAGTGAGCTTATCGGATACACCCTACTATCATTGTGTTTCCCGTTGTGTTCGACGGGCGTTTCTGTGTGGCGAAGACCAACAAACCGGTAAAAGCTATGAGCACCGCCGCCGAAGTGTATCGGACTCGCCTGTATGACTTAAGCTGGTTTATGCGCCATTTAAACGAACACATTGCGCGAGCCGCCAATCAGCATGATTAACGCCTGAGAACTAAATAATGGCAGTGGTGTTCACTTCACTAACACTGTTACTGTCCCTGTAGTTTTTATCATGGATGTCCATGCTCTTCTCATGCTCTTGGTGCAGACTCTCGCCTTCCCTACTCTACAACCTTTACCTGTACTACATGAATAGAATGCCTACTGGTACCTTACTTAAAGCATACCCGAAGAAACCAAGGTTTAGCGCGATTAGTCGCGGCTACAATTAACCGACTGAGGCTGGCGTAGCAACTTGATTCTATATTAAATGAAGTAAACAACTGCACTTAACATCACCGAGGCGAATACGCCGATAAAGATATTCGGTCCTTGATTAAAACCTTTACGCTTCTTATAAGGCGCTTTTACCGGACCTTCTTGAAAACTTCTCTTGGCAAGTTCCTTTACGTAATTATTTTGCATTCTTTATCCCTTCGTCGTTATTTGGGATAAAGATAAAACCTCAAGCTAAGTTGAGGTTAATACCCTTTTTAGTCTTGAGACTAAGGCTGTGAGGGTAACTCAAGGGCAATTGCTAAATGAACAGCAGCACTGGCGACCAATATGCGCAGTTCAGACTGTCATTATCATTTGCTTTCACTTCCAGCAAACGTTATTCGAGACCTTCGTTAACTAAAAAATCACAGCGGTGATCAGCAACTGATTTACCTTAATAGGCTAAATTTTTGGAGGTCTATTCTAATTTAATACACCAGTCGAAATAAAAATAGGTCAAACCTTCTGAATTGGTCTAGTCTTTCAGATTACCAATCTCAAACCCTGATGTTGGTAATTGATAACTCTACAAATAAAATAATAAGTATAAGGAATATACGAGATGAAAATACAACTGAACTTACCACATGTTAGCCGATGGCGACCCTGCAATATTATGCGGTCAGTCGGTATCGCGGTATCCCTGCTAAGTGCTTCATATGCAGCCAATGCAGCTGAGCAAATATTGTGGTATCCGTTTGACGATCCTGCCGGTTCAACTACTCTGTCTGATGCCTCTGGTCATGGCTATGATGCTGACATTATTGGCGGCGTCACGCTCACTGGCGGAGCCGCGCATTTTGATGGCATAGACGGTTATATCGACCTGCCAGACAATTTACTCACAAGCTTAAACGCGATTTCGATTACCGCTGAAATTTTTATCGAGAACAGTCAGCCTTCTCCGTATTTTATTTATGGATTAGGCAATATTTCTGGCGCATATGGTGATGGTTATTTGTTCACCACCGGCAATCATTACCGTACCACGCTGTCTAGCTGTCACTGGAGTTGCGAACAAAGTACCGCAACTGCGAGTGCTAATTTACCAAGGGGTTCTTGGCAACACATTGCTTATACCCAAGACAATAACCTCGGCATTTTATATTTGAATGGGGTTGAAGTCGCTCGAAACGATGCTATCACTCTCATGCCAGGCACCATTGGCGACGGTATCACCTTAGATAACTTCTTGGGACGCTCGCTGTATAGTGCCGATAATTACTTCTATGGTGATTTTGCGGATTTCCAAATCTGGAACGGTGCCTTAAGTCCGGAAGAAATAGCCGCAACGGTACCGCAACTGGTGCTGTGGTATCCCTTCGATGACGCACCAACCTCAAGTGTGATCACCGATGCTTCCGGTAACAACCACCATGGAACCGTTGAAGGAGGGGTTACTTTAGACGGCGACGTTGCAGAACTAGACGGTAAAGATGCTTATATCGATCTGCCCGATAACTTAATGGCGGGCCTCGATGAAATCACGGTGATGACTAAGGTCTTTATCGAAAACGACCAGCCATCTCCCTATTTCATTTATGGTTTAGGAAATACTTCGGGGAGTAATGGTAACGGATATCTGTTCACTACGGGTAACTATTACCGAACCACCCTGTCAACTTGTCATTGGTCTTGTGAGCAAAATACCGGGACTTCTGGTAGTAATTTGAGTCGGGGCGAATGGCATCATTTAGCTTATAGCTTAAAAGGCAGTATTGGGATTGTGTACTTAGACGGCGTAGAAGTTGCGCGCAACACCAATATCACAATCACACCTGCCGACATCGGTGATGGGACCACCCTTGCCAATTTCCTCGGTCGGTCACTTTACAGCGGCGATAACTTCTTACATGGTCGCTTTGACGACTTCCAAATTTGGAATGGGGCTCTAAGCGCCAGCGTGATAGCCACTACCGCAGAACAAGCGCTTGCTGAAATTCAGCTCGATGATGCCGAGTCTGTCGCGGCTGATAGCGAAGCGTTAGCAATCGTTAATGTTGATGATGTGCGTGGACATATATTTCTCGCAACCCAGGGTAAATATGAAACCAACATTTCTTGGTCATCAGATAATACCGATGTGATTACCCCCGATGGTCTCGTCACACGGGCTCCGGTCTGTGTTGCCGAACCGCGTAACAAGCTCTGCGGTTTAGTTCAAACCGTGACATTAACAGCTACGATAACTAAAGGCGAAGAGTCGGCTACCAAAACCTTTATTGCGACCGTACCGCCACTCACCACATTAGACGATTTCGAAGCGTATATGTTCAGCTACTTTACTGGTGAAGGAACAGCCGATGGAGAGCAGGTTTATTTCGCCCTGTCTAATGGTAACAACCCGCTCGATTGGCAAACTTTAAATAGCGAACAGCCAGTACTATCCACCACATTAGGAGAAAAAGGAGCTCGCGATCCATTTATTATTCGCTCCCCCGAAGGCGATAAGTTCTTCATGATTGCAACCGATCTGAAAATCTACGGTAATTGGGATTGGGGACGCTCTCAAACTTGGGGGTCTCGTTCGCTACTCGTTTGGGAATCTAACGATTTGGTGAACTGGAGTGATGCACGCCTGGTGCAAGTCTCACCAGACACTGCTGGTAATACCTGGGCACCAGAAGCCTTTTGGGATCCCGAGCGAAATGCGTACGTGGTTTTTTGGGCCTCTAAAATATATAACGACGCCAGCCATTCCAATGGTACCTACAATAAAATGATGTATGCCCTCACCCGTGACTTTGTGAACTTTAGTGACGCTCAGGTATGGGTCGATGAAGGCTACTCCACTATCGATTCAACCTTGATCAAACATGATGATGTTTATTACCGGTTTACTAAAGACGAGCGCTCAGCGTCGGAGTCGGCCTGTGGTAAGTTCATTCTTTCGGAAACATCAACGACTCTTAATAACGATAATTGGGATTTCCAAAGTGAGTGTATTGGTAAAGGGGATATGAGCCAAGGTGAAGGTCCCTTAGTATTTAAATCCAATACCGAGCAGAAGTGGTACTTGTTTATCGATGAATTTGGTGGCCGTGGTTACATTCCCTTTGAAACAACCGACCTATCCAGTGGTAACTGGAGCTTAGCCAAGGATTACACTTTACCGTCGCGACCACGCCACGGAACCGTGTTACCAGTCACCGCAAAAGAGTATCGGGCGATCCTCAATAAATGGGGTAAGCAAATGATTGGCGATTTTGATGGAGATTTTGATATTGATTCATTAGATGTATCTTTGTTTTATCAAGCGATCCGCTCGGCTTCGATAAGCGACTTAGCTTACGACTTCAATCATGATGGCCAGATTAATCGCCGTGACCTACGTGGTTTAATGGATCTTTGTACTCGCGCTCGTTGTGCAACTCACTAAGGGAATTACCGATGAAATATATAATCACACTGCTTGCAACATTGTTCACATTACAAGCCAATGCAGCGTTTATCTCACTGGAAACAAATGCCAGTCAATATGCCGCTGGTGACTTAGTGGATGTACGTATGATGGTTGATAATTCGGCAGCAGATATCGCCGAACTAGATTTTGGTCTGCGCTTTGATGAGACCTTGGCCAGCTACCAAGACAGCGGATTTAATATCTTAAACACTCAGTGGGCAATGGTAACCGATGCGTTCTTATCAGCCAGTAATACACTAAGTGTTTACAGCCTATGGTTTGATAGCCTAGACGTTCCGGTTGGCGTGTTTGAACTAGCCAGTGCGAGCTTTACCGCTCAGTCGGCTTTTTCAGCCCAATCATTTGAGTTAATCAACGTCTATATCGCAGATTCATTTGGTGACCAAATCGCCAACACGCCTCAAGTATCAGAACCAGCGTCACTGGCGATGTTGCTGATGGGGCTTGGCGTGATGGGATTTAGGCGAAAAGCTCACGCTTCACTTCCAGCTTAAGTTCACCAAGTTAAAAGCCCAAGCACCAGCTTGGGCTTTTTATTTTGTATATCGAGTGTCCATCAATACAACAGCTATCCAGAATCATTAAATTTACTAAATGCCTTCTCAATTACATCACTGCACTGCCTTATGATTGGTTAAGCCTGCCACTCAATTGGCCCTTCCTATAATAATTCGGTGTCTCACCAAGATGTTGTTTGAATGCATATATGAAACTACTGGTACTACTGTAGCCACAAGATAAGGCGATATCGCTAATCGATAACGGACTCTCAAGTAAACGAAGCGCATGCTGTAATTTTGCTAATGCTCTCCATTGCTTAAAAGTGATCCCAGTTTGTTGCATAAACAAGCGAGAAATTGAACGCCCACTTAAGGCAAATCTTTTTTCGAGCATTGCTTTTGAGAAAGGAGCATCGGGAGTAGACAATAAATAAGCGGCTAACTTTGTTAATCGTTTATCACGAGGCATTGGAAGCTCAAAGTTAGTTCGCTCCGCTGATGATATTTCATCAAACAGAACACCCAGTAAACGGTGCATCGCCCCCTCCATGACTAAATGCTCTGTGGCGGTTAAGCGAAGCAATATTGCATGTATAAGCAACGGTGTTTTTACTAGTTTTTCCATCGTGTTATCAGCCGTAATGACGTCTGGATCCAATCTTAGTATTTTTCCCTGACAACCAACGATAACCTTTGCCCGATGTGAACACTCAGCGGGGATCCAACCTAAACAACCGGGTGCTAAAGTCCAACTGGATTCAACAGTATCCACGCTAAGTATACCTTTAGTCACCCAGAATAACTGGCCTCTGGCGTGGCGATGCCAATCAGTTTCGTGATCGTGTATATGCTGAATATTGGAGATCTTCATGCGATTCATGTTGGCCTATATTCTATATAAGTTGTCCTAATGTAGAAAGAATACCGCTAAATACGCAGGTAGCATAGGCACTCAATTCCCCTCTAATGAGATCCAGCATGAAATATTCAAATAATCGAGATTTAGTTCGCCATGTTTTTAAAACGTTGTTTAGTTCAGAACTTATAGAACTGTCGGTGGTCGAGCGTTTTTTTTCAAAGACCTACCGCCAATATGCGGATGGACATCAACTCAATTATGAAGAATTTTATTTACATTTAAAAAAACTGAAAAATGAAACGAAAAGCCTGACTATAGAGTTTAAGGCCATTGCAGAACAAGGATCTGATGTACTAACTCATCATTATGTCCATCTTGTCAAACAAGACAATTCAGAGTCATTACTGGAGGTGCTGGCACATTTCCAACTTCAGGATGGCAAAATTACGGGTTGTTGGGAATCTTGCCAAGTTATATCGGGATCTTCATCTGATCATTCATTCGCCTATATTCAATGAACCACGCAAAGCGAGTGTCTTCGCGGTCATTTTCAGCAGATTTGGAAAGACATCGTTCAGTCAGTAGCCGATAAGCCTTCAGAGGCGCATCAGCGACTCAACATGGCTTAGCCGTGGTGCCCGATGTAATAAAGCGGAAACATCCCCCCCTCAATAACGACAAAACTGAGACCTAATCACCTATAAGCCTTAAAAGCTCGCTATGTGGCGAGCTTTTAAATTAAAGACACTTTCTCACTCCCACAGATTTTTAAGCGTATTTAACAAACGATGAGATACTGCGCTTTCAATCAGATATTGGCCTGCCAGCATCTAGATGCATCCACGATACAAACTTAGTATTGACAATAACTTCACCCGATTGACACACAACTGTCAAAAAATCATTCTATTTTAATCCTCGTCGCTAAGCCCTGAATTTGTTGCAGATCTTATGCGTTCCATAATTTAGAAGCCCTAGTTATTCGTTCAAAATGGAGTTTGAAATGAATTATCACGCAAATCTAATTGCTGTGCCCTTCTGCGCGATATTTCTCAGTTTCGTTGGTCACGGCAGAAGCCGAATCCCTAATCAATGCAACAAAACATCCTTAATGCTAGGCCTCACCACTATTTATCCAAGGAAAATGCACTTGCTTTTAGCTGACGCGGTTTCCTTGAATTTTTGTGCATGTTTTTAACCAATAGAAAATGGATTGACTATGAAAATGAATATTCTTGCGGCTACGGTGGCCACATTGCTGGCACCGCAGGCGCAATCGACAATCTTCTTGTCGGAGTACATTGAAGGTAGCTCGTATAACAAGGCGATTGAAATTGCCAATGATTCAGAGAATGCAATAACCCTCAACGGTTATAGTCTAAAAAAAGCAACCAATGGTCGAGATACTTGGGGGCAATCAATGGCTCTCGATAATGTGACTATCGCGCCTCATTCTGTATTTGTACTGTCTCACCCCAGTGCAAACAGCGATATTCAGCTAGTGACAGATCAGTCAGACGCTAATGTTATTAACTTTAATGGCGATGATCCTATCGCGCTATTTTTAAACGATACCATCGTCGACATCATTGGTGTTATGGGTGACATTAATTTTGGGAAAGATCAAACACTAGTGCGTATCGACTACACACCTAGTACAGCGTTTAATCTGGCGCAATGGGAAGTTCGCCGCAAAAACGATAGTTCTGATTTAGGGCAGCTGGCTGATGGAAATAGCCCAGCTGTAGAAGCAAGCGAAGTGACTATTATGGATATCCAAGGCGACTCTTGGTTTTCGCCATTAATTGATTCCGGTTATCTATCAACTGAAAATTATCAAACTGAAGGTGTGATCACTGCGATCCAAAACAAAGCGCTTGGTAACGACATTAACCAAGGCTTTTTTATCCAAGACCAACAAGGTGACAACAACCCACTAACCTCAGACGGTCTGTTTGTTGACTACGCAGATTTAGCCGGCTTGAATGTTGGCGATAAAGTGGTGGTGATTGGTAAGGTGAATGAAAACTATGGTTGGACGACTTTATTAGGATCTCAAGTAGAACGAGTTTCTTCTGGGGAATCAATTGAAGCAACGCCGCTACAAACCCTGAGTTCAGATGAGAGTTTCCGTGAGACCTTAGAACGCTACGAAGGCATGCTCGTATCATTAGAGAAAACATCTGATCTGCGAGTCACTCGAACTTACGGCTTTGATTACAGTGCTTACCGCAACAATATGGTAGTCGCTCATCAACGAGTCAACTTCCATCCTAATCAGTTGAATACGCCAGTTACTTACGATGATGTGATTGATAGCCCTGCAGAGCAGCAATTGGCTAATAATAAAGACCAACGAATCGTTATCGAAAGTTTTGAAAAAGCAAGCAATGGCGTTGTGCCTTGGTATCCTGAGTTTGGTGTTACTGACATTGATCAAAACGGCTCGACCGAGGATTACATTCGAATTGGCGACTTAGTGGACGGCCTTCACGGTGTGCTGGGATATTCATATGCAGAATATCGCTTATATGTGACCAACCAAGCTCACACAGATAGCTTTATTCATGAAGAGAATGACCGTACTAATACGCCTGAACTCACCAAAGGGGACCTACAGGTGGCAACCTTCAATGTGCTGAATTACTTTAATTCACCATTTGGTGGAGCAGCTAACCCTAAAGGGCAAAACCGGGGCGCAACGACACTGGTAGAGTTTGAAATGCAGGCCGATAAGATAGTGGCGGCACTTAAAGCGATGAACGCAGATATTGTCGGTTTAATGGAGATAGAGAACAATGGCTTTGGGGCTAACTCAGCCATTGTTGATCTGGTTAGCCAGCTAAATGCTGAATTACCGCTAGCGGATCAATACCAGATTGCTTGGGACGGAGAGCTTGAACAAGTCGGCACCGATGCAATCACCAATCAAGTGATTTATAAACCCGCGAAGGTGACTCTGAAGCAAATGCAGGTACTGCAAATGCCAGAACAACATGCGCCTGCTGTAGGCGATGAAGATGGTAATAACTACCAGCGCGATGCGATCACTCCGACTTTTAGCATTAATGGCAGCGACCAAACGCTGACGGTTGCAGTCAATCATTTCAAGTCAAAGGGCTCAACCTGCTGGGAAGACGTGGCAATACAACAAGGACAAGATCCAAACCGTCAAGGCTCATGTGAGAATCTAAGAGTATCGGCTGCTTATCAACTGGGTGAAAGCTTAATGGCGGTGTCAGGACACAAGCTCATTATTGGCGATTTAAACTCATACGCGGCTGAAGATCCAATTAGCGTATTAACCGATATCGCTCATTTACCAACCGACTACGAAGTGAAGACTGCTCGTAGCACTTATGTGGGAGAGACCCCATTACACGGTGATGAGGGGGCTGTTATCACCAAATCCTATGGATACACCAATGTGGTAAAAGCATTCCATCCAAACGCCTATGGCTACTCTTACAATGATGAAGTCGGCACCTTAGATTACATATTGGCGTCTCCTAGTTTGATATCACATCTGGTAGATGCTGCCGAATGGAACATTAACGCCGTTGAGTCGAGCTTATTTGAATATTCATCCGAGTACAGCGGCGATTTGCCAAAGTACGCTGACGCCTACCGAGCGTCAGACCATGACCCCGTGATTGTTGCTTTGAGTTTTAAACCTCAGGAATTGATTGGGGACTTTGATGGAGATCTTGATATTGATTCATTGGATGTATCTTTGTTTTATCAAGCGATCCGCTCGGCTTTGATAAGCGACTTAGCTTACGACTTCAATCACGATGGCCAGATTAATCGCCGTGACCTACGTGGTTTAATGGATCTTTGTACTCGCGCTCGTTGTGCAACTCACTAAGGGAATTACCGATGAAATATATAATCACACTGCTTGCAACATTGTTCACATTACAAGCCAATGCAGCGTTTATCTCACTGGAAACAAATGCCAGTCAATATGCCACTGGTGACTTAGTGGATGTACGTATGATGGTTGATAATTCGGCAGCAGATATCGCCGAACTAGATTTTGGTCTGCGCTTTGATGAAACCTTGGCCAGCTACCAAGACAGCGGATTTAATGTCTTAAACACCCAGTGGGCAATGGTAACCGATGCGTTCTTATCAGCCAGTAATACACTAAGTGTTTACAGCCTATGGTTTGATAGCCTAGACGTTCCGGTTGGCGTGTTTGAACTAGCCAGTGCGAGCTTTACCGCTCAGTCGGCTTTTTCAGCCGAATCATTTGAGTTAATAAACGTCTATATCGCAGATTCATTTGGTGACCAAATCGCCAACACGCCTCAAGTATCAGAACCAGCGTCACTGGCGATGTTGTTGATGGGGCTTGGCGTTATGGGATTTAGACGAAAAGCTCACGCTTCACTTCCAGCTTAAGTTCACCAAGTTAAAAGCCCAGGCACCAGCTTGGGCTTTTTATTCTAAATATATTGCTTTCGATAAAACTGAAAAACCGCTACTTTCTGCATCAAGCAAGCTGGTTCTTCCTTATTAGAATCTCGACACCGCTTATTGTAAGCCTACCACTCGAGCTTAAGCCGATGCTGTTTGCGATACAACTCGGTGTAGAAAAAATACTAAGAAGCTGTTAGCTACGGCTCTCAATTACCCTCGAATAAAAAGCAACATGCAGACTTCAAACAATCGAGGTATTAACCATCTCGCTCAATATAATCAAATAGAGCCGATGGCTCTAGCGGCTTAGCAAACAGCCAGCCTTGGCCGATCGCTTGAGGTGAACGTTGCAATATATAGTTCAATTGCACTTGTGTTTCGATCCCTTCAAAAACAACGTGCACGTTGAACTTCTCTAACAAGCCAAATATACCTTCCAGAGTTAATTTATTTAGAGTGTCGCAGTCAATCGCCTGAGTAAACTCTTTGTCTATTTTGATTTCATTCGGTTCAAAGGTATTTATCCAAGTAAGGTTGGACATTCCCGTACCGAAGTCATCTAAAGATATTTTATAACCCGCTCTCGAAAATCGCTTGGCATAGGCAGACATCTGCTTGAAGTCAGCGGAAGAACGTTCCGTGATTTCTAAAATAATATTTTCTGTTGGCAGTTGCGTTTTAATCCGCTGACTTTCAATAAAATCGAAAAAATCTTCTTCTAACAAGGTTGAAATTGCAATGTTAATACTCACGGTATAACCAGCATTCACAAACTCAGGGGTATTTAGATCATCGAAAACCTTCACGATAAACTTACGCGTTAGTTTACTAATCAGTAGTGATTGTTCTGCTGCAGCAATAAAGATTTCTGGCGAAATCTGCCCTAATTGCGGATCGTGCCATCGCGCTAACGCCTCAACCCCAGCCATTTTACCGTTGCTTAAATGAACCTTTGGCTGATAAACCGGATAGATTTGATTATTGTTTATCGCATGACTCAGGGCTCTGGTAAATGCTTGCTGCCCGTAGTAGTAATCTTTATATTTCCATAAAAATAACTTACCAATTGAGAATCCAATCAGACCAAGAAAGACTATCAAAAATAGATCCAATTGATAAATGCCGGGCTTGATTTGAAACACCACTAAGCAAATATTATAGTCATCGTTACATTCTCGATGCTCCAAGAAGTTATTCGGTAACGGTAACCAATTAAAGTTTTGCTTTCCTAATAGACTAGAAACATCTATCTCGGAAACTTCTCCAAACTTTTGAACCACTTGCTTAGTTTGTTTGTTGTATAAGATCCCCCCCATGCCATGTAAAGATAGAGACGATAAGTCAACATTATGAAAAAACATGTCGTTAACGCTGACAATCACACTTCCCTTGGAAAATACTCTTATATTACTCGCTTCTTTTGCAGACAGACCATTATCCTGTTGAATCAGCTTTTCTTTGTGTTTAATAGTGTAGGTGCCAAGCTCTACTGGGGGGGTTAAGGAACCAAGCTTAACGGTACAAGCCACATGGCCATTATCAACTCGACCAACATCGACTATATACTCATACGCAAACATCACTTCTGTCAAAAAACGGATATCGCTACTAGAGCAAAAGTCATCTTTAACACTATTTGCGATGCGGATACTGTGATCGACCTCGTTTCCAATATCCATTGCTGTTGCAAAAGCAGAATCACCATAACTTTCTAATAATTTTAACTCACGGTGAACTAACACGTAATGAACCGCAAACACAACACATACACAAACGCAGAAAGGAATAATCCAATTTATATACTTAGTTTTTGCCCGTAAATGACAATAAAAACTGTTAATTATAACTTCTGACATGCCGATACCTATAGTTGTTCTAAACGAGCGAACAAGATTTTACTTAGCCCTATAACGATTGCAATCGGTTTCACCCTGGTGCTCTTCGATAAAACGACATGTAGATAACCATGCCCGATAGGATTGGAGCCTTTAAGTGAAGCAACAATTTGTTATCTCAGCGTTTTTGTTTTAAACATGCTCCGCTTTAGCTTCACTCAATATTCTCATCATTTTCACTATGCATCATTAACGCTTTACCATTACTTAAGCAATCGACTACCTTAAAGCGAGCTGACTTAAGAATATTGGCAAGAGTTTGCCGTGAAACCCCCATTTCTATTGCCGCTTTTTGCTGTTGCATTTTCATTTGGTCAACCAAACGTAAAGCTTCAAATTCGTCTTTATCCAACTGAACCTTCTCCAGTTCACTCATTGGGATCCGATTTGGCTTAAAACAGCTATCTGCTGCCGTACCGCATATATTGCGAGGTATTTTGGGTCTAGGCATTGTTAAATCTACATAAATGGCATTGGCTACATATATACACTATTCACCAATCTATCCCAACCATAATCAAGGGAAAGTTTGCTTGATAGACTGCCCTATAAGTGAAAGACATGTCAATTTTTGTACTAAATAGAAAGACATAAATATCGCGTACAAGTCGTTCGGTTTCACAACTGTTAATGTTTACAGTTAATAAAACTGAGATGCTCTGCTTTAATCAAATAGAACTTATCAAATATTTGATTAGCTCTCGCGTTTTTAAACTACTTTCATCGTCACTGTTTGCTTGATGACGATACATTTTCAGTGATGGCTGAAAACAAATCCTCCCTTATGGACACCACTCTATTATGTAGTGGTTTTTTTTTATCCATTGAACGTCCCGATGCAAATGACCTCTCTATAGAAAGCTTATGCTTGCCGTCTTAGACTTCACTCTTGGCTAGAGTAAAAAATGCCAATGATAAATTTGCATTGCCTTATGAGTTAAGTCGGGTCCACAAGCTATTAAACTTTACCTAACGAGAAGGTTTCTTTAGCCTCGTAATTGCTGTATAAGCATGCTCCGTATTATTTTTT
The DNA here is from genome assembly GCF_050870835.2 of Agarivorans sp. QJM3NY_29. NCBI lineage: Bacteria > Pseudomonadati > Pseudomonadota > Gammaproteobacteria > Alteromonadales > Alteromonadaceae > Agarivorans > Agarivorans sp. QJM3NY_29. The sequence continues at coordinate 2,465,522 of NZ_CP194036.2, read as the reverse complement.
AGCGAGAGGACTCGAGTGATGTCAAAGTTTTTTTATAAGGGAAAAATCGAGAAAAGACCTAAATATGAGAGTTTTGGTTTTAGTACAAAACGAAACATCAAGCCAGGTTCGGCTGAAAATCCTCTTCAGCTGAGAGTACAAACTGAGGCGCGAAAGCTTGAGCTTGAAACCCAGTTATCAGAGCTACAACTGATTGCCAATATCGTCTTAGCACCTGAGACCGAGGAAGATATCCAAGCGCTAAAAGTTTTATTAGATACACCGCAAACAGCTATTTTTGATAAAACCCCAAAACGCAATGACCCTTGCGATTGTGGCAGCGGTAAAAAATATAAAAAATGTTGTGGTTAAGCGATTCATATAGTTAATAATGCTGGTGGAATTAAGCTTGAATATTTTAACTCTCACTTAATCTGAAATCGGCAACTGAAGCGGCTTCCAGTTAATATCTAATTCATGACTACCAATCGTGACATAGGCAGATTGTTCGGTAATCGTCACCGATAGATCCATGGTTCGCTCCACATAAGATGCCAGTTTACAAACCTCTTGCCAATCAAGTTGCCAAACTTGCAAATCCAACCGAGTCAGTTTTCCTTGGATTTGTTGCCACCAAGTATTTGATTTAGAGTTAAAACTATACACTTTTACCGTTTCCGCGAGACGCGTCGCCTTCTTAATGCGTTCAGCACTGGGTTCCCCCACATCAATCCATAGTTGAACCTGACCATCGAGAGACTTCGACCAAAGGTCGGGCTGTTCGATTTCACTTAAGCCCTTGGTAAACTCCAAACCTTGTTCTGCACTGTGGCAATAAGCCATTACCCGAGCCATCATCCTTTCAAGCGTTTCAGAAGGGTGTTGGGCAATGGTTAAATTGAGTGTGTCATAGTAATTACGGTTTAAATCAGAGAGAGAGATCCGCAATTTATAGATGGTGGGTTTTAGTGCCACTGTAGCGCCTATTCGATATAGCTGAGCTCTGAGCGCTTAGGCACAGAGCTAGTTAAATGAAGAGAATGCGCTTTTTATTAAGTAAATTCAATGCAATAACACGAAAATATTAGCCTTTGGCCTATTAGCTATCGATCGTTAATCCGGATGGCTGTTGCGAATTTCTAAGAACTCGTCAAAATTCTCGATTAACAGATCAACTAAGGTTGGATCAAAGTGTTTTCCTTTTTGTTCGATGATAAATTGTTTGATTTCTGCGTTCGACCAGGGCTCTTTATAAGAGCGCTTCGACCCCAAAGCATCAAATACATCGGTAATAGCCATGATTCGGCCCACTAAAGGAATGTCTTCCCCCGCTAATTGACGAGGATATCCGCTACCATCCCATTTTTCATGATGGCAAATAGATATTTCGGCTCCGAGACGGGCAATAATCTTATTGGAATCGGCAAGCAAATCGTGACCAACTTGAGCGTGAGTTTGCATCACCTCCCACTCCTGAGCATCTAGCTTACCAGGTTTATGCAGAATCGACTCCGGTATAGCAATCTTACCCAAATCATGTAATGGGGCCGCGTATTTAAACAATTCAACAAATTCAGGGTCAAAATTTAATTTTTTAGCCATTAGTTCGCAAATCAACGACACCCGTTTAACGTGCGATCCAGTTTCTTTACTACGTTGTTCAATGGCGTCACCAATAATAAAAATAAGTTCTTTTTGGGTATCTTGGATCTCTTCTTTAATCGTGAGGTTTTCGAAAGTTAATGCGATATTAGTCGCAAATACTTCTAACAAGCCCTTTTCTATATCATCAAGCGGTTTCTCATGTTGTACATAAAGCAGACTAACACTACGATTATCGGTTGAGTAAAATCCAACATAACAGTCTTCATTTACGATGGTTCTACGCTCTTGTAACGCGTGTTTGAGCAATGCTTTTACGTTATCAGGGATCTTACTCTGATCAAAATCAGATTCATTGTGCTCATTCGTCACAAAATCACCGGTCGCAGCCAATACATTAAACGACTGATGATGTAATACGTCTTCAGTTAAGGTGGTGATATACATTGCCGACGTTTCTAACTGAAACAATTCAACCAACTGCTCTAACACCGCTGATCCGAAGTGGTAAAGTGTTTTACTCTTTAAAACTAAGGATGTGGACTCGATAACCTTCAACAAACCAGAGCGATGACGTTCGATGAATAGAATATCTCGGTAAGAACGGATCGCTGAATAAGTAATGGTTTTTAACTTGGTGGCGGTTAATTCTGTTTTGCTCTTATAATCATTGATATCGTAATCTTTAATCACCGACTCTTCTGGAGCCTGCCCTGGCTGACCGGTCCTTAAAATCAACCGCGTAGCATGGTTTTCTTTGGTTTCGCGGATCCAGCGAACTAATTCCAAGCCAGCATGATCGGTTTCCATCACCACATCGACTAAAGCAATCGCGATATCATCATGCTCATTAAATATTTGGCGCGCCTCCTCCGCACTATAAGCAGAAAGAAACTCTAACTGATAACCATCAATTTCAACCCCAGACAGCACTAAGCGCGTTACCGAGTGAATTTCAGCTTCATCATCAATAACCAATAACTTCCAAGATGCTTTGGTAACTTTTTTTACTGGTTCTTCAGTATCATCAATGAACAGAAAGTCACTCATGCGCTGCTCCGTATTTTTTCGTTACAGTAAAATTAGAACAGTAACTGCATAATATCAAAGACTAATATGCAGTTACTGTAGAAAACTTCGAGGCCAGACTGCTTATTGGCCTATATCGATTTTAAATTAGTTAAATATTCTATAAAATCATTCCAAACTCAATTACTTGAAATTTATGGAAAGTCGCTTAACAAGCCATAATGTATTCCCGTCCCTCGCCATTTTGATGATAGCGACAGGGGCACTAATTTGGTATTCAAGCTTGTCTACTAATATTCGCGAACTCATTTATTGGTTACCCTATGGCTTCGCTACCATTATTACAATGCTGGCACTGCAGTTTAACCGACGGCAGTTATTCGTGGTAGCACTTGTAAATACTTTTAGTTATTGGTTAATAGTCAACTACTTACAACAACCGCTTGCAGAGCCAACAGCTTCGACCTGCTTCACTGTGCTCGGTTTATTCATTCCTTTCAACTTGTTTCTTAATCAATTAGTCAAAGATAACGGCTGGATAACTCGGCGAGCTCTTGTTTGGTATATTTGCTTAGCATTACAAATGCTAAGCATACCAATCATCATCGACTTTTTAGCCCTCGATATGCAAGGTATGATTAAACAATGGTTTAGCCCCCACCCGCTCGAAGGCCTCGTGATTAGCCTAAATGCGCTCGGGTTCATCATGTTTTGTTTGGTTATCTCATTTGTTCGTTTCATCAATAAACCAACCAGTATTTCGATTGGACTGTTTTTTAGTTTCTTAGCCAGTACCTTTCCGCTGATTTTTCTCGACAGAGAAGCAATTTCTTCAATTTTTTTTACGGCATCGATGTTAATCATGTTGTTCAGTGGATTTAATGCTTCACATGAACTGGCTTATCGCGATGAGCTCACCGGATTATTAGGTCGACGCATGTTATTCGAGCGCTTAGCTGGATTGTCTAAAAACTATTGCCTAGCCATGGTGGATATTGACCATTTCAAAAAATTTAATGATACCTATGGCCATGATGTGGGTGATGATGTCTTGGCGATGGTGGCAGCAAAGCTAGACCAAATTGAAGGTGGAGGTCAAGTGTTTCGTTATGGGGGAGAAGAGTTCACTGTATTATTTAAGGGCAAGCAACTCGAGCATGCCAAAATATTTTTAGATGACATACGCGAGCTCATTGCTCAAACCCCTTTCGCTATTCGTGATAATAACAGTCGTAATACCAGCGATAAATCACGCCGAGGGGAACAACCCGAGCCTAAAAATACGGTACAAATTACGGTAAGTATTGGAGTGGCAGAGAAATCTAATCTACACGCCAGTGCAGAGGAAGTGATAAAAGATGCAGATAATGCCTTGTATGAAGCGAAAAAGAAGGGGCGCAATGTCGTGATAGGATAAGGCTTAGCAAGCTAAGCCTTATTGTTTACTTGCTACACAACCGCTGCTATCGCTTCACATAATGCTTGCATATTGTCTTTGGTCATCCCGGCGACGCTGATCCGACCCGAGCCAACAATATATACCGCATGTTGCTCTTTTAAGATTTGCACTTGTTGTTTACTTAAACCAGAGAACGAGAACATACCATTCTGGCGCTGAATAAAGCTGTAATCACCCTCAGCGCCTTTTTCAGCTAACGTGGCAACAAACAAGTCACGCATTTCTTTAATCCGCTCACGCATCTCTGTGACTTCGCTATGCCATTGCGCTTTTAGCTCTGGGTTTTGCAAAATTGTAGTCACCACAGCAGCGCCGTGAGATGGTGGGTTCGAGTAGTTCGCTCGAATACCTGCTTTTACTTGGCTAAATGCCGCGGCGCCCTGCTCTTTGTTTTGAGCAACCAAAGTGAATGCACCCACCCGCTCATTATATAAGCCAAAGTTTTTAGAAAAAGAACTGGCAACCATTAACTCTTTAATTTGTTCGGCAAAAAGTCGCAAACCAGCGGCGTCTTCTTCCACACCTATAGAAAACCCTTGGTAAGCGAAATCAAACAATGGCAATATCTTTTTGCTTGCTGCTAAATTGGCTAATTGCTGCCATTGTTCAATTGTTGGGTCGATGCCAGTAGGATTATGACAACAGCCGTGGAAAAGCACTAAGTCGCCCGCACTAACGTGCTCTAAAGAACTTAACATCGCTGCAAAGTCGAGATCTTGGGTCTCTGGGTTGTAGTAATCGTAAGCTTTTACTTCAAGGCCTAAGGCTTTAAAAATATTGCCGTGGTTGGCCCAAGTTGGGTTACTCACCCAAACAGTACGTACACCTAAATGATTATAAGCGAATTCAGCGGCATTATGCAGAGCCCCGGTACCACCTGGCGACTGAGCCGTAAAAGCGCGTTGGCTGCTTACGATTTCACTATTTTCACCAAACAACAGTTTCTGTACTTCCAAGCCATAAGCAGGATTACCTTCAATACTAAGATAAGACTTACTACTTTCCGTTTCCAGTAACTTCTGCTCTGCAATTTTAACGGTCTTTAAAACTGGAGTTGCACCAGCTTCGTTTTTATAAATACCGACTCCTAGATTAATCTTGTTAGGACGGGGATCGGCTTTAAAAGCTTCAGTTAAACCTAAAATGGGATCTGCCGCGGCCGCGGAAACACGCTCAAACATACTTTCCTCACTGCTAATTACTTGCCTGTATTGAGCGAAGATTACCTTAAGTTTAGAAAGCTGTCTTTATGTAGAGGAAAAAATAACAAGTAAATTTTGATTTAACGCATTAATTTGGATTAAGTCGAGATTTTTGATAATTTTAAACACCTATGAATAAGGATAGATTAAGATGCTTGCATCGCAAACTAGAGAACCAGCTATATGGATTTAAGTTTAGGTTTTATTGTAAAAAAATGGTTAGGTTCGTTACTGATGCCTCTCAACATTTCGCTATTTTTTTTGGTGTTATCACTTTACTTTTGCCTCACTAAACGGCCTTATCGCGCCGCGATCACCCTTTTACCTGCTTTAGTCATATTATTGCTTACCAGTAATCCTTGGTGGGTTAATCAGCAGTTAATCGCAAACGAGCGACAAGTTCTGCCTCCGAGTCAGCTGGTCAATAGTTTTGACTTTGTTGTGGTCTTGGGGGGCGGACATATCAGTGACCCCTTGTTGTCCCCTACTGAGCAACTCAGTCGTTCATCTTTTGCCCGCATCACTAAGGGCATCGAATTGAGTCTTGTGAATCCACAGAGCCGCTTAATCGTATCTGGTTATGGTGGAAGCGATCCCAATAGTAATGCTGAATTAATGCAAAAGGTTGCTACAGCAGCTAATATTCCGCCAGCCAATATTATCACCATTCCAAAAGCGATGGATACAGAGCAAGAAGCCGCAGTCATCGCTAGTTATATTGGTCAACGACCTACAGCGCTGATTACCAGTGCAACCCATATGCAACGCGCACTGCAGTACTTCCGTCAATACTCGAACAACATTAGTCCTGTTCCCACGGATTACTTAGGGAAAGAAGCCCAAGGAAAACAACGCCTTTACGAATTTTTACCGGATGCTCGCTTCATCTATCGTTATGATGCGGTTTGGCACGAGAAATTGGGGATTTGGTGGCAAAAAATTCGTGACCATTTTTCATAATCGTTTGTTTTAGATCAGCTACTTTCAGTTTTAACCAGATAATTTCGTGTAAACACTACGATTTTGTAATTTATTCTCTATAATCGAGCCAATTTACTTAAAGGAGAAAGCGTGATGAGAACACCTCTTGTAATGGGTAACTGGAAGCTAAACGGTACGAAAGATTCAGTTACTGCGTTAGTGAATGGTTTAATTGAGCCAGCAAAAGCTGCAACCAATGTACAAACAGCGATTTGCCCCCCAGTGATTTTCTTAGGTCAAGTAGAAGCCTTAGTCGGTGACGCTCCTATCGCTTACGGCGCGCAAGATGCTAGTGTGAACGTTTCTGGTGCATTTACAGGTGAAAATTCACCCGTCATGTTAAAAGAATTCGGCTGTACTTACAGCTTGGTTGGCCACAGCGAACGTCGCCAATACCATAACGAAACTGACGCAGTCGTAGCCGCAAAATTCAAAGCAATTCAGGAAAACCAATTAGTACCTGTTCTTTGTATTGGTGAAACGCTTGAAGAGAATGAAAGCGGAAAAACTGAAGCTGTTGTTGAAGCTCAATTAAAAGCTGTAATTGAGCTTTGTGGTATTGATGCCCTAGCTAATGCAGTGATTGCTTACGAGCCGGTATGGGCCATTGGTACTGGTAAGTCAGCAACGTCTGAGCAAGCACAAGCGGTTCATGCTCATATCCGTGGCTGGTTAGCAGCACAAAGCGCAAGTGTTGCAGAAAAAGTTCAAATTCTTTACGGCGGTAGCGTAAAAGCTGCGACTGCAAAAGAATTGTTCTCTCAAGCTGACATTGACGGCGCGCTTGTTGGCGGAGCTTCATTAATGGCTGAAGAGTTTGGCGCAATTATTCTTGCTGCGAACTAATCACGATTCATTGTTATTAAGCCGCGACGTTTAGCATCGCGGCTTTTTTTTAACTCATTTTTATAAGTTGTTGATGTAACTCTGCGATACTATCACGCAAGCTTGCGGCTTGTTCAAACTCAAGTTCCTTAGCATGACCAATCATTTGCTTTTCTAAATCAGCAATTTTCTTTAACATCATCTCTGGAGTCAGAGTTCGATATTGTGCTTGTGGTTCTGTAGCTTGCAGCGCTTTTGATTTTCCAAAGTTACTAATATCGACAACTTTTTTGTTGAGTTTTTGCGGAATAATCCCCCGCTCTTGATTGTAAGCATGCTGAATTTCACGACGTCGGTTGGTCTCAGAGATAGCTTTATCCATCGAACCAGTAATTTTGTCCCCGTACAAAATAGCTTTGCCTTGCGGATGTCGGGCAGCACGGCCAATGGTTTGGATCAAAGACCGTTCTGAACGCAAGAAGCCTTCCTTATCCGCATCTAGAATAGCGACTAACGAAACTTCCGGCATGTCTAAGCCTTCTCGTAGCAAGTTAATCCCAACCAGTACGTCAAAGATCCCCATACGTAAGTCTCGAATGATTTCAACCCGCTCTACAGTATCAATATCGGAGTGTAAATAGCGCACTTTAACTTGATGCTCTGCCAGATACTCGCTTAAATCCTCGGCCATTCGCTTGGTCAGCGTAGTTACAAGCACTCGTTCATCAATCGCTGTTCTAATTCGGATCTCTGATAGTAAATCATCTACTTGGGTGGCAACGGGTCGCACTTCAATGACCGGATCCAGCAACCCTGTGGGCCTAACGACCTGCTCAACAAATTCTTGATTAGTTTTCTCAAGTTCATAGGTACTCGGCGTCGCCGAAACAAAAATAGTTTGCGGCGCAATCGACTCGAATTCTTCAAATTTTAATGGTCGATTGTCCAGCGCTGAAGGCAAGCGAAAACCGTAATTCACTAAATTTTCTTTTCGTGAACGGTCACCTTTATACATCGCGCCAATTTGCGGTACGGTGACGTGCGACTCATCTATCACCATCAGCCCATCAGCAGGAAGATAATCTAATAAGGTTGGTGGTGGCTCGCCGGGGGCGCGACTGGAGAGATATCGGGAGTAGTTTTCAATCCCAGAGCAATATCCCAATTCATTCATCATTTCGATGTCAAACAAAGTCCGTTGGGAAATTCGTTGCTCTTCAATAAGCTTATTAACGTCAAGCAACTGCCTTTTACGCTCATTTAACTCTTCTTTAATGGAAGAAATTGCGTTAACGATAGTTTCGCGAGGAGTAACATAGTGCGTTTTAGGAAAAATAGTTGCCCTGACCATCGAAGCTTCTTCTACTCCGGTGAGCGGGTCAAAGCTGCTGAGTCGTTCTACTTCACCGTCAAATAATTCTATACGTAAAGCATTTTTATCGGATTCAGCAGGAAAAACATCGATTACATCTCCCCTAACCCGAAAGGTTGAGCGTTGAAATGCCGCATCATTACGAGAATATTGTAATTCCGCGAGACGTCGTAAAATGGCCCGTTGGTCAATCATATCCCCAACACTCAAGTGCAACATCATCTGTAAATACGACTGTGGATCTCCCAAACCATAAATTGCAGAAACTGAAGCAACTAACACCACGTCCCTACGCTCTAATAGCGCCTTAGTGGCCGAGAGTCGCATCTGTTCAATATGCGAGTTAACCGAAGCATCTTTCTCAATAAAGGTATCAGTGGTCGGTACGTAGGCTTCTGGTTGGTAATAATCGTAGTAAGATACAAAAAACTCGACGGCGTTATGAGGGAAAAATTCCTTCATTTCACCATATAGCTGCGCAGCTAAAGTTTTGTTTGGCGCCAAAATAATTGTTGGACGGTTTTGTTCGGCAATCACGTTGGCTATGGTAAAAGTTTTACCGGAGCCAGTGACACCTAGCAAGGTTTGGTGAGCTAAGCCATCTGCTAAGCCTTCATTTAGACTTTCAATCGCTTTAGGTTGATCGCCTGCAGGCGTATATTCAGAAACCAAATCGAAAGTTTTTTTCATAAATCGATAACCAACTAAAAACCAGATGAGCGTCATTCTACTCGAATGTCGCTCAGTTTAAATAAGCGCGCGATAGCTATCAGCCAATTTATTGCGGTTCAGTAGAGAATATCGGTTTTGTATAATTAACAGCAGAAATTGCTGAATTGTGTACAGTAAACTTCTTGTAACAAAAAGTAATGCACACCGATTTTTTTGTTAAATGCAATATTTATTTTCTCGGTCGAATTTTGAGCTTTTATCCTAGAAATAACAATAAGTGTTTGTTATATATAGAGTTAAGCTTATTTTTGAATTTCGTTTAATTTCTCTTGACCCCGCGTCTTTATTGGCCTGCAGCCAGATATAATATTTTAATGCACATAGTTATCCACAAAATCAGTGGATAAGTCATAGAAACATCCACAACCAAAGGCTTTGCGGGATTGTGTATAAATCTCAGCAATAAAGTGTAGCGCACTGCAAGAGTTTAACCATGATGACACACCGAGTTTAAAAAATTTTGGCAAGCAATTTTGAAAATATCGCAAACCCGATGTCACAGAGCTTCGCAAAACTATCTTCCTAAGCTCACCGCAAACTTTTGCTATGAATTAAACGGCAGCCTGGTGCTAAATGCGTGACAAGCGCAGTGCAGAGCAAGCCTTCAAATTGGTTTTAGGGTATTTGGTTAAAACGACTTTTTAGCGCCATGTGTAGGTATAAGACCTTTGTTATTCGACACCTAAATAAAGTGAGCGTTGTTGGCTATTTCAATTTACGGCAGATTCGTGAACAACATCGTTTAGGCTCACCCCACTATTTTCCCATTATTGACGCATGTTTTAAGGTAACGATTCAATACAAGCATAAGGTAATGCTAACCACTGCCTATTATTTAAGACAGGCATAAACGACCAGCTCTGCAGTAAGTAAACATAGCAACGCGACACTTTAGGCAAGGCATCACAAACTACTTTACGATAGGCAGCCAGCATGACTTTGTTGGTTACGTACAACGAATTACATCAGACGCCAATTCAGCAGTTTTTCATCACCGCTGAGCAAGATTTGATCGAAGATGGGTGATATGTGGATGTAGTTTGAGCAAACAAACACTATTTATCATTTTTGAGGTAGAATTAGTTGACAGCTATCAGGGCAATTATTACTATGCGCCCCGCACTTAAGCAAAGCGATTCCCCAGTAGCTCAGTTGGTTAGAGCGGTGGACTGTTAATCCATGTGTCGTTGGTTCAACTCCAACCTGGGGAGCCAATCTGTTTCGCTTTAGTACATATCAAGATTCCCCAATAGCTCAGTTGGTAGAGCGGTGGACTGTTAATCCATGTGTCGTTGGTTCAAGCCCAACTTGGGGAGCCAATCTTGATGACAATAAGTTAGACCTTATATGATTCCCCAATAGCTCAGTTGGTAGAGCGGTGGACTGTTAATCCATGTGTCGTTGGTTCAAGCCCAACTTGGGGAGCCAATCATATAAGCAGATAGTGTTGATAATTCCCCAATAGCTCAGTTGGTAGAGCGGTGGACTGTTAATCCATGTGTCGTTGGTTCAAGCCCAACTTGGGGAGCCACATCAAAACTATCGTAGGTAAATGCTGATAATTCCCCAGTAGCTCAGTTGGTAGAGCGGTGGACTGTTAATCCATGTGTCGTTGGTTCAAGCCCAACCTGGGGAGCCATTATCTAGCTCACTCTTCTGTTAAATATTGTTTATTCTAGCTAGTTGATCTCAATTCACTAACCATCTGATAGATAAGTCTATTGTTTACATGTATTATCATTAAATATTGCTGATTTAATGAACAGGTAGATTATGAAAGGCCTTAGAACATTCTTTGTTGTAAACGCTCTTTTATTTATCGCTTTATGGGGTGGATTAGTCAGTGTTCATGTGCAACTGTTTAAGCAAGATTTAGCACACGAAAATCAACAAATTAATACCCTACTACAGCTGCAATTAAATGATGACGCACAGCTCAAGCAAACTTACTTACAACAGCTGCTTGAGCAGCATAAACTCAGTTTTATTTCAACGCAGTTAGCCATTGATAACAACCTTGCCTTAGTTGGCCCTCCCCAACATTGGTTGGTAGAGCTGGTTGAACCCAATAAAACAAAACTACAAACGATCACCGTCGACAATTACCAGGTTAACTATAAACCGTCTTTCGAATTTGTCAGCGACAACTACCTTAAGCTCTATTTAACCATTGCTGGTATTTGTTTATTTGGTTATGTATTAACCAGCCTTCTATTCTTGCGTTCAATCTCGCGCGTAAAAAGTAAACTTAAAACGCTACTAAATACCGAACGTTATGTCGATGAACAACCCGTATTAGGCTCCGTGGGAGAATTGATTAAAGAACAAAAATTACAACTCACTCAGCAAATCCGCGAACAAAAACATGCGATTGGCCAATTAGAAAAACAAGTTGCATTAGATCCTTTAACTGGCCAGTTAAATCGCCATTCATTTCGCCAGAAAATGCAAAGTCTATTAAAATCTGAACTCAAAGATACGGTACTATTTTTAGTCAGAGCTTCTCAGTTACAAGAAATTAATAAAGTGCGAGGTCATCAAGCCGGAGATAAATATATACAAGAAGTGGCTAATATCATCGATTACAACCGTAAAGAATACCACAACAGCTTATTATACCGTTTGCTTGGCGCTGAATTTGCGTTGATCATTCCAAGACTACCTGCGACTCGAATCAGTCAAGTTGCGCAAAACTTAAGCGCGTCATTTAGTGATTTGAGTCATCGTAAACAAATGCAAAGTGCCGCCTACATCGGTATCACCGAATTTAAAAATGGAGATACTATCGAGCGAATCATCACCCGAGCAGATGCCGCCTTAGAAATCGCCCAAAGTCTTTCTCCAAATGCTTGGGAGCTGGTACTCGAAGATAGCCATACTCTCGAGAGTAGCGAACTACAATGGCATACGACCCTCAGTTCATTATTAACACACCAGCGCTTTCGTATCGCTTCTCAGGCCATTCAATCACTGCATCGTACAATGCCCGCTTATCATGAAGTTTTCATTCGTTTCTTATCTGAAGACCAGCAACAATTGCCTACCGAAACATGTTTAGTTATGGCTGAACGTCTTGGGTTAATTGCAAAACTCGAACAATCGACCCTTGCTTATGTATTGCAAACCATCGCCGAACAGAATGCAGAATATCGCTGGGGGATCAACCTGAGTAAGTTAGTTTTAATCGAACCGAGTTTTTGCACTTGGTTAAGTCAAGAATTGTCAAAATACCCCAACCTGCAATCACGAGTCGTATTTGAACTAGAAGAAGAAGTTCTGAATTTGCACTTAAGCAATGCAAAAAAATTGTTCGAAATATTAAGGAAAAACAGTTGCCATACCGCTATTGCAGACTTTGGTACGGGGATCGGCTCTTTTAAGCTATTTAAAGAATTGAAGCCAAACTATGTAAAAATTAGCAGCGATTTAGTGCAACAACTTGCAAATGACAAATCCAACCAGCAACTGGTCGGTATGCTGGTGGAAGTGTCGCACCGCTTAGGCTGCCAAGTTATCGCTCAAGGCGTTGAGACATTAGAACAAAAACAACTTTTGGAATCGATGTATGTTGATAGCTTGCAAGGCTATTTAATTGCCCGACCCAAGCTCATACATTGAGTCACGCAAGGGGTGTTGATATATAACCTGATTACTACTGCCCCGCCAAACTAACTTAGCATCGGCTAAGCTTTGTTCGAACTTACCATCGATAAGTGTATCAATCATTCGTACGATATCTTGTTGCGCAGGATTAAGCTCGGCTAAGCGATAACCAGTCCATAACCAAATATCTTTGCCAATACATTCAGTTTTAACTCGTAATACTAAACGTTTAATCGCTGCGAGGTTGTTAGGATGCAGTGGATCGCCACCAGTCAAACTTAAACCTTTGCGTTTAATTCGAGGGTCATTTAGATCATCAATAATTTTCTGTTCTAAGGCATCGGTAAATTCATGCCCCGCATCACAACGCCAAGACTTCTGATTATAACAGCCCTTACACTGATGCTCACAACCAGCAACAAACAAGGTACAACGCGTACCCTGTCCATTCACCACGTCGATCGTATGGTAGCTAAGATAATGCATTTACAGATGTTTGACCCGACGTTTCACTTCTTCTTGTTTGCCATAGTTAAACGGACGTGCATCAGGACTACCTAAGTAACCGCAAACCCGACGAATAACCGATACCTTACTAGCTTCACTATTGCCACATGAAGGACATTCAAAGCCTTTGCTGGTACAGTTAAATTCGCCCGTAAAATGACATTCATAACACTCATCAATCGGTGTATTTGTCCCATAATAAGGCACCCGATCATAGCTATAGTCCCAAACGTCTTCTAGGGCTTCTGTATTATGTTGCATATTTGGATATTCACCATAGCAAATAAACCCGCCGCTAGAGATCGCAGGGTAAGGTTGTTCAAAGTCGATCTTATCAAACGGATTGACCTGTTTCTCTACATCCAAATGGAAACTATTGGTGTAATAACCTTTATCCGTGACTCCTGCTATCACCCCAAACTTCTTCGCATCTAAACGGCAGAAACGGTCACATAAATTCTCACTAGGCGTACTATACAAGCTGAAAGCATACCCACTTTCTTTCTCCCAACGCAGAGTTGCTTGTTTCAGCGCCGTTACGATCCCAAGGGCCTTTTGTCGTAACTGTTTACTATCGTAAACATGTTGGTCATCAGCATATAAAGCATTTACTGTTTCATGTAGACCAATATAACCCAATGAAATAGAAGCTCGACCATTTTCAAATATTTTGGAGACATCGTCTTCGGCGTTTAAGCGAACACCACAAGCTCCTTCCATATATAAAATAGGAGCAACTTTGGCTTTCACCCCTTTTAGACGCTCTATTCGGGTATCAAGACCTTGCTTGGCGATACTTAAACGTTGGTCTAACAACTCATAGAATCGTTGTTCATCCCCTTTTGCTTCGATGGCTATCCGCGGTAAATTTAAACTGACAACACCGAGGTTATTTCGACCATCATGGACTTCTTTACCGCCCTCTTGATAAGGTCCCAAGAAACTGCGACACCCCATTGGGGTTTTAAAAGAACCGGTCACTTCAACGACTTTGTCGTAGTTCAAAATATCAGGGTACATTCGTTTGGATGCACACTCTAAGGCAAGTTGTTTAATATCGTAACTCGGATCTTCAGGCTTATGATTTAAACCATCTTTAATCGCAAAGACCAATTTAGGGAATACTGCGGTTTTGGCATTTTTGCCTAAACCTGCAATACGATTTTGCAAAATTGAGCGCTGAATCAACCGTGCCGCCCAACAGGAGCCTAAACCAAAACCGAAGGTGACAAACGGTGTTTGCCCGTTGGCTGTATGTAAAGTATTCACTTCATACTCTAAAGACTGAAAAGCATCATGACATTCTTTCTCAGTTTGTGCTTTCGCATAAGCCTCTTGATCCGCTATTTCCCATTGTTTAGCAGTAGCTAAATGCTTTTCATGACTTTTGAGAACATAAGGCGCCAGAATCTCATCAATTCGATTGATAGTCGTGCCACCATAAATATGACTCGCAACCTGAGCAATAATCTGCGCTGTCACCGCAGTTGCTGTAGAAATGGACTTTGGCGTCTCAATTTCAGCATTGCCCATTTTAAAACCACCAGTGAGCATGCCTTCAAGGTCAATTAGCATACAATTAAACATCGGGAAAAATGGAGCGTAGTCTAAGTCATGGAAGTGGATCTCACCGCTATCGTGAGCCTTAACAACATCTCGAGGTAACAAATGGGTTTTCGCATAATGCTTTGCAACAATCCCGGCTAAAAGATCACGTTGAGTCGGGATCACTTTGCTATCTTTATTGGCGTTCTCATTAAGCAAGGCGGCATTACTTTGCTCGACCAGTCCTCTGATTTCGTTATTTAAAACGCTACGTTTGTCGCGGGCAACATCTCGATCATGACGATACTCAATATAGGCGCGAGCCAAAGTCTTATTGTCATTTTCCATCAGGCAATTTTCAACTGAGGCTTGAATGTCGTTGATATCAACTTCTGCCAGATTGATAAATTGTTCGGTCACCTGCTGCGCTATTTGTAATGCGACAAGATTATCTTTTACGCCTAAAGCCTCTGCGGCTTTCAATACGGCGTCAACAATCCGTTTAGCGTCGTAAGGTACACGGCTTCCGTCTCGCTTGATCACGACTGTTTTCACGATTTACGCTCCAATTTTACTCACTCATTCATTAGAAAATTGCGGAACCCGCGCTACCAAAGGCTTAGCTGTCGATATTGTATAAAAAAGCATCTGGATGATCGGATAACCATATATTGTGGTTGAGAATTGTAGTTCCCACTAGATATGGTAGTCGAGAAGTTTAAACGTTAAAGCAAAATCAAATGATCAAGATCAAGCTAAGCTAAAAAAGCTGATCTATTTGCCTAAAAATGCTCCACAAATCACGGCAAAATTTATGGCCTTTTTCCACAGTGATCTCACGGTTGTTATAAAGACCACAAACGGGGATAATACGCTTTTGTTTGGCTGCATCTTATATAAATGACTGAATATCTGTTGTTATTGATTAGTACCGTACTGGTTAACAACTTTGTACTGGTTAAGTTCTTGGGCCTGTGTCCCTTCATGGGGGTTTCTAGCAAAGTAGAAACCGCTATAGGAATGGCATTAGCCACTACATTTGTATTGACTCTGGCTTCTATGTGCTCGTATCTGGTCGAACAGTATATTTTGGCACCACTAGATATCACCTATTTGCGTACCATGAGTTTTATCCTTGTGATCGCAGTTGTGGTTCAATTTACGGAAATGTTTGTCCAAAAAGCTAGCCCCGCATTGCACCGCGTATTGGGGATCTATTTACCCTTAATTACCACCAACTGTGCGGTGTTGGGCGTGGCGCTATTAAATATAAATGAGCAGCATGATCTATTTGAGTCCATCATTTATGGTTTTGGGGCTGCGGTCGGTTTCTCATTAGTACTGATACTATTTTCTGCCATGCGCGAACGTTTAGTCGTTGCCGATATTCCCCTCCCTTTTAAAGGGGCTGCGATCGCGATGATCACCGCTGGACTCATGTCTTTAGCCTTCGTCGGTTTTGCCGGCCTAATTAAGTAACCACAGCATGTTAGTAGCCTTAATTACCATTACTCTATTGGCCTTAGTATTTGGCGCCATTCTTGGTTATGCCGCAATTAAATATAAGGTGGAAGGCAATCCAATTGCGGATCAAGTCGAAAGCTTATTGCCGCAAACGCAGTGTGGCCAGTGTGGTCACCCTGGATGTCGTCCCTACGCCGAAGCCATCGCCAATGGTGAGCCCATCAATAAGTGCCCTCCCGGCGGGGACGAAACTATCGCTAAAATCGCAGATTTACTCGGTGTGGAAGCAATCCCTTTAGATGCAGCTGCAGTGAAAGAAGACGACCGTAAAAAAGTCGCCTTTATTATTGAAGATGCTTGTATCGGTTGCACCAAGTGCATTCAAGCTTGTCCAGTAGACGCGATTATGGGTTCCAATAAACACATGCACACGGTGATCGCAAAAGAATGTACCGGTTGCGAGTTGTGCGTTGCCCCCTGCCCAACTGATTGTATCGAAATGCGTCCAATTGAGACAACCACCAAAAATTGGGATTGGAAATTAAACCAAATTGACGTCTCAATCATTGAGGAAATGAAATAGATGGTGGCTTGGCTAGAAAAAATAAAACAAGGCTTTACCTGGAACTACCAAGGTGGGGTTCATCCTGAAACCAATAAACAGCTGATTAATTGCGAAAAACCAGAGTGGCTGGCGAACCCGGAGTATCTCACCATTCCTGTACAGCAACACATTGGCAGCGCTGCCAAATTATTAGTTGTCGTCGGCCAAAAAGTACTCCGTGGACAAGCATTAAATGAGTCGCAGTTTTATCAAGCGCCTCCGGTGCATGCCTCATGCTCCGGTACCATTGTTGCGATAGAACCTCGTGTCACAGCGCACGCCTCAGCGATTCCAGAGTTAGCGATCGTGATTAAGGTCGATGAACAACAACGAGATGCGGTTTGGCCTGCCCCCCTTAGCCAAAATCAACAAACCCCAGAACTTATTTGCCAGCGAGTCCATCAATCTGGGATTGCCGGTATGGGCGGAGCTGGATTCCCCACGGCTCTAAAAATAAGCCCACATAAGCCCTTAGATATACTCATTATTAACGGCGCCGAATGTGAGCCTTATATTACGGCTGATGACTGTTTAATGCGCAATTACCCAGCCGAAGTCATTAAAGGGGTACAAATATTACAAACAGCGCTGCAGCCGAAGTTAACAATTATTGCCATTGAAAATGATAAACCGGAAGCAATTGAAGCCTTAAGCAAGCACACCAATGATTCGATCATCATCCGTAGCATTCCCACCAAGTACCCTTCTGGCGGGGAAAAACAACTGATCGAAATTTTAACCGGACAACAAGTCACTGCCAGTCAACTACCTATCGATTTAGGAATGTTGGTGCAGAATGTTGGAACTGCCTATGCGGTTCATCGTGCAGTTGATATCGGTGAACCATTGATCTCTCGAATCGTAACTATCGCCGGAGATTTGGTTGAGCAGCCAGCTAACTACTGGCTACCCCTCGGGACCAGCGTCGCACATATATTGAGTGAAAAACTGCAAGTCGCCAACAATACTCCGACAATTATGGGCGGTTCGATGATGGGGTTCATGCTGCCCAATAATCAGGCTCCTATCGTAAAAACCAGTAACTGTTTAATTGTCAACCACCCACAAGCAGCCGCGACGGAATCCCCTTGTATTCGCTGCGGTGAATGTGCTCAAGCTTGTCCTATGGGCTTATTACCGCAACAACTTTACTGGTTTAGCCAAGCGGATGAGCTCAACAAAGCCCGCAGCTACAACATGATGGATTGTATCGAATGTGGTGCCTGTGCCTTTGTTTGTCCCAGTCAAATATCGCTAGTGCAGCACTACCGCACTGCCAAAGCTAAAATTAGAGCCGAAGATCTAGCGAAACAAGAAGCTGATATTGCCAAACAACGTTTTGAAGCCCGCCTCGCGCGTTTAGAAAAAGATAAATTAGAGCGAAAAGCCAAACATCAACAAGCTGCGCTCCGTAGACAAGAGCAAACCAATGCCAACTCTTCGGCCAACAAGCCTGATCCTGTTGCTGCGGCCTTGGCGCGGGTAAAACAATCGAAAGCTCAAGCTCCGGCAGCGATACAAACGACCAGCGGAGAATGGATCCCCGATAATCAACAAGCAATCGCCGAACGTGAAGCTCGTAAACAACAGCGCCGTTTGGCTAAAGAACAAGGACTCAAGGCCTCTAGTGATTCAAACGAGACTCAAGCTGAAAGCCACAGTGACAAAGCCAAATCAAGCAACCCTGCGGTGGCCGCAGCAATTGCTCGCGCCAAGGCTAAAAAGCTAGCCGCAACCGACACGGCACAAACAGAAACGCCAGTCGCAAACGACACCAAGGTAGCTGCCACCACTAAGTCGACTAACCCTGCGGTGGCCGCTGCAATTGCCCGCGCCAAGGCTAAAAAGCTAGCCGCAACCGACACGGTGCAAACAGAGCCCCCTGTCGCTGACGACACCAAGGTAGCAGTCAAAGCCAAATCAACTAATCCTGCGGTGGCTGCAGCAATTGCCCGCGCCAAGGCTAAAAAGCTAGGGGCAACCGACGCTGCACAAACAGAAACGCCAGTCGCAAGCGATGCCAAGGTAGCAGTCAAAGCCAAATCGACTAATCCCGCGGTGGCCGCAGCAATTGCCCGCGCCAAGGCTAAAAAGCTAGCGGCAACCGACGCTGCGCAAACTGAAACGCCAGTCGCAGACGATGCCAAGGTAGCAGTCAAAGCCAAATCAACTAATCCCGCGGTGGCCGCAGCAATTGCCCGCGCCAAGGCTAAAAAACTAGCGGCAACCGACGCTGCACAAACAGAGACCCCAGTCGCTGACGATGCCAAGGTAGCAGTCAAAGCCAAATCGACTAATCCTGCGGTGGCTGCAGTTGCTCGCGCCAAGGCTAAAAAGCTAGCCGCAACCGACGCAGCACAAACAGAGACCCCAGTCGCTGATGATGCCAGCGTAGATCTGAAAGCCAAGTCGGCAACAACAAATCCTGCAGTCCTAGCTGCGATTGCCAAGGCTAAAGCGAAGAAACGTGCAGAGCAAACCAAACCACAAGAGACCAAGCCAAATGACCAGTAATACCCTGCAAAGCTCGCCGTTTGTACACAAGCCTGTAAAAACCAAGACTTTGATGTTTTGGGTTATTTTATGTCTTGTTCCCGGTTTCTTGGTACAAACTTACCAATTTGGGATCGGCACATTAGTGCAAGTGCTGTTAGCTAGTAGCATCGCGATCGCAAGTGAAACATTAATACTGTTACTACGTCGACGTCCCCTATGGCCAACGTTAAGTGACAACAGCGCATTAGTCACCGGAATATTACTCGGTTTAGCCCTACCCGCTTATGCGCCATGGTGGATGACTCTAATAGGCTCTTGCTTTGCCATTATCGTGGTCAAACACTTATATGGCGGCTTAGGTCATAACATTTTTAATCCAGCCATGGCGGCTTATGTATTGTTGCTGGTCTCTTTTCCAGTCAGCATGACCAGTTGGATGCCACCCCAGGCCTTATTACACGAATCATTTAGCAGTGTTGACGGTTTGGGCTTAATTTTTAATGGTTTCACAGTCGACGGCTTTAGCTTAAAACAAATTGCCAGCATCGATGGACATACCATTGCCACTCCACTCGATGAAATGAAAACCCAGCTCAAGCTTGGCTTCACCTCATCAGAGATCGCAAGTAAAGCAATCTATGGCGCCTTAGCTGGTGTTGGTTGGCAGTGGATAAACCTCGCTTACTTACTCGGAGGTTTAGCGCTACTTTACTTGAAAGTTATTCGCTGGCATATTCCACTAGCTTTTTTATCAATCTTATTGTTACTAAGTTTAATCTCTAACGCAATTAACCCAGATCATACGACGCCAATCTTGCTACAGCTCTTTTCTGGCGCAACAATGCTTGGCGCCTTCTTCATTTTGACGGATCCGGTCAGTGCTTCCACAACCAACCGAGGCCGGATTATTTATGGTGCTTTAGTCGCCTTATTCGTTTTTCTGATCCGAAATTACGGCGGCTATCCTGATGCCGTAGCCTTTGCCGTTTTACTGAGTAACATGGCGGTGCCAATGATTGACCATTTTACCAAACCAAAAGTTTACGGATACGGCGAAGGAAACAAACATGAGCACTAAGAGCCAATCCATCAGCAGCAATGCCATTATGTTGGCCACCTTTGCCTTCTGCTGTACCTTGCTAGTCGTCGTGGTGAACTACTTTACTGCACCACAAATCGAGCACCAGATTGAACAGCAACGTCGAAAATCGATGAATGAAGTTCTTCCCACTCAATTAACGAGTATTGCCTATCAGCAGCAATGTTATATCGACACTAATTTAGGGTACTTAGGGAGTGATAAGGCGCAAACCATTCGTGTGATCTCTAACAAAGGCCAAGTTCAAGCCTATGTATACCCAATTACTGCGCCTGATGGTTATGGCGGTGCAATTTCCTTGTTAGTTGGGGTTGAGGCAAACGGTAAGATAAGTGGGGTACGAGTTGTCCAACATAATGAAACTCCAGGCTTAGGTGACAAGATAGAAACCCGTAAATCGGATTGGATTTATCAATTTAATCAACAGTTCTTGTTAGATGAAAATGATAGTCGTTGGGCGGTTAAAAAAGATGGAGGTCAATTCGACGCTTTTACCGGAGCAACCATCACGCCTAGAGCTGTAGTTAAGGCGGTTAAGAAAGCTTTGATTTATCATGCCAAAAATCATCAAACCATCGGCATTTCTGCTGTTGATTGTTAACCCGAAGGAAAAGCGATGAGTGATTACAAACAAATAGCTTGGCAAGGGCTATGGAAAAACAATCCCGGTTTAGTTCAATTACTGGGCCTATGTCCCCTGCTCGCGGTGACGTCTACTATCAGTAACGCTTTAGGTTTAGGTTTTGCCACCATGTTGGTACTTATCGCCTCAAACACGACCGTGTCATTGATCCGGAAATGGGTCGCCAAAGAAATTCGCATTCCCGTATTTGTGATGGTTATTGCCTCTTTTGTAACATGCGTTCAGTTATTAATGAATGCCTACAGCTATGGCTTGTACCAAAATCTGGGGATCTTTATTCCTTTAATTGTGACTAACTGCATTATTATCGGCCGTGCCGAAGCATTTGCGGCTCGCAACCCTGTCCCCGCCGCAGCCTTCGATGGTTTAATGATGGGTTTAGGTTTTGCGTTAGTATTAACTCTGGTCGGGGCCATTCGTGAACTATTAGGCAATGGCAGTTTGTTTGAAGGTATCGAGCTGTTACTGGGTGACTGGGCATCGGTTTTACATGTACAAGTCATCAATTTCAACGAACATTTTCTAGTTGCGATCCTTCCGCCGGGCGCTTTCTTAGTCATGGGGTTTATTATCGCCTTGAAGAATATCATCGATCATCGAGTAAAAACCAAACAACAAGCCACTGACTTAGTCATGGAAGATCTTCAACACAATGAATAACAGTAAACGACGAGAAATCTTAACGCGACTACGTAACGATAACCCGCATCCCACAACGGAGCTTAATTTTTCAAGCCCTTTTGAGCTGCTAACCGCGGTATTACTATCGGCACAAGCAACCGATGTGTCAGTAAATAAGGCAACGGCTAAGCTATTCCCAGTGGCCAATACGCCAAAAGCTATTTTAGAACTCGGCTTAGACACGCTGAAAAGCTACATTAAGACCATTGGTTTATATAACTCTAAAGCTGAAAACCTACTGAAGACCTGTAAGATCTTAATCGATCAGCATCAGGGAAAGGTGCCTGAAAATCGAGAATTCTTAGAAGCGCTGCCCGGTGTGGGGCGGAAAACGGCGAATGTTGTGCTCAATACGGCTTTTGGCTGGCCAACCATAGCTGTCGACACTCACATTTATCGCGTTTCAAACCGTACAAAATTTGCCATGGGCAAAAATGTTGAGCAGGTCGAACAAAAATTACTTAAAGTTGTCCCCAAAGAATTTAAAGTTGATGTGCATCATTGGCTCATTCTGCATGGCCGCTATACCTGTGTTGCGCGAAAGCCGCGTTGCGGCTCCTGCATGATTGAAGATTTATGTGAGTTTGCCGACAAGACCGAGCTTTAGCATCCCTTAAGGAGTTGCTCGCTGATATCAGTGGGCAGCACGGTGACCACTCCCCCGTTTGCGATAAGCTCAATTGGACAGCCAATATGCGTATCGCCTAATCCGGCCCTTTAGCCTGTACTTACCCGGACCACACTTGCCTAAATATCAAGTCACCTAACTCATATTTTAAAAGCGGCACTAGCTCTGAATCCCGAGTTCGAAAAATCTCACGCAACTTTATCTAACAATCTGTAACTTACAATACCTACATTAATCCACCATTTCTTAAGCGTTTCTTAAGTTTCCCCCCTTATCTTTAAATAAATGATGAAGATGAGGTTAGCGAATGAATCAAGACTATCAACGTGACTCGGTAAGTTTGGAATTTATCACGGCTGCCCACCCACTCTGGCAGCAAGTTATTCAGTATATAACCACTCGATACCAACAAGCTTTTGATGCCAAACTAGACTCGTTCATGCCCACTTATATGGCTCTGACCGAAAATGGTCAAATCAAATCTTTATGCGGTTATCGCCTCGCAAATCATGAGCCTTTATTTTTGGAACAATACTTAGATCAAACAGCAGAGCTGTTGCTCTCAAAAGCGTTCAATCAAAGCATCAAGCGAAACCAATTAATTGAGTTCGGCCAGCTCGCATCTTTTACCAAAGGCGCTTCTCCCTTACATTTTTTATTGATGGCTGAAGCCTTAGTTGAGCGTGGGTTTGCTTGGTGCATATTCACCGCAACAGATCCCTTATACGCCCTAATGAAGCGCCTTGGTCTTGTCCCTACGCTGATTGCTGAAGCGGATCCACAACGAGTCCCAAGAGCAAAACAACGTTGGGGGAGTTATTACCAACATCAACCACGGATCTTCGCAGGTAATCTGCAAGTGGGATTAAACCACCTAACTAGTCGCGTGGGTATAACAAATATGCAACAGATAGGTCTCTAAATGAACAGCATTTTACAAGCAATTAGCCGCCACGCTAATGATCACCCAGATCAACTTGCTTTTGTCGGTCACGATGTTAAAGGTCAAGCAAGTAGCTTAACTTATCGCCAACTAAAACAACAAGTTGATGCCGCAGCCTTAAGTATCGTCTCGCTAAATGTGAATGCCATCGCCTTGAAAGCAGAAAACTGCTTAGACTGGGTGATCGCCGACTTAGCAGCGATGCAGGCTCGGGTGGTAATCATCCCCATTCCGACCTTCTTTGCAGCACAACAAGTCGAACATAGTCTTGAGCAATCAGCTGCTGACTTATTAATTGGCGATTGGCCTGAATACGCTCAACTAGACTTACAAATTGCAGGTTTAGCCGCCTATCGACGACCAGTGACACAAGCGGTGCTTCCCTTAAAACAGACTTGCAAAATTACCTTTACCTCCGGCTCGACCGGGAACCCAAAGGGGGTTTGCCTTAGTGAGCAAAACTTACAACGGACCAGCGAAGTTTTAGCCGACAAAATTCGAGATCAAAGCGAGCAACATTTAGTGTTACTCCCTTTATCAACCTTACTAGAAAATATTACTGGGGTTTATGTTCCGTTATTACTCGGTGTTACGGCGAAGATCTATCATGGCCAGAGCCTCGGTTTACATGGTTCCAGTCGATTTGAAGCTAACGTTTTTGCCAGCGCCCTAATACGCGAGAAACCCAATAGCTTGGTGCTGACACCCGCATTATTAATGGCGCTTATCCAACTGGTTCAACAGCAAGCTCAGTTGGCAGAATCGTTACGCTTTGTTGCTGTTGGCGGGGCTCGCGTTGCGCCAGAGCTTATCCAGCTCGCTCATCAACTTTCGATCCCAGCCTATGAGGGTTATGGTCTTTCTGAATGCGGCTCAGTGGTATGTATTAACACCGAGAAATCGTATAAACCTGGGAGCTGCGGCCAAGTATTAGAGCATGTAGAAGTCAAGCTAGCCGATGACGGTGAGTTGCTGGTAAAAGGTAATATTGCACTTGGTTACTTAGGTATGGCTTTCACCGCCCCTTGGCTCGCAACCGGAGATTTAGCCACCATAGATGATCAGGGATTTGTCACATTACTGGGCCGTAAGAAAAACCAGCTTATTACTAGTTTTGGTCGCAATATTTCTCCAGAGTGGATTGAATCTGAAGCGCAGAGTCATTTTGCTGGTCGCCCATTCATCATAACCGGAGATGCCCAAGCTTTTCTAACTGCGGTCACTGAGAGCCAAGCAAACATCAACCAACGTATACAAGTACTCAATCAAAAGCTCCCCGATTACGCGCAAATCAAGCGAGTGATAGCGATTCCATCAATTTATTCTCATCAAGAATGGTTCACCGCTAACGGTCGACCCAAACGAATGGTGCTTGAACAATGGGTACAGGAAGTCTTGGATACGCCAAGTGACGCACTCGACCATATTCAAATAACCGAAATCAACTAAGCAAATTTGCAGGAGAGTCCAATGAGTCTTTTTTTTGAAACCTTACAACAACAAACCCGAGCTGCTCAACAACAAATGTTACAAGCGCCAGTGTTCGCTGCTTGTAGTCGCGGGGAAATTAATCGCGAAATGTACCTCGCCTTTCTCACTCAAGCCTTTCACCATGTGAAACATACCGTGCCCTTACTCATGGCCTGCGGTGGCCGACTATCAGCGGACTACGAGTGGGTACGAGAAGCAATCGCAGAATATATTACCGAAGAACAAGGTCATCATGAATGGATCTTGAATGATATCGAAGCTTGTCATGGCAACGCCCAACTAGTTCGAGACAATCAAGCCCAAGGTAAAGTGAGCCCAGCTATCGAGCTGATGGTTGCCTACCTGTATCACCAGATTGATCGTCATAATCCTTTGGCTTTATTTGGCATGGTTTGGGTATTGGAAGGCACTAGCGTGGGAGTTGGAGCTCAGATAGCAACGCTAGTGAAGAGCACGCTTGACCTTCCCGATGAAGCTCTTAGTTACTTGCTTTCGCATAGTGAGTTAGACCAACAACACATTTTATTTTTTGAAGGGTTAATGAATCAAATCACAGATCAGGATGATCAAAAGGTCATTATTGATTCGGCCAATATGGTGTTTTCACTCTACGGGCAGATGTTAAGAGAGCTCAATATTAGTGCTGCCGAGCAGGCAGCATAAGGATAAGAAATGCTTATTCAAGACAAAACAGTGTTACTAACAGGCGCATCTGGCGGGATTGGAAAAGCCATCGCAAAGCAACTTAGCGAGCAAGGTGCACGGTTATTGTTAGTGGCAAGAAATCAGCAAAAACTAGAAGCGCTGCGCCAATCCCTTAGCGCCCCGGAACGACACCAGAGTTTAAGTATTGACTTACTGTCCTCTCACGACATCAAACGGCTCAAATCTGTGGCGCTTGACTACCAACAACAGGGGCAAACGATTAGTGTTGTGATCAACAATGCTGGTAGCAATCAATTTCGCTTTCTCAGGCAACGAAGCACTGAGTCACTACAACAAGAAATGCAGCTAAATTTAATGGCCCCAATCATACTAAGTCAGGCAGCTTTGGATTGGATTAGCCGGCCAGGGATCATTCTTAACATTGGTTCCACTTTTGGCTCGATCGGCTATCCAGGCTACGCAAGCTATTGCGCCGCAAAAGCGGGCGTACATCGTTTTAGTGAAGCCATGGATAGAGAGCTGGATGGTACCGGAATCAGAATGCTTTACCTTGCGCCGCGCGCCACCGACACCGAACTCAATAGCGATGCAGTTTGTCAACTCAACCAACAATTAGGCAACCATAGCGACTTACCGCAAATTGTTGCACAGCATGTGCTGAATATACTCCAGCATGAACACCGTGCGAAATGGATCGGTTGGCCAGAAAAGCTATTTGCTCGAGTGAATCAAATATTCCCGTCGCTGGTCGCAAACTCGATTCGTAAACAACAGGCGACAATCCACCAATTCATTAATCACAACAGCCAATAAACAAGGAACATACAATGAAAACGACTCATACCTTAAGCGGCTTACTTGTGAGTAGCCTTTTCGCTAGCAGCGCTTCATTCGCTGCAAACGACAACTTACCACAGATCCAAAGTGACTGGGCGCATTGCCAATACCAAGTTGAACCAAACAAAGCACAAGTACAATGTTTTGAACAACTCATCGAGCTCAACTACCAAGCCGTAAATAACGATCCCAAGGATTTGGAGTTACAAGTTTGGTTAGCAATTAACAAAGCCTCACTAGCTGGCGCCAAAGGCGGTTTATCCGCATTACGTTTAGCCAAAGAAGCGAAGCAACTCTTAGAGCAAGTAATTGATAAAAACCCAAAAACTTTAGATGGCTCTGCCTATACCAGCTTAGGTTCGCTATACTACAAAGTGCCAGGATGGCCAATCGGTTTTGGCGACGATGACAAGGCAGAAGCGATGCTTAAACAAGCACTAGCCCTTAATCCCGATGGGATTGACCCAAACTATTTTTATGGTGACTTTTTGGCTGAAGATGGTCGTAAGCAACAGGCCATTGAATATTTAACCCGCGCCCAGCAAGCCGCAGCTCGGCCAGATCGACCGCTGGCAGACAAAGGTCGGCAACAACAAATCGCCTTACGTTTGGAGAGCTTAAAATAACCTATGCGTTTGTTACTAGTAGAAGATGATGTATTACTCGGCCAATCAATGACTGCATCACTGACGCGCCACGGTTATACCGTAGATTGGCTTGAGCGTGGCATGGGGGTCGCAGCAACACTCAAAGCCGAACAATTTATTGCCGTTATTTTAGATCTGACACTCCCCGACATTGACGGTTTAGAAGTACTGCGTGAAATTCGCAGAACTGGTTTTGACTTACCGGTGATGATCTTAACGGCCCGCGATGATATTAACGACCGCGTTAAAGGGCTGGATGCTGGTGCCGACGAGTACCTCGGCAAACCCTTCGCCCTCGAAGAGTTATTAGCCCGTTTGCGGGTGTTGATCCGCCGTCAATCCGGTAGCGCAAATGAAACAATCCAATTAGGAGAACTATCACTTTCTCTCATTGAACAAACCATTAACTTTCAGCAAAATCCTCTAAAACTCACCCGCAACGAATACAAAATATTAGCAAGTTTAATCACTAATGCAGGCCGAGTTCTGAGTAAAGAGAAACTACAACAGTCACTGCATGGCTGGGATGAAGGAACCAGTGACAACGCCATTGAAGTACATATTCATAATCTGCGTAAAAAAGTACCAAACAAAGTGATCAAGAACATTCGAGGTGTGGGTTATATCATTGAAAAATAAAACATTCTCAATAAAGCGCCGATTAACAATATCGATCATTGTAGTTGCAAGTTTATTACTGGTGGTCTCACTGTATTTTAGTCTTTTATCTGCTCGCGATGAAATTGAAGAAGTCTATGACGCCCGGCTCGGCCAATCGGCAAAATTGCTGCTCATGGTAAGTCCTGTTGCGACCGACCGCTTAACGTTTACTCAGCAACAGCAACAATTTGATTTATGGATGAATCGTATTCAAAAATTGACCGAAGATGATGACAGCCCTGCGACTGCTTACGGCCATCCTTATGAGCAAAACATCTTATTCCAATTCTATCAAGATGAGCACCTACTATGGAGTTCAAACAAGCGACTTGGACCACTGCCACTGCTAAAACACGCTTCTGGCTATGGTGACATTTCGATGAAAAATGAGCAGTGGCGATATTTTAAACTAGCAATGGCGAATACTTCTGAGCACCAGCAATATATAGTGGTGGCAGAAAAACAAAGTATCCGCCAAGAAGTGATCGATAAAATTGCCTTTACCGCAACCTTACCGCAATTGATCCTGGTCCCCTGCCTGATCATGCTATTGGTACTTCTAATCGACAAAAACTTCAAACCGATTGCCGAATTGGGTACCGCCATTGCTCAACGTAGTGCACACAAATTAGATCGGATCTATGTGACCAATCAAACTCGAGAGCTTTCCCCCTTAGTGGATGCTTTAAACCAGCTTCTAGTGCAGCTGGAACAAGCTTGGCAACGGGAAAAACGCTTTACTCGTATGGCAGCTCATGAACTAAAAACCCCATTAACCATCTTACGACTCAATGCTGAAAACGCTATTCTTAGTGAAAATCCACAGCAACTAAGGCAAGATTTAGATAACATTCTTAAAGGCATTGATCGTACCGATCGTTTGTTACATCAACTACTCACACTTGCCAAAGTGGAAAGTATCACAGATTTAATCAGCCAAAATTTTGATCTTGCCAAAGTTCTACAGCAAGCTTTAGCAGATTTAGCCCCCATTGCACTGCGCCAACATCAAGAACTCAGTTTTGAAGGCGATAGCTGTTACATTGATGGTGATGAAATACTATTAAGTATTTTATTTAGGAATCTAATTGATAATGCAATCCGATACTCAGGAAGCCACAGTGAAATTGACGTCAAACTGAAGGCGCAAGCCAATGACATCGAAGTCACGATCAGTGATAGTGGTACGGACATCAGCCAAGACACCAGAGAGAAACTATTTGATAACTTCTATCGGGCAAATACCGAAAAAGGCGATGGTGCGGGTTTAGGGATGTCGATTAGCCGAGATATTGCAGAGCTACATCACGCGACGGTACGCTTATTACCGCGCACTCAACAGCGTAATACCTTTCAGGTTCGTTTTAATCAAAGAAGCTAAGTATTTACGCCTAAGTTGACGCTGTTAATGCTCGTCCTCAACAAGCTGCTCGCAGCCTTTAGCTGCGGGCGACATTCGCTAGGCGATTAGCTGTTGGCTCTTGAGTCATAAAGCGCCACTATTACAGCACATCATAGAAATTTAGAGTAGATCTTTACCTAAGGAAATAACCACTCGGCGATTTCGTTCGCGACCTAAGGTATTATCATTACTTGCGACATGGCGCCGCTCACCATGACCCGCCACCTCGATCACGCTGTCGTCTAAACCACTCGATTTAAAAAAATCTTTGATTCGCTTGGCGCGTTTATCCGACAATTCTTGGTTTATCCATTTACCACCATAACTATCGGTGTAAGCATCAACCAATACAACATCAATGTCTGGGTCATTCTTAACATAGTCACCAATCAATCTTAAACGTTGTTTAGAACGCGCAGTCAACTCGTTACTATTGGATTGATAAGTCAACACAGTGAAGGCGATATCATCGAATGAGTAAGGTAACAATCGCCCCACACACTTCAAAAAATCGTTATATTGTTGCTTAAAGTTAACCGATGAGATCCCCACCGATGTCGTCGCATTATTAGCATACCAATCGTCAAAATAAAAAGTGGGGATATTACCGTCTTCTAATTCGCTCAGCATTTGCCAAGCTGGCTGGGCGTGCACGTAACCGTCAAATTGCTGGTAAAAAGACAATTCACTAATTCTTTTAGAACTTGCCCCAGGTTTCCACATCGGCGGCACACTGCGTAATGAAACCTGATGTGTCTGCGGCGAAATTTTGTACATGTCTAAGTAGAAGTCTAAATTAACATTCTTCGAGGCGCGACTAACAAAACTAGCGATCCCAAACGATGGAATAAAATGGTCCATACGACATTCAATAGGAGATTGGCTGGACATGACCCAGGTTGAATCGTCCATTGATGCTGAATAGCTGCGTACACTAGCGTGAGTGACCGTCGTCCCAAGCGCCAAAGTTAACAATAAATAAGGTTTCATAGTCGCAAATCCTCTGTTCTCCTTAAAATATCGGCCAAAGGCCAATTATCTTTAAAGCAAATTCGCGATTCTTTGCTGCTTTTGTAATAATGCGCGCCTCAGTAAATACTATGCCAGATTATGACCATTACAGAACACAGCTCTCAGCTTATGTCGAACCGCTTTCGAGGGTATTACCCGGTTGTTATCGACATTGAAACGGCAGGCTTTAATGCCAACACCGATGCATTATTGGAAATAGCGGCTTGCTTACTCAGCTTCGATGCAAATGGCGAGTTATATGTACTCGACAGCGTGCAATTTAACGTTGATCCCTTTGTGGGAGCAAACTTAGAAAAAGCTGCTTTAGAGTTTACCGGTATCGATCCCACAAACCCGCTCCGTGCTGCGGTGAGTGAAGAGTTCGCACTAAAAGAAATGTTTAAGCCAATTCGTAAGGCCTTGAAAGCCCACGGCTGTAGCCGTGCTGTCATGGTGGCTCACAATGCCGCTTTTGATATGAGTTTCTTTAACGCTGCGGTTGAGCGATGTCGGATCAAACGTAACCCTTTTCACCCTTTCGTGAGTTTTGATACCACAAGTTTGAGCGCTTTAGCGCTCGGCCAAACCGTGTTAGCGAAGGCCTGTCGGGAAGCTGATATTGAATTTAGTAATCAAGAAGCTCATTCGGCACTTTACGATGCGCAAAAAACCGCAGAACTATTTTGCAAAATAGTAAATAAATGGCAGACCTTAGGTGGTTGGCCGCTTCCTATTCCACAAGATACCCCTGAAGAACCATAGGATCTCATTCATGTTTAACCCCGTTGTTGTTTCCGTTTGTTTAATGCTAATACTTAGTCTCATGCGGGTAAATGTAGTATTAGCGCTCACCATTAGCGCGTTAGTCGGAGGCCTCGTTTCAGGACTGCCCCTGGCGGAAACAATTTCTAGCTTCGAACAAGGTTTAGGCAATGGTGCTCAAATTGCTCTCAGTTACGCCCTACTTGGTGCTTTTGCTGTGGCAATATCTCGCAGTGGACTGACTGATTTTATTGCCGAAAAGATTATCAGCCGCGTAGACAAACACCGAGAAAGCCGCTTAAGCTTAGTGAAATGGTTGATGTTAAGCGCCATCATTCTCATGGCCATCGCTTCGCAAAATCTGGTGCCAGTGCACATTGCCTTTATCCCCATTTTAATTCCACCGCTGATTGGTGCTTTAAATCAGCTAAAAATCGATCGCCGTTTAATCGCTTGCTGTTTAACTTTTGGCTTGGTTACAACCTATATGTGGTTGCCAGTTGGGTTTGGTGGCATCTTCCTAAATCAACTTTTATTTACCAATCTACAAAACAATGGTTTAAGTATCGATAAAGCACAACTTCCCTTGGCTATGACCATCCCGGCTCTTGGGATGGTTGTCGGCTTGCTGAGTGCGATTTTTATTTCTTATCGTAAACCACGCGAATATCGTAGTGATATGCTTAAGGCTTCGGCGAGTTCCGCGCCTGCAATGCCGACTCAAAAGCTGTTGATTAACATTATTGCTATATTCGCAGCTCTGGCGATTCAGCTTTATAGTAACTCGATCATTATCGGCGCTTTAGCTGGCTTTCTATTATTAACGACAGCATCAGGGATCCGCCCTCAAAACAGCCAAGATTTATTCATTGAAGGCGTAAAACTTATGGCTTTGATTGGCTTTATTATGATTGCCGCAGCGGGCTTTGCCGCCGTAATGAAAGAAACCGGTGGAGTACCCGACTTGGTATCGAGCGCCGCAGATATGTTAGGTAGCAATAAAATGTTAGCCGCAGCAGTATTACTGATTGTGGGTCTGTTAATCACCATGGGGATCGGCTCATCGTTTTCAACGATCCCGATTATCGCCGCTATATATGTCCCCTTAGCTATTTCTTTAGGATTTTCGGAACTGGCAACCGTTGCTTTAGTGGGAACAGCGGCGGCACTGGGTGATGCGGGTTCACCGGCATCCGATTCAACTTTAGGTCCAACGGCGGGATTAAATAGTGACGGCCAGCATGATCATATTTGGGATACGGTTGTACCAACATTTATCCACTTCAACCTACCATTATTGGTATTTGGCTGGATAGCAGTTATTGTTTTATAAAAAGTGATAACAATCTGATTTACTGGTGATTTAACGACTCGCGTCTGACGACTAATATTTTATGGGAACACCAACTTGACCAACTTTGAAATACCGCTCGATAAACTACAGCCTACATTTAATTTGGCTAATGTGACTCCCAATAGTCATCACCAATGGGCAGACTTAATGCCTTTGGCAAAAGCAAGCTTTGATTATTTTTTGTCACAAGATCCTAGTCTGCCTCTCATGCTATGCCAAGCAGCCAGTTACCTACAACATCAGTCAATACTTCAAGCCCTGTTGCGCTCACCAACCATAACCAGCGCGCCTCCATCAAACTATGTCATGTTGTACCGGCCAAAAACGCCCTATCAGCCCAGTTATTTTCAGCTTAAAACAGGCTCTCTACCGTTATTTAAGCAACTCATGCAACAACTAAACGAACTCATCAGAGCTGAGCCAGCATCGAGCATAAGCGTACAAGCTGAAGCCAATGAGTCGCTATTTATACAGCTACACAGCTGCCAGCAACAACTCGGCTTAGTTGATGCTGTTCAAGACTTATATCATGCTTTAATTGAACAACAGCCGGCGAATGATATTTCAGCTTATTACAAAGTTTGGCAAAGCCAACATCAGCCAATACTGTGTCCAGAGTTTTCAAGAGCTGCTCTGTTTGGCTCAATTCGCAGTGGTAGCTCTGCTGCCGATTTAACAGGCATCGACTTAGGTTTGTTCCAACAATCTCCGCACGGTGTATTTGTGCTCAATAGTGATGATGTTATAGCAGATCCCGGATTGTGGTTTGAATTAAAGGCTTGCTTAAAATCATCCCGTTTGGATTGGTCTCGAGCGAAGAGTCACAAAGCGACAATGATACCAGAAGCCTCAGACTTCAAACCGAAGCTCGTATTACTCGGTGAGCCGATGGCTATCTCTGCTCTGTTAGAACTCGACCCAGAAATATATCAACTCAGCTTGATTGAAACCGAACTACCCAGTGAAGTTGAACTAAACAGTGTCAATATCGAAGCCTATCTAAGTCAGATTAATGCTACGCTGAGCGATACGAAACTAGCACCACTCGATGCTAAACTTTATACTTCGGTACTTGGTTATGCCTCACGCTTGTGTGAACATAACGACTTGCTCAGCCTCGATATTCTCCACATCATCAAGCCACTTCGTTTATTGGCCCATTTACAGCTGAACCATAATGCCGAGGGCTTCGCCAGCGCATTAAATACACTACATAGAAACATCAATAGCCAGCAACAATTTAGTGATCTAGCTTATCGAGATCAACAAACTAAGATTGAGCTTTCTGGTGAAAAAATAGGTCAAATCAATGGCTTATCAGTTATTGACTTTAACGGTCTCGGTTTGTCTTTTGGAGAGCCAATCCGGATCACTGCGACCGCTCACCAAGGCGAAGGTGATTTTACCGATGTTGAACGCAAAGCTGAGCTCGGCGGCAATATTCATGCAAAATCCATGATGATTATTCAAGGTTATCTCAGCGAGTTATTTGCCAAAGAACACCATTTCCCGCTGTCTGGTAACATCGTATTTGAACAATCTTACCATGAGATCGATGGTGATAGTGCCTCAATGGCGGGCGCTTTGGTGATGATGAGCGCATTGGCGAACCTTCCCATTAAACAAAGCTTCGCCGTAACCGGAGCGCTCGACCAAAAAGGTAATATTCTCGCAGTTGGTGGGCTTAACGAAAAAATTGAAGGCTTCTATCGGATAGCTCAACAAAGTAAGATTGCAGGCCCCTTTGCATTGATACTTCCCCAAGCCAACCTTAATCAGTTAAATTTGAATCACGATGTGATACAGGCCTGCACTCAAGGTAAACTTAAGTTGTTTGCTATTGAGCATATTGAACAAGCCGTTCAGTTACTCTTTAATCAACCTGCCGGTGATCTATATGATGCGCAAAGTGTCTATGGACAGATCCATAGAAACATTCATCCTGAAGGCCAAAACAACAGTTTTTTCGCTTACTTACTTAGAAAAATACTCGGCGTATTCAAACTCTAACAAATTTATTAGTCATCGGACTTGTTTAGCGCACACCTGTTCGCTAAAGTAGCGGCAAATTTTTTAAAGGTTTAAATCATGACTCAGGTTTCACAAAAAGATCTAGGTAAAACTAGCTATGAACGCCAAGAATTACTCGACTGTAGCCAAGGTCTTTTATTTGGTGAAGGAAATAGTAAGCTTCCTGCCCCCAATATGTTAATGATGGATCGCATTCTCAAAATTAGTCATGAAGGTGGTGAATTTGGAAATGGTGAAATTATTGCCGAATTAGATATTGATCCAGATTTATGGTTTTTTGGTTGCCACTTTCCTGGCGACCCAGTGATGCCAGGTTGTCTCGGGCTCGATGCGATGTGGCAGTTAGTTGGGTTTTTCTTAGGTTGGAGTGGCGGTCCAGGAAAAGGACGAGCTCTGGGTGTTGGTGAGGTTAAATTTACTGGACAAGTCTTACCCACAGCAAAGAAAGTGACCTATAAAATCCAAATGAAACGCGTAATCATGCGCAAATTAGTGATGGGTATTGCCAATGGTGTTGTAGAGGTCGATGGGCGAGAAATTTATTCCGCAAATGACCTGAAAGTTGGTTTATTTACTGACACATCAAGCTTCTAAGTAAATCATCTCCTATAAAAAAGCCCTGTTAACCAACAGGGCTTTTTTTATTCATTAATGATTGTCTAATCCTGAAACGCGTTCTTCAAGCGCCTCGCGCCATCCTCCGTACCAATGCCCTCTCGCGTCAACTCCTCCGTACGGACAGGTCTCCTTAGAACGACCAGATAACCCTGCTTGATAACCTTTGGCATGCGCTCTTTCTAAACGATCGCGTTTTTGTCTTTTCATAGACTATTCCTCATCAAGATCAGAAAATAAACCAGCGGTCCGTTTAGGACCACCGTTCTACTATCGCCTATCGTTTTACAAAGATCAAAAACAAATTTTTAAGTATTCGCTAAGCATTTGATCTTTTTGTTACAACCAACAAAAAGATTAACGTTTTTTGAAGCGTCTCACATAAATTAAGGGTAATAACAATAAACCAAACCAAGAAACGCCTGCACCTTGGCGCTCATAAGACGCTTCTTCAAGCATTGGGCAACTAGCAATATCATTGATATCAGTGACTACAGGGTTACGCTCTAAACGCAGTAACACGGGTCTCGGATTAACACCATGAATAAGGTCATCCGGTGTTTCGTAGTGATACCCACTCGCGTAAACAGTGCCGTCATCGAGGATTTGAGAAGCATACTCAATCCGATATAGTGGCATCCGTGGTTGTCCGTCTTGTTCATAACAAGTTAAGGAATTGAGGCTCCAGTTATAGGTACTTTCACCATTCTTATAACGATCAAAATCTAGCAAAATTGCACTCTGCCAACGAGTCGTACCACTATAAGAAGGCTGTTCTTCACCATCCGCATCAACCCAACCGACAATCAAATTATCATTATTAATATCACTAAATTCGCTATTAGCGCCATTAAATGGCAAGTCACGCAGTGGCCAAACCACTTGTTGATAAGAACTAGAAGCTTGATCATTATCATAAACAAAAGCTTCTACTGGGCGATTACGTGATTTCACTTGCGTATAACGCAAGTTGCCAACCATCAATTCCGCATCATTAACGGCATTTGCCCAAGTATGTGAGACCGAGTCTTCAAAGTCTGCACTATCACCACCGATGTTAATGTTAGGGATTTGATTTAGTGAATAACTTCCATCGTCATTTGCGCTATAAAATACCGCTCGTCCGCGAGAACCTACGGTTGAATCATAAACATCGTCAGAAGAGATCCCAACAAATATATCCGCATGACTGTTGTAGTCCTTGATGAAATTATAATTGGGTGCATCGCCATATTGAGAACGAACGTAACCTTCAACCAAGGGCACGCCTTCCACCGCATCGCCATCGTCGGCGTTAGTAATATCCCACACCCAAGCCTGCGTATTAAAACCAGAACAGCGATAATAATAATCCTGGTCACCAGTTTGACATTCGCCAAAACTATCGCTATTCGAGTAACTAACACTACTCAAACCAATCACAAGCGTCTTACCGTCTTTCTGAATGACTTGTAAACCCGACGAAACACCACCTTTGTCGCTACTCAATTGTCCATCACTACTAAATGGCGTTGGTAATAAAGTAATTTTGGCATCGTCACTAAGGCGCAGCGCAAACCCGCGTTGAATAAACTCTCGAGTATAGACCGAGCTAGAGCCATTACTAAAAGGTGCGGAATCGTAACCGACAGCCCAACCAAGCGAACTATTAATTCGATTCACTCGAGTATCTGTCGTATAAGTTTGCTGACTACTATCGTCAAAAATGAACAACTTATCGTTAACGGTGTCCCAGGTCGGGATCTCACTGTTAGTTCCGTTAAGGTGAGCCCCTGTGACATTGCGCTGCGCAATGAATGCTAATACATTAGACTTATATAAGACCGAGGCTTGATTAAATAAGCGATGTCGATAGGTACCATAAAAACTATTGTCACCTTCAAAAAACAGATCACATACTTCTACAGCATATTGACAGCCGTAGTCAAAACTAGTGCGGTCGGAGAAATCATAAAAACGAAATGGGCTACGAAAAGTTAAGGCATTGCCCGCAACATACTCCCCATCCTCACTAACAGCGGTGACATTAAAACTGCTATTCGCTTCTGCTAAGCCATTCGCCATTTCAATAGGAATTTCTTCAACCAAATAGTACGCCTCAACTTGCGCGGCATGGACCATACCAGCAGAAAGTAATAAGGGCGCAAATACCAGCGATAACGAACGATTAATAATAGACTTCTTCATGAATTTTTTAATTCTTCCAATTCTTCCCAACGTGAATAAAGCACTTCTAATTCTGTTTCAGCTTCATTCAGTTGGCTTAGGGTGGTCTGAACCAAACTTTGTTCTAAACTATAAAACTCTGGCTCATTTACTTGTTTTTGTAGCTTTTCGAGTAAGTTTTCGGCAGCTTCTAACTTTTGAGGCAATTGGTCAAGCTCAAGTTGTAATTTATAAGATAACTTTTTAGTGGGCTTAACACTACGGCTACCCACTTCTGTTTTCTGTACCGAGTTGCTGCGTTGCCCTTGCTGGTGTTGCTCGATATAAGTCTGTACTTCCGAATAGCCGCCGACATAAGTATCGACTTGCCCTTCACCGGGAAAATACCAAACATGACTGGCAGTATTATCGATGAAACTTCGATCGTGACTCACCAACAGTACAGTACCCGGATATTGGCTCACTAATTCTTCCAATAACTCCAGCGTTTCGACATCGAGATCATTGGTTGGTTCATCAAGCACCAATAAATTTGCTGGTTTTAAAAATAGCTTGGCGAGCATCAGGCGATTTTTTTCACCACCAGACAATGCCTTCACCGGGGTAAACGCACGTTTGGGGTGAAACAAAAAATCTTGTAAATAGCCCATCACATGGCGCTTCCCACCATTGATCTCGACCTCCTGTTTACCACCGGCCAAATTATCGATAAGTGTTTTCTCGGGATCAAGTTCTTGGCGATATTGGTCAAAGTACGCAACACTGAGTTTTGTGCCTACCTTCACATGACCGCTGCTTGGCTGCAACTGGCCGAGTAATATCTTAATCAATGTAGATTTACCACAACCATTGGCACCCACAAGGGCAATTTTGTCACCGCGCATCACCAATAAATCAACCGGAGAGATAATTGGCTGTTGATTAGGGTAACTAAAACTAATGTTCTCGGCTTCAAAGACTATTTTCCCTGAACGCAAACCATCATCGATTTGCATCTTGCTGGTACCCAAACGGTTAACCCGCTCTCCACGCTCGTTACGCATTGCCTTAAGTGCACGAACGCGCCCCTCGTTACGGGTTCTACGGGCCTTAATACCTTGACGGATCCAACTCTCTTCCTCGGCGAGGCGTTTATCGAATAAGGCATTTTTCTCTTCTTCAACCCGCAACCATTCGATTTTACCTTCGAGATAGGCATCATAGTTACCGGGCCAAGAAGTGAGAACGCCACGGTCAATATCTACAATCCGCGTGGCAATTTTTCGAATAAATGCTCTGTCGTGACTAATAAAGACAATGGTGCCTTTAAAGTTAATCAAAAAATCTTCTAACCACTTAATTGTCGTGATGTCTAAGTGGTTCGTGGGTTCGTCTAGCAACAAGATATCCGGCTCACCGGCCAAGGCTTTAGCCAATGCAACTTTACGTAGCCAACCCCCAGATAAACCCTGTAAAGGCTTATCACCATCCAATTTCATGGTTGTAAGTACTTTTTGGATTTCACTATCAAATTGCCAGCCATCAACGACATCAATATGATGCTGAACATCTTGCAAACGTTTTAGTAATTTTTCATCACTACCATCCCCAATATGGTTAGCTAGGTGATGAAACTCACTGAGCAACTTACCGATATGTGGCTTACCTTCAGCAACATAATCAAAAATACGTTGATCACTGGCTTGCGGCGGATCTTGTTGTAATCGAGTAATCACAACATCATTCACCAACTGCCGTTGCCCAGAATCGAGTAATACGGCACCTTCAATCACTTGTAATAAAGAGCTTTTACCTGCACCATTACGGCCGACCAAACATACTCTTTCTGACTTATTAATTTGTAAATTGGCTTTGTTTAGCAGAGGTGTATCACCATAAGCCAAAACTGCATCTTGTAAGTTAATTAACACGTACAACTCTCTATAAATTGCTCTAACTGACTCGCATCAAAAGGCCAGCTTAACTGTTGCTGGCTAGGCACATGACACAGCACCGGAATACTATAGCGAAACTGCTCAGTCAGAGCTTCATCATCAATAATATCTTGTTCACTCAGTTCGCTGATATTAGGACTGGCTAATATCAATGCTTTGGCATCTTCACACAAATGACAACCATCGGTACTGTATAACACCCAAGTCATAGCGCTATTCCTTGTGGATCATCCAACAATTGTGGATATGTTTATTGCGTTCGAAATCTGCAGATAAAGACTTCGAGGAGATATTTTCCAGGCTCAAACCATGTTTAACTAAAGCCTCTTGGTCAAGCTTAAAGTGACGTTTATTATTGGAGAATATTAAATCCCCCCCCTTATTAAGCAAGCGCGCCACCGACACAATCAAATCAACGTGATCTTTTTGAATATCAAATACTTCATCCATTTTCTTTGAGTTAGAAAATGTGGGCGGATCAAGAAAAATCAGATCCCAGCGCTGAGATATTTGGGTTTTTAACCAGGCCATACAATCAGCACGAATAAACTCGTGTTTATTGATTGGCAATTGGTTTAAACGGAAATTATCTTTGGCCCAGTTCAGATATGTATTCGACATATCAACTGTGGTGACCTTTTTAGCCCCCCCTAAAGCCGCATGCACACTTGCCGAGCCCGTATATGCGAACAGATTAAGCACGCTCTTCGCTTGACTGTGTTGCTGAATATAATGCCGCATATTTCGATGGTCCAAAAAGAGTCCGGTATCGAGATAATCGGTTAAGTTAACGTAGAACTTAGCTCCATACTCTTGTACCACAACCCGCTCTTTTTCATCGCTATGACGTTGGTATTGTTGTTTCCCTTTTTGCTGAGCACGTTGTTTAATCACCAGCTTATCGTTGTCCACTAAACCGCTTTGCAAAAGTCCGGTAAGCAAATCCAGCAAGCGTCTGCGAGCCTTGTTAGGATCAATGGTTTTTGGAGCTCGATACTCTTGGACAATCATATAATCGTCGTAACGATCAACTGCAACATTATACTCGGGTAAGTCTGCATCATATAAGCGATAACAGCTGATCTGCTCGCGTTTAATCCACTTTTGTAACTTTTTTTGATTCTTGATTAAACGATTGACAAAATCAGCCGCATATTGGCGATTTTCCGCTTGACCACTTTCGGCAATTTGATAAATCTTTAATACACAAGCCAACGAACCATTGAAAAACTTATAGGTTTTATCGGCACGTAAGCGCAAGTAATCAAGTAATTCGGGCGCACCGGTAAATAGCGATAAACGCCAACCACCGTAGTTTTGTCTAACGCTGGCACCAAAAGAAAGAAACAAGCCAATCAATTTGGTTAACTCACCTAATCGCTCCCCATAGGGGGGGTTTGACAAAATTAGCCCTGGTTCACTCGGCGCTACAGGCAAATTGGCAGCATCATGTACATGTACTGAAATCAACTTATCTAAACCTGCACGCTCGATATTGGCTTTGGCTATCGCCACCATTCGTTTATCAATATCGTAGCCAATCAATTTTTGTTTACAATTAGCCAAGCCAAGTTCAGCTCTCGCTTGCGCATCGGCTTTAATATCCCGCCAAGCAGACGCTGCAAAATTACTTAAACGTTCGAAGCCAAACTGGCGCTGTAGACCCGGCGCGACATCGGCAGCCTGCATCGCCGCTTCAATCAGTAAGGTTGCCGAGCCACACATCGGATCGATGAGGTATTTTTCTGTCCAAGCACTTCTTGTGACCAAGGCTGCGGCAAGGTTTTCGCGTACCGGAGCCTCACCCTGTTCGGTTCGATATCCGCGTCTATGTAAGCCACTACCTGATAGATCTAAAGAAATAGCCAAATGTTTACCTGCGATCCGCACCACGATCCGCGCATCTTCATCTATCTTGGCAACATTAGGCCGAGTACCGCAGTTCTCTTTATATTGGTCGACAATAGCGTCTTTCACTTTCAATGCGCCAAACTGACTATTGTCTATGAAATGATTGGTGCCACTACAATGCACGGAGAAGGTTTGATCGACACTAAAGTACTTATCCCAAGGCACTTGATAGGCACTATCGTATAAGTCATCTACTTTGTCCGCTTGGGTTTCCACCAAACGTAACAGGATCCGCGAAGCAAAACGTGTCCATAAACATATTTTATAAGCGGTAGGCCAATCACAGGTAAAACTCACACCCGCGACGGTTTGTTTGCAGTTGTCGGCCCCTAAGGCCACTAACTCATCTAAACATAAGCTTTCTAAACCTTTAGCGGTCGAAGCGAAAAAATCTGCCATTTTGATACTCAATTAAATTAACCCAAGGATTATACCTGTTTTAACGAGGATCAGTAGTAAAAGGGGCTTTCGGACAAATATTCGGCAGTTGGTTAAGAACAGGAAATTATCTCTTGTAATCTAAGCGAGCTCTGCGTAATATCCGCACCTCGTTACGGACGCGGGATGGAGCAGTCTGGTAGCTCGTCGGGCTCATAACCCGAAGGTCGTTGGTTCAAATCCGGCTCCCGCAACCAATTTCTACTTCGGTAGCGATTGACTAGTTTGAATAGCTAGGCCAAATAATTATTCACTATCACTTAACTTTTATAGTTAAGACCGGACGCGGGATGGAGCAGTCTGGTAGCTCGTCGGGCTCATAACCCGAAGGTCGTTGGTTCAAATCCGGCTCCCGCAACCAATCTCTACTTCGGTAGCGATTGACTAGTTTGAATAGCTAGGCCAATTAATTATTCATTATCACTTAGCTTTTATAGTTAAGACCGGACGCGGGATGGAGCAGTCTGGTAGCTCGTCGGGCTCATAACCCGAAGGTCGTTGGTTCAAATCCGGCTCCCGCAACCAATCTCTACTTCGGTAGCGATTAACTAGTTTGAATAGCTAGGCCAATTAATTATTCACTATCACTTAACTTTTATAGTTAAGACCGGACGCGGGATGGAGCAGTCTGGTAGCTCGTCGGGCTCATAACCCGAAGGTCGTTGGTTCAAATCCGGCTCCCGCAACCAATCTCTACTTCGGTAGCGATTGACTAGTTTGAATAGCTAGACCAAATAATTATTCACTATCACTTAACTTTTATAGTTAAGACCGGACGCGGGATGGAGCAGTCTGGTAGCTCGTCGGGCTCATAACCCGAAGGTCGTTGGTTCAAATCCGGCTCCCGCAACCAATCTCTACTTCGGTAGCGATTAACTAGTTTGAATAGCTAGGCCAATTAATTATTCACTATCACTTAGCTTTTATAGTTAAGACCGGACGCGGGATGGAGCAGTCTGGTAGCTCGTCGGGCTCATAACCCGAAGGTCGTTGGTTCAAATCCGGCTCCCGCAACCAATTTTTGCCCAATCAAATCCCTTTTTATTTTGACTCGTTCGCTTTCCCTAATATGAATCCGGAAAACTCTTAGCACAAATCAACAGCTTCAATGCTGCCTGGCCACACAGCAAAACTAGTTAAAGACTTCGAACGGCCTCCTTCTATTTAATATTTTCTAATACTAATCTGACTCATTATATGATCAACTTATTGCGCAGAATAAATCTGCCGATAACTAGGCATGGAGCGCAGTCACTGGTGGCTCTCATGACAAGATACATGACGCAGTTAGCGGTGATTCAGACAAGCAAGAATCAAGCGATAATGAGTTCGATTGCTATAATTTACTGCGCAAACTCCCCTTGCCTGGTTAATCGATGCGGTGCATTCCCATGATGATGTTGTTCGCAGTTCTCAAGAGAAGGACTGAACCGTCTGGCGAGCTTAGCTTGACTTAACCATCACCGTGAGACGGGAACTACAGACCAATTGCTGCTGTTGAGTAATATTGATCTGCCAAACTTGAATCGATTTGCCTAACTGGATTGGCTGAGCTTTCGCTGTGACCTCGCCATTCCTAACCGCTTTAATATGATTCGCATTAATTTCCAAGCCGAGTACCATTGCGCCGTCCCCCGCAACACAATAGGCCGCACAACTTGCAATACTTTCAGCAAGAACCACGCTAGCCCCGCCATGTAACAAGCCCATAGGTTGCTTTACTTTGGCTGTCACAGGCATCGTTGCCACCAAATAATCGTCACCAATCTCGATAAACTCAATACCTAAATAAGCGAGCATGTTGCCCTCGCCCATGGCATTCAGCTTTTCCAGAGACATCGGTAACTGCCATATACTCAAACTAAAATCTCCAATAATATCTGCAGCGGATGTTTTGGTTTGTGACCTTCGATGCGTTTCACCTGGCTACGACAAGAATAGCCAGTCACCATAATACGTTCTACCGGTAAAGTTGCCATTTTATGTTTCCAGCTTAAATCATAAATCGCTTTAGAAGTTGCCAACTGCTTGGCATCATGACCATAGGTACCAGCCATTCCACAACAACCAACAGCAACATCTTGCAGCTGAGCATCGAAGTATTGAAATACCT
Organism: Agarivorans sp. QJM3NY_29; assembly: GCF_050870835.2. NCBI lineage: Bacteria > Pseudomonadati > Pseudomonadota > Gammaproteobacteria > Alteromonadales > Alteromonadaceae > Agarivorans > Agarivorans sp. QJM3NY_29. Next base: position 2,422,090 of record NZ_CP194036.2, on the reverse strand, counting down.
GTTGCCACTGAGCAAAAGCATCTGCTTTTAATGCTTTTTCGGTACAGTGACCAAATAAGTACCACGGCTCATGATCACTCACGCCAAAGCTCAAATCTTGAGAAACTTGAACCTGCTGCAGCCATTCTTGAACAACTTGAACCTCAAAGTTGCCGCGTTTATCTCCCAAAGCATGCAAATATTCGTCGCGATAACACAATACCAAGGCAGGCTCTACGCCCACCATTGGTATATTTAATTCACTCACCTGATTCAAAAAGTCAGCTGAAGTTTGCGCAGATTTTTCAAATTTACTTAAAAAGCCTTTAATATGCTGAGGTTTACCATTGGGCTTAAATGGTAACAATACCGGATTAAACCCTAATTTCTGGGCTAACTTTATAAAATCTTCCACCAATTCCGCTTCATAAAAACTGGTAAAGGGATCTTGTACAATGAGTACTGTACGTTGCTTTTGTTGCTCGCTTAAATTTTGCAATATTTTATAGTCATACTGACTAACTAAGGATTCGGGGATCCGTTGTTTTAAGGTTGGAAAACTAAGCTTGGGAATATCAACCATACCAATGGTTTTGGTCACCAAGGCGTCGACCCACTGCGGTGCCATCAACTGATTAAAGAGTCTTGGCGCTTTTGCCATCAGTGGAGCATAGCTTTCAACATAAGCAACAAAATAATCTTTAATGGGTCGTAGATAACGGCCATGATAAATATTTAGGAAGCGCGAACGAAAAGTCGGCACATCAACCTTAATTGGACAGCCCGTAGTACAGGCTTTACAAGCCAAACAGCTTTGCATCGCATCATATACTTCATGGCTATAGTCATACTCACCTTTACTCTTGGCGATGCTATTTCGAATTTTTAACAACAAATTATCCGGAGCAACAAAGCGAGTTTTGAGTTTTTGCTCTTGCTCTAATGGATCTATTTTTAAGTTCGCTAATTGCCGTAACCATTCGCGCATCAAACCCGCACGACCTTTGGGAGAGTAGCGTCGGTCTCCTGTTGCTTTAAAAGATGGGCACATCGGGCTAGCCGTATCATAATTAAAACATAAGCCATTACCATTACAATCCATGGCATTTTTATAGCTATCTCTTACTTCAATGGCGATCTCTCGATCGTATTGACCTCGTTTTGTGCCATCAACTGAGACTAAATGCTCGTCGCTGTGTAAAGGAGTACAGATTTTTCCGGGATTAATTTGGTTATGCGGATCAAAGGCGGCTTTGATTTTACGTAATTCTGCAAATAGCTCATCCCCAAAAAAATCGGGACCATACTCCGACCGAAAGCCTTTACCGTGCTCTCCCCACATTAAGCCTTTGTATTTAGCGGTTAAGGCAACCACTTGGTCAGAAATTTCGCGCATCAAAATTTCTTGCTGAGGATCGCACATATCCAAAGCAGGGCGAACATGCAATACGCCAGAGTCAACATGGCCAAACATGCCGTATTGTAAACCTTTTGAGTCCAATAACTCGCGGAACTCAGTAATATAGTCAGCGAGGTTCTCTGGTGGGACGCAGGTATCTTCGGTGAAAGCAACAGGCTTTGCAGCACCATCGGTATTCCCCAGTAAACCTACAGCCTTTTTACGCATATTGTAAATCGCGTTGATGCTGGTTAAATCGTCACAGCGTTGAAAACCAATCACTCCAAGTTCGCGAGCGTCAGCTTGAGATAGTATCGCTTCCAGTGCCGCAATTTTTTGCCCTTGAAGTTCAATATCGTTTTCGGCAAACTCAACAATATTAATACCTTGCAGATCATGCTCTGGTACATCTCGGATCAATTCTTTTACACTCTCCCAAACGACATCTTGGCGAGCAAGATTAAGCACTTTCGAGTCAACCGTTTCGACCGATAATGCTTGAGCAGCAACCAAACTGGGGGCGTGCTGTAGCGCTGAACTAAAGGCATCATACTTAACCGTAATTAGACTTCTGAATTTGGGAATTTCGGTTAAATCAAGTGTAGCTTCAGTAATGAAAGCTAAAGAGCCTTCAGAGCCACATAAGATACGCGTTAAATCGAGGCTATCACTCTGCGCATGGTAGGCATTTTTTAAATCGTAGCCAGTTAGAAAACGGTTTAACTTAGGAAACTTATCTTCTACGAGCTGCCGTTTATCGATACAGGCATGCTTGACCGCATCAAATATAGGACGAAGCGAAGGACGCTGCTGATCAAGCTGATCAACAGCTAATCTGCCGGTTTTTAGTTCCTCACCATTGGCCAACACCGCAATGAGCGACAATACATGATCACTGGTTTTGCCATAAACCATCGAACCCTGTCCTGAGGCATCAGTATTGATCATGCCTCCAAGAGTTGCCCGATTACTGGTCGAGAGTTCCGGCGAGAAGAATAAACCATGGGGTTTTAAAATTGCATTAAGTTGGTCTTTTACGATGCCAGTCTGCACTCTCACCCAACGTTGTTCAACATTTAGCTCTAATACCTGGTTCATAAACTTGGACAAATCAACCACAATACCTTCGGTTAAAGATTGACCGTTGGTACCAGTACCACCACCACGCGGTGTTAATTTAATACTTTCAAAAGACGAAGCTGAAGCGATCCGACAAAGCTGCTTGATGTCCGCAGTGCCTTTCGGGTACACCACCGCTTGTGGTAAATACTGATACACCGAGTTATCTGTCGCCACAGACAAACGACTCGCGTAAGAGGTTGCTATCTCACCAGTGAAAGATGATTGTTCAAGTTTTTGTAAATAATCTAAATACAGAGACTCAAGAGAATTTTTAGGGCTTAACTTCGGGATCATAAATCCGTTGTCCCAACACAAGGTATTAAAATTTGACGGGATTATATCACGCCAAAAAGCCCTTCTGCATGCCTTTCGTTGTAACAAATCAATCATCTAAAAATCATTTAAACAACAGCGCTTCCTGTTAAGCAGATGGTTGAATATAAAAATTTAACTCTGTAGAAATCAAACCTGATTATATATCATTCAACTCTCTTGCAAATTTATTAAACCAGCTTCCCAGAAACATACGCCCGGGAAAGCGACTGACGACTCATTTTTTTTACCAACAGAACTGCGCGTTGACCGATGGCAACTTTATCATTTGGAAAAACTATTGCTTTCGGACCGTCCTCAATAACGATATTGTTTACGCCATCACGGGCTAATAAATAGCCACTTGGATACTCACTAAAATTGGCTTGTTCTGGGCTAAAATTAAACCGAAATTCTGAACTGGTTTTTTCAATCACATCGCTCACTTCAAACAGCTGAGCCTGCTCAGCTTGAAAATTCCATATATCCAATGGCTCAGCACTCATTAAACGAATCAGGCTGCATTGTAAGTCAGCCAAGTTTGACAAATCATTTTCCCCAAAAGGCTGGACTTTACCCAATTCCACGGTAAATGCTATTGCGCCATGAACAAAACTACTGTGGAAACTAAATGTTGCCGCTGCTTGATTTGAGAATAATACGCAATTTACACCACAGGCTTGTAACAGCGCTAAGCTACTAAGCTTCCAAGCTTTTGCATGAGTGTAAGGGTAAACTGCAAACTTAGGGTATTTGGATGCGCGTATTGCGGTGTGTAGATCAAGATGATAACGCGTCAGCTTAGGATATAGCTGGTAAAAATCCGCCACCATTTGTTCCAGTTGTTTTGCCCGATTCACTTCATAACATACCGGGTACTGTTGATATTGTCCGGTAAACAAACGATTGAGGTTCACCGATAATTCTCGTTTTGCTTCAATCATGGCTGGCGGATTTCCCAAAATAATTAAAGTCGGTTGAGAAATAAGCCATTGCTCGCTCAATATCTGAGAAGCCAAAACATCTAAACACTCAATCGGCGCGGTTTCATTACCATGGATCCCCGCAGATAAAATCACCACCCGCTGGGCAGTCGTCTTCGGTTCAAATAAAAATAACCCTGCTCCCTTCACTGTAACCTTGGTTTTATTCTGCAAGTAAAAGCTAAAGGTATCTGTACTTCGTGGTGATGCGAGCGTATAGGCCAATATACCTTGTTTTAATAATGCGGTTTTTGACACATCTCATCCCTTCATTTCTGTTAAGAACAACACAGTATGCGGTTTTTATAGACATAAAAAAAGGGAGACCAAGTCCCCCTTTTGTATCTCATAAACTGAGCTTAGTTAGGCAAGACTTTTTCAAGATGCCAGATACGATCAACATAATCTTCAATTGAGCGGTCAGAGTTAAATTTACCGACAGACGCTGAGTTGATAATTGCTTTACGTGCCCATTCTTTTTTGTCGCTGTATAGCTTATCAACTGCGATATTTGCTTCAGAGTAAGACGCAAAATCAGCCAAGCATAGGTAAGGGTCACCACCTTCTAACAGGCTGTGCTTAATCGCTGACAACTCACCTGGTGCGCCAGGCGTAAAGAAGTCAGTTTCTAACCAATCAAGAACCGCTTTCAATTCTGGGTTACCGTAATAGTAATCCCATGGATTGTAGCCAGCTGCTTTAAGTGCCTTCACCTCGTCACAATTTAAACCGAAGATGAAGATGTTGTCTTCGCCCACTTCTTCAGCAATTTCAACGTTCGCACCATCAAGAGTACCTAAAGTTAATGCACCGTTCAGCGCAAATTTCATGTTACCAGTGCCGGAAGCTTCATAGCCGGCAGTAGAAATCTGCTCAGAAACATCTGCAGCTGGGAATAATTTTTCAGCCAGTGTAACCCGGTAATTTGGTAGGAATACGACTTTCAACTTACCTTGAATACGCTCATCGTTATTAACTTTATCAGCGATCTTGTTGATAGCGTAAATGATGTCTTTAGCTAGCTTGTAACCCGGTGCCGCTTTCGCACCGAAGATGAACACACGTTTGTTCATTTCATAATTAGGATTTTCCAACAAGCGACGGTATAGGGCCAAAATGTGTAGCACGTTTAGATGCTGACGTTTGTACTCGTGAAGACGCTTGATTTGAATATCGAAAATCGCATTTGGATCGACTTCAACATCACATAGCTCTTGGATTACTTTAGCCAGTTGAACTTTTTTGGTGTGTTTAATATCCATGAATTGCTTCTGGAATTTAGCATCATCCGCAAAAGCGTTGGCTTTACTCAATAAAGTCAGATCACGAGGCCATTGATCGCCAACTAAGTCGGTATACATACTAGCCAACTCTTCATTACAAGCGAGCAACCAGCGACGAGGCGTGACACCGTTTGTGACGTTTTCAAAACGTTCTGGCCATAATTCACTGAATTCGGGGAATAGATCCTGTTTTACCAATTCAGAGTGCATTGCTGCCACACCGTTGGTTTTGAAACAAGTGACAACACATAAGTAAGCCATGCGGACCATCCGTGTTTCACCTTCCTCGATGATAGACAAATGGCGCTTCATTTCATCGTTACCAGGCCATTTTGCTTCAACTTGATCTTCTAAAAAGCGACGGTTGATTTCATAAATGATTTCAAGGTGACGAGGTAAGACTTTCTCGAACAAGTAAACAGCCCATTTTTCTAAAGCTTCAGGCAATAGAGTGTGGTTAGTATAAGCGAAGGTTTCGCTACATACTTTCCAAGCGTCGTCCCATACCAGCCCTTCTTCATCGATCAGAATACGCATCAATTCAGGAATAGCGACAGTTGGGTGAGTGTCATTTAACTGGATTACCGCTTGCTTAGAAAACTGTGAGAAGTCGGTGTGATTACGTTTATAACGACGAATAATATCTTTCAGTGAACAAGCACAGAAGAAATATTGCTGAATCAAGCGAAGCTCTTTACCTTGTTCACTTTCATCATTTGGATAAAGTACTTTAGAGACCGCTTCGGCTTGAGATTTCTCCGCCTGAGAATCGATATAACCACCGGCATTAAATACATCCCAATCAAAGAAGTCAGCGGCTTTAGATTCCCACAAACGTAATACGTTCACAGTTTTAGCCTCGTAGCCAACCACTGGAATATCCCATGGCACACCTTTAATTTGACGACCCGCGTGCCAAACTTTACGCATTTTGCCATCTTCACCGAATACGGTTTCTACATAACCGTACAAAGGGACTTCCTGAACTGACTCTGGACGGCAAATTTCCCAAGGATTACCATACTCGCGCCAGCTATCGGGGCGTTCAATTTGGCGACCGCCTTGAATTTCTTGACGGAATAAACCATGTTCATAGTGAATGCCATAACCGACCGCGGGGTAATTTAAAGTCGCTAAAGAGTCAATGAAGCAAGCCGCCAAACGACCTAAACCACCATTCCCAAGGGCCATGTCTGGTTCTTCATCGCAGATGTCATTAATATCTTTGCCTAAATCGCTCAACGCATCGCGAGCGGCTTCGAAAACACCAACATTATGCAGATTGTTGACCGTTAAACGACCCATCAAGAATTCTAAAGAAAAATAATGAACAGCCCTTGAATCATTTTCTGCATTTGCTTTTGAGGTTTCAGTTAAACGCTCAAAGACCAACTCGTTGACTGACGAACATGTTGCTTTCCACCACGCCTTATTATTAGCGCGTCCTTCGTCAGTACCGAGCGTACTGCGCAAATGCTTCAGGATTGAATCTTTAAATTGCTCTTTCGATAACGCTAATGCGTTTTTTGCTTTTGCCTTTTTAGCGGCCATGTGGATTTCCTTTGTATCTAACCTTTGTGGTGACATCTTCAAACGTAGCATCAGTTGGTTAACCGAACAACAAATGCTAGTCGTGAATTTCAAGTGCCCGGAAAAATTTCCAAGCTCATGTTACCGATGCAAACGAATATTATATACGTTCGACATCACATTTAGTTAAAAAAGCCTCTCGCAACACTAAATTTTTATGCATTTATTTACAAAAGTACATTTTAACTAAAAGAACTGAAACGAAGTGTAAAGAAAACCCTAGAAAAGCCTAGAGCTTGAAAATGCTTTCATTGGCAAATCACAAAAAATGTTGATCGGAATCAATTAATACGGGGTCTTGGGAGCAGGTTTAAATACATTTTCAGCTTGGTTATTGTAGGAGCACTTTGTAACAAGAATATTACAGCTTGTGCAATTTAATACAGCTGGCATACGTTTTCATCGAATAAAAAGTCACACCATATGAATTTAAATTCACATGGTGTGACAGCGGCCTTATAGACCAGCTTTCGCTAAGGCCGCCGAAACGATGCTTTGGGCTTCTTGTTCTATCTGGGCTAAATGTTGTTCACCCTTAAAACTTTCCATATAGATCTTATAGATCGCTTCAGTGCCCGAAGGGCGTGCCGCAAACCAACCATTCTCGGTGACAACTTTAAGTCCTCCGATAGCTGCATCATTACCCGGAGCACGAGTCAACTTAGCGATGATCGGCTCGCCAGCTAAAGTTTGAGCTTCCACCATGGCTGGATCAAGTGCGCTTAGTACTGCCTTCTGCTCGATACTCGCAGGTGCATCAATACGTTTATAACAAGGTTCACCAAATTGATTGACAAAAGCTTGATAGTGTTCACCAGGATCCTTGCCTGTAACTGCAATAATCTCGGCAGCCAGCAGGGCTAAAATGATGCCGTCTTTATCAGTACTCCAAACGCCACCATCTTTGCGAAGAAAAGAAGCGCCAGCACTTTCTTCTCCACCAAAAGCAATACTGCCATCGAACAAACCATCAACAAACCACTTAAAGCCAACTGGCACTTCTTTTAACTCGCGGCCAAGTTTTACGGCAACACGGTCGATCATTGAACTGGACACTAGTGTTTTGCCAATAGCGGCAGTGGCAGGCCATTGCTCGCGGTGAGAAAACAGATAATCAATGGCGACCGCTAAATAATGGTTAGGGTTTAACAGACCACTGCTTTTGGTGACAATACCATGGCGATCATAATCAGGATCATTGGCAACCGAGACATCAAATTTGTCTTTAAGCGCAATTAAACTCGCCATCGCATAAGGCGACGAGCAATCCATACGGATTTGACCGTCTTTGTCCAAAGTCATAAATGAGAACGTCGGATCTACCCGTTTATTAACAACTTCAATATCTAAACCGTAAGTCTCGGCAATCACAGGCCAATAAGCAATCCCACTTCCACCAAGAGGGTCAACACCAATTTTAACTTTTGCTTTAGCAATCGCATCCATATCCAATACATTGGCTAGATCGTCTACGTAAGGTTTGATGTAATCAATCGCTTCAATTGACGGCATTTTAATCGCAGCGTCGTAGCTTAAACGTTTCACGTCTTTTAGATCATTGGCTAAAATTTCGTTGGCCCGATCTTGTACAAGCTTGGTCACGTCACTATCGGCGGGGCCGCCATTTGGCGGATTATATTTAAAGCCACCGTCTTCTGGTGGATTGTGAGAAGGTGTAATCACTACGCCATCTGCTTGTTCTTTACCTAAACGATTGTAGGCCAAAATCGCATGTGAAATAACTGGCGTTGGGGTATAGCCCAAGCCTTCCTGATAGCGAACCTCAACACCATTCGCAGCAAACACTTCAATTGCCGAGCAAAATGCTGGTTCAGATAAAGCATGAGTATCCTTACCTATATATAGAGGACCAGTTGTGCCCTGCTCTGCCCTATATTCTGCAATCGCCTGACTGACCGCCAAAATATGGTTTTCATTAAAAGCCCGCTGACTCGAACTTCCGCGGTGTCCTGATGTACCAAATGCCACCTGCTGTTCGCGTACATTCACATCGGGTTCAAGCAAATAATAATCTGCGACCAGACGTGGGATGTTTGCTAGGTGCTCAGCCTGAGCTGGCTTACCTGCTAAAGGATGAATAGCCATTAATAGCGTCTCCGTTGCTTAAGTTATAAAATAAAAAAGTTTAGAGCGCCTCGCATACACGCTCTATTTGTATTGCTTGCAAGCCCATCTCACTAGCGACATGCTGAAGAATGTAACGTTTTCGGGCTGTATTAGTATTGGTGATCACCCAGTAAGGGCTGGCAGGAATGGCTTGGGGCTTACTCGTTTTCCCAGAGGCTAACAATGTTTCTTTCGCTTGAGAAAAGTACTCCCGCTTACTCCCCTTAATCACACAAGCTTTAGCAAAACGAGAGTGGTCTAAGCAGTAAAGTTGAGAGAGTAACGCTAAAAATCGTTTGGTGGAGCTGCCCGCTTCTGCGATACCAGAAAAATCAAATTCAACATGCTGTATAGAAGAAATAACTTTATCCGCTTCGACATCTTCGCCCATCACTGGTTCTGCTGGCACAGACGGTAGTGCTTGAGAACCAACGCGAGCATCATTTAACTCTGAGCTGGCATTTAATTGGGATTGTGCATCCAGTAAGCGTCTTAAGATATCAGAGGCGCTTTCGCCGATGTGCTGAGTTTGTCCCGCAATGTATAAATACAAGTCATCTTCAATTTCTATAGTCTTCATTGCCATTTTATTTATAAAGCCAGATTAAATATGGATTTATTATACATAGCAAAGTTAATAACTCATCATTAATCCCTTATAAGTCTATTAAAAGCTGAAATTTTGCCCACTAAACTCACCTTTTAGGGCTTGTAGATACGAGGAGAGATAGGCAGACTAGTCGACGAATGAGCAGAGGGTAAATTTTGAAATTGCACTACAAACAACAAGGAACGGGCTACCCCGTTTTACTAATTCATGGCCTATTTGGCAGCTTATCTAATTTAGGTATATTAGCGAAACATTTGCTTGAAAATGATTATCAAGTGATTAGTGTTGATGCGCTCAATCATGGCTTCTCACCACGCAGCGAATCAATGAATTACCAAACCCAAGCGAATAGCATAAAAGATCTATGCGACCAACTGGCGATTGAGCAATGTGCTATTGTCGGCCATTCGATGGGGGGGAAAGTCGCAATGGCCACCGCCCAGCTTTACCCTGACCTGGTGTCTGCAATTGTGGTGGTAGACATTGCACCTGTCGCCTACCAACATAACCACCAAGCGGTATTTAGCGGTTTAAACAGCTTTGATGTAGCCACCGTAACCAGTCGAAGCGAAGCTGACCAATTGTTAGCCCACTATATTAATGAACCAAGTGTTAGACAATTTCTGCTTAAGTCCTTAATTAAAGCAGAAAATGGTTGGACTTGGTTATTTGATGTCCAACGATTATCTCGGTGCTACCACAACATTATTGACTGGGAACCTTTAGGCGTCTTTAATCAGCCTTGTTTGTTTATCAAAGGACAAAATTCGGATTATATTGTTAGTCAGCAGCAACTCAGTACCGTACAACAGTTCCCCAAAGCTGAATTAAAAGTAATAACGGCGACCGGACATTGGCTACATGCCGAAAAACCTGCTACTTTCAATCGTTTGACTGAGCGTTTTTTAGGCACGCATATTTAACACCTCGCTGTGCTTTGTGATATAGTGCGCGTCGAATTTTCTCCCGAGGATAGCCATGTTTGCTCAATACATCGATCAAATAGAAAGCCTTGCCTTAACGATTGGCTTTGTTATTTTATTTTTTCTTATTGGCATGGCTATTCAAGATGTACTCAAAAAAGGCAATGTTCCCCCCTTCGGCCGCGCCGTTGTATGGTTAGTATTGTTTTTAGGATGTGCAGGCTTTGTCGCAAAAGGCTTAATTCAGCTATCTTGGGAAGGTAGTGGTTTAGGCTAAACGGTTGTTTCTAAAAGTAATGGCAAAACAAAATACAGATCGAACCACAATTGATCTATTTGCGAGCGAAAAAAGAGTGGGTCGGCCAAGAACCAACCCCTTAGAACGCAAAGATCAATTGAAAGCCAACAAACGAAATCAACTTAAACGAGATCGTGCAAATGGGCTTAAAAGAATAGAATTAAAAGTTGAACAACACCTATTCGAAAAACTGAATCAATTAGCTGACGAATCAGGTATTAGCAGAAGTGAATTGATTGAAAAAATATTGAATAGTCAATTTTCAATAAATCAATAGTTTGTAATACAGGTGAAAAATATGGCAAGCGTAGGTATATTTTTTGGCAGTGACACCGGCAACACCGAAGCCGTTGCACAAATGATCCAAAAAGAGTTAGGTAAAAAACTAGTTGAAGTGAAAGATATCGCCAAGTCGACCAAAGAAGACATTGATGAATTTTCACTGATCCTATTAGGGATCCCCACTTGGTATTATGGGGAAGCACAATGTGATTGGGATGATTTTTTCCCTGACCTGGAACAAATTGACTTCTCAGAAAAACTGGTTGCGATCTTCGGCTGCGGCGACCAAGAAGACTACGCTGAGTATTTCTTAGATGCGATGGGTACCATCAACGATATCGTCGTGAATAAAGGTGCTACCGTTGTTGGACATTGGCCAATTGAGAGTTACGATTTTGAAGAATCTAAAGCCTTAGCTGACGATAAACATTTTGTAGGCTTAGGCATTGACGAAGATCGCCAGCCGGAGTTAACTCAAGAACGCGTGAAAGCTTGGTGTCAGCAAGTCTACCAAGAGATGTGTTTGGCTGAGTTAGAAGATTAAGTGACTGGGCAAAGCCCAGTTTTTCTTTAATAAACTAACACAATTGGCAATAATTATGCTTAACTTTGGCTAGAGGTGTTGAGCATTGCCAAAATTACTGTTATTAATTTCACTGATAGTGTCTTTTTCTAGCTATGCCGATGTTTGGTTTTATCAGGACCAACAAGGGGTTATGCATTTTTCTCAAGAGAAAAAAGACTCAAAATGGCGTTTGTTAATGCGCACCCCGAAAGCATTTGCAAAACCAAAATCCATCGTACAGGCCCCAAATCCACTCAACAACAATGCTTATCAACAACTGATTATTGACACCGCAAAGCGATACAATCTCGATCCGGCCTTAATCCATGCCATCATTGCAACTGAATCTAATTATAAAAACAATGCTGTTTCACGCAGTGGCGCGATGGGCTTAATGCAATTAATGCCTGCAACGGCAAAACGATTTTCAGTCACCGATCCCTTTGTTCCAGAGCAAAATATAGAGGCCGGGAGCCGTTATCTTCGCTGGTTATTAGATGAGTTCCAATCGCTGCAATTAGCGCTTGCCGCATACAATTCAGGAGAAAATACCGTAAAACGCTATGGTTTTAAGATCCCTCCTTACCAAGAAACCCAAGATTATGTCCGTAAAGTCATTAAACGTTACAAACAAAACCTCAGCCAAACTAATTAGCGGTTAAACTAACAGAGCGTTCCATTTTAGCTCCACTTTGATTGCAAGAGTTCACATCTATCTGCAGCGCTTATGTAGAAACAAACTATTACAGCATACTGTTAGAGGGCATAGCGGGAATAAACCTGTCAGTTTTTCCTAGTGACTATCATCGCTAGTCTATGTGCGAGCTTCATCAGTAATCGGCGAGTCACTACGAGTAGTGGTTCATCGCGAAAACGAAGCCAAGTGCACAAATTCGCTGGCTTAACCCACATCAATGCAGCAAGTTTTTAGCTTGGGGCTTTGTGTTTAGTGCGTAAGCCCGTATACTACGGGCAGTTATGGAATGGATAACAGCAAGGGATAAAAATCACCTATGTCTGATAATAATCACGCACTAAAAAAAGCGGGTCTTAAAATTACGCTACCCAGAATGAAAATTCTGGATTTGCTACAAACACCGAATAACCAGCATATCAGTGCCGAAGATTTATATAAATTACTACTTGAACAAGGCGAAGAAATTGGCCTTGCAACCGTTTATCGAGTACTGAATCAATTTGATGATGCAGGTATTGTTACGCGTCACCACTTCGAAGGCGGAAAGTCAGTATTTGAGTTAAATACTCAAAATCATCATGACCACTTAGTTTGTCTTGATTGTGGGAAGGTCATCGAATTTAACGACGAAGTGATCGAGCAACGCCAGCGCGACATTGCTAAAAACAATGGTATTCAACTCACTAATCATAGTCTTTATCTTTATGGGCACTGTATTCAACAAGATTGTACGGAAAACTCTGAAGAAAACTGACAACTCAAACAGGTGTAACAACATACACCTGTTTTCTATTGAGCATATCCCCAACGCCCTACCAGCTGATTATCTACCCCTAAATGATCGAGGATCCTTGAGGCCACATGATCGACGAGTTGCTCAATACTTTGTGGGTTGTGATAAAAACCAGGGCAAGCTGGCAATATATCAACCCCTATTCTGGCGAGCTTCAACATATTTTCTAAGTGAATCGCAGAAAAAGGCATTTCCCGCGGCACTAAGACTAAACGTCCCTTTTCCTTAATGACAACATCAGCAGCTCGCTCCAGCAGATTATCTGATAGGCCCATCGCAATTGATGCCAAAGTTCCCATACTACAAGGACACACCAACATCATTTTAGGTGCAGCAGAACCTGAAGCGACCGGCGAAAACCAATCCGTTTTACCAGGTAACAAAATTTGCCCTTTTTGAGCTTTAAAACGTTCCTGCATGAACTGTTCTACTTTATCTTTTGCGGTTGGCCACTGTTCGCCTAATTCCGTTGCAATAACGACCTTTGCCGCACTAGATATCAATAAATGCACTGTAAATTGCTTTTCGATGAGCAACTCAAGTACCCGGATAGCATAAATAACACCGGACGCGCCAGTAATAGCTAAGGTTATATGTTTGTTTTTCATTCAGTAAATACTGTACTCGATTTTAAGAGCGATCCTGCAAGAGAGGCAGGTTTATACCAAGATTTTCGGCTTGAGGGTAATTGTAACGTCATTAATTCGGCTAAGCGACTAATTATACAGCTTAAAGCATTTATAAAAACTAAGGTATTAACTACAATAAGGAAAAGGAATTTATGTAACGGGCTTATGTCTAAAGTAGAAATCCCCACCAACAGCTTACAGGTTGGTCATTATATTAGCTTACCGATTGGTTGGACTGCCCACCCTTTTATGCGAAATAGCTTCAAAATAAAAAATGAAGAACAATTAACTGTTGTTCGTTCTTTAGGCCTAGATGTGATTACAGTTTTCCCCAATAAATCAACCGTTAACGTTAACTTAGTGACCACGGCTACGACCGACGAGCAAGCACCAGAAGCAATCGCAGAAATCGATCCGGAACAAGCAATACTAGAAGAATTAAGGCACGCTCAAAAACGTGCGAATAAAGCATTCTTACGTAATTCAGAGAGTTTTCGTCTGGCCTTGACTAAATTTACCAATAAACCTGAAGAAGCTTATTACAGTATATTCGAACAAATAAATATCACTTTACAACTGATGTTTAAATCTAAATCACCACATAGTGTTTATGTTATTTTGGAACCCAGTAGCGAAGAAGATATTTTTTTCCACAGCGTAAATGTCGCTGTTCTCTCTGCTTTAGTGGCCAAGAATTTAGGTTTTACTGAGAAAGAATGTTCGATGTTGTGTATTGCGGCGATGGTTCATGACATTGGCGAACTCAAAGTTCCCCAGCAGATCCGCAGAAAACCCAATGAATGGGAATCCGCAGAACAGAGTTTTTTTGAAACTCATCCTAAATTTAGTGCTGACCTGATTAAAAAAGCAGGTTCATTTCCAAAAGAAATTCTGCCGATGGTGCTAAATCATCATGAACGATTAGATGGTAGCGGCTACCCAAAAGGTTTAAAAGCAAAAGAGCTAGATAAAACCACTCAGTTACTGTCGATTGTTGATGCTTTTGAACACCTATGTTCACCTTTACCAAATCAGAAAAAACTCACACCTCAAGAAGCCTTCGCCTTTCTCTATAAGTATGCAGGAACAAAATATAACAAGTTATACTTAGAGCAGTTAATGAATACTTTAGGTATCTACCCCCCCGGCTCCATAGTAAGCTTATCCGATCAAACTTATGCAATGGTGATGTCGAGCAACCCTAAACAAAAACTTAAACCGAGAGTTTTACTTTTAGAAAAAGGTAAAAGCTTCAGCAATGCTAGCGTCATCGATCTCAGTAAGTCAGACGTCAAAATTAGTCAAACTGTAAAATGGGAAGACGTACCGCAGGCGCTAATTAAGAATTTCGACCCTAAACTTCGCTGTTGTTATTTCTTCGACCCCGAGCAAGAATAATTCAAATCCGTTAGCCCTACTATTTTTAGCTTTACTTCACTTCAAATAAATTCATTTACGCGTGTTCTAGGTAAAAAGCGAAAATCATCAACTGATTTCCGCTTTTTATCTAAGTTAGTCATTGGACTATTATTCGATAATGTCTTGTTTACCTTTTACTTTTTCTCTCATACTTTGCATCATTACGTAAAAAACGGGCACCAGACAAGTCCCAACAAGGGTGGCTGCGATCATCCCGCCCATCACCGCATAACCCAAAGACACGCGACTAGCCGCCCCTGCACCAGTCGCAATCACTAAGGGGATCACCCCAAGAATAAACGAGAAGGCAGTCATCAATACGGCTCGAAAACGTAGGCGAGCAGCTTTTACCGCAGCATCTCGAATTGTCATACCGCTTTCTCGCAATTGCTTGGCAAATTCAACAATCAAAATAGCATTCTTACAGGCTAAACCGATCAATAAAACCAAGCCGATTTGAGTATATAAGTTCACATCGGAACCCATAATCCAAATGTAAACAAAAGCCCCTAAAATCGCGATAGGTACCGCAAGCATCACTGAAATAGGTATCGTCCAGCTTTCGTACTGAGCGACCAAGAACAAATAGGTAAAAATGAGGGCTAGAGAAAAAATAAGCGGTGCCAAATTACCAGCTTTTAACTCCTGATAAGTTTGCCCTGACCACTCGTAGGTATAACCGACCGGAAAACTATTTTCCGCAATTCGTTTAACCGTTTCAATCGCTTGCCCTGTACTATAGCCCGGTGCTGGGAAAGCATTCATTTTCACTGCGCCATATAAGTTAAATTGGTTGATATACTCCGGCCCCAATTTAGGCTCAACAGTCACCAAAGTTGTTAGAGGGACCATTTCATCAAACTTATTGCGAATATAGAAACGAGAAATATCTTGTTCAGAGTTTCTATATTCAGTTTCGGCTTGCATGTATACCCGAAAGACCTTACCAAAACGGTTAAAATCATTGACGTATTTAGAGCCTAGCATCGTTTGCAGCGTGGTAAAAATACTATTCAATTGTACCCCCTGCACTTTTGCTTTCTGTCTATCAACATCAACGAACAGTTGTGGTACATCCGCACGATAAGTACTAAAAGCAGCGGCTAGTTCCGGAACGCCTGCGGCTTCTACTGCGGTAGCCCGCATCACACTGGCCAATTGCGCAGGACTTCGCCCCAAGGTGTCTTGAATATAAAACTCAACACCTGCGACGGTCCCCACCCCCGGTAAAGCCGGCAACGAAAATCCCATCGCTTGCGCTTCGCCATAACGACTCAGCGCAGCATTTGCTTTTGCTAAAATACTCGACTCAATTAATGCGGGATCGTTACGTTCATCCCAATGGGATAAAATCACCACCATAAGCCCCGCATTTGAAGACACCGCGCCTGAAATAATTGAATAACCACTAGCCGAAATAACGTTAGTCACACCATCCAACTGGTTGAGTTCGTCAACCATTTTGCCAATTACGTCTTTGGTTCGGTTAATTGATGCACCATTAGGCAATTGAACATCTACAAAAAATGCCTTCTTATCTTCAGTCGGTACAAAACCAGTCGGTAATGAAGTTGCAAAATAGCCAGTCGCACCAAGCAATAGCACATAAACAATTCCAACAATCGACAACTTTCTGACCATCCCCGATACAAAACCACTATATTTCCCAGTGGCTTTATCAAAATAGCGGTTAAAGACAGCATGAAAGCCCTTTTCATGAACTTTAGGGGTTTTTAATAAAGAGGCACATAGTGCCGGACTCAAGGTTAAGGCATTCACGGAAGAAATGAGTACCGAGATACAAATGGTAATGGAAAACTGAGCATACATTTGTCCAGTGATTCCCGGCATCACAGCGGTAGGGGCGAATACAGCTAACAGTACCAAAGTGGTTGCGACCACAGGGCCTGTCACTTCTTGCATCGATTTGATAGTCGCATCGACAGCGTTCAAACCTTCTTCTTGCATTAAACGGGTGGTATTTTCCACAACCACAATCGCATCATCGACCACAATCCCAATTGCAAGGATCAAAGCAAATAACGAAACAGTATTAATGCTCATGCCAGTTGCCAATAGAAATGCAAAGGTACCAATCAATGAGACCGGTATCGCGATAGCAGGTACTAGGGTTTGCCTGAAATCTTGTAAGAAAACATAAACCACAAAGATAACCAAAGCCACCGCAATCAACAGCGTTTCTAACATCTCATTAATCGAGGTTTGAACAAATTCTGTCGTGTCGTAAAGGATTTTGTAATCCATATCCTCGGGAAACTGAACACTTAAGCGATCCAGTTCTTCTCTAACACCTTTTGCGACTTCTAAAGCATTGGCACCACTGGTTTGATAAATAAACAGTAATGCTGAGTCCTTATTATCCAGTTTTGCTTCAGCATCATAGCTTGCCGCCCCCAATTCAACCCTAGAAATATCTTTTAAATATACGGCGCTCCCATCCGGATTGGAACGAACGATAATTTCTTCAAACTCTTCGGGGTGACTTAAACGTCCCTTCGTGGATAAGGTATATTGAAACTGTTGATCCCGGGGCACAGGTGCTGCACCAATCCGGCCTGCGGCAACTTGAATATTCTGTTCTTCGATAGCCGCAATCGCGTCATCAACGCTAACACCTAAACTAGCCATTCGGTCTGGATTTAACCAAATCCGCATTGAGTAATCCATCCCACCAATAATGCTAACCTTTGATACCCCATTCACTCGGGCAAGGTTATCCTTGATGTTGATCCCCAAATAGTTGTTCAGAAATAAATTATCTAAACCTTCATTGGGTGATATCAAGTTGAGCATCATCAAAATATTGGGATCTTGCTTTTGAACTTTAATTCCGCTGCGCTGGACCTCGTAAGGTAGACGAGGCATAGCCTGCTGAACCCGGTTCTGCACATTCACTTGCGCCATGTCAACGTCGGTACCAACTTCAAAAGTAACGCTTAAGGAGTAACTGCCGTCATTGGCGCCTTTTGACTCCATATAAATCATATTTTCAACGCCGTTAACTTCGGCTTCAATAACCTTGGCCACAGTGTCTGCCACCACATCGGCACTCGCACCAGGATAACTGGTCGTCACCGAAACGGAAGGCGGAGAAATATTGGGAAATTCAGCAACCGGTAATACCGGGATCGACAACAAGCCAGCCAAAGTTAAAACAATAGAAATAACAAAGGCAAATTTGGGTCGATGAATAAAAAACTTACTAATCATCACCGACTCCTTAAGATTGAGCTTCAGTGAAAGGCTGGATAGTATCCATCTCGTGTTCGACTTCAGCACCAATACGAACTTTTTGTAAGCCCTCGCTGATGACTAAATCCCCTTTGTCCAATCCGTTTTTCACTTCCCAGTCAATCCCGTAACGTTCCCCTAACTCAAGGTTTTTTCGTTGAACTATATTTTGTTTATCCACAATTAATGCATATCGACCTTGTTGATCTTCTTGAACCGCACGCTGCGGGATCAGCATCACTTGTTGCATATTAGGTGACTCAATGATCACCGTGACATACAAGCCCGGCACCACCAGATCATCTTTATTGGCAAATTCGGCGCGAATCGCCAAAGTACCCGTCGTTGCATCGACCCGATTATCCACAAAGTCCATCTTGCCCGTTTCTTGATACATGCTGCCATCAGGGAAACGCATTTTGACTGGGAAATCTCCCAATTTGAAAGGTGTAGATATCGATTTATGGGCACGTTGCGCAGCCATAATAGTTTTCTCTGGGATTTGAAAATTTACCCAAACAGGTTCCATTTGCACCAAACTCGCCAATTCAGTTTGTTCCGGCACAATCAAATCTCCGGTAAAAACAGCTGAACGGCTAATCCGTCCGGTAAATGGCGCATATATCTTGGTATACCCAAGTTCTAGCTTGGCATTGTCTAAATCAGCTTGGGCACTCTGTAATGCAGCGGCAGCCTGAAGCTTTTTCGATAATAAATTATCGTAATCAGATTGACTGATGAAGTTATCTTTAATTAAACCTTCACCGCGTTTAAAATTGAGAACCGCGGTATCAAATGCAGCTTTCGCTTGAGCCACTAAAGCTTTTGAAGCGTTAAGCGCGGTAGTATATTGCTCAGGATCAATTTCAAAAAGCAACTGATCCTTTTCGACAATGCTCCCTTCAACAAAATTAATTTTTACTAATTCACCTCTAATTTTTGCTTTTAAAATAATATCTTGGGTGGCTTCAGTTCTGCCAACAAATTCGTTACTTGGTCTGACTTCTCTGGTGGTCACTTCTAAAACTTTAACCTTTGCTATGACCTTTGGTGCTGGAGGTGGTGCGTTATCGCAGCCACTCACAAAAAAGACTGACAAAAGCATCATTCCTAACACCGAAGATATGCAGCCTATTTCCTTGGAACGCTTCATAAATATTCCTTGTTAACAATATAAAAGAGGAAACTATAAGTTTATCATAGTTGCTAACTAACAAACTGAAAACTAGAGAATTTGGAATAATTGATAGTTTTTTTAAATCATCAAAAATAGCGATATAAAAGTCACGGTTTGGTCATATATAATGACTAATAATTTATTAGAATCATTCTCTTTAAATATCGTTGAAGGAACAATAATGCAACTAAAACCAGTAGACAAACAACGTTATCAGACTCGCTCCCGATACTGCTACTTTGGCATATCTACGGTATTAATTATCTTAAGCTTAGTTTGGTCAAGTTGTTGGATTTACTTATTTTCTAAGAATGATGATAATTTTATATTCAATCTGCTTGGAGTCGTGAGCGCAGTGGTGTCGATGTTTCCAATCGTTCGCTATTGCAAAAATCAGCCTTGGTTTGATGAGGTCGTCTATATTTGGAATTTAAAACAAGAACTAAACAAAATTAATCGAAAGATGTCTTCTCTCGTGCAAGCTTGTGATCGAGCTGAATTGAATGCCTTCACTGCAATCAAGTTTAGCTATCAGGGAAGCCGTCAAATTTGGCAACTTGACGACAACACTCTCATGCTAACTGAACTGAATTTATCCGAACAGCAGCTTGATGAGGCAATCGCAAAACAAGGTCTTGTTATTAATATAAACGATTACCACAGCGAGATATTAAAAGCTTACTAGAACTGGTTGATCAAAACACATGTATGACCATCGACCAGCACCGGAGAAATGAGCAAGTCTTCGGCAAAAGCTTTCTTTAGACTACCGTCAATCACTAGCTTGTCACCTACATTCGATTGCTTATCAACTAATTCTGCGGGGTAACCCCACAGATTGCAGCTGGTAAGCTGTGACGGTTCCGCGTCATCAGTGGCTAGCTGTAACTTTAAATAACTTTGGTTATTCACGCTCTGACGTAATGAAGACTTACTAAGCAATTGGCCAACTAAGGTTAACTTGTTCCAGTACAACTGGGTAGGCGCGCCAATAAAACTTAGTTGTTCTGCTTCTATGGCGCTAATAATCCGCCCTTCAGAGTCTTTTTGATATCTAAGTCGCCCTTTGACAACCACCCCATCTCCGGCTTTGGCATATTGTTTTAAGCGCTCCGCTTCATCTGCGCGTGCAGTAACCGTGAACACATCTACACGTTCCTTGGCTGGCGGTTTCGTTTTTTTCTTTACCAACAAGTCAAATTGAGTGATAGCAGTCCCATCGCTAAAATAACGAAGGGTCACTTGCTTGGTTACAATATTGCCCAATAATTCAATATCTGAGCGGCATAAAGCGTTTGTTGTCATAGCCAATTTAACGTTAATATCCTCATTTATGCTTATATTAGGGCCATTATGAAATACCCTTGTCGATTAGACAAATACCTTTCAAAAGCAATGTCCATTTCCCGCAGTGATGCTAAAAAACTAATCAAAAATAAGCGAGTGACAATTGACCTCCAATTGAAGGTACAAGCACAACAAACGCTGTATGCGGAGCAACAAGTACATCTAGATGGTCAACTATTAAGCTTAATCTCTCAGCATTATTTCATGCTCCATAAACCCACGGGCTACCTGAGTACTGCCGCGGAAGCCGGTCATCCAAGTGCGCTCTCTTTAATTACCACCGCTGCACCCGTTGCACTCCATGCAGCCGGACGTTTAGACTTAGATACCAGTGGCTTACTACTGCTTACCACTGACGGACAATGGTCCCATCGCGTCACTAGCCCCAACAGTGGGAAATATAAAGCTTACCGAGTCCAACTAGCAGAATCGCTCAGTTTGCAGGATTTAGAGCAACTTCGACAAGGTATTTTGTTGCGTGGTGAAGATAAATTAACCAAACCCGCTTTAGTTGAGCCACTCAGTGCAACAGAAGTTGACCTACAAATTACCGAAGGACGATATCATCAAGTAAAACGTATGTTTGCCGCTTTAGGGAATAAAGTGCTTGGTTTACATCGTTGGCAAGTTGGGCAAATAAAGCTCGATGAACAACTTGCACCGGGTGAATATAGAACCTTGACTCCCCAGGAAATAGCAAGCTTTGAACAAGCCAAATGACTCATAAATCATTAGTAAATTTACAGTGTTAAGCTCAATCTGTTGTTTGACAACGAATCGAACGAAGCAAGATTGCAAACCAGCGAGGTATAGATATGACAAGTTTTAGATTTCATCCGCAAAGCCAAGTCGTTCGACAAGCCGAGCATTACCTCATTACCTTGTATACTGATCCAGCAGAGCAATATGAACAACTCCTGATTCGAATTGAGCCAGACCATGAGGAACTATTCATGGACATGCAGCCCTGCTCAACCAGTGGCTCTTGGCTAAAATGGCAAGTTAAAATTCCGATGAGTGTTCATGCTCCCCATACTCTCTACTGCTTTAAATTTGTGTATAGCGATCGACAAGTCTATCTGCATGCGGCAGGTGAGTCGGTGCGCCTTCCTCAAAAACATTATCACTTTAAAATTCATTCTGATGCTCAGCCTCCTGAATGGGTCAAACAACAGGTTTTTTATCAGATATTTCCTGAAAGGTTCGCCAATGGCAAACCCGACATAACCCCGTCCGCCGATACCTATCAATATCACCAAGATGGTCGGCCTGTGGTGCAAAAACAATGGGGAGAGCCAGTAGCAAAAACTCACTCAGGAACCGGCGCTACCGAATTTTACGGTGGCGATTTAATAGGCATCGAACAACAACTCGATTATCTTCAACAACTGGGAGTCACCGCCCTCTACCTGAATCCAATATTTGCTTCCCCCAGCAACCATAAATATGACTGCGTTGATTACTGGCAAGTTGAACCTCACTTTGGCGGAAACAAGGCGCTAATATCATTAAGCGCAGCCTTAAAAACACGACATATGAAGTTAATGCTCGATGCTGTTGTAAATCATACCTCGAATCAACACCCTTGGATCGACTTCTATCAACAAGGCAAAAACGGCGCTTATAATCATCCTTCCTCTCCCTATCGTAATTGGTATCATTTTGATAACGACGGCCACTACTGGTCTTGGAAGGGGATTACCAGTCTGCCTAAGCTGAATTTTGCTGAGCCAGAAGTTCAGCAAGCGATCTATTCTGGAAAAGACGCCATGCTTAAACATTGGCTCAAACCGCCCTATCAAATTGATGGTTGGCGCTTTGATGTGGCACACATGCTCGGTGAACACAACAGCGCCCTAAATAACGCGCATCACATCCGCCAATTTAGAAATGCGATTAAACAAACCAACCCACAAGCCTATATGATCGGAGAGCATTTTTCAGAAGCTAGCCAATGGTTACAAGGCGAACAACAAGACGGCGCGATGAATTATTATGGATTTTGCCATCCTGTGGTTGCCTTTCTCACCGACACCGACGTACCAAGACATGCACCAATTCACCTAAGCGGAGTCGATTTAGCAACCTGGCTTGCCGAGGCCCGAGCCTCAATCCCATTTGCTAATCAACTCGCCCAATATAATTTATTAGACAGTCACGATACCCCAAGATTTTTACATCTAGTCAAAGAAAATCGTCAACTGAAGCAGATCGCCGTAACGCTTTTACTCACTTATATCGGTGTACCGTCTATCTATTATGGGGACGAGGTGGGAGTCACTGGTGGCAACGATCCAGACTGTCGTCGCTGCTTCCCTTGGGATCAAGATCAATGGGATCACAAGCTGTTCAAGCATTACCAAAGCTTAATCGCATTGCGTAAAGAGCGTATAGAACTACAACAGGGGGATCTGATAAGTCTTGCAGAACAAGCTGACATCTGGGTCTATCTACGTTGGATACCTGGTCAACACAGTATTGTGGTCGTCAATCGCGGGCCAGCCCAAGAACTCACCATCTCGTTAGAACATTTCGTACTGGAATCACGCTGCTACCTTGAACGATTATCTGGAGTACAATTAACACTCAATCACAATCAATTAACGATTGAATGTGCCGCCCAATCTTCACAAATATTCAGCTCTATAGAACACCGACCAGCGATGTAGAGTAACATTCAAAGCACTGCCAATACGAATACTTGGCAGTGCTACCCTCACGCCCCTTCATCTGACAATTTATTGTTTTCCAAAAAATTATCCGCTAGCGATTTGCTTGAACTAATTTGTAAGTCTTTCAATTGTTGAGCCTGCCTAATCAAGTTGCCTTTGCCTGAGCTAAGTTTATTCATCGCACTGTGATAGCTATCAGAAGCTCGCTGTATTTGTTGGCCATGTGTCGTTAAATCTTCAGTAAAAGCGACAAACTTATCAAATAACTTACCAGCGCGTTGCGCAATGATTTGTGCATTCTGTTGTTGATGTTCACTGCGCCATAAATTCTGAATGGTTCGCAAGGCAACCATCAAACTACTAGGGCTCACTAGCAAAATATTGGCTTCAATCGCAAACTTAATTAACTGGGGATCATGCTCCAGCGCGCTAAGGTAGGCACCTTCAATCGGCACAAATAGTAATACGTAATCTAAAGAGTTCAGCTGATATAAGGTTTGGTAATCTTTTTTACTTAAACCAATAATTTGCTGACGTAGGCTTTTAACATGTGCCTTTAAAGCACTACGCTGCTGCTCTTTGTCTTCACTATTAAAATAGCGCTCATAGTCCACAAGGTTGACTTTTGAGTCGACGATCACCGCTTTGTCATTCGGCAATTTAACCACAACATCGGGTTTTATTTTCTGGCCGTGTTGGTTTACCCCCATCACTTGAGTGTGGTACTCATAACCTTCTCGCAAACCAGAAGATTGCAAAATTTGCTCGAGGATCAATTCTCCCCAATCCCCTTGCTGTTTATTATCGCCTTTAAGTGCTTTAGTTAGTTTTACCGCATCATCACTCATTCGCTGATTGAGTTGTTGCAAAGTGACGATTTGATCTTTTAGTGAATGTCGCTGTTTGGCTTCATTCTCATAACTGCTTTGAACTTGTTGTTTAAAACCGTCTAACTGTTGTTTTAAAGGTTGCAATACCGCTTCGATACTTTGCTTACTTTGTTGTTGTAATTCTTGACCTTTTTCCGAGAAAATTTTGTTAGCTAACAGCTCAAACTGAGCACTCACTCGAGCTTCGCTCTGTTCTAGGTAACGGATCCGATCTTGTAAGTTAAGGTCTTTTTGTTGCAACAGCGCACAGCGTTGCTGCTCGCGTTGTAACAATTGTTGGTTAGCTTGAAATTGCTCTGACAACTCGCGTAAATGATGGAGTTCATTTTCACAAGCTGCATTCTTTAACTGTTGCTGATGAAGACTTATAGTCGCGTCTTCCAAAGCTTGGCCCGTGGTAACTAATTGAGCACTCGTTTGCTCAAGCTGTAATTTCAATCCAGCGAATTGTTCCTTCATCGAACGTCGAGAAAGCTGCCTTTGTATATAAAGCAAAATCACTAACAACAATAGGCAGATGGTCGATAGACCGCTAAATTGACTAAACTGGGATGAAATAAACTCTAATATCACGGTAATTCCATTGCGCTTAAGATGAGATGCTCGTTATCATGCATCATACCTTAGGGTGAGGGCTAAACGCGCCGTCGCACTAATATTTTTAGTTTAATTTTAGGAAATTCACTAAGATGAGTATTTTTTCGGCATTTAAGAAATTATTTGAATCTACACCCACACCAGCCAAAAGCTACCCTGAGCAAGAATATAAAGGTTTTATTATCGCCGCCTGCCCACAGTCAGCCAATGGTCAGTATCGTGTCTCAGCAATGATTAGCAAAACCATTGCTGATGAAGTAAAACAACATCATTTTATCCGCTCCGATACCTGCGCCAGCGCTGAAGATGCAGCAGAACTGGCGGTGCATAAATGTAAAACTTTCATCGATCAAATGGGTGATCAGATCTTCGAATAATGGCGGAATCACTTATTGATGGTCAAACAAGCTCGCTAAGACTTGTTTGACAACATCAATATCAAAAGGCTTATCGACTAAAGCTGAGACACCACTTTGACGAACTCCATCAAGCTTCGCGCCATTATTTTCCGATGTCACCATCAAGGCAGGAATATCACAAAACCTTGGATGCTGTCGCAAAGACTCAATTAGAGCCGCCCCATCCATCACCGGCATATTGTAATCAGTAATCACTAAATCAACTGGATGCTGTTCAAGCAAAGCTAAGGCTTGTTGTCCGTGCTCAGCCACCAGCACCTGACGAATACCGATGTTTTCCAGCACTTTAGAAATGTGCCGCCGCGCGGTTTGGCTATCGTCGACCACCAAAATTCGTTTGCTTGAATAATCAATATTAGCCAGATAAGAAGCATCCGGTTCTATGTAACTAATCGTCGCCTGTAATGCGGCTAACAAATGAGTAAATTCAAAAGGCTTCGGTAAAATTGCTATCACCCCTGCCTGTTTAATCGCATCTAGGGTATGGTGGCAGGCTTCACTCGAAATCAACATAAAGGCGATATCACGGCTTAAGTCGTTAGCGCGTAACTGTTGCACTAAATCCGTCGCGGTGCCATCCATAAAGTACATCGAGCTTACGACTAAGTCGGGGGCACTCTGAATTGCCAAGTTCACCGCTTGTTGGCAGTTTTCAGCCATTAAAAAGTTATCAATGCCCGCTTCGTGAAAACGAGTGCGTATGATATTGCGCTGCATATTAGATGGTTCGACCAATAAAATTGTAAGATCGCCTAACGACAAAGATTCCATCACGTCCTGTTAGAGTAAATTGAACAGATGCTTAGTTTACCTGTTAAATTTCCGCATTATTATCGCTAATTTGCTAATCTTGGTCTTTGACTTGAAAAACTAGCGATTAATCACCAAATTAAGCTTAAATAATTTTTAGGAAACACTATGCAGCCGAGTACATCTGTTATCGATATTAGTTTCGAAAACGCCCAACAAGTATTAATAGAAGGGTCATTCAATCAAGCCGTGGTGGTTCATTTTTGGTCACCCGCTAGTCCTCAATGTGAAGCACTATTCCAATTATTACAAAATATTCACCAACAAAGCGACGCTAGCTTTATTTTGGCGCGCTTGAACATGGATGAATTAGCCCAATTGGCTCAACAGCTGGGAGTGACTCAAGCACCCGCCGTGGTTATTTTAAAAGAAGGACGCCCAGTGGACGGTTTCGCTGAGATCCCCGCCCCTGAAGTGATTAGTGAAACCATTGGTCGTTATCTGCCTCCCCCTGAAGAACAACTGTTCAATAAGGCAAAGGCTCTGTTAGCAGAAGAACAACCCGTCGAAGCTTTAATGCAGATTCGTCAAGCGCATCAACTTGCTCCGCAACGCAACGACATCATCTTAGTATTGATCCAAGCCTTGTTAAATAATCAGCAGACAGAAGAAGCCGAACGACTATTAAATGGTTTGCCTTTAGAAGAGCAACAAGCCGATTATCACGCTTTAAAAAGCCAATTGGAATTATTGCAAG
Source organism: Agarivorans sp. QJM3NY_29 (assembly GCF_050870835.2). Taxonomy (NCBI): domain Bacteria; kingdom Pseudomonadati; phylum Pseudomonadota; class Gammaproteobacteria; order Alteromonadales; family Alteromonadaceae; genus Agarivorans; species Agarivorans sp. QJM3NY_29. The sequence continues at coordinate 2,395,218 of NZ_CP194036.2, read as the reverse complement.
CAGCTGCCGACAGCCCGGAAATAAAGGCCTTGGAAGCGAAAATAAACAGCCCTGAAGATAATGAACAGATCCGCTTAAACTTAGCCATTCAATATTCACAAGCAGGGCGTAACCAAGAGGCCTTAGAATTATTGTTTAGCATATTACAAAAAAACCTAGAAAGTCTCGATGGTCAGATCAAAAAGAACTTTTTAGATATTTTGGCGACCTTAAATGGTGATCCTCTGGCCTCTCAATTTAGACGTAAGTACTTTAGCCTACTCTACTAGACGGCTCTTTAACCCAAGCCAATATCTACTTATATTGGCTTGGATCCATTTTGTTTTTTACTCCAAATGAAACTCATAATAGATGTCCAAGGCACTATTTAGGCCAGAGAAGGCTTCAATAAACAACTTCGGTAATAGCTCATACTTCACGGTCAATTCATTCACCGGATCAAATACTCCCATCCCATAACGCACCTGCACTCCGGGTAATATATAAGCGCTTACCTCAACCTGAGTAGCACTACCAGAGCCTGCTGTCGCTAAGGACAAATCTTTAACCCCCAGAGTATTCCCAACATTGCCAACCAAACCACCAGCACGATTAACCCCAGCGCTCAACAACATTGCAGAGAGAGCATTACTATCTTGTTCGTTATCGCCTAACGCACGTCCACGTAACAAATATGACAACATTTCATTCTGCGACATCGCAGGATCAGAGTATAAGTTGACTTGAGGCGCATCGGCCAAACCGACAACCTTGACGCCCACCGTAACATCGTCTGAAATTGTGGCGGGATTTCGGATAGCTTGAAAATCTAAGTAAGGTTGATCTAAAGGTCCGGTGAACATTAACCAACCCTTCTCTATGATAAGGTTTTGACCATAAGCCATAAACTTACCGTCAACGAGTTCAATCCGTCCATTTGCAATCAAAGGCTCTGTGGGCTGTTGTTTCAAATTTAACTGCCCCTGCAAGCGAGTATCTAATCCAAGAGCTTGTAAACTCAAACTATCGGACAAGGTAACCGTCACATCCAAAGAGGTATGCTTGGTGGTCGGAGTCCCACTCTGCTCTTCCATCACCATCGCATCATTTGACTCAGTTACCGCTGACTCAGGTAAAGACTTCACTTTTATTTCGCCTTCATCCACCCTAACCGTGCCACCAACAGCTATCAAACTATCGCTAATAGCCACCGTTATATTTGGCGAAACAACAAGGTTTGCATAAGGATCAACATTGACTAACAGTTTATCGGCGGTAAAGTCGATGTCACCGAGTAATTTGTCATTTGGCCATGTAAATCGACCTTGCCAAGTTGCATCTCGGCCATCGCTACGAAAACTGCCATTTAAACTTGCCGTTTGATTATTAAAGATCAGACGACTTTGCAGCTGCTCTATCGTTAAAGGAATATCGGGGCCACTGACTACTCCTTCGACAAGCTTAATTTCTCCCTGCAACTTCGGTGATTTAAGTTTGCCCGCGACGCTCACAGTTCCATTCACCTGGCCTGACAAATGATTCAACGCTTCAACAAAAGGTAACAAGGGAGATAGCTGCAGATCTTCTAAGCGAAGCTCGGCTGCAAGCTCACCATCACGTAGCAAATCGGCATTCCCCTGAGAGCGAATCGTTCCTAATTGCTCCGATGACAAGCGTGCTTGCCAACGTAAGCGCTGGTTTTCGAGATCCGCGCTCAGATCCAGTTGTTGATACGCCAAACTTAAGTTTTCGTTTTCATGATGCCTTAGCATGCGACCCGGTGAAAATTTGAGCTTAAGTTTCCCTTTTTTGGGTCGCCATCGATTCAAGCTAGAATCGAGGTGCAAGGAGGCGCGGCCTTCTAATGCTAGTCCTTCCGGCATAAACAATTTAAGGCTGGCAAAATCGAACTGTTCAATACTTAAATCGAGTGTACTATTCCCATCACTGCTTAAGGGCGCGTTCAAACACAACTGGCTCGGTCGCTTACTCCAGCAATGAGCACCAACGGTGGCTATTCCCTCAACCAAGGTTAAATCAATCGGCTGAGACAAAGACCAAGTCCCCAGCTCCGCTTCTATATCAGCATCACTGACTTGCCCATTCCATTGCTGCAAATCTCCTTGACCCTGCAATAACATACTTAATTTACGAGCAACTTGCTCAAGCTTAAGGGCTAACTGCTGATGACTTTTGTCACTACTATAGTTGATACTGGCATTGTCAATTACCTGCTCTGCTAACGTCAATCGGGACAAATTCAAACCAAATTTTCCCGTCAAACCCGAGTCTAAATTCAACTGACCTTTACTACTGAGTGAATCGAGACCAAGCTGCTTAGTTTCAATATCATCGGCTTGCAAGGCCCAATCGATGAAAGGCTGATGAAGCGGCCCTTTCAGTTTTAAATTTAAGCCTGCGCGCCCCCCACTCAACCAAGGCAGTTCTGCCAACTGGGGGGTATCTAGAGTACTGTTCAAGCGTAGTTTATCACCGACAAGATTTACGTCGGCAAGTAATTGACTGTGACCCAAACGCAAGTCTAAATGGCCTTGGTTAGTTTGCCCCTTCAGGTTTCCCTCAGCCGTTAATGATGTGCTTAAGGGTAGCTCAAACCAAAGGCCAGTAAAATCGGCTTGAGAGACTTGCCATTGTTGCTCACTGAGCTGCGCGTTGAGCTTGCCATCTATTTTAGGTAATGCAAACTCTTCACTTAGGGCCAACCAATGATGAAGCGCTAATTGCTCTATATTGAGCGAAACCTTGGCTTGCAACTGAGCTTGCCAGGATGCCGAACCTTGTAACTGAAACCCGCCCAGAGATTTAGGCTTCGCTGTCGATTCTGGCGCCACTGTTGACGAATTTTCCGGCGGCGCATCCAACAATTCACCAAGCATTGAAAACTGTTCTATTTGGCTTAAATTTCCTGTCACTTTCCCGTTTAGCCACAAGTCCTGTAAACCCGAAAGCTCACTTTGCCATTGTAAATGATACTGCTTGAGTCCGCCTTCGGCATGAAGCTTGAAACTGGCCAGTGAAAGTTGCTCGGACAATAATGGAAATTTCTGTTGCAACTTGGCGTCTAATTGGAAAGGAATATTTGGCTTAAGCCAAGCGCTCTGTAACTGTAGCTCTGCGGCCAACCAACCACGACTGTGAATATCGCTGACTAAATCAGTACCGTCGCCGTGTAACGAAAATTCGATGTCAAGTGGCTGCTGCTCTACTTGCATCTTCCAAGAGCCGATTAATTGTGAAGCAAAACTCGCTTGAAAACCCTGACGACCACTCAGGTCTAACTCGCCCCAAGGGCTAAGTAAGTGCAGCGCCTGAATATCTACCGATGAAAAACCGACTGTCGCGGCGAGTGTCAACTCAGGAAACAGGTAGTCATTCTGACCGTCATTGACCCGCCCCTGACTAAAACGAAGTTGCTTCACATTCACCTGATAAGGCAGGCTAATATCGGGTAATGATATTGTCAATGTATCGGGGAGCGGCGAGCTATTTGGCTGAGTTGAAGTAGTATTAAGCTGAGATTCTGGCAGAACGACTGCCCATTGCTCTAGCAATAATTGCTCAAGCTCGATCGTCTGGTGCTGCCAGTTTGCCCGCAAATCCAACTGATGCCAGCTAAGCGCGACCCCGTCTAGATTGAGTAAGGCATCCCCTGCATTCAATCGCTGTAAAACAAAAGGAACTGGCGGCGTCCATATTGGCGAAGTGCTTGGTGCAGGCTCAGTGGTCGACACGCTAGCCGCCATCACCTCGGAATCAAGATCAAGCCTAATACGGCTTGTATCCAAGTGATCGATACAGAGCTGGGTTTGACTAATGCACACCCAATCAAAGCCAAGCTTGAGCTGGTTTAACTGTACAGTCAAACCTGGTTGCTGCCAAACCACTTGCCGAGCTTGAATACCTTGATAGAAATTGCCCTGAGGCTGAAGGATCGTTAAACCATCGACGGCCTTCGACACTTGCACTAACAACCACTCGGTACTTGGACTAAATGATAGCGCAATAATCAAACTAAAAAGCACCGCACTCACGGCGATGACCACAAACTTAATACATTTAAAGATCATAAATCGGGACCTATAGAGAAATGCAATCTCCAGGGATCGGATTCATTTTGCAAACCCTTAGCGATATCGACACGTAAAGGACCGATTAAAGTGATCCAGCGGATCCCCATGCCAACCCCAACAGATGTTGGCTCAGAAAAGTCATTCGTTGCGGTACCTGCGTCAACAAAAGTGGCGACTCGCCAATTCTTGGCAAATTGGTAATTGTATTCAGCACTACCAGTGACTAGGTATTTTCCCCCAATCAACTGGCCTTGGTTATTTGTAGGCGAAATGGTTTTGTAATCATAACCACGGATACTTTGGTCTCCACCGGCAAAAAAGCGCATCGAGGCTGGAACATCACTAAGGTTGTCGACTAACACCCCACCTAAATCCACACGCAATAACAAGCGATGCTTTTGATATGCGCGTAACCACTTGGCTAACGAGGTATACCGCAGCAACTCGACGTCAGAACCCCAGTAAGGGTGTCCAACTTCAATACTGGCTTGTAGATTATCTCCCCAATAAGGGTCAAGACCGCCTCGAGTGCGCAGCCTAGCCCAATTAACCCCAGGTAATACCAAATTACTAACCGATTGCTGATTGGCCTGCACATATTCTTCATGCTGCCATTTTACAAAAACCGACGGAGTCCAACCATTATCCCAACTCCATTGGCGGGTGGTAGAAATCACAATCTTGTCACTCTCGGTATCATTGGTTTTTTCAAGCAGATATCCCGCTTGGATATCGAGATAATCATCCACCGGATTGTTCATAGGAATACGGTAAACAAACAATGCACTCTGCTTCGGTTGGGCCGCTTCCAGCTCAAAGCTAAGACTATGCCCCTTGTCATTGACCCAAGGTCGATTCCATTTCAAACGAACTCGAGGTCCTATGTCGGTGGTGATCCCGCCTCCCACTTCAATGGTGTCTCTGGGCTTCAAGCCCAAGTCAACCAACAGATCAATCTGTTGATCATGACGATTATCCAGATCCGGTCGCACCGAAATCAGCTGAAAATAGTCAGTTTCCCCTAAACGCTGATTAAATTGGCCCACCTTTTTTGCATCATATTTATCCTCTTGCTTAAAATCAGCAAGATTGGCAAACATTTGCTGAGGTAAATCAGGATTGGAAAAAATAATATCGCCAAAATGGTAACGCGGACCAGAGTCGTAACTCAGAAAAATATCGGCAGTATTCTGCTTGATACTAATTTTAATCTCAGCCTGGCTATAAGCCGCATCAAAATAGCCATAACGAGAAGCCAGACGATTTAACTCTGCTTTCAAGTTATCGTAAGCAACATGAGAAAACGACTGCCCCTTTACCAATCCACTGTTTACAATTACTTTTTTAAAACGACTATCACGCGTTGCAGCACCAGTTAAATCAATGTTCAATTGATTGACCAGCAACGGTTTTCCCACCTCTACCGCCACCAAAAATCGCTCCTCATCGGTTCGGCTTACCAAAATTTTACTTTGGTAATAACCTAAAGCACGTAAAGCATTTTTAGTTTGTTCAGTACTGGCGCTGATGATGCGTCGATCACTACTATTCTCGGGGAAAGTTTGCGCCTCAAGGTAAACCTTCACATTGTCTTTCAGTGAACCATCGAGTCCTTGATAGTCAAAGTCTAGCGCTTTTACCGAAAAGGCAATCATCACAACAATTATCGGCAATAAACGACCAAGCAAGCCAACATTCCTTATTAAGTTTTATGCAGCGCTCAGTTTAATGTTTTTTAAGCAGTTTAAAACTACTTATCGAAAGTGAATGGTAAATTCCGACAGAAATTAAACTCGAAAAGTATCCTCCGCCTCGCTAAGCTAGATCGAAACCCTTTCAGGACAGGTTCAATGAGACAAAAATGGCCCAAACCAGTGTTAGGCTTGGCGGGTTATAGTGGCAGTGGAAAAACCAGTTTACTCTGCCAGGTATTACCTTTGTTAAAGCAACGAGATTTGCGAGTCTCCGTGATAAAACACAGTCACCATGAAATCCTTTTGGATAGACCCGGTAAAGACAGTCATCGTTTATTTAACAGTGGTGCCAACGAAGTAATTCTAGCTTGTCCTCAGCAACGTTATCACTTTAGTCAGCAGCATCAGAGCGAGCAGCTAGAACAACAACTACAATGGGTACAATGGCAACAATGTGATTTGGTTTTGGTGGAAGGCTATCGGGAAAGTAACATCGATAAAATTGAAGTTCATCGTCCGGCACTCGGTAAAGCGCTACTCTACCCTAACGACCCCAATATTATTGCCCTAAGCTGCAATGAGGCCCTTCATGCACCTTTACCAGTACTTGATTTAAACCAAGCATCACAGGTTCTAGATTTTATTATTGATTATCTCAGCCAAATATCCGAGTGAAAGAATATCATTCAGTTAAGGGTCTATTAGGGATAAGCACTTACCATAGAGCAAAATATGAATAAAAATAAATGGGTTGTAGTTGTCATCCTCGCCTTGATAATAGCAACAGCAAGCTGGTTTGACCTAGGGCAATGGTTGAGCTTTTCCACGATTAAGCAGCAACAAGCAGAATTACAAACCATCGTTGAGCAACACTACACCTGGTCTTTGCTTGGCTATTTTCTGCTTTATGTTTTAGTGACTGCCTTTTCGGTTCCCGGCGCGGCGTTATTAACGCTATTAGCCGGCGCCTTATTTGGCGTGGTAAATGGAGTGATCCTCGTGTCATTTGCCAGCACCATCGGAGCAAGCCTTGCTTTTATCGTGGCCCGCTATCTATTAAGAACCAGTTTAGAACGCCGTTATACCCACAAATTAAAAGGAATCAATCAAGGCATTGAAAAGGAAGGAGCCTTTTATTTACTTAGTTTACGTTTGATTCCTATTTTCCCATTTTTTTTAATCAACTTAGTGATGGCACTCACGACCTTGCCCTTGCGTACTTTTTACTGGGCGAGCCAAGTCGGCATGTTTCCGGCAACTCTTGTCTATGTAAATGCTGGCACTGAACTGGCTAAATTAGATGGCTTAGCTGGGATATTATCCCCTTCTCTAATATTGGCGTTTAGCCTGCTTGGTTTACTGCCCTATATCAGCCAAGCTTTGATCAAGCGTTATAAACAGCAACGACTATACGCTCGCTTTGCCAAACCCAAGCAATTTGACAATAACCTCATCGTGATTGGTGCTGGTGCTGGTGGTTTAGTGAGTTCTTATATTGCAGCAGCAGTTAAAGCGAAAGTGACTCTAATAGAAAAACATAAAATGGGAGGCGACTGCTTAAATACCGGTTGCGTCCCCTCCAAAGCGTTAATCCGTAGCGCCAAGTTTGCATACCAAGCGCAACAGGCGCAGCACTTTGGCTATCAACAAGTAACCGCCAAGGCAAATTTTGCAGAAGTCATGCAGCGAGTCCACAGAGTCATAAAACAAGTCGAACCGCATGATTCCATCGAACGTTACACGAATTTGGGCGTTGAGTGTTTACAGGGAGAAGCTCGCATTGTTAGCCCATGGGAGGTTGAAATAAATGGGCAGCGGCTCACCACAAAAAACCTTGTGATAGCGACGGGGGCCCGCCCACTGATTCCTGCAATTGCAGGCTTAGAAAACATCGACTATCTCAGCTCTGATACCTTATGGAAGTTAACTGAATTGCCGCAGCGCTTATTAATCTTGGGCGGAGGTCCAATTGGCTGCGAGCTCAGCCAAAGTTTTGCTCGGCTCGGTTCACAGGTAAGTCAAGTTGAAATGGGCGAGCATTTATTGCTTCGTGAAGATCCTGAAGTCAGTGTTATCATCGAACAACAATTTACCAAAGAAGGTATCCACTTGTACTTGGGGTGGAAAGCGACCCAATTTATCCAACATAACGGCGAACAAAGCGTCATCTTAGAAAAAGATGGACAGCAACAACAACTGGTATTTGATAAAGTTATTTTAGCCCTAGGCAGAACCGCGAATACCCGAGGCTTTGGCCTTGAAGCGCTAGACTTATTGCTCGCGCCACAGGGCACCATAGCAGTCAACCGCAAACTACAGACTAATTATCCGAACATCTATGCCGTGGGAGATGTCGCAGGTCCCTATCAATTTACCCATTTTGCAGCTCATCAAGCATGGTATGCAGCAGTAAATGCACTGTTTGGCCGCTTTAAAACCTTTGCCGCAGATTACTCGGTGATCCCTGCCGCAACCTATAGCTATCCTGAAGTAGCCCGTGTTGGACTCAACGAACAGCAAGCAAAACAGCAACAAATTGCTTATGAAATTAGTCTATTTCAGCTAAAAGAATTAGACCGCGCAATTGCAGACGGTGAAACTCAAGGTTTTATTAAGGTACTTACGGTTCCCGGCAAAGATAAAATCTTAGGTGCAACCATTGTCGCTGAACATGCAGGTGAACTATTAGCCGAATTTACCCTCGCTATGAAACATAAGCTAGGCTTGAACAAAATACTGTCAACTATTCATGCTTATCCAACGCTCATGGAAGCCAATAAATATGTCGCCGGTGAATGGAAACGAAATCATGCACCGCAAAAATTACTCAGTCTATTGGAGAGATATCATCGATGGAATCGAGGGGCTTAAGCTTCAAAAACCGCACCATCAGATCAGGCGGTTTCAGCCTGATCTATAAACAAACGATCTTCAAAGATTTCTGGCTCAAGTGCTTCACTGAAATAGAAGCCTTGATAAACCGTGCAGCGACGATATTTTAAGAATTCCAGCTGATACTCAGTTTCGACACCTTCCGCAATAACTTCAAGCGCTAAGTTCTCAGCCATTGAGATAATCGTGGTAATAATCGCACACTCGCTGCCACCACTATGCAGTTCACTCACAAAAGACTTATCAATTTTAAGACAGTTAATTGGCAATTTATTTAAATAGGCCAAAGAAGAGTATCCGGTACCAAAATCATCCACCGAAAAGCGTACCCCAATATCACGCAGCGCTTGTATTTTGGCCACCGTTTCCTGAACATCGTCCACGAGTACCCCTTCGGTGATCTCCAATTCAATCAGTCGAGGGTCACAGCCAGAACGCTGAATAATATCTAAGGTTTCTTTGATAAAGCTATCGCGATGGAATTGATTAGGACTGACGTTAATCGATAAGGTTTTAAAATTATCGGGTAAACCGCGATCTTGCCAAGTTTTTAAGGTTTCACAGGCGCTGCGCATCACCCATTGACCAAGTAATACAATCAATCCACTCTCTTCCGCCAGAGGAATAAACCGACCCGGCGAAATCCAACCCATTTTAGAATCAAACCAACGCAATAAAGTTTCTGCGCCAACCATTTCATAATTAGCGTTATAACGCGGTTGAAAATAGGCGACCATATCTTCTTTTTCTACCGCTTCACGCATCATGCTCGTAAGCTGATGCCGCTCTTGGATCTCATCTGCCATTTTCGCGGAGAATACATGCACACTAGAACGCGCCAAGTCTTTGCCGTGATACAGCGCAATATCGGCTTGGCGAAGAATTTCTGTGGCATTGCTGTCGAGATTAGGAAATAGAGCGACGCCAGTCGTTAAGTTAAGGCTAATTTGATTCCCTTTAATCACAAACTCTTTATGGATCACCTTAGCTAAATGTACTGCTAACTCTGAAGCTTTTGCCTTCGCTTGTTCACGGTCACTAGATAAGTTGGGCACCAGTAAAGCAAATTCATCGCCCCCTAAACGAGCCACTGTTTCTCCACTATTACGCCCTTCCCTTAAACGATGAGCAATCAGCCTCAATAGTAAATCACCGGCGGCATGCCCCAGCATATCGTTAACGTTTTTAAAATGATCGATATCCAAATAAATCAAGGCACCAATTTGATTACTTCGGCGTCCACGCTCAATTTCCAAATCAAGATTTTCAATCAATTTTCGCCGATTAGATAAGCGTGTAATATCATCATGGGAAGATTGAAAGCGCACTAACTCTTGCGCAGAACGAACCTCAGAAATATTTGTTTGAGTACTGATCACTCGAGAAGGCAAATCCCGTTCTGTGCGCTCAACGACCATACCTCTTGATAAGACCCAAAGATAATGCCCGTCTTTATGTTTAATCCGGTGCATCGCTTCATAAACTTTGGTGTTCTTTTTTAGGTGTTTTCGTAAATCATTCAAAGTTTTATCTAAGTCTTCAGGATGAATTCGCGACTCCCACTCTTCTATCTTTTCGCCAATCTGTCCATCTTGGTAACCCAACATAGACTTCCATTGGGGGGAGTAATAGACCGTATTACTTAATAAATTCCAATCCCAAATCCCATCACCCGAGCCATTCAACGCAAACTGCCAGCGTTGCTCACTACGTTGCAACTGAGCAAAACTACAGTGGATCCCCTCAGCCATTTTACTAATGGCAAGTTCTAAGGCACCGAGCTCTCCTTGACTATTCGCAATAATCGAAGTGCTATTATGGGTTTGTATTTGGGTGGTTTTACCGACCAATTTATTCAATGGATTGACCAGCACGCGACTTAACATTGATACCAACAACAGCATCGCAATCGCCATATAACTAAAACTTTTAATCGCCTGATCAAAAATGATTTGACGCTGCACCAACCAGCTATCTTTAAGATTAAAACTAAAGAAAATTGCGCCCTGCTCTGCTCGGCGTAAACTATCTTCCCGAGGGCCCATATCTAAGGGGAAATACAAATTCACCTGCCACTGTTGCGGTAATATTTGGCTGATAGGAGTGCGCTGCTGTTTGACTTGAGCGAACATCTCAGCATTAAAATAATTGTTATTGTCAGCCGCAAACACATTTTTTTCGGAACGATGGTTAGACAATTGAACCAAACCTTGAGGATCAATCACCTGCAGTGAATCTAAATGTTGGTTTAAAGACACTAAGCTAATTTGACGTTCGGCAATATCCCATTGATGACGCGACAAACTATCAGACAAACTTTGCTGTAGCTGATAACCAATATTGAGTAGACGTTGGGTCGCTTGAGTCGCCAATTGTTGATGCTGTTGGTTAAGTGTTCCAAGCAACAGTAGACCTTGAGCAATCAGTAACAAAACCAGTGCAAAACTTGGAATTACAACGCTAAGAGAGATCCTCTTTAATCTAAACACCGGTTAACTCCATCAACCATTCACTCGAAAAATTATTAGATAAATCAGGAATTCGGTGAATTAACTCGAGCTCAGCCATACGCTGCGCCTTAAGGTGAGCATGTTTGAGAATAGATTGATCTGAATATAAGGCAGCACTTTGCTGAGCATTCAGGACTTGGATCTTACTATAGGCTTGTTTAACTTCTTTGCTATAAAGCTGAGTTCGCTTGGCAATTAATTTAAAGCCTTCCCGAGAATGTTGTTCTAACCAAGAGCTGGCAGAATAAAAGTTATCAAGCAAACTAAGAATATGCTGATGTTGCTGTTTTAATACTTCATTACGAACCACCAACACTCGATAATAAGGCTGTCCATGAGCGGCACTTTGATATAAAACGTTTGCCGAAAGGTTATCGACTAAGCGGCTCTGCAATGGACCAGAAGTCATCACTGCGCTAATTTCCCCTTTACGAAACAAAGCTAATTGCTCATCTAGTTTTGCTTCTACCAACACAAAGTCTTCGGCTTTTAAAGCACTATCTCTGAGCCAATCGTCCATCACCAGTGAAGCCACCGATAGACTTTCGTAGCCAATTCGCTGCCCTTTTAAAGAATCAATATCACGAATCGGCTGCTGTGTGATAAGCGCATCACCACCAACGCTGCGGTCGATCACTGCCACAACTGTAATATCAACACGCTCGGCCAATAAACTAATGACTTCGGTAAGGCTCAAAAAGCCAGCATCCACTTGCCCACTTTTAAGAGCATGCATTACATGACTGGGAGTGGTTAATTCGTTTAGGCTATATTGGTCAAAACCTGGATAAGCAAGTTGCTGAGCGAGATAAATTGATTCAAAGCCGAGCCAAGGCGACACCGCAACGCGCAGAGTTTGAGCTGGTGCTTGGCAAGCTGCCATAACACTTGCCATAAATAGTATAAGCAAGTACCGAATCTGGTTAATCGAAGGTAAGTTAACGCTCATATCCCTAGCTTGTTATGAACTCATCCTGAGTATTTAGTAAAACAGAAGCAACCATTCTGCTTGGCTCAATCGTAAAAAGGAAGCAATCTATTTAAAATTTTCAGTAAACATTACGAACTTAAAAGTTTACAGTTCAAGAATGAGTTCCTAGTCAAAAAAAGCGCCTCACATGCGGCGCTTTATCAAAAAAATATGAATAATTAGTCAAATTAGAGAGCGCGAAGTGCCGCAATACGTTTTTCTAAGGGCGGATGGCTTAACAATAATTCACTCATTGAACGTTTACCGTTAATTCCAAAAGCCATCAACGAACCTTCCATTTCAGGTTCTCGACTTCCACCTAAGCGTTGTAAGGCACGAATCATTTTCTGTTTACCAACCAACTTAGCCGAACCCTCATCGGCGCGATATTCTCGTTGGCGAGAAAACCACATCACGATGACACTGGCCAAGATGCCAAATACCATTTCGAGTACGAACACCGTCGCCATGTAGGCAAACATACCTAAACCTTGACCATTTTGATTATTGTTGCTCATCGTCGAGCTAATCACATTTGCGATAATCCGCGCTAAGAAAATAACAAAGGTATTCACCACCCCTTGAATTAACGTTAAGGTCACCATGTCCCCATTAGCCACGTGACTAATTTCATGGGCGAGAACCGCTTCCACTTCGTCTCGACTCATGTTTTCTAGTAAACCACTACTCACTGCCACCAAGGCAGCGTTACGTTTAGCGCCAGTCGCAAAAGCATTCATGTCTGGAGCATGGTAAATCGCGACCTCCGGCATGCCGATCCCAGCAGCCTTAGCTTGACGCGCTACAGTATTGATTAACCACGCTTCGGTTTCGTTGCGTGGGGCACCAATGACTTGTGCGCCAGTCGATCGCTTCGCCATCCACTTAGACATCAATAAAGAGATAATTGAGCCACCAAAACCAAAAATGGCAGCCATCACCAACAAACCACCGACACTTCGGGTAGAGATCCCCAAAGCCGAAAACACGATGTTCATAACGATACCAAGTATCAATACTACGGCTAAGTTCGTCGCTAAAAACAACAATATACGTTTCATCGTTTGCCTCTATCTTATATGGGAAAATACTACACCATAATATATGGGGTATGGCTCACATTTTTCAATAGTTTAACAAATAATTTCCACTTTATATTGCGCCATGAAAAACCCTCAAATCAAAATAGTTTTCTATTAATTCAGGATTTACCTTTGTTTTATAAGGAATGGTTGCGATGCAAGGTGCCGTAATGGCATTTTTTAAATACTCAATATTTAGCGTCGCTATCTCAGAATCATCACTCAAATGATTGGCAACCCATGCCAATAATTTTACACCGCTAGCCTTAATTGCCTCTACCGTTAGCAAGGCATGATTCAGACAGCCGAGCTTCACGCCAACCACCAAGATCACCGGAAGCTGGTGTTTGACAACCCATTGTGAGAATGTGGCTTGCTGATCGTCAAGCGGAACATGCCACCCCCCAGCCCCCTCAACCAACAAAATGTCTGATTGCGCTTGTAGTAAATCTAAACCGCTGTCCATAGCCGCAATATCAATCGGCGCATTCTCCAAACGGGCGGCAATATGTGGTGCAATGGCCTGTTGTAGTGTCACGGGGTTAACCTGTTGGTAGCTTAAAGGCAACGAAGTGTATTGTTGAATAGCCAAACCATCTTCATTATTCAAACCATCTGGCCCCTGTTCCGCTCCTGCTGCTAACGGCTTGAAACCATTCACCACTAGCTGTGTATTCTGGCGTTGTAAGGCCAGCATCAAAGCGCAACTCACGAGGGTTTTACCCACTTCGGTATCGGTGCCGGTAATAAACACACTTTTAATCATTGATCAGTACTCCATAACACACTTGATAAGTGGCACTCACCTGGTTTTTCTGAGCAAATTGCTGTTGGTAAACTTTCGCTAATTGACGTAGCTTTGCGGCGGTATTTAAGCCTTGTTTTGCATCAACCACATAGTTAGCACCAATTCCCTTTAATTCAGCCAACAAGGCAAAAACATCGGGGTACCACAAAGTACGGGTCTCAGTTTGCACCTGCGGATCAGCAAACCCCGCCAAACGGATTTGCTCATATAGGCAATTTTCAGCCATAAATTGATTTACATGGGGGGTATCGTCAATTTCACACCAAGCTTGTTTAAGTTCCCACAAAGTACCATCAAGTAATGACGAAAAAACACAGATCCCGCCTGGACGTAAAATTCGTTTGATCTCGCGGAGCGCACGACTTAAGTTATTACACCATTGCAGGGCTAAATTCGAAAATACAATGTCTACACTTTGGTCGCTCAAACTAATACATTCCGCATCACAAACCATGGCATAAAAATTATGGTTCTGTTGTTGTGCGTATTGCGCCATTGCGAACGAGAGATCGATGCCCACAACTTGCGATGCTGTCGCTTGCAGCTTGTGCGCAAAATGGCCAGTACCGCAGCCTAAATCAAGTGCCCGAGAGGTCGGTGTTTTAGGCAGATGCATCAATAAATTATCGCCTATATCTCTTTGCAACTGCGCAAAATCATTATAGCTAATCACGGCTTTGGAAAAATGCCGAGCAACCTGCTGCTTATCAATATTCATCATTCAATTCTTAATAAATCAACCAAAGTGTCCAATAAACGAGAGATATCATCAGCCCGATGAGAGCTACTTAAGGTCACTCTCAACCGAGCCGTATTTACCGGAACAGTTGGTGGACGTATTGCACTGACCCAAAAGCCACGCAACTTGAGTTGCTCGCTGATCCATAAAGCGCGCTCACTTGAACCTAAAATAATCGGTTGAATTGCCGTATCTGACTCAAGCAAGGGTAAGCCTAAATCTCTGCCAAGATTTTTAAATAATCGGATATTTTGGTGTAGCGTTTCTTGAAATTCCGGTTCAGTTTGCAGCACTGCGATAGCTTCAGTGACGGCTGCAGCTTGTGCTGCTGGCATTGCGGTAGAGTAGATATAACTGCGATCAAAATTAATCAGATAATCTCGCACCGAACTATCACATAACACCGCCGCACCAGAGACCCCTAAGGCCTTACCAAAGGTTAACATTTGCAATTGAATGTCATCTGCTGCTAAGTCTGCATCTTGAATACTGCCTCGCCCTTGATCACCGAGACAACCCACGCCATGGGCATCATCGACCATTAGCCAAGCATCATGCTGCTTACATAGACGGCTGATTGCATTTAACGGGGCTTGATCCCCATCCATGCTAAATACACCCTCGGTGATCACTAAGCAATTATTCGCCTTACGGCTAGCCAGTAAGGTTTGCAAACGTTCCGTCGAATTATGCGTAAAACGTTTAAACTGAGCAGCGGATAAACTCCCTGCTTCCATTAACGATGCATGATTCAATTTATCTTGCAACAACAAGTCTTGCTTACTGAGCAAAGCTTTAATGATCCCCTGATTCGCGCTAAATCCACTGCTAAATAATAAAGCCGCAGCTTTTCCCTGCCACTCACATAAAGCCTGTTCGAGTTGATGATGTGGTAATTGATACCCGGTCACCAAAGGTGAGCCACCACTGCCCGTTCCGTACTGATCAGCTGCGTTCTTCCAGCCGGCAATAACCTTGGGATGTTGCGACAACCCCAAGTAATCATTACTGGAGAAATTTAAATATTGCTGATCAGAAACCTGAATGAAGCGACCCTGGCCGCTACCGAGGCAAAATCGCTCGCGCACCAGTTGTTTAACTTTACGTTGCTGGACTTGCTGATGAATAAACTCGAAAGCCATTAAGAGGCATCATAAAAGAAAGCATCATCGGCTTGATTCTGTTGTTGAATCAAAGACTGATACAGATCTTGCTCTTGTTCTTCGGTGCCATGCTTGAGTTCTGCCGATTCTGGGCGAATGCCCAATTTATTAAACAACTGTAAATCTTGGTTTTCATCTGGATTTGGTGTGGTTAATAACTTACAACCATAAAAAATGGAGTTTGCGCCCGCCATAAAACAAAGTGCCTGCACCTGTTGATTCATTTCCTCGCGACCAGCCGATAAGCGAACATGAGAGCGCGGCATCATTATTCGAGCGACAGCGATGCAACGAATAAAGTCAAACTGGTCCATGTCTTCAACATCTTCCAACAAGGTTCCCTTGACTTTTACCAACATATTGATGGGTACACTTTCGGGATGACTCGGTAGATTCGCCAGTTGCACTAACAAAGCACTGCGATCGGTGGCGGTTTCTCCCATTCCCATAATGCCACCAGAACAGACTTTCATGCCGGCAGAGCGCACATGTTCTAAAGTATCTAGGCGCTGATCATAGGTACGAGTGGTAATAATTTCTTGATAAAACTCGCGCGAAGTATCGAGATTATGGTTGTAGTAATCTAAACCAGCTTCGGCTAAGCGTTCAGCCTGTTGTTTTTCTAGCATACCCAGCGTCATACAAGTTTCCATTCCCATCTGTTTGACGCCCTCAACCATTTTGACGAGGTAAGGCATATCCCGCTGTTTCGGGTTTTTCCAAGCAGCGCCCATACAAAACCGAGTTGAACCATTCGCCTTGGCTTTTTCGGCTTCTTTAAGGACATGCTCAACTTCCAATAGACGTTCTGTTTTTAGATCGGTCTTGTGGTGAGCACTCTGTGGGCAATACTTGCAATCTTCTGGACAAGCACCAGTTTTAATCGATAGCAAAGTAGAAACTTGAACCTGGTTTGGGTCAAAATTAGCTCGATGTACACATTGAGCTTGAAACATCAGATCATTAAATGGCAGCGAAAACAGCGCATTAACTTCGTTAACAGTCCAATCATGGCGAAGTGTTTGAGTCATAACTAAAACTTTCATTAAATAGAGTATTCGGCTAGTCTATCCACAGCCAGCCAGCTGTCAACTTCAAATTACCCAAAACTTTACTAACGGTTAAATAATGAGCACAGATATTCAGTTCGATCAAGACCATCTTTGGCATCCTTACACCTCATCAATTGCTCCTCTGCCCTGTTATGCGGTGGCGTCAGCATCCGGCTGTGAAATTGAACTCGAAGACGGCCGACGTTTGGTTGATGGCATGGCTTCTTGGTGGGCCTGCATTCACGGGTATCAAGTCAAAGAGTTAGATCAAGCCGCCAGCGAGCAATTAGCTAAAATGTCACACGTGATGTTTGGTGGTTTAACTCATCAACCCGCGGTAGAGCTTGCCAAGCGTTTAGTCGACTTAACACCAGCATCCTTAGAACAGGTTTTTATTAGCGATTCGGGATCCGTCGCGGTGGAAGTGGCCTTGAAAATGGCCTTGCAGTACTGGCATGCTAAAGGCCAAAAACGGACTAAGTTTGCCACTATTCGTCACGGTTACCATGGCGATACATTTGGCGCTATGTCAGTATGCGATCCGCAAGGCGGCATGCATCAGCTTTATCAAGGTTTCCTGCCTGAACATCTATTTTGCGCTGCACCACAAACTCGCTTTGATCAAGCATGGGATCCAAAAGATTTTATACCGATGCAACAGATGTTAGACGCCCACCACTCACAAATCGCCGCGGTAATTATCGAGCCCATTGTACAAGGTGCAGGAGGGATGCGAATTTACCATCCTCAGTATTTAAAACAACTAAGGCGTCTTTGCGACCACTACGGATTACTGTTGATTGCCGATGAAATCGCAACCGGGTTTGGCCGTACTGGTAAACTGTTTGCCTGTGAACATGCCGATATTGCGCCTGACATACTTTGTTTAGGTAAGGGACTTACTGGAGGCTATATGAGTTTGGCCGCCACTCTCACCAGCAAAACCATTGCCAACACCATCTGTAGTGGCGAGGCTGGTGTATTTATGCATGGTCCGACATTTATGGGAAATCCCCTCGCCTGTGCCGTTGCCTGCGCCAGTATCGACCGACTCCAAAATGGGCCATGGCAACAACAGGTCGCGGCTATCGAACAGCAACTAAAAAAACAGTTAGCGATTTGCCAACAGCTTAACGCGGTGGCCGATGTTCGGGTATTAGGCGCGATCGGGGTCGTGGAAACTGAGATGGCGGTAAATGTCGCTGATATTCAGGCCAAATTTGTTGAACTTGGAGTATGGATCAGACCTTTTGGAAAATTAGTCTACATCATGCCGCCCTACGTGATCAGTGCCCAACAACTCAGCAAATTATGCCATGCTATCTATACTGCGTTAGCTGAACTTGATACAAGACATGACTAACTAAGTAGGGTCTTTGGTTGGCGATAACTTGAAGGACAAGGCGCTACAATACTAAGAAAAAACATTTAAGTAGTATGCAAACAAAGTGGTTAACACGATCAAAGCTAATAAGCCCATGTTAATAATGAAATGATCCCCCTTGCGGCGGGATCGACTCCAATTGAAGCCGATCGTGGTCAGAGTAATCCCACAACAAGTCCACAACAAATAAACAAACACCGTTCGCAGGTTTTCTTGCCAGTGATCACGGTAACCCACCCCATCATTAGGTTGAAATGCCGAATAGGCTATTTCCGGACGAGCGTAGTGATAAACGATGAGAGCTGCCAAGAAAGCCCCCCAAGCTAACAAAGAAAACAGCACAAATAATTTTTGTAAGCCGTCTGGGCCCTTTCTTCGCTCGATTCGTTTTTTTGGCATTCGCTTACCTATATTCTGAATACTCAGCAGTTTAATTAAGATAACATAGCGATTTCTAATGTTTTATCAATTTTTACTTGAGTCTTTGGCCTCACCAAGTAACATTGGTTCCCTTATAATTTTAGCACTATCAGATTGGAGCAATTGTTTGCTATGACGCATTCTTCAGTGACAGACGTATTGAGTGGTAAATTCAGCGTTGGTCAACAAGTTACTATCAAAGGGTGGATCCGCACTCGCCGCGATTCTAAAGCTGGTCTTTCTTTTTTAGCCATTCATGATGGCTCATGTTTTGAGGCAATTCAGGCGGTCGCTCCCAATACTCTATCTAATTACGAGAATGATGTGTTAAAGCTTACCGCAGGTTGTTCGGTAATGGTTAGTGGTGAAGTGGTAGAATCCCCCGGACAAGGCCAGTCCTTTGAAATCCAGGCCGAGCAAGTTGAAGTGCTGGGTTGGGTTGAAAATCCCGATAGTTACCCAATGTCAGCCAAACGCCACAGTATTGAATATCTTCGTGAACATGCCCACCTACGACCACGCACCAATGTCATTGGTGCCGTGACCCGGGTCCGAAACTGTTTGGCGCAAGCGATTCACCGCTTCTATCATCAGCAGGGTTATATGTGGGTAAGCACCCCAATCATTACTGGTAGTGATACTGAAGGTGCAGGTGAAATGTTCCGCGTATCCACGCTAGACATGAACAACTTACCTTTAGATGACAAAGGTGAAATCGATTATCAACAAGACTTCTTTGGTAAAGAGACTTTTCTTACGGTATCCGGTCAATTAAATGTGGAAACCTACGCCTGTGCATTATCTAAGGTCTACACCTTCGGACCGACGTTTCGCGCTGAAAATTCAAATACCAGTCGCCATTTGGCCGAATTTTGGATGGTTGAACCAGAAGTCGCCTTTGCCGATTTAAACGATGCCGCCAAACTCGCCGAAGATATGCTTAAGTATGTATTTAAAGCGGTATTGGACGAGCGCATGGATGATATGAATTTCTTTGCCCAGCGGGTCAACAAACAAGCCGTGAGTCGCCTACAAAATTTTGTTGAAGCAGATTTCGCGCAGGTCGATTACAGCGACGCAATTCAAATTCTAATCGATTCCGGTCGCAAGTTTGAATTCGACGTAGAATGGGGCATCGATATGTCTTCAGAACACGAACGCTACTTAGCCGAAGAACACTTCAAAGCTCCGGTGGTCGTCAAAAACTATCCCAAAGACATTAAGGCCTTCTACATGCGCCAAAATGACGATGGCAAAACTGTTGCGGCCATGGATGTATTAGCACCAGGCATTGGTGAGATAATTGGTGGTAGTCAGCGCGAAGAGCGTTTAGACGTGCTCGATAAACGCCTCGCTGAGCTGGGCTTAGATAAAGATGACTACTCTTGGTATCGCGATCTACGTCGTTACGGTACTGTGCCGCACTCAGGCTTTGGTTTAGGTTTTGAACGTTTAGTCTCTTATGTTACCGGTATGACCAATATTCGCGATGTAATTCCTTTTCCACGCGCACCTAAAAACGCAGAGTACTAAACTCTCAGGTATGATTGGTTATTTGAAAAGCCCCAAAGACTGGGGCTTTTTTGTACCTACTTTGTTAAGCATGAGCTTGATTGAGTCCTCATAGAGGATAAACAAAACTATACAGCACCCGACACATCATCCATACTTAGGCGCATTAATAATGTAAAAGTCATCGCGATTTTAAGAAGGACCTACATGAAAAGATTGAAAGTTGTCACCACTGAAGATGTATTATTAACCCTCTGTAATTCCGTCACCAATGTCTTAAGTAAGGCGACCGCCAGTGACATTAGATTCTCAGCGATGGTGCAAAAAATTAACAAAACCTGTTTAAAACCCGACATTGGTTGTTTTGTGTTATTCGATGGTGGATTCTCTGGTTTAGTGGTAATTAATTTTACCGCTCCTGCTGCCATGGAGATTTATAGAAATTACATGTTGCATATGGGGATCCCTGAGTCAGAACTAGCACAACAACATACAGCCGACGAAGTGGGAAATGTTATGGGTGAGTTGATGAATCAGATGGTCGGCTACTTTACCGGAGTGATCGGCAAAGAATTGCAAACTTCGCTCACCCAGAATCAACCCAAAATGTTAGCGTTAAACAAACAGGTATTAATTTCTATCGATACCAACTTGGATCGCCCACAAGCTCGCCGAGTAACCTTTACCACCGCAAAAAATAACATCTTTTACTTGGAGTTGGCGATGGACAAAACTGAGTTCATTAAGTTGCATGAATTTGAAACAGAAGATGATGTTGATCCTGATGCACTAATTGAGCAAGCAGCTCTCGATAAAAAATCAGAACAAGCCAGTATAGCCACTGCGACCGCAACTATTGATCAAGATTTACTCGATGAGCTCGGTATTTAAGCCTGTCGACTGAACCTATTGATTAAGTGATATCGCTATTTTTCAGTCTAAACCGAAGTAACTGTAACTTAGGTTTAGACTGAAAGTAACCAGTCATGCGATAAAAAACGTAATAACCCGCGACTTCAAATAGCCATCAATGTCTCTGTATCAAGCAACCCTGCAAGTCTTGAAATCGATAAACAAGCCAAATGACATTTCCCGGGAAAACTAAAGCCAGCTAATATAATCTTTAAAGGCTAACTGTTTATGTTTATTCGGTTTTACTTGGGGACTGCCTAAATACAAAAATCCAACAATAGACTCTTGTTCAGCGAGTCCCAATTCGTCGTTAACAATTGAGCTATAAGCCATCGCTCCTGTGCGCCATATTCCGTTATAACCTTGAGCAAGCGCTGCCATTTGCATTGCTTGTACAGCACAACCGGCAGAGAGCACCTGTTCTATCTCAGGAACTTTGGTATGCGATTTAGGTGATGCGATCACAATCGTAATCAGCGGCGCTCGAAAAGGCATCGCTCTCGCTTTTTCTTCATCGGCTTGCTCGGCAAACGCCGCTTTTTCAAAAATGGAGGAGAGTCTAGTGAGCCCTTCACCACTCACATGGATGAAACGCCAAGGTGTTAATCCACCGTGGTCAGGCGCTCGTAAACCTGCATTCCAAATTACTTCTAGTTCAGCCCCCTCTGGAGCTGGTGCGGCCAAACGCGCACAAGACTGACGCTCTAATAATAAGTCTAAGGCGTTCATTGTGATCCTTAAGAGTTAAAATGTAACACCATTGTGATTGAAATATCATAAAAGTAAAGCGCTGCTTGCCCCTTGTTAGCTAAAGGATTAACAAGCCCACATTAATCAAAAATGTAGCTATAACGATAGCTTGTGGGGTTCAAACTGCTTGCTCTTCAGCGATGTGTAAGCCTAGATAACCAGCATGACTGCTTATATCATTGCGGCCAATTCAGCGCCTTGACGAATAGCCGCTTTTGCATCAAGTTCTGATGCCAAAAATGCCCCACCAATCAGATGCGAATGACGACCTAAAGCGCTTAGTTCTTCATGCAACGAACGTAAGCTTTCTTGGCCTGCACACACCACAACATGATCAACTTCCAATACCGATTGCACGCCATCGATTTTGATGTGTAAACCCTGGTCGTCAATT
The DNA here is from genome assembly GCF_050870835.2 of Agarivorans sp. QJM3NY_29. NCBI lineage: Bacteria > Pseudomonadati > Pseudomonadota > Gammaproteobacteria > Alteromonadales > Alteromonadaceae > Agarivorans > Agarivorans sp. QJM3NY_29. Next base: position 2,372,866 of record NZ_CP194036.2, on the reverse strand, counting down.
TTGAGATATTCAACCCCAGCAAGCATTGTGACCCCATTTTGCTTTAAACTTTCACGATGGATCCATCCTGTGGTCTTACCAAGCCCCTTACCGACCCTGCTCGCCTTACGCTGACACAGAAAAACTTGTCGTAAAGGATGATGCTTTAAGACCTCCTTTTTCAAGCCACCAGCATTGGCCATAGAAGAGTCAATGCCCCAATTGTCTAACCAACGCTCAAGATTGGTGGCTAAGGACGGCTGTTGTTCCACCAAATACTCAGCCACGTCAAAACCAATACCACCTGCCCCAATAATTGCAACCCGCTCCCCTACTGTTTTATGATCCTTTAGTACATCTAAATAGTTATAGACCTTAGGGTGCGCGATGCCTTCGATGGGCGGCGTTCTCGGCACAATCCCAGTAGCGATCACCACTTCATCGACCGACAACTGGGCCACCATCGCCGAATCTAGCTTAGTATTTAGCTTTAAAATTATCCCTAAATGTTTAATCTGATTTGAAAAATACCGCAAAGTTTCATAGAACTCTTCTTTACCAGGGATCTGCTTTGCGTAATTGAATTGTCCGCCAATCTGATCTGCCGCATCATAAATAGTCACCCGATGCCCGCGTTGTGCTGCATTACAAGCAAAAGCTAATCCTGCCGGACCCGCGCCCACCACCGCAATGTTTTTAGCGTCCATCACCGGCGAGAACGTTAACTCGGTTTCGTAACATGCCTGCGGGTTCACCAAGCAACTGGCGCGCCGTTGTTTAAACACATGATCTAAACATGCTTGATTACACGCAATACAAGTATTAATCAGCTCAGACTGGTCCGCTTTAGCCTTTTGTACAAACAGCGGATCGGCAAGTAAAGGTCTCGCCATCGATACCATATCCGCTTGGCCAGAACTTAAGATGTTCTCAGCAATCTCGGGTGTATTAATTCGGTTCACCGCGACCAAAGGAATACTAAGGTGTTGTTTTATTTTTTCCGTCACCCAAGAAAACGCACCACGCGGCACACTCGTCGCGATGGTAGGCACTCTGGCTTCGTGCCACCCAATACCAGTGTTCAGTAGTGTCACCCCCGCCAGCTCCAAAGCTTTTGCTAAGTGAATAACTTCTTCTAACGTACTGCCTTTTTCAACCAGGTCTAACATCGATAAACGAAAAATGATGATGAAATTTTGCCCCACAAGAGCCCGAGTTTGTTTCACTACCGCCAACGCGAATTTGATACGATTACAATAGCTACCACCCCAGCTATCATTGCGTTGGTTGGTTCGCGCGCAAATAAACTGGTTAATTAAATAACCTTCCGAGCCCATAATTTCCACACCATCATAGCCAGCACGTTGAGCAAGTTTCGCGCTAGTTGCAAAATCTTTAATGGTGCTCAATATTTGTCGCTCGCTCATTGCCTTAGGTTTAAACGGGTTAATTGGCGCTTTAATCTTACTGGCACTGACCGAAAATGGATGATAAGCATAGCGGCCTGCATGCAAAATTTGCAGTGCTATCTTTCCCCCCTGTTGATGAACTGCCTCGGTGATGAGGCGATGTTTTTTGATTTGCCATGGAAAACTGAGCTGGCAACCATTAGGCGTTAATCGGCCGCGAAAGTTTGGCGCAATCCCACCAGTGACGATCAAACCAACACCTCCCTTTGCTCTCTGCGCATAAAAGGCTGCAAGTTTGGCAAAACCGCCTTTCTCTTCCTCTAAGCCTGTATGCATAGAGCCCATCAATACACGGCTAGACAACTGGGTGAAACCTAAATCCAGGGGCGCTAATAAGTGCGGGTATTTGGTCATCTCTGGCACCTCAACTTGATGATTAATGTTATTAAACTGTTAATAGATTATCGGAAGTAAACTCACGTTTCAAACATTTGTTTAAATAATTCAAGATGCCTGTTTATCGGGTCTATGTTAACGTTTATCCATCGTTGACTTTAATAAGTGGGTCCCAGTGTTTAAATTTATAAAAAACCTCTTCAGTCTATTCTGGAAAAGCTTAAATTTTATTCGTTCACTGATCGTTAATTTGTTACTTATCGGCATGATAATTATCGTTGTCGTAGCGATAAATCAAGTGAGCGAGCCGCCAAGCACTGAGCCAGAAGCTTCGGCGCTACGCATCAATTTAGATGGTCAAATTGTAGAACAACGGCAACGACTTAACCCAATGACGGAACTAAGTAATGAGTTAGTGGGTAATCCTCAGGAAAAAGAAATCGATCTACAACGCTTGGTTGACACCATCGATGCCGCCGCAACAGATAACAATATTACCGGTATTATTCTATCACTGGACCAACTTCCACCGACCAGTCAAACCAAACTCGCTATCATTGGCCAAGCTCTGGAACGATTTAAAAGCAGCAACAAACCAATCCTGAGTTACGCTGACTATTATGATCAACACCAGTATTACTTAGCCAGCTTTGCCGACGAATTGCTACTCAACCCTAAAGGCGCAGTATTGATGCGCGGTATTAACTCTCGTCGTTTATTTTATAAAGATGTTATCGACAAGCTTGATGTGAGTACTCATGTATTTCGGGTTGGCACTCACAAATCATTTGTTGAACCCTACATACGCAACGATATGTCACCAGAAGCGAAACAAGATTTAGCCCATTGGATGGATCAGCTGTGGCAAGGCTATTTAATTACCGTTGCTCAAAATCGTAAACTTGATGCCCAGCAGCTAGTCCCTGAACCAAAGCGACTGATACAGCGTTTAACCACGGTTGAAGGCGATTCAGCCCTCTATGCAGAACGCTTTGGTTTAGTTGATCAACTGGTTACACGAGATCAAGCAAAACAATATTTTGTTGAACAATTTGGTGAAGCCGATAACAAGCTAGGTTATCACTACCTCAGCTACCAAGATTACGCCCAATCAAGAACTTTAAGTCATAGCGAGGCAAACGATAACAAAATCGCCCTGTTAGTCGCCCAAGGGCCGATCGTTTCGGGCGAAGGTGAAGAGAAGGTAATTGCCGCTGATACAGTGTTAAGACAACTCGACCAAGCCCTGCAAGATGACCAAGTCAAAGCGTTGGTGATGCGGGTTGACAGCCCTGGAGGAAGTGCCTTTGCCTCTGAGCTGATCCGCAATAAACTCCAGCAATTCCAAACCAAAGGGATCCCTGTCGTGGTTTCTATGGGCAGTGTTGCTGCTAGCGGCGGATATTGGATTTCTGCCAGTGCCGACCAAATTTTTGCCAGCCCAACCACCATTACGGGCTCGATTGGTATCTTCGGGATGTTTGCCACAATCGAAAACGCGCTAGCAAAACTTGGGGTCCATAGTGATGGCTACGCCACCACCACGCTTGCAGAACTAAGTCCTTTTCAAGCCCTTCCGGAGGAGTTAAAACAGCTTATTCAATTAAATATTGAACATGGATATCATGACTTCTTAAACTTAGTTTCAGAGGGACGCGGCATCGAAATAGCAAAATTAGATAAACTGGCTCAAGGACGGATCTGGACTGGCAAAGACGCTTTGGCAAATGGTTTAATCGACCAACTTGGTGATCTGAATGATGCTATCGCCTATGCGGCAAATATGAGTGAGCTACAAGACTATCAAATCGACCGCTTAACCGTTCCGCTAAATCCGAGAGAGCAATTCATTGCCCAATTGTTTGACTCCCAAATTAGTCGCTCACTAGAAGCTTTGATTCCCCATTGGCGCTTATTAAAGGCTCTCTCTGAACAAGCACCCGCCCTCGAAATGTTTAACGATCCACTCGGACAATACAGTTACTGCGCTATTTGTGAACAGCTATAAACTACAGCATTAACGCTACGCAGTGATTGCTTTAACAAAGCATCAGACTATAATTTCAAAAAATTTTTGAATTATAGTCTGATGAACCGAAAATCTATTTATATCGCCTATACAGGCGGTACCATTGGTATGCAACGCAGCGAACAAGGCTACATTCCTCAAGCGGGTTTTATGAGCGATTGCTTAGAAGCCATGCCTGAATTTAAGCGTGAAGAAATGCCCCTGTTTACCGTACATGAATTCTCACCCTTAATCGATTCTGCGGACATGGATCCTCACCACTGGCAATTCATCGCCGATGACATCCAAGCCAATTATGAAAAATACGACGGATTTGTAGTACTACATGGCACCGACACCATGGCATATACTGCATCAGCGCTGTCTTTTATGTTGGAAAACCTTAGCAAACCAGTGATAGTCACCGGCTCTCAAATCCCTTTAAGTGAGCTGCGTTCTGACGGACAAACAAACTTATTAAATGCCTTGTATCTAGCCGCGTACTATCCGGTTCATGAAGTATGTCTATTTTTTAACAACAAACTATTAAGGGGTAACCGCAGTACTAAAGCCCATGCAGACGGCTTCGATGCGTTTATGTCACCAAACTTCCCCCCGCTACTGAAAGCCGGTATAGATATTGAAGTTATTGCCGGAGAAATAAAGCCCACTGGCATTAGTGCACTACAGGTTAGCCCCATCGTCCCACAACCAATTGGGGTCGTCAGTTTATATCCAGGGATCTCTGCAGAAGTATTAGCTAATTTATTACAACAGCCAGTTAAGGCCCTGATTCTATTGAGTTACGGCGTGGGGAATGCCCCCCAGCATCCAGCGATGCTCGAACAACTAGAGCAGGCCAGCGAGCGAGGGATCATTGTTTTAAATTTAAGCCAATGCTTAACCGGAAAAGTTAATATGGGGGGCTATGCAACCGGTAATGCCTTGGCTAAAGCTGGGGTCATCAGCGGTGGGGATATGACCACCGAAGCGGCTTTAGCTAAGTTGCATTACTTACTAAGCAAAAACCTACCAAGTATGCGAATCCGCGAATTACTTTGCCAAGACATTCGCGGCGAGATTTCAGTCTGAATATCAAGATTGAGTAAGTTGTACAATCACTTGCTCATCTTTATATTGTCGTTTCAGTTCCTGTTTGGACTTCATCACTAATTCGCCGTCAGTACCAACCGTAAAGTGTTGTGGTTGATGGTTATGCTTGGCTTGATACAAAATAACCAACTGTTGAGTATGATCTCGCTGCTCAGCATTCAGTTTTTTACCATCAGGCCAACGCCCGGTTTCAACAGCATTCAGCATGTTTTGGTAAATTTCGGGGCTCATTGCAGCCAACAATTTCTCTACATCCATTTATCACTCCTATAATCTAATAAGAACATTAACAAACCAGTAACCAACTGCCAAGCAATAAGCAAGCGAACAAAAGAAAATTCAAGTAACGCTGAAGACAACATAAAATAAAAATATGCTAACCTTAGCTGCATCGCAATATACTAAAAATAATACAGGAATAAGACTTGTCTACCATGAAACTAACTGGACGTTTTTTATGTTTACTCTTACCGTTAGCACTCAGTGCTTGCGATCTCCGCTTTAATATTTTCAATTTTGGTAGCCTATCGGCCAAAAAAGTCTGTAACAACAATCCGGAATTATGCGAAGACCTAAACCAAGATGGCTGGTGTAAAAAAGAACGTTCAGCCGTCATACTCAGCCGTTATAATGAATCCAAAGAACCTAATGACCCGCACAAATACCAACTCATCAAAGATTATAAAGACTATAATGCTTGTATAGAATTAGCAGCGAGTATCGAACCAAGATACGACAAATCACGTAAGACAAAACGAGTGGTTGGCATGTTAACGTCGATAGAAGAATTGGCCCGCCTAGAAGCCGAAACTACAAATTCAGATTATCCGTTTTTACTCATGTATCACTGGAAGCAGCTCCGCGATAAGCAAGCTAAACAACGTTTCTTGGCTTTAGAAGGTAGTGATGCTTTAAAATCACCTGAATTACAGTGGACACTTGCCATGTATTACAATGGCAAGAACGCGAAAAAAACCATCACTATATTAGAAAATACCTTCAAGCTATTTCCTGAAGATGAAACCATACCAGCTAAATATGCCGAAGCGATTGTTTCTCAATACATGGTATTAAAAGACTACAACAATGCCTATATTTGGGCTCAAATTGCTTCCCAGTTTGATGATCATATTCAACAGGATTATTCAGGTCTCAATTACCAACTAAACCTGACGGAACAACAACAAGAAAAATTGGAAGAACAAGCCGAGACCATTGCTGAACAAATAATAAATAGACAATATCGTTTGTAAACTTCTCCGTCTATTTGGCCTTAAAGTCGAGCGCTACCGAATTAATGCAATAGCGCTCGCCAGTTTCCGTTGGGCCATCATTAAATACGTGGCCCAAATGAGCATCACAAGCTTGGCAACGCACTTCTACCCGTTCCATATTATGACTTTTGTCACTTATAAACTTAATTGCTTGATGGTCAGAAACACGATCAAAACTCGGCCAGCCACAACCAGAATCAAATTTTGCGTCAGATTGAAATAACACCTGTTGACAACAAACACAAGCATAACTGCCCTGTTCTTTGTTATGTAATAACTTGCCACTAAACGGACGTTCGGTCGCCCCTTTTCTTGTGACTTGGAAAGTTAATTGATCAAGTAGCTGTTGCCACTCCTGCTCTTCTTTAAACAAAACACGATGACTCATGAAGGAATTTGTTCTAATAGTAACATGGAGTTGGCACTTAACTTAAGGCTGTCGGGGGCAATAAGTTTCTTCGAATAAATAGCATTATCAGTGGCTGTGTCCATTTGTTGCACCCAAATAAAACTACTTTCTACATTCGGAATGGTGAAATCAATGGGGTGATCACAGGCATTAATGATCCAAAACCAACGTTCTTTCGGGTCTCGAACAGAACGTAATTCCACTGCAACCGACCATGCGTGGGCATCATGCCAGTCTTCTTGGCGCATGTGTAAACCATCATGTCGATACCAACGAACACTATGGTGCCTATAATGGGATTTCTCGTAACTATCATTTTCCAATTGCAAATGATTAAATAACGGACAACGCTTACGTAATTTAATCAGCTTCTGCGTAAAATCCAAAAACTGTTGCTGCGCACTATCCAAGGTCCAATCAAACCAACTAATCTTATTATTTTGACAATAAGCATTATTATTTCCTTGCTGGGTGCGGCCCAATTCATCCCCACCAAGAAAATGAGGAACGCCTTGAGAAAGCATCAGGGTCGCCAATAAATTTCGTTTCTGTTTACGACGTAATGCCAAGACTTTCTTATTTTCAGTTACGCCTTCAACACCGTTATTTGCTGAAATATTATGCCCATGTCCATCCCGATTCTCTTCGCCATTCGCATAATTGTGACGTTGCTCGTAGCTCACTAAATCTTCTAAAGTAAAACCGTCGTGGTAACAAATATAATTAACACTGCTATGGATACTTCTTCGGCTAGCAAGAAACATATCTCTTGAGCCCATCATTCGAGTAACCATCTGGCCGAGCAAACCGTGCTCTCCTTTCCAAAATGCTCGACAAGTATCACGAAATCGATCGTTACATTCCATCCAACGCTCAGGGAAGCGACCTAATTGATATCCATCTTGACCAATATCCCAAGGCTCAGCGATTAACTTAGCTTGAGACAAAATGGGGTCTTGTGCGATCGCTTTGAAGAATGCAGCATGACTACTAAAATGATTATTTTCTCGGCCCAGGCTAACCGCTAAGTCGAACCGGAAGCCATCGACTTGCATAACATCTACCCAATAACGCAAGCTATCAAGCACTAAGCGCAGTCCAATGGGGTGATCTAAACTCACACTATTCCCACAACCAGTATTATTCGTATACTGACTATAATTAGGGCTGTCACCAATCTGCTCAAATAAATAATACCTTTTGTTATCAAGTCCGCGATAACACAACGTTGGCCCATCCGCACCCGATTCTGCTGTGTGGTTAAACACCACATCCAAAATCACTTCTAAACCATGGCGATGAAATTCACGGACCATGGTTTTAAATTCAACTAAGGCATCATTTGCTGCATAACGCGGCTCCGCGGCCATAAATAAAATCGGGTTATATCCCCAGTAGTTACTCAAACCTAAAGCTTTCAAGCGAGGCTCAGACATAAATGCTGCGATAGGCATTAATTGAATACTGGTAATGCCCAAGTTTTTAAAATGCTCAATGCTTGGGGCACTCACCAACCCCAAATAACGCCCCTGTAATTCTGGATCTACGTCCGGTTTTAATTGACTAAAGCCTCGAACGTGGGTCTCATATAAAATAGTTTCATGGCGTGGGATATTGGGTTTACCGACTCCTTGCCAATCAAAGTCGTCGTCGACAACAATACACTTCGGAATCATTGTCACATCATCCTCTTGATAGGCCTTTGCATCCCAAATCAAAGGCCGAGAAATCGCTTTAGCATAGGGGTCTAGAATTAACTTGCGGGGATCGTACCAACAACCGTGTTCAGGTTGATAAGTTCCGAATACTCGATATCCGTAATACTGACCCGCTTTAATTCCTGCGATGTGACCAAACCTTATCCCTCCCTGCTTACTCGGTAATACAATCCGTGATATCTCGTTTTCATCCGAGTCAAATAGGCACAATTCAACGTGTTTGGCATCACCCACGTTAATTGAAAAATTACAGCCATTTTGATCAAGGCTTGCCCCAAGGGGAAAACTACAGCCAGGTGAGACTTGCTCTGCACTCAGCCGAATGGGTAGTGCTTGAAGTTGACTTTTTATAGACATGCGAACCTTACTTCCCCCCTCGTGTTACAAGGGGGCTTGTCAAAAACTAATCTATTTTGATTAAATACAATGTTGCCAACGGAGGCAAGTTTAATATGATGGAATTTTCTCGACCATGGCCAGTAATCGCCTCACTTTGGAACTCTATGCCTGCATCATAATTCCCTCCCCAATACAGCTCTGAGTCGGTATTAAGGATAATCCGATAGCTACCTTGCTCTGGCACACCCAGACGATAACCATCTCGAGGGACTGGTGTAAAATTACACACAACAAACAAGCTTTCTTGAGAACTTAACGCATTACGCTGAAATGCTAGAATGCTGTTTTCCCAGTCATCTAAATCTATCCAAGTAAATCCTTGGGTATCATAGTCACCTTCATACATAGCAGCATGACTGCGATAGACGGTATTCAGTTGTTTAACCAGTGCTTGTTGACCTTGATGTTTAGGGTATTTCAAGACGTTCCATTCTAGACTCGTGTCATGATTCCATTCACTTGACTGCGCAAATTCGGTCCCCATGAAATTGAGTTTTTTGCCAGGGTGGGCAAACATAAACGCAGTATACGCGCGTAAATTTGCCGCTTGCTGCCACTCATCACCTGGCATTTTACCAATCAATGAGCCCTTACCATGAACAACTTCATCATGAGAAATCGGTAATACGAAGTTTTCATCGTAGTTGTACACCATCGCAAAGGTAATTTCACTGTGGTGATATTTTCTAAAGGCAGGGTCTTTTTGCATATAGGTCAGGGAGTCATGCATCCAACCCATATTCCACTTAAACCCAAAACCAAGGCCACCGGTAAAGGTTGGACGAGAAACGCCAGCAAAAGCAGTTGACTCCTCAGCAATCGTCATCGCATGTGGATACTGGCGGTATACCTCTTCGTTAAACCATTTTAGAAGACTGATTGCTTCATAGTTATGATTACCACCGTCAACATTTGGTACCCACTCACCTTCTTCCCGTGAATAATCCCAATATAACATCGATGCCACAGCGTCAACGCGTAAACCATCGACATGAAATTTATCCAACCAAATTAAGGCACTCGCCACTAAAAATTGACGAACGGTATCGCGTCCAAAGTCATAAATGTAAGAGTTCCAATCATTATGCCAACCACGACGGGGATCTTCATACTCATATAAAGCCGTACCATCAAATTTAGCTAATCCATGGGAATCACTCGGAAAATGTGCAGGTACCCAATCAACAATCACACCGATACCATGCTGATGACATTGATCAATCAAATATTTTAAATCATCTGGATTACCGAAACGACTCGTGGGTGCAAACAAGCCAATTGGCTGGTATCCCCAAGATCCATCGAAAGGGAACTCAGAGATTGGTAATATCTCAATGTGGGTGTAACCCATCTCCTTAATGTAATTAACGAGTTCGACAGCCAATTCACGATAACTAAGATACTGATTTTCTTGCCCTTCAACTTTTCGTTTCCAAGATCCCAAATGCACTTCATAGATGCTCATTGGCTGGGTAAGTTTGTCATTCAGCTGTGATTCAATCCAAGCTTGGTCGTTCCATTGATATTGGCTATGATCCCACACCACCGAAGCAAAAGACGGATATTGCTCCGCGTAAAAACCGACAGGATCAGTTTTATGCGGCAAGCTGTTCCCGTGTAGATCTTTAAGTTCATATTTATATTTAGTTCCTGCCGCCAAACCCGGAACAAATAATACCCAGTGACCATCTAAAGAACGCTGCATCGGCATGCGACGCCCATCCCATTGATTGAAATCACCAATCAAGCTCACACTAAAGGCGCTTGGTGCATATACCGCAAAACGCACCCCATTCACTGATACGCCGTCTACCACTAAACTTTTGACTTGGGCCCCAAGTACCTGATAAATATTTTCAGGCGCATGGGACATAGTTGCTAATCCCTCATAGGCCTCTTCTGTGAACTGATAGGGATCGATAACTGCGAGAGTGTGTTTGCCATAATCAACTTCGAGGCAGTAGTTGAAACGTTGCTCAGTGTCGAACTTCAACTCAAACAACCCCTGCTTAGCGAGTTGTTGCATTGAACCTAAGATTTCTCCCGATAAAGATTTAACCGTAATCGCTGTAGCATCTGGTTGCCAAGCTCTTAAAACCAGCCCTGATTTATTTTTATCTTGATTTAAACCAAGCACACTAAATGGCTCTTTTAAGCGAACATTAGACAACTGTTGAACTAACCGAGAAACCTGAGAAGACAAAGATCGTTTCATTATTTACTCACCTTAAGATCCTGAGAATATGACAATTTACTAAGTTAAGCTTAGGTTAGCGCAAGTCACCTTGCTTTTCTGCATAAATGACCACTAAAGTGAGATCGAAAGCATTTTCATAAGCAAAAAAAAAGCGCTCCAAAGAGCGCTTGATGATATATAACACAAAACTTAACTGGCTTTAAGGCGAGCGTCAGTGAGTTGCTGCATTAAATGTTGTACATCATCATTACCAAACAAGTCCGCTAAATTCCAAGTTAATTTCCGGCGCCAGTTGGGATATTCGCTAGATGTACCTGGAACATTCACCGGTTTATCCATTTCCATCCAGTCTTCCAATTGAACTGAAAGTAAATTACAACTTCCTTTCGCCATATGAACTTGAATACCGTAATTCAATCCACGGTCCATTCCGACCCAATTCACATCACGAGAAATATAATCAGGAATACTGTGATGCCCATGCAGTGAATCAAGTAACTTCTGTTTGTTGTCATGACGGCTTTGATAAAGACTTTGTAACACTGCTTCATCGGGGTAAATCCCCAATTCACGACCTAATGCCAAATCATCACAATGCCAGAAACCGCGTAAAGTCGGCATATCATGAGTGGTCACCGCGGCCATTGCTTGGCTTGGATAATGAGACGGCGAAATATAGCCGCCATCAGCAGCTTGTTCAAAGAAGAAAATTCGGTAAGAGTGAACCCCATTTTCTTGTAAGATTTCAAAAATTCCATCAGGAACGGTGCCCAAATCTTCACCAATGATCAAACATTGATTACGGTGACTTTCTAAGGCAAGAATACCTAACAGATCTTGGATCGGATAATAAATATATGCACCCTTATCGGCAGAATCTTCTACAGGCACCAACCAAAGTCGCAATAAAGCCATTGCATGATCGATACGTAAAGATCCACAGGAGCGCATATTAGAACGGAATAGGTCAATCATGGGTTGATAAGCTTGTGCTTCGAGCACTGCTGGATCCATAGGAGGAAGACCCCATTTTTGCCCCAAAGGTCCAAGGATATCGGGTGGCGCGCCAACACTGGCATCTAAACTATATAGATCACCGTTTGCCCAAATTTCAACACTTCCCTCACTCACACCAACGGCTAAATCGCGGTAAAGTCCCATCACCATTCCCGAAGCCTTCGCCACAGCATCAACTTCGGCAAGTTGCTCATCAGCTAACCATTGCAGCCATAGATAAAAATCCACTGCATCTTGATTTTCGCTCACCCACTGAGCGACACCTGGCAAGTGATACTCTTTATATTCATCTGGCCAAGCCTGCCAACCCCAGGCATTACCGATATTATTATACAAATGTTCCTGCAAGGCGTCATAGGTGGCTTGAGCGGCTAAACTTTCTCCACCTTCCTTAATGAAAGACCGAAATGCATTTGCCCTTTTACTACGACCTTTTTGAATGGTTTGAAATTGTTTAAAAACCAATCTCAAAGCTTCAAGTTTCGCTTCGGTAACACCAGTGTAATCAACCCATTCACTTTTACGAAGTTGCTGTAAACGATTCTGGAAAACCGAACTCTCGACCAAAGCCACTGCCTCTGAGTTTGCAAACTCAGCAATCGCTTCTACATCGATATAAACGATGTTTAGCCAGCGACGAGAAGAGGGACTATAGGGGCTTGCAGCCTCTGGGTTAGCTGGATAAAGAGAATGGATAGGATTTAATCCAACAAAGTCACCACCACTAGCTGCGATGTTTTTCACTAACAATTTGAGATCAGAAAAATCACCAATACCCCAGTTTGTTTCACTACGTAAACAATATAACTGGACGCTTGGCCCCCATATTTTTTTCCCAGAAGCAATTTCTGGTTGAATATAAGCCGCTTGGGGCGCAACGATATAACGGGTTTCAGCAAGAACTTTGCGCCCTCCTTTCAACGCCAAACTCAAATGGTGATAGCCAATCGGAAGCTCAATCGTTAAAAGAACGATGTAAGTCTGATACTCAACATCGTGAATCGCATGCGCTTCAACTAGTTCACCATCGACGGGGACAACTTGGCCTTTAAACGCCTCACCTTGTTCCGTTTCTAGTTTCCAACTAAAAGTTTTGTTAGCCAACTCAATTGGAACTCTAATCTCTAGAGGGTATTGCTGTGCGACTCTCACGACTTTAACGGTAGGCATAAGCTGCTGCCAGTAATTTAATACATCCTCTTCATACCTTTGCGCTAATTGCTCTGCATCATCTACAGGGTAACCCAGTGCTTTTAATAATTTTACTTTGCTTTCAGGCACGACCTGAGTCGGATTCCCCCAAGCGTCAACGTAGTTGGTTTCTATGCCGCGAAGCTTTACCAACTGTTCAATGATTTGATCTGACATAACATTTCCCAAGTTATTGCTTTGTATCTAACTAATTATTATTTTTTTGCGTCTGTATTGTACTCATCCTAAAGCTCGATTTATCGATCTAGCACAACATTCGCTTTATTTATTTTATCTGAGATTAGGCTATTTAGGTTGTTTTTTTTAACGACTCACCCAATACTTCCTATTTGGAAAGTAGGCTTGGTCATTTTTAAATCATTAATTGATATCGCGCAAATTAATTGTCGATTCGACTTGAAGAAATTTCAGAATGTTGTAAGTTTACAACCAAATTATACATCTTCTAACAACTAGGAACATTAGGTATCACTATGACAATTAAAGTTGGTATTAACGGTTTTGGCCGTATTGGACGTTTCGTATTCCGTGCTTCTGTTGAGCGCAGCAACCTTGAAGTTGTAGGCATCAACGATTTAATCGACGTTGATTACATGGCTTACATGCTAAAATACGATTCAACTCACGGCCGTTTCAACGGTAGCGTAGAAGTCGTTGACGGTAACCTAGTCGTAAACGGTAATGTTGTTCGTGTAACTGCAGAGCGTAACCCTGAAGATCTTAAATGGGACGCAATTGGTGTTGATGTAGTTGCTGAAGCAACTGGTATCTTCCTAACTGACGAAACTGCTCGTAAACACATCACCGCTGGTGCGAAAAAAGTAGTTTTAACTGGTCCTTCTAAAGACGCAACGCCTATGTTCGTAATGGGCGTAAACCAAGAGTCTTACGCTGGCCAAGACATCGTTTCTAACGCTTCTTGTACAACCAACTGTTTAGCACCGATTGCTAAAGTATTAAACGACAAGTGGGGCATCGAATCTGGTCTTATGACCACTGTTCACGCAACCACTGCAACTCAGAAAACTGTAGACGGTCCTTCAGCGAAAGACTGGCGTGGTGGCCGTGGTGCTTCTCAAAACATCATCCCTTCTTCAACTGGTGCAGCGAAAGCAGTAGGTGTTGTTCTTCCTGAGTTAAACGGCAAATTAACTGGTATGGCTTTCCGCGTACCAACTGCTAACGTTTCTGTTGTTGACTTAACAGTTAACCTTAAAGAAGCAGCAAGCTACGAAGAAATTTGTGCAGCAATGAAAGCCGCTTCTGAAGGCGAAATGGCTGGCGTACTTGGTTACACTGAAGATGCAGTTGTTTCTCAAGACTTCATTGGTGAGACTCAGACTTCAGTATTTGACGCAACGGCTGGTGTTGCCCTAACTGACAAATTCGTTAAAGTTGTATCTTGGTACGATAACGAAATCGGTTACTCAAACAAAGTTCTTGATTTAATTACTCACATTTCAAAATAAGAACTGTAACTAAATTTTCAAAGGCGACCCTTCGGGTCGCTTTTTTTTTGGGGAGAACAAATAATGATTCTTGAACGATTGAACTTACAGGTTGTAAAACAAATCGATAATGCCGTCTTCGAAGTCATGAACACCGCTGGGATGTTATTTTATTGGGTTGACCATCCTAAGGTGAAAGCGCTCATTTCCCAGCAAGGAGCACAATTACTTAGTTTTCGTCCAAATCTTGGACAAGAAAAACTCTGGCTCAGTCCAATCACTAAGTTCGAGCCTGGTAGCGCTATTCGTGGTGGCGTGCCCATTTGCTGGCCTAGTTTTGGCGATTCAAATCCAAGTCTGCCGGGGCACGGATATGCAAGGATCAATGACTGGCACCTGGAAGAAATAGACACCACTGAACAACAATGTAAACTAATATTCCGTTTGAATAGCCGTTTAGATCCCCTTATCGACTTGAAGTGTGAGTATGTTCTGAATCAACAAGCCAGTATTCAATTAACAACGACCAATAACAGCGAGCAAATATTTAGTTTTAATGGCGCGCTACACAGCTATTTTTGCGCAGATGTGGCTAAACTACAGATTACTGGTTTGGGCGATCATTATTTTGATTCAGTCACTCGCCAAAATGTTACGGTCACAGAACCATTCTCTTTAGCACCCCGAACCGACCGAATTTATTTACAGCCAGAAGCAACGACTCGACTCGACTCATCTTACGGTTTGGTCAACATTCATCACCGCGGTCATAATTCGGTCGTGGTCTGGAATCCAGGCACTGAACTGGCAAGCAATATGGTCGACATCCAACAGTACTCAACACAGTTTATCTGTATCGAAACAGCCCTCACCCAAACAACCATCGACTTAGAGCCAAAACAATCCCACAGCCTAGAGCAACAAATTGTATAACGAGCCAGACAAAAAAAGCCTCCGGACAAGCCGGAGGCAAACAACATTATCTTCCTCTCAATCAACTTAGCTTAAGGTTGAGGTTTCCAACCAGATCCATCGTTATAGCTAGCAAATACTTTATCACGAGTTAAATAAGGTGCCGCTTCTTCAGCACTCAGCACAATACCACTTTCGCGTTTTGTTACATCAAGTGCATTACCTGTCAGATCCTGACTTGCGTACTCTCTCCAGCCAGATGTTGCTGATGCTGGTTTCGGCGCAGGTTGACCGTTCACATCTTTACCTGCCCACCCAATATCTGCGATATGTGGACCTACTTGGCTGTTAATCAAGACTACATTATCGTAGGCATTCGATTTACCGCTACTCCGTGCAAAATAGGTTGAACCATCTTTCACAGTATTACCAACAGGGCCTACGCCACTGGTAAATTTACTATTAATAAATACAAATCCAGGATCGCCTTCATTTGCCGTACGAGCCTGTAATACGTAACCACCCGAGGTTTCGACCTCAACGCCAGATTTTGAATCCCCTAAAGTACGGATTTCGCTATTTTCAAACACAGAAGCGACACTGTAACCCCAAATAAAATCGACATTACCAGCCACCAGCGTATTGTAGAACCAAGTGTATCCCTTCAATAACAATGTGTCTTGCTCACTAATAAAGTTAGCGTTTTTCGCGATTAAACGGTATGGACTATTGAAGTAAATGGTTTCAGCTTGGTTAGAGTATGCACTTGAGCGTACATGGGTATTCTTCAGAGTAAGATCTTCCAGCACGAGATTATCCACGGTTTCGACCAAGAATACCGCACGTCCACCTTCGGCTGAAGAAGTGCCTGCAGAGCTCTTACCACCACCGCCGTTTAAGGTGTCATAGTTATCGTATTGAATGAAAGTCTTGTCTTTACCAGCACCTTTGATAGTGACATTATTCACGCTGCGGAGGAACAATAGCCCTTCATAGGTCCCTTCTTGAACGGTAACTGTTTTGGCTGCATTCTTATCGACGTTCTTCATTAAGTAAGTTAACGCCCCTTGAACAGAGGCAAACTGACCAGTAGGACCGACTGTGACATCTGCACCAGTTGCAGGAGCACTCTTTGTTGTGAACTTCCAATTACTATTCGCGCCGAGGCCGACAAAGTTATTTCCGTTCAATTTAGAGCCTTTAACCAGCCCTTCGCCAATTACCACATAATAGCTTGTGCCGTAATCGAGTACGCCGTCGTGCAATGCGATCTTTAAAGTCTTACCATCGTCACCCACACTTAAAGGATTAAAGTTAACCACTCGGCGTTTATCCTGTCCCTCGTAACCAAGAACATTCAGCTCATTCATTGCTTTAATCGTGTCGACGGGATCAGTGGTTGTACCGTTTTTATAAATACGGATTTCGCCAATCTCACCTAAAGTTATATCATCATCAAAAGTGATAGAAAGTTGGCCATCAATAAATTGCTCCGTGCTATCGATTGCTGGCATCAATTTACCACTCAAATCACCATAATCAGCTGTTGGCATTACAAATGCGCGATTAACGGTCACTGCAATAGACTTGGTTAAATCAGCATCCGAACCTGAGATAAAGGTAATCACCGCAGTACCTTCGGCCATAGGCTCAATGGTCACCTGACCATTGACTTCGTTTACCAGCACAACATCTTCGTCACTAGACGAAACCTCATAAGTATCTTCGGTAGTTCCATCGCTTTGTACAGCTGTAACATTAACCACCAACGGGTCTCCCCCTGCAACGGCGTTCTCCCAAGCTGTCGACATATAATCTAAAGTCAATTGTACTGGTTTGATTGTTGGGTCACCTACCTTAATATAATCGATTTCAAAGGCGCGGTTATTCGTAAAGAGACCAAACTTACCAGTAGACTGATACTTATCACTATCGGTTGTACCGATAAACTCACCGTCCAAATATACGCTAAGATGATTGTCGATCATTTCAAATCGAGTCACATACCAAGTACCGTCTTCAAAGGTTTCACTGTCAGTATTTCTAGTTCCTAAGGCAATCGGTCTTTTAGACTGTACTGGCCGGCTAATCGATCCGTCGGTACTTATAACCGCTTCAACTTGAGTACTCGAAGGAGAGTTTTGCACATTCAAGCCACCGCCAAACCAGTTGCCTTCGCTGTCGTAACGGCCCATTAAGAAAATTTGTTTATTGGCTGTGGTACCATTTTGACGAGGACGAATTTTCGCTTCCACAAAATAGTTACCTGATGGAACATCAGCCATTGCAGCATCACTAGCAAGTAGGATCTCCCCCCCCTTACCACCTGCGTTATAACGTAAATAGCCTTTGTTCGCTGGGATATCAAATGTACCGGCTGCGGTACCATCATTTGCTCCCTCAACCGCCAATACTTTCCAATTAGTTGCCATGTTATCCGTTGAGAAGCCGTCACAAAAATATAAATTATCCATATCTTTACAATTATCAACAGCAGGCTCAACCACGATACGGCTGGCGCTATCGTCGTCACTACCACAACCGGCAAGGCCGATAGATGCAGCTAAAACAGAGAGTACAAATCTTTTGTTCATTAATATTTCCTTATCGATGAGTTGCATTTAGCAATACAAATACAATATATGGAAGCACCTTAAAAAAATATTTACTCAGACAACTATGTGATCCACGATTTAATTTAAAACGATTTTTTGTATATTTTTTGAATCTGATCAAATATTTTTAGAACAACGTTTCAATAAGAAACTATTTTGACAAAATAGACAATTATGGTTATTTTTATTTGTGGTAATAAAACAACACTTTAAATTTAGTACAACTATGACAACTAAACCGAAAAACTGAAGCTATTCCAAATTCGCTCTTAGAACAGGTATTTACCGAGTAAATAATTTCTAATTTTGTACTGACAGCAGAGTGCTAGCAACAAATACCTATCATACTCAAAACTCGATTAGATGAACTTATCCGACGTAAGTATTGCGAAAAACGGAATTTTTAGCTCATCAAACACTTATGGTTCATCTTAACTTTTCGATGATTACAGAAAACTGCGCGATTAAATGATTCCAAGATACAAAGTGAAGGACTTACATAGATCATATAAGAGTGGATTAAAACTAGCGCTTATCTGGAAGTGAATTGGACGACAGGCCTTATACCAACAGCCATAAATGAAATTTAAATAGAATAAAAACTTAAAGGATAAAACTAAGCTTGTCATTCATAAATACCAGCGATAACGCAATCCTAAACCAGAAAGAACCGCCTGCTATATACATAACCATATAAAAACAAACCAACGTTTTAAAAAAAAGAAACTTGTTTTATAAAAAACAAACCCGCGCATGAATCTAGAATAAAATTAGACCGATAATCACATGCAAAAATCTATCGGCGGAGCAATAAAAATAATTAACCACGAAGCCAAAAATCTCTAAATATAAATTTTAGTTGTTTGTTATGCCATCAAGAAATAAGTTAACAGATGTTACTAAAAAATAGAATATCAGCAGAGGGGAATAAAGGGATGCCTTGGAGTAGTTTGATTTATATTTTAAGAGCAAGAGATTTACGGGTTTAGTATTTTTTCAATAAAAACACTAAACCCGTAGCGTTCCATGGTTCCGTATGTTTTATGAAAATCAAGCTTCAAAACCTATCAGTATCTTCACTGACAAACATCGATTAAACGCCTAAAATTTAGAAATAGAACCTATTCCTTCCGATACTCTGCGGTGACTCACAGACACTAATTGTTCCATGTTAATTTATCACAATTTGTACAAATGCCAGATTTCGCGGGTTTTATCAGCCACTAGCCCTGTTGATAGTCCTTAGGTTCAGCTCGGATATTTGGCATCGGATTATGCCGATAGATAACACTGTCTCTCCGCCCATGATGTTTAATATAATCGAAATGAGCAACTTGGGCATGATGCTGCCCTCTTTGAGTATCATCAGTAATCGGAACAAAGGGGTTTCTCGAAGGATGTATCAATTTGTCGCCTATATATTCATGCAATCGACCGTTTACATTTTCCATGTGGTAATCGGCATGTTTACGAGCAGGTTCCCGGCCAACATTATGAGGACTGTGAAATGGAGTAATGTGCCCAAAAGTACCGCTACTGCTACGATAATAGCGAGTTTTATGCGCATCATCGGTACCAGTGGTTCCAATAAGATTAAATGGTCGGTAAAGGCGATCCGCTTGTTTATCAGCAGTGGTTGCACCGAGATGATTTTGTTCTGCTTGGTCAATAGCAGCTTTTCTAGCCGTGGAAAAACTCTTATTTGGGGCAAATAACGCTTTAAACTGCCCCCATCCTCCGAGTGATTTTCCCATACTGGCATCTACTTCTTTTTTATAGCGGGCGTATCTTTCTTTATAACTTGGCATTGCAGTTCTCCTACTTCGTTATTTAGAAATTCAAATCCATTTTTCCGTACTTTAATCGTGGGATAAATTGTCCGTTGGATGTTGGCGTGATCCCTTGATGCTGCTTGGCCAAATCAATCCGCAAGGAATTCTCCGTTGGTAGTCCATTGCTTCCTCCAGTTCCATCGGCGGCACCTACGGTCACACGCTCCTCTTTTATTACCCCTGGCGAAACATGATAGTTATCATGTTTACAGCTTTGTAGGGTTCCAGTTGCGGAATGAGTAGCATGAATAAGTTCATGTCCCAAACTGATAACTGAAGAACTTGGAGCTGCATGCGACCGTGGTTCGAGAACTGAACGGTCAGTCTGATGGGGCACTAAGGAATCTGAACCTACACCGTTGGTTTTCGCATCTAATCTATCCAACGCTTTTTGTGAGCCTCCGTGTTTGGGCTTATCGCCTCGATCTTGAATTTTCACTTTATAGCCCGAACCATGAATCGTATCGAAAACCTTCTGTCCTGACTCCATGGCTAACAGTAAGTTTAAATCTCGCTTTGCTCTTAAAGTGAAATCTAGCAATGCGCTGCCTGTTTGATAGACAGCATGCGCACCATCACGGATGATCGAGACCGAAGGAATATGTGCGACGCTAATTTCGGTCACTGGTTTAAGCTGCGATTTAGCATCACGTCGCTTCTGGATTACGGGAGGCTGCAGACTAGATGATGTTGGCTGAGCAGCGATATGACGTAGATGCTGTCGTACATGACGGTGTAAGTCGCTATCGGACTTACCCGCTTGGCCAACGACAACTTGCCTTTTTTTCGCTTTGTCATTCATACTGATGCCTCTTATTTTATCTAAACTACATAGGCTAATCACTACTCACTTCCAGCCCCATCAACTCAAATATGTTTAATTGACCACCTTTTTGTAAAAATAGTTGCTGATATAAGTCTGGCGCGCTCATCTCTCCCCAGTTACAGGCCGTATATACCAAATAAGGAACGGGACTATGCGGGTCATCTTCCATTAAAAATTCTGCCGCACGCCGCAACATCACAAACGCATCCGCTCGATCACGCAGCTCACTATGGTGGCCTCCGCCACCGCCAGCCGACGAGGGCGGCGTATCACTTGCGCTTCCTCCCTCATCATGCCCATCTGATTCACTAGCATTAGCCAAAGAAATGCCCCGGCGAAATAATTCATTACAGACCATTTCATTGACGTTACTTAGCAACTTACGTAAGTCACTTAAGCTGGGACTATCACTATCACAGGTTTCATCGAGCCACAGCTGAAATTCATCTACCGCCACAATGCCATCATCCAATGCCTGATGAAGATCTAGCAGCGTAACTGGTGCCGTGGCAGCTATACGTTGTTTAAATAACTTAGGATTGGGGCCATCCCAAGCGCTAGATAGCTTGTTTTGGTTGTGTAATTGTTGATAACGCAGCGCATTTTCCCAATCATCCCAACTGTACTCATTTCCATCTAAGGGGGTATCGGTAATTTTGATTAAACGGAGTTGTAAAGTGAGCTTTTCATTAACCCAATTAATCGGGTTGGTACGATACTCTAAATCGCCGTCTACCATTTGAGGGTGCATGGTGTCCCAGTATTGCTTACACAATTGCAAAATTAGCACCAATGCGGGAGCAACACCGGAAAATCCATACAAGTGAATATTCGATTCAAGCAGCCAAACACCTAATTGCAGATCCTTGCACTTTTCACTTAATGCTTCCAAGGCTATTTTTCTAACTTCTTGCCAATCAGCGACTTTCAGTTCGTGGCTCCAAACTCCCATAGGAAGGCTTGGATCGTCAGACTTGCGGGCATTCTTAATGTTAAAATAGACACCGTTATGACGAACTGAATCCCCTACTTGGTTATCGCCCACTGGCGCTATTAGCGTCTCTAACGGTATGCCAAAGTGTTGTTGAATATAGTCATCAACTGACTGTCCAGAGGCAGGTAATCGCATTCAGATTTCCTCAGTTATCACTAAAATTTGGAGCTTTTTGGGGCAAGGTCTGCGGCCAACTCATGGTATGACGAAGACCTTTGGCATCGGTATATTGTCCGGTCAGCGCAATATTAGGCTGACTAACGTAGGCTAATTTTTGTTGCTGTGGGAGTTTTTCTTTATAAGAGACAGGGACATTAAACATCAGTAGCTGAGTGCCTGCCGCCATGCCTTCAGGTTTCATATGCATACTATCCGCGTAACGAATAAGCCATTCATACAGACCCCAAGCACCCGTGGTCTCAAAACGTACCGCTGAACGTTGTGAAACAAATGTCGCGTGAGGTAAGTCTGCCAAAGTATAAGGCTGGTAGGGAGAACTATCGGCCCAAAATAACTCTAATGCCAGCGGCCTCCCAACTTGCCAATGAATGACTTCGCCTCGATTAGGAAAACCGATAAGCTGCTGACTGCTGCTGAGTTCCCAACGAACGATTTGGTTGGTTCCTTTGGCCTTCCCTGACAATGCGTTAAATTGCACATCTAATTCGGCTGACCAAGTTTGTCCGTCTGAAGCGAGCCCGCTATTGAGCCAGTTTTTAAATTGATTAAGCTGCTTTAAAAAGCGCTTCCAGCTGGTCGGGATTTTTGCTGGATAAGCTTTGGCCATCGCATCTAATTGCTCAGACAACAACTGAGGGTCATTATCTGGGCTCGTAAAAAATCCGACCGCGGTACTTAAAGGCAAGTCATTCTTACCTGCTTCGCTCACCTCAGAGAACGGAAACAGACCGGCTAGCTGCTGATCAAATCTCCTCGCCATAGCCAAATAACTATCAATTGCTCGAGCCTGAGTTGACTTTTTACAGTGCGCCCAAACCTGTAGATCAAGTCTTTGCAACTTCTCGCCAAACCAACTGCCCCCCCGTTGAGGACTTACATCCACATCGCTGCATTGCAGCATCGTCATTTCTGGCAATGTCGTGGTAATTAAGCTCTCCAGCTTACTCAAGTCATTATCAGGATCTTTGCGCTGATACTTCGCTAAGGTATTCAAGGTATCAAACCAACGCTGAGAACTACCGCCTAACTGTTCTATTCCCCCACTATTCAATAAAAAGCTAACCAGTGGCTGCGCATAACTTTGTGCCAGATAACTCAAGCGCTGGCGCTGAGCAATGGCATATTGGCTAAGTTGCTTGTCAGTCTCAATTGCAAACAGGGCCTGAGCAAAATTCAATTGCTGCCAATCTGGTTTCTTTTCTGCAACATAAAGCCTATCGAGACTCACTAGCTCATCAATCTGTTCTAACAACTGTCGCGCATGATTACGCGCGGATTGTTTCAGCCAAATTCGGTTACGAGTATCACCCAACTGCATCAGTAGTTGTTCAAGATTTAAAATAGCATCCTGTACATTTACAAAGTTGTTGATACTTAATGCAAGCTCAGCTTCCTTATCGCTATTCTCTAAAGAATTGGCTAAGCGAACTTGCCGTTGCATCGCGTCGTTAAGCTGGTAGGTGATGACATCGCTTAACTTATGTCGAATCGAATTGGCGTAGAAAGAATCGGCGCTATGGTAGTAACGCGCCTCAAATGCTTGATACTGACGAATACTATCCAATGCCTGAGTCAGAGGCCCCAGACGCCAACGCTGTATCGGTGTTGTTGGCAGCGGACTCAATGTTCCGGATAATTGCTGGATCACAAATGGCAATTGCTCTAGTGCTTTAATTTCTTGCTGTAAAGTAACAAGTTTTGGGCTCATCCGGACTAATTTGCCTGCTGACACAAAAGCTGAACCATGCTGTGCTAGATTGACCGCTAATAACTTCTGCTGCGCAACCTGGTAACAACGCTGTTCACCAAATAATTCACTGATCTCATCTAAGATCCATGCAGGATGATCGCCTGACTTGCGTAATCCCTTGATCGCGCTAGCCAAATGAGTATTGACCTTACCACAGGGACTAGCGCTATAAGGAACCGTCCATTTAAGGTTACTGGTGCTTAACCATTCCCCCAAACTTCTTAACTGACTAATTAATAAATTGGAGGTAGGCGCGTCATCTTTGCCAAGCTCAGATAAAAATCTAGGATGAGTACTGTCAATAAGGGCTTGATGTAATCTCTTCGCGGACTGCAGTAAATGAGTAATGTTTCGTTCGGGATCGGTTAAAGTTTGTTGCTTTACTTTGTATTCCATCACCTGTATTGCCCCAGTAACCAGAGGGGATGAAGGGCGTGAAGCCTCTGGCACTGGAACATCGTATGCGTAGTCGAGTAAACTGGTGAGCCTAGCTTGTACTTGCTTATCGCTACCCAATGGACCCGCCAAATATACGAAGTCGTCAACACTGGTATTAAATATCGACATCGAGTCTGCAAATACAAATAGTTGCTCAGTTAAAGCTGACTCATTAGCTTGGCTTTTTGAGCTTTGCTGTTCCAATTTATTTAATTCTATGGCTTTGACGCTTAAGCGACATTCAAGACTACTGAACAATTGAGGACTCAGTAGTTGATTGCCAACAACCAACTGATTTTTGTACAATTGGGTATCCAACCACGATACTGGCATCGATAGGTTCCAAGGCTTGTGCCCTACTTCTGCTAAGTGAGCCAATAAGCGGTAGGGGTTTTGACCCAGTGATGGACAATTCGTAGTCGAATCGCTGATTTCACTCGCTGCTTGTTTGAGGACCCGAGTGAAGTTGTGGTTATAGTTAAGCATGCGAACACTGTCAAAGCACAACCATAACAATAACAAGGCTCCAAACCCCATAGTCGAAAGTTGAAACCGCTGTAGGAGCTTTTCCGAGGACAACAGCCGTCGCTCCAGCGGAGTGGCTAAATTCAGTTCTGCGAATATTTTTTGGTTAAACAGTTGGTCAGTAAATGCCGGGACCTGCTCAACTGCACCGCAAAAGAACACCCCTCTTAACGGCAGAGGTGCCTGAAATTGGCTGCGACTGAATGTCCCTTCCATGACTTTTTTAAGGGGAGATTGCATGCGACGAAAATGCTGATGAAACAACATAAATCGGTCTATATCGACTATCTCACGACTTGAGGCTGCGACTTCCAGTTGAGCGAGCTGTAAATCTGCAACCACTTGCTCAAATGCCAAATCTATCCAATTCGGATCAAAGCTACTTTCTAATTGCAGTGGGTTTGACCAACCAATCATCTCCCGCCAACGTTGGTCGCTTTGAGCCTGCCAGAAAGCTTCAAAACCTTCGATAACATCGCACTCGGTTACCACCAGATAAATCGGCAGCACAAAACTGCTTTTTTTCTGCACCAACCATAACTGCTTGAATAACTGCTCAGCCAGCGCCGCTTGGCGGTAGATACTGTCGGCCTCTAACAATGACTTGGCAGAGATGCTCATAACGATACCGTCTAGCGGTCGCTCTGGTCGATATCGGTGAATGACTTCTAACAGTTTAGCCAGTCGAGGCATTTCTCCACTAGGGTTGTGTCCAGTTTGAGATTCTACTAATAGCTCTTGGTCGGCTTCAATCAACACCCCATTGTCAAAGAAATGCCATTGGCTACCAGCTGCATGTTGCTGTTTTTCTCGATGCAGCAATGCTGCACGCTTGCCAGAACGGATCCCTTCAAGTAACGCATTTCCGCCCGATCCCGGTTCGCCAAGCAACAAAAACCATGAGCTTTTATAACGCCACTGGCGGCTAGTGGTTAAATACTTTAAAGTGTCGCGAATTCGTTTCATGCGAATCCTGAGCCTTAAATTCTGACGCGCTTTTCGACGATAAGCCTCTCGATACTTGTCAAACCACAGTCGCGCAACCGAAAAGGGTTTTGCCAACCAGCAGAGTAAGGCTTTCGCTCCTACATTGATGGTTGAAAACAAAACGCTAATCCAAGTGAATCCAAGTTTTAATAGCCACCAAGCCAGTATCACGATAAGTAACAGTAAAAAAAAGATGAATAAGACACGCCATACTGGATCGTTCCAGTAAGGGTCAAGCATAACCACCAGCGGGGATAAACGTTGCTGCAAGCCACCGCTGCCCCCTCTCAGCAACAACTCAGAGGTTTCCCATAGCGAGTTTAACTTAGCAAATAGTTCGGCCATTACGAACCCAGTCCCAGAAGCGAGAGCTGACTAAGCGGCAAATTAAGTAATGCCCAAATGGCTGAGCTGAGTACTAAATAAGTCAGCGTTACCCAAGCCATTTTCCGGTACCAGTTGGCGATAGGAGCCAATCGTTGCTGCTCATTTGACACCAACAAATGCTTATAAGCAGTCGCGCATATCGGAGTAGATTGTCCGTTCGCCTCCGCTCTCAGAAGTCGATATAAACGCTGTCGGTAACTTGCCAATTTTTCCGGTTGTTCACGATAACGGCCAGCAAAACCCAAACGTAACATGAATAAATACACGGTCGATAATTGGCGTTCCATCGACGTATGGCTGCGCGCATTCAGTAGTTTTTCAATTAACTCGAACATCGTGCTGCCGGCTCGGCAACTCTTAAACATCGATTTTTCGAGCAATATATCTTGCCAGTGAGCTTGCCCTACCCAGTCAATTTCAAATAGAGCCAACTCATCAGCCAAAGCAACCATGGCGTAAAGCGCACATTTCATCGATTGATTTTCACGGGCCGTATTTCGCTCGTTATATTGGTGCCGAGTGGCTTCCAACCACAATCGCAAACGCGCCTGAACAGCGTAAGCAATTTCTTCCGGTTTCGGAGCTTCGGCTAACGCTATCTCTCGTTTTACAACGTCATCTAGTATGCCTTGCTGATTTTGCTGTTTGAATATGGCAATCAGTTCGTAAAACTGCACCATTAACGAAAGTAAGTCGAGCTGATCAGTTTTAGTTTTCATACTAAACCCTTAACTCATGAGGGACATGCAAGGTGATACGCCGAGGTTGCTGCAACTTCAGCTGTCCACTGGTACATACAATAACCAGTTGTTGCCCCGGCAGGATCAGCTTTTCATCGGCTTGAATGGCAAATAACGCCCGACCCGGTCCGGCAGCAATACCAGTTTGCTCATCGACACTCACTTGACGAACCGAAGCACCCAGCATGCGGTGTTTGGCTAACGACTCATGCATCTTAAATGATGCAATACGACAGGCCTTAAACCACTCACTCAGCTCTTCAGTGCTACCGCCATCAAAAGCCGACAACTCTACAAGTAGCTCCCCACCAGCCCACGCTTTATCATACTGCAGGGTGAACACACCTTTACGGTTTTGCTCAAAGTGAATACTAGTGAAGCGCATATTCACGTTAGAGAGCTGCTGTTGCAGGTAATCCAAAGCCTGATTGAAGCCAGACAGAGAATTACTATGTTGATATGCTGCCAGTTTAGGGGGCACCCCAACTGGATCCAACTCACTAAAAATGCCAACCATACGCGCCAACAACATATACAGTGTGTGTGGGTGAGTTTGTTGATCATCACTAGCTAATTCAAATTCTGGCAGATTACGGCTTAAGGCTCTTATCCAACTCCGATGTAGCTGGCCAATTTTATGCCCCAGTCGATCTTCCCCCTGCTCAGAATAGCCAGCAAGCTGCCGCGCCTTATTACGTATACTTAAAGCAAGAGCTTGGCAACGTTGTTGAATCGGCTTACGAGTACCAATAGTATTCTGATCAAATACGAAACTTTCTGCAGCGATATTTAATAACGCTGGACAATACTCACCGAGTTGAAAATTACCCACATCGGGTTGGCAAACCTCAAATAACGGTACGCTCGCATATTTGCTACTAACTCGATCGGTTGCCTGCAAGGCCAGTTTGGGGCTTAAGCGCTGGGTCACTATCTCACCTTGTCCGGTGTTATCATCGACCGAAGGCGGACCATCAACCGCTTCAAAGCGTTGAATGGTGGCACTATCACTCACACAACCAGGCGTTCGAATGGGTGCGACCAAATGAATACGAACCCGAGTCAGTTGATCAATTCCCGAAAGCGTCGTCAGGTCAAGCTGTAAGCGGTCATGCTCATTTTCTTGATAGTTCACAACTAAGCCATCCTGCAAAATCGCCCTGACCCGCCTTACCACGACCTCACCTTGCATTAACTTCCCATGGTCGATATCTAAAAGAGTTAAGCCCCAAGCATGCGGGGAAACCAGTTTTCTAAGGACTTGCAACTGACTTTCCCAGTACACATCATTTTGCTGAAAGTGCTGCGGTGACAGCATCATCCCTTCAGACCAACATAGAGCTTGCGGGAGAGACTCCCAATCTATATCTTTCATGATTTGCCACCCGCTATAATCTGGTATTGATTCACCTCGAACTGAATTCGAACCGATGGATAACCCTCGATACGCGCGGCAACTTGGCCAAGCGAAGCAAGGTAATTAGCGAACAACAACACGGCAGTGGCATCTCTTGAATTCTTGGGTAATGTGATTGGCTGCTCGGAAGTCAGTGGAACAATGTCGTAACTCAGTACGGCAATTTTGCTACCCAAACTCAATTGCATCGCTTCTTTTTGCTGGAACCATTGTGGGGCACTCATTGTGCTTAAAGTCGCGGCTGCCCCAGTATCGAATATCAGCACTAGGTCATACGCCACTGGATTATTCTGGTTACAATCAGCGGTACTACTTACAGAGACTTTGCTTAAGTCATTGGCATGGCTAAGCCCAAGGTATTCCTTTAATGAACAAGCAGTCATCAGCAACATACAAGTCAACAAAATCCCAACTGATCGACTCATAAATTTGTTCTCGCTAAATCCACCATAAAGGTCACCCGTTCACGCCCTTGGAATTCACCCAACCGACTAAGACGGCCTAATTGGTTTCCTTCCCCCTTTAAACAAAGCGCTTTAGAAACAGCCTGATCGCTAACTAAAGTGACCTCACAATCACATTTGCGATCGGTAATCCAACACAGTAGGCGATATAACTGCGAATATCGGTCCCCCTCCGGTAACAAACGCTTAAGGCTCAAATTAGGCAAGGGCCCAAGGACCACGCCAATCGCCGCTTGCTGATCCCATATTTGAGTTCCTAGAGTCGCCTCTCCACCTAAACAATGGTTGGCTTGTCCAAGCCGAATATGATCTTCGACTTCAACTCTTAGCCAACGACCAATACAATGTTTAAGTTGGTTTAAACGGACATCTAAAGTCACTCGAAATAGCTCTTGAATAAGCGGTAAGGACATGCGTCGATTTGCCAGTGAGCCTGCAAGCCCAATAAACCGATCGGTATTTTGTTGATACAGCTGGCGGTGCACTTTAAGTAGATTGCCACTTAAAGCCAGTGACATTTGGCCTATTTCTGAGTGCTCCGCTGGTGCGTGGGCAAGAGTGGCGTCGGTCAAGCTTCTGAATAAATATCGTAAGCTTTGCAGGCGATGGTTAAACAGATCCAAAAAATGAGCTAACACCGCCTGACGGTTTTTTATATCATCAACCACCAGCTCGGTGAGGCCATCGGGCAACGGGCCAGCTAAGCCGCTGATATGATTGCCTAAGCTAACAATTTGATATTTGTGGCTAACATCATCCCGCCCCGAATCGATAACTGTAACCGCTCTCACTTCTCCCGCCGGAAAATGAGCTTCATAAGATGCTCTAAAGAAGAAATGTTTATCTAAAGATTGAACGAGTTGGTTTTCGATAGACTGTGGTTGTTCTATTTGACTTAAGTAGAAAGCTCGCGTGGCACGATGAGCCTCTAAATGGCTCACATCTTTTAATTCACCGAGAACCGCTTGCGCATCGCCTAGCGAATCGCTTGTTTCAGATAATTCAGGATCCTGTGATTCTTCAGATAATAGTAAACGTACCAGCTGATAAAACGACCAGCCAGCTTCGGGATTAGTATATAAGTCAGCTACAGTAAAACCTGTTCGCCAATGCGCGGTGGCCATTGTTTCCACACTCCTTCACGTTGATGACTCACTAGCTGTAACTGAACAAAATGGTTCAAAGTCGTATACAGACCCAAAAAATGACTTAGAACTTGCCCCAACAATAGTGGGTTGGCGTCACCAAAGTAGTGTTCGTCTACCGTCATCGTGATACGAGTTCCTCGGCAGTGACCGCGCCAAGCCTGCCGACCAATGCGCTTAACCACACTTTCGCCATGCCAATCCATGAGACCCTCAATTTGGCGCATTTGCGATGAAGCGAAACTATCAGCATATAGTGTGAGGATTTGTTTGAGCAAAGCTAATCGATTACGCCCTTCGCCAAGCGCAAAATGATTTAAACTTAACTGCGACAGCAATTTCACATTGTTACCCGGTTGTAATCGTGCTCCTTTGAATCGGGTTGGCTGCTCCATCACGTTAGCAGTCATCATTGGTGCACTTCCTACCGGCTTTAACTTATTCCCCATCCGCAAAAACTCTGGGAGACGTCGATTACTACACCAACCTTTTATCACCAAGGTCTGATCAATCGGATCACAGGTATTAAATTGACCATCGTAAAGTGCAAGCATCGTGTCACAACCGCTCTGCTCTGCCTTTAGCAATGAAGTTAAGCGAGTGATATAGTATTGCTCCGCGCTATTTTCACGCTTGACTCCCAGCCATGGGTCCACCAATTTGGCCTTGCCATCAAAACCAATGCTACGAACCTCAGTAATCTGATGGATCTCTGCCAGCAGGTATTGCTGCTCATCTGCTGTTAAGCGGTATTCATGTTCAGTTTGCTTCAATTGAACGGGCTTGAAAGTTTTTGGATATAAATTGATCACCGGAAAGCAGTTCAACGACAAACTGTTACGAGCAAGGTGAATCGAACTTTTTGCTTCATCCAGTAAAAACAGCAACTCAAACTCATCGACACAACCATCAAGTTCTAAACCATTCACGTCGAAAAAATAAAATTTATCGGGGAAGGCAAAGTATTCCTGAAGCAAACGATAGGCACGCTGACTACCGTCGCCATCGGGCAATACGTTATGTGAAGCTTCAAAACCCAGCCAGCTCAGTACATGCTGCTTTGAACTGTCTGGTAATATCCGAATGTTATCTCCAACTTTAAGCGCCACCGCTCTTAACTTGTCATTGAATAGTTGAAATAGCTCTGCTCGCTGGCTGGTATTGTTTAAATAGAATCGCAGCTTATCCAAAGGATATTCATATACATTATCCATCCCTCGACTAGCTACGGTGACCGAAAGAACGGCCTGAGTGTCGCGACGTTGATCGATTTGACTGTAATAATTTTTGGGTAAAATTTTCACACCAGTGATGTCAAAAGGCCACAGAGGCGTGTCATAACAGCACTGCATCATACAGTCGTAACTCTTATCGCTATGACTTGCCCGGGCTTTAGTGACAAACTGCCGCCCCTTTTTTAACATATAACCATTTACAAAATTTGCGCCGTCGGTCTCAACGTTAGCCTGCAACACCGTCATGCACGGTTGTGAATGCACCAGACTCGGGTATAGCGTTTGCAGCATCTGATTTGGTATTTCACCGCGCTGTTCCGCCATGTCAGAGCGTAATTTTCCAGTAAGGTAAGCAAAAGACTGTAATAATTGTTCCACATGAGGATCAGCCGAACGACCCGAACTTAATTTTAGCTCAGCGGCAGCCGCAGGGTAAGCTTGACCAAACTGCTCCACCGAATGACGCAAAAACTGCAATTCCTGTTGAAAGCTGTCATAGTGATTCATGCACGACCATTCCTGTTTTCATCTGCCTTAAAACTCGATACTCAAAATTGAAAGTCTTCAACTAAATCCATATCAAGCACCTGTAGCTTTAATTCACATTTACCATTACCTACCTCTCGAAAACTAAGGTCACTGATTTCAACAGCCTTAACCCTCGGTTCGAAACGCAATATCAACTGCTCTAAGCGCTCTTTATAGGTGTCGAGATCGGCATGGCTATCCGCGCCCTGCTCTACTAAAGACGGCACTAAACCACGATTGGCATTGTGCACATCACCATCGAGTAACATTCGCGAGTCAAAAATTGCTTGAATGTTGCGTCGAACAGAATCCACTAACACGATCTCCTCACCAGGAAACGATAAGCGTTCGAACAGTGTTTTACTCACCATCTCTAACTCCTTTGCTGGTATTCGTTAAGCAACAAAGCTCTTACTTATCAAGTGTTGGCCCCCTGCAATGGCATGGACTAGCACGCGCATATCCCGGCCCATCCTGTGGTTCAGATTGTTAGCTTGACAAAGCACCAATTGGACGGTTTTTGGCAATACTCCAACCCGCTGCCATGGTTCCTTTGTTCTGCATTCCAGGACCTTGTAACTGATGATGCCAAGTAATTTCAGTAAAATTCAGCTTAAACTGCTCGGTCGCCATATCATTCGGATGAGACTGAAACTGAATTTCACTAATCAGTGCGAGACGCAACTCGAAGCGCATAATAATGTTGAGCTGATCCCCAGAGTTACGCAGTACAAAAATAATGGTTGGGCTGCTAGGGTCGGTATCGAGAGGCTTCGCTCGTAAACAATAGTCGTACATTTTGGGTGAGCTCACATCAACATACTTTACGCACGTAAAATCACTGATGATGGGCCGACCAGAAGTTCGTGCACTGTTACTCACATCGGTAGTGACTTGCTGCTGCAGACCTTGATTAATCGACACTAACTCGACACATTTTTTCGCATCGAAACCCGAGCCACCCGCATTATCGGCCAGTGCTGACCAAGTATCGCCATCGGCGGCACCGTCGATAAGTGATCCACCAGAGGGGTCTAGAAAGCCGCTACCCGCAGGATCTTGGGGTTTAGTGAAGCTGTCATCACCAAATTGTAGCAATATCAAATCCATAATTTATCTCTCATTTTGTCCATATTTCTGAGCAGCCAAGCTTTACTTGGTACTGCATTTCGGTGTCGAAACTACGGTAACTCCGCCACCAATCGAATCGAGGTCGATAACTCTTCCAGTTGGAAATGCGGACGAAGAAATACCGTTGCACGATACTTGCCTGGTGAGCCAGGAACATCGGTCACGTTAATCCTTGCATCACGTAGCGGATAACTCGCTTTCATCACTTGTGGGGCTGAGTCATCAACCAGCACATAGTTCGCAATCCAGTTATTAAGGAAGTCTGACGCATTATCCTTGGTTAAGAAGCTACCCACCTTGTCACGCATTATGACTTTGATGTAGTGAGCGAAGCGCGACGCATTCAATACATAGGGCAACATACTTGAAATACGGGCATTGGCATTCGCGGCATCGGTGTTATATTTCTTCGGCAAGTTGGTTGTTTGCCCACCAAAAAATGCGGCCTTATCAGAGCCCTTACGGTGTAGAATGGCCATAAATCCCAAATCGTTAAGTTCTTTCTCTCGACGATCACTAATCGTCACTTGGGTAGGACAAGTCAGTTTGATATCACCGGAAGGTGTTTTAAAGGTGTGCGTTGGCAAGCCTTCCACCAGCCCGCCACCTTCCACACCGCGAATTGCGGCTAACCAGCCATACTTAGCATAAGCATTAGTGATCCGCTGTGCTAAAATATATGCTGCATTTCCCCATAAATAACGTGATGCATCTCGGCCATCCACATCTTCTTTAAAGTCAAAGCCTTCCACCGACACCGTATCGGGTCCATAGGGTAAACGTAACAGCACTTTAGGTAAGGTCAACGTGACATACCGAGAATCGTCAGTTTCTCGAAAGCTGCGCCACTTAATAAGCTCCGCACTTTCAAAAATCTTACTCAAGTCGCGCGGTTGAGCTAAAGAGAAAAAATCTTTTAAATCAAACAGCTTAGCGTAAGCAGAGGTGATAAATGGGGCGTGAGCCGCTGCCGCTACACCAGCAATTTTTTCCAGGAGTTCAATGTCTTCAGGATGGCGACCAAATTCATAATCCCCAACCATAAAGCTGAAAGGGTCACCACCGTAAGTGCCAAATTCTTCTTCATAGGTTTTTTTGAACAGAGCACTCTGATCAAATTCAACAGCCTTTTGTAAATCTTTCAGTAGATCGGCCTTAGACACATTGAACACCTTCAACTTCAATTGAGTACTGGTTTCAGTATTCATCACTAAAAAGTGCAAGCCACGCCAAGTCGCTTCTAAAGACTGAAATTTAGGATGTTGCAGTACTAGATTAATCTGCAGGCTCAACAAATTGTCGACGTGGGAAATACGATCATTGATCAGGTCCGCCGCAAAAGCAGGCTGATTGGGATCAAGCTTTTGCACCACATCAACCGTGAACTGGCCGATCAGGTTAAGAACATAAGGAATTTGCGAGTCATCTAATGCCATATGTCCTTCAGTCAACATCAGTTGAGTGAAGCCTGTGGGAGTTACTGCAGAAAAGTCATCCGCCTTTGCAAAAGTACCAATCAGTTCATCCTGCAACTTTTTGTCGCTAAATAGTTTCACCAACAGCTCATCAAGCGCATCGTTCCCGTCGAGCTTACCTAAAAAGTCTCGCAGATAACAACGGCCTTGGTAGAGAGCAGCGGTAGGTTCAATATTATTCACCAGATTCATTGGGCTAAAATCATCAATCGAATTGAAAGCGAGGATAAAGACTTTCTTTTTCTTGTCCGTAGCAGCTTCAGAGGCAGGGTCTTTGTCACCTTCCTCTACGTCGCCATCCTTAGCCGTCTTAGCTGCTTTCCCACCTTTTTCTTTCGCCGCAGGTGTCTCCAACGATTCGCTCAGAACATCCTCTACATCAACCTTTAACCTCACCTGACAGCCCGTCATTACCTCGTTGAAGCTGTCACGATCAATCTCAACAAACGATCGTTCTTTAATCGCGGGTAACGGTGTTAATGCTGAGTCATTTGGTGCAACGGACGGCAGGTCACCAGAAAGATCTGACAAAATAGCCACCATCAGGGGTAACTCGCGCTGTTCAATCGCATCTCCAATCTCCACATCATAAGTAATATGTACCCGTGGAGAACGAACGCGTGACAGTTTCTTTTGTAAACTTTCCAAAACTTCACTCCTTAACGATTTGGCTAGTCAAAAGCTCCTTATGACTAGCACTCAAAACTACTATTGCGGACTCACGTCCTTGCTTATGCCTTCGCATTAAATCGGTAATAAGAAACACCGTTGCGATTTGTTTCAACCACGATCTGTTCCCCTACCATACGCTTCAATGCTGTCTCTACCGCCATCATAGAATCATCGAAACGTTGCCGCTTTACCCACCAGTCGGTAATGCCTGCAAGGGAGTCTTCTGATCCCGGATGCTGTTGCAGGTAACGTAAGATCACCAACTTGATGTCTTGTACTTCGTCCGTCATAGTTACCCTCGTGGTAAACGACATAACCAAACCTTCAGCAAAACTGATGCCAAATTGACAAAACAAATAATTAACAAGTAAGAACAATGGGATATATATAGTTGGATGTTATCTGCGTATATTTTAGGTGATCAGGAACGCGTGAATTAATACCCAGTGGGTAAGTTGTAGCCCGGTACGTTTCGATTCAGAGAGCTATTGAGTGATGCTGCAACCCCATCATTTAAGTTTGTATCGCTGTCATTTTGGTAAGTAAGTTGCGCATAAGATGTAGCTAAGGCTATATAGATAGGGTCCGAGATGGGTAAACATGACTTATGAATTCATTAAAAGTTTAATATTACTTTTATTGTTCGCCTTTAATGGATACCAGATCCCTTGAGTAATCGCCAAGTTTCACAGGAAAAACTCAGCAGGATAAGCCGAGGTCAGGGTAATTTTTACTGATATTGTATTTCTTCACCAACTTGCCAAATGCCCTGCGCTCTTTTCCACAAAGTGATGCAGCTTTAGTAATATTACCGTTACACTTCACCAAGGCATGTTTCACAAAAGCAAGTTCGAAAGCCTCTACTGTTTGACGTTTAGCATCGGCGAAAGAAATACCATCAAAATTTTCCGGCTCAGTGGCAATCTTCGATTTAGCAACCACAGTTTGGGTCTCGCGCAAAGTTTTTGATGCAAACAGCAAGTACTCAACATTATCAATGAGCGGGAGTTCTGCGGTTAAATACAGCCGATGTAAGGTATTTTCTAACTCTCGAACATTACCAGGCCAATTATGTTGACACAGCTGATGCATGATTCGTTCGCTGACTCTGTTTCGCCCTAACTGGTATTGACTGTCGAACTTACTCAAAAAGTGTTCTATCAGTTCGGGCATATCTTCGATACGTTCACGCAAGGGAGGCATATGAATGGTCAAAATCAATAGACGATAGTAAAGATCTTCACGAAAACAACCTTTGGTGATCTGCTCTGCTAGATCACAGTTGGTTGCAGTCACAAGCCTAACACTCGCTTTACAGGTGTCGTTACTTCCTACCGGACGAAATTCTTTTTCTTGTAAAAAACGCAATAACGTCGCCTGAGATTTAAGTGACAAACTATCGATCTCATCAAGAAACAAAGTGCCCCCCTCTGCCGCAGCTAACAAGCCTTGACGATCGGTTTTAGCATCGGTAAATGAACCTTTCTTGTGACCAAACAATTCACTGACAAATAAATCATCATTAAAGGTGGAACAGTTAAGCGCAATAAATGGCCTACTGGAAAGGCCTCCAGAATAATGCAAACCACGTGCTGCCAATTCCTTACCGGTTCCTGTTTCACCCGTGATAATCACTGGTGTGGGAAATACAGCCTGAGTTCGAATGGCTTTGATCACCCTTTTGATAGCGTACGAGTGACCAACAATATTTTGTTCCAATATGTCTTTCACTATTCCCTGTTCCTATCTTTGAGTTATTGATAGTGCCGGGTTCATCCTTACCCTATAAACAACCAAAAACAAACTATCGGCTTTCACTCATAAACAATACATTAGTTGACAAACTCATTATTTGACAGATAGGTTAGTAAATAATGCTGATGATGATTGCATGAATCTATCACCTGAAATCTAGTCAGCCCTCCAGCACAGCGCCTCAATGTATCTATTTCCAGGTATCCATAGCGCTATCCAATATTGATGGTCAATACCATGTCCGAGTGACGCTTACTTGAATTAATCTGCGATTTATTCGCACTGGCATTAAGCTTGAATATATTTTCAGAACCGTTTTCTAAACAATTGCTATTTATCCCCAAAAGACTTGGTTAAAGCCTATGGAATCATTCAATTTTTCACTCAAATTCGCCGGCTTAGCAAGCCATGAGATCTTCGACAATAAAATGGGCTCGCGGGTTGCTAGCCAAATTACCTACGGCTTACAACATGGCATTTCTCCCTGTGAGCGTATAACGTGGTTACTGTGGTTACGACAACAAAAATTAGAAGCTTACCCAGTGAGCCAAACCTCAGCGCAATTACTCATCAAAGCAATTGAATTAGCTGATTGGCTTGAAGACTGGTCCTTGCTACTAATTTTAAGACGTCAACTGCATAAATATATTGCTGGGTTAGAAAGTACCCGAGGTTTACAACAAAATGCGATTGATAACTGCTATCAGACCGTGGTGACATTAATTAAAACTGGAAACCTAAATAACGCAGAAGCAAGCTTACGCAATGCACTATTGCACTATCCAGAAGCCCAACAATTAACCCAGAGTATAACGCTACTGCAACAACGTCAGTGCAACATATCTTACCACCCTGACGATTGCTCCAATCAACTGCTCACTTTAATCCCCTTGGATTACGAGCACTACAATGCGTTTATCTGGCAATTTTATGAACCCTCAATCGCCGAGTTATGCAATTTACCAAACTTTGCCAGTGAAGCCGAATGGCGACATTGGCTTCATCAAAATCAATCACAACCAGACCAGCGAGTATTCGCCTTGATCCATGATCATTGGGGTTTTGTGGGATCGGTTTGCCTACGGATCCGGCAGAACATTGGCTTTTTTTACTTCTGGCTGGGTAAAGACTTTCAAGGCAAGCAACTTGGTCCTCAAGCATTGCAGACCTTACTATATTTGGGAGAACACTATCACAAGATAAGCGCATGTTATGCTTGTGCTTTTGCCCATAACCGAGCCTCAATCAGCGCAATGCACAAGCTAAAATTCAGCATGCTACCCTTCACCTTTTCAGCGCCCGATGACAACCAACGGATTTATTATCGAGGTAAACCAAAGACCTTGTATCAGCATTATGTGGAGATCCATGAGATCTTTAACCTGAACGATGAAAAGCAGCTAATCCCCTTGTCTACCATCACATCAGCACTCAAACTCAGGACATCAAAAACTAACACCGACCATAACTTTGCCAGTCTATTTTGCAGCTAAGCGGCAAAATGACAGCTTATTAATTGCAAACCCAGCGAAAGTTGTTAAATTTACATTATTAACAATAAAGAGAATAAGAACATGGCAAAGACACTGCTCGCTATCTTCGTGTTATTTGCCGCGATTGGCGTAAGTTTAACTGCCATCCTTCCGCCGAATACCGTATTAAATCCGCTTAAATTTAAACTTGATAGCGCGTCGCTTAAATCGCCTCTCAGCAATCAAGACTTACAGCTTAAAGTCGCTGATACCGGCAATCGCCAATTTGCGGTTCAAATTGGCCTATACTCTGATTTAACACAAGCCAGCTTCGCCTTGAATAAACTCGAGTTAAGTCAAACCGCTAATATTTTTGCCACTCACGACAATCAGCGACAATGGTATGTTGCATTACTTGGTCCTTTTAGCACGATTGATAACGCGAAGCATTGGCAACAGCAGCACTTCAACTTAGCAACATCGCTAGTTCAATGGCCTGATAGTCCCCCTGAGCAAACGGTCAAACAGGAGCAAACAACACCATGAAATCTACCATTGCCGCACCGCTGCGAGATTATCAACAATTGGTTAGAATTGTTCGCGATAAAGGGGTTAACGACCACTACCAGCTGGCAAACGCCTATGGCCTAGGTTCCAAAGTAAGTCATACAGAGCTGCGCATGCGCACTCTAGAAGAGCTTGGCGAGCCCAGTTCCAGCCCACGACGCCCGGCACCGACAGTAAGTGGCGGCGAGTTTTCTAAACGGGATACAACGATTATGTATCATCAGCTAAACCCCCAAACCCGCGGTTATTTTAGTGGTGTAAGCCCCAACATTGTCAGCCGAAATGACAGCATTCCCGGCACCAAGCTGCGCACCGGACTTGGGAGCCATAGCTTTAGTAACAAGATAGAGCCAAGCTTAAGCCTGTCACCAATGGCCCACTCAAATGCACACGCTCAGCCTAAACATCAGCATCAACAGAGTTTTTCCTCAAAAGGCTCAGGCTTTAATAGTTTCCGCTCATAACACTAGGTCTATTTTGTCGGAAAATG
The DNA here is from genome assembly GCF_050870835.2 of Agarivorans sp. QJM3NY_29. Taxonomy (NCBI): domain Bacteria; kingdom Pseudomonadati; phylum Pseudomonadota; class Gammaproteobacteria; order Alteromonadales; family Alteromonadaceae; genus Agarivorans; species Agarivorans sp. QJM3NY_29. Next base: position 2,333,750 of record NZ_CP194036.2, on the reverse strand, counting down.
TTGAGCAACCGTCCAAGGCACGGTAGATGCCCGGCCCGCATTCAACTCAGTTTTCACTTGAGTGGGGTCAAGGCTCGAATTTAGCGAAACCTGAGTTCTCTGTACCATGGTGGTACCCGGTTTGCCTTTTTCAACTGATATACCGATATCCTTTTTAAAATCAGAAGTTGCCTTATAAGAAGCTTGTCCCTTAAATACACCAACCTTGGCTGTATCTTTTGCAAGCAACAGCGAAGCTTCAGTTCTCGCCATGTTTTCCGACTGATTAAAGGCCTTATATGAAGTGAATTTTGAGGATGTAGATGTGGGCATACCGGTGCCAATCCCTAGAATGGTTTGCTTATTTAATCGCTCTCGTAAATTGGCAACACTCAATACAGGATCATGTTTGCCCAAATACCCCTTGCCAACGTTGCTAGGATCTGCCCGAAATAAAGCATGTCCACCGGAAGCAATCTCCGATTGAACCGCTTTTGAAGCCTCTAGAAATTCATCGTGGCTACCATATTTGGTTTTTGTCCAATCGGGGCTTGATGAGGTAAATATCCTGTTTGTAAATTCTGAGTCTCCGTTTGAAAACTGGCTAACACCTTCTTTAAAACCAAATGTAGGATCAGTTATTTTGGTGCTCGTGTTGGTCTTTTTCTTATTTTTTATGATAACCCCATCTACCGTCATCTCTGGACGTGAAGGCCCTGTTGCGATAAAAACCTCACCTGATGAGGGCAAGGTTCGGCTTTGCGCCAACTCTTTACGTTTTTGCTCGATTTTGGCTCTAGCACCTTGCGAAACATCTAAGGATACATTCGGATACACCGCTGTCCCATCAGATTTAAGCTGTCGTTTACTTGGCTCTGAATGAGCAGGAACAGACTGCTGAACTTTGTTTGGACTTTTTTTATTTGCTCTAAGCTGCCGCGCTTTTTCGAGTAACGGACTTGGGCTTAAGCTACCCGCCCCAGCAATTAACACCGCTCTTTTTTCTGACCCATCTTCCATGTTGTGCTCCTTTCAACAGCCAAAAAATCCGGCTCAACAAACTACAATAAACTTTATATAGACATGAATACATGCCACTAACTCAATATCATCACCTTCACCTGGCAGGGGCTTAAGGTCACACCGGGTACATTAGCCAAGGGGCCATTCTGACCAGTGATCGATAACATTTTGGTTGCAGGCATGACCGACTTGAAGACCTTAAAGCTCCCGACCACGTGGCTACATGGCCCCATAATCAGGTTCGATACCAATCCCAACAACAGGCCAGCTTCGTCACCATTACTTAACACCACCGTCGTCAACAAGTTGTGATCTGGCATGGCTTCGGTGAACTGATTAAACACCGTTGGGATCGCCATACTGGTGGTCGCAATATTTGGATAAGGGAGCGGCACTGGTGCCACCCCTACCAGAGTTTTACAGACATCGGGAAAGGCCAAATTAATCGCCGTCATTTGGGTATTTGCAAACATAATATTCACCCCATATTGATCCGTTTGCCGTCGATACGTACATCTTCTTCGGCGGTAATCACCTGCTGCCTGCCAGACAGGCGCAGTAAACCTTTGGCTGTGACCATCAACTGATTCACCTGTTTCACCATGAAATCAGCACAGCTCACCAAGGTTCCGCTCACCGAAATAAGCCCATGTTGACCGGTGAGAGAAAAGCGATTCAGTGAAAGCAATTCAAGCTCCTGCTCTGCCGAAAGAACAATTTTGGGCGCGTGCAGTTGTATCGGATGGACGCTATTTATTTGCGTCACCTGCTCGCAATTACGTTGCAGGATATGCAGCAGAAAACAACCAGCCTCGGTCTTAAGATAAGCAACTAAATCACCACGAACCGGCTGAATTAATGAACTCATTGCCAACACCACTTCAACATCATGATCAAGCTGATATTTTACCGCCCGCCCCGCTTCATCGTGAATCACGGCGGTCACATGAGCCACTATATAAGCGGCTTGTTCAGGCTTTGCTGTGGTTTGTGGTAGCTCGACTCTCAATTGTTGATAAGCAACATATGGCTTCATAGAATGATCCCCAGTTGATTTAGTTTTTGTTCGATCTGATTTAGTTCGACATCGGTTTGCAGCACAGTCCCCTCAGTAAATTTGGGCCATTTACAATCTTTGTCCTGCATCGCGTGAATGTTGGTACGCTGTAGAGTCACGTCCTGAAAATTGCAGGATTTAAGCACTGCATGGGAAAAATTGGCATTGCTTAGCTCACTCGCAGAAAAATCGCTATCGCTGATCACCGCATGTTTAAACCAAGACTCATTCAACTGGCATCGATTGAATAAGCAAGCATCAAGCGTCGCTTGCTGGAAATTTACGCCCTGCATGTGGGCTTGGTTAAATGAACAGCTTTTAATCGTCGCTTCGATGAATAAACTACGTTGCAATTGCGCCCCTTCAAAGCAAGCCTCTTCAATCAAACATTTCGAAAAGTTACTCCCCTGAAGCTGGGCGTCTTTAAACTGTGTCCCAATAAATCGACTCTCTGAGCAGGTGCAATTTTGTAATTGTCCTTGGCTTAAGTCCTGAGCGCTCAGATCACATTCCAGCAGCAAAACCTGATTAAACTGGCAGTTGATGAGCTTGGCATCGCTTAAATCAGCCTTCAGCCACGCCACGTTGTTTAACTGACAACTATCGAGCAATGCGCCATCCAGAGATAACTGGTTTAAAGCGGTCGTTTTAAAACTGCAACGCATGACAGCGACTTTATCGAGCTGACAGTCGCTAAAAGTACTGGCCTCAATCTCCAAGTTATTCAACACGGCGCCAGTGAAGTTACATTCCGCAAAAGTGGCCCCATGACACTGCCCTTGCCAGTGCGTATCTTTAACCTGACACTGCAACAGATTACTTTGTTGCCAATGAAGCTGAACTAAACTGCTTTGGGAAAAATCACAGCGGATAAACACACAGCGTGTCAATTGGCATGCCTGTAAGTTCATCTGGTTAAATTTACATTCAATAAACGTTAGCCCCTCTATCGAAATTTGTTGCCAGCTCTGACCACAAAATTCGGCATTCATCACCGGTTTGCCTGTTGCTGCGTATTCTTGTAAATCATTGGGCTGCATTAGTATTAACCTCTTGATCAGGAATTAGTTTTTTCGGTTTCGGGCTTTGTTTGAGCCCATGAACACGGCACAGATCAAAAGCACCATGGTCAGTATCGACTTCATGCATAGTGGCGCCTCGCCAGTCGACCTGACTAGCCTTAACTTTACGTAGCTTGGTTTGGTGCAGTAGGCTGGCTCGCCAATCCAATGAATGAAACAGGGCATCGCCCATCAAACAACGATAGAAGGTACTTTGGCTTAAGTCTGAATCGACCCACTGCACCGAACTAAAATCACATTCGACAAACACCGCCGAACTTGCTGTGCAATCTTTTAAACTGAGCGCTCTCAAACCACATATTTTCCAGCTTGCGCGACTCAGGTTAACCCCTTGCCACTCCCCCCCAGGGCCGAACTGTAGCAGTTCACAACGGCTCCCTTGCCAACGACTAAAACTCAGCCGCATGTTGACCATGACGCAACGCTTTACCTGAGCATGCTGCCAGTTGCTGTCACAGCAATCGGCCCCATACATAACGAGGGCGCTAGCCTGGCAATGCTGCCAGACACTGCCGACTAATTCGGTTTGCAGCAACTGGCTGTCTATGAGCTCAGCCCCGCTAAAGTTGGCGGCTTTTAGTTTGGCCTTGGTCGCATTGACTTGCTTAAGCGAAGCCTGAATGAAGCTGGCATTGCTGAGCTGCGCTTCCAGCAACTGGGTTTTAATGAGTTCAGCACCATCGAAACAAGGCCCATCACCAGTGGTTGCAGACAAATTACTAGCATGCAGCTTGGCCTTGCTAAAGTTACTGGCACGAATACAGGCTCCGGTGAGCACTGCACCACTCAGATCACAGGACGAGAAATTACAATCACTAAGATCTGCCCCCTCCAGCATTACATTGCGGCAATTTTGCCCGCTAAAATCTAAGCCACTTAAATTGGCGCCAGCCAAGTCTCGCCCTGACAAGCTTTCGCCTGCAGCAAGTAGCTCTTGCAGCCATATTCGAAGTAGCGAAGATTGTTGCTCTGGCAGGGGGAGATAATCGACGGTCACGGTCGGACTAAGTTGACGCATTTGCAGGCTTGACGCCGCTTGTAGTTGCTCCGCCTGTGCCTGCGGGGATAAGCCGCTTGCTGTTGCATCCCGTTCACCAGCAATCCGCATGAGTCGCGCTCGCAACTGCTGATTGCTTTGCCCGGGTGGCTTGCTTGCTTGCACAGGGCTCGCAGCGGTATTGCTCGCTTTGAGCTTCGCGCACAAGCTATTTACCTTTGCCATGACAGGTGATAGATCGTAATCGAATTCGCTCATCAGTTCAGAGGGGATCGCTGCCAGCGAGTCAAGCTCCGAGTCGTCTTCAGGACTGGCTAAACCCAACTCTGGCTGGCCGGCCTTTAAGGCGGAGAGTTTAGCTCGCTTGCGTTCTTGCAGCGCATTTTGAGCATTGGTGATGAGAGTTTTGCGGCGGGCCAATTGCTGCGGCGTCTTCTCGGGCAACAGTGGCGCTTCGTTCAACAGACTATTAGTGGCCGATGTCGGGTCACTGCGCTCTGCCAGTTGCTGTTGGTAATGGGCCAGCGAGCGAGGGGGGTCATCCACACCTTCGCAGGCTAACAGTAGTTGTTTGATGTCCAAACCATCGACATCCTGAATTGGCACAACCCCACGATGTATCGCCACCCCCAACAACGCGTCAGGAAACAACCATAGGGTATCAATATAGTTTTCGACTTCCCGGTAATAAAGCGCACCATCCAACTGCTGCTGAACCAACATACGAATCCGAATATTGGGTAAAATACCTGCAATGGTACTTATTTCAGGATGCAATCCGCTAAGCTTAAAGGTCGTTTGAGGCTTAATGAAAGCATTAAAATGTTGATCTTCGGCTGCGGCTAAAAACAACTTTGGATCAGCGTCTTGCGGAAATCCGGGGTGGCGTTCCGCGAGCCATTTTTCGTCATAAGTTCCCTGATATCGGCTACGCTGCGGCCAGCCAATATCCAGTGGCCCAAGGCCTGCAGGATGCTTGGGTTGATATCCTAAGCGCTGATTATCGGAAGGATAGTAAAAGTTAGCCAAAGGCTGCAGCTTAGTACCTTGATTTTTACAACCGGCACCGCGACCAATAGGGTTATTGGGCATGTTAGGCCCGCCATAGGCCCGCTCATAGCTCAACGGCATGTGACGAAAAGGCTGCGGCTGGCTGAGTTTCGTTAACCAGCGATGCCTGAGGTAGCGATCACCGACGACAACAAGACTCTTGTCTACAGGCCCCACCTGCAGCGCAACCCGACAACGCTCGGCAGCCTGACCTTCGGTCGGGTATGCCGCGCCCGCGACCAATACTTCCCCCTTCGGTTTGGCGAATCCCATATCCAGCACCTGAGTTTGCCCCAACGCTTTGGTCATGAGCGGCCATTGCTCACTTTCAAGCAGCAAGCGGGGTGTTTTCTCTAGCGAAAAAAAACTTAAGGCGCCAATGGCTAAGCCCCATTCATCAAAGCGATAAGGCCGCGATATCAGGCCTAAACATCGAGGTTTAATCAGCTGCATCGTCATAGATTAATCTGCATGACCAGCATGTTGATTTGTGGACCCGAGTCGATTTCAATCTCAACCGAGGCTTTCAGAGGCTTGAGCGCTAAGGGTGCACTTTTCATTTCAATATCCACCGAAGCAACCGTTTTACTGGTGATATTGATCCCCATAAAAGTTGAGAATTCGGCTTTCATGCCAAAGAAACTCGAATCTTCAATTTTCGCCCCCATAAAAGTAGACGAACTGATATCACTGGCCAAAGCCACCGATGACGAAATGCTGCTACCGAGTTTTACGCTGCTATCCATAGTCGCGCCGATAAATGTAGACGTTGAGTTTTTAAGTCCTAAGTAGGTTTCGGTATGATTGGCCACTCCCAGAGTCGTTGACACATTATTGCTAGCGCTGATGTTCGTGGTGACGCTATTCGATGCGCCAATATGGGTCGCCATGGCATTACTCGCCGCAATTTTAGTACTGAGCTCATTGCTGGCACTAAGGTTGGTACTGATGGTATTGCTAGCTCCAATACTGGTTTCAATATTACTAACGGCCGACATACTAGTATTAATGTTACTCGTTGCCGCAAGCTGGGTAGAGATATTGTTCTTCAAGCCCATATAAGTATCGATATGCGAGGTCAAACCTAAGAAGGTTGACATATTGGTGACCGTTGCCAGCGTTGTTGAGATGTCGGTACGATTGCCCATAAAGGAGTTCATAGCAAAGGTATCGCCGATTTGAGCCGATATGGAGCTATTATTCCCCAGCGTCGTATGACTGGAGTCACTATTGCCCAGCGTAAGGCTGGTGGAATTACTATTACCAATATGCTGATTACTATTACTGGCGTTACCCATGTGCTGCGATTTACTTTCGGTATTACCACAGACAATGCTGTCGGAGTAAACCACTGCACTAGAGCCACCAAAGCTTGGCGGGGCAATCCCCTGCCCACTCAGCGATATGCTACGTCCTTTGGCATGGTGCTCATTGTAGCTATCGCCTTCGGCTAAGGTATTGGCGATATCGATAATCGACTGCTCAGGCACCCTGCCATTGATGAAGCTCGGCTGACTTAAATCAACTTGGCCATCGTATCTGCCGACTACTGAACGACTAACGCTTTTACCCACCTGAGAGTAATTTTGCGTGCTACCAGTATCACTGTAGCCATAACTTACTTTGGCATGATTTTCATTATAACTACTACCAGCGGAGACACTGGCATTGCTCACCCCATCGGCATTTTGATTACTCAATGAGAGGTTATATCCACCACCACGCGAAAAACTGACATTATCATAGTTGTTGCCATGCATATCGGCGTTATCATAGGCACTTTCGACAATTGCTTTTTCACGCTCAAAATCAACCACCGAGCTATAACCATAACGCAGGCTAATGCCATCGCCATAACTACAAGAGTAACTGGAACCCCAATTGGTATTGGCCGTCCAAGATTGATTACGCCGATCGGGAGGTTGCACGGTCTTTGAACCGTGTGATGCGACAACGCTAAGCTCGGGTAATTCGCTATCGTTATTAGCGCGCGAAACCATCACCATCGCCCCCACTTCGGGTGCCGATGAACTATGCGAACTCAACCTTACCCAAAACTGTTCGGAACTATCACGCGCGGTGGCAAACTGAACCAAACAGCCTTTTTCTTTTTCATCGTCCCCGGCAAAAGAATTTTGTGCCTGCTCCACCTGAAAATTACTTTTTTCCCGGTAACGCCACCCCCTTGGTACCGCAGTTTCTAACACCCTGGCCAGCACACTTCCCTGTTGCGTACTTTCCATCGAAAAAGGACTGAGTAGCGTGCCTTGACTACTGTCGGTTTGCGGATTGACTTCACTGGCCTGCAGTGTACCTTTATAGGGCTGTTGATCGCTCGCTTTGTGCTGAATACTGGTGACCACGAAGGTTTTGCCGCTAAAAGACTGACGCATTAAACGCATCTCGTTGCTACTGGCAGCTGTCGGTTGCGACAATTGAAAGGTATATCCCGGGCTCAATAAGGGTGAAGTCGAGCTACCCGACAAGGTTTCTTGATCGCTTGCCAACTCCTGCTTTAATTTCTTTAACTGGCCTTCTGCCTCACTACGATCCGTGCCATAGGCGTAGCGACGATGCCTTAAATACTGTGGGTTATCTTGCTGTTCTGGGTCGCCGTTGTAACTGGTAAAGCCCGCTACATCATTTTGCTCCCACTGCGCCTCTTCGCGGGTGAGGATTGCATCCACTGACTGAGGCACCAGTTTAACTTGATAACTCATGTCACAAAACAAATCGTCTTGCTGTAGACCCAGTTTTTCCGCACTAGAATAACTGTAACGCAAGGCTAGAGGCTGCTGCTCACAGTTGGGGATATCTACTTCTCGTAGCGCCGTCGGCCGATTAGAGAACACTAAGCTAAGTTCATTTGAGTGATGTATAAAGTAATAATGCACCGCGACGTGACCAGCGATGCGCTGTAAAAATGCCATATCCGTTTCACCGGCTTGCAACCAATCTTGCACCCGACTCACGGTTAGGCTTTCATCAAGACGAAATTCAAGCTTTAAGCGTCCCGACGCAGTTTCCCGCTCTAGTAAACAACTAAACAAAGCAACAACATCCATGCTGTGATAAATGTGATAGCGATTACGTAAATTAAGAAAATGTAAAGGTGAACCCAGCGCCAGTTGGTAACAACCAGGGGCCATCAGCGTCATGCTAGTTACAATCCCCTGAAAATAGCGTGACGGCGTGCTGCCTTCCCAATCGGCAGCGTCATCTACTGGGTGGAGGGCAAAACGGTCTTGATGCCAAGCACAAGCAATCCGGACACTTCCCCATAAACCGACCACAGCGGCAGCATTAAAGCTGGCTAACTGCTCCACTTGCTGTCGGTTTAACTGTTCTACATCATTTGCCCTCAACTCCAAATTAAACTGATAGGCCTGTGAAATCCCCTCCTGCCCCTGCAGCGACGACAAGCGCAAGAAATCATCGGTCATCGCATTAAGCGAGCTGATCCCATCCACTCTGAGTTGCAAAGCCCGTGTTAGGCGTCGCTCGCTTGCTATCGCGACATCAGTTAGCGCCATATAACCCTTAACTCCGTAGCATAGAAAATCTTCTATTCAAGCTATTAGCAGTTACAGTGCCAACTTATATCTATCTGTTATTGATAAATTTTTCATTTTGTAAACCTTATAGTGGGTAAAATTATACCCACGGCGAAATAGGTTAAGCTCTCTCCCTTCGTCAAGCTATTGGCTTTTCTCCCTAATTCACTGTGCTCCGTTAGCACTTCACAAATAGTGATTCGTGATGGCCTGAATGTTGCTAATCATAAGAGCTCTATACACTAATGAGTAATACCCGATGTATAACCAAGGAAGAAAGCGCACAGCCTCGCAAGCAGGCCTCGATGATTATGAATTACCAGCAAAAAGATTTAAGAGCGCCTCAGGTAAAGCAATCCCGATGTGGTCCTCATCTCAGTTGCGCAAGCTTTCCTCACAACTCCCCCGAAATAAAAGGATCCAGCGAAAACTCAAGCAGCCATTCGTCACAAACCCATCCCCCTTTGGTTTTCCTCATCTGTTTGCTCCCCAATCATCGAGCCACGACACTTCTTCATCGCAACACAAGCCTTTCGATTTCAGTGTTTTCAATCAGCAACAAAGTGTCAAGCAAATGGGTCTTTGGCAAATGAGTCAATCCCGACAGGCGCAATTAAGCAAACAACTGCCGAGCTATATTGCGAGGCAATCCCCGAGAAGCACCGATATTCGGATCAAAGCCAATACTGGAAATATGGAAGACTGGGGAGTCAGTGCCGACGAAAATATCAGAACTCAGATCCAACGCGATAAACGTTCACAAATGACTGACTCTGAAGCGGAAATGGCCTTTAACCAACGCAGTCATCAAGGCGCATTAGTGTGGAAAACCAATTCCCCTACGCTTTTAATGTATGGTGATCATACCGATAACTCGGAGCCACTTTCGGCGCATACACCAGGCTTGAAATCTCTACAAGTGAAAGGAACCAAAGGTGCAAAAACTAAGGAGCATGGCACCCGCGACACGCGAAGGGGAAAAATTGTGATGCAAACACTCACCGATCCAAAGCGTAAACCATCTGATCTGGCAATTATCGGAAAGTTAGCAACTGTTCAGCTATTTCAATCTCCGGCAGAAGAGCTGCAAACAAGCAAACTACAAATGCAAAACATGCCACAAGCTCGCTTTTCAGTTTTCTCGGATATTGGAGATATTACAGACTCTCACTCGCAAAACTTTGACAAGCTCGCACAACGGCAACAAGTCGTTCGGGAAACCGATAAAATGCATATTGCCAAAAACTTGCTGATTGCTGGTCGCGACAGCCTGGTTCCAGCAACTCATAAACACTTGTTAAGTTCTGCGCAAGGGGATGTTGGCAAAGCAATGGACTTGCTTCATCAGCAAAGCATCTCACAGCAACCCAACATTACGTTTAATCAGCATCCCAGCTCTCAAACCACCCGATTGGATCTGAGCAGCCTTGGGCAAATGGATACCCAGAATCAAGCTAAAGCTCAACAAAATATTCCGCTTAGTCCAGTGCGGAAGATCAAATCGCCCAAATTCACCTTTACCGACTGAGATGATAAGCACTTGCTAGCTCAGGAAACACCTAGTGTGGCAGCGCATATACAGATTGTAGAGGGACCTAAACCTCTCCGGCTACCCAATTAGGGCGATATTCAGCTTATATTCAAGCTGCATTGCTTTGGTAATCCTAGCGAGTAAAACTGGAAAAACCTACTTTGGAGACTTGTCACGAATGGGATAGTGGGCAAATTGAAGTGTACTTGAGATGGCTGTTTAATTTCTACATTGATTGAATGACAAAACATACGTTAAAAAACTGCAATAAGTGACGTTTGTCTTTGTATGCAAAGAGAGCCTTTAAGACAGTTTACCCGAAGCCGAAAACTCTGTACGCTGCTGCGTATTCCGCTTGTTCACGCGTTCTGTTTTCCTCTAAACAACATCATAACCAAAGATTATATAAAGTCGACTCGCTAGCGGCATATGATTACTTCTGCATGAGTAAATGCTCTATCTTATTCAAAGACATCGTCAGCGCTGTAGCTATTTTAGAGCTCCCAAGACAGACACAAACAAATGACTTTTTATTTCTCAATGGGAGCAGCTAACTGCTGTTCAATAAATTGGATAAACGCTCGCACCCGCAACGGCACAAACTGGCGTTGTGGCATCACAGCGTAAATGGAAGTTTGCTTATAGTAATCAGGTAATACATGGCACAAACGACCTGCTTCTAAGTCATTTTTAATATGCCAGTCTGAATGCAGAGAAATACCCAGACCCGATAAAGCTGCCTGATACAACGCTTCACCGAGGTTACTTTCTAAGGTCCCTTGTACTTTTATTTTTTCTTCCAGACCTTGTTTATTCATCAGTTGCCATATGTGTTCACGGCCATATTCTCCCGATAAAATTAAACAATTATGCTGAGCCAAATCCGCAGGGCTATTGGGTTGGCCGAAATTAGCTAAATAATCAGCAGAAGCGCATAAGATTCGTTTATTGGTATTAAGTTTTTTGGCGAGCAAACTTGAGTCTTCTAGAGCACTTGAGATTCGAATCGCCAGATCGAACCCCGAGTCGACTAAGTTCACTCGCTCATCACTCAGATTAAGTTGTACTTTTAAAGCGGGATGCTGCTTTAGAAACTGAGGTAACAAAGGCGAAATAAACAAACGACCAAACGAAACACCCGCGGTGATACGAAGGGTTCCCGATACCTCCTGCGATACTTTTTTAAGATCACTGGTTAAAGTTGCTAATTCCTCAACCAAATGCCGACCTCTTAATGCCAGCTCTCTCCCCTCAACGGTGGCGCTAACGGTTCTTGTCGTTCGATGCAACAAACGAACCCCCAGCTGTTGTTCTAACACCTGTAAGCGTTTACTGGCGAGGGCTGGTGATATATCAAGACTGCGGGCAGCCGCACTGATCGACTTAAGATCGAGAACTCGAAGAAAAAGGGATATATCCGCCAAATTACTCATCGCTATTATCAACAATATCATGAAAGTGTTTCTCTATTGTTGCTGTTTTTTTGACAAAAGCAAGCGGGTACTCTAAAACCATTCAATCGTAATTAGGAAATAAAATGGAATATCGATTTTTAGGAAAATCCGGCTTTAAAGTATCAGCCTTAGGATTTGGTGCTGGTACTTTTGGTGGCAAAGGTCCGTTATTTAGTGCTTGGGGAAACAGCCAAGAAAAGGAAGCTAAGCATATGATGGATATCGCACTAGACCACGGGATCAATCTGTTTGATACTGCAGATGTTTACTCCGATGGCGAATCAGAACGCCTGCTTGGTCTCGCCATGAAAGGACGAAGAGATAAAGTTATCGTATCTACAAAATCGACCTTAAGAATGGGAGAAGGAACCAATGACATTGGAGCCTCTCGACATCGCCTAATCGAATCCATAGACAACGCGTTAAAACGTTTAGATACCGACTACATCGACATTTTTCAGCTGCATCACTTCGATGCTATGACCCCCATGGAAAATGTCATGGCAACACTCGACCACTTAGTGAAATCAGGTAAAATTCGTTATATTGGTGTGTCTAACTTTTCTGGTTGGCAGGTGATGAAATCTCAAGCTATAGCCGACCGTTACGGTTATAGTCGTTTTGTCGCCAATCAAAGCTATTATTCACTTTTAGGCCGTGATTATGAGTGGGAGTTGATGCCCTTAGGACTTGATCAAGGACTTGGGGCTATCGTTTGGAGTCCCCTAGGGTGGGGCCGATTAACTGGGAAAATCAGCCGTAACAAGCCGATCCCAGCGCAAAGTCGCTTACATGAAACCGCTCAGTTTGCACCACCCGTTAGCGACGAACATTTATATAAGGTGATTGATGTCATGGAAGACATCGCCGAGGAAACAGGAAAAACCATTCCTCAAATTGCTTTAAATTGGGTGCTTTATCGCCCCAGTGTGTCATCGGTACTGATCGGGGCTCGCAATGCATCGCAACTAACAGACAACATACAAGCACTCGGCTGGCGTCTAACCGAGGATCAAGTCAAACGCCTAGACCAAATCAGCCAGACCGCAATCCCCTACCCTTATTACCCCTATTGGAATGGCCAGTTTACTGAACGAAATCCGCCAGCCTGCTGAATAAAAACACCTTCTATAGTCGTCTCACGTAGCTCAAGGTAGAAGGTGTTTTTAAATAACTCGTCGCTCGATATGATCGCTATCAAGCGATCATTTTAACATAGCTTTCAATGACACTATTGAAGGCCAAATTACCCAACTTTATTTTTAACAATGGTGTAGATACATTATGACTCGTTGCTCCTAGCAAATACCTTAAACCAGATAAGTTTCACTGCTCGCCATTGCTTCACATAACTTGGAGAGTATTATCGCGGGAGGATTTGAGGCACTTATTGAAGGCTAGAGCCTCTTATCGGAAAGTTCTAACTGAACACATATAGCGAACTCCAATCCAATTCACTGGCCTGTTCCAAGTCAACTTTAAGCGATGCAAAACCAAAGAAGCCATCGGTTTGAAATTAAAAGGACTGGATATAGAACAACAACCATACCACATTAGCTATCAAAAGCATGATACGCTCTTAATACCATTTCTAGGTATGGTTGTTTCAACAAAACCTTCGATTGATTACACTTTAGTAATACCGAACACTTGATTCTCTTGCTCTTGAACTCGGATAAAAGTGGTTCGTTTGGTGAGTTCTTTCAGTTCAGATGCACCCACATAGGTACAAGCCGAACGAACGCCACCAAGAATATCTTGAATCGTGAATTGCACGCTGCCTTTATATGGGAGTAATACCGTTTTGCCTTCAGAGGCACGATACTCTGCAACACCGCCAACATGTTTATCCATCGCAGTTTGAGAGCTCATACCGTAGAACTTCATGAATTTTTCACCATTTTGTTCTACAAGTTCGCCGCCGTTTTCAGCATGCGCAGCCAGCATACCGCCGAGCATCACAAAATCAGCGCCGCCACCAAAAGCTTTTGCGACATCCCCTGCCTGAGTACAGCCACCATCTGCAACGATTTGTCCGCCTAGGCCATGGGCAGCATCCGCACATTCTATAATGGCCGATAATTGCGGGTAACCCACACCAGTTTTCACCCGAGTGGTACACACGCTACCGGGGCCAATCCCTACTTTCACAATGTCTGCGCCACTTAAGATCAGTTCTTCAACCATCTCACCCGTTACTACGTTGCCAGCCACGATGACTTTGTCAGTAAAGCTGTCACGCATTTTACGTACAAATGCGACAAAATGTTCAGAATAGCCGTTGGCTACATCAACACAAATAAATTGTAAATTCTGATTCAGCGCTAAAATTTGCTTGGTTTTTTCAAATTCAGCATCTGATGTGCCGCAACTAACCATTAAATATTTAATTTTTTCTGGTGCCATCGATGCTAAAAACTGTGACCACTGCTCAATGCTGTAATGTTTATGAACCGCAGTCATCATACGATGTTCCGCTAGCGCTTTTGCTAAGCCAAAAGTTCCCACCGTATCCATATTCGCCGCAATAACAGGTACACCGTGCCATTGACTATTGCTGTTTTTGAAGGTAAACTCCCGATCAAGTACAACCTGTGAGCGACTCTTCAAGGTTGAACGTTTAGGTTTAATCAAGACGTCTTTAAATCCCAGCTTTATATCTGTTTCAACTCTCATTTACTTCTCTGCTAGTTATTAGGCACAAAACCCACGAAGTATAACAAACCATTATTGATAACAAAAACGTTAATAATATGATTTCGAAATAGGATTACTGTGAGAATTAGTTTTGCCAATATTAGTGCAAAAAAAGTACTCGTCGAAACTCTGCAGAATAGATCATTTTTGCAAATAACTTCCATATATTAAGTCATGAACAATACCAATCTGATTCATTATATAAGCAACTTATTGCGCAGATGAATCTGCCGATAACGAGGCATGAAGCGCATTAACTAATGGCTCTAGTGACAAGATACATAATGCAACTGACGATGATTTAGGCTTTTAAGAATAAAGTTAAATTGGCATAACTAGCCACTGAATTCAATCCAGTGCACTAAAAGTAAAAAACCAGCTCTAAAGCTGGTTTTTTCAAGCAAAGCAACGCAGACTAAGCGTTACCTTTCACCTTTAATTGGTTACCTTTAGCAAAGTTGAGCATCCTGTTTAATGGGACCAACGCTTTATCAATCAAGGCATTGTCTACAAATACCTCTTTACCCTTTGCGTCTATTAAGGCCTCTTCGATGGCCTGCAAGCCATTCATAGCCATCCAGGGACAATGCGCACAAGAACGACAAGTCGCCCCATTGCCGCCAGTTGGCGCCTCAATCATCTCTTTATCTGGGCAAGCCTGTTGCATCTTGTAAAAGATGCCACGGTCGGTAGCAACAATTAACTTTTTATTCGGCAGCGTTTGAGCAGCCGCAATGAGCTGACTGGTCGAACCCACAGCATCAGCCATCGCAACTACGTTTTCTGGCGACTCAGGGTGAACCAAAATAGCCGCATCAGGAAACTGCTGCTTAAGCGCCCACAAGGCATTGGCCTTAAACTCTTCATGAACAATACAAGCGCCTTGCCAAAGTAACATATCGGCACCGGTTTGCTTCGCAACGTAGCCCCCCAAATGTTTATCAGGCGCCCAGATAATTTTATGCCCTTCGGCATCTAAATGTTCCACAACATCCACGGCAATGCTAGAAGTAACGACCCAGTCGGCCCGCGCTTTTACAGCTGCGGAAGTATTCGCATAAACGACAACCGTATGCTCTGGATGCTGGTCACAAAACGCAGAGAATTCTTTTTCTGGGCAGCCTAAATCCAAAGAGCAAGTGGCTTCTAAGGTCGGCATGATGACCTTTTTCTCTGGCGTTAAGATCTTGGCGGTTTCCCCCATAAAACGCACCCCCGCCACTAGCAAGGTTTTTGCTGGATGGTGATTACCGAATCGTGCCATTTCTAAAGAATCAGCAACGCAACCACCAGTCTCTTCGGCCAGGGCTTGGATTTCAGGATCGGTGTAATAATGAGCGATTAATACTGCATCTTGCTCAACTAACAACTGCTTTATACGTTGCTTATGGGCCGAACGCTGTTGCTCACTCAAAGGCTTGGGTTTAGGCGGAAAGGGGTAAATTGATTCGTTAAAATATTCGGGCTGCTGCATAACTACATCTGAGATAAAATAATTAGAGTATTATACACCGCAGAGAGTGCAGATGTCAGTCATTGGACTAAAGAATTAGATGAGGTAATAGAGTCATGATTTGTAATGATAAAATGATGGTGGGTTGTGAAGGATTTGAACCTTCGACCAATTGATTAAAAGTCAACTGCTCTACCAACTGAGCTAACAACCCATAATATTTGGTATTTACAGTGATGGTGGGTTGTGAAGGATTTGAACCTTCGACCAATTGATTAAAAGTCAACTGCTCTACCAACTGAGCTAACAACCCGTAACTGTAAATCACCTATTTGGAAACGAAAAGCGTGGTGGGTTGTGAAGGATTTGAACCTTCGACCAATTGATTAAAAGTCAACTGCTCTACCAACTGAGCTAACAACCCGTAACGTTTCAAAATAGTGGTGGGTCGTGAAGGATTTGAACCTTCGACCAATTGATTAAAAGTCAACTGCTCTACCAACTGAGCTAACGACCCACTAAAGTGGTAATAGATATGGTGGGTTGTGAAGGATTTGAACCTTCGACCAATTGATTAAAAGTCAACTGCTCTACCAACTGAGCTAACAACCCGTATACATCTACTACATTAAAGCTACAAAGTGGTGGGTTGTGAAGGATTTGAACCTTCGACCAATTGATTAAAAGTCAACTGCTCTACCAACTGAGCTAACAACCCGCTTTGAACTTCAGCTAAATCCGCCTCACTGCTGTGTTAGCAATTGACCCGACTCAACGGCGGCCTATGATACGGATTTAAGACTGTTGTGCAATAGTATTTTGAATCTTTTTTTCTAAGCGTTCAGCAAATAAGCAACCAGCTTCAACTTTGTACAGAATTTTGAATTTGCTAAAGTTTATTATTCAAAAACTGTACTAAAGTTGGCCTAATCGATTCTTCGCTAAACTCGCAGCACTACTATTAGGGTGCTCTTGGACCACTCGAGTAAACAATTTTTTGGCTTCATCATTATTTTTTTGAAACTGCGCAATGATACCCAATTTTAACAATGACTCAGCAACCTTATTAGATTTGGGATAATCGTTAACAACTTTAAGGAATTGCTGGGCGGCTTGCTCCCGTTGCCCACGAGTATATTGTAGCTGGCCTAACCAATAATGTGCATTCGGTGCATAGCCAGACTTAGGGAAATCCTGGATAAAAGCTTGAAAGGCCGGAATCGCTGCATCATAGTTTTTATCTTGCATCACTAGCGCCACGGCTGCGTCGTAAGCCTGATCTTCTCCAACCGCTGCAAGGGCAGCAGTAGTTGTGGCGGCAACTTTAGGCACGGCTGTTTGCAACTGAGCAAATCGACGGTCTAACTCTTGGTAGAGTTCACGTTGACGTTCAGTAATTTGTTCAATCTGATAGTTACTCTGTTCTAGCTGACCAACCATGGTTGACATGCTATTGGACAGCTCATCGACCTGACTTTGTAGTTCTAACTGGACCTGATTTCTAGCCTGCAACATCCTTTCCAAGCGTTCGACCCTTTGCTCAAGGCTTAGTTGACTACTGGGAGAATTTAAAGAAACAGCGGTTCTATTACCCGCCTCTTCGACTGGCGCAGCGGCATTAACACTGGCTGCTAATAAAACGGCCACTGTAGTAGCCGTAATCATTTTAAGTTTCATAGCTCACTCTACACTTGTAAGTTTATTAATAAACTAACACCGCGCGGCGATTTTTAGCCATCGCTACTTCGGTGTGTGAATTATCAACGGTTTTCTCTTCACCATAACTAACAATAGAAATTTGCGAGGCTAAGACACCTAAGCTTTGTAAATACTTCGAGACCGCTTTACCACGACGCTCACCCAAAGCAATATTATATTCAGGCGTCCCTTTTTCATCGGTATGGCCTTCAATTAACACCGTTACCGAAGGATTATCACGCAGATAGCTAGCGTGCGCTTCTAATATTTCGGCAAACTCTTCTCGAATATCGGTTCGGTCAAACTCAAAGTAAACGATTTGACTCTGACGTAACTCAGCAGCCTTGAGACGCTCTTGCTCGTCGGCACTAAGTACTGGGTCAACTGAACCCATTTCTACGCCGCCAGCTGCTTCGGTGCCAGTGATTTCCATTGAGGAATCTCCGCCAGCCTTGCCTTGTTCATTTAAATCACTATCGCTACTACGGGTAGAACTACAAGCGGCTAAGCCAGTGAGTACCACACCTAAAAATAGAGTTTTAGCTAACTTTTCAAATTGCATTATGGATCCCTTATGATCAGATTTAGTTATTTAGTTTAAAAATGGCGACCAAGCTGGTGCGCGAACACTGCCCTCTTTTGCTGGTAGCGTCGCTTTAAATCTTCCATCCATAGAAACCAAAGCCAATACTTGGCGACCATTGGCCACGGTACTGTACATAATCATACTGCCGTTCGGTGCAATGGTTGGCGATTCATCTAATTGAGTACGGGTTAATACTTGTACATAACCGGTATCAAAATCTTGTCGGCTAATGCGATATTGGCCATTTACACGGCTCACCATTACCAACGCGGAGCCATCGGGTGTCACCGCCCCACCTAAGTTCATTTCGCCTTCCCAGGTCACCCGACTAATTTTATTTGTATTCAAATTAGCTCGATAGATTTGCGGTTTACCACCACGCTCGGAAGAAAACAGCAATTCATGTCCAGATGGTAACCAGCTAGGTTCGGTATCAATCCGACGACTTTTAGTGATCCGTTTAAGTTGCTTAGTGGCGACATCCATCACATAGATATCTGGCTGGCCATCCTTGGATAATACCAATGCAATTTGACGTCCATCTGGCGACCAATCGGGCGCACCATTAATGCCACTAAAAGCACTCAACTTAGTGCGTTGCGAGGTATAAATATCCTGAATATAGATTTCTGCACTGCGATTTTCAAAACTAACATAAGCAAGCTTTTCACCATCAGGAGACCACGCCGGAGACATCAGTGGCTCTTGTGAGCGAAGTAAAGTCTTTTCGTTATAACCGTCATAATCTGCAATACGAAGTTGATATGGATAGTTAGCATCGGCATTCACAACTACATAAGCAATTCGGGTTAAAAATGCCCCTCTTTCACCAGTCAAAGATTTATAAACACCATCGGAAATTAAATGGGCCATCTGTCGTAACTGAGCTTTCCCTACGCTTTTATATCGATCGAGCAGCACATGATCCTGGCTGGTGACTAATTGACCGTCTTTAAGTTGTTGCTTATTGCCGGCACTCACCTGCCCACGCAGTACATCGACTAAGGCATAATTAACCTTATAAGTGCCATCAGCCAAGGCTTCTATTTTACCGGTCAATACCGCTTCTACGCCAAGCGCTGCCCACGCTTGATAGTCAATCTGTTCCACTGATTGCGGAGTTTGCGGCATCTGGCTAATCGCCACAGGATTAAACTTACCGCTGCGGCGTAAATCATCGGCAACAACCTTCGCTAAGTTCAAAGGTGCTTCGCCGTGTCCTTGCCAAACAAAAGGGACCACGCCTACCGGACGGGCACTGTCGACCCCTTCGGTAATGACAATTTCTAGGTTAGCTTGAGCTAGATTTGAAAAGACAAACCATAGGCAAACGCCCGTTAACAGTTTTTTAATCATCACAGCTGTTCCGGTTTTAAAGTTAAAGTAATGGTTTTAAGTTTGGCAAAAACATCCGGGTCTTTAGAAACCGGTAAAGTCATTGCCTTTTTTATCGCTCGACGAGCCGACTCACACACCGCTTTATCTCCACGCCCTTCGCTGGTTTTTGTCACAAAACCATTGGTGGCTAAGTGAATGTCAATACGACATTGCTTGCCAGACATACTTGGATCGGTGAGCCAGTTTCGTTGAATTGTCGACATAATCATGGCTTTGTATTTATCCACTTCACTTAATACTTGTCGTTGACGTCGTACATTCGTTTCGGCCGCCATCTCTGTTTGTAATTGCTTTTCAAATTCAGCTTCTTGACGAGCGATTTCGGCTTTACGTTGACGCTCAGCCTCGGCCTTCGCGGCTTTCTCTGCAGCCAATTTAGCTTCCTTCTCTTTTTGCTTACGAGCCAACTCAGCTTTGCGCGCTGCCTGTTCAGCTTTTTGGGCTGCTATTTCGGCTTGCCGTTGCTGTTCAAGCTTACGAGTTCGCTCTGCTTCTGCGGCTGCAGCTGCGGCTTCAGCTTTCTGCTGTTGCTCAACCTTACGAACCCGCTCCGCCTCTGCTTTGGCTGCTGCCGCCTCCGCCAACTTGCGCTGTTGTTCCTGTTTGACCCGTTCGGCTTCAGCTTGCTTGGCTCGCTGTTGTTCTAACTTTTGTTTTTCTTGAGCACGACGCGCCTGCTCATCAGCTTTTTTCTTGGCTTGTTCATGTTGGCGCTTTTCTAATTCCAACTGCTTAATCCGTTTTTCTTCGGACAAACGTTTCTTACGGGCCAATTCCGCTTGTTTCTCTGCTTGAGCAACTCGCTGTTTCTCTTTGTCTGTTACGGCCTTTTGCTGTTGCTTTAAACGTTCAACTTGCTGGCTTATCTGTTTCGCATCAATCGCGGTAGCCTTAATAATCGGAGCGCTGGGCGTTGCTTCGAGCTTAACGCGCTCAAAATCAACTGACCACACTAACGCAATAAACAACAAAGCATGCAGTAAAATGGAAATAACAACCGACAGGCTAAATGGCGATTTCAATGCTAATCCTAATTTAGTTGTTTTCAGGTTGGGTCATAAGGCCAACCGATGGTACACCTGCATTTTGCAGCAGTACCATTAAATTGATGATTTGCTCATAACGAACGTTCTTATCCCCGCGAACCACTACTGGTATTTTAGGGTCAAGCTGTAAATGCGCCATTACCAAGGCTTGCAGATCATCGCCCGACAAAACTTCAGTAGCTGATTGAGAGTCATTCCCCGTATCTAAGTAATATTGCCCACTTTCAGTGACCGTCGCCACTAGCGGCGGTTTACTATCTTCTGGCAAAGCCTCGGCACTCGCTTGTGGCAAATCAACTTTGACCCCTTGGGTAATCAAAGGCGCTGTCACCATAAAAATAATCAATAGCACCAACATCACATCGATATAAGGTACCACGTTGATTTCAGCAACCAAGCGGCGCTTGGGGCGTTGGTAATAATTCACGACGCCTCCTAATTTGTACCACTGTGGGTTTGGCGATGCAGAATACTTGAAAACTCTTCCATAAAGTTGGCGTAATTATGTTCTAACTTACCAACGCCCGTAGAAAAACGGTTAAAAGCGATCACAGCAGGGATCGCCGCAAACAATCCCATCGCAGTTGCAATCAGTGCTTCGGCAATCCCGGGAGCAACCATATTTAAACTGGCTTGCTGAACTTCTCCCAGAGCGATAAAAGCATTCATAATCCCCCACACCGTACCAAATAAGCCAATATAGGGGCTAATAGAACCAATCGTTGCCAACATCGGCAACTGATTCTCTAAAGCCTCGACTTCGCGGGACAAGGAGACTCGCATGCTCCGATAAGTACCATCCATCACCGCATCGGGACTTCGATTTCCTGATTTATGTAGACGAACATACTCTCTAAAACCAGAATGAAATATCTGTTCCATACCTTGCAGATGCTCGGCTCTAGCATTACTTTCTTGATAGAGCTTATTGAGGTCAATGCCAGACCAAAATTTCTTTTCGAAACTATCACTGGCAGTTTTTGCCGACTTCAAGATTTTATTACGATTAATAATCATCGCCCAAGAATAAACCGACATGCTCAATAGCAGCAGCATGACAAATTTAACCAGTAAGCTCGCCTGCCAAAACAAGCCAATAAATGACATATCAGAATGCACCGAGTAAATCCTCTTTTAATTGATCGGGAATGGCCGTGGCCTTCATTGACGACAATGTGACGCAAGCAACGGTAACCATTCCATGGGCAATAACTTGTTGGTCAGCATTTTTAATCGTTTGCTCAAACACCATGCTGGCTCGTTTCATATTTTCAATACGAGTTTCAACCGTGAGTACTTGATTAAAACGAGCTGGTAGTTTGTAGTCAATTTGCAGCGCTCGAACCACAAAACATAGATCTTGCGCCATCAAACGGTCTTGTTCGTAACCTAATTCTCGCAACCATTCGGTACGACCTCGTTCGAAATACTTAATATGATTTGCGTGATAAACAACCCCACCCGCATCAGTATCTTCGTAATACACTCGAACCCTTAAAACCGACATTACACCTACCTAAGTATTTCAATTAGAAAATACTATACACAGGCAAGTGCTTAAGGTTAAGACTCAAACCATTTAATTTGAACAATTGCGATACAAATTTCGGCCAACGGCTTAAAAATGAACACATTAAGCCGTTTTATTGACTTGCCTGTCGCCGATAAACGACAGCATTTCTAACGTTTAGGTAAATCTAAACCAAGGTGCAAATAGGCACGGTCGCTGGCGATCCGTCCGCGAGGAGTACGTTGCAGATAACCCTGTTGAATTAAGAAAGGTTCAAGTACATCTTCAATGGTTTCTTTATCTTCACCGATAGCTGCGGCTAAGTTATCTAAGCCAACAGGGCCACCGCCAAAAGTATCAGTAATGGCAAGCAACAATTTGGTATCCATATAATCAAAGCCAGCACTATCGACACTAAGCAAATCCAAAGCTTGTGCTGCGATTTCTTGAGTGACTTTGCCATCAAATTTTACATCGGCAAAATCTCTAACCCGACGTAACAGGCGATTCGCGATCCGCGGCGTACCACGTGAGCGACGAGCCACTTCCCAAGCACCCGCTTCATCCAAGGTTAAATTCAAATAATGAGCGCTGCGCTTCACAATATCAGCCAAATCATCAGTTTTATAAAACTCTAAGCGTTGCACAATCCCAAAACGATCTCTAAGTGGTGAGGTTAACATTCCCGCTCGAGTGGTTGCACCAATTAAGGTGAACGGCGGCAAATCAAGTTTGATAGAACGCGCGGCTGGCCCCTCACCAATCATAATATCCAACTGATAATCTTCCATTGCCGGATAAAGGATCTCTTCAACAACTGCACTTAAACGATGAATCTCGTCGATAAATAACACATCGCCAGGTTCTAAATTAGTTAACAGTGCCGCTAAGTCTCCCGCTTTTTCAAGCACTGGGCCGGAAGTGGTTTTAATATTCACTTCAAGTTCGTTCGCCACAATATTCGCAAGCGTCGTTTTGCCCAAACCTGGCGGGCCAAAAATCAATAAATGATCCAAGGCATCTTCACGGCGGCGCGTGGCTTCAATAAAGATTTCCAATTGCTCAACAACCGCCTGTTGGCCGGTATAATCACCTAAGCGTTTTGGCCGAATAGCCCGATCGACGGTTTCTTCTTCTGCAACGGGCAAGGCTGCTACCAAACGATCTGCTTCTATCATCTTTTGAACCTTAAATTATAATGCAGCCTTAAGGGCTTCACGGATCAACTGTTCACTGCTCATACCCGACTGCCATACTAGCTTCACGAGTTTTTCAGCTTGAACGCCTTTATAACCCAGCGATTCTAAGGCTGCAACGGCTTCTTCTTTGGGATCGGTAGCAGGACTCAGCGGTAGATCGCCATTGGCTGTAATACCATCGCTTAATGGCGTAGCTGGTGGTTCTGCATGCCAGTTTTTCAAACGATCTTTCATCTCGACCAATAGCCGTTCAGCCGTCTTTTTGCCGATCCCAGGAACTTTTACCAAGCTGGATAAATCTTCATGTTTTACCGCATAGACAAATTGTTCACAGCTGAGTCCTGACAAGATGGCCAGCGCCACTTTTGGACCTATTCCATTCACCTTAATCAACTCGCGAAACAAGGCGCGCGAAGATTTATCATGAAAACCATAAAGCAACTGAGCATCTTCACGAACAATAAAATGGGTCAGTAAACGCACTGGCTCGCCCAATTCGGGCAATTGATAGAAGCAATTCATGGGTAACTGGATCTCGTAACCCACGCCAGCTACGTCGACTAACACAAAAGGCGGTACTTTTTCTTCTAAAATACCTTTGATAGTGGCTATCACTAAGATGACTCCGTCTAAATACAATACCAGCTAACTCACCTGAGTAAGTCAATCATAAAGCTGGCACACTACGCTGATAAATTGAAGCTAGCTTAACTCAAAGACTGGATATTTATCCAGTCTTTCTCCGTATTCGAAGCGGATTTTGCGCAAAACGATTCATAAATAGCGGCTTAAAATCAAAGTAGCACAGAACTTAACCACGATAGCGACTCAGGTATCTATTAATTTTTAAACAGTCCACGAGCCAACAAAGCAATGTTATGTTCTGCCAGTTTCAATAATTTATCTTTTGGCAGACTAATGTGATTGGCCTGCAATAAACGCTCCGGGATCAAAAACGGAAAGACCATTAAACTCATAAAGCTCAACTGAGCTAATTCAGCATCAACCCCTTCCGCGAAAGAGCCCTCTGCCGCTAAACGTTGAAATAGGCCCTTCCCCAACAAACGGCCAAGATTTTGCAAAATTAAATTCAATTGCTCGAGACTTTCATGGTTGCCGGGCATACTTGCCAACTGAAAGATTAGCTTCGGAAAATGAGGATTATCGGCCATCGTTTGATAATAAATACGCATTAAGTCATTTAAGCTGCGGCTGCCTAGCTGCGCCGTAACCTGCTGTAAAGTAGCAAACACCGGACTGGATACCGAGCTTAGCATTTCGCCAAATAGACCGGCCTTAGATCCGAAATAGTAAGCAATTAAGGCAGGATCTAATTGCGCCTGCTTACCAATCATCCTCAACGACACTCGGTCATAGTCCAACTCAATAAATAACGCTGTTGCCACCTCTAATAACCGTTGCCGGGCTTGACTCTCACCTTTCGGTCGACCGACTTTATTTTTTGAATTCATTACTTTTTCCTATTCATCAGCTATAGAATAGTTTACTGAATAGCTACACAAATCACCTCATATATTGGCACAATTAACTCAATATAAAACGGTGAAAACGACTTGTTTCGCGTCATTAATATGTGCATCACCCCCGAGGAGGTAGTCCATGGCCAAACGAAAAGACAGAGTGATCGGCTTAGCACTTGGCAGTGGAGCCGCCAGAGGATGGGCTCACTTAGGCGTAATTTTGGCATTACGTGAGATGGGGATCCGTCCCCACCTAGTCGCAGGCTGCTCCATTGGAGCCCTTGTTGGCGCGGCTTATGCGTGCCAACGTGTCGACCAATTAACCAACTGGGCGCTAGGATTATCTAGTTGGCAAGTATTCAACCTTATGGACTTTTCGTTCTATAAAGGGGGGCTATTAACTGGTGAAAAAGTGTTTAACGCCGCCGAGCAATATATTGGACGTAGCAATATTGAGCAATTAAGTATTCCCTTTGGTGCTATCGCAACAGAGTTGGGATCGGGGAAAGAAG
Source organism: Agarivorans sp. QJM3NY_29 (assembly GCF_050870835.2). NCBI lineage: Bacteria > Pseudomonadati > Pseudomonadota > Gammaproteobacteria > Alteromonadales > Alteromonadaceae > Agarivorans > Agarivorans sp. QJM3NY_29. The sequence continues at coordinate 2,308,443 of NZ_CP194036.2, read as the reverse complement.
TGTGGCTGCAGCAAGGCCGAGTCCGCGATGCGGTCCGCTCTTCCTGTGCCATGCCAGGCTTAATGGCTCCTTACCAGCTGAATAATCAATGGTTGGTGGATGGCGCTTTAGTCAATCCCGTTCCTGTTTCGCTATGCAGAGCCATGGGCGCCGATGTGGTGATTGCTGTCAACCTAAATAGTGACAAGTCTCACCTCAATAACTTCGACGATGAGCTTAAAGATAGCACTAGTGAACCCGACCAACCCTTCTTACGCTTATTGGGCGGAGGTAAAGAATTTTTAACATCAATGCTGGCAAGCATCAAACAGAATAATGATGATCGGTCACCGGGAATGATCGGCGTTATGTCGACCTCAATTAATATTATGCAAGAGCGCCTTACCCGGGCCCGTATGGCCGGCGATCCACCTGATATTTTGTTAAACCCTAAATTAGGTAGTATTAGTGTGATGGATTTCCACCGCGCCGAAGAAGCGATTCAAGAAGGACGGCGAGTCACCGAGTTACTACAACCACATATCGAAGAAGAATTGAGATAAAAACAGCTATATTGATCTAGGAATATTATTGATTACTTTAATCAATAATATTGATAACGACAAATTAACTTCTATTAAATCAATTATTAATGGTCAATTATTGCTTTTTTTCAGGTCTTAATTAGCCATTTAACTAAACCATCAGTGCTCTATAATAAAACTTCACAGTTAGGGGCACGTTATGCTGAACAAATTAAAACTTTTATCGACTAATGATTATCTATGTATTGCGGTTGCTTTATCAGTATTAACCCCTTGGGTAAATGGGCCGGGAGCGCTGATTATTGGTGCATGTTTAGCCAGTTTAGGCTTGACGCCAAACAACATAAATATCGGCATAGTCACCAAGCGTTTGTTAGCCATTTCCGTAGTTGGCCTTGGCTTTGGCATTTCTATCGAGCAAGCCATTGAATATACCCAAGCAGGCTTTGGTTTAATTGTTGGCTCTATCGCCTTTACCTTATGTTTAGGTTTTGTGGTCGCAAAGTTGCTAAAAGTAGAGCGAAAAACGGCTTATCTCATTTCTGTGGGTACCGCGATTTGTGGCGGTAGCGCAATTGCCGCGGTTTCTCCCGCGATAAAGGCCAACAGCAAGCAGATTTCCTTAGCCTTAGCCACCGTATTTATTCTCAACGCTTGTGCTTTATTTATCTTTCCACTGCTAGGACACTTACTTCACCTCAGCCAAGTCCAATTTGGTTACTGGGCGGCGATTGCCATTCATGATACGTCTTCTGTAGTCGGCGCTGCCGCAAGTTATGGAGACCAAGCCTTAAACGTTGCTACCACCGTCAAGCTGGCAAGAGCTCTATGGATCATTCCAGTGGCCTTAATTAGCGCGGTATTATTTAAAGAAAAAGACGGTAAGCTTTCGGTACCTTACTTCATTTTGTTTTATATCTTAGCAATGTTGGTCAGTAACTATGTGCCAATATTTGAGTCACTTTATCAAGGTTTATTTAAGGTATCGAAACAACTACTCGGGGTTTGTCTGTTTTTCATTGGTTATGGGCTTACCACAAAAAATATTCAAGCGGCTGGGATGAAACCCTTACTATTAGGCCTTAGCCTATGGTTTAGCATTGCTAGCGCATCATTACTGATTATCCTCGCTTATTATTAACATCGACGATGTTCAGCTTTCATGACTGGCTTTTTCATCCTTAGCTTTAAGCTTGCTAGCCAAAATCAACAGTAAGCTAAGGAAAGCCAAAGATTCAAAAATCAAACGCATCAACTCGCCACTAAAGACCGATAGTAATAAAAATAAAGGGATAAGTATCCACAACAGAGTCTGTAACATATTGGCTCCTCATTTAAGCAAGCTAAGCTTAAACCAATCAAAGGCCGTAACAAATTCCGAATATCCATAAGCTAGTTCACTCGGGTATAAGTGAGAGGCAGACGCAAAAAGTAACAAATATTAGACTTACATCACGTTTTTGTTAAAATCGTCAGCAATTATTGAAATTAATGGCAGAAACATGCTTCAAACATTGCTCTACAGAATACTATTTCCTTTCATCATCGTAATACTCGCTATTATCCTACTGATATTGGAAATGCAAAAAGTTACCCTTGCCGAATTTTATGGAAAGCAGCTTAGCCTTAAAGAATACCTCAATTGGTTTTCTACTCATCCCGTGAATACCATCGATGTACTCGAGGTATTGCGTGCACGACAACCCAATACTCACGGTGGCAATAGTAAAGACTGGTGTCCAAATATTCATTCTGAGAAGGGCTTTATTAGCATCAGCTATCTAGGTGACCAAGCGATTTGTTGTAGCTTAGGTAAGGGGCAACGTTACGTTTATTATAAAGAAAATGAACAAGAACTGACGATACTCTGTGGCCGCTGGCCTCGAACCGAGACCCTCACGATTAACAAAGCACAACTGAAGTCAGCGCGCGCTTATGCGAACTGATGGAATACTTTTTTGCAGTTAATGCTCGTCAAAATAATCTTTATTTCGAATATATTTACGCATGTAATGATAAGTAAAAGGCAACAGCATCCAGCTAATTAGCGACTTCGACATTCGATACCAAGTGGGCGTATTCTCATATATTTTCTCATCATGTAACCACAGCATCCTCCCGACATGCCAGTAAACAAAAGGCAAAGGAGGTAAGAAAGTCACAATATCTAAGTCACAACAGATTCGATAGGTTTTACGATGAAGTTTATAGTGACGCTTAAAATTCCACAGTCCGGTGGCTGGCTGACCGAAAGTTACCACCCGCTTCACTTTTTTGGGATATTTACGCTCTAAGCGATCGGCGACTAAAACCGCCATTGCACCGCCAGAGGAATGTCCCGTCAAAGTGATTTTTTTCCCTTGTGTCATCAGTGGCAATAATACTGACTCCAGACGCTGGTAGACACTGCACTTCTGTTTCCCTCGGTTTGGATCACAACTCATTTGCTCCAATAACTGTAAATAGCCCCAATGCACATGGTAGTAAACATGCTCAAACTGATAACGTCTGGGGATAAAAGCCAAATTAACCAGCCAATCTAATAGATTGGTAGAACCACGAAATACCACAATCACTTCACTCTTATCGGGTTTCCACAATACCCGCGTGGTTGAGCGTCCCCAACGGTCAAATATCTCTTGGTAACGATAATTATCCAACTGATCTTGCATCTTACCTAGCGCCGAAGGATAAGCCAGACGGCAAAGCACCGCATAACGTTCATACTGATAACGCTTTAGTTTTTTAAGCTTAAAGTTCGTTTCAAGTGCAAGTGAAGAGTCCAAACAGTAAATCCCGATAAAATGGTTCGCCTTATTGAACCACAGCTCTCGGTCTACAATATGACAGTTAGATGAAGCCCTTAATAAAAGGGCCTATTTATGCTCGTCTCGAGACATTTGAGCATAATAATCAAGCCAAAACTGCTGTGCTCGCTGGGGTTCGGGTAACACAGCTTGCCAGCGATAATCATTGGCAAATTTATGCAACACAAAAAAACTGAGCGCTTGACTGCCGCGGCCCTGATTGACTTCAAATTTTCCCCAGGCCGAAGCAAAAGTCGTTAATGGCGGAAATATCATCTGTAGCTCAGCTGTCGAACAAGCGAGCTCTGAGCTTGGAAAATCAACCATATAAGACAACTCAAGCCAGTTCTGAGTTTGACTAAGCTGTTGCAACTGCTGAGTAATGATTTGATCTAGGGTCAATTGCACTGCCACTAAACGACCGCTTAACTGCTGAAACGTATCAGACAAACAACTTGAACTAGTTGGTAAGGTGATCTTATAGCGACCATCTGCGGAGAGCTTAATTGACTGAGCCTGATCAATTGTCAAACTTAATAAAGGATAAGCACCTTCGATTACCTTTAGCGATAGCTGATTCGCGAAACCAAAAGGACTACACAACAAAAAAGCAATCATCCATTTCAACATCATCATTCCTTAGGCGTTGATATTCACAAGACATCTTAGTACAAGCTAGTTGAGCCGCTAGCTTGGGTCAACCAAACTTAACCAAGAGCTCAATTGATTCACCGTCCACTCCGCGTCATCTAGCGGTAAATCATGACCAGCACTTGGATGCTGCTTATGCTCACATTGCCAATGAGTCGCCAATACCTCACTACAACGGCAATCAACCAGCTTATCTTGGCGACTACTGAGGAGCAAAGTAGCCACTTTAGGTTTATCGGTACAACGAAACCGAGCGGCTGCCCAAAGCTGCCGCAAACTATTTTGCCAAGTCACCGGATACTGCTCTGACCAACTCAACCAACGCGCTAATACACCTAAATGTTGCATAGGGGCACAACTGGTTAACTGTAAAATTTTGAGCTGACGCTGGAAGCGATTAACCGTGAAAAGTATCGACAAAATCTTGCCCAAGCTTTGCCAACGCAAACGTTGATAAAAAGGAGAAAAGCTGGCGTTGCTAGAGTTAATCAAAGTTATTGAATTTATTTCTTCAGGGAAATGGGCTTGCCAGTCAACGGCAACCATCCCACCTAAAGAGATGGCGACAATATCAATCTTGTCGTTATTGAGCGAGCTTAAACGTAACTGTATACGCAAACTTTGACGCATCGCCGTAATAGAGCGAGGGCTGCGCAAGTGGACTAAATCACCATTCCCCGGAAGATTAAAACTCAACACCGTCCGGTTTGGAAACTGGGCTTGCAATTGTTCCGCAAAATCCCCCCAGTGACGACGTTCTCTGATCAAGCCTCGTAGCAATAATATAACCCTACCCGACCGACTTACAAGATGGTTTGATGATACTAGTACCACAGTTTCCTCGCTGCATGTTTCGCCGACGCCAAGCCGTCGACCTGATCGAAGCTTTGCCATGAATAACTCACATTAATTAAAAACTCCATCAGTACCAAGTGTCGCCGCATGACTCTTTGCACCCGATGCGGCTTCATTGGATGATACAAACCTAAACCACTAAAAACCTGCAAAGGGTTTTTCTTGAGCCATCGCCAAGATCCCATTTCTAAAGTAAGAGGAAGAAATATGCCGGGCCTTGATAAAGATTGCTGATAGCAATAATCCCAGAGATCACCGTGACACCGATAATGTTTGGTCTGCGGCTCAAACAAGTAATTCTGATGTGGGTAACTGGCAAAAAAAATTTCCCTTAGGCGATAAACCCAAGCAATATCATCGATAGGCTCAGCAGCTGATTTTGCATAGGGAAACCAGATCCTATCCGCATGACCAAAACCACTATGGCAATCGAGCACTAAGCTAAAAGGCCGTCCATATAAGTGCTGCTGAACAAATTGACACAAGGCCGCAGCCTCTTGCTGCATCGGTTGATTAACAGCACCACGATACCAAGGCAGGCGAGCACTTAAACGTTGCCCACCAACCATCCAAGTGGCGCCACACTCGGCGACTGCCGGAGAGTTTCGCATTAAGTCCACGCCCTCTGCGTTGGCTCGCCGCTGTAATAACATCCCCACTGGATTTACGATGGGAATAAATAACAATTGCATATGTGACAGCAAATTTTGCAACTGCTGATCCCAAGCCAAGCGAGTGAACAAATTATGCATAAAAGACAACACCACTTGGCTGCCAATACGCTCCACACCATGTACCCCAGCCACAAAACAAATCGCAGGGTCGCGTTTATTTTCGCTCCCTAAACGAATCGCCTGTACTGGATAATTAATACCTTGGTACGTTATCGAGCTAATCGTCTCCACCCGTAGCATACGTTGATGTTGAGCCAACAACGCTTGTAGTTGCTCCATCTCTGGAAAAAGAACTCGATTTAGCATCTTTATCTCTATCACGAAGGCTTGTGAATTACACTTAACCAACGGTGATGACAGCAAGATGACAATCATCCATGAAACCAAACTTTCGAAATTATTTAGCCACAAACTGTTCAGAACTAATACATCCAGAGTAAAACGTTTAATGAAGAGACCCAGCTTAAATAGACAATCTCTCCCTCATATGGATTCATTTTGGGATGCGGCTTGGTTTCAGTTACACTTGTATTGACAGCATAAAAAAGGAGCGACGATGCCGCTACACAACCAGCTAGATTTTTCGACCGTGTTAGCCACTGCCGTGCACGATATGAAAAATTCATTGTGTATGTTAACCCAATCCACCGAAGCGATCGCTCTTCGTTCCAAACAGTTGGGTCGCGAAGATAGTGAAGAGCTATCGCGACTTCATTATGAAGTATCGCGTTTAAATGGTAGTTTGATGCAGTTGTTGGCTTTATATCGCTTCGAAAAAGAACAAATGCCAATGACCATTGAGGAGTGTTATATCGAAGATCTACTCAATGACATTTATTACAAAAACCAAACCTTTATCGAGCAGGCTAATATGAGCGTGCAAATCGAAGTAGAAGAAGGTTTAAGTTGGTATCTCGACGGCGTATTGGTAGATTACCTACTTAATGATATTGTAGTAAACGCACTACGCTACTCTAAAAAACAAATTAAAATTTCAGCGAAACAAGCCGATAGCTACTTATGTATTCAAATTGATGATGACGGCGATGGATTTCCCCAAGAGATTATCGATTTGGCCCACGCTGAATTAGCACCAAGTTTAGACTTTTTAAATAATCGTAGTGGCTTAGGTTTGTTTTTTGCGAAATTGATCGCTAAAGCACACATAAATTCAGGTAAAGAAGGTAGAATTGAACTAAATAATGGAGGCTTACTTGAAGGCAGCCGTTTTAGCTTATATCTCCCGTAGAACAAACATTTAGGATATTTTTTCGGTTAAATTATGGTATTTACCTTAATATTGCTCGGCGTCGGCACCCTACTATTTTTAGTCATCGGCTATAACATGGTGCAGCAGTTTAAACAAAAACAAGAAACAGAACGTCGCTTAGCCATTGCGAAGCAAAAAGCGATCATCAATGAAACCGAAGAATTATTATTACATTCTTCCATTCTTCCCTACAGTAAAGAATTGGTGGAAACCCTACACTCTCGTATTTTACAAGCCTTAAACCATATCCGTACTACCGATCCAACAGTCAAGGGCTTGAACAATCGTATTCGCGCCACCAAAGGGCAATTAAGCCAAATCAAAGGTTCAGGTGGCGAGGTTAGCGATAGTGCCTTCCGAGCCCCAGATACCGATAAAGATGCTTTACAAATGCTTCAAATTGTTAAAAAAATTCGTGCAGTTGTTCGCTCAGAACACGCCAAGGGCCGTTTAAATACTCAAGTATTCGTCTTAGAAGATCGCCGATTAGAGTTAATGCAACTAAAAATTAATATCGAGAACGCCTTAAAACGCGCCATTGAAGCTCAAGCACTACGCCAATGGGGCAGCGCTCGCCAATTACTCAACAAAAGTATTTCCGCACTGAGTAACATTTCTGATCGCGACGCCTACTTAGAACAAAAGCTCACCGACATGAAACGGATGAATTCGGAAATGAGTGAGAAGCTCAAATCGGCCAGTCAACAACAAGTACAAGACTTAGCCGAAAAAGAAACGGACGAGCTTGACGTCTTATTCCAGCCCAAGAAAAAATGGTAGTTTGGGCGGATTTTTAACGCGATCTCTTTCGCAACTGGGGATTTTTAGCTTTCGCTATGCGAAAATGAACTCAATTATTCCTATAAGCTTTACATATCATGCGCAAAACACTGCAACAAATTTCTAGTGATAGCTCCCATGGCGTCTACTTTATTGGTACGACGCCGCCCAAAAAAAACACCGATATAGAAAAAGTCAGCGCGATTGCAGACAAATTATTATCTCGTCTTGATGAACTGGATTATGACGGTTTGATTGTTTATGACATTCAAGATGAGAGTAGTCGAATTGATAAGCCTAGACCCTTTCCTTACATGCAAACCCATGACCCAAGGCTATATGCACAATTATTAATGCAAAAAAGCCAACGTTCGGTAATCACTTATAAGAGTGTCTCACAACGAAATGAAACTGAGTTTGTAAACTGGCTAAAACAGGCCTGGCACCAATATGGAATTCGTGACTTAGTATTAGTAGGTAGCCCGGCAGCTAATTCGGAAATAAAGCTGAGCTTAGCGGACGCTTATCAAGCTTTAGCCAACCAAGCCCCAGAGTTTTACCTAGGCGGCGTGACCATTGCAGAGCGTCATGCGAAGAAAGGGGATGAACACCTAAGGTTACTGCACAAAATGGAACAAGGCTGCCGCTATTTTGTCTCACAAGCAGTGTATAACGCTCAAGCAACCATCGATATGTTAAGCCGCTATGCCCATCAATGTCGTGAAAACCAGCAGCAGCCACAGCGGATCATACTCACCTTTTCACCTTGCGGTAGTGCTAAAACCCTCGAGTTTATTGAATGGTTAGGGATTTCGGTTCCAGAAGCCACTAGTTTACGTATTCTCAATGCAGAAAAACCGCTAAACGAATCAATTTTAATTTGCTACAACAATCTGGTGCAGATCTTAGAAACCTGCTTGCCCTTAGGGATCCCCTTGGGTTTAAATATCGAGAGTCTCACCAACCGCAAAGAAGAAATTGATGCTTCGATCCTGCTCTACAAATTACTAAAAGCCACTATGGATAAGAAGCTAGCACAACAACAATTACGATGAAATAAGCAGTTATTCTGAGCGAAAACAGCAATAATAAACATTAAAAAAGGAAGCTCTCGCTTCCTTTTTTATTTAATCCGCCTTCGCCGCTTTTGGCTTCTTACGTTTATCTTCAATCACCCATTTATTATCGGTAAAATAGGCCCGCCAACCAGTTGGTTTACCTTCCACCTCAGAACTTAAATATTGCTCTTTGGTTTTACGACTATAACGCACCAAAGTTTTGACCCCATCGGGATCTTCCGTTGGGCCATCGGCCAAATAGTAAAACTTCTCGGGTAAACGATCTTTAAAGCGTTTCAACTCTTCAACCAACGGCGCTCGAGTTTCACGCGAGCGTGGAAAGTTACTCGCCGCCATAAATATCCCTGAAGCCCCGTCACGCAATACAAAATAGGCATCGCTATTCACACAAGGTAACTCAGGCAAATGCACCGGATCTTCGCGTGGAGGTGCAACCTCGCCACTTTTTAATATCTTACGAGTATTACTACAATCTTCACCGGTACAAGCCATATACTTACCAAAACGGCCGGTGCGTAACTGCATATCATTGCCGCATTTCTCACACTCAACAATCGGCCCATCGTAACCTTTGATTTTAAAGCTACCTTGCTCAACCACGTACCCGTCACAATCTGGATTATTACCACAGACATGCAACTTACGAGTTTCATCGATGAGGTAACTATCCATCGCGGTCGCACAAATTGGACAACGTTCTTTCGCACGCAGAGCTTCTGTTTCTTGCTCTTCTACATTCGCCGCGACCGCTTCTTCTCCGGGGATAAGATTAATGGTGCATTTACAGCGCTCTTTGGGAGGGAGCGCATAACCAGAGCATCCTAAAAAGACCCCGGTACTGGCAGTACGGATCCCCATGGGACGTCCACAATCAGGACAACTAATGTCAGTGATGACGGGGGTATTGCTACGCATCCCATGCTCATCATCATCAGCCTTGCTTAATTGGCCTTTAAAGTTCTTATAAAATTCATTGAGAACCTGCTTCCATTCAAAGCTACCATCCGCAACTTCATCCAAGCGCTCTTCCATTTCAGCGGTAAAGTCGTAGCTCATCAGATTTTCAAAGCTTTCACATAGCCGTTCAGAAACAATTTCGCCCATTTTCTCCGCATAAAAACGACGACTTTCGGTACGCACGTAGCCCCGATCTTGAATTGTGGAAATAATCGATGCATAAGTTGAGGGCCGTCCAATACCACGTTTTTCCAACTCACGGACTAAGGAAGCTTCGTTAAAACGAGCCGGTGGTTTAGTAAAGTGCTGCTTAGAATCAAGCTCAACCAAGTTTAATACATCACCTTGGCTAACCGCTGGTAATACACCGTCTTCATCTTTTTTAGCTTTGCCTACCGGTTGTACTCGCGTCCAACCGTCAAAACGTAATATTTTACCCTTCGCTCGCAACTCAAACTGACCCGCACTCACTGTCACAGTGGTTGCGTCATATTGCGCATCGGTCATCTGACAAGCGACAAATTGACGCCATATAAGATCGTAAAGTTTCTTCGCATCAGCATCCACACCATCGATATGGTTCCCTAAGACGTTCACATCCGAAGGTCTAATCGCTTCGTGTGCTTCCTGGGCTCCTTGCTTGCTAGAATAACGCAAAGGATTTTCAGGAAGATAATCTGCCCCGTAATTATCGACGATATAGGCCCTACCAGCCTCCACAGCGTCGTTGCTCAAGTTTGTTGAGTCAGTACGCATATAGGTGATGTAACCCGCTTCATAGAGCCGCTGAGCCAACATCATCGTTCTTTTCACACCAAATCCAAGGCGAGTACTCGCTGCCTGCTGCAAGGTCGAGGTTATGTAGGGAGCTTTTGGCTTAGAACGAGTCGGTTTATCTTCACGCTTAGCAACTTTATAAGCCGCTGTTTTTAAACTACTTACTGCCGTAGAGGCTTGTTGTTGAGTAACCGGCTTAAAGGGCTGGCCATTTTCTTTGACAACTTCAAGACGAAAGTTTTTCGCTTGTTGGGTGGCTAAGTCAGCATGAATGTCCCAATACTCTTCTGGGACAAAAGCTTTAATTTCACGCTCCTTCTCCACCACAAGCCGAACCGCGACTGACTGCACTCGACCCGCCGATAAGCCACGAGCAATCTTTTTCCACAACAATGGAGAAACCATATAACCAACCACTCGGTCAAGAAAACGGCGGGCTTGTTGGGCATTCACTCGATCCATATTCAGTTCACTGGGCTGAGAGAAGGCATCTTGAATCGCAGACTTGGTGATTTCGTTAAATACAACTCGCTTAAAGCGGCTGTCGTCACCCCCAATAATTTCTTTTAAGTGCCAAGCAATCGCCTCTCCTTCGCGGTCTAAATCGGTCGCGAGATAGATGGTGTCGGCATTTTCGGCGAGGGTTTTAAGCTCATTAACAACTTTTTCTTTGCCAGGAAGAATTTGGTAATTAGCTTGCCAATCTTTCTCCGGGTCAACGCCCATCCTAGACACTAAAGCCTTTTTGTCTTTTGCTTGCTTTAATTTGGCTTTTTCTTCTGCGCTTAAGCCTTTGGTAGAAATCGGTGCCGCCTTCTTTTTATTGGTGTTACTGCCGCTACTGGGCAAATCACGAATGTGGCCGACACTCGACTTCACCACGTATTGGCGGCCTAAGTATTTATTAATCGTTTTTGCTTTGGCTGGTGATTCCACGATGACCAGTGATTTACTCATATTCTTCTTATTACCGATTAAGTCCGTCAATTATCTTTGTACGGAGAGTAGCAGACAGTGTGTTCTTTTTAAAATTGCTCGAGACTCAGCATAGGTCAATAACTTTTTTAATTCTTTGGTTTATTGGGTGAATAATTAAGCACTCGACCAGCTAAAAACAAACTGATAACATCTGAAAGTCTCGTAATCGCGTAGAGTTATACGCTTGATTTTCTTTATATGCCAATATAAATAACCATTACTATAAAAATTTTCAATAAAAGATAACTCATTTTTGATGAGCGTACTGAAAGGAATATTATGAAACACTTCGAAGTTAATTTTGACGGTTTAGTGGGCCCTACCCACAACTATGCAGGACTGTCATTCGGTAACGTGGCCTCCCTTTCTAATGCTCAAAATGCATCGAACCCGCAGCAAGCAGCCAAGCAAGGCTTATTAAAAATGAAAGCCTTGCATGACCTAGGACTGTACCAAGGCGTACTCGCGCCACAACAACGCCCCGATCTTAACTTACTTCGTCGGATCGGATTTACTGGTAACGACAGCCAACTGTTGCAGCAAGCCGCTGCGAAAGCACCAGATGCCCTACTCGCCAGCTATTCAGCCTCCAGCATGTGGACCGCCAATGCAGCCACGGTTTCACCAAGCGCCGATACTGGCAATGGTAAAGTACATTTCACCCCCGCAAACTTAACCAATAAACTACACCGTTCTATTGAGCCCGGAGTGACAGGCAACATCTTAAAAGCAGTATTTGCGAATCCTAAATACTTCGAACATCACCAACATCTACCAGAAAATGATTACTATGGCGACGAAGGTGCAGCAAACCACACTCGCCTGTGTAGCAATTACGGTAAGGCAGGTCTTGAGCTATTTGTCTATGGGCGCAGTGCCGCCAATAGTCAGCAAGTGGCTCCAAGTAAATTCCCTGCTCGACAAACTCTTGAGGCCAGTCAGGCTGTCGCCCGTTTACATGGTTTAGATAACGATACCGCAATGTTTATTCAGCAAAATCCAGCGGTGATAGATCAAGGCGTATTTCATAATGATGTGATTGCCGTCGGGAACCAAAATGTACTGTTTTATCATCAACAGGCATTTTTAAACTCACAACAAGAAATTCAGCGTATTCAGCATTATTTCGGCGAAGATAAGCTCCATTTTATTGAAGTTAACGATCAAGAAGTCTCTGTGAGTGAGGCGATAAAGAGTTACTTATTTAATACTCAAATTATTACCACTGCGCCTGGAGAAATGGCAATTATCGCCCCAACAAACTGCCAAGAATCCGATTCAGTTCGTCGTTACCTTGAGAACTTAGTGACTCGCAACACGCCGATCAAGCAGGTGCATTATTTCGATGTAAAACAGAGTATGAGTAACGGTGGCGGCCCAGCCTGTTTACGCTTAAGGGTCGCCCTTAATGACATGGAACTAGCGGCGGTGAATCAGCATACTCTGCTCAATGAGCAACTGTTTAACACGCTTAACTGCTGGATTGATAAACACTACCGAGATAGCTTAAGATTTGATGATCTACGAGATCCACAACTGATCACCGAGGTGAACACCGCCCTGGATGAACTCACCCAAATTCTTCAGCTTGGATCCATTTATCCTTTCCAACAAGCCTAAAAAGAACCAATAAAACAATACGTTAATACAGTGATTACAACCGTAAGCTAGCTTACTGATTAATTAAGACACAAAAAAGCCTGATGAACATGATCAGGCTTAATATTTTACATCCTCTTAATTTATTTCGTCCAATCCCAAGATTGCGATTGCAGCAGTTTCATCATGCCTCGCTCTACCCCGAGACTAGCTGCTTGACTTAATTTTTCCGCCAACTTTTTCTTGCCGTGATATTTAAACTGAACGACTTGCTTGTCGGCATAGTGTTGCATCAAGTAGTCATCACTGGTGCTCACCTGATCGATAAGCTTCAAACCATAGGCTTGAGTACCATACCAATGCTCACCCGTCGCAACCTTGGCAATATCAAGTTGTGGACGAAACTCTTGTACAAAATCTTTAAATAGGATGTGAGTTTCTTCCAACTCCGCTTTAAATTTAGCACGAGCCTCATCGGTATTTTCACCAAACATGGTCAAGGTGCGCTTGAACTCACCGGCAGTCAGTTGTTCAAATTCAATGTCATGGTTTTTTAAGACTTTATTAAAGTTAGGAATTTGAGCGATAACCCCAATAGAGCCGACAATCGCAAACGGAGCAGCGATGATCTGGTCGGCAATACAAGCCATCATATATCCTCCACTCGCCGCAACCTTATCAACGGCAATGGTCAGTTTAATCCCTTTCGCCTTGAGTCGCTTCAGCTGAGATGCCGCTAAGCCATAGCCATGCACCATACCACCACCACTTTCAAGCCGAACCAACACTTCATCGTCTTGCTTGGCGGTAATTAACACTGCGGTGACTTCTTCGCGGAGGCTAGCAACCTCCTTCGCATCGATACTGCCTTTAAAGTCAATCACAAATAAGCGTGGTTTTGACTGCTCTGCGGTATTTTTTTTATCGGCTTTTTGTTGCTGTTTCTGCTGTTTTTTATACTGTTTAAGCTGTTCTTTATTCATTAGCGAGTCATTCAAATGATCCTCGATCTGATGATGACGCTCACTCAGATCTTTCAGCTCTAACTCACCACTCTTATGCTTATTCTTAACGGAAGCCGCCACAATAACCACAACAACCGCAATAATGGCGATAACAATAGTTATCGCCTTGGCAAAAAACAAACCAAATTCAATCAAGAAATCCAAACTTTTACCCTCATCAATTCAAGCAGCTATTAGTACCATAGCTTGAATCACGAGCCAAGTAACAAAAAAGGCCTGCACAATGCAGGCCTAGTAGCAAATAAACTGACCTATTGGGTTGCAGCAATCACTGAGCTATCATTCACGACCACCGTGGCATTCCCGGCATCAGCGCTTACCGCATAACTAACAAACTGAGTTTGCATCTCCAAAGTAGTGGCTATGCTAGCGCTGGGACTAATTAAGGAAGCATGCGCGCCTTGACTAAATCGAACTGCATAACTGCCTGCGGAGGTCACCTCTGTCCCCTCTAAACCCATCGCTGAAATTAACGGCTCGGTACCAATTAACGGTAGTCCAGCTACGCGATTGGGAATGGTTTGGTCACCACTTTCGCTACTGCCATCCCCCACCACTTCGTGCAGTAACACTGGCATAGCAAAACCATTCTGACTAAAGTTTAACGGATCTGCGCCATCTACAACCGTTTGTGCCAAGGAACTAAACACCGAGGCAAAGGCTGGGTAATTGGCATTAATCACTAGTGCCGCCGCCTCAGGGTAACGAGCTTGATAAACGGCAAATTGCTCTAATGCTGTGCCACTGTCGTTGTCGACAAAACCTAAACCCGCAGCAACCAGAGCTAGATAACCAGTGTTCGCTTTCAAACCAGCTTCCACTGCTGGTCCAAAACTAGGGGAATACAAAAACACTCCAGCAAGTCCTCCACCCGGTACACTAAGTGCGGCACTGTCTAAGCGATAATCAACATCCATTCCATTCACGGTCACTATTTTCGCCAATGCAGCAACTGGGATCCCAACAACCGAACCCAAAGATTGCCCTACAAAATGCACCTTACTGCCATCTAATTCAGCAGGCGCGGTAGTGGCTTGTAAAGCGGCCCTCAATGCCAAAATATCGGCACTCGACTGACGCAAGTTTTCCCTAATACTCAAAAAACTACTGAGATTGGCAAACACTTGAGCATCAAGATTAGCACTTAGGTCTGGCTGACCATCCCCATCTAAATCAATGGCTCGGCTACCATGATATGGCAAATCAATCGCCACCACAGCATAGCCTTGTGCCGCATACCCAGCAGCAATACCTGCCGCCGTTTCTTTCAAAGTGGTAATGCCATGTTGGAACATGACTACCGGCCAACCATTGGCAGGCATAGTTAGGTTAGTCAATAGCTTGGTATCGGGCAGATATACATCAACCTTAAGGTTGGCCATGCTACGAGTTTTCGGTAAAGGGTTATAGGCGGTTAGATGATGATGAACGTCAACCAACTTCGTATTCCCATTTTCGATATAAGTCAGTCCCGACAAATCAGCTTGCGCTAACATTTGTGCCGCGCGAGTCGTATCACCCGCACCAACCAAGGTCCCAAAAGTAGTAACATCAAAACCTTTAGCGGCAGCTTGCGCCCAAAAACTTGTGGTACTACCTTGATTGGCAAAGTCACTATTGGTTTGCAGCAGTTGTAGTATGGCTACTGGGCTGTCAGTTTTGGCTTGTGCCCACTGATTAACATCGCCACCCCCAAGATCGGGATGATCTAAATCGGATAAGTAATAAGGCACCGTCAAACTTGATGTGTAATATTTTGCAGCTGCAAAACTTGGCTGGCTGGCCCCTAATACCGTGTTGGCAACATCTTGCGCGGTACTGCCAGTATCCACTAAGGATGACAATGATAATTGCCCCATCAGCGCCATGCCGCCATATACCTGTTGCAAACTACTTAATACCGGGTTAACAGACTGGGTGGTAAATACTGCCGTATAACTGATTGTACCTTCAACGCCTCGCGCAGCGAGCAAAGCATTATTCCAATTGGTTAAGCTCTTCAGCGACTGAACGGTCGCACTATCTTCAGCCTTTGGTACTTCACTTAACAAGGAATAACCCGTCCCAGCGTCCACAGAACGTCCATTCTCATCGTACAATTGCTCGCTCACCACCACCATATAAGAACTCGCGGGGGCGAAAGGTTTCAGTGGTACGACTACCAGTTCACCATCAGCAAAATTAACGGTATAGTCTTCCCCGTAAACCAACTGCTGGTCGATGCGACAAGTTTGACCAGCCACAAAACTGCCACCATTTTCGCTCACATCACTACAATCATCGGCAAAACCTGAAGCCCTCACTTTAAATAACAACAGCCCATCGGCAAAACTGGCATTATCAAGTTGTACATCAATTTTGTCGTTATAATCATCCTCATTGTCACCGTAACCCAGCGGGATCCTAAATGGTACGCTGGTTTGCCAACCGTCTAATGCGCCTAACACCTGAGTAATATCTCGGTATTCTGAAGTACTCACAATTTCAGCTTCACTCGGTAAATTAATGGTCCCATCTAAGCTGCCGCTAAATAGTAAGTTATTGGGCGTTGAGACATCGCCGGTCAGAGGATTGAAGCGAATTTTTACTGAGTTGGGGACTTGGGCCGTGCTATCATCTGCAAAATCTAATGGCGAGTTGCCACCGCAGCCCGCCAGAGATACTGACGCAAATAAAGTAATCGTTGTTGCTATTCGGGACAAACGCATATTCGCAAATTCCTTTTAATAGTAATGGTTCACAACAGCACCATAAACACCATTTAACATTTTTGCAACAGGTCTAACCAGATGAATAAACAGTTGTTTAACTATTGAGTAATATTTGTGCGCTGTCGCACATCTACAGGAATCAAACATGAGCAAGGAAATCTTTCCTCAACAATTTCAGGCGAGTCAGCATGAATTGAATGACAAAGTCATTCTCGTCACCGGTGCCGGAGACGGGATTGGCCGCCAAGCAGCCTTAAGTTTTGCCGAACATGGCGCGACCGTAATTTTGCTCGGGCGAACAGTAAAAAAACTAGAAGCGGTTTATGACGAAATCGAAGCTTTAGGCGGTCCGCAGCCAGCGATTATTCCTTTAGATCTGAAAGGTGCAAGCCAACAGAATTACCTCGATATGGTTGCCACCATAGAATCACAATTTGGCCGTTTAGACGGTGCATTGCTTAACGCCGCCAATCTTGGGGTATTAAGCCAATATCTACAAATTGATGAAGATCTTTGGGATCAACTAATGCAAGTCAATCTAAAATCGCAATTTTTACTGAGTCAAGCGTTGATCCCATTGATGCTGAAAAGTCAAAATGCGTCCTTGGTATTTACATCATCCGGTGTTGGTAAAAAAGGCCGTGCTTACTGGGGGGCTTATAGTATCTCAAAGTTCGCCATTGAAGGGATGTCGCAAGTCATTGCCGATGAGTTCGAACAAAGCGCTTTGCGCTGCAACTGCATCAATCCAGGAGCCACTCGCACCCTGATGCGGGCCAGCGCTTATCCCGGAGAAGATCCAAAAAGCTTAAAAACGCCACTCGATATCATGCCGAGTTATTTATACTTATTAAGTGACGCCAGCATCGGTGTTACTGGCAAAAGTATCGATGCCCAAGCCAAGTAATTGATAGCAACGGATTGCCTATGACCCCTCCTTTTCGCGCAAAAAGCACCTTGGAACAATGGCGGATCTTCCAAGCTGTTGTTGACTATGGCGGTTATGCCCAAGCTGCGAGTCAATTGAATAAAAGTCAATCTTCGCTCAATCATGCGGTGAGTAAACTGCAAGGTTTATTAGGCGTACAGTTACTCGAAGTAAAAGGTCGCAAAGCCTACTTAACCCCTATTGGTGAAGTCATGCTGCGACGTAGTAAGTTGCTCAGCCAAAACATTCAAGAGCTGGAAGTTCTGGCGGCAAGCCTAGAGCAAGGCTGGGAACCTAAACTAAGTGTAAGCTGCGACGCCGTGCAATCTAAAGCACCAGTGATCAAAGCCCTGAAGGCATTTCTGCCTGACAGTCGAGGCACTCGTATCGAATTGCTGGATAACGTATTAGGTGGTTCGGACGAAGCCATTTATGATCATTCTGTCGACATGGTGATTACGCCGATCCTCCCGCAAGGAGTACTTGGCGAGAAATTTGGTACTGTCACGATGCTGCCAGTGGTACAACGTAATCATCCACTGGCAAAAATAGCGGCATCGGTATCCATTAACGAAGTAGTACAGCACCTGCAATTGGTGGTTAGAGATACAGGAAGTCATCCTCACCTCGATCGTGGTTGGTTACGCGCCGAACAACGCTGGACCTTTAGCGGATTTAGCCAAGTACTGGAAGTTCTCAACCAAGGCTTAGGTTTCGCTTGGTTACCCGATCATATCGTCGCGCCTTACTTGGAAGATGAAAGTTTAGTAGAACTTAATATCCTAGGAGGCGCTGCCAAAACCTTAGTGACCTATTTAGTGATATGTCGACCAGAGCAATTGGGCCCAGCTGGACAACACTTTGCGAAGATACTACTACAATGCAGCAAACAGCGTTAGAGATGAACCAGCTCTTAAACCTCAATATGGAGTCAAGATGCGATTAAACTGCGATATGGGTGAAAGCTATGGTGTATGGAAAATGGGCGCCGATGAGCTAGCCATGCCCTTTATCGACATGGCAAACATTGCTTGTGGCGGACATGCTTCAGACCCTCATGTCATGAGTCAAACCATTGCTTTAGCTAAACAGCATCAAGTACAAATTGGTGCGCATCCGAGTTATGCCGATATCGCTGGGTTTGGTCGTCGAACCATCGCCTACCAACCCGAGCAATTAAGCCAAATCATTCTCGCTCAAATAGGAGGTTTACAAGCGCTATGCCGTTACCAAGCAACTCAGATCCACTATGTGAAACCTCACGGCGCGCTGTATAACGACATGCATTGTTCAGCCCAGATATTTGAGGCGGTGCTCAAGGCTGTCGCTAGTTTAGAAGGCGAAATTAAACTCATGGTATCGGCCAGTTTAAGCACTGGTTTTGTCAGCCGTTTAGCGGAGCAATATCAAGTTGGCTTAATCAAAGAGGCTTTTTGTGACCGCCGCTATTTGGCCAATGGTCAGCTGCAGTCTCGAGAACTAGACGGTGCGGTGCTCAGCCAGCCCAATGACTTATTGGCTCAAGTGAACTTACTGCAGCAGCAACAACAAGTCATCTGTAGTGATGGCAGTCGCCTAAATATTAGCGCAGACACCCTCTGCGTACATGGCGACAACGCAGCGGCAGTTGCGCAAATAAAATTGATTAAACAAATCCTAGATCCACAAACAAAGAGCCTCTAAAACATGTTTTGTATCGATTGGGTGAATGAAGACAGTCTCTTACTCAGCTGTAAGTCCCCCCAATTTCAGGCCGCGTTACCGAGCCTCGCGGAGCAACTTAAGCAAAATATCAAGGGCGTAAACGATGTTATCGTTGCGTCTGACAGCCTACTCTGCATTTTCGATTATCAAACTGAGTTAAATGATCTGGAGTCGCTGTTAAGCCGTTTTCAGTTGACTCGTCACTCAAAACCCGTGAAAACGATACACGTTCCAGCTTGTTATGATCCGCGTTTAGGCCCCGACCAAGAGGCAACCGCCGCACATTTACAGCTCAATGTAAAACAATTAATCGAGTTGCATTTGGCTGGTCACTATCAAGTCAAGGCGATCGGCTTTATGCCCGGTTTCGCTTACTTATCAGGTTTAACTAAATCCCTACAACTCCCCAGAAAATCCACCCCTGCAAGCCATGTAGCAGCGGGCAGCATCGCGATTGCTGAAGACATGAGTGCTGTGTACCCGGCAGCGAGTCCCGGCGGTTGGCATGTCATCGGTCAAAGCCCAATGCGTTTTTTTGACCCCTCAAGTCAAGATATGTGTCCGGTAAAAGTCGGCGATCAGATCCGCTTTTACCAAATCAATTTTCAGCAATTTCAACAATTACAGGCGAAAGCATGTCTCCGGTAGGTCAATTAAGCGTATTAAGAAGTGGCCCACAAACCAGCGTAGTTGACCAGGGCCGTAGCGGTTATCAAGACATCGGGATCAGTCCAGGTGGCGCTGCGGATTTACATGCCTTTCTCTGGGCTAATCGACTACTCGGTAATGCACCAGGAGCTGCAGCCCTAGAAATTGCCATTGGAGGCGCAACTTTCCAATTTAACCAAACATGCCAAGTCGCGGTTTGCGGTGCAGATATGCCACTCAAGGTGAGCGGCGCAAGTCGCAATCCCCAACCCGCCCCTTGGCAGAGCTTTACGGTTTTGGCTGGCCAAAGCTTGAATCTTGGCACTGCACGCTCTGGATTACGATCATACCTCGCCATTAAAGGTGGTTTACAAGTGAAAAAACAGTTAGGGAGTGCTAGTAGCTCAATGCGACAAGGTTTAGGTCTTTTTATGGGCCGCTGGTTAAGTCAAGGGGATCAACTCAACTATCTAAGTTCTGCAATCGAGCCCAGAAAACAAACACCGAACCGTTTCATACCAGACTATAACCAAGCCTTATGTTTAAATTTGATCCCCGGCTATCAATTTCATCAGTTTTCAAGGCATGCTATCCAAACCCTATGTCACCAAACCTACCGAGTGAGTGCTCTGAGTGACCGAATGGGCATTCGTTTGGATGGAGTATCCCTCGATAGCGTCCCCGCCAGTGGCGAATCAGAACCTATCGCACTTGGCGCCGTGCAAGTGCCTCCCAGCGGACTCCCCATTGTATTATCGATCGACAAACAAACCATCGGTGGATATCCAAAGTTAGGTTGTATTTCTCGCTTAAGTCTTTATGCGCTCAACCAACGTCGAGCCAAACAAACCCTCAAGTTTCAGCTCAGCTCTTGGCAACAACAGCGTCAATACTGGTTGCAATTTCAGCATTTTTTTAATAATGAACAACTAAAAGTTTAGCCAATATCGAAAACCATTCAGCAAGTGCTCCACTTCGCTCAATTGCTCAAGCCGCTGAATAGTCTGCAGTGCCATGATCGGCTCATCGGTAATTACGCCATCAACCCCTAGATAGTACATTCGTTCAACCTCACTGACTCGGTTCACCGTCCAAACGTAGATTTTCTGCTCGCGCTGCTGAGCACTGAGTAAGCGCCAAGGACTAACCCACTGTTGATTCACCATTAACATATCTGCGTTCTGAAGCAAACTCGATTCACCAAAGCTGGCAGCCGCAATAAATGCAGTTTTGACTCTCGCCGCCAACGGGGTACCTTTAATCAATTGCTTAAGATAATTGAGTAACTCCGCATCTAAGCTACTGACGACCACCGGATATGGGTAACGCTTGAGTTGAGTCAGGAGTGCAGGTACTAAATCTAGAGAATCGTCATAACGTTTTAATTCTAGGTTCAGCGTGATCTGAGCAGCACTTTTAGCTAACCACACAGATAAAGGCTGAGGAGACGGGAGCCCGGCAGCAACAAAAGCCTGCTGAACCTGAGCAAAATTACTCAGATGCACCACACTCGGATCGCCAGTTAAACGTCCTAGATCACGGTCATGAACGACCACTATTTGTCCATCGGCGGTGAGTTGAATATCAATTTCGGTCATGCTTAAACCCAGTTCAATAGACTTTTGCAAACCCGCTAAGCTATTTTCTTCAGCCAAATAACCACCAGCGCGATGGCCCATAACCGAGAATTGACTACTCTGAGCAAAACGTTGGGTAAAACTGTCCACTTCATCAGCGAACTCATTCGCCGCAAGTAATAGACTCGCCAGCAATAGCAATCTAAAACCTAAATGTAAGCGATGATTTTCTTTTAATACCGCTTGATGTTCATTGGCTAATTTTCCCCTTGTCTGCTTAACCAACACTTTAAACATATAAAACTGAATACAGGCATAGAGCCAAGTATCCAAGAAGCTTAAAACTGATCCCCCCGCCAACAATGCAAAACTAAATAGCACTAAAGCTAAGTTGGATAACTGCTGTGGATCCCACCAATCAATAGTCACATGCAACAACCAAATAAATGCAGCAACCAGCACCACAAATACCAAGGTTCTTAGCGCTAACCAAATTACTGTAATAAGTACAATCCACTTACGCTGGCCCTGAGCTAAATCGGTAGAATCTCGCAACTGGCCAAGCAGAGTTCGCCTTTGTAACATGCAAAATGGCAAAGTAAACCACCACTTCAGCCATTGATTCGCCAGCCAAAAAGTGACCGGCAAACCGCCTAAACATAATACACTGAGAAAGAACCACAGCTGACTTCGCTGCATGGTGAGATAGTAATTAATGTCCCAATCGGCCAGCATCAGTCCAAACAGCCAACGACCAACAAATAACAAGCTACAACAAATGCTAATCAGTAATACTGATTGCAAAAAAGCTAAACCCGCAATCGACCAAGCGCGACGTAGCAATAGATGAATCGCTTGAGAAATTGAACGCCGATTAACTTCATGCTGAGCCAACAATAAGGTGAGTACCCCCTGTTGCAAAAAGAAGTTAAACAAAGCCATCGCAACCAGCCAAATCGCAAACAAATAACCACTGGGGGAGAGGAAAAAACCGAGTAACTGCTGATTTGCAACGCCCTGTAGGCCATACAACGACATCAGTGATTCACTGACCACAATGGTGAGTGGTGCGAAGGCCGCGAGCCAGCATGCTTGCACCAACAAATAGGCTGCAAACATTGCCAAACCGCGGTGTTTAAGAGTATTCGCTAGGTAGAAAAAAAAATGCTGACAGCGATGCCATAGAGCGAGCAACATTAACTTAGCGCCCTCGCTCCATCTGTTTCACCATCAACTGAACCAAAGACTGCGATACTGTTTGGCGGGTCAGTTCACTTGATACATCCTTCGCCGACGCCATTGCCTTGGCATACTGGGTGGCAAAAACGCTCGGTAGGTCTTCTGCCGCGGCACTATGTAGCTGCTGAATACCGCGCTCAAGTAACTCACCAATATTATGAGCTCTCACGCCTCCCGCCGCTAGCCATTCTAGCTGGGGAAATTGTTGCTGTAATGCTAACACTAGCTCCACGCCCTGTTCTATCTTATCTTGCTGGCCAGAGCTCAATATTCGAGTTACGCCGATATCGGCTAAACATTTCGCCGCAAAACTCGGCTCGGCCACACAATCGAAGGCGCGATGAAACACAAAATCGATGCCTTGCGCTGCCTTAGCAAGCCGCTGACAAGCACTCACATCCACACTCGCGTCGGGATTGAGGGCGCCACTAACCACGCCATGAAAACCGAGTTCTTTAATCAGCAAAATATCGGATTCCATCTGCATCAGTTCCTGAGGCTGATAACAAAAATCCCCGCCTCTAGGTCTCACCATAACCACGATAGGGATCTGAGTGAGATAGTGCTGAACCTGCAGCAATGCGCCATAACTTGGCGTAGTCCCCCCATCACTTTGGCCTGCACAGAATTCAATACGATGGGCCCCGCCCGCAATTGCTTTTTCGATATCTGCAACGCTATAACAGCAAACTTCTAACAAAGGAAATGATACAACTGAGTTATTTAACAAAATACAATCAATATAGGGCTTTATTTACGCCTAGTATAAACCATTATCCTGCGAGGTCATCGTGGTTTAGTGATTCAGATTAAGACAAAGTAAGCGCATGAGATAAGCTGAACAGCTGCCAAACACTTCCAATCCTTGCACCGCTAAACAAGCTCACTTCTTAAAAATTCATATCTTTGGAGCATCAGGTAAGGATACTAAATGCATGGAAACCGCTATTGACATAAGACATAAATACAAGTTAAGTCCCTTCATTGGCCACATATCGCAATTCGACTTTCAATTAAACTGGCATTAGGCACCTTCGCGGGATCCATCAATAAACACTTCATGACTAAAAAAGCTGTTGTTTTCCCTAACCAAACTTAATCTCTCAAACAAGCGTTTTTTAGCATAAGAGTGTATATTAACCAACTTGCACTATGGATAAAGAGCAAACTTAGGTGAAAAAATGAAACGATTTTCCAATTTTTTATTGCTGATTATATTTAGTTTAAGCAGCAACTTCACCGGGGCGAACGAGTACTTATTTTTGGGTACTGGTAACGTAAGCGGGGTCTATTACCCGACTGGCAACGCCTTGTGTCGACAACTAGAACAAAATAGTGACCATAGAAAACTCAGTTGCACCGCAGAAAGTTCCGGGGGCTCCAGTGACAATATCCAAGCACTACGAAGTGGCGATATCGATTTAGCGATCGTTCAGTCGGATGTGCATTGGCAAGCCTACAAAGGCAGCGGTGAGTTTGCCAAACAAGGAGCCTATAAGGAGATGCGCTCTCTGTTAGCCCTTTATCCAGAGGCCTTTACTGTATTAGCGAAGGCCCAGCTAAAGATTAACCAAGTTGAACAATTGAAAGGACATTCGGTCAATGTAGGGCCACTTGGTTCTGGCCAATATTCGACGATGAAACTCATCATGCAACAGCTGCATTGGCAAGATGGCGATTTTACCCAGCTAGGTCATCTAAAACCAGACGAACAAAGCCGCGCGCTATGTGGCAATAAAACCGAGGCTATCGTTTATGTGGTTGGCCACCCCAATACCTCGATTACCCGCGCGACCACAATGTGTGAATCCAATTTGCTGAGTCTGTCAACCACGACAATCGCCGCTTTAGCCCAAAAATACCCATATTTTTCCCCGGTAAGCATTAAAGGGGGAACCTATCATGGTAACCCGAAAGATGTGCAATCGATTGGCGTCAGCGCAACCTTAGTTGCAGACAAACAACTATCGGAGCAAACGGCACATGATTTTGTCGCGGCAATTTTTGAAAACCTCGACACTTTACGCGCCTTACATCCGGCATTAGCCGATTTAAAAGTGCAGCAAATGATCCATACAAATCTCACGGCGCCACTGCACCCAGGTGCCCTAAGATATTATCAAGAACAAGGGTGGATGAAATAATGCCGCAACAATCAACTTAAACTCAGGATAAGCCAGCATGCTGGCTTATTTGACTTAGGGGTAAATCCAAGTGCTCACATAAAGGATCCAACTCCCGACCAATCACCTGCTGCCAGTCTTCACATTCTCCCTGCCAAGCTAAACTTTCGAGCCAGTGTTGACGAAAACTACGATTGATAAATAAATCATGTAGATAACTCCCCTGCACCACACCTAATTGCCAGCCGGTAACTTGTTCAACAAAAGGCTTTAGCGCTTCAACGCAAGGGCTTGCAGCGTGATGAATTTCGTAACAAGCTAAGTGCTGCTCTTGCCACTCAACGTCGCGTTGCGTGGTCACCTTAGCATCGGCATATTCGGTGATGATTGGTAGTAAAGCCAAACCCTCAAAACCTTGCCCTTCACCCCCCAAAGGATCTAGAGTTTGCTCGCCTAGTATTTGCAAGCCACCACAAATCCCAGTCACTCTCACCCCTTGTTTCACCGCGTGAATAATCGCCTGATCTAAACCACTCTGCGCCAAATGCATTCGGCTAGCTGCAACATTTTTCGAACCGGGTAAAATAATCGCATCGTAATAACTTGAATCTTGAGCATCGCGTAGTGGCACCAGATTAACACCCGCTTGATAAATTAATCGGTCAAATTCATCCAGATTGCTGGCAAAGGGATAAACCATTAAGGCAATGTTGGTGGTGCCCGGCTGCCATTGATTTCGATGAAAAAAATTATCTTCTTCCGACAGTTGGTGGGCTGTCCAAGGGAGCACCGCTACGATAGGAATTCCTGTTTGTTGCAAAACCCACTGATTAGCATCCGCGAATAGCATCTGTTCACCGCGAAACTTGTTCAAGACAAAACCTTTAACACGAGCTTGCTCTACTTGGCTAAGACACATCCATGTCCCAAGCAAATGAGCGTAAGCACCAGCTCAGTCGATATCCACAATCAAATAAACCGAAGCCTGCAACGCTAGGGCGAGTTCCATGTTAACGATAGCGCTTTTAGGTAGATTAACTTTCGCAGGACTGCCCGCACCTTCAATCACGAGACATTGATGTTGCAGTGGTAAACGCTGAACACCTGCCAAAACCGCAGGCCAAAGAACGGCTTTACGCTGATGCCAGTCGATGGCATGGAGCTGATGGCTCACCTCACCATGAATCACTAGCGGTGCGCCGAGTTCGCTATGCGGTTTCAATCATACCGGATTCATATCAATACAAGGCCGTTGCCGAGCGGCTAAAGCCTGCAGGTACTAAGCACGACCAATTTCACCTCCTTGGTCGGTGACGGCCGCATTGTGACTCATGTTTTGTACCTTAAAAGGAACCACATCAAGCCCTTGAGTACTCAAGTAAGGGCAAATCAGGGCGCACACAAAAGATTTACCCGCATCACCAGTGCAAGCCATAAACATGATTGGGGTCTTAATACTCAATGAAGAACTCATGAATTATTATTACTAACCAACAAAAAGGCTAAGATGTCCTTCCAGGTCACAATACCCTGCAGATGCTGATGTTCATCAATCACTGGCAAGCAACTCAAACCTTGTTCAATCATTAAATGCCCCGCATCCGTCACACTGGTGATGGCGAAGCAGCACTGTGGATCGCGCGTCATCAATTGGTGAACCCGTTGGGTTAAAGTTTTAATATCTCGCTGATTCTCCGCAGCCTTACCAAGAAAAGGACTTAAAGCCGCCAGCACATCCGCTTCAGTTAACACGCCAACCACTTGATCATCGTCATCGAGTACCACCAAGTGATGAAAGCTCACGTTGTCAAAAATGTCTTTAATATCGAATAGCCGCTGATCCATATCAACACTGACTACTCTAGTCTGCATAATATCTTTGATTATCAAGGGAATCTCCTTCGATTGGGTGAGATATTAGTATTATAAACATAAGCACCCACAAGTCGCGTTTTAGTTGCACACAACTGTAGAAATATTCAGCCGCATCCGTACACTAAGTGGGAGACAATTCAGAGTATGAGTAAAATGGCCTATCAAATTATCCCTGTGACCCCTTTTCAACAAAACTGTAGCCTCATTTGGTGTGAGCAAACCTTAGAAGCGGCAATTGTCGATCCCGGAGGCGACCCGCAGCTCATTCAAGCCGCCGTCGACAAAGCGGGTGTGAAAGTGACTAAAATATTGTTAACCCACGGTCATCTTGACCACGTAGGAGCCAGCAGCTTAATCAAACAGCGCTATCAAGTTCCCATTGTAGGGCCTCATCAAGACGACGATTTTTGGCTTAGTAAAATGGCAATGCAGTGCCAAATGTTTGGTTTTCCAGAAGTTGCAAGTTTCAGCCCAGATCAATGGTTAGAGCATGGCGACATCATCGCTCTAGGAGAAATAGAACTTGAGGTCAGACATTGTCCCGGCCACACTCCTGGCCATGTGGTGTTTATCGATCACGCTGCCAAACTCGCTATCGTAGGTGATGTTTTATTTAATGGTTCGATTGGCCGAACCGATTTTCCTCAGGGCGATCACCCCACGCTGATCAATGCCATTAAAACTCAACTCTATAGCCTAGATGATGATTACCAGTTCTTACCTGGACATGGGCCAATGTCGAGTATTGGTCACGAGAAGAAATTTAACGGCTATACTCGGTAAATCTAAAAAACAACAAAGGGCTCGCTCGGCGAGTCCTTATCGTTTATCAGCGCCGAGTCGATCTCTCTTCACTTTTGCGTAAAGTAAATAAACACTACTCAACCAAACACCCACGGCCATAAAAAACAGCGGATATTCACGTGGACAACCGTCGCTTAAACAGCTCAGATCAGTAAACGGAAATAAGCCCAAAGGCGTGAAAAGATGGAAAAATATCGCCCCAGACATCACCACGAACGCAAGCGCAGCCCCATAAAACCGAGTCGCTTTACGTAAAATGAGAATGCTGGCAACCAATTCCACCAAACCAATTAGCGTTTCACCATACTGAGCAAACAGCGAGCCAACCGACTCCAGCCCTAAACCGCTGCTCAGCCAAGTTCCCACGGTTTGAAAAATATAAACTGTAATGTCAGCGGGATGGCCAAACCAACCTGCAAATTTAAAAAACAGCGATTGTAAGAATACAAAAGCGACGTAAATCGCCAGAATAAGCGGAATGTATTTATTCAAGGTACAGATCCCATATGCCAAAAAAATGAATCGTTCTAAGTAAGTTCCAAACAAGACCTTAGCAAGCGAACTTATATTTCACCGGAAACTGATATCGCTGATGAACCGACCCCAACAAAGGCCAGATACTGGGATAAAATAGTTAATAATATTTGTCAAAATAAGATAAGTTACACAAGAAATATTGTGAATGTAACAACCAATAGCATCATCAAACCATTCTCGCTCTGGAGCCCATATGTTAAATTTGAGAAACCGTTCAGACGATCTTGAAATATTAATTGCTGTCGTTGATTGCGGTGGCTTTTCTGCTGCTGCCGAGCAGCTCAATATTCAAGTCGCGCGAGTCTCGCGGGCAGTCTCGAAGATTGAACAACAGATCGGTGTGACACTGCTCAATCGAACCACTCGGCGGATCTACCAGACCGATGAGGGGCGTCGATTTATCGAAGCCGTTCGACTCGGCCTACTCCAACTACAACATGCAGAAGAAGAGCTGTTAGCAAACGATGCATTTCCCAAAGGCAAGCTACGCATCGATGCCGCCAGTCCATTTGTGTTGCATCAACTGGTGCCGTTAATACATAACTTTAAGCAAGCCTATCCCAACATTGACTTAGAACTGAGTTCCAACGAAGGCTATGTTGATTTACTCGAGAAACGAGTTGATGTTGCGATCCGTATCGGTCGCCTAAGTGATTCAACTCTGCACGCTCGCCCTTTAGGTAAAAGCCCTCTTTACGTGGTCGCCTCTCCCGACTATCTGGCACGCCGTGGTGTGCCGCTGCATATTACCGACTTACAACAGCATGATTTATTAGGTTTCACCAGCAAAAACCTCAATTTATGGCCACTTAAGGGTTTTAGTTTAGAGGCTCCCTCACTGATTGCTAGTAACGGCGAAACCGTTCGCCAATTGGTATTAAGCGGTAACGGCATTGCCTGTTTGTCCGGTTTTATGGTTAAACAAGATATCGCTCATGGAACGATGATCCGCTTATTTGGCTCAGAAGCCGTTTACGATACGGGCCGTGAACAAATACACGCGGTGTATTACAAGTCTTCCTCATTAGCACGGCGGATCTCTTCTTTTATCGACTTTATCCAACCACGACTCAGCCTATAAAATAAAGCTTCACTTAAAACTAATTATTGTGAAATTCACAAAAATAATTTGTCATCTACGGACTGATTGCAAGCGCACTCAACTGCTACACTGATGCTCTAATTTTTCGAGGATCTCACACATGACAGCCACACTCTTTCAAGCCATTCAACTTGGTAAACTTAGATTAAAAAACCGCATCGTCATGCCGCCGATGACACGCTCGCGTGCTACTCAGCCTGGAGACACCGCCAATCAAATGATGGCCGAGTACTATATGCAGCGCTGTGAAGCAGGACTCATCATTGGTGAAGGGACTCAAATATCAGAACGGGCTAAAGGTTACGCTTGGACTCCCGGGATCTATTCTCAAGCACAAATTGACGGCTGGCGTTTAGTGACCGATGCGGTTCACCAGCAGGCAGGTGTGATATTTGCGCAACTATGGCATGTAGGACGAGTCACTCACCCGGATAATATTAACGGTGCTCAGCCTTGGTCCGCTTCGCCACTTAAAGCCGAAAACGTGAAAGTATTTGTGGATAACGGTAGTCAGCAACCGGGGTTTATAGATGTGGTCACGCCCAAACAAATGAGCCAAAAAGAAATTAATCTAGTGATTGAGCAGTTTCGCCAAGCGGCCCTCAATGCACAACAAGCTGGTTTTGATGGGGTAGAGTTACACGCCGCCAATGGGTACTTAATCAATCAATTTATCGACTCTGAATCTAATCAGCGAACCGATGCCTATGGCGGTAGCCTTAGCAATCGTTTACGTTTTCTTGATGAAGTACTTACAGCCTTAGTGGGTGCTATTGGTGCAGACAAAGTCGCCGTGCGACTAGCTCCGCTCACCACCTTAAATGGCACCGTAGACGCCTACCCCGAGCAAACCTACACTGCGGTGGCCGAGTTGCTCAATCAACATCAAGTAGTCTATATGCACATTGCCGAAGCCGATTGGGACGATGCGCCGCCAATGCCGCTTCATTTTAAACAGGCACTACGCAAAACCTACGCAGGGACCATTATCTACGCCGGAAAATACACGGCAGCAAGCGCCAGCCAAGCCATAGAAGACGGCCTCGCCGATATGATAGCTTTTGGCCGCCCATTTATTGCGAATCCCGATTTACCCTCTCGAATTAAACACCATCAAGCCTGGGCGAGTCATGATCCCAACACCCTATTCGGAGGTAACCATCATGGTCTAACTGATTACCCTCGTTTTGAACAACAGTAAAATATAAGTTTAATCGACTAGCGGTAAAGTCTTGAACAACTTTACCGCCATCAAAGAATGGCAAAGCTTACCCATCAAACAACGAACCAGCTTGGCACTCAAAAATCGTGATAGCTGATGAAGCAAATACATACCACACAATAAAGTTGCACGGTAAGTAAAAACCTACATAAAACGGACTTGTGCTTATCTGGCGACTTGCTGTGAATCAAGCGCGAACACCCTGTTGCAGCCGTGAGATTCGGCGCATATGATTAACGCTCTAACAAAGAAAACATAATCTCCTGAACGCCTTGACCGCCCACACTACTCACTTGTTTAGTCATCTCGATGGCGCTTAAGCCCTGATTATTGCGAAAGGTCAAATCGGGATCATGGCGAAGCAACTGCCTAAGCATGGAGAGTCGCCCAAATTTCACCGCGTACATCACCGGTGTCAATCCTTGATTATCAGCAAAATCGACATCTGCAGCATGGTCCAATAAGATCCGCGCAGTCCTAGGTTTATTAAACTTAACCGCGAGACATAAGGCAGTTTGTCCCTTTTGGTTAATGGCGTTTGGATCCATCCCTAAACGCAAAAGCGTATCAGTGATCTGCGAAGGACCGTAGTCTCCTCGACCCTCTAACCCTGCGACGCGACTGAGGATATCCGCTTTAAACAAAGTGAATGACAACGACAATTGAGTCGGCTGAAAAAACACATTAAAAACACGCTCTTCTCCGCTCAAGGCTGCGACATCAAGCGCAGTAAGTCCACGATGATCAATCAGCGACAGATCTGGATTAAATTTTAGCAAGCTGCGCATGCTTTCAATTTGCAAATTGGTGGAAGCAATATGCAAAGCGGTCTGCCCACGGGAATTCCGCAGATTAATATCCATATAAGGACCAATTAATTGCAACATTTTTGCTTGTTTAGTATCTAATTGTTCACCGTCGTAGCGATTCATCTGTACCTGTAACGGTAGCCACCCCGCTAACGCAGAACTTAAACGCTGCTGACCATCATTTGTCTCCGTTAAGCTCGCGATAAATGGCAGCTCTAAATGCTCAATCGCTCGCTTTATTTGCTCCTCACGACTGCCCTGAGCAGGTGACGTTCGGATGACAAAGGCCAATTTATTGAGTTGATTTTCAATCGCCCATTGATAGGCTGAGCGACCATCACTTGCAGTGCCAGCGCTATCTATACCCGCTGTTTTCAAAATCCGGACAATTTTTTCTGAATCGGCATATTGACGAGGCAAATACCTAGTCGCCAAGTAATGCAGTGTATTTCTGCCTTGCTGATCTTGGGCGTTGATATTAGCCCCGGCACCAAGCAGCGCATCAACCACTGCGATTTGTCCATAATAAGCAGCTAACATCAAGGGGCTTATCGCCTTTTCATCGGCCAGATTGACATTTGCCCCACGCTTTATCAGCTCTATCGCAATCTTTGAGTTATGCTGTCGAATCGCAGCCATTAAGGGGCTGACCCCTAGCCGATTTTGTTGATCAATATTGATACCATTTTCAATCAACAACACCGCTATTTTTTTCAGGTAAGGCTCGCCCGCTGCAATGGAATAGGATGAAACATGGTGCAAAGCATTTTGACCATTATTATCTAGTTGATTAACATCAACTTTCTCAACTTCTAGCAGCTGCTTTACGGAGAAAACACTAGCAGTATTAGCGGCCTTCATCAACGCGCTGATATCGTCGCTTAAGCCCCCGTAAGTCATAGAACGATTATATGGAACGTTTACCTGACAGCAAACAACAGTCTGCTGAGATGCTGTCGGAGCCGACTGTCGCTGACTACATGAAATTAATAGACCGGCCAACGCCACCCCAAGTACTACTCGTTCCAAATTCATTTAATCGCTTATCCTTGCTAGAACAGATCGCCATTGCAGCGCAGAGCCAACAAAAAGTCAAAAATACACAACAGAGTCATAATTAACTTTTGTGATTACATATAATTTGGGTTGAAGCATGAAATAAAGTGGACCCAGTAGTTTGGGACTTATTTGTTCTAGCTTTAAAAACAAATAAATAGAATGAAAACGGTGATCTTGTTGATGCAACGCTTGCTCCGCCAATGCAGCAGAGCAAGCACCTAAGATAAAGAGCCTAAGAAACGTCCCGGTAAGGGTTGCGCGGATCCTGAGTCCAGTTCATATAGGGTTTATCGGCCTCTTTTTGCTCCATCTTGATACAGCTATCCACCGGACAGGTGATCTGGCACAGATTACAGCCAACACACTTATCTTCGATCACTTCGAAAG
Source organism: Agarivorans sp. QJM3NY_29 (assembly GCF_050870835.2). Lineage (NCBI taxonomy): Bacteria > Pseudomonadati > Pseudomonadota > Gammaproteobacteria > Alteromonadales > Alteromonadaceae > Agarivorans > Agarivorans sp. QJM3NY_29. The sequence goes on along the minus strand of NZ_CP194036.2, from coordinate 2,275,742 downwards.
CGACGCTGCCATCGGGACGAGCGGTCTTGCTAATTGCCTGATGCGAGGTATCTTCGCAGGCGATGTAACAACGGCCACAGCCGATACATTTATCTTCATCAATATCGGCCACCACCTTATAGTTCATATTGAGGTATTTCCAATCGGTGGTATTGGGTACTGCGAGCCCCTGGAAATCGGAGATTTTCTCGTAGCCTTTACTGTCCATCCAATTCGACAGGCCTTGCTGCATTTCGCTGACAATTCTGAATCCGTAGATCATCGCAGCGGTACACACCTGCACGCAACCTGAGCCCAAGGAGATAAACTCCGCCGCATCGCGCCAGTTACCAATGCCACCGATCCCTGAAATAGGTAGGCCTGCAGTTTGCGGATCACGCGCGATTTCACTGACCATGTTTAGGGCAATCGGTTTCACCGCTGGGCCACAATAACCACCGTGGGTACTCTTGCCATCCACCAAGGGCCGCGCAGCCATCTGATCCAAATCGATCCCAGTAATTGAGTTAATGGTATTGATTAATGAAACCGCGTCAGCACCGCCATTTTTGGCAGCGCGCGCCGAGAAACGAATATCAGTGATGTTCGGGGTGAGTTTCACGATCACTGGCAACTTGCTATAGGTTTTACACCAACGAGTCACCATCTCCACATATTCTGGAACCTGGCCTACCGCCGCCCCCATCCCGCGCTCTGGCATCCCGTGCGGGCAGCCAAAGTTAAGTTCGAGGCCATCAGCGCCGGTTTGTTCCACTTGTTTCACGATGGTTTTCCATGATTCTTCCTCACAAGGCACCATTAAGGAAACCACTAAGGCTCGGTCGGGCCAGCTTTTTTTCACCGCCTCGATTTCACGCAGGTTGATTTCCAAACTACGATCGGTGATCAATTCGATATTGTTAAAGCCCGAAACTTCACCATTATGATCATAGATTGCTGAATAGCGAGAGGACACATTCACCGCCGCTGGATCTTCGCCCAAGGTTTTCCAAACCACTCCACCCCAGCCCGCTTCAAAAGCGCGTTCGACGTTATAGGCTTTATCCGTCGGTGGCGCAGAGGCCAACCAAAATGGATTGGGAGATTTGATCCCTGCAAATTCAATTGATAAATCGGCCATGGTATTAAGCCTCCACTGAGTTAAGTTGTTGATGAATGGCGATAGCTGCCAACTTGCCCTGTTGCACCGCTTCTACGGTGAGGTCTTGTCCTTCACTGGTACAGTCCCCACCGGCAAACACGCCGTCAATACTGGTGATTTGCTTACCAAAGGTGGCAATTTTTCCATTGCTTACGGTGGGGATCAGCTGCTCGGCGTTGGGGTAAGCAAACTTCTGGCCGACCGCTTTAAATATTGCCGAACAAGCAACATCAAAGGTTTGCTCAGTATCTTTAAGCTGGCCATCTTCACTATAGGTTTTACGGAAGGTCATACTGCGTAATACCCCATCTTGGTCCAGATTAATTTGCTCTGGTTTGGCCCAGGTTTTTATTCTGACCTGATGGTTTTTGGCAATTTGCTGTTCGTGCTCGGTGGCGCTCATTTGCGCTTCGCCGCGACGATAAACCAGCGTCACCTCTTCTGTACCCAAACGTTTGAGTTGGCAGGCCATGTCGATGGCGGTATTACCGGCACCAATCACCACCGCGCTGTCCAGCGGGACCGCCAAGTCCTCGAGATCTTTAGCCTGGCGTAGCTCTTTAATGTAATCCACGGCATTGAGTACTTGCGGATGGCTTTCGTTGAGCAACATCAAGGACTGAACGTCCTGTAAGCCAATGGCTAAAAACACCGCATCAAAGCGCTGCTTCAACTCGCTCAAGCTGACATCTTGGCCTAAGGCGGTATCGGTATGCAGGGTGATGCCACCGATCCCTAAGATGAAATCAACTTCTTTCTGAGCAAAATTGTCGGTAAGTTTGTACTTGGCAATGCCGTATTCATTCAAGCCACCCGCTTTTGCTGCCGCTTCGAAGATCTCCACCTCATTGCCCAGCATCGCCAAGCGGTGTGCACAACTTAAGCCAGCGGGGCCTGCGCCCACTACCGCGATAGTTTTACCGGTCGGCGCGGCTCGCTCGAAAGGATGTCCCTCAAACACCGCATTATCGGTGGCATGCCGTTGTAATAAACCAATTTTAACCGGTGACTGTTCCTGCTCTTTATTGCGCACACAGGCTTGTTCACACAAAATTTCGGTTGGACACACCCGGGCGCAACTGCCACCCATGATGTTTTCCTGATAGATGGTTTTAGCCGCTCCAGTTAAATCGTCAGTATGAATACTGGCAATAAAACTCGGAATATTAATTTTTGAAGGACAGGCTGTAATACAAGGCGCGTCGTAACAATAGTAACAACGCGAACTTTCGATGCCAGCTTGGCGGGCACTTAAGGCTGGATTGATATCCTTGAACATCTGATCAAGGGCTAGCTGCTGTTGTGAATAGCCCTCAGGCTTTTCCATACTCATCACCATGGGATCTCCCTATTTTTTTTATAATGCCGAGATAAAACTCTCTGCTTGTACAAAAACAAAGCAAAGCCTATACCATGTTCTGACCAAACGGTCAGGAGATGTGATTTTTGGTTCGGGGCTAGTAATATAACCATCTGTTTAATAAGGCTAAAAATAAATAGTCATTGAATGAAAAAAACAGATAGTTAACAATAAGTCTTGATTAGAGTTATGCTGTCAGTCAGTGGGTAGAACTAAGCATGCCCAGTATCAAGGCAAATAGCTTCATATTAGTGCAGAGAGCAATCAGCCCATGAGCAAAACCACCACCACGAATACCAAACGCCGTAAGCTAGCAGATATTCGTAAAGACAATCTCGCGCAAATTCTATTAGTTGCCGAGCAGTTATTTGCCGAAAACGGTTACTCGGGAACCACCATTGCAGCCATTGCGGCAAAAGCTGAATTACCCAAAGCCAATGTCCTTTATTATTTCAAAACTAAAGAGGCTTTATATAAGGGGGTACTCAGCCAGCAACTCGTCATATGGATGAGCCACATGGATCAAATGACGCCCGAGCAACATCCCAGTGTGGCGCTACGCCATTACATTTTGCAGAAGATGCAGCAATCCAAACAACACCCCAACGCTTCACGGATTTTCGCTGCCGAGATCTTACACGGAGCCCCCTACCTGCGAGAACAGTTAGCCACCGAGTTAAAACAGCAATTTGATAAAACCTGCCAGGTATTTCGAGATTGGATCGCCAAGCAGTGGATGGAACCGATTAATCCAGAACATTTAATGTTCATGATTTGGGCCTCAACCCAAGCCTATGCCGACTACGCCATTCAAAGTAGCCTGATGTTAAACAAAGAAGCCCTGGATGATAGTGATTTTGAAGAAGGTATGGAATTAATTGCTCGCTTGGTGCTTAAAGGTTGCGGCATCAAGTTACTTTAGCGAAATAATGCTCGCAACGACCACGAATCGATGCTTCATTAAAATTGAGCAAATTGGTTTGAGCCAACAATGAACAGGGAATAGAGACGCATACTAGGCATAAAAACAAAGAAGGATTAGAATAATTTCTAATCCTTCTTTGTTGCGGTGAAAGCTAGATTTCACCGCAGAATAAGCAGCTATTTACTCAGCGCAAGATCTTCAACCGTTGTAGCTTCTGTGACTTGTTCAGCCATACTAAGCATGGCATTTAACAGCACCGAGCAACCCGCTTCACATTCTTCCTGAGTGGTGCTTTCTATCTCGTTATGACTAATACCATTTAAGCAAGGCGTGAAAATCATGCTGGTTGGCGCAAAATCAGAGACATAACAGGCATCGTGACCTGCTCCAGCAATAATATCCATGTGACTATAACCTAAACTGACCGTAGCATTTCGCACTGCATCAACACAGGCCGAATCAAAATGGATAGGTTCGTAATACCAGAATGGATCGAGCGCAACTTCAACACCAGTTTGTTGCTCAAGCTCAGCCACAGCGGCTTTGAGTTCTTGATCCATGGCGCTGAGTTCTTCATCGATGGGGTGGCGTAAATCGATACTCATTTCAATTTTACCGGGGATGGTATTGCGCGAATTTGGCAACACCTGCACAAAACCCACCGTGCCACACCCTGGTGGATGTGCTTTAGCGATTTGCTCCACTTGTTGCATCAATTGCGCACTGGCCAGCAACGCATCTTTTCGCAGGTGCATCGGGGTCGTCCCAGCATGAGACTCTCGACCGGTAATCGTGGCATTAAACCAACGTTGCCCTTGCCCACCAGTAACCACGCCTATCTGTTTCTCTTCAGCTTCTAAATAAGGGCCCTGCTCGATATGAGTTTCGAAGAAAGCATGAAATTTTCGACCCGTCACTGGCGTTTCGCCAGCAAAGCCGATCCGCTCTAACTCATCGCCCAAACGCAAACCGTCTACATCCAAACTGTCTAAAATTTCTTGTAAACTAAAACGCCCAGAGACTACGCCAGAGCCCATCATCGCGGGGGCGAAGCGCGAGCCTTCTTCATTGGTCCAGACCGAAATCTCAATGGGATGTTTGGTTTTAATGCCACGATCATTGAGCGAACGGACCACTTCTAAACCCGATAATACGCCAAATACACCATCAAATTTTCCTCCCGAAGGCTGAGTATCTAAATGACTGCCCGTTCCCACAGGCGGCAGGCTCATATCTTCACCGGGGCGAGTACACATAATGTTACCAATAGCATCAATTTTTACACTACAACCCGCCTCTTCAGCCCATTTAATGTAAAGCTCTCGACCTTGTTTATCTAAATCAGTTAATGCTAATCGTCGGCAACCGCCTTTTTCGGTGGCTCCGATTTTTGCCATTTGCATCAAACTGTCCCACAAACGATCACTATTAATTTTGTAGCTACTCATACTGGCCTCCACTCAACCAAACTGTTTCATTTTTGTGTTAAATCCGCCCTCGGCGTTGCACTCAACCATGCAAAGTATTGACCAAGCGGACAAGAAGTTAGACGGTAAAAACTAAACTACTGATAATTAAGGATTAAATAATGCATTATTTTTTCGATTCTAATTTTCAGTAGCACGACCCGGTATTTTCGTTCAAATTTTATGCACTAAAAGTGGGAATATACGCCCTGCAATGGCGCGTAAGCGAGTCTATCCGACTCACTATGCAAACCAGTGGCTATCCGAATAAAACCAGTGTTCATGCGGCTTAGCATTAACAATAACCAACAAACTGTCCAATTGGTCAATCTATTGCATAACACCTAATTAAGGTAAGGGTTTTGCATCACAATAGACAACTTGATGCCCCTTTGAATCAATTAACGAGGTAGTTAGCAATGAGTGTACTAATTAAGGGTGGCAAAGTGGTCAACGCTGACCAAAGCATCTTTGCCGACGTTTACTGTGAAGGCGGTTTAATCAAAGCCATCGGCCAAGATCTAGATGTTCCCAGTGACGCTGAAGTGATTGATGCCAGCGGTAAGCTGGTAATGCCCGGCGGTATTGACCCCCATACCCACATGCAATTACCTTTTATGGGAACCGTCGCCAGCGAAGATTTCTATAGTGGCACCGCCGCAGGACTGGCCGGTGGTACCACCATGATTATCGATTTTGTGATCCCCAACCCCCAGCAACCACTGATGGAAGCCTACCAAACCTGGAAGGACTGGGCGGCTCGCTCAGTATGCGATTATTCCTTTCATGTCGCCATCACCTGGTGGGACGACAGCGTTTATCAAGATATGGGCACACTCGTGAACCAAGAAGGGGTAAACAGTTTCAAGCATTTCATGGCCTATAAAAATGCCATCATGGCCGAAGATGAAACACTGGTAAATAGCTTCAATCGCTGTTTAGAATTAGGCGCAATGCCAACGGTACACGCCGAAAATGGCGAGTTGGTCGATCACCTACAAAAGAAATTACTCAAAGCCGGCTTAACCGGCCCCGAAGCGCATCCCCTATCGCGCCCAACCGAGGTGGAAGGCGAAGCCGCCAACCGCGCAATTCGGATTGCGCAATCGCTCGGTGTGCCACTCTATTTAGTGCATGTTTCTTGTAAAGAAGCGGTGGATGAAATCGCTCGGGCGCGCCATGAAGGCCAACGAGTTTACGGTGAATGTTTAGCTGGTCATCTTGAGTTGGACGACAGTGTCTATCGACAAAGTGACTGGGCCAGTGCCGCTGCGCATGTAATGAGCCCGCCGTTCAGACCGAAAGGACATCAGGAAGTTCTATGGAAGGCGCTACAAGGCGGCACCCTGCAAACCACCGCCACTGATCACTGCTGCTTCTGCGCTGACCAAAAAGCGAATGGGAAAGACGATTTCACTAAAATCCCCAATGGCACTGCTGGCGTCGAAGATCGAATGATGGTGCTGTGGGATTCTGGAGTGAATAAAGGTCGTTTAAGCGAGAGCGAGTTTGTGGCAGTGACGTCCACCAACAGTGCCAAAATATTCAATCTTTACCCTCAGAAAGGCTGTATTGCTGTGGGTTCTGATGCCGATATCGTGATTTGGGATCCAACAAAAACACATACCCTTTCGGCCAAAACCCATCATCAAAAAATAGATTTTAATATTTTCGAAGGCCGAACAGTACAAGGTGCTCCGCACATCACCATCAGCCAAGGCAATGTCGTCTTTAAAAACGGTCAGTTAAACGTGGTTGAAGGTGCCGGACGTTACATTAAACGTCCAGCCTTTCCCTCGATTTTCGAAGCGGTTCAAAAATATAACCAAAGCCATGCACCTGTTGGAATAGAACGATAACGCTGCCGCCTCAAATGAGCCGCCCAAAAACAATAAAAATATGAGAGAGAGACTATGTTAGCAGTAGCACAACAGACCACTGAACAAACCACTGCCGATAAAGCGCCGAGTCATCGTTCGATGATTGCCATTGAAGACTTGTCTTTGGTGTTTAATACCAACGATGGACCGGTCAATGCCTTGTCGAATATCCAGCTCAATATTAACGAAGGGGATTTTGTTTCATTTATCGGCCCCTCAGGTTGCGGTAAAACCACCTTGTTACGAGTGATCGCCGATTTAGAGCAGGCCACAGCAGGGAAAATAAAGGTTGATGGAACTTCACCCAGAGACGCTCGCTTAAATCGACTTTATGGCTATGTGTTTCAGGCCCCAGGTTTATTACCCTGGCGTACCATTCAACAAAACTGCGCACTGCCGATGGAAATCTCCGGACAAACTGGCACCCATCAACAAAAGCAAATCGATAAGTATTTGAAGATGGTAGGCCTACAAGACTTCCATAATAAATTTCCCTGGCAGTTATCTGGCGGTATGCAACAGCGCGCCTCCATTGCTCGGGCGCTGTGCCTCAATCCCGACCTGTTGTTGATGGACGAGCCCTTTGGCGCTTTGGATGAAATTACCCGTGACCATATGAACATAGAACTATTGAGAATTTGGCAAGAGACTCAAAAAACCGTGGTCTTTGTGACGCACTCCATTGCCGAAGCAGTACTGTTGTCGACCCATATTGTGGTGATGTCACCGCGCCCTGGACGGATCGTGAAAGTCATCGAAAGCCCCTTACCTCGTTTGAAAACCTTAGCACTGCGAGATGAAGCGGCTTTTCATGAACTGGCCGCGGAAATTCGTACCGCACTGGCCACCGATCATGCCATTGACTAAGCACAGCAGAGAGTAAACTATGCAAAGCACTACGAAGGACCGTCAGTGGCTGTCTTTAGCCAGCTTAATCATCGCGCTACTCGCCATTTGGTATTTAGCCGCATTGATCATGAATGGCAACCAACTGATCCATAACCTTGAACGTAAGAAACAAGACTGGAGCTATAGCCAGGTCATTAGCCAAGCGTATCAAGTTAAAAGGCCGATGTTACCAGCCCCCCATCAGGTGGCTTTAGAACTTAAAAAATCGGTCTTTGATACCTCGGTAACTTCTAAGCGTTCCTTGGTATTTCACAGCATCATTACCCTTAACTCAACCCTTTTAGGCTTCGTTTTTGGCTCCTTATTAGGCATGCTAATTGCCATCGGTATTGTGCATAACAAAACCTTAGAAGCGAGCTTAATGCCCTGGGTGATCGCCTCACAAACCATTCCCATTTTGGCCATCGCGCCAATCATTGTGGTGGTACTCGGCGCACTCAATATTACGGGCGTGGTCCCCAAGGCGGTGATCTCGATGTATTTGTCGTTCTTCCCGGTGACCATCGGTATGGTTAAAGGTTTACGCGCCTCCGACACCATTCACGAAGAATTAATGTATACCTATAGTGCCAGCACCCTGCAAGTATTCTGGAAACTACGCTGGTACTCTGCCCAACCCTACCTGTTTGCCAGTTTAAAAGTTGCGATTGCCGCAGCCTTAGTTGGCGCCATTGTTGCCGAGCTGCCAACCGGGGCTCAAGGTGGCTTAGGTTCTCGCTTACTCAGTGGCTCCTATTATGGACAAACCCAGCAAATTTGGGCTGCATTAATCATGGCTGCACTGCTTGGCTCACTCTTAGTATGGCTTGTCGGTTTGGCTGAAAAGGCGCTATTAAAACGACGCGGGGGATTGAGCAATGCTTAACTATTTTTCTAATGCCTTATATCTTGGCTTGCTGCTACTGCAACTGGCTTTGACGATGAAAGTGGAAGCAGGCTTTTACCAACGAGCACCAAGCTTGATTATCCTCTTATTGTTAGCGACTTACGCCACTGCGGCGCTGTTAAGTCAGCTCACTCATTTGAGTACTTCACGCCCGGCATTTGCTTGCTATATTAAACCACTGATCCCTAGCTTATTTGCTTTTATGCTGATCCTTGCTTGGCAAAGCATCGTCACTGGTTACGCTATCTCTGCAGTGTTATTACCCGCCCCTTCTAAAATTTTCACAGCCTTAATCAATAATCTGCCGATGTTATGGGGAGACTTTAAGCAGACTTACTTAAAAGCAGTTCTCGCGGGTTATTTGCTAGGTTGCGCCTCGGGTTTTGTGGTCGCGCAATGGGCGGTAAAAAGTGCGTTTTTACGTAATGGTTTGGTGCCATTGGGTAATTTTATGTCGGCCATTCCGATTGTGGGGATCGCGCCGATTATGGTGATGTGGTTTGGCTTCGATTGGCAATCCAAGGCCGCAGTGATCGTGGTCATGACTTTCTTCCCCATGTTTATTAATACTCTAACCGGCCTACAGGCAACAGATGCGATCCACAGAGATTTGATGCATACCTATGCCGCCAGTAAAACCCAAATCTTCATCAAAAGTCAGCTGCCGCAAGCACTGCCTTTTATATTTAACGCCTTAAAACTCAACTCAACGTTGGCCTTAATTGGCGCTATTGTGGCCGAGTTTTTTGGTACCCCGATTGTTGGCATGGGATTTCGAATTTCAACCGAGGTTGGCCGAATGAACATGGACATGGTATGGGCCACGATTGTGGTAGCAGCAATTGCCGGCTCTTTAAGTTACGGGGCTTTAGCCTTGTTAGAAAAATCACTGCTATTTTGGCACCCCTCGTTTCGAGGTGGGAATAAACACTAGGGACATCAGACCCCTAGGCAATTACTTCAAACACTTGTAGCAATAAAGGGAATTAACTATGAATCGATCTCTGATTTCACTAGCATCTGGCGTCGCTTTAATGGCCGCTAGCCTCAGCGCAAGCGCAGCTGAAAAACTAACCTTACAACTAAAATGGGTCACTCAAGCCCAATTTGCCGGTTACTACGTCGCGCTCAATAAAGGTTTTTACAAAGACCAAGGGATCGATTTAACCATTAAGCCTGGTGGACCCGATATTGCGCCAGCCCAAGTACTGGCAGGCGGCGGTGCCGATGTAATTGTAGACTGGATGCCTTCTGCACTTGCTACCCGAGAAAAAGGCCTGCCACTGGTCAATATTGGTCAAATCTACGGTAAGTCAGGCATGATGCTCACTTGCCTTAAGTCGAGTGGCATTAACAGCCCGGCAGATTTTAAAGGTAAAACCTTAGGGGTTTGGTTCTTCGGCAACGAATACCCTTTCCTAAGTTGGATGTCTAAACTCGGTTACGCCACCACCGGCGGCAAAGATGGCGTGACAGTATTGAAACAAGGCTTTAATGTTGATCCGATCTTCCAAGGTCAAGCTGATTGTGTCTCCACCATGACCTACAACGAATACGGTCAAGTGCTTGATGGCGGTTTAAGCAACGACGAACTAGTGCTATTCAAGTATGAAGATGAAGGCGTTGCAACGCTAGAGGATGGCCTGTACGTTCTAGAAGACAGTCTAAAAGACAGTAAAAAAGTCACTACCTATGCCAAATTCCTCAAAGCATCGATTGAAGGCTGGGAATGGGCAGCAGCACATCCCAAAGAAGCGGCTCTCATTGTATTAGACTACGATGATACTGGCGCGCAAACTGAAGCACATCAAATTCGCATGGCCACTGAGGTTGCAAAATTGTTAAGTAATAGCGATAAAGGCATTGGTTACCTCGAACCCGCAGCCTTTGACCGTACCGTTAAAATCTTACTCGATAGTGATTCAACACCGGTTATCACCAAAATGCCCGAAGGTGCCTACACCCATAAAGTATTTGACGAAGCCGCTAAACTGTAATTATTTAGTTATGATCATTTGATATAAAAAAGAGCTGCCAATGGTAGCTCTTTTTATTTGAACTGCGGTCAGCACCTCCCGATAAGTTCAACCAACAGAAAGCTCAACCAAATAAAAGAATATTCTATTTTTCACAAGGGTATCCGCCATGTCCATTAAACATAAGTTTTATATCGGTAGCGCTATTTTGCTGATTGCATCATTACTTTTGTTATTTACTATCGTGCAAACCGTCGTTATACCAGTCATTAAGAACCAAGCCGTAACCACGGCGACATTCCAAGCCAAGGTCATCGGCAAAGCGATTGCCGAAGATCTCAGCGAAAACGCCGTTCTTACCCGAAACTTAGCCGCTCTAGCGGGGGGCCTTCCACTAGAGAAAGCGACATTTATTACCCACATTGAACCACTCATTAAGAGCGGTGAAGGCGTTGTGGGCGGTGGCATTTGGCCTGAACCCAATAAATTTAACCCAGATAGCCAAAAGGCTTCGTTATTTTGGGCCAAAACAGGGCCAAACCAGCTCTCCCTCCTAGATGACTATAATAAGCCAAATAGCAGTCCATACCAGCAGGAATCATGGTACACCAATGCCAAACAAGCCACACAAGGGCAATGTGTTTGGTCTGAAGTGTATGTTGATCCAGTATCCAATGAGTCAATGGTCACCTGTTCGGTCAAGATTCAACGTGATGGCCAATTTTGGGGGGTGGCTACCATCGATGTGGAATTAGCTAATATTGAACAAAGCTTAATCACTGAAAACAATGAAACCGGAACCTACAGTCTAATTGTCGATCAAACTGGGCAAATTGTTTCACTGCCCTTATTACGTAAGCAAAATATTACGATGCTCAGCTTAAATGATTTAAGCCAGCAAGACGCTTCTCTAGCCCCTTTAGCGGCGGCTCTGCAAGCGAACAATAAGGATATGGTTGAGTTTAAACAAGGCGTGGTTCGTAATGACGCATCGATGCTAGTGCGCTTTACCCTACCCGATCAAGGCTGGACTGCGGCGGTAATCTTACCCGCTCAAGTGGCACTAAAAGATATGCGCTCATTAACCACCACCCTCTATCTTGCCTTTGCAGGCTTGATCCTTGTGTTTATTGTTGCCTTACTGGTGTCAGCTAAGCGCTTAATTACCAACATTAATTTAACCACCAACCAAGTTCGCTCATTAATACAAGGTCAGCTCGATACAAAACTCAAGATCAACGGCAAAAATGAGATGAGTGAGTTAGCGCAAGCGATTAATGACTACGGCGATCATTTACTCGGCATCCTCAAACGTGTGAAGCAAGAAGCCGAAAACGTAAAGAATAATGCAAGCTCAATGGATGGCCTGAGCGAGGCAAGCCAACAGCGAGCGCAACAACTAATGGATGAAAATAATACTCTTGCTACCGCGATTAATGAGATGTCTGCAACGGCCTCATCGGTATCACAGGATGTAGCGTCAGTGGCGGAGATCACCACCGACTCTTCCGACCGAGTGAATCAAGGCTTTACCGTAATCGAGCAAAACTCAGAATCCATTTCCTTACTATTTGATAAATTGGCGGAATCGGTCACTGTTATAGAGAAACTTTCACAAGACTCGCAGTCGGTCAGTAAGGTATTGGATGTCATCATGAGTATTTCTGAGCAAACCAATTTGCTAGCACTGAATGCCGCGATTGAGGCGGCTCGCGCTGGTGATTCTGGACGTGGTTTTGCCGTGGTTGCCGATGAAGTACGAACTCTCGCCCAAAAAACCCAGCAATCAGCAGGCGAAATAGAAACCATGATCAATCAACTGCAACAAGCCTCACAACAAGGCGTTACGGTGATAGAAGAATGTCGCGGGTACTCTGAAACGGTGAATCAACGCTCTACCACCACCCGTAGCCAATACGAGCAAATTGTCAGCGCCTTTAATGATATTAAAGAGCGCGCCAACAACATTGCCGTGGCCACCAACGAGCAATCGAAGGTCACTGATAACGTAGAGATGCTTGCAGAACGGATCCGCGAAATCTCAAATCAAAATGTTAGTGATGCCGACGAATTTAGGCAGGTGAGTAGCGAAGCGACACGACAAGCACAACGTCTTTATGAACTGAGTCGCCAATAGCAAGACTCTGACCATTGCCTATGAGGTACCAGAGATAATGCTTGTGCGAACGAGAGTGACCGCGAGAATCAAACTCGCAGATACAAGCTAGTAGCCTTGAGTTGCGGTACCAATCAATACCGCGACACCAAGCTCGAGAGTCGTTACCTAAAAAAAGCCAGCGAAAACTGGCTCTTTTTTATCAAGAAGCATTCCCCCTAACGAAGGCTACTGAATGCTGCTAAGCCAAGCGTCCGACTTAAACCACTTGTCATAAATCCGCTGGTAAGAACCATCTTTTTTAATTTGAACAAGATAATTATTTAAGAAATTCAGAAAATGGTAGTCATGTTTACGAATTGCCCAACCCAAGGGTTCATAGGTGAAGGAACTATCTAAATGATAAACCTTATCTTGGTGTTGCGAAGCGTATAGAGCGTTGTAAGGTAAGTCGTATACAAACGCATCCGCTTTGCCATTACTCACCTGCAACACGGCATCCGCCGAAGTTTCAAACAAATCAATATTGGCTTTTGGTAGGTACTTCTTCGCCGCAATCGCACCGGTAGTGCCGACTTGTGAAACCACTGTGTATTTCGGATCATTTAAATCACGATAACTTTTCACGCTATCTTTCAACTTTGGTGATAACAAGACTGTTTGACCAATTTCAATGTAGGTATTGGAAAACATCACCTTGAGATTACGTTCAGGAGTGATGGCAATGCCGCCAATAATGATGTCACACTTGCCCGTTTGCAGCGCTGGAATAATACCATCCCATGCGGTATTTACGGGGACAAAATTTACTTTCATAGCACGCGCCATGAGCTTGGCAATATCAATATCAAAACCGATATAACGGCCATCTTTACTCTTCATCTCGAAGGGAATATAGCCTGCTTCAAAGCAGACCTTTAACTCGCCGTTGGACAGAATAGTTTCAATGGTAGGCTCCGCAGCAGAGGCTGTGGTATGCATCAGTGACAAACTTGCAAAGGCAATGCCCGCAAATGTGTTTTTAACAAAGGGATTCATGTATATCCTTGAACTAAATGGTGTTGTTTGCATTGATAAATTATTTATTTTCTAATTCGGTTGCTGTCGCAGCCAGTGCTTGTTTTAGATCAGCCAGCAGATCGTCGGTATCTTCAATCCCGACAGAAATGCGGACTAATCCTTCAGAAATACCCAGCGCTTGACGCTCCTCTAAAGTATTTTCTACATGACTTGTGGTACGTGCCGGCCCATAAATTGTCTCTACAGCGCCCAAATTTCCAGCGCAGTGGGCATACTTCAACTTTGGTAATAGTAGCTTCACGGCATCCATTCCACCTTTCAGCACAAAACTCACTATTGCCCCAAAACCCCGCATCTGTTGCTTGGCGATTAGGTGGTTTGGATGTTGCTCAAGACCAGGATAATTGACCGATTCAACCAAGGCTTGTGTCAGCAAAAAATCTGCCATGGCTTTAGCACTCGCCTGTTGCTGGCGAAAACGTAAGGCTAGTGTTTTGATCCCACGAATAATCAAATACGCAGCAAAGGGATCGAGCGCAGCACCATTAATCTCACGATAATGTCGCACTTGCTCCATCAAGACCTTAGAACCACAGGCAATTCCGCCCATCACATCACCATGACCACTCAAATATTTGGTCGCACTATGTACCACCACATCAACCCCCAGAGAGAGCGGATTTTGGTTGATGGGCGTCGCGAAGGTATTATCGGCCACCACTAAGGCACCAACTTTTTTAGCTGCGGCAACTAAACGTTTAATATCCAATATTTTTAAACTTGGATTGGTGGGTGTTTCTAAATACAAGAGATCACAACCTTGAGCAATCTGAGCTTCAATTTGCTGATGATCCAAAGTGTCACACAGGCACACATCAACGCCCATACGCGGCAAAAATTCTTCAAAAATTTTATTAGTCCCGCCATAACTGTCTTTAGTCGATACAACCCGCTTTCCATGACTCAAAAACGTATACAGCACACTGCTGATCACCCCCATGCCACTGCTAAATGCCACCGCCGCTTCAGCCTGCTCTAAAACACTAAGCTTCGCTTCCAAAACCGCAACCGTTGGATTACTCATACGACTGTAGATAAAACCCGGTTGTTGACCTAGTGCCACCTCATACCATTGATCAATATCAGAATAGGCATGCGCCGCACTGGCCACGATGGGCGTTTGCGTCGCGCCATAGGGGTGACCCGATTGCTCACCAGCCCATACACTTAGGGTTGCAGAGCCCACACCGATTAAGCTCTTATCTACTTTAGCTTGTTCCATTTATTCGCCTTCAATTAAACAATGACAATAGCGCATCGTCGGGATTATGACGCCAATTCAGGCAAAAGCGAAGTTGCATATACGCCGACAGCCGAGGAAAAGCGCCCTTTATTATTCAGGCAAGCCTAAATGAGCCTAGAGAGAAAGTCATCCCCTTCATTTGACAAATATTTTACAAAAATCACAATCACTCTAATAACATCATTGAAAGCACGGTTTAAGCCATCAAAACACATGCTTCGAGAGATAAAAAAGCACCCTGAACACCAGCAAAAAGCCCCGCATCAGTTTTGCGGCAGAAACCAAGGCCAGTATAAAGTTATGGACTGACATGTATTTGTAAACTAAGTGGATTAAGGTGTTTAAAACCGTTCGTAACTGCAGCGGTCGTGAGCTTTTGTCTAAAAATACAAGCACACCTAACAAACAACAATAGAGTAAGGATCCAACTTGATGTCAAACGCATTAACTAAAGGACTAGTGGCTAGCGCAATTTTAGCTTCACTAGCAGGATGTAATAATAGTGATAATGACGCCGCTATCGCAAAGGCAAACAGCTGCGCTGAAGCAGGCGATGCTTGTACCCGATTTACCATTTTGCATACCAATGACCATCACGGCCGTTTTTGGAAAAACAGTAAAAATGAATACGGAATGGCAGCACGTAAAACCTTGGTGGATCAGATCCGTGCCGAAGTAGAAGCAAATGGCGGAGAGACACTGTTGCTATCTGGAGGAGACATTAACACTGGCGTCCCCGAATCAGATTTACAAGATGCTGTACCTGATTTCATCGGGATGAATCAAATTGGCTATGACGCGATGGCAGTCGGTAACCACGAGTTCGATAATCCTTTGGAGATCCTCGATTCACAACGCTCCATCGCCAACTTTCCAATGCTCGCCGCTAACATCTATAAAGCCGATGGGACTCGTTATTTTGACCCCTACAAGATTTTCGATGTAAACGGTCTTAAAGTCGCAGTGATTGGATTAACCACTGAAGACACAGTAAAAATTGGCAATCCTGAGTTTATTTCAGAACTCACATTTACCGATCCTAAAGTAGAAGCTGCCAAGGTCATTAAAGAAATTCAAGCGGCAAAAACCGCTGATGTCATTTTGGCATCAACTCATATGGGCCACTACGCAAGAAGCCTTCACGGCAGCAACGCCCCGGGAGATGTAACGCTTGCTAACTATCTAGAAACCGGTGCGTTACAAGCCATTATTGGTGGTCACTCACAAAATCCGGTGTGTATGGAAGGCAGTGCTTACGCCGACTTCAAGCCCGGAGACGACTGTGTGCCCGATAAACAAAACGGCACCTACATCATGCAAGCCTATGAATGGGGCAAGTACGTCGGTCGCGCCGACTTTGAATACTTTAATCATGAACTGCATTTATCTAGCTACAAATTAATCCCAGTGAACCTATTGAAAAAAGAAACTGATGCACAAGGTAATGAAACCGGAGCCGAAGTACTTGCTGGAGAAAAAATCGAGCCCGATGCGGCCTTAGAGCAACTTCTGTCTTACTACCAAGAGCAAGGACAAGAAAAACTTGGGGAAGTGATAGCCACAAGTGATGGCTTACTCGATGGCGAACGCAGCAACGTGCGTTATAAACAAACTAACTTAGGCCGCCTAGTTGCCGAAGCTCAACGTAGTAAAGTTGTCGCAGATATTGGCGTAATGAATTCTGGTGGTGTTCGAGCCTCCATTGCGGCAGGTGAAATAAGTTATCGCGACGTGCTTACCGTGCAACCCTTCGGTAATACCGTAACGCTCAGTACCATGACCGGTCAACAAATCACTGACTACTTAGGCCCAGTCGCTAGCATCCAAATCGGCTCTGGTGGTTATGCTCAAATCACAGGCGTTAAAATGAGTGTTGATTGCACGGCTCAAACCGTAAACATTAATGAGATTAACGGTAAAACATTCAGTGCAAGCAATAACTACACCTTAACCGTGCCGAGTTTCAGCGCCGCTGGCGGTGATGGTTACCCAGTGATAGAACCACAGCAAACCGGTTATGTTGACGCCGATGTGTTATACGATTTCTTCAAAAAACAGGGCAGTATTGTCGCCTCAGACTACAATCCGGTGGGTGATATTGTTTATACCAATTCAGACAGTAGCGATGGTTGTTTAATTACCCCTTAGCTAAAACAAAGTCTGATTTAAAAAGGTAGCTATTCAAGCTACCTTTTTATTTGAATTTAAATCCTTTGACCACTGCAGCCTAAATAATCTTTAAAAGATACCCACCGGTAAATTTTTTAATTTCAATATATCTTGCATCTTTTATACGTCTACATGGAATGCCGACCTCTAAATCACCTATATTCTGATTAAAGCCACACTCGTTCTGTGGTTTTTTATGACATGTACAACATCCCCTGGACTAACCACATACAAAAACCAATATGAAAGAGAAAAGATAATAAAAAATGATAATGAAAAAAATGAAAATGAACTAAATACAACATTTACAAACGCATATATACTCGTTTCTTTTTGATAAAAATGATAAAAGGTTTTAAAATCAAAGAGCATATATGACCTAAACATAAAAGTTAGAAATATAAAAGCCCCTCCTGCTAAATATAAAGGTATGATTGAGTACACAAAAGAAAAAACCATATACAACGAAAAAAGCTAAATTTACTCATATCGATCTTCCTTTCCTCATATCAAACTACTAGCAATAATCGCATTATTATCAAAAATTTTGCTGACAGTTTTATATTTATAACCTAGCAATGTTGTCATAAGGCATAGAGCGCCAGACGCCGTATTAGTTCAGTTCAGATCCAAACCATTATATTAAGATCACCTGCAATACGAACACTCACGCTCTCACCCTACCGCTAACCATTTATTGTGAAAACCTATCTCAAAAAAATAACGATCAGCGCACCAAGTCCCGGAAGAAACATAGCGCTAGTGCGCAGGCAATCATCGCCCTTCTATCAGTTGATGGACGGTCGTCTACTCCTTCAAAACCATATCAATACACATCACCGCGGCTAAAATGAGTTTTCGAACATCATCGTTCTCTGGTACATCATTTGATATTTCAAGAATATAGTTATCCGCACTGGTAAATAGTTCTTTACCTAATCCGGCCCATTTCTTAGAGACGTGAGCAAACTCTTTCCCATCTTTTTTAAAGTAGAAATCCCACCCCGTCCATTTTCCTTCCAGTTGACAGATCATTTGATCATGCTTATCAAGCACATCAAACTTCCCACCAATTGAAAAAAACTTCTGCGCAAAACCACCAATCGTTTGGTTATTTTGATCACTCACGGTAACTTTTGATAAAAACAGTGAAATCCCCCGCTGAAGGCGAACGATGCGCTGCCCATCAGGTGTGGTTATTTGAATGTCGAACGGTGTCATTCGTTTATAGTCAGTAAACCGCAGCATCTTGGTAAAAAAACCTAAAGAAGGTTCTCTACACTGCATGATTACGTCCCCGGTAGAAGGGTCATAAATATCGAAGTTATTGGCAGCTTTGAATAAGCCGACATGCTCTTTTACTAAAAACAAATTACTATTGATGACATCGCTCATTCTCAGTTTTTCTCCATTGGGGTAACAAGCAGTACACGCTTTATTAAAGATAAATTAGACTCTTTATCCTTCTCTTAAGCAACTGATAAATATTAATATTTAAAGGAGTAAACATAAATCAGAACGGAATTATCATTCAACATGTCCCGCCATATGACCCCTTCACACATTTAAAGCTGATCATCACTCGTCTGATTCTATAAGCTCAACTTATCGCAATTCGAACCATCACCATTTGGTTATTTTCAGGCAAAACCAATCTTGCAAACTAATGGTGCCGAATAAATCTGCCGATAACCAAGCATAAAATGCGTTAACTAAAGGCTCAATGATAAGATTCACGACACAGTCAGCGCTGATTTAGGCCAACAAGAATGAGCAGATAATGAGTGACATTGGTATAAATACAAAGCTAATGCCGTAAATATTCAGCACTTAGTTTCGCAATTTTGTTCAATCTTTTCGCCGCAAGTCTCCCTATACTGATATTCAAGATCAACGGAGAGTAATCGAGAAGGGCAAGCCAATGGCGCAAGAGAATCAATTCCAGTTCATCAATAGCAGCAGCTGGAAAAATATCACCGCGCTAAATGCCACCATGAGTGATTTTTCCTATTCTAAACATGCCCATGAAGAATATTCTTTGGGTGTGACTTTACAGGGCCGCCAAGATTTTTTCTGCCAAAAAGCTTATCACAAGAGTCCTCAGGGTGGAGTGTTGCTGTTCAACCCTGAACAAGTTCATGACGGACATTCCGGAGGAGAGCAAGATCTTAAGTATGTAATGCTTTATATTCATCCAAAGGAACTTCATCCCTTATTTCGAGCCCTCGGTTACCCACAACATTCGATCCCAAGGTTTGAGCAACCCTTGATCGAAAACCGGATGCTTCGCCACCAGATCCTCCAATTTTCGTCCATCATCGACCAAGCCCACTATTCAAAAATCGAGTTTGAATCTTGCTTATTTCGAATTGCGCAATCACTGGTATCAATGTCTGGGGTTTTAAGCATTGAGAAGCCAAATAATAAACCAAGCGATAAATTGCTGCTTAGGGCAAAGGATTATATTTTGGCCAGCCTCGCGCAAGATTTATCAATTGACGATATAGCCATGGCCGCCAACATGTCTAAATTTCACTTTATTCGGCTATTTCGTCAGCAATTTGGGATTACACCTCACCAGTACGTATTGAGCTGCCGAGTCAATGTTGCGCGAAAAATTATCGAGTCAGGACAATCACTAAATGAAGCGGCTTTCATGGCTGGATTTGCCGATAGCAGTCATCTGATCCGCCATTTTAAACGTGTATATGGAATGACGCCAAAAACCTTCCAACGCCAACTTTCTGCATAAATTTATTCGAGGTTTCAATATGTTAAGCATTCTAATCTATGCTTTTAGTATTATGTACTCGCCTGGGCCAGTCAATCTACTAGGCATGCATAGCGGTATCAATAGAAACACTCGTGGTCACATCGGCTTCTTTGCTGGTGTGGCGTTCGCGATGTTACTACTTTTTATTAGCCTTGGCTTGCTTGGTGCGACCTTGGTAAACCCTGTCTTACTACCTTACCTCAGTTGATTGGGGTGCTGCTACATTTTATATGTCGCATGGAAGATCATGAAAACGAGTGTGGATATTAAGCCCTCGTCCAATGATAAAAAAACCTTGTCATTTTGGGATGGTTTTCTTATACAACTATTAAACCCCAAAGGATTAGTTGCAACGCTGCCTATCGCAACCATTCAGTTCCCGGCAGAAGATATTTATGGAATGAGTATGATTCTTTGGTCTGTGGGTTTATCGATGCTTGCTTTTGGCGCGCCGACTAGCTACTCGATCATCGGCATGCAACTTGGAAAAAAGCTAAATAATCCGGTTTACTTCAAAATATTTAATCGATCCATGTCAGGACTACTGGTATTAGTGGCGTTCAGCATCGCTCATGAATACGCATATCTAGAAATTATAAAATAGTAAACTCAGCAATAATTAACTTAGCTCGATATGGTACAAGTCACCTTTCTGTTCAATGCGTGTTTAGTTTCCAATAAAAAAGTTCTGAGCCTGTGACCCTTTTAAGCGTCAAATTCTCAGAACTTTTAGAGTTCACCGATAACTAAAACCAGCGTTGCTTATTTCACGAGAGCGGCTTTCGCTTCCGCTATCCAAGCATCAAATTGTTTTTGATGGGCTTTAATCCATCCATTTGCGTGGGCTTCAATATCCTTACTTTTGTTTTTCCCTTGACTCATCATCATGTTTTGAGCACTAACATCGTTAATGTTCAGTTTTATGATAGAAAATAGCTTCTCTGCGGCTGGGTTTTCTGCGGCAAACTTTTTATTCGCAACAATATTCATTGAGTTCATTTGGAAACCATAATTCTTACCGTTCGGTAAAGTGGTATCAACATCTGTTCGTTCGCCAGGGAGCGACGAGAACGGGACTTCCAACCAAACGACATCTTTACCTGGGACCAATACACCGCTCACCCAATAAGGGGTCCAGGTGTAATACAAGATCGAACCGCCATTTTTATAACGAGAAATAGTATCGGCAATGATCGCTGAGTAATTACCTTGGTTATGCGTAACTGTATTTTCTAAGCCGAAAGCGGAAAGTTGATGTTCAATCACACCTTCACATCCCCAACCAGGGTTGCAGCCCGTTAAGTCAGCTTTGCCATCACCATTAGCATCAAATAACTTAGCGATTTTTGGATCTTTTAATTGAGCAATATTGGTAATACCGTATTTAGTCGCGGTCTTTTTGTCGATTAAGTAACCTTGAGCGGCACCAGAAATATACTCGCCCGAGCGAAAGAATTTTTTATCAGCGCCCGCTTTTGCATATTTATCGGCATGCAATGGAAACCAGCCAACGGTTAGATACGTTGCATCACCTTCAGCAATTGAAGTATAAGCAACGTTATAGTCCACTTCTTTAGTTGGACTCACGGTGTAACCTAAAGCTTCCATCGCCTTATTTACAATCAGAGTCTGAAATGTCTCTTCTGCCACAGTTGACTGAACGGGTTGAACCGTAATACCTTCACCTGGAAGTTTTTCGGCTAAGACCGTAGTTGAAAGTGTCGCCGTAAGCATGGTCGTTGCAGTAAGCAAGCTTTTCCATGTTGTATTCATATTTCTCTCCTTGAGTTTCAAGTCTAATTAGGATTTAACTTTACGATAGATAGAGTGAATAAAAGCTGCTGGGCCACTGTGATACCAGCGTGATTTCTGATCACGCGATTCAACACCAATGGTTTGAGTCAGCCGATCGAGTAAAATAGCTAAAATAACGATACCGAGACCGCCAACCGAGGCCATCCCCATATCTAAACGGCCAATACCACGCAGTACCATTTGACCAAGGCCACCCACAGCGATCATCGACGCAATAACCACCATCGATAAAGACAGCATTAAGGTTTGATTGACTCCGGCCATAATCGTGGGCATCGCTAAAGGAAGTTGAATCCGATAAAGCATTTGCTTCGAACTTGCGCCAAAGGCGTGTCCCGCTTCAATAAGCTCCTCTGGAACCTGCTGGATCCCTAAAATGGTGAGCCGAACAATTGGTGGTAAGGCAAAAATAATCGTCACCACCACACCGGGCACATTACCAATACCAAATAACATCACAATGGGGACTAAATAAACAAAAGCGGGGGTTGTTTGCATGGCATCTAGCATAGGTCGAATAATGCGTGCAGCCCGCTGACTTCGCGCCAGCCAAATCCCCATGGGGAGCCCAATTAATAAGCAGAAAAATACTGAGGTTAGCACCAATGCCAAGGTCACCATGGCTTCAGACCATGCGCCAATTAAACCAATAATGGTCAGTGACAGCAAAGATGCAATGCCCATTTTGCGCCCAGCTAACTGCCAAGAAATCAAAAATAAGATAAACAGCATTATCGGTGCTGGTGTTGACACTAGGGTCGTTTCAAAAGATTGTAGAATAATGTCAATTGGGACCCGAATGGCTTGAAATAACGGCCGACCATGGGCGACTAACCAGTTTAAAGCGGTTTCGACCCAGTGATCGAAAGGAATAACTGCTTCCTTAAAAGGATGAAGCCAATCAAATGACTCTGGTACAGCATTGGTCGTTAGCCAATCATTGGCTGCACTGGCGGTGTCTGCGGCACCACTGGACCAAGGATCAGCAGCAGATGTTACAGGCGTGGCGGTTGCCCAAGGATCGGCAACCGGCGCTGAAGTTGCGGTCGCCCAAGGGTCTACTATCTCTGTCGCAGGCGTTGTTTCCGTTGTCATGTCTATTCTCTATCTAATACTTTTAACAGTCGTGATTTAGTAATCACGCCAAAATACTTACCATGTTGGTCGACAACTGGCACCGAATAAGGAACTTGAGCAACTGGGCCAATCAGCTCGCTAACGGATAGTTCTGGGTCAATAGTGATGGTGTCAGGAAGTAAAGCGCTGCTTAAAGATGCATTATCTTTCTTGGCAGCCTTTAGTGAATCTAAGGAGACAATACCCGAGAATTTGTTGGCCCGGTCAACGACGATGCCAAACTCTCGATCATTATCTACCAGCAATTGAATTGCGGTCGCCGGACCGTCATTATCATGCTTCTTAAATACTGCCGCAGGATTTTTAAGTGCGATATCTTTGGCTGTGAAAATAGTCGCCGTATTTACCCCACGGAAAAATGACCGCACATAATCGTTAGCTGGCTTTTGTAAGATCTCATCAGGAGTTCCCACTTGAACGACGATCCCATCTTGCATAATAGCAATTCGATCACCAATACGCATGGCTTCATCGAGGTCATGAGAGATAAATACAATCGTTCGTTTATCATCATTTTGTAAGCGGATTAACTCATCTTGCATTTCGGTGCGGATCAGCGGGTCGAGAGCGGAAAAAGCCTCGTCCATCAACAAAATATCTGGGTCGTTCGCCAGAGCCCTTGCAAGACCAACACGCTGCTTCATACCACCAGAAAGTTCATCTGGATATGAGTCACAGTAGGCATCTAAGCCAACCCTATCCAAGGCGGCTTTCGCACTGGCATTGCGTTGATTGAGTTCAATACCTGCCAGTTCCAAACCAAAGGCTGCGTTCTCAATCACTGACATATGTGGCATCAGCGCAAAATTTTGGAACACCATAGAAACGTTTTGTCGACGAACTTCCCTTAATTCTGCTTCGGATATTTTAGCGATATCTCTTCCATTCAGTAATACGCTACCTCGAGTAGGCTCAATCAATCGATTTAGCAGACGCACAAGGGTGGACTTTCCTGAACCCGATAGGCCCATGATGACGAAAATTTCACCTTCTTGAATACTTAGTGAAACATCTTTCACACCAACGGTGAGTCCTGTTTTCTCGAATATTTGATCTTTATCGAGACCTTTGTCTATTAGAGGAAAAGCGAGTTCGGGTGTTTCACCGAACACTTTATACAAGCTTTTCACTTCTAGTATGCTTCGCATTAATTACATCCTTGATTTTGTATGAAACTAAATCATTCATATTTATTATGTACTCTAAACATTTTTGTGACGAACTTCAAGTATTCAGTTTGATAACGGCGTAATTAAAACCGAATAAAATACAATGTTATCATAGCGTTATGTACACATTCTTGTTTCTGTATAAAGTGTTCCCAAGCGGCACAATACTTCGTACTGAATGTATTTTCACCGATGATTACAAACAGATAAATAGATCTTATTCGCCATGACTGATTTTAGGTCGGTGTTTGTGCCACAGAAAAACCTATTAATTTTGCCAAAAGACGAGCGTAAACCAAGTCAATACCGTTCAATATGACTTCAAGCGAAAAGTTGAAACGTCTTGAGCCAGATGTTTTATCGCTCTCATACTGAGTGACTCGTATTGGCTTTTGCATGGCAGCTGTAAAAACTATGTACGGTATCAGTCACAAAAACGTAGCGATAAATACAGATTTAAGTTAAACCAAAATTCACCAAGTTATTCGCTATTCATATGCCGCTTTAAATTAGATATTTATTCTTGATTTTGAATAACGACAGACGTTTAATAAGTAAACTATTATTTAATGCTGAAATCGTGATCAGCTGATGACTTTGTCGTCATAAGCAACCACAAAGTAATAACAACTGAAGCAAAAACGGAGAAAGGAATGATATTTTTTGGCTCAAAGGGTAAATCCATATCAGGGCAGGTCATAGAAGGACTCCAGTGCCCAAGTTGTGAAAATGAACAGTTTATTACTTTCGGCTTACTTCGATACTTTCACCTATATTGGATCCCCACATTTGTTACCTCCAAAAAGGTTGGTATCGAATGTACTCATTGCAAAAAAACACTCATCGGCAAAGAATTACCAAGCGACTTAGCGAAGCAAATCAAGAAGACTGTTTATAATCTAAAAAACACTCTACCGATGTTTTCCGGGCTGATTATCATTGCCTGTTTGGCCTTAACGCTAAGTTACTCCTTACAGCAAAATAGCCTTCAAGAAGTGGCTTATATCGAGCAACCCGCGATTAACGATATATATATTGTTAATTTCACAAAAATATTTCCCCAAGCAGACAGCAAATACAAATACGGGCTGATCCGGATCAAACAGGTTTCAGAAAACAAAATTCAGTTTCAAGTGAGCCAAATTGCCTACAACAAGGCCGCTGGTGCGCGTAAAGATATCAATGAAAGCAAGGCATTAGCTGATACTTACTATGATGACGAACCTTTATACATAGACCTCAATCAACTCCAACCAATGAAAGATTCCGGAGCGATTTATGCCATAGAACGTCTTTAAGCGCGACGATGGCAAAATAATCAAGCCACCTTTATTTGGTGGCTTGATATCATCGATGTTAACCCCCTGAGCTTTGGTCATATTCGGCTTATGTTTTGACCAAGGAACATCAAGCAAAGTCATAGCAAGTAATGAGCTGTTACGCAGCAAAATTACATCAGGCATAAATAGCAATCCCCCACCTCATAGGATAAGAGGATTACTCGTACTGACCGATTAGATCACCTTTTTATACAAACCAAGAACATCTGACGCGGAAGGTATAACTGGGTTAAAAGAAGTGCACGGATCACTCAAGGCTGGCGCTAACCATTGTTGAATATCGGCCTCCGAAAATTGGTACTCGGCAAAATTTCTCGGAACGCCACACTGTTCGGATAGAAACAACACTTCACGAATAAAAATATTGCAGGCAGTCTCCAGTGATTCCGAGCCTTTAGCAAAACCCAACTGGTGAGCTAGTTTTGCTAGCTTGAATTGAGTTGAATCGGAGTGACTGGCGTTATATTCGCACACATAAGGAAGCAAGATCGCATTACATAAACCATGGGCTAAATCATGAGTGGCTCCCATTTGATGCGCCATCGAATGAACCAACCCTACACCCGCGGTATTAAAAGCAAGGCCTGCAAGGTATTGACCATAAGCCATCATTTCTCTAGCTTCAATGTCACCGCCTTGCTGACTTGCGATTGGTAACCACTCAAATATAATATTAATTGCCGCCAGAGCATTCGCATCGGTGAGAGGATTTGCACTGTTTGAGACATAAGCTTCAACCGCATGCGTTAATGCATCCATACCGGTACAAGCCGTGGTCATCTTAGGCAGACCTAGCATCAGTTCGGGGTCAACCACTGCGATATCAGCCATCACTATCGGATCAGCGATCATAAACTTCAGTTTTTTCTCGATATCCGTCACAATTGAAAACAGAGTCGCTTCCGAGGCTGTGCCAGCCGTTGTGGTAATAGCAACTAACGGCGCAAGAGGCTGAGAAATGGGCCTTCCACCCACCACATAGTCAGCAATGCTTCCAGGATTATGTACCACCACATTAATTGCTTTCGCAGCGTCAATGGCGCTACCGCCACCCAAACCAATGACATAATCACAGCCATGCGATAAATAAACATCTTTGCCCGCCATTACCTGTTGTATAGAAGGGTTCGGCTGCACCTTATCGTAAACCACATAGTCCAGTTGATTCGCTTCAAATAACTGAGTGACCTGCTTCACTAAGCCACACTCAACCAGTCCCTTATCGGTGACCAATAATGCTTTCGAAAAGTTTTTTGTTTTTAACAGGCCAACTAAGTCGTTTAGCGCCCCTCTTCCTAAAAGACTTTGTTTAGGTAAGTTGAAAAAAATTGCCACAGCTTAATTCTCCTAAATTAATACAAACCAATCGCAAAAATGTAACCGATAACCACCGCTATAGGGCCAGTGATTTGTCGAGATATTAGCAAGGCTGGAACCCCAGTCTCTATGGTTTCAGGTTTCGCGTCCTGCATCGAAAGCATTAAGGGGATAGAATCGCATGCAGCCTGAACATTGATGGCAAATAACGCCGGTAAAGCGTACATAGGTGGAATAACACCGCTACCAATCAAACCGCCAATGGTGACACCGACAACTTGCGCAACTGCGGCACCAGGACTGAGGATCGGAG
Source organism: Agarivorans sp. QJM3NY_29 (assembly GCF_050870835.2). Taxonomy (NCBI): domain Bacteria; kingdom Pseudomonadati; phylum Pseudomonadota; class Gammaproteobacteria; order Alteromonadales; family Alteromonadaceae; genus Agarivorans; species Agarivorans sp. QJM3NY_29. The sequence goes on along the minus strand of NZ_CP194036.2, from coordinate 2,248,727 downwards.
CAATTAAAGGAAAACCGCAAATTGCCGCTAAGATGACTAATCCAATTAAACTATCGCCTAAGGGAGTGAGAGCGTGGGCGATTAATGACCCCAAGCCAGTCTCATTCACAAAAGTAATTAAAATGGCCACAAATGCCATGAACGGTAATACGGTTTTAATCACCAAGGTAAAGGAGTCTTGCGCGGCTTCAAATACATGGCCGACTACCTTTCCTATATTGCCTCCTAACTTTTCAATAATATCTAGAAACACATTCCCTTTTAGTTTATTAACATTCATGTTATGCGCCCTCTTCTGTGTCTAGTGTGATGGTTTCGTCAATTGGCTTTTTCTTGTCCGCACGGTTTTTCATAAAGGTGTGAATAGCATCAGTAGTAAACCCTCTGACGATACCAATACAAATAGCTGCGGCAATAAATCGGATTGCCAAGTCTTCTATCGGTAAACCAAGCTGAGAGATCCCTGCCGAGACCCCCAACCAAATAAATAATTCAGAAGGAAGAACATGAGGAAATAAGGATGTAAGTGGGTGGGCAGTCGTCACCAAAGCATCCTGATACCCTAGTTTATTTTTCTCTGGTAACAATTTACCTATGGTTAAAGCGCCAGGAAAAGACATCAATAACCAAGAGATGGGCGGTAATACGCCATAGGCTAAGATCCGATTTTTACCTAGCAGGCCAGCAACTTTATCCATCCGCTCCTGACCAATGAATCTAAAGAAGGTATTCACAACAACAAGTAACGCAATAAGCATGGGAATAATTCCACCTGCCATTGCCATGAAAGTTTCTCCACACTTACTAAAGAAACCTATAAAAGCTTGAATGTATTCCATAGTTTTTACCTTATGTAGGGCTATACATCCTTAAAATATGCTAAGGATGTATAAAGTCATCTATTTTTATTTTTGTGGTTGACCGTAGGTTTTAAACTTCTCTTGCATGAGAACCATCTCAGCTTCGGGAAGAATCATCGGTTTGCCTACGCTCGATGCGATACAATGAATTTTGCAGCAATGCTCTATTTCTTCGGCAATGTTAAAGGCCGCATCTAAAGTACCTGACCCGGTTAATAAACCGTGGTTGGCTAACAATACCGCTTTCCTATCTTGCATCGCTTCAAATGCCGCTTCGGCAAGTTCTGGTGTACCAAAGGTTTGGTATTTGGCACATCTCACATCAAGGCCAGAAAATGCAACAAGATAATTCGATGCGGGTAGCCCCTGCCCTAACGTTGCTAATACCGTTGAATAAGTGGAGTGAGCATGAACAACGGCATTAATATCGTCTCTGCGTTCATAAAATATTTTATGCATTCCCCATTCAGAACTAGGTTTTCTCTTTGAATCAACAATAGCGCCGTCTACATCCATTAATACAATGTCCTCTGGCTTGGCTGAAAAATAATCAACGCCCGATGCACTAATTGCCATGATTCCCTGTTGTCGATCAAATACTGAAATATTACCGCCAGTGCCCAAAGTTAAACCATGAGTCACTAGTTTCTTGCATGTATCAATAATTTCTTCTCGTTCATTTTTCAGAAGCATAATCGTTTCCTAGTTGTATCGATATAATAATGGTTGGTTGTTTACGAATCTTTTTATTTCATCAACAATCATTTTCGTGTGATTACTTAACACTTCAATTGTTGCACCCGCAATATGTGGTGTAATTGTCACATTATCAAATTCGTTAATATACGGGTGATCGGAAAAAATTGGTTCATGAGAATAAACATCGAAGCCAGCACCGCGAATTTTATTTTCTCTCAGAGCGGTAATAACAGCTTCTTCATCTAACACGGCAGCCCGAGAGGTATTAATTAAAAAAGCACTTTTTTTCATCAAAGAAATTCGTTCTTGGTTTATAAAACCAACTGTTTCTTTTGTGACTTTTAAATGCAAAGTAATAAAATCGGCGTTAGATAACAGTTCTTCAAGGCTCGCTAGTTGCACTGCAGGCTCATTTACATCAACCGAAGATACGAAGGGATCGTATATTTTGAGGGCCATCCCAAAACCACGCGCTATCTTGCCAACTCGTCGACCAATCGAACCATAGCCAATGATGCCTAAGGTTTTCCCGTGTAATTCAACACCTTTAAAAACTTCGTACGGGCTTTCTTTGGTCACATCCCAAATAGCATCTTTTTGTACACAGCTTGTCTCACGCTGCCCATGATCAGTAAACTGTTTATTTTTTAGCGCCATATGTGACTGTGGAATATTTCTAGCAACACATAACATATGTGCAATGGTAAGTTCTGCGGTTGCATCAGAGTTACGGCCCGGTGTGTAAATTACCGGTATATTAGCGGCTGAAGCCGCTTCACAATCAATATTTACCGGAGTAGCTCTAGTACAAGCAATTAATTTTAGTTGCTTACAAGAATTTATAACTTCAGCAGTAATGTCATCATAAGAAGTAATAATAACATCACAATCATACGCCAATGAAATAAGTTCGCTTTCACTCAATTTTGGCTTACCTAAAGCCCATCCCTCAATAAGTACTTCACCTAGTTTTTTCAGATCAGACAAATTATCATCATGCTCTGCTGTAAATAAAATTTTCATTAACTATCTTTCCTTAACTCTGTTCTTAAATCCCATAAACGGTTAACCGAAACTCGGAATTCTCGATACAATTGATATAATTTTTCATACTTCATGACATTTTTTGGAATTGGTTCTAATTTAAATGCGACATTAAAATAAGCTTCATTTTTTAAATCAACTAAGTCCCCCATTGCTATTCCCGCTAGCATCGCAGCTCCCTTAGCAGAAAGCTCAGAGTCACTTCCAACAATCACCGTTCGCCCTGTCATATCCGCTATGATTTGTAACCAAGTTTTTGAATTTGAGCCACCGCCTGCTAAGTAGATATATTCCCCATGAGGGTGCCCTTGTAAGGCATCTTTGATGGTATAACTAATTCCTTCGAATACAGCTCTCAATAGGTGGGCTGTCGTTGTCCCTTTACTGATCCCAAAGAAAGAAGCCCTTGCATTAACATTCATAAAAGGGGCTCTTTCTCCGCCAATATAGGGGTGATACCAAACCCCCCCACTGCCAACTGATACTTGGGAAATTAGTTTTTCAACTTCGGAAAAGTCTTTGCTTGCAGCGATATTTTCAATCGCCCAATCAAGGTTCGGCGTGCCTGATAAGGTAGCGATTAAATCGATATATAAGTTGGGAATAACATCAGGAATACAGCGTAACCCCTCACCTTTCACATGAGCTTGCTCAGAAATAACACCGGTACAACAAGTTGTGCCCAAAATGCTGAATACATCACCTTGCTTGGTGGCACCTAAACCAAGTGCAGCACAAGATACGTCGACGCCCCCCATCACAACTTGAGTAGCAGGGTCAAGCCCTGTCGCTTCAGCAACCCTAGCTGTAATCGTTCCCACAACATCAGCACTTTGTCCGAGTTTAGGAAGTAGTCCGCGGTATTGTGTCAATCCCAGTTTTTCCAAAACGAGGTTAGAAACTTTGCTGTGCTGTAAAGACATGATAGATGTCCCAGTATCACTAACTTCTAAATTTGCTTTAGCGGTTAAACCGAGCCTTATCCAATCCTTTGCAAACAGACAGTACTTAGCATTATTCAAAGACTCTGGTTCATTTTCTGCAAGCCACAACATCACCATCGACATATTACCCGGATGGGGTGGCGAACCAGTTTCATCGGTGAGCTGTTGAACCAAATCTTCACTCAATGAATCAATGAGACCGGACGCTCGAGTGTCGCTCCAAATAATCGCGTCTCTAACTGGCTCACCATTTTTGTCGACTAACCAAGCCCCCTCACCTTGGCCACTGATACCAATTGCTTTTATTTGATTAGCCGAAACACCACTGCTTTGCACCAACTCAACTAAGGTCTCTATGGTTTTTTCCAACACCATAGTCATATTTTGTTCCGACCACCCCTCCTGTTGCTGAGCCGTAAAGTTCGCTCGAGAAGCCGCGAAGACCTGATTATAATTTTCATTAAATAGTACAGATTTGATATTGGTGGTACCGATATCGATACCAATAAAATACTTATTCACTGTAGGGTCCTTTATCGTTAAATTAATGTTCCATCAATCGCGATGTCTGACACCAAATCAATTTTAACGGTTAAAAAGCTATTTATTAGCCTATTTATCACTTAATAACCCATCGCTGTCTGACAACGATGCCATTGTGCGGTATAATGGTTCAGTATTAACGTGATCAAATTCTCAAATTTGTAATTGCCTTTCCATTAATTACAAATACCCGTAATATGAAGTTTGTTATAAGGAGAACTAACGTGGGAAAAATGAAAGTGGCTGCTGGTAGTATTAAGTCTAAAATATTGGCGATAGCGGCGAATTCAAAGCTTAGTGGAGATATAAAAATCCCTTCTGAATTAACACTTTGTGAACAATTCGATGTATCTAGGTCAACCTTGCGAGAAGCCTTAGCTCAACTGATCCAAGAAGGTGTTGTTTATCGAGTCCGAGGGAAAGGCGCTTATTTGCGAAGCGGTCTGACAACCCTTAATCTCGATATCAGTAAACTATTTAGTGTGACGGATGCGATTAAGTGCTGTGATGCAATGCCCTCCACAGATTTACGTTACACCAAGGTAAAATCCGCTGACCAACACATCGCCAATAAATTAAATATCAATGTAGGTGAGAACTACCTAGAAATTGAGCGTGTTCGATACGCCGATGGTAAAGTAGCCGTATTTAACCGTCACAGTTTTAAAATGGATGCCCTCAGCGGTGCTTCTACAGAGGATTTATGTGGTTCTTTATTCGATTTTTTAGAGAAATCAGGTAACACTATCTCCTACGCAAAAACGAAGATCAGATCGACAGTATTAACCCGACGTGATATCGAAAACCTTGAGTCTGAAATTGCCAGCTTTATATTGTTAGAAGAGATATATCATAGCGATCAAGGCGAAGTTTTTTGCTATACCAACGATTACTACGCTGATGATACTTTTAGTTTTGATATTATACGCCGAAGATAAAACTGAAATGTTGCATAACACACCGTTAAGCCCTTCTAAATACGCATTCAGACTTCGTCACAACCCTGCAATGGTTCAAGATCAGAATTGGCAGCCTCACTCAATTTGCGATAGGTTCATAGCAAATTGAGGAGGCTTATTGGTTGATAGTGGCGGCAAAGGTCTACTCTTCGTGCATCGCAATAATTACACCAATGGCCAGTTCAATACCGTCGGTAATACGGGCGCAGCCCATACCGTTAGCCATTAAAAATATGTCAAAGTGTTCGCAGGCCAGAAACGGTTCACGTTCTGCCATGTCGTCCTCACTACACACGATCACCCGAACGCCAGGATGATGCTTGGTAAAACAACTCAACTTTTGCTCAAAAGTGGCTGGGTCCGCGAGGCGATGAACTAAATTACCGAGCATCGCCATATCCAGCGCTTCAAATTGGGTTTCGCCTTGATCTGAAGTACAACCACATTGATGTTCGGCTGTATGCTCTCCCCCTTCTTGCTGGCATTGGCACTCATGTTGATGTTTGGGTTGATGGTTGTGCGCTTCACCCTTACAGCCGCATTGTTTCATGTCTTTGTTTGTTACAGTGTGCATAAACAGTCCTCTGTAGGTATTGCTTGTTGCTTCTCAAGCAAGCGTTGTAACCATCGTGGGGGGGCCTGCATCACCTCTTGCAAACGCTCTAAAATAATCTGGCTGGGCTGCGGGGTTAATTGCTTCAGCGGCAAAATGTCGGCACGACTAACTCGTGCCGCCGCTGGCCCGCCAATCGATAGGGTCGCGAGCAATTGGCAATCACCAATTAGTTCGATCAAATAGCTGGTCCGTTCGTCCCCTGTTTTATTTTCCACCACTGGGCGCACATCGACTAATTGATAGCCCTGTGAGTTCACCTGATAAATCAGAAATCGCAAGCACGATCCAAAATGACCGTCTATATCTTCCAAATTGTTCGAGCTCACGGCTAATTGCAGCACCGATCCAGAGAGTTCGCGACTCACGGGCACTTCTGGTGGTTGCATAGCACTGATCTGAGTCGAACTAAAAATGGCATGTACTTGATTCACTTGACCGCGTTCAAGATGAGCGCTTGAAGACTGAAGTACTTCGCGTAAAGCCTTGGGACTTAAAGCACGAAGCTTTTTCTCGGTCAGCGGCTCACCACAGTGTTTCACCAAGATATCGACAAATTGTTTTAATTCGATATCAGGCATCGCTTTCGACGCCATGGCTAACCTTAAGGCTAACTGGTCACTCATTGAAACGCTCATAACTTTCTCCTGATGATAAAACTAAACATTAGGCTCGACGGGCACGAAAGGTTTTAGGCAAGGTAGGCTCTGGGTTAACGGGTTCTATGTAATATTTACTCCCATCACTGAGTTCGATTTCTCCGCCCCACTGGTCGCTTTGCTCAAACTGTAAATTTTGAATGGGCAGTTCCAGGTCTTTCTTGGCGATATAAGCCTGCAGCGCACCGGAAGCTTCACGGCTAATAATAAGATTTGGCATACTTAGATTCCTTAAGATGGCCGGAGCAGTGCACCGGCCATTGCTTCATACAGATAACGAGGTTTAACGAACCAGATCGAAACCGTAGTCTGTTTTACCCAGCTCTGAAGTGTCTTCATCGAGTTTTGCCAACACTTCGTTGACCAGCGTGGTCAGCATATACATGCCGCCTTCGTAGCCTAAAGTGGTGTTACGATGCAGATGGTGGCGATCAAAAATAGGGAAACCAAGTCGAATCAGGGGTACTTCAAACTCTTCACCCTTGGCTTTGGTATCGCGTTGGATGAATTTGGCGTATGAGTTACCAATCATAAAGTCAGGTTTATTAGTGAACACCAATGAACGGAAATGCCATAGATCTTTACCGACGTGAATTTCAGCATTGGCCGTAGTTGGCGATTGCGCAATCAAGGCTTCCATCTTCTTACGCCAGCGTTTAGCGGCGTTATTACATAAGATGTGTTTAATTTCACAGCCCAATTCCATCAGGAATTTAGTTAAACCCATTAAGTAATCTGGGTCGCCATAGATAGAGAAGCTTACGCCATGTAGCCAAGTATGCGAGTCTGTCATCATGTCTACTAAACGGCCACGCTGGGTCGCCAGTGATTCAGGGATCGCTTTGCCAGTGAGTTCAGAAATCTTCATTAAGAATTCATCGGTCCAATCTAAGCCCATTGGAATATTGAGCGTAGGCACTTCATGCTTCCAAACGCCTTCCACAAACTTCTTGGTTTTTACCAACTGATCGGGTTGCAGCAAAATGGTGGTAATCGCGTTTGGTGCATCTTCTAGCTCAGCCAGCGGTGTACCGCCTGCGTACATACGATATTCGCCATCAGCTGGCGTATCGAGTACTTCCGAAGGATCACTCAATAGACTGTAATTAACATCCATCTGCTGCAGCATGCTATGGATGACTCGGTAGTTTCCTAAGTAGGTTTCAAAGCCGGGAATAAGGTTGATTTTGCCATTACTAGCGACCACCTTATCGTCCATGTTTTTGCCCGTGAAATACTTGGCAAAGCCCTCAAACATGCCATCCCAACCGGTGACATGACTGCCCACAAAACTCGGTGTATGGGCAAATGGGGTTGGCAAGTCTTCTGGGATGTAACCCTCTTTCTTGGCATTACCAATGAAGGCATTCAAGTCATCACCAATAACTTCCGCCATACAGGTAGTAGAAACCGCAATCACCTCTGGCTTGTACAATGCCAAGGAGTTTTGAAGACCGTCGTACATATTTTTTTGGCCGCCAAATACCGCTGCATCTTCGGTCATTGAATCTGACACACAAGCCACTGGCTCTTTAAAGTGACGGTTAAAGTAAGTGCGGAAATAAGCCACACATCCTTGCGAACCATGTACATAAGGGAGGGTTTTTTCGAAACCCAAGGCACATAATACCGAACCAAGTGGTTGGCAGGCCTTTGCGGGATCGATAGTTAAGGTTTTGCGTGAAAAGTTAAGCTCTTGGTACGCTTCAGTGGTGGTCCACTCAAAGACTTCTTTGATCTTCTCGTCACTCACGCCTTCTTCATGATCGGCACGTTTGCGCGCCATCATGTCTTGATATTCTGGCTGCTGAAACAGCGGGTAGCCAGCTTTGATATCGTCTACTGATTGACTCATTTTATATCTCCTTCCGCGCCACTCATCTGTGAACTAACGGATTGAGTTAAACACTCAAGTGCGGTTGCACTCATCCTGACCTTGCTAAGCAAACTAGACTGCGCTTAAGCAGCTGCTTGATTTTCTGTCTTATCCGCCTTCCATGGTGGCGTTAACTTATTCCAACAAGGGTTGTTCAGCGTCATGTCCATGTCGCGGGCGAAGATAGCAAACCCATCGAAGCCATGATAAGGACCGGAATAATCCCAGCTGTGCATTTGACGGAATGGGATCCCCATTTTTTGGAAGATGTATTTTTCTTTCACACCGGCACCAATCAGATCGGGTTTCAGTTTGTCGGCAAATGCTTCTAACTCGTAACCTGTTACGTCATCGTAAATCAAGGTGGCATCTTTCACTTCAGGGACGGTTTTGCTGTAATCATCGTTATGACCAAATTCATAACCCGCACCAACAATTTCCATGCCTAAATCTTCATAGGCACCAATCACGTGACGCGGACGTAAACCACCCACATACAACATAACTTTTTTGCCTTCTAAGCGAGGACGGTACTTGTCGACAACGGCTTGCCATTGCGCTTTGTAACCAGCAATCACTTCTTCAGCCTTGGCCTGAATTTTCTCATCGAACTTGGCCGCAATAGCGCGTAAGGACTCTTCACACTTAGTGGGACCAAATAGGTTGTATTCCATCCATGGCACACCGTATTTTTCTTCCATGTGGCGACAGATGTAGTTCATCGAACGATAACAGTGAACTAGGTTAAGCTTCACCGAAGGGGTATTTTCAAGCTCTGGTAAGGTACCGTCACCCGACCACTGCGCCACGACCCGTAAACCAATTTCTTCCAATAAGATCCGTGAAGACCAGGCATCACCACCAATGTTGTAATCACCAATGATGGCCACATCGTAATCGGTGGTCGCGACTTCTTTACCTTCCGACTTATCCAAGACGTAATCTCGTAAAGTATCGTTGGCGATGTGGTGACCCAGCGACTGACTCACCCCACGGAAACCTTCACAACGCACTGGCACGATGGTTTTACCGATTTCTGCACCTTTGGTTTTAGCAACCGCTTCGATATCATCACCGATCAGCCCGACAGGACATTCTGATTGAATAGAAATCCCGCTCGCTAATGGAAACAACATTTCCACTTCGTCGATCATGGTGGCAAGTTTTTTATCGCCCCCAAACACAATGTCGCGCTCTTGGAAATCAGAGGTAAAGTTCATGGTGCCGAAGCTGTTTACCCCGGTATAACCGGTATAATAGTTACGACGGCCAGCGCGTGAGTATTGGCCACAACCCACAGGACCATGAGAGATATGCACCATATCTTTAATTGGTCCCCACACAACTCCTTTCGAACCCGCGTAAGCACAGCCCCGCGCGGTCATCACCCCTGGCAACGACTTACGGTTAGCGGTAATACAACTACCCGTTCCACTGTCGTTGGCATCGAGGTGCTTTTTACGATCCGCTTTGGCTTTTTCTGGATAAACTTCTAGCACTTCATCAATCAGCGCTTGAGTTTCTGCTTTATTGTTAGACATTGCTGCCTCCTATAGCATCAATAAGATCACTTGGTTGGTGAATGATTAGGCGGTCACTTCTTCAGCAACTTGACCAATGATCGACTCGTCTTCTGCGTCCATGATGCCGAATTCCATAAGCAACTCTTCTAACTCATCCATAGTCACAGGAGTCGGAACGACAAATAACTTGTTGTTGATGATTTTATTGGCGAGGGCGCGATATTCATCGGCTTGATTACATTTAGGGTTGTACTCAATCACGGTCATACGACGAATTTCAGCTTGTTGTACAACGTTGTCACGCGGTACAAAGTGGATCATTTGAGTACCAATTTTGGCCGCAAGCGCTTCAATCAGTTCATCTTCACGGTCACATTTACGTGAGTTACAAATCAGACCCGCTAAACGAACACTACCGGTGGCAGCATATTTACAAATCCCTTTAGAGATGTTGTTTGCGGCATACATCGCCATCATCTCACCCGATACCACGATGTAGATTTCTTGCGCTTTGTTTTCGCGAATAGGCATAGCGAAACCACCACAAACCACGTCACCCAATACGTCGTAGAATACGAAATCGAGATCTTCTTCATAGGCGCCTTCTTCTTCTAAGAAGTTAATCGCAGTAATCACACCACGACCCGCACAACCTACACCTGGCTCAGGACCGCCAGACTCAACACAACGAACACCGCCGTAACCGACTTTAAGTACATCTTCTAATTCGATATCTTCTACAGAACCCGCATCAGCAGCCATTTCCATAATGGTGTTTTGCGCTTTTGCATGTAAAATAAGGCGGGTTGAATCCGCTTTAGGATCACAGCCGATAATCATTACTTTCTTGCCAGCTTCTGCTAAAGCACCTACTAAGTTTTGGGTAGTAGTTGATTTACCAATACCACCTTTTCCGTAAATTGCACATTGACGAATAGCCATAATATTTTCTTCCTTTAGCTTGATAAACGGTTCCCGCAGTAACTATTGCGAATACCGAGCCAACTGGAATAAAAACCATAAGTCGTTGAATAAAAACAAGAATAAATCATCACTAAGAAGTTTTTGTCGCAAGTGCGTGCCACAAAGCCCTCATCAATGTCGCTTACACAACAATCATTGTAAGAATGATTGTGCTTGCGGAGCGACCCCCAACAAATGAATAAATGACTTAGATACAATTAAATCACTCAATATTGAGAAAATGTTCAGGACAAGTAATATAAAATGCAGCTCGATCATGCCACTGGGCTAAATGTCATTATCGAACCTAACCAGCAGCTTCAGCTGCTTAAGTGAACACCACAACAGATTGTGCAATGCTTGCAGCAGTAAACTTAGAGCTGTGGTTCTCGGTTTATCGTGGTTATGGCTTAACTCAATGATATGCGCAAACACATCCCACTAACGATAGGCGACAGCATTAACCGCAATATAAACCGCTAGCGCCTAATATAAGGGGCGGTATCCTCAACCAATAACGGATAGTCGCTCATACTCGATTTTACCCACGTTCTGACAAATCACGACTAAATCCTATAAATGGCTTGCTGCATCATTGCTCACAATAGCGCAAACATGTGTTTGGGGAGTTGGGATGACAGTCTAGTTATTTGTTACCATGATCAACCTTTTCACATCACTAGCCAGTAAGCAATTCCATCTTTACCAATGAAGATAATACGGCTAAGTTTGATATTAGATTGATTGTATGTGTATCAATTTTTTAAAAGTAATGTGTCTGTAGAGCACTTACTTAAATAAGCGTTAGAGGGGAATACACACTCTTAATTTGGCCTATAACATGGTGGCTGGTCAAGCATTGCTTGTCCTAGAATATGCGTCTCTCCCAACTTTTTGTTTAAGCATATTGAGTTATAGTTTTCATCGCGTTGCAATGTTGAATCGCCCCTCGATTCCTCAAAAACGTCTTCACACTCTGGGACTTGCAACCAAGAGTGTTCTTTGTGGTGCTGCGCTCACCAAGCTAGATCGTTTTCTCAATACAAGCTCTACGCTGGAAAAATAAGAAGACGTTTTAAAACAGGAATCGCTGTCTAGCTATCTTGTTAGGGAGTCACTGACTCCCGTATTGTTACTTGTAAATAATCAACTATAAGTGAGTCATAAACGTGCCTTTCGGACGAACAGGTAGGTATTTTTTATAGAAATTTTGGTAATACTCAACTGGGTCTAAATCTTTAAAAACTTCCGGATACATTATCTTGGCGTAATATTGGATCATAGCACCATCCAAAATCGTCCGAACCGCACCGTGATATGCACCATAGATTCGATTGTTTTTCACAGCTGCTAACGTTGTCCAGTCATCGCGATTTTTATAGCCGAGAAGACGTTGCTTCGCTAACTCTTCATCAACTCCTTGTCCCATAACCATCGCTGTTTTATTTGCTCGACCAGATTCATAACCAGTGATAACGACAATGTCTGGGTTAGCGGCAATAATTTGTTCAGGATTGAGTTTTCCCCACCATTCGACATAAGGAGCTGCGATATTATCTGCGCCAGCCATTGTGGAAATAGCACCCCACATGTTTTTACCAAACGTATAACCAATTTCTTCCACGCCGGCACCTCCGTATTCAGTATAAACCTTTGGTTTAGGTAGGTTGGCTTCTTTTAACCTAGCGTTGATCATCTCTACACTTTGCTGGTACTCACTCGAAATTTTGGCTGCGCGCTCTTCCTGGCCAGTAATAACACCTATTAGCTCAGTACTCTTAACATGACGCTCTACGGTTTGGGCATTGTAATCAACAACGATAATCGGGATCCCTACAGACTCGAAGCGTGATACTTCACTCCCCAGCGCTTTATATTGCCACTCGGCTAGCATCAATAGATCAGGGTTTAGTGCTATGACCTTTTCAACAGAGAAAGAGTTGGTATCCACTCGACCCATGTCAGGAATATTTTTTAAAGAAGGACGGTGTTTTACATATAACTCCCAGTTTTCAGTGCGAGTTTCCCACATGTATTTTGCCATCCCAACAACATTATCAAATGCCGCTTCAGTACCTATTGCCATATAGTCTTCTGGATAAAAGCCAACAACTACACGTTGCGCTGGGGCATTAAAAGTGACTTCACGATCAATAACATCCGTGACAGTGGTGAGTTTTGCAAACGAAACCTGACTAAAAATAACTGCGATTAAGCCAAGTAATATTTTGTACATTTTATATGAGTCCTTATCTATTTTGCTAACCGATTAATACTGAACTGCCTTGAAGACTGCGTCACACTATCCACTTGCTAACGATAATGCAAATAAACATCATTTGCATTTGACACAAAATAGGCAATATATTGACAAGAAATTAACATTAAGCAATTGAATATTAAGAAAAAATAAAAAGTACTGCTTCTGGACACTCTATACTTGATGCAACAAGGGGGCTGAAAGCGATCTTTAACTTTATTTGGCTTTCCATTTCTGGTGAAGATTCAGTTCAAATCATGATTATTCACTTACGTTTACCGATGGCGATATTAACTGCAGTTATAGGTGGCGCGTTAGCAGCTAAGAGTTGGGAGTTGGGAGTTGGGAGTTGGGAGTTGGTATAGCAGAGATGCGGACATGACTTCACAACAATTTGGCGAGCCCTTATATATTCTAGCTAGGCATGGCAAGAAATAACAAGATTGTCATTCTAAAGCAGCTCGTTGGGATGACTGTCTGGTTAATTGCATCAAACTGAGTCACCTACTGTGAATTTAGCCGTTAATCGGCATGACAATAACCTGAGGACTAAATGATTTCAGTGGTGTTCACTTCACTAACGTTGTTACTGTCCCTGTAGTTTTTAACATGGATGTCTATGCTCTTCTTTTTGCTCAAATTGAGCACGGCGTAAAGGATAGAGAGTAAAAGCGCAGGCAGTTTAATTGTGGCTTAGTAAGATGTTATTCAACCTATAACCACTTTATGCTTAAAAAATACTCATGCGCTCGCCCTGTTATGGTGCATTAATGAGGGAGGCCCCAAGCACCTTCAATAACGACAAACATATCAAAAGGATACTTTAAAAAATCAATTTTATTTAACTTAGACTGTAATCCTGGTGATAATTGTGAGTACTCTATATTTGGTTGAATAGAAGTTTTAGAAAAAACAAGCTTCCTAATTAAATGTACCTGCTCCTTAATAACAGAAGATTTTTCTAAAGCATTTTGTTCCTCAAGAATAAGTAATGAATTAGCTAAATTAAATATTTCAGGCTGAGTACATTGTAGAAGCGCGTCATCAAGTAACTTCGTTAAACCTTTTGAGGCCTCTTTAGGTAATTTTTTTAGGCGGGCTCTGTCAGTTGATGACAACGTAAAAGATCTCATTTTATTACGACAGCGCTCACTTTTCTCACTATATTTAGTTAAGTTAACCTGGACCAAAAAAGAAGCATATTTAGCTTCCTCTGAAATTTCAGCTATAGAATAGAATGGAAGTGTCAGTAACAATGTGAAAATAATTTTATTTAGCATTATATTTACAACCTAAATATATAGCCTTCCAAAATTTATATTCTTTAGGCTTAGAGATATGAGCTTGACCTTGATTAAATGCAATAAATTCAATTCTTTCTTGTGCTATTTTATCAAAAGCATCAAAGGATTGGTAAAAATACTCCCAATTAGCCATATAAATATTATAGCTTGTTTGATTCGCCTCAGAAATAACAACTTTACCTGAACCATTTAGTACTTCCTTGGCTGTGCCATTAGGAATAGCATTCATAACAGTGGAAACACCTGAACTAGACGCTCCCCTTTTTACACTACCTCCAAAAATAGAATAAATATGGCCATGAATAGAGCGTATCTACCAATCTTTTTCAAGTTGTATATTTGTTTTATTTCCTCAATAGCTTTTAGGCTTTTTTCATCTAATTTTAAATCAATAATGATTGGACACTCTTTCAATTTTAATCCTTTAATAATTGTAAAGTTTAATGTGAATAAATATACGTGATGCAACCCTTTACACCCCAGACATAATGATCCCCTGGTGAAAGTGTCGACCTCCTGCGTTTATCGTGGATTCGTCAAACTAGAGCCACACTGTTAGATGGAAGTCATAACAGAACAGGAGATCGACACGTCTAAATCTAGCACGTTTTTCATTGGACTAGACGTTCACAAAGAAACCACAGATGTCGCTTATTGTATTGATAATTCGAGAGATGAGCCCGTGTTCCATGGCACCATCCCCACCAATATTTACTCTATCAAAAAATTTATCGATAATTCTATCAAAAACATAAATACTTGGCTAGTCATCTTTGTGTAGTTTATGAAGCTGGGCCTTGTGGGTTTTGGCTTTATCGTCATTTAGTTAAGCACGGTATCGCGTCAAACAACGCGTCAGACAAGATACCCCAACTAACGAAACGCTTATTATGGTCTAAACTATCAACAGTGGTTTATTTGGGGGAGTTATCATTATGCCTCAGCCTAGAAAATCGCAAGTAAGCTTGGATGATACGCCTTATTACCACTGTGTTTCCCGCTGTGTACGTCGGGCTTATTTGTGTGGTGAGGATAAGCAAACAGGCAAGAGTTATGACCATCGCCGCCAATGGGTAGAAGACTATTTGCTAAAGCTAGCGGAGGTGTTCGCCATTGATGTGTGCGCCTATGCGGTCATGAGCAATCATACGCATATCGTAAATTATATTAGACACCCATGATTGTGGCGAAGTATTCGCCCCCCATCAACGCTTAAGTAAAGTCTTCGCGTCGAGTGCTTGTTATGGGCCTTGTTGATCAAATCCAAACTCAAGGTGCAGTTATTCTAGGCTCTTACTTTATTTAGCCAGTTACCTGACAAACAGGCATACCTAGCCTAGTCATTTTGTTTAATGCACTGACACTTACCATCATTTCACCCGCTTGGGCGTTGTAATGACGTAAGCTCAACTTATCACTCGTCAGCTGTTTGTAGCGGTACATGGCCGTCTCTGACAGTGAACACTCGTGATAACCCGATTGGGTTTTCCATTCTTCTAGTTGGTCATTTTGCAGGGCTTCAACGGCTTGGTTGCGAGGATGGCCTTCCTCCCAGTAAGCGGCGTTTTGCCTCGGTGGGATCACCGGGGCTATTCTTTTTCGTTCCAATACCCCATAGCAGCGTTTAGTGTCATAATCCCCATCCGCCGAGACTTTTCGAATTTTGCGACGAAGTGGGTTTAGCTGTGTGGGTAAGGCTTCGCACTCATGCACTGAATCGAGTGATGCCACCATGCTCACTATTTCATGCGTATCAGTATCAACGGCAAGGTGGAGTTTACGCCATACTCGGCGCTTTTCTTTGCCGTGCTTACGCACCTTCCATTCTCCTTCACCAAACACCTTTAAACCCATTGAATCAATCACGATGTGCCTAAAGGTTATATAGGTTAAGTGCCGCGAAAAGGTGTTATTATTGATTTTGTTTTTAGAATGGGTGTCTAGTTTATTTCTTCAAATGTTGAACGCCCCATGCATGTAGCGCTTCTATTATGGGAGTCAGGGATTTTCCGTAGGTCGTTATTGAGTATTCAACTTTTGGGGGAACTTCTGCGTATATCTTTCTCGAAATCAGATTGTCGGCTTCTAGTTCTCTTAGCTGTTTTGTTAGCATTCGTTGTGTAATTTCTGGCATTAAACGGCGTAATTCATTAAAACGGATCGTTTCTGAAAGTAGATGGTAAAGTACTATCCCTTTCCATTTTCCGCCAATAACTTCTAACGTGGCTTCAACTGGACAACCATTATTGCAGTCATAGTCGCTGTGACTCATGATAACTCTCCCTTAGTATACAAAATGATACTACATACCAAAAATGTGCGTACTTACTTTGAATTTCTACTTAGTTTACTCTTCAGGTGTCTGAGCAACAATATTGGTAGCAATGAGATGCTACGTATATGTTTAATAAATTAAGGGATAAGTTATGAAGGTTTTAATTGCACTTGCGCATCCGGATGTAAATGAACAATCAATCGCTAATAAAATTATTATAGAGAGGCTGGTTGATAGAGATAATATTGAAGTAAGAGATCTTTATAGAATGTATCCTGACTTTAACATTAACGTCGATGCGGAGCAAAAAGCACTGTTAGGAGCTGACATAGTTATTTTTCAATACCCATTTCATTGGTATAGCATGCCTGGAATGCTGAAAGAGTGGTTAGATAGAGTATTTTTGCATGGTTTTGCTCACGGAGATACTGGTGATAAATTAAAAGGAAAATCGTTTATGATCTCGACGACAATTGGTGGTCCTGATCAGAGTTACTCAGAGGGGGGGCTCAATAGCTTTACTGTTGAAGAGTTTCTAAAGCCATTACAACAGATGGCTAAGCGTTGCGGAATGATATATCACCCACCAATTGTTTCCCACAACATGGTTTACATTCCAGATAGTTACGGTGATAAATTGGAAGTTGAACAACGTGCCGTTGCTCATGCGAACAAACTGGTGGAGTTTATAAATAGTTTAGATTTTCGTCAGTGTAACTAATCATATTTAGTTTTTATAGTATTATATGTATGCAAAAACCGAATCGGGTAGCCGTAGGTATCTAGCCTCCAGCCCCCACTACACCCTGCATGCGGCTCCGCACAGGGCGTTTCCTGAAAATGTTTAAAATACAACGGTCGATTCGCGCCTTTGCATTCCAATGACGGCTTCTGATTTTGTGCCACTGTTTCTAAGTCCGATCGGATATAGAACGAGTGAGCAGCACTGGCTCCTCATTGATTTTCAGGTTCAGGTCTTCACTATGTCCCAACCACTACACAATAAAACGGTATTGGGACTCTTTATCTAAAAAAACCGTCTGCTTAAATCGCCATGGAGTCAGTTAATCATTCACTATGCCACTACAGCTCCCCCACTCTTTATTTATAAGAAGTAGAACATGCACTTTCTCTTTTTTCTGCACTGCTGCATTATTTACGGTGACCGTTAGATCACTTGGCTACGTTGTCTTGTGCCAACTCGCCTCCAGCCTACGCCTCGTATAATGTTCTTGTTCATCAGCTCGCCCTCTCTTTAAATAAAAAGTCGTCCGGCTTGCTTCAAACATTCCCTCACGGTAATGCCCTTGCCATTCGCAAGTCCTTAGCGTTTAATAATGAAAGAGTTACTAAACGGTGACCTTCCTACAGAGGACTTTCACATCATTCGTTCATGCCCCTGCCGGGCGTACACAAATTACTCAAGTCGACAGCGAACGCTCGGCATTTTAGGTTTAGTCTATGGTTAAGGTGGCTTTGCTTGAGTTCTATAGCGGTTAGCTGCAACTTAGTAAGGCCTTAGCCAAGGATAAATAATGAAGAAAATTGACTATAAGAAAGAGTTGAAACACCTATACAAACCTTCCCCAAAGAGCGTTGAGATTGTTGATGTCCCAGAAATGAATTTCCTGATGATTGATGGCCAGGGTGATCCGAATACAGCGAAAGACTACAGTGACGCAATCGAGGCTCTCTACGCCTTGTCGTATGCTCTCAAATTCATGGTCAAGAAAGGCGAATTAGAAATTGACTACGGCGTCATGCCATTGGAAGGGCTTTGGTGGGTTGATGACATGTCTCTATTTGACATCAACGACAAGAGCAAATGGAAATGGACGTCTATGATTATGCAACCGAAACATGTGACACAAGATCTGTTCTTAGAAGCCTACAAGCAGGTAAAGGAAAAAAAGAATTTAGAGGCATTGCCAAAGGTTCGTTTTGAGTTATTTTGTGAAGGTATATCAGCACAGACTATGCACATTGGACCTTTTTCAGAAGAGGGACCAACGGTTGAGCGTGTCCATGAATTTATCCATGCCAACGAATACACGCAAGCCGGTAAGCACCATGAGATTTACTTGAGTGATATTCGTAAAGCTGCCCCTGAAAATTGGAAAACAGTAATACGGCAACCCATAGAAAATGGCTAATCGGGTAGCCGGAGGTATCTAGCCTCCAGCCTCCACAACACCCTGCATGCGGCTCCGCACAGGGCGTTTCCTGAAAATGTTTAAAATACAACGGCCGATTCGCACCTTTGCATTCCAATGACGGCTTCTGATTTTGCGCCACTGTTTCTATGTCCGATCGGATATAGAACGAATGAGCTGCACAGGCTCCTCATTGATTTTCAGGTTTGGGCCTTCACCGTGTCCCAACCATTACAAAATAAAGCGGCATTGGGAGTCTTTATCTAAAAAACGTCCGCTTGCTTCAGACATTCCCTCACGGTAATGCCCTTGCCATTCGCGAGTCCTTAGCGTTTATTCATCATCGTGTGATTAAACGCTGATCTTCCTACAGAAGATCTGCGCGTACATAAGGCCAAGCAGCATTGCCGCTATGGAGCTAGTTTATTTTCAAGTCCCAACTAGAATTACTCCTCCTGATGATCTGTTGTTACTGTAATATCGGCCCATAGTTCTAGTTCTTTCATACGATTATTTAGGATGTCCCGAGACATAGAAAGAGCATCGCTACCTGCGACTAGTCGAAGTGGTGCCGGGCTTATACCCGCAGTATTCACAATGAGTTGGGCAAGCCTTTTAGGGTCACCGAGTTGCGCATGGCTATATTCATCGTATTGTGATTTTTGAGTATTTGCGACATCCGTATAGTCTTGTAATTCAATTTGGCCATAACGTACAGAAGAGTCATCCAAAAAGTCTGTTCGAAAAAAGCCTGGTTCAACAATAGTGACATCGATGCCAAAGCGGGCCACTTCCAACGCGAGGCTTTCTGAGAATCCTTCTACAGCAAATTTTGCAGCACAATAGATGGCAGCGCCGTCAAAGCCCAGAGCACCACCAATAGATGACAAATTCAGAATGTGCCCGCGTTGCTGCCTGCGCATAGCTGGCAATACTGCACGGGTCACGTGCATCAGACCAAAAACATTAGTAGAGAATTGTTGCTCTATAGCACGCTGCTCAACGGTTTCAAAGTGACCGAGCTGACCGAAACCAGCATTGTTCACCAAAACTTCAATACTAGCAAATCGCTCAATTGACCAGCTGACAGCCTCTTTCGCCTGAATATAATTATTCACGTCTAGCTCAATACATTCTAGCTGTGGTTGGATTTCTGAGCCCAATTGCTCCCGAAGCCTTCTTACGTTACGTGCTGTTGCGACGACATTGTCACCAGAGACCAGTGCCGCTTGTGCAATTTCGAAGCCGATACCGCGAGATGCGCCCGTAATGAACCATGTTTTCTTCATAAGTAACCTTTGTGCTAATTTTCAAATTTGAGCCTCAAGGCTCACTGGTAGTTATCGTGGATGAAAAGCACAAGTAGTCGGTATGACTCTTTCCCATAATTCTTGTATCATCCTCCATATTCTAATTAGTGTTCTGAATTAAGTAATACAGGAATGGAGTGCTGATATATGCGTACGATATGCGATCTGGCAAAGCTATTACTCGATTTCTCGAACGATGATGGTATTTTTCAGACACCAATTCCACGGGTTTCGATTATGAGATCCTCCATACCCACCACGCCTGAGCTGGTTCTTTACGAACCAGCAATATGTGTGGTTGCACAAGGGAGGAAAGAGGCTAGACTCAACAATCAGATTTACCATTACGACTCCGCGCACTACCTGTTAGGCTCTGTACAGCTACCCGTTTTTGGCGCAGTCACAGAAGCTACAAAAAGTAGTCCGTATCTTTGCCTGCGACTGGATCTGGATTCTGCACTCATCGCAGAATTGACCGAGCTATGTACCAAAACAAGCGATAGTGAAGGCACGACTTCCGGATTAAATCTGGGATCAATGGATGATCAATTGGTCGATACTGTAGTAAGGCTGACCGAGACGCTGCAATGCCCACAAAATATCGCGGTGTTGTCACCATTAATTGAAAGAGAGCTGATTTGGAGGCTACTTCAGAACCCGCAATCTCATACGGTCCTTGTTCAGATGGCGACAGCAAACAGCCGACTGCGTCGTATAAAAAAAGCGATAACATGGTTAGAAACCCATTTCACCGAATCGATATCCATCAATAAACTGGCCAGCATCGCAAATATGGGACAGTCAGGTTTTTATAAACATTTTAAAGACGTCACTGGGACAAGTCCGATTCGGTTCAGAAGTCATTTGCGATTGATGGCAGCAAGACGGCTTATGTTGGTGGAGGGATATGCCGCCGCAGAAGCGGGGTTTGAAGTCGGCTACAAAGAACCCTCACAATTCAGTCGTGAGTATTCGAAACAATTTGGGTTACCGCCCAAACATGACTGTATGCGCCTCAAAGGTAATTTTCAGTCGGTGCTTTGATAACAAGTTTGACCTTTGTTGTAATTCTAATAAGTAAAATATCTCAGAACATGCTCTGGTAGGTTTGTTATTTAACTTGCCAGAGAAACTTAATCGGGTAGCTGAAGGTATCTCGCTCTCATCTCTCCAGGGCTTGTATTTTAGCTAAAACTTGACCAGTAGAACCCACAACAAATCAAGCGATACCCTGTGCGCCAAATGTTCATCGTGACCTCTCCCTGCGAACAGAGCCCCTAAGCCGCTAAGTCAACCCGAGCCAAGCAAACGAGCGACGTAAAAACTTGTCAACTTCATGGTTAACGATCAGGCCGTGGGCCATGATCAGAACTTTCGGCTGCCAGCTCAAGATCTGCTGTAGGTGTTGCCTGGCCTCACTTTTACCAAAGATAAAACTAAGGCGCCAATCGATGGGCATTTTGCCATGGGGCGCAAGGATCCCGGTGGCTTTTGCGACATGGCGCTGAATTGGCGTAAAAACCTCGGGTGAAAAATTCTCGACCAGATCGGTCACAATCAACACCTGAGAGGGCTTATGAAAAAACACACATTCTTCCATCGCGACAGAACCAGTAAATAACAATTGCGCGATATCAGCTTGCCAAGGGCCGGGGATATTTGGCGTAAATAATCCGTCAAAACGAATATCTTTGCGCTTCGTTTGTAAAGCTTTAGTAGCAAAAATCTGAGCCTGAGGGTGCTGCTGTTGCCACTCACTAATAAACAAATGATGCAATTTATTTGGCGCCACTAAATACTTAACCGGACCAAGTTGATCCAATTGTTGTTGTAACTGACTTGTCCAACGAATTGGGCTGTGTAGCCACAATGAACCGCACGATAAACGGATCACAGTCATACGGGTACTATAAGGCAAGCCAAAAAATGGCACCGTTTCGCCCTCACCGACCCAAACACTATTGGAAATTTGAATCATGGCTACTTCCTTGTTCACTCACAATAATGGCTCCATAAATACTCAACAGCTTGGCAACACGAGTAAAATGCAGACCAGACCCTATGATGATATTAGGCTTAAAGGCTTGCCCTACTCTGTAAATAATTTTTCCAGCTCTTGGTAGCCTTCTAAAACCATAATCAGCTCTGCTTTTTGTTGTTTGGCGATGCTTAAGCAATGTTTTCCCTCTAAGGCTCCTACCAAAGCATACAATAGATTTAAACTAGGCTGAGTTGCACCGAACTGCTTCACCTTGATAAAAGCTCGGATTGCGCCTAACTCACGTAGGTCCTCTAGCGAAATAATTCCTGCTTGCTCAAGCATTTGAGCTGATTTTGGCCCCAATCCCGGTAAATCTGTTAGGCTTTTCATCTGAGTATGTACTCCTTCATGAATACCAATTCAAACCATAGATAAAAACTATCACAGCAATAAAAACAAACGGTTACACCAATTACGATATATTAAACTATGATGTTTACGAACAGTAAGGGTCACCCCTACAACCAAGCAATACCATAAACCAAAGTGGAGAGAATAATGGATAAAAATAATGCGGTAAGCGCCGGAAAATGCCCAGTGATGCACGGCTCTCGAACTAAAGTTGCTGATAAGGGCACCGCCAATCAAGATTGGTGGCCGAATCAACTCAACCTCAATATTCTTCACCAACACAGTAAAGAATCAAACCCGCTCGGTGAAAACTTTGACTATGCGCAAGCATTTAAAAGCCTCGACTTCGCAGCACTTAAACATGATCTTCAAGCCTTAATGACCGATTCACAAGATTGGTGGCCAGCCGATTACGGCCATTATGGACCGTTTTTTATTCGCATGGCATGGCACAGTGCAGGCACCTATCGCACCGGTGATGGCCGTGGCGGTGCTGGCAGCGGTAGTCAACGTTTTGCTCCCCTTAATAGTTGGCCTGACAACGTGAACTTAGACAAGGCTCGCCGCTTACTCTGGCCAATTAAACAGAAATACGGAAACAAAATTTCTTGGGCAGACTTGATGATCTTAAGCGGTAATGTCGCATTAGAATCGATGGGCCTAAAAACCTTTGGTTTTGCTGGCGGGCGCGTCGATATATGGCAACCCGAAGAAGACATCTATTGGGGAACAGAGCGAGAATGGTTAGATGACAAACGTTACAACGGAGAACGCGATCTAGAAAATCCTTTAGCCGCCGTACAAATGGGCTTAATTTACGTGAATCCAGAAGGGCCCAATGGCGACCCCGATCCCCTTGCCTCAGCCAAGGATATTCGTGAAACCTTTGCCCGCATGGCCATGGATGACTATGAAACGGTGGCGCTGATCGCTGGCGGTCATACCTTTGGTAAAACACACGGCGCAGGTGATGCCGCGCAGGTCGGTGCCGAACCAGAAGCCGCGTCCATCGAGCAACAAGGTTTAGGTTGGCACAATAGTATGGGCTCAGGCAAGGGTGTGGACACTATTTCTAGCGGTTTAGAAGGCGCTTGGACTGCCACGCCAACGCAATGGGATAACAGCTTCTTTGAAACCCTATTTGGTAACGAGTGGCAACTCACCAAAAGCCCAGCCGGTGCCCAACAGTGGACACCAACAGGCAATAGCGCCAAAAATAGCGTCCCCGATGCTCACGATCCGTCGAGAAGCCATGCGCCAATGATGGCAACCTCAGACATTGCACTTCGCGAAGATCCCGCCTATCGCAAGATATCTCAGCATTTTCATCAAAATCCTGAAGAATTTGCCGACGCCTTCGCTCGCGCATGGTTCAAACTAACTCACCGCGACATGGGACCTGTTCAACGCTACCTCGGCCCAGAAGTCCCTGCCGAAGAATTAATTTGGCAAGATCCTATTCCAGCGGTAGAACATGCAATCATCGACGACGCCGATATTAAGGCGCTCAAAGTAAAATTGTTAAATTCTGGACTATCGGTATCTGAGCTAGTTGCAACGGCTTGGGCTTCGGCCTCGACCTTCCGCGGTTCGGATCTACGCGGTGGCGCCAATGGGGCTCGGATCCGCCTTGCACCACAAAAAGACTGGCAGGCCAATCAACCCGCTCAGTTAGCCAAGGTATTAGCGGTACTAGAAGCCATTCAAAGCGAGTTTAATCAAGCCCAGAGCAATAACAAACAGGTCTCGCTCGCTGATCTAATCGTACTGGGCGGTAACGCTGCCATTGAACAAGCAGCGCTAGCAGCCGGACAAAAGCTTGAAGTTCCGTTTAGTGCCGGGCGCAATGATGCCTCGCAGCAACAAACTGACGTCACAGCGTTCGAACCCTTAGAGCCTATCGCAGACGGATTCCGCAATTATCTAAAAGCGAGCTACAGCGTGTCGTCGGAAGAACTATTGCTTGATAAGGCACAACTACTTGGTTTAAGTGCTCCCGAAATGACGGTACTGATTGGCGGCATGCGAGTCCTCAATGCCAACTATCAGCAAACGCAACATGGGGTATTGACCCAGCGACCAGAGCAGTTGAGTAATGACTTCTTTGTGAATCTGCTAGATATGGCAACCGAGTGGAAACCAAGTGCCACAGAAAAAGGCGTATTTGAAGGACGTGAGCGAACTAATGGCGCATTAAAATGGACCGCCACCCGAGTTGATTTGGTATTTGGTTCCAACTCGCAGTTGCGGGCACTTGCCGAAGTGTATGCCCAAAGTGATGCACAAACCAAGTTCTTACACGACTTTGTAGCCGCGTGGAATAAGGTGATGAACGCCGATCGCTTCGATCTCGCTTAAATAACCAGTGCTAAAAATGATACCAACCATCGGAGCCAATCCGATGGTTTTTTTTGCGCTTTAGCTTCGTTGGTCTTTCGGCGTTTCCATCACCACCAGAGTTGAAATCGAATTAACTTGAGGGATCTCACCCAGCACGTCAGAATGAAAACGTTTATAGGCGGCAAGATCGGCAGTCTCGATCCGTAACAGGTACTCATTCGCCCCAGTGATGTTATGACATTCGGTGACTTGTTTGGCATCCATAATGTGCGCTTCAAAATCGAGCTGCGATTGTTTGCTATGATTCGACAGCCCAATCGTGACATAGGCGATGAATCCTATCCCTAATTTGATTGGGTTAAGCACCGCTCGATAACCTTGAATCACTTGGCTGCGCTCCAGCTCTTGCACTCGACGTAAAGTCGCCGAAGGTGACAAACCGATGCGTTCTGCCAACTCCACATTAGTTAAGCGACCGTTCAATTTTAGCTCTCGCAATATTCTTTCGTCGAATCTATCCATAACCACCAATAGTTGTGCATTAATGCTGATCTAAACAAATATAGGCACAAAATTTACGGCATATCTAATTAATATACAAGTACCCAATACAATTGAAATAAGAAACAGACATGGAATATCAACAACTTATAGCACTGGTTAGCTTTGCTTTTGTTTCAACGGTCACACCCGGTCCAAACAATATTATGATAATGAGCTCGGGAGCGAGTGTCGGTTTCATTCGCACCATCCCCCACATGTTAGGCGTGGTATTTGGTTTCAGCTTGATGGTGATCTTGTTAGGTTTCGGTTTAACGGGGCTGTTTACGCGTTACCCCTTTATTCATCAGCTATTACAGATTGCCTGCATACTTTATCTGCTCTTTCTAGCGTTTAAAATTGCTCGCAGTAAGCCAGTGAACGCGACACATCAGCAATATCAAGCAATGAGCTTTTTATCTGCAGCTGCGTTTCAATGGGTCAACCCCAAAGCTTGGTCTATGGCACTCAGCGCCATTAGTGTGTATGCACCAAGCAGCGAACTAAATAGTGTGCTCCTTGTTTCATTGATCTTTAGCTTAATTAACCTCCCTTCGGTCGGCATTTGGGCCGCTGCGGGGAAACAATTACAAACTTTTTTAACTGCACCTAATAAGATAAGAGCTTTTAATTACTGCATGGCAGGTTTGTTAGTCATATCAGTGATTCCAATGGTTTAATACCCGCTTAATTGGTGACGAGGGTAAATTTGCTCATTCTTCAAGCAAATTGCCGCTCAGAATTGAGCTAATCAAGAGAGATATTGCTAAAAATTATCAAGCAATATCTCTCACTGATTGATTCTGAGCGATTCGCCACAACACTCCACTTGGATCCGTCAGACAAAACTCCAACATGCCCCAAGGTTGGCTCACTAATTCAGACAAGCTCACGCTAAATGCTGAGCTTACCTCCGATTTAATTATATGTTCACGCCAACTCGCAGCATCTTCTACTAACAAATGCATCATAAAATTTTGGCAATGAGCACTCTCATAAAAATCTTGAAGCAAAAAAGAGCATGCGCCTTTTCTAAAATAAGCAATCCCATCGAAATCCGAAGCGAGCTCAAATCCTATGGCCTGATAAAAACGTTTAGAATCCTCGAAATTTTTAGCTGGCACAAAAGACTTTATTTCAATTATGTCTAGGTTTTGCATTGCGACTCCTTCGGCGAATGAGTTTCGATTTAACCGAATCATTGACAAATTATCAACGACAAATTAAAACTATATTAACTTTAAGGACATGAGCCGAAAACTAACCTTATGATAGCAGCCAGGACGAGAAACAAACGTCCTGAGCCAAGCATACCAAACCAGTGTTAAGCTAGCTTAGCAACAAAGCTGTAAGGAAGCCTCCTTCTCAAAAACCAACGATTTAAGTTGATCGCGACAATATTTATTTCAACTTAATTAGCCACCAGTAAATGCGAGCATTTTTTATCATTGCTTTGTCAAATATGGAACAATCATGAAACGACTGATTTTAGTTACATCGCCACCGGCCAGTGGTAAAACCTATATTTCAAAACAATTAGCCAAAGCGCTCAAACATGTGGTGTATTTAGACAAAGACACCTTGATTGTACTATCTCATCAAATTTTCAAGCTAGCGAACCAAGAAATAAATCGAAGTTCAGATTTCTTTGAAGAGCATATTCGCAACTACGAATATGAAGCAACTTTAGCACTGGCCATGGAGGCATTGGACTACGACGATATTGTGTTAATCAATGCCCCATTTACCCGTGAAATAAGAGATACCGCATATATCGATAACTTAAAGAATAAGCTCATTGAAAAAAAAGCGCGGCTCACGGTGGTTTGGGTTGAAACGGATATTGAGGTGGTTAAACAACGGATGATTCAAAGAAACTCGTCTAGAGATACTTGGAAATTAAATAATTGGGATGAGTATCTTCAAGGCCTTGATTTTTCAATTCCCCGTAGCATCGACAACCCAGAGATCATTGACGATTTATTGCTATTTCGTAACTCAAATGAAGAGCAGTACCGCCAGTCGATGCAAGAAGTACTGGCTATTTTAGAAGCCAAGCCGTAAAACCAGATTGAAAAATATGATTTCGAAAGGCTTATTTAAAGAGCAAAACCTCCACCATCAAAAAAGTGTATATAAATTTTGTCGAATCGTGGCGATAACTTCCCGATAAAAATCTGGAACAACCACATCAAAACCGTTTGCGACTCGGCATCCTTGGTTCGCCAAGCAGGTGTCGAAACTTAACGAAATTGCGGCATAAAGTCTAAATTTTGCTGAATCGTCTCTTGCAGCGCTTGCTCTAAAACCGAGCCTGTATTCACCAGCGGGTTGAGGATCAAGGCTCGATGTGCAGCGTTACGATTACCAGTAACCGCCGCTTCGACAGTCAACGATTCAAATTCTTTCATCAACTGGATTAAACGTAAAGTATCACTTGGAAAAGGCGCGACGTTGAGCGGTAATGGTCCAGACTTGGTTATCACACTACTGACTTCTACAACGCAATCATTGGCAAGCCCTGCTATAGCACCATGATTACGCGTATTCACATGCATAATAGTCCGTTTATCGTTGTAAATTGCACTCATCAGCTCACAAGCAGCTTGTGAATAGTATTGCCCACCCCGTTTTTCAAGTTCTTTAGGCTTCTCGCTTAACGCTGGGTTGCGGTAAATGTCAAACAGGCGCTTCTCCATCGCTTTGACCACTTCGCCCCGCGTCCCTTCAGAATTTGCCTCTGTAAGTTCCTGCGCCATAATATCTTGGCTGCTGTAGTAGTAGCGTAAGTAGGCGCAAGGGATCATGCCCATATGACGCAGTAGCTCTGCAGGCCAAGCGAATGGCGGAATGTTTTTTGGCACCAAGGGATCATTGCCAGCCAAAATGTGTTCCACCACTTCCGCTAACTTATCTTGCCCCTGATAAAGAATTTGCCGCGCCCAAATCAGGTGGTTCAGCCCAGCTAATTGTAAAACAATATCTTTTTCGTCGGCACCCAGTAATTGTGCCACACCCTTTTGCATGATCACCGGCACATTACATAAACCCACAGCTTTCACTCGAGAGTATTTAAGAATCGCTTCGGTGACCATACCAGAGGGATTAGTAAAATTTAGCAGCCATGCATCAGGACAATATTGCTCCATTTCATGGCAGATTGCCAAAGCAATCGGAATCGTACGACAAGCATTGGCAAAACCACCTAAGCCATTAGTTTCCTGACCAATCATGCCATACTTCAAGGCGATACGTTCATCACGGATCCGCCCTTCTAAGCAGCCAGCCCTAAATTGAGAACAAACAAAATCAGCCCCCTGCAAAGCCGCAATGCGATCCAAGGTGACATGCACCGCAATGTGGTCCATACCATTCTTAGCTAACATACGCCGAGTTAAATCACCAATGATGGCGACTTTCTCTCTGCCAGCTTCGATATCTACCAGCCATAACTCAGCAATCGCTAGCTCATCTTTAAGCTTGATGAGACCTTCCATCAACTCGGGCGTGTAACTTGAACCCGCTCCAATAATGCATATCTTAAGAGCCGATTTCATCTTTTCGTCCCCCTATAGGCAAGTTAAATTAATTAAAGCATTGGTTTTCAAGTGAAACAAACCAGATATAATCCATCATGTATTAGAATCACTAATGTGTAGTGGAGATCGCATCGATGGATCGCAAACAATTATTACTCACCAATATGTATACATTTAGTATTGCCGCTAAATTTTTAAGCTTTACCAAGGCTGCAGAAGAGCTATTTATTACTCAAGGAGCCGTGAGTCAACGGATCAAGTCACTAGAACAACAATTAGGATTTAGCCTATTTGTACGACTGACCCGCCGCCTAGAACTCACCGAAGAAGGCGGTCGTTTGTTACACGCTCTCAGCCAATCCTTTGATGTCATATTTTCAGAAATTGAAGACATTAAATTTAATGAGTTAAGAGGTGAACTATATATTGGCGTTGCGCCTACCTTTGCTCAAAGCTGGTTACTCCCGCGTCTCGCGAAGTTTCAAAACCTGTATCCCAATCTCAATGTCAAAATTAGAGTGAAAGCCAGTCGTTTAGATTTTCAACATGAACCCGTCGATCTAGCGATCTATTACGGTGAAAAAAGCTACCCTGAATTTTATAGCTGCCGACTATTTGAAGAAATGCTCACACCGGTATGCAGCCCTACATACTACCGAAAACTATTTGGCGAACACGGACATCAAAGCTCAGCGATCGCCTCTCAGTTGACCAAAGCCACGTTCATACATTGTTCTGAATCTTTAGAAGCAGATGAACCGAATCGTGAATGGCGATTATGGCTCAAAGCGCAACCTGAAAACTCACTGCAAACCCTAAAGGTATTAGAGCGAACTTATATTTTTAATCACTCGGAGATGGCAATGACTGCCGCCAAGAATGAAATGGGAATTGCCATGGCTCGGGAATCATTGGTCACTAAGAGCCTGCAAACGGGTGAATTAATTGCACCATTTCAACGAGTCCATGCTGGTCGAGGCTACGATTTAATTTGCCTTAACGGGCAAGAGCATCGCCCACGAATCGCCGCCTTTATTGACTGGCTCAAACAACAGAGTCGCGCAGACACCGTGCTTTGATATAGCAGATAATTGCTATCACTCAAGTCAATCCGATGCGATCAAATCAATGGAACAAACAGTAAACCGCCTTCGACGAGAGTCCGGCGGTAATATTTCCATTTTGAACAACACAGAAAGAAGCTAATCTTGTGTTTGTTAGATCATGCTACGGGGTAAGCATAGTTTCAAACAAGCTTAAGCCGCCAGTAATGAAACGCTTAAAAATCACCATACTATTATCTAATGCGAACCTGAGATATCAGAGATTTATCGATTCGAGATGGGTAGATAAAGCTTCAACATTCTAGGTGAAACGCCCTGTGCGGAACCACAGGTAAGATATTGTGCGAAACTGGAAGCTCAATACCTCCAACGAACCCATTATTTAGGTTTAATAGCAACCACTGAGTAGTTTTCGACCATCACAATGCTGGTCAAACCGAACCGCTCCAAGTGGAAAAATCCCCCTCTAACTCACTCGCATTCAATACATGGCAAGAACATGCTTCAACACGGCTTTTCTGTTTCTCGATTTGACAAGTGGTTATGTCAATCGGGGCTCGGCGGTACGAGGCGAAGACGGTCTGTACAGCGGTTGCTAACTTACCCTGCTTACCTTTGAACTGCTAATACCTAATCTTTGCCCTTGCTGGTGATTGGCATGGCAATTTTGGACAGCCATCAATCGTCACTATGGCACCTCGCAAATCGAGCATCTGGATCGGTGCTGGTAACGCGGTGAATTCATAACTCTTACGGTCGGTTTTGAGTTGACCCAATACCAGTTGGTTGGCGCTGGCCTACTCACTTACCATATCGGTGGTGCTTTGTCCGTCGTCCCAGCCATAAGAGCCGCGCAAGGACTGACCATCAATGGCAACCACTTAACCAGAGGTCAACTTGTGTCCCCTTTCATCCAAGCCAGAAAACAGTCGCGAAACTCAGCAGGCTTGATACTCGCAATCAGTCGAGCGAAGCTATCATCAACTGGCGCACCGTTTTCAAACAGACC
Source organism: Agarivorans sp. QJM3NY_29 (assembly GCF_050870835.2). Taxonomy (NCBI): domain Bacteria; kingdom Pseudomonadati; phylum Pseudomonadota; class Gammaproteobacteria; order Alteromonadales; family Alteromonadaceae; genus Agarivorans; species Agarivorans sp. QJM3NY_29. The sequence continues at coordinate 2,217,858 of NZ_CP194036.2, read as the reverse complement.
CTGTTTAAAGAACCACTCATGATGACAGAGCGCATATTCACGAATGTCGATCCAGCTTTGACCCTCGGCTATCTCGGCGCAGACTGAGCCAAACAAAATATCAAACAGTGGATAGTCTACTTTTGCGCTTTGTCGGCAGTCATGAATAATACTGAAATGCTTGGATGCTTGGATGCTTGGATGCTATCGATATTCATGGCCACTTCTCAAATGAGGAGCATAAGATCACAATCAGCTCGGCAGGTTAATTTTAACCTAAAATAGGGCTAAAACGTTCATACTCTTGCCCTGATTATAAAGGTTCTGCATGAACTCCAAGGTATTTTACAGAAGGATTTGATATTGAGATATCTTGCCAAAACTCATCTTTTAGTTCCTCCGGCCATACAGTTACATTATCAAAGTCATCTTGAGCAAACCATTTTAATTCTTTGATCAGAAACTCGTCTCCGCCCAAGCCTTTAAGGTTATCAATTGTCTCCTTTCCAAAATATTCTGTGACTAAATAGAAAACCTCCAAATGGTGAATACTGGTGCTTGTCTCTGAATACTCCCTTACATATATTAATGGGCCCACTTGAACCGTTAAACCAGTCTCTTCGAACACTTCTCTTTTCACAGTATCTATAGTTGAATAATCTTGATCATCAAACCCTCCACCAGGTGGAACCCACCATTCTCCTGTATGATCCACATGTCGAACCAACAATATTTCATTATTTTTATTTAAAATAACTCCACCTGCTCTTATTCTATGTTTCATTGCAATAACCTTTAAATAAAGGGCTGCCGCTATTTGGCAGTCCGAGCATGTTTGCCTTGTTAGGCGCTTCTAAGCATTATTTGTAACTGTGGCTAATTTTAAAGCCAATGCTGCGAATACAGTGCCTGCGATACGGTTTAAATACACTTGAGCTTTCGGTGACTTTTGTAGCCAACCGCCTAAATGTCCTGCTGCTATGGCTATTGCACAAAAAATTACCAGTGCCACACACATGAACACGCCTCCGAGAAAGAAGATTTGAGGTGCAAGAGCACCTTCTTCTAGAGATGCAAACTGAGGTAAAAACGCCAAGAAAAATATCGTAACTTTTGGGTTAGTGATATTCATGATGATGCCCCGACGATAAAGGGCACCAATCGACTGCAAATTGGAGCCAGGTACTTGAAGTGCGCTAGTAGATGCACGGAATGCCTGCCATGCTAGGAATGCCAAGTAAATGGCACCTAATATTTTCAGAACCGTAAATGCAACGGCAGAGGTTTGAAAAATTGCAGCTACACCAAATGCCACAGCCGTTGTATGAACGATAAGCCCTGTACATAGGCCAAACGTAACGAGCACACCAGACTTTTTTCCGTACAGTGCTGATTGCATAAGCACAAATATATTGTCAGGCCCAGGGACTATGCTCAGCAATGCTGATGCAATCACAAAAACTGCTAATGATTCTATTGGTATCATTTCTTCGTCACCTCTTTCTGTACCTAAGGTTTTAAATAACAGTCAGCTACTTTTTGACTTTCCATTTTTATTATATATTTAACATGAATAGAATTATTATTTTTAAAATGATTAGATTTTTTGAAAAGTATGTCATCAACAATTTCAATCTATTTTATTAAAGGTTCACCCTTGTTTCATTTATCCTCTTCGGATTGATATTCCAGCAAGTCACCAGGTTGACAGTTGAGTGCTGTGCAAATAGCGTCCAGTGTTGATAAACGAATTGCCTTTGCTTTACCTGTTTTTAGTATAGAAAGGTTTTGTTCAGAAATTCCGATGTGTTTAGCCAGCTCGTTTGATTTCATCTTACGTTTGGCCAACATTACATCTACGTTAATAATAATCGCCATGTTAAACGGTATATTCTTGTTCGTATTTCATTTCGACAGCTTCTTTCAGTACCCAAGAAATCAGTAATACCACAGAGCCAATAATTAAGTTAATCATATCAGAAGAGCCAAATCCTATGGTCACTAATCGCTCCCCAACAGGGTTTTGAAAGGTGAGAACTAAACCGAGTAAGGTATTCGATACTATGCCTACTGCAGTCCAAGCTAGTAAAGCAAATCCCATTCGTTTAAAACAGGTGACATTCTCATAGGAGAAGATGATGCCATGCTGGTAGGAAAAACGTCAAACAAGACACCCACCCCAACTAACGAAAAACAAGAAAACGTCAAACAAGACACCCACCCCAAAACAAAAAACGTCAACCGAGACACCCACTCCAACTAACGAAACGCCTTTATTATAGTCTAAACTATCAATAGTGATTTATTTGAGGGAGTTAACATTATGCCTCGGTCAAGACGCTCGCAAGTGAGCTTATCGGATACACCCTACTATCATTGTGTTTCCCGTTGTGTTCGACGGGCGTTTCTGTGTGGCGAAGACCAACAAACTGGTAAAAGCTATGAGCACCGCCGCCAGTGGGTCGAGGATTATCTGCTCAAATTAGCGTCGGTGTTCGCCATTGATGTCTGTGCTTATGCTGTCATGAGTAATCATACCCACCTCGTGCTACATGTTAATCAGCCGCAAGCAGAAGCTTGGTCAATGGATGAAGTCTTAGAACGCTGGCATAGTTTGCATCAGGGCACCTTACTGACTCAGATGTATCTCAACCTTGAGTTACGTCCGCAGTTAAGTGAGGTGCAACTACAAGCCATTCGCGCCACCGCCGAAGTGTATCGGACTCGCCTGTATGACTTAAGCTGGTTTATGCGCCATTTAAACGAACACATTGCGCGAGCCGCCAATCAAGAAGACCAATGTACCGGTCGATTTTGGGAAGGACGCTTTAAATCCCAAGCGCTTTTGGATGAAGCCGCACTCATGGCGTGTATGGCTTACGTAGACTTAAACCCCATCAGAGCCAAGATGGCAAGTACACCAGAGGGCTCTGCTCATACCAGCGTACAACGACGAGCAAAAGCCGCTCAGCTAAAACAAGCCCAGGCAACAAACCTGTTTCCCTTTGTGGGTAACCCAAGAGAGCCGATGCCCCAAGGCTTACCCTTTGAGCTGAAAGACTATCTTGAGTTGGTTGATATGACCGGACGCATGGTAAGAGAGGATAAACGGGGTGACATCGACAGTGGCGAAAGTTCCATCATCCAACGCTTAGGGATAAATGAAGCGCAGTGGCTGATTTTAAGCGGTGAGTTTGAACGGCACTTTTCTGGGGCAGTCGGTCAAGAAAGCTTGCTCAGGGAATACCATCAGCATATGGGACATAAACGAACGGCCGGTTTAAGTTGCTGCAAACGTTTGCTAAACCGCGCTTAAGCGCGAGCTTACTTTCGAACCACCCTCAATCATCAGTCTTGTATGGGGGGATACCTTGCCTTGCTGAGACGCACATTGGCCCAGAAATTATCAAACCGAGTCACCTACGGTGAATTTAGCCGTTAATCGGCATGACAATCGCCTCAGAACTAAATGATTGTAGTGGTGTTCACTTCACCAACGCTGTTACTGTATTTATGGTTTTTAATATGGATGTCCACTTTAACACTGCTGGCGACAGTGGCGAAAACCGAGAACCAAAGTAAGAAATCTGATGCGTAGAGGAGTACATGTTCAAGCCGCGGTAGCCTGTGGCATAACCAGTAAAGGCCCATGGAGAAGCTCGAAAACACCGGGGATCCAACAAGCATTATCGAATGCTTATTTAGCATCCCAAGGTCTATTTGCGCTTCGAGATGGATGGATTAAGCTTCACCATTCTAAGTGAAACGCCCTGTGCGGAGCCGCATGCAGGGTGTTGTGCAGGGGGGGATCGCACTTTGTTAACAGATATGATCTAATACCTCTAAACCCTAAGCTACATAGTTATTTTGAACATAATTGAACATTTATCAGTCGTCGAGGATACTCGATCTGACATCAATCAAAAGCATGACCTTATTGACGTGATTTTCCTTGTTATCAGTGCTATCGCATCAGGATGTGAAGGCTGGCAAGACATTGAATATTATGGAGAAGAGAAGTTGGGCTGGCTGAGGAAATATAGACCATTTGAACACGGGATCCCAAGACGACACACGATTGCACGCATTTTGCGTTCTGTTGTCGCGGAGTCTTTGCTTGAGGCATTAGCTCTGTGGATTAACGAGCAGCGAACGAGTCAAAACAGAGCCATCATCGCATTTGACGGAAAAGTACTGCGTGGTTCGTACCGAAATAACAAGAAAACAGCATTACAATTGGTTACAGCCTATGATACTGAACGTGGTCTCGTTCTGAGTCAGAAACCGACAGCGAACAAGAACGGCGAGATTAGCGTTGTGCGCCAAATGCTTGATGTTATTAACGTAAAAGGCAGTGTTGTCACCGTTGATGCTCTACATTGTCAGCGCGATACACTAGAGAAAATCGCAGAAAAGAAGGCTCATGTTGTCGTTCAAGTAAAAAACAACCAACCAAAGTTGAGAGCGGCTGTTGTTGAGCAGTTTCAAGCCGTCTTTGATGCTGGTAAAGAGAAGGTCGTCACTGAAATTAAAGAAAAACACCATGGTCGTAGCGAAGAGCGATACGTCTTTCAACTAAAGGCCAAGTTGCCCGAAGAGTTAGCAAAGAAATGGCCAACGGTAAGAAGTATCATAGCAGTGGAACGTCACCGCGTGATAAATGGGAAAGGCACTGTAGATACCTCGTATTACATAAGCTCAATGTCACCGAATCACAAATTGTTAGGCCACTATATTCGTCAGCATTGGCGAATTGAAAACAGCCAGCATTACGTATTAGATGTTGTTTTTAAAGAGGATAACTCTCGCATTACTTTAGACGGAGCGGTGGAAAACATAGCTCTATTTAGACGTTTTGTGATGAACATGCTCAAACAATGCGATTGTGGAGCGCCAAGTCACAAAGTGAAGTTGAAGAAAGCGGGATGGAGCGACGATTATCGGGCACGAGTCTTCTTTGGGTTATAAATCCATCAAAGTATGCTCCCGCCCTGGGGTGTTGTGGGGGCTGGAGGCTAGATACCTTCGGCTACCCGATTAAATTTCTGGGTAATGATTAATCCACCAATCATCACATTCTCTTTCTTTATACAAATTAATTGTCTTTTCAATATACCCTGATACTAAATGCAACAGGATACCATCGCTACTAACTTTATTTTTTGATTCGTATAGATATCTAGATGACACAAAAGTATCTCTTCTTTTTTTTATTAACTCAAAATCAGAGTCCTGAAATAATAAAAATTGTATTTCTTTTGGTAGAGACTTCGCCAAAAGAAATAAATCGTGACCAGCACGAATATTACTTTCTTTATATTCTTTATTTAGCACTTTTGGATCGAATTTATAATTGAAACCTTTATTTATTGCTATTTCTTCACACAAATAACTTTTAAATAGCATTTCCATTGAAAGAGCCGCATTCACATCAGAAACATAACCTAGCTCACTTACTCTTAATGAAGCTTGATAATATCAATAAGACTCTTCAACTACCCAAGGGGCAAATGGACCATTCCACATGACGACTCTCCGAATGAAATTTAACAGTATATTAATATGCAAATTCCCATCTTTCACGCATGCGAAGTTACCACCTATCACGCAGCACAGAAATTCACACAGCCTTTAATATTCAATTTTATCAACAGCATATCAGTGAATCACCATTTTGACCATGCGCGAAAGATGGTAATGCATTTGCAGAAAGATGGGAATCCACTTAACTGTATATAATTGGCTCTTCACCGAATGTAGTGGAAACACTTTCAACAAACATTAATGAGCGAGATAATAAGTAAACGTTCATGAATACCTCGCGACCATGCAAGACACGACGCTTTATCAATCCATTCTTGGATTAACTCATCCTTGGGCTGTTTCATCTGTTGAACTCAATGAGTCTACCCAGACTATCACCGTACGCGTTGACTATGACCGAGCTTCATTAACGGCTTGCCCCTCTTGCGGTAAGGCTGTTCGTCGACACGATACTCGGCGGCGGGTTTGGCGACATTTAGATACCTGTCAGTTTGAAACGCGCATTGAGGCTGAAGTACCTAGGGCTGATTGCCCAGAGCATGGGGTACAAACACTTCAAGAGCCTTGGGCGACAAGTAACAGTCGCTACACAGAGCTGTTTGAGGCTCGCGTTATAGAGATGCTTAAAGTCAGTTCCTTATACGCGGTGAGTAAAACCTATCGGCTTAGCTGGGGAGCCATTGACCGGATGATGACTCGGGCCGTTCAACGCGGTCTGACAGCCAGAACCACCATCAACTACCAAGACCTGTTGGTCGATGAAACGGCATTTAAGAAAGGCCATGACTATGTCACGGTATTATCCAATCGTGATGGTCAGGTGATATCGGTTGAAGACGGTCGAACAGGCATGAGCCTATCTGCTTGCTTTAAGGCATTGCCCCCTGAGTCAACAATGGTTACACGTTCCATATCGATGGACATGAGCAGAGCATATATAAACGCAGCATATGACTACTTCGGTGAGCGGGCTAAGCAAATGATAGCCATAGACCATTTTCATATCGCAAAGGTGCTCACTAAAGCGGTGAATTAAGTGAGAAAAAGCGAACTCATGGCGTTGCCCCAGCATTTAAAAAGAGAGTGCCACCAAACACGGTATGGATGGTTAAAACGAAACAGCCACCTACATGGGACATTGAGAGAAAGAGTGAATGCGCTGGCCAAGATGATGCAAAATACTGGCCTTGAGCTGGATATTCAAAGAGCAAGCAAGAGCCATTTGGTATGGCCATGCAGCTAACGCCAAAGCGGCTTGGAATGATTGGTTAGCACTCATAAAGGTCAGTCAAATCAGGCCGATGATGACAGCAGCAGAAACCGTGAAAACGCACTTAAAGGGCATCATCAATGCGATGCGTTATAAGGTATCAAATGGCTTGGCAGAAGCGATAAATGGAAACATTCAGCGCCTAAAAATACGTTCGATGGGTTTTAGAAATAAAGAACGCTTTAAGCGAGCTATTTTATTTCACTTTGGAGGGCTTGATATGACTTTCCACCAAGAACGGTGAAGAGCCATATAAAAACAGTATCGGGTGCTATTTATGTCATCTCCGTTTTTGACTTATATCAGCGAACATATGCGTACGCGCCACTATCGTGAGGCAACTATCAATACCTATTTGCTGTGGATCAAACGTTTCATCATTTTCAATCATAAGCGGCATCCTAGCGAATTGCATAACCAACAGGTCGAGGCCTTCCTATCTCACATGGCGAGTGCACAGCATTTAGCGCCAAAGACCCAAGCGATTGTATTAAATGCATTGGTTTTTCTTTACCGAGACATCATCAACCACCCCTTATCACTCGCGTTAAATTTTCAGCCAAGCCACCAGCAAACTAAGTTACCAGTCGTTTTAACACAGGCAGAAATTGAACGTCTTTTAGCGGCATTATCACCGCCCAATCTTTTATTAGCTCAACTCATGTACGGTAGTGGCTTACGCAAAATGGAAGCTCTAAGGCTACGAGTAAAAGATATTGATTTTGATTACCTTGGCCTCACTATTTGGGATGGGAAAGGCGGTAAGCATAGAAGAGTAACCCTAGCCAGAAATTTACTCCCCGCCTTAAAGCAACAAATATCAATCAGTGAACAGTATTACCTTAGTGATAAAACCAATCTGGAATATGCAGGAGTATATTTGCCCTACTCATTATCCAAAAAGTACCCCAAGGCTGCTTTTGAATTAAGCTGGCATTACCTTTTCCCTTCTAGTCGCTTAAGTTACGAGCACGGTGCTAGGCACTTGCGCCGCCACTACCTCGATCCCTCTAACATTAGCCGAGCTATAAAACAGGCAAAACACCAAGCAAAAATAAGCAAAGCAATTACTTGCCATACCCTTCGCCACTCTTTTGCTACCCACCTATTACAAGCAGGTGCCGATATTCGCACTATTCAGGCCCAACTAGGGCATAGTGATATTCGTACGACGCAAATTTATACTCATGTTTTGAATATGGGCGCTGATGGCGTCACCAACCCCTTAGATCGTTTAACCTAAGACGCGTGGCATAAGCGATAAATAACTTTTTACTTGGCCACAAAAACGAGCGCCTACCTAAGGCGGAAAAAACTTACATTTGTGCCCCTGTTGACAATTTATCACTCAAATTATCCCCAAATTTTGGGCGGTAGCGGTACTAAGAGAATCACATGATGACTCCCCTCCTAAGCACCATCATCCAGACTGGGCGTTGAAGAAGGCGATATTGCCTTTTACTTTGCCTGTTATACAGACTATTTAGACTTCACGATTGGGTCTAGCAGAAACTAGAAGGGTCAATCTTATTTGAGCAACAGCGCCCCAACCCACAGAAACGTTCTACCTACATTGGGATCGTCATCTGGGAAGACACCATGATAAATACTGTCTGTTTGAATATTCTACGCCCCCTGATGAGTAAAATTAAACTAAGATTAAATAATTCTCTGTAAAAACAAAGGGAATAATCAATTTACCCAAGCTAAATCAAAATACATGACCTCGCCTATGATAGAATCACCACTTTCTATCGGAGCTTGTCCTACAAATCTGTTCGCTCCTCCGATACATGGTCTTACTGAACTATCAGTTTACTTTCAACGCGGGCCCTTTTCGCTACTTAGCAAAGCTAATTAGCGCTCTCGCTATGCGGCTTATGAATTGAACCTGCGGTCGAAACCTATCTTTACGCAAACTGATATTGCTTTATTCAAGGAGAAATTAACCAATGATGATTGGTCCAATTATGAACAGTTGCGCGATTATTTTAGGCGGCTTAGGTGGCGCGTCTTTGGCTCGTTATATTCCCAAACGGCTCCAAAAAGGTTTACCTGCCACATTTGCTCTGTCGGCTATCGCAATTGGTATTTCGATGATTGTTAAAGTCAATAATCTCACCGTGGTCGTGATGGCCTTAATCTTAGGCACCGCTTTAGGCGAATTAATTTACCTTGAATCAGGCGTAAGCAAAGCGGCTAGTTTTATCCAGCGTAAATGCGAAGGTTTTTTGCCACTGCCTAGAGGCTTAAGCAAACAAGAGTTTTCCCACCAGTTTACCGCGCTGATTGTATTGTTTGGGGCCAGTGGATTGGGGGTCATCGGGGCCATGACCGAAGGTCTTAATGGCAACTACCAACTGTTATTAGTGAAATCATTGATGGATTTCGTCACCGCGATGATCTTTGCGGTCACGTTGGGGCCTGGAGTGGTATTACTCGCGGTCGTACAGTTTGTTGTTCAAGCCTCACTATTCTTGCTAGCTCAATCGATTATGCCTTACATGGACGCTATTGCTTATGCAGATTTCTCGGCGGTGGGCGGTATTATCATGCTCGCAGTTGGATTACGTATCGCAAAAATCATGCACTTTGCAGTGGTAAACTTTTTACCGGCGTTGATCTTAGTATTACCATTTACCTATTTATGGCGTGAATTTTTCCCAACGTAACAGCAATAAAGCGATGGGTAGTCGACGACTACCCTAACGGATAGCCCTTAAGACTCTGTTTTTTCAGCCTGAAGCCAAAACTCATTCGATTTGAAAGCGTAACGATAAGCAGGAAGCAATAATAATAAATAAGCCAAGCCACCAAACACCGCGCCAAAAACTGCAGGGCCAGAGGGATTCGCAACAAACAAATCCGACATAAACGAAATTTCAACCACAAACTGACAGGCTAAAATCGGCATCGCAATACAAAATGCGACTTGCCAAATTTTCTTAGCGCCAATGATCGCGTTGTAGGCATAGCCAAAAAACGGTACTAACATTACCGCACTCGCCACTAGCCCCAATACACCGAGTAAATCAACCGAATCAGAAGTTGGGACGCTAAAAAAATCAGAGCTTGTTAATCCAGCTAACAACCAAAAAATAACTTTCCACTTAAGCAACTTAGTCCCCTTAAACGTTATCACCCCTAACTGGGGCTAAAATCGGAGACTAAAATAACTAACTTAGAGGCAGCTGCCAACTGTTTTCCCCCTGAACCAAGCACACAACAACGATTTTGCCGTTTAACTGCCGGTTTATACCCGTAATACTCAAGCGATCCGCCTCAGCGCTCGCTTCACCGTAATACGATACTAACACCGTTTCAAAAAGCCGTTAGCCCGACACAAAACACTCGTCGTAGCTACTACACTCGCCACAACTGGGAGCACGGCAAATATAATCCCCTCCCTGTTCACATAAGCTGCGATAAAAGAAGCGTTTCCAGCGCATATTTTCGTGGTTTAAGGCATGTAACTGAGGAAAATTATGCTTAATCAAAGCACTTAGATCGCTACGCTGCTTAAGACCCAAACTCCGCCAAAGATGGGATGCAGACAAACTGGCACTGGCCAGTACGATTGCCATTTCTAAAGCAAAGGGCTCATCTTGGTTAGCGTACTGAAACAATAACGCTATCAGCTCATTACGCTCCTTAGCACGCAAATCAATGAGTTCATCTAAGGTATCGGCGCGTTTACGTAAGAGGCTATGCACTGGTTTAAGCCAAGCACGTTCTTGCTTATCAACCGTACCGCTACAAATTGCGCGCTTAAGCTCCAAATAACTCGCATTGTCTAAACCCAGACCATGCGGTAAAGCAGTATCGCCCTTGAGTTGCGCTAAGATGATTTGGCGAAACCAATGTCGGTTTGCCACCGACAAAGGCTTACAGATGTTAGATAATGCTTCTAACCAACTTGCCCCAATAAACGGGGTTTGTAGATGAGTGTTTGCACTACTCATATCAACACTCCTACTTCGCAATGGTAATAATACGACTCTGCGGTGGCAAACCACCCAGCGAACCGGGAGGGTTCAGCGCCACCCCTTCGCTATCGGTGATCGCCGTTTCCACCGGGCAAATTTGTGCGCACTGTGGTCCATGAACATTGTTCGCGCATTCGTTACAGCGATGCGCCACAATACTAAAACCCTGTTCACTAGCCTTCACGGCGTTGTTGGGGCAAACCTCTTTACAGGCGAAACAGCCAATACAGGCTTGAGTGATGGTTAAAGCCATTAGCCACACTCCTTCGAATTGCAAGCCGAAGACCCAGCCAAACTTGCAAGCAAGTCCGCCTGCAACTGCTGCAAACTTGGCTGGATATCACGAAGGGCAAATTGCGTATTTACCGTGATGCCTAATTCTTCTAGTTCCTGACGAGGGCTTAAACCGATCCGGCTACAGAGCAACACATCAAACTCACTGAGTAGACTCAGCTCTCGGCTGTTGTCTTCTAGCGCTTCATCGCAGCTGCTACTGCCTTCGCAATATTGTTGCCAACTAAACGCCGCTTGCTGAGTGATACCGTCTGGCGTAATGACATAATGTTGAAACTGATTGGCATGGCCAAAGTGTTGATCGACCAGTTGCTGACTTTGACTCGCCACCGCCACCCGAATTTGTTGCACAGGTTGCGCCACTTTCGAGCCAAGAGCTTCGAGATCGAGATCTTGCCCCAGCTTACCCACTGCATCAGCACGACACTGCTGACAATGAGTCATTTGCTGCATACTTTGCCCGGCCAAAGCACGCGCCTGATTTAACTGTTCTTTGTTGGGTTCGGCTTGGCCCTTTAATCCAAAATAAGTGCCATGAGCAGGATCCGAAATCAGCGGCATAATATTATGAATAAACGCGCCATAACGCCCCAGCTCCATGGCCAATGCCTCGATGTGCTGGTCATTGATGCCGGGGATCAATACCGTATTCACCTTTACTAACATACCGGCATTTATGGCGGCTTCTAAACCCAGTAGCTGCTGGTCGATTAAGGCCTGCGCGCCTGCCCGCCCACGCAAACGCTGCTGCTTGAAATAGACCCAAGGGTAAATCTTTTCTCCAATTGCGGCATCGATACAGTTGATGGTGATAGTGAGGTGTTTCACCCCGACAGCAAGTAATTTGTCCAAATGGTCAATCAAGGCGAGACCATTGGTCGAAATACATAAGTGCACATCGGGATCGACCGCGGCAATTGCTTTTAAACTCGCAATGGTCGCCTTGGGATTTGCCAATGGATCTCCCGGCCCTGCAATACCTACAACTCTGGTTTCTGGGACGTGTTGCTTTACCTTCGCAAAGCGCTTCGCCGCCATCGCTGGCGAGAGTAGTTTAGACACCACTCCGGGACGCGTTTCATTGCTACAATCAAATTTTCTGTTGCAATAGTTGCATTGAATATTACAAGCGGGCGCAACCGGAAGGTGCATCCTCGCGTATTGATGTCCCTCTTTTGAAAAACACGGATGGGTGGCAACCAAAGCCGTTTGAATATCGGCTTTTGATTGGGAAGAACTGGCCGTCGCGCCATGATTAAGTTGCTGGATTTTCATAAAGAGCTTCCCTAAATTGACTTAACTTAGAGTCTGCAAAGCGCATTCCAGAAAATATAATCATTAAAAACAACAGGTTAAGCAAAATCATTCAGGTAAAAAACTAACAACTGTCGCATTTGTCACAAATGCGACAGTACATTTTTGTCAAAGCTGACGCATATTAATATTCATCACTTGGATCCGGTAAGCAATTTGCCGAGGAGTCATGTTTAGTAAGCGAGCCGCCTTCGCTTGTACCCAACCCGCTTGCTCCAAGGCCGCTATCACTCGTTCCCGTTCGTCCATCTCTGAATCGTCTAACAGCGCTTTGTCTGCACCGATACTCGGTCGGCGAGTAAAACTTTGGCCTTCAAGACCATCAATCACGATGAGATCCTGATCAATCATACCGCTTTCACTCATCACCGAGGCGCGCTCCAATAAATTTTCTAGTTGGCGCACATTACCCGGCCAATCGTAAGCCATCATCATTCGGATGGCACTATCGGTTAATGACAACTTTCGACGCTGCTGCTTACTCAATTTTTCGATTAAAAAATCAGCGAGTTCAGGTAAATCTTCAATCCGATCTCGTAGTGGTGGTGGGAACATCGGCATCACATTCAGTCGATAATACAAATCTTCCCTAAAGCGTTCTTGTTTTACTTCTTCTTCTAGATTGCGATTGGTTGCCGCTAAGATCCGTACATCAACATGCAGAGTTTGAGTACTACCAATACGCTCAAATTCACCTTCTTGTAAGACTCTTAATAGCTTCGCCTGAAAGGCCGCTGATATTTCACCGATTTCATCCAAGAACAAAGTACCACCGTCGGCCATTTCAAAACGACCTTTACGCTGCTTCACTGCCCCAGTGAAAGCTCCTTTTTCATGACCAAATAACTCCGATTCTAATAAGTTATCTGGTAAGGCTGCGCAATTGAGCTTAATGAAAGGCCCAGTAGCTCGCGGGGAATTATAATGGATCGCGTTGGCAATCAACTCTTTACCGGTACCCGACTCTCCACGAATTAATACTGTGCTATCCCATTTTGACACTAAACGAATTTGTTCAAAGACCTTACGCATCACCTGACTATGACCAACGATGTTGTCTAAGCTGTAATTACTTCTCACTTTCCGTCGCAGTCGATCGCGCTCTGCTTCTAACTGAGTCGTTTGCACTGCCACGTCTTTTGCCAACAATACACTTTTAGCAATAAGGTTAGCGGTCATTTCTAAAAAACGGGTAAAGGATGCCAATTTTTGAGGATCATCCAGTTGCGGCTGAGCAGCAAGTACCCCGAGCACTTCACTTGATTTCTTTATTGGCACCGCTATAAAAGGCAGATCTAGGGCGTATAAGTCTAACTTGTCGGCAAAACGTAGATCATTGGAAACACGACTCAGCACGATCGGCTGTTTTTGGGTTAACACCGTTCCGACAATGCCTTCACCGGGACGATAGCGCACATTTTTAGTAATGCTGTCACTAATATGACTCGGTGTGTGTACCGTATCGATGGTCAACATTTGGTCATTTTCGGCAATAAGCGCCAACATCGCATGCTGAAGCATGGCCTTTTCGTGCAGCACCTGTAGCACCTTAGTGACACTTTGTTTGTAGTCTAAACTGTCGGTAAGTACGCTACTCACCTCGTAGAGCGCCAACAAGTGTTGTTCGGCTATTTTTGATTCTCTCGCGGTTGAATATTCCATGATTAAGCCCTTTTTGTAACTCGTAGAGGAAGCACTAACTTGGCTTTACATCCACCCAACGACGTTGATTGATATTGCACCGTACCATTGTGTTCACTCACCACCTGTTGAACGATGCTTAAACCCACGCCACGGCAACTGTTACTAGACAAGGGCTTGGTGCTATAAAATGGTTCAAATATCTTCAGCTGTAATTCCTTTTTAAGCCCTGGGCCACTATCTTCGAAGGTGATTTCAATATCGTCATCTACTCGCTGGGTGCAACAGATAATTTCTCTACGTGGCATTTTGGCGTAATCGATGGCATCGATGGCATTATCTAATAATTGCTTTAAGGCCACTCGGATCCGCGAAGGCTGACCGGTAAACGCGGGTAGCGTACCGTTTAAACTAAGTTGCATGCTGATACTACGAGCCAGCAGCCGCTGATTACTCATTTCGGTGACTTCATGAACTAACTGGTTGATATTGACCGACTGCATCGGCTCATGAGGGCGCTCAGGTAAAGCATTCTGTAATTGATCAACCGCTGCATGCCCAGCCTTTAAACCGGCTTGCATGGCATCAATCCGAGCGCATTGGGTCGCACCGCCACAGAACATATTTAAGGCCGAATCAATCATATTAATCGGCCCCTGGATCTGGTGAATCGCAGCATGTAATACCTCTTGCATCACGTGCAAAGCTTCCGATTCTTCAGTTGAGCGTTGTAATTCAATCAGCCGCTGACGTTCCTGGCGACGTCGCTCCCGAGTAAATTCGCTCAGTGTGAGCACTAAGAAGCGACTCACCGTTGGCGTAAAATAATCATCAACATTGCCATCATTAAGTTCCACACTGGATAAGCAACAAGAAAACCAACGTTTGTGCCCTCCACTACCGACCTCAACATTAAATTGCTGCCCTTCGGCGAGGTGTAATAATCCTTCATCATCATCCCCCGCCGATTGTTTTAATTGTTGCAACACAATATCAACCGGCTCTCGGCCAAAATCAGAGGCCAGAGTTTTATAAGAAAGATTGTCGAGTAATACGGATTGATGTTCATCAATTAAGGCAATCGCAACTGGTGCCGTGTTTAACACCGCTTCCACCATCGCTTTTTGATTGGCAACCTTGGTTTGATTATCATGCCGTTGGCTAATATCACGATGCATTCCAACGTAATGAGTAATTTCCCCAGCTCGGTTATACAGCCCTTTGATTGAAACTTCGGCTAAGTAACGCTGACCATTCTTCTTACGATTAATCAAGGTCCCTTGCCAATTTTTTCCAGCTGAAATACACCCCCATAATTGTTGGTAGACCTCGATGGGAGTGGTTTTATAACTCAAAACCGAATGTTTTTTCCCCTCCAACTCTTCCACTGAATATCCGGTAATTTCAGTAAAATATCGGTTTACGTAGAGAATGTTAGCACTTAGGTCGCTAATCGATATGGCCATGGGGGCTTGCTCTACCACTTGCAAATACTGCTCAGACACATCGCTCATTGTGCCATCCCCCACAACGGCCAAGGCCTGCTCTAACTTAGATTGAAGTTCGCTCATCGTCATTGTTACCTTTTGCATTGCTGCTTGTTGTGACTAACCTTGTTCAATGCAAAGGGTATTCCCATGTGCCAAAGCCCCTAAATTCAGCCTCCATTAACCATTCATTGTTTGATTTACAACAAAAATAAGATATTTATCAGTAAAAATTGTTAGCTTTAACACCAAAATTCAAGCGCCATAATCAGTCCACCTAGCGAACTAATCCGCTCTGCCACAAGGATTTTCTCCCTAATTTGGTTCAACTCCCCATATTGGTACAACACCTGCAATTAACTAAGCATGGTGATCCTTGGAACAAACAAATGGCTGAATATCTCTTAATCTTTATTAGCACCGCGGTCGTGAATAATGTGGTGCTGGGTAAATTTCTTGGCTTATGTCCATTCATGGGCGTATCCAATCGCATCGACAGCGCCTTAGGCATGGGGCTAGCAACCACCTTTGTACTGTGTTTAGCCGCCGTCGCCGCTTGGTTAATCGAAGTCTTATTATTGGCACCACTAGGCTTGCAAGTGATGCGTATTCTGGTCTTGATTATTGTGATTGCAGCAGTGGTGCAACTGACCGAGCTACTCATCCAAAAAAATAGTCCCGACTTATACCAAGCGCTTGGTATTTTTCTGCCTTTAATTACCACCAACTGCGCCGTATTGGGAGTGGCTTTGTTAGTTGTACAAAACAACATGAATTTTTTAGCAACCCTATGTTATGCCTTTGGCTCGGCATTGGGGTTTAGTCTGGTGATCGTGCTATTTGCCGGATTACGCCAGCGGATCAAGCTGGCCAAAGTACCCGCAGCATTTGCAGGCCTACCAATCGCGTTTATAACCGCAGGACTATTATCGATGGCCTTTCTTGGTTTTAGCGGCATGGTCAAATAACAGGAGACGAGCAATGATCTACTTATCCATTTTTTTTCTAATGCTAGTGGGTGGCTGTTTAGGCGGACTGCTAGGTTGGGCATCAAAAGCCTTAAAAGTTGAAGGCGACCCAAGAGTTGATGAATTAGAAGCAATGCTGCCCGGTGGGCAATGTGGGCAATGTGGTGAGCCAGGATGTCGACAAGCCGCGGAAGCCATGGTCGCGGGACGTTTGTCGGCTCAGAGCTGTCCACCTGGGGGCGCGGGCTTAGCCAGCAGCATTGCGGCATTACTTGGTGTGGAACTAAGTGCCGAACAAGGCAGTGGGCCTTTAGTCGCCTATATCGATGAAAGTAACTGCAGTGGTTGTACCCGCTGCTTTAAAGCCTGCCCCTTTGATGCCATCGTTGGAGCCAGTAAACAAATGCATACCGTGATTAGCGATGTATGTACCGGTTGTCGTCTCTGCGAAAAGGCTTGTAGCCAAGGCTGTTTAACCATGCAAGCTCCCGCCGTCAAACTCAATACCTGGCAGTGGCCAAAACCCCAAGTTGCTTAAGGAGAGAGCATGTTTGCATTCAAACCCAGACCATTTAGTGGCGGCGTCCACCCCAAAGGTTTTAAAGAACTCACTGAACAGCAAAGCATTGCCAAAGGCTTTCGCCCTGATCGGGTTTACCTTGGCATGCAGCAGCGGAATGGTTCAATGTTACAGTGCTTAGTTGCCGCTGGAGACATGGTTTTCAAAGGACAATTAATCGCCAAAGGCAGTAACGACATGACCGTACCGCTGCATTCACCAGTAAACGGTCAAGTCCTTGAAATTAAGCCCTATTTAAGTAGCCATCCAGCGGGGATCAAATGTCAAACCTTGGTGATAGTTAATAATGGCGACAATTGTTGGGGAGACGCTCACCCTCCCTCTGACTATACAAAGCTAGAGCCGGAACAAATTGTCCAGCGCGTATTAGATGCTGGCGTCGTCGGTTTAGGCGGCGCAGGTTTCCCCAGCGGCATCAAGCTCAGGCTCGCCCGACAAGCCAAGGTACACACCCTGCTCATTAATGGCGGCGAGTGTGAACCCTACCTCACCTGTGATGACCGTTTGATGCAAGAACACGCTGCCGAGATTATTGGCGGTATCAACATGATGCTCAAAGCAATTGGGGCTAATAAAGCGATTATTGCCATCGAAGATAACAAGCCTGATGCGATCGCGGCCATGGCATCGGCGTGTGCGGAACAGCCCAAGCTGGAGATAAAGATGGTTCCTAGCCTCTACCCGATGGGATCAGAGCGCCATCTAATCAAAGCAGTGACCGGACTGGCCATTCCCCCCGGACAACTGAGTACCGCCAAAGGCATATTGGTGCATAACGTAGCGACCGCTAAGGCGGTTTTCCAAGCGGTACGTTTTCAGCGCCCTTTAATTGAACGAGTACTCACAGTGTCGGGAGATGCCATTGAACACCCAACCAATTTGCTGGTTCCCATTGGTAGCTTGGTATCACAGGTATTAGCCGAATGTGGCGGCTTAAAAGTTGAAGCCAACCGAATGATCGCCGGAGGGCCAATGATGGGCCAAGTACTGCCCTCTCCCTTCGTGCCTATCGACAAAAGTATTGGGGGGCTATTAGCGCTTAGCGATTCTCAAATTAACCAACGTGAACGCCAAGATTGCATGCGCTGCGGAAATTGCGTCAAAGTTTGCCCGATGGGTTTAATGCCCTTCCAAATGGCGGCTCATAGTAATCATGGTGATTTTGCAAGCGCTCAACAATTTGGTTTAGACGCCTGCTTACTATGCGGTGCCTGTAGCTATATTTGTCCCTCCAGCATTCCCTTGGTGCAATATTTTCAACACGCTAAATCTAACGTCAATGCGCAGCGCAGCATGCTACAAAAATCTAATCAAGCTCGCCAGTTGACTGAAGCGCGTCAGTTACGCTTGGCTAAAGAAGCCGCAGCGAAAAAAGCAGCCAAGGCATCTAAACGTAAACGCCCAGCCAGAGCCCGCCGTACTCAAGGAGAAAGCTAATGGCCCAATACAATCCGGTTGCCGCCCCACATACCCACTCCGGTACCTCAACGACCAACATCATGTATTTAGTGATTTTGGCCCTAAGTCCCGCCGCTATTTATGGCGTATGGCTGTTTGGCCTGCCAGCGCTTAGTGTGATAGTGAGCTGTTGCCTCACCGCCTGGTTATGTGAGCTAAGCTGTTTACTGCTACAAAACAAAAACTGGCAACACAGTTTCGATGGCTCGGCTTTATTAACCGCACTACTACTGGCAATGAGTCTACCGCCGGCAACACCTTGGTGGGTCGCCGCCTTAGGTTGTAGCTTTGCAATTTTCTTAGGCAAGCATGTTTACGGCGGATTGGGGCATAATCCCTTTAACCCAGCGATGTTGGGTCGGGTCATGTTATTGATTTGTTTTCCAGTAGAGCTCACCGACTGGCGCGCAATTGCCCCACCAACTTTAAGCGAAACTGGCCTAATATTTAACTCACAATGGACTGGTATCGACGGTAGCAGTGCGGCAACCCCATTGGCCGATCTCGGTCAAATACACGATTTGAGTATGCTGTTCACAGGACAACACGCGGGCAGTATGGGAGAAACCAGCGCAATTTTAATCGCCATTGGCGGTTTGTTTCTAATTTGGCGCGGAGTGATCCGCCCCTACATACCAACTGCCTTAATTTGTGGCTTGGTGCTTCCAGCCAGCATCGCTCACCTCATCGACCCAAATCAATTCGCCTCACCAATATTACATGTATTCAGTGGCGGGGCGATGTTAGCCGCATTTTTTATTGCCACCGACATGGTGACCTCACCCACTAGCCCCCGCGGACAATGGCTATTTGGTTTAACTTGCGGCTTATTAATTTGGTTAATTCGCTGCTTTGGCAGCTACCCGGAAGGTGTCGCCTTTGCCATACTCATCATGAATGCCTGTACACCAGTCATCGACCATTATTTACGTCCCACCATATTTGGTATGGCCAAGCCTTTTAGCCGATCAAAAGGAGCCTAAACATGACCCTTCCCAGTATTGAAAAACATATCGATAGTACCGTGTATCAATCGCTCTCGTTGGCCGCTGCTGTCGCTATCGCCAGTATCTTACTACTAACCTTAAATAGCTTCACTGCCCCCGCTATCGCAGAACGACTCAACGAAGACAAACTCGCGGCAATTGACCTAGTTATGCCAAAACAGCTCTATCAAAACCCGATGTTATCTACCGAACAAACATTTACCATTGGCAAACAACAATACACCCTATATACCGCTTTAAATCAGCAACAGCAAATTAGCGGTTATGTGGTACAAACTCAAGCCAATGGTTATGCCGGGCCGATTGACCTTCTAGTTGGGGTCGACGCCGATCTTGCCATTTTGGGCGTACGAGTATTAAGCCACAGCGAAACGCCTGGGCTGGGCGACAAAATTGAATTTGAGAAAACCCCTTGGGTGCTTAGCTTTAATGGCAAAAGTTTAGACAATACCAACCAAAAAGCCTGGGCAGTAAAAAAAGATGGTGGTGAATTTGACCAATTTACCGGTGCTACCATCACGCCTCGTGCAGTGGTGAACTCCGTACACCAAGCACTACTCGATTTGCAGATCCAAACTCAGCAAGGAGGCCAACAATGAGCCGCTATTCTCAAATTATTGCCGACGGTCTTTGGAATAACAACGTGGTTTTGGGGCAATGTTTAGCCCTGTGTCCGTTGTTAGCCGTAACCTCTAGCGCCACCAATGGTTTAGGTTTAGGTTTAGCGACTCTCGCGGTAATGGTCAGTTCTAACGCGGTTAGTGCACTAATTAAAAACTATGTGAGCCGCGCAGTTCGGATCCCAATTAACATTTTAATGATTGCCACTCTGGTGACGATCACCGATCTGGTACTCAACGCTTGGGTTCACCCACTGCATAAGGTGCTAGGCCTGTTTATTCCGCTGATCGTGACCAACTGCGCTATCTTAGGCCGAGTCGAATCCTTCGCCAGTCGACAAAAAGTAATGCCAGCCATCGTGGATGGTTTGGCCATGGGGATCGGCTTTACTTGGGTCTTGGTATTACTCGGTGGGATCCGCGAAATTATTGGCTCCGGCACCCTATTTGCCAACGCCCATATTTTATTGGGCCCAGCCTTTAGTGCGATTGAGCTCACTGTGATTCCCGACTATCACGGCTTGCTATTGGTAATTTTACCGCCTGGAGGCTTCTTGGTACTGGGCGGTTTGCTTAGCATTCATCGACAGGTCCAAAGAATTTTAGCGCAAAAACAAACCACTCAAGCCGCTTGCTGCGTCGATCCTTCGGCCTCAAATTAGGAGCTTACCAAGATGTTAGTCTCTATTGCTTATGCCACCCCTCACCAGCAACTATGTATCAATGTTGATGTAGTGCAAGACAGCAGCGTAATAAACGCGCTGCATCAATCGGGGATCTTAGACCTATGTCCAGAAATCGCTTTAGATAAACAAAAAGTAGGCATTTTTGGCAGGTTTGTCACCTTAGAAAACCAATTGGTAGAAGGTGACCGAATAGAAATTTATCGACCGATTACTTGGCAACCTGAAGACCTAGATGATGATGACGATGACGAATAAATCAACACTTTGTGAGCTTTACGACATCAGTGTTGGTGACATTGTGGGAAACCTTCATCCTATATATTAATAACCCCTTGTAATATAAGTATTTTTGTTTGGTTTGAATATTGCAAAACACTAATTGGTCTGATCTTTAAGGAGTTAACCATGGCAGATATAGGCATTTTTTTTGGTACTGATACTGGTACAACCCGCAAAATCGCAAAAATGATCCAGCAACAACTCGGAGCGGATTTATGCGACAAACCCCTCAATATTAACCGAGTAGACGTAGATACCCTCACCAGCTATAAGATGCTGATCCTAGGTACCCCAACCCTAGGCGAAGGACAACTTCCAGGCTTGGCTTCTGACTGTCAAGCAGAAAGCTGGGATGAGTTTTTACCCCAGCTAGAAGACGCTGATTTTGCCGGTATTAAAGTTGCTTTATACGGGCTAGGCGATCAAGTGAACTATGCCAGCGAGTTTGTCGATGGTCTTGGCGAGCTATACGACGCGATGGCCGAGACTGGTGCAGAATTAATCGGAGAATGGCCCGCTGATGGCTATACTTTCGACGATTCAGCAGCTCTGTTAGAAAATGGCAAATTTGCCGGATTAGTCTTAGATAACGATAATCAAAGTGAATTACACCCCGAACGCATTAGCGGTTGGTTAGAGCAAATAAAATCTGAATTTAATTTGTAAGCGCAGGCTTTAATACGGGCTTTGCTCGTATTAAAGCCTCTTTCAAGATCCGAAGAGTAAGTGAATAGAACAGTTTTGGTCGACTTCTAGCTTCTCAGCGCTACAGACTCGGATCGTCAACGGTTAATCGGTAAGCCGCGTTCATGACAACGTTAATCTTCCAACTATTCTACATGAGCGGGCAATAGTTCCAGCCACTCAAACCACCATTTCAGACCAATCTATTTCTCGCAAGCTTAACGAATCAATATATACCGTCCCATTCCAAGCTTTAGTAAACAAAAGTAGTGCAAAAAAACCAAAATATTGAATAAGCATCATGGCTTATCTGGTCAATGTTCATTTTTATTTGCAGTTAATCCATACAATAATTTCGTGAAATTGTTCCCAATATCACTATTTCATAGCACAATGCATGATCGTTGCTCTTGCTAAGCAACCCTGTTTATCCAGCCATTAACGAGGGAATAATAATGAATAAGCAAATAAAATATGCGCGATTAGTGGTCTGCGCTTGGCTATTTACCATGAGCCCTCAGCTACACAGCGCCGGTTTGGGTTCACTGCTTGATTCAGCATCCGCGCTAACCGGTAACCAAGAAAGCACCATAAACAGTGAGCTACTAAACAATTTAACTAGCCAGCTAGGCGTGAGTGACACTCAAGCTACTGGTGGTACAGCAGCCTTGCTGGCGCTTGCCCAACAACAGCTATCTGGTAGCGAAAGCTCTTTGTTGAACGACATTATTCCAAGTGGAAACAGCGCTTCACTCAGCGCTCAACTACTCCAGAAAATTAGCAGCATGGACAGTGTTAAAAGTGCTTTTTCAGCATTGGGCTTAGACGCAAGTATGATAGAACAGTTTGCACCCATTATTTTACAATATGTTGGTAATAACGGCGGCTCAAGCTTAGTGGATGGCTTGAGTAAAATTTGGTCTTAATGATGAAGCGAAGTAATATTGACCGCATCAATAATATTTCGCATATATTTTGGTTCAACATTTAACCGAGCACCACATGAGATGGCTTGTCAATCAATAAATATATATAACTAGTGATATTAACCATAAAATAGCCAGCATTTCGATTCAATATCACACAACTACATCTTATAAAACCTCCCCTGCTCAAAGAATGGAAAAATGCAGGGTGAATAATAATAATGTCAATGTTAATGTACAAATTGGATAACTAAAACGCTATAAAATGAGTAGAATTATGGATGATCAACACTCATTATCTCGCAACTATTACCAGATATTGGACGCCTTGCCGGATCATGTATTTATTTTTTCGGAATCAGGAGTGTACTTAGATGTTTTTGGTGGCGAAGACAATGATGCCGGCTTCGATTGCAAGCCGTTTATTGGTAAGAGTTTATACGATGTTACCTCCCAAGATATAGCTGAAGAATTTCATGGCTATATTAAGAAAACACTAGCAACCAATAAAACACTGGTGGTGCACTACCATTTTGCCAATGAGAATATGCTAGCGCTGCCTGACGGTATCTCTGTACCCAACGAGCTATGGTTTGAAGGTATTATTAAACCACTACCATTACTCGAAGACGGACAAAAACGAGTCGTATGGACAGCAAGAAATATCACTCTGCGACATAACCTGGAAGAACAGCTAAAAAAGTTGTCTGAAACCGATGAACTAACAGGCATTCTAAATCGTCGCGCTTTCATGGCAAAATTGACCATCGAACTACACCGCTACCAACGCTACAAGCAAAATACCAGCTTATTGATGCTGGATATTGACAGGTTTAAAAGTATCAATGATCTACTAGGCCATCAATCCGGTGATCGGGTGATTAAACATGTCACAGATATTTGCTCCAAAGAAATCCGAGAAGTCGATTATATTGGTCGGCTCGGTGGTGAAGAGTTCGCGATCCTACTCAGCAATGCCAATCTACTACAAGCTATTGAAATGGCTGAACGTTTAAGGCAAAAAATAGCGCGTTCTCCGTGTGTCGTTGAAGACTATACCATTCATATCACCGTGAGTATTGGCTTGTCTCAAATAGAAACCGAAGCTGATAGCTCAGAATATCTGATATCGAGAGCCGATAAAGCTATGTATCACGCCAAAAAACAAGGCCGAGACCAAGTTAGAATTTTCCACGATGAGCTTTGCAATCATGAGATTGAATTAACTCAGCATAGCCATATTCGTAAAAATAAAGCTTAATGAACTCGAGCGTTTATCAATACCTTCATCGCGTTATTCCCATTCATTAAGCTAGCCATTCACCGTGGAAAACTTATAAACTTTCGCCCTAAAAACCAATGCTTGATAAGCTCGCAAGTCAAGTCTGATGATAATCCTCTTCCCAAGCTTAGCTGCTCACTGATTGCGACGGCTAAGCGCCAAGTCATCATTTTCAATTAAAATGGCTGACTCCTAGTCGGTACATACCATTGTCTATACCAAGTGCGATGGCTCCGTTGATGAAACAGCGGGTATCAAAATATGCAAACGACACACATCCACGACTAACATCATCGATTCACATCAAGGTAATCATTTGAAAAAACGGACAAAATTTCATTTCACTTTATTGTTCTATTTCTAGATATGCAGCTCTGTATTTCGCATGTAATAAAAAATAGGTCTACTATTAATCAAATATTCACTTAAAAATGTACACTTGTGAATATTTTTTCATCAGATAGGATCTGATCATTGAAGTCTAAAAATCTATGATTTAGCTTCATTTTTACTGAAAAAAAACCGCATTATTCATACCGAGCTCAGTGTATAGAGAATAAATACATCACTAATGATAATGTATCAAACAGATGTCTAACCAGTTAGAAAATAAGTCATATTATGGATGAAAAATACTCATTATCTAAAAACTATTACCAAATATTAGATGCCTTACCCGACCATGTGTTCGTATTTTCAGAAGCAGGTGAATATTTGGAAGTGTTTGGAGGCGAAGAAAACGAGACAGGTTTTGATTTTAAAGACTATATTGGTAAAACCTTACATGACGTGCTCTCGCACGATAGAGCGACTGAATTTCTGGATTATATTAAGAAAACAATCCAAAGTGACACAACATTGGTAGTACGCTATCACTTTGCCAATGAGACCATGTTAAAGCTGCCTGACAGTTTTATTGTTCCTGATACCTTATGGATAGAGAGCACCATCAAACCACTTCCAACACTCGTAAATGGATTGAAACGGGTAGTATGGACAGCAAGAAACATCACCTTACGGCATCACCTGCAAGAGCAACTAAAAAAATTATCTGAAACAGATGAACTAACAGGCATTTTAAATCGCCGTGCTTTCATGGAAAAACTGGCTGGCGAATTACATCGCTATCAACGCTACAAGAGTGACACTTGTTTATTAATGCTTGATATCGATAAATTCAAAAGCATCAATGATTTACTTGGGCATAAATCAGGAGATCAAGCGATTAAGCATGTCACTGATATCTGTTCTAAAGAAATAAGAACTGTGGATTATATTGGCCGGCTCGGCGGTGAGGAGTTCGCTATCATATTGAGTAATACCAGCCTACAACAAGCACTTGAAATGGCCGAACGCTTAAGGCGAAAAATATCAAATAGCCCTTGTGTCGTCGAAAACTATACCGTTCATGTCACTGTGAGTATTGGTTTGTCCCAAATAGAAGTGCAAGATGATAGCTCGGAGCAGATCATTTCTAGAGCGGATGAAGCAATGTATTTCTCAAAAAAACAAGGCAGAGATAGAGTGAGCATCTTCAATGAAGACATGCACGATAATGAGATTGAATTAGCGGAAAATAACCATATTTATCGCACTAAACCTTAATTTGAATCGAAGCTTCGTGTTCTGAATAAACATTTATCTAATCCCCTCATCAGTAGGAAAATATGCGCTAAAGCCAAACTGCAGTGCAGTAGTTTTACTACACTGCAGCTTATAGCTTGCTACTTAGAGCTCTTATTTAAAACCCAAGCAGACATACTCGCCTGCAAGTAACTCTCTTCTGGCGCGGTGCCATTACCTAACCAGGCCGACACGTTTAACTGTTGACTCACGACATCGAGAGTCCCACTAATCGAGATGGGCTGCTTATCATTAGGTATCAAACCACTAATCGATAAACTTTGTAAATCAAGATCGGCCCGATGCGTATCGGTAAAACCATAAATTGGAAAGCACTGTTGCTGGAAGCTTGCTGACCCACTCACAATACCTAACTCAGGGTTTGTCACTGCCAATTGGATACTAAGAGAGTTACTTGGATCACTCCAAGTACCATTCATCAAATCCGGATGCTCTCCCTTAATACTTAGCTCGAAGGGTTGCAAGTTAACATTTGATTCAACTTTATGAAAACCAAGTTTATCAATGTAGTCCCCAACGATAATTTGTTCAAACTGGGTTGATGCAACCAGCGAATTAATCACTTCCATCTGCTGATTCGCTTGAAGCTGACCACAATAAGTTGACACCCAATGCCAACTAGCGTCAGGAGCAGAGCGTTCCACAGATCGCCAATAAATAGAGAGCACGACGCCTTGGCCCAGCGAAGGATTTGGTTCATGACCACTCACATAGCCAATCATTAAATAACGTCCTGAAGAACCAGTCGTAGAACTGTAATCTCCCAACAATAAACCATCTTTTTGAACGCTCAGTCTCATCTGAGAGCCATAACTGTTTTGCCACATTCCATCGATTGCGTGAGTCATAAATTAGTTCTCTTTGTTTTGGGTAAATATTCTTGCGGGAGAAGATTGACGGTTTTGAATAATGTTTAAGCCGCCAGGTTTATTAAATATCCAAGTCCCCACCGGAAACAAAGCAACCTTGCCGGCAATATGTCTGACTCGATATTCATAAACGGTGTATAGATAATCCATCAGAACCGACCCGGTTAAGATTAGCCCAGGGATCCCTTCCATTGGCTTAAATTGAGGTTGAACTTGCCCTTCATCTTGACCGGCCTCTATCTTCACCAAATATGTACTGGCAGGAATGCGTAGCTCACCATTAGGCGTTTCACCCGTATCACCGAAAGTAATAATTAACTCTTCTGGACTTTTAGCCACGGCTTTAAGCGCCGCATTCATCACTTCTACATCGCCTTTATATTGAGAGGAACCAGAATCGAGTATAAAATCTGCATCCTTGGCTAAGATCTGATCACCCAGTGCAAAGCTTTCCAGCTGCGTCGACCATAAGTAGGAAACGCTTGGGATCAAAGATTCTTTCCATGGCAAAAACAAATACTCTCTACTGGTTTGATAACTCCGATCGAGTCGACCCAAACTAACACTTCCTTCCCCGCTTGGCCCATCCGTTTCAAAGGCGACATACGGCATATGCGCTTCCACTAGCTGCTGCTCTATCAGGCTAGCCATGATGTGAAATGAAGGTTCTAATTTATTGACCGCTCGAAGACCATAATGACCAGCCTTCGCTTGGTGTTCCGATTTTCCGTCAGTCGGAATAGTATAACTTGGCATACCGATGCCACCATCCCAATCTAACTCCTTAAATTGACTATCTTTATCAACAAATGCTCGAGATAGATAAAGCTCACTTTGTGTTGGCTGGTTATCGATAAAATGGAATACATCTTCACCCAGCTCTACCTGCATCTCCCCCCATGGGCCAAAATCGACCATTTGTGGTTGCTGAGAGATGAACTGAAAAGAGCTTGAATTATGGTAATTAAACAAATCACCGCCATAATGTTGGCATTTATTTTCTTTACACTCATTCTCTACACATAGCGAAGAGCTCACCCAAACAAAGTTACTGCCAGTATCAACACTAAATTTTAATTGCTGAATTTCGGTTCCCGGTTTTGCGGTCCCCAGAGTCAGTGTCGCATACCAAGGCGAAGCGCCATTATTTTGAAATGGCCCTTTCGATAACGGCAAGCTAATTCCACAGCATGTTTCACTCAGTTGTTCAGACATCGCCAATCCTTTTTAAATAGTTGTTTGTAATGACATATAAATCAATCATAATTTGATAAAATTATCTACACCAAAAATCAATAAATAGTCAAAACTATATTCACTCAACATCTCAAAGGCTTAAATTGTGAGTTGAAGAGCAAAAATAGCCAGTGAAACTTAAATGACTGGCAAGACCGTTGAAGATAAAATGAACACATTTATTCAGAAATTCCGTAGATCAATTCAGATTAAAACAAGCCTGTTCTGGTCTAATGCCATCGGACACTTAATTTTGAGACCGTATTGTTAATCCGTTAAGAGATCTATATGAGTTTGAAAAATCATACAAGAGCTATCCGCAGGAATTTAGAGATGAAGCTCAACGACTAGGTATTACCTTGGAAGAGTCTGAGCGGGATGAACTTAAATGATGACGTTAATAAAACAAAGAATTACGCATGGTGAAAGACATTGACAAAAGCCGTTTTTAGAATGTCTTTTTCCATTTCAAGGCGCTTAACTCGCGTCTCTGACTCGCAAATACGGCGCGGCTCATCCGTCATGGGTGTCGCCTTAGGAGATTCACCACAGCGCTCTGAGCGAAGTTGTTGAAGCTAAACCTGCTTAGGATAAGCAGACAGTTCCTGTCACAACGACGCATGAGAACTGACGACCGGAATTGTGACGGATCCAAATGATAAATTCTGTGATGTACTATGTCACTATATCAGTGCAACTAATCAGGTAAAACAATCAACCCAAGTTGCTCA
Source organism: Agarivorans sp. QJM3NY_29 (assembly GCF_050870835.2). Classification (NCBI taxonomy): domain Bacteria; kingdom Pseudomonadati; phylum Pseudomonadota; class Gammaproteobacteria; order Alteromonadales; family Alteromonadaceae; genus Agarivorans; species Agarivorans sp. QJM3NY_29. Next base: position 2,189,373 of record NZ_CP194036.2, on the reverse strand, counting down.
AGTAACTGCTCTTGCTGCCAAGCGCAAATTTTTACACCACTAAGGTCGACTTTTCTGGGGTCCAAACCATTCAATTCTGAATGACACAAATTACAACCTTGCAGCTGAAAATGGGTCCAACAATCTTCAGAAAATAAACCTCGGCTTAAGTCCGACTCTTTGAAAGAGGCGCCTTGTAGATTGGCTCCAATCCAGTTATTTTCAAATAAGTCACATTTCTCTATACATTGGCGTTCCAAGTTAGCATAGGATAAATTACATCCCGTGATATACGCAGCACAAAAGTACATGCGATGACTCACTTGATTTGAGAAACTAGCTTGGATGAAATTAGCCCCCTTCAAATCACAGCCCCTAAATTCAATGCCGAAGCATTTCGCCCCAGTGAAATTAGCCATGGATAGCTGGCAGTTTTTAAAAGAACTGTCACGAAGGTCACTATAATTAAAATCGCAACCTTCAATCGCACCTTGTTCTATAAACATACAATCGACAAACTGCGCATCCCTTAGATTTGTACGACTAAAATCACATTGATAAAACTTACAACGTTTAAAAAGGGCATCACCCAAATCCTGGTGAGAAAAATCAACTTGATTAAACACTTCATATTCTTCGTTCATAACTAGCCCTTGCGCCACACGAGCCTGAAGACTAACAGCTACCCCCGAAATCGCAATAAAAACAAAGCTTTTAAAAACACCCCTTTAAAGGTGCTCAAATGGCTAATATTGGCTACCAAACCGACACCTAGAACAAGGTTTGGACGTTCAGTAAGGCCAACATCGCGTGAAATGTTTATGGTTAACTAATCCAATAGAACTAATTATCTGGCCGTTCTTGGGGGCCTAAATTACCGCTAACTGCGTGATGTATCTTGTCACTAGGACCACGAGTTGCTGCACTTAATGCCTGGTTATCGGCAGATTTATTCTGCGTAATAAATTAATCATATGATGAATCAGATGGGTATAAGCGCTAGTCGTCAATCTGAATATATGTTTTGAATGGCTAAAACATATAGGGTTAAGCGTTCCGATGCTCGTTAAAGCGAACAACAAGGCAAGCCATTCAAGATCGCTTGCCTGATGAGTGCATGATTAGAGGTTGATTGGTGGCGTGACGTCAATAAACTGAATGTTTTCTGAGTCACTGAGCTGCCATGGGGAAGTCGCGGCATTTTCCCAACTTTCAATCGTCACATCACGAAAGACTGCATCTTTCAGACGACTGATATGGCTAACTTTAGTATTTTTTACTCGCACATGTTCAAACAAAAAGTTTTGTTGAAAGGTTTCTGGATAAACCAAACTTTGATCGGCACCGTCGTAACCATCGATTTTGAGCCAATAATTTGCCGGGCTTTCACTATCAACATTATCTAAGCTCACATCCTGCACCACAATATCGCGAAATTGAGCAGCCTTGGGTGCCGATTCAAATACGTTATCCCCCATTTTATAGGCCAAGGTAAATACAAATGGATTCCCGACCCGGCCACGATTTTCAATGATCAGGCCATCAATCTGATGGGAATTTTGGGTACCAATATCTTTCATCGCGTTATTGCGAAAAGTAATATTGCGCGCTCCCCCGCCAGTAGCCGGAGTGCTCTTCATTCGCAATCCATTATCGGTCATAAAGGCAACATTCTCTTCTGCCAGAATATTTTGGATCCAGGCACCAGTATGACTGCCAGCAACCACCATGCCATGCCCTTCGCGGGTATAGTTATTAAAAATCCAAGCGCCATCGGTGGCCTGCACATGCGCAGAGCCCAAATGATAATCCGCCCCCTGACCAGCAGCGAAGTTTATACAGTCGTCACCACTATCGATAAAATTAGCAAAGATCAGAGAGTTTTCACTATTACCAAACTCTACCCCATCGGCATTGTTAATATCAAAGGTTTGAACCGAATTATAAGCAAACACCGTGTTTTCGGCTTCTAGAAACATCACCCCGTGATAGGCCGGGTTGAGTAGCGTTAAACCCGCAAAGTAAATATCTCGCACCCCACGAAAGGTTGCCAGGCTAGAGCGCCGATTCGAGTACAAGTCACGATGTAACTGCGCCTGATAGTCAATTTCATCGGTATCACCATCCCAAGCGGGGTTAAATTGTCGATAAGCTTTTTGCATTTGGTCTTTTGCCAATAATCCCAAGCGATATACTTTCGCCCGACTCCCTGCCGGATAATATGCCAGCGACTGACCTAGTTCATCTTGAGTGTCCTTCCCCCTTAACCAGCCGCCACCATCGATGGTTCCGTCACCAACAATTCGGATATTGTTAAAGCGACCGCGACGATAATCGTAACCATGTTGGCTGTGATTTTCAGCATTCATCTGATGCGGGTTGAGGGCGTTCAGTAATGATGGTGGACGGCGTGAATCGGTCGTATTGGTTCGATAGCTATACAGTTGATAACCCTGGCCTAAAGGATAGTCATCGGCATTTCCCGAGCCCTTCAAAACAGCTCCTGCTGCAATCTCCAGAGTCATATTACTTTTTAAGAACAATGCCCCACTCACAAAAGCCTTGCCACTGTTTGTTGATGGAATAAGCACCTTACATCCATAAGCACTGGTCGAGGCCACCGAGCAAGTGTCAATTGCCGCCTGAATAGCTTTTGTATTCACCGTTAGGCCATCTGCAATTGCACCAAAGTCTCGGATATCAACCACTCTGCTAAAGGGGGCTGCCGTTTCGGTTGTGAGAACCGGGCTGCGAGGCGATTCACGACCATCGGCATAGATAGCAGCAACCGAGAAATGATATTCAGTTGCTGGCTGTAAATGCTTTACCTTGAAGTTTAGATAAACACTGCGTTGGTGAAAACCAGCCTTATCTTCGGCAAAAAACTGGTCCATATAAGGCTTTGCTGGATTGTGAGTAGTGTTATTTTGACTCGACAAGCCCAATGGCTGCCCATTTTGATAAACCCGATAATCAACAATCTGTTGTCCATTATCGGGTTTGTTCCAAGCCAATACCAAGGAGCGGTCATCATAGGCTAAGGTAGGGACCATCGGTCGACTCAAAAGCAACGGACTGACCGAAGGCTCTACAGTCTGGTGACTCAGCTGAGGCTCCATCTTCTCGGAACCTTGTACCGATCCCACATCCAGAGATTGACAAGCTGTTAACAACATCGTCTGGCCTAAAACCAAAACAGCGAGCATACATTTTGCAGAGCCCATAACAGTCCTCTTAAAAATAAAATAGCGTTTCAAATATGAAGTACTATTTATCAGTAATCACTGTTTCTGGTCACTAATTATTTTTGATTATGTGAGGCGACTCGAAATATCTGCAAGTTAATTCCAAATTCGCAAGAGATTTCTTGTAAAAACATAGACTTATAAACAAACACAGCTGCCGAAGCAGGAGTCTAAAGATCACGGGGGCTGGCAGCAATTAATCGAAAGACTGACGACCAATAAATGAATGAGACAAAGTTGTCCCATCAACACTGTCTAACTCTCCCCCCAACGGCACGCCATGAGCAATACGCGACACCTTTACCTGGTAACGTTTTGCCATATCAGAGATATAATAGGCGGTTGCTTCGCCCTCAACCGTCGGATTAGTGGCGAGGATCAGTTCCGATATAGGTTCGTTTTGCAGCCGATTCTCCAATTTATCCAAGTTTAACTCACTTGGTCCGATCCCATCTAAGGGAGATAAATGGCCCATCAATACAAAATAGCTACCATAAAACTGCGCCGTTTGTTCTATCGCGGCAACGTCTGCCGGGGTTTCAACCACACAGATCTGCCCCTTATTCATCCGCTTTGTCGACTGGCATATCGGACATAAATCATCCTCAGCAAAGTTACGACAACATTCACAATGCCCAACGACTTCCATGGCTTGATTAATACTGGCGGCTAATTGCAAACCATCTTGGCGTTTGCGCTCTAGCAAATGAAAAGCCATCCGCTGAGCACTGCGTGGGCCCACGCCAGGTAAGACTTGTAATGATTTGATTAGATGATCGATACTCGGACTATATTTCATTGGCATTCCGCTAAACTGGTTTTTGCGAGGCTAATGTAACAGTGTGTTTGGCAAAATTCACCTAGCTCAACAATTTTATTATTATCAGCGATAACAACAAGCGAGCCAAGATTACTGCTGAGACAATGAATTTGAGTTATCATGATCCACAAATAACGCTTTGCCTAAACGCATATTTTCACTGCAAGGACGACTGTGAATAACTTTTTTAGAACTGTATTGATCATCAACTTAGTTAGCTTTGTCATTATTACCAGCCTAGGCTTTGTTTGTCTGCCGGTCTTGTTTGAACAACAACGTAACGCTAGCGTCAATGAAGTGAAAACGGCCTTAAGTTTATTTGAAATCAGTGCCAGAAAAGCGGTAAATAGTCAAAATAAAGCCCAGCTGGAAGCGTTAGCTCAACAACTGTTGCTTTCACCTAGTATCAACTACGTGAAAGTGACAGATGAGAGCAGCCAGCAGCTAATGGTGGAGGCCGGAAAACCCTTGCAACAGGGTCGTGAAAATTATCTGAAGGCCCATAAATTAGCCCAAAAATTTAATAATCAGCAGATCCCAGCCAAGCAGATCAACCCTTTAGCTTGGGTTGAAATTGAATTCAGTAGTCCAACGAGGCTAGTCGATTGGTTGAAATCCAATCAACAACCATTAGCTCGTCCAATTATTCTGCTCGCCTTTCTACAATTAATACTTAGTTTAATCGCAGCACGAATACTCAGGCCCAAAGTTACTTCCCAAGCAAAGCCCTTAACCACATCAAATGCAACAAAAGCACCGCAACAGACAAATCAGCAATCAGCGGCTTCCGTAGAACAACAATATCAAGAACTTAAGCAACAACTCAGTGAAGCTAATAGTGCACAACTGCAAAATCAGCAAAAGCTCAAACAATTAGTTGCACTATCAAGTCGAGCCAATAGTCTAAAAAAAGCCCTCTTAGAACAGCTGAATCAAGCTTACTATGTGGTCGACGAACATAATCATGTGATCGAAGCGAGCCCATCCGCTTTAAGCTATTTGGGGATCGCTGCAGAGCAACTAACGCGCACTAATTTAAACGAGCACTTTCAGCCTAAAGCCCAACAAGATACAGAAAATTCAGCTGATTTTATCGAGCTCTTAGTCTCCTACCCAGAACAATTTTGTTTGTTAGTCCGTGGTAAAAATTCCGATCAACAATTCTATGCGACTCACATCACGCTGAACTTTCATGACGATGCCTTGTATTTAGTTCGTTTAGTACCAATACCAACAATAACGAAAGCCAAACCAAGCCAAACAAGCTTGGCTAGTAGCGTCCAGCAGTTACAGTTAGCTGAGCTTTATTCACCACTAAAAGCCGCATGTTTCAGCACCTTGCACCAGTTAAATAACACCTTACTGGCGGATCACCTCAACAAAGGTCTAGCGCTCGATAGCAGCTTGCGCTTATCGAGCTTGCTACGCTGTTTACCTTGGGTACAAAACAAAGCAGTAACACTCAATACCGATGCTTATTCTGTGATTCACCTATTTGAACAGCGCCTCAGCACATTTGCCCCCCTGTTAGCCTGTAAAAATATTGACTGGGGCTTAGTTATTAACCCTGAACTGAAGCCCTACTACCAGTTAAACCTTGCGCTCACTCAGGCAATATTTGACCTACAGCTGTATTTAATTTCCTTATATCCAGAGGGAACTCAGGTACTATTTCAATTCGATTTACAACAACAGCAAATACAGTTGAATATTGATGTTGAACAAGCCAACCACTTACAGCCAATACAACAATCCCTGTTAGCTTGTAGTTCAGTCTTGTTGGAACAGATTGGTGGCGAGCAACAGCAATACCAAGACTCTTTGTGTTTAACGATGTCTCTAGAGAGTACCGCTAAAACATCAATGCTCGAGCAGGTAAAAACTCAAGCAACACAAATCCAAGTACTTATCGATATAGAACCCGGTTTTGCCCAGCAGTGTCTTAATCTACAACTACAATTATTTGGTTTACAACTACTCACCCGAGAGCAACTCGAGCAAATCGATACCACACAAACATTATGGTATGTCAGTGAGCGAGCGGAGCTGCCTGAATTTATAACTAAATTAGCTGCGACATCGTTAAAACACTTCATCTATGTCGACACCCCGCCGCCATTGGCACAACTAGAATCGGAACACCGTTACTGTTTACGGCCACGACTGAGTAGTTTTCTTTATGAACAACTCATAACTAGCAATCCTGAAAGCGAACAACAGCAACAACGTGAAGTAAAAGCCTCATCTTTGGCCGCTATCGCTGCAGAAGGGCTGGCCCAATCGAATGAAAAAGCACGGTTGGTTTTCTCACTAGGAACCGAGTCGCAAGCGCCAGACTATATAGCCGTTCTCAATGAAAGCTATGGTTTAAAAGCTGAATATTGCACCATTAACCAAGCTCAGCAACGGCTGGCGAATCTGGCCTCTATCGAAAGTGTAATCATCAATGCCAGCCAAGTGCACTCTCCTCAACTCGCACAATTAGCCTTAAAACATAAACTGCAAAATTTGATTATTCTTCAGGATTCGTCTTTCCAAGAGCTGCCGAAATACCTTGCAAAACTAAGCTATCAACAGATTGAATTACCCGTTACTGCTGAGCAGCTATACACTGTGATTAGTCAACAACAACTTAAATCATCGCTCTTCGAACAGTTATTTCAAGATGAACAACTACTCGATACTCTGAACCAAACCGAGCAGCAATATAGCCAAATAATTAATCAACTCTGTACATCAACAGAACAAGCCACCTCAGAAGAGATAGAGAACCAAGTCACTGCTAGCACACCAGCGAGTTACCTAAAGGCCTTATACCCCATCTTTAGCAGCGAAGCTCGGCAACGGCTATCGCAGATCAATCGGCAATTGCAAGCACAACAATGGCCTGAAGTGCAAAAACAAGTTCAAGAAATTATCCTCAGTGCTCAAAAATTTGATGATGTAAAACTAAGCACATTGTTAGGCGAAATGCTTCAGGCAAGTTTAAACAAAGACAGTCACGCCCTAGAGCTTTGCCAAGCAAGTTTGAGTGAATATTTGTAAAAGCAGAGCGGTTTAGCTTAAACGCTAACAGCCTACCGCTGCCAACGGCGGCTTTAAGGTGATGCATACAAGCGGGAGCTAAATCGATATGCTGTTATGACCAACTTCAGCGGGTCATAACAGCGCACAACACCAGTATAATTTGGCGTCGAAGGAGAAGAGAAAGTTAATCGACAATCAAGTCATATTCTTTACGCAAAATATCAATCACCTCTTGTTTAGGATTATCGCCTATCACAATCTCACTTCCGGTAATTTTTTCAGCAATACCAATATAAGTACTAGAGATCTTCATTAATACCTCTACAGGCAAACTATTATCTCGCGCTAAGGCTTCACGTTCATCCATGCGATTTTTATTTAACAAAATGTCGGGGTCGGGGAAATAATTTAACAGCGTTTGACGGAAGTCTTCTTTCGAATTTTCTACAACCTTTCCTTGGCGATATTCTGGGCCATCCCAGATCCGCGATGAATCTGGCGTCCCAACCTCATCCATATAGATCAACTTATCGTTTCCATCGGCATCCGTCACATAACCAAACTCAAACTTGGTATCAACAAACACTTGATCAACCTCGCTTAATGCTTGACTAATCAGCTGAAACCCTTGTTTTAATAAGTTTTCATAAACACTAATGTCATCGGCCGATTGAAACTTAAAGGCGCTAAAATTATCTGCAATATTTTGCCGTGTTACATTCACATCATCCGCTTCAGGCACCCCAGGGATCCCTTTAAGAATGCCTTTAGTCGAAGGGGTAATCAGCAATTCTGGCAACTTCTGATCGCGTTTTAAGCCTTCGGGTAATTTGATACCACAGAAGTTTCGTTCACCTTTTTCGTAGGCTCGCCACATTGACCCGGTAATGTATTGGCGACAGATCGCTTCGATCATCACTGGACGTGCTTTTTGCACTATCCAAACAAAGGGATGCGGAATATCCAAAATATGACTATCGGCCAATCCCTGTTGTTTAAATAACTTAAACCAATAATTAGAAATAGCGTTTAAAGCAGCCCCTTTGCCAGGTACGCCCTTGAGACCCTCTTCGCCATGCCATATGCAGTCGAAAGCAGAAATGCGATCACTGATCACCATAATCGCTAATGGAGTGTCAGGCGCAACATCATAGCCCTTCTCTAAAATTAACCGTTTGCTATCGGCGTCAGTCAACCAATAAACCGAGCGAACTTTACCGCTGTGAACGGGGCTATCGGTGCGTATGGGAAGATCGTTATTCACTGCTAATACTTTATCAGCGAGGCTCATGGTAAACAGTCCTATTTAGAAAGTGAAAACGCGACGCTAACCGTAATTAGGATGAGCGTTTTACAGGGAACGATTATTTGCGCAAAGATTTTACCAGAAAGTGTGGCAACTACTAGAGCCTGTTAAACTTTGATCCGTGTTTTTGCGGCGAGCTGTTGTATATTTAGACAAGGCAGGCTCGTTGACGTGTGCCAACCAAAATGAATCACCAACAACGCCGAATAAATCAGCACTAACTGGCTCGCCTCTCCTCCCCGACGAAGGATCTGTCAACATCAGTGAGCATAAAGCCAAAGCACAAGGTTTGACGTGAATGCAACCAGCATTGCCCATTGGTTCATGGCTTCAGCAATAAATGATAAACACCAGTTCCGCAAGTCATTCGTCATAAATATGAGAATATCGACAAATCAATCCTCAGTAACAACACATTTAAATATTAAGACAAGCACAACAAAACTTTGTATTCTAATAGCCTGTATAAAAGGAATTGTTACACGCTAAATGACTACTCACTTCCAGCTTTTTGCTTTAAATGAAGATGCCGACGAGCAACAAATTAAAACGCGATATAAGCAATTGGCGATGCGTTGCCACCCCGATAAAGGTGGTTCGGCGGCGCTAATGGTGATGATCCAAAATAGTTATCACAAATTGATCTTAGGTGAAGGGGCTCTGCAATTAAGTCTAGCGGTCAATCAACAAGATAAACAACTGATCCAGAGTTTAAAAAAAACGATTCATCAACAGCAGTTTGCGATTCAAAAGCTCAGTATTGCCATCGCTAAACGGCAACAAGAAAAAGAAAACAAGGCTTTAAAAAGAGTCACCATGCCACTATTAGTGGCATTATTAATTCTGATGAATGTTGCTTTGGCGTGGGCTTGGTACACCAGTCAAGCAGCTGATGTTCCCCAAACGCCCCCCTCCTTGGCAGATATCTCCCCAAGCAAGCAAGCAATGCCCCCCCTCGCACAGACCGACAATGCCTTGGACAACTCTTACAAGCTATGGGAGCTGAAGCAGAAACTGCGCCTTAGCTCAGCCCGCCAACAGTATTTACAAACAGATTTTGAACAGAGCAAACAGCTTATCAGCCAATTATTAACCGCCGACCAACTTGGTCGTTTAACTCAGGAACAACGCCAGTTTTTAACCCAGCATCAAATACAGTCAATGGCAAGCCTCTACGAGGGAACGATAAACATGGATAACGTACTACTAGAAGACCTATTTATAGTAGAAGATCCATTTATGGACATTGATATGCAGATAGATATCAACCACTAGGAATTACGATTTAACAGCGAACATAGCTCTTGTTTAGCTTGTTCATTTTGCTCTCTGATTGAAGCAATTTGTTTGATTAACTGCGATCTTAGTTCTGCATCAGGTAATCTATCACACAGCGATTGAAGTTGTTCGAGCGGAGATAGTAACTGATCAAACTCTCGATGGATCTGTTGCATAATTGGCTCTCTCTCAATAGACCTTAGAATAATAACTCTAAGAATTATTAAATTGAACAAACAAATACTCAAAACACTATTTAAATCTCATAATACCCATAAATACAATTTCTTAGTCAATGACATACTCGCATTCCAAGTTAGACCTCATCTCGGAAACCAGACATTAGCTATGGCGTAAATCTCTCATTGTAAAACATATCAAATCACCTTTACTGCGAACTTGGGAAGACCCCCTACTTATTAAGCATAAGATGAGCCGGCAGACTATTTGCAATGCCTGAACAAAAATAGCCTTGCCAACATGACTCCTCTGTCACTCATTTTATTCCAAATATCTCGGTGAACCTAGTTGATACAAGGATTTCATCGTTTTTTCACCGAGGAAAACATCCAAGTAATAACGGTGCGGTAGAAAACTCGTTTCTTATTCTTTCAAGGAAAAGTTACAATATGTGTGCTTAACTGATTAAACGATATGCATCGCGACAACCTCGCGTTGCCCCTGACCCAAAACATAAAGCTCAACAGGCACCAAATAAGCCAAGCCCCATTTAGGTGAACTATGCGACTACCCTTATTCCCTTTAGCTCTTTTTATGCTGCCCGGCGGACGAAGTAAACTGCGGATTTTTGAACCTCGTTATCTCCGCTTAGTCGCCTTAGCAAGTGAAAATCAACAGGGATTTGTATTATGCCAACCAACTCACAACAACACCGATAATGACATCGGTGTACTCTGTCTTATCGAAGATTTTGAACAGTTAAAAGATGGGATGTTAGGCATTTCCATTCAGGCTATCGAACGTGTTTCTATCACCGATATCAGCCAAGCTGACGATAACCTTCTTAGTGGACTCATTCTAAAAATCCCCGAGTGGGAAGACAGCTCGGAGGCAATAAACAATCAACGAATGACAAGCAAACTCAAAGAAGTGCTTGAACGTCATCCAATCTACAAACAACATCCAGATTATCTCGACTATGATGATCCACGCTGGGTGGTATTACGCTGGCTAGAACTATTACCATTTTCAACCACCGCAAAGAACCAAATTTTAAAAGAAAATAACTTTCCTACTCTGAGTAATTTAGTTTTACACTTACTTCCAGAAATTGACATCGACGAAGATTAGCTTAGTTTCAGTTCTACATCATCGACCTACAGTCACAAAAAAAGGTCATCACGCTCAAGAAATAGTCAATCGTGTCATTTTGATTATAATTTGCGAACTTTTACACAGCCTTAAATGGCAAATTGCTTTATTATAATTCAGTCATGGATGATGACAGGCGTGTTTGCGGAAGTCTGTTATCAGGGCAAAAGCCCTGATTTGCTTACACCCTATTACCCTTGGAATGATTAATATCTAGATGTTAGAAAGTAGACCGTCTGCGAAGTTTACTTTCCTAAAGGTGATTCATGAGATATAAAGCAAAAATTTGCGCAGCAATTACCCAAGCTCTACCATTACTCCAAAGTGCCACTGCCGATGAAGCCGTATTATGGAATATCGAGCAAGAACGCGACATTTTGTGTATGGAGTTTACATCAAGCTTGAGTTTTGAAAGCTTGGAGCTCGGATTTAAACAGGCAGCCGAACAGTTTGGTATTAACCACCAAATTAGTATCTTAAAACTGCGCGGCTAGTCCAAAGCACAGGGGAGTTCTTACTCCCCTTTGTCTATCGTTTTATTTGGTCGCCTTAAGCCCGAAAGCTCGCCTTGTACTCTCACTCATAAATTAAATTTCTCGGTGAATCAGCTGAATAACGTCGCGAATATCCACTAAAAATAAATAACTCTCCGACAGTTCGATTGATACCAATCTAACTCATTATCGGTTCATTCTTGCGGATCTAAATCAGCGCTAACTGCGTAATGTATCTTGTAATTAGAGCCACCAGTTACTGCGTTGCATGCCTTGTTATCGACAGATTTATTCTGCGCAATAAATTAATCATATAAGTACTCAGATTGGTATTAACCTCATCGCTAATAAAAAAAGCAGCGTATACGCTGCTTTTTTAAACCAACAAAGTCTTATTGCAGCCAAGGCGGTAGGCAAACCCCTAAACCACCCAAACCACAATAGCCATTAGGGTTCTTGTGCAAATACTGCTGATGTTCTGACTCAGCATAATAAAATTTATCAAACTCAACAATTTCAGTACTAATTGCCTTCGCCAAGCCCTTGCTGTTCAATGCCTGCTGGTAGCTTCGTTGCGCTTGCTCCGCAAGTGCTGCCTGTTCGCGACTCAAAGTAAAAATCATCGAACGATATTGGCTGCCAACATCACCACCTTGGCGCATTCCCTGAGTGGGATCATGCTGCTCAAAAAAACAAGTTAACAGCGCTTGATAAGTAATCACCGTTGGGTCATAAATGACTCGCACGGCTTCAGCATGCGCAGTTAACCCAGTACAGACTTCGTCATAGCTAGGATTAGGCGTGTAGCCCCCCGCGTAACCAACCGCTGTGGACACCACCCCCTGCTGTTGCCAAAACAAACGCTCGGCGCCCCAAAAACAACCCAAAGCAAAATAGGCTTCGCTCAAGCCATTAGAAACGCCAGCAAGGTAATCACTCCCGTTTACTGCATGAATGCCATCTAAGCAAATCGCCTCTTCTCGGCCTTTTAAGGCATCCGCTTGGCTAACTATTTGGTTCTTGCCCATCGACAGAATTCCTTCAAATCATTGAGAGTTGTAAGCTGACAAAAAGCATTACTCACCGGTTTTAGCCCAAGTATCCCGCAAACCCACGGTGCGATTAAACACTAAATGCTCGCGACTGGAATCAACATTATCAGCACAAAAATAACCTTGACGTTCAAATTGGTAGGCTTGTTCGGCAACCGCATCAATTAAACTCGGTTCTACAAAAGCCTTTTTAACGACCAAGGACTCAGGATTTAGTACTTTGGTGAAATCCTCTTCCGCAGCAGGATTTGGCACCGTGAATAAACGATCATAAAGACGGATCTCAGCCGGTTTAGCATGTTTTGCAGAAACCCAATGGATCACCCCTTTAGGCTTGCGTCCATCAGCCGGATTTTTACCTAACGTCGTGTCATCGTAACTACAATAAACCGTGGTCACTTTGCCGTCTGCGTCTTTGTCACAACGCTCTGCTTTGATCATATAAGCGTTACGTAAGCGAACTTCTTTACCCAAGACTAAACGTTTAAATTTCTTATTGGCTTCTTCGCGGAAATCTTCCGCTTCAATATATAGTTCTCGACTAAATGGAACGACTCGCTCTCCCCGATCTTCGCTTGGATGAATTGGTGCAAGCAAATTCTCAGTTTGATTTTCTGGGTAATTTTCAATCACCACTTTAATCGGATCCAATACTGCCATCGCTCGAGGTGCATTGGTATTGAGGTCTTCACGAATACAAGCTTCCAACATTGGCATCTCAACCATGTTTTCCATCTTAGTGACACCAATCCGTTTACAGAACTCGACAATAGAAGCTGAGGTATAACCACGGCGACGTAAGCCAGCAATAGTTAACATACGAGGGTCATTCCAACCATTTACATGATGGTCTGTCACCAAGGTATTTAGCTTGCGCTTAGACATCACGGTATATTCGAGATTTAAACGTGAAAATTCATACTGATGTGGAATGCTATCAATCGTAATATTCTCTAATACCCAATCGTATAAACGACGATTGTCTTGAAATTCTAAGGTACATAGCGAATGAGTGATGCCTTCGATAGCATCAGAAATACAATGCGTAAAATCGTACATCGGGTAGATGCACCATTTATCTGCCGTTTGATGGTGGTGAGCAAAACGAATTCGATAAATGATCGGATCTCGCATACACATGAACGATGAACTCATATCGATCTTGGCTCGCAATGAACACTCGCCTTCTTTAAATCCACCAGCGCGCATTTTTTCGAACAGACTTAAATTTTCTTCAACCGAAGTATCACGATATGGGCTGTTCTTCCCTGGCTTGTTCAAGGTGCCACGATATTCCCGAGCTTCATCTCCGTTTAAGAAACAAACATAAGCCAAGCCTTTTTCAATCAGCTCTAGCGCATAGCCATACAACTGGTCAAAGTAATTTGATGAATAACGAACCTCGCCATCCCAGTCGAATCCTAGCCACTTAACGTCTTGCTGGATCGAGTTAACGTAATCGATATCTTCTTTTTCTGGGTTCGTGTCGTCAAAACGTAGATTACACGCGCCATGGTAATCCTGAGCAATTCCAAAATTTAAACAGATCGACTTCGCATGGCCGATGTGTAAATAGCCATTTGGCTCTGGAGGAAAACGCGTATGAACGCTAGTGTGTTTTCCTGACTTAAGATCTTCATCAATAATATGACGAATGAAATTGCTAGGGCGATTTTCCGCCTCACTCATACCAGCCTACCTATAAAAACAGTTCATACAAAATAATTCCGTATAATCCCTGATTCTTTAACTTAGTACAAGCGACCATCAACTAAGCGTTGAAAAGATCATCGCAAAGCGCGAATAAAAGCGACGATTTACCGCTATGTGTCTGTTTTGAGTGTTTTGACTCCGCAGAGCCCCCTGCATAAACACATCCCTTATGATGTGCTCGACCACACATAGACAAAAAGCCCAACAAAGGGCTTTCAATCGATAGTAAGACCCGCTATCTCAATAGGCTTTATAAAAGCGGCCTCTTATTTAGCCAAAACTTCTCCTAGTTTTTGTTGCTCAGCCAAACATAAACGCATGAAATCAGCAGTTAGTTGTTGCTCTATTTCCATTGCCTTTTCGGTCGGACAAAACACTGTAAACTCTATTTTCATATAACCAAGTTCAGTGGTGCCAACTTCCAATTGCGGTTTCGGCCCAACGATTGCGCCCCCCATTTTTCGCTCGATAGACTGGTTGTAACGAGCTGCGACGTCTTCAAAGTCATTACAGTAGCTTTCAGCATTTTCAGCCAATTGAGCAACAAAACTAAAAGGGTTAATCATGGTATCTCGCACCAGCACAAAATGATGCACCGCATAACGCTTCATAAAGTTTAAGTTTTTGATTGTGCTGGTAATTAATTTATTATTGGGAATAAACAGGGTTTTACCTGTGTATTGATAAGTATTGATATTAATTTCCAATACTGTGGTTTTTATCCAATCCAATTGGGAAACCTCCCCTACAGTGTTATCAACTTGGATCCACTCCCCCGCCCGAAAGGGACGAGTTGACATCAGATAGAAAAAACCAATGATGCATTGAATAAACTCTTTGGTTGCTAGCACTATCGCAACTGCAAATGCCGCTAAAGAAAATGCAAATTTTTGCAATTCGCCAGCCCATAAATTGAATAGCAATAAGACTAATATGAAAATAAGAAAATTTTTAACGTTACTAATCAGGTCTCGATGGTCCTTACCATTATTTTTTTGCTGTTTATCTATCAATTTAACAGCAACAAATTTGACCAGGAAGGTAAAAAGAATCACCCCAACGGTTAGCACTAGTTTATTTTGGACAAATTGACTTAAATAGTTCATAACACAATACTGACTCATTCACGCAGTAAAAATTAATTCACAACTCTAGCATCTTATTTAAACTAGACACAATTGATTACAAGTTAACTTTGATTTATAGATGCTGCTAGATACAGGCAAAGGCCGTCCCGACGCGGCTACAAATTTTTCACAAGGATAGTCCGTGACCATTGACAGTTTAGCAAGCTTACTGAAGACACCTATATTCCACATTCAAGACAAAGCAATTAGTGCTGGTGACTTGCTCATCATTCCTTGTTTGTTATTCGTTGGGTATTTATCCCTTAGAACCATTGTAAAGCTACTCACAAATCGCATGACTCGGCAAAAAGTCGCCCCTGATTTAATTCATTTAGTCACTCGCATCACCTATGTACTCGGTATATTAGTCATGGGGATCACCACTCTAGATTTGATCAATGTCCCGATTACTGCTTTTGCCTTTCTCTCTGGTGCGGTTGCAATTGGCGTCGGTTTTGGTGCTCAGAATATCATCAATAACTTTATAAGCGGTTGGATATTAATGTGGGAGAGACCGATTAAAATTGGTGATTTTTTGGAAGTCGATAATGTAAAAGGGAATGTAGAGGCCATCAATACCCGCTCCACTCGGATCCGACGCACTGATGGCGTCCACTTGCTTATTCCGAATAGTAAATTACTTGAAAATACCGTGGTTAATTGGACTCTCATTGACAACAAAACTCGCACTTCAATTAGCATTGGCGTAGCCTATGGCTCTCCTTGCCGAAAAGTCGCTCAACTGATAGAACAAGCAGTAAAAGAACAAACTTCAGTGCTGACGACCCCCGCACCAACGGTGATATTTAATGATTTTGGTGACAATGCTTTAGCGTTTATCGTGTACTTCTGGATGGACGCCAACATGGAAGGGCAACTTAGACAGGTAAGCAGTGAAATCCGCTTTCGGATCGATGAACTATTTGCAGAACAAAATATTGTAATTGCTTTCCCACAGCGAGACATCCACATCGATGGCGAGCTAACATTAAGTCGTAAAAAAAGTATCGATAATCATGTCATATAAAAGCGGAGTTACCTGATTAAAGCAGCTTCTTAAGCTTCTTTATGCAGGCATATTAAATTGCAGTAAATAGACAATGCCAATTCCGAAATGAAATATAACATTGCCTCAACTGGCAATTCACTTTGATAGACGTCTGGATGATATCCTAAACATCTAATCAAAATTAGCGAACACAGAATGATGAGTGCTCTCAAACCTACTAAGAAGAGCACCCATTTTATTCTATTCGTTTTATTCCCATCATCTATTATAAGGTGAAATGGGCCAATGCCTCTTTCATCGCAATACTTTGACCGCTTAACTCTTCGGCTGCTGCGGCTCCTTCAACCGAAGCTGCTGCATTTTGATCAACAACATCTCCAACCGATGCAATTGATTGGGTTACTTCATCAACCGCAAGTGCTTGTTCATTGCTGGCCGCAGCAATGCCGGCCACCAAATCAGTGGTCTCGTTAATACCACTAAACACAGCGAGCAGTGCTTTCTCTGTTTTTTCTGCAATCACAACACCGTTGAGTGTTTTATTTGATGATAATTGTATCAATTTAGCTGTTTCTGATGCCGCTTGCGTACTTCTCGAAGCTAACCCTCTCACTTCATCGGCAACAACTGCGAACCCTCTACCTTGCTCTCCTGCTCGTGCCGCTTCTATCGCTGCATTTAAAGCGAGTAGATTTGTTTGCTCTGCGATGCCATCAATAGTTTGGATAAACACGGCGATACTTTCACCCGCTTCCTTAATCTCATTCATCGCTTCAACCATCTCTTTCATATGATTCTGTCCATCAGATACCGCTTGCTGAGCCGTCTCAGCTAATTTTCGAGCATCATTGGCGCCATTTGCGTTTAAGCCTGTTTGTGTTGACAACTGCTCTAATGCTACAGAAATGGTTTGTAAGCTATCTTTTTGTATTGTAGCCCCCTGTGCAAGTGACTGACTTACACTCGAGACCTCTGCACTGCCAGCTGCAATTTGATCTCCCGAGCTTTGGATCTCACTTAAGATATCATTTAAGTTCTGTACCATTTCTTGCAAAGCAAGGCCTAATACATCTTTATCAGACGCTAACACAATCTTAGAAGAGAGGTCCCCATCAGCTATTTTCTGAGCAAGAACTGCTTTATCTTGCAAACTTTTAACCATGATACGTACACCAGCATACAAGCTAGTATCGAGTTCATTATGACTGGGTAAATCAACCGCTAAATCCCCCTCGGCAACACGCCTAACAATATTTGTGACCAATAACGGATCACCACCTAAACTATTCATTGTCGAACGAGTAATAAAGAAGGCAATAGCAATACCAAATATTAAAGCAACAGCCACAATGCTCTCGATAATAACGACTGCACTATGATTACTTTCTTGCAATTGAGGACCAAGGATGTCTTGATCTTTCTTAATCGACAGTTTTAGATCTTCTGTCATTTTTGCAACCACTGGACCAATTCGATTTAGTGTGCCATTAATAATTACATTACGATCAGCTATTGCCTGAACAACCTCATCAAAAACTTTTTCATATTCGCTGATACTTTTTTGTGCATCCTTAAGTAGTTCCATCTGTACTTGACCCTGCAAAGAATCAGCCAACTCATTGATTTCCATATCTATATCAGAAAACTCTTTATGTACTCGATCAACATCAGATTGCTCATTAGAAATCAAAAATTTTACAACATATAATCGAGCCAATAATAAACTGCGAGTCGCTAATGCAGTTTTATGTGCAACATGCATATCTTCTTCAGCTGCTGCTGACATTAGTATTTTAGTCAGTGTCTTTTCAATTGAAGGACCATTGCTATCTAAAACATTTTTAACCAGTGCATTTCTTTGTTCCTTAAGAACAACAACCTGTGAAAAACCTGCTTTATATTCATTGAGCAAACCATCAATATCCTTAATAACCCCAATACGTTTAGGGTCAGAAATAATGCCTTTTGCCTCATTCATATAGTTTTGTGTTTTCTGCCAATACGATTCAAACTCATCTTTATCTTTTTGGGCCGAGGTCGTAATAAAATCTTTCACATTCATTCGCACCATCAGCATATTGGCCTGAATACGGCTGACAGCATTAGTGGCTCTAGCCAAAGATCGGTAATCTTCAAATCCCGATGACGCATTCATTAGGGCAAAATAAGCGCTGCTTCCCACGACACAGAGAAGAATAAGCACCACCGAAAAACCTAAATATAATTTTTTTGAAAATCCAAACACGATATAACTCCATTTTTATTGACATATAGAGTAATAAACTCTCATCCCTTTTAATAATCATTTGGTCATTAAATGAAACACCACACCGTAATTAACAATAAGTAGCACTTCCCCAGCAGCACATGAATAGCAGGACAAAAGCATGAGTGCTTATTCATCGAACGGCACAACTCTATAGTCATCCGTTATTCAAAGATGCGCGGTTAACTCACTGATTTTGAGAGTAAAAATGAGTAATGTTTAAGCGGAAGTTGAGCGAAAATATTCACAATTTCACTCTGACATTAAGAGCGAGCAAACATACTCATACAAAATACAGTGGTTAATACCAGAGCGATGACACGAGTACATTTTTAAAAAATATAAACATATTGACTCCATTTAAAGCGGTGCGGATATAAAACCAATGCTTCACCTGTTTAATTATTGAACGATCCGTATTCAAATAATATTCAAGCGCTTGTCTTAGTAGGTGTAAAACCTAAAGCGTAGTTTGCATAATCAACTCTTGCCAAAAAAAACATATCTTCATTGTCAAACGAATTAATAACTGGAAAAAATGACTGGATAAGCAAAACAATTGATATAAGTTCACTTATGACGAACGAGAAGAAGAAACTGAAATTTGAAGATATCCAAACTTTATTGAATGATAGCCAACAATAAATACTCCTTAACTATTTATCAGGCTTTTCGACTGCCATGTAAACGCTCCAGTCTCCTTCTGAAAGAAAGACAAGCAATAGACTTCGCTAAACCCAAGCATCGTGCTTAGCTGCATCATAATTTTAGTAAGCTCGTCGTAATCGCAAGCAGCGCATCCTCTTACAAACGAGA
Organism: Agarivorans sp. QJM3NY_29; assembly: GCF_050870835.2. Lineage (NCBI taxonomy): Bacteria > Pseudomonadati > Pseudomonadota > Gammaproteobacteria > Alteromonadales > Alteromonadaceae > Agarivorans > Agarivorans sp. QJM3NY_29. Next base: position 2,169,909 of record NZ_CP194036.2, on the reverse strand, counting down.
TTGCGACTGTGACATGATATCTTTTTAAGAGGTAACAACGAGTCAAGCAATGGCTGCGCGTTTAATGAGTTATTTTAAATAAAAAAGGCGGCTCAATTGAGCCGCCTTTTGTCAAATCTAAGTGAGAGTGACTACTGAAGCCCCGCAAACACCACTACAACCTTATCATTCCCCTTGCTGCGGCTAAATGCATAGGGTTTATCACTTATCTTATGGTGTTCTCCTGCACCAATGGCTACGTGACGTTTCCTGAATTGCCCCAGCGTTTGCCAGTGTTTCAGTAACGCTTGTCGATCCGCTTCTTTAGTAATTTGCTGCCAGTTCATAAATGAGCGCGTGGGAGCATCAAAGGCATCTGATTGAGGCCCTCGTGGGCGGGCACTCTCATCTCCATAGTAAAGCTGTACACCACCGGGCATCATCATCAAGGCCGTTCCGGCCCCAGCCTGTAGCGTTAAATCTTCATAATTGGAATAGAACAACTTGGTATCATGTGAACTGATATAGGTGAGCAAGTTATAGTTAGGGTCTCGATTAATCTCTTTCGCGTAACTAGCATAGATACCTTCGTTTTGGGGAAGACATTGCGCCCCTTTCAGCGCCGCTTTACCACCGCCATATTCGAAGTTAATTAAACTATCCATGCCATTATCAAAATAAAAATCTTTATAGGCCCCATGATGCCAAACTTCACCGACCATCCAAAAGGGTTTGTCGTCTAATTTTTTATCCGGGTGTTTGGCTTTCCAATCGGCCAAAGCTTCAACTCCAGCTTGCTTGAGTTTACCCCAAACCTCGGGCTCAACATGCTTCACTGTATCCGCTCTAAAGCCATCAACACCATAGTCACGAACCCAATTGGTATGCCATTCAATCAAGTAGTCCGACACCGTATAACCTTCACGTTCGACGGCTTTGGTATCTTTTTTATGTTTAAGAAATGGTGGCAAACTCACCGACTTGGTTCCTTCGGTGATTAAATCCGGCAGCCCAGACAAGTTCATCGTGATATCATCCCCCCCTGGCGCCGTATAACCCGCCATACCGCTACGAACCCAATCCGGGCCCCACCATTTATCGACCCATTCACTAGAGCTCCAACGAATAAAATTAGTGTAGCGATACCAATTTTGGCCCTTGCTCAAATCTGGCTGCCAATCGGTCCATTGCTTAGGTACTGGCGCATGGGGCGCTAAGGCATCAATACCCATAGTTTGCATATCATCCAGCGTGGGGTAGCCAACATGATTCATGACGACATCAACCAGCACGCGAATACCTCGTTTATGAGCTTCATCAACGAAACGTCCAAAATCTTGTTCGCTGCCGAGGTTCGGATCTATCTTGGTAAAATCTAAGGCCCAATAACCATGGTAGCCATAAAAAGGAAAACGACCGTGATCGCCTCCACCAATAAAGCCATGAATTTGCTCAACAATGGGAGTGACCCAAATTGCGTTCATCCCAAGATCTTTGATGTAATCCAGTTTGGCAGTGATGCCGCTAAAGTCTCCACCTTGAAAAGTACCGGCTTCTTGCTTGCCGTCTGCTTTACGATGAAAAGGAAAGTCGTTACTCGTATCCCCATTATTGAAACGATCGGTCATAATGAAATAAACGCTAGCATTGTCCCAAGAAAACTCACTGGCTTTGCCATCTGCAGCTTCTAATAACAGCAGTCCCCCGCTGGCGGGGTCGGGCTGCATACTCACTTGACCATTCATCACCGTCTGAGTTTGGCCCGAATAAAAATCTTTCACCAATTGACCGTTATTAAAAGTAGAACTTACATCAACCGTAATTGGCTGCCCGTCCCACTGAATGCAGTCAACTGCAGGGGGGCTACGTTTAAAACTTGAGGCCTTGGCCTTACGCGCCACTTGTAGCGTTGGTTTGTCGCTTTGTGAGTTATCTAAAATCAGTTCATAATTTCCCGCGAAGCGAATATTCAACTCAAAATAACGGTCATTAGCGCATGCGTTCAGCGCTAGAGGCTTAGAAAAAGCAAACTTGCTACCATCTTCTGGCCCAAAACGAAGTCCACAACTTTGCCCTTGGTCTGAAACTTGAATTTTGTAAATGCCTTTTTCAAACGGTAGCGTGATCTTATAGCGACTTTTACCTGAAAACTTTAAACGTTGTGCGGCATTCACACCACTGTCAGCGTAATTCAAGTAAAGGGGACTTTTAATCATTGCCGCTGATACGTTCGCCGAACCTGCGGACATGACTAAGGCAGCGCTGATTAGACCTAATTTAAAACCTTTCATCCAAACTCCTTGGCGTTTTAGCACTAAAAACAAGCTGCAAAGGCCTATTTTCCGTCAATAACAGTGATGAAAACAAAAGCTAGTTAAGTTTTCACTAACAAAGCACGATTATTTGCTAATTTTATGACTGACAGCGCTTTCATTTGGCAAAACAGCAAGTTCGCGAATAATCACGCATTGATTCGGTGCAGCCCCTTGCTGCACCTAGCATGTTGTTTTATGATGAACAGTCTTAATTATGCTGATTTGGTCGTCTAATTTACCTAATGAGCATAATTTGCAGACAGAAAAAATAGACAGTTTAAGTTTACTAGTAGTCGCTTAAAGCTTGACAAAGAATAAAAACAGCGCGAGTGAGAGCAACAGACAGGGTGTAAAGGAAGCAATGAAAAAAACAATGTACGAAAAGATCTGGGACGCGCATGTAGTCCACGAACCTAAAGGTAGCGCATCTATCCTTTTTGTTGATCGTCACCTCATGCACGAAGTAACAAGCCCGCAAGCCTTCGAAGGTTTACGCATCGCGAATCGCCCAGTTCGTAATCCCCACAGCATTCTGGCAACAATGGATCACTGTGTTCCAACCAAAGCAGCCGACCGAGCAACGCTCCCTGATCCGATTGGCAAGAAACAAATTCAAGTGATGGCGCAAAACTGTGCCGATAACAGCATTAATCTGTACGACATGAACAATGCTAACAACGGTGTAATTCATATCGTTGTACCAGAGCACGGATTTGTTCATCCCGGCATGGTGGTTTGTTGTGGTGATAGTCACACCGCAACTCACGGAGCCTTTGGCGCCCTCGCCTTCGGTATTGGTACTTCTGAAGTTGAACACATTATGGCAACTCAGACCATCCAACAAGGCAAATCAAAAACTATGCTGGTGAAAGTGGATGGTGAGTTACCCGAGTTTGTCACCGCCAAAGACATTGTGTTGGCCATTATCGGTAAAATTGGTACTGCCGGAGGCACCGGTTACGTCATCGAATTTGCAGGCTCTGCAATTGAAGCTCTTTCGATGGAAGGCCGCATGACCGTTTGTAATATGGCCATTGAAGGTGGAGCACGAGCGGGTTTGATTGCACCAGACCAAAAAACCTTTGATTTCCTCAAGGGCAAAGAGTTCGCTCCTAAAGCTGAATACTGGGATCAAGCAGTTGCCTATTGGCAGTCATTGACCACCGACGAAGGTGCCGAGTACGACGCTGTAGTAGAATTAAACGCAGCAGAAATTGCGCCACAAGTGACTTGGGGTACTTCACCAGAGCAAGTACTACCAGTGGATCAACCAATTCCAGATCCGACTCAAATCGAAGATTCAATTAAATCTTTAGCGGCTAAAAGTGCGCTTAGCTACATGGGTTTAGAAGCCGGTAAGAAAATGACCGACTTTCCGGTAGATGTTGTATTTGTGGGTTCATGCACCAATGGCCGTATCGAAGACTTCCGTGCCATTGCCGCTGTATCTAAAGGTAAAAAAGTAGCATCAGGTGTGCAAGCGATTGCGGTGCCAGGTTCTTACCCTGTGAAAGAACAAGCTGAAAAAGAAGGCATTGATAAAGTGCTTATCGAAGCTGGCTGGGAATGGCGTGAGCCAGGCTGCTCAATGTGTCTCGCGATGAATGGTGATTATCTTCAACCTGAACAGCGTTGCGCATCAACTTCAAACCGAAACTTCGAAGGACGACAAGGTAAAGGGGGTCGAACCCACCTTGTATCACCCGCAATGGCAGCAGCAGCGGCCATTGAAGGTAAGTTCGTCGATTTACGTACTTGGAAATAATGTAAACACGTTGATTAATCAATGTGAGTGAAATTTTTGGAGTTTATGATGCAAGCATATAAAAAACACAGCTCAGTTGCTGCGGTAATGAATCGTAGCAACGTAGATACAGACCAAATCATTGCCAAGCAATTTTTGAAAAAAGTGGAGCGTACCGGTTTTGGCGTTCACCTTTTCCACGATTGGCGCTACCTAGAAGATGGCTCTGACAACCCAGAGTTTGAATTAAACCGACCCGAGTTTAAAGGTTCAAAAATCCTAATCGCCGGGGATAACTTTGGTTGTGGTAGCTCACGTGAGCACGCACCTTGGTCAATTGCCGATTACGGTTTTAATACTATTATTTCAACTAGCTACGCTGACATTTTCTTTAGCAACTGCTTTAAAAATGGCATATTACCAATCATCGTTGATGCTGAAACATTACAAGCATTAATGGATGAAGTCGAAGCGGCCCCTGGGATTTCAATTACCATTGATTTAGAGAATCAAGTCATTCAAACCCCTGCCGGTAAAGAAATAGCATTTGATGTGGACCCATTCCGTAAAGAGACTTTATCTAAAGGTCTAGACGACATTGGCTGGACTTTAAAATTCGAAGACAAGATCTCTGAATTTGAAGCCAAACACAAACAACAACTTCCTTGGTTATGGCCTAACGCCTAATCAACGATGTACCGTTTTGTACATCAATAGTTATCTAGCAGGCGCAGCTCAGGTTGCGCCTACTTCTTTAAGCTAATTCTTTACTGAGAGATCGGCTTTATGGAGCAAAACCGCTCAATTCAACTCATGGATACCACGCTACGCGATGGCGAGCAAACTCAAGGTGTATCTTATTTTCCACAAGAAAAAGTCAGTATTGGCAAAGCCTTACTCCAATCACTAAAAGTTGACCGCATCGAAGTCGCTTCGGCACGTGTCTCAGAAGGCGAAAAGGCAGCGGTACAACAACTCACCGCTTGGGCAAAAACCACCGGCTATTTACAGCAAATCGAGATTCTGGGCTTTGTTGACCACACTAAGAGTGTCGACTGGATCGTAGACTCAGGTGCAAAAATCATCAACTTGCTTACCAAAGGCAGCTTAAACCACTGTACCAATCAGTTAGGTAAAAGCCTTGAACAACATATTATCGATATCAAACAAACCGTAGACTATGCCAAAAGCCAAGGTTTATCGGTCAACGTTTACTTAGAGGATTGGTCAAATGGCTACGCCGATAGCCCCGACTATGTTTTTCAATTGGTAGAAGCGCTCAGCAACCTCGACATTGAGCACTTCATGCTGCCAGACACCTTAGGTGTGATGGCACCCAAAGAAGTGTATATCAGTATCTCAGAGATGATTACTCGCTTCCCACAAATCAAATTTAACTTTCACCCCCACAATGACTATGGCTTAGCAACAGCCAATAGTATGGCCGCCGCCGAGGCGGGAGTCGCAGCCCTGCACTGCACCATGAATTGTTTGGGCGAACGCGCCGGTAATGCTTCGCTGGCCGAAGTCTCGGTGGTCCTTAAAGATAAACTCGGCTTTCAACTTAATATTGATGAGAAAGAAATCCACAATATTGCTAAATTAGTTGAGAGCTTTTCCGGTAAACGTTTAGCTGCCAATACGCCTATTGTAGGAGCCGATGTGTTTACCCAAACCGCTGGGATCCATGCCGATGGCGATCATAAAGGGGGCTTATATATTACCGAATTAAGCCCCGAACGTTTTGGCCGCGAGCGAAAATATGCGCTGGGCAAGATGGCCGGCAAAGCTTCTATCGTGAAGAATTTAGAAGCGATGGAGATCGAGCTGTCTCCCGAAAATCAAAAGAAACTACTCCAAAAGATTGTTCAACTTGGTGACCAGAAGGCGACCATTACGCCCGACGACCTACCCTTTATTATTGCAGACATCATGGAGAGTAACGATTTTGCTCACATTGAGTTGCTTAACTGTTCAATTACCAGTGGTTTAGATCTCGAGTCTTCGGCCAACATCCGTCTGCGAATTGGAGATGAGATCTATAAAAGCTCTGGCCATGGTAATGGTGGCTTTGATGCCTTTATGAAGGCCTTAACTTATCCTTTATCAGAAGCTAAGTTGAGCATGCCTGAACTGCTTGATTATGAAGTACGCATCCCACCGGGCGGTCAAGCCAACGCTTTAACCGAATGTGTGATTCAATGGCGCGATGAAAACAAACAGTTCCATACGCGCGGAATCAACTCAAACCAGGTATTTGCGGGTATTCAAGCAACCTTGCGAATGCTGAACGTACGTTTACACCAACGTCAGTCAAACTAAATCAACGGCAAGCATCGCTTGCCGTTATCGTTTAATCACAAAGACTCTTATTGTCGGCAAACAATAAAGCTTGCGCGATAGATTAAATTTTAACCGTTTGTTAGCCATAAATGAATAGTTCTGTATTCATTTATGGCTAACTCATCGCTGCCCCGCTCTGGGTTAGCCTACGGCGACGTCATTAAGCTTCAACGAGCAAAGCTTAGCTAAGCACGCCCTGCATCTTCTTAAACCCTGCGTTGCTTATTCTCAAGGGCGTTGAAGTAAACACTACGCTCAAACAGACTTCAACTTTGCTCCGGTAATCCTCCCATTATTAACCGCATTTATTCGTAGAATTCATGCTGCCGTTTTTAGTGGTGGGAACCCTCCATTTGCAAGGTGTGGTCGTTGATGATTGTAGAACCATAACCATTGGGTCGCCCGATCTTGAACATCTTCAAGTGTGTCAAACAAATACTTACTCACTAAGCCAAACCTCATAGTACGGTTGAACCTTTCTATATACGCGTTTTGTTGTGGGTTCCCTGGCTGAATATAATCGATTCGAATGTCGTGGTTGTTGGCCCATTTAATAAACGCATGGCTAATGAACTCAGGACCATTGTCGCAGCGGATCGCAACAGGTTTGGTTCGTTGTTCGATGAGCTGCTCTAAGATCCGAGTGACTCGTACTGTGGGCATTGAAAAATCAGGTTCTGACGCCAGACCTTCACGTTTGTAATCATCTATCACATTGAATAAACGGTACTTCCGGCCATCAGATAGCTGATCATGCATAAAGTCCACGGACCAAACTTGGTTTGTTTTAATCGGCTCTTTAAGAGGCTCTGGCGTATGGCGATTCAGGCGTCGTTTTGGCCTAATACGTAAGTTTAGAGCCAATTCGCAGTAGATCCGATAAACCCGCTTATGGTTCCATGTATACCCTTTAACGTTCCGCAAATGGTGAAAACACAGGCCAAAGCCCCAGTCAGAGCAGTCTTCACTGTTGCACAGCGTTACTAACTCTTGAGCTATCAACTCATTCTCAGGTTGAAGCTTCGATTTATAGCGATAGCAGGTCTCGCTGATCCCAAACCAATAGCATGCACTTTTAATGCTGATGTGATAGTTCGCCACCGAACGCTGAGCCATCAATCGACGCTCACAGGGCTTCACCACTTTTTTGCCATCGCCTCTGAGATCACCTCTGCTTTAAGGCGTTCTTCCGCATACATCTTTTTAAGCCGTCGATTTTCATCTTCGAGTTCTTTCATCCGCGCCATAAGGGATGCGTCCATACCACCGTATTTCGAACGCCACTTGTAAAAGGTTGCGTTGCTCATTCCATGCTCACGACAGAGCTCAGGAACAGGTGTACCAGCCTCAGCCTGCTTGAGAATAGATAAGATCTGACTGTCCGTGTAACGTGACTTTTTCATGTTGAATCTCCTGTATTTACTATACGAGAAAATTCTACTTTTGCATGCGATTAATTTTCGGGGGGATTACCTATCACAACATAATGAAACCGAGGGGTGCTGGGTACAAAAAGAAACCAATGCTTGGGCTAAAGCAGGCGAATCAGGCATTAAGACTTTAAGCTGACCCATAACCTGATGAGAGTGCTGAGTCACTTCCTCAAGAGCATCATTAAGCTTGTCCAGCAATGGCTGTGTGCGTAAATAAAGATGTTCTCCCGCATCTGTTGGAGCGATTCTGCGGGTCGTTCGGTCAAATAGTCGTGTATCCAGTCGATCTTCCAGCAAAGCGATATGGCGACTAACATTTGATGTCGGCAAACCTAGAAATTCTGCAGCCCGTTTAAAGCTATTGTTCTCATAGACACAGTGAAAGCTTTTTAACCACTGCTGTTCAATCTTGTCTAGCATCTCATTTGTCCCATAAAGTGGGATTATTAAACCAATAATTGCCACTTTATTACCAAATACAGGCTAATACAATACCCTTCACTAAAGGTATCTGAATAAGGTTTCCCATGAGTTGGCTAGAAAAGCTACTAGAGAAGAAGAACATCATTCGTACACGTAAAGCGTCGATTCCTGAGGGAGTATGGACTAAATGCCCTTCTTGTGATCAGATCTTATACCGTATAGCTCTTGAAAAGAATCTGGCGGTGTGTCCAAAATGTGAACACCACATGCGGATGGCTGCACGCCAACGAATAGAAAGTTTTCTAGATAAAGGGGAACGAACTGAAATTGGCAGTGAACATGAACCGAAAGATTTGCTAAATTTTAAGGATCTGAAGCGATATAAGGAACGCCTTGCTCTAGCTCAAAAAAGCACCGGAGAAAAAGATGCGCTCGTGGTGATGAAAGGAAAACTAATGGGGATACCTGTTGTGACCTGCGCATTCGAGTTCTCATTTATGGCAGGGTCGATGGGGTCAGTTGTAGGGGCTCGTTTCGTTCAGGCAGTTGACGCTGCCATTGATGCAAATTGTGGGTTCGTATGCTTTTCTGCTTGTGGCGGTGCTCGAATGCAAGAGTCGCTAATGGCTCTGATGCAAATGGCCAAAACCAGCGCTGCCTTGAATCAATTATCAATGGCTAAACTCCCCTACATATCGGTGCTAACAGATCAAACTTTTGGTGGTGTCTCAGCTAGCTTAGCTATGTTGGGTGACATTAACATTGGCGAGCCTAAAGCAAGGATCGGATTCGCGGGGCGTCGTGTTATAGAGCAAACCGTTCGAGAAAAATTACCCGAGAGTTTTCAGCAGAGTGAGTTCCTCTTAGAGCATGGTGCTCTAGATATGATTGTGGATAGACGTGAGATGCGCAAACGAGTTGGTGGACTCATCGCTAAAATGACAAATACAACGATTCAGCAGGATGTATAGCTTATCAATGCGGTAACAAAACAGATTAAGTTCACTGAATTAAAACCTCTCAAATCCTCGTGTCACCCATCAGTGTCCAAATTATTATGCCACTCCCTGGTAAACTGGCGTCAAATACCCAAGTACTAAAAAACATGAATACAGAACTCAATCGAACAAAGCATCGCGAGACTAAAGATTTATCAGCTTAATTTAAAATCTAAATTTAACAAGGCAATTAAAAACCACCCACAAAAAGCGAGGGCTGAACTCGCTTCCAGCCCCCATGCTAAGCGCGTCACCGCCAACGATTCCATACTAACGCTAATTCCAAACACCGTTGCATAAGTGGCCGCTCAAACTCGTTTTGGCCAATCGTGAGTATTAGAACAATAGCCCCCTCACTGATCTGTTTTTAGCATTTACAATGCTAAAAACACTATTATCTTCCGAAACCTATAGCGAAGCATTCGCATTAAAAGCTAACAAGATTTTAGTGACCTCGTCGATCCGTCGCACAAAACTCTGTTTACTGGCGCGTTCATGAACCGTGTGGTCACCATCACCATACGGCCCAAAACCATCCAGAGTCGCCACCCCGGCTGACGACACGATGTTAGCATCACTCACCCCACCTCGCTTCTCGGTTTTTAATGGATAATCTAAAATTTCGGCTATCGTTGATAGTAATTCAGCTTGCTCAGCGGAGGCCTGCATCACATCGCGTTGGATCCCCCCTTCCAGCGAAGCGATTACACCGACAACCTTTGGCTCTGCGACAATGCGTTCAAGTCCGGCAAGTAAACGATCTCGTTCCTTGATTTGGGTATAGCGCAGCTCAACAACAATTGAAGCTTTCGGTGAAATCGTATTGGCACCGATCCCTCCCGAAATTTTTCCCACATTTACGGTGCTACCAGCAGCTAGATCCGTTAAATCGGTCAAGGCAATCAGCATCTGTGCCGCCGCCAAATTAGCATTGCAACCATCGGCGTAATGATTCCCCGCATGAGCAGCCTTGCCTTGAAAGTGAATGGTAAACGTGCCGACACCTTTACGCTCAGTCACCACTTCATGCTCGGCCCCGGCAGCTTCAAATACCAAGCAAATGTCATAATTTTTAGCCAATTCCGCACTCAGGTATTTGCTGTCATCACTGCCGCTTTCTTCATCACTAACCAACAACATATCGATATTAGCCAGTCCGCCGTGAGCCAAGCGCACAGCCTTAAGCGATTCTAAAGCAACAATATTACCGCCTTTCATATCACATACGCCGGGCCCATACACCCAGTCGGAGTCTTCACGAAACCCTTCAAAGCTATTGGGAGGAAATACGGTATCAAGATGGCCTAATAGCAATACCCGTGGTAATGCCGAGTTATATCGACTGGTAAATAGCAAATGATCCCCAATATGCTCTCGCCGAAAAACTTCGGTGATATAGCCGAGTTGCTCCATCCAAGCGCGAAACACTGCACCATTTTGGTCAACCCCCGCTTTATTTTTTGTATAAGAGTTTAAATCGATAATACTTTTCAATTGGGCAAAGTTCAGCATCTCGCTTAGTTCCTCATTATTTTTAAAGCCTTAAAAATCGCTATATTCCCTTAAGGAGCGGCCCTTATAGGTCGCTAACGCTCGCAAACCTTAAGTGCCCCTAAGCCCCCATATCATTCGAAGCCATTTGCCTACTGCAAAAAGTGAACCATTGAAATGGTAACGACATCTAATGGCATTAATATTGCTGATTTAGGCCATAGGTTTAATGGAAATAAACCTTGAACGTGATGAATTCTGGTCTTAAGGGGCTTTTATGGGTAAGAATCTAGTAGATAAAAATGGCCCTACCATAGGGATGTGGATGTATCAAAACAGCGGTGGGGACACCATCCAGAACAACATTATCAAGCAATTAGCACAGCGTGGGATTAACGTAATTACCGGCTTAGATTTAGCACAAGCCTCAGCGCAAAATGGCGAGATTATCTGTAATGGTATTGCCATGGAGCAACTCGATTTATTCTTCTCTTATAATGCAGGCCAACAAACACCTTTCCAAATGTATTTATATCAAGCGATCAATAAATTGGTGCCAACTATCAATAATTTTGAAGCCTTTTCTCTGTCCGAAGATAAATTTTTAACCGCTTACGCGCTCAATCAAGCCGGCATACGCAGTGCCGATTATCGCTTATTTAATCGTGAAGATTTTTCTGGGCTACGCGACACGGTTCGTGAATGGAATGGCCGAGTTGTATACAAACCAACCGATGGCTGGGGCGGAACAGGGATCGTGAAGATCGAAGACGAGCGTTCTTTAGATGTGCTGGTACCGTTTTTAAATCGACTCGATGTCCCGCACTTTTACTTAGAAAAATACATCAATTACGATAAAACTGATTATCGTGTCGACGTGGTCAACGGTAAGTACATCGGTTGTTACGGCCGTAAAGCGCCCACCGATAGCTGGAAGACCAACATCACCAGTGGTGGCAGCGTGATTACCCGCCATCCCTCAGATGAAGTGATTGAACTCGCCATACAGGCAGCTAAGGTTACCGGCTTAGAGATTGCTGGCGTCGACCTACTTTATGACTTAGATACCGAAGAATATGTAGTGTTGGAAGTCAACGGCATTCCTGCCTTTGCCACACCGGAACAAGAAAAACTGGGGATCGATTTTAACTCGAGAAAAATTGATGCCATTGTTGAATTAGTAGAGCGCACTATATTTACCAACACCCAACCTCTCCCCTTAGTTGACCGAATAGAAGACAGCATATATGAGCAACAGCAGACTGCCTAAACTAGGCCTACTTTATCTAGACCACGTCTTAAGATTTTTCGACAAATCTAATTTTAAAGGCTGGCCAACTACAATTGAAACCGTGGTTTACCATTGGGGACACGATAAAAATCGCTTTATCGAAGAAGTGAAGCAAAAAAAAATCGAAGTACTCATTGGTAATATCCCCGCAACGGCCTACGAAACTTTTCGACAAATTGCACGCGAATTGCCAGAGGTTCGATTTATTCCCTCACTAGATACTCAGTTCAGCAATAAATCGAAAGAAAATGTCACTCATTTTTGTGAAAAATACCAAATCCCCATTCCGCCCACCGATATTTTTTATGAATATGCCGAAGCCGAAGCATTCTTAAAGACCACTACTTACCCCAAGATCATCAAAAAATCTTACGGGCCATCAAACTACGGTGGTTACTTTGTCCATAAAGTAGACAACTTTCAAGAAGCCAAAGCCTTACTCGCCGAAAAAAAATACTATCCGGTTTACCTGCAAAACTTTGTCCCCATGAGCGCCGATATACGGGTGATGCTGATTGGCCATAAACCGGTATGCGCATTTTGGCGCCGTCCTCCCGAAGGCGATTGGCTAACCAATACCAGCCAAGGCGGCAGCATGGATTATCAGGATGTCCCCAAAGAGGTGTTAGATTTGGCGGTGCAAGTCTCCAAAGCCGCCAAGGCCGAGTATTGGGCCTGTGACATCGCTGTTGGTATCGATGGTAAATTGCGCATTCTAGAATGCGCCACCGCCTTTGCCGCCTTCCCCTATATTCGAGACTGGATAGGCCAATACCTGATGTGGCACTTATCCGACGGGCAATTTAAATTGCCTAATATTCCACTATACAACTGGGAAGAGCTGGGCAAAATGAGCGCTTCGATCCTGCGAACGATGCGGTATATCACCTTTGGCCGAAAGTACTTTCCCAGCTGTGACAGTGGTGAAACCTTTACCGCACTTAGCGAGGATAATTACCCCATTGTGTCAACAAATCCGATCCCCGGTGCAGAAGAGTGGCCAAGTGAAGTTTGGAATCGTCAGGATAACTACCCGCGAAATCAATCATCCACAAGTCCCCGGCAAGCGACCATGCAAAGTGCTGATACGCAAAGCCAAAGCGATATTCCCTCTTCAGAAGAAGCAGACGAATCAAGCCCGCAACAACAACCAGACTAAATGATTGACGAACCATCCCCCTTATTCTGTAAACTAAGGGGGAACGGAGCTTGCTTCGTATGATGATTGAACACCACAACAGTAACTAAAGTACACTCTCAAGGAAGAAATGCAGGCTTTGCAAAAAACCTGGCAATAGGCCAAATATGAAAAAACAATATACTTCTTATAAAGATACGATGGCTTTTCTTGAACAAGCAATGGCTGACTACCCAGACTTAATCCACGTGCAAAGCATTGGGAATACTTGGGAAGATCGCCCTATTGTTCTAGCCACTCTCTCCTTAGGTTTAGCCAATGCCAACACCAAGCCTGCACTGTTATATACGGGAACCATTCATGCCCGTGAATGGATTGGTATCGAGCTGGCCAATAGCTTCATCAAATACATTATCGACAATCATCAGTTTAACCCAAAGCTTCAGCAAGCCTTGAGTCGCAATACCCTATATATTGTGCCCTGCCTTAACCCCGATGGTTTTGAATTTTCTCGCACTCATTTTTCTTTTTGGCGAAAAAACCGCAGAGATAACGGCGATGGTAGCTTTGGCGTCGATCTAAACCGCAATTTTGGCACTCGTTTCAAACACCGTAACGATACCAATGCCACCACCTATGGTGGTCCTGAAGCCTTTTCTGAACCAGAAACTCGAGCGATTAGAGACTTTGTCGACAACCACCACAATATTACGATCGCGCTAGATTACCACTCGCAAGGCAACGTATTTTTCCCTGCGCATAAATTTAATCATGAAGCCGAAGTCGATACCACTGACTTAAATACCCTATGCGCCAACATGGCACATGAAATCCAAAAAGTCTCTGGTACCCAATATGGGATACATCGTGGCAAGCCCCCCACCAATTTAATTAATGGTAGCGGCCGAGAGTACTATTACGACAAAGGCATCATTGCCACCGTTGTTGAGGTAGGCACTCGTAATATTCCCGATTACATGGAAAACATGACCCAAAGCGTGAACGAAAACATTCCCGCGCTGGTACTCGCACTTAACTCTGCAATCAGTTACTCCTCCCTCGCGCCGCAGCGAGTGAGCAACTTCACGATTAGCGCTCTTGCCGCCAATGAAGCCACTTTAGAGTGGGAATATTCTGGTGACGAGGATGTTTATTTCGAAATTTATCGCAACCAGCAACATAAAAGTCCCTGTACAGATGACAACTTAGTGGGCATCACCAAATCCACCAGCTTTACCGATGTTCAACTGCAAAGCGGCAGCTACTATTACTACAAAATTAGGGCGGTTCATGCAAAACAGCAGATCTGCGGCCCCTATGCGCCAGAAGTGAAATTAAAAACCGACCTCGCGCAACATCAGTTTAGCCGAACCTTATTTCCGCTGCGCAACGATATTGGCTATCTAGGGCAATACACTCAAGAAAAAAATCGAGAACATTTTGGGAACAACTCGTTATTTATTGGAGTGAATAAATCTCGAGGCGTTTGCTATGGGGTCATTGAATTTAAACTAGATAGAGTCCCCGACAATGCTCAAATTGAAGCCGCATCATTCTCGCTTTACCCTCTCAACCGTGTTGGTGCAAAAATAGAAAACTATGGAGAATGGGGAATTTCAATACTCGACCCCGCGAGTATTTCCGATATTCGCGATTTTGAAGCCATCAAAAACGCCAAAGTACTACACACCGGTCAAGCTATCGAATCAGATAAGTTAACCCAAGGGGTCTGGAGTCATTGGTCGTTTAACGGTGCAGAGCGCAAATTACTTGAACAGTTTATCGCACAAGGCAGTCTGGTGATCCGTATCGACGGCCCCACGACGCTTCCCCGAGGGCACGAATCGCAGATGATGCAGTTTGATATTGGCTTTGGTCGCTTTGGTTCAGGCATTCACTATCGACCCAGTATTGAACTCACCTATACACGTCGACCACAGCGTGTAGAACTCTACCCTACAATGGTCAATAGTATCTATCGCCAAGGAATTGAAAATGGCAAATTAGCTTCGGGTTATGACCCTGAAGGTGAAAAAGTTTATGGGCAACTGGCCTTCGCTATGCAGGCGATGCCCGACCCGCAACGAACCGTGATTACCGATGCCTATCTCGTCATTCAAAACACCAACTTCTTGGGCCCCAAAAAAGATATTCGATTCACGGTCGAATTGGCCGAAGTGGACAACTTGAGCTACCAATCAGTTAAAGAACGTCAACGAATTCAATATATTGGATACGAAGTCAGTCATACTGAGCTACGTGATAAAAAGCCACACTACTTCAATTTTGATAGCTTTAGTCGTGGAGAACTGGAGCGTTTATATAGTGAACATAGTCCCATTTGTTTTGTGATCCGCTCCACCTCTGCCAGCAAAAAAGGCCAAGATGATCTGATAAATTGGCTTAATGATCCGAGTAATCAGCAACAACCAAAATTAATCATCGAGTATATCGAACGTCCGAAGACCCCTTTAGCGGCCCCGACAAACTTCACGGTCACGCTTGAAAAAAACTTAGCGAAACTCACCTGGAAAAACCCTGACAATGACGATTTTGTGGGTGCCTTTGTGGTGCGGAATCGCTTTCATCCTCCCAAATCACCTCAAGATGGCGTAAAAATTTATGGCGGTAAGGATGAATACACTTTTGATGATTTTGGTAATCCCAATATTCCTAAGTACTACTCGATATTTTCTTACGATGGTGTCCCCTTATATTCCGCTCCCGCTTGTATTTATTTCAGTGCAAATCAGGCAGTCCCGGTAGTCGAACTTGACCCTGAAGACTGGGAGCCTCAACAAGATGAGTATTTTCAAAGTTTAGATAATCCTTAAACTGCTAGTGCCGACCCAGCGAAATACCACTGTTTTCGCTGGCTTGGCGCTAATATTTAGCTTAAACAGTTCCTAGAGTTAACTTCAGAATGGTAATCCGGCATTAATTGGTATTGAAAATGATCCATTATTATTTCTCAAGGCATGGGCTAATAATGCGGTACGCCTGTTACTGTCTTGTTTCCAAGCGATTTTGCCATAACCATGACCATTCCAGTTGCCATAGATAAACGCAGCGGTCGCGTTAGCTGGAATATCAAAACTAATCGTCGCATCAGCCGGTGAAGTACTGATATTTATCGCAACCCCGTTTAAATTCGTAAATGCCGAAGGGCTGCTAATTAAACTGCCATTAAGATCGTACATTTCAAGTTCAACACTAACGGTTTCGTCAGTAATATTTGAAATCGTCACCCCCATCTCACTGGCCTTTGAAGTTGCTGACAAGTTGTAAGGAATGTATGCCGACCCCATGCTCTCAGCAAAGCTTGCGGAGGATAAAAGAGCCAGTAACATGACAAAAATCGTCGATATTCTCATTTAATAATCCTTAATTAAGTTATAAAAATTTTCCCAAGGCTATAGGAAGGTCTAAGTATGCTTGTCAGCTCACCTCATAACGAAACTCATCCACGAGCAAACGTTCAGTCAGTGAAATGAAAAGGAATGTAATACTTATGACAAAAATCATAATACGATATAAATCACTTAGAACCTATTTTTAAGCATTTGTTTAATAAAAATATTGTATCGAGATTGTCAACTTTGAGTATTCTCGATTCGAATTCAAAACGGTATATTGAATCGCAGTACAAAGGAGAATGGCATGAAGTAATTTAGCATTTATGCTCATTTGATTTGAGAACCATCACAAGCCAACCATAAAAAATCCCGTTAAATAGCAACCTTCAACGGGATTAAGAAATTGCAACAACAATCTATAATTTAAATCGGCTCACTTCTTGTTGTAGCGATTCGGCTAAATTTGCCAGTTCCTGGGCTTGTGTCATCGAGGTTTGCGCCTCTTGAGATAAGTTTTCCGACACTTCGCGAATCGATTCGGTATTTCGATTGATTTCACTGGTCACAGAAGTTTGTTCTTCTGCTGCCGTCGCGATCTGCGTCGCCATATCTGAGATATCGTTAATCGCCTTACTAATTTGAGACAAGCTTTCGCTAGCAGAATTTGCATCGGTAACGCTGGTTTCGGCCATATCATGACTCTGGGTCATCGAGGTGACTGCTTTACCAGCCGTCTGTTGTAAGGTCTCGATCATCGCCTGAATTTCTTGGGTCGATGAATGGGTACGTTGCGACAATACTCGGACCTCATCTGCCACAACAGCAAATCCACGACCTTGTTCGCCAGCTCGAGCTGCTTCAATGGCGGCATTTAGAGCCAGCAAGTTGGTTTGCTCAGCAATACCACTAATCGTTAACAAGATACTATTAATTTTCTGTGAGTGCTCGTTCAACTCACCAATAATCTGTCCGGCGGTCGCCACTTCGTCCGCCAAACTGCGAATCGACTGCTGGCTCTGCATCACTTGAGTTTGACCATGACTAGAGAGAGTCACCGCTTCTTGTGCGGTATTCGCCGTAAGCTCTGCATGGCTAGCAATTTCTTCGGTTGCGCTGGCCATCTCAGTCACTGCGGTGGCAACCATGGTCACTTCATCTTGTTGAACCGCGATTCGCTGACTATTATCGGTGGCTGATGCACTGGTTGTTGTGGCTTGTCCTCCCAATTGACCCGCAATTTCATGCATCCGAGAGATCATACCGTGAACCCGTTCAACAAAACGGTTAAAACCGCCAGCCAACTGGCCGATTTCATCGTAACTATTCGTTGTTTGAATGCGTACTGTTAAGTCCCCTTCACCTTCGGCAATATCATTCAGCGCCTGAGCGACTCGCTCGAGACCTCTAAATTGAAATTTGAAAATCGCGACTAAAACCAACCCAAATAGAATCAATAAAATAAAGCCCATCGCCGACATCCACCATGCGAGGCTAGCAGCCTGTGACATAATTTGCTGTTTGCCCATGATGAATATTAAAGACCAATCACTTTCTGGTACCGCTTCTACATATACCAGTTTAGCGGTATCATCCAAAATGCGATTTTCTATGAGATTGGTATTGGCGCGCGCTTTAACCCAGTTTTGATTCATCTCACCATCAATCGCGCTTAGTTGTTGATTATTCAATTCACTGTCTGGGTGACTAATAATCAAACCAGCGCTATCGACCAAAATAGAGTAACCTTCTCCAGGGACCTTTAGTTGTCGAACTGCGTCCGTTAATTGATCAAGTGTTAAATTAGCCGCAGCAACCCCGTAAAATCGGCCAGCCACCATCACCGGCTCGGCAATCGTCACCACTTGCTTCTGCAAGGTCACACTCACATAAGGCGCCGTCATAATCATGCTGCCAGCAGCCTTTGCACTCTTATACCAGGGTCTGACTCTAGGATCGTAATTTGGCTTATTCAAGCGAGGATCTTGACGATACATATTGCCTTGCTCATCACCAAAATAGGTTAAAGCAAAACCGATACTATTATGCGCTTGCAATAAATAAGGAACAGGATCGAGATCTGGTTGCGCCTCAATGGTTGATTTGAGGCCCGTAATGGCTTTTTTGCGATCATAAATCCAATGGCCTATTCCTTGGGTAAAGGTAGTCGCCAAATGTTCAATTTCGAGCTGAGTATTGGTGAGAGCATTGCTACGAATGAAGTAACTGGAAATACTCACCAATACCGCCACAGTGATCAATACGGCAAACAGACTACTTAGCAGTAGGCGAGTCTTAAGTGTTGTTCGCATCATCACTTCCTTATTAAAATATTAAGCTTTTTCAGTATAGTAACAATAATAAAATTGGCGTATTTGAAACGATAAAAATGAGCCTTTAAGCAAACAAAACTAACATTAGAGACTCGTTCTAAGATCTAAAACCCCTCAAACCATGAACCCGCACTAGAAGATCATGGCTGCTCTTAATGACATGAAGATGAAATTGAATTGAACAAATCAGATGCTGGGTGGCGGAAAACAGATACCAGAAAAAATACCGTGAACAAAGAACGCATAAATAAATACGCAGCCTTGAAATAGCGCTATCACAACTTAAATTACAGGTTTTTATACCAATCTAACTGCTTATCGGTTAATTTTTGCGGGCTTAAATCACCGCTAACTGGGTTATGGATCTGATTGGTATTAGTGACCATCGCTAATAATTTTAGGTTTAACTCGCGCCTGTCCATTGGCATTAAAAAATGGGTTTGGTTTCCCCCTGCGCATTAGTTTCCACAGTAACATTTTACTGATGATCCGAAAAATGATCCGAGCTCGAGACTTATTACCCCATAAGGACTCAGGTAAATGACTGGTTGCCTGTTGCTGGTAAGCTGAACCATATAACGGGCCTATAATCTCTTGAATATCTTGATCTGGTGCAATAAAGCTATGGATAAGTCCAACAAAGGGGACATTCAAACCAACAGTATTAGCCACGGGCGTGTCACAACAACTGGTATACCAGCGATATAAGCCTTTTTTATGTAAACGAAGACAAGCCAAATGCTCTTGGCCCTGTATAATTTGAACTGCAGCGGGATAGATCTGAAATAAAGCGGTTCCCCCAAACTCATTGAGGGTGGCCGTTTCAGCTTGCAACTGAGCGGCAAAAGCTTGGCAATCTTTACAATAACAGCATAAATGAGTGCCTTGATTGGGCTTAAGCTGTTGTACAAGCCCCCTCACTTGACCACATTTACATTTTAGTTCTAATTGTGCCATCTTAGCTTCCTTAGTATATGGACCATCTGCGGCAATCACTATCCTTGCGAGCCTAAAGATAGCATAAAGCTACGTTTCGGGTTTTGTTTTGAAGGGTAACAGTTGTTGGCATTGGCGGCCATATTCAACCATTTGTTGGCGTTCTTGGGCACAAAAGTCGGCGATAACCTGCGCAAAGTCAGCTTGTTTAATATAATGCGCCGAGTAAGTTGTGACCGGTTCGAAGCCCCGTAACAGTTTATGCTCGCCTTGGGTACCGGGGTTAAAACGTTTTAAACCTCGCTCTATTGCAAACTCGATCCCTTGATAAAAGCACAGTTCGAAATGTAAGCAGGGGGATTCTTCAAGGCAACCCCAGTATCGTCCATACAAGTTATCAGCATCAAAAAAGAATAGTGCCGAAGCAACAATTTGCTGATTATTTTCTGCAGTCACGAGCAACATAGAATCGCCCAGTTGTTCGAGCAACTGCTGAAAGAAGCTAAAAGAAAGGTAGCCTTGTTGTCCACGTTTTAAATAAGTACTTTGATAACACTGATAAAAGGCTTCGAGTGCTGTTTGACTAATTTGTTGACCGACTAAACGATTTATATGCTCAACACTACCTTGTGCAGTGCGCCGCTCCTTATTGGTGTTTTTCCGTTTTCGCGACGTAAAAGTCTGTAAAAAATCATCGAAATGATGATACTGGTGATTGAACCACTCAAACTGCACTCCATGACGAATCATTAAGCCAAGCGCTGCCAATTGCTCAGCTAAATCAACATCAATAAAGTTACAGTGCCACGAACTGAGTTGTTGCTCTTGGCAAATACTTATCACCACTTGCACCCAATCTTTAACTGCGGCCTCAGACAATCGCTGACCCAGATGCTTTTCGCTAGTGATTGGCGTAAAGGGAATTGCCGAGACCAACTTTGGGTAATACTGCAAGCCATAACGATGGTAAGCATCGGCCCAGCTCCAATCAAATACATACTCCCCATAACTATGTTGTTTGATATAACTTGGAATAAGTATTTGAGCGTCACACAATTCTATATGACGCGGCAACCAACCGCTGTTATCGCCAACACAACGCTGTTGTTCCAGTGCTTGTAGAAATATAGGTGAATTAAATAACGAACAGCCAGCTTGATAAGCTGTCGGGAATTGTTGATGCACTAAGTAATCCGGAGACATTTGACTAAACGCTAAAACCTTATCTTTCATTTACTTGCCCAGTTTTTCTTCAATCAACTCACACAAGCTAATTTATTGTTCTCGGTTTATTGATACCACTGCTGTGCAGCAAAAGCTAGTCAAGCAAATATCAGCATAACAAGATGGATAGCAAGATGGATAGCAAGATCCTGCGGGTAAGTTTACTTTGAAGGAGAGGTTTGCCCCTATTTACATTGGAAGGTATGGACTCAAGCTTGAGCAAGCCTATGCGCAAGCTGATATTTTCGCTGCACGATGACTCATCGCAGCATCAATATCCAAATCTAGCCTATGAAATCAGAATAACCTAAATATTAGTGTCTAAAATCCGCCCCAAAACCCCAAAAAATTACTTTACCTTAACTCGCATCTTTCCCCATTTACCGCTACCATCGAAAAATAATGAGTCAATTTATGTCTACTCCGTAGCCAAAATGCTTTTAAGTTGAACAAAAATCAAACACCAAAAATAAGTGAACCTTTCAGCTCACACGATTAACCATCAGGGAAGATATGGCTAAATTAACGATTACCTCGCTTATGTTGGTTATCATTTTTAACGTAACAATAGCAAAAGCGAATAATGCGGATCCCCCCCCCAGATTGGTCGCTTATAGAGATACTTACATTCTATTTGCCAAATACAATCCGGATCCGCCCGCCTTAGCAGATTACTCAACCCGTCTGGCCAGCGAACTCTCAACAGATGAACAGGTGATTGACAAATTGGAGTCCGAGTTTCAGATCAGCGGCAAATTAATTCTTAAGAGTACCCTATTCAACAATCGAGATTACCTGAGTATTGCCTATACGCAACAAAGCTTCTGGCAAGTCTATAACAAGCCGGTATCTGCGCCCTTCCGTGATACCAACTACGAACCAGAACTCATCTACACTTGGTTACCAAATGACAAAAGCATCGTCAAGAATCGCTGGCAACTGAAAGCTGTTAGTCTAGGATTTAGTCATCAAGCCAACGGCTCTCAAGACGAATTTTCTCGCTCTTGGGAACGTGTCTATGCACAATTTGATGCCGCATATAACAATTTTCAACTCAGTTTCAAACCTTGGCTACCAGTTGGCCCAGAAACGAATCAAGGCGAAGAGTTTACTGATTATTATGGTTACGGTGAATTATCAATGGCCTATCTATTTGGAGAGCCGACCTGCCCAAATAAAGTCAGAGTCATGGGGCGAAACAACCTAAAATCAAATAACAAAGGCGCATTTGACTTACGTTTATCCTACTGCGTCTCTCAGTCTTTTTCCCTATATGCTAAATACTTTAATGGTTATGGTGAATCTTTACTCGACTACAATTTCCACAATCAATCCTTTGGATTAGGGCTCAGTCTAAACCGTATCCCAGCCAGTGATGACCTCATCCAAAATCACGAAATATGGCAATATGCAGGAATGAGTCTTTTCCGCGATAACTACATTCTTCCTGTCAAATACAATCCCTCGCCCAGTATTCCCGATTTAAAAGGTGGGCTCAGCGGCGAACAGCCCGAGAACATGGAAGTTGAGTTTCAAATTAGCTTTGGGATCATGCTGCCCTTCAAGCTGTTCACCGACAACGACAATATAAACATTGCTTATAGCCAGCAAACTTTCTGGCAGCCCTACAAACGCTCTGGCGATTCAATCAGAGAAACCAACTATGAGCCAGAGATATTCTATCAATGGAATCAACCAGACAACGATTTAAGTCAAACCGCATGGTCGCCAAGCTGGGTAAGGCTAGGTTTGGTGCACGAATCAAACGGACAGGCACAGCTACGTTCACGCTCTTGGAACCGGATCTACACTGAGTTTAATTTCGATTTAGGAGAACCATTAGATATTGGCAAACTCAATCTGGCAATCAAACCTTGGTATCGATTTAAAGAAGAGGCTGAGGATGATGATAACCCGAATATGGAAGACTATTACGGTTATGGCGAGCTAAGCGTAGATTTAGAATTTAGTCAGTATCATCGTTTAAACCTACTCGCCCGTAACAATCTAAAACGAGATAACAAAGGTGCCATCGACGTGCGCTGGTCTTATCCAATCAGCTCTGAGCTGTCGATATACCTAAAGTATTTTAACGGTTATGGAGAATCACTGATTGATTACAATAAACACAACCAAAGTTTGGGTTTAGGTTTTGCCATTAACCACTAAGCAAAGCAATAAAATGGCCGAGTTTATATTCATAAACTCGGCTTTAACACTAAGCTACACCGCTTGCCAGTTGTGCCTTACTAATGTTCAGCAAATCGATATTCGCCTGACGTGCCTTTTCGGCATTACCCGCCATAATCGCATCGTAAACCGCTTTATGCTCTTCGATACAAGTTTTATCCCCTTCTTGAGAGGCATGATCAATAAAACCAACAAACATCGTACGCAATACATTTGCAAAAGGAATATAAAAACTATTTCCGGTTGATAAAAAGACCAAGCGATGGAATTCCATATCTACATCGGTCCATTTTGTCTCCGAGTCTACTCCACTCGCAACATTCGACATTTGCTGAAATACCGCAGATAACTGCATCCGCTGTTCTGCACTTGCATTACGCGCGGCTAAAGCCGCTGCTTCAGGCTCAATAGCACAACGTAGTGTCAAAAATTCATGATAAGCGCTCTCGGTATTACTTAAACCCATCATCCAGTCGAGTAACTGTGCGTCGAGGAAGTTCCAATGTTCCCGATCACGAACACGCGTGCCTATCTTCGGCCTAGATTCCAATAAACCTTTAGAATTGAGCAATTTAATCGCTTCACGCAAAGCCGTTCGGCTAACGCCAAATTGTTCGCAAAGGGCTATTTCTCCAGGAATAATACTTCCTTGAGCCAAAGCGCCGGATAAGATCCCTCTCGCGATTTCTCTAGCTACTTGTAAATGCAGACTTCGTGATGCCCCTTCTATTTGATTGAATTCGTTAGACATGTAACAACCTTTATAAAAATTAATAGTAATAAAGCGACCTGAACTATCACTCACTTTACTGCTATTAACTATTCGGCTTTAGTATGACTAATAGTAACCAATATATCGAGCAACATACATAAAAAATACTTAAACACAGAGATAAGCGACAAATTTATTACCATATTGAGGCCAATAGCCAAATAATAACTCGTTTAGTATGATGATCTCTTGCCGATGAGCAGAGCCTAAGATAATACTTATTATTCAGGACTAAGCTTACAATCCCAAAATCGAGTGGTAATGGCACGAATTGCATAGTGTTGGGCGAATAATAGTGAAACCCATGTACGAGCCTAGTCATTGGCGTCTCCATTCAATGACCATGCAGAGTCATTCATACAAATGTCTCGCTTGAGGGTGTCTCGGAGCAAGTAAAGCAACAGTGAAATATTAGTCTATGGAATTGGAAGACATTTATCGACGCGATCTGAATCTTCTGATCGGATTAAAAATACTTTTAGAAGAAGGCAGCGTAAGCGGTGCGGCTCAAAGGTTAAATTTAAGCCAATCTGCCATGAGTCGAGTATTAACTCGTCTACGTGAGTTACTCAACGATCCCTTGTTTATTCGTCAGGGTCAGGGCTTAGTGCCAACCCAACGAGCCATCGAGCTGAATCAACATTTACAGCATCCCCTAGAAGAGCTAAGGCAAATTTTAAGCCCTAGTGATTTTAATCCCAGTGAATGCCAACAACACTTCACGATCGCCACCACCGACTATGCGATGCAAACGATCCTTCCCTTTGCCTTGCCACGAATTTATCAAGAAGCGCCTAACATCACTCTCGAGTTTGTTCCGCTACAACACGACCAATTAAACAAACAGTTAACCAGTGATGGCTACGACATGGCGATAAGTCGACCAACAAAGCCTGTTGCACCTTTGCTCAGTGAAAGCTTAGGCTTAGTCAGTGTATTTTGCTTACTCTCAAAGCATCATCCTTTAGCCAAGCAAGCACTCAGTTTACAAAATTATCTCCATTACCCACATGCGATGATTGCAATTAGTGACGGCGTAAAACAGTTGATTGACGAAGCCCTGATTGGACACCCTAAACCTAAATTATTATTACGTGCTTATCACCTAGATGCCGCCATCGCCATTGCCGATAAGCAACCCATCATCATTACCGTTCCCGCAGATTTAGCTTATTTGCAAGCAGACAAACATCAGCTACTCATCAAACCTTTACCCTTTAAATTTGAACCCTTCGATTATTCACTAATTTGGCCTTTACGCTGTGAACATGCTGCGCCACAGCAGTGGCTACGAAATCTGATTAAACAAGAGTGCAGCCGGCTGATCAGTAAACGAGTTCAAGACATGGGCTTGGTCTAAAGCGTCAATCAATACGCCGATCTTTGTCGGCGTATTCAATACCAAGGCTCTCAATTATTATAACTTAATCACCACTCGACCAGTCACCTGACCGAGGGTAATGGCTTCTGCATATGCAGCAACTTGCGGCAGTTCAATTTCGGTACATGCTTGCTGGAAATAACTTTGTGGAAGTAATTCAGCTAAACGTTGCCAAGCTTTAATGCGCTTGGCCGTCGGACAACTCACTGAATCAATACCTAATAAGCTCACACTACGCAAAATAAATGGCATCACGGTGGTTGGTAAGTCAAAACCACCCGCCAGACCACAGGCTGCCACCGCACCATTGTAATCAATTTGCGCCAACACTTTTGCCAATACATTGCTACCAACCGTGTCTACCGCACCTGCCCATAATTGCTTTTCTAAGGGACGCGCAGCTTCGGCAAACTCATCTCGATCAATAATCCGAGAGGCACCTAAAGAACGCAATAACTCGCCATTTTGTTCAACACGCCCAGTAACAGCTGCCACGCTATATCCAAGTTGGGCCAATAGACAAACGGCTACCGAGCCCACGCCACCGCTAGCACCCGTCACCAGTATTTCACCAGACTCAGGCGTGACCCCCGCATCAATTAAGGCTTGTACACATAACATCGCGGTGAAACCAGCCGTACCAACCATCATGGCTTGTTTACCATCAAATCCTTTGGGTAAAGGCACCAGCCAATCTGCTTTTAAACTGGCCTTCTCTGCCATTCCCCCCCAATGCCCTTCACCGACGCCCCAACCAGTTAATACCACTTTATCACCTTCGGCGTAACGCGGATCTAAAGAGCTTTCTACGGTACCTGTTAAATCAATTCCAGGGACCATTGGAAAATTACGAACAATTCTGCCTTTGCCGGTAATTGCGAGGCCGTCTTTATAATTCAACGAGGAATAATCAACTTTAACCACCACGTCTCCCTCTGGAAGCGCCGAGTCTTCCAGTTGACAAATGCTAGCGCAGGTTTTCTTATCAGCAAGATCGAGTACGAGTGCCTTAAACATAAATATGCTCCGAATAAATGACTGAAATAACAAAACAAAGGTGAAGTGTAATCCTTGTTGAATAATGTATTAAATGAATTTTTATCATTTAATAGATGTACATAACGCATAACTTAGCCAACATGAGCGAAATTGTTTTGCTTGGGTATACACACTATTTTCAGGGTCTAGCTTATACCTTATCACAGGCTAAGTAACGGATAGCTTCGTCGTCAAACAACCACCGAAATAGAACAGTGAAAAACAAATGGGTTCAAAATTAACTTTACACTCCATATGAACCGGAGTACATTGTGAGCCATTCAACCAAAAGAACCCAACGAACGCTCGAGGAGTAAACATGGAACGCAGTTATATTTATGCGCGCATGTCACCCAAATTTATACAGCAGGCAGCACAAAATCAAACCATTCAAAGCCAGTACCCAGAAGCCGAACTGAAGTTAGAAACAGGGATCCGCGGTAATGTGCCAGCCCTTGAGCGTCCGGTATTAAGCACCCTAATGGCGCAACTCAAAACTGGAGATACGCTGATTGTTTGGTGGATTAACTGCTTAGGTAGTAGTTTTACTGATATTCATAGCACCATAAGCCAACTGCTGACACAAGGGGTCACAATTAAAACCTATGACCAACAACTCAGCATCCATGCCGACAGCAAACAATTATCCTTAATAAATGCTTTATTGACTGGCTTTGCCAATAACCAGCGCTGTCGCAGACTCGCAGCAGCAGCACTGAGCCGTGAAGCATTGCGACAAAATCCAAGCGAATGGAATAAGAAATATCAAGGTCGCAAATGTGACCAAGAAAAGCATCAAAAAATCGCAGCAGCCTTAATTGAGGGGAAAACCTTACAACAGACTGCCGATGAGAGTGGCGCCAGTCTGTCGACGGTGAAGCGCGTAAAAGCCAAAATTGCGGAACAAGGCAACTTAGGCGATATGCGGCTCAAACGTAAATCCAACAAACAGAATCAAAGTGAATAATCATGAAAAGAAAATTACAGTTAAAACAACTCACCGTGGTCAAAAGTGAGACCATATCGCCGAATATGCAGCGGGTCACTCTCAGTGGAGAAGCAATCAAGTCGTTTGCTGAAGATAGCGCAGGTCAATACCTAAAACTATTATTTCATCCGCAAGGTGGCAGTGATCTGAGTTCGTTAAGCGAAGAACAACGCCCTGTGGTACGTACTTACACCGTACAAGCCTTAGATCAAAGCACACAAACCTTGAGCATCGATTTTGTGCGTCATGGCGATGCCCAGCCGAGCCCAGAAAATGGCGGTTATGCCAACCATTGGGCGCAGCACTGCAAAGTAGGTGATAGCATTCAGCTGGCAGGCCCTAACTCAAATGCAGCGATTGACATGAATACCGATAGCGTATTGCTGATCGCCGACATGACTGCTTTGCCCGCAATGCAAGCAAAACTAGCTCAACTGCCGAGCAACACCCAAGGAACAGCCTTCGTATTGCTCAAGCATCAAGCCGATAAGCAGTCAATCCAAACACCAGAAGGCATTCAAATTCACTGGCTGATTGAAGAAGACAACAGGCAAACGCTAGCAGATGTAGTGATCAATCATCCATGGCCTCAAGGCAGTGTTGCTGTTTGGTGTGCTTGCGAATTTACTGACATGCGCAAGATACGGGCGTATATTAGCCAGCTAAAAGTCCCGCGCTCAAATTCTTATTTCAGTAGTTATTGGAAACAAGGGATGACCGAAGATGGTCACAAAGTATTGAAAAAAGAAGACTCAGACGCCTTCTCTCACAACATGAAGTAACGCGATGACAAACCGCTCATTTAACTGGAAACCCGTTCTGTTGGCCAGCTTAGTCGTAAGCATTGGTCAACTCAGCATGGGTTTAGTTTTTCCTTCGCTGCCTTGGATAGCCAAAGATTTTTCGATTAGCGTCGATGAAGCACAACAACTGATAGCCATTTATCTACTAGGCTTTGGTCCATCACAATTTATTTATGGCCCGGTATCAGATGCAATTGGTAGACGTAAGGTGTTGTTATTTGGACTGTTACTTGCCTTGCTTGGTTTAAGTGTAGCGGTGGTCGGTAGCCAACACTTCGAACTACTGGTGCTAGGCCGCTTTATCCAAGGCTTGGGGGCAGGTTGCTGCGCCGTTTTAGGACGAGCCTCGCTAAGAGATAGTTATTCTAAGGATGAGCTTCCTAACGCGCTATCGTGGATTACCGTTGTCGCCTCATTCACGCCAATTGTCGCGCCTGTCATTGGTGGGTTTATCAATCATAATTTAGGCTGGCTTAGCGTGTTTATCTGCTTGCTTTGCTACATTTCGCTAGTTTGGGTTTTGCTGTATTTCTTATTCACAGAGACCCTACAAACCAAGTCTGCTTTGGCTAAGCCACAAAAAATAGTGTGTGACTATGTTGAACTGTTTCGTTCGCGCTACTTTGTCAGTTTTGCGGCAATTAATTGGCTTAACTTCAGTTTGGTGGTGATCTCGGTATCACTGATGCCTTTCATCATGCAAGTCCAGATTGGGATGACTTCGGAAGAATACGCTTTATGGGCCTTAATACCGGCCAGTGGTCTACTCACTGGCAGCCTCATTTGTAATCGAGTTCGGCCAAAAATAGGAACCAAAGCAATGTTGTTCTGCTCACCAGTGGTTCATCTTTGCGCTGCAATCTGGTTGATTATGGCTCCATTAACACCGCTGGCGATGATGAGCGGCCAATTTTTAATGGCTCTTGGCAATGGAATTGCCCTGCCCTGCGCCATGACATTATTACTATTACCTTTTAAAGATAAGGCTGGTACTGTCGCCGCTTTAGCCGGTGGCTGCCAGATGCTGTTTGCCGCCCTGGCGAGTATGCTATTGCTCAAAATGGGCATGCATTACGCCTGGCATTTAGGATTAGTTATCGGACTATTTGCCTTACTAAGCAGCTTTAATATTTATTACGGCTTTAAGGCCTCGCCTCCAAAATCAAAGTCCGAGGCAACGGTATTATCGAGTTCAGTTTAACGAGTGGAATACGAGTTAAACTCTTTTTATTACAGTGCCTTAAGCGATTAAATAGCCGTTCCATAATACATGCAGATCCGCTCACCATCGATTTCCCGGATCTTAAAGGGAATCTCATAAATTTGAGAGAGCACTTGTTCATCGATGACTTCCGCCACCGGTCCACTTTTAATCACCTCGCCCTTTTTCATTGCGACGATGTTATCGGCATAACAAGAGGCGAAGTTAATATCGTGGATCACAATCACCACCGCCTTATTCATCTGATGAGCCAAGCGACGCAGGGTACTCATGATCTCGACCGAATGTTTAATATCCAGATTATTTAGGGGTTCATCTAAAAAAATGTAATCGGTATCTTGTGCCACCACCATAGCAATAAAAGCCATTTGTCGCTGACCGCCACTAAGCTGATCTAAATAACTCTGTTGAATATGCTCGATATCTAAATGTTCTAAAGCTTGATCAATAATTTGCTGATCTTGCTGGTTTAACCGCCCCTTCGAGTGAGGAAAACGGCCAAAAGCCACTAACTCTCGCACGGTAAAACGCATATGAATATTGTTGGCTTGCCTTAAGACTGCTAAACGCTTTGCCAGCGCTTCACTATCCCACTGCGCCAGTTCTTTACCAGCAATGAGCACCTCCCCTGCATCACAGTCCGTTAAGCGACTAGCCATCGACAACAAAGTACTTTTACCCGCGCCATTGGGGCCGATGATTGCACTCACTTCCCCCAAGGGAAATAGTGCACTGGCGTTGTTTACCACATAGTGATTACTGTAGATTTTTGACAAGCTGGTTAGTTTTATCATAGGACTAGTCTTGAGAGCCGTTAGTTAAATTTGTTACGCATCAGCAACAGCAAAAAGTAGCTGCCACCGATAAAATTAATGATCACACTGAGGGTGGTTTCAAAACTCAGGAGGTTTTCCACCAACCACTGTCCACCAACCAACAATACGGTTGCTAACAACGAGCAGGCGATCAGCAGGAAACGATGGTTGAAAGTCGTAAATAATTGATGTGTCAAACTCACCACAATCAATCCAAAAAACAAGATCGGTCCCACCAGTGCGGTAGAGATTGAAACTAATATTGTGACCACAAACATCACTTTCATGGTAAGCCGTTGTGTATCAATCCCTAAGCTTTTGGCGTTATCTGCGCCCAAGAGCAATACATCCAATTGACCAGACAGTCGATACAAGTAGCTAAGCGCCAAAAGTAAGGGAGCGATACACCAATAGACCAACTCACCGTTCACATTATTAAAGCTGGCGAACATCGACCCCTGAATGAGCGAAAATTCACTCGGATCAACCACCAGCGTAAAAAAGTTAGTCATACTGCTAAATAAGCTGCTACACACAATGCCAATTAGCAATAAAGTAAACACATCGTTGCTTTTACGCCGAAAATAAAGTGTAAACAGGCCCATGGCTAAAACCACCATGCTCAAGGTCGCAATTAAAAAGTTAAGTTTGCTATTCAGCATCAAGCTGCTGGCACTGCCAAATAGCAGTAAAATCAGCACTTGTATCAGCACGTAAAGGGAGTCAAAGCCTAGGATAGAAGGCGTTAAAATTCTATTATGAGTAATGGTTTGAAAAGCCAACGAAGAGGCTCCAATCGCGGCTGCAGCCAGCATCATTGCCAGTACTTTAGGGATCCGCCGTGACAAAAAGAATTGATAATTATCGAGGGTTAATCCCTTTGACAAAAAATATGTAATAATAATCGCGGCCGCTATCGCCAGTAATGTCACCTTCATCGAATTAGCCATTGGACTTATCCTTTAACACTAATCCAATAAAAGTTATCCCACCCAAAATGCTAATAATCATTGAAATAGGAACTTCATAGGGAAACAATATGACTCGGCCAAGTACATCACAAATTAGAACTAAAACCACTCCCCAAAAAGCCGTCCAAGGTAAATTTCGCTTCATATTATCGCCCATGAATAGCGAGACCAAATTGGGAACAATTAGACCTAAAAATGGAATAACACCAACAATCATCACCACCGACGATGCCAACAATGCAACAATCATGACGCCTATCAAGATGATTTTCTGGTAATCCAAACCTATATTTTTAGCGAAGCTTTCACCAATGCTAGCGGCACTAAATTGACTTGCGTAATAGTAGGCGACTAGTGATACAGGTAAAGCTAAGTAGAGAATTTCGTAATTCCCCTGTAGCACCGAAGCGAAGTTTGCAACGGTCCATGAAGACAAGGTTTGCATTAAATCGTATTTATAAGCGATGAAGGTGCTTAACGAAGAAATAACATTGCCATACATAATCCCAATGAGCGGAACCAGCACCGTATTCTTGAACTTTAAGCGCTGCAGGAAACGTACAAAGATTAAAGTGCCCAGCAGCGAGAATAATAGGATCACCCCAAGCTGAACTAAACTGTTCGCATCACTAAACAGCATAATGCTCAACACATAACCCAACATCGCGCAATCGATGGTTCCGGTGGTCGATGGTGCAGCAAAACGATTTTGTACGATTTGCTGCATGATTAAACCAGCGATGCTTAAACCAGCGCCCGCCAAACAAACGGCCAATAGTCTTGGGATGCGGCTTGTTATAAAGATAAGCCAAGCTTGGTGATCACCTTGCAATAAGGCTTGCGGGCTAATGCTCGCCACCCCGACAAATAGCGAACAGCTTGCTAAGCTAAACAAAGCAAGCAGTGCGCACAATACGCGATTTATTTTCATAGTAAAAATTGCCCAGACAGGGGACTACCTTAAATTAATTGAATGCCTTATGAACATCATCCAACATGATTTGAGTAGCCCTTGGCCCTCCGGCGCTTAAATACCAAGCTGCGGGATCAACAAACACAATCCGCTGATGTTTGGCGGCAGGCGTACTCGCCACCAACGGATTATTAAATAGTGATTTAGCACGTCCAGAGCTGCGTCCTATTGCTTGTTCGCGGTCTAGTACCAATAAAACATCGGGCGCTGCATCGGCAATATATTCGAAAGAAATGAGATTTCCGTGAGGACCCACTGTCGATTCAACATTTTTAGCTAACGAAGACAAAAAACCCAATTCTTGATATACCAAAGAAAAACGACTGTTATCTCCGAAACTGGCTAAATTGTTTCCATTATTCATCACCGTGAGCGCTGTTAATTGTTGTTGCTCACTCAAGTGATGTTGCGCGGTGAATTGTTGAGAGAAACCTTGAATTAAAGTTTCTGCTTCAGCTGACTTACCGAACAACTTGGCTAAATTACGCCAGTTAGTTTGGGTGTCTCGCCAATAGTGGCCGGGCTCCACATAAAACATATAGGTGGGTGCAATCGCTGAGAGCTCTTGATAAACCTTCATCATTCGCGCTTCTGCAATAATCAGGTCTGGCTTAAGCGAATATATCGCTTCAAAATCTGCCTCGGTGTTACTTCCTGCGCTACCATATTGCTCGGTTTGATATTGCTTTAGGTAATCGGGTAACAAGCTTTTAACAACACCCACGGGCTTAATTCCTAGCGCATCCACCAAATCTAAGCTGGCATGCCCCAAAACCACCACTCTTTTAGGTGAACTCTCAAGGCTTAGTTCCCCCATGTGGTGACGTACCGTGAGACTTTCTGCCAATACTGCGCCAGACACCAAACATAGCGCAGTAACCAGCACTGCTTTACCCCAAACTAACAACCGATTTTTGACAGACATGTTCAACTCAAACTCTCTATAAGATCAAAAAATATGCAACGTGATTACACGTTCAAAATAAAGCATCCAAATAGTTAAACTAAAAAATAATCGCAAAGCCACGCGCTAGATCAACTTAAAGTTAAATTTAAATGCAAATCATTCTTGTTGGCATCAACAGTAACAAATAGACTTCATCCGTCAACTGAATATTGTTAATAGTAGCTATCCATCTTATGAATTTACGAAGTATCGATCTCAACCTACTGCTGATATTGCAGCAACTGTTAAATCAAAAGCATGTCTCCAAAACCGCTCGGTCTCTCAACATCAGTCAACCCTCGGTGAGTCGCGCACTACAAAAGCTCAGAGTCATTTTTAAAGATGAGCTACTGGTCAGAACCAATCAAGGTTACGATTTAACTAATCGTGCTAAAGTTTTACTCAAGGATTTAGAGCGTCTGATTGCGGAGATGGAAACCCTGTTTGACGGCCAACAATTTGAGCCAGCCAACAGTAGAAAAACCATCAAAATGTTCGGTCTACTGCCAGATATCAACTATCTACTACCGCCCTTTTTTAAACTGCTGCGTCAACAAGCCCCCAATATGACGCTAGACGTTGACACTATCCCGCAAGATCATTTTAGTCCCCTGGAAAATGGTGGCACCCACTTTGTACTCTCTGCATTTACACCTAGTTCTAGCCAACAAGAGCTCTATCGCATGCCCATCGCTCAATTGGAATTTAAATTGGTGATGAATCAGGATCACCCCTTAGCCAAGCAAGTGATCAACTTGGACAACCTACTTGAGTGCAATTTTGGGGCAATTTCCATTCAAGGTGATAAACGCTTTACCTTAGAACAACAACTCCGAAATAACGGCTTACTAACAAAGCAGCAACAGCTTCGAGTTCCGCTGACACTGACCAACTTTAACGCAGCCGCCTGCCTAGCCGAGGTGAGTGATATTATTTTCCAGCTGCCTGCCCACTTTGCCGACAGCATTTGCCAAGGGCGAAATTTGGTGGCCCGCTCAAACCTAAAAGCACTAAAAATCAATAACCCAATCATCTATTTGTACTGGCATAAGCGCCATCATAACGACGCAATGTGTTGTTGGGTAAGGGAACAGTTTAAAGCACTTTACAATAACAAAGCTGACAAGCCGCTCAACTAAACGTTTTGCTTAGTCTTATCAGAGCCAGTATGCAATAGATGAATAGTTACCATACAAATTTACAATGGCACTCGCGTTGACTTCATCGGGAAATTCACCGACTTTAGCGCAAATTATTCTCATTAGCATTATGGATATACCAATGACATTGTCAGGAAACGCTCGCTTACGCACTGCTCCGACTTACTTCGTCGCTGCACTTACAACACTTAGTAGCCCCAGCATATTGGCCAACGAGGGCGAGCAAACCACTGAGAAATTTGAACAGATAGTTATCACGGCATCGCGTACCCAAGCGAGCGTGGCAAAAGCCCCTGCCTCTATTTCAGTGATTAGCGCCGAACAAATTCAAAGTAAACCCAACATCAACTTGGCAGATATAGTTAAAGAAGCGGTGGGCGTAGAATCCATCAAAGAAAGTGGCCGAGCTGGGCGTGAGCAAGTCAGTATTCGTGGTATGGATGCTAAATATACATTAGTACTAGTGAATGGTCGACGAATGAGCTCTAGCAGTGCGATTGTGCGAGGAAATGACTTCGACCTTTCCACAATTCCGGTCGACAGCATCGAACGCATCGAAATTATTCGCGGGCCAATGTCGGCGCTCTATGGCTCGGATGGGATGGGCGGTACCATTAATATCATCACCAAAACACCACAAAATGCTTGGCAATCTACCCTCAACGGCAATTTATCAAGCCCAGCCGATGGCAACGGTGGCGAGCAATACTTACTTGGCTTAAATACTGGCGGCGCATTAATCAACGACAAGCTATATGCTCGCTTTGCGCTCAACGAAAGCTATCGAAATTCTTGGAACCCCTACACAGGCACTGGCAATACCAGCAACGGCTCCTACGACCGAGCCGATGTAACCGCTATCGAGAAACGCGATACTCTAAGTATGCAAGGAGCGCTGTCTTGGTATCTTAACGATCAGCAAATTATCGATTTGGATCTCAGCTATAGCGATGACTTTCGAGACTCCCTAATCGAAGGGAATAAAGGCGGCCAACCGTCGATTACCGCCAGTGAACAGAAAGTAATACGCCATAGTCAAGCACTGACTCACAGCGGTTTTTGGCGCTGGGGAGATAGCCAAACGCGCTATTCTCACGAACAAGTCAAAGTTGAAGGCCAAGCCACTAGCGAAGACGCGCTAGAAACCAATCATATTTTCGAATCTTCAGCCACCACTTATCTGGCTACCCACAGCTTAACCTTTGGTGGTGATGCCCGTTATAGTTCCCTTGACGACCCCAATAACTTACCGAATAGCAAACAAACTAGTGTTCAGCAGCAAGCGCTATTTGTGCAAGATGAATGGGCCTTTGCGAGAGACTGGACCGCCACGCTAGGTGCTCGTGTCGACCATCACCAAGACTTTGGGACCGAGCTAAGCCCTCGCGCCTATTTGGTTAACCAAGTTAATCCAAATCTAGTGATTAAAGGCGGTGTGGGCAAAGCCTTTAAGGCACCAACCATGGTACAGCTGAATCCAGATTTTACGCTCTCTAGCTGTGGCGGCCATTGTTATGTGGTTGGTACCCCAGATCTCCAGCCAGAAACCAGTGTCAACTACGAACTCTCGGCTTTATATCATCAGCACTCGTGGTCACTCGCCGCCACAATATTTAGAAATGAAGTCGATAACCTGATCCAACGTAGTGGTACTCAAATCGATGATGGCCAATACGATAGACCCTATGAATACTATGAAAATGTAGAGCAAGCCCTATTTCAAGGCTTAGAACTCGAAAGCAGTGTTGAGCTTTCAGCACAGTTGAGTATTAAAGCAAACTATAGCTTTACCGATGCTCGCGATGCGACTACCAATCAACAGCTCACCAATCGCTATAAGCATTCTTCACTGTTGCAACTCAACTGGAAGCCAAGCGAGCACTTATCAGCATTCACCAGTGCCAACTATCGCGGTCGAAAAATAATCGAACAAAATGACAATGGGGAAGAACTAATCCAAGCACCTTATACCCTCATCAACATCGGCTTAAATTATCAGCTAAACGACAGCTTTAAGTTTCGCGCAGGGATCGACAACCTAAGTAACCAAAAGCTAAGCGACGATATTATTGCCTTAGGTCATGTGGAATCGCCACGCACTTATTATGTTGGTATGTCTGCTAATTTCTAGGAGAAAGTTTAATAAGCGGCTTCGCCCTACTTAAAAGAGGCGAAGCGCCTATTGAATGTCATCAATCAAGGTCATCACCGCGGATGAATTACCATAGCGTTTACCAGCATGTTAGTCTTCGCCACACAAAAAAGTCCAACGAACGCAGCGGGAAACGCAATGACAATTTTAGATATTGACTAACATTTCGCTAGTTAAGATGGATGTCTTGTTATCTTCTATCTTCAATGAGATATCTATTTTTATTTAGCTTTCAATTTACGAAAGGTAAAAATAAAAATCAAAAGCAACATAAATAATATAATTGTAGGTGGTTCAGGAACGCTTGTTGTTCCTGAATGCCCAACAATTAAATCATCAATATATATTGTTCCATTAGTAGGTGCAGCTGGTTTAATTTCCACTCTTGATATTCCAACATTTGAAATAAATCCTCCAAAGTTAACGACACCACTTCTTAAATATATAGACTCCAATAATAAATCATTAGAGTCATAAATAGATAATTGCTCTGCATCGGCTAAACTGGTATTTGAAAGGCCAATAGAAAAAACAAGGCTATCGAAATTAATCTGTATTGGATTAACAAAATCTTTGTTTAGCAATACATTAGCTCCAGACTTAGACGTTCCTCCACAGCAACCTGGATATACTATTGCATTAGCAAATGTAATTCCTTCGACTTCAGTGCTTATTAAGGTGTTCACTTGAAAATCGTCAAAATTGTAAAGATCGTAATCAACTAGCTGTGATGTAAAATGAGATTCACTAGTAAAAGTTTCAATAATAGTTGCGTTTGCGGATGATACTGACATAAGAATCAAAAGTAAGATAGGCATGCATAGTATATTTTTTAACATTGATATTTTCATATTTTCCTTTAATGATTGGTTAAGTTGCAGTTTTAAGTAAACTATAAAGTAATAAGCCAAACGGTGCTCATCACCGTAGCTAGCGAATCCCCTCATAATCCCTAGGAAATTCATATAAGTAGACGCGCCCCCCGTTGTTTGATCTCATTAATTTCGCCAAAAACCTTTTCTATCAAACCCTACACGGAGGCAGTCGGGATGCGCGAAATTCAAATTCTACACCAAATGCTTATTGAGCTACGTCATAATATTTACAAAAAATGCCTTAACTCTCCGAGAGTTGTTACTATTAGATTAGCGTCAAAGTAGACACCCATCCCAACTAACCAAATGGCGAAAAACGTCATAGTAGACACCCACCCCAACTAACGAAATGCTTATTACAGTCTAAACTGTCAATAGTAGCGTCAAAGTAGACACCCATCCCAACTAACCAAATGGCGAAAAACGTCAAAGAAGACACCCACCCCAACTAACGAAACGCCTTTATTATAGTCTAAACTATCAATAGTGATTTATTTGGGGAGTTATTATTATGCCTCGGTCAAGACGCTCGCAGGTGAGCTTATCGGATACACTCTACTATCATTGTGTTTCCCGTTGTGTTCGACGGGCGTTTCTGTGTGGCGAAGACAAGGTAAGTGGTAAAAGCTATGAGCACCGCCGCCAGTGGGTCGAGGATTATCTACTCAAATTGGCGTCGGTGTTCGCCATTGATGTTTGTGCTTATGCTGTCATGAGTAATCATACCCACCTCGTGCTACATGTTAATCCGCAACAAGCAGAAGCCTGGTCAATGGATGAAGTCTTAGAACGCTGGCATAGCTTGCATCAGGGCACCTTACTGACTCAGATGTATCTCAACCTTGAGTTACGTCCGCAGTTGAGTGAGGTGCAACTACAAGCCATTCGCGCCACCGCCGAAGTGTATCGGACTCGCCTGTATGACTTAAGCTGGTTTATGCGCCATTTAAACGAACACATTGCGCGAGCCGTCAATCAAGAAGACCAATGTACCGGTCGATTTTGGGAAGGACGCTTTAAATCCCAAGCGCTTTTGGATGAAGCCGCCCTCATGGCGTGTATGGCTTACGTAGACTTAAACCCCATCAGAGCCAAGATGGCAAGTACACCAGAGGGCTCTGCTCATACCAGCGTACAACGACGAGCAAAAGCCGCTCAGCTAAAACAAGCCCAGGCAACAAACCTGTTTCCCTTTGTGGGTAACCCAAGAGAGCCGATGCCCCAAGGCTTACCCTTTGAGCTGAAAGACTATCTTGAGTTGGTTGATATGACCGGACGCATGGTAAGAGAGGATAAACGGGGTGACATCGACAGTGGCGAAAGTTCCATCATCCAACGCTTAGGGATAAATGAAGCGCAGTGGCTGATTTTAAGCGGTGAGTTTGAACGGCACTTTTCTGGGGCAGTCGGTCAAGAAAGCTTGCTCAGGGAATACCATCAGCATATGGGACATAAACGAACGGCCGGTTTAAGTTGCTGCAAACGTTTGCTAAACCGCGCTTAAGCGCGAGCTTACTTTCGAACCACCCTCAATCATCAGTCTTGTATGGGGGGATACCTTGCCTTGCTGAGACGCACATTGGCCCAGAAATTATCAAACCGAGTCACCTACGGTGAATTTAGCCGTTAATCGGCATGACAATCGCCTCAGAACTAAATGATTGTAGTGGTGTTCACTTCACCAACGCTGTTACTGTCCCTGTAGTTTTTATCATGGATGTCCATGCTCTTCACGAAATGAGCCATTTTGGCAAGCTTACCCGTTAATCGGCATGACAATAGCCTGAGGACTAAATAATTGCAGTGGTGTTCACTTCACTAACGCTGTTACTGTCCCTGTAGTTTTTATCATGGATGTCCATGCTCTTCACTTAAGCTGGTTTATGCGCCATTTAAACGAACACATTGCGCGAGCCGCCAATCAAGAAGACCAATGTACCGGTCGATTTTGGGAAGGACGCTTTAAATCCCAAGCGCTTTTGGATGAAGCCGCCCTCATGGCGTGTATGGCTTACGTAGACTTAAACCCCATCAGAGCCAAGATGGCAAGTACACCAGAGGACTCGGCCCATACCAGCGTACAGCGACGAGCAAAAGCCGCTCAGCTAAAACAAGCCCAGGCAACAAACCTGTTTCCCTTTGTGGGTAACCCAAGAGAGCCGATGCCCCAAGGCTTACCCTTTGAGCTGAAAGACTATCTTGAGTTGGTTGATATGACCGGACGCATGGTAAGAGAGGATAAACGGGGTGACATCGACAGTGGCGAAAGTTCCATCATCCAACGCTTAGGGATAAATGAAGCGCAGTGGCTGATTTTAAGCGGTGAGTTTGAACGGCACTTTTCTGGGGCAGTCGGTCAAGAAAGCTTGCTCAGGGAATACCATCAGCATATGGGACATAAACGAACGGCCGGTTTAAGTTGCAGCAAACGTTTGCTAAACCGCGCTTAAGCGCGAGCTTACTTTCGAACTATGTCTTAATCATCAGTATTGTATCGGTGGTGATACCTTGCTGAGGCGCACATTGGCCCAGAAATCACCAAACTGAGTCACCTACTGTGAATTTAGCCGTTAATCGGCATGACAATCGCCTCAGAACTAAATGATTGTAGTGGTGTTCACTTCACTAACGTTGTTACTGTATTTATGGTTTTTAATATGGATGTCCACTTTAACATGGATGTCCACTTTAACACCACAAAGTGAAGTTGAAGAAAGCGGGATGGAGCGACGATTATCGGGCACGAGTCTTCTTTGGGTTATAAATCCATCAAAGTATGCTCCCGCCCTGGTGATACAGGGGGTCGCTAGAAGTGGACGTTATGTGTTAGTTTATCCTCCTAACCATCACGGAGTAATATATGACTGATGTTATTATCAGAACTGCAAATTTAAATGATATGAATACGCTGCTTGAATTTGAGCAATATATAATTTCTGTAGAGCGCTCATTTGATAAACATTTAAAAGATGAACCTATTTCATATTATGATTTAAAAGAATTAATTTTGTCTGAAAATGCTAAAGTTATTGTAGCTGAAATGGATAATAATATTGTAGGTTCAGGATACGCGGATATTAAAGAGTCAAAGCCATATATGGAACATGAATATCATTCTTATCTTGGTTTTATGTATGTAGCCCCTGCTTATCGAGGCAAAGGTATCAATAAGTTGATTCTTAACTCCCTTAAGCGCTGGAGTAAAACTAAAAATGTTCATCATTTATATCTAGATGTATATGCTGACAATCAAGCTGCAATTCGAGCTTACGAAAAAGCAGGTTTTGAAAGTAGCCTACTTGAAATGAGAATCGCCCTTGATTAGAAAATCCATACAAATTAGAATAGGTGTCACGCAGCCAACACTTTATTCGGATGTTGAACAAGCCCGATCGTCTAATGTCGCTTCTCTTATATTGAATTCCGATTCCAAACTTATTTGTACCTCATGACTTGGATAGCTAACAGTATATTAATATGCAAATTCCCATCTTTCACGCATGCGAAGTTACCACCTATCACGCAGCACAGAAATTCACACAGCCTTTAATATTCAATTTTATCAACAGCATATCAGTGAATCACCATTTTGACCATGCGCGAAAGATGGTAATGCATTTGCAGAAAGATGGGAATCCACTTAACTGTATATAATTGGCTCTTCACCGAATGTAGTGGAAACACTTTCAACAAACATTAATGAGCGAGATAATAAGTAAACGTTCATGAATACCTCGCGACCATGCAAGACACGACGCTTTATCAATCCATTCTTGGATTAACTCATCCTTGGGCTGTTTCATCTGTTGAACTCAATGAGTTAACCCAAACCATCACCGTACGCGTTGACTATGACCGAGGCTCATTAACGGCTTGCCCCTCTTGCGGTAAGGCTGTTCGTCGACACGATACTCGGCGGCGGGTTTGGCGACATTTAGATACCTGTCAGTTTGAAACGCGCATTGAGGCTGAAGTACCTAGGGCTGATTGCCCAGAGCATGGGGTACAAACACTTCAAGAGCCTTGGGCGACAAGTAACAGTCGCTACACAGAGCTGTTTGAGGCTCGCGTTATAGAGATGCTTAAAGTCAGTTCCTTATACGCGGTGAGTAAAACCTATCGGCTTAGCTGGGGAGCCATTGACCGGATGATGACTCGGGCCGTTCAACGCGGTCTGACAGCCAGAACCACCATCAACTACCAAGACCTGTTGGTCGATGAAACGGCATTTAAGAAAGGCCATGACTATGTCACGGTATTATCCAATCGTGATGGTCAGGTGATATCGGTTGAAGACGGTCGAACAGGCATGAGCCTATCTGCTTGCTTTAAGGCATTGCCCCCTGAGTCAACAATGGTTACACGTTCCATATCGATGGACATGAGCAGAGCATATATAAACGCAGCATATGACTACTT
The DNA here is from genome assembly GCF_050870835.2 of Agarivorans sp. QJM3NY_29. Lineage (NCBI taxonomy): Bacteria > Pseudomonadati > Pseudomonadota > Gammaproteobacteria > Alteromonadales > Alteromonadaceae > Agarivorans > Agarivorans sp. QJM3NY_29. The sequence continues at coordinate 2,128,203 of NZ_CP194036.2, read as the reverse complement.
CGGTGAGCGGGCTAAGCAAATGATAGCCATAGACCATTTTCATATCGCAAAGGTGCTCACTAAAGCGGTGAATTAAGTGAGAAAAAGCGAACTCATGGCGTTGCCCCAGCATTTAAAAAGAGAGTGCCACCAAACACGGTATGGATGGTTAAAACGAAACAGCCACCTACATGGGACATTGAGAGAAAGAGTGAATGCGCTGGCCAAGATGATGCAAAATACTGGCCTTGAGCTGGATATTCAAAGAGCAAGCAAGAGCCATTTGGTATGGCCATGCAGCTAACGCCAAAGCGGCTTGGAATGATTGGTTAGCACTCATAAAGGTCAGTCAAATCAGGCCGATGATGACAGCAGCAGAAACCGTGAAAACGCACTTAAAGGGCATCATCAATGCGATGCGTTATAAGGTATCAAATGGCTTGGCAGAAGCGATAAATGGAAACATTCAGCGCCTAAAAATACGTTCGATGGGTTTTAGAAATAAAGAACGCTTTAAGCGAGCTATTTTATTTCACTTTGGAGGGCTTGATATGACTTTCCACCAAGAACGGTGAAGAGCCATACCATCACAGTAGTTTACCCATAAAAAAAGAAAAGCTAAGCGTAAGCTGGTTTTTCAGGAGTATAGCTTTGGCTTGTCGTAACAAGTAATACGACAACAATGAGATAAATCATGAATGCTGAACTATTCACTTACAGCAAAAAATAATCAGACTTTAATGTATTGTTCAATACTTTATTGTACGCCAACAATTGGCCGAACTAATCGCCATTTAGACTGTCCGTAATTATTTGTTGATGCAGCTTTAAATATTCAATGTCTGCTATATAAGCCAAATGATGGTCATCCTTGAGATTAGCAATAAATGCCTCATTCCCTTTGGCTGCTTGGTCGTGCATAAAATCAAGCAAGGCTTGTATCCTCGATATCATCACATCAACTAACTGGACACGCTCGGAATATGGCAAGCCATATGAATCACAAAATTGCTTTGCACGAATGGATTGCAGCCTTAAATCCCCCAAGGCATCATTCGGTTTAGTCTTAAATGGTGCCCAGCAATAAACAGCGTAAGCGACATCCCAAATTCTTGGAGCTGGATGCGCGGTATCAAAATCAAAAATACCAACCACTGTATTTCCATTTAATGCCACATTGTACGGTGCATAATCACCGTGGCAGATGACTTCTTGTGGTTCTCTTGCCGGTAGCAACCACTTGAATTGATTGCTTTGTCCACACTGAACAAATGAAACGGTGGCATCGTGATATAGACGTAAAACAGCGGCTGCAGAACATAATGCAGCTTTCGTTGCGATAGCACCGACCAATGGGTAGTTGTAAACATCACCAAGTATATAAGATAGGATCTCATGTCCCTGCTCATCGAAACCAAATGATTCTGGAGCGCCGTAAAACTGCTCACGTTTTAAGTGCCTGAGTAATTGATGAATCGATTGCGACCAAAATCCACAGGGACGATAAACCTTGTCTGCTAAACGAAAAACCGAGCCTTTTCGACCACCTTGAAGTTCTTCCATAAGGCTCCTGCTGTCTCATATTTGATGCATTGATTACTAGGTGTGGTATCACGATTTCATATTGATTTCAGTAGCATCAATCATAAATCAACAACTAAGTTATGCTAAAAAGAGTTATTGTCGATGGAAGAATAACATTAAGAACCAAGTAAAAATCACAGTTAAAATAGTACTCACCTGCAAACAGAAAACACCCAAATAAAAGAAAAGCCAGTCATTTCAATTGACTGGCTCTACACTTAAAAGAGTGATTGAAAGCTTACTCAGCAGCAGTATTTAAGCATGTTTCACCGCCTTCCTGGTCAAGAAAATAAACGGAACTAAGGCGATAAATAACACCATCAAAATAGTAAACAAGTCAATCGTCGACATCATGAATGATTGCGTCGTAATTGAACCATTTAAAATGGCTAAGGTAGTTTCAGAATGTCTCTGTAGCGAAGGCGCAATCAAAGGATTATACGGAGAGATATGCTCCGTCATAACCGAATGGTGTAAGCTAGCATTTCTCGACCAAATCCAAGTGGTCAACGACGAAGCAAAGCTAGCGCCAATGGTGCGTATAAAAGTCGACAATGAGGCGGCATCAGAGACATCGGGCCCACTAAGATCTGACAACAAAATAGTTGTCATCGGCATAAAGAACAACGAAATACCGATCCCCATAAACAGTTGAACCGCCGCGATGCTCGCAAAATCAATCTCGATATTGAATTTAGCACGCGCGTAACAACTGATCCCAATGACCAGAAATGATGTCGCGGCTAATTTCCGCATATCAAGATGACTACCAAACCGTCCCAGAATAGGAGTCATAAATAGCGGTATCACGCCCAATGGTGCCGCTGCAAACCCAGCCCATAAAGCGGTATAGCCCATTTGACTTTGTAACCACTGCGGCAGGATCAAGTTAATACTAAAAAAGCCAGAATACCCCAAGGTCAATAAAATAGTACCAATGCAAAAATTACGATTGGCAAAAAGGCGCAGGTTGATGATTGGATTCTCATCGGTGAGCTCCCAAATCACCATAAATACCAGCATAATCACCGCAAATACGGTGCCGCCAATGATCCATGGGTTTGCAAACCAATCCAGCTCATTTCCTTTATCCAGTACAATTTGTAAGGCACCAACCCCTAAAGCCATGGTTGCTAAGCCAATAATATCCAGTTTTGACTTAACCGGCTTATGTGGACGGTCTTTGAGCTGGGTCAAAATAACCATCACGGTAAATATACCGATAGGAATATTAATTAAGAAGATCCATGGCCAACTATAGTCGTAGGTTAACCACCCACCTAAGATAGGCCCAACAATCGGACCCACTACCGCCACCATCCCCAGCAATGCCAAAGCCATACTGCGTTTTTCTTTGGGAAAGATAGACAACAGCAAGACTTGACTCATCGGAAACAGCGGTGCAGCGGCAAAACCTTGCAAAGTACGGAATAACACCAGCTCGCCCATACTTTGCGAAATACCGCAGAGGAAGGAAGTGACACTAAAGGCGATTAGCGCACCAACATACAACTGTACTTCCCCCACTCTACGACTCAACCACGCGGTAATCGGCAAACCAATGGCATTACTCACGGTGAAGGAGGTAATGACCCAAGTCCCTTGATTGAGACTCACGCCCATATTCCCCGCAATTGTCGGTAGTGATACGTTGGCGATCGTAGTGTCGAGTACTTGCATGAACACACCAAGCGCAATTGCAAATACACACAGGCCCATATTGGCGGGTCGAAACCCCTGTTGTTCACTCATTTCACTACCTTTCTATTTCTGGGCAACGTATAACTCGCCCAAAATATCGTTTTCAGAAATAATGTGAACGATCAAATCATCAACGCCTTGCAACGATTGTGCGTATACATCGGTTTGGTAACGCGCTACCGCCTTTGAGTTCTTTTGCGCCAATAACTGACCACTGGTGTCTTTGGTATCAACGTGTACCATCATCGATAAACCGATCCGCAGTGGCGATTTTTCAATTTCGCGTTTATCTAAGGCAATTCGTACCGGTAAGCGCTGTACCACTTTAATCCAGTTACCAGTGGCGTTTTGCGCCGGGAGGATAGAAAAGGCACTACCAGTACCAATCCCTAAATTCTCAACCGACCCGTGAAACTCCACCTCATCACCATACAAATCAGAGGTGAGAGTCACTGGCTGACCAATCCGCATATCATTGAGTTGCGTCTCTTTGAAGTTGGCATCAATCCATACTTCATCCAATGGAACCACAGCCATTAAGGTTGAACTTTGATTAATCCGTTGACCCACTTGCACATTGCGCTGTGCGACATAACCTGAAACCGGAGCAACCAAACGAGTACGTTGCTTCGCCAAATAAGCTTGTTTCACTTTAGTGATTGCAGTTTTGACCAAGGGATGGGTTTCAACAGTGGTGTTATGGATCATCGCTTGGTGGGATTTCAACTGCTGCTCTGCAACTGCCAGTGTTTTCTTGGCTGAATTCACCATGTCTTTGGCATGGCTTAGATCTTCTTGAGAAAGACCACCCGCTTTCACCATATCTGCACGACGTTTTAAATCACTTTTAGCTTTATTTAAGGCGATGGTCTTCTCATCAACCACGGCTTTTGCTTGTTCAACATTGTTAAACAAACTACGAACTTGGCGAACCGTTTGTGCTAGGTTTGCCATCGAACTTTCAAAAGCGACTTCGGCGTCGGCATCATCAAGACGAACCAATTCTTGGCCTTTTTCAACATAATCACCGTCGTCGGCCACAATTTTAGTCACAGTCCCGCTGATTTCTGGGGTGATTTGAACCACGTTGCCATTCACATAAGCATCTTCGGTTTCTTCATTGTCTACAACATAATTTGTGTAGTAATAACTCGCGCCTACACCAGCAAGCAACAGCACTGCTGCAAAAATAGTGAAACTTTTTTTACGCTTACCTTTTTGGGGTGACGCTACATTTTCAATATGTGTATCTTGCATTCTTATAACCTTAATAACGACTAGTTATCAGCACGAGTAGAGGGAACTGATTGCTCTTGGCGAAAGCCACCGCCTAAAGCACGCACCAGTAGCACTTGCTGTTCTTGCTGCTGATTTTTTAATAATGTAAACGACGATTCAGCCAGAATAAGTTGCTGCTCCGCCATAAGAACCTCAAGCTGGCTTCCCATCCCAGCTTCGTAACGTTTTTCGGTGATCACGTAACTCTTGTCTGCCAAGTGCATACTTTCGTGAGCATCTTTGAGCTGAGTCTGAATAGACTGGAGGGACAAAATGCTATCACTGACTTCACCCAGCGCATTCACCAAGGTTTTGTTGTACTGCGCGACAGCAGTATCGTAACCCGCTGTTTTTTCGATTAATGTTGCTTTTAAGCCAGTGGTGAATAGCGGCAGAGAAATCGCAGGTTGCACGCTCCAAGCACGACTCGCATCTTCAAACACTGCATCACCAAGCATGGCTTTAAATCCAGCGGTCGCACTAAGATTCACATTTGGATAAAAACGCGTTTTTGCAGAATCAATTTCTTTACTCATGGCTTCGACCCGCCACTTCGCAGCCACAATATCGGGACGGTGAGAAAGTAAGTTTGCAGGCATCTCGCGCGGTAACGCTAAGTGAGTATCCATATGGACGCTTGGACGATGAATGCTCGTAGCAATATCAGGACCTTGGCCAACTAAAGTCGCTAAGACATTTTTAAGTTGCTTCACCGCCAGTGTGCGTTTCTTTAGGGTTTGCTTAGCCGACGCAGCACCGCTTTGTGCAGTGTAGAGTCGATCTTCAGAAGTTAAACCGTGTTTAAACAGGCGTGATGTAATATCAACAATCCCCACAGTACGATCTAAATCTTTCTGCGCCAAATCTTGCAAAGCGTAGGCATTCGAGAGTTGAACATAGCGATGAACAATCGCTGTCGACAGGGTAATTTTCGCGGCCTGATGATCAACTTCAGCCGCCCGCTGATTATTCACCGCAGCTTCCCAGCTATCGCGCTCTCCCCCCCACAAATCAAATGAGTAATAGCCATTCAAACCAAGGTTATAAACAGTGCCATAGCGATTCCCCTGCAAACTATAATCTTGGGAACGGGATAAACGCGCTCTTGATACACCGGCGTCAGCGGTAATCACCGGATCAAATTGAGCGTCTGCCGCCATCACCATCGACGACGCATTGACTAAAGCTGCATTTGCTAACTGAATATCTGGGCTATTTTTTAAAGCTGTTTTAATCAAACGCTCTAATTGAGGGTCATCAAGTGGTAGCCACCAATTTTCGGCTGGCCATAGTGCAGGTGATAAATGCTGTGCATTAAGAACTTCACTGTGCTCAATTATCGATTTTTCGGCCAATTGATTGTGGGGCTGGATATTTTTCGGCGCAGCACAACCATATAACAGCAGCGTCACCATCACTGGCGTTAACTTTGTATATTTTCTCATTCAGGGTCTGTACCTTTCAAATATTTTTTCTGGCAATTCTCAGGAATTTTAGAAGTGACAATCTTTATCAGACAATGACGAAATTGCTCGATTTCTTGCTTCGATAGCGCTTGAGTTAACTCATCGATAGCACTTTTCGCAAGCGGTAGCGAACGTTCGACCACCGAACTCCCTGTCGGGGTTAAATGGATGATCTGCGAACGACGATCCGTCGGGTCTGGGACTCGTTCTATAAGTGATTTTTTTTCAAGTCTATCCAACATTCGAGTAATCGCACTATTATCAACATTGAGCGATTTTCCTATTTCTGAAGGCCTATTCAGGCGAAAATGATAAATCTGAAACAAGACCTTTGCCTGGGTAGACGTAATGTCCTCGGGGATAAGATGTTGGTCTAAAAGCCTATCTTTGATGTAACAGCTTTTACCTAGCAAAAAGCCGATATTATCTAGCATAAAATCTTTTTGTTCTTTGGTTACGGTCATCACTCACTCACAAAATGATTGCCACTGCATTAGTTGCCTATGCAATTATTGTTACTGCAATGATAATTGCAAAAAATGTGATGTCAATCGATATATCTCATTTGAGGATAAAACCGGCTATAACTCATTGGGAAAATGCCTGTAAAAACCTTCACGATTGCTGAAGCTGCGCTATATCTGAATGAGAGTGATAAAACACGAGCATCACTTTCACACAAAATAGAATGTGTTATTTATCAGGTGTTAAACTAAGTTTTAAGCTCGATGAAGGCATTAATTTAAATGATAAGTAGAAAGCATTTAGCGAAGGCGTATCTATCGGATTGAAGCTAAGAAAAACTAAGTTTGGACCGCTATTCAAATAAATAGACGTTCAAATAGTGCTAGTGAGGCAAGCTTATACCAATCTGATTCATTATATGATCAACTTATTGCGCCGAGTAAATCTGCCGATAACCAGCCATGAAGTGCAGTAACTAGTGACTCTAATTACAATATACATCATACATTTAGCGCTGATTTAGGTTAACAAGAATGAACAATTAATGAGTTCGATTGGCATTAGGCCAGCCCAAACTCCAAAACGCTATTGATATAGCCTACGCCGCAAAAAAGACTAAGCTAAGTGATATAAGCAATCGACTGATTCAATTGAAATTTATGGAATGTAATAGAATATATGGGATTGGGTGGCAACCCTATCAGCCACATCCCGGCACTCGAGTCGTCTGCTGCGGTTGCTCCCTTCCGGGCCTGGCCGAGTTCACAGAGTATCAATGCGGGAGGACCAACAGGGCCACCATAGATGAGCTTCCGAAGAAGCGAGGCTATTCTCGCTTAAGCCTTCCCTTATTGCAAACGCTAAAAGTACTTTTCCACCCTAGAATCGGTCTGTTTGCTCAAGTTTTAATCCTTATGAGTCTATTTAGTCAACCTATGGCGGTTGCCCAGCCCTTTGATCAGCAACTATGGGATGAATTACTACAAGAATATGTGCATTGGCCAGTTGCTAATCATGAAAGTCGAGTTGATTACAGCAATTTTGATCAAGCTAAATTGCAGCGTTACTTGGTATCCGTTGCGAAGGTAAGCCAAGTCCAATTTAATGCCTGGACTCAAGATCAACAACTGGCCTTTCTAATTAATGCTTATAACGCTTATACAGTGCAATTCGTCTTAAGTGCCTACCCAAACATTACTTCTATTCGAGACTTAGGATCGTGGTTTCAATCGCCCTGGAAGAAAAAGCGCTTTGATCTATTTGGGGAAAAGGTCAGCCTTGATGATATAGAACATGAATTGATTAGGCCTGTTTACAATAATCCATGGATCCATAGCGCAGTCGTTTGTGCCGCAAAAAGCTGCCCGCCCTTACAAAGCACAGCCTATCGTGCGGAGCATCTGCAACAACAACTAGAGCGCGCGTTTCGAGCTTTCTTAAACAGTGACAAAAATACTTACCATGCAACAAATAACCAACTACAGTTATCATCGATATTTAAGTGGTACAAAGAAGATTTTGGTGCTGACTTAAAACGTTACTTAAGTCATTATTCGAAAGAATTAAAGGCTGAACCGCGGGAGCTCCAAGCCGCCTCAATTGTTTATCTGGATTATGATTGGTCACTCAATGCTTATGAGTAAGGCAATAAACATAAAAAAACCTGCATCCGCAGGTTTTTGTTAGAATAAAAGCTTAAAACAAACGACGAGATAGTTCGTATAAGTCTTCATTAAATGGACGTTTCATATTTTCGATACAATCAATAATATCGTGATGGACCATTTTATTATTTTGAATACCAATGCAACGACCCCCCTCGCCTTCAAGTAGCAAGTCGACCGCGTAAGCCCCCATACGACTGGCCATCACTCGGTCACGACCGGTTGGTGTACCACCACGCTGAATATGGCCCAGAATCGTCGCTCGAGTTTCCCGACCCGTCGCCATTTCAATACCTGCCGCCAACTCATTCACATTAGTGATATGTTCGGTGATGGCAATAATCGCATGTTTTTTACCTTTTTTCTGGCCATCTTTTAAGCTTTTGAGCAACTCTTCGCGACTAAAGCCCTTTTCAGGAATAATCACATACTCTGCACCACCTGCAATACTCGCCTGCATCGCAAGATCGCCACAGTAACGTCCCATGATCTCGATCACCGAAATACGATTATGTGAAGAAGAAGTATCCCGAATACGGTCAATCGCATCAATCACAACATTGAGTGCCGTATCAAAACCAATCGTATAGTCAGTCCCTGCAATATCATTATCGATGGTACCTGGCAAACCAATACATGGAAAACCCATTTCAGTTAACTTTTTGGCGCCCATGTATGAACCATCACCACCAATGACAACTAAAGCTTCAATACCGTGTTTTTCTAAGTTTTTAACGGCAACTTCCCGAACCGCGAGTTCTTTAAACTCAGGAAAACGAGCGGAGCCTAGAAAAGTACCACCACGGTTGATAACATCGGAAACACTGAAGCGATCCAATTTTTTAATATTGTCTTCATGCAGGCCCATATAACCATCATAAATACCATAAACTTCAATGCCTTGAGACAAGGCACTACGTACCACTGCTCGTACGGCTGCATTCATACCAGGGGCATCACCACCACTAGTTAAAACACCAATTTTTTTAACCATCATTCCCTCACTAAAAGCTGAATTGACCAAATTTACAAAAATAATTCAACAAATATGTCCGATAGGATCATTTCTAAACCAAAGATATACCGTGATAAACAGATCTATCAGAACAAAAAATCTTTAAAATAATAGAGTTATTGCGATATACATCGCCATTAGAGACTCTTTTTTGTGTCGGCATTGTGCCATGCACAAGGTTAACCTTTTATGACCCTAATCAGATAACGCCGACATTTTGGAACAAATTCTCATACTTGTCCAAAGTTAATCTGAGCCTCATTAGCAATCGCCAATTGATTCAGGCATACAGCGCATTTATTTAGTTAAACATCAATTTAAACCACAAAACGAAGTAAATAGTTCATTTTTGATTCACATTTATGTAGCATGGCGCCCACATACTGAATGTCATACAAATGATTTTTCAGTTTTTATGCTTTAAAAGGAGATCACATGAAGTCTGAACTTCACTATATTATTGAACGAAACATCGCAACTAACCGCAAAGCCGTGATGAATTACAATTTACTAAAACAACAACAGCAAGATACTACGCCCGAGTCCCAAACAGCAGCCACCACAACCTCTGCATAAGCAAGCGCACAGATACCAAAAAGGAGGCTTTGCAGCCCCCTCTGGTATTTGTATTTACTTAGCTTTAATGACCGGATCTATTGCATGTAACGTTGGCGATAAATGAATCACGCCATCGGCTTGAGTATCCAAGGAAAGAATATTTGTCTTACTAATTCGATGACGATATATCTCGCGTAGATATTTCACCGCATTCTCCACATTTTTAAAGCCAAGACGAATATCGTTAATTGACACAAACTTGTTTGAGTCTCCAATCAGCTCTCGATATTTTTTTTCATACATAGGCTTAATCGCATACCAATTCGTATCAAGAATTTTAGCCGGATTTTCAAACTCCCACAAAAATGCATGTAACTCTTCGGGCTTAAACTCATCTTCCATAATAAAGCGCAATATAGCTTGATCAATGTCGTCATTATAACGGAACTCATCTTTCGCAAAGCAGCGCTTAATATAAGCGACAACCAAGGTTAAAAAGTCATCACTCAAGCATGGGCTTTTCGCAACCAGTGTCGTTAAGGACAAATTCGCTGAAGCCCCAATCACCAAGGCATAACGCTTTAAAGTAGTATTTGGAAACAACTTATTGATATGTACTTTTAATTTATTTAGGTCCATGAATGACAATTTATAGTCTTTCGGTAGAGAAATAATGGAAATCACCGACGAACAATGCTTGAAGAAGTGTAATTGATTTAACTGTTCTGCATCGTAGTGGCTATCTTGATATTTCTTTAATGACTGCTTATAACGTTGCGACTCAATCGGCAAAATACTAATGCCTTCGATGGCTTGCGTATCTTGATTGAAATGAGGAAGATCAATAGACCGAAAGAATAATTCATCAATATCTATATCATCATGTACTGCTTTGTTCACCACACTCTCAGCATAGGCAACGGCCACGGGACCCGCCATACTCATAAATAGATCATTGGCGTCTAAACGAACGGTTTCTGAAATATCAATCCCCGCTCGCCTAAAGTAATTTTCATCATAATCGGTTGTAACAGCTTGCGCAGTTAGAATATTAAAGATCTGCTGAGAGATATATTGGTTGGCGTGTTTCTCCATCGTATTGACATCAATATCTTTAGCAATGTCACTCTCGTCCTGTTCGACATAGCGCATAATATCGTTAGAAATCAACATCATTGAGTTCCATGGACGGATCCGTCGCATGACATCGTCTGGCGTATCGATGCTCTCTCGTTCAACGTTATAAGAAAAATCCCACTCTTCCGATAGATACTTACAAAGCAGACGTCCAGCATTAATATGTAAGGCTTCGGATACCTCAATACTATTACCTGAGATGTTTGGCAAAATACAGATACCGGAAGTAAAAATAGGCTCAAATACAAATGAGTCGCGCTTGTCTGGTTGATTTGATGGATTGACTTGATAATCAAACGTTTTACTAAGGTAGGAAAATTGTTGGGCTAAACCAAACTCAGAAGCCATGCCTGAGCCTGTGCCACCTCCCGCACTAAAAATATAAAAATACAAGCGTGACTGATTAGCTTTTATCCCACAAGAATCAACCAAATAAGAATGAATATGCCGCCAATCTTCGTTTCTAAAGCTTCCGGTGTCTTTGTTTAAAATGATTTTCGCAAGATATTGCCCTAGGATCGGTGCATTACCGGCACCACCCGCGTGTACCTCCGACAAATCCATTAACTGCAGCTTTTTATATTCGTCTAAAAACTGTTGACGACCTGACTGTGAGGAATACTTGATTCGGCCCGCGATATCCTTGTCTAAATCTCCGACTAATACTACTGGTTCAATCAAGAAAACAGGATTGTCTTCATTACCAGAATCAATCGGTAAATGATTTTTAATCCAGCGCATCGGCTTAAACTCTCGCTCCTGCGCCAACTGGTCTTGATACTCAATTTCTTTAAGATAATGCGTTCGAGAGTTGTATACTAAAGTGGCTACATCCAACGCGATATTTGAGCCACATCGGCCGAGGCCAATCAAGCAAACCGAGGGGAAGCTTTGCTCCAATATGTCTTTTTCTTCGGATAAATTGGGAAAGATATTTTGTCTCACCTTATCCAAGTTGCTCAAAATCTTTTCTAAGCTACTTTCCGTGTAATACAAATGTTCTATAGGCAGAGAATCCTTCATGATGCCTCCTTGTCGTTAGTCTATTGATTATTATATTTGCATCCGTGTACCCCATCGTTGTTGATCCGCTTGATAAAATCAAGTGATTCAGCTCGCTAACATCACTTATTGTGATATTAAGAATAAGTGATGTGACATTTGAAACTGAATGACTCGCATAAACCTCTTCGTGATACCCATCAAACTTATTATCACTTCGTTCTTGCTGACCTAAATAACCACTAACTGCGTGATGTATCGAGTCATTAGAGCCACTAGTTACTGCACTTAATGCCTCGTTATCGGCAGATTTATTCTGTGCAATAAGTTGATCATATAATGAATTAGATTGGTATGACTGGTCAGTCATACGATTCGAGACATAAAAAAAGCGCCCTTAGGCGCTTTATAAGATTAATAGAAATTACCAGCCGGTGACTTCACGTAAGGCTTTGCCAATATCAGCTAAACTTCGCACTGTTTTTACACCTGCATCTTCAAGAGCAGCAAATTTATCCGCTGCCGTTCCTTTACCACCGGCAATAATCGCACCGGCGTGGCCCATACGTTTACCAGGAGGCGCAGTAACACCCGCAATATAAGAAACAACGGGCTTGGTGACATTCGCTTTAATGTATGCGGCAGCTTCTTCTTCCGCGCTACCACCAATTTCACCGATCATCACGATGGCTTCCGTTTTAGCATCATTCTGAAACATTTCTAGAATGTCGATAAAGTTTGAACCTGGGATGGGGTCTCCGCCAATACCAACACAAGTTGACTGGCCAAAGCCCTCATCGGTAGTTTGCTTAACCGCTTCGTAAGTGAGCGTACCAGAGCGCGATACAATCCCCACTTTACCCGCTTTATGAATATGGCCAGGCATAATACCTATTTTACATTCATCAGGCGTAATTACACCCGGACAGTTAGGGCCAATCATACGCGCCCCAGCTTCATCTAACTTCACTTTTACTTCAAGCATATCCAAGGTTGGAATACCTTCGGTAATCGTAATGATGATTTTAATGCCAGCAGCAATCGCTTCTAAGATAGCGTCTTTACAAAATGGGGCTGGTACATAGATAACAGTTGCATCGGCGCCTGTTGCTTGTACGGCTTGACTTACAGTATTAAATACCGGTAGGCCTAAATGCGTTTGACCGCCTTTACCTGGTGATACTCCGCCAACCATTTGGGTTCCGTACTCTATCGCTTGCTCTGAGTGGAAAGTACCTTGTCCACCAGTGAAACCTTGACAGATTACTTTGGTATTTTTGTCGATTAAAATGCTCATTATTTGGCCTCCGCAGCTTTAACGACTTGCTCTGCAGCATCCGTTAAGCTGGTCGCTGCAATAATGTTAAGGCCAGACTCAGCCAAACGTTGGGTTCCTAATTCAGCGTTGTTGCCCTCAAGGCGAACGACCACCGGAACATTCACGCCAACTTCTTCAACCGCACCAATAATACCATCGGCAATTAAATCACAACGAACAATGCCACCGAAGATGTTTACCAGTACCGCTTTCACTTTGTCATCAGACAAAATAATCTTGAACGCCTCAGTAACCCGCTCTTTGGTCGCACCGCCGCCAACATCTAAGAAGTTAGCGGGTGAGCCGCCATGCAATTGCACGATATCCATGGTTCCCATCGCAAGACCAGCACCATTCACCATACAACCAATGCTACCATCAAGAGCGACATAATTAAGCTCCCATTGAGCAGCATGCGCCTCACGCTCGTCTTCTTGCGAAGCATCGTGCATTTCACGCAGTTTAGGCTGACGGTACATCGCGTTTGAATCGATATTAATTTTTCCATCGAGACAAATTAAGTCGCCACTACCAGTGACCACTAACGGGTTAATTTCTAGTAAGGCTAAATCGTGATCGGTAAACATGTCAGCCAAACCAATAAAGATTTTAGTAAATTGGCGAATTTGATTCCCAACTAAACCTAATTTAAATGCAAGCTCGCGGGCTTGATATGGCTGAGGCCCGACCAATGGGTCTATTGCCATTTGATGGATCAACTCAGGCGTTTCTTCGGCGACTTTTTCAATCTCCATACCACCTTCTGTTGAAGCCATAAAAACCACTCGACGAGAAGCGCGATCGACAACAGCACCTAAATATAGCTCATTGGCGATATCGGAAGCTTCTTCAACCAAAATTTTAGAGACTGGTTGACCATTCGCATCCGTTTGATAAGTGACTAAGTTTTTGCCTAACCACTGCTGCGCGAAAGCTTTGATCTCTTCTTTATCAGAAGTGACTTTTACGCCCCCTGCTTTACCACGTCCACCCGCGTGAACCTGACATTTTACAACCCAAGTTGAACCAGGGATTTTACCTGCAGCTTCAGCTGCTTCTTGTGGGGTATCGCAGGCGTAACCTTCTGGCACTGGCAAGCCATAATCGGCAAATAATTGCTTGGCCTGATATTCATGCAAATTCATGATGTTCTATCCATAGTGTTAGGGGATACATTAGAGGTGTAATACACCTTTCCGAAATAGGGCCTGAAGATCAGGCCCAAAACAAACTTGTGTTAAACGTCTAGCAACAGGCGAGTTGGGTCTTCGAGTAACTCTTTAATGGTGACTAAAAACCCAACCGACTCTTTTCCATCCACCAAACGATGATCATAAGACAATGCGAGGTACATCATTGGCAAAATTTCCACTTGCCCATTCACCGCCATTGGCCGATCTTGAATTTTATGCATCCCTAAAATAGCGCTTTGAGGTGGGTTAATAATTGGTGTAGACATCAATGAACCAAACACCCCGCCATTGGTAATTGTGAAATTTCCACCCATCAGCTCATCAACGGTTAACTTACCGTCACGGCCTTTAATCGCTAGTTCACGGATCCCTTTTTCGATATCTGCAACACTCAGCAAGTCACAGTCACGAAGGACTGGAGTAACCAAACCACGTGGCGTTGAAACGGCAATGCTCACATCAAAATAATTATGATAGACAATCTCGTCCCCATCGATTGATGCATTGACTTCTGGAAAACGTTTTAGAGCCTCAACCACGGCTTTCACATAAAACGACATAAATCCAAGTCGAATATCATGACGTTTTTCAAACACCTCTTGATATTGCTTGCGCAACTTCATGATCGGTTTCATGTTCACTTCATTAAACGTCGTTAACATCGCAGTGGTGTTTTTAGCTTCTAATAAACGTTCTGCCACACGTTTACGTAAACGTGTCATTGGCACGCGTTTTTGGCTGCGCGAGGATAATGGTGGTTGAGCGACAGCCGGAGCTTGAGCTTTAACAGCTTGAGGGGCTGATGCAGCTGCTGGCTTAGCGACATGCGCTTCAACATCTTCTTTAGTAATTCTCCCACTCGGGCCCGTTCCTTTAATTGCAGAGGCATCGAGGCCTTTTTCTGCCACCAAACGGCGAACTGAAGGAGAAAGCTCTTCGTTACTTTGTTTATTCTCTACGACCGTTTCTGCAGGTTTCGCTTCTTCACCTGCGACCGCGCCCGCTTTCATTTTACCAATTAATTGTTGACCTAATACCGTGGCCCCTTCGGCTTCGATAATTTCTTCAAGTACACCGTCTTCCATTGCTGGAACTTCAAGTACAACTTTGTCGGTCTCGATATCCACAATCACTTCATCACGCGCGACGGCATCACCGGGTTGCTTATGCCAAACTGCGATGGTTGCGTCAGCTACTGATTCGGGTAGGTCTGGCACTTTTATTTCAATGCTCATTAAGGCTTCCTTTAATTCTTAATTATTCAACGGTCAACGCATCAGTAACTAGGGCGCGTTGTTGTTTCAAGTGAAGGGACATGTAACCCACTGCTGGCGACGCCGAGGCTGGTCGTCCAGCGTAACGTAAATTTGCACCTGCTGGGATAACCGATTTGAAATTATGCTGGCTGCTATACCAAGCACCTTGATTAAGCGGCTCTTCCTGACACCAAACAAAACGTTCAACATGCTGATATTGCTCAAAAATCTGTTTCACATCTTGCTCTGGGAATGGATACAATTGCTCAATCCGTATTAACGCAACATCTGTCTGTTCATTTTTACGACGCTGCTCGAGCAAATCATAGTAAACTTTACCTGAACACATGACAATTTGACGAACTTGGCTCGGATCCAGTTCATCCACCTCATCAATCGCGTTGCAGAACTGACCATTGGCGAGCTCATCCAGAGAAGACACCGCCAGAGGGTGACGCAGTAACGATTTAGGAGACATCACGACTAAAGGTCGACGCATCGGTCTGATTTGCTGACGACGCAACATATGATAAACCTGAGCGGGAGTAGAAGGCACACACACCTGCATGTTATGTTCAGCACACAACTGTAAGTAACGTTCTAAACGCGCAGATGAGTGTTCAGGACCCTGCCCCTCATAACCATGAGGTAATAACATCACTAAACCACACATCCGACCCCATTTTTGCTCACCAGAAGACAAGAACTGATCGATCACCACTTGTGCACCATTGGCAAAATCACCAAATTGAGCTTCCCAAATAACTAAGGTTGAGGGCTCTGCAGTGGTATAACCATACTCAAATGCGAGCACAGCCTCTTCCGATAATACCGAGTCAAATAAGGCTAGGTGCCCTTGCTGCTCAGATAGGTGCTTGAGTGGGATATAGGTAGAAGCGTCATTTTGGCTATGCAACACCGCATGGCGATGGAAGAAAGTACCACGACCAGAATCTTGTCCAGTAAATCGAATATTCTGCTTAGCGTCTAATAAACTGGCATATGCCAAGTTTTCAGCAAAGCCCCAATCAACCGCCTTCTCACCACGGCTCATTAAGATCCGGTCATCATTAATTTTCTTAACCCGCGGATGCAACTTGTGCGTTTCTGGTACAGTGGTTAATCGCTCACCCAAGCTATAAATATCCTCGATGGGTAAACTAGAATCGTAAGCCATATCCCATTCATGCCCAAGATATGGCCGCCAATCCACACTGTGCTGTGTCATCGGACGCCATTCTTCAACCACGCAATCGCCGTTATCCAATTGGTCACGGTATCCATTGACTAGCGCTGTCGCATCGGTGCTTTCAAGCTGTCCACGCTGTATTAACAAATCAGCATAAACTTTACGCGGCGTCGGATGTTTTTTGATTTGTTGATACATCAAAGGTTGAGTTGCGTTCGGTTCATCCGCTTCATTGTGACCATGACGACGGTAACAAACTAAATCAATCACCACATCACGTTTAAAAGTATTACGGTAGTCCAAAGCCATACGGCTAACAAAGGCAACGGCCTCAGGGTCGTCACCATTAACATGGAAAATAGGCGCCTGAACCATTTTTGCAATATCGGTACAATATTGGGTAGAACGCGTATCTCGAGGATTCGAGGTGGTAAAACCAACTTGGTTGTTTACCACAATACGCACAGTCCCTCCCACCTTAAAGCCACGCGCTTGCGACATATTAAAGGTTTCTTGCACCACACCTTGCCCAGCAATAGCCGAGTCACCATGAATGGTAATTGGTAAGCAGTTCTCGCCTTCCCGACGATCCTGTCGAGCTCGAACTGACCCCATCACCACCGGATTAACAATTTCCAGATGCGAAGGGTTAAATGCCAAAGACATATGAACTTTACCACCGGGGGTTTCAAAATCGGAGCTAAAACCTTGGTGATATTTAACATCCCCGGTGCCCCAACTTTCATCATGCTTACCGGCGAATTCATCAAACAATTCTGAAGGGTTTTTGCCTAGAACATTAACTAGAACGTTCAAGCGCCCTCGGTGAGCCATGCCCACAACCACTTCTTTAGTACCTTGGATCCCAGCAGAACGAACGATTTCCTTGAGCATCACTAATAGGCTATCGCCACCTTCAAGAGAAAATCGTTTAGCTCCGGGAAATTTCGCACCAAGATATTTCTCTAAACCTTCAGCGGCAGTTAAGCTTTTTAATAAGCGCAACCGATCCTCTTGAGTGAATTCACCCTGACCTTCAACAGATTCTAAACGACTTTGGATCCATCGTTTTTCTTCAGTGTCGGTAATGTGCATGTATTCCGCACCAATCGAACCACAATAGGTTTTGAGTAAAGATTTGTGCAGGTCTTTTAATGCCATCGTTTCTTTACCAATAGCATAAGAACCAACATTGAAGGTTTCTTCAAAATCAGCGCTATCTAGGGCATGAAACTCTGGAGATAAATCGGCTACACGCTCTTGCTGCCATAAACCGAGTGGATCAAGTTGAGCATGCTGATGGCCACGAAAACGATAGGCGTTAATCAATTGCAGTACTTTAACTTGCTTGGCACTATGCTGAGGGTCTTCAACCGGTGAGCTAAAGCGTGAATTATCTTTAGCTAAACGGCGGAAATAATCACGGATTGGAGCGTGGGGGGTGTCTTCGACTGCACCGTTGACTGCAGGGAGCTCTGAAAATACTGCCTGCCATTGTTCAGATACAGATGAAGGGTCTTCTAAAAATGCCTCATAAAGATCTTCGACATAGGTCGAATTAGCACCAGCTAAATGCGAGGAATCTAGCCAGGCTTTCATTACGCCATTTTGCATTTAAACGCTATCCCTTTCTTTTTGCGTCATATTAGACTTTGTAGGGTTTGATAAAAAAATAGCCATTCTACCGAGGTAAAATGGCTATTTAGAACCAGTTAATTAAAAATTAACTGTATTACTAAACAGCCCGTTTGATCAGCATCGACTTAATGTGACCAATCGCTTTTGTAGGGTTTAATCCCTTAGGACAAACACTTACACAATTCATAATGCCATGGCAACGAAAAACGCTAAAAGCATCATCTAATTCTGATAAACGTTCATCAGTCGCCGTATCTCGACTGTCTGCCAGCCAACGATAAGCGGCAAGCAAACCCGCTGGACCAACAAACTTATCAGGGTTCCACCAAAATGAAGGACAAGCCGTAGAACAGCAAGCACAGAGAATACACTCATACATACCATCCAATTTTTCACGTTCTTCAGGGCTCTGCAAATTTTCGCGAGCCGGAGGCATTTTCTGTTCGCTGATTAAATAGGGTTTAATACGGGCATAATTATCATAAAACTGTCCCATATCGACAACTAAGTCACGAACAACAGGCAAGCCAGGTAACGGGCGTATCACAATATCACCTTTACCTAATAGATCTGACAAAGGCGTGATGCAGGCTAAACCATTTTTGCCGTTCATGTTAAGCCCATCTGAACCACACACGCCTTCTCGACAAGAACGTCGAAATGCAATGCTAGGATCTTGTTCTTTCAGCTGAATTAATGCATCCAGCACCATCATATCAGAGCCTTCAGGGACCTCAAGATGATATGACTTCATATGGGGTTTTGTATCTGTTTCTGGATTATAGCGGTACAAAGAAAAGTTAACGTTCATTGCCGCCTCCTAATAAGTGCGAATTTTAGGTTCAAAAGCTTCACGTAGATTGGGTGACATATTCACCTCTCTACGTCCCATAGTTTCAGTGCTCGGTTCAAATATAGAGTGGCATAACCATTGTGCGTCATCACGCTCGGGGTAATCGAACCGGCTATGAGCACCACGACTCTCGGTACGGAAATTAGCCGCATGAGCAGTCGCAATAGCGGTTGCCATCAAATTATCTAACTCTAAGCACTCAACCCGCTGGGTATTGAAGTCTACCGATTTATCATCGAGGCGAGCGTTTTCCAAACGTTTACGGATCTCTTGCAGCTCTTTTAAACCTTCGGCCATTGACTCGCCTTCACGAAACACCGAAAAATTAAGTTGCATGCATTGCTGTAAGTCTTTACGAATTTGCACTGGGTCTTCACCATCATGGCTCGAATTTTCCCAGCGATTATAACGCTGCATTGCCGCTTCCAGATCTGCTTCTGAAGCATCAGCCATATCGATATCGCGGCTCAGGTATTCACCCAAGAATTTACCCGCAGCGCGGCCAAATACCACTAAGTCGAGTAAAGAGTTACCTCCGAGGCGGTTTGCACCGTGAACCGACACACAGGCGATTTCGCCAACCGCAAATAAACCATTTACGATTTGATCTTCACCTTTGTCATTTTGCCTAATCGCTTGACCATTCACATTACAAGGAATGCCCCCCATCTGATAATGACAGGTTGGGATCACTGGAATGGGTTCCTTCACAGGATCTACGTGTGCAAATGTACGAGACAATTCACAGATCCCTGGCAAACGACTTTCTAAGACTTGCTCACCCAAATGATCCAACTTCAACTTAAGATGTGGACCCCAGGGGCCATCACAGCCACGGCCTTCACGAATTTCGGTCATCATTGAACGAGCAACCACATCTCGACCAGCCAAGTCTTTCGCGTTAGGCGCGTAACGCTCCATAAAACGTTCGCCGTCTTTATTGAGCAGGTAACCGCCTTCACCACGGCAACCTTCTGTAACCAGAACCCCCGCGCCAGCAATGCCAGTGGGATGGAATTGCCACATTTCCATATCTTGAATTGGTACGCCTGCTCGTAGCGCCATGCCCACACCATCACCGGTATTAATATGTGCATTGGTCGTTGAGGCAAAAATTCGTCCAGCCCCACCAGTCGCTAATACGGTTGCTTTCGCTTTGAAATAAACGACTTCACCACTTTCGATATCCATGGCTGTACAACCCACCACATCGCCATCAGCATTCTTCACTAAATCCAATGCGTACCATTCGGAAAAAATCGTCGTCTTATTTTTTACATTCTGTTGGTAAAGCGTGTGTAATAAAGCATGACCAGTTCGGTCTGCGGCAGCGGCTGTCCGTGCAGCTTGCTCACCACCAAACTCTTTCGACTGACCACCAAAAGGACGTTGATAAATGGAGCCATCATCAAAACGAGAAAACGGTAAGCCCATCTTCTCTAGTTCAATGACCACTTCCGGTCCGACATTACACATATATTCGATCGCATCTTGGTCACCGATATAATCAGAGCCCTTTACGGTGTCGTACATATGCCATTGCCAGTTATCTTTATGCGAATTGCCTAAAGCAACAGTAATTCCACCCTGAGCTGATACAGTATGAGAACGTGTCGGAAATACCTTAGAAATAAGAGCGCAAGACTTGCCCTCTTTAGAAATTTGTAAAGCTGCGCGCATACCCGCGCCACCTGCGCCGACCACTACGGCGTCGAATTCTCTGATAGAAATGGCCACTCGACCTACCCCCAAATAATGAACAAGCCACTAGCAACATAAATAAGCGCTAGTACTGTTAAAGAAAACTGCAGACCCATTCGTAATGCTGTAAATTTCACGTAATCGGTCAAAACTTGCCATAAACCAATCCAAGCATGTATCAGCATGGAAATGAGTGCTAGCAAAGTGAATACCTTAGTTGGGAGCCAAGCAAAAAAACCACTCCATGATTGGTAAGTCACGTCGGTACACGCAATGAAACCAAGCATATAGAGGGTATATAAAGTTAAGATGATGGCGGTTGCGCGAATGAGTATAAAATCATGTACTCCGCTCCGGCCAAATGTTGCAGCATTAGTTACCATACAATTACTCCCATTAACAACGCCAATACAGCGGTGATGATGAATGAGACTTTAGCGCTAGAAGATGCTGTATCTAGCTCTTCCCAATAGCCCATATCCATAATGAAATGACGTATTCCACCAACAATGTGATACATCAACGCACTTAGGCTCGCCCATAGAATCAATTTCACAAAGAAATTGTCAATGATGGACAAAACATTCGCAAAACCTTCTGCCGATTGAAGGGATTCGGCAAGCAGGCCTAACAAAATAGCTAAGGCGAAAAAGGTAATCACACCGGAAACACGATGCAAAATAGATGCAATGGCAGTGATGGGAAGTTGGATGGTTTGTAGGTCGAGGTTTACTGGTCTTTGTTTTGTTTTCACGGTTCTCTGCCCACTCAGTTCCTAGAGTTTTATTATGATGATAAAGTTAGGCTCAGTATAGGGCATTGAGTTGCGATAATGTTAATTTTGTGAACTTAAGCTCTAAAACTAGACTAAAGTCTAAAAAATACATTTCCATTGTGCAAAAAATGCTCGTGCCAGCGCCATACTTCGCAAGAATTATAACGCCCACATAACACAAATACAATTAACATTTCCTTCATTTAGCTATTTCAATGCAACTAAACAGCCGAATTAAAGCTAAATATTAACACATCCGACACAAACAACCACAAATCATAACAACAGCCAATTGACAATTGAAGTCATTCTAGGTCAGAATGTACCTCGCTTTGTATCCAAAAAAATTAATACAATTAGAATAAGCAAGGGAGACATGCTATGGCTGATAAGAAAGCCACCCTCAAGCTGCCAGGACAAGATGCATACGAAATGCCCATCATGTCAGGTACCGCAGGACACGACGTAATAGATGTTCGAACTCTAGGTTCGAAAGGTTATTTTACTTTCGATCCAGGCTTTTTAGCGACTGCTTCATGCGAGTCAAAAATCACCTATATCGACGGTGAAAAAGGCATTTTGTTACATCGGGGTTACTCGATAGAAGAATTAGCAAAACATGCCGATTACCTTGAAGTTTGTTACATTTTATTGTTCGGTGAACGACCAAACGTTGAGCAATACGAAAGATTTAAAACAACTGTTACCCGCCATACCATGGTGCATGAACAATTAATCCACTTTTTCCAAGGATTTCGTCGTGACTCTCATCCCATGGCAATCATGGTCGGTGTTGTTGGTGCGCTATCTGCGTTTTATCATGATTCTATGGATATCACGAATGTGCGTCACCGTGAAATTGCGGCCTACCGTTTGATCTCTAAAATGCCAACCCTCGCGGCAATGAGCTACAAATATTCAGCAGGCCAACCTTTTGTCTATCCTCGTAACGATTTGAGCTACGCTGCAAACTTTCTCAATATGATGTTCTCGGTACCAACTGAAGAATATAAAGTGAGTCCAGTGGTAGAACGTGCGATGGATCGGATATTTACGCTGCATGCCGATCATGAACAAAATGCCTCGACTTCAACGGTCCGTTTGGCAGGTTCTTCTGGGGCCAATCCATTTGCTTGCATCGCAGCAGGTATTGCCTGTTTATGGGGTCCCGCTCATGGCGGTGCTAACGAAGCCTGTCTCAATATGCTAGAAGAAATCGGTTCGGTTGATCGCATTCCAGAGTTTCTTAAACGCGCGAAAGACAAAAATGATCCATTCCGCCTGATGGGCTTCGGTCATCGCGTCTACAAAAACTACGATCCTCGAGCCACCGTAATGCGCGAAAGCTGCCATGAAGTTCTCAATGAATTAAACATTGATGATCCACTATTAGATGTGGCGATGGAGTTGGAACGTATTGCATTATCCGACCCTTACTTTAAAGAGAAGAAGTTGTTCCCCAACGTCGACTTTTACTCAGGCATCGTACTGAAAGCGATTGGTATTCCTGTGAGCATGTTTACCGTGATTTTCGCACTTTCTCGTACCGTGGGTTGGATCGCCCATTGGAAAGAAATGATGGAAGAAGATACTCAACGGATTGGTCGACCTCGCCAGCTTTATACCGGTGAGCCTCAACGGCCGTTTAAGTAAGTTGTTATTTTAGTCTAATCAATATACACAAAAATCCGAGACTCAGTTCTCGGATTTTTTATTCGAATCAAAGACCAAATATGCTTAGCTGGCCTTACTTCCCCACTGAAAACTACCGTTCGCCAAGAACTGAACCACCTCGTTACGCTTTTTTCCTATCAACAGAGCGCCATCATCCATAAATAAGAAGTTTTTCCAACAACGTTGAAATGTGCTCCATGTCGTTTCAATAATATGACGTTGATCGTTACAGTAATAAACCACAGTGTTGTCTTGCCATTGTAAATGCGTGACTAATTCTTCAGGAAGACTCGCTTGTTCACTGTCCCAAACATTCTCCCAGTTCCCTTGTCCTTGCCAAGTTTCGATACTGAAAGCCCAATCTCCCTTACGAAAAAAATCAGGATGATCAACTTGCTTACTGACTAACTCTTTCCACAGCATACTCGCCCTAGTTTCAGTCATTGGTTTTATCGCAATAGCATCTTGCTCGCTAATCGGCATATCGGCTCGACTAAAGATCCACGATTTTTTATGTTCAGTTAAAGAAATGTAATTCATAATAATTCTAATTAATAAATGAAATCACTCAATCAGTCTAAAGACTTAATTGAAGAGCACTTTAGCTTAAATAAGGCTCTGACTTTTTCAAGATCTTCCGGAGTATCAACCCCGTGTGCCGGCGTTTCTAAAGCCCTTGCCATTTTTATCTTGTAGCCATGCCACAATACTCGCAACTGTTCTAACTTTTCCATTTTTTCCAGAGGAGAAGGCGACAGCTGTATATATTCATCCACGAAATGAGCCCGATAAGCATAAATTCCAATATGCCTTGAATAAAGATCAGCTTGCCACTGACCATCCCGTTCAAAAGGGATCGGGGCGCGGCTAAAATAGAGAGCGTGATTATCCTTGTCACACACCACCTTGACCACGTTTGGATCATGAATGTCAGTGTCTTCAAGAATAGGCACTGAAAGGCTAGCCATTTTTACTGCTGGTGCGTCTTCTAATAAGCCAGCTACCTGAGCAATCACCTTCGGTGGGATCATTGGCTCATCCCCCTGAACATTAACCACGATAGTATCGGCGGCAAACGCTAAACGCTGACATACTTCGGCTAAACGTTCAGTGCCCGACTCATGGCTCTGGGCCGTGAGTATGACCTCGGCTTGAAAGGACTCTGCGACATCAACAATTCGTTGGTCATCAGTAGCAATCACGACTCGTTCGGCACCTGACAATAAAGCTTGCTGATAAACTCGCTCGATCATGGTTTTACCAGCAATATCTTGCAAAGGTTTAGCTGGTAGTCGAGTTGACTGATAACGCGCCGGAATCACCACGACAAACTTCATTGCGGTAACTCATTTAAAGACATCTCACGGGCTTCACTGGTTAATAACACCGGAATAGCGTCTTTTATGGGATAAGCAAGGCGATCAAACTTACAGACTAATTCGTTGTTTGGTTTATCATAATGAAGCTTACCTTTACACAAAGGGCAAGCGACTATTTCAAGTAAATTATGTTCGACTGACATTGGTTTTTTCCTGTAATAAAGAGAAAAAGTGCTGATAAAATGCAGCTGGCAGCACACTATCTACAGGCAAATAATACCAATCAGTACCTGCCGTATGGCGATATTTTATCGCATCTTTTTCCGTCATAATCAGTGTTTTATTAAACAGTTCACGTTGTTGTTGCAAAGTTAAGGGTCGATGGTCATCTAAAGCCATATGCTCTATTGCATGAATCCCTAAAGGGATAAGCGATGAAAAAAAGCGTTGGGGATTACCAATCCCCGCGAGCGCAAGATCTACCGTAGATAAGTTTTGCACCACCGAATCATCCATTACTTTTCGAATTGCAGAAGCCTGCAAGCTTAAAATGTAACTCTCCGCCGAGAATGCTGGCTCCCCATTGCTAATCACAATATCGGTGCGAGCTAAACGCGAAGCTGGTTCTCGTAACGGACCTGCCGGTAAACACAAGCCATTCCCCAAACCACGTTGCGCATCAATTACGGCAATTTCAATATCTCGCGCTAAGGCATAATGTTGCATGCCATCATCACAAATAATAAGGTCAACGCCAGCTTGCAAAATAGCATGGCAAGCACGACTTCGGTTTGGGTCCACCATCACCGGACATCGACTACGCAAATAAATCAGTAAAGGCTCATCACCACAATGTTCGCTGTCGCTTGAGGCATCGACTTGAAAAGGATAATGTGGAGCCTTGGCCCCATACCCTCGGCTCACCACACCAGGTTTGAAGCCATGCTTTTTTGCAGCTTCCACTAAGGCCAGTACAACCGGTGTTTTGCCATTCCCTCCAACGCTAATATTCCCCACGACCACCACCGGTACGGGACAAACATATTGACCCAGCCATCCTTGCTGATAAGCCAAACGACGCAGCCTCGCAATGAAGCGAAATAGATAACTGAATAGCAGCAATGGGACAATTTTAAACCAGTGCTGCTTAGCGCTTTGGTACCAAAACTTCACTATTTTTGGCCAAATTGAATTTGATGTAACTGATAATAGGTCCCTTTTAAAGCCATAAGCTCGGAGTGACTACCTTGTTCTACAATACATCCCTCATCAATCACCACAATGATGTCGGCATTCTCAATGGTGGAAAGGCGATGCGCAATCACAATCGCAGTCCTGTCAGAGCATACGCGATCGATGGCTTGTTGGATTTTACGTTCTGATTCAGTATCTAAAGCTGAGGTGGCCTCATCGAGGATCAGCACCGGGGCATCTTTTAACAAGGCACGAGCAATGGCAATGCGCTGTCGTTGTCCACCAGATAACATCACCCCTTTTTCGCCAATGATGGTATCGTAACCTTCTTCAAATTGTTCAACAAAGGCGCTTACGTTAGCCATCTCGGCCACCCGCTCTATTTCTTCTCGAGTAGCATCATCTTTGGCGTAACCAATATTTTCGGCGATAGTACCACTAAATAAGTGAACCATTTGAGACACTTGAGAAAACTGGTCACGTAAATTCTTCAACTCATAGTCTTGCAATAAACGTCCATCTAAAGTGATTTCACCAGCCGTAACTTCATAAAACTTGGGTAACAAACTGGCAATGGTGCTTTTACCACTGCCCGAACGCCCGACCAAAGCAACGGTTTGGCCCGCTTGAATCGTTAAATCGATCCCTTTGAGTACTAATTCGTTTTTAGTCGGGTACTTAAAGTTCACTTGCTTTAAACAAATGTCGCCTTGCGCCCGTTTGGTTTTGTAGCTGCCTGTATCAGATTCAGTATTCATATCCATGACCGTAAACAGACTAGTACAAGCCGCCATCGCACGTTGCACATCATTGTTCAACTGAGTCACCACCCTTAACGGCTTTAACAACATCATCATCGAGGTGACAATAATCGTAAACGTACCCGGCGTTAATTTGTCAACTAACTCAGGAAATGACGCCACATATAGCACAACGGATAAACCAATCGAGGCAATAAATTGAATAGCAGGGTTGGCAATGGCGCTGACCGTTGCCATTTTCATTTGCTGGCGACGGATCATATTACTGGCATGATCAAAGCGCTGTGCTTCTTTGTTCTGGCCACCAAAAGACAAAATTTCACGATGGCCATTCAACATTTGTTCGGTAGTGGTGGTCACATTACCGACAGCGTGTTGTAAATGAGTGCTAATTTTACGAAAACGACGACTAACGAGATTAATTGCAAAACCAACTGGTGGACCAATCAAGAAAAAGATCAGGGATAACTGCCAGCTGTTATAAAACATTAAGCACAGCAAACCGATAATGGTAGCGCCTTCTCGAACTAGATTCACCAAACTAGCGGTGGCAGCAGTACTCACTTGGTTCGAATCATAAGTAATTTTTGAGAGTAAGCTCCCCGTTGGGTTTTTATCAAAAAATGACACTGGCATGAGCATCAGATGATTAAAAATCTGTCGCTGGATTTTCATCACCAAATGGCCACCCACCCAAGACATACCGTAACCGCTAGCAAAACCACATATTCCCCGCAATAACACAATACCGAGAACAAAAATCGGCATATAGGTTAATACTGCAGGGTTACTGCCAGACAATCCCTCATCGATTAACGGTTTAATTGAATAAACAAACATAGTATCTACCGCGCCGTAACCAATCATGCCAATAACGGCAACAATCAAGCCAATTTTGCGGTCTTTCACATAGCCTAATAAACGGATAAAGTTAGCTTTTGTATCAGTAGCTGTATCTGGAATCATAAGAACAGAGTTATTCCATCGGAAAAATTGCCTTAGTTTAGCGGTTTATAGACAAATCACCAACTGATGATTTTTTGGTACCAAGGGCTGAATAATTTATCTCGCTGCGAGCTAATTTGATATGAACGGTCATCGATTTTAATGTTTATCGCGCCCACCTTGCCGGTTATGAATTGCTGGCTTGCCGCATATCGTTGTGTCACTTGAGGTTTGGGGAAACCAAAACGGTTAAAAGCAGCACTGCTGTGAATGACTATTTCGGGTTTAAATTGCTGAACAAATGCCTCAGAAGAAGAACTATTGCTGCCATGATGAGGGCTAAGCAACATGGTGACGGGCGCCGTAAACTGGCTCAGTAATTCAACTTCAATCACTTGTTCAATGTCTCCAGGAAGTAATAAACTATAATGTCCATCATCGATTCTCAGCACACAAGAACCATTATTACCCTCCCCTCGCTCAGCCAACCAAAACTGAAGTCGCAGTTTTTTCCATTGATGAACCCCCATACAATTCGCCTCAGGCAAACGCGGATCTCTACCATAATAGCGCTTCGCTTCCGGATAATGCTGTTCCAGAACAAATCGCCCACCGGCATGATCGTTATCTCCATGACTAAACACCAACCAAGGAAGTCGATTCACCGATTGGTCAACCAACAAAGGAATGGTGACACTTTGCGCATAACTAAAGCCACTTCGGTAGCGAGGACCACTGTCATAAATCAGCGCTTCATCTTGCTGAATAACCACCACCGATAGGCCTTGTCCAACATCTAATACTATGATTTGCCACGAGTCGTCTGGAGCAAGAGATGACGGCCAAACAGGTACGAACATGAGCAAGCTTAGCCAAGCCAGATGGACTTGCCTCCTAAACAAACCAAAGGCCCAAACATAAGCAGCAAACAATAACAGCATAGCAATAGTAAAACGCGGTAAATGAAAGCTAAGTAACTGCCACTGATTTAAAGCCATCAAACTTTGATGGAAGAGACCAAAAACATCATTGAGTAAATCGGCCCACCAGTCAGCCAATGGTAAACCGACGATATATAGAACAAATAATGCCATGACCGCAGGTACCAAAAGCACGCTAAACAGTGGTACCGCAATAAGATTGACCAACAGCGCACAACTCGGAATCACACCAAACATCAAGACTTGAAGCGGCATCAAGATGATACCAACCATCAACTGAATAAATACCAACATCATTAGTTTGTGACTGGGACCGCACCACAGTGCCAGTAATACCACCACAACGGCGGCAAACGACAACCACAGACTGTTGCCATACATACTAAATGGCCATAGCGTTAAAATAATAAATAAACTGATCAGCACCCCGTGCCAAGCTCGCCGCCGATTGAACAATCCAATACTTATAATAACGCAGCTGTACATCAACAACGCACGTAACATCGGCAGTTGCCAATTGGCTAACCAACAATAAAACCCGCAACACATTAAACTCAGCGTCAAGGACCACAACCGTTCCTGCCGACGCATCAGCAAAAACAACAAATTAGCCATATACCATGACCACAACGCCACGATGCCAAGGTGTAAGCCGGATAATACAAATAGATGACTCAGACCCGATTGGCGATACAACTGCATATGCTGGTGATTCAAGCTGCGCTTATCCCCTACCATCAACGCGAGGATCTCGCCGCCGTATTCAAGGCCTTGTAATTGCTGGTTGAGAAAGCCAAGCCATCGCTCCCGACTAGAGCTTTCCGCCTGCGCAATGCGAAGCGACAATACCGAACCTCGGGCGATAATCGACTGGGAGACCAACCAACGGGCATAATTAAAACCCGCAGGATTTAAACTAGCAAACGCTGGTTTTAAACGCGCCCCAACATCAATGGTCTGCCCAGCAAGCACGATCTGCGATCGGTCACTAAGCTTAGACTGATACAATACCAACTTAGGCCGCCACCACAGCCAACTAGAGCGTCCATCTAACTGATGTATTTCTAAAGTAATTTTTTGACCATAAACGTTATTTTGAACTGCCAACACCTGACCAATTATGCTAGAGTTGTGCGCTTTTTGATGGATGCTCTCAATCCAAGATTGATAATATAGCGCATGGCTAGTTATCCAGCAGATCCCGAATACGAGGCCTGCTAAAAAATATCTTCGCCGCCAAAACAAAGCAAATAGAGCGATGTAGCAACTATATAACGATGGTATGCTAAGTAAATTAGCCCATAATAACGATGATGTCATAGCTAGCAAACTTGCTAGTAAAAATGCATTCATGTGCGATAAAAAGTTTATTGTCAATAACAAACTATATGCCAAAAAAAACCTTACAACGATTTATTCCAAAAACTGAAGATTTAAAATCCAGTAAACATCTCAAGTTTTTTGGTCAGTGGCTTCATAACCCAAACCTATGGCATCTCAATCGTCGCTCTGCGGCTGGCGCATTTGCAGTCGGTTTATTTGTTGCGTTTGTCCCTTTACCATCACAAATGGTGATTGCGGCTGCATTGGCAATCATGTTTCGGGTGAATTTACCTTTATCGGTTGCCTTAGTATGGGTATCCAACCCCTTAACCATCCCACCGATCTTTTATCTTTGCTATTTAGTGGGCGCAAGCATATTGCAGCAACCTATTGAGTACTATCATTTTAAATTTTCATGGCATAGTATCGAGCATTTGATAGCCACTATTGGCCCGGCATTTTTGTTAGGTTGTCTTGTTTGTTCAATCTTCTTTTCAGCACTCGGCTATTTTTCAATTAATGCTGCTTGGCGTTACTCGGTCAGACGACGCTATAAAAAACGTCGATAAACAAACCTTGATGCGGTGAAGGTGAATTGAACTTTGAAGCGCTTGTGTCACTTGTTGGATATGCGAACACTTTGTGTATGAAAAAGAGCTACCTCGGGACCCGAAGAAGTCACAAAAAGTAATTTATACGGTTGCTCACGAAACACAATGAAAAGACTTATAGCATAGGGTCTCCTCACCTCAAATCGTTCACAGTGCTTCAGCCTTAAGCAAGTTCTTGCGCTGGTTTAACTCGAGCCGCCTGCCATGCAGGCCAAATCGTGGCAAAAATACTCAGTAGCAAAGCTGCGCACACCACTGCAATGACATCACGCCATAGTAACTGAGTGGGTAAAAAATCAATAAAGTAGATATCTGCCGACAACAGACTGTGACCCAGTATACTTTCGACAACAGCAGCCAACTTAGGAAGTCCTAAACTGCCTAAGATCCCCAATATTGCCCCCCAACAACAGCCGATCACGCCATTGTATGAACCATAAACAATAAAGCTTCTCACCAAACTTGCATCGGTGGCCCCCATTGTTTTCAAAATGGCGATATCCCCTCTTTTTTCACTCACCGCCAAGATCAGTGTGGAAATGATATTAAAACTTGCCACTGCAACAATCAGCAACATAATTGCATACATGATTGTTCTAACCAACTGAATATCTTGATATAAATAGCCATGCTGGCGAGTCCAACTTTTAATATACACTAGTTGGGGAAACCCTTTGGCGACTAAGCGAACCACGCGGTCTGCATCAAGCGGATCCACTAAGCGCAAACTGATGCCAGATACCCCATCTTGCCATTGCATCAACTTTTGGGCATAAGCTAAGTTAATGAAAGCCAGCTGATTATCTAACTGACCACCAGCATTCATTAAGCCAACCACCTTAACTCTAACTCGCTGGGGCGCGCTCAAATGCTGACGGGTTCCAGCTTTAGGTAATAATAGCGTCACCGGATCACCTACGCTAACCTCGAGTAAACGGGCAATACCGGCACCCAACACAACTTGTGGCAGATCCGACTGTAACGCTTGCCACGCATCGTCTCCAATATACTGATGTAAGTCCGTCACCGTGCGTTCAATAGCGGGATCGATCCCTTTCAAGGCAATCGCTTTCATCTTCCTCCCTTTTTGCGCTAAGGCGCTCAGCGTCACGTAAGGTGCTGCACCTAAAACTTCGGAGTGTCTGGTTGCTTGGGTCAGCAAATCTTGATGATCAACCAGCGGCGGATTAACGGCTTCTAATTCGCCATGACTCACGATGCCCAAAAACCGATCCCGAAGTTCCCGCTCGAAGCCGTTCATCACCGATAAACCGATAATGAGTACTGCGACACCCAGTACAATCCCTAAAGTGGAAGAACGGGAGATAAAGGAAATAAACCCATTACTATGTTTAGCGCGGTGGTAACGCAAACCAATTAAAATCGATAAAGGAAGCCGCATCGTTACTGCGCCTCTTCACTAAAGTTGCCATCTTGCATAAAGGCTTGACGATTAAATTTGGCAGCTAAAGCTAAATCATGAGTCACAACCACGAAGGCGGTGCCCAAATCTTGGTTGAGCTCCAAGATTAATTGGTAAATTGCGTCGGAGCTATGGCTATCCAAATTCCCCGTAGGCTCATCTGCCAACACCAAACGAGGCTGGTTCACCAGAGCTCGTGCAATCGCCGTTCGTTGACGCTCCCCTCCCGATAACTCGGCGGGTCGATGTGCTAATCGATGCCCCAAACCCACTCTGTCTAATAACTTTTGGGCCTTAGCCATCGCAACTTTTTTTGTCTCACCGGCGATCAATAGCGGCATTGCCACATTCTCTAAGGCTGAAAATTCTCCTAATAGGTGATGAAATTGATAAATAAACCCTAGTTTTTGATTACGCAACTTAGCAAGCTGTTTGGAATTCATTTGGTTAAGCGCTTGATTATCAATACTAACTTCGCCCTGATTAGCATCATCCAGGCCGCCCAAAATATGCAACAAAGTACTTTTACCGGAACCGGAACTTCCCACAATAGCCACCGCTTCACCGGGATATACAGTGAAATCGACGCCATGTAATACTTCAGTAAATTGGCTACCATCTTGATAAGTTTTAACAATATTTGTTGCCACTAAAACGGGCTGAGCTGTTTGCTCACTCATAACGAAGTGCCTCTGCGGGTAAAATTTTGCTGGCGCGCCAAGCAGGATAAATGGTTGCTAAAATACTTAATAACATTGCAACCACCGTAATAAAGATGATTTGCTCACTACGTTGCAATACTGGTAAACCTGCACCACCGAGACTCGCGGCGAAATTCAAGCCAATGGCAGACATCACGCCGTTAATATGATGACTTAAAAGCCAGCCTGCGAAAGCACCAACCCCCGCACCAATACAACCGCTCCAGGCACCTTGAACCATAAATACCAAAACGACTTTCTGTTGCGTCAAACCTAGAGTTTGTAAGATCGCAACGTCACTGCGTTTTTCTCCAACCATCATCACCAGACTAGATAAGATATTGAAGGCAGCCACCGCAATAATTAAACAAAACAACATCCCCATCATGTTTTTTTCCATCTTAACCGCAGCAAATAATTCACCATAAAAACGCCGCCAATCTTGATATTGAATACCTTGTTGATCCAAGGCAACACTGAGAGACTCGATCTGGAAAGGGTCATCGAGGAAGAGTCGCTGTTGGCTCACCGCTGCCACAGAACTTCGCAACAGCCGAGCACTATCATCGATATTCACCAGAACAAACTGCTTATCAACTTCTGCTGCAAACTCAAAAATACCGGAGACCACAAAATTACGTTGTGAAGGCATTTCACCAAGTGGCGTGAATAGCACCCGGTCGGTTGCCATCAAACGAATGCTATCGCCTAAACGAACGCCAAGCGCAT
The DNA here is from genome assembly GCF_050870835.2 of Agarivorans sp. QJM3NY_29. Taxonomy (NCBI): domain Bacteria; kingdom Pseudomonadati; phylum Pseudomonadota; class Gammaproteobacteria; order Alteromonadales; family Alteromonadaceae; genus Agarivorans; species Agarivorans sp. QJM3NY_29. Next base: position 2,094,810 of record NZ_CP194036.2, on the reverse strand, counting down.
TTGCGACACCAATCCCGATGACCACCTTGTAAGAACCTGGCTTAAGACTATCCAGCTCGCCGATTAACAAATGTTGTCGCAATAAATCAATGTCGGCCTGTTGCTTAGGATCAATTCCTTGCAACGTTACCGCCGTCAGTTGATGACTGCTTTGCAAAACAACTTCACTTAGCACTAAGGGCGAATGAGGGAACTTAGCTAAAAACGGCGGTAGTTCAACTTGCTGGCTAAACGTAAGATGAGGGACCAAGTTTAAAATACGTTGTTTGAGTTGATTCTCAAAACCGTTCATCACTGAAATGACGGTGATCAATGCCGCCACGCCAAGCGTAATTCCTAGCGTTGAAAACCAACTCACAAATGATGCAAAACGTTGCTGTTTGGCTCCTCGAGAGAAGCGCCATGCTATAAAGCCAATCAAATTCATCGAGGCTAAGGTCATCCGTAGGCGAAAAAACGCGGTCATCATACCGCGCCCATGATCCGTCAACAAGTGACAGCCCAAGCTTAATCCGGTAAAACATAAAGATAATTAGTTTATTTGCATTCCATGACACAACTTGTTGTAATTTCTACCTCAACTAGGCTTTATGCATGGTTTTATGGAATAACTTCGCCGCGTGGCACTTGTAGGAAAATATGCAAGATCAACATTACTTTAGTGTGACTCATCAGCTTAATGTGAATTTAGAGCTCATTGAAGATGATAACTTACCCTCTTCGTACAGCGAGTTTGAGGCCCTAATTCCAGAGCCATTCATCCTCGCTAATAGTAGCCACCACCATGGTTTGCTTGGTTTACGTGCGCTAAAACAACTCGGCGAAGCTGGCGAACAACTACTCGCTTATCTACAAGCTCAAGAACAGAAACTGAATCGGGTTTTAAGCTATGTCTTAGTCCAGCAAGATAGTAGTGAACATCGCACCACTAGCCATCAGTTTGGAGGCTCAGAAATCCACTGTTTTTGGGATAGTCCCTTAAAGGCCGGACAAATGGTGAGATTAAAAATATTCTTACCTGAAGAATCCAGCGCGGTATTTTGTTATGGTCAAGTTCAAGGTTCACAATCGGTGGCCCACAGCCAGCAACAATTACTGCATATCAATTACCACTGGATCCGTGATGAAGATATTGAAACCTTGGTCCGTGCCAGTCTTCATGTGCAAAGCCAACAATTAAAAGCGCGAGCCGACGCTCGCCTATTAGCCGAAAAAAAATGAGTCAGTCGTGTTATTAAATCTACCTTGCCCTGAGCATGCGGGCGACAATAAACAAGTCACTAATTTACCGGGCAGTGCGTTGGCCTTGGTGGTCCATCAATATGTAACCACCTTAGATGCGCCCTTAGTTATTTTAACGGAAGATACCCGCAGCGCGCTGCAAATAGAACGAGAAGTGAATGGCTTACAACCGCAACGCGCAGTGCACTTACTTCCAGATTGGGAAACGCTTCCTTACGATACCTTCTCACCACACCAAGATATCATTTCCCAGCGGATCCTCAGTCTTAATCAGCTTAGTCAGGACAAAAACAGTGTCGTCATCGCACCGATTGCAACCTGGTTACAGCGCTGTGCTCCGGCCGAATTTTTAGCCAAACATAGTTTGCAACTTAAGGTTGGCCAGCAGCTCAACATCACGGCTTTTAAAGAACGCTTGGTTAGCGCGGGTTATCAACATGTCGACCAAGTCATGGAACATGGCGAATTTGCGCTACGCGGAAGCTTACTCGATCTTTACCCCATGGGCAGTCGCCAACCATTTCGTTTAGACTTTTTCGATGATGAGCTAGACACCATTCGTCAGTTTGATCCCGACACCCAGCGCAGTGAGCAAACGCAGCAACAAATTACCTTGCTGCCAGCCCATGAGTTCCCCACCGATCAAGCCGGCATCGAAACCTTTCGCCAACAATGGCGTGATCGATTCGAGCCAAGCCGAGAGGCGGAATCAATCTACCAGCAGGTATCAAAAGGGATCATGCCAGCGGGTATCGAATACTACCTGCCGCTATTTCACTCACATACAGAAAGCCTGAGTGACCAACTATCGGCCAATACCATCATCTTAAAAATTGGCGACTTAGAACATGCTGGAAAACAGTTTTGGCAAAATCTCGAAGAACGCTATCAAAACCGTCGCCATGACCGCTCTCGGCCCATTTTGCCGCCAGATGAACTCTATTTAAATGTTGATCAGTGTTTTAAGGAATTAAAAAGTTTTGCTGGCATTAAGCTGCGTAGCGGACCGGCCAAAAATGCCCAAGGACGGCTCAATTTAGCCGCTCATGCATTACCAGACCTCAGCGTCAATCATCGACTCAATTTACCATTACAGGCCCTAAGCCATTACCTAGAGCATCACCCGCATCCTAAAACCTGCTTTATTGCCGAAACCGAGGGACGCAGAGAAGCACTCAAGAATTTACTTCGCCCCCTCAAGTTAAAGCTTAAAAATCATCAAAGCATTTTTAACTTTGTTGCGAGTAACGATAGTCTGGCGATTGTGGTCGCGCCTATCGAAAAAGGCTTTGAACTAAACACACCAACTTTGCAGTTGATTACTGAAACCGACTTACTCGGTGACAAAGTTCGCGCTAAACAGCGCAAGGCCTCAAGTAAAACGCTCAATCCCGATGTTCTGATCCGCAATTTAGCAGAACTATCAATTGGTCAACCAGTGGTGCACCTAGAACACGGCGTGGGCCGTTATCTGGGCTTAACCAGCTTTGAAAACGGCGGCATAAAAACTGAATTTTTAAGCCTTGAATATGCCAATCAGGCAAAATTATATGTACCTGTAAATGCACTCCATTTAATTAGCCGTTACTCTGGAGCCAACGACGAAACGGCGCCACTGCACAAGCTAGGCAATGAACAATGGCAAAAAGCCAAGCAAAAAGCGGCCGAGAAAATCCGTGATGTCGCCGCAGAGCTGCTAGAAGTATATGCCAAACGCGCCGCTAAACCTGGGTATGGATATCAACTTGACGAAGCGGCCTATCAACAATTTAGCGCCGATTTCCCCTTTGAAGAAACCGACGACCAACAGCAAGCTATTACTGCGATGTTACAAGACATGCAGACGCCAAACGCAATGGACCGGCTGGTTTGTGGCGATGTTGGTTTTGGTAAGACAGAGGTGGCGATGCGTGCCGCATTTGTCGCCGTGAACAGCGGAAAACAGGTGGCCGTGCTCGTCCCGACCACCCTGCTTGCCCAGCAACACTTTGACAACTTTAGTGACCGCTTTGCCAATTGGCCGATTGAAGTCGCTTCTTTATCACGCTTCAACACCACCAAAGAACAAAATCAAGTACTCACAAAACTGGCTGATGGTCGTGTCGATATCGTAATCGGAACCCATAAGTTATTAAGCAAGGATGTGAAATTTTCTGATTTAGGGCTGCTGGTTATTGATGAAGAACACCGCTTTGGAGTGCGTCAAAAAGAGCAAATAAAAGCGATGCGGGCGAATGTTGATATTCTCACACTCACCGCAACACCAATACCTAGAACCCTGAATATGGCAATGAGTGGCATGCGTGATCTATCGATCATTGCGACCCCTCCGGCAAAACGCTTAGCGGTAAAAACCTTTGTGCGCCAATATGATAATGCACTAATTAAGGAAGCGATTAGTCGCGAAATAATGCGCGGGGGGCAGGTTTACTTTCTACACAATAAGGTTGAAACCATTGAGCGAGTCGCCCAAGAACTCTCTGAATCGCTGCCACAGGCACGTATTACTGTGGCCCACGGACAAATGCGCGAACGTGAGCTAGAGCGCATTATGGGAGACTTTCACCATCAACGTTTTAACGTTCTGGTTTGTACTACCATTATCGAGACTGGGATTGATATCGCCAGTGCTAATACCATTATTATCAATCGTGCTGATAATTTTGGCTTGGCTCAGTTACACCAATTACGCGGTCGAGTTGGCCGTTCTCATCACCAAGCCTATGCCTATTTACTCACTCCACCACCAAAACTATTGAGTAAAGACGCACGTAAACGTTTAGAGGCGATCGCTCAACTAGAGGACTTAGGCGCAGGCTTTACCTTAGCTACCCACGACCTGGAAATTCGCGGAGCTGGTGAACTCTTAGGAGATGACCAAAGTGGACAAATAGAAGCCGTTGGCTTTACCCTATATATGGAAATGTTAGACCGAGCGGTAACAGCCCTCAAAAATGGTCAAGATCTCAATTGGGATCTCAGTCAAAGCGAACAATGTGAGATTGAATTACGCTTACCAGCACTACTGCCTGACGATTATATTTTTGATGTCACAACTCGACTCACTATGTACAAACGCATTGCTAATTGCGGGAATTCTGCAGAAATGCGCGAATTACAAGTCGAGCTGATTGACCGTTTTGGCTTATTACCGGAACCTGCTCAAAACTTGTTCAACGTGCAAAGGCTTAAAATTGAAGCCGACCACCTCGGTATTAAGCGCTTAGAGGCCGGACCGAAAGGCGGCGTTATCGAGTTTGCCGAATCAACAAAAGTTAATGCCGCTTTTCTGGTAAGCCTGCTACAATCTCAGCCAGCTATTTATCGAATGGAAGGCGCCAACAAGCTAAAATTTGCGGTTCCAAGCGACGGTCCCGAACAGCGCCTCACCCTCATAGAATCTATATTGGAGCAATTTAACGCCAATGCGAGCAACTCTTAAACAGGCTATACAGCTTCTTGGCTTGGCCGCAATCGTTACGACCAGCGCGCCTAGCATGGCAGATGGACCGCGTTGGTTTGACATTGAAGTCATCGTTTTTAAACGTAATGTTAGTGTCGAAAGCAGTCAAGAATATTGGCCGCAACCACAAACGTTCAGCGTAAATACCAGTGAACCGTTGCTCGCACCGTTGTTTGCTTGTAACACCGAGCCCTGCATTCGGCCTCGATTTGAACAGTTACCTGTAACCATTGACGGACGCGGTTGGCCTATCACTGGTGCGACCCATCGACAGATGCTGAATGCCGACCAACTAGAGTTAGGTGAACAATTTGCCAAATTAAATCAGCACGCAGCCTTTACACCGCTCATACATCTAGCTTGGCGGGAAGTCGTTGCACCCCGTCATCGAGCCAAATTTTATCAGTTGCAAGCAGGCCAAGACTTTTCGCAACGCTTTCAAGCCGATGGCCACCTGATTAACTTTGCAGCTCATAATGACGCAATCGTTAACGCCAAGAGCGATGAGCAGAATAAGCTTGGTGAAACCAGCTTGTTTGAGCAAGCAACGCCGCTAAATGGTGAAACTAGCAGCGACGCCGTTGCTCAGGTACCGGCCGAAATTTGGGAGCTAAACGGTGGGATTAGAATTTACTTGCAACACTACTTGTATATCGAGAGTCAACTGATCCTAAAACGTCCTGTTGAAGTTGAAAGAGAGGTTCTTCCCTCTGATCGCCAAACACAGCTCACCCCCCCCAATCCCCTGCCAAATAATGAACCGCAGCAAGTGGTGATATTAAGTGGAGAACAAAAGGGAGTTGAAGATGGCAGTTTAATTGCGAATTATCAAACAGAAGAGGAGCTACATAGCTTTAAGTTTGATCAAAAACGTCGTGTCCGTTCCGGAGAAATACATTATTTCGACCATCCACTAATGGGCATGCTGATCCAAATTCGTCGTAGTCCAGAAAATCAAAGTGCACTTTCACCAACATCCATAGCGGATGGTCAGGACAACGACATGGCAGAGATTATTGCACCAGAACAGAAATCACTCGAGGGCAACTCAGCCGAGTCAGCCACTACTGAAGCAGTATTCACGGCTCCCGCGAGCCAAACGGCTTCGTAAGCGCTGCAGTGGTCGTTGCGAACCAACCAAGTGTGCTATTCAGCTGCGCCTTATTAAGTCGCACCTGGCTATTGCTAGCAATCGCGGCTAGCTCTCGTCAAATGGGAGAAAAGCTGCTCAGCTTACTATATCCCGACCATCATTGGTTTTATGTCGGCTTAGCTTTAGGCGCACTTCCGCTATCTCGTCTTCTCTTGCCCAAGCTGTGGCAGACGGTCTCTTTAACGTTTCAGTTATGGGGGGTATTCGTGTTATTGCTGGCCGATATTCTCAGCCAGGCCTATTTAATGAATTTACATCATTGGCGATTTGAAGCGCTGAGTGCGCTCACACTGTGGTTGAGTTTGATGTTCGCTTTTATCGTAGTAAAAGCCGGATTAGAAAGGCAATAACCAGTAGTTATTGCCTTTCTAATAGAATCTTAAAGCCTGTATTTAGTGGAGCTTTAACTTCGGTCTTAATACCTGATTAATTCGCCCAACGAGCATCATTAATCCTGTTTTAAAATAACCATGTAAAGCAATTTGGTGCATCCGGTATAAAGAGATATAGACCATTCTAGCAATCCGCCCTTCAATCATCATAGAGCCTTGCATCAAGTTACCCATCAGTGACCCAACGGTAGAATAACGACTTAAAGACACCAACGAACCATGATCTTTGTACTCAAATTCAAGTAACGGTTTTTCTTCAAGCTGACGTAGGATGTTTTTGTAAACTAAGGAAGCCATCTGATGTGCAGATTGAGCCCTCGGAGGAACAAAGCCTTTCTCACCCAAGGCACAACTGGCACAATCACCTATCGCATAAACATTACTGTCACGTGAACTTTGTAGCGTAGGCCTAACCACTAACTGATTAATCCGGTTGGTTTCTAGCCCACCGATTTCTTTCATAAATTCAGGGCACTTAATGCCAGCCGCCCACACCATCAAATCGGCTTTAATTAACTCGCCATCTTTTGTCGTTAACCCTTCCGCAGTGGCTTCGGTAATCATGGTGCTGGTGCGAACATCAACGCCCATTTTTTGCAATTCTGAATGCGCTGACGAAGAAATTCTAACCGGTAATGCTGGCAAAATTTTATCACCCGCTTCAACCAGCGTAACCGCCAAACTTGAACTGCTAAGATTTGGTACGCCATAAGCCCGCAGTTGATCAAGCGCGTTGTATAACTCCGCCGATAACTCAACACCTGTGGCACCAGCCCCAACAATGGAAATTCTGACCTTTTCTCCCTGTTGTGATTCATCGCCTTGAGAATACTGCAAGAATCGATTTAACATTCGAGAGTGGAATAAATTGGCGCGACTCGGATTATCTAAGAAAATGCAATGCTCTTTGACACCCTTCGTATTAAAGTCATTGGACACGGAACCGATTGCCATCACTAAATAGTCATAGTCGATCTGCCGAGCTGGTAATACTTCCTGCTCCTCTTCGACCATGGCTTTTAGCGTCACCAACTGCTCTTCGCGATCAATATCAGCAACTTCACCTAATTGAAACTCAAAACCGTGATTGGCCGCATGAGAACGATAGCTTAAGGCATCGATTCCGGCATCTAGCGACCCCGTCGCGACTTCATGTAGTAATGGTTTCCACAAATGCGTTCTATTTTTATCAATGAGAACTATCTTGGCTTTACCTCGTTTGCCAAGTTTGTGACCCAAACTCGTCGCGAGTTCTAAGCCACCTGCGCCACCACCTACAACAACAATTTTAGTCATTCTTGCTTATTTCCTTCTCACAACTTGAAGTGTTTAGCGCTTTTTAAAAGGCTTTATCATTATGTACTACGCCTTTGAATAATCGCTCTGCTGCGTCATATTATACGTAATGAGAGTAGGATCACAAAAAAAAGGCTTATAAAAACGAGGGGGAAATGCCTCTATTCGCTGATCTCAATCATTTCATAGACGAGGTAGACTCCGCAATGACTTAATTAATTGTAAATGACGACTAATATCTTGAAATTTATGTGCTTGCTGGCTATCCCAAATAATCGGATAATAATCTTGTAACTCTTCAGCTGAAAGTTGGCTATCTAACACACCATCATTTTCAGACAACACAACCGTACAATTACCACGATTTTTGTCTCTAAACTCTGCAACACATTTAGTCGCAATATCTAAATACTCCTCGGGCCGCTCTATTTTGCCCTGCATGTTCCGCTCTGGGTGCAAATTCGGGTTAAACAAAACGGAGGGAATTCCACATAGATAACCAATCCGCTCACTCCAATACCCGCCTAAACCAACACCACAAATCACCACTTCCTCTTCAGCACTCAACATTAACTGTTTGTGGACTTCTTTGAGTAAGTGACTCATATCGTGTCGAGGATGAATGGTACTGTAACTGATTTGACGCACATCGCTATCGACAAACTGAAGCTGTAGTACTTTTTCATGGTTACCCGGACTTGTAGAATCAAAGCCGTGTAAATAAATAATCATGATGCGATTCCTTGTTTATATTCCCGCATGAATACTAAGTGTATTTAGTTCTCACTCAGTTCACTACTAATTTGCTGAATTTCTAGGGCGCGCGCAGCGATTTGTCGATATTGAGTCAATGCTGTGAGCTCCGACCAAGTCATAGGATAAGCTTTTGCTCGCAAGGCATCGGGGCGTGCAACCTGAGTATGTGGTAAGCCATCTAATAAGCGAATACTGGCATCTCGATCGTTGCAGGCCAAAAGGTAATCACAGCCTGCGGTCAAGGCTTGCTCGGCTCGTTGCACATGATCACCAGCAAGGGCTGCGCCCTGCATCGACAAATCATCACTAAATATAACCCCCTTGAAACCTAAATCTTTACGCAATACTTGTTGTAACCACCGCTTAGAAAATCCTGCGGGTTTATCGTCAACATCACTATAAATTACGTGTGCGGGCATCACTGCGTCCAATTTATTTTGACTAATTAAACGCCTAAATACACTTAAATCATAACGTTTAATCTCATCAAATGAGCGCGAGTCAGTGGCTTCAAAGTGATGAGTGTCTGCTTTAACATTCCCATGTCCGGGAAAGTGCTTGCCAGTTGCCTTCATCCCTGCGTGATGCATTCCAGAGATAAAACCACCCGCATCACTAACGATCTGTTCAGGGTTAGAACTAAAAGCACGAGTACCAATCACATCACTACAACCGTTGATATCCAGCACCGGAGCGAAACTAATATCAATATCGCAAGCTCTGAGCTCAACGGCCATTAACCAACCCAACTGTTCAGCCAGATCGACACTAGCCATCCTCAGTTGCCTTGCCCCTGCATCAATATCCCCCATCGCAGGTATGCAAGAAAACTGATGCCGAAAACGTTGTACACGTCCTCCTTCTTGATCCACAGCAATCAATAAATACTGTTTACTCGCAGCTCTTATTGAGCGAACCAGTTCAATTAACTGGGCACGCTCCTGATAATTACGACTAAATAAAATGACACCTCCCACAAGGGGATGCTGTAACATATCTCGCTCTTCAGCACTCAGCTCGGCGCCCAATAAATCTAAAAACAGCGGTCCCATCGGCTCGATACTCCTACCAGCCAAAGGTAGATTTAGTTTCAGCCTTACGGATCTCGGTTTCATCGGCCCATTCTACTAAACCAGTTTTAAGATCAAGTAAACGCATCGTCATCTTATAATAAACATCTTTGGTCTTTTTGTTGGTTTTAACAATACTCGCTAAGTTGCCATACAGCATATACTCTGCCCCGACTTGTTGACCGAACGCAATTGCTTTAGCGGGATCAACTAAACCACCGTCATTTTGAAAGTTCAACTGTTCACGCACTTGGTTCACCGTGGTCATATCTACAAATCGAAACTTACCTGACTGTAACAAGCGGGTACTGATAGTATCGCTAACAGATTCAGTATCGATATGCTCACTCGTTTTATTTTTTATTTTATCAACAAATACGATTGGCCGTTTGTTACGAGTTAATTCCGTTAATAAGGGCGACGCAACCATTGAGTCTGTCATTTGACCTGCAATTGTCTGTAAATCCGTAGAGCCAAAGGCCACATCCACCGTTTCTACGGCTTGCGGATCACCATAACTTACCTGGCTAGAACAACCACTTAGCATAAGGGCTGCCATCGAAACGGCTAAAACATATGTTTTCATAACTTATCTCTCTGTTATTGAACTTCTCTAACATAAACTTTGAAATGGTGGGCATTAGCAACTAACGCGACCGACTGAATCTGAACCTGTTCACGACCATGTAGAGTGAGCGGTGTCCATGCGGATCTCGCATCATTGATTTGAATATTATCGCTATCATACCAGTTGAATCGATATTGCAAACTCAAGTCGCCTTTAAATAAAGATTGAAGCGTTGCGATACCCAGTAGTCGATCGGCACTTTGAGTACTCCTCGCCTCTGTGATGGTTAACTTTCGTCCTAAATTTAAGTTATCAACAATCAGCCATTGTTTCCCCTCTGGCTTTTGTGAATTGGCTATCATACCAGATGTATCGGCAGTACAAGCCACCAGCAATAACGACAGCATTATCAGTATATATTTCATAACCAACTCCTCTTTTATAAGTTAAATAACTGAACTGTAGAACCAAGATCGTTGGTCAACACCAAGGTCACTCGACCTGGCCTTATGTTAACCGAAACTTCTGATTCACCCAGACCAGACATCGTCAATTTATGTTTTCCCACAGCAAACGGTTTAATCGCTATTTGCGCCAATGCTGGTAAGCTTTGCCAACTTCGAGTATCCGCTCGCTCAGACACTATATTGTATACATTTGCGAAAACATTCGCCCAATTCTCCCCTTTCTTTGCGTCGCCTTGGTTCACTTCTCGACGCAGCTGGTCTTTAGCCAGCACTCGTAAAATTTGCCGCACCAATACTGCAGGTAAATCTTGTTGTAGTTGCTTGGCAGCTAAAGCATCGATTTGAACTAATTGTTGCGTTGCAAAATCGTGTCCTTCCAAAGACAAAGCTAACGGGATCGCCAGTTGAGGTTTGGTAGAAATAACCGGAAGTGCCAAGGTATAAGTTTGCCAACGCTGCTGGTGATAGAGAGGTAAAGTAAAGCGTACTTCTTGCCTTGCAGCCACTATAGATTGTTCATGTAAAACAACGAGTAAGCCTTGATCTTCAGTCAGCGGCTGAGCTTTCAATGGGGTATATTGCTGATAATCACTCATCGCCAGTTTTTGCCCCAATCGAGCAACTTCAGCCTGCAAATAATGATTATTAGGCGCTAAAGCTAAGGCTTTACGATAATCAATATAGGCATCATTATCTTGACCCGCCGCCAAATACAAAACTGCAGACAAAGCATAACTAAGGCCGTTCTGATAAGCATTTGGAAGCGTTGTATCGGGACTGGGATATTGCTTCAACAGTTCATCGTATTGCTGTTGATAGTCTTGCAATTGCGTCTCTAAGCTCACTGGCTGTTCTTCCATCGCCAACTGCTGTAGTTGTCCTGCGCGGCGAATTTCAACCAATGCGGACTCCAAACCACCGCTATGCAAGTAATTAATCGCTTGATAATGGTGCAACATGACTTGTTCATACACTGGAATATGGTAGCGAATAAAATTGTCGTTGGTCGCTAAGGTAGAAAGCTGTTGTAAGCCTGTGGAAAGGCGATATTCGGCTTGACTCGATAACCATTTTAACTGTTGATCGACGCGACTAAAGTGTTGCTGACTCGCCTCAAAGTCTCCCGCTAAAAACAACATTCGACCAAGTTCCAACTGCTTTAAATAATAGCTATTATCCGTTACCTTTCCCTCTGCCAGTAACTCGGCCGCGTGTTCAAATTGTCCTGCGGTCAATTGATAACGACTCGCTCTTAACTGTTCAGAATAAGTGGTAAAAAGATCACTGAACACTGCTGTTGAACAACCAGTAACGAGCGCCGCAATAACAAATATTGCAATTTTCGGCCAAGTACACCGCAACTGGCTACGGCGGTCCCCAATGTTGCTATCGACACGCCAAAATTGATGCATTATTTACTATCCCAAATACCCAAATACAAATACTCGCAACATAGAATTAATCATGATGGAACATCAAGTCTATGATTCAATCAATATAAGCATTCTCGAGAATAAACCCTAAACTGTTCGTCTTTCGCTATGCATTTATGTTCCAAAGAACGAAGACAGACAAACTACTGAGAGAAAGCCTCTAGCTGAGCAGTCGCCCATCTATCCTATTGAAACAAAAAGCAATAATGACTAATTAATACAGAGGAACCAGATCACTTGGATTTTAAGTTCGTCGCAATATGTAGTAAAACACACCTACATATAACTCACTTATCAAGCTAGCATAAATTAACAGACGACAAATTGATAAGCAGTCCAAAGCCTATTTATAAACCATTTTTCGGTCCACGCCTAACCTTCGCGCCAATTTACCACCTCTCAACATCTAACCGGTGAATATTCCGACAATTTTTTCGCCTAACGATAGCAAACACTCAATTATCGAAGCTTTCTTTATCGAAGCTGATAAACAAAGGGTTTATCCGAGTAGAGTTGTGATCTGATACCTAGTATATCAGCACGAGTAAAGGCATAATTTTAATAAATAAAAAAACATAATAACTATAAATAGCTAGCAAAAAATTTGTCGAGGAATTATGAATAAAAAGTCAGCTCGCTTAGGCGTATCGCTCCAGTTTTATAAACACATATCTATTGTTCACCGAGTCAATATAGGTTTCGGTTTTTTAGTACTCATGATGGTGCTAACAAATGTCCTTTCCCTGCAAACGGGGAATCAATTCAAACAACAGTTAAATGTTGTTACCGAAGAAGCAACACCACTGGTACTGCAGAGCAGCGACTTTGCTGTTGATTTACTCACCGCGGATAAGTTTTTTAAAGATGCATTAACATCGACTAAACCTGATGCGATTAAAGTCAGTAGCAAAGCCTTTGAACAGAGCGAACAAGAGTTCGTTTCTTCACTTGCAACCTTACGCAAGATGGCTCAGGGGAATAGCGAATTAGGCTCTCATTTAGATTCCTTAAGCAACCTGGATGAACGTTACTTTCAAGTTGCCAAGCAGGTCATGGCAGATAACATTAAATATCTAGCTGATTTGCAAACAGTAAAACGCAGTACCAATCAGCTATCAGTCATGCTGCCTCAATTGAAGAAAAATTTGTCAGATAAAGTCGTTGAATTAGATGACGATTATATTCGCTGGGCCTCTGAAAGCTTTCTCAATGCGATGGTAGTGATCGAATTGAATACCCTCGATGGACTCAATACCAGCGAATCAGAAAAAATTGCAGTGATTTTGCAACGTAATCAAAAGTTGCTTAAAAACTTCAACTCAGCCAATGCCGATCTTGAGGATGAAATCCCAGACTTACGCAACGACATGGGCCATCAAATCGATCAATTTATTAAAGATACCACTGCAAAGGATGGTGTATTAGCCCAGCACTTAAAAGTCTCACAAGACAAAGAGGCAATTTCACGCCGAACCGACGAAACAGCGTTGCTGATTACCGAAGCCATCGAACAACTCACCAACATTAATCAAATCGCCAATAAATTGGTTGACGAAGCGTCGGCCAATGCGAATACAATGCTAGCGACCAGTCGGCTACGATTATATATCGCAATGGCAATCGTTATCCCTTTAGCCTTCTTGGTTGCCTGGAATGTAGCAAGTGCGATTAAAGTACCCTTGCAACTACTACTTAAAACCTTGAAATCTGCGGCTGCAGGTAATATGACTGAAACCGTCGATTATCAAAGTAGTAACGAATTTGGTCAACTTGCGGATTCAGCGAATAGCATGATGAAACAGATGCGATCAGTACTGCACGATATTAGCGAAGCTGCCGAAAGCTTATCCAATGTATCCCAAGGAAACTCAGTGACGTTGCATACCGCGACCACCGAACTCAACAATCAACGGCAAGAAACTGCGTCGGTCGCAGCCGCAATGACTGAAATGGAACAATCGGTTCGTGAAGTTGCCCAGAGTGCCAATATGACCCTTGAAAAAGTGATGGAAGTAGAGGCTGCGGCCAATTCAGGGCGCTCTGTAATGAGTAACAATATAACCACCACCCATCAGTTATCAGAGCGACTCGACGATAGTAGCGCGGTAATTGGTGAGGTAGATGCAATGAGCAACAATATTGGTTCAATCTTAGATGTGATCCGAGGCATCGCCGATCAAACCAACTTGCTAGCGTTAAATGCAGCTATCGAGGCAGCAAGAGCTGGGGAACAAGGGCGCGGTTTCGCTGTCGTCGCCGATGAGGTTAGAGTTCTGGCCCAAAAAACGACGAATTCAACCACCGAGATTCAAACCATGATTGAGAACTTACAAAAAAGTGCACAACGCGCAGTCACAGTCATGTCTGAATGTTCTTCAGAAATGCAAGCCAGTATTGATCAAACTTCTGATGCAAATGGAGCAATGGAAGAGATCCAAGGGATTATTACTCAAATTTCAGATATGAGTAGTCAGATCGCCGCTGCCGCCGAACAACAACAAGCCACCGGAGCTGAAATTTCTGCGAACCTCAATAGAATTTCAGACATTAGTGACGAAAACTATGAAAGTATTGAAATCGTGGCGAGCACCAGTGAAGAACTAGGTGGATTAGCTCAAGAGCAAGATGCGTTAGTCAAACGATTTACTTTATAACGCCGCTCTATGACACTCAAAGCGCCTATCAACAGGCGCTTTTTATTTACCATGACGAACCATGAACCTCTGAAATAGCGCCTTTCCCAACTCCTTCATAAGCAATTACTTCAATTGAATGTTCTGGCATCGCGGCAGACAAAGTACTTGCAATATAAGCGGCCAAGTTCTCAACAGTTGTCTCGCAGGGAAGAATATCAGTCTCATGTTGGGGTAATACCAACTCAAAAAAACCCTGTGGAGATTGATATGCAAAAGCATAGTGCTTTTGCCAATTTTGAGCCTGATAAAAGCTTATATTGCTTGGCTCAATTTGGTCAGCTTTGCTCGCCAAATATATATTTCGCCACTTCATCGCCCAACTTGTTGCTAAGTCCAAATCTTGCTCACCGTCAACCATAATTTCGAGAGTCGAACGGTGCCCATGAGCGATCCGTTGACAATTACCGTCATGCTTTTTTAAGCCATGAGAATAATGATAATAAGGTCCATCGATCGCTTCATGGCGTAATTTAACTTTTAAATCTTGAATATTCGAAGGTAGCTTTTGTAAAATGATCCGCTGTACATAAGTAGTCAAAGCATCGTTGGTCACTTCTAGAGTGTCAATAAACGCAAACGCTTGAGTAGGACAACGCAGCTGGATGCTTCCACCATTTGGCCGCGCAAAATCAATATGAGTATAACCATTAAGGGTTTCGGTTTTGCATAAAGGTGACCGCTGAGGCACTAACAACTTATGATCGACTTCCTGATCAATGAGTTGCTTGATTAGTTTCTTCACTTGGCCAAAATCTAACAACATATCCATATCATTCAAAGCGCCAGCTAATTCTATGTCTACTAACCAACTTTCTCCCACTAAACCACGGTCTGGGCACAGGTAGGTGGAGTCGATTACGGTCAAATCTTTTACAAACAATTTCATCAGAACTTTCCATATTAACCAAGGTCGCTAATTATAACCGTAAGCTGCGCTAATAGTCCGTTTGTTACACATTTCTCATCAGCACTAAAACACAAACACGATTTATATGATATTGTTATAAGATTATCAAAATATACAGAACCAGCCGTGGAACCGATTTCCCCAGATTTATTAGCTGAATTCAATGCCCTGCCCTGTCAAACCGAGGTCCATTTACAAATTCCGACGGCCACAAAACCCTTGCGTTTACGTAGTCGTTTAATCGGAATTGAACCTGGTATGTGTTTGATCCTTTCGAGGGGAATAGATCAACAGTGGGAAGCCGCTAAAGAGAAAATTCGAGAAGGTCAGTCGATTGTGATTCGCCTAGTTAATCAAGGCGATCCTAACGCGACCATTTTTGCTTATCGAGGCAATATATCAAAACTGATGAGTAGTGTTGGCCGATGGTTGGTGGTGGATTACCCTCGTCGGATCCAAAAAATAAGTTTGCGTCAGCATAGCCGCATGCCCATTGCCTTAGCTAGCACACTACTTTGTCAGCACCAAGCACAGACGTCGTTTCATGGGGTCCTAAAAGATTTATCACTTAATGGAGGCGGTTTTGTTTGTGAGCCAATCCCATTACCTTTGAGTTCATTGCCTTTTAAATTACAACTAAACCTCGATAATAATCCAAGCATCAGTATTGATGCGAGTATTTGTAATCAACACTTAGAGCAAAGAACACCTGAACGTCTGCACTATGGCTTAACCTTTAACGCCAAGAACGCCGAAAAGAAAAATTTTGTTCAAATGGCATTACTGGAAATGATGCAACGCGAGAATAAAACCAACCCATAAAGCCAAATAATAGCAATCTGATTAATGATATGATCAACTTGTTGCGCAGAATAAACCTGCCGATAACGAGGCATGAAGTGCAGTAACTCGTGGCTCTAATTACAAAATACGTAAGCCAGTTAGCGATGATTTAGGCCCGCAAGAATCAACAGATAATGAGTTAGATTGACTATAAATTAAACGCTTATAAAAAAAGCGACCGAAGGGCCGCTTTGCTATTACTGGTCAACTTCTAGTCTTTGTTGTACTTAGCAGTACGTGGGAACGCATTGCCTTTACTATCAAACAAGTAACATGCTTTAGTTGGCAAGCCAACACGAAGATCATCACCATTGTTAGATGGAAATTCGCTACGTGCTTTAAAGGTGAAATCAAAGCCTTTCACGTCCATATAAACGTAAGACTCGGAACCTAAATGCTCGGCAACTACAACCGTACCTGTAATGAAGTTCTCTGCATGAGCATGGGTATCTTCTACCAAGTGCTCGGGACGACAACCTAACTCAACCGTATCGCCCATTTTAGCTCGGGTGGTGTCAATTGCAGCACTAATGATGTCACCTGTCACCAATTTTATTTTGCTTTCTTGCTCACCGACTTCAATCAGCTTACCTTCGATAAAATTCATTTTAGGTGAACCAATAAAGCCAGCAACAAATTTATTGGTCGGATTATGATATAGCTCTAATGGCGAACCATATTGCTCCAAATTACTGGACGCATTTGGCTCTAGAGGGCTAAGGACCACAATCTTATCCGCTAACGTCATCGCTTCCACTTGATCATGAGTCACGTAAATAATGGTAGATTGAAGTTCTTTGTGTAACTTCGCTATCTCGATGCGCATTTTCACTCGAAGCGCTGCATCTAAGTTTGACAAAGGCTCATCAAATAGGAACACTCCTGGCTGTTGGACAATACAACGACCAATAGCAACACGTTGGCGTTGACCACCACTTAATTCTTTAGGTTTACGGTCAAGTAAAGGGTCTAAGCCCAAGATATCTGAGGCATTAGAGACACGTTTTTCAATAATCGCCTTATCGACTTTCTTCAATTTCAGACCGAAAGACATATTCTCACGTAAATCCATATGTGGGTATAAAGCATAAGACTGGAACACCATACCAACATTACGTTCTACTGGCGGTACGTCGTTCATATAGTTGCCGCCAATCTTTAACTCGCCGCTAGTGATATCTTCAAGTCCGGCAATCATTCGTAATAAAGTTGATTTGCCACAACCTGACGGACCCACAAACACCACAAACTCACCATCTTTGATATCTAAGTTAATGTCACGCAAAGTGTCTTGGTGAATACTCGGATCATAGTTTTTACGTACATTGTTTAAAATTACATCAGCCATTATCAGCTCCAAACTGAATAAAGCGCTTTGCTTTATTCATCAATCGATTTTGTATTGCGTCGTTACACCTGCAACTACGCCCAAATAATTTAACCTTTCACACCACCCGCAGTTAAACCTCCAACCAACCATCGTTGCGCCATGAGGAATACCAAGGTAATAGGGAAACCTGACAATACTGCCGCTGCGGCGAAATCACCCCATAAGTAGTTTTGCGGGTATAAGTATTGCTGAGCACCAACAGCAAGGGTGAGCTTATCGACATCTTGCATCAATACAGAAGCCATAGGCACTTCGGTAATCACACCGATAAATGCAAGGATAAACACGACCGCTAAAATTGGCACAGACAGCGGCAACAAGACCAACCTAAATGCCTGCCAAGGTGTTGCGCCATCAATTGCTGCAGATTCCTCTAAGGCCGGGTCGATGGTTTCGAAGTAACCTTTAATCGTCCAGACGTGTAGTGCAATCCCCCCAAGATAAGCCAATATCAAACCACCGTGAGTATTTAAACCTAACCATGGAACATACTCACCAATCTTATTGAACAAGGCATAAATCGCGACCAAGGCCAATACCGAGGGGAACATTTGAAAGATCAACATCCCATTTAAAATGGTTGCCTTGCCTTTAAAGCGCATCCGCGCAAAGGCATAAGCACTGGTCGTCGATAGGGCTACAATCAGTAATGCTGAAATGCCCGCAACTTTAATCGAGTTCCATAACCAAATCAGTACCGGAAATGGTGGTGGCGTGGTTGAACCATCCGGATTCAACACCGAAATACCTAAAGCCAAACGCCAGTGATCGAGCGTGGGATTTGACGGAATCAACTCTCCAACAGCAAAGTTACCAGTACGGAAAGAAATAGTGATGACCATCAATAATGGAAAAATTATTAAACATAGAAATAAACATAAGCTAACGTGAGTTGCTAGTTTTCTATACTTCAAAGACTTAGCTTGAACCATTGCCATAACAACTCCTCCTTATGCCGTTTTATCAGCTTTTGTTAATTTCAAATTGACTAAGGCTAACGCGCCAACCACCAAGAAGATCAGGGTAGCAATCGCACTGGCAAGTCCATAGTCTTGTCCACCATCGCCTTGGAAGGCAATGCGGTAGGTATAACTTACAAGTAAATCGGTGGTACCCGCTGGGGTTGAGGCACCGATAATATCGGGCCCACCATTGGTGAGTAACTGAATCAACACGAAGTTATTAAAGTTAAAGGCAAATGAAGCGACTAACAAAGGCGTCAATGGTTTCATCAGCAGCGGCACAGTAATATTTAAAAAATTACTGATAGGGCCTGCACCATCCATTGCAGAGGCTTCATAAAGATCTTCAGGAATAGACTTAAGCATCCCTAAACATAAGATCATCATGTATGGGTAGCCTAGCCAGGTATTCACGATCAGAATCATCGACTTGGCCATAAGGGGATCGGTGAACCAATCCGGCTTGATGCCAAACAAAGATTCCAAAATGCCGTTTATTTCCCCAAAGTTTTGATTAAATAAACCTTTAAACACCAAGATAGAGATAAATGCAGGGATAGCATAAGGCAGAATGAGCACCACGCGATAAATCGCTCGACCTTTGAGCTCTTCCCATTGAATGAGGCAGGCGAGAACCATACCGATCGCAAGAGTGAAGGCAACGGAAGCGGCCGCAAAAATAACCGTCCAAATAAAGATCTCAATAAAAGGTTCTTTAATCCCCTTATCGGTCATCACTCGATCAAAATTCTTCCAACCCACTTTCACAGTAAAACCAGGGGCTAAACGCTCACCAACGAACTCACCATCACCATCAATATACTGAAAATAACCAGTCTCCATATTCGGCAACATCAGTTGACCCGTCTGGTTATTCCGTAAGATCGAAGGGCCAGGCAGAATAACACCACTATCTTTCAGTACCACGCCGTCTTGTAAACGAGAGTATAAAGGCTTCATCGCAGAAAATTTACGCAAGCCATTCATCACTAACTCATCACCATTCGGAGTCACAAGAATTAAACTACCTAAAAACTGCCGATGAGTAATAATGTCCTTAATTGGGGTTACGGGAGAATTTGGCAAACTATCAACAACTTTCAATTTAAGTCGTGACGTTTCCAAACTAAGCTTTTTAGCCTTAATGTCCGCATTAGAAATAGCGTCAATGGGACGTGTAATAAACATCACTTCATCTTGCTTCAGCGCAAGAATATACTTCCCATCCTCAGCTCGATGCAATTGAAAGCCAAACGAGCCACCTTTCGCCATATATATTTTCTGTGTATGTAATTGTTCTACCCGCTCCAACGATAACAAATTTGTTCCGCTGTAATTGGTAAACGCAATACCAATGGTATAGGCCAAAGGGAAAATAATAAACACAACCATGCCGGCAATGCCGGGGAAAATATAGCGATGTGCATACATTTTTTTATTCACAAAAACATACACACCAGTAGAAACAACAACAAGGGTGAGCAATGCAAATGCATACTCACCACCTGCATACATCAGCACAATTGCGTAGCCGTTGAGCAACACAATCGCTGAAACCAGTAGCAGTTTTAGCCAAGCATACTTGCCCTGCATAAAACCTGGAGACGCAGAATGACCCATCTTATGTACAACCTTTGAGTTAGACCGAAATTAACAAGAGGAGGGTAGACCAAGCCCCTCCCCCTAATCGAAATAATATGACCGTATTATTTCGCTATACGACGCGCAGCGGCGTCTAATGCTTTATCAATCGGCTGACGACCGCTGGTAATGTTGGTGAGAGATGTTGCCATCGCCGACCAAAATTTACCCATGGCCGCAACATTAGGCATTGGCTCGCCATCCTCAGCATTCGCAAAGGTCGCTGCAATACGAGGATCACCCGCTAACTGTTTCATAAATGATTTAAGAGCAACAGCACCTAACGGCACATCATCGTTTACCGTTTTCAAACCTTCATCGGTTATCAAATAGTTTTCTAAAAACTCTACCGCTAAATCAGCATTGGGTGAGGCCGCGTTAATTGCACCAGCCAATACACCAACCATTGGCTTAGCTTTTTGTCCATTAACCGTTGGAATGTAAGTTACACCGTAATTAATGCCACTTTTATCGAGGTTATCCCAAGCCCAGGGACCATTAATCATCATCGCCACTTCGCCTTTATTGAAGGCTGAATCCATCACCCCGTAATCAGCTCCCTTCGGCATTTGACCGCCATCGATCAGGTCTTTAATTACTTTCGCGCCCATTTTCGCGCCAGCATTCGCTACACCGGTATCTTTTACGTCGTAAGCACCATTCTCAAATTTGAAGATGTAGCCACCATTGGCTGCCAATATCGGCCATGAAAAATAAGTGTTGTTGTAATCCCATAAAATAGCGTGTTTACCATCTTTTTGTAGCTGAGCATCTAAGGCTGGAATTTCTTCCCAAGTTTTTGGGGGAGTCGGTACTAAATCTTTATTATAAATAAGACCAATTGATTCAATCGAGATAGGGTAACCATAAACTTTGCCATTAATCGTGACCGCATTCCAAGCAAAGTCCTCTATAGCCGCTTTTTTCTCAGCGCTCGGTTTCAGTTCTGCTAATAAACCGGCATCAACCCAATCGCCGAAACGGTCATGTGGCCATAAGAAGATATCTGGGCCTGAACCAGTTGAAGCAGCCTGTTGAAATTTACCAGGGGCGTCGTCTGGGTGAGCAACACTCACTTTAATGCCGGTATCGGCTTCAAAGCGTTTGCCTACTTCTGCTAAGCCGTTATAGCCTTTATCACCATTAATCCAAATAGTGAGCTGACCTTCCTCAATTGCAGCAAAAGCATTCGATACCATGCCCAAAGAAGCAACCGCAATAGCAGATGCAAGAATTGTCTTTTTCATTAGCCTTTCCTTAACTGTCGTTATGATTATTGTAGTCGCAAGAGTAACTTGCTGAACTTGATTCTAGCTCAACAGAACTGAAACTCACATGACTCAGCTCGCAATTTTGAAACTATACTACATAACGAAAAAGCAAGGAAAGACGGGGCCTTAAAGGCAATCCAATCTCAATAAGTTGGTAATAAAACAACAAAATTAACTACATTAGCACTTGAAAACCTTTGCATGTGGTAATTTTACAACAACAATGAAACTGACAACCTTTTCAAACATAGCTACTGACTTAATTGTTATTTTTAAGTTGTTCTCTCAAATTAGGCGGGATACCAACAATTGTCAAAGTATCGCTCGCCTCATCATAAAATACCCGCTCTCCTAACAGCTTTTGCTCGAAGCTAATAGAAACGCCTTTCCCTTGACCAAAACACTTAGCAAGTTTTTTCAAAGTGCTGCGGTCTGCTGGAAACTGCTCTTCCAAAGGATAGTTTTCGGCCGCAAACTGATAAAAATCGACATTTTCATCGTCGGTCGGTAAGGCCTTAGCAAGTTCACCCACAACGATTTCTTCACCATCTTTAAGCTGCTGCTCACAATAACTTTTCACTTCAGCTTTATAAGCTTGTTTCTCTTCTTTATCTAACTGCGTCGCTTGGCAATAATCATCGACCGCTTGCATCAATACGGTATTTTGCAACTTCACATCAAGACCATCATCACAACCAAGAAACTCAACAAAAAAATCTGCAATTTTACGCCCAGCCCGACCTTTCACATAAGAAACATAACGTCTCGATTCAGCGTTACGCTGCATATCGGTAATATCGATCCGGGCTGCTAATTGAATTGAACTGGTTTCCAAATAACGACTCGCGGTCAGCTCTAGACTTTCATCAACCGCCGGTGAAGTTTTATTTTCGAGCAACATAATTAATAAATACTCGCCAGCGACATGTTCATAATGAGCCAGTAACAAAACCCCCTGCTCTATAAACTCATATTTTTTGAGTTCTTCAACCAGTACTGAGCCGCTATCAACACTAAACCGATGAAAATCCAACTCGCTACTCAATAACAGATCGAGCTTCTCTTTAAAGGTACTGGTGTTTTCTGGCGGGTAGTAGCCAAAGCCTTTGGCTGCACGGCCACTAAAGTTCAAGTGTAAACTCTCAATGAGACTGAGCGCCTGCTCGCTATGCAGCATTTCTTCGCTGCGGGCCTGTAAGGCGATTTGGCCGTCGGCTGCCAATTCTAATGAATGTAAAATAAGATGTTTTAATGAAATACTCATAGTTTTTGCTGTTAGTGTTTACTGACAAGGTGGGGTATTATACGCGTCTTTATCGTTAATTTTGCAGAGAAGAAATGGCAATAGTTTCAAAATATTCCACAGAGCAAGTGGAACAATTACTAAATGATGTACTCAAAGTAGTCAACAACCATAATGTAACCACCGATTTAGCATTAATGGTGTTAGGTAATGCAACGACTTGCCTGATTAATCAACGTGTTGCTCCAGAGCAAAGGAAGACTCTTGCCGAAGGTTTCTCAAAAGCACTGAAAAGTTCAATCAGTGAATCATAGGCTACCCTGAAGGACTTAAGAACAATCAATGGTAAATAACTCAAAGCAGTACCGAGACAAGGTGTCACAGTTAATCAGCTGGGGACATTGGTTTTGTTTGTCTAATATCATTCTTTCATTAATTGTAGGCTTACGTTATTTGGTGTTGGCCGCAGCGCCAGAGACATTTTTAGGCCAGAGTTATTTACTGATCAGTTGGTTGGGCCAATTTTCATTTATTGGCTTTGTACTTTTTTTGGTGACCCTATTCCCCCTCAGTTTTGTATTCCCCAGCAATCGAACCCTTCGTTTTGTTGGCGCGCTCTTTGCCACTTTAGGGGTTAGTCTACTGATTGTTGATACCGAGGTATTCGCCTCCTTTAATCTTCATCTTAATCCAGTCTTACTGGAACTCTTAGTCGATAAAGAGCAAAATAGCCAAGCAAACACCCTTAACTTACTATTTGTCGCGGTACCGTTCATCTTCTTGCTAGAGTTATGGCTGGCCCGACTCTGTTGGAAATATTTACGACGTTTAGAGCATGCCCATTTAGGCGTACCTATCGCAGTATTACTATTTATTTGTTTTTTGCTTACCCATCTGGTGCACGCTTGGGCAGACGCAACCGATTATCGCTCGATTACTCAACAAAAAAACAACTACCCATTGTTCTACCCACTCACGGCTCGTAGTTTTTTACAAGAACAAGGGATTTTCGATGTTGATGCATATTACCAACAAGTCAATAAACGCGAGACAGCAAAGCTAGGCGGATTGCGCTACCCTATTTCTTCACTGAAATATGCACCTACGGCACAACACTACAATGTGATGCTGATTGTCGTAGAAGGCCTACGCTGGGACGCCCTCAATCAACAAACAATGCCCAACAGCTGGAAACAGGCCAAACGTTCTAGTCAGTTTTTTAGTCACTATAGCGGTGGTAATCGAGCACAAGAAGGCTTATTCAGCTTGTTCTATGGCATCCCAAGCAGTTATTGGTCTAATATTATCAAGCAACATCAAAGCCCAGTACTCATATCCGCACTGCAAGCACATAACTACCAAATCGAGCTCTTCAGTAGCCGTGGAGTAAACCACCCTGAACTCGCCGGAACCAGCTTCGCCGGTGTTAAAAACCTCGATATGACCGAATGGCCAAGCGGGGCGAAAGGCGATAAACAAGCGATTCAAAAATGGTTAATCTGGCAGCAAAGCAAGTTCTCCCAATTACCTTGGTTTAACTTTCTTTATTTAAATGGCGTTGCTGCGTTTGATAATGGTAACGGTGACGCCATCCAAGTCGTCACCCCCGACTCATTACGTAGCGGCTATCAACAAGCAGCCCAGCAGCTCGATCAACAACTTGCAAAAGTTTATGAACAACTAAGCCAAAGTGGCCAACTAGAGAAAACCATACTCATCTTCACCTCTGATTATGGTAACGAATTAGGCGATAACAACAGCAACTACTGGGGCAATGGTAGCAACTTTAGCCGCTATCAAACGCAAGTTCCGTTATTTATATCTTGGCCCAAGCAAACACCAACGCTACAACATGGTGATACCAGTCATAACGATCTAGCACCCACCCTATTAGAAGGTTTGCTCGGCGTAAACTCAAACCCAAATGGCTATAGCAGTGGGCAAAATATCTTCAAAAAACGCAAGCGTGATTGGATATTAATTGGCAACCAGGAACAACAAGCCGTTGTTCAGCAAAATCAAATTACCTTGTTTAATAAATCCGGAAGTTATCGGGTATTTAATCGGGAACTAGAGCCCAGTAATGCCTCTGTTTCAGTCCCGATGTTGGTACAAGTATTGAACGATTTAAAACGTTTTTATCAGCCACAGCCCTAATTTGCCTATTCACTGAGCAATCGAACACAAATTAGTAGGCCGTGTATTGACAGCGGACCGATACCTAAGTAAATTCACAGCTCAAATCGGTACGTAGCGCAGCTTGGTAGCGCACTGTCATGGGGTGTCAGGGGTCGGAGGTTCAAATCCTCTCGTACCGACCACATTAAAGCCCGTCGCCTAATCAGCGACGGGCTTTCGCTTTTCAAAGGCAATTATCTTCGGCTGTTTAACTCCTTTGCCTATGAATCGTCGGCCATCGTTTTAAGTTTGCTTGAACTCACCAATAGCGGCTATAAGTCCACCACTCATATCTTTGTATGCGTAGCTGCAAAACGACCCGCAGCCATGAGTAAAATCAAAGTATATAAATTGAGAAATTCTATTACCTACCAACCCAAAGTTTAAAGTCATAAATGTCATAATAATAGACGATAGTACACGCGCGTAATTGGTACTCAATAAGCCAGCGTGACGCATTGTAATAATCAGTAAGAGCACCTTAAATAAACCAAATCTACCTTTCTTCAGAATATTTTAGGCAACTGCTCTGATCAGCCCGCTGCCATGCCACTTTATAAACAAACGTGCTAAAATCGGCGCATAAAAAATAGTGATGAAACAAACTACTTCCCCCTCTTTGGGTGACTTTAAGGAACGAATATGATTATCAAACCTAAGATCCGTGGTTTTATTTGTACAACCACCCATCCGCTTGGTTGTGCTGCCAATGTCCAAGAGCAAATTGACTACACCAAACAGCAAGGCCCAATAAAAAATGGGCCAAAAAGAGTATTGGTTGTCGGGTCATCCAGCGGTTATGGTTTATCTTCACGTATCGCAGCGGCCTTCGGCAATGGCGCCGCAACCATTGGTGTTTTCTTTGAGAAAGCAGCAACAGAAAAGAAACCAGGAACTGCTGGTTGGTATAATGCTGCGGCCTTCGATCAAAAAGCTCACGAAGCTGGTTTATATGCCAAAAGCATTAATGGTGATGCCTTCTCACATCAAGCCAAGCAGGCAGCTGTTGACTTGATTAAGCAAGATCTAGGACAAATTGACTTAGTAGTTTATTCCTTAGCGTCTCCAGTAAGGAAGCTCCCAGATACCGGAGAACTAATACGCTCCAGCCTAAAACCTATTGGTGAAACCTACAGCGCAACCGCCGTAGATACCAATAAAGATACCATTATTGAAACCAGTGTTGAGCCTGCGACAGAACAAGAGATCGCAGATACAATCACGGTAATGGGTGGCGAAGACTGGGAGCTTTGGATTAAAGCGCTGGATGAAGCGGGCGTACTCGCCCAAGGCTGTAAAACCGTTGCCTATAGTTATATTGGCACCGCATTAACTTGGCCAATTTACTGGGATGGCGCTTTGGGTAAAGCCAAAATGGATTTAGATCGTGCCGCCGTATCTTTAAATGAAAAATTAGCCACACGTGATGGCAGCGCCAACGTTGCAGTACTGAAGAGTGTCGTGACTCAAGCTAGCTCAGCGATCCCTGTGATGCCACTTTACATCTCAATGGTGTTTAAGATCATGAAACAAAAAGGCGTTCATGAAGGCTGTATGGAACAAATCTATCGGATGTTTAGTCAACGCCTCTATCGTACAGACGGCAATGCTCCAGAGCTTGATGAGAGCAATCGCTTACGTCTTGATGATTGGGAGTTAGCCGAAGATATTCAACAAGCTTGTGTTGATTTATGGCCACAAATCACCACCGAAAACCTGCGTCAACATACGGATTACGACTACTATAAAGCCGAGTTTTTGAAACTATTTGGTTTTGGTATTGCCGGAATTGACTATGAGGCAGACGTAAATACCTTGGTTCCTTTCAACGTGATTGAAGTCGCCTAATGACAAAAGAGCCGCCCAACAATTGAGCGGCTCTTTATTCTTTAACTTTAAACAGAATTCGGAATATAGAAAGAGTAATACCAACGTCATCAAGCGATTGATTATCCCGAGTTCAATTTATGTTATTTATTCACCTTGTTATATCTCACTCGACCCGCTCTCGGTAAATAAGCATCAAGATATAAACCGTCTTTTGCGATTTTATACTCTACCACTTTGTCTGCCGAAGTGACGATCACGCGTTCACCTTTGATTTCGTATTGAGTGGCGACCCGACTCCCAGACTTTAGCTGTCCTATTTGATCAAATACCAAGCGATCTTTCTTGCCATAAAATGCCTGCTCAGATTCCCAAGTTCCGATTAAAGGATTAATCGTCACTCTTCGCTTTGCTCCAACTAACTCAGGATAAGAAAAATACAAAAATGCTAACACCCCTAGGGCGATAACCACCAAAGCCGAAATTAATACTAAGGATTTTTTCACCAACGTCTCCGATAAATAAAAAGGGCGAAACCGCCCTTCTATTCGCTTGTTAACTCAACATAAGGTTTACAGCAAAGTTTTAATCTCTGCTTTACTCTTTAATAAGTCAATCAAGGTTTGGTAACTCGCTTCTGTTTTAATGCTGGCCAGCTGTTGTAACCAACGTTGAGTCTCTGTGCTTTCTACGGTTTCCACCTCATTGACAGCGGTAAGCTGTAATACTAGCTGATCACCATTCATTGTGCTTATTCGCCCGGCAACTTTCTGCGCTAACGGCTTAGCCATCATAAATAAATGCCGAATAACTTGCGGCTCTAACTCTTGGCTATCCCGAGTCAATTGACTCTTAGTCGTAAACTGTAAGTGTTGCTGATAAAGCAAATCATCTAAGCCTTCACCAGATTTTAGCGCAGCAATCAACTTGTCAGCATATGCTTGGGCTGCTTGAGTCGCTCTAGTTTGGGTTAAATTACTGGCAATTTGCGATTCAACGACTTCGAAAGGTTTCACGGTCGCCGCCGAATGCCCAGTAACACGAACCACTACAGAGCTATTATCCGCCAGTTGAATAACATCACTATTTAAACCTTCAGCAATAAATTCTGGGTCGAATAGCTTACTTATCACCTGCGCTTGCCCTAAAACTGCATTTGCATTAGTACGACTTAAACCCTTAACCGTTTCAAGCTTAAGGCCTGTCTCGCTAGCCACTTCAACTAAAGAATCAGGAACTTCAAAAGACAGCTCAGCCACTTTTTGCGCTTGTTCATAAAACGCTGTTTGTGCCTTTTCATGTCGTAATTGTTGGCTGATTTGCTCACTCACTTGGTCGAGCGGCTTCACTTGTGCAGTTTGTACATCAAGCAACTTAATTAAATGGTAACCAAAAGCGGATTTAACAATTGGACTCACATCGCCTTTCTGTGCAAGCGCGAAGGCGGCCTCATCAAATGCTGGGTCCATCACTCCACTTTCGAACCAATCAAGCTCACCGCCTTTTTCACCACTAAAGCTATCGTCGGATGACTCTGCAGCTAAGGCCGCAAAATCTTCACCTTGATTGAGTTTGGCTAATAACTGTTCTGCTTTTGTTAGCGCAGCGGTTTCGTCGTCACCAAAATTAACCAAAATATGGGCAACTTTACGCTTTTCTGGCTGAGTATAAGTTTGACTATTTGCCTTATAGAATTGATCTATTTCCTCAGGACTTACTGCGATAGTTTTAGCCAATTCATCAGCATCAACTAAAATATACTCAACATCAACCGACTCTTCTGTTTTGAAGCTATCTTTATGTGCTTGATAATAAGCCTTTAAATCTTCGCTTGAAGGCTTCTCTGCCGCAACGAAATTTGCAGTTGGGATCGTCACATAGCGAACATCACGAGTTTGTTGATTTAACTTCGCCAGTAGCTCTGCTTCACTCGGTAACGCAAACTCACTGCCTAATAAAGCGTTTTGCAACTGTTGACGAGTCAAGTCATTACGCATCATATCGCGAAATTGACTCGGCTGAAAATGTGCTCGAGAAAGTACCGCTAAATAGCGGTCATTATCAAAACGCCCGTCAACTTGGAACTCTGGCATTTTGAGAATTTGCGACTTAAGCTGTGCATCACTGATTCTGAGTCCATACTGTTCAGCGGCTTGATCAAGTAAACGTTCTGACACCATACGGTCTAACACGTTATTTCTAAATTGGGCCATATAGCTTGGGTCAGCGGCTAATTGATTAAAGGCGTCACCAAATTGATTTTCTAATCGCGCCCGTTCATTTTGATAGGCTTTATCAAATTCGGCACGACTAATTGATTCGCCATTCACGGTTGCTGCTAATTGTTCGCTTGGACTCGCAATATAACTACCAACACCAGCCAGTGCAAAAGATAAAATGACCAGACCGAGGATGATCTTGGCTACCGGACCTTGGCTTCCTTCACGGAGCTTTTCCAACATGCTTAGTTACTCTTTACCACATAAATAATGAAAAAGCGCATCGTAGGATGCGCCTTTGACAGACCGCAAATCAATCTACAGCTGACAATTAGTTTACTGCGTCTTTCAACGCTTTGCCGGCTTTAAACGAAGGTACGTTAGCAGCGGCAATTTGAATTTCTGCACCGGTTTGTGGGTTACGGCCAGTACGAGCCGAACGTTCTTTCACTTGAAAAGTACCAAAACCTACTAAGGCAACATTATCGCCTTCTTTCAACGAATCAGAAATAGCTTCGATAAAAGAATCAAGAGCACGACCGGCAGCGGCCTTAGAAATATCTGCACCTTCAGCGATTTTGTCTACGAGTTGAGCTTTATTCACAATGGGTTCCCCTTGTTGTTATTCCTTTTCATTTTACCGCGGGAAAAGTTCCCTATTATTTGCGGCTCAGAACCAGGCTAGTCAGTCTACAGTTAGTTAATTTATATACTATTAATTTGTCATAACGGCTTATATGCCAGCCTTAGGCTATAGCCCTTAAACAAGGCTGGCAAGAATTATTTTACGATTGAATTGCGTTTATTTGCATTGACTCAAGCTTTTACCTCAAAGGCTTCAGGATTTTGCTCTAAAGCAGCTTCTAACACCTGCTCAATCCAGCGCACTGGGATGATTTTTAAGTCTCCAATGACATTTTGTGGTATTTCTTCCAGATCTCGTTCATTTTCCTTTGGAATAAGCACCGTTTTAATTCCACCACGGTGAGCTGCCAACAGTTTCTCTTTTAAACCACCAATCGGCAATACTTCTCCGCGTAAGGTAATTTCGCCAGTCATCGCAACTTCGGCTTTCACTGGATTTCCCGTTAAACTAGACACCAAAGCAGTACACATTGCGACACCCGCACTTGGTCCATCCTTTGGAGTTGCACCTTCAGGAACATGCACATGGATATCGCGCTTCTCATAAAAATCACTATTGATCCGCCATTTATCGGCTCTCGAACGAACCACTGTCATCGCAGCTTGAATTGACTCCTGCATCACGTCACCCAAGGAACCGGTATAAGTTAACTTGCCTTTACCCGGAACAGAGGCGGTTTCGATGGTAAGTAGATCCCCACCAACTTCAGTCCATGCAAGGCCTGTGACCATACCCACACGGTTATTCTCATCGGCTTTACCATAATCGCAGCGTTGCACACCTAAATACTGACTGAGATTCTTTTGGCTAATTTCGACTTTCTTGATCGATTTATCCAACAAAATTTCTTTTACCGCTTTACGGCATAACTTAGAAATCTCGCGTTCTAAGTTACGAACCCCAGCTTCTCGGGTGTAATAACGGATAATGCCAATAATGGCACTATCGTCAATGACGATCTCATGCTCTTTCAAACCATTGCGCTTAATTTGCTTACTAATGAGGTGCTGTTTGGCAATATTAAGCTTTTCATCCTCGGTATAACCCGATAGCCGAATCACTTCCATTCGATCGAGCAAAGGACCCGGAATATTCATTGAGTTTGAAGTTGCCACAAACATGACATCAGAAAGGTCGTAGTCAACTTCTAGATAGTGATCGTTAAAACTATTGTTTTGCTCCGGATCGAGAACTTCGAGTAGCGCAGAAGCAGGATCGCCACGCATATCAGAGGCCATTTTGTCGATTTCATCCAACAAGAAAAGTGGGTTTTTCACCGCAACCTTCGACATTTTTTGAATCAACTTACCCGGCATAGAACCAATATAAGTTCTACGATGCCCACGAATTTCGGCTTCATCGCGAACGCCACCTAAAGCCATACGAACGTACTTACGCCCGGTGGACTTAGCAATCGATTGGCCTAAGGAGGTCTTACCTACGCCAGGAGGCCCCACTAAGCATAAAATGGGTCCTTTCAATTTGTTCACTCGGCTTTGCACCGCCAAGTATTCCAAAATGCGCTCTTTAACTTTTTCTAAACCATAGTGGTCTTGATTCAGTACTTCCTCAGCTTTGGCTAAATCACGTTTAACTTTGGAGCGTTTTACCCAAGGAACACTGAGCATCCAATCAACATAACCACGCACCACGGTCGCTTCAGCTGACATGGGCGACATCATTTTCAACTTATTTAATTCGGCCAAAGTTTTTTCTTTGGCTTCCTTGGGCATGCGAGCTTCGTCAATCCGCAAAGAAAGCTGTTCAAATTCATCTTGACCATCTTCAGATTCACCCAGCTCTTTTTGAATCGCCTTCATTTGCTCATTCAAATAATATTCGCGCTGGCTCTTTTCCATTTGCTTCTTAACACGGCCTCGAATTT
Organism: Agarivorans sp. QJM3NY_29; assembly: GCF_050870835.2. Classification (NCBI taxonomy): domain Bacteria; kingdom Pseudomonadati; phylum Pseudomonadota; class Gammaproteobacteria; order Alteromonadales; family Alteromonadaceae; genus Agarivorans; species Agarivorans sp. QJM3NY_29. The sequence continues at coordinate 2,063,262 of NZ_CP194036.2, read as the reverse complement.
TTTTCTCAACCTGCAACAAATCAATCTCTGACTCCATCATGGCCATCAAATATTCGAGTCGCTCGGGGATACTAGAGAGCTCTAATACTGATTGCTTATCTTCAAGCTTCAACGGCATATGCGCAGCCATGGTATCCGCTAGACGTGCAGCATCATCAATTCCAGAGACTGAGGTTAATACTTCAGGTGGAATTTTTTTGTTCAGCTTGATGTAACCTTCAAATTGGCTAATCGCTGAACGAACCATAACTTCTTGCTCTTTCTCATCAGGCAGCACAGAGACAACATACTCAGCAGAGGCCACATAGTACTCGTCTTCTTGAATAATTTCTTCTAACTTAGCCCGTTGACTACCTTCAACCAACACTTTTACAGTGCCGTCAGGCAGTTTTAAGAGCTGCAGAATATTAGCCACCGTGCCTACAGTGTATAAGTCTTCCACTTGTGGATTATCATTACTTGCATCTTTTTGCGCCACTAATAAGACTTGTTTGTCTTGGTTCATCGCGCTTTCTAAGCAACGAATAGACTTTTCACGACCAACAAATAGTGGAATAACCATGTGTGGATATACCACTACATCACGTAGCGGCAATACAGGAATTTCAAATCGTTCTGAACGCTCTAAGGTCATGTCGTCCTCTTTACCTTAGCTAATAGACTCTATCAGCTATATTGGGTCAATTTTTCGTGTTTCAATTCGACCTGGAGTATTTTTAACAAAAAAACTGCAGGTCGCTGCTTTTTTAATCAATCACTTACCGTAAACGGCGCCGAACAGTACCAGTTACTTTACCAGCCATACTAATTAAACTTTGCCGAGTATGACAATGACACAAAGCGACTGCCAAAGCATCTGCTGCATCGGCTTGAGGGCTAGCCGACAAACTTAATAGCTGGGTTACCATATGTTGAACCTGTGATTTATCTGCCGCACCAGTACCCACTACGGCTTGCTTGATTTGCCGAGCCGAGTATTCCGATACTGGGATGTCACGAGAAACTGCTGCAACAATTGCAGCCCCTCGCGCTTGACCAAGCTTCAATGCCGAATCGGCATTTTTGGCCATAAATACTTGTTCAATCGCAAACTCGTCAGGAGTGAATTGTTCAATTATTTCGCTCACACCCGCATGAATTTGCTTTAATCGTAATGGTAATGCCTCCGCTTTAATACGAATACAACCACTGCCCAAGTAAGTTATTTTCCCATGTACTTGCTGAACTAAACCATAACCCGTAATCCGAGAGCCTGGATCGATGCCTAAAATTATACTCACAATAACTTATAACTGTGCCGCAACATCATCAGAAATATCCCCATTATGATAAACCTCTTGAACATCGTCGTCGTCTTCTAACATGTCAATTAAACGTAATAGTTTAGGCGCGGTGGTCGCATCTAATTCAGCTTGAACAGAAGCGATCATTGTCACTTCGGCATTTTCTGCGATAAATCCAATCGCATCGAACGCATCTTTCACTGTCCCAAACTCATTGGGGGAAGTGATTACGTCAATGCTTCCGTCATCGTGACTCTGAATATCTTCCGCACCACTGTCTAACGCGACCTCAATAATCCGTTCTTCGTCGCTGCCTGCCGTAAAACAAATAATACCTTTTTTCTCGAATAAATATGCAACACTTCCGTCAGTACCTAAGTTCCCACCACTCTTACTAAAAGCATGTCTCACACTTGATACAGTACGATTTCGATTATCGGTCATCGTTTCCACTAGGACCGCAGTACCTCCTGGCCCATAACCTTCATAGATAACCGTTTCCAGTTGTTGTCCATCAAGCTCACCAGCTCCACGTTGTACCGCCCGATTCACAGTGTCCCGAGTCATATTATTAGATAGCGCTTTATCAATTGCGGCTCTTAATCGAGGGTTCGCATCGGGATCGGAGCCCCCTTCTCTGGCTGCGACCGTAAGTTCTCGAATAAATTTTGTAAAAATTTTCCCGCGTTTAGCATCTTGAGCAGCTTTGCGGTGTTTTATATTTGCCCATTTACTATGACCGGCCATCGTTATCCCTATAAAGTAATATACATTGCAATGATAAACTCGATAAACGCGACAAGCCTAGCATTATCTTCCTCTCCATCGAACTTAAAGCGCCTTATCATACTGATAATTAAGGTGATAATAGGCTGCAAGAGCAAAGCAATCTTTACATAACATGGATCTTAATCCTAGTCGTAGCATTGACTTTACATCTTGCACCAAGTCAAATACTGACTAGATAGTTAATATAGTAACTCTATTATTATTATTTTTGATACCCATCGATAAATAACCTTTGATAGTCTCGGTTCTACTGTTCATTTGTGAGCCATAAACAACTATTTATCACTAAAGTTAACGAGCTGATAAAATCAGCCTATATTTGTATAGATGAATAAATTATCAATAGTATTCCATGGAAGGTTATGACAGCAATTTGTTGGCCACTTATCAGTCTGCTCATGAGACATATATGGGTAGCAACAAGAACAATGGTGTTCTGTAGCTTATTCAGTTTAAGCTTCGCCATTGATGCCCAAACTTGGATTGTGAGTAATCCCAGTCATCAAACAGAAGTGACGCCTAAGAGCATTCGTTCAATTTTCTCCTTACGTCAAAAAAATTGGTCCAATGGACGAGCTATTCAAGTCGTGGTTATGGAAAACAACAGCGACTTACACAAAGACTTTTGTTTAGATGCCCTTAAATTATTTCCTTATCAATTAAGCCGTATCTGGGAGAGACAAATTTATACAGGTACCGCCATCGCCCCCATCGTTGTATCTACCGAGCATGACATGTTAAATATGATTAAGCTAAATCCTAATGCCATTGGGTATGCCAGCCAAGAGGTGGAAAATGAAGAACTTCATTCTTTTAATCTTGACTAGCTTACTAACCTTACTTCCTGTTTCTTTCGCACAAGCGAAAATATACTGGGGGGGGTTTATCTCTGCCAGTTATATCGATGTAAGTGCAAATAATTACTATGGCTATAATTCCGGTGATAGTGGCCCTCTATATGAGGCCGGTTTACATGGCTATTGGTACATCGATCCTCGTTGGTCGCTGTCAGGTTTATTGATTGCTCGTGAGAGTGGGGATTGGTTTGAAACAGGCCTTGCAATCGATTACCTTAGCCTAAACTATCAACCACAAACCAGCGAAGACTGGGCTCTGGCATTTAAGTTAGGACGCTTTAAGCTCGCCAATGGCATTTACGGTGCAACTCGCGATGTTCCGTTTACCCGACCAAGTATTATCTTGCCATTTTCTGTTTATCCGCATGTTTTTAAAGAACAAAGCTTACGTGCAGATGGACTCCGTATGGATATCGATTATTTCAGCCCTTCTGGGCAACAATACAATTTTGCTGCATCAATTGGCAAAGAAGCCTTCGATGAAAGCTTTAGCCGACGTTTTTTTGGGCGAAGTCAAGAAGGTAAATTCACCGCCGATTGGAACACATCACTGCATTTATCCATCCAACCTAATGCCAATTGGTCCGTGGCCTTCGACTATCGACGCTTAAAAACTCAACTTATCGATGCGATTAACCTTGCCATCCCAATTCCTCCTAATGGTGAATTAGTTTATGCACCCTTTGATTTTTTTATCGACCTTGACCAGTACATACTCTCTTTACAGTATGCTCAAAAAAAATATGAACTCACGGCTGAATACAGCCTACGTCGAGGTGGTACCTATGCAAAAGGGAAAAATGCTATGGCCCAAGGCTTAGCGTCTAATTTTGACGGCAGTATCGATATGAATACCTATTATCTTCAAGGTATTTACATGTTGACTCCTCAATGGAGCCTGTTTGCACGCTACGATAATAGCCATTTTGTTGATGCGGATATCACTCCTAACCTAAGGGATATCGATGATTTAGCCCTCGGAGCTAGCTGGAATTTTCATCAGCATTTCCAACTAAAAATAGAACACCACTGGCTCACGGGAACCTCCATGATCCCCCCAGTTAACGATCTAAATTCAAACGCAGTCAACAACCCAGAACGTTATTGGCGCTTATTCGCGATACAACTTAGTTATCGTTTTTGACAATTAACTCTATGCTTAATAAATTAAAGTGGCGACTGTTTTACCACGCAGTAAAAATAATAAACATCGGGATGGTCAATGAAGCTCCGTAAATTCCCATTAATTGATATTAAAAATCGCTATATCAGTGTAAGACTGAAACTAACCTTGATATGGGTATTAGCTGCTGGCGTAGTCGTCTCTATCTTTGGCTTGACAGCCATGGAGCACAACAAACATCAACAAACTCAATTAAAACAAAGTTATCTTGATAACTATGCATTGGAATTTAAAGACCAAATTGACCGCTTAAGTGACAGCATCACCTACATTTTTGAAACCCAAACCTTGTTTAGCAAGGCTGAGAATATGGTTCAGTTGGATCACTATTTAAGCCAACAATTACCTGAATTACAGTGGCTACTTCCCATTGTAAATGGTTGCACCGTATACGATCTCGACAATTATTCTTGTAGCTTGCCAGAAATAATGCCACCTAAAAGCTTACTCGAACAGGTCACAATACACACGAAACCGATGAAATTACTCGAATGTGAAGAACGATGTTTTCTCTGGGTTTCACTCCCGGTGCGAACTCGCAGTGCTGAACTAGGGGTTCTGGCATTTCAATTAGAATTGGCCGATGCACTCATCAATGTAACTCAACTCGATGACATAGAATTGGCGATCGTTGATGTTGACCGACCGATCTACAAAAGCGTGCTACTCGCAACCAATACTCAAGTACTGAGTCAAAAATGGTTTGACAGTGCAATAGAATACCGTAACCACGATGATTTAACCTTTATGGTTGAAGACAAAACCATTGTCGGCAAACTTTACTCAATCCAAGACAGTGCTTCGAATAGTCTAAAACTAGTGGTACTTAAAGATTGGAGTGAGCAAGTCTCTCAGCTCACCGACTTCCGCAATAAACTCGCACTGCTATTGCTGTTTACCATGCTTTTAAGTATCTCCATAGGCTTACTGCTGATGCGCCGTCCCGTCAAAAGTTTACGTTACCATACCACTCACTTACCGAGCATATTGGAAGGCAAGGGATACCAGCCACAAAAGCATATCCACCTATTCAATGATGAGTTTGATGCCTTAGATTCGATCTCTATTCAGCTAGCCAATAGCTTTACTGAAATGCGAACCAACATTGCTGCGAATACAAAAGTGCTCGAAAAAATGGCAATGGAAGATCCATTGACCGAATTACCGAATCGCAGTGCCTTCTTACAACACTTAACCAAGGCCCTAAAAAACGCTGAACAAAAAGACGAAGAGCTCTGCCTCATCTATATAGACCTCGACAACTTTAAAACAATTAACGACACACTCGGCCACGACTTTGGCGATTTGCTTTTAATTCAAGTCGCTAAACGGATCTTACGTTTAAGTCAATTTGCCTCCAACACCTTTCGCCTTGGTGGTGATGAATTCACCCTCTTAGTCAATCAACAGGATAAAGACAGTGTATTAGGTTACGCCTATAGCTTGGCGCGAGAAATATCTCGGGATATTACAATTTCCGGAGTGTCGATGCGGGTCACCCTCAGTATTGGGATCGCGACTGCGAAACAGGCCGAGTATGAGCCACAGTTGTTGGTAAAATATGCTGACCTAGCCATGTACTCTTCCAAACGAAAGGGCCGCAATTGCTGTACTCACTTTGATATCGAATTAGCACGCAACAACGACATGGTGTTCACCATTGAAAACCAATTTCAAAATGCAATGAGTAACAATGAACTGGAACTGTTCTTGCAGCCTCAAGTATCGATGCAACAACAGAAAATAACTGGTTTTGAATTGCTACTTCGCTGGAATCACCCGACCCAAGGTTTAATGAACCCAGGCCAGTTCTTAGATATTGTCGAATCCGGTCGTCACATCCTGCCTCTGGGCTATTGGGTCATCGATAAATCTTTGGCACTGTTAGAAGAATTCAATGCTCTTGGTTACCAAGGCCTCACCGTTGCTTTTAACATTAGCGGCCACCAGTTTGAAGACAAACTCTTTGCTCAAAAACTAATTAGTAAATATAGGACCATTAGTCCTGGAAATAACTTACTAGAACTGGAAATTACCGAGAGTGTCGCGGTACAAAACTATCCCCAAGTAAAAAATCAACTCAAGGAGATTCGAGGCGCTGGCATTAGAGTTGCCTTCGATGATTTTGGTAAAGGCTTCACCTCACTCAGTTATTTAAGTAATCTAGCCTGTGACAAAATAAAATTCGACCGAGAATTTGGTCATAATGCGATCACTTCCATACCGACTCAGAATATCGTACTCAGTATGCGTAAATTAATGTACACCTTAAATTACGAGATATTAGTGGAAGGAGTGGAAACCATAGAGCATGCCAATTGGCTAATCAAGAATGGTTTTGACAAAGTTCAAGGCTATTTATTTGGTCGACCGCAAACCAAGGAGGCAGCCCTTGCCTTTTATCAAGCTTGCTGCGATAAAGGCGGCCTGTTAGATAAAGACGGTAAACTGATAAAGCTTTACCCCGTAATTGAACTACCGAAGCCAGCTGACCCACCGCAAAGAAACCTATCACCATCATCAATCAACAAAAGCTGAAAAATAAATACTGACAAAAAAACGACGAGCTTAGCTCGCCGTTGATACATAAAACCGCACCACTCTGCTAAGCGGGTTTGTTGATACTCAAAGCCAACTCAGCCAAAGCCAATGGGTTAGCGGCACTCGGAGCACTAGTGAGAGGGCATGCCGCAGTCGTGGTCTTTGGAAATGCCATAACATCACGGATCGAACTGGCTCCTGTCATCAACATCAACAAACGATCCAAACCAAAAGCTAAGCCAGCATGCGGTGGAGCGCCGTATTGTAACGCTTCTAATAAGAAGCCAAATTTTTCTTGGGCCTCTTCATCGCTTATGCCTAACACCTTGAAGGCCGCTGCTTGCATATCCTGTTTATGAATACGAACACTACCGCCGCCAAGTTCACAACCATTGAGCACCATATCATAAGCGTTCGATAATACACCCGCTGGGCTTTGGGCCAGCTGTTCAGCACTCACGCCTACAACAGGCGCGGTAAACGGGTGATGAATCGCATGGAATTGACCGTCAACTTCTTCAAACATTGGGAAATCGACCACCCATAGCGGTTTCCATTGATCACTGACTAGACCTAAATCTTCGCCAACTTTAAGACGCAAAGCCCCCATCGCCTCGGAAACAATGGTTGCCTTATCAGCACCAAATAAGATTAAATCGCCATCTTGTGCCTTACAGCGCTCAACAATGGCCTTGGCAACATCTTCCGTTAAAAACTTAAGGATCGGTGATTGCAAACCCCCGATACCAGCAGCAAGATCATTAACCTTCATCCACGCTAAGCCTTTCGCGCCGTAGATCCCAACATACTTACCATAATCATCAATTTGCTTACGTGAGAGCGAAGCGCCTCCCGGGACTCGTAATACCGCAACTCGACCTTTTTCATCATTTGCGGGGCCAGAAAATACTTTAAACTCAACCTCTTGTAGTAAGTCAGCTACATCAACCAGTTGCATCGGATTACGTAAATCAGGTTTATCTGAGCCGTATAAACGCATCGCTTCGGCATAGGTCATCTTTGGAAACTTACCGAGATCGACACCTAACATCGCAATAAATAATTCACGGACCATTTGCTCCGTAACCGCCATAACTTCATCCGAAGTCATAAATGAAGTCTCGATATCAATCTGGGTGAATTCAGGTTGGCGGTCAGCGCGTAAATCTTCATCGCGGAAACATTTAACGATTTGATAATAACGATCCATGCCGGACATCATCAGTAATTGCTTAAAGATTTGCGGAGACTGAGGCAACGCAAAAAACTGTCCTTTATGAGTTCGACTGGGAACCAAGTAATCACGCGCACCTTCAGGCGTAGCTTTAGTCAAAATAGGGGTTTCAATGTCTAAGAAGCCATGCTCTTCCATGAAGCGACGCACAAAACCGGTGACTTTTGCACGGAACATCATCCGTTGAGTCATCTCTGGACGACGTAAATCCAAGTAACGATATTTAAGACGTTGTTCTTCTGAATTATCTTGATTACTATCCAGAGGTAATGGCGCAGAACGGTTTAATACTTCTAACTCCAAACCTAACAATTCTATTTCACCAGTTGTCATATCTGGATTAATTTGGCTATTAGGGCGAGCACGAACACGACCTTTTAAACGCACACAAAACTCATTCCGCAAGCTATTCGCTGTATCGAACACCGCAGCACGATCTGGATCAAAGACGACTTGTACAATGCCTTCTCGGTCGCGCAAATCAATAAAGATAACACCACCCAAATCACGACGACGGTTAACCCAACCGACTAAATTTATTTCTTGTTCAACTAACTCTTTGGTGACTTGTCCACAGTAAACAGTGCGCATTTGGCCTTTCCCGTTTTACGTTTTAAAAATTCAGCGAGTATTCTACTCCAATAACAGCTACAAAATTAACTGTCACCGAGAGAAAAGGCGATAGTATAAAGGAAATCTGCCGTAAATAAGAATAGATAGACCGTAATAAATCTTTACTAAAAGCTATATTTGACAAAGACAAGCCACGATTAGCTGGTTACAATGCGCGCCAAGTGATGCTTTAAGCCATCTTTTCATTATTACTGGTACGAGAAGCCGCCATGCAAGGCAAAGATAAACTATTTTCACAACCCATAACCCAACTTGGAGAATTTCGCTTCGACGAACAAGTCGCTGAAGTTTTCCCTGATATGATCCAACGCTCGGTACCGGGTTACAGCAACATTATCTCAACCATAGGCCACCTCTGTGGTCAATTTCATCAAGCCAATAGCAATATCTATGATCTAGGCTGTTCGTTGGGGGCGGCTAGCCTGGCGATGCGGCGTGCCGTGACGCAAAAAAATGTAAATATTATCGCAGTAGACAACTCACCAGCAATGGTCGAACGCTGCCAGAAACACTTAGATGCATTTCGCGCCGAGACTTCGGTCAGTGTTATCTGTGAAGACATCAACGATGTTGAGATCAGCAACGCATCAATGGTAGTGCTTAACTTCACCCTGCAATTTATTGCGCCCGAGCAACGTTTAACGCTGCTCAAAAAAATTTATCAAGGTATGCTGAAAGGTGGTTTATTGGTACTGAGTGAAAAGTTTCTTTTTGCGGAGCCAGCAGTACAAGAACTAATTAGCGAATTACACATAGATTTTAAACGCGCAAATGGCTACAGCGAGTTAGAAATTAGCCAAAAGCGCAGTTCTTTAGACAATGTCTTAGTCCCTGATACCATTGCTCAACACAAACAACGCTTTAAAGACGCAGGCTTTAGTGCCAGTGAGTTGTGGTTCCAATGTTTTAACTTTGGTTCTTTAGTCGCGATTAAATAGGCGAGCGTCACCCGCCCGCTCCCTCTCATACTATTAATTGGCGAGCAAAGCCGCAATTTTTTCCGCAATAGGTTTAAGAGTGTCACTATCAACCACCGTTCGTGCGTGACTACGTGCCGCCGAGAGTGAGCCAGGAATAATATGAAAATGTAAATGCGGCACAGTCTGCCCTGCTGCCTCTCCATTAAACTGGACGAGGCTGATGCCTTCAGCCTGCATCACTTGCTTAACCGCCGAGGCTACTTTTTTAACTGTTTTGATGGTCGCAGCAGCGCCTTCATCTGAAAGCTCAAACAGTGTTTCTGCGGACTCTTTAGGTAATACTAATGTGTGTCCGTCGGCTTGTGGCATGATATCCATAAATGCCAAAGTATGTTGGTCTTCGTAGACTTTTAAACAATCCATTTCTCCGCGAATTATTTTCGCAAAAATATTATTATCGTCGTAACTCATCAACTCGATTCCTTAAAATTTTTGTCACATTATTACTGCTTGCTAGCAAGTGCATTATGACACAGCCACTAAGAGCAATACCAAATTCATCAGTGAACAATTCATTTCAACGAGTAAAAAATATTCGCACCACAGCTGGTTTGGCCTTTAACGCAAGGAAGAATGACAACAATTGACCATCAACGTTCTACAGACGCAAAGGGTCACATGATCAATAAAAAAACCGACGCATTGATCGGTTTTTCATCAGCATTCATACTCAATAAGCCACTATAAGCTTAGATTTTGAAAGCACTCACTTCTTTGTGCAACTTGTCGGCAATAGCATCCAACTCTGTCGCACGTTTAGAGCTTCCGGAAGCTTGTTCGGCTAACTCAAGGGAAGCATCTTGGATCCCTTGAGTATTTCGCCCAACTTCTTCAGTAACCGCCCGCTGCTCTTCGGCAGCACTAGAAATCTGGGTCGCCATATCACTAATATGAGTAATCGAGCTGGTGATATTTTCTAGCATTTCTGCAGCTTTGGTTGCTTCCTCAACACTAATTCTGACTAACTGCTGACTTTCGTCCATGGTTTGTACGGTGCTTTGGGTGTTACTTTGTAAACGCTCCAACATCGCTTTAATTTCTTCAGTAGAGCTTTGAGTTCGTTGAGATAGATGACGAACTTCATCAGCAACAACCGCAAATCCTCGACCTTGCTCACCGGCTCGCGCGGCTTCGATAGCAGCATTCAACGCAAGTAAGTTGGTTTGCTCGGCAATACCTTGGATCGTGGTTAAAATATCACTAATTTCTTTGGTGTTTCGTTCCAACTCTTGAACGGTATCTGCAGCACCATCCAACTGCCCAGCCAAACTATTGACTTGCTGCTGATTACGACCGATCAAAACTTTACCTTGTGCACAAGAATCGGCTGATTGTCGAGCCGCTTCGGCCGTTTGCTCCGCATTATTTGCCACTTCATTGGCCGTCGCAGCCATCTCGTTGACCGCAGTAGCCACTTGGGTCACCTCACCCTGCTGACGCTCAATTTGGGTATTCGACTCAGCGGTTGACTTACTGGTTAAGGCCGCTGCTCGTTGCAGATGATCAGCGTCCTCAGAAATCTCTATCATTAAGTCATGTAACTGCTCAATGAACCGATCAACGCCCTCGGCAAGTGCACCAATTTCATCACTACGTTGTAAGTTAATACGCTTGGTTAAATCACCATCGCCAGAAGAAAGATCTTGGATAGCGTCCCCGAGGACTTGGATTGGCTTCAACATGACGGTAATTACCTTAAACATAACCAAAGCCACAAGGACAAATAAAACCACTGCAAATATGACCGAACTTTTCACCATATCGACAACTGGCGCCATCGCTTGCTGTTTATCATAAACAAATAATAAGTACCAATCGGTGCCACTAATTGTCGTCACACTAACAAAACTGTCTTTCCCATTAACCTGCAACTCGCTCATGTGCGCATTACGTGCTTCCTGAGCCAAAAAGTTCGCATTCATATCTGCAGAAAGTTCTGAGACATTCTTAAGAACCAAGTTTTTATCCGAATGAATAATGATTGAGCCTTGGGTATTCACAATGACCGGATAAACTTGTTTATTAGCTAAATTAAGCACTCGCTGAGTGACCACATCTAAACTCAAGTCGCCCGCATATACCCCCCCAGCGACTCTCTGAGCAACCGAGATCACCATCGTCCCCGAAGTGACATCAACATAAGGTTCAGAAATATATGATCCGTTACTCTGCGCACCTTTATACCAAGGTCTGGTACGAGGATCGTAACCCTCGGGTAAAGTGTCATTCGGGTCATTCATCGTCATTTCACCTTGCTCACTGCCAAAGTAAAAATATAGGAAATCACCACTTTGCTTCGCTTGAACCAAATAGGACAAAAACTCTTTAGAACTCGGTTTGACCGACATCGCTTTCGCAACCGCCAATTTAGAGTCAAACCATAAGCTCACTTGGTCACTGGCAGCCTGAGCCAACTGCTTGGCATCACTCGCAATATCGGCTCGAGTTTCCTCTGATAAATTTCTAGCCTGAAACCAAGCTTGAAAACCACTTAATACCGCTAGTAATATCAGCACCGTTAATATCAGGCGCTGCTTAATTGACAAATTACCCATTATTGTTTTTCCTTTTACGAACCTAGCAGTCTTATCTATAGAATGAACATATAAAGCCAACAACCAAGAGGCAAATTTATGTTAATGTTGGTCTTTACTTACGTTTACAAATTATCTCGATTTATGAATAACTTTAGCAGAAAACTACTTTTAACAGCCCTGATTTGCTGTATTTCTCCTGTTGGAGCGGCCGTAGAAATAAGTCACTTAGACTACGACTCGTTACTGACAAATGACTGCTCTCGTGCCGCCATAACAATCAGTAGTACTTACGAGTCGCAGTTACAACAATTGAGAAATGAAAATACCGAAACAAAAGCCTTAATCGATGACAGCACCTTGGTCAATCGTTTTCCCCAGCTAAGTATCGACGGACAAAGCAAAACCTATAACGATTTCTTATTACCAAATAAAAACATCAGCCAAAACAATACAAAATCACCGAATACCAGACTCAGTTATTTTTGGCAAACTAGCGATTTTGAATGGTTTACAGCCTATCGCTCCAATCAGAGTTCATTATCTCCTCGTCCTTACCTGGCTTTAATGCGAATTAATAAACAAACTTGGGCTAGTGCGAGCGCCTTGTTAAGTCATCCACAACAGCTCACAACCCTATTGATGGATGATTTTATTCAACAACGCAGTCCGCTCTTGTTATTTGTGTCCAGTGAACAAGCATTTAGGCAATCCGACTTGGCTCGGCTCAAAGCCCAGCACTTTAAAGTACATCAATTTGGACAACAGCTGATTGCGAGTAAGGATATCCCAGTGTGTGATAGCGGCTATATCGGAGATCAAAAATCAAATCGATTGGCTTGGATTAAAATAGACTTAGCGCAATAAACAAACAAAGATTGATAAAAACCATAAATCATCGACTTTTATAGGCTCAATTCTCGCCCGATTGAGCTAAAACTTGCTATAATTACCGACTAAATAATTAAGCAGTATCAAGCCTTTGTCCTCCATGATAGATTTTTCTGACTTCTACCAAATTATCGCTAAAAACCGCCTCAAGCATTGGTTATATACGCTCCCTGCCCAGTTAGGTGATTGGCAAAATGAACATGCCCACGGCGATTTTCCTCGCTGGCAGCGAGTACTCAATAAGCTCCCGACATTAACCAGCTCTGATATTGATCTAACAAGCCAAGTCAGTATCGGTAAAGCAGAAGATATCCAACCGGGCGAACGAAAAAAAATTGAGAGTCTATTACGCCACTTTCATCCTTGGCGCAAAGGACCCTTCAATATCTACGGTATTCATATTGACACCGAATGGCGCTCAGACTGGAAATGGGAACGTCTGCGCAAGCACATATCCCCGCTTCAGCACCGCTATGTTCTCGATGTAGGCTGCGGCAGTGGCTACCACATGTGGCGAATGTTGGGGGATGGCGCTGAATTTGTCGTTGGGATCGACCCTTCGACTTTATTTTTGATGCAATTTGAAGCCATTCGTAATTTTGCCAACCGCGATCAACGCATTCACCTGCTGCCATTGGGGATCCAAGAGCTACCTAAATTAAAGGCCTTCGATACTGTATTCTCGATGGGAGTACTCTACCACCGTCGTTCGCCAATGGATCATCTAATCCAGCTGAAAGAACAACTCCAACCTGGAGGAGAGTTAGTTCTTGAAACCTTGGTGATCGATGGTGATGAACAACAAGTGCTAGTTCCCGCCGGTCGTTATGGCAAGATGCCGAATGTTTGGTTTTTACCGAGTACTGCTGCATTAAAACTTTGGTTGGAAAAAGTCGGCTTTGTCGACGTGCGTATTGTCGATATCGACATCACCTCCACCGATGAGCAACGCAGCACACCTTGGATGACTCATGAGTCTTTAAACGACTACCTAGACCCAAGCGACAAAACGAGAACAGTGGAAGGCTTACCAGCCCCCAAACGTGCTGTTTTAATTGCCATTAATCCAGACTAATAACAGCTGTTAGACTATGCTAAAAGCAATAATTAGACTGTCATTTTTACTTTATTCGACGGATTCAAACTATGAAAAAGCTTTCCGTAATTTCATTTTCACTCGCTCTCACCGCTTGTGCGATTCAGCAACCGAACCAACAAGCTGAACAACTAACACAACAGTTAAGCCAGCTCAGTCAGCAACAAACCACGATATTAAGCCAATGTGAAGCCATCAATGGTCAATTGTTGAAGCAAGAGCAACATTTTAAACAACTCGAACAAAAAGTTTCCGAGATCACCCCCGCTCCGGTAATTATCAGCGAACCCCAAACAAAACCAAGTTGCAGCAATATCAGTCGCTACCAACTGGGTAATAAAACTGTAATCGGTGAAACAGAATGGGTCAGCCTCGAGCATCAAAAAATGGCCTTTCAAGCGCGGATCGACACTGGCGCTGCAACTTCCTCTCTCAATGCTGTCGATATCGTAAAATTTGAACGTGATGGGAAAAACTGGGTTCGTTTCAACCTTCGCCATGACACAATTAAACAAGATATCATGATTGAGCGTCCAGTAATTAGAACTGCAGAAGTGATTCAATCGTCCAGCAATAGCGCTGAGAAACGCCCCGTTGTATCGATGTTAGTCAAACTGGGGCCAATTTCCGAAAAAGTGCAGTTTACCCTAAGCGATCGCTCTCATCTAAGTTATCCGGTATTACTTGGACGAAGCTTCTTGAAAGACATTTCAGTCGTTGATATCAGTCACAAGTTTAGCCAGCCAAAGCCGACTTTTAAGGATTAACTTACATGAGTTCTCGTCATATTTTTTACCTCATCGTCACTCTGTGTATGCTGCTAGGGATCAGCATGACCTTCTATCGACATATCAGCTTTGAAGTACCTTGGTTTCCAGGAGAGAAACGCCAAATATGGTCAATTGAAGCAAAGGTTGAGTTTGATGCTAAAGGCGATAGCGTTGAAGCCGTACTAGCCCTACCTCAAACTCAGCAAGGTTACACTCGGATCCATGAATCAACGGCTTCATTAGCTTACGGCTTGTCTTTTGTGAATGAGCAAAACAACCCTCGCGCGATCTGGACCAAGCGACAAGCCAACGGTCATCAAGAAATGTATTACAAAGTAGACTTCTTAGTGGATCCAAAGGCTGGTGATACCTACCAAAGTCAAATGCCCGAGACTCTATTTACCGAGTATCCCGAACCCTACTTTACCGCGGCTAACCATTTAGCAAAGCAGGCAAAAGAAGTCTCTGCAGATGCTTATAGCTTTGCACGAGAACTCATCAAAGCGCTGACTATCGACGCAGCCAGTAGCAACCAAAATACTGGCCTCATCTTAGATTACAAACCCAAAAATCGCCTAATTGTAGATTTGTTAAATAATGCCGATGTCCCTGCACGAATTGTAAGGGGCTTGCATCTCGAAGATGGGCGACGCAGGCAAACAATTACCGAATACATCCAGGTATTTAAAGACGAAAATAATTGGCAAATATTCGACTTAAACACTGGGACCCAAGGTCGTCCCGAGAATACTTTATTGTGGGAGTATAACGGTAACAGCTTACTAGAAGTCATCGGAGCGCAAAATTCGCGGGTCAGCTTTTCGATGTTGCTGGTTGAACAAAGCGCTCAATCTGCAGTTGCACCGAAAATTAGCGAGGCTGATTTCCTTAATTTCTCTATCGACAGCTTACCCTTGGAAGAACAAGCCCTATTTAAGGGGATTTTATTAATCCCAATTGGGGTGCTGATTGTGGTATTGCTTCGAGTTTTAGTCGGTTTAAAGACCTCGGGTACTTTTATGCCCGTACTGATTGCAATGGCCTTTATGCAAACCTCATTAATCACCGGTTTAATCGGCTTTTTATTGGTAGTTGGGACTGGTTTAATCATCCGCGGGTATTTATCTCACCTTAACCTACTGCTGGTCTCGCGAATATCGGCGGTCATTATTACCGTGATTGGTATTATTTCAATATTTAGTGTGATTAGTTTTAAAGTTGGATTGACCGAAGGTTTAAAAATCACCTTCTTCCCAATGATTATTTTATCTTGGACGATTGAACGGATGTCGGTGTTATGGGAAGAAGAAGGTCCTAAAGAAGTTGTACTACAAGGCGGTGGGAGCTTATTAGTTGCGGTACTCGCGTTCCTAGCAATGAACAACGAATATGTACGCCACTTAACCTTTAACTTCATGGGTATTCAATTTATCGTTCTTGGCATTATCCTCATTTTAGGAAATTACACTGGATATCGCTTATTGGAATTACGTCGCTTCAAACCATTGGCTGATAGGGAGGACTGATGTTTAATCAATTTTGCAGTCCATTTGCCCTTGCTCGTAAAGGTATTATGGGCATGAACCAGCGAAATACCGGATATATTAGCCGTTATAATCCACGTAAACTTTTTCCGCTGGTGGACAACAAACTTAAGACCAAAATTATCGCTCAGCGGGATAACGTCACCATCCCTGCTCTGATTGGTGTAGTACGTACCCAACATGATATTCGCTCCATTATTCCGATGTTACGCAAACACTCAGGATTTGTCATCAAGCCTGCTAAAGGCTCTGGTGGCAAAGGTATTTTGGTGATCACCAAACAAAAATCTGGGGTGTTTTATAAGCCCAGTGGAGCTCCTAGCCATGATGAAGATATAAAACGACACTGCTCAAACATCCTGGCAGGCTTATTTTCCTTAGGAGGTAGCCCAGATGTAGCGGTAATTGAAGCCTTAATCGAGTTTGATTCCTGTTTTGAAGGCTTTAGTTTTGAAGGCGTCCCCGATGTACGAGTCATCGTTTTTCAGGGCTACCCTGTGATGGCTATGATGCGCCTATCAACTGCCGCTTCCGATGGCAAAGCCAACTTACACCAAGGTGCCGTAGGCGTCGGTATCGATATAGGCAGCGGTCGCGCCTTGCACGCAGTACAGTTTGATCGCCCAGTCGAAGTCCACCCCGATACCGATCGGCCCTTAAAAGAGCTGATAGTTCCTCATTGGCAACGCTTGCTAGAACTGGCATCCAGCTGCTACGAAATGTCTGGAATGGGTTACTTGGGAACGGATATGGTTCTAGATAAGTCTGATGGACCGATGTTGCTCGAGCTGAATGCTCGCCCAGGCTTAGCCATCCAAATCGCCAACGGTGAAGGCATTTTACCTCGTTTGAAGCTGGTTGAAGAACAAGCCAAACAAGGTCTCAAACGTTCCGCCATAGAACGTGTTGAATTTAGTAAACAGCATTTCTCGCGCTAAGTTTATTTAATACCTGTACTTAAAAAAAGCACCAAACAAGGTGCTTTTTTTATCACAGTAGCAATCAACAGCTGTTTCCAGTCTGCTTAACTATCTTCGTTATGGATTTCTAAGCTAACGACATCTTCTTCTGCTTGTAACGCTTTAGAGTCGTTATTTCGTAGCTGATCGAGGTAATTCAAATAGTCTTGGTCAATATCATTGGTGACGTACTTACCATTAAATACCGAGGTCTCAAAATTATGAATTTCAGGATTACTTTGTCGACAGGCTTCAATTAAGTCATCGAGATCTTGGAAGATGAGCCCATCAGCCCCTATTAGCTGACAAATTTCATCAACTTCACGTCCATGGGCCACCAACTCATTAGCCGAAGGCATATCAATCCCATAAACGTTAGGGAAGCGGATCTCTGGTGAGGCTGATGCAAAATACACCTTATTCGCGCCAGCTTCTCGGGCCATTTCGATAATTTGCTCCGAGGTTGTACCACGCACGATCGAGTCATCAACCAACAATACGTTTTTACCTTTAAATTCCACGTCAATTGCGTTGAGCTTGCGACGTACCGATTTACGACGCTGAACTTGGCCTGGCATAATAAAAGTACGACCAATATAGCGGTTTTTTACAAAACCTTGACGATAAGGGAGATTTAAATGCATCGCAATCTGCAAGGCGGTATCACAAGAAGTTTCAGGGATTGGGATCACCACATCGATATCCAAATCGTCCCACTCTCGGCTAATTTTTTCTCCCAACTTAGTTCCCATGTTCACTCGAGCACCATAAACTGAGATTTTATCAATCGTCGAATCTGGTCGCGCAAAATAGACATATTCAAAAATACAAGGATTGTAGCTAGGGTTCTCTGCACATTGCTGAGTATAGAGTTGACCCGCTTCGGTTACATACAGCGCTTCACCAGGAGCGACACTACGGACAAACTCAAAACCCACAGCATCTAGAGCAACACTCTCAGATGCAACCATATATTCCATCTTATTTGCATCAACATCACTAACTTTTTGACCCAAGACCAAAGGGCGGATCCCATGAGGATCACGAAAAGCGACCATACCCTGACCGATAATTAAGGCCGCAACCGCATATGCACCACGGACTTTCTTGTGTACTGCACTAATGGCTCGAAAAACTTGTTTTTCACAAAGTTCGTCTTGAACGATGTTGTCTAACTCATGGGCCAACACATTTAACAATACTTCAGAATCCGAAGTCGTATTAATATGGCGACGCGCACTTTGTGCCATTTCTTCTCGTAACTCTTTGGCGTTGGTTAAATTACCATTATGCGCTAAGGCTAAGCCAAAAGGAGAGTTCACATAAAATGGCTGAGCTTCTGCAGCACTAGAACTACCCGCAGTTGGATAACGCACGTGACCAATACCCAAATTACCGCGTAAACGCTGCATATGTTTGACTTCAAACACATCTCTGACCAATCCGTTGGCTTTACGTTGCTTAAACATTCCTTCGGTAATCGTCACAATCCCCGCGGCGTCTTGACCTCGATGTTGTAACACGGTTAGTGCATCGTAAATGGCTTGGTTAACGGGACTAGCACCGACAATACCGACAATACCACACATGAAGCTTTTCCTTATTAAGATTGGTAGTTATGCAAAAAACTAGAAGAATCTTTTAAAAATTCAAAAAACCATTGAACAATCACGGTGAACTCAGGGATCAATATTGAGCCCTTCCACCAAAGTGATTCTGGAAATCCGGTAAACGACAACACAAAGAGCAAAGCGCTTACCACCAAAACACCGCGAATTGCACCAAAACAAATACCCAAGACCCTATCGGTCCCAGTTAGTCCGGTGGAAGTGACGAGATGACTGAATAAGTAATTCACTAATGCGCCAAGCACTAAGGTGGCCACGAATAGCAAAACAATGGCTAAACCACTGCGATAATAGGGGTTTTCGATAAGCGTGAAATAACTAGATAAATCATGATAAAACTGACTGGCGATAAAAAACGCAGCGACCCAAGAAACTAAGGAAAGCGCTTCCTTGATAAAGCCACGAACCAAGCTGATTAATGCTGATAATACTATTACGCCAAGAATGACGTAGTCTACCCAAGTCATAAATTTTCTACTTGTTGAAAAACGCTGCGAATTCTACCAGAAACAAAAACAAATGCGTCTATGTATTTTTTTATCTTCATTTAAATAAAGGGTCAAACTGGCGAATTGAACCACTCAAGCCCGTCAGCTCTTTCAATTTTTTTTGTTGCTGCGCCAAGGTCGGTTTCGACACGTTGGGTCCAACAAATACCCGATTCAACTCCCCTTCAACCGCTGGCTCCGGGAAAGAATGAGCCTGAAAACCTGCATCGCGTAACTTAGTCACTAAACGCAGCACGTTTTGGGCATTCTTAAAAGTACCTAGCTGAACAATATAGGCTGGTTTTTCAAATTTAACCTTAGGGACAACTTCACTAACAGAAGGTTTATCTGTGACTTGTTGTTCCCTAGATTTAGCCTCTATCTGGTCAGACGATTCGACTAAGGTTTGCTCATTCTCGAGTTCAATAAGCAACGGCGGCAAAGAGTTTACGGTCGGCGCAAAGGGGATCGCATTAAACTCTTCCTCTACCCTCGTTTTTTTCCCATCAAGAATATCAGGAATTATGATCACCCCCAAAGCTACCAAAATAATGGTGCCCACGAGGCGATTCTTAAACTGTGCAGTCAAAATAGACTCTCTGCTAAGTAGGGGCTGAAGAGAATTCTAATACCTCTGCAACCGTAAAAAAAGAACCAAATACAATTAACATTGAGTGTTCATCCAAACTGCGCCGAGCAGACTGGTAAGCTTCGGTCAGCGATGTAAAGCGCTGCTGCTTAATTGGAGGCGCTAAGCATGCTGCCAAACTCGTACCATCATCGCCTCGAGCACCTTCCAGACCACTGATATACCAGCATTCAACCAAACTTAACAAAGGTGCTACCGATGCAGCAATATCCTTATCAGAAAGCATCGCGCATAAAGCGAACACCTTACGACCCTGCGCCAATTTAGGTAACTGTGATGCTAAATAAGTGGCCGACTGGGGATTATGGGCGACATCTGCAACAATCAGAGGCTGTTGCGAAATCGTTTGTAAACGCCCCGCTAAACGCCACTCACTAATCGCCTGCTGAATAAGCAAGGGGTCGATATTTAAGCCCAGCTGTTCAAGAACTGCCAACACCGTCGCCGCATTGCTTAAAGGTAGCAATGGATAAGGTAGCTCCTGATAACAAAGTGTCTCTCCTTGATAACTCCAACTATTAGCGGACTTCACGACATGATATTCTCGACCCGCAGCCAACTGCTGGCAGTTGAGCGATTCAGAACATTGCAATACACTACTGACGATATCTTCATCACCGATCACCACCTTCCCTTTTGGGCGGAAGATCCCAGCCTTTTCTCGACCAATCTGGGCTAAATCATCACCTAGCCAATCAATATGATCCATTGCCACTGTGGTTACAACACTCACATCGGGCTCAACAATATTCGTCGCATCTAAACGCCCTCCCAATCCAACCTCTAGGATCAAATAATCGAGTTGAGACTGAGCCAATAACCACACTGCGGCCAAGGTACCAAATTCAAAATAACTTAAACTAGTATCACCTCGTAACTGCTCAATGGCAGCGAAGGAGCGACAAAATACTTCGGCCTCGGGTGAGTTGCCATTAATTCGAACCCGTTCTCGATAATCAATAATATGTGGAGAACTATAAACCCCAACTCGAAAACCCTGAGACAACAATATTTGTTCTAACAACGCACAACTGGAGCCTTTCCCATTCGTCCCCGCAACTGTGATAACCGTCGCATTGACGTGACACAAACCACCCTGTTTAGCGACTTTTTCAACTCGCTCCAAGCCCAAGTCAATGGCACTATGGTGCTGATTTTCCAAATAACAAAGCCAGTCTGCAAGAGACCGGCTTGATGGTTCAGTTGTAACTGGCATATTAATCTTTTTCGTTGGCCGGTTCGGCAAACACGGCGTCTTCATTGGCTTCGATGGTGTCGATGACCACTTCAACAGCCACCTCATTTTCTACGATCCCCATCATTTTAGAAGCCATGCTCGCGATTCGGTCCCGCATATTCCGCCGATCAATAATAATATCGATGGCTCCTTTCTCGAGCAGGAACTCACTGCGTTGGAAACCTTCGGGTAATTTTTCTCGAACAGTTTGTTCAATCACTCGAGGCCCAGCGAAGCCAATTAAGGCTTTAGGCTCAGCAATGTTAATATCACCTAACATCGCAAAACTTGCTGAGACGCCGCCCATGGTAGGGTCGGTGAGCACCGAAAAATAAGGTAAACCTTGTTCTCTCATTTTTGCTAAGGCAGCTGCAGTTTTTGCCATTTGCATCAGCGAAAACAACGCTTCTTGCATCCTAGCGCCACCGCTTGCTGAAAAGCAAATTAAAGCGCGGTTTTCCGCTAAACATTTATCTACCGCGACAACAAAGCGAGCGCCCACCACAGACCCCATAGAACCGCCCATAAATGCAAATTCAAATGCACAGGCCACGACCGGTAAACCTTTGAGTTCACCCTTGATAACCACCAAAGCATCCGTTTCATCAGTATTACGCTGTGCGGCAACTAAGCGGTCTTTATACTTTTTGCTATCTCTAAACTTTAATTTATCACGCGGCTCTAAATCAGCCCCTAATTCTTCGCGGCCATCTTTATCTAAAAATGCGTCTAGACGCTCACGCGCTCCAATCCGCATGTGATGATCACATTTAGGGCATACATTATGGTTACGTTCAACCTCTGCACGGTACAAAGTTTGCTCACATGAAGCACACTTTGTCCATACACCTTCTGGTATGTTACGTCGCTTACCAGAAGCACTTTTACTCTTAGGAAGAATTTTCTCTAACCAACTCATCGGGAACCTTACTTCTCAATAGGCGCTAAACGCCGAAAATACAGAATGCATCGAATGGCCGCAATTAAACCACAATTAGCCACAATGTTTTACTTAAAACTGGTCTAACCCTTCATCACGTTACATTTTTTTTAACTTGCTGGCAAAAACAACGGCCCCATTGCTTGTTCCGGTAAATTAAATTGCTGCGGATAATCAACCTTTACCAGGTATAGGCCCGCAGCTTTCGCGGTTGCAGCAGCTTGTGCTCGATCCTTCAGGGCCAACAATTCAGCGATCCATTCAATGGGACGTTCTTTTTGCCCGACTTTGAGTAAGCTACCCACGATATTGCGCACCATATGATGCACAAAGGCATTCGCTTTAATGTCTACGACAACATAATCGTTATACCGGGTCACCTTCAAGTGCTCCAAGCGACGACAGGGGCTACGACTTTGACATTGTAGCGCACGAAATGAAGTAAAGTCTTGCTCACCCAATAATGCTTGTCCAGCCTGCTCCATTAATTCTACATCTAAAGGATGATGGTAGAAACTCAACCCTTGGGACAACACCGCAGGGCGATAACGACTATTATAAATAACATACCGATAACGCCTAGCCGTTGCGCTAAAGCGAGCATGAAATTCATCACTCACAGGCTGGGCCCAACGTACCGCAATATTTTTAGGTAAATTGGCATTAACACCTAGGGTCCATGCAGCCATCTTTCGCTCAACAGGCGAATCAAAGTGAACCACCTGCCCCGTGGCATGCACGCCAGCATCGGTACGTCCTGCACACTGTACTCCAATACTCGTATTTGCCACGACCGATAAGCTGGCTTCCAATTCTTGTTGAATTGATTTTACTTCTCGTTGGCGCTGCCAACCAAAATAACCGGCACCATCATATTCGATGCCCAGAGCAATGCGCATAATTTTCCACTAGTAATAACTTTAGCCGCATATAATAAAAAAATGACTGAATAAAGTCACCGCTTATTCAACGTTAAGGGGGATAGCGACAATATGCTGTAAATATCGAGCCGGACGGGTCGGAACAGAATTGAACCAACAATGGTATAAAACCATTGTTGGTCTTAATGCTAACTAAAACGAGCGAGTAAGTCTTCGGCTTCCTTTTTCAGTGACTGATCATCACTGACCATGACTTCCTGTAAAATCTTTTTCGCACCATCTTGATCATCAATTTCTAAATAGGCTCTCGCCAAATCTAACTTCGAAGCAAGTTCTGCATTAATATCAACATCAGTCTTATCATCCTGCGGTAAGACGTCTGGGAAAGAGTCTAATTCCAGATCTAAACTTGGCTTATCGTAGGGATCATTATCATCACCCTCCTGCTCATCGGCATCATTTAGCAACATGTCGATATCCACAAACTCGCGTGCTTCGATTTCGCTACGGGAGGGAAGCTCACTATCCGTTGGTTCCGCATCTTGCTTAAAGATATCTTCACCAAAATCAGCAAACATCCCATCGATATCGTCATCAGCATCCATAGCCTGCTCAGGCTCAGCTGAAACCTCTGACACCGCAGCAATGTCAACGACGTTGTTCTCAAGCTCTAAGTTAGCTAAATCGACGTCTAATGGCGCTTCTGGTTGGCTTGCTTCAGCAAACTGGTTACTATCGTTCTCATCTTCGATAGTCGGATCTGCTAATTCTATATCTGCCAAGCCGACTTGATCATCATCTAAATCAAAGTCGACCAACTCAGATTCCAGCTCTGTAGCGAGCGGCGTTTCAGTTTCAGTTTCAGTTTCAGTTTCAAACTCATCTTCCGATCCAACTTCAGCTTCCGGAGACTCTTCCTGAATTTCAGGCGCTGCAGTGCTCGCCTGCTCGGTTAGCTCGTCATTAACCAAGTCTTCTGATAAATCAATATTATCGAGGTCTATTTTATCTTGATCGCTAACCTCTGAAAGTTCCGCCTCCATTGCTTGCTGCTGCTTTAACGCATCTTCAAAAGATATCTCTTCAGATTCATCGAGTGGCTCGCTTTTGGCAACATCAAATAGATCTTCATCATCGTCCAAAGCTAAAGCCGCGGCTAAATCATCGGCACTAATGATCGAATCGGCGTCCTCCTCTGGCTCTGATGTATTTAGCGGGGCATCAGTATCATCAGGCACCAAATCATCCATCTCAAAATCATCTAAAGCTGACATTTCGCTTTCATCAAGCGCTATCTCATCTTCTAAATTCTGCTGAGTGGATGCAAAATCTTCAAAACTAGCTTCCTCTGTTTCTGGCTCTAAATCATCCGAGTCTTCGTCGGCGACCAATGTTGCGTCTTCAACACTTAAATCGGGTTCTTCAGCAAAGTCACTCGCAAATTCATCTGAGGATTCATCTTCAGGATCTAGATTTTCACT
The DNA here is from genome assembly GCF_050870835.2 of Agarivorans sp. QJM3NY_29. NCBI lineage: Bacteria > Pseudomonadati > Pseudomonadota > Gammaproteobacteria > Alteromonadales > Alteromonadaceae > Agarivorans > Agarivorans sp. QJM3NY_29. The sequence goes on along the minus strand of NZ_CP194036.2, from coordinate 2,038,664 downwards.
AAATAACTTAGAAAATTCATCTTCTTCATCCATTAACGAAATCGTCGACTCAGCCATTTCCTTATCTTGCTCTTCCAACTCTCGTTTAGCCTTACGCCGAAGCACTAAGGTGATCACTAAAGCAATGAGCAAAATAGGGATAAAGACAACTAAGCCAATATTCAGCGGCGAGGAGAAAAACTCAGACATCCAGGAGGTTTCCGGTTGGTTCTCGAGAACATCAACTTTGGGCTTTTCTAATAATTGTAATATTTGCGTCTGATTCTTACGGTTTTCATTTAATTCTTCACGGATACCAGCCAATTCATCGCTTAACTCTTGGATGCGCATCTTCATCCGATGATTGACTTCAGCCAAACCCATCATTTGTTGGCTAGACTCATCCATTTGCTGTTTTAATACATCAAATTCTTGACGTTTCAGTTGTTCTAACTCGTCGATACGAGTTTCTAACTTGTCACGCAAGGAATCTAAATTGTGCTCTGTTTGCTCTAAAGCCGCTGCATTAACCTTTACTGACTCGGCCATTACAGGTTTTTCAACCGCTGAACTAGCTGTAGGATTGGTAACAACAGTCTTTTTGACAGGTTTCGGTTTAGGTTTTGGCGCTAATGCATTCACCGCCATTTGATGGTTAACAGACTCCACCTCTGCCGCAACAGGCAAGGTTAAGAAGCTACCATTAATAATCGAATCTATATTACCGTTATTGAAGGCTTGTGGGTTTTTTTTCAAGATCGCGTACATCATCTGATATACGCTGACTGAGCGGGAGGGCCGGTTTAGGCTGGCAATCGCCCATAAGGTATCGTTGCTGCGTACTGGGCCATAAATTTGCGGCTCAGGCTCTCCAACGACTTCGTCGGGGCCAACTAACTCGACATAAAAGGTTCCATTGTCTTCGGCAATGGCAGGTCTTAATACCATCAGTGATAAAACGGCTGACAATGCAACGAGGGAAATCTTCCGCCCCATAGTATTTCCTTGTGTTCATCCTTTAGACTGAATAACTCAATCCTTGTTATCTCTTTAATATAACCAGCTAACAAAAGCTGATCTAGCTAAACAGCTAACAGTTTACGCCTAGATCCCATTTTACTGCGCTTTTCCTCAACTAGAGTTATCGGCGCAGTGTCAATAATCTAAACCGCTTACTCAATTAAATATATTGTTTTATCAAGGTTTCGCCGATCTGCGCAGCATTCTTCACCACCCCCGCTAATGGATTATTAGCCATCAAGCAAAGATTCAAGCCACGTTCATCACTCAAATTCTGCCTTAAACGGCTAATCGAGATGGTATCGCTATTCGCAATATTGCTAACGGGGGTCACCAATTCGTTTTCTATCAATTCAAAAGCGGAGTGTTGCTCCAAGTATTCACAAATAGTCAGTCTATCTAAAGCATAAGTCGCATATAGATGCACAGACAAGCTATCACCATAAAATACTGGAACATGCATAGCACTAACATTGATACTTAATTCAGGGGCTTGCAACAGATAGCGACATTGCAAACTTAACTCAGCTTCAAACTCACTGCTCCCCTGTAGCAGCTCATTTCCTTGTTCAGGTAGCATATTAAAGGCTAATTGCTGAGGGAAAAGCTTGGCTTCTACAGGAAGACCATTTAACAAACGCGCTGTTTGTCCCGCTAACTCATCAACCCCCGCTTTGCCTTTGTTGGCCGCACTAAGCAGCGCGTTCACTTCGACCCGCTCAAGCTCGACATCTTGCTGAATGATATGCAACAACAAAGACAGCTGTCCGGCCAAACTAGAAGGACAAGACAACCAACGCTCGGTGACCCCCTCAGCAATATGTTCGGGGTTAAGGTCTGCATGAACCCAAGTCGCAGTTTCAGGTTTCGCGTCAACCATATCAATCACGATACAACCCAACTGACAGGCTTGTTCAGCCAGATCGAGAGCGGATTCCTGATTAGACATTAACCAAGCAATACTCAATTCTGACCAATTCACTAATTGCGGATCAGCCGCATCTATTGACTGCCCTTGCCACTTTAACTGGCGATCTTCTTCGACTTCAGCTTCTACATTGATGGGAAAAAGCTGCGCCAGAGGAAACTCACGTTGTTCAAGCTCACTCAACAAATGTTGGCTTAACTCACTTTCGGCGCCAATAATGGCGACATTATGAAACTGTTGCATCTATTTTTTCTCTTAACGATTAAAACCAAGTTGAGCTAACTCAGCTTGCTTCTCTTGATTAACCACCCGCAATACACTAAATTCGCGGCGCTGCGGGTAATGTTTTCTTAATTGGTCAAAGCCTTCTGGGCTTAAACCATGACTTCGAAAGCGTCGATCGTCGGCAAAAATATCGTACACCAACTGACTCAGTTTGGTCAGTTGTGCCTCACTAGATAATGCCGCAACACGGATCTCATTAAACTCGGCCAACGGCAATAGCTGGTCACTAATATCATTCACCTTTAAGCCTAAAGCTTGACACATGGCCTGATAAACCATACTAGTACCACGCATTTTTCCTTCAAGGCTATAGCCAGCAATATGTGGTGTCGCGATAAATGCATGCTTAACCAAAGGAGTCAGCACCGCTGGTTCTCCTTCCCAAACATCTAAAATAAGTAATGGTGCCAATTGCTGCTCGGCCAAAGCTAATAACGCTTGGTTATCGATGACTTCTCCACGACAAGCATTGACTAAAATTTGCCGAGGCTGCAGCTGACTTAACACCGTTTGATTAAACAAATGGTAGCTTGGATATTCGCCAGTTTTAGTCGAAGGTACGTGTAAGCTAATGATATCTGCAGCGAGCACTTGTTCAAAGCTTACCGAGTGACTTAGCTGTCCCAGGTCGGCCAGAGGTGGATCATACAACAACACTTGCATGCCAACTGCAGCTGCACATTTAGCGACTTGGCTCCCGGTATTACCTGCGCCAACAATCGCTATCGTTTGACCTTGTAAAGGCTGCTGACGAAAATCAGCCGCAGCCAGCAAAGCAGTAATAACATATTCACCAACCGCAACGGCATTACAGCCCGGCGCGCTAGCAAAGGCAATCCCTTGCTGCGCCAAATAGCATTGATCGACATGTTCGGTACCAATGGTTGCGGTGCCAACAAACTTCAGATTTTGCGCCTGCGCAAGCAATTTTCGATTTACTTGGGTTACCGAGCGCACCAGCAGCGCATCCGCATCAAGCAACTGCTCAGCCCGCATCGTCCGTCCATCGACTGGCACAACTTTGCCATGTTGACTTAATATTTGCTGGGCGAAGGGGATATTTTCATCTACAACTATTTTCATTTCGCGTTCAACTGCAATCCACGATTTTCAATAGCAGCAATATAACACAAGCGAGAGTTCGGTGAACTTTAAGCTTGCAGATACACGGCGTTATTTTTTAGTGAAAAATACCAGTTCAGAGATCTAAAAAACAAAAAAGCCGCCTGCTGGCGGCTCATTCACCTAGCACTAGGTTTTTAGTCTTGAAAGCGTTCCATCACTAAAGTGGCATTTGTGCCACCAAAACCAAAACTGTTCGACATCACACGATTTAATTTGGCCGGTTGAGCTTGATTGACCACAATATTCAGTCCTTCGGCTTGATCGTCCAAGGTATTGATGTTGATGCTCGGTGCAACAAAGTCATTTTCCATCATCAATAAAGAATATATTGCTTCATGTACACCGGCGGCCCCTAGCGCATGACCCGTCATCGCTTTAGTTGCACTAATCAGAGGGCTATTACCAGCAAACACTTCCTGAATCGCCCCTAACTCTTTTACATCACCGACAGGAGTAGAGGTACCATGAGTATTCACATAATCAATATCACCCGTCAGATTCTGCATGGCTTGACGCATACAGCGTACTGCGCCCTCGCCCGAAGGCGCAACCATGTCATAACCATCAGAAGTTGCGCCATAACCGACGATTTCAGCGTAAATTTTAGCGCCCCGAGCCAGTGCATGTTCAAGCTCTTCAACCACCACCATACCGCCACCACCTGAAATTACAAAACCATCACGGTCTGTATCATAGGTACGAGAAGCAAGTTCTGGTGTCTCATTAAACTTGGTTGATAAAGCGCCCATGGCGTCAAATTCCATAGCCAGGCTCCAATGCAACTCTTCCCCACCGCCCGCAAATACCACGTCTTGCTTACCTAATTGAATTAACTCAAGAGCATGGCCGATACAGTGTGCACTGGTTGCACAAGCACTACTAATTGAATAGTTCACACCTTTTATTTTAAAAGGTGTTGCTAAACAGGCTGAGGTGGTGCTCGACATCGTTCTCGGCACCATGTAAGGGCCGATACGACGAACACCTTTAGTCCGTAAGATATCGGCAGCTTCAGTTTGGTTTTTCGAAGACGCACCACCGGAACCCACCACTAAACCGGTGCGCTCGTTAGATACATGAGCTTCGCCTAAACCCGCATCAGCTATCGCCTGCTCCATAGACATATATGAAAACGCAGCAGCATCGCCCATAAAACGCATGACCTTACGATCAATATGCTCCGCAGGATTAACTTTTAAATCACCCCATACTTGGCTACGCAACTTCATTTCTTCAAATTCAGCTGAATGAGTAATGCCTGACTTACCAGCCTGCAATGATGCTAATACTTCTTCTTTATTGTTACCGATACTAGATATAATACCTAGCCCGGTGATAACTGCTCTTTTCATCAGATGGTCTCACGGATTGTATTTGCTGCTATGTTACCCATTTTGCAGCTTAATCTGGTCGGATGAGAGTACACGTGTACGCTTAAACTTTCTAGTAAAAATCGAGGTTAAATTTTGTCTTCGACAAATAATGAGAACAACAGCACCATTGCAACCATCCATTGGAGTCCCGAAGGCACACCAGTGGCGACCGACTACGACGATGTCTATTTCTCTATCGATAATGGATTAGCCGAAAGTCGTTATGTATTTATTGAACAAAATCAACTTACTGAACGTTGGCTTAACCACAATAAAACCAGCTATGTCATTGCCGAGACCGGGTTTGGAACTGGCCTTAATTTTCTAGCCACCTGGCAACACTACCAACAATTTTTAGTTCAGCAGCCATCAACGGCTGTCAAACGACTGCATTTTATTAGCTTTGAAAAACATCCTTTAGCAGTAAAAGATCTAAGCCAAGCCTTAGCTCAGTGGCCCGAATTAAATGAATTTGCCAGCCAGCTAGTGAAATATTATCCAGAGATTATGACACCAGGATGTCATCGCATAAATTTTAGCCACCCGGTTGCGATCACCTTAGATATTTGGGTCGGCGATGTGCATCAGCACCTTCCCGAAATACCGTGCCCCGACGAAGGTTTAGTTCATAGCTGGTTTCTCGACGGCTTCGCTCCCAGTAAAAATCCCGACATGTGGTCGCAGGATTTATTTAATGGTATGGCAAAATTGTCCGTTCCTGAAGCTAACTTCGCCACCTTCACCGCCGCAGGTTTTGTCAGACGAGGCTTAATCAGTGCAGGCTTTGAGGCAAGAAAAACCAAAGGCTATGGTCGAAAGCGAGAAATGCTAATCGGCCAATATCAGGCAGCTCAAAAGCTGCCTAGCCTAGCGCAAGGTTTATATCATCGTAAAGGCATCCAGGCAAAGGACGATGTTGCGATTATCGGAGCCGGCATTGCAGGTGCCAGCCTCGCCTATGCGCTAGTTAAGCGGGGCATCAAAGTCACCATTTACGAACAAGCGACACAAGCTGCAGCCGAAGCGTCGGGGAATCGACAAGGTGCGGTTTACCCCCTGCTCAGTCCTAATCAGCCACATGTGAGTGACTTTTTTCAACACGCCTTCAACTACCAACGGCAAATCATTGCCCAGTTAACACAACAGAACTTGAGTATCGAACATCAGTATTGTGGGCTACTGCAATTAAGCCACGATAGTAAATCAGCCAAAAAAAATCAAAATATTGTGCAAGCAGGTTATCCTAAGGAGCTGGTCGATATAGTTTCTGCCGAACTAGCGAGTGAATTGGCGGGCTTAAAATTATCCAGTGAAGCCTTATATTATCCTAAAGCTGGCTGGATCAATGCCAAGCAATGTGTTGAGGCGCTATTAATTGCGGCACAAAATAGCGGTCTACTAAATATTCAATATCAGCATCAGCTTAAAAAACTCGATATTGCAGAGCAAGGCGTTCAACTGCACTTCGAAAACGCCACTATTGAGCATGACAATCTAGTTTTTTGCAATGCGCACCAATTGTTAGCGTTAGAGCAAGGCCGTCAATTACCACTCACTCCAGTGCGTGGCCAAGTGAGCCATATTCAGAGCAGCCCGCAGCTTTCTAAACTAAAGAAAATCTTATGTTATGAGGGTTACCTCACGCCAGCCAATCATCAACAACACTGCATTGGCGCGAGCTATAAAAGAAACAACTTAGAGACCCAGCTCAATGAGCAAGAAGGCCAAGAGAACTTACAGTCGTTGCGCGATTGCCAAGCCCAAAGTTGGAATACACAACTTGAATTTGCGGACCTAAAAGGCCGAGCCGCGATACGCTGTGTAGTGCGAGACCACTTCCCGCTATTAGGACAATTACCAGATCTAGAACGGATCTATCACCCCGACTATTTACTGAACTGGCAGAAGCAAAGTCCTCCCGCCTATCCTCGCTGTTTTGTTGCCACAGGCTTTGGTTCACGTGGTATTTGTAGTGCGCCTTTTGCTGGTGAATTGTTAGCTGCTCAGCTTTGTGAAGAACCGATCCCTGTGAAGCTATCCACCTTAAATAATCTGCATCCACACCGATTTTGGAATCGACGCCTACTTAAAAATCGCCCCTTAGAATTAAGGTATCGTTAAACCTAATGATTCACCATAGGCAGTTTGACGTTGGTAGGTTCGGATTTTTTGCCGCGCATTCGCTAAAGCAGCTCGCCCTTTAGCATTGATAAGCGCTTCTAGTTGTTGGCAACCAGCAGCCGACAAGCCTTTGGTTTGTTGAACAAAACGTTCTGCACTTTGTTCAATGAGCCAAGCAATTTTTTGATGATATTGCTGGGCCGCAGCAATATAGCTTATCCATGATTGTTGAGTCGCAAAGTCAGCTTTACTTTGGCTTATCCAGCGCGGCATAATTAACTCGGCGCGTAACAATAGTTCGGGACTTAAAGACTCACAACGCGCGTTTCTACGCGCAACTTTCGGAGTCCAATTAAACAAATATTGTCCAGAAATACTATAATGATGCCCTCTTTTCAGCGGGCCTTCAGACATGAGTTGAGCGCGAAGTTGCTTTAAATCCCCCGCATTAACATCATAATATTCGATCTCGCTTTGTACCGACGCAGCATGGACTACTGGAGAAAATAATATAAAAACCAATAGGATAACTCTACCATTCCATTTCGCTCGTCTCACATTTGGTCCTCTAGATAATCGATTATCGGCACGAAATCGAGATTTAAGTCATTGGACATATTAAATACTTGAGCTTTCAGCATATCAGCTGTTTTAGTTAAGCATAAAACTTTAACGAATAATCAAATACTTCTCGACTAAACTTATCTTTAGATATAAAACCAAGGCTGTTTTTGTGAAGAACGTCAAAGCGCAGCCCCTCAATGTAAACTTTTACCGCTTCCGCCTTAGCAAACAAGGCATTTCGTCTCATACTGTAAAAAGACAAGGAGAGTTGATAATATATTATGTCGTTACCTATTTTAATCTGCGATGATTCCAATCTCGCTAGAAAACAAATGGCACGTAGTCTACCGCCAGGCTGGGATGTCGAGATCAGCTTTGCCACAAATGGACAAGAAGGCTTAGACTTAATTCGCCAAGGAAAAGGCGATGTGGTGTTTCTCGACCTAAACATGCCAATCATGGATGGCTACGAAGTACTACAGCAAGTTCAAAGCAATGATTTACCAGCACTGATCATTGTAGTCTCTGGAGATATTCAGCCAGAAGCCTACTCTCGCGTAAAACAACTCGGCGCCTTAGATTTTATAAAAAAACCGACAAACAAAGCCAAAATTGACGAAATACTATTGGCTTATGGCATCGTTGAGTCCCAGCAATTACTCGAGTTAGAGAGCGATTTAGCGGCTTTAGACCAAATGCCCGCGCCTGCAAAAGACACTTTGTCACCCAAAATCGTTGATTATCGAGACCATTATCAGGAAATAGCCAACGTTGCCATGGGTAGAGCCGCTGATTTACTCGCGCGTTTGCTCGATACATTTATTGTATTACCCATCCCCAATGTCAACATTTTGGAAACCAGTGAACTACATATGGCACTGAGCTCGGTTGAAGAAAATGAACAAATGTCAGCAGTATGCCAAGGTTTCATTGGTGCAGGTATTGCCGGAGAGGCGTTACTGCTATTTCATGATTCAAGCTTCACCGATATGTCTAAATTAATGAAATATAAAGGACAACTTGACGATAACGGTCAACTGGAAGTGCTGATGGACATCGCCAATATTCTGATTGGGGCATGTTTACAAGGCGTCTCTGATCAACTCGACCTTGGCTTTTCACAAGGACACCCCGTTGTATTAGGTCAACATTGTAATCTTAGTGAACTAATCGCAAACAATACCCATCGCTGGCAAAAAACTTTAGCTATTGAGATCAACTACACCATTGAAAAGCACAATATTCAATGTGACTTGTTACTGTTGATTACCGAAGATTCCTTGCCAACACTTAACAATAAAATCTCTTACTTATTTGATCATCATGAACCAACATCAAAATGAAATGAACGAGTTCCACTGGATGCTAGACATGATACAAACCATCGATGTCGGTTTGGTCGTACTAGACAAAGACTATAATGTTCAAATTTGGAACAATTTTATGGAGGCGCATAGTGGTCTTCGCGCCGACCAAGCCCAGCGCCAAAGCATATTTAGCTTATTTCCAGAGCTTCCCGAAGACTGGTTAAAACATAAGATCGATTCGGTATTTTTTTTAAAAAACCGCGCTTTCACAACCTGGGAGCAACGTCCTCATGTATTTCCATTTAAAAACTATCGGCCAATCACTGGTACGGTAGATTTTATGTATCAAAATATCACCATTATCCCGCTCACCTCTCTAACCGGCGTGGTAACTCATATTAGTTTAATTATTTATGATGTTACCGATAGCGCAGTCAACAGACTCGAAACCATAAAAGTAAACGAAAAACTTAAGGTGCTCAGTCGTACCGACAAGCTCACTCAACTTTACAATCGTGGCTACTGGCAAGATCGCTTGGAACAAGAATATGAGCGCTATGTCAGAACGGCTCAACCAACATCGCTGCTGATGTTTGATATTGACCATTTTAAACATATCAACGATAACTATGGCCACCCCACGGGAGACAAAATCCTCAGCTTACTTGGAGAGACATTACGCAACATTATGCGTAAAACCGATATTGCGGGGCGTTATGGCGGAGAAGAGTTTGCAATCATCCTCACCAATACTGACGCCAAACATGCTTTAGTTTTTGCTGAACGGTTACGTCTGGAAGTAGCTCAGATGAACCCGTTAGTTAAAGGTGTAGAAGTCCCCTTTACGATTAGTTTAGGCATCGCCCAACTAGACAAACAGACAGCGAGTGAGAAAGAATGGCTAAGCAATACCGACCAAGCCTTGTACCGAAGTAAAGATCAAGGCCGTAATCAAACCAGCGTCCATCAACCAGAGTAAAACAAATAAAAAAAGCAAAGCCAAGGCTTTGCTTTTTTAGCCATTCGACTCATTAAATTATCGACTTAAACCTAGTCATAGTGGACCTGAGCAAGCAAAATCAATCAGTAATGAGTTTAGTATAACGATAATCCTACCCAGACACTAAAATCGACTTGAATCCATTTTTAAGCAACCGCAGTAATGTCTTGCTGTTGTTTGTCGGCAAATTGAATCATATCACGCCACAATGCTTCTGCTTGCAGCTGCATGGTCTCATCAGTCTCACCATTAAAGTAAGCATCAAGTAAGGCCATATGCATGTGAGACTTTAAACTATGGATCATCGGACAGCGACTTAACTCTGTTTGAGTCACAGCGACTCCCAAGTGATCGTTCAAATACTGCACCACATTTTTTGGCGGCGCATTAAGATTATTTTCGTAACTATTCAGGAACAACTGAAGTAGGGAGACATAATTTTTGAGCATCGGTAACCTCATTTTCAGGGTTCGATACTCGATACATAATATAATCGCGGTAACCAGTAATTACCTTGATGCTTCCAGATAAATATTTATCTAGTTCTGTATCGCCAGTATCAACTATCAACGGGCGTCCATGCAAAGATTTAAGTTTAGTTTTAGTCGCTACCACAACAATATTTTCTCGGCCAATCAATCGCAACACCCGAGGGCTGAGTTGCTGATTGCCTCGACCAAACAAATGACCTTGGCCACCAATAATTGTTAGTAATAACTGCGTTTTTACGGAGGCTATTCTATTTATCAACTCCGCTTCGGTCAAATCCTGTTGAAGGATTTGACGATCTTTAACCAAATCTACTCCCAGAAGCGTATTAGCTAGTGATAACTCCTGCATTATTGCGGCAACAGTCGACCCCGATCCTGCAATAAACTGCTGGTCGTCCATTAATTCGATAACTTCTGCGGCAATATCTTGTAACACAAGGTCTTCGACTTCCATGCCGCCCTGTTTAGTCGCTTGTACATAATGAAGCTCATCAGGCACTCGCATTTCACCAAAACACTTAGCTCGCACCCGCCCCTGACGAAAAGCCTGTTCATCGATATCCATCACCTCAGCAACTTTCAAACTCAAGATCTCACCACGTAGCAACTTTGCAATCACCATCCCGGTCGCCTTTGGCGTGACCCCATATACGGCAGAGTGGATCTTACATCCGGCAGGAATACCCAAACAGTTTTGTTGCGATCCAACAACACTAAGCACATCGCGGGCGGTGCCATCTCCACCAACAAAAACCAGTAGATCCAGTCGTTGTTCGCTGAGCAGGGCAGCAGCCTCCTTGGTATCCACAGCGCTGCTTGGCGAATGGGCTTGATAGAGTACGCGATGATTAAAATCCAATTGCTGACATACTTGTTCGCCCATTTCACCCGATGCGGTCAAGACACAAAAACGCTCCGCCAAAGGTACTAAACATTGCAAAGCCTGAACCGCACGCTGCATCGCTTTCTTTTCTGCTCCCATCGCTAAAGCGCGCTCAACCACTTCGTCGGATCCCTTCAAAGCAACACTACCACCGATGCCAGCCACCGGATTAATCAACAAACCAATTTTAATCATGAGTCCCTCAGAGTTACCCGCTTAATGATGCTCGTAGCTTTGCTAAAGCCTCAATAAACTGTTGAGCACGAGATGGAAAACCTTGTTTTTGAAAATCTAAAAACTGCTGCTGTACCGCTTGGCTAAAAGCTTGCCGATCGCTTTGATAACCCGATAAGTTGTCTACACTCACTTGAAAAGTACGACCCGCCACTTTAGAAAATGCACATTCGATAGCTTGTGGTTTTACCTCAACTCGTTCAAACTTTTGCTGCAACGATTGATCACGACCATCAGGATGATACCAGTAACCATAATCTTCCAGTTGACGTCGAGCATTACCAGCAATACACCAGTGAGCAATTTCGTGTAAGGCACTGGCGTAAAAGCCATGCGCAAATACCACCCGATGTTGACTAAAGCGTTGATCGGCGGGTAAGTAAATTGGTTCTTCGTCGCCTTCGACCAAAATCGTATTAAAAGACACAAAAGTTTGATTAAACAAACCAATCAACTGTTCGACATCATCAAGAATCATCACTGAGCCTCTCAGTTTAGGCAAAATAAAGCCCCTAAGTCGATAACTTAAGGGCTCTATATCGCGTCAAAATTTAACTTAGCGCAAAATGGGCGTTTCGGTGTTTACCGTGCCATTTTGCCCTCTTTGACGCAAGCAATGATCCATTAATACAATCGCTAACATCGCTTCGGCAATTGGCACTGCACGGATCCCCACACAAGGATCATGACGCCCCTTGGTGACAACTTCGATCGGCTGACCATATTTATCAATAGTTTTACCCGGAACGGTAATGCTGGAGGTTGGTTTTAACGCAATATGGGCGATCACATCTTGACCCGAGGATATCCCCCCCAGAATTCCGCCAGCATGATTCGAACTGAAGCCCTCGGGAGTCATTTCATCTCGATGTTCGCTGCCTCTTTGATTGACGACGGCAAAACCATCACCAATTTCTACCGCTTTAACCGCATTAATGCCCATTAATGCATGCGCAATATCGGCATCCAATCGATCAAACACGGGTTCACCAAGTCCTACAGGTACTTGCGTAGCCACCACACTTAAACGGGCGCCAATAGAATTACCTTCTTTTTTAAGGTCTCGCATAAACTCATCTAATTGATCGAGCTTACTCACATCGGGAAAGAAAAATGGATTTTGCTCGATTTGTTCAAAATCAATAATTTCGGCTTTAATTGGACCCAATTCGCTCAAGTAAGCATGGATTTCCACGCCAAACTGTTGCTTAAGATATTGTTTCGCAATCACCCCAGCAGCAACCCGCATTGCAGTTTCTCGTGCCGAAGAACGACCACCACCCCGATAATCACGAGTACCATATTTTTGATGGTAGGTATAATCGGCATGCCCCGGTCGAAACATATCTTTAATGTTCGAATAATCTTTCGAACGCTGATCGGTATTTTCAATCATTAAACCAATTGAAGTACCAGTAGTTTTGCCTTCAAAAACACCTGCTAATATCTTTACTTGATCCGCTTCACGACGTTGGGTGGTGTAACGAGAGGTACCTGGTTTACGACGATCCAGATCTTGCTGAATAATCGCTTCACTGATTTCTAAGCCTGGAGGACAACCGTCAATAATACAGCCCAATGCTGCGCCATGACTTTCACCAAAAGTCGTCACCCTAAAAAGTTGGCCGATGCTATTTCCTGCCATTCACTCTATCCTTACTGTTTAAATAGCGAGCCGCAGTCTAACAATTGCTCACGACTAATAATGAAAACCCCATGCCCGCCATTACTAAATTCGATCCAAGTAAAAGGAACTTCTGGGAATTGCTGCTGCATATGAACTTGGCTATTACCGATCTCAACAATCAATAAGCCGTTCGGGTTTAAATGTGCTGCTGCTTCAGCCAAGATTTGTTTGGTTAATTGTAAACCATCAAACCCAGAAGCTAAGCCTAACTCGGGCTCATGTTTAAACTCTTCAGGCAAATTGCCCATATCTTCGGCGTCAACATAAGGCGGGTTACTCACAATCAAATCATAAGTTAAGCCTTGTAGTGCCTTAAAACCATCCGACAAGATTGGCGTAACTTGCTGCTCTAATCCATGGTTTTGAATATTAATTTCTGCGACTGCAAGCGCATCTTCAGATATATCCACTGCATCGACTTCAGCCTCTGCAAAGGCATAAGCACAACCAATCGCAATACAGCCACTCCCCGTACACAAGTCCAAAATTCGCTGCGGAGACTCAATTAACCAAGGAGAAAATTGAGTCTCAATCAATTCAGCGAAGGGCGAGCGAGGCACTAATACCCGCTCATCCACATAAAACTCGAGTCCAGCAAACCATGCTTTGTTGGTTAAATAAGCAACGGGTAAACGCTCTTGAACTCGCTTCACCACTAATTCCACCAGCAGGCCACGTTCTTGACGAGTCAATCGAGCATGTCGCACTTCGGGATCAACATCTAAGGGTAAGTGAAGGCTTGGTAACACCAATTGCACAGCTTCATCCCACGCATTATCTGTTCCATGACCATAGAAAACGCCTGAAGCATTAAATCGACTCACCGCCCAGCGGATCATATCTTGAATAGTGTGTAAGTCATCGATTGCTTCTTCGATAAATATCTTTTCCAATTTGGCCTCCAGATTAAGTACAATCACCCATAAATGGCTTCAGGCACAACTGATATTAATAAATGAAAAAACCAACTGACGAAGATTTTTTAGCCTTCAAGGAAGCCCTCAAAGGGGTTCGCCAGATAAAACAAGATAAAATAAGTCTTGAGCCCACACGAATCAAGCAAAAAAGCCAACAAAGGGAAAAACAGCAACGCGCTCTGTTAAATAATGCGCAATTCTTCTTTTCTGATGAATACCATCCGCTACTGCCCGACGAAGGACCAATGCGCTGGCAAAGTACAGATTGTGATCCCTATGAGCTAAAAAAATTACGCCGGGGCGATTACGAACCTGAAATTTTGTTAGATTTACACGGACTCACACAGCGTCAGGCCAAACAAGAAATCGCCGCTCTGCTGGTGGAATGCCAACAACAACATTACCATGTTGCCTCGGTAATGCATGGTCATGGACAACAGATACTGAAAACCAAGGTGCCTCAGTGGCTTGCTCAGCATCCTGCGGTATTAGCCTTTCATCAAGCGCCGAAAGACCACGGCGGCTCCAGTGCCTTACTCATATTGGTTCAGTCCGGATATGAAAAAACCACTCTTTAGAGTGGTTTTTTCATCAAATACAGATCGGCTTTAAGCCGCTTTTTTTCTGAAGTCATCAATTTGTTGATTGACTTCAGCCACGGTTTGCCGATGCTTGCCTGTTTTATAATTCGGTAGTGTGGCTAACTTGCCATTTTGAAATTGATAAGCTCCGCGTCCTCGGATATACAAGCGTCCTTTAAAAAATGCTTTAACATAACGAGCTATTTTAACTGGCGAATAACGTGAAAATATTTTCATTTGAGGCGTCCACTACTTGTTTCAACACAATCATGATACAAGTAGAGTTTAGCTTGTTCTAAGACTTTCGCAGCTTAATTAATGGTTCCGCGAGCCAGATCCCAAAAGTACAAAAAACTAGGAACCTTTGTGATTTTAAACAATAAACTGGTCAAACAACACTGACGGAGTATATAAAACCGAATATCACAAGCTAATTGGATGTTGTAAGGAAACTAAATCATGACTATCCGTAAGGCTCAATTCAGCCACGGCCGCGGTACTAAACAAAGGTGCACCAGCTTCCGCAGCCAGCCCCCCCACCAGATAACCCACCAAGGGTAAATGTGATACGACAAGCACGGTTGCTGTCGGTTGTTCAATCCCGAGCTCATGAATTAAACCAATCACTGCCGCTTCATCTCCTGAAGGCGTCAACTCTTCCATTTCAATTAATCTAGATGGCTCAGGTAAGTATTCAGCCAAACACTGCCATGTTTGTTGCGCACGCAAATAAGGACTGAGCAAGACATAGTCAAGCTTGGTCAGTTTAGGTGCTAGGTACGCCGCCATTTTGCCAACTTCTTGTAAGCCTGCTTGATTAAGCGCCCGTTCGCTGTCCGTGTTAGCAAACATCTCTGCTTCACCATGGCGCATAATAAAAACTTGCATAGAATGATTCTTCTTTTTAATAAGGGTGAATAAACGCGTATATTTGATTCTTCGGCTGCTAATTTAATTGAAATGCCACAAAACATCCATCAGAGTTTGCAAGCTCCTCGCAAGAGACTGATAATCATATGACTCACTTCAACAAGGACACTTGCCTTGCGTATCAGCCCCAATGATCCGAAAAATTATCGTTCAATCACCCTCGACAATGGTCTTAAGGTGCTGTTAATTCAAGATGAAAGCGTGCAAAAGTCAGCCGCTTCTCTGGCGGTAAACATTGGTTATTTTAACGATCCAAAGGGGAGAGAGGGCTTGGCGCACTTCCTCGAACATATGTTATTCTTGGGTACGGATTCTTACCCTGTGGCTGGCGAATATCAAAGTTTCATTAATCGTCATGGTGGCAGCAACAACGCATGGACAGGGACCGAACATACTAACTACTATTTCGACATTGAACATCAATGGTTCGATGAAGCATTAGACCGCTTTAGTCAATTTTTCATTTGCCCCTGTTTTAATCCCGATTTAGTGGAACGTGAACGCCAAGCGGTAAATTCTGAATACCAGCTCAAACTCAAAGATGATGTACGTCGAATTTACCAAGTACACAAAGAAACGGTTAATCCAGCGCACCCCTTTAGTCAATTCTCGGTAGGTAACCTTGATACCTTAAGCGACAATGCTGAGTCTTCGATTCGCGATGATTTAATTAACTTTTATCAAAGCCACTATTCCGCAGATTTAATGACTCTTGCATTAATTAGCCCTCAAGCTTTAGATACCTTGGAACTTTATGTCAAACAATTATTTAGTCCAATCCAACGCTTAAATGTCTCACCACTGAGCTTCCCCCCTTTATATTTGGCTGAACAACTCGGCATAGAAAGCCATATTCAAGCAGTCAAAGAAGTAAAAAAATTAAGCTTAAGTTTTGCTTTTAGCAATATGGATAAGTTCTATCGCACTAAACCGCTCACCTATATCGCCCATTTACTCGGCTATGAAGGACCTGGCAGCTTAGTGGCCTTATTACGTCACGCAGGCCTAATTAATTCGATGGCAGCCGGTGGGGGGATTAGCGGTCATAATTTTAAAGATTTTTCGATTAGCTATAGTCTGACCGATCAAGGTGTCGAATGTATTGATCAAATCATTGATGCCACTTTTAGTTATTTAAAGCTCATCAACCAACAAGGTTTGCAAGCTTGGCGCTATCAAGAAAAACAACAAGTTTTTGAACGTGCTTTTTTATATCAAGAAAAATCGAGAGCAATCGACTTCGTCTCACATCTGGCAATTAATCTCCAGCACTACCCCGCAGAAGACGTGATATACGCAGACTATGCTATGGAGTCTTATGATCACGATTTAATCAAGCACTGCCTAAGTAAATTAGAACCACACAATATGCGGATCAATGTGGTATCCCCCAATCAACAATGTGACAAAGTAGCAAAATGGTACTTCACCCCTTATGCAGTCAAAAGCATCGAAGCTGAGCGTTTAGCGCGCTGGACTAGCCCAAAATTACTGAATGGTTTGCAACTCCCCAGCAGCAACCCTTTTCTCAGCTACAATAAGGCCCCACTCACCAAAGTTGATGGTCACGAAGCAAAACCACAACTGTTAATCGATCAAGCTGGTTTTCGTTTATGGTTCAGCAATGAACCCGAGTTTAAAGTGCCTAAGGGCCATCTCTATTTATCGGTTGACTCTAGTTATGCTGTCGCCTCGGTTCGAAATATTGTTTGTACTCGGCTGATGGTTGAGTTGATGCTCGATCATCTCAGCGAAATGACTTATCAAGCAGAGATAGCTGGAATGTCTTATCAGCTTTATGCTCATCAGGGGGGCTATACTTTACATTTATCCGGTTTTAGCGATAAACAAATTCTATTGCTTAAAATGATCTTAAATAATCGCAAGTTTGGTCACTTTGAACGCGCCCGTTTTGACATCATTAAGCAGCAATTGCGTAAGCATTGGCAAAATCAAACTCAAATAAAACCAATCTCACAACTGTTCAGTCAGCTCACATCTTTACTACAACCAAACAATCCGCCACCCAGCGAATTATTAGCTGCACTTAACGACGTCGAGTTAGAACACTTGCCTGATTTTGTGAAAACGCTCTACCAAAACATTCATATAGAAATGCTTGCCTATGGAAATTGGCCGCAATCAGAAATCCTTGAGTTAGGCACATTTATCCTACAAGAGGTCTCTCCAAATACCATCCCCTCAAAAGAAACACCGCGAAAACTGATTAGTATTCAAGGTCAAGGTACACTGCTATATGAGGTTGATTGCCAACAAAGTGACTCTGCCTTAATGATTTATTACCAAAGTGATGATCTAAGCTCTGAAAATATCGCCCTATATACCCTCAGTAATCATATAATGACTTCTACCTTCTTCAACGAATTACGAACCAAACAGCAATTGGGCTACATCGTTGGCACCGGTAATCTTCCCCTAAATCGCCACCCTGGGATTATTTTTTATGTGCAATCCCCGCATGGTCGCCCACAAACCTTGCTTGATGCCATCAACGATTTTCTCGATGATTTCCCTGTACTGATGTTTGAACTAAGTGATGCCCAATGGCGTCATAGTAAACAGGGTTTAATTGCTCAAATACTAGAGCGGGAAAGTAACATGCGCACCCGCGCTCAGCGCTTTTGGGTCAGCATTGGTAATAAAGATCTCAGCTTTAATCAGCGCCAAGCAGCGGCCGCTTGTATTGAAAAACTAGAACGACGGGATCTAGTCCGCTTTATGATGAGCTTAAAGAGTAAAAAGCGTGACCGGGTGGTGGTTTATAGTCATGGTGGAGGAAATCAAAATCAGGATGCCCTGAATACCCATCGTTTAGAAACCGGTGATACAATTACCAGTCGGGTCAAATTTCAGCAAGCATCTAAGTTGTATAGTTATAACTAGGCGAAATCCAAACGCTGCAGAGCCCAAGCCTTCGCTTGGGCTCTGGGCCGCTCTTTACGGATAATAGCGTAACTCTTGCTCTGCCATCTTCAGCAAAGACTCACAGGGCCTAAATCGTTCCCCATAGTTCGCTTCCATCGCTCTGAGCTGATCGACTAATCTTGTAATACCGATCTGGTCCATGGCGCGAAATGGCCCTCCTAAGAAAGGCGGAAACCCAATGCCAAATATGGCGCCTAAGTCACCGTCGCGAGCACTGCGGATCACTCCTTCGTCCAAACAGCGAGCCGCTTCATTTAACATCATATAAACACAACGCTCACTCACCTGTGAGGCTTCAATCGCCGGCTGTGGCGTCACTCCAAGCAGCTTATACACCGCGTGGTCGACCGGTTTCGCTTTGGCTCTTTTATGCTTGCTGTATAAGTAAAAGCCACGGCCATTTTTCTTGCCTAAACGCTTATCTTCAATCAATTTTGCAAAAGCCTCTGGGGCTTTAAATCGAGCGCCAAATTCGGCTTCCAAGATCGGCGCAATCTTCGAGCCAACATCAATCCCAACTTCATCGAGCAAGCTCATCGGCCCCACAGGAAAACCATAATCAAGCATGGTCTTATCGATGTGTTCAACCGCTTGTCCCTCTAATAACAAGCGGGCCGCTTCATTGATATAAGGGGCCAAAATACGGTTCACATAAAAACCTGCCACATCTTTCACCACGATCGCCGTTTTCCCCTGCTGACGAGCAAACTGCAAGGTATCCACAATGGTTTGCTCGCTGGTGCCTTGATGCGGAATAATCTCGACCAAGGGCATTTTTTCTACCGGGCTGAAATAATGCAAACCAATCACCTGCGCTGGGCGAGCCGCATTTACCGCGATTTGAGCAATCGGTAAGGATGAAGTATTACTGGCAAAAATAGTCTTCGGCTGACAATGTTGCTCGATATCAGCAACCATCTGCTGCTTCAACGCTAAATCTTCAAATACCGCCTCAACAACCATTTGAGCATTGCTCATACCACTAAAATCAGTGGTTCCACTCAGCGCACTCATTTGTTTTTGCAATTGAGCATGACTAATGAAGCGACGTCGCCGCTTTTTATCGAGCAATCGATAGGCATAATTTAAAGCCCCCGTCACGCCTTTTTCACTGACATCTTTAATCCGAACCTGAGCCTTAGCTTTAGTGGCAGAGACAAAGGCAATTCCGGCTCCCATTAAGCCGCCGCCTAGCACTGCAACTCGCTCAACTGGATGGGGAGAAACCCCAGCAAACAGCTGCTCTTTCTTTAGCGCATTGGCGGCAAAAAATAAACGACGTAAAGCGGCCGATTCTGGGCTCATCACTAAACTTGCAAAACGTTCAGCTTCCTGTTGATAAGCCCGCTCAGCGCCTTGCTCAACACTCGATCGTACACAGGCGATAATCTGCGGCGGTGCCGGATAATTGCCCCGTGTTTTATTCAAGGTTTGTTTGCTCACTTGCGAGAATAACAATTGACGGCCCAAGGGATTACCTTCCAACAATCGTGATAACAAACTCAACTTAGCCTTCGGCCTCCGTTTTGGCTTGCCCACATACTTCTTGGCCGCTTCCAGCAAAATGCTCTGCGGCACAATTTCATCCACCAATCCACTTTTCAAGGCTTGTTTAGGGCGAAGCTGCTTACCGGTTAACATCATTTCCAAAGCCCGCTGTAAACCAATTAATTTAGGTAAACGCTGAGTACCTCCACCACCAGGAAGCAAGCCTAGCTGTACTTCTGGTAGGCCAAGGTTAGTTTTTTCTGCGGTACTACAAACACGATAATCACAAGCAAGCGCCAGCTCTAAACCGCCTCCCAAACAAGGACCATGAATTGCCGCAATCACCGGAAAAGGTAAGCCAGCTAAACGCGCGAATACTTGATGGCCAGCCTGAGAGAGAGCTTGCGCGGCTTGTTCAGTCACACAAGCGTCGAGCATACTAATATCAGCGCCAGCAATGAAAGAATCCGGTTTTCCACTATAAATAACCAAAGCTCTTAACTGGCTTTGCCCTTCCAATTCAGCCAAGATGACATCTAACTGAGGGCCAAACTCAGCTTTAAGGGTATTCATGCTATCGCCTTGAACATCAATTTTTAACAGTCCAAGCTGCGCTTCGATGCTTAAACTAAAATTTGCCGCTTCCATTATTCAACCTCCAATACCATTGCAAGCCCTAAACCACCCGCGGCGCAGGCAGTGGTTAAGCCTAACCCCCCCCCTCTGCGGCCCAATTCATTTAACATCTGGGTGATCATTCTAGCCCCTGTCGCTGCAAAGGGATGCCCATAGGCAATAGAGCTACCCAGTACATTAAATTTATCCATATCGATTTCACCTAAAGCTCTCTCACGGCCGATCGACTTGGCAAACTCATCGCTGGCAAACATTTTAATATTGGCCAGAGTTTGCGCCGCAAAAGCCTCATGCATTTCAATCAAGTCCAGATCTTGTAAGCTAATTCCAGCTCTATCTAAGGCGATAGGGGTTGCATAGGAGGGGCCCATCAACATGTCTTCATGGACGTCAATAGCAGAGAAGGCATAACTACGAATATATCCTAAAATAGGCAAAGCCATTTGTTTGGCCTTATCTTCGCGCATCAACAGTACCGCCGCAGCGCCATCAGTCAGCGGACTGGCATTGGCCGCAGTAACGGAACCATGTTTACGGTCAAAGACCGGCTTTAACTGAGCCAATTTCTCCTCATTGGAATCACCACGCACATTATTATCCCGACTCAGAAAGCTACGATATGGCTCTGAATAGGCGGCCATCACCTCTCCATCAAGTTTGCCTTCTTGCCAAGCTTGATGGGCGAAACGATGGGAACGTACGGCTAATTGATCTTGAGCGGCACGTGCAATACCGTGTTTTTTGGCCATTTGTTCCGCCGTTTGCCCCATAGACATTCCAGTCGAGTACTCTGCGACGGCTGGCGGAACCGGCAACATGTCTTTAAAACGCAGCTTCTTTATAATACGCCAGCGCTGGGCAACGCTGCGAGCCTTCGACAAATCCAACAAACTTCTGGCCAGGGTTTTACTCACCCCTATGGGTAATACCGAGGAAGAATCAGCGCCCCCTGCAATGCCACAATCAATGGTTCCGGCCATAATCGATTCCGCCACATTAACCGCTGCCTGAAAACTGGTGGCACAGGCGCGCGACACGCTATAAGCATCGGTTGAGACATCCAATTGAGTACCTAACACAATCTCACGAGCGATATTTGGTGCTTCGGGCATTTGCACCACCTGACCAAACACCAGCTGCTGGATCTGCTTCACATCCAGATCAACGCGTTTAATTAATTCATTCACCACCATTTTTCCTAGGTCAACTGCAGGAACACCATGGTAGGCTGTCGCTTGACGAGCAAAAGGGGTGCGCAAACCGGCGACTACGGCGATACGAGCGCCATTGGCCGTGCTTAAAGATTGTTGTTGGTGCATTCAAGTATCCTTCATCGATGAAGAGGTCAGACCTCACGACAGTATATTAACCTTTTATTTACAAATTTCAAACAAGCGCTTAAAACTGATATTAAATTACCAAATTTAAAGGAAATTTTTTGAGACCTAAGCAAGAGTGCTTTATTATCCGCAAGCGACAGACAATTTAGAGGATGCAATGAGCAATAACAATTTATCAGCCATTCGCGATTATCTTAATCAAAGCATTGTTGGCCAAACAGAGTTTATTGATCAACTACTTATCGCCCTACTCGCCGATGGTCACATACTGGTTGAAGGCCCTCCAGGACTGGCAAAGACCCGAGCTGTCAAAGCCTTATCGGAGTGTATTGAAGGTGACTTTCACCGGGTTCAATTTACTCCTGATTTATTACCCGCAGATTTAACTGGTACCGACATTTTTCATCCAGAAACCGCGAGCTTCAGTTTTCAAAAAGGGCCTATTTTCCATAATTTAGTGCTCGCCGATGAAATTAACCGCGCCCCTGCTAAGGTGCAATCGGCATTGTTAGAAGCCATGGCTGAACAACAAATCACCGTAGGCAGTAAAAGCTATGCGCTACCGAAGTTATTCATGGTGATGGCCACCCAAAACCCGATTGAGCAAGAAGGGACCTACCCGCTTCCCGAAGCGCAACTCGACCGTTTTATGTTTAAGTTATGCTTGAGCTATCCTGATGCAGAAACAGAATTGAAAATTTTGCAGCTCACCGAGCGTGAAGCCAAGCAGGTTCATCTGCGTCAACCAGAAGCACTCACCCAGCAAAAACTATTTGCCCTGCGTCGTGCTATTCTCGAAGTGCATATCGCCCCCTCCCTCACTCAATATATTGTTGACTTAGTGGTCGCAACTCGCCAACCAGAACGCTATACCGACGAATTTAGTCAATGGTTGGAATTTGGTGCCAGCCCGCGAGCCAGTATTGCCCTCGCCAGAGCAGCCAGAGCACGAGCTTGGTTACACGGAAGAGATTTTGTCAGCCCAGAAGATATCCAACAACTCGCCTACCCAGTGCTTAGACATCGCTTATTACTCAGCTATCAAGCACAGGCAAAAGGGATCCAAGCCGATACTGTCATTGCTCGTTTACTCGAATTGGTGGCCTTTGCTTAATGAATAAAATCAATCGTCAGTCACCGGTGACATTGGCAATTGAGCAGTTAATTGAGGCCCGCGCCCTGCATCTCAATCTGCCGCCATGGCGGCAGATTACCAGTCATCGCCATGGCAACCGCTTAAGCAAGGTTCGCGGACGAGGCATGGAGTTTGATGAAGTTCGGCATTATCAACCGGGCGATGATATTCGCTGTATCGACTGGCGAGTTACTGCACGAACGGGGAAGACTCATACCAAGCTGTTTAGGGAAGATCGTGAACATCCGGTGTTTATTTTCTTAGATCTATCGCATTCAATGTATTTTGGCAGCGGCAATAAATTAAAGTCAGTATTTGCCAGTGAACTGGCTGCCTGTTTGGGTTGGTATGCCCAAGGCCTAGGTGAGCGAGTAGCCATGATGTTGCATCTTGGGCAACACAGCCACAATGAAAAACCCGCCGCCAGTAAAAGCCACTGGTTGAATCAATTGCAAGTGATCTGCCAGCAACACAATCATCAATTTGAACAGCTCAATCACGCCCAATTAGCGCCGTCGGAACCGAATACGAGCCTAGACACCCTATGCCAGCTAGTTAAAACTGGTTATCAGGTGCATCTTATCAGCGACTTTTATCACTTTGACCAAGACGCCGCGCTGCAACTCCAACGTTTGTCTAACCACAATCAAGTATTTGCCTGGCAAATCAGCGATCCACTGGAGCAAGCCCTACCCAGCACATCTGGCGCTCAACAATTAAAAGTGAGCCGAGGGCTTTCGAGTGCTTACCTGCAGCCGAATAACAAAGCCTTTCGGGAGCAATATCAACAGCGAGCGAGTCAACGCCAGCAACACATTCAAGCCATGTTACAGCAAGCTCGAATTCCTCATCAGCACTTTTCAACAGCCTTAGAGTGGCAAGACTATGCCTGAGCAAAACAATCCCCTCGCCGCACTCAAAGATATTATTTTGCCCAGCCAATTGGAAACCGGTTTACCCGCTGTTGGTTGGTGGTTGGTCGCAGGCTTAAGTCTGGTAGTTTTAGCGCTCCTATTATTCATTAGCTGGCGCTATTGGACACTCACCAGCACGCGCCGAACCGCGCTGCGTGAATTAAAAAGCTATCCCAGCATCGATTTGGTCCAGCTAAATATCCTAATGAAGCGGGTGGCCCTTAGTTATTTTCCACGACATCAGGTCGCCTCTCTCACTGGCCAGGCTTGGTTAGCTTTCTTAGATAGCAAACTCACCCGCGCCCCCGGTAAGTTTACCGCCTTAGAGGCCGAATGGCAGCGACAACTCTATACCGCAGAAACCATCGCTTTGGAACCTGCAACCCTGCACTTATGTGAGTACTGGTTAAAACACGTTGCTCCTCCGCTCAGTTGGGCAACTTTATTGACAGGTAAAATCTCACCCCCTTTGGGAATCACCAACCAAGCCAGTCGTAAAGAGGCGAGTAATGTTTGAATTCCTGTGGCCCTATGCCTTCCTATGTTTACCACTGTTATGGCTGATCGAGCGAAATCGACCAGCCCAGCAACAAGGTCAAGTGGAACAGCTGCTCAATACCAGCCTTCCATATGCCCAAACACAAGTAGTATTCCAGCCGCAAATCTCCCGCTTAAAGCGAGGCGTTAAATGGCTGGTATGGTGCTGCTTAGTGGTCGCCCTCGCCCGTCCGGTTTGGTTAGATGAACAAACGCAAGGGATTAACGAACAAGGTCGAGACCTACTATTGTCGGTAGA
Organism: Agarivorans sp. QJM3NY_29; assembly: GCF_050870835.2. Classification (NCBI taxonomy): domain Bacteria; kingdom Pseudomonadati; phylum Pseudomonadota; class Gammaproteobacteria; order Alteromonadales; family Alteromonadaceae; genus Agarivorans; species Agarivorans sp. QJM3NY_29. The sequence goes on along the minus strand of NZ_CP194036.2, from coordinate 2,013,984 downwards.
CATGTCGGGAAGCATGCAAGTACAAGATATGCAATTACAGGGGCAAAGCGTAGACCGTTTAACGGTCGTAAAACACCTATTAAAAGAATTCATTGATCAGCGCCATGGTGACCGAATTGGCATGATTTTATTCGCAGACCACGCCTACCTCGCCTCCCCCTTAAGCTTCGATTTAGATTCCTTACTTACTCAAGTCGATGAGCTAGTTCATGGTTTAGTGGGTGATAGAACCGCCATCGGCGAGGGGATTGGTCAAGGCATCAAGCAACTCATGGATCATCCCGCGGAACAGCGGATATTAATTTTGCTAACCGATGGCCAAAATACTTCAGGCACCGTTGAGCCTATACAAGCGGCTGAAATTGCAGCAAAAAACAAAGTGGTGATTTATACCATTGGTATTGGTGCCGACGAACTCTACCAACAAACTTTGTTTGGAACACGTAAAGTCAATCCTTCGCATGACTTAGACGAAGCCACCCTGCAACAAATCGCCAAACTCACTGGCGGTAAATACTATCGCGCACGCAGCAGCGAAGATTTGGCGAAAATTTATCAAACCATTGGCGCACTCAATCCAATCTCTGAAGCTCAGCAATATTACCGGCCACAGTACGAGTTATATTATTGGCCGCTTGCCTTTGTGATCATCCTATTGTTGGCAATGCTGGCCCGTCCAATATTCAATCGCCGCTTTCACTTCAAGGAGCCAAATTAGTGTGGTCACTTAGCTTTTTACGCCCCGAGTGGTTACTGCTTAGTCCCATATTACTGGGATTGTTAATCAACAAACAACGTCGAGAATCATCGGCTTGGGGACAACTACTGAGCCCCGGTATGGCGAAATACTTACTCAGTAAACCCAGCCATACAAAACATTCACAATGGCATTTAGCGAGTCTATTGGGCTGCATTATTATCAGTCTCTCTGGACCCAGTATCGTGACAGATAATATCCCGCTCTATCGAGATGGCAGCGCTCGGGTATTAATTATGGATATGTCCTACTCGATGCGCGCCCGTGACGTAAAACCCGACCGGGTCGAACTAGCGAAGTTTAAAGCCCTCGATCTACTCAAACAATGGCGAGACGGCGAGACCGCTTTAATCGCCTACGCTGGCGATGCTTTTGTGCTGAGCCCCTTGAGTAGTGATAGCAATACCTTAGCCAACTTGGTGCCACATTTAAAACCAGAATTAATGCCAGTGCATGGCTCCATGCTGCCCCTTGCTTTAAGTAAAGCTGCCGAATTGATCCAGCAAGCGGGATATAACCAAGGTGATGTGGTGGTAATTGGCGATGGTCTAAGTGAACAGCAAATACAAAATAGTCTGAACATACTAAAAAAACAGCACTTGCGTTTTTCGATGTTGGCGGTAGGCACCGAACAAGGCGCCCCCATTCCCTTAGAAGACGGCAGCATGCTTAAGGATCAATACGGCAGCATTGTGATCCCAGAAATAAAGGCCGAAAACTTCCTCCCCTTATGCCAGCAAACTGGCGGTATTTGCCAATTTATCAGTGCCGATAATAGCGACATTGAAAATTTAGCATCCTTACGTCACCGAGAAGCGAACTCACAGCAAAGTGCTAACCAACAAACGCAAGGCCGCAAAGATATTGGCTATCTGCTATTGCCGTTAATCATGTTATTGCTGTTGCTCAACCTCCGGCGCGCAGACCTACTTTTGGTTTGTTTATTCATCACCTGCTTGGGCGTGCCCAAAACCAGTTTCGCCATCGATTTATGGCAAAATCAAGCTCAACAAGCACAACAGGCTTTCGAGCAAGGTGACTATCAGCAAGCCGCAGAACAATTTCGCGATCCACAATGGCAAGCTTCGGCACTCTACAAAGCCGGGAAATATCAGCAAGCCCAACAGCTATTTGCGCAAGACCATAGCGCCACAGGCTGGTTTAATCAAGGTAATGCGCTTGCCCAATTGGGTGACTATCAACAAGCCATTAACGCCTATCAGCAAGCCTTAAGTTTGCAGCCTAAATTCCCTGAAGCGGCCGAGAATAAGGCTTTAATCGAAAAATTAAAGCAACAGCAACAGCAACAGCAACAGCAACAGCAACAGCAACAGCAAGATTCTGAGCAACCTAAACCGTCGCAACAGCAACAATCAGCACAACAGTCAGACCAGCAAGCTCAAGACTCAGAGCAGGCCCAGCAGCAGTCATCTGAACAAACGCCGCAACAGTCCTCGTCTTCCTCAGAGTCAGAATCGACCGAACAACAAACAGCCGCGCAACAAACAGAACAAGATCCACAACAGGCGGACCAAGACTCGACCCAACAGTCAGCAGCAGAGCAACCAGCCAGTGAAGAACAACCAACAGAAACATCAACAGCGCAGCAGGCTCATCCGACAAATGCCCAAGACCAAGCAACGCTCGACCAAAAAGAGTTACAGCAATGGCTCAATACACTACCCAATGATCCCAGCTTACTGCTACGAAACAAAATGTACCTCGAATATCAAAAACGTCGTCGCCAACCCAGCAACAATCAGGAGAATTGGTAAGTGAAAGCGCTCAGTTTACTATTCACTCTTTTACTTAGCTTTAGCAGTTATGCCACCACTAAAGTCACCGCCTCAGTCAGTCAAAACCCTGTGGCAGTAGGCCAAGCCTTTACTTTAGAGGTTGTTGCCGATGATACTCTGCCAGTTAACGAATTTGACCCGTCGGTCTTGCTAAGACAAAACTTTGTGGTAGGTAGCACCGCAACTGGCCGCCAACACACCAGTATTAACGGAAAGTCTTCCACCCAAACCCGCTGGACGACCACCCTGTTGGTGCGTGAAGAAGGTAGTTATTTGATCCCTTCCTTTACGATTGGCGGACAAGCGACCATTCCCATTAAGTTAAAAGCTAAAGTTATCGACAAACTAGATCCCAGTAACGATCAAGTGCGCATGGAGGTCAGCATCGACCAGCACCAAGTCTACTTAGGACAACCGGTTCGCTACACCAGTAAAATTTGGGTCGCGAATAGTTTAGACCAAGCCAACATTATTGCCCCTAACATGCTAAACGCTAAAATAGACAAACTAGGGGATGACAAACAAGACTTAGAAATCGTCGATGGAAAACGCTATCGAACCTTGATCCGCCAATGGCTGATCACCCCAGAAAAGGCAGGTCAATTTGACATCAAGGGGGCACATTTAAGCGGCTTGGTTAATGATGGAAACTATCGTACCAGACCTATTGATATTGAAGCGCAAAACCTATCACTCAAGGTAAACCCACCGCCAGCTAACTTTCCAGGAACTTGGCTACCGTCCAGCGATTTGCTACTCAGCGAAGAAGTTCAGCCGCTACAAAGTGACTACCAACAAGGCCAGGCCTTTACTCGGATCATTAATCTCACCGTCGCTGGTATCACCGAAAAACAACTCCCAGAGATTGAACTCGATTATGGTGATAATTTTCGGGTATACCCCGAACCCTATCAAGATAGAACCATCGTTAAAGACGGCATCGTTTTTGCGCAGCGTACCCTGCACGTAGCGCTCATCCCCATCAATAGTGGCCAATTAACGCTACCCGCATGGAAGCTGCCGTGGTGGGACCTAAGTAAAGATAAGCTCGCCTATGCTGAAATTGAGAAACGAGAAATTAAAGTGAGTCCAGCACCAATGAGTAGCCAACTTAACTCGATGCCACCCGCAAGCACGACCAGCGCCATCACCACAGCACAGGGCGACGAGCGAGCGAGTAAGACGTCATTATGGACTTGGTTCTTTGCCTTGGCGTGGTTAAGCACCCTCGCTGCGCTCATTTTCATTTGGTGGCGTTATCAACCACAGAGTCATAAGCATAAGGTCTCTAAAGACCGACACACTCAAGCCAAAGAGCAGCCCTCAGACTCATGGTCAAGCTTTAGCTCATACTGCCAACAAAATCAAACACAACTAGCCGAACAGATGCTAAATCGCTGGGTAAGCCAACAACAGCTTACAAAACAGTTTTCGGATCTACAAGCAGAGCTGAGCGCGATCAACTGGGGCAAAGAGAATCAACCAGACTTAGATTTAAAGGACTACTATCAGCGTTGCTTAGCTATGAAAAACACGCTAGAAAATCAAGCAAAGCAAGCCCATCAATCACTTGCCTCGCTCAATCCATGAATCACAATTAGCGGTTTAAGCCTAATTGAAAAATTAGGCTTTCTGCCTGACAACAGAAGGTAAATGATGCATTAAGTTGAACACCACCTTCTATTTCTGTGAATTCACTCGTTATCTCACAAGGATCTGACTCTGCCTTACGCGCTTTTTCAATCAGCAGATTTAAACGACTTTCTGCCTGAGCTTTATCGGCGAATAATTCTTCTAACACAACACTACAGTCTTCACCATCAATCACTGCGCCAACATCGACACAACAGCAAGTTTTAGATTCTTCTAACTTAGTTTTCATCTATTTTCCTTTATTTTACGGTCAGCCTTAGTTATAACACTCCATCTACATGGAAACTGGAGCGACGATAACATGAGCCTCGGATGTTTTATTGTGAGTCATCATAACAGATTAGTAGGTAAGGTATTATCTAGGAATTTACATGCAAATTAATTTTTTTCGAAAGAAAAATCCTAGTGCCTCGGTCGTATCGGGTATGCAAACAAAACAAAAACGTTATGAAGCCCTCGTTCAGGCATACAATCGAGATGTATACCGTTACGCCTACTGGTTAGTTCGTGACAAACATATCGCTGAAGACATTGTGCAAGAGACTTTTCTCCGAGCATGGCGTTCGCTCGATAGTTTAAAGGATGAAAAGGCCGCTAAATCATGGTTGATCACTATATTGCGACGTGAAAATGCACGCCGATTTGAACGTAAGCAATTGAACTTAGTGGATATTGAAGACCATTCGGTCGCTGATGCCCACTCACTTTCGAGTGAGCAACAAATTGAAAATGAGTGGTTAAGGCGACAAATTGATAAACTCGCACCGGAATATAAAGAGCCTTTGCTACTACAACTCATCGGCGGGTTTAATGGAGATGAAATCGCCGAGATGTTAGAGCTAAATAAGAACACCGTTATGACTCGCTTATTCCGTGCGCGTAATCAGTTAAAAGACGCCTTAGAAGATAACCAAAATCGAGGACAAAGTAATGGATGAGCTAGAATTCCGCCGCCAGCTGTATACCAATCCTCGTGAGCGTGATGAAGCGTTCATTCAGGAAGCCAATCAAACGGCTAAAAACAAAAAACTTTATGACGAAATGCAGCACTTCGAAAATAAACTGGAACAAGCTTTCAACGTGGAGGTTCCAGAAGGGCTTGCTGAACGGCTCATTTTACGCCAGAGTTTTGACGATTCACAATCGCGTTACCGCCGTAAAACCCGCTTCCATATGGCAATGGCCGCCTCTGTCGCCTTTGTTCTGGGTTTAAGTTTTAGCTTGATAAACTGGCACACAACCGCTCCCGGAGACATTGGGCAAATAGCCCTGAACCATGTTTACGAAGAAATGCCCTTTATTAACGGGGTCGATGAGCAACCATCCCTGCAAACCGTAAATGCCAAGCTTGAACGCTACGGAGCCAGTTTTAAACAACTGCCCGGTGAAGTGGTTTATGTGAATCATTGCTCCTATGGTGGCAGCCCAGCCTTTCATATGGTGATGAAAGGCAAGATGGGCTCGAACATTAATGTCTTTGTGGTTCCTCAATCCACAGAGTTAGCGATGGAAGAAAATTTTGCTGACAAAAAGATGCGCGGCACCGTCACCCGCTTACAAAACGCCAGCTTAGTCGTGGTTGGTGAGCGCAACGAACCAATAGAAAAATCGGTAGAAATTTTAACTCAAGACCTTAATCAATCGATTTAGTCATCAAGTTAAGCTGAGAACTCAGCTTAACTTACTATTTTATTAGAAGTATTTCTTTTATTGAGGCAAGCTCAAGCACTCCACATCGGCCAATATCATTATCAAACACTTGTTTAACTTTGTGCGTTAGCTCCAACTTTTAACATTCTCAATTAACATCATCTTAACATTTTGTTCATTTTCTCTTAATCTGGTCAGAGGTCAGCTCACTAGAGGCCTGCTTATCTTTCGAGATTATTTGCAACTGTTTGTCAGCGCTTGATACAAAACAGAGCAAGTAGGGTCGAAGAATGCGACTTAAGCAAACAATCATTCACGGTGTTTGTTTGCTTTAAAAGTTCAGCTAAACCGTTTTTAGCCTGAAAAAATGGAGCAAAATAGATAAGCAAAGCTTAACCAAGACCCATAACGATAAACTTTTGCCGTATTAGAGAGGGAAACGATGAAGATAAGGATATTGCCACTCGCGCTTATCACCGCATCAAGTGCACTAACCGCAACACAGATACACGCGGCAGGTTTTCAGTTAGTTGAACACTCCGCAAGCGGTTTAGGCCGCGCTTTTGCCGGAGAAGCTGCAATCGCCGACAATGCTGCAGTTCTCGCTCGTAATCCAGCAGCCATGTCGATGTTTGACAGCATTGCCGTATCCGGAGCGCTCAGCTACATCTCGCCCGACGTTTATGTAAAAGGTAACAATGGCGTAGCTAGTCTTGATAATGCCTTAAGCAATCAAGATGTCGCTCCTAGTGCACTGGTCCCTGCTGGATATTTCATTCAACCCTTGAATGACAAGTGGGCTTGGGGAGTTGGCCTATTTACCAATTTTGGGCTTTCAACCGAATACCCCAGTGACTATGCTGCAGGTCAGATCGGTGGTAACACCGAACTGGTGACAATGAGCTTTAACCCAAATGTGTCTTATCGAATTAATTCCCAGCTTAGCATTGGCGCCGGCGTAAATGCTGTTTACGGTACCGCCAAGCTGATCCGTAACTTTGGCAGTAGTAGTAGTCCCTTTCCCGCGACGGGTACCGCAGCCTCAGTAGAGGGTGATGGTTGGGGGTATGGCTGGAACATTGGTGCAATGTGGGAAATTAATCAAGACCACCGTTTTGGAGTGAGTTATCGTTCTAAAGTCGACTTGGACTTTGACGGGGATTACTTTTCAGAGATCCCTGAAGGCTTAAGTAGTAACCCCTATGGTACTGGGGGACAAGTGATCCCGGGAGAGCTCACCCTGAACCTGCCCGACATTTTTGAATTCTCTGGATATCACCGATTAAATCAGGCCTTTGCAATTCATTACAGCTACTTATGGACCGGTTGGAGCACCTTTCAGGAGATCAGAGCAACCAACTCTGAAGGCACGACGATGTTGCAAAAAGACGAGAAGTTTAGTAACTCTTATCGACTTGCACTGGGTGGCACTTGGTACCTGAACCCACAATGGCAGTTACGCGCAGGAATGGCTTACGACCAAAGTCCTTCGCGCACTCATAAAACCATCAGCATCCCCGATAATGATCGCTACAATTACGGACTAGGATTTACCTATAGCTTAAGTGAGTACAGTAGCTTCGATACCGGGTTTACTTATATACAAGGTAAAGAAGGTGGCTTTAACGAAGAAGGTGTAGAATTTATCTCAAAAGGCGATGCTTACATCTTTGCGATGCAATATAACCATAGCTTCTAGACATTTAAATTTAGGTAGTCAGTTAAGTCTGGCTACCTTTTACTGAGGCTTGAGCAAGCCCGTTAATTCCCCTCGAAAAGTAACCGTTAACAGAGGAAACATGAGTCGTAGCTCAACATTATTTACCATAAGTGAACTTGCCAAAGAATTTGCCATTAGTACCCGCAGTATTCGTTATTATGAAGACCAAGGATTGCTTGAGCCACAGCGCCTTGGCAACAAACGTCTCTATAACAAACATGACAAATTAAGACTCAAACTCACTTTAAGAGGTAAACGTTTAGGATTTTCGCTAAGTGAAATCAGAGAATTATTTAATCTTTACGATGCCAAACTAAATAACAGTGATGAGGTATTGCAATTGATCGAAAAAATAAAATCGAGAAAACACAGCTTATTGCAGCAATTAGAAGATATTCAAGTTGTATTAATGGAACTTAAATCTGCTGAGCGCCGTTGCCACGACGCACTCTCTAAATGACCCACCAAAGATCAATAAGCCTTAATGCTCTCCCGCATTCCCTTGAATAAAATGCTTACGACATAAAGAGACATAACGCTCATTACCACCAATTTCGATCTGTTTACCTTCATGAACCACCTGTCCATTGAGATCTATTCTGGCGTTGAAATGCCCTTTGTTGCCGCACCAACAAATACTTTTCAGTTCCTCAAGTTTATCTGCCAAACATAACAGATGATAAGCCCCCTCAAACAACTCCCCTAAAAAGTCCGTTTTCAAACCATAAACCATGACTGGTATATTTAGCTCATCAACAACGTTTGCAAGTTGGTAGACTTGAGCGCGACTTAAAAACTGCCCTTCGTCAACTATCACCACATCTAAAGACTGTTGGCGCTGTTTAGTAAGTACTAATTCAAACAGATCTTGTTGTGTGCAAAAAGTTTCGGCACGCAGTGACAAGCCGACTCGAGCCTTGATGATCCCTTCACCATCTCTTGTATCCATTGCAGGAAGCAAAGCCAATGGGTTCATGCCTCGCTCCTGATAATTAAAATGAGCCTGAATTAATTGAGTCGATTTTCCCGAATTCATTGCCGCATATTTAAAATGTAATGAAGCCATCTACAACAAAGTCCCTAAAATTATTGTTCGATCTGCCTAGCCTTTAAGCTTTGACAGGTGTTTGCTGCAGATAATATAAACCCGCGGTGGAGATAGCAAATAAGCCTAGACCAATCGATAAGGCCGCCATCACATTTCCGGTGATTCCCATCACGATGTAACTAGCAATGCTGATCAATGCAACTAATAAAGCATAGGGAAGTTGAGTCGCCACATGGTCTAAATGATGACAGGCAGCACCTGTCGATGACAAAATAGTGGTATCCGAAATCGGCGAGCAATGATCACCAAAAACCGCCCCAGCTAACACCGCCGACAACATCGGCAATATGAGACTCACATCACTGGCCACCGCCATGTCTGCAGCAATGGGCAGCATAATACCAAATGTCCCCCAGCTGGTACCCGTAGCAAAAGCCATCACACCAGCAAGAATAAACAGCAACACTGGTAACATGCTTGGATCTATCGAACCAGTGAGTCTCGAGGCCAAGTATTTACCCGTCTCAATATCACCAATCACACCACTAATTGACCAAGCAAACAACAGAATAGCAATCGCCGGGCTCATCGCTTTAATACCAAGCCAGAGAGCATTAATAATCTGCTGCAGGCTTAAACTCTGTTTGGCAGCAAAGCCCATACTTAGCAACAATGCGGCAGCACCTCCAATCACCAGCGATAAAGTAACATCTGTATTTTCCAATGCCAGTAACAGGCTAAAGGAGACCTGCGATTCAATAGTTGCTGCACCAGTTACAACAAAACAGCTAAAAGTGACCAACGTTAATATGATGATCGGTAATACCAAGCCTAAAGGTGAGCCATTACTCGCTTGAAAGTCATGGTTTATGCTGCCTGGTGGCGTGCCCTTGGCTGGGTCAAATAACTGCCCCGCCGCGGCCGCATCTTCATGTTGCTTCATGGGACCAATATTCAGATTAAAATAGGCGACAGTTAGGGCCATTAGTAAAGCAAAAACTGCATAAAAATTTAAGGGAATCATGGTAGCAAAAGCCGCTAAGGGCGTAATATTGGTGATTCCATGACTGACTAACAAGCCTCCAACCAAAGCAATGATATAAGCGCCCCAACTCGATAAAGGCATCAATACACATACCGGCGCCGCAGTGGAATCCAATAAATAAGCAAGCTTGGCGCGCGAGACGCCCGCCTGATCGGTGAGCGGACGAGCGACACTGCCAACCGCCAAACTATGAAAGTAGTCATCTACAAATACCACAAAGCTTAATAAAGCAGTGGCGATGGTGGCATGGCGCTGAGTTTTAATTCTTCGTTTTGCCCATTCAGCAAAGGCTTGAGTGGAGCCAGCTGCACTCATTAAACTGGTCATCCCCCCCAGCAATAATAAAAACAGAATGATTTGCAAATTCCAGAAATTAGCTTCGCCCTCATCCCAAACCAAGCCTACAGCTAGTTGAGATAGATAAACAAAACTATCATTAATGGAGTAATCACTGAGCAAATATGCGCCACTTAAAATACCACAGCATAGGGCGGTAATAACGCGACGGGTTATTAGTGCCACTAATAAGGCAATAGTTGGCGGCAAAATTGACAATAAAGAATCTGAATAAGAAAGTGTTTGCATGGCTTCTCGGTCTATTATTTCTGAGAACAAACCGAGTCCGCCGCACTTGATGCAGCTAAAAACCCTGTAGCTCTCCATAGTTTTTACTATGACAATGCAGCATTTATTAAATACTGCACCAGCAATCGGCGTTGATAGCACCTATTACTTCGGCACTGACCCCTTTTGTACAAAACCAATGGCATCACCCCATTTTGTACTACTTTTGGTCAGAGCACCTCTACATACTAGCATTAGGAGCTGGATTCTACCCTTATATACAGAATTTTCAACCTAAACTTTAAAAGGAAAAAGCGACCTATTTAAATGTTCATTTCATTATTTATAAAGACATAATTGACAAGCGCATAGATCTAATTAAAATTTAGATGTCGATTAAATAAAGCTAATTAATATAAGCGGGACAAACATGACCGATTTTATCAAAGTATTTTTAAATGCTAGAAGCCTGAAAGCGGCGACTAAAGAATTATCAATTGAACAGATAGAAGAAAGCTACAACAAGCTTAAATCTATTTTAGATGAACGTTACCAAGTTCGCGCTGAAGAAGAACAGCAACAACGAGAAAAACAAGAAAAATTAGAAAAATACAAAGCCTTACTAGAACAAGATGGCATCGATCCGAATGAATTATTATCGATGATTGAACAAGCTCCCGTTAAAGAAAGAAAAAAACGCGAGCCATTACCTGCAAAATATAAATTCGTAGACGAAAATGGCGAAGAGAAAACTTGGACCGGACAAGGCCGCACACCTTCACCGATTCAAAAAGCGATTAAAAATGAAGGCAAAACCAAAGCGGATTTCCTTATTTAAGTAATTGAAAAGCGAGCTTTAAAGCTCGCTTTTATTTATTATAGTTAAGCACTAAATCCTTGCGGATTTGCTTGCTGCCAGCGCCAAGAATCTTCAGCCATATTATCCAAGGTTAATTCTGCTTGCCAATCCAACTGTTGTTTGGCCAGACTCGGATCAGAGTAACACTTCGCAATATCTCCGGGACGACGAGCTGAAATTTGATAGTTGATCGTCACACCTGAGACTGCTTCAAAAGCTTTAATCATTTCCAGCACGCTATAGCCTTGTCCCGTGCCCAAATTATAGGTGACTAACCCAGGTTTAGTTGCTAACTTCGTAAGCGCCTTCAAGTGCCCCTTGGCCAAATCAACCACATGAATATAATCACGCACCCCAGTACCATCAACGGTATCATAATCATCACCAAAGACACTCAATTGTGCTAGGCGACCCACTGCAACCTGCGTAATATAAGGCACCAAATTATTAGGGATACCATTTGGATCCTCACCGATTAAACCCGATGGATGTGCACCAACTGGATTAAAATAGCGTAACAAAGCAATATTCCAACTATTGTCTGACGCATATAAATCCCCTAACATTTGCTCTACTATCAATTTAGAACGACCATAAGGATTTGTCGCACCAGTCGGAAAACTTTCTAAGATGGGAACCTCGTGTGGGTCGCCATATACCGTCGCAGAAGAACTAAATACTAAATTTTTAACCTGATACTTTGCCATCACTTCACATAAAGTTAAGGTTCCTGATACATTATTTTGATAATAATGCAAGGGTATCGTTGTCGATTCCCCCACTGCTTTTAAGCCTGCAAAATGAATAACCGCACTAATATCATGCTTACTAAAAACGGCATCTAATGCCGATTTATCCATAACATCAAGTTGATAGAAAATAGGTCTTTTTGTTGTTATTTGCTCCACTCGGTCGAGTGCGGCAAGATGTGAGTTACACAAATTATCGACCACAATAACCTCTTCACCTTGGGTCAATAACTCAACGACAGTATGACTGCCAATATATCCGGCACCACCAGTAACCAATATAGCCATAATAATCCTTAATTACGCTGAAATTTATTTAATTAGAAAGTAACAATAGACAGATTAATCTATTCCCAGATATTTATGGGTTTGTAATGACAAACGCCAGTTATTCTTAATACAAGTTTGAATGCATAATTGAGTGGCACGAGCTTGTTGGCTTATCGGTTGCAAACAAATCGTCAAATCTTTATCACCAGACACGCCAGACAACAATTCATGCAAATTCTCAATATCTTTTTCTCTGGCCACGGGATGCTTTATTTCATCAGCCCGCAACAAAGCTTGCTCAAGGATAGGCTTGCCTCCTTGCATCGCCACTTTGGGAGATACAGTGACCCAAGCCTTGCTACTAACTAAAATAGGGTAAGTGCCACTGGTTTCAACTTGCACCGTATAAGAACGTTGTAACAAGCGTTCACAAAGGTCTCTCAAATCATAAATACAGGGCTCACCACCAGTAAGCACCACATGCGTTGCCGAATACGTTTGTAATTGTGCCACTAAGTTCTCTACAGAAGCATTGGCCCAACGCGGCTTATCCCCAGACACACCGATAATCTCACCAAACTCGCACTGTTGTGTGGGTTCAAGCCCCCAAGTATGCTTTGTATCGCACCACGAACAACCAACATCGCATCCTTGCAACCGAATAAATATAGCGGGAACGCCAGTGTAGTAACCTTCTCCTTGAATGGTTTCAAAAATTTCGTTGATCGGTAAATAGCGTTGCGACATTTGTATCCTAATAGATAATAAGCGAGAATCTAACTCTGTATTAAAACACATTTTAAAGAGCAAACAATGAAAGAAAAAGCCGTTGTTATCTATTCTGGTGGAATGGATTCTTATACCGTGCTGCATAAAACTTTACAGCAAGGCTTACAAGCTTATGCCTTAAGCTTTAATTATGGACAACGCCATCTCAAAGAGCTCGACTTTGCCAAAAATGTTTGCTCAGACTTAGCAATTAACCATAAGATTGTCGATATTAGTAGTATCAATCAGTTACTTGCTGGCTCTTCGCTCACTTCAGACATCGATATACCGGAAGGCAATTATCAAGAAGAATCCATGAAATCGACAGTGGTCCCTAACCGCAACATGATTTTACTGTCGTTAGCAATAGCTTATGCCGTTTCAATCGGTGCGAAAAAAGTCTTTTACGGCGCGCATTCTGGAGACCATGCCATCTACCCTGACTGCCGTCCAGAATTTGTCAAAAAAATGAATGATGTTAGTCTTATCGCCAACTATCAGGCAGTTGAGGTAATAAGCCCCTACCTAGAACTATCCAAAGTAGAAATCCTAGCAGATGGCTTAGCGATGAAACTAGATTATAGCAAAACATGGACTTGCTATAATGGCAGAGAGCAAGCCTGCGGTAAGTGTGGCGCCTGTCAGGAAAGACTAGAAGCCTTTCACTTAAATCAAGTCACCGATCCGCTAGACTATGAGATGGGATAATCCAATTGCGCGCTTTAACCCTGCAAACTATGGACTTTAATGTTTAAACTAATCCTAAAGCAACATTGGTTCTTATGGCTCATGTTAAGTGTTTCGTGGTTATTGTTACCCCATGCCGATACCGCCAGTTGGCAACGTAGCGCCATTTTAGGTGGTCACTATTGGCGCCTACTAAGTGGTAACTTTTGCCATAACAATTTTACCCATTGGCTGATGAATATTGCGGCCCTCATCCTCATTTATTTTTGTTACAATGATCGCCTCTCTAACCGGCAGTTTTTACAATTAAGTTTAATTATTTCTGGTATAGGGGGCTATGCCCTACTTTATGGACCTTATAGCGAGTATGTTGGTTTGTCAGCTCTCATCCATGGCTTAATCGCCTATGCGGCCTGTATTGATATCATCAAGGGCAGAGCAAAAATTGGGATGGTTGTTGTGCTAGGCTTAGCGATGAAACTATTATTCGAACAAATCTATGGTGCTGACCCATGGATAAAACAAATGATAGGCATCGATATCGCTATTGATGCTCATCTCATCTATACCTTAATTGGCCTTAGCCTAGCACAACTATCATGGCTGCCTTTATGGCGAAACCGTTCAGTCCAATAGCTGCTGGTTAATTGACGACAACATTTGTGCCGGCGATTCTGCTTGAGTTATCGGTCGGCCAATTACTAAATAGTCGGAACCGACAGCCATCGCTTGCGAAGGTGTCATGATTCGTCGTTGATCGCCTGGAGCGCTCCCCTCTGGTCGAATACCAGGCGTAACCAGTGAAAAATCATTACCTAACATCGCCTTCAATGCAGCGGCTTCTTGCGCAGAACAGACCACCCCATCAAGACCACACTGCTTGGCTAAGGTCGCAAGGCGCTCAACTTGCTGCTGCGGATCTAAATCAATCCCTATCTCAGCTAAATCGGCTTGCTCCATACTGGTTAACACCGTAACCGCTATTAGCTTAGGTTTTTTGTCACCAAATGGCACTAATGCCGCTTTGGCTGCTTCCATCATTCTGCGGCCACCGCTAGCATGAACATTCACCATCCACACCCCGAGCTCAGCCGCTGCTGCAACAGCCTTAGCCACTGTATTGGGGATGTCATGAAATTTAAGGTCAAGAAACACCTCAAACCCTCGTTGATGAAGCTCTTTCACTAAATGCGGACCAAACAAGGTAAACATTTCTTTACCCACCTTGAGTCGACAAGAGCCGGGCTCTAATTGTTCAACAAAGGCCATACATTGCTTTAGATCGGCATAATCTAAGGCGACTAATACTTTCGGATCTTGCATTAACTCTATTCTCCATCTAACCCGACTATCGGTTTCACTGTGCCCCAGCTTTTACACGAGGGACAGTGCCAATAAATAGAATGCGACGAAAATCCACAACGTCGACATTGATAATGAGGTTTAATTTTTAACTGTTGGGTCACGAGGCTTCTTAGTACCTGTAAGCTCTGCTTGGCTTGGCCTTCTTCAGCAGAATCAAGATGAAGCCCCATTAAATGATGAAATCCTTTCATAGTAGGGTGGCGCTTTAATTCGTCAACCAAGAAATCTTGAGCTTGTTCAGCACCATTCATTTCTTGATATAACGCGGAAAGCTCAACGACCACACTAGCACTCCCTTTAATCGCAAGGCTATATTCCAAAAATTCTCGGTAATATTCAGGCTTTGCTAACTGCTCACTACATCGCTTATAAATGGCTAAAGCATCAGGAGCAAAATCAATATCTTGTTCTGGGATCTGATTAAGATATTTTAACGCAGTCTTATAATCCCCTTGGCTGGCTTGAATTTGCGCCAAATGGAGACTTGCACGAACACAATTTTTATCGCTAGATAAGGCTTTCTTAAGCAAGGCTAAACTCTTGGAGGTTTTGCCTGCCGTTTCATACTCTTGAGCTTGTTCACAATAAAAATGAGCGATTTGTTGCGCCACATCTGAAAGATCTTTAGGGCTAAGTTTCTTGGCAATATCGATGGCTTGCTGCCACTCTCGGGTTTGCTGGTAAATATTCAACAACTGCTTAAGTGCCAACTGCCGATAGTCAGGCTCGTCTTGCAATTCCAACAATAAGGCTTCTGCGCGGTCGAATAAACCTGCGGCAAGATAGTCTTTCGCAAGTTGTTGTAGGGCTAAGTTACGCTGTTCAATATCGATCCCTTCTCGGGCGATAAGATTCTGATGAATGCGAATAGCTCGGTCAACTTCTCCGCGTTGTCGAAAAAGGTTACCTAAGGCGAGGTGAGTATCGATGGTTTCGGCATCAACCTGAAGCAAGTCAATAAATAAATCGACCGCTTTGTCAGACTGATTGGCTAAGAGTAGATTTAAACCTTCAACATATTGTTTAGAAACATGATTGGCTTGTTGTTGTTGATTTTGTCGAACACTGCGCTGGCCCATATACCAGCCGTAGGCCGCAGCAACAGGTAATAGCAAAAACAACAAGCCAAGCATTAATTATCCTTGACCGTCTCGTTCTGCAACTTATTCAACTGTTTCTGCTGCTTAACTAAACGTCGCTTCAAGCTGACTTTTTCTATCCGAATACGGGTATAAAAAGCTAACAAGAACAACAAGCAACAAACGAAGCCACTAATAAAGAGGCCAGCCATTAACCATGATAGCCGTATACTTGATTCTGCAATAAGATAATTTACGCTCACGATCTGTTCGTTTTGAGCGCCAAGCGCTAAAGCAAGCACAAACAATACAACTAAAAGTAAGGTAGAAAATATCGCCTTCACACAACCTCCTAAGCCAAATAAAAGCTAGGGAAATTATGCAGTAATCACCTTAATTTAACCAGCCAAGATCGTCTATTTGTACAACAAACAATACTATAGACCTATATTTACTCGTTCTCTTAATTCTTTACCGGGTTTAAAGTGAGGCACGTGCTTTCCAGAGAGTTCGACTTTTTCACCCGTTTTAGGATTTCGCCCAACCCGTGGTGCTCTAAAATGCAGAGAAAAACTACCAAAACCACGGATCTCAATCCGATCGCCTTCCTGCAAAGAGCTAGTCATTTGCTCTAGAATTTCTTTAATCGCCGACTCAATTTCTTTACTGGTAAATTGAATATGTTTACTCGCGAGTATTTCAATCAAATCAGATTTAGTCATGGATTCTCCAAGCTATTGATAAAGGGAACTTATACCAGTGTAGATAAAGAACTTGGGGGGGACAAGTCCCCCCCAATATTCAATCAATTAAATCTATAAGATTTGTTGATTATTCGCCTTTAAGCGCTGATTTGAACGCGTCAGCCATTGCGTTACCAATCTGAGCATCTTCTTTCTTGTTCAGAGTAGCCATTGCTTCTTTCTCATCCGCTTCATCTTTAGCACGGATAGAAAGGCTGATTACGCGATTCTTACGGTCAACACCAACAAACTTGGCTTCAAGCTTGTCGCCAACAGAAAGAACCAGTGAAGCATCTTCAACACGGTCACGGCTTACATCACCAGCACGTAAGTAACCTTCAACACCACCAGCTAGTTCAACAGTTGCACCTTTCGCATCAACTTCAGTCACGGTACCGTTAACTAGAGCACCTTTCTTAAGATCTGCAAGGTAGTTGTTGAATGGGTCTTCAGCAAGCTGCTTAACACCTAGGCTAATACGCTCACGTTCTGCATCAACTTGTAGTACAACAGCTTCGATTTCGTCGCCTTTCTTAAAGTCGCGAACCGCTTCTTCACCTTGAGCATCCCAAGAGATGTCAGATAAGTGAACAAGGCCGTCAATACCGCCGTCAAGGCCGATGAAGATACCAAAGTCAGTGATAGACTTGATCTTACCTGAAACTTTGTCGTTTTTATCATGAGTGCTAGCGAATAGCTCCCATGGATTAACTTTACACTGTTTCAAACCAAGCGAGATACGACGACGTTCTTCGTCAATATCAAGTACCATAACTTCAACAAGGTCACCCACGTTAACAACTTTAGATGGGTGGATGTTTTTGTTAGTCCAATCCATTTCAGAAACGTGAACTAGACCTTCAACACCGTCTTCGATTTCAACGAAACAACCGTAGTCAGTTAAGTTAGTTACGCGACCTTCAAGACGAGCACCTTCTGGGTAACGGTTAGCAATTGCTACCCATGGATCTTCACCCAACTGTTTAAGACCTAGAGATACACGTGTGCGCTCACGGTCAAACTTAAGTACTTTAACGTTGATTTCATCACCAACATTAACAATTTCGCTTGGGTGCTTAACGCGTTTCCAAGCCATGTCAGTGATGTGTAGAAGACCGTCAACACCGCCAAGATCAACGAATGCACCGTAGTCAGTAAGGTTCTTAACGATACCTTTAACTTCTTGACCTTCTTGTAGGTTCTCAAGAAGTTGATCACGTTCAACACTGTTTTCAGTTTCGATAACAGCACGACGAGATACCACAACGTTGTTACGTTTCTGGTCAAGCTTGATAACTTTAAATTCAAGCTCTTTGCCTTCTAGGTGAGCGGTATCGCGAACTGGGCGAACGTCAACTAGTGAACCAGGCAAGAATGCACGGATGGTGTTAACTTCAACTGTAAAGCCGCCTTTAACTTTGCCATTGATGATACCAACAACCGTTGCTTGCTCTTCGTACGCACTCTCAAGTTGGATCCACGATTCATGACGTTTCGCTTTTTCGCGAGAAAGAACAGTTTCACCGAAACCATCTTCTACTGCGTCAAGGGCTACATCAACTTCCGCGCCGACTTCAATTTCTAATTCACCAGCAGCATTTTTAAACTGCTCGGCAGGAATTGCAGATTCTGACTTCAGGCCAGCGTCTACTAATACCATACCGTTTTCGATACCTACTACAGTACCTTTAACAATAGAACCAGAACGAAATTCCAAATTCTGTAGAGACTCTTCAAAGAGTTGAGCAAAAGATTCAGTCATTTTATAATTTACACATATAGAAACGGCCACTCAGCAATCCCGCTAAATGGGGTTAATAATAAACACCTATTTCATCCATGTTATAGGCGCACCAAGTCCCAGTGATTACTGGGTTAATTGTTTGTCGATAAAACCTATCGACATTGAAACGACGTCATCAATAGAAAGTGACGTAGAATCAATGACTAACGCATCTTGAGCAGGAACTAAAGGAGCAACCGAACGGTTTCTATCTCGTTGGTCTCGTTCTTCAATTTCGCTCAAAAGGTGGTCAAAACTAACATCAAAGCCTTTATCTTGCAACTGATTATAACGTCGTTGCGCGCGTTCTGCCGCACTAGCGTCCAAAAAAATCTTAGCGGGAGCATCAACAAATACCACTGTTCCCATATCGCGACCATCGGCAATCAAACCGGGGGCAGTTTTAAAGCCACGTTGACGCCGCAGCAACGCTTCCCTTACTCGCGGAAAAGCGGCCACTTTAGATGCTGCATTCCCCGCGGTTTCCTGGCGAATTTCCAAAGAGACATCTTCACCTTCTAAAATCACGATGGTTTGACCATCCTGCGCTTCAAAACGGACATCTAAATGTGCGGCTAATAAACTCAAGGCCTCTTCATTGTCTAATTCTACGTTATGATGAATGGCCGCAAGCGCCAATACCCGATAAATGGCACCGCTATCTAACAATTGCCATTGATAATGCTTCGCTAAACGTTGGCATAGAGTTCCCTTACCTGCCCCACTTGGACCATCGATAGTCACTACCGGAACGTTTTGAGTCATCAGTCCCCCTCAACATGAAACAACATGAGCCTAAAAGGCCCCAGCTAAAAATGCGCCTCATTGTACGTGAAATGGAAATATTTCGCTTCAGCTTTTTTGATAACAAGCACATTTTAATAAAAAGTTACGAGCCAGCCAGAATAAAAACCTTATACATCAATGATTTTGATTTAGATAACACGTAAAAACAAAAGAAACTATAAATTAAAAAGCTTATATAAAAATTCAATAAAGATGATTAATTTTCGATGAAAAGTTTCCTTTGATCGCGACAGTTTTGTTACTTGTTTCACACCCCCTTTCTGCCAATATTACCACCACAGCCTCTGGCGGCAATACGTGGCAGCAGGAGCAATTCGCAAGAGGTTCTGGCTTAACCAATCAATATCTTGTTAGTCAAAGTGGCAACATCACTATCAACAATGCCAATTGCTGTTGGTAACCCCGCAACCAGTCCACATATCTTTACACCTCAACGAGGGTCTGAGATGGCTTATCCTAGGGCGTTAATGACGATGAAAACTTTGACATACTATTTCAGGCGCTTGCCTCTGGCGATGAAGACGACTCGAAAGCCAGTACCTTCACCATCAACTTTTTCAATGATGAGAGCAATATCGGCCAAACGATGTTCACCACCGCTTCTTCAATATTGAGTTATTTATGGGTTTTATCAACGCCCCCTTCAACAAAATTCAAGTCAGAGAACAAGACGGCGCAACCCACAGCAACGAGTATTTCCAACTTTATACTCTCAGCATAGGCACAAGCTCAGTTCCTGAGCCACAAACAATCCTGCTTATGGCACTTGCTTTGATTTTCCTTGGCGGTTTTAGGCTTAAGCAAACAGCCTAGCGCATGCATGATGTTGGTGCTTAAGTCTTCAACCTACCAACACCGGTAGGCCGATGCACTTAAAGTTAAGCTGGCAACTCAATCCCCGAGTCTTTAATTCGAGCCAGTTTATAACGTAAGGTTCTTGGGCTAATTCCTAACTTTTCGGCCACATCTTTACGCTTTCCTTTGCAGGATTTTAGCGTCTCTAAAATAATCTGTTGCTCCTGCTGACGCAATTCATTACCTAAAGGCTCGCTATTGGCGGTTGATTCAGCCAGTACCGATTGTATTTGACTGGGTTCTAATTGGTTCTCGATCACCAAGCAGTCACTATCAATTATTTCGGCATTAGCCAAGATAAGCGCCCTTTGCATTACATTGTCCAGTTCTCGTACATTGCCCGGCCAGCTATGGTTTAATAACTTATGTTGGGCACTTAAACTCAGCTCACAGTGACGTTTACTATGACGAAACAGCAAATGCTGCGCCAGAGGTAATATGTCGCCGGGACGCTGATTCAGAGGCCGCCACGATAATGGAAACACGTTTAAACGATAATACAAGTCTTCTCTAAATCGTCCTTGACTAACAATCTCACGCATATCTCGGTTGCTGGTTGCGATAACACGTACATCAAGTTGGATCATCTTGCGGCTGCCTAAACGCTCTACTTCTTTCTCTTGCAACACCCGCAGTAACTTGGCTTGCAAAGCAAGATCCATCTCGCTGATTTCATCCAACAAAATAGTCCCGCCCTGCGCCTGCTCAAACTTGCCAGGACAGGCTTTAATCGCCCCGGTAAAAGCGCCTTTTTCATAACCAAATAACGTGGCTTCCAACATATTTTCCGGAATAGCCGCGCAGTTAATCGCGACAAAGGGCTGCTCGGCGCGTGCCGAGCTATCGTGAATATAACGTGACAGTACTTCTTTACCTGCACCACTAGGGCCACTAATCAAGACAGAGGCTTCTGATGCAGCCACCTTTTTGCTCAACTCTAATAAGGCTTCGGTAGATGGATCACCGTAGATAGGCTCCCGCTTTTCAACCTTAATTGATGGCGCGTAACGCCCAACCTGATTGAGTAAAACTTCAGGTGCAAAGGGCTTTGATAAGTAGTCGATCGCGCCATCACGCATCGCCGAAACCGCATCATCAATTTTTGCATAAGCAGTCATCAGCAATACTGGGAGTTGTGGCCATTTCTGTTTGATATTCTTTAATAAATTCAAACCATCCATACCGCCCATTTGCACATCACTAATCACCAGATCAATCGGTTCATCAGCGAGCGTGAGTAAGGCCGCCTCAGCACTATTCGCCTGTTTACATAAATAACCCGCCAAAGACAGAGTATCCACCAAAGCTTCACGAAGACCAGAATCATCTTCTACGATGAGAATTCTAGATTGACTCATATTATTGCCCTCCCACAGCAAGCTCATGATGATAAGGTTCAGCAAGTGGTAAGCTCACCAAAAAACGAGTCCCTAATGGAGTATCCTCTAAACAAATATCACCTTGATGAGCCTTAACCACCGATTTCACAACGGCGAGGCCTAAACCTGTACCATTTTGCTTGGTCGTATAAAAGGGTTCAAAAATCTTATCCGCTTGGTCCATAGCTATCCCTCCGGCTTGATCTTCTACTGCAATCACCAACATATGCTCCCTCAATCCAGCCGAGACTCGGATCTCTTGACCTTCTTCACTAAGTTGCGCTGCATTTTCAATAAGATTCGCGAGCGCCGACACCAAAGCGTTCGCATTCACCAAAATATCGATCTCTTGCGGACAACAAACGATACTCAACCGCACTTTATATTGGCGAACACAAGCATCAGTTGCCGCCTGCAACTGCTCCAATAGTTGTTGAACGGACACCGTACTCACAACCATTTTTTGGCCGCTTTTAGCAAATAACAACATGTCATTGACCTGCGTTTCTAAATCATTTAAACGGGCCATCATTTTGATTTGAAAGCTTTCTCGAGACGCATCGGATAAGGTTTTATTAGAAAGATTTGAGCCATATAGCATTGCTGCGGAGAGTGGGGTTCGAATTTGATGGGCTAATGACGCAACCATATTACCAAGTGCTGACATTCGCTGGAGCTTTGCAACATTCGCCTGCAATTGCCGAGTATGAGTCATATCAGTGAGAACAATGAGTTGGCCTTGCGTATCTTGTAATGGGGACAAGCTCAACTTAACTCGCCGCCCATCAACCAGAGATAACTCGTGACCATCATCGGCTTTCGGTGCAAATAATTTGGGAACGGCTTCTGCCCATCGCCGCTGCTCAATATCATCTCCCAGCAGTTGTTTAGCGACAGGATTAGCGCGAGAGACAAAACCTTTATTGTCTAGCAAGATCAAGCCAGAGGGCATTACATCAAAAATTTGAGCAAGATTATGCTCAGAAAGACTAGCTGGTTGCTGTTGTATAAGTACTGAAGGCATGACAATTGCTCCGCGTCATAAAACCGTTATCAGTACTTGTACAATCAAATATCATGCCACAAAAAAAAGACTATTATTCAGTGCATTACATGGGAAATAACTCAACCGTCTTTATTTAAACCGTATTTTCGCATCTTTTCTACGAGGGTGGTTCGGCGCATCCCTAGTTGCTCCGCGGCGCGAGCCACAACCCCATCTTGCTGCTCAAGTGCTTGACGGATCAGGTCGACTTCCAATTCAGCCAACAACTCTTTCAAGTTGACACCTTCATCTGGTAATTGCTGCCCCCCTCCCCAGCCATCGTCCGCCAATTCGACCTCATCTTCGACCGGAAATAACAGTTCTGGGTTTGGCTCTGAAAATACCGAAGCATCTTCATCACTAAATATCGCGAGCAAGGCATCTCGTTCGGCTAACTCAGGACTATAATTGGGTTCGTAAACATCAGCCTCAATATGCCGATACTTAGGTGGTAAATCATTCACATCAACGATCTGATTTGGATGCAAAATCAACAAGCGTTCGACTAAATTCGATAGCTCACGAACATTACCCGGCCACTGATGTTGCATCAAGGACTCCACCGCTCGTTGCGTAAAACGCACTACAGCAGCATGTTCTTCCTCATGGCGATTGACTAATTCCTGCAATAATAGTGGAATATCATCTTGGCGTTCCCGTAACGAAGGCATTTCAATAGGAAAAACATTCAAACGATAATATAAGTCTTCTCGAAACTTCTCTTGCTCGATCATTCGTTCTAATTTACGGTGAGTAGCCGCCACGACTCTGACATTAGCGTGAATCTCTTTACTACCACCAACTCGCTCAAACTGGCGCTCCTGTAATACTCGCAGTAATTTAACCTGCATTGGCATTGGCATATCACCAATTTCATCGAGGAACAGCGTCCCCCCTTCGGCTAATTCAAAACGCCCCTTACGCATAGCAAAGGCGCCGGTAAATGCGCCTTTTTCATGCCCAAACAACTCACTTTCGAGCAGATCAGGAGGGATCGCCCCGCAATTAATTGGAACAAACGGACCACCACTACGCGGTGAATGGTCATGAATCGCCTTCGCAACCACCTCTTTACCGGTACCTGATTCACCAAGGATCAGTACATTGGCTTCTTTACTTGCTACCTGTTCAATTAGATGGCGGATCTCTTGAATAGCTATCCCTTTACCAATCAAGTTTTGCTTTAACCTTTCGCTTTTCGCTGGCGAGACTTTACCGGGTAAATGAGTCAGATAAGCATCGCAATGGTGTAATAGCTGAGTCAGCTGCTCATAACTAAAAGGACGGTCTAAATGGCCAATTAAATTTGGAACTGTATCAATCGCGTCACCGTCACCAACACTAATAAAAGGGCACTGAGGAAACTGGCTGATAATATCAAATGCCTGAGGGGTCTCATTACTGATAACAATAACCGTTTCAATGCCGTTGAGTTGCTGCTCAATACAGCTACGCTCACAAATGCTAAACTGTTGACCAATAAAACCCAGCACCGTTTCAAGCTCTTTTGCTCGCGTCGGCTCTCCATCCAACACTAAAACCATTTTGGATGCTTGCATCCCTAATCTCTGCATATAATCTCAGCTACCTTGCGACATCACATTTTCTATATCGATTGCAACTATTGTAAACAGGCGTCAAAAATTCGCAAGCCGCAAGCTGCAAAACCGACAAAAATATGACGCGCCTTTGATTTGCAAAGAAAAGCGCTCAAAAAAAGCGCTCAAAAATATTCGCTAACATAAAAACCTAGCGATACACATCAAAAACACACTACCAAGTCAGTTTTATGTAGTAAAATGGAGCACTTATTGCTTATTGTTCAATTAAATGACCTTATCATTTTTCTAGAGCTTCTATTCGCTAGCGAACAAATGGAATCATTATGTTTGATAATAAATCTATCCTGATTACCGGTGGCACCGGTTCTTTTGGTAAAAAATACACAAAAACCATCTTAGAGCGATACAAACCAAAGCGTTTAATCATTTATTCGCGTGACGAGCTTAAACAGTACGAAATGCAACAGGTATTTAATGCTCCCTGCATGCGCTACTTTATCGGCGATGTTCGAGATAGAGAACGCTTAATCCAAGCAATGAATGATGTTGATTATGTGATTCATGCAGCCGCCCTCAAACAAGTTCCTGCCGCCGAATACAATCCTATGGAATGTATTAAGACCAATATTCATGGGGCCGAAAATGTAATAAAAGCGGCCATAGAAAACAACGTGGCCAAAGTAATTGCTTTATCTACAGATAAAGCGGCGGCTCCGATCAACCTCTATGGAGCCACAAAACTAGCCTCTGACAAGCTATTTGTAGCTGCTAATAACATGGTCGGTCAAGGTAACACGCGGTTTGCTGTTGTGAGATATGGCAACGTAGTCGGCTCTCGCGGTTCAGTTGTACCATTTTTCAAGCAATTAATCGCAAATGGAAGTGACCACTTACCCATTACACATCAAGATATGACTCGATTTTGGATTACCTTACAGCAAGGCGTGGACTTTGTTCTAAAAAACTTTAGCCGTATGTATGGCGGTGAAATTTTTATTCCCAAAATTCCTTCGGTGAAAATTGTCGACTTAGCCAAAACCTATGCTTCTGATTTGCCGATCAAGATTATCGGTATTCGACCCGGAGAAAAACTGCATGAGATTATGTGTCCCGGTGATGACTCTCATCTCACTTTGGAATTTGAAGACCATTTCGTAATTTGCCCCAGTATTAAATTTTATAATGATGACCACAACTATTCTCGAAATCTAATTGATGAGACAGGAACCCCTGTCCCGCAAGGCTTTGAATACCACTCACAAACTAATCCAAATTTTCTCGATTCAGAACAAATTTTAGCTTTCGATCAATTGGCAGAATCATGATTCCTTATGGTAAACAGCAGATATCTCAGCAGGATATTGATGCCGTTGTAGATATATTGCGATCTGACTACCTAACCCAAGGACCTAAAGTTCCTGAATTTGAACAGGCCTTATGTGCTTATACCGGAGCAAAGTATGCACTAGCGGTTAACTCGGCAACCAGTGCTCTGCATCTGGCTTGCCGTGCCCTCGATATTAGTGTCGGTGACATAGTTTGGACCAGCCCAATTACCTTTGTCGCATCCGCCAATTGTGTTCTTTACTGCGGTGCTCAAGTAGATTTTGTTGACATTGACCCTAGGTCATTCAACATTTGCCCTAACAAGCTCAAAAATAAACTCGAGCAAGCGGCGCTAAATAATTGTTTGCCAAAAGCGCTTATTATCGTTCATATGTGTGGTCAACCTTGTGATATAAAGGCTATTCATCGTTTAAGTCTGCAATACAAATTCAAGATCATTGAAGATGCTTCACATGCCATTGGCGCTCGATATTTAAATCAGCCAATCGGTCGTTGTGAGTTTAGTGATATTACGGTGTTTAGTTTTCACCCTGTAAAAATAATCACCACCGGTGAAGGCGGTGCGACCTTAACAAACTCAGATACTTTAGCGCAAAAAATCGCGTTATTAAGAAGCCATGGGGTAACCCGTGACCCCAACAAAATGACCCAAGAACCCGACGGTCCCTGGTTTTATCAGCAATTGGACTTGGGCTTTAATTATCGAATGACTGAGCTACAAGGCGCTTTGGGCTTATCACAACTTCAACGTATTGATCAATGGGTCACACGGAGAAACGAACTAGCCAATCACTACGATAAACTGTTAATGCCACTCGCAGTCACAGCACCAAAACAACACCCTGATGGGATATCAGCCAGACACCTATACGTTATTCAACTACAGCAGCCAGAACAACGATTGTCTGTATATCTGGCGATGCAAGCCGCGGGGATTGGCGTGAACATACATTATATCCCAGTTCATACTCAACCCTATTATCAGGCACTAGGTCATCAATTGGGGGATTACCCAAATGCTGAAAAGTATTACCAAGCAGCCTTAAGTTTACCGCTTTTCCCAGCACTAACTAATCAACAACAAGATTTTATAGTCGCAACGCTAGCCAAGGCATTAACATGACAAATATTGCAATAATTCCAGCTCGCGGTGGAAGCAAACGGATCCCTAGGAAAAACATCAAGCTATTCCATGGTAAGCCAATAATTGCTTACAGTATAGAAGCAGCTCTAGCTAGTGGTTGCTTCGACAAAGTTATAATTTCGACAGATGATCACGAGATAGCAGAAGTGGCTCTAGAATACGGTGCAGAGGTACCATTCATCAGACCAGCAGACATTGCTAATGATTTTGCCACTACTGGCGATGTGCTCAAACATGCAATCTCTTGGTTTAATCAACCTATAGACTATGTTTGCTGCATTTATGCTACAGCCCCCTTCATTCAACCATCTAAAATACAACAGGCTTATCAGCTTATCAGTAGTAGTGAAAATGCCAACTATTGTTTCCCTGTTTGTGAATTTCCATTTCCAATACAGCGAGCAATAAAATTAACTCCAGACAATCGCGCAGAAATGTTTCAACCTGAAAATTTCAGCTGTCGTTCGCAAGATTTGGAGCCAGCATATCATGATGTAGGACAATTTTACTGGGGGCTTCCAGAAGCATTCCTTAGTGATATACCTATGTTTTCAAAATCTGCTATAACCTTCAAATTGCCTAGGAAATTCGTAGTAGACTTGGATACACCAGATGATTGGGAGCTAGCCAGCTTACTATACCAAGCCCAAATCAACACTTCGAAGCAATCTAAAAGCTAAACCAATGCCAAATTGCATAATTAGAGTTGACGCATCAATACAAATCGGCTCAGGGCACGTATATCGCTGTATAAGCCTAGCTAAAGCACTCCAAGAAACGGGGATAGAAGTAACATTTTTGTGTCGAGAGCTAATAGGTAACTTAAACTCGTTAATTACTCTGCAAGGGTTCGAACTGTTAGCTTTAACTTCAGTACAGCATCAGAGTTTAAATAACCACTGTAGTCACGCGAATTGGCTAGAATCAGGCTATACAGATGAAATAAAAGAATCCCAAAGTACCATCCAACAGTTTTTAATCGAAAAGAAAATAAAAACTCTTGATTGGCTAATCGTAGACCACTACGCTATAGAGCAGCAGTGGCACATATCATTGAGCCCATACTGTCACAAGTTAATTCAAATTGATGACTTAGCAGACCGAAAATTCAATTGCGACTTCCTTATAAACTCAAGTATATTTCCCGAACAACTAGCTTGTTACGATGGTTTAATTAACTCGAAATGTAAAACCTTATTGGGTCCACAATTTGCCTTCGTCAGAAAGTCATTTGCTGAGCAAAAAACGATGCTAAAGCCATTCAATGAGCGTATAAATAGAAAAACAATACTGATGTTTTTCGGTGGAGTAGATAGTAAAAACGAAACACTTAAAGCGCTAAAAGGAACAATAAAATTAATAAAAAGCAATAGGTTACATTGCACCGTCGTACTTGGAGTTAACAATCCGAATAAAAACAAGATAGAGCGCTACTGCCAAAGCCGAAGTGATATGCTGACGGCTAAAATTCAAGTAGATAACATGGAGCAGTTAATGTCTGAGGCTTTCTTATTTATTGGTGCTAACGGAAGTACCATCTGGGAATGTTGCACTCTAGGGCTGCCAGCAATTACCGCTAGTATAGCCAGCAACCAAGCTTTACTAGCCAAAACACTAGATAAAAAACACATAATACGCTGGCTCGGAGATTGTAATAATACTCAAGAAGCTAGCTACTCAAAAGCTCTAGAGCTAGCCATAAACGATAAGAAGGCTCTACATAAACAATCAAAGTTAATGTTGAATCTATTAGACGGACAAGGTCCTTACAACACTATTAGACACATTGAAGATATGAATCATGACTCCGACAATACTTATAACTAGCGCATCTAACAAAGTTCTGTTAGTAAAGTCATTAACACATTACGCAAATGTTTATGGCGTGAAGGTATTAACCAGCGATATTAGCGCCGATGCTGCAGCACTATACTTTTCACATAACCATATCTTACTTCCCAAACTAAACGACCCAGATTATCTATCGACACTAGTTGAACTTTGTCAAAAAGAATCTATTAACTATATACTCCCAACCAGAGATGGCGACTTAGAGTTTTTTGCTAAGCACTATGTTTTTTTAAAAGAAAAAAACATAGTGCTGTTAATGAGCCCACCAAAAACCATAGAAATATGCACAAATAAGCACTTGTTCCGGGAGTTTTGTGATCGTAACAATCTGCCGATTCCAGGAAAAATCACGGATATTCCACAATCGTTCCAGCCCTGCGTTGCTAAGCTAGCCAAAAGCTCCGCCTCTGCTGGCGTTTTCATAATTCAAAGCAAGCAGAACCTAGACACCCTACTATTACGCTACAGCACGTCAGAATTAACCTTTGAAGAACTTATTAGCGCCAAAGAATATTCCATTGATGCCTTTTACGACAATAAAGGTGACTTAGTCAGCGTTGTGACAAGAGAACGAATAAAAGTAATTAACGGAGAGTCCTCCATAAGCCAAGTAGTTGATGCCCCATTATTAAGCCAAATAGCAAAAAACCTCAGTAAACTTATACCCTTTTTCGGCCACATAACCATTCAAGCTTTTATGGACGCAAACAACGTATACATAATAGAAGTGAACCCTAGGTTTGGAGGAGCGTCGAATCTAAGCATTCAAGCTGGACTAGCATCAACTGAAAGACTTATGGCAAGCATAGTCGGGGACAACGAAACTTTGTATAGAGAAAACAAACTAAAAATTGGGCTGAAAATGCTACGCTATAGTGAAGACCTGTACCTAAATGCTTAATCTTAATCAAGTAGATGCCATCATTTTTGACCTAGATGACACCTTATATCTTGAGCAAGACTATGTGTTAAGTGGTTTCTATGCCATTGCTAAGGAGTTAGCAAGCTATGGTGTTTCAACAGATGAAAGCTACCAACACCTATGCAACTATTTTCACACTAAAGGCAGAGTAGGGTGTTTAGATAGCTTATTAGATACCTTGAAACACATTGAAGCAATGCCTAATATAGAAGAGTTGGTATTATTATATCGGTCTCACAAACCAACTATTCAATTATCAGAAATGGTCAAAGCAACACTGACTAAGATACAAGAGCAAGGTATAAAAACCGCTATAGTTACCGATGGGTTAGGTCAAATGCAAAAAAACAAAATCGCTGCGCTCGGGCTTAAAAGATACATTAATCATTTCATTTATTGCTGGGACTTAGATGCACCAAAGCCCTCTACTAAAGGCTTCGAGTTAGCATTAAGTAAGTTAAAATGCCCAGCAGAAAATTGCATATTAGTCGGAGACAATCCAGAACATGATATTAAACCAGCCAATAAGCTAGGGATTTACTCAATCCGTTTACTCCAAGGCCGTTTCAAAAACATCCCTGACAGCCAAAACTACCCAGCAAACCAGCACTGCCAATCAATGCACACTTTCTTCGAGACTTAATATGTACATAGTTATAAATGGAAAAAAAATTGGGCCAGATGAACCGCCTTATATCATCGCCGAAATGTCAGGCAATCATAATGGTGATATAAATAGGGCTATCTCTCTAATAAAAGCGGCAAAGGAGGCTGGAGCTGATGCCGTAAAATTACAAACTTACACTGCCGATACAATTACAATTGATCATGACGCTGAGGAATTTAAAATTCATGGAGGTCTCTGGGACGGCTATAAGCTTTATGAGTTATACCAAGAGGCACACACACCTTGGGAGTGGCATAAACAACTGTTTGAGGAAGCGAATAAATTAGGCATTACAATTTTTAGCTCACCTTTCGATCATTCCGCTGTTGATTTTCTTGAAGAGCTAAATACACCTGCCTATAAAATTGCGTCATTTGAACTTGTCGATTTACCTCTTATTGAGCGTGTAGCAAAGACTGGGAAGCCACTAATCATGTCGACGGGTAATGCTAGCCTATCTGAAATTGATGATGCACTTAACACCGCCAGACAGAACGGCTGTGATGAAATAGTATTATTGCATTGTATCAGTGGCTATCCCACTCCAGCAGAGGAATCAAACTTAGCAACTATTCCTGCTTTATCAAATATATTTAAGACACAAGTTGGCTTATCTGATCATAGCTTAGATATAGGCGTGTCCATTGCTGCCGTAGCCGTTGGAGCAACGGTAATTGAAAAACACTTTACCCTTTCAAGAAAAGATGGTGGGCCTGATTGTGGCTTTTCTTTAGAAGAAGATGAATTAAAAAGCTTAGTTAAAAACTGTAAGTTAGCTAAACAAGCTATAGGTTGCGTTAATTTTGAGCGCAATGGCTCCGAATCTAAGACAAAATGTCACAGACGTTCTTTGTACATAGTAAAAGACATAAAACAAGGAGAAACAATTACATCTGAACATGTTCGTTCAATACGGCCTTCGGCAGGTTTAAAACCCAAACATCTTAAAAAAGTAATAGGAAGCAAAGCTAAAAAAGATCTCTTTTTTGGCATGCCTTTAACTCATGAACATTACGAGTAACCAATGAATAATAAAATTAAAATAACAGGCCAATCATCAGACAGCGAACTAAATATACGCAAAGATTTTTTTGACTATTTTCATAAAAACCCATTACCTGATGCCGAGATACTAAATAATTTAGGCCTTTTCTTAAGTCGACAAAACCTATCCAGAATGCTCTTTATCAATGAAATGTACCAAAAGATGCTTCCAATACATGGTGTTATAATGGAGTTTGGGGTACGCTGGGGGCAAAATTTATCTTTACTTTCTTCTCTTAGAGGGATGTATGAACCTTTTAACTACTCCCGAAAACTCATTGGCTTTGATACATTTGATGGATTCCCTGAAGTTAGTCCTGAGGATGGAAATAATGATATCATCAGAAAAAACTCCTACAGCGTCTCACATGATTATGATAAATATTTAATGGGAATTCTTGATTATCACGAAAGCGAAAGTCCAATGTCTCACATCAAAAAATATGAACTAGTTAAAGGTGATGCAACAAACACTATACATAAGTATCTTGAAAACAATCCTGAAACGTTAATTTCATTCGCTTACTTTGATTTTGATATATATAAACCTACTGTTGAATGTTTGAAAGCAATCAAGCCCTATTTAGTTAAGGGAGCAATCATTGGATTTGATGAATTAAATTGCAAGACCTTTCCTGGAGAGACAATTGCTTTTCAAGAAGTTTTAGGGTCAAACAATTACAGCATAATTCGAAGCCCATACAACCCCCTTATGTCGTATATTATATTTAATTAGCCTTAGCAAGGAAATAATATGTACAAGTGGTCAACTAATATTGGCCACGATCTTAGAGTTTAACCAGAACAATCGTTCCGATTCATTGGGCGTCAGTCCGCCGTTATATTGATGTGGACGTTAATGAGTGTAGAAAACTCCATTTAAATTTGTGTCATTTTAGGGGACGTGGACAATTGCCTTTCACTGCCAGCAAGTAATCGGCTTCCTTGTTTGTTATCGTTTTCGCGATATCGGTTTGGCAACCCATGGCATCTATCGATATCAGCGCCCCCTTGAGCTCCAGTGCATTGAGTAGTTCGGGGATAGCGGTAATTTCATTGGATTTGGCATCGGTTTTTACTTGCACCATCACAACGCCATTAGCGGTGGCAAACGCACTGACCATGTGTATCGTAGACTTGCGGTCATCCCGTGTATAGGAGCTGCGGAGCACCTTGCCATCTACTGCGATTAGCTGCCCATTGGTTTACTCACTCACCGCTAGCATCCACTTGCTAAAGCTGTACTGGTCAACCCAAACTGGACACTTTTAGTTGAGAATTTTCAAACGCCACCGGTGATAAATCACCATTGGCCGAATGAAGCCGCTCTAAGTTGTAATACTTCATATAAGCAGCCACATCTTGCTTCATAAATTCTCGTGTTGGCTGATTAACTTTAAACAGCCAATCGTGTTTTAAACTTCCGAAGAATCGTTCAACAACAGCATTATCCCAACACGCTCCTACATCGCCCATACTGGCTCGAATATCAAAACCAACTAATAGCTTACGATATTGTTTACTGGTGTACTGTGAGCCTCTATCACTGTGAAAGACTAAGCCTTTAGGTGGTTGCCGTAAGTTGTAGGCTTTAATGAGTGCTTTGGAAATTAAGTCTGTAGTCATCCGTTTATCAATATGCCAGCCAACAATTCTGCGAGAGTATAAATCCATCACGACTGCTAAATACATCCAACCCTCGCCTGTTTTTAGGTAGGTCACATCACCAGCCCAAACCTGATTAGCAGCGCTTGGGTTAAAGTTCATATTTAGCAGGTTATCAGCGACTGCGTCAGAGTGTTTACGCTGCGTTGTCACTTTATAAGCTTGCCGTTGGGTCACTTTCAGCCGCAAGCGTTGCATCATTGTACGGACAGCATAGCGGCCTACTTGGTAGCCTTCCTTGCGCAATTTCTTCACCATCTCACGATCCCCTAGGCTACCTCGGCTTTTCTTGAATAACTGGCGAACACGGCGATAAAGCTTCAAAGTATCAAGGCCTATCACGTTCGCAGGGCGTTTAAGCCAATCGTAATAGCCTGATTTACTTACGTTCATGACTCGGCATAGCTGCGCAACAGGGAACTGATTTGAGTGTTTTTTTATGAAGCGACATTTTACTTCATTTCTTTCGCAAAGAAGGCGCTTGCCTTTTTTAGTATTTCTTTCTCCATGCGTAATTCTTTGTTTTCTTTGCGTAATCGCTTGAGTTCATCACGCTCAGACTCTTCTAGGGTGATGCCTTGCCGTTGGACTTCGTACCTTTCTTTCCACTTGTAAAGCAGGCTAGTGCCAACCCCTAGAGATTTTGCAGCATCAGCAACACTGTAACCTTGCTCCAACACCATTAGTACCGCTTCATCTTTAAATTCTTGTGGATAACTCTTGTGTGATTTTTTCAAACTCATATAGACCTCTTAATTCATTAACATACTGTCTCAAAATTAAGTGTCCGATGGAATTAGACCAGAACAAGCACTGTTGGAACTGCGCGGGGTCGAGCCTTGAAATCAATCGGGCAATGGTATCGTGTACTGGTAGGCCTGAAGTAAACAGCCCCTTTTCACGTAACCAGTTGAAGTGGGCTTCGCCAAAGTCCTCTATATCCTCCCAGCCACTGGCTCCGCCAATAGTTGCGCATACGGTGAGGAACAGTACGTCGAACAACGGGTAACTTACTTTAGCGCTTTGACGAGGGTCTTTGATACAGCCGAAATGTTGGGTAAATACGTCGATAGTCATGGAGGGATTCCCGAAAAAGGGAGTATAAGATCACAGCTCGAACATCAGGTCAAATCGCTTACGCTTGCTTAAAAAACATTCGAGATCTCACCCTGCTGCACCTTGAACTTGGATTTTATCAACAAGGCCACGTTGAGCATTAAAATTCACCTCAACAGCAATTTCATATATTCGATTAAGCTTTCTTCATGTGTTTTACTTAATACGTGATAAACTTTACTTGGAAAAGCAAATGTCTTATCACCATCTTTAAAAAAAACTTGTGGTGGTTCACTATCAGTCTCTTCTACAAAAGTCCACTCTCCTTGCCTTTTTCTTTTATAAACCTCACCTAAATAAGCACCATAGATATACGATAAAGTGAACAAATCTTGATCTAATATATGTCCCTGTCCTATCTCTTGAATAATATCATCAACTAAACCAACACTATCAATAGAATAATCTAAATTAACAGAGAAATTATCAATTGAATATTTAAGTGCATCCTCTGCTGAAGATCTCATTAACTCTTGAACATCATTCATTACCATTACCGTCCATTCTAGCTTTCTGTTTCTTTAAAATTTCTAATGCAGGAAGAGAATCAAACCCCACACCAGGATAAGGCAGAGGCGTTCTATCAAACTCACCAAAATCGTTCATGACCTTATCTCTTGCGGCTGCTACATATTCTCGCCAGATATCCTTCCCTTCCTCGAACTTCTGCATACATAAAGCTTCATCATCAGAAAAATAAGCCAAATGTGTCAAATAGGTTAAACAAAAAGAACAACTTCCCCTTAGTAAGTAGTAAAATAAAGAGTGCACATCTAAAGAGGATTTCTTAACAAAATCAACCTGTTTATCTAGAAAGTCCAAAGCCTCTTCCCAACTTTCAACATCGGCGTCTATCAAACTCAAAAATTCATTACATTGACGCTCAAAATTATCAAACTTATAATGTTGGTCAAACTTATTTACGATTTTTTTTGTATCTGCATTATAAGCTTCAGCCTTAATATTCTGTATCATAGCTACCTTATCGATATTTTCGTTCAATAAAAGCACCTGATCTAACTGCAAAGCCGTAGTTCCTTCAATGAAGGCACCATTCGAAGTATTGTAAATCTCAGCGTCAGGAAACTCAGATATCGCCTTAGATAGTATCTCCGCTGAAAATTTAAATTCATGTTTCGTAAATACGTTATCAGCAAAATTTCCCCGAACCCTTATGCCAGTACCGTGTGCACTGTAATCATAAAGCTCCTTGCCTTTATCATTCGAATTAAAATAAGCAGAGTGCTTGCTATGATGGCACTTAGGGTCGACAAAACCAAGATCTACACCGAATAAATATACCTGTCTAAAGCCTAAAGCTAATACATATGATAGTGCACAATTAGACACTGTCGGATATGAATAAAGTAGACTAGAGAATTCTTTAACCTCATCCGAGATGGCAGAAAATGCACAAGCTCCAGCCTCGCCGGTTTTAAGACAAAACAACGGATCACCAAACATATCTACAACTTCAGGGTGCAGTCCATTAACACTAATTAGGTCAATACTCTTTAACCAATCGGGATCGGGGACTTGAGAAACCCAATGTAATGTCGCTCTAGTTTGTTCAACTTCAGCATGAAAATCAGGTTTAATACCTAAATTATAAAGTGCTTTTAAACTAGTACCAACAGACACGATAATGGCTTTATTTTTATATGACTTAATAACGTCTGCACTAGAATCTAAAGATGGACCATTACCAATGATAAACACCGGTGTAGCTTTCAGAATTTGGGACAAACCTTTTGGTTTGTATTTCAGCATATAAGGATGATTATGAGAAAAAGAGTCCTGTGTATGATTCAAATTATAAAATGCATGATCGAAAAACTCTCCAACGTTAAGCAATACTTTAAATTGTTCTCGAGTCAACAGCACATTTTCATGCATTTGATGATGATAGTAACTGACATAAAAAAAAGTATAAGAAAGAATATGTATTCCATACGATTGTAAACGTTGATGTATATCATCAAACATATGTGTACCATCGTCTCCAATATTCAGATAGAGCTTACTACCTCTCTCGTCAGCCTTTTCTAGTATAGAGCTCCAATCAATAGTGAATAATGAAGCTAGAAAAAATTCTACATTAGGTTCGTACAAGATAAAATTATCGATATCGTGTCTTTTAAACAGTAACTCCACCTGGTAGGCAAGACCACAGCCATACATAATAAAAGAAGGTAGCTTATAAGGCAGTTTAGTTTGAGTTTCTTTGTTATCAGGAACATCTCGAACTAAGGCCCTCAATGCCTTTGCCTTATCATAGTGTATAAAAGGGCTAGGTTTATGTAGTGGCTCTCGTGCATCCAAGGAGTCTATTCTTGGGTGTGCTGAATAGTGTTCAAAATATTGCGAACTGGCAACGTGTGGATCTTCTGAGCAAAACATCGATGCCCGCTCTAAATCAAATAAGTTAAACTGCTCCTTACCCGTACTCAGTAGCTGCCAACGAGACAGCTTATAATTAGACGAAAAATCGTAAATTTCAGGAAAATACTTCTTAAATGCGCATAAATTTTTATCAAAAATGGATGATAAACATTTCCGGTTATATGTTTCTACTACCTTAGCATTATCTTCATTGTGAATAAAATAATGCGCTAATGGTTGAGAAAATTCATAACTACTTTCTTTCTCTAATTCTTCAGAATATTTCAACAAAGACTCAGAAAATGGAGAACGCCCCGAAAGCGTGTCAAATTCAAAGCCATTAAACATCGAATAGTCATAATGGCGAAAAATATGAAACTTAGTGATTTCATGATGCTGCATCCACTCTTTAATCGCGAAGATAGAATCAGAACCTTTCCTACCTGAAATAATAGTAAAATTCACACCTGAATTTTTAACTTGAGCAAGCAGCTCACGCCATTGAGCACTCAGCAAAGAAACATGTAGCAAGTCCATTTCAGGCTCAACCAATAAGACTCTTTTCCATGCCGCAGTAGAAAGTAACGGTTTAATATGTAAACCTAAGCCACATCCTAAAATAACAAGGTTTTCACTACTCTTAGAAATTGGCTCATAATGCAATTTAGCGTGAGGTAATAGACTATTTAAGCTTATACCAGGAAAAGGCTCCACCTCATCCTGTAAGTGCTTTTTAGTCTGGTCAAATACCAGCGGGTTTTGACAGAAAACGTTAATTTGAAGGTCAACTTGTTTTTGCGGAATCGGGTTATAAAGCGCTCTCCCCTTGGAGATATTCAAAACGCTGACCCGTTTAAATTTTGTGATAAAAGGCGAAAACCTAAGTGAATGATGAGTAGCTAGCGCTTGAGCTAAACTTGGATCAAAGTACGCAAAGGCTTTTAGATTATTGTCCAGACGCCGCTGAATTAAAGGAGACAACTGGACTTCATTTTGTTTTTGCTCTTGTTCGTTGCTTGAAATCTGAAAATCAATATTCTTTAACATTTAGATACGCCAATAAGTAGTTATTTACCATATGCCTTATTAATTTTTTTCGAACGCTCTAAGGTACCTAACTGAGCTTGTAAGTGATTCTTCTCTGTACTTACCAAATCAAGCAATATCTTCATCTTGCCGACATACGCGAGAATAATCTTCTTATCATCGGCATTGAAATCATTGTTCAGGGTAAAATAGTCAGTAAATAATTTTTGATGCTCAGCCAAAAGCTCGTCAAGTATAATAATTTCAACATGCTCTGAGTTTAAACCCTGGTGAATTTTTTTGAGCAACGCTTCACCTTTATAGAGAACATGATTTAAAGAATCCAAAATTCACTCTACCTTAGCGCTGCTGGTAAGCTTGCTGTTTGGCTGAATCTGGGATCTGATCCCAAGCAGATTTTATCGGCAGGAAAATAGAAATGACTTCTGCTATTTTTTCGGCATCATTACTCATTGATGCTTCAGAGAGTAACTCTAGCATATAACTATATAAGTCATTTAAATTAGCAGATATTTCGCCACCTACTTCATGGTCAAGCGTATTGCGTAATGAAGTAATAATCGAAGTTGCTTTTGCTAAAGGCTTCGCTTTATTCACCACTTCGTTTCGTTCAATACAGCCCTTAGCAACGGATAGATTTTCTAATGCAGTTTGCATTAAAATTTGGGTTATTTTATGAGGATCGGCTGTGGCAATCTGATCTTTTATTCCAACTTGACGATACTGATTAATCCCATGCTTATACATACTTCACTTCCCATCATTGTTAGCCAAGCTGCGCAGCAATGTACGACATTTGGCTATTCAGCGTTCCCATTGTCTGGTCAAACGCTGTGTATTTTGCTCGAAGAGTTGACTCATATTCGGCCATTCGCTCTTTTAGCGCTAAGTCCGCATGGTCAAGGTCGCGTAATTGTGAACGGGTAGTGTCCTCTCGAGTCGCCAAAATACCTCCTGACTGCTCGAAACTATCAACAAAACCGTAAAATGTATCAACTACTCCCCCATCCCCTGCAAAAATTTCGCCAAGTTTATTCAAGTCACCATCAATCCACTTATTTAATTTAGACTCATCCAAAGTCAATTGGGCATCATTGCCCATTTCTATGCCCAAAGCATAAAAGGTGGTTACTCGATTGGCATCATTAGGATCAGAATAACCAGTAGTACTCATCCGGCCTAAACTGTATTTCATTGAGCGAAGCATGGCGTCACCACTCAATTCTTTACGCTCATTATCTTCACCTTCAAGCACTTCATCGGGCTTACTATATTTCTCGATTTCTTTAATAATTTTATTGTAAGCGTCAACAAAACGTTGGATACTGTCTACAGCAGCATTGTCATCAGGTTTGATTTCTAACTTGGTACTAGAAGTCGTCAAACTATTGGCAGTAAATGTCACTCCTGAAATAACATCACTAAAGGTATTGGTATCACTTACCACTTCAATACCATTGACTGACATCTTGGCATTTGAAGCACTTTGAGTCACATTTAAATCCGCTATAAAAGTATCAAGATCTGGATTGGCTGCACCTGTAGACGTAATGGTCAAATCATTGGGGTTTCCGTTGTTGGGATCGCCATCATCATCAGCGCCTGATACACTGGAGTCAAATAATAAGCGAGTACCACTCCCGGTGTTGACTAGATTAGCGGTAACGCCAAAATTACCACCGGCATTATTTACTGCATCACGTAAGTCTGATAAACGCATCCCAGCGGTAACCGCTACAGTGAAGCTTTCAGCCCCAGCCCCAAAGGTTAGCTCGCCATCAGCACTAGCAATAACAGCCGAGGAAGAAGCATATTCAGTTTGTCCGGTTAAGCGTGAGCCCTGCGCCAACGACAGAACTTCAACATCATAAGTACCATTTGCAGCACCTTCACCTAAAGCCACAGAATAGGCCCCGCTGTAATTTGAAGAACTACTTTCTTCATCTTCTGAAGAAGCTGCACTAGCCAATACGCCATCAACAAAGGCCGAACGGGGGAAAAAAGTATTTGGGTTACGAGCATCATCTAAAATATCTTTAAAGCTACTTAGAGCCGATTTTACCGCACCAACAGCAGACAAAGTCACATCTAAACTTTCACGCCGTTCAGCTAAGCGAGTTTCCTGTGGTACCCGCATCGCATCAATAGACACTTCAATTAAAGCTTCTAAGTCTAAGCCACTACCTATACCCGCTGCTGAAATTCCACTCATTTCGGTCACCTACATAATAAAAACTAAACTAACTTATCCACAAATAACCCGGTGGTCTCACCAATCGCATCCTGGAACTTTCGTAAGCGCTCAGACAACTGACGATATTCTTCACTAGGAATTTCTCTTATCAGTTCATCGGTAGAACGATTTAAAACTGACGTAAAAAATTGTCCGTCTCGCTCATCAACCACAAATTTTACATCGCGGTTATGAACTTCCAAAATTTGATTAATCGACTTAACTACATCTTCAACCGATGCTCTATCTTGGTCTTTTTCTACTCGTTCTTCTGCCTGCTGTTTAGCAACCTTATTTTCTTCTTGCAGCGATTTTCGTGCCAACTCAATTTTTTCGCTACGAGAAGTAGGCTCATTCGTTCCCTTGAGCTGTTCGCTTTGTTTCAGTTCAGGGCGTTCCGTCGCCGCTACAGTAGAAGCAGAAAACGCTGTAATACTATTTACATTGCCTTCCATATCTGACTCCTTAAATGAAGCAAGCCACACCTATTGAGTATAAGTGCGGCTGCGTGTTTCTACCTACTAAAATTTTAACTATACAAGAGTTAACGCAGCCTGTGGGCGTTGGTTTGCTTGAGCCAAAATAGAGGTGCTGGTTTGCTGTAAGATCTGCTGCTTGGTTAATTCAGCCGTTTCTTTTGCAAAATCAGTATCTTTAATCCGTGAACGTGCACCAGTCATATTCTCAGAAATATTCGATAAGTTACGGATAGTAGATTGGAAACGATTTTGCAGGGCACCCAAATCAGCACGCTCGGTATCAATGCTTTTTAATGCTGAATCAATTTTGGCCATTGCGCCAGAAGCCGCACCGGCAGTACCTACTGATAGGGCATTGATACTCAGCGCTGCAGTAGTAATAGTCGTGTCAATTTTAACAAGAATATTTTCGCCAGCATTAGCACCCACTAAAAAATTAGAACTATAAGCGCCATTAAGCAATTTAGTTCCACCAAAATTAGTAGTAGAACCTACACGACTAATTTCCGCTTTTAGCTGATTAACTTCCGCATTTAATGCGCTTCTATCACTAGCACTATTGACACCATCTTGAGACTGAACGGCTAGCACGCGCATGCGTTGTAGCATGTTAGTCACTTCGTCCATTGCGCCTTCAGCGGTTTGCGCTACAGAGATACCATCCTGTGCATTCATCACGGCACGATCCAAGCCTTGGATCTGTGAAGTCATGCGGTTTGAAATTTGTAGACCAGCTGCATCATCCTTGGCGCTATTGATACGAAAACCAGAGCTTAAACGCTGGTAAGCTGTATCAAGACCGTTGCCTGAATTATACAGTTGGCGTTGTGCGTTCAATGACGACACATTACTATTTACGACTAATGCCATAATTTGAGCCTCCTAAAATGTTAATTATCGGGCCTGAACTAATAACCTGATAATTTATAACCATCTAGTGATTGTTGAACCCTTGGTTTGAACCTAACCAAGACAACCTTTAAATGGACCAAAGTTTTAATAACTTCAATCTCTGTAGCGGCAGTAGCTAAAAAAGCTTTAGAAAATTTTAAGGAAAAGAGGAAAAAACTTGCCACTTGGGCGGCAAAGCCCGTCACTACAAGGCTTTAACAATGCAAAAAATAATTTAAGACTAGGCCTAGAAACTCTAGTTTTTAACGATTTCTAAGTAAAACAGCCGAGCACCCCGCCAACAATCGCTCAAAAAAAGAACTATAATTGGCACCATAAACACTAAGTCAAAAAAACACCGCAAAAGTTGGTGCATATATTGCTTAATTTAAAGAGCAGCCTGAACCGCTGCGAAAAAATGGCCAAGCGTGCTATCCACACACTTGACCATGTCGCTCGAAACGATAGGAGATGAGAGCGAAACTAGAGCGCATTTTTATAATAAAGGAATTGAGCCTCCTAAAATAATCATCGCGCTTACTGCAGTCTGAGGACGGTGGATTGAACCTCCACCGTCCTTTCTTTTT
The DNA here is from genome assembly GCF_050870835.2 of Agarivorans sp. QJM3NY_29. Lineage (NCBI taxonomy): Bacteria > Pseudomonadati > Pseudomonadota > Gammaproteobacteria > Alteromonadales > Alteromonadaceae > Agarivorans > Agarivorans sp. QJM3NY_29. Next base: position 1,972,425 of record NZ_CP194036.2, on the reverse strand, counting down.
TATTATCCAAGGAGAGATAGCGCAGCCTGAGGACGTTGATTTGCTTGAGCCAAAATCGTAGTCGAGGTTTGTTGCAAGATCTGGTTCTTGGTCAGATTGGCTGTCTCAACCGCAAAATCAGTATCTTTAATCCGCGAACGCGCACCAGTCATATTCTCAGAAATATTAGACAGGTTACGAATAGTAGATTGAAAGCGATTTTGAATTGCACCTAAATCGGCCCGCTCGCTATCAATGCTTTTCAATGCTGAATCAATTTTGGCCATTGCGCCAGAAGCTGCGGCAGGATCGCCCACTGATATAGCGTTAATACTTAACGCGGCAGTAGTGATAGTTGTATCAATTTTGAGTAATATGTTTTCCCCCGCATTAGCCCCTACTAAGAAATTAGCACTGTAGTTTCCGTTAAGTAAGTTAATACCACCAAATTTTGTGGTTGTACCGACTCTTGATATTTCAGCTTTAAGTTGATTGACTTCCGCATTCAGAGCGCTACGGTCACTCGCACTATTAACCCCGTCCTGAGACTGGATAGCAAGAACACGCATCCGTTGCAACATATTAGTAACTTCATCCATTGCACCCTCAGCGGTTTGCGCAACCGAAATACCATCTTGTGCGTTCATTACCGCACGGTCAAGACCTTGAATCTGTGTAGTCATACGATTTGATATCTGTAGACCTGCCGCATCATCTTTCGCACTATTAATGCGGAAACCAGATGACAAACGCTGGAATGCGGTATCTAAACCATTACCTGAGTTGTAAAGTTGTCGCTGTGCGTTTAAAGACGACACATTAGTATTAACATATAAAGCCATGGTATTTCTCCTATCTATATTTTAACCATTTATAGGTCTTATTAGTTGTCAGTTATTTTGTTTTTCTGACTTACCCTATATAACGGCAACCCTTCAATATTCTTTAGCGTTTATTTTTATCTTTTTATTTTTGAAAACAAAAAAACAAAAAACAAAAAAAGGTTGCTTCAATATTGAAGCAACCTTTGTAACGGCCACAGCAGAGAAAACTTTACCTTATAATTAAAAAAGAATTGTGGGATAGTTAAACCGCCTAAATATTAACTCCCGCTTCAGCAGAGTTCACCAATCCAATAGTCATTCTTTATTATTGGTGATTTACGAAATCCTCGCAATAAATCTCATATCGGCAGAACTCCAATATTCTTTAGCTCATTTTTCTACATGAATTTGAAATAACTTTAAATCTATAAGTAATTAAATAGTGATAGCTGGCTAATTCGACTATATGAAGAGTAAGACGTATTCAGTGCTAGTTCGGCTTTCTGAAGGTCACTGACCGCCTCAGCGAAGTCCACTTCACTCAAGCTCGCACGTGAGGATTTGTTCACTATATCCATCGATTGAGCGGCCGATTTAACCGAATCCAGGGCATTACCACGCGCACCAATGGAGCCTAGTGTTAAACCCACCTTCTCCATGGCGTTATCAATACCAACTAAAAAATCATTTTGAGCTTCAGTGAAATCAATACTTTGCACAGTGGGATCTTCCAAGGCCCGTATGAAATCACCCACCATATTAAACACATTATTTTTGTTGGGTGCAGTAAGTTCAAAACTTTCAGTCGCACCTACCGCACCTGTTACTGTTATAGCTAAGCCATTAAAATTAATTTCCTGTCCATCCACATAATTTCCAGTAACTGGCGGTACTAACGAGGCCCCACCACTATCTAATATTTCATAAGTATCAGGAACACCAGCGCTAGTTTGCACCTGAAAACTATTATTAGCAGGTGTTATTGGATCATAGTTTTGATTATAAAAAGAATCAAACGCCTTTTGATCATTGACGACAGTTGAAATGTTCACGCTAGTATCATTAGTTTTATAGCGTTCAAAAACATCATCAAAAACGTCTTTCCCTGTATCATTGTTTTGAATATAAACAGAAGAAGAAACCTTTAATTCACTTTTACCTGAATCACCTTGATAAATATATTCACTTCCATCATAAATATAAGCTTTTTTATGAGTTTGAAAACCGGAAAACACATAACTACCATCAGCATTTTGGCTATTGGCAAAATCCAACAGTTGAGCTTGAATCTGCCGTAACTCCTGAGCTAAAGAGTCTCGCTCTGCTTGACCATTAATACCATCACCGCTTTGAACCCCCAATACTCTGGCTCGTTGCATAGCCGTAGTCATACCACCTAGTACTGACTCTTCAAAGTTCAATGCATTTTCAAGCAAGGTCCCATTCTTTAAATGCTGTTCAGTCAGAGTGATTTCGGTGCTCAAAAACATTGACTTACTCATATCTGAAGGGCCATCTGCAGAAGTCAGCAACTTTTTATTGGTGATTAAATGCTCATTCATTTTATCAACTTGTTGCTGAGAATTAAGCACGCCATTCAAAGAATTTTGATACAAGTTCATACTTGATACACGCATAATAAATTACCTCAATGAACTTAATAGTGTTTGAAAGGTTTCCTGGGCTGTACTGATGACACGTGCCGATGCAGCATAAGCTTGCTGAAAGCGGATCAAGTTAGATGCTTCTTCATCAAGGTTCACCCCCGAGATAGAGTTATGCCGCTGGGTACTCTGCTCCAACAAAGATGTAGCAGCTGACGCCGACACTCGAGCCTCACTGGTTTTACCACCAATAAAACTCACCAGGCTAGCATAGGCATCATTCATGGTCATTTTATTGTCACCAGTACTGGCTAAGCTTTTTCTAACCAAATCCATTTGCTGTAAATCAACTAAGCGTAAGGCATTATAATTGTCGTTGAAACCATCGGTGTTATAGTCAAAATTGAACACATCACCTTCTTGCACATCACCATCAATATTAATGTCATAACCCGGCGTTAAAGGCGGAACGGCATTAGCAAAAAGTTGCTGACCAGCGGTTGCCGCTGCGGCGGTTGCCAACAAAGTGCCGGCATCGTCATAAATTTCATAGTCACCCGCAGCATTCACCACCACTTGATGCGGCCCTGCAACATCGTAGCCCCCCGGAGCGGTGAAAGCAGACGTTGTAGGGTCAGTATCATAAATCGAATTGATACTAATTGAAGCATTGCCGCGGTTCGCCAAATCACGCTCAACCCGCACAGGCGCGGCTAGCGCCAACTTCTCAGGTTGACTCATACTCACCGTCATTTGTGCGGCCACATCACGCGTCGGCTGAATTAAATGCTTATCACCTGCCGCAAAGGGCCCCGAAGAAAAATCCCACTCCATCCCGTCAAGCTCGAAGGCCGTTGGCGGAATAGACCCCGTAACCACTGCCCCCACCATACTATCACCATCATAACGTTGTACTTCAAAAGTGCTTGCCGAGAGAAAACTTATCCGATAATCGTAAGGCGTAACCTCGCTGCCTTTTCCTGAGATAAAAGAACCAGAGATTGAACCCGAGGCAGTATTTGTTGAAAATTCCTTTCCGGCAAAAGTGGGTAAGGTAAATATATCTGTTCCAATATCACCGTTTAGGTCCATACCCAATTTATTTTGGGCATTAAAAGCATCAGCCATCGAAATAGATAACTGACCAAGCTGGTTACGGCTCACATCCAACGTTGTTTTCCGGTACTCCATCAAGCCGCCAATCGTACTACCGATTTCTTCGCGGCCTATTATTCGACTCGAACCAGCAAGAGAAATAGTCATCTCTTTTTGGGTACTATCGGGGTCACCGTCAACCATGCTCAATGTGGTATAATCATCTTGCAACACCAAAGCCTGACCAGTGCGCATAAATACCAACGTTGAACCGTCATCTTGCACAATCGTATTAATATCAATCAATTCGGCTAAATCATTAATCGCTTGATCTCGTTTATCAGATAATACCGCTACATCACCATCTAACGGGTTTCCGCCAGATGCTACAATTTCTTTATTGATGTCGGCAATGTTCACAATCAAAGCATTCGATTCATTGGCTTTTTCGACCAAATCTTGACTAATATTTTTTTCTTGAAGCTGGTATTGCTCATTTAATGTTCGATAGCGTTCGGTGAGTGCGTCAAATTGAGCTAAGGCTAGTTCTCGGGTTGATAACGCAGTCGGATTATCGGTGGTCGCATGCAACTGAGTAAACATATCATCAAATTTCGAACTAAGAGATAAGGCATCATCACTCACAATGGCATCAATTTGACTCACCGAATCTAAATAGGCATTGCGGTTTGCCAAGGTTGAGGTATCGCGGAACATTTGTGCCTGAGCAAAACCATTGAGTACCCGAGAAGTATTTCCATCTCTCACGCCTCCCAAGGTATCGGCGGTAAAAAAAGTTCGCTGTAGGCTATAGCCTGGGGTATTCACATTGGCAATATTACTACCGGTGGTCATCAGCAAACGCTGATGGGCAGCAAGCCCAGACGAACCAATGGTGAGTAAGTCATTCATTGCCATGCTATCTACTCCCCTTCAACCAAGGTGTTACGATAATCATCAAAATGCTGACCATCCAAAATTTGACTAATTTTACTCGCATATTGAGGGTCGGTCGCATAACCGGCGGCTTGTAACTCACGCGCATACTGCTTAGCATCCATACCATTGGCTAAGGCTTGCTGATAACGAGGGCCATCGATAAAAGATAAATAATCTTTCACACTGGCTTCATAGGAATCATAAGCACGAAACGCAGCGCGCTCTTGTCTAGCTTGCCCATCCCTAAACTCCAAAGTGTTTACCATTGCCTTATCTCCCTGCCAGCGCCTATCTGCTTTAATTCCAAATAGGTTATAGCTACTTGTTCCATCATGATTGGTGATCACTTTTTTACCCCAGCCAGATTCTAAAGCCGCCTGTGCAACAATCGCCATTGGCTCCACCCCTTTATCCACAGCCAGTTTTTTAGCAAGCGGCAATAGGGTTTCAATAAATTCTTTCGGCGTGGCAAATGTTTGCCGTTCCGATGACTCCGAACCCGTTTGACTCGAGTCTATATCCAGATTAGCGTGAGTTTTCTCTAAAGTTTCACTACTTGCTGCCGTTACATGAGTCGATATAGCAATATCCTTGCCAAGTGCTGAAGGCTGCTCAAGCGAGCGAGTCGTTAAATCAATCTCCTGGCCCCCTCGTAATACCGAGGCAGGCGTAATATTTGCGGCCGAGGGGTTAAGTTGCGCAACGATAAGATCCGCTAAACCTAGAGCGCCAGAAGACGATAATTCCAAGGCCATTTGGCTATCATGCATGTCTCGGTAGGTTTGGGTATGTCGATTATTCAGTGGTGAATCGCTTTCAAACGCGGCATTACTTTTACGCATCTGTTTTAACAGCATCTGCATAAACAATGCTTCAAACTGGTTTGCAACCTGTTTTAAGGCCTTGTTCGGATCCTTCTGAGCTGCACTTCTGAGCTCATCCAAACTGGCCAAGTCATTGTAGTTTGCACTTTGTTTGACTGCGTCCATTGCCATGATTAAATCACCAATAACTCGCCTTGAATGGCACCAGCTTGCTTCAGCGCCTCCAGAATGGAGACCAAATCACCAGGCGCAACCCCCACCCGATTAACCGCTCGAACCAAATCATCTAATGATGCACCGGTGTCAAAGTTAAACATCCGAGAATCTTCTTGAGTCACCTCAATGTTACTCGCTGTCGTTTCTACCGTTTCGCCATCAGACAATGCATTTGGCTGCGAAATAACCGGGGTCTCAGATATTTTCACCGTCAGCCCACCATGAGTGATGGCAGCCGGTAATAAGCGCACATCTTTACCAATTACAATGGTACCAGTACGTGAATTGACAATAATTTTGGCTGACTCTGATGCGGGTTCAAAAGTAAGATTTTCTAAAGTTGATAAATAGGCGACTCGTTGCCCAGGATCTCGAGGCGCGAAAACCTGTACCGAAGATGCATCCATCGGTGTCGCCGTATTAGGCCCAACCAAACTATTAATGGTATCGGCAAGACGTTTCGCGCTAGTAAAATCAGAACGTTTCAGATTAAAAGTGATGGTATCACCACTCATAAATGGCGAAGGCACTGCTCGTTCAACAATCGCACCATTGGGAATACGCCCAACCGTTGGAGTATTAGAGATCACCTTGGAGCCATCCGCACCTTCAGCGCCAAAACCACCAACAATAAGACTGCCTTGAGCCAAGGCATACACTTCACCATCGGCCCCCTTTAAAAAAGTCTGAATCAATGCGCCGCCACGTAAGCTCTTCGCTTCACCAATCGCAGATACCGTGATATCAATGGTCTGCCCCGGTTTCACAAAAGCGGGAAGCTCTGCATATACAGCAACTGGCGCGACATTTTTAATTTTTAAATTTGTGCCCGCAGGCAATACAATGCCAAAGTTGCGTAACATCGTCGCAAATGATTGCTTAGCAAATTCACTATTCTTTTCACCAGTGCCAGGTAAACCAACCACCAAGCCATAGCCCGTGAGTTGGTTGGCTCGCACACCTGCGACATCGGCGACATCTTTTAGTCGCGCAGCACTCACGGTGTTTGCCAACAAACACAAAGCGATACTGAACATCATAATGCTGCGTTTAAACATGGGACGACTCCTCGAGCTAACGACGCTTAAAACGGCCATACAGGACTATTAAAGAACTTAGACAACCAACCTTGTTCGGTCGTATTGGCAAAATCACCAGTACCACCATATTGAATTCTCGCATTGGCAATACGTAATGAAGGAATGGTATTGTCTGGTGACACATCATCGGAACGAATAATCCCGGTTAAGCGAATATATTCATTGCCATTATTAAGCATCAGCCACTTCTCACCACTAATGAGCATGTTGCCATTGGCCAATACTTTGACCACATTCACTGAGATATTACCCGCTAAACTGTTGCTCTGAGCGGCATCTGCTTCCCCAGTAAAGGCACTATTTTGAGTTAAGCCAAGCTCAATTGGGTTGCCACCAATGGTTGCCACCCCGCCCGGTACGGTAATTGGATTGAGATTGAAATTTTTATCTTTGGCTAAATCATTACTAGCCGACTTACTTGCTTGAGTTCGTTCTGCAAGGTTAACCACAATAATATCACCAACGCGATGGGCTTTTTTGTCTGCATATAGGTTATTTGCAACAGCTTCAGCGAATAACGAACCAGTCACGCGCGCTTCTATTGCAACTTCTTCTGGATAAACAGGTGCATAAGTCGGGTCATCGGGAACCACGGCATGATTGACGCTTGCACATCCCACCATCGTTATACTCATCAACGCTACGACTAATCTATACATCAGTCATCCCTCTCTCTGATCTGTGTTTACAATTGTTGAGTTGCAAAACTTAACATTTGATCGACGGTAGATATAACCTTTGAGTTCATCTCATAAACACGCTGTGCTTCAATCAAATTCACCAACTCTTCGGTAACATTAACATTGGATGTTTCTAAGGCTCCTTGGCGAATAGAACCAAGGCCATTTTCGGAAGCAATCCCATTTTGCGGTGCACCACTGGCACCAGTTTCTAAATATAAGTTCTGACCTTGAGGCTCTAAGCCCGAAGGATTCACAAAGTCACTCAGGGTAATTTGGCCAATTACCTGACTATCGGTTTGACCGGGCAAGCGAACACTCACTTCACCATCTTCACCCACCGTAAAACTTTGTGCATCGGCTGGTACTTGGATTTCGGGTTGCAGCGGATAACCAGATCCCGGAGTCACTATCGTGCCTTCGTCATTCAAACTAAATTGACCATTACGAGTGTAAGCAGTCGTGCCATCAGGCATTAATACTTCGAAAAAGCCACGACCGTCGATCATCATGTCAAAGGAATTGTCCGTGGTTTGCACATTACCTTGATCATGATTCTTTTGGGTGGCAATCACCTTTGCGCCAGCGCCAATCATTAGACCGGAAGGCATTTTGGTGTTTTGTGAAGAACGCCCGCCAGGCTGATTCACAGTTTGATAAAGTAAATCTTCAAACACCGCTCGGCTTTTTTTATAACCAATAGTACTGGCGTTAGCGAGGTTATTAGAAATAACCGATACATTGGTTTGCTGGGCATCTAAGCCAGTTTTACTGATCCATAATGCGGGATGCATAGTACACTCCTTATTGCTAGCTTAAGCGCAACAAACTGTTAGTCGCTTTTTCGTTTTCTTCAGCAGTTTTCATCATTTTTATTTGCATTTCGAATTGGCGTTGCATGCTAATCATATGAGTCATCTCTTGGACTGGATTTACATTACTGCCTTCTAATGCACCTTTAGTCAGTTCAACCGTAGCGTCTGGTTGGTATACAGCACCTGTGGTACTTCTAAATAAACCATCACCGCCTTTGCTTAAATCTCCAGCAAAAGGCTTACTCAATTTGATTCGGTTAACTTCTTCCAGGGCATCACCTGGCGCACCTTCAGGTCGTATTTCGATGGTGCCATCTTCGCTAATTTCAAGCTTTTCAACAGGTAAAGGGATAATAATCGGTGCATTTTGATTACCTAACACCGGCTGACCTTGCATGGTTTGTAGAACCCCTGCTGCCGAGATCGTAAAGTTGCCATTTCTAGACAATGCTTCTTGACCATCTTTATCTTGAACCGAAATCCAACCTTCTCCCTGAATCGCAACATCTAAATCACGACCCGTGGTTTTTAACATACCGTTGGCAAAATTTTGACTAGGGGTCTCAGTCATGGCAAATACTCGCGACGGTAAACCAGGGCCAAATGCCTGCATCGCTCGTGCGTTTTCTAGATCGGCTTTAAAGCCAGTCGTGTTCGCATTCGCTAGATTATTGCCTCGCACCGCGAGCGACTGCATATTTTGTTTTGCGCCGGTCATCGATATATAAAGTAATTGGTCCATCTTATTCCCTTCGTCAAATAGCTGACTCATGAGAAATAGAGCAATTATGGTGCCAAACAATAAAAACTTATAACAAAGCCAATAAAAAACCATATAAATCAAGTAAATAAAAAGGCAGCGAAGGCTGCCTTTTTATTATTATGTCATCCGATATGATTATCGAATTTGAATAATAGTTTGCTGTAGAGTTGAATTCACTTCCAGTGCTCGAGAGTTCGCTTGGAAGTTTCGTTGCGCACTAATTAAGTTAACTAACTGTTCAGTGAGGTTCACGTTGGCTTGTTCTAAGGAAGCCGAGTTAATTTTACCAAAAGTGCCAGAGTTACCTTCACCTGCAATCGCTTCACCACTTAATTGTGTTTGTTGCCAGGATGTATCACCGATTTGTGATAAGCCCTGATTGTTCGCAAACTTAGCCACTGAAACTTTAGCAATATTCGAAGTTTGACCATTACTATAAGACGCAACCACTAAACCGTCAGGCCCAATATCAATCCCAGTTAATTTACCAACTGTCGATCCATCCTGCGAAAGACTAGACACTTCGAAAGCTGCGTTATACTGAGTCGGTCCGTTCAAATTAAAGATAAGCGTTTGCGTAGAATCTACCGAACCCGTCGCCGCATCCCAAACCCCACCAGGGCCATTTGGTGGCGCAGTTCCTAAAGCGACCGTTTCAATAACCGCAGGCACTGTTGATGCTAAGGCCCCCGTACTATCAAATGTTAAAGTAGCCGAAGCCGGAATCGTCGCGTTGGTATTACCCGCGTTTGGCACATGAGCAGTGCCTCCACTCACGTCGGTCGGTTCACCATCAACATAGATCAACTTATGCCAAGTATTTGCCACAGAGGAATCTTTTACAAAGAAGGTTTCCGCAACATGAGACCCACCCTGAGAATCGTACACAGTCACCGAAGTTGCTGAGGTATAAGTATTACTATCAGAAGGATCGAAGTCACCAATATCATGAGTCGTGCCACTAGAGGGCAAGTTAAAGCTCATATTGACTTCACTGGTTTGGGTCGGTGTACCAACTTCAGCGCTGATCTGAATGGCGTTTGTCGCCGCCATACTCACTGCCGAAGGAGTACCACTGTTATTAACCGTATATCCCTGTAAATACTGGCCTTGCGAATTCACAATAAAGTTATCCGCATTTAATTTGAAGGCACCAGCACGCGTAAATTCGCGAGTCTGGGTAGTCAAATCAGCAGCCGTAACAAAAAAACCTTCTCCACTAATCGCTAAATCCAAAGCATTCTGGGTAAAGTTCAAACTTCCCTGGTGGAACTGCTGTGCAACATCCACCGTTTTGGTTCCGTTACCCACTGCAGTACGAGCATTTGAGAAAATCGATGTTGCATACACATCGGCAAACTCTGCCCGCGACTCTTTAAAACCAACGGTATTGACGTTCGCAATGTTATTCGCGGTTACGTCAAGATCCTTTTGCGAGGCATTGATGCCGCTCAACGCGATATTAAATGACATCTCTCAATCTCCTATCGTTTATATACTTTACTAGGCTTTGGCAACTTCAAGGACATCGCTCATCGCGATACCACCCAAACCTTCTAAATTGACGACTACGCCAGATGTACCACCAGCCAAACTTACACTACTTACATTCGCGAAAGTTGCGGTGGGTAAACTGATCTCTTTACCGCCCTGAACGCCATTTACTTTGACGTTATATTTTCCATCTGGCATTTGATTCCCGTTGGAATCAGTACCGTCCCAAGAGAAGTTCATATTGCCACTCCCCTCACCTAAATCGATAACTGTAACGACTTCTCCAGCTTCATTTTCAATCGTCACTTTAACATTGGTCGTTGCAGCGCCTGTCACCGCTACCCCTTCAAAACCACTGCCCGTATTGTGGGCATAGTCCAAGGGTACCAATACTTTTTGCCCCACTAGCGTTGAGGCTTGCAAAGCTGCAGACGAATTCATAATCGAGTTCATCGTGTCAAATTTGGTTCCCAGCTCGGCGATACCTTCAGAAGTCTGGAAGGAAGCCATTTGCGCGATCATTTCAGCGTTATCAACTGGCTTACTCGGATCTTGATATTGCAACTGGGTGGTCAATAGCGCGAAAAAGTCTTCCTGCCCTAATGACTGATTATTATTACTTTCCGGAACAATCGACTCAGGTTGCCAACGGTTACCTTGTAGTGGATCAATAGTAGACACGACCTACTCCTTAACTTTTACCCAGATTGAGAGTGCTATTTAGCATTTGCTTCGCAGCTTCAGTGACCTGCACATTCGCTTGATAGGAGCGCGAGGCACTCATCATATCGGCCATTTCTTCAATCACATTAACATTTGGTTTAAAGATATAACCATCTTCATTCGCCATGGGATGTTCTGGGTAATACTCTTTACGCAAAGGGGCATCCGACTCGACAATACCAGCAACTTTAACTTTTGCCGACTCGCCTTGAGCGTTACCCGCACGTTCTAACTCTGCAGCAAACACTGGCTTTCGAGCACGATAGGTTTGGTCAATACTAGAGCTGATGCTGTCAGCATTCGCCAAATTACTGGCGGTAGTATTCAATCTCACCGACTGGGCCTTCATCGCTGAAGCCGAGATATCAAACACGTTGAAGAAACTCATTATTGACCTCCTTTAATCGCATTACGTAAACCAGAAAATTTACTAGACAAAAAGCCGATACCAGCTTGGTATTCCAGACCATTTTGCATAAAATCTGCTTTTTCTTGCTGTATATCGACGGTGTTACCATCGCCCGTGTCGGGCTGGTTAGGGATGCGAAAACCTAATTCTGAAAATTGGCTGCTACCACCGCCCATATGACGATCATTGGTAAGCTGCATGCCACTGTGCTGTCCAGCCTTCGCGGCTGCAAAAGCCTTATTAAAGTCAATATCCTGTGCTTTATAATTAGGTGTATCGGCATTAGCGATATTACTCGCGAGAACCTCAGACCGCCGAGCTCTTACCCCAACCGTATACTGATGAACACCTAATGCTTTATCGAAAGTTATTGCCATACACACCTCTTCGCACAATTACAAATGGAAAAATGCAAAAGCTGTGCCAGTGTTTTTTTGACGTTGGGAATACAGAGTAAATAGGAAAGTAAAGCCTGAGTAAGGCGAAGCACTGAATACTTAAGGACCTTTAGCGGCAAAAAGCGGCAAGAGTTGCCTATTCTGCCGCTCTATCGTTGAAACTATTTCAGTTGATATACAATGCCGGGATTACATCGCAACATATTAAATCGATCGGTTAAACCAGTAATTGACTCGGAAGCGCCCAGCATCAAATAGCCATTAGGATTTAAAGCCTGAGCAAATTGATTCAAAATCTTAGATTTTACTTCAGCGTTAAAATAGATAAGCACATTTCGACAGAAAATAATGTCAAACTTACCCATTAATGAATAACTATCGAGTAAATTTAGGGGGCGAAAATTGACATTTTTTCTAACTTTGTCATTCACTCGAAAACGACCGTCACCGCTGGCTTCAAAAAATTGACGTTTACGTTCAGGCGATAAACCACGCGCTAAAGCTAAAGAATCGTATTCTCCACGCTTACAATGTTCCAGCATTGACGGCGAAATATCGGTCCCAACCACCTGAACACCCATCGATAAAGCACCTGGCTTTCTCGCTTGATACTCAAGAGCGGTCATCATGATTGAATAAGGTTCTTGTCCCGATGAACTAGCCGCCGACCAAATTTTAACTGGTCGAGTGAGTTTTTGGAATTCAGGAAAAAGCTTATCTCCCAATAACTGAAAAGGATAAGTATCACGAAACCATAAGGTTTCGTTGGTTGTCATCGCATCGACCACCGAAGCACGGAGATCTCGCTCGCGTAAACTCATCGCTTTTTGAACCAACTCGGTTAAACTTGCGATAGAGTACTGAGCCATTAGCGGAGACAGACGACTTTTCACTAAATACTGTTTGTTATCGCCTAATACAATTCCACATTGCTTCTCTAAAAAGCCACAGAACTGTTTATATACATCGTCAGTGATTGTTCTCACAAATGCGTCCACACTCTTCTATAACGATTGACGAACAGCCGCAGCCAACTCGTCAGGATTAAATTTAGCAACGAAGGCATTAGCACCAACTTTATTTACCATCGCCTGATTGAATACTCCACTGAGCGAAGTATGTAAGATTATATGTAAATTCTTTAAGTCTGGATGAGAGCGCACTTCAGCTGTCAGCGTGTAACCATCCATCTCTGGCATTTCGATATCAGAAATAACTAACGCTATTTGATCAGTAATCGGCCCATCTTTTGCCATATTCACCAATAATTCATAAGCTTCACGCCCATCTTGGCAAAGAAGTGCCTCAACCCCCAAAGATGTCACCGCTTTTTTCACCTGATTACGCGCCACCGATGAATCGTCAACCACTAATACTTTTTTATCATTTTTAACATTTTCGGTTGCTTCATCCACGATCGTCTGGCTAACCGTGGTGCTTACCGGAGAAATTTCGTCCAAGATTTTTTCGACATCCAAAATAGAAACTAACTCTTTTTCTACTTCGGTAACCGCGGTCAGATAGTTAAATTTACCAGCTCCTTTTGGTGGTGGCAGAATATCTTCCCAATTCATATTGACAATTCTTTCAACTGAGCCCACTAAAAAGCCTTGGACCGAACGGTTATACTCAGAAATAATAATAAAACACTTAGAAAGATCTTCGATAGGTCGGCCGCCAGTCGCTGAACTTAAGTCGATAACGGAAATGGTTTGACCTCGAATATGTGCCACACCGCGGATCACAGGATTAAGCTTAGGTAATGCCGTTAGCGGAGGACATTGTAATACCTCTTTGACTTTAAAAACATTAATACCGTAGCGCTGAGAACCATTTAACCTAAACAACAACAATTCTAGGCGATTTTGCCCAACCAACTGAGTCCGTTGGTTTACCGAATCTAAAATACCCGCCATACGTTTGTCACTCCTTAGACCTAGAAAAGGGCATTAACTTTGCTTACCCCTGTATACTAATACTTAATCTTACTTAATAGCCGTTTTTTTGACGCTGTTTAACCTAGTGCCAACTTGTTAAGCATAGACAAAAAAGCCAATTGTTACTTTGCTTTAATCGGTATCATATAAGAAATGCTAAAAAAATTTATCACCGCGTTACTATTAATTTTCTTTAGTCTTATAGCTCACACTAGCGAGTTACACCAGCAGCTGGAACAATCAGCTATCAATTTTGTCGACTCTCACATCACTCACCAGCCCGATCAAAAAATTGAGTTAACCGCTAATCAATTGGATGAACGCATCGCTATACCTAACTGCCCTAGTGGCTTTAGCTACAGCTTAGCAAACGGTGAGATAAGGCGTAATACTAGTGTTCTCGTCAGTTGCACAGACGAAACCAATTGGCGATTATACATCCCTGTCAGAAAACAAGTATTATTATTGGTTGTGATTGCCAACGGTCCTCTTCAACAAGGAGCCGTACTGACTAAACAACACTTAAGTCTATCTTATTTACCGGAAAATCGCTTACGCGGAAACTACTTTACCGAACTTAACTCGCTATTAGGTGCTAAGCTTAAACGGAGTTTAAGAAAAGACCAAATAATAAATGGGCGCGATATTTGCTTAATATGTAAAGGAGATGCTGTGATAATTTCTGCCGGTGCAGGCGGTTTAAGTGTTAGCACTCAGGGAACGGCTTTATCTAGTGGTAGTATCGGTGATACCATAAAAGTAAGAAACAATAAGTCACAACGCCTAGTCACTGGTCGGATAAAGGCCTTAGGTTTAGTTGAGATAAAACTTTAAATTTTTTCTCAAGTTTTGACATTGAAAGCCGATAGCTATATTGAATACGAAAATTGATTAACTGTGGGGCGCCATTATGGCTTTAAACATTAATAACTTAGGTGGAAGCCGTCCAAGTCAGCTTGACTCTAACCGAGTCACCGACAAAGGGACGAAAGAAAGCACTGAACAACGTTCAACTGCTAGCTCTGCTGCAGCCCAGGATTCAGTTATGCTTACCAACGAAGCACAACAACTCAACCGTATTCAGCAGAATTTGCTTAACGATTCTGACAGCAGAAGTTCTAAGTTAGAATCAATCAAGCAAGCTGTGACCGATGGTACTTATCAAATTGATGCCAATAAGGTAGCCCAAAAAATGGGTGACTTTGAAAGTGAGTTTAATAAAGCTTTTGGATAATTAGCCAATGATCGTAGCCCTACTGAATACTCAAGAGCAGCAACTTAATTTGCTGCTTTCTCTTTTGGAACAAGAAAAGCACGCCTTAGCTGGTGATGATACAATTGCCTTATACGCAATCGCGTCTCAAAAAGAACAAGCTTTAACTGCAATCACTCAAGCTGATCATGATTTAGAATCGTCGGAACAAACTCAACAATTAATTGACGTTCCTGAGTTAGCCGAGCAAGTTGAGCGGATCCAACAATTACTCAAGCAGTGCCAAGAGTTAAACACTATTAATGGCGAAATTATTCAAGCAAGCAACGAAAAAGTTCGCCAACTGAGCGCGGTGATTGACCAGCTACAAAACCAAAATGCCACAACTTACGATAAATTAGGCAAAAAACATAGCTCACAGCGTATGGGAAAAGGCTTTAAAGCCTAGCTGTAATTACTCGAACGACCATGTAATTAGACCCCTTACTCCCATAAGCTCCCCTAAATTAAACCGCTAGCTTAGCTTCATTGACTTCAAATCCCACAAATATACTCCGCCAATAGTAAAATGTACCAGAGGTTTTACGGCAAACAAATATCATCTGCCATTCCCTCTAATCCATAAGACCTAATTGTTCTACGATATATTATCTCTTCACCATGAGAGCTCCATTCGCTGAATAAAATAGGAGATATCATCAAGTGTTACCGCCGATGTAAAAATGACCCACTAACGCCGACTGAAAATCGATCCACCTGAGGCACAATGTTCGTACGTTTAAATGATGAAGCGGCGGACTATGATTAATCAGCTTCACTACTTCAGATGCACTGCGAGCTTTGTCAGCGATAAACCAAAGTGTTCCGACAGCATCGATATAGTCCTTTATCCATTAATAGTTATGCCCCTTGATAACCATCAATGGTAAGCCACCATTGGTAGCAACTTAAGCGCTAGATTTTAATGCCGTTAAAAATAGGAGTATGACCATGATTATTGATTATTGATTATTCAAATCAAAAGCTGTCAGACGAACAGAACAGAGGGCAAATATATCGAAAGTCACCGCAAAAAGTATCACCCAGTAAAATGTAACATTCGCTCTATGAAGAGAGCTTCACTGACTGAATTTCATATTTCAGGCTTAGTTAAAACACTTTTTATATTGGACAAAAATCAATCGAGAAAGATAGGCAGACTTTAAAAACAAAAAACCGCACTGCAAGGTGCGGTTTTCCATGAATGTAATAGACGAGAAACGCTACCCCCGCTCCCCCATTGGAGCCATCGGTTTACTCGCAGCTTGTTTACGCGCTTCGATGATCATCACACCATCGCGCTTCACTGGAGTTGGCACTTTACTTTGGTAAACTTCATTGGGGATCCATTCTTGCGCCGATGCAACCACCACTTTAGATTGAGCACCAACAATTCTCGCGTTCACTAAGATCCCATCGTTAGACTTACTAAAAGTGCCCACTAACAGGTATTCTATTGGTAAACGTTTAGCTAACTCTTTCACATTTCGGCTGTAAACAAAATCACCTTCAGGCGTAATACGAATAAAGCCAGTGGTTTTATAGTCAATCACAGAAAAGCCACTTTGCTGCATCTCATACACAAAACTTTCGGCAATTTGCATACCAAACAGGTCGGTGGTACGTAGGTTATCAAGAGGCACAAATGAGGCAACCCCGATTGGTGTGTCTGCGTTTACAAATTGAGAGCTAGAAACCAAACGCTGTGACATCATATTGACATAATCGGTCAATGTTTTTTTAGCATCAGGGTCACTCTTCATAGTCTCTGGCGGATTTGCTAAGCGGCTCGGTGCACTGCTTAAAAACAGTTGGCCATCTTCATCCACCAGTCCCTCTAGATAACGCGCATTTTTAGCCGGACTTACGTTATTCGAAGGATCCACCACCATCACTTTCTGCATCGAAGAGCTATTGGAGCACCCCAACAACATCGAGGTGGTCATGGCAACCAGTATAATACCTTTCATGTCACGTCCTTAATCGTCCATTACGCTTAAGATATCGGCATGAAAGCGAAATTCTTTACTAAAATTGTATGGTTTTTTGACTCTCTAGGTGCCGAGTTGGAGCCATTGACATAGTAACCCGATATACCTCCCTAAAATCAAGTTGTAATTCGGTCACATACACATCATCAACAGCATAGGCATTAATCACCTTCGCACCTCGAATTACCCCAGCCACCGAAGCCGCTAAACGTTCATTGCCTAACACCAAATCACTCACAGTAGCGGTACTATCAATGTGTTGCCCATAAACTTGCTCGGATAATTCACGGTAAGCATCCAGCTTAGAGGCTTTCATCGCCCGTAATTGCTTGGTTGATTTATCGGCTCCCCTTTGTTGGCTAATTGGCGCATAACCAACCGCATTCACTACTGTAAAATCGCCAGGAGGCTGATAAGTCCATTCAACCTGCTTGACCTGAGTCGTCGGAGTACAAGATAGCAATAACAATAGTGCTAAGCTAAAAGACCATATTTTAAAGTACAGTTTGTTCATGGCGTTGTAAGCTCCCATTCATGCTTGTGACTCGAGGAGAGCTTGCTCCTGCGCTATTTGGAATAAATTGATAAGCGGCCGACACCACCTGTTGACTGGCTAAATTAACTAGCCGCAAATTCACATGCCGGCCAGAGGTTGTTCGTTGAAAACTACCAACCACCACATAGCTTATTTGCATTTGTTCGCGTAAAAGTTCTGCATCGCGCGATAAAGAAAATTCACCGTAGCCGGGGTCCATCTGTAAACGTCCGGTGAGTCTTGCCTCAACCGTATGGATCCCCTCTCGGGATAAAGCGGCAAACATTGCCTCTGCAATTTGCCGCCCAAATCCATCACTGGATTGCAAGTTGTCCAAATCAACCACTGAACTAATCGCGACCGTATCTGTAGCACTCAACTCTAAATCATCGGTTAACTGCTTAGAAAGATTATCGACATGTGCGTACAATACTGCATCTTGTTGTTCCCTTGGTTCAACATAAGGATAATTAGTAATATGGTGTAAGCTGGTATTGCATCCTTGTAACGCAAGCACCGCCAGTAGTAAAGTCGTATAACGCATAGTAATCTCCTCCGACTAAACACTATTAAGCAATAACCATTCCAGTCAAAAAAATAACGCTTTTTTTAGGTACAGTTATTGCTTGTTAGTGACGAGGAGGGCCTTATGAAACTATTAATTTTAATGATCGCGATGCTAGTTAGCATTCCCAGTCAAGCAGTGTGGTACGAGGCAAAAGGTCACGCGACCATCATCAGCCAAGATGTTGAGCAGGCACGCAGCAATGCCACCCAAGAAGCGGTCAAACAGCTACTTCTGTATTCTGGCGCCTCGGTAACCAGTATTAGTCAGGTGACCGAAGGCAGACTCACCCTTGATCAATTGGAAGTTGTCTCGAAAGGCTCGTTGCATAACTTAAAAGTATTAGATGAAGGCCGTCGGGGACAGCAGTACTTTGTGGTTTTACAGGCCGATGTTTTCCCAGCAACAGGCCAATGTAAAGCCAGTGGCTTTAGTAAAAACCTGTTGTTACTCCCTCCTTACTTAAAACAACAGAATCAAGTACGAGTAGGACAAATTCACGAAATATCACCCGCCGTGGAGCAACGGACCTATGATATTGCCCGCCAGTTAGGGAGTCAGTTTAATATTAAGCACCCTCCCAAATTACCATTAAACTACCATCAACCGGGAGTGCATGACTTTATTGCGATTAAAGATATTGCTCATCGTTATGGTGCCCAATACCTTTTAGGGATCGAGCTGGAAAATATTTCGCTAGATCAAGACTACGCTCCCAAACACTTTAACTTTAGTTACCCCCAACGCTATTTCATTATTAATGTGCGAGTCTATAACGCCATCGACCTAGAAGAGATTTACAACAAACGTTTTTCGGTGAATGCCCCTTGGGAATTTGACGCACGTGAAATTGTCTCACCTCACTCGGCTAAATTTTGGCGCTCAGCCTATGGGCAAACGGTGAATGATACCCTGCAAACGGTGATTTCGGAGGTGGATGCCTTACTCGCCTGCCAGCCTTTACAGGGGAGTATCGTGAAGGTTCTCGGACCGGACCGCTGGCAAATTAACCTAGGTCATGCCAATCAACTAAATCCGGGGATGTTATTAAGTCTGATCCATCAAAATTATCATTGGGGACAATGGGACATTCCCAGACAAGAACAACATATTGCCGATAGCATGGTACGCATTGAGCAGATTTACCAACAAAGTGCCATTGTGGTCGCCGTCGATCCAACCATGACTGCCAACATCCAACTTGGCGATTTGGTGAGTAAACAATAAAAGTTAGCGCTGTTTGTCTTTGATGATTGCCATACCAATCGTTTAAGATCCATTGAACAGAGGCTAAGCCACGAACGATGAAAAAATGACTTAACTAAATGTTCGACCCGCTCCGAAGGAGCCAAAGATCCCGGTCCTTTTTCCTTGAAAGAAAGCTTGAGCGTACTTGGCTTATAAAACCAAGTGACATACTTGTAGTTCATCTTATGCTAATGCTCTGGGAAACGTAAAATCCCTAGCTTTTAACTTGGCGACGAAGTAATCAAACAGTTAGCCGAAGCTTTTCATACGTTTAAAGCTGGGTATAATGAACGCCGCAACACCAAGTACTGTAATATAGGGTTTGCAGAACCATCCCGTCCCCTTAGTTCAGTTGGATAGAACAAGGACCTCCTAAGTCTTAGACGTGAGTTCGAATCTCGCAGGGGACGCCATTTCGTTTTACTTTCCTCAAGATCTTCGGCGCAAACTAAAATTTTGCCGAGACTCGTAGATGTATAACAACTTAGAAAATCAAAAACCTCGAACGACGTCGAGGTTTATGTTGAAAAACACCAAGTAAATGATAACAACGGCTCATCGCTAACCCCGCGCCAAATAGAGCAGTCAACGAATGAACAGCTATGACACGATAGTTCCCGCGCCCGTCATCGCTTTACACACGTAAATAGTTTCTTTTAAACCAGTTTGAGCCTGATAATATTGCTCGACCGCTTGGCATACACCATCGACCAAAGACGGTGGCATAAGAGCAACAACGCAACCACCAAAGCCACCACCAGTCATCCTTACTCCGCCTTGCGCGCCAAT
This sequence comes from Agarivorans sp. QJM3NY_29, assembly GCF_050870835.2. Classification (NCBI taxonomy): domain Bacteria; kingdom Pseudomonadati; phylum Pseudomonadota; class Gammaproteobacteria; order Alteromonadales; family Alteromonadaceae; genus Agarivorans; species Agarivorans sp. QJM3NY_29. The sequence goes on along the minus strand of NZ_CP194036.2, from coordinate 1,952,245 downwards.
TTGTTGCTTCACAATATCCACCAGCGCGTCCACCTCAGGCACGGTAATTTCAAAATCATCACGCATCGAGGCATGTGATTGCTCCATTAACACACTCAGCTTAGCCATATCATTGGCTTTTAGGGCCTCGGCTGCGGCCAAAGTACGGGTATTTTCAGTAATGACGTGTCTAGCTCGTTTGGCTACTATCGGCTCAAGCGTCGCTGCTTTCTCGTTAAATAAGGTTTCGCTCACATCCCGTAAAGCGCTTACCCCCAAACCGCGTGCCGCTGCTTCACACTGCTCGCGGCGAGTATTGTATTCACTGTCAACCAGGCCGCGTTTTTTATTGGAGTTAATAATCACCACCGCCATTTCTTCGGGCATGGCGACTGCGGTAGTCTCTAAAGAGCGGCAATCAATTAATAATGCATGATTGGCCTGTCCCTCTGCCGAAATCAGCTGATCCATAATGCCGCAATTACAACCGACGAAGTTATTCTCCGCGGCCTGACCAATTAAAGCGATTTCTTGCTGAGTAATAGCTAAATCAAATAGAGTCTTAAAGGTTTGTCCAATAACCACTTCTAAAGCAGCCGATGAACTTAAACCCGCGCCTTGTGGGACATTGCCACTCACGGCAATATCGGCACCACCCAATTGATAGCCTTTATTTAATAGACAGCTAATCACGCCTCTAACATAGTTCACCCACATACAGTTTTGGTCAAACTGCAACGGCTGAGTAATATCAAACTCATTAATTTGATTATTATAATCTACCGATATCACTCGTACCATGCTATCACTACGCGGTGCTGCCGCGACGACGGCTTGATAATCAATGGCACAGGGCAATACAAAACCATCGTTATAATCGGTATGCTCACCAATTAGATTCACTCGCCCTGGCGCCTGAATAAAATAACTCGCAGAGGCCCCGGTCATTTCCATAAAAGCCGCGGAGACTTTGTCAATCAATCGTTGAGTGCGATTAGTCATGGTTAACCCCTTGTGGTTGATCTTGTTGTTTATAATGCACGTCACTTAGATCTCGTAAACGAGCGGCGGCTTGTTCCGCAGTCAAATCTCGTTGGCTTTCCGCCAACATTTCATAACCCACCATAAACTTGCGAACACTGGCAGAACGCAGCAAAGGTGGATAGAACAAAGCATGCAACTGCCAATGTTCTGTTGAGGTATCCCCGTCTTTAAAGAAAGGGGCGTAGTGCCAGCCCATCGAATATGGGAAGGAACACTGAAACAAATTGTCATAACGGCTGGTCAATTTTTTAATGGCAAGAGCCAAATCATCACGCTGTTCGTTCGACAACTCACTCATCCGGCGAATATGAGTTTTGGGTAACAACATGGTTTCAAATGGCCAAGCCGCCCAGTAAGGTACCAACGCTAACCAATGTTCAGTCTCAACCACGGTGCGGATCCCTTTGGCTTGCTCCTGAGTCACATAATCCAAGAGTAAATTGCGACCATGCTGCTGATAGTAGGCTCGCAAATGTTGGTCTTTGCGCTCAATTTCATTGGGTAAAAAACTGTTCGCCCAAATTTGCCCATGCGGATGTGGTTGAGAACAACCCATGGTTTCGCCTTTATTTTCGAAGGCTTGTACCCATAAATAGTCCTTACCCAGCGCTTCAATCTGCTCACTCCATGTATCGATAACGCTACGGATCGCGCTCACTGGCAACTCAGGTAAGGTTTTACTATGATCTGGCGAGAAACAAATCACTCGACTTAAACCCCGTGCTTGCTGACTCACAAACAAAGGGTTGTCTGATTTTGGAACATCAGGAGAATCGGTCATCAAAGCAGCGAAATCGTTACTAAAAACATAAGTGCCTTGGTAGTCTGGATTTTTGTCCCCAGAGATACGCGTATTAGTAGGGCACAAGAAGCAACCCGCATCATAACTGGCCAGTGCTTCCTTTGAGGGCGTTTCATCTTGACCGCTCCATGGGCGCTTAGCCCGATGCGGCGAAACTAAAATCCACTGGCCACTTAAGGGGTTATACCGACGATGCGGATGTTCAGTTGGGTCAAATACCTGATCTAACATAATTGTTCTCTACTCCGTTAAAGGCGTCGATCTAGACGCACTCTAAATAAATGTTTATTGCTCATAACCATTAGGATTCTTCGATTGCCAGTGCCATGTGTCAGCACTCATCTGCTCAATACTTCGACTAGCTTTCCAGCCCAATAACTGTGCCGCCTTATCGGTCGCGGCCCAACATTCACTAATATCACCGCCGCGACGAGGGCAAATTTGATAGGGAATTGGATGTCCACAGGCTTCCTCAAAGGCTTTCACCATTTCCAAGACCGAACTTCCCTTTCCTGTGCCCAAATTGAAGATATGCAAGCCGGCCGTTTGAGCCACCGCCTTTAAGGTCGCGATGTGCCCATCGGCTAAGTCCATGACATGAATGTAATCGCGCACCCCAGTACCATCGGCGGTGAGGTAATCATCGCCAAATATAGACAAACTTTCCCGGCGTCCTACCGCCACTTGAGCAATAAATGGCATTAAATTATTAGGGATCCCCTGAGGGTCTTCCCCGATTAAACCACTCGGATGAGCACCAACTGGATTAAAGTAACGTAGCAAGGCAATACTCAAATCAGGCGCGGCTTGCTGAATATCTCGCAAGCATTCTTCCACCATGTATTTACTTCGACCATAGGGATTTGTTACCGCGCCGGTCGTAAAACTTTCATCAATAGGCATATTTTCAGGTTCGCCATAAACTGTCGCAGAAGAGCTAAAAATCAGGCTTTTTACACCTGACTGGCGCATCACATCCGCTAAAACTAACGAGCCATAAACATTGTTATCATAGTATTCAAACGGTTTTAGCACCGACTCTCCCACCGCCTTTAGTCCCGCAAAATGGATCACGGACTCAATTTGATGTTCACTGAAAATTTGGTCTAATAAGCGACGATCGCGTACATCACCTTCGTAAAACATCGGTTTATGACCACTAAGACGGGCAATCCGTAGGAGTACTTCTGGCTTACTATTCGCTAGGTTGTCCAAGATGATCGGCGTAAAGCCAGCCTCTATCATCTGCACGCAAGTATGACTGCCAATGTAGCCCATACCGCCAGTCACCAAGATCTTTTTCATCACATACTCCATTTACAATGCGCTGCAGCTGAAGGTAGATCGACTCAACTTGAGTAGAATACATAACTCAGCTTACCAATTGCGTTATTGAAACATGAAAGGGTAAACGTTTCCACTCCATTCATTCAAGAGTTGAGATCTCGGTCATCCTTTCCTAAAAGTTGGAGATAATAATTAAAGATGGCGAAACATTTTTGCTACAACAAAGGGCATGTAATGATGAAGTTGTTACAAATGAGTATTAAAGCGAGAACTATAGAGCTAGCTCATCAGGCATATTTAACACAACTAACTCTCTGCCACGCCCAATCCCAAAGCAAAACAAACAAGCCCAGCAATGTTAACGTTTACCTTAAGTGCCTCATCTGTTGAAGAATCGTGAAACAAACTCACTCAACATATGCAGAGCATAGACTCAAAACAGTGATGGCATGTATTCACTAGTCAAAAGACTGGGAGCAGGCTCAGTTTCGAAAAATTCGATTGAACAACTCTGTAAATTTAGCCCGTGAATGGATGGCACTCGGAATAAGCCTCATCGCTCAAGCCCCCAAGCTCAACTAAAATAGCGAAGCTTTTATGCTGCTATTTCACTAAATGAAACATTATTCCAAAATAACTTTAGCTTACACTTGTTCGCCGAACTAAATCTCACTAAAATGCAGCCACATTTGGGCAGTTTGCCTTCATCGATTTACAGGTAAGAACACATGCAACACATCGTTACCTTGCTCAGCCAGCAAGCGCAATTACAAGCGCAACAAGTCGCGCTCAAGATCTGGCGGGACCAAGCTTGGCAATGTTTTTCATGGAAAGATTTTTCTCAGCAATGGACTCAAATTGCCAAAGGTTTAATTCACTTAGGTCACCAGCAGGGTGAACGGGTGGCGATTATGTCGCCCAACATGCCAGAATGGACCATTGCGGATGTCGGTATTTTGGCGGCTGGCGGCTGCGTGGTACCCATCTACCCCACCAATACCCTAGAACAAAGCCAATACATCTTAGCTGATGCCAATTGTAAGATCTTGTTTGTAGGGCAAGCCGAACAAGTTGAATCTGGTGTGGAGTTACTTGCAGCTGGACACATCGAAACCGTAATTTGTTTTGAAGACAGCGAATATACGGAACAGCCCAACATTCTTAGCTGGCAACAGCTACTAAGCCTAGCCAACAGCGCCGATCAACAACAGTTTAACGCTCGCCAAAAAAACCTTCGAACAGATGATTTGGCAACGCTGATCTACACCTCTGGCACAACAGGCGATCCCAAAGGCGTGATGCTCGATCATGCGAATTTTTCCGCAGCCTTTGCCATGCATCAACAACGGATCAAAGTCACAAGCAACGATACCTCATTAAGTTTTTTACCGCTTAGTCATGTTTTTGAACGCGCCTGGACCTATTACGTTCTATCTCAAGGTGCAACCAACGTCTATTTGGAAGACCCTTCACAGGTACAACAAGCCTTACCAAGAACCCAACCCACACTGATGTGCAGCGTACCGCGTTTATACGAAAAAATTCACGCAGCTATTTTGCAAAAAGTCGCGACGACATCCAAACCACGCCAAACCCTGTTCTATTGGGCGATGTCGGTGGCCCAAAGCCGCCTGCAGGCCAAGCAAAACCAAACTAAGCAGTCGCCTTGGTTAAGGCTTCGCTACCAAATCGCCGACCAATTAGTATTAAGCAAAATTCGCGGCTTCTTTGGACCCGCGCGGATCCTCCCCTGCTCGGGTGCGCGTTTGGCCGATGACATCAATCGGTTCTTTCAAAGCATAGAAGTTCCCATTGTTTATGGATATGGTATGACCGAATCCACCGCAACCATCGCCTGTTACACTGAAGGACATCAAAAGCTGGGCTCGATTGGCCAAGCACTCGAAGGCTTACAAGTTAAAATTTCCCAGCAAGGAGAAATTTTACTCAAAGGCCCTACCGTCATGCGCGGCTACTTTAATAAACCAGAAGCAACCGCCGAAACGATTGTTGGGGGTTGGTTGCATACTGGCGATGCGGGAACCATCGATACGCAAGGTAATCTGGTATTGACCGAGCGAATCAAAGAATTAATGAAGACCTCGGGTGGTAAGTATATAGCACCGCAACGAGTAGAAGGCGCACTGATCCGCGAACCCTTATTTGAGCAAGTGGCAATTATTGCCGATGCACGACATTTTGTCTCGGCGCTAATCGTCCCCGCGTTTGAAGCCTTGGAGTTACACGCCAAACAGCTCGGGATAAAATGGCAACATCGTAGCGAGTTATTAGAACATGCTGAAATCAAAGCCCTCATATCCAGCAAACTCAAGCAGGTACAAACCAACCTCGCTCGCTTTGAGCAAGTTAAACAATTTACCCTGTTACCTCGAGAATTCTGTATGAAGCAAGGTGAATTAACCCCTACCCTCAAACTACGCCGTGCCGTGATCGAGAATCGCTTTGCCGAACAAATTAATGCCATGTATGCAGAGCGGGCTCCCGCATAAATATACAAGCGATAAAAAAGACGCGAATGGCGTCTTTTTTATCAGTCGATTCATTTGTGAAGAATGAGATAAACTAGGCTTCCCATTGCTGACGCATTTTTTCAATGGTATCTAGACTCACGCCATGAATATTCGAATAATTTGCGGTGCAGCAAATAATCTTGAGCGTTGCACCGTATTGTTTAGCCAACGCGCGATAAGGCGCCATTTCCCATTGCCGAACAAAGGTATTAGCCACTACCACATCCTTACCTAAAGCTAAATAAGCCGCGGTTTGCTGCTGACACCACTGGTGGGCCTGTGCAATTTCTTCGCCCCGATAATGATAGTTTCCCAGCGCATCGACAAAGTACATATCGGCTTCGAGATGCACCGCAGCTAAGCTAGCAGCAAGGCTTGATTTTCCGCTACCAGGTAAGCCGCGGATCAATGTTAAAGTCTGCATATCAGAGAAACCTCAGGCTAGCTCGACCAACCTAGATAAAAACCGCCATGGTTCGCTCCCTTCATCTTAAACCATGCGCCCAAATAAACGAATTAGGTTCGATAAAGCACTTTAACCACATGCCAGCCAAACTTGGTTTTCACCAAATGAGGCACCAATAGCTCGCCACTAAAACACACCTTATCAAACTGAGGCACCATTTGGCCGCGACGAAACTCACCTAAATCACCGCCCTTTTTCCCCGAAGGACAAGATGAATATTTCTTCGCTAAGCTCTGAAACTTTGCCCCTTTTTTTAGTTGCTGAATAATGTCTTCTGCTTGTTGTTTGTGCTTTACCAAAATATGTAAAGCAGCTGCGGTACTTGCCATCTATGTTCCTATCCATCACTTAGAATAATGAGCGTCAACAAAGCGATAGCAATCGCGTTGTTGAAGGCTGTGAGCGAATACCAAACTTAAAGTTCTCAGCAAGATAAATTGACTCACAATACCGAGATTGCAAACCAATTTAAGGCAAACAAGAGTTTAAAAGCAGTATTGGCGCTAAGGCTTATCCCAAGTTCAGTTATTACGATAAACTATCGACAAAGTTTAGCAGCTTGGCGATCAATAGTCCCGCGCTCCCCCTTACAACTCAAATCTGCCCCCAAGACCAACAAGCATTGCGTAAACAATCAACAAAATAACTAAAGAGTCAAGATAATCAGCAGCATACTCTTTTAGCGGCTGTCATCTAATGCTAAGCTAAGCCGATATTTACAGCCTTAGGCAATGGAAATGCGTTTAAGCAAATTATTAATTTCAGCCCTGTTTTCAAGCACCATGTTAGGGTGTACTCAAGACTATAAAAGTGGTCAAGAACTAGTCGATATCGCCATCAACGGCCTCCCTGAAGCGCAACTCACTGAACAACAACGTCTCGATTTGGGCTTCGCTGCCCTCTATATTAAATACGGCGAGCATCCTCGAACCTATATCGCCCTTGCCAAAGCCAATCAAGATGAAAGAGTTTGGGCGGCCACCGACGGGATAACCCTGGTAACTCGCAACGGACAAATCATTCGCAGTGACGGCCTCCCTTTTGCAAATAGCGGGGTACGCTACCAAGGGCAAAATCCATTCACTTTAGGATTAATCTTGGCAAGCAAACAAGCCACGTTCTCAGCCACCCGAGATTTTATTTCTGAAGGTTTATTTAGCGTACCAAGTCGTTCCACATTCACAGCACATGAAACCAGCACACAAATGATCGCGGGTAGCGAGCGAAGAGTACAACGGATCAGCGAACAATTAGCAGTGCCCAGCCTCAACTTTCACACCACGAATCAGTACTGGGTCGAACAAAGCAATCACAAACAAGTGGTTTGGCGCAGCGAACAACAGCTTGGCCCCGACCAACCAATCATATTTTTAGAAACGCTAATGCCTTATTACGATGATATTTAATTCGTCATTGCAGAGCTAACAAGGAAGAATTTTATGCGCTTATTGCGTAACCAAAGACAGGAGAGCTGCTCTCCAAATCTGGCTATTTCATCTCAACCAAAGGACTTACCGCTGAGCCGTCGGGTTTATAACAAAGCCTTTCAAGCCGCCAGCCAATTGCTTTATGTAGGCCTAGCCCTTGCCAGCCTTCATATAGTAACAAGCGACGCCGAAACTTTAAGTCAAGTGCCAGCTAATAAGCAAACAGCCACATCGATGGTGGTTAGCGTTCAACAAGGCCAAGCAACTCAAGACTATACTCTGCCCGTTGACTCACGTTTAAGCCAAGTGATGATGCAAGTTGAACTCAGCGACAGTGATTATTGGTATGCCATAGCTTGGCTACGTCCGACCAACCAAGCCATTTACCAAGATAAAAAAGCGCAATTGTTGGCATTAATTGAGCAACAAATGGAGCAAGATAAATATGCCGAGCAATGGCGCCTAGTCAAACAACAAGTTTCTGCAATAATTCCCACCAATCGTTATACGGTACCTGTGCACCCCGATCGCGTGTTTGCGGCACCAGAGCAAAACTACTTGCTTAAGGCGCATGACCAATTGGTCATTCCAACTCGGCCAAGCACTGTCCGCATGACTGGATTTATTCCAACACAACAACTGGCACACCAGCCCAAACAAGATATCACCAAGTACCTAAGTGCTTACCAGCCATTCGATCTTGCAGACAATAGCTATGTTTGGCTGATTAAACCCGATAGCAGTATTCAACAACTGCCAATCGCTTATTGGAACAAACAGCAAAGCCAGCCAATTGCGCCAGGTAGCATCATTTATGTGCCAGCCAAATCTCAGCTGTTTTCAAAGCAATACCAACAAATCAACCAGCTCTACCTTGAGCTTTTACAGAACCAATACATAGGAAGCGCTCAAGGTGAATAAATTCAACCCTCCCAGAATAAACGCAATAGCAAGCAACAATACTATCTCCTTGGTCAGCATCGCCATCAGTTGTGCGCTCTGCAGCAATATTAGCTTGGCAGCCCCCAGCCAATCAGACTATGGCGGTGCAGGCCTGATGCAAATGCCGTCGGCAAGAATGAGTCCAGAGGGCGAGTTTGCGTTTAATATTAATTACGTTGACCCTTACATTCGGGGCGCCGTAGCAGTCACGCCAGTGCCTTGGTTCGAAGGGGTAATTCGCTACACCTCGGTAGAAAACCGTTTGTATAGCTCCTACCCTGGTTATAGTGGCGATCAAAGCTATAAAGATAAGGGCTTCGATGCCAAGTTTAGGCTTTGGCAAGAATCCTATTATTTACCTGAAGTCGCCGTTGGATTCCGAGATATTGGTGGAACAGGCTTATTCTCTAGTGAATATCTCGCCGCGAGTAAACGCTGGGGTAAAGTTGATTTCACGCTCGGTATGGGCTGGGGCTACTTGGCCCATGGCAGCAGCATCAGCAATCCCTTCTGTAAGCTTAAAGAGGGAGCCTGTAATCGATCCGAATGGACTCGGACTGATGACGATCAAGGCGGGCAAGTCGGTTTTGGTAATTTTTTCCGCGGTGAGCAAGTGGGCCTATTTGCTGGCCTAGAGTATCAAACGCCGATTCAGGGTTTGAGTCTCAAGCTCGAATATGACTCGAATGACTATCAAAACGAAGGCTTAAGTAACCAATTTACTCAAAGCTTGCCAATCAATGTTGGCGCGGTATATTCTTGGGGAGACTATGTGCAATTCAGCCTCGGTTACGAGCGCGGCAATACCGTGATGGCAGGTTTTACGCTACGCACCAATTATCAAACTGTCCCCAATCAAATTAAACTTGATGCACCACCAGAGCCGATTAAGGCCCAAACAGTGCCAAATCACACAACCACCGATTATGATGAACTGGTCGAGGCGCTTGCAGATAATGCGGGCCTACTAGCAAAACAAGTGGTCGTCACAGAAAAGCAAGCCGATATTACTGGGGAGCAAATAAAATATCGTGACCGTAGCGAAGCGGATCAGCGGATCGCCCGAGTACTCAGTAATCGACTGCCGGAGTCTGTCACTGAATTTAACATCATAGAAAATGCTCAAAATTTACCGCTTTATCAAACCACCATCCAGCGGGACAAATTTTTACAAGTGGCCAACAACCAACTCGATCCGCTACAAACATCAAAGTATGCCGAAACACAAGCGCTTGAAGATACGCATCAAGCGAACGACAAACGCTCTATCACCGAGGTCAAACATAAACCTTGGAATGTATCCTTATATCCCGGTTTAACCCAAAGCCTCGGTAGCCCCGAAACTTTCTACTTTTATGCCTTATCGCTACATTTAGCCGGTGAGTACCAACTGACTGATAAGCTTAAAGCTGACGGAGTCACCTCGTGGACGGTTGCCGATAACTACGACAAATTCAATTACAAAGTTGATCAAAGCACTGGCGCAATCCCCCGCTCTCGCACCTATATTCGCGAATACCTCACCGACAGTGATGTAGGTTTATCTAACTTACAACTCACTTGGTTCGATAGTTATGGTAAAAACCTTTATGCACAATATTATGGCGGTTACCTTGAATTTATGTATGGTGGAATTGGTGGTGAATGGCTGTATCGGCCCTATAATAGCGCTTTTGCCTTTGGGGTGGATATGAACCGAGTGAAACAGCGTGATTTTAACCGCGGTTTCGGCTTCAGAGATTACGAAGTAACCACAGGCCATGCGGCACTCTATTGGCAGACTCCCTGGTACAACATCCATACCGAGCTATCTGCGGGTCAATACCTCTCAGGAGATCGCGGTTTTACCGTTAATTTATCAAGAGAATTCGACAATGGCACCATCGCAGGTATATTTTTCACCAAAACAGATGTAAGCGCGAAAGACTATGGTGAAGGCAGCTTTAACAAAGGCTTTTACATTAAAATTCCTTTCGACATGATGCTTACTCGCTCCAGCACCAAGTATGCAGCCTTTAGCTGGGTTCCCTTAACGCGTGACGGTGGTCAAAAACTAATACGCAAATACAGCTTGTACGACCTCACCAAAGCCAAAGGAAGAAACAGCGTTGGGACTCACTAAGACAAATCAGCGGGTTATCTAAAATAATAAAAAAGGCGCTCTAAGCGCCTTTTTATTCAAATGTAATTAAAATACTAATCGCTACCAAATAGATCGCGGGTATAGACTTTATCGGCTACATCCTTAATTTCATCCACCATCCGATTAGCAATAATCACGTCGCAGCTTTGTTTAAACTGGTTTAGGTCACGTATAACCGTAGAGCGATAAAACTCATCTTGCTCCATTACCGGTTCATAAATCACCACTTCAATACCCTTAGCTTTAATTCGCTTCATAATCCCCTGGATACTCGAGGCCCGGAAATTATCCGACCCCGACTTCATGATCAGGCGATATACTCCGACTCGTTGCGGGTTACGCTTCACAATCGACTCAGCGATAAAATCTTTACGGGTAGTATTAGCATCCACGATTGCGCCAATAATATTATTGGGTACGTTTTTATAGTTGGCCAATAGCTGTTTGGTATCTTTAGGTAAACAATAACCCCCGTAACCAAAAGAAGGATTGTTATAATGACTGCCAATACGAGGGTCTAGACCGACACCTTGTATAATATGACGACTACTCAGACCATGTGTCTCAGCATAGGTGTCTAACTCGTTAAAATAAGCCACGCGAAGCGCCAAATAAGTATTGGCAAATAGTTTAATCGCTTCTGCCTCAGTTGAGTCGGTCAATAATACGTCGATATTCTCTTTTATTGCACCTTCGACCAACAAGTTGGCAAAAGTTTCCGCGCGCTCCGAGACCTCGCCCACCACAATCCGAGAAGGATGCAAATTGTCGTAAAGAGCCCGCCCTTCTCGTAAAAATTCCGGAGAAAAAATAATGTTATCTACTGCAAATTTTTCGCGAATAGACTTAGTGTAACCAACCGGCACCGTAGATTTAATCACCATCACCGCTGAAGGGTTAATCTCAAGTACATCTTTAATCACCGCTTCAACCGACTGAGTATTAAAGTAATTAGTCTCGGGGTCGTAATCAGTCGGTGTAGAAATAATGACATAATCAGCGTCTTTATAGGCCAATTGCTTATCTAACGTTGCGGTAAAACTTAACGATTCGTTGGTCAGAAATGCTTCTATCTCTACGTCTACAATTGGCGAGCGCTGATTGTTAAGCATTTCTACTTTCTCAGGAACAATATCGACAGCAACCACCTCATGATGTTGAGAAATCAGCATCGCGTTAGATAAACCCACGTAGCCGGTCCCGGCAACAGCAATTTTCATTCAAATATCCTTAATTTCAATCTATAAACGGTTTTTATGACAGTCTTTTGACTATAGTGAGAAATCTTTAAATCGATATAGTCATGTTATACTCATAGCTTAAGCTCCGATATAACTAAAGTTAAACGCAGATAAAAATTGGCGTTTAACTTACCATTGATAGCGAGGCGCTATTATAATTCCGCGGTGTGTTTGATGTTCAACCAGATGTTGAGTAACCCTTCGAGCAATACTTACAAACGAACCTATCAAGTTTTTTGTAAATTACTTCACGATACATAATACAACGATATTAACAAAACGACCGTTCATATTTTATGAAAATCTAACGTCTTAACGATTCAATTAAAATATGCGGAGTAACTACCTTTTTAGCGTTTTTTTACTAAAAAAGCTCTTAGCATAAAAACAAAATAAATAAGCACAAGAAATGGATCATAAATAAAGTCATTAAAACCCGACATTATGTTAACGTTTAAAGATAGATATATTAGAAACGGAACCCGAAATTTAACTGGGAAGATCACTATGCTACGTACAATAAATAGGTAAAACAAAGGAACATAAAGGATAGAAAAGACCAAGCCATAATATGAGAAATTGGCGAAAGCTTCTCCTAAAAAAAGAGTGTTATACGTTCCTCCAATACCCATCTCAACCCAGGAAGGATTGACTGTAGCCATTACTATTTCCCCAGAGCGAGGGGAAAAACCAATACCCAAAAGCTTTGAAAAGGACCGAGAAAGAGATTCAAGACCAAGGTGATTATTTTGAAATATCTCCATATGGGCATATAGAGACGATACCTCACTAATAAATATCCTGCCAATCAAACCTTCTCTAAATGGGGATAACATATATTCTAGATCGACATTTTTGATAAGTAAAAAATAGACAAAAAACATAAACAGGATAAAATATAAAATCAACTTAAATAATTTTACAAAACTAAACTTACTATTATAATTAACTACTAGATATATACTTAAATACAACATTACTAATGATATTTTTTTTAGCGAAATCAGCAAAAACAAACTAAAAATAAATGTAACTATATAGAGAAATGTAGTAAATGATTTAGTCCTATTAGATACTGAATAATAGTAAAGTAACGAGACCCAAAAAACACCTTCTAAGACAACCTTCTTAAATAAATAGTCGCTCCCTGCCGAGGTACTTGCTTTTCTTAACGCCATTATTGCATATTGATTTTTTGCTTGAAACATACCTAAAATAAAGTGCCCATCAACGTATAAATAATATGAAAAAATGAGAGATATGATGATGATGATAAGCCAATCAACCCCGTCAATTTTAGATTGAGAGTAAAGATGAACTTTACGAAGAAACCTAACATTAACTTTGCTGACATATGACATCAAAAATACGGCTGCTGTAACAAAAATAAGGATCAGTCCATCATTTTTTGTATAATTAAATACAACCTTATTAAAGTAATGACCCTCACGAAGAAAATATATAGTTATTACACCAATCCACGCTGTAACACATAATATAATCAAGCTGAAAGTAGCGGGTTCAGCTATTATACTTATATGTGTTTGACTACGCCTATTAAAAGGGAAAAACCATATATAAAAGCAAACCACAAACAAAATCAAAATAAAAAATAGTAGTTCCAACTTAGTATCCTGGAATAGATTTCATCAAAGATAGACCATCAACCGTGAAAATTAAAGAAAGCGCTCCTAATAAGGTAAAAAACGCACCTCACCGAGCTAGCATTCACCCAAAAGCATATGGAATATAATTGGCTAACATAATCATAAGTAGCTTATAATTTTATAAGAGATAGATCATTGAAAACTATAACCTTCCTGTTAATTTATAGCTTACACTAACACTTATCACCTCTGATTTTCACGAGTAGAAAATCCAAAATGAGAAAAAACAATATAACCGATTTATAAATAGGAGTAATAACTTTTGATTTAGATACATTTTTAATAAAAAATAAATAATCAAATTTTCTGTTAGTTAACAATTTAGAGTTGAAATCATCATATTGTTGTCTCAAAACCCGAACCCTTTTAGGCATACTAAGCAACAGTGATATTTTAGAACTCTTAGAGCTATTACCAAGGACATTATTGGAATGTTGGCGGTACAATACTAGAGGCTTATCAATATAAATTGTTTTCAAATCCAAAAACTTACAAATTAAAACTAAACTCCAATCGTGCATTATTTCTGATTCAAACTTAGTATTTGCATAAATAACAGATAGTTTTTTAGATATCAAAATAGTCATACCAACTACGGGATTTGCGAAAACAACACTCTCATCAAAACGTTCTAAGTTGGGTGTAAAATATGGAGAAACATGATTTCTAGCGCTAATCAGAGTTACTCCTGATGAATCAATAGTACTTACATCTGAGAAAATCAAATCGACTAAAGGATTCGATTTAATTGCATTACTATATTCAGATAGCTTATTTGGTAACCATATGTCGTCTTGGTCACATAATGCGATGTAATCAAAACTCATAGAGGACATAGTCATTTCTAGAATTCCAATTTTAAATCCTGCGGCGACTCCAATTGGGCTATTTTTAAGAACTATTTTAACCTCTACATTAACCTCTGATAAAGCAATAACTTCTGATAAAAATGTCTCTAATATCTGAACTGTTTGATCTGAACTACCCCAGTCATACACAGATATAACTGACGGCATGACTTCCTGTGAAATTATAGATTCTAATTGTTGCTTAATATACTTCTCACCATTGTAAGTACACAATAAAACTGCAATATTCATTAGTAATTTCCTGTGTACTTATTAATATTAATTGGAGAGAAGTAATCAAAAGCCCAATGACTTATCCTGGATTTATTTTCTACTGTTGGCACTACAAGGATGCACTTGTTACTTTCAATGACTTTTGAGGGATAGAGTTGATATTCATTGATAAGCCTAACAGCTTCACCCACCCATTTGTTTGTAATTACCGGTAGACCGAAATAAGTGTATTCAGCAAACTTAACACTTAACCGTGTAAACCAATCGTGAGACTCATCCATAAATATCATCCCATAATCGGCGCAATGAAATATATCATTAATGGTGATACCTTCAGGTAAGGTATCTAAGGAATAGACGCGCACATTTTCGAGTGAACCTAACTCACTTGAGAGTATCTTATCTCTGTCTTGTGAGACAATTAGAAACTGTACATCTCTACCAAATTCGTTCAATATATGGCTTGTATATAAGTCAAGATTATTCCAACCGCTATTTAAACTACCGTAATATAAGATGGTTTTCTTTTTTTGGTTCAAATTTAGACTATCTTTAAGAGATGAAACATCTTTGTTTTTATCAAATCCACCATGTTCTGTTCTAAAACAAGGAACCATTACAATGTTATCGACATTATAATGTCTAGAATAATAATCAGCCATACCTAAAGATACGCAAGAAGTACGCGCGGCCAAACCTATTATTTTACTTTCGACTCCAACCCAATAACGGTAAGATATTGAATTAACCTTCATTCGATTTGCAGTAATACACTCAAGCGGATAAAGACTTCTTGGATCGAAAATATAGTCTATATTGAAAATCCGCTTCACATAATAAGCTACTAGTCCAGAAAGGTAACCTCTTGCAACAAGTTTAGTATCGCTATTAACATTATACCTCACTCTCAAAATCAATGCACAACAGATTGCCCATAAATTATATAATACACATAGGAAGTTGTAAGCAACAACGCTTTGGGGTAACAGAATATTTAACTGACTCACACCTTCCATTTCTTGTGAATAAAATGGTCGGTTGATACTGACTATTTCAAAATTCTCTTCAAAATGGTTTATTATGGGTTCTATAAACTGTGATTTCAAAAGCCCACAGTTTAAGTTTTCATTAACAGAAATAAAAATATACTTCACTGCCCACACCCTACCTTCTCTTTACCAAATAAGGACAACAACAATTGTACTGTGAACTTTAGAGACACAATAAAGATGGATAAGATAACCTGCATTTGTGGAGAAATATCTATCCATGAATTTGATATTAACAAAAGAAATACCATTACAAATAAATTATTAGCCAGATCGTACTTTTCAAGTCCTTTCCTATATATATTAAGCCCAACACAACCAGAAAAAGTGATTAAACTTCCAAGTAATATTAGAAATGTTAGTTGATAATATTCATCGTAACTATGTATCGCCATTATAAAAACATAAAAAAACAAAACAACAAAAATCATCATTTTCGAAATTCTATCAACTGAACTTAACTTTCCTCCATTTAGTTTCACTATGACTTGCTCTTTTAATATGACAGACACAACATAAGCCAGAGGTAAAACCACCCCTACAGCATAAATGAAAGTAGCATTCATGAGATTACTATTATGACTAATTACATGGTACAGAATCGGCATGTGTATCATGTCGAATAACATAGAGAAATTTCTTTTTACAATACGCCCTTTAAAGTTTCTATATATTTCAAAAAAGGAACCTTCATTAAAATAAAATTTAATATTAAATATAAAAATAGCGAAACAGATAACAAGAGCACAAATCCCCCCTTGTATATACAACTGATCTTCTGACGTTACAATAACTTCGCCTATATTTTTTACTAAATACAAAATGAAAACCATAATGATTATTAACAAAGATCTACCATACCTTAGAAAAACAACTCCTTCTGTTTGTTTACGAAAAAGAAAATACTGAGCTAACAGTTTAATAAAGGCGTAAAAAATAGAGGTTGTTATTATTGAGAAAGATAAGTAGTTGCTTCCAGCCAAAAAATACAAAAAAATAATGATAAATGACAATGCAACCAAAGTAAAAAATGATGTGTTAAATAACTTAGATATATCAACACTTTTTCCTTCCGGACTAATATAAAGCTCCATAATTGATAAATATATAAACGTGGAGAGATATATCGCCCACGCGTTTAAAGAAAGATAATTAGCATACTGAGATTTATCTGCAAGTAAAAGTATTAATGTAATATTAAGAAAATAAGATGTTCCAGATGCTACAACTGATGAAAGCATGAAAACATACTTATTTTTAAACAGTTCAATCATTGATTGAATCCTACTGATACCGAAGTGATGAAACCATCTATAAATCCTATGATGATTTCGACACTAATTAGTGTTCAATTATTTTTCTAACATAATCTATAAAACCCTTAGAAAAAAAACCCATATCTTTGGTCTTTTTTCCAAACTTAAATATAAAGCTGTCCTTCATTGTACGGTAGTCGATATGGTATTTCTTTCCCTGGATCATATAAAGATCAAATTCCGCTTGAGTGATTCTCAACTTTTTGCAAAAATAATGTATTTCAGCTTGAGTTTCTCTGCCAGTGATATCCTCATTTTTGAGTTTATATAAGCACTCTTCTCTACTCATGTCGCCATTCAAAATAAGAGCGGAATAATGTGCTCTGCGTTTATCAAAACCAAAACGGACGGGAAGAAAGTAATTTTGATAAAAACGAGTTATAAACGACTCACCGTGCTTTCTTGGGTACTCTACCCATCCTAAATCTCGTTCACACCGGCTAACTGCTAATCGTTTTGAGTACTCAGTGTACTTCAGAGGACGAACAATGCTTAAACCACCACCGAGTTGGTCATATAAGCTCTTATACCAGTTTTTAAAAGGCAACTTTACCGGTGTAGTAGCGCTAAATCTCTCGTATAAACCTTTTAAGTAAATAGGATCTCGCTGACCGTAAGACCAATCAGAACCCATTACGCCTTCTGTTTGAGGGTTAGTACCAGACAAAACGTGTTTTATATTAAACTTTTTAGCAACTTTCCTTAGAGCATAATTAATAAATAAGTCCGTCGGAGCTTCAAGGTCCGGCACTCCTGCTTTTAGGATAGCTAACTGCATTAGTCGGAATTCTTCCCAATCAATTACCTCGGTATACAAGTCAACACCAAGTATATCAAGCTGTTTGTGAATATTAATATTTGCTAGGCCACTATTCCAACCATTATCAATATGAACAGCTAGAGGTTTAAGGCCTAAATCTCGGACAGCATGTAAAATTAAGTATGAACTATCTAATCCACCACTAACACCGACAATACAATTATACTTGCCTTCTCGACTTCCAATTTCAGCAAGTTGTTGTTTAAAAATCTTGGTTTCTTGTTTAGTGATAATATTAAGTTGTTCATATTTTTTACAGTGATTACAAACACCATCTGAGTCAAATGTGATACTTGAGTCGGTTGTATCCATTACACACTTAGAACATACAGTATAATTATTACTCATCTGATTTAACGCCCTTTTACACTAAACTTTGCAGGATAGTGAGTAAGTGGTGATTTCAATTGAGAATAAAGGCTTATTGCTGTTGTTGATACCACTCCATCTAGAAATTCCGTCTTTTTAACACTACTGAAATCTTTCAAACCACCAGATAAAAGAATCGGTAACTCCCTCACTTCTTTACTTAAATAGTTGATTACGTCTAAGTCTAAACTTGTTTCTTGCCCATCCCTACTCACATTGTTCAAGATAATTTCCCCTACAAAATCAATTGGGATAGTATCGAGAAGCTCGGTTAACTTGCCAATACGGTCTTTTCGATACTGTCCACCAACAACATAACGCTCACCAGCATTCTCGATATAATCGACAGATACAGCAACAGCTTGTCTTCCAAATCTTTCAGCCAACATATATACCTTATTCGTGCCAGCCCACACTGAATCCGAAACAATTACTTTCTCCGCACCGGAAGAAACCAATCTTGTATAATCTTCGATTTGATCACACACACCTCCTACTGTGACGGGCGAGCGACACACTGATAGGATATCTTCAACAAACTTCATATTGGGCGCGGAGCGGACAAAGTTCAACACAAGTTCTTGGCAGCCTTGATCAGAAAGAATATTGCATATGTTTATCGGACAACCTAAGTAAATGTTTGGTCTGAATTTTTCTGTTTGGTAAGCAATACCGTTAAAAATGGTTACTTTAGCGACTATTCTCTGATTCATTAATAATTTCTTCTAGTAATCGATCACCGAACTCGTAACTTTTTTCTGGATGATATTGAAAAAAGAAGCCATTTCTTGAGCGGAAGCTAGCTAATAGATTCATATTATGTCCAAGAAAAATGCTATCTCCCACATTCTGATTATTTATAACTTCTATATCAGGGACGGCATAGGAATGCATAAAATAAAAGTTGCCTATATCTCCTAGGTCTCTCCAACCGATATTAGGAACTTTTTCTTTACCTTTAGGTATCTTTTTTACTAGTCCTGATAAAAGAGATAGCCCTTTAAGGCTCCCCTCTTCACTGGATTCAAAACATATTTGCATCCCCAAACAAATACCGATCATAAAACCATCATTTTGGTAATGTTCGGTAATTTTACCTATAAGATTTTTTTCATCCAGAAATGACATACAGGAATCAAAACTTCCTACTCCTGGTAAAACTAAACATATATCTGGAGTTATATCTTGAGGGTTACAAGAAACAACATACTTCTTACTTGAGCGCTTTAACCAATATTCAACTGCTAAAATATTAGCGCCCGGTAAGTTAAGAATTACAAATCTATTCATTATGACAAGTCCAACATTTTAATTATACTTTGACACTCATCATTATATTTTTCTAGCCAACAATGTGAATTTCGCCATTGCCCGATGTTCTTTTGAGAAACTTCCGGCTTAAATTTCAGGGTGACACGCTGTTCCAGTAGTTCAGGAATAAATTCTTTCAATCTAACCAATTCATCATCATAGTTATTGCATAATGCTTCAAAACTTACAATATGAATTCTATCAGGGTTATTTGATTTTAACTCAATTAGTTGAAGATACATTCTTTTCTGCCATTTTATGAATTTATCAATTTCATACGGCATTGCAAGCCAACCGACTCTAAAAGAATCAGCGTAAACATCTAGGAGATCACGAATAACGACCACTATCTTAGCATCGCGGTGCATTTCCAAAATTGAATTTGAAAATAAAATGCTAAAGTTTTCATTGATAGCAAAATGCTTATTACCTGTTTTCTCTAAATGTTTGAATAACTGTTTTTCCACAACAGTACCAATGATTGAAAAAGCTTCTTCTTTTGTTGAAAAATCAGTTAGCCACATTTGTTTATTTATTAGGTTTTTCTTCCAGAATTTTCGATTCATCACAAAGTTAGCCGAAGCTAAAAATGATTGCGAATTTCCATACCACAGGCCTTTATAACCTTCGTAGCCGAACTCTTTCTTTAGGTCGCTTTCAATTTGTATATATGCTTCTTTCAAGTAACCTTTTAGTTTCAACTTACTGTATGGACCGAAGCTGGGTTTCGTTAATCGCTTAGTAAGCTCAGTAAAGCGATTAATACTCGACGTAATATGAAACATACTCGTTTCACCACTGAGCTTATTACCAAGATCAATCAATCCATCCGGATCGACCCATATTCGCCATTCCTGACTCGGACACAAGACACCGCTATACTCTGATAGAACATCACATAGAGCACTAGAGCCTGTAGAACCAAGTCCTGCTACAAACAGTAAAGATTTTTTTTCCACCAAAAAGACTCCTCCATCTTACCAAGCTTCTAATGTCACTTTAGTTCCTTGCTATCTATAGCTTCAGAGCGTAAAGAAAGAAGAGTATTGTTTATTAATGTAGAAGATGTAGATTTCGTATAAGGGAAATATACTAAACGCACACCAGCAACTGTTAATTCCCTATCTATTTGATCCCATTTATCAGTTTTGTACCAATCATCGCCCACAAACATAATGTTAAATTTGTAACGGTTAAAAGCGTCCATTTTATCCATTGTGGATTGCTCCACTGCTAAATCTACATATTCACACGCTGAAACTATTTCTAGTCTCTCTTCGAACGGTATTACTGCCTTTTTGTTTTTATACGAAACTAGTTCGTCATTAGTAACCCCTACAATCAACCTATCGCACATGGCCTTTGCATTCCGGAGAACCCTTACATGCCCGACATGAAAAAGATCAAAAACACCTGTTGTATATCCAACTACCATCCGAGTACCTCTAAATTAAATGCTCTGAATTTTTCATATTCTTCGAAACGACTATTGTGAGCACCAAAAGTAGAACTGAAGCCAATTTTATTTCGATTAATAGGCCCATACAACCCTAAGTTTTCACACATTTTTCTCAGTGGAAGTTTTGAATAAGTATTGTTGATCTTATCTGATGGATTCCCACGATATAAATAGCTGACCAGACCATAGCTTACAAATGGAACACGAGCCTCTTTCGATGCTGCCATACTCGCAGTATCCATTCTTCTCAACAACCCCGTCAAATGAACCTTATGAAAAAAGTCTTCAAGGAACTCAATTGGTTTTTTATTGGCTTTCAAATCGAGAAGATAACTTTCAAGTCTTTTAGTGCATAGCTCTTTAGGTGCATACCCATACAGTTCAAGAAACTGCTTTAGACTAAATTCACCATCGATGTGAATGAATGCTCTGAAGATCCGATCATAACCAAAAAATAATTCATCCGCGCCTTCCCCAGTCAAAACGACTTTTTCGTTGGCTGTCATTTGATTACAGATCGCATAAATCATACCTTCATTTGGCACACTCAAAGGCTCACCACGCAATTTAATGAGGTGCTTCCATACTTCAGTCAATTGTTCTTCTGATAGAGTTAAGGATTCAATCGACTTTCCTAATATACTAGCAGTCTCTTTAGCTTCGGCTATCTCGTTATGCGCTTCTAGGCCTATAGTATAAGTTTTTCGCGCTGAGCTAAGTTTTGTAATAAGCGAACTATCAATTCCTCCAGATAGGAGACACACGTTAGTTACATCACTTAACTCATGGAATTTCACTGAATCCCTTAATAACTGTTCAACTTTAGCTTGATCGATTTCCGATTCTGTAGAAGAACTATCTATTGTAAGAACATCGACTACATCACCATTTTTTAGGATTGTGCCCGGTAGAACTTCATCAATTTCATTGAAGAACGTTTTCCCTGGCATTGGCCGCCGAATCAAACTCCACTCAGCTAAAGATTCACTACTAACGGAACAATCGAACATTTCTCTAATTGAAATAGTTTCAGATGATAGAAAGAATCCTTGGTCGGTACTTGCACTAAAGAGAGGCTTAATGCCGAACCTATCTCGAGCTGCCCACCAGCTTTTCTCTTTAAGATCGTAGATCACTAGCGCAAACATACCATCTAGCATAGAGAAAATGGCTTTACCTTCTGATGCAAAGCCTTCAATAATAGTCTCAGTATCACAATCGGTATCACATGTAAGATCTAAACGCTTTCTGATATCTAAATGATTATAAATTTCGCCATTATAAATAATTTTATAACGGCCGCACTTAGAAGACATAGGCTGATTTGTTGACGATGTCAGGTCTAATATTGACAATCGAACATGTCCAAGATGAACATCACCAATGTTTAGATACCCAATAGCATCTGGCCCACGCCATTCTTGTTTTTTTAAAGCTTTAACAAAACAGGACTCTGTAATATTTTGAAGTGACTTTGCAAAAAATATCCCACACATACTTAGCTACTTGTCTGATTTGTTGAATAAAAATTACGGATCTTATCGCAAACCCTAACTACAAACTCATCTGGCATTTCGGGATAAATTGGAAGTGACAGAATTTGCCGTTGACTATTATATGCGTTTGGAAAATCATCATATTTGTGACTAAAGCGTTCATACGCTTTTAAGAACGGTAAAGCTACAGGGTAATTGATAACCGTGTGTACATTATTCTGCTTTAGATATTCAACGAGCTCACCGCGATTTTCCACTTTCACAACATATAGATGCCAAACATGCTCATTACCATCTGCAACTTTTGGGCACTCTATTTGTTCAATTCCTCCAAGTAGCTCAGTGTATCTAGCCGCGACACGTTGTCGCTCTTTCGTCCAACCTACTAAATACTTGAGTTTAACATTTAGTATTGCGGCTTGAAGTCCATCTAACCGACTGTTAATACCTTCAATCTCATGAACACCCTTTGTTAAGCCCCCATGTCTCGCGAATTTTGCCATTTGATCAGCAAGTTTTTTATTGTTGGTCGTCGTAGCTCCAGCGTCTCCCATAGCCCCTAAATTTTTACCTGGATAAAACGAGAAACTAGCAACATCTCCGAAAGTACCAACTTGCTTGTTCTTATGGGTAGCCAAATGCGCCTGAGCACAATCTTCTAGAACCCACAATGAATGTTCTTTAGCAATAGCCATTATCTCAGTCATATTTGCGGCTTGGCCGTACAAATGAACAGGGATTATACCTACTGTTTTATCAGTAATCTTGGCTCTAATCTCTTCGGGATCGATAGTGAAAGTATCCACTTGAGTGTCACAAAAGACGACTGTTCCTCCGGCTTGAGTAATCGTCTCTGTAGTTGAGATCCAAGAGTGGGCTGGAGCAATAACTTCCTGACCTTCTTTTAAACCAAGAGCTTTCATTGCTATGTACAACGCATCAGTGCCATTAGCACAAGAGACGCAATGCTCTACTTGCATTAGCTCAGCATAGTTAGCTTCAAAAGCTTCAACATGTGGGCCTCTGACGAAACTAGTGTTTTCCAACACATCCTGTAAAGCATTATCAATTTCAGTTTTAATTGACTGATAATGCGCGTACAAATCATTAAAAGGTATTCCCTTATTCATATAGCACCTATTATAGTTTTCTGATTAATCTGGCAGGGTTACCCACATATATTCCAGATACTGCGATATTTTTTGTAACGACAGCTCCTGCACCAACTACCACATGATCACATATTGATACTGGTAAAATTGTCGCATTACTACCGACTGATACGTTATTGCCAATCGAGGTTGAACACCATTTCGACTGTTCTCCATTTGCAGGTCCTCCTGATGAAAAAAGGTCATTGACAAACATTACACCGTGACCAATAAAGCAATCAGCACCGATTGTAACCAATTCGCAAATAAATGAATGAGATTGAACTTTACTTCGATTTCCAATCACAACTCCTTTTTGGATTTCAACGAATGGTCCAATAAACACGTCGTCACCTAAGGAGCAGCCATAAAGGTTTACGGGTTCAATCACCTTGACTTTTTTGCCAAAAGTAACATTTCTAATAGTCACTTCTCGTTGAGTAAACATTTATTATTCCTTACCTAAACGACATCGCTTCGGTTTGAATCTCAAATAAACTTCTTTTTTGCTCTCGATAGATTCATATATGGCATTAATCAATTCCAGGCTTTTTCGGCCTTGAAGACCATCAACAAGCTGCTTAGTGTTATTTTCAATTGCATCAACAAAATGTTGATAATAAGCTTGATGTCCAAACCCATAGACATTGGGCGGATTTACAGAATACTCACTTAGAATGTCTTCGTCACCCTTTTGCGATTCAGAAAAATTCCATGTTTTCATTTCATTTACAGCAAAACCACCAATTTCGACAGTTCCAGTTGCGCCTAGAATAGAAATGGACCCCTCTAAGTCCTTAGGCCTAACAGCTGTCGTAGCTTCGATGATACCTAAAGCACCGTTTTTAAAACGAACATTTACAATCGCAGTATCCTCGGCTTCAATGTCGACTAATGCGGTTGTACTCATAGCATGGACACTCTCGACTTCACCCATCATCCATTCAAGCAAATCGATGTGGTGACTTGCTTGGTTAGTTAACACACCACCATCCATCGCCCAAGTTCCTCGCCAAGAATCCTGATCGTAATATGCTTGGGGGCGACACCAACGGACACGTACAGTCCCTAAAACTAATTTACCAAAACGACCATCTTCCAAAGCTTCACGCAATTTCATTACTGGAACATTGAATCGATTTTGTTTAACAACAAAAAGCTTTACTCCGGCCGAGTCACAGGCTTCAATCATCCGATCCGCATCTTCTAAGGTTAGTGCTATCGGTTTTTCAACGATTATGTGCTTCCCATATGAAGCAAGATCAACTACGTTATCTGCATGGTTACCACTTTCTGTAAGTACGACAAACGCGTCTATGTTTTCACTTCCTGCCATTTCATGCATATCTGTGAAGTAAGGTACATCAAACTTGTTGCCTATTTTCTCAGCTTTTTCTTTGACAATATCACAGACAGCAGCTAAACGTGCACCTTCGATTTGTCCAAATCCAAGTAACTCGGAATGTCTTTTTGCGATACGACCGCAGCCAACCAAAGCTAAATTTAACATTTTCACCTCCTAACCTAATTTATGTAAGTAATGGTCCTAATAAGTCACCACGCAAGGTATTAAAACTCGATACTGTTACCTAAAGAAAACCTATATGGTGTGATTAATAGAGGCTCTCGTATTGTTCGTTGATTCGCTTCCATGTGTAATTCTCACGAGCAACTTTCAACAACTTGCTACAAGATAAATTCCAATTCTTATCGAGTTTTTCAATCTTATTTCGTAAATCATGACTATTACTGAAAAAAAATGCATAATTGTGTGTTGTATTTCTATTAAAGTCACAGTCATAAGCAATGATGGGAACTGAAAAATGCATCATTTCAACTAAGGATGGATTTGTACCACCAGCGGAATGTCCGTGAATATACATAGAACAGTTTTTTCTAAAAGAATACAAAGTATCAAGGTCATAAACTGGATTAATTATTTCTATATTTTCATGGCGTGAATATTCTTTCTTCAACCTTATCCCATATTCACTAGCCTCCCAATTACCAATAAACTTTAAGCGTTGATTTGTTCTCGAAAATGCTTTCAAAATCATCTCAATATTGTTTTCAGGTTCAATTCTGCATATAGCCAAACCATAGTCATGCTCTGCATCAACCGGTTCAATATTTCGTAGCGCATGATCGCCTCCGTATGCTATAACAGTGCTCTCAACACCATATTCATCAAGTACATAATCAAAAATAGCTCTATTATCAGTTACTATTGAACTCGAATATTTTACTGCTAATGATTCCGAAATTCTCAAGAATTTCTTTGCTAATTTATTCCACTTCTCTCTTCGCCATTCCAAACCATCTATGTTAGTAATAATTTTACTATCAGATAACTTTGAAAATATAGGTAAAAAAATACATCCGGAGACACCTAATATAAGCACAATATCAGGACGAATTTTCAGACATTTAATCAATGACCAAATATCATATGCCACACTTTGCACACCATTAGCCTTAATAGGTATATATATTAGATTAGCGCCATTATGGTTTTTTATTTTTTCAGCGTAATTATCTGATGAACAGAAAACACTATATTTTATTTTTTCACTTGCATTATCAACTAAGTTTTCAACCAAAGATTCAAAACCACCATAGCAAGCAGGTATACCAACCGTACCAATAACACAAATCGTTTTCATAGTTTATTAACTAACTCTTTAAATGTCATTGCTTCTTTATCCTTTTGTGATAGCTTAGGTTCACCATCAAGAGGCCAATTTATATTAATAAAATAATCAGACCAAGAGAGAGAAAGTTCATGTTGGGGTGAATAATAATCTGTACACTTATAAACGAATTCAGCCTCATTCGATGTCACATAGAACCCATGAGCAAAACCTTCAGGCACCCAAAGTATACGTTTATTCTTTTCAGATAAATACTCTCCTACCCATTGCCCGAATGTAGCGGAACCTTTTCGAACGTCAACCACTACATCAAACACTTCACCTAAAACTACTCGAACTAGCTTTCCTTGAGTATTTTCTGTTTGATAGTGAAGACCACGTAGAATACCTTTACTCGATTTAGAATGGTTGTCCTGAACAAAAGTAGTCGGTTTGCCCGTGACCAATTCTTCGAACTTTTTTTTGTTCCAACTTTCCATAAAAAAGCCACGTTCATCACCGAACACTTGTGGCTCTATTATTTTTACTTCTGGGATTTTTGTATTAATAACTTTCATGATTATTCACCCTAACTATAGGCTTTTATATTGTTGAGAGCATGTATCCAATCACTTGGTTTAACATCAAATATAGTTTCAATTTTGGTGCTATCTAAACGTGAGTTTGCAGGTCTCGGTGCGGGTAGCAAATATTGATTAGCTCCAATTTCGTTGACTATTGGAGCCTCATCAATCACTTCATTTTGCACTGCAGCATCAAAAATCGCTTTAGAAAACTGATACCAACTAACGTATGGTTGCCCTGAAAAATGGTATATTCCAGATAAGACTAAACCACTAAAATTATCCAGAATTACCACAAGTGCTTTAGCAATATCACCAGCATACGTCGGACTACCGTATTGGTCACCTATAATGCGTAACTCTGGCCGTTGTTTGCCGAGGCGCAGCATTGTTTTTACAAAGTTATTACCGTGTTCTCCGAACACCCAGGATGTTCGCAAAATAGCGTATCTAGAGCAATAGTTAGCGACAGCTTGTTCACCAGCTAGCTTACTTTGACCATATACACTTTTGGGATTAGGTATGTCAGTTTCAAGGTAAGGGGCTGCTTTGTCGCCATCGAATACATAGTCAGTTGAGATATGCAGCAGCAATGCATCTAATGACTGAGCAGCTTTAGCTAAGTAAAGTGGGCCATCTCGATTGATGGCATAGCTCATATCGATTTCAGTTTCAGCCTTGTCTACTGCCGTATGCGCAGCGGCATTGATGATCACATCAGGTTTAAGCTCTGCAACCATTTGTTTCACTTGCTGCTCATCTGTGATATCTAACTCGTCCCGATCATAAGCTATTACTTCAGTACTACTACGCTCTGACAACAGGTTCACTAAGCAATGTCCAACTTGCCCTTTACTTCCGGTTATCAATATCTTCATTTCTTCACCTCACAGCTGTTTGGCCCCCCAACCAACTCAGCCAAGTATTGGCCATATTCGTTTTTCATCATTGGCTTCGCGATTTCAAGCAATACTTCATCACTTAACCAATGATTACGCCAGGCTATCTCTTCAAGGCAAGCGACCTTAAGCCCTTGCACATTTTCAATGGTTTGCACAAACGATGATGCCTCATGCAAGCTTTCATGAGTGCCTGTATCCAACCACGCAAAACCACGGCCAAGTAGTTCAACGTTAAGAGTTCCATTTTCTAAATACATTTGATTTAACGTTGTAATCTCAAGTTCACCACGAATAGAGGGGTTCACCTGCTTAGCCCATTCAACTACGCGATTATCGTAGAAATATAAACCTGTTACGGCATAGTTTGATTTTGGCCGCTGCGGTTTTTCCTCTATAGAAACTGCTTTCATGTCACTATTGAATTCCACCACACCAAATCGCTCAGGGTCTTTCACTTGATAGCCAAACACAGTGGCTAAACCTTGCGAGGTTAGTTCACTGGCGCGCTTGAGTTGTCCACTAAAAGATTGCCCGTAGTAGATATTGTCACCAAGCACTAGACATACAGAATCATCACCAATAAATTCTTCACCAATAATAAAAGCTTGTGCTAGACCATCCGGGCTTGGTTGAACTTTATACTCTAGATTAATACCATAATCTGAGCCATCTCCTAAAAGGCGTTTAAAGCCAGCTTGATCTTCTGGGGTGGTAATAATCAAAATATCGCGAATACCCGCCAACATTAGAGTTGAAATAGGGTAATAAATCATAGGCTTATCATAAATTGGTAACATCTGTTTAGACGTTCCGCGCGTTAGAGGGTATAAGCGCGTTCCCGAGCCACCTGCAAGAACGATCCCTTTCATTATTTTCGATCCTCTTCGGTAATATTCTCTACACCTAAGCGTTCACGTTGGTAGCTGCCATCTTGCACGTTTTGACACCATTCTGTATTCTCGAGGTACCACTGAACGGTTTTCTTTAAGCCCGTTTCAAAAGTCTCAACTGGCAACCATCCCAACTCTCTTTGCATCTTACTCGAGTCAATTGCATAACGCCTGTCATGACCGGGGCGGTCTTGCACATAGGTTATTTGGCTTGAGTAGGCACTTTCTTTCGGTACTAACGCATCTAAAATGGAACAAATCGTTTGTACGACTTCTAGGTTTTGCTTTTCGTTGTGCCCACCAATGTTGTAAGTTTCACCCACCTTACCTTCGGTAACTACGGTGTAAAGCGCACGGGCATGATCTTCTACATAGAGCCAGTCACGGATTTGGTCACCTTTGCCATATATAGGTAGCGGTTTACCTTCTAAAGCATTTAATATCACAAGTGGTATGAGTTTTTCAGGGAAGTGATAAGGCCCATAATTGTTCGAACAATTAGTTACCATCGTTGGCAGGCCATATGTTCGCAGCCATGCACGCACCAGGTGATCGCTTGACGCTTTAGAGGCAGAATAAGGGCTAGAAGGCTCGTACGAGGTTGTTTCTAAAAACATGGGGAGCTCTGTACCCACTTCTGCTTCATCTGGATGTGGTAGATCACCATACACTTCATCGGTTGAGATATGGTGAAAGCGAAAAGCTTGCTTAGCTACATCATTTAGCTTGTTCCAATAATCACGCGTGGCTTCAAGTAAGGTATATGTGCCAACTATGTTGGTTTCAATAAACGCAGCAGGCCCTGTGATAGAGCGGTCAACGTGACTTTCCGCAGCTAAGTGCATCACTGCGTCAGGTTTATGCTCAGCAAACACCCGCGCCAACTGAGCACTGTCGCATATATTGACTTGCTCAAACTCATAGCGCTCATTTGATTCAACAACAGTTAAAGACTCTAGATTGCCTGCATACGTCAAACAATCGACGTTGACTACGTAATCTGAAGTATTTTGAATAATATGGCGAACGACTGCTGAGCCTATAAAGCCCGCACCACCGGTTACAAGAATTTTCACTGATTAAACCTTTCTATACATAAGTCAAATTTTTGAAAATTTAGAAGATATTCCTAAACACGTGAGAAATTTTTACTTTGATAGCCCATTTTATTCCAGACGATTTTTCACCAGTCCTTGCAATACCTTGACTGCACCTAATTTTGGACTCTCATTCCAGTGGGTAATCTATATATTTTTCTAAACGCTTTTGTGCTTATAACTTCTCGATAGCTTTATTTGATTCACGCGTCGCATTCGCCGGAATGCTTCGATTTTTCGAAATGCTTTTAGCAAACGCCAAATATATCGTAAAGCCGTCAAGTATCCCGCAAAAACCACGAGAAACAGCCCAAAAGAAAACCAATCAGGTACGTTAAGATGATCGAGTAGCACGCCAAACATAGAAATAGTAAAACTTAAACTAGTAATACAAATAAGTGTTTGTTTGGAGTTAAAGCCTGCACGCATGAAAATATGGTGAAGATGATCTCGGTCAGGCTTAAAAGGAGAACAGCCTTTACGTTTACGACGGATCATCACTCCGGCCATATCCATCAGAGGAATCGCAATAACCCATAGTGAAGTCACTGGATTAAATGCTGCTGATTCGCCTTGAGAGCCAATGGCGAGTAACCAAACCACACTCAGGCCTACAAACATTGAACCCGCGTCCCCCATAAAAATTTTTGTACCGTTGGGGTTATCGGCGCGAGTGAGGTTAAAAATAAGATAAGGGATCAGCGATACCACCAAACACATTGCTATCCATGATTCAATTAAATAGCCTTCCAATATAAACAGCAAAGACAACGACAACATACTACTAAAAGTTACGCCACCCACAAGGCCATCGATACCATCCACCATGTTATAGGCATTAATCGCGCCCATAACCGCTAACAAAGTAAAGGGGATAGAAATCCATCCTAAATGAATATCACCAAAAGCAAGTAAGTTACCTAAATTTTCAATTCTATCTCCACTGGCAAACATCATGACACTAGCAGCCACGGCTTGACAAAACATCCGGAGGCGTACACTTAAATCATATTTATCATCCAGCATTCCGACTAACAAGATCCCACCAGAAGCCAGTAAAAAATACTTGAAAGAAACATCATAGCCGTGAGCAATCACCATCAGTGACAATACAAAACCCACATATACCGCAATCCCACCAATCAGCGGAATGGCGCCTACGTGCAATTTTCGCTCATTTGGTTTATCCACCAGCTGGTGTTTCACCGCAATCGGTTTTAACAATTTAATCGCACTAAAAGTACCACCAAATGCTACAAATAAAGACAAAACGAAGATGCTCATCCCTGCCAACCTATAAAATTTAAGCTTAAAGCTATCAAGAGTATTTTACTCATTGTTTTCTGTACTTTGTTGTTCGCTTCGAGAAAAATGGCGAATAAGTACCAGCATCACACCAAGCATTCCACCCAACAAGGTCCCTAATACACAAATTAACGCTCGTTTAGGTTTTACTTTTTTTTCTGCAACAACAGGTGGATCAATCACTTTAAACACGAAGTCCTCATTGGCCTCGGCTAACATTAACGTTTTGGTCTGCTCTTCAATCAATTGATAGAAAACACTCTGCATCTGCGCAACCGACGTTTTTTCCAGCTGCTGTTTTAAATAATTAATATTTGCCATGGTTTCTAAACGAGCACGTTGTTTCATCACTTGGTTAATATCTTCAATCAACCAACTCACCCACTGTTGGGCAACCACTGGCGAAATATGCTCCGCGGCAAGAGTGATTAAACCGGTTTCTTTATCAGTAGAAACGCTCAGAATTTCCTTCAAAAAGAACTCATGGCTTTCTTGCATGGATGGTTCTGGCTGTTGCGGCGGTTTGGCCTCGCGCACCCAGGTCTTTGAGCCGGCGTCATACAATTCCGGATCTAAATCTAATTTCTCGCTAATTGGATCCCATGATAAGGCCGCCATCAACTGTGGTTTTATTTGGTATTTGTTAACAAATTCACTAAAGAACTGCCTGGATTTGAGTACTTCGATGGCCAGCGTTGTCTGATCGGTTCCGCCTCCACTGCCAAGGTTAATCCCCGCCAACGATGCCAAACCACCAAACTGCGAAGCCATACTATTGAGTTTGTTATTTTCTTGATTAGTCGCCGCCAACAAGGCGTTTGCACGGTAAATATTGGGTTGGCTAATTGCAAAAAAAACCGCTGCCACCGCAAAAAGTGTGGTACAGGCTAAAATTAGCCATTTACCACGCCAAATAACAGCAAATAACTCACGTAAGTCAATTTCATCCTCTTGCTGCTGAAACTGAGGCGGATAATCTTGAAACCGCTGCTGATGTTGCTGTGGCGTACTGCTGTTCATAGTTAAGTCAAATACCGATAAGTTAGATAAAGCAATAGCCTTAGCGCAAACCAAGGCCCGAAATAATGTACAGTTACTTAATAACGTTAACCGCAACACCTATTTGATACATAATTTGAGTTACCGCCGTCCACATACTTAGCGCATCACGGTAGTCGGTATCAATAGGGACTACAATTGTGTCACCCGGTTGTAAATCTTGAGAGTTGTTTTTAAACCAAAATC
Source organism: Agarivorans sp. QJM3NY_29 (assembly GCF_050870835.2). Classification (NCBI taxonomy): domain Bacteria; kingdom Pseudomonadati; phylum Pseudomonadota; class Gammaproteobacteria; order Alteromonadales; family Alteromonadaceae; genus Agarivorans; species Agarivorans sp. QJM3NY_29. The sequence continues at coordinate 1,920,010 of NZ_CP194036.2, read as the reverse complement.
CTGATTCGGGTTTATAGACTGCTCCATTTGCTTTAACCACAAACACCCGATCTTCATCGGCTTGTTTTTTAGTCCCACCAGCAAAATTAATATAATCTTTATAACTATACTTCTCGTCTAACAAATAAGATGTCGAGATTTGTACTTCACCCATAATCGTGACTGTATTGCGATATTGCGGCACATAAAGTAAATCTTGATCTTCCAACATAAAATCCTTGGAATCGTCATGTGCCAAAATAGCCGGTAAATCAACCACCATTCGCCCCAAAGCCTTGGTTGAACTCATCTCTTCAATTAGAGCCAACTGCTCGGAAGGCGATGCCGATGAAGAAAAACTGCCGGGTCCGGTTTGCCGTAAACTCTTCTTCGCCACCTCTTGGCGAATCGCCTCAGCATAGGAGTCAATCTGTTTTTGTTCTCGTAAACGCAACGCCTCACGCGTAAATACCGCACCGTCTTCGTGAGCGTAGTCGGTTAAGCCTCCCGCACGCTTAATCACTGCCCCCAAAGTCTCACCGCGTTTAATCACGTATGTTCCAGGAAAACGCACTTCCCCTTGTATATTCACGGTACGTTGTTTACGTAAATTAGGAACCGCCAATACATTGAGTCGGTCACGCGACTGCAACACCAAATTATCCGCCGGATTATTTTGCAAGGCATCATTAAGATTTAAACGCAATACGTTAACTTTCGCATGGCCATCCCGAACAACAGTGCGCGAAAGTTCGCTATGTTGCGCATAAGCACCATTATTTAGTCCGCCAGCTGCCGTAATTAAGTCTTTAATGGTGTTTTTATCCGTGATGGGATAAACGCCAGGAAATTTCACTTCACCAAATATTTCTACGAGATGGGCATCATCATCAATAGATGACTGCCCCTGCAGCAGCGTTAACACTGGTGCAAGTAACTTTTCTCGGGTGGATGCAAATGCTTTTTTAATTTGCTCCACGGGTATACGAGTTAACTGAGATGCACGCTCAAAGTCATAACCGTCATCACCTTGGATGTTACCAACGGTTTTATTCTGCGCGTGTTCTGTCTCTTCTACCTTGGCATTAATTTCGGCAGCATCAACTGACAATACATCCTTTTCGTTAGTCGCGATGGAAAAAGCATCGTCAAACTTAGCGAGGTCATATTTGGTGAAGACTAATATCTCATCTTCGGCGTTTAATTCAATATTGCTTTGTGATTGTTTATTACTAATCGCCAGACCTAAATTGATTTGTAGAACTTGAATCGTTTGATCCGGTTTACGCCTCACGACCAAGGCATAATTGAGGTCACTACTTTGATACAAACTGCGATGAATGCTCGGAAACAGGTCTGACACTTTGATACCTGCTCGCCACTGAAAACGGCCTTCGCGAACCACGTTACCTTTCACTGAAACATAATTTTTTGTATGTTTAACGATAGCGTCTATAGTTAAAAAATCGCCATTATTCAGTCTTTTAGATAAATCTGTTTTGTCGTTTAAATCGAGGGTATTTAAATCAATTAAACCTTCTTTAGTAATCCGCTCAAAACTGACTGAATTTTTATAAGCTTTGGTTGTATATCCACCAGCCATAGAGACAAGATCTTTTACTGTCTCATGGTCATTTAGCTCATAAATTGCAGGGCGAACAACTTCTCCATCTATGCTCGCAGTCGGCCCCAAAGGGGCAATGAAAATCACATCGCCAGAACGTAGCTGCAAGTCATCAGAAGTATCTCCATTAATCAGCAAATCATACACATCCAAACGATTCACTAACTTACCGTCTCGAAGTAAACGAATATCTCTTAAGCTGCCCTTACCATTAACCCCTCCACTGGCGTATAAGGCATGTGTCATCGTCGACAAAGAACTGACTAAATATTTACCCGGCTGATAGGCTTCGCCAAGCACAAAAACTTCGATGCTGCGCAGTTCACCCATGGTGATACTGCTGCGCACTCCAATTTTCTTCTCCGAAATCGTCTTAGTGAGTAACTCTTTTACTTCTGAAAAACTTAAGCCCGCGACATTAACCGGGCCCAATTCGGGAAAACTAATCGAGCCATAACGATTCACCCGAAATTCAAATTTACTGTTTTCTTTACCAAATAATTGAACAACTAAGGTGTCACCAGGCCCTAGTCGATAATTATCGGTTACTGGCACATTGCTTAAGGGAGCAAAAGTTGCCGGTTGGGTCGCAAATACGTCTAAACCAAAGCGTTGTAGTTCTTCAACCTGCCCCGCACTATTCTTTTTTGCTATATTTTGCTCTTCGTCTTCCTGAGTATTGCGTTTTTCGGGAAGTTTTGGAGCAGCCAAAACTTCCTCCTGAGATGCATTTGACGAGTTAAGTTGAGAAACATCCACGCCATATTGCTTCGCAAGTGCCGCCTGTTGCTCTGCGGGAAGCGCCTTAAGCATCTGCATCTGTTCTGGGCTTACATTTACAGCGAAAACATTCTGTGAACAAGCTACCAAGCAGATCGCGATAAGACTTTTTAGTCCAAATTTCATTCCGTTATATTCTCTTTCTCAAACTAGGTTGCGGAGTTTCAATCAAATTAAAACGTTAATAATAACTGGCTACATATTACTTCAACTACCTTGCTTACGTAAACTTACAAAGTGATTAATACGCTCATTTTCTAAGTAGATAAATTGATTTGTTGAAATATAGTACTTTAGATAGAACATCAAATTAAAAACGCTACCGCCCTTAGGTTTCGGCCCCCAATTCGCCATCCATGCTTGGTTATATTTTTGCAACATAAAATTAACAGGTGAGACAAATATCTCTATTGTTAACAACTAAGGACGCTTGCTGATTCAATAAACGAACCAAAATTACCGAGCGCTCTAAACCATCGGCTCGCTGATAAATTGCCTCAAGTGATTGAAAAGCACCTTGCTGAACAGCTACTTTCATCCCTGGCTGATATACCTGCTCAATCGTTGGCTGACTGTGGGCGTGCTCACTACTTTTTATTTGAGCAATTATGTCATCAGCAACCACTTGATAGTTTCGGCCAACCTTAACAAAATCAATCACGCCTCGAGTTGAGCGTACAGCGTTAAAATTGCTTTCTTCATTCAGTTGCACAAACAAATAGTTAGGAAATAGCGCTTCTTGTTTGTGTCTAAGTTTTCCTTTATTAATTCGCTCTACACAGATATAAGGACAATAGGAAACGTAAGCTTGATTAGCGAGGTGCAATTGTGCGCGAGCCTCTTGACCCGCTTTGCAATAAAGTAGGTACCAAGTAGCTTGTAGCTGATTCATATCGAAAGTTTAGAAGCGGTACTGAAAGGCTAAGCTTAGCCCTGCGACCTTAGTTTTATCTTTATTCAAACTACTGAGGTACTCAATCGTCATCGCACGCGAAGAGTCAAACGCATAATGCACGCCTAAGCCAAAACTGGTACCACTTTCGGTACTACTACCAACATTTTGCTGGTTTAGTTTAGCCGAGGAAGCGCCCACCAGTGCATACATGGCCGTTTGCTCTGATACTGGCAGATTCGCTCTTACCAATATAGAAGCTAAACTATCGATTGATATACCATCAGAACGCCCAGTAGATAAACCATAACGACCTTCTAAGGCGATATAATCATTAAAAAATCGTCCAACTTGAGCTTGTAAAACAAACGGGTTACCGTCTGCATTCTCCGCCCCTGCTGAGGCAGTATATTCAGCCGAAGAATAACTCAATATCGCGCCGCCATAGTAGCTAGCATTTGCCATTGCGCTGCAAAAAAAGCTAACACTAACAACAACTAAACAAAGCGTTTTTTTAAAACACATCACAGAGAACGTTCCCTAAACTCAAATTGAAATCGCGGGAAGTATATCACACTGAATTGAGGGATAAAGTAAAGCAGACCGCCGATAAATATCAATAAAAGCTGAGCTAAAACCTAAAGAAAACAGATATAGACAATTAAATCAAATAGTTATGGAGCCCCGGTATTTTTAAAGGCAAACTTACTATTTACAAATTCATTAAATAAATTTAAGTCTCAAACATATTTTTAGTGAATGTGTGAATAACAAACAAGTAATTCGCCTAATTATTCACCGCTTGAGCTAGCATAAAACTGTTCCGTCACAGTAAGTAACGCCTCTATATTGTCAGCTGGTAAGCAATTAATACCCGCAGCGGCTTCTCTACCACCACCTGTTTTAAATGTGCTACATATTTGACTTGCACCCTGTTTATTATTCTTGGGTGCTCGTAGGCTCACCATAAAATCACCGCTGCAGCTCTGACTGAGTACGATATGAGCCCGCTCAGGGTCACTGTTGGCCAAATCATTTCCTAACACACCACTTACCCGTCTCGCCCATGCTTGGTCAGGCAATTTAACGACTTTTAAGATATCGCTCTTATAATAAACTTCGGCGAGTTGTGCTTTTTGCATATCCTCAGCATAGGCAATTCTTAGACGATGATATGGCGAACTTAGGTCAGCTATCGCATCAAAAGGAGAGTAATAAGCCAATAAAGCTTGATACAGCGCTGCTGGTGCGATATGCAAATCAGCAATAGAGTGCCCGTAACTATTATAATTAATCAGTACACCTAAGTCTTTTAATTGCGTTCTCTGTTGAAGACTTAAACCTTGGGCGACAGCCAAGCCCTCAGCCACCTCAAGTAAATTATCTCCATAGGCAGCAGTAATCGCCCACAAATGAAAACGACCATTGAGTTGCTTGTCGATTAATAACGCAGTACAGACATCAACGCTAGTATCTATTTGGGTGGTTAACAACTCATGCTCCGGAATATTTCCAGGCCGATGGTGGTCAACGTAATGCACTCTCGCACCAGCCTTAAGTGCACGATTCACCCCTTCAATATTTTTTTCTAAAGATAAGTCAAGAACGGTGACCACATCCCCTTCTTCATATTGTGGTTTTACAGCTAACTGGTTATCTCGCTTCACCCCAGTGACTAACAAACTTTGCCGGGGCTCGGCTAAGCGCAATTGCAACAAAGCCAAGATACCATCGGCATCACCGTTAAAAATATCGATATATCGCACAACAACCTCTACTTGAGTCAGCACTTCGACACGCGAACAAAATATAGCTCATTAATTGCTTATTTGGAGTTCAAGCAAATTCAACGCCCTAGTCGATGATACCTGCTTTTAGCAAGGCTTGGATGACCACCGCGGCACATTCTTCAACCGTTTTACCCTCGGTTTTCACATGTACATCGGCTTGTTCCGGAGCCTCATAGGCAGAACTAATTCCGGTAAAGTTTTTTATCTCTCCTGCACGAGCCTTCTTATATAAACCTTTTGGATCACGCGTCTCACAGACTTCGATCGGTGTATCAATAAACACTTCAAAAAACTCACCTTCCGTTAGCTGCTTACGAACCATACTTCGGTCTGCTTTAAACGGCGAAATGAACGCAGTTGAAACCACCATCCCTGCATCGACAAAAAGCTTGGCAACTTCACCAATACGGCGAATATTTTCTACACGGTCTTTATCTGAAAACCCTAAGTCACCATTTAGTCCATGGCGAACATTATCACCATCGAGCACATAAGTATGAACACCTCGCTGATGTAATAAATAATCGACCTCATTTGCAACTGTAGATTTACCCGAGCCACTTAAACCGGTAAACCAAAGCACACAAGGCTTATGTCCCTTTTGAGTGATCCGTAAATCTCGGCTTACACTGTGATGATGCCAAACTACATTTTCACTTTTATTGTTCATAACAACCTCAAAAATATTAAATAAAAATTCGAACTGTAAATAGCTCAAGTCAGCGATAGCTTGTAATTTGGATGACTTATCACCCACTAAAGTTCTTTGCACTCTTCTGCTAGTGTAAAGGAAACAATAATGGAACTAAGCCAATCACCACGACTGCGTATACAATCGCCACCGGTAAGCCCAGTTTTACAAAATCTTTTAAGTTGTATCGCCCGGCGTTATATACCATGAGATTCGTTTGATAACCATAAGGGCTCACAAAGCTAGCGCTGGCGGCAAAGGCAACGGTCATAATAAAGGTCATTGGATTTGCACCAATTGCATTTGCTACACCATAGGCCACCGGAAACATCAAAGCAGCAGCTGCATTATTGGTGACTAATTCCGTAAACAACCAGGTTAATAAGTACATAATGATTAAGGTCACCATCACCCACTGAGGGCTTAAGATTTGACCAAAACTTTCGGTAAGTAAAGAGACCAGACCAACATTATATAAAGCTTGTGACAAAGTAAGCGCAGAAGCGACGATCAGCCAGATGTCTTTAGGAAAACGTCGAACTATCTCACTTGGGGTTAAGCAACGAAAAAACAATAAACCACCCAGCAGCAATACCATCGCCTTAAATAGGCTCAGTACACCAACTGCCGCGGAGATGACGGCGATAGCAAAGCCAGCAATCGCGATCAGCTCAGACCAACCATTAAGCCGTGTATCTGGTTCAACACCGCTAACTACAATAAAATTCTTAGTTAAGTTGCTCCGAGATTTAAAATCGTCTCCTACAGCAAGTACTAAAAAATCACCCGCTTGCAAGACTAACTCTCCAAGCTTTCCAGACACTTGTTCGCCGTCACGCTTGATTGCCACGACAGCTGCATCAAATAGCGCCCGAAACCCCATTCTTTTAAGGCTTTTACCCACCAAAATACTTTCAGGCCGAATCACGACTTCGGTTAAATTGGTCCCCAACAAACCATTTGAATCCGCGAAAGTTTGTAATCCCGAGAATTGATTTAATTGCATGACTTTGGTGACATCACCACTAAATATTAAACGATCATTTTGACTAAGCACTTCACTGGGAGAAACGGGGCTAATCAACTTCCCTTGACGGACGATTTCCACCAAAAATAATGATTCGAGGTGCCTTAAGCCGTTATCTTCGACACTTTTACCAATGAGACCCGAGTCCTGTTGGATCTTGGCATCGATAAAATAGCTTTGATAACTATCGACCTCACGCTGATGATCGGGTAAATAACGAGAGAAAAATGCCAAGGTAAGTCCGCAACAAACCACAGCGGCGAGGCCAATCAATGTAAAATCAAAAAATCCGAGTTCTTGGCCGGTGCTTTCAAGTAATAAGCTGTTCACGATTAAATTGGTAGAGGTACCGATGAGGGTCAAAGTTCCACCTAATATCGCCGCATAAGACAGAGGCAACAGCAACTTACTAGCGCTATGGTAAGGGTTATTACGGATCGGCGCCAACAACGTAGCCACCACAGCAGTATTATTGAGCGCAGCCGACGACAGCACAGTGCTTGCAAAAAGACGCAACCAAGTTGCCCGCAACGAAGGCTTAATAATCGAGGCCGCTAATAAGCGTAATAAGCGGGTTTTTTCTAAGGCGATCGAACAAAGCATCAGCAATACCAGCGTCATCAATCCTTGATTTGCGATATTGGCCAATATTTGCTCAGAACTAACTAAGTTTAATATAAACAATATCAACATAACCCCGCCAAATATTTTAGCCGGATATTGCTGATACCGAATCAGAGCAGCAATAGTGCCAGTAAAAATAACTAGCACTAGAATTGCTTGTATCGACATTATTTTAACAATTCGCGAAGGTCTTTCGCATCCCAATGAGGGAAATGCTTACGAACCAGCGCATTAAGTTCGATTTCAAAAGCTGAAAACTCACTGTTTACCGTTTGTTCTTCAAGCTTGCCCTTGGCTTGGATCATCCCCGCGCCTACGGTCACATTGCTAATTCGGTCAATGATAATAAATGAACCAGTACCATGCGCGCGACTGTAAGCGTCAAATGCGACCTGCTGACTAAACTGCACTTGGCAAACACCGATCTCGTTTAAAGCTAAGCGCACTGCGGGTTTTTCTTCCAGTGTATTCACATCAATTTGGTGCTCAATTTGCGCAATTGAACCCGAGGTCGTTTTGCTTGCCAATTTAAAATCATATTGCTTATTGGCAATTAAAGGATCGTCTGCCATCCAAACGATCATTGCTTCGGCACTGCTTGCAACCCATGGCTTGTTATTGCTATGAACCAGCATATTTCCACGGCTGGCATCAATTTCATCCTCTAAAGTGAGCGTTACCGCCATCGGCGCGTATGCTTCATCTAGCTCACCATCAAAAGTAACGATGCTCTTCACTTTGGAAACTTTCCCCGAAGGCAATGACGTAACTTCATCCCCCTTACGCACAACACCGGAACTAATGGTGCCGCAAAAGCCACGAAAATCTAAATTTGGCCGATTGACATATTGCACGGGAAAACGGAAATCGTCGAAATTTAAACCAGAGCTAATCGGCGCACTTTCTAGCATGCCCATTAAAGTTTCACCATGATACCAAGCACTTTGCTCGCTGCGCTCGACAACGTTGTCTCCATTGAGCGCCGAAATTGGCACAAACTTAATGTTCTCGATTTTTAGATTTTCAGCGAATTGTTGATACTCTGCTTTAATTTCTTCATATCGCTGTTCAGAAAAATCAACCAGATCCATTTTATTAATTGCAACAACAACCTGTTTAATACCTAAAGACGAAACGATAAAACTATGGCGCCGCGTTTGAACCTGCACGCCGTAGCGTGCGTCAATCATCACGATCGCCAATTCACAATTCGAGGCACCAGTGGCCATATTGCGGGTATATTGTTCATGCCCAGGGGTATCGGCAATAATAAACTTACGTTTATCCGTTGAGAAATAACGATAGGCAACATCAATTGTAATGCCTTGCTCTCGCTCTGATTGCAAACCATCAACCAGTAGTGCTAAATCAAACTCTCCATCGGTGGTATTAAATCGTTTCGAGTCATTTTTAATACTGGCCAATTGATCTTCAAAAATCATTTTTGAATCATGTAACAAGCGCCCAATCAAGGTACTCTTACCGTCATCTACACTGCCGCAAGTTAATAAGCGTAGTAGTTGCTTTTGTTCATGTTGTTGTAAATATTCTTCAATATCTGAAGCAATTAAATCTGACTGGTGTGACATGGTTCCCTCACTTCGAGCTGTTAGCACGGGGCATCTTACAGCTCAAAAAAATATTTATATATTAACGGAATACTCTGATATTCGTCGTTCGATGCTCGCAAGCTACTGTTTGGTTTAGTTTTTCTATCACGCTTGGTTGGTCTCCAAGTGCTAAAAATAACCTTCCATCTTTTTCTTTTCCATTGAGCCCGCGCTGTCATGATCGATCACTCTGCCCTGACGCTCGGAAGTTTTAGTTAACAGCATCTCTTGAATCACATCTTGCAAGGTATCGGCCTCTGACTCTACTGCACCAGTTAAGGGGTAACAGCCTAGCGTTCTAAAACGCACCATCTTATGTTGAATATCACCCTCTTCGACAGGCATACGCTCATCATCAACCATAATCAGGGTACCGTCACGTTCCACTACCGGACGTTTAGCCGCTAAATAAAGCGGAACGATATCGATATTTTCGAGGTAGATATATTGCCAAATATCTAACTCTGTCCAGTTAGATAAAGGAAATACTCGAATACTCTCCCCTTTATTTACTTTTGAGTTATAGCTATTCCATAACTCGGGGCGTTGTGACTTAGGATCCCAACGGTGATTTTTATCGCGGAAAGAATAAACCCGCTCTTTTGCCCGAGATTTTTCTTCGTCGCGACGCGCACCACCAAAAGCGGCATCAAACTGATATTGATCTAAGGCTTTTTTAAGCCCCTGAGTTTTCATGATATCGGTATGAACCGCGCTGCCATGCACAAATGGGTTGATCCCCATTTCTAGCCCTTCGGGATTTTTGAAAACCAATAACTCAAAGCCATATTTTTTGGCCATTTGGTCTCTAAACTGGATCATTTCTTTGAATTTCCAGTTAGTATCGACATGTAATAAAGGAAAAGGAATTTTGCCTGGGAAGAAAGCTTTGCGCGCTAAATGAAGCATTACCGCAGAGTCTTTACCCACAGAATAAAGCATCACCGGCTTATCAAATTCAGCCGCGACTTCGCGAATGATATGGATGCTCTCAGCTTCTAATGCTTTTAGATGAGTTAAGTTATAATTTTCCATTTAGTCTTTAGCTCTTAGTTCGTTATATCGTTATAGAATATAAAACAGAATCAGATTAACTTATGTGACTAACAACTACTAGCAACGCTGCTATAACATTATGCTACTTTTAATAACTTCGAATTCTAAGCAATCGACAGGTTATTTTACATACTGTCGATTGCTTTTTAGTTTAGAGCAAATAAATACAATCGGTGGGGTTCTTTCTGGTTTATAGTGCCGCAATCGCTTAAAAATTAAGACTAAAACTAAGTATTGGTGACTGAAGCTAGAAATTCGTGATAGGAAGTGGCGATAAAGAAACCGAGTTAAGTGTGTTAGATCTAACTCATTGATGAGCAACATATACGGTATTTACTCTCACCACAAAGCAAATACCATCACCGTAATCAATCAAATTTGTCTCTAACAGAAATTGCAAATGAGAGTTCCATTTCATTCAGAACTCTCGGTTCAATAAAGATAACTACAATGTCTTTAGCCAATCTTGAGCATTGAGATACCAATCAATGGTTAGATCGATTCCTTGTTCAAAAGAAACTTGAGGTACATAAGCTAATTCTTGTTGAGTTTTCTTAGCGTCGATAGCATAGCGCTGATCATGCCCTGCTCGGTCTTCAACAAAAGTAATTAAACTTTCTGCCTTGTTTGCGATGGCTGCCGTAGCCTGCGGATATTGAACAGCTAAAATTGGGTTTTGGCTAAATCGTTGATTTAACAATTGGCACACCAACTTCACGATCTCTATATTAGCCCATTCGTTGTGGCCCCCGATGTTATAGTTTTCGCCTACTCGCCCTTTGTTCAACACCAAATCGATACCTCTGGCATGATCTTCGACATACAACCAGTCACGGATCTGCTGGCCATCGCCATAAACAGGTAAAGGCTTATTGTTTAAGATATTGGTAATGATTAGCGGAATTAATTTCTCAGGGAAATGATAAGGGCCATAATTATTTGAGCAGTTTGAGGTGGTTACCTGTAAACCGTAAGTATGGTGATAAGCGCGTACCAAATGGTCGCTAGCTGCCTTACTGGCTGAATAAGGGGAATTTGGTGCGTATTGAGTCTCTTCAGTAAAAGCTGGATCGCTGGGCCCAAGAGTGCCATATACTTCATCAGTGCTGACATGGTGAAAACGATGTGGGATGGTCTCTAAACCTTGGCTTTTAGGCTCATCTATCCATACCTTTTTTGCGGCTTTAAGTAAACTATAACTGCCAATAATATTGGTTTCGATAAAGGCATCCGGCCCAGTAATTGAGCGATCGACGTGTGATTCAGCCGCAAAATGCACAATTGTATTTAATTGATGCTCTTTCAACAACGACTCAACCAATGCCGTATCGCAAATATCACCCTGTACAAAATTAAAATTCGGATCCGTTTCAACTGGTTTAAGGCTAGCGCGATTACCTGCATAGGTAAGTGCATCTAATACGACGATTTTGTCGCCAGGATGGTTCACCAACCAATAATGCACAAAGTTAGCACCAATAAAACCAGCGCCACCCGTCACCAACATTTTTCTTGAATTCATAATATCCAACTGTAATCGTTTCTCTAAATCTATGATTAATACTTCTGATACTTAAACTAATTGATCCATCATGAGGCTTAATTGCTTACGCCAATGTATGGTCTCTATGCCTGAAGCCTGCTCGGCTGTGATTTTGTTGAGTACCGTAAATGAGGGGCGAACTGCGGGTAAAGGATAAGCACTGGCGGGGATCGCCTTAATGGGGATCGCCTGACTAAGCAAACCTTTTTCAAGCCCTAACTCCTGAATCGCGATCGCAAAATCATACCAAGACGCAAGCCCGGCATCAGTCCAATGAAAAGTAGAAACTTGCCCTTTAGCTGTACCCGCCAACTGATAAGCTCCAGCTGTGTTTTCATCTTTATTTAATTTCGCTACCATGGTCCATAACCACAAGGCAAGTCCCTTGGCCCAAGTTGGCGTGCCGACTTGATCGTAAATAATCCCTAGCTCTGACTTGCTTTCCATCAGCTTGAGCATGCCTTTCACAAAATTATTACCATGCACTGAGTACACCCATGCAGTGCGTACGATCAAGGCCTGATCCGCAAGCACCTCTGCCACCGCTAAATCACCCGCTAACTTAGATGCGCCATATACATTAAGAGGTTTCGCCACCGCATCCACCGAGTAAGGCGTCGCCTTATCACCCGAAAAAACAAAGTCGGTTGAAACATGTAGTAAATAAGCGTTTGTTTTCTTACAACTTTGGGCAATAAATCGAGGCCCCTGTTGGTTAACTGCGTAAGCAATATCTTGATGTGACTCGGCCAAGTCAACTGCGGTATAAGCCGCAGCATTGATCACAACATCAGGTTTAATTGTTGCGAATGCCAGCTCAACCGCAGACTGATCAGTAATGTCCAGCTCATCAATGCCAAGGCTAAATAACTCTACGCCTTCAGGCTTAGCTTGCTGTAATTCCCAAGCTAATTGGCCACCTTTCCCGGTAACTAGTACTTTCATTGTTTACTCACAAAACGACATGTAAATTGATTTATAAACGAGGCGCATCGACAAATTGAATGGCCTGTTGGTCCTTCGCTGATAAAGATGGCGCTAAGCCATTCACGAGGGGCCACTGTATACCAATATCTGGGTCATCCCAAGCCACTGACACTTCAGAGCTGGGATCATAATAATCAGTACATTTGTAAACAAACTCTGCTTCCGCACTCACCACATAAAAACCGTGTGCAAATCCTTCGGGAACCCATAACTGGCGTTTATTCTCGGCGGATAATATCACGCCAATCCATTGACCAAGCGTAGCTGAATTGGCTCGCATATCAACGGCTACATCAAACACTTCACCGCTGACCACCCGCACTAACTTTCCTTGGGTATGTTCGGTTTGATAATGTAAACCCCGCAATATTCCTTGTTTAGATTTGGAGTGATTGTCTTGCACTAAAGCTTGCTGAGTACAAAATTCAGAAAAAAGCGTTTGACGAAAAGTTTCCATAAAAAAACCACGTTCATCACCAAATACACTTGGCTCTATAATTTTCACATCAGGGATTACTGTTTCAATAAATTTCATTTGACCATCTCTTGGCTACATGCTTAGTCGTTTGCTAGGTTCATCAAGTATTGCCCATAACCATTTTTTAACATCGGTTCGGCGAGCGCTTTTAATTGCTGAATATCAATAAAACCCTGCCGATAGGCTATTTCTTCAGGGCAGCAAACCTTTAATCCTTGGCGCTTTTCTAACACCGAAATGAACTGAGACGCTTCCAGTAAAGAGTCGTGTGTACCAGTATCTAACCAAGCACTGCCACGCCCCATTAATTCAACGCTCAACTCATTTCGTTGAAGATAGAGATTATTTAAGTCGGTAATTTCTAGTTCGCCACGAGCAGAAGGCTGAATGGTCTTTGCCAACTCAACCACTTTCTCATCATAAAAATATAGGCCAGTGACCGCATAATTAGATTTAGGAGTGCTTGGTTTCTCTTCGATAGAAATCGCTTTCCCCGAATCATCGAACTCAACCACACCGTAACGCTCAGGATCGGTAACATGATAACCAAATACACTTGCACCAGTTTTATGCTGATTAGCTTTTCTCAAAGACTTAATTAAGTCATGCCCATAAAATATATTGTCACCCAGCACTAAACAAGCGGGAGCGCCATCGAGAAAATCTTCCGCTAAAATAAATGCTTGTGCCAAGCCATCCGGTGAAGGCTGCTCGACATATTCAAACCGCACGCCCCACTGACGACCACTACCCAGCAATTCTTTAAAGCGAGGTAACTCTTCCGGCGTTGAAATAATCAATATATCTCGTATCCCCGCAAGCAATAGTGTTGAGACCGGATAATAGATCATTGGTTTATCATAAACAGGCATTAATTGCTTACTAATCACTTTGGTAAGCGGGTGAAGTCGAGTTCCCGAGCCCCCCGCTAAGATAATACCTTTTCTGTTCATGCTACGCCTTTACCCTGATTCGTCTAAATGGCTGCAATACTACTGATTTTGACAGATTGAGTACAGCAACAAACAAAGAATAGCAGAAGCACATACTGAAATAGTGATGATGGCATGAAGGATGCCGGTTCGTTGTTATGACGTCTAATTAACCTCTTTCACAAGCAATGTATTCATTTATTTTGCCATGCCCTTAGAGACAGGGTAATCCCCCCGAAAATTAATCCCATGCAAAAGTAGAATTTTCTCGTATAGTAAATACAGGAGATTCAACATGAAAAAGTCACGTTACACGGACAGTCAGATCTTATCTATTCTCAAGCAGGCTGAGGCTGGTACACCTGTTCCTGAGCTCTGTCGTGAGCATGGAATGAGCAACGCAACCTTTTACAAGTGGCGTTCGAAATACGGCGGTATGGACGCATCCCTTATGGCGCGGATGAAAGAACTCGAAGATGAAAATCGACGGCTTAAAAAGATGTATGCGGAAGAACGCCTTAAAGCAGAGGTGATCTCAGAGGCGATGGCAAAAAAGTGGTGAAGCCCTGTGAGCGTCGATTGATGGCTCAGCGTTCGGTGGCGAACTATCACATCAGCATTAAAAGTGCATGCTATTGGTTTGGGATCAGCGAGACCTGCTATCGCTATAAATCGAAGCTTCAACCTGAGAATGAGTTGATAGCTCAGGAGTTAGTAACGCTGTGCAACAGTGAAGACTGCTCTGACTGGGGCTTTGGCCTGTGTTTTCACCATTTGCGGAACGTTAAAGGGTATACATGGAACCATAAGCGGGTTTATCGGATCTACTGCGAATTGGCTCTAAACTTACGTATTAGGCCAAAACGACGCCTGAATCGCCATACGCCAGAGCCTCTTAAAGAGCCGATTAAAACAAACCAAGTTTGGTCCGTGGACTTTATGCATGATCAGCTATCTGATGGCCGGAAGTACCGTTTATTCAATGTGATAGATGATTACAAACGTGAAGGTCTGGCGTCAGAACCTGATTTTTCAATGCCCACAGTACGAGTCACTCGGATCTTAGAGCAGCTCATCGAACAACGAACCAAACCTGTTGCGATCCGCTGCGACAATGGTCCTGAGTTCATTAGCCATGCGTTTATTAAATGGGCCAACAACCACGACATTCGAATCGATTATATTCAGCCAGGAAACCCACAACAAAACGCCTATATAGAAAGGTTCAACCGTACTATGAGGTTTGGCTTAGTGAGTAAGTATTTGTTTGACACACTTGAAGATGTTCAAGATCGGGCGACCCAATGGTTATGGTTCTACAATCATCAACGACCACACCTTGCAAATGGAGGGTTCCCACCACTAAAAACGGCAGCATGAATTCTACGAATAAATGCGGTTAATAATGGGAGGATTACCACAGCATTTGCGCTGTAACCTTTCATTGGAAGCAAAATTATAGGCTAAATAAAAACTGAATCCTTGCCGAGAAGAGCAATACGACCGCATGGCGCGTTACAAAAGAGGAGATCAAGCAATTTGGGTTAGTTTCAATACTGGATGTTTCAAAAGACTATTTAACCGTCAAGCTCGGTCTAGATTGCGGTTCGAGCCCCCTTATAAGACCGTCCAAGGTAAATTAAGTCACCGGAAATAATTTTAAATTAATATGGTCTTCGGCTAGGTTTCTAAATCGTAGGCTAAACCCAATATCAGACAGCTTTGCCGCCCCTTCTTGATAATGCGCATCAACATTCAAGCCTAAAGCCAAACCTGGATGAGCAGCATCAAATGGCGAGGGGGCATCAAGTAGACCAGCATTAGCAAAGTGCACATTATCATGGGCGATAATGCCGTACAAGCAGCCCACAGAAGCTCTTAAATCGGCAGCTTTAATAATCTTATTTAAAGTACTTAATGCCATACTGGGTTGCAGAGCTGAGCGATCATTCACTAAGAAACGATTCCACATATCTTGAAAGAAACCGTTAATAATGACTGCAGCAATAACCCCTTCATCGCCCAACAAACAAATATCAACCACTAAAAAACCAACATGATGCTGATCGATTTGCTTGATAAGCGGAAATAAAGTTTGTCCCTTTAGACGATAATGACAAAAGAAACCCACAATTTCTTGCGTGGTTTTGGGCAACATTTCTCTTAAAACCAAGCTTGCTTGTGCATCATTTGCCTTAAAATGTGCCTTATGCTCACTAAATTCAGCAAATTCCATTTGTGAATCTTGTTGCTCCAGCATCGATAAACTAGAAAGAATCGTATGCGTTAATTCTCTAAAGTCGATTAATGGTTTCACCAAAAAATCACTGGCACCGAGTTGTAATACTTTACGTAAATCGGCCATGCTACTTTTTCCAGAAATAACAATAATAATTCCCGGAAAACTATCAAGATGTTCCAACAACTCAAGCCCGTTCATCCTCGGCATTTGTAGATCCATCAATATCAGTTGATAAGACTGCTGAGCAATCGCTTGCAAGGCCTCATAACCATCTTCAACAGTGCATACTAAAGCCCCCTGCTGAGTCAAGAAGGCAAGCAGTTGCTGACGAAACACAGGTTCGTCCTCTACAACTAATATAGAAATCCCATAAAGTGGATTCTCATCATGCTGAGGCATTAATCGACAACCTTTTTCCTTATTTATTAATAAGTTAATAACGTATTTTAAAGCTTAACAGCTTGACTATATAAGTAATAACTCGAGAACGCTAGCTTGCTTACAAAAAATAAAAACAACCAAAAACTAACTGAAACATAACTTTAAGCGAGGAGATTGAGGGTTTGCGATACAGCAGAACCGAGCTTTGCTTCAATAAGCATAGCTCAGTAAAATGAGAACTGTGACTCCATTAGGCATAATCATCGCGATTAATGTTATAGGTAAATTTATTTATCAGGCTTTATTTTTATAGCAATAAAAGCTCTTATATCGCCCTAAATTGTGAGCAAAAACGCTCACAATTCAGATCAAAATGAACCTAGACCAAGGGCCGAGCAAAGGCCATTCCAACAAAAATCCAATCGCGTTTAGTAACCTTCGATTTCATCTAAATAGCCTTCAAGGGCGGAATCGATATCCTGTTTCGACTGAGTCGGAGGCTTACCATTATAAAAACGATATAATCGGTATTGTAGATAAGCGTCTTTGATAAAGGTGTAACTATCAAGAGAGTTGTCTAGTAGCGGTTCTTGTTCAATCACTGAAGCCCGTTTATACAGTCCATCTAAACCCCATTTTACCGCTTGCTCCGCATAACTTAAGTTAGACAACGGAGAAGCAAAGGCATCAACCCAGTCCCCCACCTCTTTACGCACGGTCGTCGGTCCTAGTACCGGTATCATGACAAATGGCCCTTCAGGGACGCCATAAAAGCCCATTACATCACCAAACTCTTCGATGTCTCGCTTGGCTCCTGAACGTCCCATCAGATCAAAAATCCCAAATATCCCAAAACTGGAATTAAACAAAAATCGAACTAAATTATTCGAGGCACGCTCAACTTTTCCTTGCAATAAATTGTTTGCAAAACTAGCGGGCTCTTCCAAATTTCGGATCACATTGTTTAAGACTTCACGCAAACCAAAGGGCACATAATCAGCATACACATGAGTGACCGGGCGATAGATGGGTTTATCTAGATAATTGTAGTTAAACTCCCACATGCTGCGATTAAACCCTTCAAAAGGATCAGAAAAACCGGTAACTGGCTCACCTTGTTCCGCTGCCGATAAAGCAGTTGAAAAAATCGCGGTAAACGTCAAAAACGCAAATACAACATGACGTAGCACTGAATGCTCCTTCCTTGGTAACGTTACAACTATAGAACTTAACAAACAAAATGCTCTTGTTTAACGCAATCCAATCATACAAAAATTAAAGCTGCCTTTCAGCAGCCATTTATTATGTCATTAAGTTCAATCGCTTAATAGCGCAAACTTTAAATACTGACAATACACCTACAAAACTACAAGGGAGTATTAATTAATAAAGAAATAGGTAAATCACTGCCTTGGGAAATCGTTGACGACTTCCCTTCCCAATCGCCAGTGGTTGTCTGTGCATTATTATCGTAAGACAATCTAGCGCTTATATAGAATTCAGCTTGTTGTGATAATTTCAAGCCTTCCATCATACTATCTTTATCTGAAAGTGTAACGGTTAATGGGAACTTAGGGTGGGCAATTCTCTTGGCGGCTAATGGCATTGGCGGCCCATTCACAGCCTTTGCGAACACAAATAAGAAACTCGATTCTGGTGCGACTAAACCATCTTGCAGGTTCACCGTCACGCTGTAGTTTGGCTCTGAGGTGGGAGTTTCTGTTGATAAAGATGATTGCTGTTGCGCTTGCGCCTGGCTCTGCTGAGCAATTTGCGCTTGGGCAAATTGAATATTTTTATTCAACATTTGAGCGCGTTCTGAACCAGAATCAACGAGGCTTAACATTTTTTGCCAACGCTCGATCGCCAATGAGTACTGTTGCTGCTCGACTGCTAAAAAAGAATATAATGACCACAATTCCAGTTGATTTGGCATTTTCTGTAAAGCCGCCACCAACAAACGCTCGGCGCGAGCCTTTGCCATCGCATCACCGCTATAAAACAATGACTGAAGATAAACGACTAACACATTGGGACTATCGGCATCTAGCGCGTAGGCTTTTTCAGCCGCATCGGTCATCACATCCAAACGATTCATTGCTTGGCCTACCTTCGCCAATAAAAACCAACCTCGGCTATCATTCGGATCTTGATAAAGCTTGGTTCGTAAACCCAAAGCAAAATCGGTGAGTTCCTGCTCACTAACCGGTCCACCTTGAGCTAACAACACCTTATTACTCAATTCTGGCATTTGCTGGATGATCGATTGCCAATGTTGAACTTGTTTCGCACTCCCCAAATAATAATAGAGTCCCACAGGAACTGTGGCAACGAAGACCAAACTGACTAACAATACCCAAGCTGAATAACGAGTTTCTGCTTTAAGCGAACTTTCAGGAATATCGTCTAACAGATTGTGTTGTAGCTCCGTCACCAGCTGTTCGCGATCATCCGCTAAGCCCTGCTGATTTTCTTGCTCGATTTCTAACAGCCGATCTTTATACAATGCTTTATTTAAATCGGTTTGGGTAAGTGATGCTTGCTGGCGGCGCAACCAGAGTGGTAAAACCACTGCGGCCAAGGCAAGTAAGGTTAAAGCCACTACAGCTAACCAAAAAACTATCATTCTGACTCTCGCTCCGTTTGTTTAATTAGCTCAGCTAATCGCTTTTGTTCTTGTTCATCTAAACCAACGACTGGGGCTGGTTTGCGCCTAGCCAAACGCCATATAGTGAAACAGCCAAAAATAATAATAAAAGCTGGTGCCAACCATAACAGCAGAACCGCGGGAGTCAACGGAGGATCATAACGCACAAAATTACCATAACGGGCCACCATATAATCCAAAACTTGTTGTTTAGAGCGACCCGCTTTGACCATCTGGTAGGTTTTCTCTCGCAGATCTTGCGCCAAGCCCGCATTTGAATCAGCAATATTGTTATTCTGACACTTTGGACAACGAAGCTCTTGAGTCAACTCTCTAAACAAGGTTTCTTGCTGTACAGAGTCAAACTCATGGACCTCAATCGCCGCCATCGCAAACTGCGGCAGTATTACCAATAATATAAGATAAAAGGCTTGCCTTAATCTCATCGTCATTACTCCAAGCGACTGTATATAGCGCCTAATTCCTGCTGCCAGTTACGAGCATTTACATCACCAACATGGCGATACCGAATGATACCTTGACTATCGATGAAATAAGTTTCGGGAGCCCCATATACGCCCAAATCTAAGGCAAGTAGTCCTTTTCCATCAAATAGATTAATTTGATAGGGATTACCAAGCTGAGTTAACCAATCAATGGCTTTTTGTCGGTCATCTTTATAATTAAGACCTACGATTTTCACCCCTTGTTCGGATAAGCTATTCAGAAAAGCATGTTCAGCGCGACAAGTCGGACACCAAGTCGCCCACACATTGAGTAGCAACGGTTGTCCTTTAAAAATATCAGCACTATGCTGCTTATCTTGTTGATAAAGATCTTGTAGGGTAAAAACTGGCACTGGTTTCCCCACCAATACCGATTCCAATTTTGTTGCATCACTATATAAGCCACGATATAAAAATATGGCGACTAACAAAAAAAGTAACAAAGGCAGTAGAAAATAAAATAATCGCTTATTCATTTAAACACCTTCCACATAAGCTTTTGTTTCATGAGCAAGCGTATCTTTGTGGTGTGTTCGCTTCACCTTAAAACGATAACGTTTATCGCTCATGGCAAACAATCCACCGATCGCCATAATCAGCGCTCCAAACCATATCCAGCGAATAAATGGCTTATAGTATAAACGGACCGCCCAAGCGCCACCGGGTAACTGCTCGCCCATGGCTGCGTATAAATCACGCCATAAACCAGCGTCGATAGCTGCCTCGGTCATCATATTTCGCTGTACTCGATAAAAGCGTTTCTCGGCACGTAAGGTGGTACTCAAGTCAGCGCCTTTATAAACGTCAATAATTGCTACATGCCCCTGATAATTCGGCCCCTGTAAGGGTTCCACACGCTTGAAGTGAAAACGATAAGCGGCAAAAGTCACCGAGTCCCCTGCCTCTAAACGCAAATCTCGCTCAATACTGTAATGACTGGTCATCGAAATACCAATGATCGATACAGCTAAGCCTATATGTCCTAATACCATCGCCCAATGAGAGCGACTTAAGGTACTCAAGCCCTTAGAAAAACGATGACGATGGGTTGCCCGTAAATAGACTTCTAAAGCGGTACATGTGATGATCCAAATCGCCAGTACTAAGGCCATGTATGCCAGCGCATAGAACTGCGGTGCCATAATGAACATCAGTATGGCTGGCAATAACAGGCTCACCAGAGCAAGCCAAACTAAGGGCTTTTTTAATGACCGAGGATCTTGATGCTTCCAACGCAGCAATGGGCCAATCCCCAAAGCAACGGCAAAGGGAACGATCATCCAGCTAAACATTCGGTTAAAGAAAGCGGCACCAATCGAAATGCTTCCTAAGCCAATTTCCTTATGGATCAACGGCAATAAAGTGCCAAGTAACACGACAACCAAGCCAGCCACCAACAATACATTGTTGATCAGCAGAAAAGTTTCTCGCGAGAACAGACGATAAGATCCACGGCTCTTAACCTTTGAAGCACGCAGCGCGAACAGCAATAGCGAACCGCCCACAACCACCAGCAGAAAGGCCAAAATAAATAGTCCTCTGGCCGGATCGCTAGCAAAGGCATGTACCGACACCAATACACCGGAGCGAACCAGAAAGGTGCCCAGTAAACTTAAAGAAAAAGCTGAAATCGCTAATAGCACCGTCCACGCTTTAAACACCCCACGCTTTTCACTTGCCGCCAAAGAATGCAACAAAGCAATTCCTACCAACCACGGCATAAAAGAAGCATTTTCAACTGGATCCCAGAACCACCAACCACCCCAACCTAACTCGTAATACGCCCACCAGCTACCGAGCGCAATACCGACAGTAAGAAATACCCAAGCAGCCATTGTCCAAGGACGAGACCAACGAGCCCAAGTTGAATCTAAACGTCCTGAGATTAAGGCCGCAATAGCGAAAGCAAAGGCCACCGAGAAGCCCACATACCCCATATACAATAGCGGGGGATGGAAGATTAATCCGACATCTTGCAACAATGGATTAAGATCGTGACCATCAACTGGGAAAAACGGCAGCGTGCGCTCGAAGGGATTTGAAGTAAGTAAAATGAATAAATAGAAACCGACCGATATCATCCCCATCACCGCGACCACTCGCGCCACAGCATCTAGCGGCAAGCTTCGACTAAATAATGCAACCGCTGCTCCCCAAGCAGATAAAATGAGCGCCCAAAGCAATAGGGAGCCTTCGTGAGCACCCCAAACCGCAGATAAACGAAAATATAGAGGTAAATGGCTATTTGAGTTATTCGCGACATAAGCGACTGAAAAATCATTGACCGCGAAGGCATAACTCAAAATCGCAAACGACAATCCAACAAAAGCAAATTGGGCCAAAGCTAAAGGTCTTGCCGACTGCATCAGCAAAACACTATTTTTACTAGCCCCCCACAAAGGGTAAACACTTTGTAAAATGGCCAATGTGACCGCTAGGATCAACGCATAATGTCCAAGTTCTGGAATCATAATAGATATCTCTAGTGAGCAGAGCCCTGCAATTGGGCTTCAGTATATTCAGGTTTAAAATGTTCCATTCCAATCAAAGATTCGGCAACCTCGGGCGGCATGTATTCTTCATCATGTTTAGCCAATACTTCGAAGGCCGACACGGTGTTAACGGCGGTCAATACACCTTGCGCGACAATCCCCTGCCCCTCGCGAAATAGATCCGGCAAAATACCTTCGTAATTAACAATCACAATCTCGCCGCCGGCATCACTCAGTTTAAAGCTCACTTGTAAACTTGTTGCAGAACGCTCAACAGTGCCAGGCAATACCAAACCACCAATCCGCAATCGCTGACCCAGTTCCGGTTTAAGTGCCTGTGGACCTTTCCCCTTAACTAATTCTGTGGGGGTATAAAACAAGTCGATATTTTGCGCCAGTGCATAGAGCAACAAACCAATGGATGCCCCTAAACCCAACACAATAGAGATAACAATGGTTAAGCGTTTTTTACGTCTAGGATTCATAAGTGCTCGCTCATCTCTTTCGCTGCTTGTACCCGTTTTCGCCGCACCGAATAATGCGTCACCGATTTAATAATCGCTCTTCGTTTAATCAAACTATCGATGACCAACGCTCCCATGGCGAGCGCACTCACGCCATAGGCCAGCCATACGTAATACGCGTAACCACCCATCGCAAAAAAATCAGCGACTGAATCAAATTGCATCATATTAACCCTCCCGTTGATCTGGCTTGATAAGAAGTTGTTGTACCCAAGGGCGGCGGCGTTCTCGCCTTAACAGCTCGGTTCTAAAGCGAACCAAACTGACCGCAACCAAGAAAAACCCAAAAGCAAATATGTTCAGCAATAAGGGCCATAACATTTGAGAATCAATCGACGGTTTCGCGAACTTGGTAATCGTGGCCCCTTGATGTAGGGTATTCCACCATTCCACGGAATAGTGAATGATTGGCAAATTAATAACGCCCACTAGACTCAAGATCCCAGCTGCTCTGCCAGCCATAACTTTATCCGAAAATGCGTTGTATAGGGCGATGACACCTAAGTACAAAAACAACAAAATTAACTCAGAGGTTAAACGAGCGTCCCATACCCACCATGCCCCCCACATTGGTTTCCCCCAAGCAGCCCCAGTAAATAGAGCAACAAAGGTAAGGACAGCGCCAACAGGAGCGACTGCTGCCACATAAATATCAGCTTGTTTAATTTGCCACACCAAGCCGATAAAAGCGGCAATTGCCATCGACGAATAAGCCGCCATCGATAATATTGCCGAAGGAACATGAATATAAATAATTCTGAAACTATCGCCTTGCTGATAGTCGGCGGGCGCAAAGGCCAAGCCCCAAATTAAGCCCACAACAAAACTAATAAGGGCCAATACACTCAACCAAGGTACAAATTTTCCAGCAAGTTCATAGCTGGCTTGCGGTTTTGCATAAGGATGTAACCATTTCCACATTAGGGTAAGTACTCTCTGACAATAATTTATTATTATATTTAGTTAACGCTAACTCTTAATGCCGCGGCGGTAGCGAAGGGAGCCAAAGTGAGCGCCAATAAGCTAATCGCACCCATAATCGCTAAATGGCCCGTATAGGGCAAGTTTAATGATGCGGCTTCAATCGCAGAAGTCGCAAAAATCAATATAGGAATATACAAAGGTAAAACTAATAGGCTCAGCAATACACCACCTTTACGCAAGCCCACTGTTAAGGCTACGCCCACTGCACCAATTAAACTCAGTACAGGGGTTCCTAATAATAAGGTATAGAATGTAGCCTTAAAACTTTGCCATTCTAGGGATAACAAAACTGCAAGCAGCGGTGATAGCAGTAAAATTGGTAAGCCTGTAATCATCCAATGCGCCACTGTTTTTGCTAAAGCGATCAACGCTAAAGACGAGCCACTCAACAACATCTGTTCTAATGAGCCATCGGCATAATCATCTCGAAATAAGCGCTCTAAAGACAATAATGAGGAGAGTAAAGCCGCTACCCATAAAATTCCAGGCGCAATTTTCGCCAATAACTGCGGCTCTGGCCCAACGGCAATAGGAAACAAAGTTATCACAATCAAAATAAACCATAGCGGATTGACAACTTCTGACTTTTGTCTAAATGCAGCTAACAACTCACGTTTAACAACACTCACAAAAACCCGCATTAAACAATTTCCTCATAAGCAGGCTCAATGTTTAACACGCGATAATGGGCACTATCGATATTTAAAGTTTGATGCGTCGTGAGCAATATCATTCCGCCGGCCTCTGCATGTCGCTTCAGTACGGCTTCTAAATAAGTAACACCTTGCTTATCGATTGCGGTAAAGGGCTCATCTAGGATCCATAATTGACGTTCCACAAGCCATAACCTAGCCAAGCCAACTCGGCGCTGCTGTCCAGCCGACAAGTGTGCTGTTGGTTCATCTTCCAAACCCGCTAAACCGACTCGAGCCAACAAGTCGTATAGCTGCCCCAATGACATGGACTGACCCGCCAACCCCAAATAAAACTGTAGGTTTTCTACGGCACTTAACTCTGCCTTTACCCCAACATGATGCCCCAAATACAGGCAGTGTTGATGAAAGCTATCAGAGATTTGATTAATGCTCTGCCCTTGCCAATGGATCTCTCCCTGCTCAGGACGAGACAAACCCGCAAGCAAACGTAATAAACTAGTTTTCCCCGCACCGTTGGGACCTGCTACCTGCAGGATATCGCCAGCGTTTAAGGTAAACGATAAATTGTCAAAAAGAACGCGCTCTTCTCTAACACAGCAAAGTCCAATAGCTTCCAGCATTCAAATGTGTCTTGATATAATAAGTGTCGGGATGGTATCACAGCTAGATCGTAAATCTAGGCAAGCAATTGAAATAACGAATATGTTAAGGAGATGTTCCATCAAAGTAAAGCCAAATCAAAATAGATATTCAGTCGGACCAGCAACGATGAAATAAACACCATTCCGCAAAGTACAGAAGCAATCGAATATGGTCGGCCGTTCGTGTATAGATCATGGCCGCCGACTAGGAGCTCGAGCGCATAAGGCTGCCATTAAGAACAACTGACAACTGACTCAGAAAATAGATGTAAAAGATAAGCAGATCGAGATAACCGTCCAAAATACAAAGAAAAACCAATCAAGCTAAAACAACTACAGCAGCCCCCCTACCGATTACAATAAGAACATATAAAATAGCAGATTCATGCAGCAACAACGCAGGACAATACAACAACCTTGCCCTGAACATTTAATTTAGCTGAATCAAATACCACTAAATTCAGTTCCGAAGACCTACCATTAAGTCTACTTTAAACGCGCATTGTAGCGACTCTGACTCAATCATGATAATAGGATTTTGTGGAACAAACAGCAAACGGGGCTTGGCAAGTGCAGTGGTTCAGAGAGAAGAGAAGAGAAGAGAAGAGAAGAGAAGGCAAGGCTAGCTTGCTTGCCCTTTCATTTTATTCCGTAGACTTAATAGAAGTTCAGCCTCGGCTTTAGGTAATTCACATTCGCGCATCACCTCTTCTAAATCAGCGCCTAACTCGACCAATTTGACGGCACGGGTGTACAACTTGCTGTCAGGATCTTGTGACTCAATTTGAGCGCTACGAATAAACGCTTGCTCGACTTGCTCAGCCTGACGTTCTAATTCTTGAACTAAAGAAGCATTGGCTACGTGTAACTCTTGCAGCTCTTTTTCAGCGGCTCGATGCTTACTTAACAAATTTTTAACAACCAGTTCCAAACTCGCCATTTTGGCTTCACTGGAATCTATATGTCGATTAGCCTTGTGTGTTAACCAGTAAACACCCACAAGGCCAAGCAACATAACCAATAACGCAACAAGATTAATCCAATCCATTTATATTGAGCTTACTTCATCCCACTCTTCATCAGAAAGCAGCTTATTGAGATCAACCAAAATTAATAACTGTCCATCCCGATTACTAACACCTTGAATGAACTTCGCGCTCTCTTCAGTACCCACGTTTGGTGCGGCATCTATTTCAGAAGAACGTAAGTAAACCACCTCAGCAACACTATCCACTAAAATCCCGATGACTTGTGATTCAGCTTCTATAATCACGATCCGTGAATTTTCGGTAATATCTGATGAAGGCAAACCAAACCGGGAACGCGTATCGATCACCGTGACCACATTACCACGCAAGTTGATAATGCCTAAAACATAGTTTGGCGCTCCTGGCACCGGCGCTATTTCTGTATAACGTAATACTTCTTGTACCTGCATCACGTTAATACCATAGGTCTCACTTTCCAACTGAAAAGTTACCCATTGTAGAACTTCATCCTCGGCAATATTTTCTGCGACGTTACGCTGCTCGCTCATCTGCATGTCCTTTTTATTCATGAGTCCAATTGGATCTCGCAACTCTTATCTATTCAAGTATATATCATAAGTTATAAAACTAAACGGCGGATTTACCTAGTCTTTCAATTAAACAGAGCTCGCTCTACCTCACAGTTCTAACATCCATCTATATTTACCCCCTGAGAAAGCATTCGTTGTAGCTCTTCAACATGCAATAAAGCACACATCCTTTGTTTGACCATTCCCGCTAACCAACGACGTTTACCGGGATCAACACGCCACTTTACATCATCTTTATTCAACCGCTCGGTACCAAATAGCTTCTCGCAGCTCAAACCCCAACTACTTTCACCAAGCATAACCAGGTATTTATAGTCAGGTTCAAAAGGCTGATTCGGCATCACCCACTTAGCGGTATCGACAACCGTTAACTTTTGTTCACGCTCGATCATAATGCCAGCGAACCAATCTGGCTTACCAAAGAGTGGGCTAACTTCACTAATACGATGAATTCCGCCCAACTCAGTCAAGGGCACTCCAAAAGTAACGCCTGCAACTTCAAAAAATAGAACCTGAAACTCATTATCGGTTTCGATATTGTGCCATTCTTCCGGTAAAGGCGCTTCAACAAGCTGCTCTTCTACTTGAATACTCGTTGCTGGCAAAGACTCATCAGCAGGCGCTATATGCTCGGGTTCAACTTTTGGTGCAGGCTGTTCTGGTAACTCTTTAATAGGGAGTAATACCGGCTTAGCCTCCGCAACAGCGGCAACTCGTTGCTCGGCTTCTGCGAACAAAGTCGCAAGCGGCTTCACTTGAGGTTCAGGGGCAAACGAAGACTGATTCAAGGTTTCACTAACAGGGCTGAGAGGCACACTTTCAGGTTCTTTCAATAAAGAATCAAAATAACTCCCTAAAGCCTGCTCCATCAAGGTATCGCTATTCATAATAGCCCCTGCTCATCGGTCATCTGCAGAAGATGAGCGAGTAAGGTTTGATAAGCAAATACCCCGCGGCAATTTTTTATATGATAGGAAGGTGGCGCATGCCGTAGGCTAGCATCTCTAAATTTGGTGTCGATGGGTATCACTGAATTCCAAATGTTGTTCGGATAAGTTTCTTGTAGTTCCTTTAAGGCCGCTAATGAAGCACGAGTTCGCTTGTCATACATCGTTGGAACAACCGTATAGCGTAAGCGGTTAGGACAAGAGCGTTGCATAATACTCAAGGTTTTAACCATGCGCTCCAAACCTTTAATGGCTAAAAACTCTGTTTGAACAGGCACTAATACTCGCTCACTCGCAGCTAAAGCATTAACCATCATCACCCCCAGAACTGGTGGGCAATCAACTAACACATAATCATACTTATGTTCAATACGCGCCAAAATGCGCTTTAAAATCAAGCCCATTCCCTCACGCTGCCCCAACACTTTATCCAAAGTAGCTAAAGCCATACTTGCGGGAATTAAATCTAAATTATCAAACGAAGTCGCTTGAATACTATGAGTCACCATCGCATCGTCGAGTTGACTGTTTTGATAAAGTTCATAAAGAGTGCCCTGAACACTATCAACATCAAATCCCAAATAACTGGTGAGCGACGCATGGGGATCAGTGTCGAGTAATAGGACACGTTTTCCTTGTTGCGCTAGTAGACCAGCCAGAGATATCACCGTTGTAGTTTTACCGACACCGCCTTTTTGATTAGCAACCGTCCAAACTTTCACCTATTCTTCCTGCCTTGTCGTAAATCGCACCCCACCACCTTCCAATGGCACCGCTAACATTGTCTCACTATCTGGCTTAACAACTTTCTGCTCATCTCCCGCTGGCGCTTGTTCGACAACTGACGATTGGGCAATTGAAGAGTCCCAAATGTATTTAGAGAGTGCAATGACCACCCTTCGATTTTGTTTATCGCTTTGCAGTTTTCCGTTCACGGATAACGGGGCATATTGAGCGTAGGCTTCGATAGCCATTCGCTGCGGTTGAATCCCATCTGACTGCAATTCCCGAACAACTCTTGTGGCCCGAGCGGCTGACAACTCCCAATTGCTTGGATAGAGTTCACTATCAATACTATGCTCGTCGGTATAACCACGCACTCGTATATAATTATCGACCATTTTAAGCTTTTCGGACAAACGTAAAACTAACTGTTCAGCAGGCTTAAGCAAGTAAGCACTACCACTAGCAAAAAAAAGTCGACTATCTAACTCAATGGTTAGCCAGTCTTCATCACTATTTATTACTATGTCGTCAGTTTTGAAAATATCTTTAAGTTCAATAGCCAATTGGCTTGCGAGTTCGGTTAGATTAGACTGAGCAACTGAGTTTGAAGTCGTTGGCGGCACGTTAGGCATGATAACTTGACCATCCAAAATCGAGTGACCATATTCCATCAGCAATTCCGTTGACGAGACCGTTTCATTCCGTTCAGCTTGCCCATCAGAAACTTCAAATAAGGCAATCGCCTGTTGTAAGCGTTGTTGCAATTCGGGGTAATCTTTTTCATTGGTAATCGCCATCGCGTAAAGTACTACAAACAACGCAAACATCAATGTCATATAATCAGCGTAGGAGACTAACCAACGCTCTGTGTTTGCATTTCGCTTAGCAGCTGCAGCATAGCGATGACGCATACTAGTCGATATCCACAACGAAGCTATGTAAGCGACGCTTTACTTCAATACTACTGGCACCTTCAGCGATTGAAACCAATCCAGCTAAAGTCATTTCCTGATAAATAGCGCGATCCCCCGCTTGCGAGCGAAGTTTATTGGCAAAAGGCAAGAAAATAAAATTGGCGAAACCAACACCATAAATGGTCGCAACAAATGCAACCGCAATTCCCTTTCCAAGTAACTCAGGACTGCTTAAAAAATCCATAGCCTGAATCAAACCAAGTACTGCACCGATAATACCCACCGTAGGGCAGTACCCCCCCATGGCTTCAAACACCCCCGCCTGACGTTCCAAACGACTTTGTTCTAAGTCGATGACATCTTCTAAGGATTGTTGTAATTGTTGAGCTTCGGCACCGTCTATCAGCATTTGTAAACCGCGTAAAGTAAACGAATCTGCATGTTTTTGCTGTTGTTCTAGGCCCAAATAACCATCTTTACGAACAATATGAGACCAATTCAATATCAATTGAATTTGGTTCTGTACATTATCTTGCGACTGAAACCAAACCTTCGGTATCACTTTCAGAGCTTGCACAAATTGTTTGCTCGGCGTTTGTAACATCACCGCGCCGATAGTCCCCCCCAATACAATTGTTAATGCATGTACATTGACTAAATCGTCTAACGACCCACCAGCAAAAACATGACCAAACCCAACAGCTGAGAACGCTAAAATAACGCCAAAGATGCTAAGTTTATCCATTACCAATTTCCATAACTATCGCTTCAGAAAAACGATCGAGAGGCATTTGATTGGAGGCGAGTCCAGCACTTGCGACGGCCTGTGGCATACCATAAACAACACAACTGGCTTCATCCTGAGCCCAGATCGTTGAGCCTTTATCTTTCAATAAACGGCAACCATCTCGCCCATCAGCCCCCATACCAGTCAAAATCATGGCTAAAACGTCGCCCTGATGACTTTTCGCCAAAGAAGCAAAAGTAATATCGACACAAGGTTTATAGTTGACTTTGTCATTGCCATCAATAATTCGTAAGCGACCATACTGACCGCGAGGCTCAACTAACATCTGTTTGCCACCGGGTGCGAGATAAGCACAACCCGGTCGCAATTCATCTCCATCCTCGGCCTGCTTCACATTAACCCGTGACAGTGTATTTAAGCGTTGAGCAAATGCAGCTGTAAATGTAGCTGGCATATGCTGAACTAATAAAATGGGCTTAGGAAACCCAGCCGGCAACTGCGTTAAAATTGTTTGCAAAGCCACCGGACCACCGGTAGAGGTCCCTATCGCGACTAATTTATAGCGTTTTCCTGAAGGTTTAAACACACCAGACGTACGAACCTTGCGCTCTACCGAAGGTTGGCTGCTTGCCGCGGTCGTCGGCCTTAGTGGCGTCCGGGCGCTTGGCGTCAAAGGTTTGTCGGCTCGGGGAGTCAGACTCGATGGCGCTCGACGCGCTATCACTCGGCGTCTGGCAATGGCCTTTACTCGTTGTTGTAACAAGCTGACGGCTTCTTCACGATCACGAGCAATGTCTTCAAATTTTTTGGGGATAAAATCAAGTGCACCAGCATCTAGAGCATCTAAGGTCGCTTTAGCACCATCGTGGGTTAACGATGAAAACATCAGCACTGGCGTGGGATGTTTGGCCATAATTTCTTTTACAGCCGTAATGCCATCCATAACTGGCATTTCAATATCCATGGTAATCACGTCAGGTTTTAAACTTGCAACCATTTCAATGGCCTCGCGGCCATTCTTAGCTGCACCTATCACCTCAAGGCTTGGGTCAGCGTTAATAATCTCGCTGACTCGACGTCTGAAAAAACTAGAATCATCAACAACTAATACTTTTATTGCCATACTCAATTCTTTTTAAGGGCTGTGCTCGGCGTTATAACTTACGAGCGTAGCGTTTTAGTAAACTAGGAATATCGAGTATGAGTGCGATACGACCATCACTGGTAATCGTCGCCCCGGCCATTCCAGGGGTACCTTGCAATAACTGGTCAAGCGCTTTTATCACAACTTCTTCCTGCCCAATGAGGTTGTCAACGACAAATCCCACCTGTTGTTGGCCTATCTGTACGATAACCACATGTCCTTGAGAACTTCTCTGTCCAGATTGACTATTACGGATCAACCAATCTTGCAAATAAAATAGAGGTATAGCTTTATTACGGACAATAACGGTTTCCTGACCGTCAACAACATTGGTTTTGGTTAAATCCAGATGAAAGATTTCATTTACACTGGTGAGTGGTAAAGCAAAAGTCTGTTTACCTACATCAACCATCAAAGTGGGTAGAATAGCTAACGTTAATGGTACTTTGATTTGTAAAGTAGTACCGCCTCCAAGCTTAGAATCAATATCCACAGAACCGTTCAGCTGGGTGATACTGGTTTTGACCACATCCATGCCAACACCACGCCCCGAAATATCAGAAATCTCAGTTTTTGTCGAAAAACCTGGTGCAAAAATCAAACTATAAGCATCTTTGTCTGGCATTCTTGCCGCCGCATCGGCATCTAAAACACCGCGCTCTATAGCGATAGATTTAAGCTTATCTGCATTCATCCCCGCGCCGTCATCTTCGATCATCAGCAAGATATGATCACCCTCTTGCGAGGCTGACAAACGAATGACACCAGTACGCGGTTTTCCTGCCGCTTCACGTTGGTCTGGCATTTCAATGCCGTGATCAACCGAGTTTCGCACTAAATGCACCAGTGGATCGGCTAACGCTTCCACTAGGTTTTTGTCTAAATCGGTATCTTCACCGACCAATTCCAAGTTAATATCTTTCTTCAAACTACGAGCTAAATCACGAACGACTCGAGGAAAACGACCGAACACCTTCTTAATAGGCTGCATTCGAGTTTTCATCACTGCACCCTGTAAATCAGCGGTCACAACGTCAAGGTTAGAGGTCGCCTTAGCCATATCCTCATCATTACTGGTTAAACCAAGACTAACCAAACGATTACGGACTAAAACTAATTCCCCAACCATATTCATGATTTCGTCGAGAGTACGGGTATCGACGCGAACCGTCGTTTCCCCCTGAGGGGCTTGTTTGGGCGCTGCTTTTGCCGGCTCAGACTTGGCTGGAGCAGCAGCTTTCGGAGTAGCTGCAACTTTTGTTGGTGCAACTTTCTTCGGCTCGACCTTCGGGGTGACTTCGGGCTTGGCTGCCGCCTTAACCTCAGGCGCTTTACCGGCACCATGCAGCTGATCTAATAACTTTTCGAATTCATCATCGCCAATTTCGTCACTGTTCGTCGCCGTTTCCACTGGCGTAACAGCGGCAGGTTTAGCACTTGGTGCTTTAGAGCCATGTAGCTCGTCGAGTAGCTTTTCAAACTCATCATCAGAAATATCGCCACCACTCGCAGTTTCGCTAGGGGCTGCAGCACTTACCGGACTCGCTTGAGAAGCCGCTTTTGGAGCACCAGAGCCATGCAACTCATCGAGTAAGCTTTCAAATTCGTCATCAGAAATATCATCAATACCAGTGCCAGTAGCTGATTTACTCTCTGGAATTTGCTCGGGCTCGGGCTCAGATTCCGGCTCAACCACCACCTGATCTTCTGAAGCAGGCCGAGATAATTGATGCAATCGCTCAATAAGCTCTGGCAAAGCTGGTGTTAAAGGTTCTCTTGCTTGCACCTTAGCAAACATATCATTCACGGAATCAAGTGCTTCAAGTATGACATCCATTAACTCTGATGACACCCCGCGGCCACCGTTACGTAATGTGTCAAACACATTTTCCGCACCATGACAAACGTCAACGAGTTCAGTTAATGATAAGAAACCAGCACCACCTTTAACGGTATGAAAACCCCTAAATATAGCATTCAATAAGTTACTATCATCAGGACGTTTTTCTAGATCAACAAGCTGTTCAGAAAGCTGCTCTAGGATCTCTGCCGCTTCTACCAGAAAGTCTTGTAAGATGTCTTCATCTACATCAAACGACATGCGCTACTCCCTTAAAATCCTAAACTAGACAACAAGTCATCAACATCGTCTTGATCGTTAACAACGTCATCCCTTTGTTCTTTATTAATTATAGGGCCTTCTGCTTCAACACCCGATTTTTTATCATCTTGACCAGGAGCGACATCCACCATGTCAGTGCCAAACAAGGTGAGCATCTCAACTAAATTCTCTTCAACCTCCTGAACTAAAGTGATCACCTTTCGAATCATTTGCCCGGTAAGATCCTGAAAATCCTGTGCCATTAAAATTTCAGTAAGCATGTTACGTAGTTTATCGGCATCAGATGAAGAACTAGTCAGAAAAATATCGATTTGGTGACACAGCGCTTTAAATTGGCCTAACTCAATTTTCCGATCCATCAAATTTTGCCATACAGGCATAATATCATTGATATCATTGGTTAATTTATCAGCAATCGGCAAACCCGACTCGACTGCATCCATCGTTTTATTAGCAGCTTGATCGGTCATTTCGATGACATAGTTTAAACGTTCTTTGGCATCGGGGATTTCTTGGTTCGCGAGTTCATTGATCCGAATATCCAATTTGAAATCATTTAATGAATCGTGAAGTTGACGAGTGAGCTGGCCAACTTTATCAAACAGCAAGTTAGCTTTTGGAGCACATAGCTCACTGACTAGTTGGTTCGCCTCGGCGACCTTTCCCATTTCAAGTAGCATCACCAGTTGTTGCGCATCCGCTAATGAAATAATCGGAGTATCGGTGCTCACGCGTCTTCCTTTTATTGTAATCTTTCGAAAATCTTATCGAGCTTCTCTTTTAAAGTAGCTGCTGTAAAAGGTTTTACAATATAACCATTTACTCCGGCTTGTGCGGCTTCAATAATTTGTTCACGTTTCGCTTCCGCGGTGACCATCAATACAGGCAGGTGAGCTAAACTCTCATCGGCACGAATGTTTTTCAACAAATCGATACCTTCCATACCAGGCATATTCCAATCAGTCACTACAAACTCAAAATCGCCACCCTTAAGCATTGGTAGCGCGGTGTTACCGTCATCGGCCTCATGTGTATTGTTGAAACCTAAATCTCTCAACAAGTTCTTAATAATCCTTCTCATTGTTGAAAAATCATCAACAACCAGAATTTTCATATTTTTATCCAAGGTACGTCCCCCAGCTGGATGTTTTACTAGCCCACAAACGGGTCACAAATTTATGTAATACATTATTATGCCTTAATAAACACAATTTTAGTCCATCTTTTATAAGTTTTGTAAGGATGAATTTCTCTATTGTGTCCAATCTCGCATTCGAGTTTTCACTCTGGCAAGCGCTTGACTATGAATTTGACTCACTCTCGACTCACTAACGCTTAATACTTCACCAATTTCTTTAAGATTAAGCTCTTCATCGTAATAAAGCGATAATACTAAGGCTTCTCGTTCAGGTAGCCCTTTGATGCACTCCGCCAAAGATTGTTGAAATCGTTGATTTGCAAAACCTTCGAAAGGACGATTTTGCTCGCGACTTTCTTCGTTAGAAATGACATCCTCGTTTACCCCAAGGTCCTCAATGCCTAAGATTCGCCCGCAATTAACATCCGCTAGCATCGTATGGTATTCGCGAAGAGAAACCCCGAGTTTTTCAGCAACTTCAGCGTCTTTAGCGTCACCATTTTTTTCTCTTTCAACAGCAGCTATAGCGTCACTAATCGCTCGACTATTTTTATGTACAGAACGCGGAACCCAATCGCCACGGCGTATTTCATCAAGCATCGCGCCGCGAATTCGGATCCCTGCATAGGTTTCAAAGCTAGCACCTTTAGAGCCATCAAAATTACGAGCGGCTTCTATCAGCCCGATCATTCCAGATTGGATTAAATCATCCACAATAACACTAGCCGGTAGCCTAGCCATTAAGTGATGGGCAATCCGTTTAACCAAAATGGCGTGACGCTCCACTAACGCATTAGTGTCGTTAACGCTGGTATTGGCGTAGGCGGCAACTTTATTCACTAAGCTGCTCTCTATTCTTGCGTTGTCCAAATTCGAGAAGATTCTCGATGAAAAATTCTAAATGTCCTCCCGCTTGCTCAGGTATCGGCCAAGTAGCCGCTTTGCTGGCTAAAGAGCGAAATGCCAAAGACGCTGGTGACTTAGGATAGGCTTCAACCACAACACGTTGTTTGCGAACGGCCAATCGGACATTGTTATCATAGGGAATACAAGACACTAACTCGAGAGTGGCATCTAAAAACCGTTCCGTCACCCGAGTCAGCTTGGTAAATAACTCCTGACCTTCTCTTAAACTACGAACCATATTGGCAACAACTTTAAATTTATACACCCCATGATTATTAGAGAGTAGTTTAATCAGGGCATAAGCATCGGTAATTGATGTTGGTTCGTCACACACGACGACTAAAATATCTTGCGACGCTTTTGCAAAACTCAACACCATATCAGAGATGCCCGCTGCGGTATCAACCAGCAAAACATCTATCGGTGTTTTCATACTACTAAAAGCGCGAATTAAACCTGCATGTTCCGCAGGGCTTAATTCAACCATGGATTGAGTTCCTGAAGTTGCTGGCGCAATCAGAATCCCATTTGGTCCCTCAACTAATACTTCGTCAAGAGTGCACTCTCCCGATAGCACATGCGACAGATTTTTAGTCACGCGCAGCCCAAGTAGCACATCAACATTCGCCAAACCTAAGTCCGCATCAAGGACCATGACTCGCTTGCCTTGACCCGCCATTGCAATTCCCATGTTAAGCGTCACGTTGGTTTTACCAACCCCACCCTTTCCACCAGTCACTGCGATTACTTTCACATTATTTTTTTGTTGCATCATTCGTAAGCCGCTAGCTTGATCAAAATCATTATGTTTAGAATACATCCGAAACCTTCTGTTGTTCGGTTTCACTAAACCAAAAGTGTTGCTGAGAATGCTTATCTATCACCGACAAAGCTTGCTCAACTAATTCGCTAGGCACCGCCACTGCAATATCTTCTGGTACTTGCTGACCATGAGTAACGTAACTGATTGGTATAGCATGACGCAAGGTTACATTTAACACTTCACCTAACGCTAAACTTTCATCTAATTTAGTAAGTATGGTACCAGCCAAAGGAATTCGCTTAAATTGATTTACAGTTTCTTCAATTACCCGTCGCTGAGCATTGGCTGACATCACCAAATAATTACGGATATTAACTTGGCTATTTTTGACTAACTTGTCTAATTGTTCATGTAGACGGATATCTCTTTGGCTCATACCAGCGGTATCGATTAAGACTAACTTTTTATCTTTAAACTGGTATAAAAGCTGGGACAACTCAGCTTCATCATTCGCCACTCGAACTGCACAGCCCATAATTTTACCATAAGTTGCCAGTTGCTCATGAGCACCAATACGATAAGTATCTGTGGTAATCATCGCCACGCTATCAGGACCATGGCGCATAGCAAACTGCGCAGCTAATTTGGCGATAGTGGTTGTTTTACCGACCCCCGTCGGGCCCAATAAGGCAACCGCTCCACCTTTTAACAATATTTCATCTTGGCCGACAGGGAGCTGATTTGCCAGTAATTCCCGTAAATGCTGCCAGCCTTCTTGTACGCCTAGCTCTTCGGGGATATAACCAGCCACCTGATCGGCCATATCCTCATCAAAACCAACCAACTGTAACTGTTTGATTAACATCGCTCGAACAGGCTCTTGCCGCTCAACTTCCTGCCACATTAATCCCGACACTTGATGTTCCAACAACTTTCGCATCGCTGCCATTTCTTTCTTTAATTCACCCACTTCACTGTGATTCGCCTCTGCGCTTGGCGTTGCAATACGGCTTGCCGCAGGTTTGGCTGCTGAACCTTGCTGTATCCACCCTTGCTGCTGAGCCAAGGAGCGAGGAGCCTGAACGGTTCGAGGCCGTTGCGATTTATTTAAGCTGGATTGTTGCAAATTTTCTTGCTGACGCTTTTGATGGCGCTGCATAAAATTAGTCAAATTATCTTTGAGGCTCGCATTTTCGTCAAAATCATGACCAAGCTGTTGGTTTGTTGACGTTTTAGAACTGTGCTTAGGTTTGACGGACGATAAATTGACGCTATCATCGGCTAACTCTCGTGATGAGTTTTCTCCCTTAGCATTAGTCTTGGAAGGCTCCACCGCAGCAACAATCTCTATGCCTCCGGTCACCTTTTTGTTGGACATGATCACGGCATCACTACCAAGAGTCTCTTTCACCTCGGCTAACGCGGTCCGCATGTCTTTTGCAAAAAAGCGTTTCATTTTCACTGGTCACCTTCCTTTTGCTTACCCATTGGACCTATTGCCCAACTGAACTCACAATACGTATTTGTTTATCTTCCGGCACTTCTTGATACGACAGTACACGTAATGCAGGCATTGCTGTTTTAACGAACCTCGACATACTCGAACGCAATATACCGGATGTCAATAATATCGCTGGTTGGCCTGCTAATTCTTGATTTTGGCATGCTTCAGTTAAAGATACTTGCAGTTTTTCGGCCAAACCTGGTTCCATTCCTGCACCATCGTTACCACCTGCCTGCATAGATTGATGCAATATTTGCTCCAAGTCTGGTGACAAAGTAATGACCGGTAACTCTGCTTCACTACCAATTAGCTCTTGAACGATTAAACGTTTTAAAGAAATACGACAAGCTGCGGTCAGAATATCGGCATCCTGGCTCTTCGGTCCGTATTCCACCAAGGTCTGAACGATACTCCGTACATCCCTAATTGGCACCCCTTCACTCAGTAAATTTTGCAGCACTTTAACAACAGTAGATAAGTTCAGGGTATCTGGGATTAAACCTTCAACAAGCTTAGGTAAACTATTTCCTAACATGTCTAACAAATTTTGTACTTCTTCATGTCCCAATAAATTAGCTGCATTATTGGTTAACAATTGACTAAGGTGGGTGGCAACCACTGTCGCCGAATCAACAACCGTATAGCCAAGGGTTTGGGCGTGTTCACGCTGCTCGGTTGCAACCCAAGCCGCCTCTAAACCAAATGCAGGATCGGTGGTTGGCTGGCCTTCAATTTTACCAAATACTTGGCCCGGATTGATCGCCATTTCTCGATCATGGAATACTTCAGATTCACCATAAGTAACCCCCATCAAGGTAATTCGATATTGATTAGGGCCTAAATCCAGATTGTCACGAATATGTACCGCTGGCACCAAAAAACCGAAATCTTGAGATAACTTTTTACGTACACCTTTAATCCGAGCAAGCAATTCTCCGCCTTGAGTCTTATCAACTAGCGGGATTAATCGATAACCAACTTCCAGACCAATCACATCAACTGGTTGTACATCATCCCACCCCAACTCTTTAGGCTCATTACTATTACGAGGATGAGTGCTGGCTGGCTGTAAGGCTGTATCTGCAGCTTTTTTAACATCGGCTTTATGCCGTAACCACGCGGTCACCAAACACACCGCAGCGCAACTTAAGAATGCCAAATGCGGCATTCCCGGAACAATCCCCATCACCAATAAAATAGAACCACAGATAATCATAACCCGTGGATCTTTAAACAGCTGCAAGCTAACTTGCTCGCCCATATCGGCTTCGGTATTTTGACGGGTCACGATCAGAGCAGCAGCGATAGATAGTAGTAACGATGGAATTTGCGCGACTAAACCATCACCGATGGTTAACAGAGTGTAAACTTCTGCCGCTTGCGAAAAACTCAGATCGTGTTGGGCCACACCAATAATGAAACCACCTAAAATATTAATAAAAAGAATCAGGATCCCAGCAATCGCATCGCCCTTTACAAATTTACTCGCGCCATCCATCGATCCATAAAAATCGGCTTCGCCAGTCACTTCACTACGACGAACACGTGCCTGCTCTTGGTCGATAATGCCAGCATTAAGATCCGCATCAATCGCCATTTGCTTACCCGGCATCGCATCCAAAGTAAAACGCGCGCTCACCTCGGCAATCCGACCCGCACCTTTGGTCACCACAACAAAGTTAATGATCATCAAGATAAGAAAGACCACTAAGCCGACAGCATAGTTTCCACCAATCACTACCGAACCAAAGGCTTCAATCACATTACCCGCAGCATTTCCGCCATTGTGTCCTTCCAAAAGGACCACTCGAGTAGATGCAACGTTTAGGGCTAAACGCAATAAAGTGGCAACCAGCAGCACCGTAGGAAATACCGCAAAATCCAAGGGTCGCTTGGTATAGACTGCAACCAAAAGCACCACCAAGGCTAAGGAAATATTAAATGCAAACAAGATATCCAGTAGCCATGCCGCCATTGGCAGAACCACCATGCCAAGGGTAGCCAATACCACCATTGGCGTACCAAAACCTTTGATGAGACTGGCATCTATCTTTTTGAAGTCTTGAAGCTTCAAGCTAGTGAGACGATTAATGATTTCCATAAATGACGAAATACTGACTGTAGAGCAAGAGATAATTTAGAAAAGCAATAACTAAGCCAACAACAAAGGTACACCTAGAGAAATCATAGAATTGAGCTTAGTATCGTAATTCGTCGGGGATAGGTAAATCATCAGCCACAGGTTTAGGTCGTTGTCCTCGACCTTTACGGTACTGCTCCAACTGGAACACAAAGGCTAATACTTGAGCCACTGCGACATATAGCCCATCAGGAATATCCTGACCGAGCTTCGTGGTATGGTACAGAGAACGTGTTAAGGCTGGCGCTTCTAAAATAGGGACTTCGTAATGACGAGCGATCTCTCTGATTTTCATCGCCACCTCATCCACACCCTTAGCCACCACTTTCGGCGCACCACCCGCCTTGCTGTCATACTGAAGCGCCACCGAAAAATGAGTCGGATTGGTGACAACCACATCCGCTTGCGGCACATCTGCCATCATACGACGAGCAGCCATTTCCATTTGCAAACGACGGATCCGCCCCTTAACTTCAGGGCTTCCTTCCATATTTTTGTGCTCGTCTTTCACTTCCTGCTTAGACATTTTGAGCTGGTTATTGTGATTCCATATCTGGTAAGGGACATCAATGATAACAATAATAATTAAACTACAAACCAGCGCTAACAACATCCATTGCAACATATCTAAAGCATTGACAATAGAGCCCGGAATTGACTGTAGGCTTAAAGACAAGATATCGGCAAATTTCCAGCGTAATACAATCCAAACAACACCAGCTATCACTATCACTTTGGCAACACTTTTAACAAACTCTACCAAAGCTTGTACGCCAACCATTCTTTTAAACCCTTGCAAGGGAGATAACTTATTCGCCTTGGGCATCGCAGCTTCCCAGCTAAACGATATACCACCTAATAAGGTATTTCCGAGTAGGGCTGCCAAAGCAATAAACCCCATGATCCACAACATCGGCTTAAACAATAGCCAAGCAATCGAGCCAATATTTTTAAACAATAGGTGAACATCGAATACTTGCTCACGACTCAGAGTAAAAGCAACTTCAAAGACTTTCACCATTGACTCGGCTAGCATGCCACCAAAAGCCATAATTGCGATTGCAGCCGTAATCAAAACTGCCGCAGTACCCAACTCCTTAGAGCGAGCAATTTGCCCCTTGTTACGAGCTTCATCAAGCTTTTTCGCCGTGGGTTCTTCGGTACGTTCTTGATCATCATCAGCCATCGTATCTTAGCCTTATTGGTCAACAACCAATACGAAGCATGGTACATGCCATGCTTCGGCCTACCTCCCACTGTCGTTGAAAATGAGCCAGGAAGCCACCAATGGTTAACCATAAAATAAATAAACCAAATAGCATGCTTACCGCAAAGCCAATACTAAAAATATTCAACTGCGGCGCAGCCCGAGTCATGATGCCAAAAGAGAAGTTGATCAACAACATTGCCACCACTGAAGAAATCGACAAGGCTAAAGCTGCAAGAAATAGTTGCGAATACCAGCCGGCCAGTTGCTGATAATCGATACTACTTAAACCATGCATACCGATCGGCAGCGTTTCGAAACTCATCGCAATTAAGCTAATTAACTGTAAATGACCGTCAATCGCCAAAAACAATAACGTTGCCAGCAATAGATAAAACTGTCCCACTACCGGAGTGCTCTGACCATTATTGGGGTCAACCATAGAAGCAAAACCCAAACTGGTTTGCATCGCAATAATTTGTCCGCCCACGACAAAAGTTTGCATCAGTAATTGAGAAATAAAACCTATCGCGACCCCAATTAATATTTGCTGCAATACCACAATAAAGGATTGTAACGAGAATAACTCTATACCTTGCACATCGGGTAATACCGGAACCAAAGCAAAAGTAATCGCTAAAGCCAACAATATCCGAACTCGAGTTGGAACCGTCTTTCCGCCAAAACTGGCTAGCACCATCAACATCGCCGCAATACGCGTAAAGGCCCATAAATATTGTCCAATCCAAGCCATGATCAACTCGGCAGAAAATTCCATCAGCCAACAACCTGCGGGATCATATCAACCATGGTAAAAAATAATTCCATGAGCTTTTCTGTAAACCAATGACCCGCAAACATCAGCGATGCCAAAGTAACCAGTAAGCGAGGCAGAAAACTTAAGGTTTGTTCATTAATGGAGGTTGCCGCTTGAAAAATAGAGACCACTAAACCAACTAATAAGCTAGGGATAATCGCCGCTGAAACCAAAATAACCACCTGCCCAAGTGCCATCCGGAATACATCAACAAAGACTTCTGGTTGCATTACCTTACTCCTTGCTTATCTATCACACACCAAAGCTATTGGCGAGAGTGCCCATCACTAAGCTCCAACCGTCCACTAATACAAACAACATTAACTTAAAAGGCAAGGATACAATCATCGGCGATAACATCATCATTCCCATCGCCATCAAAATACTAGCGACAACCAAATCAATCACCAAAAAAGGAATAAATAACATAAAGCCAATTTGAAAAGCGGTTTTCAGTTCTGAAGTAATAAAGGCTGGTATAAGCACCGTCATCGGAACTTCTTCAGGAGAGCCGACTTCAATTTTTGAGATCCGGATAAAAGTATCTAAATCAGTCAAACGCGTTTGCGCCAACATAAACTCTTTCAGCGGCTGCTTGGCCTGCTCAAAAGCTTCGGTTGAACTTAGCTGCTCATTGAGATAGGGCTGTACCGCGTTCTCATTCACCTTATCAATCACGGGTGACATAATGAAAAAAGTCAAAAATAGCGCAATGCCAATGATGACTTGGTTCGACGGGCTTTGCTGCAACCCCATGGCTTGACGTAAGATAGACATCACCACGACGATACGGGTGAAAGAGGTCATCATAATCACCAAAGCTGGCAAAAATGACAATGCAGTCATTAAGGCTAAAACTTGTAGTGTGACTGAATACTCTTGCCCGCCATCGGGACTGGTCGTCATAGTAATCGCTGGCAGGATCCCATTCTGGGCGTAACTGGGTAAGCTAAAAACTAAACCAATACCCAAAAGCCATAACAGCCACTTACTTTTCATTTTTAAATAACATTCCTTGCAGCTGTTTTGCGAAGTTTCCGTTGGCAGAATTATTCTTGACCTCTAGAGGTTGTTCTAATTTATCCAACAGGTTAATTGATTGTGCAGTTACCCCTAACAGATATTGTTGCTGGCCAATCTCCACGACCATTACTCGCTCTCGTGTTCCCAGAGCCAAATTTGCGACAACCTTCGCTTGACCGCCAGCAAATTGACTCAAACGGGTTTTCTTTAAAACCCAAGCACAAACAAAAATAGTCACCAAGACCAAAGCAAAAGACATCAGCCAAGAGACCAATTCCACCTGACTGTTAGAGGTACTTGCCGTCGTCTGCTCTGCATATACAGGTAATACCATGCTACAAGCCAATAAATAAGCTAATTTGCGCAATTGCATCACTTGAGCTTTTTAATCCGTTCGGTTTGGCTAATCACATCGGTGAGACGGATACCAAACTTATCATTTACCACCACCACTTCGCCATGTGCGATTAAAGTACCATTCACTAATACATCGAGGGGTTCGCCTGCCACCCTATCCAGCTCAACCACCGAGCCTTGGTTAAGTTGTAACAAATTACGAATACTAATATTACTACGACCAACTTCCATGGAAATCGTGACCGGAATATCCATGATTGAATCGAGTTTACGTTGTTCTTCCTCTGAGATAGGCTTAGATTCATCGACAAACTCTTCTAACGGAGCTGGCTCTGCTTCGGCCATTGCTGCTGCCCACTCATCAGCCATATCATCTTGATCACTCATTGTTTTTCCTCATTTATCTCAATCATCGCTAGTAAGTCGACGGCTGCTACTGACGACCAATTCCAAATCACTCTTCACAGTGTCCGGACGTTTTAATTGAGTTTCAATTTTCAGTGCCATTTTCTCGTTGCTTTGGCCAATTTTGACTCGGTAACTTGGTAAGTCTTCTACAAATAACATTGCGGTTTCGGGCATCACGACCGGAATAACATCCCCCACTTTTAAATGCATCAACTGTCGTAAAGTGACATCGGTCTCTAATAACTTGGTGTGTAAACCAACCGGAACATCCATTATTTCGTCTCTAAGCGCCGAACTCCAGCGTTGGTCGGTATCTTGTTTGTCACTTTGCACACCCGCGTCAAGTAGTTCACGAATCGGTTCCAACATCGAGTATGGCATGGCAATATGAAAATCTCCGCCACCGCCATCTAACTCAATATGAAATGAACTTACAACGATCACTTCGGTAGGGCTAACAATATTGGCCATCGCTGGATTCACTTCAGAATCCAGATAATCAAAGCCCACATCCATAACTGGCGCCCAAGCTTCAACATAATCTTCAAAGATTAACTTCAGCAGCATCTGGATGATGCGGCGCTCGGTGGGTGTAAATTCTCGACCTTCAATTTTGGCATGATAACGGCCATCACCGCCAAAAAAGTTTTCCACTAAAATAAACACCAAGCGAGCTTCCATGGTGATCAAGGCCGTCCCCTTCAATGGACGGAAACGAACCATATTCAAACTCGTAGGAACAAACAAGGTATGAACGTATTCACCAAACTTAATCATTTGTACGCCGTTAATCGACACCTCAGCGGTACGGCGCATCATGTTAAATAAACTAATCCGCATATGTCGAGCAAAGCGTTCATTCACCAACTCAAGCGTTGGCATCCGACCACGCACAATCCTATCTTGGGAAGAGAAGTCAAACTCAACCACACTGCCAGACATTTCTGGCTCAATAATGTCCTCTTCTATGTCATCGACACCATGTAACAGCGCATCAATTTCGTCTTGGCTTAATAAATCGCTCACGGTATTCCTTTATTGCATCACAAAACCGGTGAAGAGAATTTTCTCAACCACTACTTTACCAGTAATTTCTTTTAATGCTTTTTGTGTTTCAACGAGCGAATTCTCTCGCAAAGCATCTTTCCCTTGTTGCGTCGACAAATCGTCAACCGACGCGGAACTAAAAACATTCAACAAGGTGCCTTCAATCAATGGGATATGTAGCTTCGCTAACTCTTCGTTGACCGTGCCTCTCACTAATAACTGCACCTTGATCTGTAC
This sequence comes from Agarivorans sp. QJM3NY_29, assembly GCF_050870835.2. Classification (NCBI taxonomy): domain Bacteria; kingdom Pseudomonadati; phylum Pseudomonadota; class Gammaproteobacteria; order Alteromonadales; family Alteromonadaceae; genus Agarivorans; species Agarivorans sp. QJM3NY_29. The sequence goes on along the minus strand of NZ_CP194036.2, from coordinate 1,875,197 downwards.
CAAACGGTCCCGACTATCGCCGACAATATTAAATACAAATGGCCGAGGCATACCAACATATAAGGCACTATGGGTAACGCTCGACGTGGCTTCTTCTGAAGGCGTGGCTGCAGCTGGTGCTTCATCCCCACCGCCGCTCATTAACAGAAAGCCAACCACACCTCCGATCACCAATACGGCAACAATGGCAACAATGATGATTAGCTTCTTCTTACTCCCTGAGCCCTCTTCCTCTACTTTTAGTTCTGTTTCTTCAGCCATTTATGCTTCCATGAATTAATAACTAAAACTGATTTGATTATTACATAGTTAGGATGGACGACAACAGCCTTAGCAGCAAATAAACTATGCGTAGAAGTCGATTCCGTCACGACTTGATTGATTTATCTGCGAACTGTCTAGCTCTTGTTCAACACCGCCCTCAATACCGCGACGCAGACTCTCTGTCCCACCACCCGCTAAAGATTGACCTTGGCCTTGATTAGAAGAACTCCCTTGATGCTGCTGATTGACCGAACTTTGACCAAGCTCTATGCCTTGTTGTTGAAGCATTTCACGCAACCGAGGCATGGTTTGCTCTAAGGCTTCTCGTGCTTGCGGGTTTTGCACCTGAATATGTACCGATACTTGTTGCTCATGATTCATTTGCAAGCGCACATGCATACTACCCAGCTCAGCAGGATCTAAACGGATTTCAGCTTTATGCATGCCTTGGCTTAGCATATATTGCACGCGTTGATTTAATTCTGCAGGCGCTTGATATTGACTCGGATTTAAACGTTGATTCATCAGCCCATTTTTGTCATTGAGTTGATTCGCTTGTTGAGCTTGCTTCAGGCTTATCTCGCCATTTTGCTCAGTTCGATTAATGGACTCTGCTCCAGAGACACCATTAAAGTGATGATTCGTCTGCTGTGCTCTAGCCGATTCAGTTAAGCCAACTTGAGCTGCCGTATGCTGTTGAGCCTGCCCTTGTTGTTGATGATCATCACTATGCTTACCTTCGCTCGTGGCACGCCCATCTGCAAACGCTGAACTTGCGAACTTATCAGCTTGGGCACCTGATTCAGCAGTCCCACTTTGAGTTTTATTCGCTGATTCTGCAACTTGACTAAAGCTCTGAACTTTTGCATCGACAACCCGATGTGGTGTTGGCTGCTGTTGCTCAGGCGTGATTTCTTTCGCTTGGCTAAGATTGGCGTTTAATTTAGTGTCGTTAGTCGTCCCACTCTGCTGCGCCGCAACCACTGTATCACCGCTAGACGTTGAGGTTTGATTCACAGAGCGGCGTTCGCCGCTTGTTGCGACAGCATTCAAATTCGACTCGACTTTTGAAGTCACAGTCGCAGCTTGCTGACCAGGATCGGCTTTCACCGTATCCGAACCTGCCGACTTATCAGCAATGCTGTTGGCTTGGGCAGATTGAGCTGATTGAGACTTGGCTAACTCGGCTTGTTCAAGCTTACTATTCTGCGCCTTAGTTATATCGGTTTGTTCAAGCCTACCAGTCGCATGAGTTGACTGATTTTTTGCTAACTCAACTTGCTCGAGCTTACCATGCCCACTGAGTGGCGTTGATTGGGCATTAACTGATTGTTTATCATCAGTTTTGTTCTCTGGCGGTGTGCCACCGCTTGATGCTTCAGCCTTACTCAAATCACTCGCTACTTTTTGCTGAGGACGATCGCTGGCCTGAGTAGTTACATCCTTAGCCGCAGCATCATCAACGACCGTGCTGACGGCTTGTTTGGGAACACTAGAGCCCTCAGTGACATTTTGTTTTTCCAGCTGAGTTGGAGTTCCATTACTGAGTTTCGTGTTTGCAGTTTCAACACTTTCACTGTCAGCTTGATCCGATGATTGCGACTTGCTCGAAGCAGTCACTTCTGCCAACGAGCTATCCTTAGTTAGCATCGCGATGAGATCGCTGTCGGGATCGGTCTCATCAGAGTCCGCTGCTGTTTTATCCTCAGTTACTTTTTCGTCGAGGTTCAACAATTCTTCACTGTCAAAGCCAGCCTTTGCATGAGCTTCAGCGGCGCTGTTCGAATCTTCAAGAGAAAGGTCTACGTCATCAGTTTCGATATCGAGCGGCAGATCCCTGCCGCTTGCCTTCACATCGGTATCCTCTTTCTCAGATAAAGTGGTTAAATCCGTAAGTTTAGCTGTCGACTGCGGCTCTTCAGATTCAGCCTCTCCTTCCACAGCACCAGTCTGATTTAAATCAACTACAACTTGTTTTGCGTCAGTCAACTGTTTCAGTAAATCTGAAGGGCTTTGCGACTCAAGCGATGACTGAGAGGCATTCTGCTCGGTTTGCGGTTTAACAAACTGCTCTTTAACTAAAGAACCAAGGGCATTTTCAGCCTTAGGTAAGTTATCCAACTCACTAACCATTTTTGCAAAATCGCCAGCTCCAGCAGAAGGGCTTAGCGAAGCGCTGCTTAAGGCCGAGAATTGATTAGCCCCGGCGGTATCTGTTAACAATAATTCCATATTGTTGCTTACCCTTAAAAATTATCTTTATTTACCATGCGAGCAAAGAAACACAGAGTCTCCATCGAGCAAAGCGGCAAAGCGATAGCACATATAAGTATTAGGCAAAAAATACGCCAATTATGCTTGACCACGTAAATGGGCATATAAAGCATATTCATCAAGCAACTTTTGCTCTTCGCGCATTTGCTGCTGTTGTTTCAATTTCAGCTGTTTATCAATCAGCAACTCCATCGCCTTTCTTTTAGCCTGCAGATCCAACCATTGCTTGCGTTTCAACATCACATTTTTTTTAATTTGTTCAATGCTCTTACCTTGTTGAACACTCGCCTGTTCCAACTTTTGAATAAACAATTGATATTGATGGAAACTATCGGCGTGCAAACCATCAACTCCCTTCGCTAAAGCTTGCTCAAGATAAGAACGACGGTATTGCTGTAAGTGCGCCAGTTGAGTCTCAAATTCATTGAGTTGTTGTTGAGCTTGAGCCATTTCAGTCGCCGCATCTTGCTCTTGTTCCTGCAAACGCTCAACCATTAAATATAACGCTCGCCTCGCCATGGTACTCTCCTAGTCGGTTCTATTGGTAGCTAGTTGAGCGGACCTTGGGCGTTGATGTTAGCCATTTGCATGGTACGCTGCATCCGCGTCAGACTTTCGTCATAAGCTACAACTTCTTTCATTTCTTGTTGCAAGAACTGGTCCAAATGAGGCTTCATGGCAATGGCTAAATCAATTCGTTTATCGGCGCCTCGCTGATAGGCACCAATTGCGATAAGATCTTGATTTTGTTGGTAAGAAGAATTTAAGGATTTCAATTGGCGGGCCAATAATTGATGGTTATCACTAGTCACGGCTGGCATAACGCGACTAATCGATTTTTCTATATCGACCGCAGGATAGTGGCCAGCATCGGCGAGTTCACGCGACAAAACGATATGGCCATCTAAAATAGCACGGGCGGCATCAGCAATAGGATCTTGTAAGTCGTCCCCTTCGGTGAGTACCGTGAAAAATGCAGTAATCGACCCTTGGCCTTCCCCGCCATTACCTGCCCGCTCCACCAAACGTGGCAACTTGGCAAATACCGAAGGCGGATAGCCCTTGGTCGCTGGCGGCTCGCCAATGGCCAAAGCAATTTCGCGCTGCGCTTGAGCATAACGAGTCAATGAATCCATTAACAGTAAAACATTCAAACCCTGATCTCGAAAATACTCAGCAATAGTTAAGGTTGTATCACAGCCCTTCAATCGCATTAACGGCGAAGCATCGGCAGGGGCGGCGATGACAACCGCGCGTTGACGCCCTTCCTCTCCCAAGATTTCATCGATAAACTCTTTCACTTCTCGACCTCGTTCACCAATCAAACCCACCACGACAACATCGGCCGTGGTGCCTCGAGTCATCATGCCCATCAAGACACTTTTACCGACCCCCGATCCGGCAAACAATCCCATTCGTTGCCCCTGCCCCACGGTAAGCACCGCGTTTATTGAACGCACACCGACATCAAGTGGTTGCTTAATTGGCTTTCGAGCCATGGGATTTAAACGGACTGAACTTAAATTATCCACCTGCTTGCAATGAATTTCGCCTAAACCGTCGAGGGGTTTACCTAACCCGTCGATCACCCGACCTAATAGCTCCATACCAACCGGAATACCATGGTGTTCATGTAAAGGGATCACCCGAGCCCCTGGTAATACACCGGTTAACTGCTCACTAGGCATAAGAAATAGTTTATCGCCAGAAAAACCAACCACCTCCGCTTCTAAAAATCCATCTAAGGTCTCGACTGCACATAAAGATCCGAGCGGAGCACGGCAGCCAATGGCTTCAAGAGTCAGCCCCACCACACGAGTTAACTTACCCGCCACTGTAGGGTTATTGCGCACGTGGCTTGTTTGATAACGTTTAAGCCGTTGGATCAGAGTCATCATCTTGACCATTTTGACGAATAAATGAGCGTAAGCTCTGCTGAATCACTTCACTCATCTCTACAGTCACCGAAGATAAGTCATTTTCAATCAGGCAATCACCTTGAGTAAGGCTACCATCAGTCAATAGCTGCCAACCTTTCTTCTGTTGGGTTTCGGGAGGAAAGACCTGCTCAACAATAGCTAAATCTAGAGGGTGAAGGTGGATTTGAATACTCTGCTGTTGTAACGGTAAAGCGGCCACTGCTTGTTTCACTGTTTTAACAATAATCTCAGGGTTTGTCTGCAATTCCACTTGAACGATTTCTGCCGCTAACTTCATCGCAAGATCAACTATTTGTTGCTCAACCTCCGCATCTATTTGCGCCTTTGGCTGATGTAACTGCCCCACCAAACCAGCCCAATGGGCACTTAATTCATCGATCTGTTGTTGGCCTTCAGTTAAGCCTTGGCTTAAACCTTGTTGTTGTCCGGCCTCAAGCCCCTTTGCAAGCCCTTCTTCATGGCCACTAAGTAAACCGGCCTCATGGCCCGCCAATTTGCCTTCAGCAAAACCTTCATCGTAAGCCGATTGGCGAAGCGCTTCTAACTCTTCGATGGTCATCGGCTCGAACTGAATTTCAGGCTCTACTTCTGGTTCTGGCTGATCAACCCAAGACGGCTTAACACCATATGCGTTACTCGATTGCCCATGCTGGCGGTGCTCTGCGTCTGAAAAATTGGGCAAAGGCCAGACGATATCGTCAGGCTCAGGGCCGACGGAAGTATCTGCCAGAACATCATCAATCATCGCCTGTGATTCTTGGTCGGCAACTTCAACTGGTGAACCTTGAGTCTCAGCCAATAAAGCCGCAATCTCGTCATCATCCATAGATGATTGGCTAGCGTCTTGTTTTAGTTCAGAGTCGTGCTCGTCTGTTGATTCACTTTTATCTTGTTCTGTCATCGATTATAAGAACTCATCACCACCGCCACCACCAATCATAATTTCGCCAGCTTCGGATAAGCGGCGAGCAATACCAAGGATTTCTTTCTGCGCGGTTTCAACTTCACTGACTTTAATTGGGCCCATCGCTTCCAAATCATCTTTTAGCATTTCAGCGGCACGTTTCGACATGTTATTAAAGATTTTCTCTTTCAGCCCATCATCGGCACCTTTCAATGCTTTTTGTAGTAACTCACCAGGAACATCACGCAGCAAGGTTTGAATACCACGATCGTCGATATCGACCAAGTTCTCGAAAACAAACATCAGATCTTGTATTTGCTGCGCCATCTCTTCGTCGCTGTCGCGGATCGAATCCATGAGCATGCCTTCCATGTTGGTATCGAGGAAGTTCATAATATTGGCTGCCGCCTTCAAGCCGCCCATTTTGGCCGCTTGAGCTCCAGCTTGCCCTGCAAACTGTTTTTCCATGATTTCGTTTAATTCGGTTAAGGCAGCGGGTTGAACTTCTTCCAAGTTGGCAATCCGCATCATTAAATCAAGCCGTACTTTCTCGGCAAATTGCGACATAATCTCAGCCGACTGCTCAGCTTCAAGATAAGAGAGAACAATGGTTTGAATTTGTGGGTGTTCATTTTGAATGATATTCGCCACTTGACGCGCATCCATCCATTTCAGAGAGTCCAAGCCCTTAGCACCACTGCCCATAATAATTTGGTCAACCAGACTGGAGGCGCGATCTTCACCTAAGGCTGCCGTAAGCGCCTTACGTACAAAGTCTTGACTGCCAATTCCAATATTGGTGTATTTCTGAATGTCGTCGATAAATAAACGATGCACCGCAACCACTCGCTCATGGGAAAAATCCTCGAGCGATGCCATTGCCATCCCCAAACGTTGTACTTGTTTGGGTTCTAAATGGCGGAATATGGTCGCTGCGTCATCTTCATTTAAACTCAGCATCAGAATCGCGGCTCGCTCAATGCCGCTCATTCCTTCCAGAACGACTTCTGGATCCATATCATTTTCATTTTCATTTGGCATCGTTAATTACCCAGTCTTTGATTACCATCGCGGCTAAGTCAGGTTCATTCGCGACCAAGGCTCGCACCGCTTTTAACATGTCTTCATCTTTATGTAGGTCCGGTAGTTTAAGCTGTCCATCACGGATCCCAAAATCTGTTTCGGTATTGTCGGCCGAAATCAATTGTAAATCATCATCATTTTCATAAGCTGCAAGTGCCGCATCTAAATCAGTTTCAGCATGCTCACTCTCTTCACCGCTAGAAAGAATACGATTTAACATCGGACGAACCACGGCCACAATCAATACAATCAGAACTAATACACTGCCCGCAATCCGCATTGCTCGCCAAAACCATGCCTGCTCCCATAACGGCAAGTCAGCTTCGCTTAATATTTCAGGTCGAGTAAATGGTACGCTCACAACCTCGAGTGTATCACCACGGCTTAAATTGAAACCCACGCCACCTTGCAACAAACGGCGAATGCTAGCGAGCTGTTCTGCAGAACGTGGCTCACGTGTCGTTTCACCACTGTCAGAAACTTGACTATTATAGTCCAATGCCACCGAAACACTCACTCGCCTCACCACCCCCACTTGAGAACGGGTATGACTAATTGTTGTATCCAGTTCATAGTTACGCGTGGCCTCTTTGTGACTACTTCCAGACTGAGTTTGTGCATTTGCGCCACCTGCTTGTTCTGGGATCTGTGCAGCGACTGGTGGTTGATTGGTTAAGGCTCCAGGGATCCCTATCGCGCCAGCACCAACATTATTATTTTCAACCGTGAATTCACTACGAACTGCCGGTAAATCGGGGTTATAGCGCTTCTGCGTTTGCTCTACAGCAGTGAAGTCTAAGGTCACATCAACTTCAGCTGTATAATTACCTAAGCCTACAACGGGGATCAAAATAGCGTCAATCTTGTTTTTATATTCAGATTCGCGCTTACGCTCCATTTCAAATTCTTTACGAGTACGCGAAGATAACGGATCTTGACTGCCAGAATTTAACAAACGGCCATTATGATCGGTCACCGTCACTCGGCTTGGAATAAGACCCTGTACCGCTGAGGCGACAATATCAACAATCGAATCGATTTCTTCTTGCACCAGACCATTATTATTACGCAGGCTGAGAACCACGGTGGCAGAAGGTTTTTGCTCCTGACGGGCAAATACATTACTTTTGGGAATGGCCAATAGAACTTGAGCTTTATTCACCGACTTCATTTGTTCAATGGCTGTCGCCAACTGACGTTCGCGACTCAGTTTTAAACGCTCACCTTCTAAACGCTGACTGACACCAAAGCCCATATCATTGAGCAGAATTTGCTCTCCAGCTGGCGCAGCCTCACTCAGCCCTGAGCGACGAAGTTTTAACTTAATATCTTGGTATTGTTCAGCATTGACTAATACCGAGTTACCTTCAATGGTATAAGGTATTTTTGCCTGATCGAGAAAATCAAGGGTCTCAACCAGTTCATTGGTGGTCATGGTCCCCAGTGGTCGCATCTCTGGTTCTTTCGCCCACATCAGCAAAAACACCGCCATTGCCAAACATATTGCGAGGGCCAAAATCATAATAATTTGGCGCAGAACATCACCGTTACTCAAAAATGATAGTGCAGAACTCTGTTGTTCCGTTGCTTCTAAATTATCACTATCGCTATCGGAGCCTAGTAGTGCTTGTTCTTGACTCATTGCGTTACTCCCTTCGCTCGCCACAATATACTCCTAGTCCCATTAAACGGGCATAGACATAATTTGTTTGTAAGCATCAACTAATTTATTTCTCACCTGCACCGTTGCGTCGAAAGCAATACTGGATTTTTGACTAGCAATCATCACATCACCAATACCAACGTTACGATCGCCTAAATCGAAACGGGTTCGTAAATCATTGGCATTCGACTGTAAGCCATTCACATTATTAATGGCGTCACTTAATAAACTGCCAAAGTCACTATTAACTTTTGAGAGGCCTAGCGGTGCGTTAGCTTGATTTATATCCTGAGCAATACCGCCAGTTTTCATTTCACCGGCCATTGATTGGAGTTCGCTAAATAGATTTGCTGACTCAACTCTCATGATTTCCCTCTCCCGCCAGATTAATGGCATTTATCGTTGTTACTCAAGGGAAAGCAAAAGGCGAGCCAAGATTAACTACCCACTAAACGAAGCGGCTCCTTCAAGTGGGGTTTAGGTAAGTAATGTTGTACAAAATCAACCTCAGCTTGCGGTCTGGCAAAAAAGAAACCTTGGGCTTGCTCACAACCCATCACCGACGCAATATTGGCTTGATTCTGCGTTTCAATACCTTCGATTAATACTTGGAATTTCATGCTACGTGCAACCATAACCATCGCTTTAACAATATGTTGATCGGACAGGTTATCTTCCAAACCACTCACAAAGGCACGGTCAATTTTCAACAAGGTGACTGGTAGGTGTTTCAGATAGGCCATAGACGAGTAACCGGTCCCAAAATCGTCAATCGCAATTCCAAAACCCGCATCTCGCATTCGTTGAATGCTTGCCTTCGCTTCGTCTGGTTGTTCCATCATGGCAGATTCAGTAATTTCAATACAGATCCGTTGCGGATTCACCTGCCATTGCTGGGCATAACTAATCGCGATTTTCTCCGCATGACCTAAAGACACCGTTGCAGCGGAAAAGTTAACGGATAATTTGAAGTCTTTCGCCAATTGACTTGCGTAGCGCGCCATGAACCGCATCGCATTCTCAAACACCCATTTATCTAATTGCAGCACTAAGCCTGTTTCTTCAGCGACAGGCACAAATTCATCAGGAGAAATCGCCCCCCCATCGGTAAACCAGCGCAATAATACTTCAGCGCCGATCACTTGGTTCGAAAGCAAGCAATACTGAGGTTGATAAAATAACTCCAATTCATCATTGGCAATCGCTTTACGTAATTTAGATTCAAGGGTCAGTTTAACGAGGCTTGCCTGACTAAAGTCGGGATGATAACGGCAGATACTACTGCCATCTTTTACCGCATGATTTAAAGCGGTAAATGCATTTGCCAGTAAAGCATCGCTGTGGATCGCATCTCGACCAGGATGAAAACAGCTATAGCCAACATGACAGCGAGTTAACAACTGTAATTGCTCTAAACGTAACCAACCTCGACAGCTTTGAATGATCTGTTTGGCGATCGCAATGACTTCTTTATCACGATTCACCGTTGGTATCGCCACCACAAAATAATGATGATACCAATAACCGAGCTGAGCCTCCGGATAATGCCGACGCAAACTCTTCTGTACGCGCTTAGCATATGCTTCTCTAGTTACTTCTCCGAGATGTTGGCCAAAGTTCTCAAATACTTCGTTTTGCCGCGGAAAATCGAACATCAGCACCGACATAGGTAAAGCATCATCTAACCAATCGGCAATTAAGCGGGTCATATGTCTTCGATTTGGCAGGCCCGTTACCTCATCATGATTTTTCCAATAGTCTAATTGCTCACGTAACAGGGTGGCTTTGTATTTTAGGCGATGAAATTTTTGCTGGATGAATAGGAAACCAGCACCAATCACGATAAACAGTAGCAATAACCCGAGTCCCCACCAATAAGATACGGTGTTACTTGGCTGGGTCGTTGCGACAATCGATTGCCATCGGTGGTAACTCTGCTGGCTAAAGTTTGGCTCAAGGGAGTTCAGACCGCGGTTAAGCAAACTCACCAACATTGGCCAATCATCACGAACGGCGAATCGATGTTCTAGATCTTGGTCAAACTGAAAGGCTTGTTGCATATGCCATTGTGGCATTGCTCGAAGTTGTGCGGCGACCTCGTCATTTCCTGCGACGATCGCCACCACTTGTTGTTGTGCTAATGCCTGCATCGCATCGAACAAGCGAGTAAATGGCTGAAGACTTAGATTGGGAAACTGTTTCGCGACAATTTCATGAGCACTACTGCCCATCACCACCGCCACCTTCTGGCCAGATAACTGTTCAACAGAACTAAAACGGGCATGATTTAAGTTTTGGTAGGCAACCAGAGTTTGCAGCTCGGTGGCTTGGGTATAATGAACAAAAGGACTTAGCCGATGATGACGAGGTGCGCTACTAAGCATATCTACCTGACCTTGCTGCAAAGCAAGCACTGCAGAGGAGATGCTAGAGAACACATGATAATCAAAAACTAAATGGGTTTGTGAAGCTAACTGGGCCAACATATCAACCGCATAGCCCTGAGCTTGTCCCTGAGGGTCCGAAAATTCCAAAGGAAGTCGCTCAGCAACCACCGCAACTTTCACCTTTGGATGATCTTCGAGCCATTGATATTCACTGGCATTGACTATATAGGCATGAGCACCCAACGACCAACAACAAGCTACCACTAGCAACGTTAAAGATTTAACGAGGCACCACTGCAAACTATTTAGCTCCTAAAAATTCCCGCTGTCTCGGCATTCTATGCGCCAAGTACAAATATTCTCTATGCAGCTTACCAAAATCAATCAAATATTATTTGATTTATATGCAATAAAAACCAAGTAAAAACCCTATTAATGTTTGCTAACTCACAAATTCAATAAGCGAGCCAAAACTTCACACCACTATGACTAGGACTATCGTGAGGTTTCTTTTCACTATTCGCCGATTGGAGATCCTCGTTCGAACCACCATCAATGGTGATAGAAATCGAAAGTAGAATCGATCATTACCGATAATCGTTTCAAGGTATTCTTTTATAAAAATGAAGCTGTTTTTTCATCAAGACCTAAACTTCATTTCATGCTGTTGGACTTAACAAAGATTGAAACTCTTCGCTCCATAGCAGCGCTTGCAAGTTAAATTGTTCAATATCCAGATAATCGATCTCTAACTGCTGAGCCAAACTTTCGCTCAAGGCCCAATTGCCCTGTTCGTAGGATTTTATCGTGAGCAACATGATACCTAACACAGATGACTGCCCACTACATAGTGCAGCCTTAATGTCTTGATCCAATGGTAAAGCACCAAGAATTTCACTCAATGGCTTATCTAATATCGCATCTAATAAAGAAAATAAGCCGCATAAAAAAGCACTGTCTCTATTGACCTGTGATAGACGGTTTGCGACCAACTCACAAAAACGAGCCCGATGTAATGACATTCTCATCAACTCTCTGGGCTTATGACTAACGGTCATTGCGTTAGCCAGTATCGCAACTAACTTACGTAATTGAGCATTTCCAACGTATACGACCGCTTGTTTGATCGATACGATATTTCGCACAATTGGCTGGTGACTCGAATTCACATAACGCAATAACTTGTAAGCTAAACTAGTGTCTCGCTCGAAATAACCGACCACTTCATTCACATTAACCTCGTCTTTGCTGGTTGCATGAAATAGTCGAGAGATCACCTGATAACTGGCATCCAGCTCCTTAGATTGGCGCATTTCGGGCCGACAAAAATAAAAACCTTGGAAGAGGCTGAAACCTAAAGCTCTCGCCTGCTGATATTCTTGCTGAGTTTCGATCTTCTCCGCTAATAAATTGATACTTTTATAGTTATTGATAACAGCAAAAAAAGACCCTAGTTGATTCAAGGGTGTTTTTCTTATATCTATCTTTATTAAACAGACCAGTTTAAAAAATGGTTCCCACTCAGGATGATAAATAAAATCATCTAAAGCTAAACGATAACCACTGCGAACCAAGTATTGACAACGCTTGTATAGCCTTTTACTGGGTTTTGCTGATTCCAGAATTTCAATCACAACCTGCTGTTTAGGCAGCAAACAGACAATATCTGAATAAAGGCTATCTTCTGAAAAGTTAATTAAGGCTGGTCTTCCTTGAGTGATTTCCTGTAAACCCTGATTTAACTGGGTACGAATAATCAACCTAGAAGTGGCTTCATGGGGGTCTATATTGGGAAATACATTCTCTGGCCCATCACGAAATAACAATTCATAGGCAGCCACTCGCTGACGACGATCTAAGATCGCCTGTCTAGCTGTATATACATTCATAGTATCCATTACCGTTTTTGCTGCATTTTAGTGTTGGCTTTTTGCCTATTTAATTATTAAACCCACCAAGGTGAGTCAAAATGCAGATATAAAAAAAGAGTCACAAAAAAGTGACCCCTTTAGACTAACTAAGTTGTAACAATTTAGCGACCTTTTTTACGAGCTAAGCTGTTGCAAACGTTCAAAATAGTCAGGGAAAGTTTTAGAAGTGCATTTCGGATCGTTAATCGTCACCGCGCTGTCACTCAGAGCCACCAGAGAGAAACACATCGCCATACGGTGGTCATCGTAGGTATCGATTGCTGCATGCTTGATTTTTGCCGGTGGCGTCACTTCAATAAAGTCTTCACCTTCGACAACCGTGGCACCCACTTTACGCAACTCAGTCGCCATTGCACTTAAGCGGTCTGTTTCTTTAACACGCCAGTTGTATACATTGCGAATACAAGTGGTACCGCGAGCAAATAACGCCGTCGTAGCGATCGTCATGGCAGCATCGGGAATATGATTCATATCCAGATCCACCGCCATTAGCTCACCCGGGCGCGCGATAATATAATCATCGCCCCATTCAATATCTGCGCCCATGGCCGACAATACATCGGCAAATAACACATCACCCTGCATCGATTTCTTGCCCACCCCTGTGACTTTTACCTGACCACCTTTAATCGCGCCGGCCGCTAAGAAATAGGAGGCAGAAGAGGCATCGCCTTCAACCAGAAACTCGCCGGCAGCACGATACACCTGCTGGCCTTTGACCACAAAACGCTGATAGTTATCATTTGCTACATCGACCCCAAAAGCGGCCATCATCTTCAAAGTGATATCAATATAAGGCTTGGACACCAAATCGCCAATAATGGTAATTTCAACGTCAGCTTGAGCATAGGGGGCGGCCATCAGGAATGCGGTTAGAAACTGGCTGGAAACCGAGCCATCGATGCTCACTTTGCCACCCTGCAAACCGGTACCATTGATCTTCAGCGGCGGGTAACCTTCACTCTTCAAGTAATCGATGTTGGCACCCACTTGGCGTAAAGCATCGACTAAGGCGCCAATCGGTCGCTCTTCCATGCGAGGCTCGCCAGTCAAGCTAAATTCCCCCTCACAGAGACATAAAGCGGCACACAGTGGGCGCATGGCTGTGCCGGCATTCCCAAGGAACAACTGCTCAGCCTGCTCCGTCTTAAAGGCACGTCCTAAACCCGTCACCGTGCAACGACGTCGATCGTCAGAAAGCTGATAAGACACTCCCAGGGTTTTCAGCGCGTTTAACATATGCCGAATATCATCGCTATCGAGTAAGTTGTTAAGAACCGTTTCACCTTCGGCGAGAGCAGCTAACAGCAATGCTCGGTTCGACACACTCTTGGAGCCTGGAAGGTTAATTTCACCGTCAACTTGTGAAATTGGCTGTAGGGTTAATTGTTCCATTTATCTATTATCTCTACTTCTTTAGTGCCAATAGACTGGCTTAATTGCTTGATAAAATTGCCAGTGTTTGGCTAGCCTTGCGGATGACGCTGTGCAAAATCGGCCATAAAGGCCACCAGCGCTTGCACCCCTTCAATGGGCATCGCGTTATAAATACTGGCGCGCATGCCACCCACAATGCGATGTCCTTTCAGAGTCATCAAACCTGCTTGTGCCGCTTCACTCAAAAACAGTGCATCCAACTCGGGATTATCCAGTTGAAAGGGAATATTCATCTTTGAACGATTCTCTGGCGCGACCGAGTTGTGGTAAAAGTCACTCGCATCAATAAATCGGTATAATAACTCGGCTTTAGCGGCATTTTTTTCAGCCATAGCGCTTAAGCCACCTTGCTGCTTCAACCACTTAAACACCAAGCCAGCCAAGTACCAGGAGTAAGTCGGTGGCGTATTAAACATCGAATCACTGGCCGCCAATACGCTGTAATTCATGATACCTGGGGTGAGTGAATGAGCTTTATCCAACAGATCTTCGCGCACGATGGCAATTGCCAAGCCCGAAGGGCCGATATTTTTTTGTGCGCCAGCATAGATCAGTCCATAGCGGCTAACATCGATAGGCTGAGACAAAATGGTAGAAGAAAAATCCCCCACTAAAATCATATCTCCCACATCTGGAGTCTCTTCGATGGCGATCCCTTCAATGGTTTCGTTGGGGCAGTAGTGAACATAGGCAGAATCTTTATCGTATTGCCATTGAGAGCTGTCTTGCACTGAAACCTGACCATGCTCATCCACAGCCAGTGCATCAAACACCTTGGCTGCCGCGTGTTTCTCACCTTCGACAACGGCACTTTTCGACCACTGTCCGGTGGTAATATAACTAATACTGGTTTTATCCCCAAGCAGGTTCAGAGGGGCAGCAGCAAATTGTCCACGCCCCCCTCCCTGGCAGAATAGAACTTTATAATTATCGGGAATCGCCAGTAAATCGCGGAGATCTTGTTCGGCCTCGGCAGCCATCGCGATATATTCTTTACCTCGATGACTCACTTCCATGACCGATACCCCTAAACCTTGCCAATCGCAAAACTCAGCTTGGGCTTGTTGCATCACAGCCTCTGGCAACATCGCCGGGCCTGCACAAAAATTGTAGATTTTTCTCATGCCTATCTCTTTGTTATGTTGTGTTCGACCACTGCAGTGGTTCATTTTATACCGCCTGTAATAGGCTATACCAATGGTTTGGCGGGTCTCTCAAACAAAAACGAGCGACCGAAGCCGCCCGTTTATGTTATAGCCGATGACTATTCGGCATCAGTCTCACTGGCCGCCGAATCATCTTCGGCAGCGGCTGAGTTATCGTTGTCGAGGGAAGCCTCAGCGTTTTGCTCCGCTACTTCACCATCGGCTAAGTCTTCAAACTCTGCCTCTTCGATTTCGTCAATCCGTTGTAGACCAACCACCTTTTCACCTTCGGTAGTACGAATTAACGTTACCCCCTGGGTATTGCGGCCAACCAACGAAACTTCATGGACCCGAGTACGAACCAAGGTACCACCGTCGGTAATCAGCATCATTTCTTGTAGTTCGGTCACCTGCACGGCCCCCACCACTAAGCCATTCCGCTCACTCACCTTAATCGATACCACACCTTTGGTCGCGCGGCTCTTCGCCGGATATTCATCTAAACGAGTTCGTTTACCATAGCCATTTTCGGTGGCGGTTAGAATGTCTCCGTCTCCATTTGGCACAATCAACGAGACTACTTTCTGACCGGCGTCAAGCGAAATCCCACGAACCCCGGCAGCGGTACGACCCATTGGACGTAAGGCCAACAGCTCTTCACCGGTTTCAGGATCGAGTTTCACCGCACCCGTCTCACTATCCCGTTGCTTCTCGTTAAAGCGCACCACTTTACCCGCATCAGAGAACAACATGATTTCGTTGTCACCATTGGTGATATCAACGCCAATCAGCTTATCGTCATCATGCAAGTTAATCGCGCGGATACCGCTGGATAATGGCCGCTTAAAGGCGGTTAACGGGGTTTTCTTAACGGTGCCATTCGCCGTTGCAAACAAGATGAATTTGTCTTCTTGATATTCACGAACGGGCAAAATCGCGGTAATTCGCTCATCATCACCCAATGGCAGTAAGTTGACAATCGGTTTACCACGCGCTTGACGACTCGCCAGCGGCAATTGATAAACTTTAATCCAGTACACTTTACCGACGCTTGAGAAACACAAGACCGTATCGTGGGTATTTGCCACCAGCAACTTCTCAATGAAGTCTTCGTCTTTCATCTTGGTGGCGGCTTTGCCTTTACCACCACGACGCTGTGACTCATATTCGCTCAAAGGTTGGTATTTGACGTAGCCTTCATGGGAAAGCGTCACCACCACGTCTTCTTCATTGATCAGATCTTCAATCGACAGATCGGAGCTATTCGCTGAAATTTCGGTGCGACGCTCATCACCAAATTGCTCGCGCACTTCAATCAACTCGTCGCGGATCACTTCCATCAAACGAGTCGGGGTATTCAAGATATGCAACAGTTCAGCAATCAGATCTAATAAGTCTTTGTATTCTGCAATGATCTTCTCATGCTCAAGACCGGTCAAACGATGCAAACGTAATTCGAGAATAGCTTGTGCCTGAGTCGGTGTGATGAAATATTTTCCATCTCGAATACCAAACTCGGCCTCTAGCCAATCAGGACGAGCCGCATCATCGCCTGCACGCTCGAGCATCGCCGCAACACCACCTAAGTCCCAACCTTTAGCAAGTAAAGCCGTTTTTGCTTCGGCTGGAGTCGGAGAGGTTTTAATCAGCTCGATAATTTCATCGATATTGGCTAGCGCGATCGCTAGACCTTCGAGGATATGCGCACGATCACGGGCTTTACGTAATTCGAATACCGTACGGCGTGTCACAACCTCGCGGCGGTGACGAATGAAGCATTCGATCATCTCTTGAAGATTAAAAATCTTCGGTTGACCATTATCCAAGGCAACCATGTTCATGCCGAAGGACACTTGCATCTGGGTTTGTGAATATAAGTTGTTTAATACAACTTCGCCCACTGCATCGCGTTTCAATTCAACCACAATACGCATGCCATCCTTATCGGATTCATCACGTAATGCAGATATACCTTCCAGTTTTTTATCTTTTACTAACTCGGCCATCTTCTCGATCAGTCGAGCCTTGTTCACCTGATAAGGGATCTCATGAACAATAATCGTTTCTTTGCCGGCCTTGTCGGTGACGACTTCCGCTTTCGCTCGAATCGACACTTTACCGCGACCAGTTCGATAGCCTTGAATAATGCCTGCGCGGCCATTAATAATACCCGCGGTAGGGAAATCCGGCGCAGGGATATATTCCATCAATTCGTCGATGGTGATCTCAGGATTTTCGATCATTGCCAAACAACCATTCACCACTTCGGTGAGGTTATGTGGTGGAATGTTGGTGGCCATGCCCACCGCAATGCCCGAAGCTCCGTTCACTAACAGGTTCGGGATCCGAGTCGGCAACACCGCAGGAATTTGCTCGGTACCATCGTAGTTGGGGACGTAATCAACGGTTTCTTTTTCTAAGTCAGCCAGTAAAGAGTGCGCCAACTTATCCATACGGATTTCGGTATAACGCATTGCTGCAGCTGAATCACCATCAACCGAACCAAAGTTACCTTGCCCATCTACCAACATATAACGTAAGGAGAACGGCTGTGCCATCCGCACAATTGTATCGTAAACGGCACTATCACCATGGGGGTGATATTTACCAATAACATCACCGACCACACGGGCAGATTTTTTGTAAGGCTTATTCCAATCGTTACCTAGTACATTCATTGCGAACAACACCCGGCGATGCACAGGTTTTAAACCATCACGTACATCTGGTAAGGCGCGTCCAACAATCACGCTCATGGCATAATCAAGGTAGGAACTTTTCAGCTCATCCTCAATATTGACAGGCATGATCTCTTTTGCAAGATCGCTCATAGACGACAAAATCCTTCGTTTTTATTGCTTGTTACAATTACTCAGCGTAATCGAGAACTTTACCATAAAACCGACGCCTTAACAGGCCTGATGTCGCTCTTTTCTTTTAGAAAAATGAAAAACTACCGGAATTCAACAAAAGCTTGTGGCTAGGATGAACAAGTTCTTATAATACTTATAAATAATGACTTGGATAAAGAGACCAATGGAACAGCCAAATAACAGCCAAAATGTTGACCACCAAGAAATAGCACATTTTGCAGGCTTAGCCTCCCGTTGGTGGGATGAACAAGGGGATTTTAAAACCCTGCACCAGATCAATCCATTACGTCTCGACTATATTGAGCGGGGAGCCAAGGGACTATTTGGCAAGCAAGTCCTCGACATCGGTTGTGGTGGCGGAATATTAGCCGAGAGTATGGCCCTGCGAGGGGCTGATGTGACTGCGATCGATATGGGGCAAGAGCAAATTGAAGTCGCCAAATTGCACGCCTTAGAAACCGGGGCACAATTAACTTATCTGCAGACCACCGCCGAACAGCACGCCGAACAACAGCCTGCCCAATACGATGTGGTGACATGCATGGAAATGCTTGAGCATGTGCCCGATCCAAGCTCGGTAATTGCAGCATGCGCCAAATTGGTCAAGCCCGGCGGTTACCTCTTTGTATCAACCATCAATCGTACCCCAAAAGCCTACCTGTTTATGATTCTGGCGGCAGAAAAACTGCTCAAGCTGGTTCCCAACGGAACCCATCAGCATGATAAATTTATCCGTCCTTCAGAGTTGCTCAGCTGGGCTGATGAGCACAGCCTACAAAGTCAGGCCATTACCGGGGTACAATTTTACCCAGTGATTGAGCACTTTCGCTTAAGCCCTAATGTCGATGTGAATTACATGTTACAACTTGCCAAGCAGGATCAGGATGAACAATAAACTTGCGGTACTATTTGATTTAGATGGTACTTTATTAGACACCGCGCCTGATCTTGCAGCGGCCGCAAATCATGTACTAGCGCAGCACCAGCAACCACTCATTAGTTTAAGTGATGCTCGAACTTTAAGCTCCCATGGTGCCATGGGGCTACTGGGTTTTGGTTTTGGCGAAAGTTGGCATCAACAAGAGCAAACCAAACTGCGTCAACAATTACTCGACTTTTATCAGTCGAACATCTGCATCGACACTAATTTATTCCCTGGCATTCAGCAAACCTTAGCCTACTTAGATGCAACATCTACACCTTGGGGGATCGTGACAAACAAACCTGAAAGTTTAAGTCGGCAGTTACTTGCTTACTTTACTGAGTTTGCGAGCTGTGCAACGCTAGTCGGAGGCGATACGGTTAGCCAGCGGAAACCGCATCCGGAACCCATGTTACATGCCTGCCAACAACTCAAAGTAGCAGCACAGCATTGTTTGTATGTTGGCGACGCTCTGCGTGACATCGAAGCTGGAAACAACACCCAGATGACGACTATTTTAGCCGAATGGGGCTATATTTCGGAAAATGACAATATCCACACTTGGCAAGCCGATTTACACTGTCAAAAAAGTGAGCAACTTGAACAGCTAATCGCCAAACATTTGGCTAAATTATAAACCGCTTCAAGTTTTCATAAAAATAAATAATTTTCTATTTTTATAGCAAAAAGAACTTGCATTAACGCCACGCTAACAAAGTCACATGGATAGCTAGTTAGTAAGCACTAACATATAGCAATTATCCGCATGTTATGCACAAGTTCTTCATTTTTCCAAGTCTTGCGAAATCGACAAAACCTCATTATCTTGTATCAAATAAATTTATAAACACTATATCTAGTAGTCAGGCAATATTTGCCATACTAGACAGCCAGTAGCACAAAATTAGGATATAGGCCCTCCATTCATGAATACAGATCTACTGATAACCAAACGTAGCGGTAAACAAGAAGCCATTAATTTGGATAAAATTCACCGAGTGATTACATGGGCCGCCGAGGGCCTTAAAAATGTATCCGTTTCACAGGTCGAACTAAAATCACATATTCAATTCTACGATGGTATGGCCACCAAAGATATCCATGAAACGATTATCAAGGCGGCTGCAGATCTAATTTCTCAAGAAACGCCCGATTACCAATTTTTAGCCGCTCGTTTAGCAGTTTTCCACTTACGAAAAAAAGCCTACGGTCAGTTTGAACCACCGAAGCTTTACGAACATGTGGTCAAACAATGTGAAGCGGGTCTTTATGACATGCATTTGCTGAAAGACTACACCGTGGAAGAATTTGCCCAAATGGATGAGTTTATCGATCACTGGCGCGATATGAACTTTTCCTATGCAGCAGTAAAACAACTGGAAGGTAAATATCTAGTACAAAACCGCGTCACTGGCACGATCTACGAAAGTGCCCAATTTTTGTATATCCTAGTAGCAGCCTGTTTATTTGCCCATTATGACAAATCAGTTCGCTTGGATTACATTCGCCGTTTTTACGATGCGACCTCTTTATTTAAGATTTCCTTGCCAACACCGATCATGTCGGGAGTACGCACCCCAACCCGTCAATTCAGCTCCTGTGTATTGATTGAGTGTGGTGATAGCTTAGAGTCCATCAACGCCACCGCATCATCGATTGTAACTTACGTATCACAGCGCGCAGGGATCGGCATCAACGCTGGACGGATCCGCGCCTTGGGTAGTGAGATCCGTGGGGGAGAAGCCTTCCATACTGGATGTATCCCTTTCTATAAGTATTTTCAAACGGCGGTTAAATGCTGTTCACAAGGTGGTGTGCGTGGTGGCGCTGCAACTATCTTCTATCCATTCTGGCATCTCGAAGTCGAGTCACTATTAGTACTCAAGAACAACCGAGGCGTTGATGATAACCGAGTTCGTCATATGGACTACGGGGTGCAACTGAATCGGTTAATGTACCAACGTTTGGTGAAGGGTGAAAACATCACTTTATTTTCGCCCAGCGATGTACCGGGTTTATATGATGCATTTTTCGAAGATCAAGATACCTTCGAGCAGCTTTATCTAAAATACGAGCAAGACGCTAGTATCCGTAAACAGGCGATTAAAGCCGTTGATTTGTTCTCTTTATTGATGCAGGAACGTGCTTCTACCGGACGTATTTATATTCAAAACGTCGACCACTGTAATACTCATAGCCCATTTGATCCGGCTCAAGCACCAGTTCGTCAATCAAACCTTTGTTTAGAGATTGCACTGCCCACCAAACCGTTACAGCATGTGCATGACGAGAATGGTGAAATCGCCCTATGTACTCTATCGGCTTTCAATTTAGGGGCGATTGAAGATCTCAACGAATTGGAAGACTTGTCAGATCTTGCAGTTCGAGCCTTAGATAGCTTACTCGATTACCAAGACTACCCCATACTAGCAGCGAAAAAAGGGTCATTTGGCCGTCGCACCTTAGGGATTGGGGTCATTAACTATGCCTATTATTTGGCTAAGAATGGTTCCAAATACAGTGACGGTAGTGCCAACAATTTAACCCACCGCACCTTTGAGGCAATCCAGTACTGGCTGTTAAAAGCATCGATGCGTCTTGCCAAGGAGCAAGGTGCCTGCCCGATGTTCAATGAGACCACCTATGCGCAAGGTATTCTGCCCATCGATACCTATAAAAAATCGTTGGATCAATTAAGCAACGAGCCGCTGCATTACGATTGGGAAGAATTACGCCAAGAAATAACCACTTACGGCTTACGTAACTCAACCTTATCAGCCTTGATGCCATCGGAAACCTCCAGCCAAATTTCCAACGCGACCAATGGCATTGAACCACCACGCGGTTACGTCAGTGTAAAAGCCAGTAAAGACGGCATTCTAAAACAAGTGGTGCCTGACTTTGGAAACCTCAAAAATAGCTATGAATTACTTTGGGATATCCCAAATAATGACGGTTATTTGCAATTAGTGGGTTTAATGCAAAAGTTTGTTGACCAAAGTATTTCGGCTAATACTAACTACGATCCATCACGCTTTGTGGGTAATCGAGTCCCCATGAAAATCTTGATTGCCGACCTGCTAACCGCCTATAAATATGGCGTAAAAACTCTGTATTATCATAATACTCGTGATGGCGCTAGCGACCAGCACGATAATATGAAACCCGAGCCAGAAGATGATGATTGCGCCGGCGGTGCATGTAAAATTTAAGCCAAGTTTACGCGCTTAGGCGCAAAGAATTGTTAGGAATAATGTAGATGAACTACTCAATTTTTACCCAAACAGCCAACGATGCCACCAAAGAACCCATGTTCTTTGGTCAGCCGGTAAACGTGGCTCGTTATGACCAACAACGTCATCCTATCTTTGAAAAATTAATTGAAAAGCAATTGTCATTTTTCTGGCGTCCAGAAGAAGTGGATGTCAGCAGAGACCGCATCGATTATGCAAAATTGCCCGCACATGAGCAGCATATTTTCATTAGTAATTTAAAATACCAAACCTTGCTTGATAGTATTCAAGGACGCTCTCCCAATGTCGCTCTATTGCCTTTGGTGAGCCTACCTGAACTCGAAACTTGGATAGAAACATGGGCTTTCAGTGAAACCATCCACTCGCGGTCGTATACCCATATTATTCGTAATGTGATGGGAAATCCCGGTGAAGTCTTTGATGACATCATGGAAAACGAAGAAATCATCAAACGAGCCAATGACATTGCACTATATTACGACGATTTAATTCGAGCCTCTTCAATGTATCACCTCTATGGCGAAGGAGAACATCTGCTCGATGGCAAGCCTTACACCGTCTCACTTCGTGAGTTGAAAAAGAAACTCTACCTTTGTTTAATGTCGGTTAATGTACTTGAAGCAATTCGCTTCTATGTAAGCTTTGCATGTTCTTTTGCCTTTGCTGAACGTGAACTCATGGAAGGCAATGCCAAAATCATTAAGCTCATTGCCCGTGACGAAGCTCTTCATCTCACAGGCACCCAGCACATGATTAATTTAATGCGCGAAGGGAAAGACGATCCTGAGATGGCCGAAATAGCGGCCGAATGTGAGGTAGACGCTTGGCGGATGTTTACCGATGCAGCTGAACAAGAAAAACAATGGGCCAAGTACCTATTTAAAGACGGTTCAATGATAGGTTTGAATGAAGAGATCCTCTGTCAATACGTTGAATATATAACCAATAACCGAATGCAAGCCGTGGGTTTACACCCTTGCTTTGAAGACCGCAGTAACCCGATCCCTTGGATAAATTCTTGGCTAGTTTCAGACAATGTACAGGTCGCACCACAAGAAGCTGAAATCAGTTCCTACCTCGTCGGACAAATTGACTCAACCATTGCAGTCGATGACTTTGAGGATTTTGAGCTGTAATGCCGCATCAAGAAGGCCGAGTGATCGCTGATGGTATTGAGGTGGTGGTTGATAGCCACCATCGCAGTATTCTAGAAGCCTTTGAGCAGGCAGGATTTAATCCTGAATATCATTGTCGAGAAGGTGTCTGCGGCGCTTGTAGAAACACCCTATTAAAGGGGGAAGTTGAATATTCCACGCCCCCTTTAGCCAATATTCCCCAAGGCCAAGTCCTCACCTGTTGTAGTAAACCCAAAGGAAGGATCGAATTAGCGACGCGACCTCCGGTCAAACAAAAAACCGCCTAAAATAACGAGCATAATATTTAAAGTTGGGGCATTCGCCCCAAGCAGTCAGCTAATTGTTAACGACGAAACGATGACTTTAAAATAAGAACCGAATCAATCGCCACGCGACGCGCAATGATTCATGCCGGCACTAGTTTTCTCAAACGCTGCTTTGCCTTAAATAATTAAACAGCAAGTTTAAATAATCACCAAACGCACGCGGCCTTAGTCGGCCATAAGTTCACACTACAAGGTTGTAAAATTTGTCCTGTAAAGAACTTTAAATTGGCAATTCTGCTAGACAGCTTGTTGGCGTGCTAACACGACGTATGCGCCGAGTTTAAGCTAGCTAGAAAATTCACCGAGAAAAGAAGATCAAGCGCTGCCAAGTAAGACGCTATAATTCTAAATAGTCCTTTAGTTTTTTGAAAAACAACAGATAAACACACTATGGCTATTATTTTCTAGTTTACGAGGCAGTTATGATCATTCGACGGCAACCATTGATTGTTATGAGTAGCAGTATGTTAATACTCATGGTTGCATTAATTGCCTGGAAGGTATTTAACATCGAGCCATTAGATGAAACCGCCATTTGTCGTGCCGCCATTGCAACTCACTATTTGCAGCGCCAACTGGGACAAGTTCAGGCATTACCCGATTATCCTCAACAATATGTTAGTGCCAACCAGATCGGTGATAAACCTAAGTCCGTAGATTGCCAAATTAGTGGTCGGCTGATTAGCTTAAGTGAACAACAGCACGCGATTGCCAACCTATATTTTGAGCAAAAGCGCGATCAACTGGCGATTATCGTCCCCCGGCATGCGGCCCCTAACCGAGTAAGAGTGTTTACTCGAGAACAATTCAACTTTCCCAAATTACGGCTGGCTAAACATGACTTAGCCACTGGGATCCATGAAATGTACGGCGAAGGTTTTGATATCAACCAAGTGATCCAACAAACCGTAGGCTTACTTAAAGCGAATCATATCTGCGGTCAACTAGAACGCCAGCAGCAATTGAAGCTGTCTCCTGTCCCTATTCGTGATAGTTATTTTAAACAAGCCCACAAGCTGACGCCTTACCTGATTAATTTAGTACAGCGTTCCCCCCTAAATGTGGAGCAAATACAAAAAACTAAACAACAAATCGTCGACTTAGAACAGGCATTTGCACAGAACACAAAATCCTTAGTCAATTGGCTACAACAAACTGAAAGCACAGCTCCCATAGACAAGCGTTTGTTAGAATATCATTTAAGCGATCTAAAACGGGCGAATCCGAGACTTTATCTACCCAATTCTTGTAATCAAGCCTATATTCAGTCTGCTGAGTTAACTCAGACCTTATAGAGCTAACATATTTGTTCACTGACATTTTTTTTAAGTCATATTTCGTTATACACTAAACAGATAAAGATAAAGTTGAAGAGGGAAACAGAACGATGGTAACTGATAGTGAAGGCTACGTTCAGCTAATTGGCTTCTTAAGTGACAATCTTGCGTTATTTGAACATACGCAGGCACAACAGAATCCGTTAACAATATGCGATTATGTCACTGAAAAGTTATCTGACAACGTGATGTTAGTGTGTCGCCAACACGAGCACCTCGATAGTGAACATCGCTTCACCGTTATTCGCGAAATGGACGCGGTGATGAATGACTTAGAACAAGTCTTATCTGGTGTTTGGATGAGCAGTCCAACCCAGCAGCAGCAACAGTTTATCGATGAATTTGTGGGCCTTATCAAGAATATGTTCGATAATCAATTGATTGCCATCGACCCCATCTAATAACTCAATAAAAGCCGTTTTAGACTATCGGTTTGATCCCCTCTAAATGGCTAAAGCAATGCTCGCGGGCAATGTCTAGAAAGGCTTCAATGTAGGCACTATCTTGATGACTTTGAGCTCGGGCTGCGTAAAGGTTTTGCCACAATGTTCCATCCCCTAAGGGGCGGGTCACGATATAACCTTTATTAACATATTCAGTTAATGCCCAATTGGGCAATACCGCAACTCCCCGGCCACTGGCAACCAACTGCATCATCATGATGGTCATATCAACTTTACGGATCGCCAAGGGCTCCACACCAGCGGGGTCCAAAAACAAATTAAAGAGGTCTAAACGATGACTATCCACAGGATAGGAAATTAGCACTTGCTTGGAAAAATCTTCCGGTTCGATGATCGGTTTATTCACCAAGGGATGATTAGGACTTAACGCTAAT
This sequence comes from Agarivorans sp. QJM3NY_29, assembly GCF_050870835.2. NCBI lineage: Bacteria > Pseudomonadati > Pseudomonadota > Gammaproteobacteria > Alteromonadales > Alteromonadaceae > Agarivorans > Agarivorans sp. QJM3NY_29. Next base: position 1,849,483 of record NZ_CP194036.2, on the reverse strand, counting down.
GTCGGTTGATAGGAGAACAATGGCCAATAACTAATCCCTTCCCACACTTGGGGATCAGAAGTAATCACTAAGTCCAACTGCCCCAACGCAAGTTCGGGTAAGGGTTCAAAACTAAATCCGCTGCTAAAGTCCAATTCCACATCTGGCCACAAGCCACGATAATGATCGATAGCGGGCATCAACCAATTAAAACAACTATGACACTCAATGGCGAGATGCAGCCGCCCAGCCTGACCGCCAACTAGACGGCTCAATTCACGCTCTGTATGCTGTACCTGTTCTATAACATTATCGGCCAAGTCTAATACTCTTAAACCCGCCATGGTAAAGCGTAATGGTTTGGTCTTTCGGACAAATAGTTTAGCGCCAATACGTGATTCAAGATCTTTGAGTTGATGAGATAAAGCGGACTGAGTTAAACATAAACGCTGAGCGGCAACCACCAAGGAGCCACTTTCTCGAAGCGCTTGTAAGGTTTTTAAATGCTTGAGTTCTAACATAGTCTCACAATGAAAAATCTACTATAAGTAGCAGTTTATCATCAACTCATCGCACAAAATCGCATCAGCCATAAAAAATTCTAAAAAAGTATAAATACTCATCGCAAAGGCTTGCAAGCAAGCTCAAAAAATAAGTTAATAAGCATATCCATCTAAGGCTGTAACTATCATGTATCAAATAGCGAAATCCCATAAACTCGACAATGTCTGTTATGACATACGAGGTCCTGTATTAAAGCAAGCCAAACGCCTTGAAGAAGAAGGTCACCGTGTACTGAAGTTAAATATTGGCAATACTGCAGAGTTTAATTTTGAAGCGCCTGAAGAAATTCTAGTCGATGTGATCCATAACCTGCCGACAGCTCAGGGTTACTGCGACTCCAAAGGTTTATTTTCGGCCCGTAAAGCAGTAATGCACCACTACCAGTTACAAGGACTACGTAGCACCACCCTCGAAGATATTTATCTCGGTAATGGCGTTAGTGAACTCATCGTGATGGCGATGCAGGCACTGCTAAATAACGGCGACGAAATGTTAGTCCCATCACCCGATTACCCGCTATGGACAGCTGCCGTAACCTTATCTGGCGGTAATCCAGTTCACTACGAATGTGATGAACAAGCAGGTTGGTTTCCCGATATAGACGATATCCGCAGTAAAATTACACCTCGTACCAAAGGCTTGGTGGTGATCAACCCAAATAACCCAACAGGAGCGGTATATAGCAAAGAAATTCTTCTCGAGCTGGTTGAATTGGCGCGTGAACATAATTTGATTCTATTTGCCGACGAGATCTATTCTAAAGTTATTTATGATGATGCCTTACACATCCCGATGTCGACATTATCTGACGACGTGCTCACCTTAACCTTTAACGGCTTATCCAAAGCTTATCGCGTATGTGGCTTCCGTTCTGGTTGGTTACTCGTTAGTGGTCCGAAACATCGCGCGACGGACTACATCGACGGTTTAGACATGCTGGCATCGATGCGCTTATGTGCCAATGTGCCCGTGCAACATGCAATTCAAACAGCACTCGGCGGCTATCAGAGTATCAATGAATTAATTGTTCCCGGGGGGCGTTTATATGAACAACGCAACCTTGCTTGGCAACTGCTGAACGATATCCCAGGAATTAGCTGCGTAAAACCCAAAGGCGCAATGTATCTATTTCCAAAACTTGATGTGGAAAAATTCAACATTAAGGACGACCAACAATTTGCCCTAGATTTGTTGCAGCAGGAAAAGATATTAATTGTACAAGGTACTGGCTTTAACTGGTCCAAACCTGACCATTTTCGGATTGTTTTTTTACCTCGAGAAGAAGAGCTAAGGGAAGCAATAGGAAGAATTGCAAATTTTTTAGATGGCTATCGGCAAGTCGATTAAAGCTCTCGGCTGAAAATAGTAAGGCACTTTTGGTGCCTTTTTTTTGCTTAAAATTAAGCACATACTATTTTTACTAAAGGTAGTGTAAGGTAGTGAATGTGTAGTAGTGGGAGCCCACCAAATGAATGGACTGTTCGAACAAGATGGCATAGCAAGATTTGTTGAAGAACAAAATCAACGACGCAATGATCATCGCACTCCTTGGCAACGAGATCGAGCGAGGATCCTTCATTCTGCAGCGTTTCGTCGTTTACAAAACAAGACTCAGGTGCTCAGCATCGGCAGTAATGACTTTCACCGAACCCGCTTAACTCATTCGCTGGAAGTATCGCAGATTGGTACAGGCATTATCGGCCACATTCACTCCTTAAAGGACCTACCACATCACTTTTTACCCGAATTAAATCTCATTGAGAGTTTATGTCTCGCTCATGATATCGGCCACCCTCCCTTTGGCCATGGTGGAGAAGTCGCGCTGCACTATATGATGCGTCATCACGGGGGATTCGAAGGCAATGCCCAAACCTTTAGGATCTTAACTAAATTAGAGCCGTATACCGAGTCGAATGGCATGAACCTGACGCGACGAACTCTGTTAGGTATTATCAAATACCCATGTTTATTAAGTCACTTACAGCGCCAACCACTGCCTCAAGAAGCCAAAAGCTTCCGTCAGTTAAAGGTTGCAGATTGGACCCCTGCGAAAGGGATCTATGATGACGACCGTGAATTATATCACTGGGTCCTTGCCAGCTTTAGCTTAAACGATCGCCAACGTTTCGTACAAAGTCGCGAGGTGAGTAGCCAGCAACATCGTAAGAGCAGCTTTAAGTCTTTAGACTGCTCCATTATGGAACTAGCCGACGACATCGCCTATGGTGTGCACGACCTTGAAGATGCCATTGTCATGGGTATTGTCAGCCGCCACGATTGGCAAGAACAAGTCGCCTCGGCGATTGCCGATATCAAAGATTGCTGGTTAGCCGATGAAATTGGCGAGTTATCCGTAAAACTATTCAGCCAACATCACTATGATCAAAAAGATGCGATAGGCAGCTTAGTAAATGCCTTTATCACCTCTATCAGGCTTCGTCATCAACAACTGTTCGACGATCCATTATTGGACTTACAAGCCGCCATGGAGCCCCCCATGGCGCAAGCCTTAGACGTACTTAAGCGTTTCGTCTTACATTATGTCATTCAAACCCCTGAGATAGAAATGACCCGTTTCAAAGGCCAACAAGTCGTCATGGAGCTATTTCAAGCCTTTGCCAGCGACCCTGAGCGCTTGTTGCCACTAAATACCCGAACCCGTTGGCTACAAGCAGGCGAAAATGGAAGTAATCAAGCACGCGTGATTGCTGATTATATTGCGGGCATGACTGATGACTATGCCAATCGTCTCTATCACAAACTGTTTTAGCCATCATTCAGCAGAAATAAACGAGAACACTCGCGCAAATCGAGTGTTCATTGGCAGTTTTATCACGACTCACGGTAGGCAGACTTCATAGCCTACCGTTAAGCCCTGTTTCATAGGGAGCAAGTAAACAATGCTCAACCAAGCCCTTCGGCTTGCTCACCTATTCCCTGTTATTTCATGATGTATCTAGCGAACACCGCTTCCTACCATCGACCTCACTAAAGCCAATAACAAGCAGCCCGGTAATCCCCCCAAAAACCATCACCAAAGCTCGAACCAGCAACAAAGATCAGAAGTAAAACGAAGGGAATGAGCAGTAGATATTCATCAATTTAGCAAGATAATTCACGATATTTTCATCGCTTTTATAAGCAACACCACAAGTCTGTACCGCACCTTGAAAAAGCACAAAATTCGTTGATTTTTATCAACCCAAATTCACCGAGAACCTCTAGATTTAAAGAAGAGATGACAACCAGAGGTGCTCGTTATGATTAAAATTGCAGACATCATGACTACTACGCCACACACTTGCACTGAACAAACTACCTTAGAAGAAGCGATTAGTCTGTGTAAGGAATTCAAAATTCGCCACCTACCCATCCTCGACAAGCAACAGCAACTGGTCGGTTTAGTCAGTGAACGAACCTTACTCGCCGCGCAAGAATCATCATTAACAAAAACCACTCCAGAACAAAGACGAGCCCATGAACAACAAATCATGCTAAAACATATCATGATTACCAAGTTACACACCGTATCCGCCGAAGCGAGTGTTGAGCAAGCCGCTAAACACATTGAACGACATCGTATCGGCTGCCTCCCCGTCGTAGAAGGTAAACGGTTATTAGGCATAATTACTGATACAGATTTTGTTGGTGTAGCCATATCCTTGCTAGAAATGTTAGCGGAACAAGAACCGCAAAACACCGAAGATTAAGTATAATTACTACATAGTTCATTGTATTACTTTGGATTTTCACAAAAATGACTAAAAAAGAATAAAAATTAAGTAAAAAAATTACAATAAAAGTTGTTTTGTGATCTATATCACGGTATTCTTCATCACATAAATCGCGAGGTGCTTCCATCCTTTAGCGTCGTATTCAGTCGTTTCGAATAAGTCGATTTATGGGGCCGCTAATCGCCCCTGCTATTTAGCCTCCAGCAATAGCCCGTATTAGCCATTCCTTATGTTTTTTTCCAGCCTAGTGCTGGATTTTTTTTAGCTCGAGAAAGGCCTAAAGCTCTGTTAATCTGTCTTATTTCAGCTTACGATATTTTGGCAACTCTGTAAGAAAGGCTAGCAATTGAGAAACATGAACTGACTTCACCAATCGCCGACCTCTCTCGCCACAAATCAAAAACTTCGGTCGCGAACCACCTTGACCGTAAACGCTATCTTCTTCAGCGATAAGGATTTCAGATGAATGAATTGACCCAACACGCCATTACGGTATTCCTCGGCTTCTTTGCCATTATGAATCCTATTGCAAATACCACAGTATTTATCGGATTAAGCGGTCAGTTAGCTGAAAGACAGCAAAAAGCCATCGCAATTAAAGCATTAATGGTCTCATTTTTTATCATCTTAGCCTTCGCATTATTAGGTAAAACCATTTTCCACATGTTTGGAATTACCCTCCCAGCACTCAGGATTACTGGTGGCATCTTAGTTTTTCTCATCGGCTACAATATGCTCCATGGAGAACATTCCGAAATGCATAAAACCTCAGAGGAAAGCGATACAGATATTGCAATATCGCCTTTAGCAGTACCTATTTTGGCTGGCCCAGGAACAATTGCCACCGCAATGAGTTTTTCAGCTTCAAATGCTTGGCAAGATATTGCGATAACCGTAAGCGCATTTGCTCTATTGTGCTTGATCACCTTCGTGTTCTTCATTTTTGGACAAAAGCTAGAAGCCTTGCTCGGAAAATCAGGGATCAATATTATTACTCGATTAATGGGTCTGATCTTAGCGGTTATTGGTTGCCAAATGCTCATTGAAGGGATCTATGGTGCTATCGGTGCGTATCATTAATGAATAACACCACAGACATCAGTTTCACAAAATGAACTATCTCGCGCATTTCCACATTGCTCAACAAACGAAGAGTTCGATTCCCGGTGCATTGTTAGGTGACTTTGTCAAAGGTAAGGCCTGGAAAAATTATCCACTGTTTGAGCAACAAGGTATTTTACTGCATCGACATATCGACAGCTTCATTGACCAGATGGTGATCAAAACCGGTTTACAGCATTGTTTTCGACCCAAGCTACGCCGCTATGCTGGGATCGCTCTCGACGTATATTTCGACCATTTACTCAGTCAACATTGGCAAGATTTCTCGATACTAAACCGCAGCGATTTTATTCAGCACTGCTATCAGCAACTCGCTAACTTCCCCTTGCCAGCCCAGGCAAAGCTTACCGCACAGCGGATGCAACAATACGATTGGTTACATCAATACCATCATCGGGCCAGCTTGGGCCGAACACTTGAAGCTATTAGCCAACGCCTACGCCGCCCGGCACCACTCGTGCTCATGGCCCATGATTTAGAACAACACGCCACTGATATTGACGCGGTCTGTTTGGATTTATATCGCCAAGTATTAGTTCAAGCTAACCACTATTTACAATCGACATAAATCAAACTCACATATACTCGGCGCCAAATGACTAACGCGAGTTAGTGATACTCAACTTGAACCTCACAGCGCTTCAATCAGAAAAGGCAGCCAAAAGGCTGCCAAATTAACGAACAACGTCAGTTAAACTGATCTTATTCTGTACAAATTTAGTCAATCGTTCGATTACTAACTAAATTGTTCTTCTTCAGTAGATCCTGTTAAAGCAGTCACCGAGGACTTACCGCCTTGAATGACGTTAGTCACTTGGTCAAAATAGCCTGTCCCTACTTCTTGCTGGTGGGCGACAAAGGTATAACCACGATCAGCAGCTTGAAATTCCTTTTCTTGCACCATATTAACGTAGTGTTTCATCCCCTCGCCCTGAGCGTAGTTATGAGCCAAATCGAACATGTTGTACCACATATTATGGATCCCAGCTAAGGTGATAAACTGGTATTTATATCCCATATCACTCAATTCCTGTTGGAATTTAGCGATCGTTTCGTCATCTAGATTTTTACGCCAATTAAACGAAGGCGAACAATTATAAGCAAGCAATTGCTCTGGGTATTTTTCATGAATTGCTTCGGCAAATTTACGTGCTTCTTCTAAACAAGGCGTTGCAGTTTCACACCAAATTAAGTCGGCATATTCTGCATAAGCTAAACCACGACTAATGGCCTGATCGATACCCGCTCTAACCTTGTAAAAACCTTCGCTGGTACGTTCACCCTCCAAAAACTCTGCATCGTAAGGGTCAACATCAGAAGTTAATAGATCGGCTGCATTTGCATCGGTACGAGCAATCACCAGAGTTGGAACATCGGCAACATCGGCCGCAAAACGGGCTGCGATCAACTTTTGTACCGCTTCTTGAGTGGGAACCAGCACCTTCCCTCCCATATGACCACACTTTTTCACCGAAGCGAGTTGGTCTTCAAAGTGCACACCTGCAGCGCCTGCTTTAATCATACTTTTCATCAGTTCAAAAGCATTCAAAACCCCACCAAATCCAGCTTCAGCGTCAGCCACAATGGGTAAAAAGTAATCTAAACCGCCATTTGCGGGAGAAAGTCCACTTGCCCATTGAATTTGGTCAGCTCGCTGGAAAGAATTATTGATCCGCTCTACCACTTTAGGCACCGAATCGACTGGATATAGCGACTGATCAGGATACATACTTGATGCAGAGTTATTATCAGCCGCTACCTGCCAACCCGACAAGTAAATCGCCTCAATCCCTGCTTTAGCTTGCTGTACCGCTTGACCACCCGTGAGAGCCCCCAAGCAATTCACGTAACCTTTTTTAGCTTGGCCATTCACCAAAGACCATAATTTTTCTGCGCCACGACGAGCAATCGTATTCTCAGGGATGACCGAACCTCGCAACTTAACCACTTCTGCAGCGCTATAAGGACGCTTCACCCCTTTCCAACGAGGATTTTCGGCCCAATCTTTTTCTAATGCTTGAATTTGCTGTTCTCTTGTTAATGTCATGTTCAATCCCTCTTCGACTTTCATTCCTGAGTACAGCGAACTGTACTGCGTATTCACCTAGTTTGTTTTACACCGCTTATACTTGCGATTAGCCTCTCGGCAATCGGTCAATCGACCCAAATAATGCTGCGTCTTGATTTGTTATCGTTATCACCTAAACCCTTTATTTGACGACGAGGATGCATTATTAAGTATATTGTTACTATGTTCGCAATCTTTATATACGCATAACCGCATACCAAGTGAACATTCAACTTAATCAGCAATCATCAAGTTAGCCAAACACTTCAGTTAACAATAAAGCAACAAACCTCAAGTTATCGATAGGCTTTAAACCAAAGATAGCAATGTAATTATTACGTATCTGTAATTCAACTTACATCAAAAACCTATCACCGAATAGCCCCTTAAAACTAAAGTATAAAGCCTCTGATAAATTAAAACGACCGTTTTAATTAACCCTCAAGAGCCTGTTTTTTATATCACCAGATAAATTAAAAGCAAAGCATTATTTAAAGTTATCACTCTATAAAATGAATTTATCAGCGAGATAAAACTTACCACCAAGGTCTAATTATGAAACTTAATTACGTAATTTAATTACTTTTTGTTTTTTAAGATACGAGATGAGATTGATTGATTTACGTTTACGTAAAGGTTAACGTTGCAAAAAGGTAAACAATGAAAACAAAATACATAATATAAGGTTTTAAAAAACATAATCTTAGATTGTTTTTTAAACGTTTAGCTTTTGCTGTGCGATTCAAATGTTTAAAACGGAGATTTTTCTATCGGTAGGAATACGTATAATAGCTTGTTATAAAACAAACCTTGCGGTCATAACAGCTCAGACCAGCAAGCTGTGAAAAATGTAATAATTGCTCAAAAATAATCAGCATCAACTGTAGTCGCAGCGTTATTGTTGAGAAATAGCAAATAAAAAAGCTGGCTTATTGCCAGCTTTTTAATAGAAAAACTCAGATTAAAGTAGTTTTTCGACTTCGTCTCCTGCCAAATGGCGAATATCTTTACCTCTCACAAAGTAAATAATGTACTCAGCGATATTTTGGCAACGATCTCCTACCCGTTCGATGGCGCGAGCAGCATTTAATGCATCGAGCACCTGTGGGATGGAGCGAGGATCTTCCATCATGTACGTCATCAATTCGCGGATGAGTCGTTCATATTCTTTATCCACTTTTTTATCTTCTTGATGGACTTGCCAAGCAATATCCACATCCATTCTAGCGAAACCATCTAACACGTCATGCAACATCTTCGCGGTGTGTTGCCCTAGATGCTCTAAGCTAATCAATGAAGCCTTTAAAGGCTTATCCATATTCCGCTCAACCATACGACCGATGCTCGCCGCAGCATCACCTATTCGTTCTAAATCCGCGATAGTTTTAATAATGGCCATTACGACCCGCAAATCACTCGCGGCTGGTTGACGTTTAGCGATGATACGAGTGCACTCTTCGTCAATAGCGACTTCGTAAGAATTAACCTTACTATCGGTATTGATGACCTTTATCACTAACTCAGCGTTGGGGCGATTTAATAAACTTAAGGCATCTTTAAGCTGCTGCTCAACCAAACCTCCCATCGCCATAATTTGATTACGCACATGATCTAACTCAGCGTTAAACTGGCCAGAGATGTGTTTGTTCATATTCAACTTATCCATAATAATTCCTCAGTCACGGGGACTTAACCGTAACGGCCTGTAATGTAATCTTCGGTTTGTTTTTTCGCTGGCGTGGTAAATAAGGTATTAGTATCCGCATATTCCACCATGTCCCCCATATACATAAAGGCCGTTTGGTCGGAGACTCGGGCCGCCTGCTGCATGTTGTGAGTCACAATAACCACCGTATAACGACTCTTTAAATCATTAATCAATTCTTCAATGGTTAAAGTCGAGATAGGATCCAAGGCCGAAGTTGGTTCATCCAGTAACAACACTTCAGGCTCGATGGCAATCGCTCGCGCAATCACTAAACGTTGCTGCTGACCACCCGATAGACCAAAGGCATTATCGTGCAAACGGTCTTTCACCTCTTCCCAAATTGCCGCGCCACGCAATGAGCGTTCGACCGCTTCATCTAATACTCGACGATCCTTCATCCCTTGTAAACGTAAGCCATAAACGACATTCTCGTAGATAGACTTTGGAAATGGATTGGGGCGTTGAAAAACCATCCCTACATTGCGACGCAGCGCAGCAACATCGACACTCTTATCGTAAATGTTCTGGCCATGCAGCAATATTTCACCACTGATCTTACAAATATCGACTAAATCGTTCATCCGGTTAATACAACGTAATAAGGTTGATTTACCACAACCGGATGGACCAATGAAGGCGGTAACTTGTCCCTTAGGGATCTTCATCGATACATCAAACAAAGCCTGTTTATCCCCATAATAGAGGTCTAAATTTTTAACCTCTAATGCGGTTTGTTCAGCACTTAAGTTAGCCAAATCTAATTTTGTATCTCGACGAAGTTCTGTATTCAAAGAAATCATTTTTTTTCCTACAAATTTGCCGTTAGCTTATTGGTCTAACGTTTTAAACTTTTCACGTAAACGGTTACGGATTTGAATCGCAGCTAAGTTTAAGCCAATGATTACCGTGACCAATAAAAATGCGGTGGCATATACCAAAGGTCGTGCCGCCTCGACATTGGGGCTTTGGAAGCCAACATCATAAATATGGAAACCTAAGTGCATAAATTTACGTTCTAAATGAACAAAGGGGAAATTGCCGTCTACAGGTAAAGTTGGCGCAAGTTTCACCACCCCCACTAACATCAGTGGCGCAACCTCACCCGCAGCACGAGCAACCGCCAAAATCAGACCAGTCATAATTGCCGGGCTTGCCATGGGGATCACAATCCGCCATAAGGTTTCAGCTTTGGTTGCCCCTAAGGCCAGTGACCCTTGGCGTACTGCGCTAGGAATGCGCGATAAACCTTCTTCTGTAGAAACAATCACCACTGGCAAAGTTAAAATAGCTAAAGTTAAAGCTGACCAAATAACGCCCGGCGAACCAAAGGTTGGTGTCGGTAAGGATTCCGTATAAAACAAGGAATCAATACTGCCGCCTAACATATAAACAAAGAAACCTAAGCCAAATACCCCATAAACAATCGAGGGGACTCCCGCCAGGTTAATCACAGCAATCCGGATCAAGCGGGTGAAGCCATTATTTGCGGCATACTCGTGCAGGTAAATAGCCGCAACCACCCCTAACGGCGTCACAATCACTGCCATCAACATCACCATGAATACCGTACCAAAGATAGCCGGGAATACCCCGCCTTCGGTATTGGCTTCACGCGGTTCATCAACCACAAATTTACCAGCCTGATGCAGCCAATGTCCGAGCTTCTGAAAGCCGTTCATTTCATTCGGGAAAAACACATCTAGTACATTGTTCATCGGGATGGTGACCAATTCACCACGCATATCACGAATGATTAATTGGTCTCGTTTAGCCTCATCTCGATAAGCAAATAACTGCTTCTCTAAAACTTGATACTCTTCATGTAGCTGCTTAGTCTGCGCCTCAATATCCGCTAGATGTTCGGCAGTCAATGCATCATCCAATTCATATCGACGCTGTTTCAAACGTAAGCGCTCAAGTTGATAGTTCACCCCACCAATTTTGTGCCGCTGTAAAGCATCAGCTTGTTTAATGATCCCATTTGAGCGATCTAACAACTCGAATAATTGAGTATGTTGATTATCTTTTGCTGCCTCAATATGCACGCCATTTTTAATGATCCCTTCTACATAACCATAAAAGTTACCGTTAGTTCTACGCTCGACGACCGCGATGTTTTTAGGTGTGCGCTTGGACACGATTTCGTTTTCGCTTAACCAACGAAAATCTAAATTCACATATTCACGATTACCCGTTTTGATCAAAAAGCGCTCCACAAATGCACCATCCAAGCCTTCGGTATTCGCACCGGAAGCTTGTAAACGCTCAATTGGAACTAACTCGGTTTCATATAGCTCACCAATGACCGTTTGGTTTTTACCAAACTGGTGAACTTCCATTTCCATTACCGGACTCGGCCAAAAATAAACCAAACCTCGAGCCGCAATCAGTAACAACAAGCCGACAACTGCAACCAAACTAATGCTAACAGCCCCGGCGGTCATCCAAATCCACGGGTTACCTGATTTAAACCACTTATTCATCGGTTATTTCCCACTTCCCTATTACAGCGAGCTATATTTGTCGCGCAGACGTTGGCGCACAAATTCAGCAATGGTGTTAAATGCAAAGGTGAATACAAACAAGACAAAGGCCGCTAAGAACAACACCCGATAGTGTGAACTTCCCACTTCTGACTCAGGCATTTCTACCGCAATATTCGCCGCTAAGGTACGCATCCCCTGGAAAATACTCCAATCCATAACCGGAGTATTACCGGTGGCCATTAAGACAATCATTGTTTCACCGACCGCGCGACCTAGGCCCATCATCACAGCAGAAAAAATCCCCGGACTTGCGGTTAAAATAACCACTTTAACCAAGGTTTGCCAAGGTGTTGCACCGAGCGCTAATGAACCATTACTTAAGTGCTTCGGCACTGAAAAAATGGCGTCTTCGGCAATCGAGAAGATAGTGGGGATGACCGCAAATCCCATGGCAAGGCCCACCACCATAGAGTTACGCTGGTCAAAACTGATCCCCAATTCGTTGGTTAAGAATAAGCGAGCATCACCGTCAAACAACCATAGCTCCAACAACGGACTCACTTCAATGCAACCCCAGCCAATAAATATCACCACCGGGATCAACACCATCACGTCGTAGCCCTCTGGTAGCATTTGACGCAATTGTTTAGGCATTTTGCTCCAGGCAAAAGCGGTCACCAAAAATCCGATCGGCAGCAATATCATAATGGCAATCACCCCAGGCAAGTTATCCTCGATCAGCGGTGCTAACCAAAGACCGGCTAAAAAGCCTAAAATAACCGTGGGTAAGGCCTCCATAATTTCGACCGTCGGTTTAACCACCTTACGTAACGAAGAAGACATAAAGTAGGCGGTATAAATCGCGCCCGCCAAGGCAATTGGCGTTGCAAATAACATGGCATACAAAGCTGCCTTAATCGTACCAAATGAGATAGGTACCAGACTTAACTTAGGCTCAAAATCATCACTTGCGGAAGTTGACTGCCACACATACTGTGGCTCCGGATAACCTTCGTACCATACTTTATGCCATAGCGCCTGCCAGGTGACTTCAGGGTGTTCATTTTCGACATGATAGAAGGTTAGGCTTTGCTCATTTTCGGTCAGTAAACCACTCGCCCGAGGAGAAAATGCCAAGTTCAAGCTGGTGCCAAGTTTAGTATCCTCTCGAACCAAACGACCACCACCAGTGGTATGAAACAAAGAAATGGAGCCATCATCTGCGCCAACTGCAAAGCCTTTACGGAAATACTCAACCCCAATGTCATTAATGTTTGCGCCAGCATCAAACTCTCGGATCTGCGTGAGTTTACGCACACCATCTTTAGCAACATCAAACCACTGCGTAACAATTCCGTTATCATTGGCAACAATCAACGAGCTGGCCCCCGAAAGCAAGGCTAAGCGAGTTACATTCGCGCCTTTACTATTGATGAAATCCACTGAATTCAGACGGATATCATCGATATCGGAGATATTATAATTAGCTAGTTGATTGCCACTACGAATATACAAGCGGCGTAAATCAGGTGTTACCAACATTTGGTCAATATTTTGAGGCAAACTAGGAATATCGGCTCGAGAAGCGGTCCACTCCAGGGAATCACTGAACATGTTTTCCTCTGCGTCCAAAGCCACTAACAAACCTCGACCATCTTCGGTAATCGCAGCCACCATCGCCGACTCTTCTTGTCGCTCGAAAGCCAATTTAACGATAGCCTTACCCTGTTCATCAATTGACAAGGCCTGCTCACCCATGGGATAGCTTAGACTTGGCGTAATTAAACGCTTATCGTTAGGGTAGCTAACACTAAACTTAGGCGTCACGACCAATACTTCACCTTGAGCAGTACCGTAAGCGACTAAACCTTGATTCGGCACGGTACGGTCAGCTGAAGTAATATCAGCGTCAAGCTGATAACTAGGGTATTCGGTATTATTTTTAGTAAGATCAAAAAATTGCAAACTACCGTCCATATTAAAACGATAAGCAATTTCATTTTGTTCTTCGACACCAATGGCGACCGTAGCACTGCTATCATGCAATGGAATAGTCTTCAGTTTATCGAGACTAGCCCCATAAAAAATCGGTGCAACCACATACAATAAATAAAAGAAGATTAAAATTAATGCTAACAACACCACTATCCCGCCAGCACTTACACCGTAGCGGGTTAATCGGTCCTTAATCAGCCGTTGGGCACTGCTATTAAATGACACTGACTGCGTCATGTTTCCCTCACAATCTAATAGGTCTGGCGAAAGTATATGGCAGTTTTATGACAGTATTGTTACAGGATGCAAGAGTTAAAAAAAATATCAAATCAATGGGCGAATAGTGACCGCTCAACTATCTTTAGCAAGAGATTATGACAATAATACGTGTTTATTGTTACCGAAAAATTATATTGTAGGTTTGGCTAATTTGTTCTCTATTTCAAGAGGATAAGACCTTCCCTAATCCATAAAAGCTATGCATACTTTAGGGCAATGCTTAGCATCTTAAACAAGGGAACCCATTTTCCCAGCGAAGCACTTTGTAGGAGTCAATTCATGAAACAACTGGTTGTCAGCGTCATTGGAAAAGACCGTCCGGGTATTGTCGATCAATTATCAACGCTAGTGGTCAAACACCATGGCAATTGGCTAGCCAGTCGCCTTACCGAACTGGCGGGGCAATTTACAGGAATTTTACATATTGAAGTCGATGATGCACATTTGTCCGCACTGTGTGATGACCTAAATAATCAGCATGGATTATTGGTCAATATCGCTGAAGGCGACCATAACGACCATGCCGAACAGACACAAATTAGCATCAATGTGACAGCCAATGATCGTGTTGGCATTGTTCAAGAAGTTACTCAAGCGCTAAATCAACTCGGCGTGAGTTTAAGTAAAATCACCACCAGTGTTAGCAGTGCGCCGAATTGGGGCGGATTGATTTTTACCGCGCAGTTACAAGTCCCCTGCGCAGATGAACAGCAACGTATCGCTATCCAACAATCTTTAGAATCGTTAGCTGATGATTTAATGGTTGATTTCTCCGACGAGCAATAAGTAACAAAGGTATAAAATGAGCGACAGTCTATATATAGAGAAAGAGTTAAGCTGGCTTTCGTTTAACCAACGAGTATTGCAAGAAGCACAAGATAATTCCGTTCCAATCATTGAACGAGTGCGATTTTTAGGGATTTTTTCAAACAATCAGGATGAATTTTTCAAGGTGCGGGTGGCCGCGCTAAAACGCCGTATTATCTTAAATGAACTAAAGCAAAAAGATGACGGTTCAATCCAGCTTCTTAACGACGTTCAAACTAAGTTGGCAGAACTTCAACAAGATTTTGATGATACTTACCGAGAAATCATTCTTACCTTAGCGCGACGAAATATTTTCTTGATCAACGAAGACCAACTCAGTGAAAACCATCAAAATTGGGTCAGAAAATACTTTAAAGATAAGGTGTTGCGCCACATTACGCCAATCGTATTGACCAAAAGGACCGATTTGGTTCGCTTCCTGAAAGATGAATATACCTATTTAGCCGTCGAAGTGAAAAATGCTAAGCAGGAAAACCATTTACTTATTGAAATTCCTACAGATAATTTACCACGCTTTGTGGTGCTTCCTCCCGATGGAGGAAGAACCCGTAAAACAATGATTATTTTGGATAATATTATTCGTTTTTGTCTCGACGATTTATTACGTGGGTTTTACGAATACGATAGTGCCGCCGCCTACTCGATTAAGATGACCCGTGATGCCGAGTATGACTTAAATGATGAAGTGGACCAGAGTCTACTCGAAAAAATGTCGGAAGGGATCAAACAGCGCCTAACCGCAGAGCCGGTGCGCTTTGTCTATGATCGGGATATGCCGAGCAGCATGATTAAACGCTTAAGTAATATGCTACATATTTCTAAGCTAGACCACAGTGTCGGCGGCAGTCGTTACCACAATTTTAAAGACTTCATCGGCTTTCCTAACGTGGGGCGTAAGTACCTAGAAAACAAAAAGATGTCCGCGTTAAATTGTCGCGATTTCGACCAATTTGATACGGTATTCGACGCAATTACAGCGCGGGATATTTTACTCTATTACCCCTACCACAAGTTTCGTTACATTTCAGAGTTTGTCCGCCAGGCATCTTTTGATCCTAAAGTGAGTAGTATCAAGATTAATATTTATCGAGTCGCCAAAAAGTCGCACTTGATGAACTCAATCATTGACGCAGCCAACAATGGTAAACGCGTCACCGTTGTCATTGAGCTACGGGCTCGTTTCGATGAGGGAGCAAACATTGAATGGGCTCAGCTACTGACCGATGCCGGGGTTAAGGTGGTTTTCGGAGTTCCTTCTCTGAAAGTACATTCCAAACTGTTGCTCATTACACGCAAAGAAGGCGACCAACGAGTCTATTATAGCCATATTGGTACCGGTAATTTTCATGAAAAAACTGCCAAAATATATACCGATTTCGCTCTTTTCACCAAAAACCAAGAGATTGGCCAAGAAATCGATAATGTTTTTCGGTTTATTCAACAGCCTTATCGACGTTTTAAGTTTCAGCATTTAATCGTATCGCCCAACGATACTCGGCGTCGGCTATTTAGCCTTATTGACTATGAGATCAACCAAGCCAATGCAGGAAACCCCGCCGCGATTACGATTAAAGTGAACAACCTCGTGGACAAAGGAATCATTACCCGGCTCTATGCGGCAAGTAAGGCTGGGGTTAAAATAAAGATGATTATTCGGGGCATGTGCTCTCTGGTTCCGGGATTAGAAGGCGTGAGTGAAAACATTCACATCATTAGTATCGTCGATCGTTTCCTAGAACATCCTCGGGTATTTAATTTCTACCATGGCGGGGAAAATCAAGTCTTCATTGCCTCCTTCGACTGGATGACTCGCAACATCGAAGAACGAGTCGAGGTCGGCGTCCCTATTTATGATGAAACACTCAAACAACGAGTCATCGACTTATTAGAACTACAATTTGCTGACACCACCAAAGCGCGCATCATCGACGCTCAACAGCTCAATAGTTATGTTCCCAGAGGAAATCGTCGTAAAATTCGTTCTCAATTATGGACTCTCGATTACTTCAAAGCGATTGAATCGAGGCCGCTTCGTCGGATAATTGATGAGGATAATGAGACCATCACTTAAATGGTTCAAAACCAACTTGCCTGCCTGAGTTATCGGCGGGCAAGTCATCACCAGCCTCTGTTCACCAACAACTGCCTCAATACCTGACAAAATGAACCAACACATGATGGCATGCCATACAAAAAACCTCATCAACTGCAGCGTTACCGCCTCGTCGCACCGCTGAATCAAACCGAGCAGAACCAATCAGTCCACATCGATAAGTAGTTCGGGGCAGCTAACAAACGCACCAAGCATTCAATTTGATGAATAAACGCTCGCTTTATCGCTCAAGCATGACCACTTGAATAAAGGCAACCACGGTAATCATTAATATCGATAAAACGGCTACCTCACTACAATCAATCAGCCACACCAGCAGACCCATCTGAAGCTTGAACATACATTTATCAGGCTTGTTTAACCGCGCAGAAGCTGAACCAGCACTACACGCCAAGTATGCACGGCTTGATAAGATTTTAAATCTCGCTCAACTAAAATTTCATAAGATCAAGCTGCATCAAGCAAAGCGTTTATCATTAGCTTTCATTTACCAACGAACCAACATTGATTTACGAGATATTCGCGCAATCATCAATCCCAGTAGAGCAATAACCAAAATACCAAATGAACTAGGCTCCATCACTTGTGTTGGATCTGCGGGGTCACGAGCCCATACATTCAGATGCGAAATAGCTTGTGTACTGTTACCTTGAGGATTCTCAAAATCATCGGTATCTAAAGACCCTGACAATTTGTAAGGCGTCTGGAAATTCAAACTTGAAGCCGGGTCATTCGCTAATTCTTGTTGAAAAATATCAATAAAATCGAAATCATAAATAATAAAGCCTTTTGCTACTTTGATCGAAAAAGCCAAGTGATCAAAGCTTGCCGCACCTAACAACTGGCTAACATCACCAATAATGCCAGGGTCGGTTTCGATAACCCAATTTACCGAGGTACACTCTCCACGACGACCAGCCACGCAGTTAAAAGTCATATTCAATAAGTCATCGATCGATAAAGACAAGCCTCCAGGGACGATGGGACCCGCTTGATCATAATTAACTTGCATATCAGCATTTACGCTCGCTAAGTGGATCCAACCTGGGTCATCGGCAACACCTAAAGGCTGATTATCTAGATTTTGTAAATCCTCAGGCTCAATAAAGAACAAGTCGTTAGAAGCACCATAGCGAGTATTCAACAATCCATCATTTTTTTGACCAATATTTACTATAGGATCATTGGCATGACCATCATCATTACCAGCAAACACTAAGCATGAACTCGCCGAATGAGCACTTGAAAGCAGTTCTTCGCTTCCCCCTGATAACATCATGGAGCGAAGCACCACGTTATTGGTATTGCATGTTCCGGAAGGAACGTAGCTGGTCACCGGCGCAGCCGAACCCCAACTGGAATAACCAACAATAAGTATGACAAAAGCTAATTTTATTAATTTGATCAACATAATGCCCTCTATAATGAAATCAGTTACTCACTTATATAGTGCACCGCTAAATCAGTGAACAACATGATGCTTGCTTAGGGTTGTAAATGCATAAACCAAGCCAGTAACAATCAACCTAAAAAATCAACAGCTTGATAACACAAAGCGAAATGCAATAGCTTCGTCTGTAAAAATACCTGACACCATGTATCGCATTCATTACACTGATAAATTAACCTATAAATTAATCACTTATTAAATATGGTGTGATTACGGATAGTGAAAACATCATGTTAGACTGGATTCATCATTCCTTCATTTTTTATGACAATGAGCAGTAAAGTATACTATTTACAACAACTCAGCCTCAGCCAATTATCAGCTAAGCCGATGAACGAACATTTATCGGTACAAGAAATCATCGAACAACAGGCACAAAAAAGCCGAGAATTTTATATTGCCGTGGGTCAAAACTGGCAATGGAACGACAAATTAGCTTGGTCTGAACAACAATGGCTTGATTACATCGAAAGTAATCAGCTACGCACCTTTGGGGCTTATATTAAGGGACTGTTAGCAGGTTATTTTGAACTACATAAACACTCAGACAACAGTGTTGAAATCGCATATTTTGGCTTAACTGCAGATTATTTAGGACAGGGGCTAGGCGGGGATTTACTCACCCGCTGTCTGCAAACTGCCTGGCAATGGCAGGCAAATAAAGTCTGGGTGCATACTTGTGATTTAGACCACCCCAGCGCTCTCGCAAATTATCAAGCGCGTGGGATGAGCCTATACCAGACGATACTAGAGCACTAAGTTAGAGCTTTAAGATCCTTAAGTCGAGAACTTGTTCATCAACCGGTGGGCACCAATAATAGCTGGTAGTGAGTGGGCGACTAAACTGAAATAAGCCATCCTCGATACCGTCTTCGCAGCCCAACATCCGTTTAAGTTGTGCTTCAAAAGGATAAAAGCTATTGGCAAAGCAAATAAAATTAAGCCCACACTGCTGACCCTGTATCCAAGGGAGACTGCGGCGTAACATAAATGCTTCTGGAGTAAAGCTTTCTTGGGCTGTACGCCGAACATGAGCATAGCTTGGTGACTCAGGAAACTCGACATTATCATGCTTACGCCGGCCAATAATGTTGTCCTGATGCTCACTCGGTAGATGATGAAAGTGTTGTAGTTGATGTTGCCATTTTTGTACTGCAAGCATCGAGGAGCCTGCGATCCCCTTCTCTCCTGCTAAGGCAACAACATTCGGTGCCTGCTCTTGATCAGGGTTTTCGGTACCGTCTTCGTAACCGCTTAAGTCTCTTCCTCCATCATGGCGAAAGCCCTCCAACTGCTCATTAACCGCAAAAGTTGGTGTTAACACTGCCAGCCACTGGTTTACTCGTAACATCACTTGGCCTGGATCTTTGCCACTCACTCGCAGCCACAAATCATCTTGATTCGCAGGACTACTACGCCGTATTCCCTGAATACTAGCAACTGACTTCAAACCGGGAACATCTATATTTAGCAGTGCTAACAAAGGAGCACCTAGACCAACAAGGCTATCTTCCTTCGAATATACCTTGGCAATATTGCCCAGACAGGCTTTCAGCGACTGAGAGTCGACCAGGCTCAATCGCAAACAACTCGCATAACTAGGAATTGCTTCGAGAATTTGTGGTTGAATAGACAAAATGAATACTCTCATTAATAAAAAATTAGTGCATAGTATAAATAATTTATCAATGACGTTGTTTGATTCGGCTTAAAAATATGCGGTCTAGGAAGATAAAACAGAGGGAATATAAGCAGCTTAGGAGTAAAAATGGAAAATGCCCGATGCGTTTAAGCTATCAGGCATTTTAAAACATTTGACCCATGATTCAGTCTCGCTCAGTTGACTATCACTTCATCGCCTCAGGCGACAAGTTAAGTGCTAAGCCCACATGTTCAAATGTGAGGATTAACGGTGAATATTTTTTTCTTCCGTTGAGCTAAAACCATGGACTTTAGTGAAGTAGTAATTTGCGTATAAAGAACCAAAATAATCAAACATAATCTTTCTCCTAAATATTAATAAAGTGTGACCCAAGTCACAGTTAAAATATAATGTGATACAGATCACATTGCAAGAAGTATTTTGAATTTTTGGAAATAAAAATGTTGGGGGGAAGCATCAGCGATTATTTTGGATTACGCATAAAAAATGCCTAAAAAACCAAAGTGATTTAGGCATTCGGGCTAGCTTGACTCATTCCATTTATCTCTGCTGTTGTTTAAATTGTCCAAGGTATCCGAAACAAACAATAGTTAACAATGCTGAACCAATAATCGGACGATAGTACATAGCGTTACCTACAAAATTGCTTAACGGTGAATGTCCTTGCGAGTTTCGCAATAGTAGTTAAAGTCATCAGCTTTCGTAAAGTAATACGATGAATAAAGTACACCAAAATAATCAAACATGGTCTTTCTCCTCAGGATTTAAAATACCTAGTGATTTAAGCGTATTTGTGACTCAAGTCACAATAACAATCTATAGTGATCTGGGTCACACATCAAGTGACAATTTAGTTAATCTGTATATTCGCCAAGATCCTCGGCTGAGAAGGATTTCAAGCTTAGCCATTCAGTATTTTAAACGCTTTGGATCCAGTTCATCGCCGATCCAACTATCACTCATGGTCAAGCATCATGAGGAATAGCGACCATCTGAACTCAAGATACAGCTTGCGCCTTATGTTTCTTTCGAAGCTTAGATTTTCTTGCTAGCAAATGCTGTTATTTGCTCCTGACTTTGCGAGGAGTCTTAAATATGATGCGGCGGTGCTAAATACAAAGTTTGATGCTTACCCTGCAGCTAACGCTGATGGCTCCTCATGCAAGTTGATTGGTGCGGTGGTAAACCAAAGAGCAAGCGCTTAACAGAGCTATTGAACTGAGGGCTATCAGTCCTTGCCAAAATACATGAACGAGAACCAGTTACCCCGCTCAACTTAGTCATCAAAATGTTTGAAGGCCTAAACGTAAAAACCCCCGCCGAAGCGAGGGTCGCTTTAAGCTTTAATTATTAAAGCTTAATACCAACTTTTTCTAAATCAGATAACACAACTTTAGAAGGTAGTGGTACATAACCGTCTTTAGCAACAATCTGCTGTCCAGTTTTAGACAGAATCATTTTAAGGAACTCGCGCTCCATTGGGGCTAAAGGCTTGTTAGGGTGCTTGTTCACGTAAACGTATAAGAAACGAGACAATGGGTATTTACCAGTAGCTGCGTTGTCTAAGCTAGCGGCTATGTAATCAGTGCCTTTCTTAGCAAGTGCGACCGCTTTAACACCTGAAGTCTTGTAACCGATACCTGAATAACCAATGGCATTCAAAGATGAAGATACCGATTGAACCACAGAAGCAGAACCAGGTTGCTCGTTCACCGAGTTTTTGAAGTCACCTTTACATAAGGCTTTCTTCTTAAAGTAACCATAGGTACCCGACACTGAGTTACGACCAAATAATTGAATGTCTTTATCAGCCCACGAGCCATCTAGACCAACTTCGCCCCAGCGCTCAGCAGCACCATTTTCACCACATTTTAGGGTTGAAGAAAAAATAGCATCAACCTGCGCCAAACTTAAACCTTTAATCGGGTTATCTTTATGTACAAATACGGCGAGAGCATCGATTGCAACACGTACTTTAGTTGGCTTATAACCGTATTTCTTCTCAAACGCTTCAACTTCTTTGCTCTTCATTTGGCGACTCATCGGGCCAAACTGTGATGTACCTTCAGTCAGCGCAGGAGGAGCAGTAGAAGAACCCGCCGCTTGAATTTGTACATTTACATTTGGGTATTCACGCTTAAATTCTTCCGCCCATAGCGTCATCATGTTTGCTAAAGTATCAGAACCTACAGATGAAAGGTTACCAGAAATACCTGTCGTTTTATGGTATTCCGGAAGCGTGGCGTCCAGGCCAGCTGCAAGTACGCTAGTGGTTAACAACGAAGCAGAAATAGCTACTGCACTTACAAGTTTTTTCAATGTCATCTTTATCTCCATAAATGACGCGTTAAGTTATTTTCGTCATGTAGTATTGGTGAATTCGATGACGATTATATTTCGACTATGTGACATTTATATGTCAAAACAATTTTTTTATAAAATCCCCTGTTTAGCTATATTTAACGGGGTCTTAATCGTCATTCCGGCGGACTGATATCGGCAAATATCCATCAATAATGGAGATCGATTAGGCAATTTAAACACTAACCAACGGTCGGCCTTGCCCACAATCAAATCAGCATTCGCTAAATTAAAGAGGGATCTCACCACACACACAGACGCTGTTATCATCGCTAATGAACAACAACACGCTACAATATTTTGGTCACCAAATAGCAGGAATGAGTTTTCCGTTTTTGATACCACGTTCATCAACTGCAGCGCTGCCTTTAAAATTGAACTTTTGATGAAACATCAGAAAAACCTTGTTCGCTAAGCCATTACTCGCGAAAAAACTATAGACGGTCGAGGTTCAAATACCGGATGCCTGCGTAACGACCGCGCCCGTCTCGCTTTTCTTTTACTTTGTTCTACCAACTTCAACTCAAAATGGCGCCGTTCAAGTACATTAATAGCGTCATTTAATCTTTCACGGCTCTCACTGAAATGGTGTTTGAACAATTTTGGCTCCCAAGATTTAAACAGACCATCTATCTAAGGATCAGTTGACGATACGAATGACTTCGAATTTGGCTTAAGCAAGTCGCCAAACACAAGCCTGAGATGAAAAGAATAATAGGGAAATTACAAATATCTTAGCACTCGTTATCGATGCAAGCTGCGACAGCATCAGTCGCTTTTGGGGCTTACTAAGGCCGAACATACCGCTCGGCCGAATCAATAACTAAGACTTTATAAAGAGTTTTCGCGGAATAATGAAACTAAAAGAGCTCCCCTGATTTAATCGGCTCTTGATGTTAAGTTCGCTATCATGATGTTGCAATGCATGCTTTACGATGGATAAACCAAGGCCTGCTCCGCCGGTATCTCTGGAGCGAGCTTTATCTACCCGATAAAATCGTTCGGTAAGACGCTGCAGGTGTTTTGGTGCAATACCTGGCCCTGAATCCTTCACTAAAAACAAAGCCCCCTGAGGCACCAAAGACAAGCTTACCTCTACCCGTCCCGGTTCAGTACAGTACTTAATGGCATTACCAAGTAAATTACCACAGGCGCTACGTAACTGTTCGCGTTCTCCTTTAATCTTAATATTAGCTTCAATATTAAAATCAAAATCCAGCTGTTTATCCTTAGCGAGACCACTGGCATCCATTTCTAAATTACGGACCATTTCGGAAAAGTTAATCGGTTCAAGACTATCCTCAACCGAGGCCGATTCGATTTTAGCTAAAGTCAGCAATTGATTGACCAGATTTTCCATCCGAGCGCTTTGGTCCAGCATCGTATTACGAGCTTTCCCCCATATCATAGGATCAACCTGCTCTTGATCGAGCATTTCCAAGTAACCCCGTAACACGGTGAGCGGAGTACGCAACTCATGGCTCACGTTAGAAACAAAACGCTTACGCATTTTTTCTAATTGACGCAGTTGACTAACATCCCGAACCACCAGCAATAACTGCTGCTGACTATAGGGCATCGCCCGAAACTCTAACCATACACCAGCCTGCACTGGGCTCACGATTTCTAAGGGTTGCTTAAAGCGACCTTTACGCAAGTAATTCACGAAACTCGGTGTTCTCACCAAATTTGTTAAATGCTGGCCTGCATCGGCAGGCCACTTTAGACCCAACATTCCTTGCGCTAATTGATTACACCACAAGATGGCGCCATCTTGATTGATCACGACAATCGCATCTGGCAAAGCTTCGGCACCGAGACGAAAATACTTCATCAACTGAGCAAGTTCCCGCTCGCGGCCTAAACGTCGCTTCAGCATATTATAAATGCCGTGAAAAACAGGCTCCCAGCTCCCTGAGCCATGAGGCGGGGACAGCTTGCGCTGATTGTACAACCAATCAAGCAACTTATGCTGCTGGCTATACATCCATATAATATGGATCACCGCCGATAACAAACTCAGCTCAAGAATATACCCGGTGAGTATCCCCAAAACGAATAAAGGCGAGTACACCAACGCGACCCGCCACACTACTCGTTGCCAAGAAAAAGGCACAAACATTCGTATTATTTCACTCTAGTTGAAAAACGATACCCAGAACCTCGAACGGTTTGAATCAAACGATCATAGCCTTGTAGGCCTATAGCCTTACGTAAGCGACGAATATGCACATCAACCGTCCGATCTTCTACGTACACGTTAGTTCCCCACACATTATTTAGCAGTTGTTCTCTGCTATAAACACGCTCGGGGTGAGTCATAAAGAAGTGCAATAGCTTAAACTCTGTAGGCCCCATATCCAAGGGTTCATTTTCGACACTCACTCGATGTGAAACTGGATCTAAACGTAAACCTTGAACTTCAATGGTTTCTTCTAAAGATGTCGGTGAAATACGACGGATCACTGCCTTCACTCTCGCCATCAATTCCTTGGGAGAAAAAGGCTTGGTAAGATAGTCATCAGCGCCCGCTTCTAAACCTTGAACCTTATCTTCTTCTTCACCTTTCGCGGTTAACATAATCACGGGGATCTGGCGCGTTAAGTCATGGCGACGCATATGTTTAATAATAGAAATCCCACTACCACCGGGTAACATCCAGTCCAGTAATACCAGCTCTGGATAAGGTTCAGTTAACTGTGCTATCGCTTGCTCATAGTCCGCAGCTTCAATTGGCTCATAACCGTGTTGCTCTAATACAAAACAAAGCATTTCACGAATTGGAGCTTCATCTTCTACAACAAGTATCTTCCTTGGCATTACTTTTATCTCGATCTAAGAAACTGTGGCAATTATGCGACGTATTAATGACAGATTTATGACAGCAGTCAGTGTAAGTCAAACCACCCAACAAATATATATTCGCACCAATAAAGGGCTTCACCTAAATATTAGCAAAGCTTTGCACCAAAACAATGCAAAACAAATCTCAAGCTTCAGTGACTAAAGGGCATAATAAATCATGGTAAATTTATGATAATTAGAGATTTTATCTATTGACTAAGGTAGCACTTAGCGACTGTGGCATTGCTCCTGCTTCTAATAAATAAATGTATCATTCATCGATATTGAGGCCATATGCCGTATTTAGCCAAACAACTATCTCCAGCAGAGTTGCAAATTAATGCAAGCAACCTACTCGTGTTTACCGATTTAGATGGCACCTTACTCGACCACGATTCTTATAGCTTCGAACCCGCGCAGCCCAGCTTGAAACAACTCAAGCTACTGAACATTCCAGTGATTTTTAATACCAGTAAAACCTTAATGGAAGCCTTAGAACTTCAAAAGAAACTGGGAATTGAACAGCCCTTCGTGGTCGAAAATGGCTCTGCCATATGTATCCCTTCGCACAGCCCTTTACAAATTGATGACTTAAGTCCCCTCAATGTAGGCAAGCAACAATGGAATATTAAAATATTTGGCCCTAGCTACCCCGACATTTGCCAATACTTAAGCGTACTTCGCCAACGTTGCCAATTTCGCTTTCAGGGCTTTAATGATATGAATGCAGAAGAGGTACAACTACACACTGGTCTCAATAAATACGAGGCGCAACTGGCCAAGCAACGCATGGCCTCTGAACCGGTATTATGGAATGACAGCCCAGAGCAACTTGAATTATTTATAAAAAAATTGGAAGCACACAATTTAGCGGTGATCAAAGGAGGACGCTTTTTACATATCAAGGCTCGCCTAGACAAAGCCGACGCGATGCGCTGGTTAAATCAACATTACCAACAGTACTACCAACATCGTTTCTTTAATCTCGCGCTCGGTGACAGCGAAAACGATCGCAGTATGTTAGAACAAGCCGACTTGGCAGTGATAATTCCACGCAAACACGCCCCCGCCCTTTATATAGACCATCCTAACTGCAGTTTAGCCCCACACCCAGGGCCCTATGGTTGGCACAAAATGATACAACAAGTTTTACATTCTTTTTTAACTGGAGCATAACCATGGCTGATTTTTATCAAAACGGTATTGTAACGACCTTACACAACTTAACTGACCGCCCACTAGAAGAGCTAGAACAAGAGTTGATGGCTTTTTCCAAGGTTCGGCCAATGAGTCTGGTACTCCCCTCTTTGTTTTCTGAATTAGAGCGACCAGCCCTCGCCACGATTGTGGCAGAACTAGCGAAAGTACCCTACCTCAGCGAGATAATCATTGGCTTAGACTGCGCCACCGAAGAGCAATTTGCCTTTGCCAAGAACTATTTTGCTGAGCTGCCACAACATGTACGTATCCTTTGGAACGACGGCCCGCGCCTGCGAGCCCTCGACTCGCAACTAGCCGAACTCAACTTAGCTCCAAAAGAGGCCGGAAAGGGACGGAATGTATGGTATTGCTTTGGCTACGCCCTAGCGTCGGGTAAGAGTAAAGCGATTGGTTTGCACGACTGTGACATTATTACCTACGATCGAAGCATGCTCGCACGACTCATGTATCCGGTTGCCAACCCGCTATTTAACTACGAATTCTGTAAAGGTTTTTATGCGCGTCATGCCGATGGAAAATTAAATGGTCGCGTTGCGCGTTTGTTGGTCACGCCTTTATTGAAAGCGCTCAAAAAAATAGAAGGTTATGATGACTACTTAGAATATCTTGATAGCTTCCGTTACTCTCTGGCTGGAGAGTTCTCCATGCAATCAGATGTAATTAATGACATTCGTATTCCCTCCGACTGGGGTTTAGAAATTGGCGTATTATCGGAAGTCTTCCGTAATCATTCGACCAATCGCATTTGTCAGGTGGATATTGCCGATGTTTATGACCATAAGCACCAAGAACTCAGCATCGACAACCTAGATACGGGTCTTGCTAAGATGGCCACCGATATCAGTAAAGCGGTGATTAGAAAGCTCGCCACCCAAGGGCACACTTTTAGTCCTGGTAAGCTACGCACTTTAAAAGCGACTTATTATCGAATGGCCTTAGACTTTATCGAAAATTACCACAGCGATGCACTGATTAACGGTTTAACCCTTGACCGCCATGCTGAAGAAGACGCTGTAGAACTGTTTGCCAAGGCAATTATGGCAGCAGGAGAAACCTTCCTCGATAATCCCTCTGCGACACCATTCATCCCAAGTTGGAACCGTGTACAAAGCGCAGCTCCTGACTTTTTAGAACGCCTCTATGAAGCGGTTGAAGCAGACAACTGCTAAGCCGAATATCCAATTCTGAAATAAAAAACTCGGCATCAAGGCCGAGTTTTTTTATAAGGCGTAAACCAATATACTTAATCTGTCACTGGGCATAACCACAATACTTGATAAGGCTTCAGTTTATAGTCCACTAAGTTAAGCCGCTCTTCACTAAGTAAGTCTTCACATTCCCCTAAGTAGGCCTGTGGCAACTGAGCACAGTGATCAAGATGCTGCGGATATTTTGTGAGGTTAAAGACTGCTAATAGCGCTTCGTGTGACAAAGATACACCTCCATTTGGCGCTAAACCTCGTTGCAGCACAAATACAGCATCGCCACAATCATAAACGCGCTGAGCCGCTTGCGGGTTAAAGGCTGCGATCGACTTACGCAAAGCCAACAGATCGCGATAACGATGAAACACCTGAGCTTGCGCACTATGCCCTTGAGCTAATAAATCTTCAAACTCTTGACGCTGCCAACGATGACGATTAATCGAACGAGTGCGCCCAGTCTGCTCCACCAGTAAATGATCATTAGCGGTCGCCGTTAAGCTATGAATATAAATCCCCGGGATCCCTTGTAAACTTAACAACACCATCTGACTACATAAAAACCGCTCAACCTGCCACTGATCGGAGCCCGTACGAGTTCCCTGCAAGGCATCAAATAAAGAAATATTTAGTTCATAGGGATTTTGAGTGCCATCACCATTAGATTTCATGCTGACAAAACCACCAAAGTTGTGCACCGACTCCGCCAAATCGGAAATTTCATGTTTCGGAATAATCTGTTCCACCGCCCGAACACCGATACCGTCATGAGAGGCGACAAAATTAAAATAACTACAGCCTTCTGGCAATGCCGCTAAATCACGAGCCCACGCCGTTAAATAGTGTCCGTTACCACGATTTAAAGCGTGTAACAGTAAAGGGGGTAAAGCAAATTGATAGACCAGATGAGCCTCATCTCCGGCACCAAAATAACTAATATTCTCTTGGTGAGGGACGTTAGTTTCGGTGATTAAGACTAAGTTTGGATCGAGTTGTTGCATCACCCAACGTAGCAACTTAACAATCGCGTGGGTCTGCGGGAGGTGAATGCAATTAGTACCGAGTTGTTTCCAAACAAAAGCCACCGCATCCAAACGGATAAACCGCCCACCTTTATTTAAGTAGTAAATAAAAATATCGATAAAAGCTAATAGCACCTTTGGATTTGAAAAATCTAAATCAATTTGATCATCACTAAAGGTGGCCCAAACATGCTTTAAGCCTTTTCTAGTATAAACATCAACAATTAAAGGATTAGTGCGCGGCCGAGTCACTTCACTATAATCCAGCGAGGGATCAGACTCGATAAAATAATCTTTCCCTTCCCCCGAACCATTTACAAAATCATTAAACCAAAGGCTCTGTCTGGAACAGTGATTCATCACCAAATCAAACATCAACTCAAAGTCCTGATTGAGCGCCGCAACATCTTGC
This sequence comes from Agarivorans sp. QJM3NY_29, assembly GCF_050870835.2. Taxonomy (NCBI): domain Bacteria; kingdom Pseudomonadati; phylum Pseudomonadota; class Gammaproteobacteria; order Alteromonadales; family Alteromonadaceae; genus Agarivorans; species Agarivorans sp. QJM3NY_29. Next base: position 1,820,432 of record NZ_CP194036.2, on the reverse strand, counting down.
CAATCCCCCAGGCTATAGTTGACTTGATAATAATCAATCACCGAAAATCCATCGTCGGAGCTAAACGGAAAGAAAGGCAATATATGAACGGCGCTAATCAGTCCTTCTAAATAATCACCTAAAAACCGATGCAAACTTGACAAAGGTAATAGGCCTTCAGTCAACACACTGTCCCCATAACTGATCAAAATCAGATCTTGTTCCGACCATGATTGATAACGAGGAAAGGTGGATTTAGCCGCTTCTATCTTTAAGCCAATGTCATGGCCCAGCGACTCAGGTACAGAATCACCAAAAATTTGCTGTAATAGGTGTTCGAGTTTTTGCATAGACAGCCCTCAGTGATCAACATTGTACGTATTTGAATATAACTCTCCAAGTAACGTGCCAATCGTAAATAATCAATCCCGGTTAACTAAAACCGATGTAATACGTTGTTTCATATATAAAAAACAATCAATAAACAACCAACGACTATTAACATAAAAAATAATTATCTTTACTTAGTGCCCTTTGTCCCGTTTTAATGCATTATTTTGGTTCAGCCGATAAATATGCACTAAAGCAGTGCAATTGAATCATTGGAAGTCTCTGGCCAAACCAAGTGAATTCATATAAAACAATTCTAAAACAAACGCTTAACGAGCATGCGCAACGACACTGGCATCGCTCTTGCTGCGTTTACCTTAGATATTCAATAACACTAAGCTTAGGCTTGAAACGAGCCTCGTTGAAAGGATACAAGGAGTTGCTATGTCCATGATAAAGAAATGTCTATTTCCGGTAGCAGGCTATGGAACCCGCTTTTTACCGGCCACTAAATCAATGCCTAAAGAAATGCTTCCCATCGTTAACAAACCCCTGGTTCAATATGGCGTCGAAGAAGCCGTTGCTGCGGGTATGAGTGATATGGCATTTATCACAGGCCGAGGCAAGCGTGCCATCGCCGATCATTTCGACATCAGTTACGAGCTCGAAAATGAAATCGCCGGCACCAGTAAAGAAGCCTACCTCAAAGAAATTCGTCACCTAGTCGATAATGTTAATTGTACCTATACCCGCCAGAAAAAAATGATGGGCCTGGGACATGCCGTGTTATGTGGTGAGACTTTAATTGGTCAAGAACCTTTCGCCGTAGTGTTAGCCGATGATTTATGTTTTGGTGATGACGGTGGTGTTCTTGCGCAAATGGCAAAACTATATCAACAATTCCGCTGTTCGATTATCGCCGTTATGGAAGTACCAAAAGAAGAGGCCCATAAATATGGCGTGATCGAAGGCGAAGCCTTACGAGATGATTTATTTCGAGTGACGTCGATGGTCGAAAAACCACCATTGGGCGAGGAGCCATCCAATTTAGCGGTGATCGGTCGCTATATTCTCACCCCAGACATATTTCATTTATTACGCGATACCCCCGCCGGTAAAAATGGGGAAATTCAGTTAACCGACGCACTGTTAACTCAAGCCCAAAACGGCTGTGTCATGGCTTATAAATTTAAAGGTAAACGCTTTGATTGCGGCAGTGTCGAAGGTTTCGTTGACGCAACCAACTACTGCTTTGAAAATCTTTACGGCAAGTAAGTTCGGCAAAATGCGATCAAGCGCCAGGACTTAAGCCCTGGCGCTCATTTTAGGGTAAGCTCCAAATCCCATATGTACCAAGGGATAGCCAGTATAACGCTCGGACCGGTAACGCAATACTTGAAAACGATGCCGTAAATAGAACTGATAAGCCGCTACGTTGTCGACAAACAAATGTAACTGAAGATGCGAACGAAGACGTTTTGCCAACGCCAGTAACTGAGAGCCAATCCCTTTGCCCTGCCAATGCGGGCTGACAAACAAAGCAATCAACTGATGCTGTACCAAAACTAAAAAACCACACACCTGCTGAGACACTTCGGCCACCCACACTTCCGATTCGTATTGATACAAACGTTGTAAGGCCTCTTGCCGCTCCCACCAATATCTACTCGGCAAAAAGTCATGCGCTCGTAAACTTGCCGCCAGCCAAATATCACTAATCTCATCGCTGTCGGAGGTTTTGGCTTGGCGTAAGCTTAAAGTCGAAGCAAACTTGGAAAATGTCATTTAGGCATTCACAACTGAATAAGTGGATTTTGAGTATGGATAATCGTGCGCCATGCCGATGTGAGTCAGCTCCTATTTCATGTGCGAGATCTCGATTCAGATCACAAATCATTAACAAACTGTTCAAATCTGGATCCGCGACGACAACAAAATCAATCATTGCGTCTTGCAAGTCAAAGCTCAAACTAAAAAAACGAAAATGGCCACTGACAAGTGCGGTAGTTTTGTTAGAATAGCGCCCCTTATTTGACAAAGAGCCAATCCGTTATGTGGTTTAAAAATCTAATGTTGTTTCGAATCACCAAAGAACTGGAACTCGAACCAGAAAAGCTAGACGCTACCTTAGACGAGCTAAGCTTTAGCCCTTGCGGAAGCCAAGACCTAAGCAAGTTTGGTTGGGTAGCCCCCATGGGTAAATTCGGTCAAAGTTTGATTCATGTTGTCGGGAACGAATACTTGGTATGCGCCAAGAAAGAAGAAAAAATGCTCCCTGCTTCGGTGATCCGCGATACCTTACAAGATAAAATTGAACTTATTGAACAAGAGCAACAACGCCCGCTTAAAAAAGCCGAAAAAGATGCGTTGAAAGAAGAAATTATACTGAGCTTATTACCTCGAGCCTTTTCCAGAACCAATTTAACTTACGCTTGGATTAGTCCAGAAAACGACTTAATTGCGGTTGATGCGGGTAGCGTAAAGAAAGCCGAAGAAGTCGTCTCGCTATTGCGTAAATCCTTAGGCAGCTTACCTGTGACACCAATTAAGTTAGCAAACCAAGCCGATGTCACCATGACCGACTGGTTAAACGAAAAGCTGGTTCCGGCTAATTTTGAATTGGGCGAAGAAGCCGAGTTACGTAGCGCCCTAGAAGGTGGTGGTATTATTCGCTGTAAAGAACAAGACTTATTCAGTGACGAAATTAAAGTGCATTTAGATGCCGATAAATTTGTAACTAAACTAGAACTAACTTGGGCTGAATCAATACGTTTTATCCTCAGTGAAGATATGAGTATCAAAGGTGTGAAGTTCACCGATACCATCACCGAACAAAATGAAGACATCGACAAAAGCGATGTAGCGGCACGCTTCGATGCCGACTTTGCCCTGACCAGCGGCGAACTCAGTAAAATGATCCCTGATCTCATTGCAGCCCTAGGCGGCGAATTAACCAGCTAAGTCCTCATTTAAACTTACCTATTTCACCAACCATTAACATACTTTCAAGTAGTTACTTAATGGTTGGTGATTTTTCATACAAAGCCATTGCAAGCCCCTTTAGCAAAGCGTAAAATGCGCGCCCTTATTGTGCTGCTCGCAGCCATTCTCAATGATTCGACTCAGACCCGGAGCTTTGATGTTCAAACCAGAATTACTGTCACCTGCTGGCACCCTAAAAAATATGCGTTACGCTTTTGCCTACGGCGCTGATGCTGTTTATGCAGGCCAACCTCGTTACTCATTACGCGTACGTAATAACGAATTTAATCATGAGAACCTTGAACTGGCGATTAACGAAGCACACCAGCAAGCTAAAAAGCTCTATGTGGTAAGTAACATCGCGCCGCATAACGCCAAACTAAAAACCTATTTACGTGACATTGAACCCGTCATCGCGATGCAACCCGATGCTCTCATTATGTCGGATCCTGGTATGATCATGATGGTGCGAGAAGCTTTTCCTGAACAAACCATCCATCTCTCAGTTCAGGCGAATGCGATCAACTGGGCAACGGTGAAGTTCTGGCAACAGCAAGGGGTTGAACGAGTAATTTTGTCCCGCGAGCTATCCTTAGACGAAATCGAAGAAATTCGGATGAAAGTTCCAGAGATGGAATTAGAAGTTTTTGTCCATGGTGCCCTCTGCATGGCCTACTCTGGCCGCTGCTTGTTATCAGGCTACATTAACAAACGCGACCCCAATCAAGGAACGTGCACCAACTCCTGCCGTTGGAAATATAACGCTCACGAAGCCAAAGAAAACGAAGTGGGTGACATTATCGCCGCTCAGCCGCAAATCGTAGAGCCGACCTTAGGCGCAGGCGCACCCAGCGACCAAGTCTTCTTACTCCAAGAGCAAGGGCGCCCCAACGAGTATATGCCCGCCTTTGAAGACGAGCATGGCACTTACATTATGAACTCGAAAGATTTACGGGCGATTCAACACGTCGAACGTTTAACAAAAATGGGTGTGCACTCACTTAAAATTGAAGGCCGAACCAAATCTTTCTACTACTGTGCTCGCACCGCCCAAGTCTATCGTCAGGCGATCAATGATGCGGTGGCTGGTAAGCCATTCGACCCAAATTTAATGGGCACCTTAGAAAACTTAGCCCATCGTGGTTACACCGAAGGCTTCTTGCGTCGTCATACTCACGACGAGTATCAAAATTACGACTACGGTTATTCAATCAGTGATAGCCAACAATTTGTTGGCGAAGTGGCCGGACGCAATCCGAATGGTTTGGCCGAAGTCACCGTAAAAAATAAATTCATCTTAGGTGATACGCTCGAGTTGATGACCCCTCAAGGGAACCTGAGCTTCAAACTGGAGCATCTTGAAAATAAAAAAGGTGAGCTCATCGATGATGCAAAAGGCAGCGGACATACCGTGTTTTTGCCAGTTCCCGAAAATGTAGACTTAGCGCATGCATTGTTGATGCGCAATCTACAATCAGGGCAAAATACCCGTAACCCTCATCAAACAGCAAGCGCCAAAGGTTAAGCATGGCGCTACAAATTAGCAAAAAATGCATCAACTGTGACATGTGTGAGCCAGAATGCCCGAATCAGGCCATCTCCTACGATGGCAGGATGACAGTCATTGATCCTGCGCGTTGTACCGAATGCAAAGGCCACTATGAACAGCCAACTTGCATCGCTGTTTGTCCTATCGACTGCATCAGCGTTAACCCAGCTTATGTCGAAAGCGAAGAGCAGTTGTACGATAAATTTGTCGCCTTACATGGCGACTTGCTGATTGCCAAATCGGCAAGCTAAGCCTACCCAACTAACCATCAATCACTTAAAGTCAGCATATCAAATTGCTGACTTTATTCCTTATAAAAGCATATTTCTCCCTTCAATATACTGCGACTAAGTCCACACAACTAAACAATAGAAAGTGATCCACAACACCTATTTAATGTTTTTGTCAAAAACCTTATTGCTATTTTTGTCATCTTATCTAAATGTAATAACTGCTCACAAAAGAAACAAATATTTACTTTTAATAAACCAGTATTTTGATAATAAATAGTTATTACTAAAATATTATCAAAAAGCGTAATCATTTAGAAAATACAGATCGGAGGCATCATCGAACCATCATAAATAAATAGATATAACAAAAATACCCTATACAAAAATTGAACGAATCAATTGACTAAAACTACATGATAAAGGACTAAATCAATGATTAGTAAAACCAACGTAGGCACTCTCAAGCCCTTGGGATACTTACTGTTATCGGTGCTAACACTCAACTCAAATGCACTGCTAGCCGCAGATAATCTAAGTATCGGAGCCGGATCCGATGGTAGTAGCAAGGCCAGTGGCACCAGCTATGGAAATGTTCGAGACGGTGATCTAAGCAGTTATTGGGCACCCAACGGCAGTAGTGGCAGAATTTCAATCAAATGGAGTAGCGAAGTGAGTGTTGCCTCTGTCGCCATTGTTGAAGCCACAAGCTATCAGGGAAATATCGGTTCATGGCAGCTCGTCAATAATGATGACGGCACGGTACTGGCCACTGGTTCAGGTGCTGGAACCATAAATTTCAACGCGATAAGCACCAAAAAGCTTAACTTCGAAATCCTCAGCGCTTCCGGTTTAGCCACCGTGGCTGAATTTGAAACCTATAGTAGTAGCGGTAGCACAACACCGGAACAACCCTCTTTTGAATCATCATTATCAAGTTCGGTCAGCAACGACTCCGTATTACTCAATTGGAGTGTCAGCGGCATTGATCTTGCAAGTCAGCAAATTTATCGCGATACCGACGCCGATCCGTCTGGACGAGTGAGAATAGCCTCGGGAATAACCGCAAACACCTATACCGATAGCGGCCTAGCAAATGGAACTTACTACTACTGGATTAAATTCACCGACAGTGAAGGAAATAATTACAATACTGACGCCACTGCAGCGACCGTCAATGTATCGGATGACTCCGGCAATGTAGATCTTGATGCCGATTGTAATCAACTAGTCAACGACCCTTCAATCAACTGGTGGCAATCATCCTTACAAACAGAACAACAAATCGTCGAGTGTCTGGCTACATCGTTAGGTAAGCCTGTCGGCTTCGGTAGTCAAACCACCGGGGGCTACAACCCTGATGGCGGCAGTCACCTTGTTGTGATTACTAAAAACAGTAGTACTTCTGTTGAACAACAAATCCTCAACGCGATTAGTTCTCCTGCCTATAACTGGATAGTCTTCGATAAAGACGACTTCGCCACAGACACAACCGTTGCCATGTACCGCCTCGGTTGTAGCAATGGCGATGTACTCGATGCCTTAGATGGTGCCAGCGAAGCGGAATGTTTAAACCCACAACTTTGGTGTTCGAACCATGGTGTAGCAAGTGATGAGTGTGACGATACCTTCTTTAACGATAAGCTCAACGATAAGAGTCTAAATGCACTCAAAATTCCGATGATCGACTCCAATACCACCCTTGATGGACGCACCAGCAAAGTTACTTTTGAATTTAGTGGTTTCAAAATGGGTGCAGACAGCAGTGGTAGTAGCACCTATGTCACCGAAAATGTAATTGTCACCAACAACCGATTCATTGGTGTTGGCCACACCGAAGACCACAATCTTGATCCCGACATGCTGCGCTCTACAGGAGAGTCGCATAATATTTGGATCCACCAAAATACCTTCGAGCATACGGGTGACTCAGCCTTTGATGTGAAAGTGGGCGCTTACGATATTAGCGTATCCTTTAACAAATTGATCAATGTAAAACGTGCTGCCTTACATGGTTCTAGCGATAGCCGAACCGTGAACGACCAAATCACCACCACCATTCATAATAATTTGTTCATTACCACCGATGAGCATTTTGGTGACAGTGCCTACAATGGCCTGCGTCGAGTGCCACTAATGCGTCGAGGCCAATCACATATGTTTAACAACGTATTCTATGGCTATCGTAAAGACCTGCTGAGTGTACGCGTGGGTGGTCGAATTGCTTTTGAAGATAATATGTTCCTGAATAATATCAACAACAGCAAGGGTGATGACATGGATTACTGGCTTGAAACTTTATTACGTGACTATCGCGAAGGCGGCTTAGAGATCAGTGGAAGCTATGTTTGGTACGCCAATGCCAATTGCCAGCTTCAAGGCAATCCTGGCGATTTAAGTGCGTCTTATGGAACGACCCCAGATATGTTTTCCAGCTACGACAGCAGCAGTAAAAGCGTAATTAATAGTAATCGCTTCAGTGCTGGTGACGATTTGGCGCAATACAGTTTTGCCACAGCAGGTAAAGGCGGTTTAACACCCTATTTATCCCCTGCGGCTTTATCCACCCAACAAGTGATTGCGCAGGCCCCCTCTTCTTGCCAATAATGCTTCAATAAACTAAATACTGCCAGCTTCTAGCGAGGCTGGCTTTTTATCTTTCATACTAGTTCTTTCTCCGATAACCATCTGAAGCTATCGCGACAACCCATTCAAAGAGCTAGCAGTTATCATTTCACCGAGGCTTATCGCTTAATAAAGCGAGTCTCATCCACCCACTGCCACTAAAAATCGATCATATTTTGAATGAATTTATTGACGAAACAAATAATTAAAAATATCAAGTTGATAACCGCTCCTCAAAAATTCAATTCTGCACCCCAAAGACTCAATCATTAAAATTTCGCGAGTAATTTAGTGACTTACCGCAAATATTGAATATTTTCATCATGGCTATATTTAAGGCTTTGTCGTTATAATGATCACACGCTAATTTTTTTGAACCGATGTTTCTTTTAAATTCGCTCGTTATTTTATTTTTGATAAATTTAACTATTTAGTTATACATAAATTTAGATTGAACATTATGTGGTTCTTTAAACCTCAGTAAAATATCAACCAAAAACAGTACGGTTATTCACAATAAGTAATCGTTCTCGCAGATAAAGTGTTTTGATAAATAAGGACTAGTATCATGATAAGCAAGGGTAAAACACTAACAATGAAGCCACTGGGCTACTTGTTATTGTTAGCTGTCACCTCCTGCGGGGGTTCCTCTGACGGTGGCACACCAAACAGCACGCCAAGTGCAACCGCCACTGGTAGCAGCCTCGCCAATGGCACCAGCTACGACAACGTTATTGACAATGACCTTAGCAGCTATTGGGCTCCAGCTGGCGCAACTGGTTCTGTTTCTATTACCTGGCCAGCGCAACAAAACATTAGCTCAGTCACCATCACTGAAGCCGCTAATTATCAAGGTCACATCGGCGCGTGGCAATTAATCAATCAAGATAGCTCAAACACTACGGTGGGTGTGAATGCCAAGGCAAGCAGTGATTCGGTGATCATGTCGGGTTCTGGTGCGGGCACCATCAACATCAGTACCATCAAGACCAATAGCCTCACCTTCGAAATTCTCAGCTCGACAGGAGTTGCAACGGTTGCAGATTTCAAAGTTTCCAGCAGTGGCTCGACGCCCTCCTCCGAACCAACTCTCACTTTCAGTGGTAAAACGGCTGGTTCCTCAGTCACTTTAAACTGGACGGCTCGAAGTATTGAGGTTGCAAATCAGAAAGTTTACCGTGATACCGACGCCACCTTCGAGGGTAGCAACGCTATTCAATCCAACATCGATAACGTCAGTTACAGCGATAAAAATCTCGCCGACGGCAGCTACTACTACTGGTTAGGTGTCACTGATAAGGCAGGGACTGAGCACCTCAGTGCCGCGTATCACGCCACCATAGATTCAAGCACGATTAACGCTTGTCATGACTTAGTGACAAACGCTGATGTGAATTGGGACGAATCTTCATTAAGCGAACAAGAGAAGGTTGAGTGTTTATCCTCTAGCTTGGGTAAGCCGGTGGGTTACGGTAGCAAAGCCGTGGGCGGTTATGATGTAGGTGGTAATAGTAACTTGGTTGTCATCAAAAAGCCGACAGATGGCTCGCTGGTTGAACAACAAATACTCAATGCAATTAGCAGCGATGCCTACAACTGGATTGTATTTGATAAGGATGATTTTAAAGCCGATACCAACATTGCGATGTACCGTTTAGCCTGTGAGGAGCCTGCAGTGCTCAGCGCTCTGGACAATGCGAGCAAAGCCGAATGTTTAGACGCTGAATTATGGTGTACCAATCACGATGTTTCCAGCAGCGACTGTGATAATACCTTCTTCAACATCAAACTAAACGTTGATAACAGCAATGTGAAGAGTGCGCTGGCAGTTCCAATGATCCACTCTAATACTACCATCGATGGACGTGGCGCGAACGCCAACTTTAAGTACAGCGGTTTTGAAATTGGTAATGGCGACGATACTGCCTCCGAAAACGTAATCATTAGCAACATGCATTTTGTTGGCGGTGGCCACACCGAAGACCATGAAGCCGATCCGGATATGATCCGTTCAACTGGTCAATCGCACGATATTTGGCTGCATCAAAACACCTTTGACCACACTGGCGATTCCGCCTTCGATGTGAAGCAAGGTGCTTATAACATCACCGTTTCATTTAACAAATTGAAAAACGTGAAACGCGCGGCTTTACATGGTTCAAGTGATAGCCGTCCGGTGAATGCCAATATTCGAACCACAATTCACAATAACTTATTTGTAACCGATGATGCTTCTTACGCTGCTTCGGAGTTTAACACCGGACGTCGAGTACCGCTGTTACGCTGGGGTCAGTCACACATGTTTAACAACGTGTTTTATGGTTATCGAAAAGATGTATTGAGTGTTCGTAAAGCAGGTAGCATCTTATTTGAAAATAATATGTTCTTAAACAACACCAATAACGCGAAAAAAGATGATATTGACTATTGGATCAAAAGTATCATCGGCACAAAACTAGTCTACGACGATGGTTCTAGTCTTAAGGTCAGTGGCACCAAGGTTTACGAATCAAACGCAAATTGTCAGGCCCAGGGTTCTGGTAGCAGCCTCGATGGCTCATCCGTATTAATCGGTAACGTCCCTGATATGCTTGCCAGATATGATGCCGCGAGTCAAAGCACCATTAACGTAAACATGATGGCAACTAGCCAAGACCTGGCCGACTATGTTTATGCGACCGCTGGTAAAGGAGGTTTAAGCCCTTATGTTGCCAACGACGCTCTCAGCGCAGCTGAAATCATTAAATTAGCGCCAGATACTTGTCAATAAACGACCGCGTTTAAAGCGTCTGCTTGAATTAAAAACCAGCTTCTCATGAAGCTGGTTTTTTATTTTTTCGTACTGCATTTTTATCGATGATATATCTCGAAGGCCACCACCCAGCGGGAGGCAGTTAACATTTGCTAAAAACTAAGCTTTTTGTAAATGGAATATTTGCTTTACAATGTTCGAATAATTATTAAACACCCAAACATAAACACAACACTTAGCAACAGGACGCCCCAGTGGAACAGAGTATTCCCAACACAACAACTTCCCCCGTGCAATCTTTACAAAAAATCATTCAGCTACTTGGACCCGGGATCTTAATGGCTACCGCCGCCATTGGCGGCAGCCATTTAGTTGCCTCCACCCAGGCGGGCGCCAAATTTGGCTGGCAGTTGGCCTTGTTAATCTTTCTGGTGAACGTATTTAAATACCCTTTCTTCCGAGCGAGTGTCAGTTATACCATCAGTACTCAGCAAACCCTGCAACAGGGTTATATGAGCATGGGCAAAGGCTACCTGCTGACAGCCTTTTTACTCAATTGTATCGCCGCCGTGGTGAACTCGGCAGCCTTACTCATGTTTGCCGCTAGTCTATTAGGTTATTTTGTGCCGGTAGCCTTACCCATGCCGGTGTTATGTGCCATCATTTTAGCCGCAAGCTTAGTCATCTTAATTGCGGGTCACTTTTCGGCGCTGAACAACGTTGCCAAAATAATCATGGCGGCATTGGTGGTGGCAACGCTGAGTGCAACCGCCATGGCCTGGTATCAAGGGCCGGTCGCTCCGGCAGATTATCAGGCGCCCTCGCCTTGGAATATGGCCACCATTGGATTTTTAGTGGTCACTATGGGTTGGATGCCCGCCCCCATCGAAATTTCAGGCATTACCTCACTGTGGTTAAAGCAGCAGTGTCAAAATGAAAAAGTCACCGCCAAGTCAGCCTTATTTGACTTTAATCTCGGTTATATGACGACAATGTTATTGGCCTTAGTATTTTTAGCCTTAGGTGCATTAGTTCTCAATGGCAGCGGTGAAACCTTAGCTGCTGGAGGCATTGGTTTTTCTCACCAATTAGTGAGCTTGTATGCCAGTACCATTGGCGAGTGGTCACGCTACCTCATCGCAGTGATTGCTTTCTTGTGTATTTTTGGCTCGTCGATCACCGTATACGATGGCTATTCGCGAGCCCTCGCCGAAGGTTTTTCTTTATTGAAAGGCCAACCAGAGGCTTCCAATAGCCAATTTGTGCGCTGGTTGCTGGTGGTATCGGTGGTGAGCTTTGGGATTATATTATTTTTTAAATCTGCTTTATTAGCGATGTTAGGCTTTGCCATGACACTCGCCTTTATGACCACCCCCATGTTTGCTTGGCTCAACCACAAGTTAGTCAACACAGCGGCCATTAAAACGGAGCTGAAAGGTGGACTCGGATTACGGGTCGTCAGTTACCTTGGCCTGATTTATCTTTTCGGCTTCTTAGCCTTATTCATCATTTGGAAGTGGGTACTGTAGCGACTCGGAGCTGTCATATCCCAACTAAAATAAGGCGGCTTTAAAGCCGCCTTATTTACATGTTCATTATTTAGCGATCACCTCTTCGGCTATAGGCTGCTGTGAGCCTGCTTGTTGCGGACGTAAACTGTAAATCAAAATTGCGCCCAATATCGCTGTCACTCCCATCACTATCTGAGGGGCCATCGGGTTGCCAAATATTGGTTCCGCAAATTCGCGAACCGGAGCCCCCAAAGCGCCACCAAAGGCACCGAACATGTTCACAAAACCGATCCCTGCTGCTAAAGCACTACCGGAAAGTATCGCGCTTGGCATCGTCCAAAACATCGGCTGAACCGCAATAAAGCCGGAAGCTGCCAAAGACAAACAAAAGATAGAGGCAACCGGAGAAGCACTCAACACCGCAGAACCAATGACCCCAATCCCTGCAATTGTTAATACCAAGGCGGCATAATGCGCTTCAGCAAATCGCTTCGCCGCATAACGAGGAATATAATAAGTTGCAAAACCTGCAACCACCCAAGGAATAGCTGCAACAAGGGTTGAAATAAAAGTAACATTAACGCTGCTAATCAACTTGGCAACGGTTGAAGGCAAATAAAATGCTAAACCATAAACCGACAGTTGGATCACCCCGTAAGCGATGGCGAGCGCCCACACCCGGGGAATTTTAATCGCATCAGAAATCCTCGATGCCACCGATTTTTGCTCTTCTTGACTCAGCTCGCGCATCAGGGCTTTTCTTTCACCATCATTTAAAAAGCGGGCGTGTTTAGGTTCACTATCTAAATAAAAGTAAACAAATACGCCGACTGCAGCAGCTAACAAACCTTCCACTAAGAACATCCAAAACCAACCAGGATGGCCTAACCAACCGTGTAAACCTTCGAGTAAGGCCCCAGAAAAAGGGGTACCCAGAGCCAAGGCAATACAGGGACCCACGTAAAACATACCAATAATGGTGCCGCGATTTTTTTGCGGGAACCATAAAGAGGTTAAGTAAATCATTCCTGGGAAGAATCCAGCCTCTGTAGCCCCTAGCAAGAAACGAGTGGTCACAAATTTAGTTTCGGTATCGGCAATCGCTAACGAACATGAAACCAAGCCCCATAGGATGGTGGTAAAGGCGATCCAACGTTTGGCACCGACTTTCTTCATTAACAAATTACATGGAGCCCCCAAGAAGGCGTAAGCTAAGAAGAAAATTGATGCCCCCGAGGCAAATGCGGCGCTACCAATTCCGGTATCAGCCATATACTGAACCTTCGCGACGCCGATGTTTGCTCGATCGAGAAAAGCTAAAATGTAGAGTAATAACATCAATGGAACGAGACGGACCATTGATTTATGGACAGCAGAATCTAACAATGATGAATTGTTCATAACAAGACCTTTTATTACTAGAGCGAACGCAGCGCGCCTGCTCTAGTCCTAATAATTAATGAGTATAAGGGCGAGTAAGACCGTCGCGATTTAGCTCAACACCAAATCCCGGCTTATCCAGTTGGTCTTTGTGAATGCGACCTCGCTCGGGAACCGGCTCATTAATCAAAATAGGGTCAAATTGTGGACGAGTATGATCCGCTTTGGGCGCGGTCATCAAAAACTCACTGAAAGGTGAGTTAGTAAAAGTAATCACCGCGTGATGAGAATAGACGGACGAGCCGTGCGGCACCACTAACTGGCCCCGAGATTTAGCCACTGCCGCAATTTCTACGAGCGTGGTTAATCCGCCACACCAGCCAACATCTGGTTGCATAATGTTGACCCCGGTTTCAGATAACTCTTGAAATGACTCAAGGGTGCCATGGTGCTCTCCAGTCGTGACCATCATACCTGGTGGGGCTTTTGCTACTAGCTCACGATAAGCTTGATGTTGATTGGCGGGAAAACACTCTTCGATCCATTTCAAATTAACACCTGCTTGATGCATCGCCCAAGCGGTTTTAATTGCATAATTAGCATCCATACTCATCCAACAATCGGCCATTAACCAAAAGTCATCGCCGCAAAGATCTCGCATGTCTTTAAACTGCTTCACGGTTTCACGGATCCCAGCATCACCTTCATGCGGACCAAAATGCGTGGGCATTTTGCCACCAATAAAGCCCATCTCTTTAGCGAGATCGGGTCGTGCCCCGGTGGCATAAAACTGCAATTCATCCCGCACAGCCCCACCAAGTAATTTAAATACCGGAAGCTGGGTGACTTTGCCAAATAGATCCCAAAGCGCCAAATCAACACAGCTAATGACATTCATGACCAGACCTGCGCCACCGTTATAGTACATTGACGCGCGGATCATCTGGTCGTGGATTAATTTTATGTCAGAGACACACTTGCCTTCGACAAAACGATTTAAGTGCTTCTCAACAATAAAACAACCGGGCTCACCAGCGGTCGAAACTGCAAATCCTGTGGCGCCATCGTCAGCTTCTACTTCAACGATCAGGGTACCAAGCACATTAATCCCAAAAGACTGTCGAGACTGTTCATATTCTTTATAACGACTCATCGGGGTACAGATCTTGTCATCAATCCAATGCCCACCTTGTTGGTCATGATAGTCTGCACCACCATTGCCTTTTTTACCTGTCGCCCCGCCTATGTAATAGGCACGAATTTCTTTTATTTTAGGTAACGTCATTTTGTTATATACTCCCGATCGTTAATTGACCGTTAATTCGACTAGTGTGTTAATTAATATTGCCAAGCTCTGAACCTTGGCAGTCGTGTAGCTCGAGTCTGATTCGGTATGGGTTAATGGGGATTGACCCATATCGAATCCTCGAGCTTCCATTGCAATTCGGTAGCCAAACGGAAAACGAATTGAGGACATCGCCATCATCGCTTCCATCGCTGCGAATTGAAGCTTTTTAGCCGCATAAAACTGACCGGCTTCAAATAAAGCGTTAATTTTCACCATCACTTCTGGCATCACCCCTGAAGTTGCGGTCATACAACCATCACCACCAAGCATCAACGAGCCATATAAGAACTCTTCGCGGCCAGTCATCACCCTAAATTCAGGATCAACCGCTTTACATAAGCTCAGCATTTTCATGAAATTAACTGAACAACCGCCAGAATCTTTAATTCCAACAACATTGGCTAAACGGGCTAGTTTTGCCGCCGTTTCGGCATTAATCGGATCCGCCATAAAAGGGATGTTATAAAGACAGATGGGGAGGTCTGTCGAGGCTGCAACTTTGCTTACAAAACTAATAATCGCGGCTTCATCGCAGGGATAAAAAGCCGGTGGCATTAACACCAATCCGGTGGCACCTTGTGACTTTGCAAAAGCCGCCAATTGAATACTCTCATCTGCGTTATTTGAAGGAATACCACTCCAAACTGGAACCCGCTCTTTCGCTTCGGCACAAACTGCTTCAATCACCGCACATTTTTGAGAAAAACTCATAATGCCAGCCTCTCCCACAGAAGAGATTGGGAAAATTCCGAGCAAACCTTGCTTAATTTGAAAATCGACAATTCGCCTGATTTCGGCCAAATTGGGGGACTGATCTTTCCATGGCGTTAATAAGGCACATAATACTTTTGGGGGTCTATTCATTAATTTACTTCTCCATTAAAACCTAGCTCTCTAGATATTGCGGTTGCTGTGTTTCGTACTTCTGAGGCGGCGTCTTCAAAGGTAAAATTATCACCAATGTGCATCACCGTACCCACCAAAGAAATCGCTGCAATAACGGCACCATGCTTATCGAAAATCGGTGCACTCACGCAGCGAATATTGGCGGCATCTTCTTCATCATCTTTCGCCCACCCAAGGCTTCGTATTCGCGTAAGCTCTTGCTCAAGCTCGGCCCGTGAACCAATGCTATTGGGGAGATGATCGACAAAACTGATTGATTTGATAATCTGTTGCTGCTTTGCTTTATCTAAATAGGCTAAAAGGCATTTGCCTAAAGACGAACGATAAATACAAAGTTGTTTGCCTTCCCAGGTTTTCACCTGGATGTGCGATAGGCTATCCACCCGAACTAAATAGATAGGCGTGTCATTGTCTAAAATCCCCAAATGACAAAGCATTTCAGTTTTGCTGGCAAGGGCTTCCAAATGCTGATAGGCAACGTCTCTTAAATCTTGATGTGCAGAAACGGCCCCACCCCATTCGAGTAACTTCAAACCCAGCACATATTGGCCGGTTCTATCTTGATCGACAATCCGCTCACGCTTGAGTTGATTTAATAAGTTATACACCGAACTTTTCGGTAGGCCGAGGATGCGAATGATTTGATTGGCACTGAGATTTCCATGAGCGACCAATACGTCAATAATTCTGATTGTTCGACTCAAAGCCGGTATGTTAAGTTCTTTTTCCAAAATGCTGGAACCCTGTTTTGAATACTGGAAACAAGGTAGCACGAACTCATCGGTACTCAATCATTTGATGGAGAATTTATGAGCAAACTCACAGATATAGAGACTAGAAAATAACGAGAGAGTTTCCAAACAAGCGCAAACGGCTCAAAACAAAAAAGCCAGCTAGATATATTGCTGGCTTTGTTATAAAAACGGGCAGTTGCCCAACACTTCGCTGTTACGGTACTTTTCAACGCCTGAATAGAGAGCCAAACAAATTCACGGTGCTTGCCGCGTTCAATTCACAATCAGTCTTCCAACATTGAACAAAGGAGCCTGAAGATTCGGCGCAAGGTGTTTCGCTGCAATGGTGAGCTCCCAACGAACACCATGGCTCCGATTTATTCACCAAAGCTCAGCATACTCACCGCCGTTCAAAGCGGCAACTTTAAGCAAAAAAAAGCAACAACTAGCCTTCAATACTAGCAAAAAGCTTTAGATTTTTACCCGATAAGCGATAAGCAATCCATTCATCTTGTGGCTGAGCGCCAATACTATGATAAAAATCAATAGCGCTTTGATTCCAATCTAATACCGACCATTCAAAACGGCCACAGTCTTTCGCCACCGCAAGCCGAGCTAAATACGCCATTAAAGCCTTACCCGCCCCTTGACCGCGTTGATCTTGAGACACATAAAGATCTTCCAAATAAAGGCCATATTGACCCAGCCAAGTAGAGTAGTTAAAGAAATACACCGCAAAACCAATCGCCACACCATCCTGTTCGCAGATGAGCGCATGGGCATGGATCTCTGAACCAAATAAACGTTGTTCTATTTGTGCAACACTATTCACTACCGCTTTCGGCTCCTTTTCATAATTTGCGAGTTGCTGAATAAAATTTAAAATCGTCGCAGCATCGACTTTTTCTGCGGGTCTAATATTTAAGGGCATTTGCTTATCCTGTTGACTCAAAGTAGGGAGAGTGTAAGCTCTATAGCTTCATGAATACAGTGCATTATATGCAGGCGACAAATGAAGAGTGTGCATGGACAAATTTCCTAATATTGATCTCAATCTACTGAAGCTATTTGCCAGTTTATATCAAACAGGTTCTGTAACCGTCACCGCCGAAACACTTAAGCTGAGTCAATCTGCCTGTAGTCATGCGCTCACTCGCCTACGAGAACGACTAGGCGATGAGCTGTTCGTTCGTATCGAAAACCGAATGCTACCCACAGCCTATGCCCAACGTTTGGCTGAACATGTGATGCCAGCACTCACCATGCTCAATCAGGGTTTTGAGTTATCTCAAGCCTTTTCGCCGACGCAAAACCACAACTTTAAAATCGCCACTACCGACTATAGCTCTTGGTGTATGCAAGCGTTTACCGCTCACTTAAGCCAAGGGTTTAAAGCAATTAATATTGAGTTTCTACAATTAGAACAACGCCTACCAGAAGCAGCGCTTAAATCGGGAGAGCTCGACTTGGCCTGTGGTTTCAGCCATCAGCCAGAGAGTAGCGAAAGTTTAATGCGCTTAACTTGGCTTGAAGACCACTATGTTAATGCTCGTTGTGCGCAGCGAGGAACCCCAGGCCCACTCAACTTACAACAATTTTTAGAACATAAACATATTCTAGTCACACCTTGGAACGAATCCCGCGGCATCGTAGATATTAGCTTGGCCAAAATAAGAAAAAAGAGACAGATTGCGATTAAAACTGCCAGTGTATTAGCGGCTCCCTATTTTGTGCAAAATACCGACTATTTACTTACCCTCCCCCATCGCTATGCTCAACAGATGCAACAACAACTTCGTTTAAGCATAAGTCCCTTGCCCTTTAAACTTCCTAACTACCAACTAAATTTATATTGGCATAAAACCCGCTATCAGGATCCGAAGCTCATCTGGTTTATCGAACAGTTTCAACAATTCATCGAACAAACAGATACACTGCCACACCAATAAAGGACAGTGCTGAGCTTCACCTAACTGACAAATCATGAACCAATCACCACCAGAGACTAGCTAGCCGCCGATAAAGCGCTGAAGCTGTCTCTGGTAAGCTTGATTTTGCTTCAACAAATTTTCATTTTGTTGCAACAAGTTAACCACCATGGCGACCGCCACCCAATCTATTTCTAAGTCTTGATGAAGCCGCACCGCTTTTTTGATCCAATGAAGACTCGTAGTATCGAATATCCAGCGCTCTATCCCTTCCCCCTTTAGTGGCTGAACAATGCCGTATTCCACCACATTAATCAGCACATCACGCTCTATTCCTGCAAGTTGGCAGAGTTCATTGAAAGATATATTGACGAAAGCTTCACTCATGCTCATTCCCTCCACGCTGCTCTGGGATTAAAGTGACTACTAGAGGCCAGCGCCTGCCATAACGCTTGCTGCTGTGGCGTCGCTTTATTCGGTATCGCAATGCTGACCACCGCAAATAAGTCGCCAGTGACATTTTTACTTCTTAAGCCTTTACCCTTCACTCGCAATTTGCGCCCTGCTTGAGTATTCGCAGGGATCGATAAACTGATTTTCCCTTCAAGGGTGGGCAGTGTCACCTTGGTGCCTAAAGCGGCCTCCCATGGGGACAAGGGCAATGAGATATACAAATGATGTCCCTGCACATCAAACAGCGGATGCGGTACTAAACGAACATGCAAATAGAGATCGCCCGCAAAGCCACCACTGGAACTGGGGTGCCCCTGGCCTGGCACTCGGATCCGTTCACCATCGCAACTTCCCATCGGCACTTTAATCTTCAATTGCTTGGTGACATGCTCAAGCCGCCCGTTACGAAACACCGGCAGCTGATACTCGATGGTTTTATGCGTTTGTTGAATGGTTTCTTCTAAAAATAGCGGCAGTTCAATCTCGATATCCTGACCGCGTTGCGGCGCAGCTGAAGCCCGCTGCCGAAATGTAGCCCGATGCTGACCAAAAATTGAATTAAAAAACTCAGAAAAATCACCTTCGAATTGCTCGCTATCAGGCTCTTCAGCGTAACTGGTACTTCGCCACCCCGGTGGTGGGCGAAAGCCGTGACTTGACTGCTGTCTATATTGGCGAAGTTGATCATATTCAGCACGTCGTTTGGGATGTTTTAAAACTTTATACGCCTCAGCCAGTTCTTTAAACTTTGCTTCAGCTCGAGCATCAGAATTCATATCAGGATGGTATTTCAGCGCGAGCTTACGATAGGCCGCTTTGATCTCTTTGCTTCCCGCATCAGGCTTCACGCCAAGGATGTTGTAGTAATCTTTAAATTCCATACGCCGATCCTTCATTTCAAGGCCTCATTCAAGGCCTAGCAGAGTTTAGAGAGTTCCAGATCAGCGCTTTTTCTCATGGGCGTAATAAGCACACCAAGAAGCAGGCAAAATCGAAGCCTCATGGATTCACTCTTCCTCGATCTAAGTGTAGGAGTTTCGTTCAAAAATGAGGTGTTAATCCAACCAAGAGGTACACACAATACGTCGATTGAGAATAAATTCTGGCGAAACAATTTTCAGTCATAAAATCAGGTCACAACACCACAAAAAATCGCTTTGCTTGAATCAGGATAGTTAACTTCGAAAACGCAAAAACCCACTGCTTTTAATCAATATTAGTCACGATTTAAGAGCCATCAAGCTATCTCAGACTAAGCCAAGAGGTCCCTTATGCCACGAGTTGATATTGGGTGAATACCAGATTCCCCACTATACTATGAGAACTTGATGTGGTTTTTCGGAGCAAAATTTAAGTCTGAAGCAAACATGAATGGTCCACAAAATGCGGCTAAATTTTCATAGTGAAACCGTATCCAAATGTTTTTATACGAGCGGAGCGTATCTTGAACAACTCAAGGCATAAGAACTTATTTTTGAAAGGCTGACATATAGATGAAACCAGTAAAACTTTTTGCCCGGTATCCAAATAAATCTACTGTAGATGCCCAGTCTCAAAAAATGAGCCACGATGAACAATCCCCAAAGACTAGCGAAATGTTGAATAGGCTGAACAAACACTTTGCTCTGAAATTGAAATCATTAACAAATATTTTTCAAAAAAAAATATATAAGCGGATATGTTATTTAGCCATTTCCATTTTAATACTGACAATATCTAATCAAAAAGTCGCTGCTGAAACTATTGTGCTGGCCGCAGCAGCTGACAGTATTCCCACTTCATACCTAGAAAATGGTAAACAAACGGGCATTTTAATTGATGTTATAAATGAAGCATTTAATCGCGCTGGGTATACCGTTGAAATTCAACTCATGCCTTGGGCCCGATGTTTAAAATCCGTCAAATCTGGTGATGTAGATGGTATATTCTCAGCATATTTAACCGATGAACGACAAGAGTTTATGAGCTATACCAGTGAAGTCCTGATCACTCAGGTACAAGCTTTTTTTGTTTCGAGTAATTCTACAGTTACCTATGACGGTGACCTCACAAAATTGGTTGATAAATCGATTGGCGTGATTAATCACACCAGCTATGGGCCAAAACTTGATGCTGCATTGGCTGAAGGACTATTCTCAAAAATAGATGTAGCTCAAAACTCTAAAAGTAATGTTCGAAAACTTTTAGCTGGCCGAGTAGATTTGATCCCTTCCTATCGGCATGTTGTGTTAAGCACCGCTAAATCGCTGGGAGAAATCAATAAAATAAGGCAATTATCCCCGAATCTGGAGGCGGTTCCAAGTTACCTCGCATTCACAAGAAAACGCGACTTCACACAACTCATTGCAGATTACAACAAAGCTCTTGCATCGATGAAGGAAGACGGTACTTATGATATGATTTTTAACAAGTATCTTCAGTGATCCTTCGTTTAGCCGCGCCATCAACGCGCGCGAAAAACCGAAAAACATACTCTCAACTAACCTTAAGCAGGCTTACTTCGCTGATTTCGTAAATGACTTAACAGCAATGAAATAACAATGTTCTTACTGAAGTTCTGAATCAACAATCACCAACAAAACAGTTTCATTCAAATATGAATATCTCAAATTCATATTCCACCAACGCCTGTTTAACAAAAACGTACACCGACTCAAGGTTGAAGCCGCCAAATCGTACTTAGAAACTAACATGAGTGGACACTATAACTGAGGCTAATGCTGTTACTAACAAGGCGACTTAGTATGTTTGACAGATACTTATTACATGATTATTGTCACCCTAAAAACCTTACGCAAAGCAATCAGACAAAAAGCCTTAGCCATCCTTATGGATGTTGATTACCAATCGCCTCCCACATCACGTTACATTCTTCTTTAGCAGCTGCGGTCAATAACTCAATTAAGGGAAATGCTCGATGCCCCAAACTCACTGGCGCTTCAATCAAATCGTCGGCTTCATCTTTGATATCGCCAAGTTCCGGCGCTTTTTCCGCTAGGTCTATCGCAGCTTTTAACTGAGCAAGTGCGGTTGCCACATCTGCAGCCAAAATTGCTCCGGGCACGTTGTCACTTTGGCCCATCATCTTCAACATCTGTAGGCCCACATCACCAAACATCGTAATATCCGCATAGGCTTTACAGCTAAATGTAATCAACATATTATAACTCTACTGTTTTAATTGTTATTAATAATACCACGTTTAGAACTCATCTCTCATCGCATGTGGCATCACACTGAATACAATAAACTACTTCGACCCACCATAGCATATTGCGATACCACATAATTAATGAAATGTCACATCGCACCATTGAATCAACGAGCTAGCCAGCTCGTCGCAAGCTTCGCACCCACACGCTTTGGTTCAAGAGTTTTTGTCTACTTTAGCGCTACAGTCATGCTAATATTCAGTCCTTCCCGATAAAATAAGAAAGCAAAATAAATGAGTTCAGAGCATTTCAAGGGGCAATATGAAGTCGAACTAAAATTTAAATTGCCGTCAAAATCTGATTTTTTGCAAACCTTAGCTAAGATACCTCATAAGGTAATGCTTCTAGATAACGTCGAATCGGATTGCTACTTCGATACATCCACTCAACAACTTCAAGCGCAAAATAAGAGTGTTTGTATCCGTGAGATGGAACCGTCGGGAATAAAATTATGGATAGTCAAAGGTCCAGAGTTTGATCGCTGTGAAGCGACGAATATCATCAATGCAAACTCAGCAAAAAGTATGTTGCAAACTATGGGCTATCAGGTCGCTTTACAAGCAAAAAAAATCCGTAGTATTTACTTCATCGGTCAGTACCATGTAACACTAGATTATCTCGAAGGAATTGGACACTTTGCTGAATTTGCGATTATGACCGATGAGCAGTCAATGCTAGCAAACTATAAAGTTGAACTCGAAAGCTTAGCCAGTCAATTTGGTTTAAGCACTCCAGACCTAGAGACAAAATCTTATCGTGAGTTATTCATCGAACAAGCGACACAATCCTCTCACTGCTGATATGAGTTGTTTCTCCCCAACCGCCTAGATGTGACGCCATAAGAAAGCTAAGCCGAAAATTCATAAAACCAATCAGTCGATGTAATCCAAATTTTTGAGAACTTAGCCAAGTGATATCCCTTCGTCTATACGCTTAAAGCCGCGTGAGATAACAAAGCTATGTATGATGCAATTCAACCAACCACTAAATGGGTTTAACGGCTACCCAACTTGCTAGCAAAACAGCAATCGGGTTTATACCAAGATAAGTAATGGTATGAGTTAATCCTGAAGTCGGCGGTGGTTCAAGCCTAACAACAGACCTAGAAAAATACTGATCAGTCCCAATGAATACGCAAGTATTAAGCACTATACTCCGACGATTATAAGGCTCGAGACCAAATTTTCGAGGCAACCATCAAGCAAGGAGCCAACTCCAGAATCAGTTATGTAGCTTGATTGATGAAACGTTTAATTAGCGATAAGTGATCTCTCCTTGAGCCGCGAAATCTGCCGCATTCAGCGGGCTATGCTGTTGCATAAAGGCTTTTAGCACTTCAGCATCCACGAAGCCAGTATCAACAAAACCCCGATGTTCGGTAATCTTAGGGTAACCATCGCCGCCTGCTGCATTGAAGTTTGGTACAGTAAAGCGGTAGGTTTGAGCGCTGTCCAGCGGCTGACCAGCAATCACCACATCGCTCACCTTGCCGTTACTCACGGTCATCTCAATCCCAGCAAATTGCGCATAGGCCCCGGTATCCACCGGCATGGTCGCCACGACCGACAAATACTCGAGCACTTCAGCACCGCTCATGTCCACATAGGTAATGGTATTGGAGAAGGGTTGTACCGTAAGAACATCTTTATAGCTCACATCACCGGGCTCAATCGAAGCACGCACTCCGCCAGAGTTCATCACCGCAAAGTCAGCATTCACCCGCTGCATATGCGCCGTTGCGATCATTCGACCGAGGTTGGTTTGAGCAAACCTCACCTTATTTCTATCCCCTTCCAGACGTCCCTTGAGCTGCGCAATATTCACCCCAAGTTGCGCCTGCCCCTGTTGCTGATAAGGACTCAACAAAGCTAAAGCTTGCGGATCGGCGGCAATTTCGTCGGCGACCAATACCCGCAGCTTTTTACCGTCAAGCAGTACTTTTTTCTTCAAATTTACTGGAATAAGGCGATAACTATCGAGGCTAAACTCACCATTTTTAAACGTATAATCGGCGCGTCCCAAATACTTCCCCCATTCGTGGGCTTGCACGATCCAGGTGCCATTTTGTTGGTCGGGTTGACACTCCGCGCCAGGCTTAAAATGAACATCGTAACGGTTTGGCTGCTCCATACACACTGGCTCTTGAGAGTGGCCACCAACGATTAAGTCTAACTCACCTGGTTTTAATGAACGCGCCAGACTCACATCACCCGGCGCATTAACCCCATGTTGCGCATTGGCGTAGTGCCCCATGTGGGTCACCGCAAATACTAAATCCGGTTGCTCTTGTTGATGCAGTTCTGCCAGTACCTTCTTCGCCTCGACTTTGGGATCCCGAAACTCGATATCAGCCACCGTATCGGGATGCACCAATTTATAGGTATCTTCCGTCGTAAAACCGATCACCGCCACTTTAACGCCCTGCAGGTCGAAAATTGTATAGGCCTGAAATTTACGCTGACCGGTGGATCGTTGATAAATATTGGCCGATAAGAAGGGAAATCCCGCCCACTCCTGCTGCTGCGCCAGCACCGCCAAGCTGTTATCAAACTCATGATTGCCTAAAGCCATCGCATCATAACCGAGTAACTTCATCCCCTTAAAGTCAGGCTCGGCATCCAGTAAATCTGACTCCGGAACACCAGTATTAATGTCCCCGCCAGACAACAGTAATACACTGCCCCCTGCAGCCGCGACCTCTTTACGGATCCCATCGATGAGGGTTTTACGCGCCGCCAATCCGTATTCGCCGTATTTATTCTGCCAAAAACGGCCATGATGATCGTTGGTATGTAACACGGTGATTTTATAGCTATGATCAGGCTGCCAACTATGACTGGGCTGGGTGCTGCAGCCCACTAACACACTCATGAGTAGCACAAAGGGTAATATTGCAAAACGATAACAGCGCTTCATCTTCATTCCTTGATGATCAGTTAATGAAGAATAATAATAGTTCAGTTACTTTCAACAAGAACAGAGTCTTACAAAGAAAATTCAAGTTATATTGGCAATTTTCTCAGATATCAGCCAAAGATGTTGTTCAACATTTAGCAGCGTAGACTTGGTCTAGATCAATGAAATGCAAATGATAATAATTTACATTTGCAATAAATACTTTGTGAAGCCAATCATGACTCAAGTAAATTCTCTGTCTTTGTCGTCCTTACCCGAAGCACTCACCGGCCAGGCAAGCCCTTCGCCTTTACAGTTTGCCTTCGCTAAAAAAACCACCGCCCATGCACAGCAAAATACCGGCGCACAGCTGTCAGGAGATACCGCATTCAACAAGCTCTTTGCACAACTTTCAGCTTCGCCAACCTCACAGCAAAAGCGTGCGATTTATATTCATATCCCCTTTTGTCGCGTGCGCTGTAGTTTCTGCAGCTTTTTTCAATATGCCAGTAGCCCGCAAATGATGGACCAATATTTCGCAGTTTTAGAACAGGAGCTCAAGGCCAAAGCAGCTTATCCCTGGAGCAAGGCTCAGCCCTTCGACGCAGTCTACGTGGGCGGCGGCACCCCCACCGATTTAAACTCAGCCCAACTGAAGCAACTTGGTCAGCTGATCCAACATTACTTTCCTTTAAGTAGTGACTGCGAAATCACCTTAGAGGGTCGACTCAATCGATTTGACGATGACAAGTTTTCCGCCGCGCTCGCGGGCGGATTTAATCGCTTCTCTTTTGGAGTGCAAAGCTTTAACAGCCAGGTTCGTCGCAGCGCCAAACGGCTCGACCAACGTGAGACCATTCTCCAACGGCTGCAACAATTAAGCGCTTCACAACAAGCGACTATTGCCATCGACTTACTCTATGGTCTGCCCCATCAGACGACTGAAAACTGGCAGCAGGATCTACAAGATGTGCTGAGCAGCGGTGTCCATGGTGTCGATCTCTATCAACTGCTCACATTTGGCGGTACCGCATTACAACGAAATTCGGAGAAGGAGGGAGTTGCCCAACCTTTAAGCACCAGCGAAAAAGCACTGATGTACCGCCAAGGGCATCAGTTTTTCACCAAGCAGGGTTTAAAGCAGCTGAGTTATTGTCATTGGGCAAGCGATCCCCGAGAGCAAAGCCATTACAATAGCCTGGTCAAGCAGGGGGTCGATATTTTGCCCATTGGCGCCGGGGCTGGCGGAAAAATCAATGGCTTTAGCATGATGCAGTTTCGCGATATCGATACCTGGAGAAATGCAGTGCAAGAAAACAGCTGGGCTTTTCAAACCTTAACCCCACCGAGCCAAGATGCCACGCTACAAGCTGCCATTGTCAGCGGCTGTGACCAAGGAGAGCTAAGCGCGGCTAAACTTCCTCAAGGCGCGCAGGTGTTTCGCCATTGTCAAACGCTGTTTGATGCTTGGCAAAAAAACGGCCTGGTCACACAGCACGGCCAACAGCTTAACTTAAGTTTAGCGGGACAGTTTTGGTCGGTAAATCTAGCAAATGCCCTGAAAAACTACCTGCGTCTTTATCCGCTCGCACAATAAGTGCCGAGCAGAAACGAAAAAAGCCATGCTTTAGCATGGCTTTTAAAAATGGCGGAGGAGGAGAGATTTGAACTCTCGAAGGGCTATTAACCCTTGCCGGTTTTCAAGACCGGTGCATTCGACCACTCTGCCACCCCTCCGCAGGGGTGTTGCTGCAATTAAAGTGTCATGTTCTGATTGATGACATGCCAAGTTAATATGGCGGAGGAGGAGAGATTTGAACTCTCGAAGGGCTATTAACCCTTGCCGGTTTTCAAGACCGGTGCATTCGACCACTCTGCCACCCCTCCGCAGCGGTGTGAATATTACGTTTATGATTTTAAAATGTAAAGGCTATTTCAGTTCAACCGCTCGCAATTCAGCCAATTGAGTCAAACTTTTTATGGATTGACGAATTCTTGTTCTACCCGGCATTCCCTAAGATGTTTGAACTAAGTTGTTTGAAGTATCCGCCAGGCACTTAAGCACTATCACTGAGCTTGCTGGCGGTTTTTCACGACTCCACCGAAGACAGTTTCAGTTTGGCGCTTTTGCCAAGGTAAAGCACAAATATAATTAGGCAGAACAAGCTAAACAACTGCCAAACAAAACCCAAAGGATACAATAAAGCCGTGGCCAACGCGGCCATCAGCACTCGCTCCCAAATCTGTAGCTGTCGTTTATGCCAGCCCTGCATCACTAAAGTAAAGGCGTATAAGCCGGGCAAAGCAAAAGCAAACACGAGTATCGGCTCCCACCCCGCCCCCTGCACTAAAGGCGTATAGGCAAATAACAAGGGAATGATGTATAGACCCTTGGCGATTTTCCAGGAAGTAAAACCGGTCGCCATTGGTGGCGACTTGGCGATAGCGGCAGCAGTGAAGGTACATAAACAAACTGGCGGGGTTACGTTACTGTCTTGCGACAACCAGAAAATGATTAAATGAGCAGACAGCAACAACATCGCTATTTTGCCATCATCAAGCAACATCGGTTGCAGCAAGGCCATCATCTCATCAGGGATTTGACTGACTAAAGTTTGCGCCTCCACTAAGCTCAAACTGCTTTGCTCTGCCCCCACCCCCAGCAGCATTAATACCGCATGCAGCTCACTGCTGATCTCTGTGGTGCTCAACACTCTCACCAACTCGGCGTTCGCCATTAATTGTAACAAGGCGGGTGCCGACAAGGTCGCCAGTACAATATATGAGGCAGTGACCGGTAAACCCATCCCCAAAACCAAAGAAGCGATAGCCACCAACAATAAGGCCAATAATAAGCTTCCGCCTGACCACTCGGTAATCATTAACGAAAAGGTATTACCAATCCCGGCGGTGGCGATCACATTCACAATCAGGCCTACGGAACAGAGCAATACCGCAGTTACCACCATATTTCGCGCCCCTAGTGCAAATGCATCGGCGATGGCTCGAAAACCCATCTTATTCGGGGTAAACCAGGAACTGATAACCACCGTGATAATTGCGATCACCGCCGCATAAGTCGGGGTATACCCCATCACCAGTAAGCTAATCAATAAACTCACGGGCACAATAAAGGATAAACCTTCTCGCAACACCATCGGCAGTAAGGGCGCGCCTTTTTCCATGGTACGCGTTAAACCCATTTTGTAAGATTCCGTTCGCACGTAAAATACCAGTGAGGCAAAATACAATATCGCAGGAAAAATACTCACGATGACGATGGTGCTGTAGGGGATCTGAGTATAACTAGCCATCACAAAGGCACCAGCCCCCATAATCGGGGGGACAATTTGCCCTCCAGTCGACGCCGAAGCCTCAACGGCGGCAGCAAAACGTGCACTAAATCCAGCATTTTTCATCAGAGGAATCGTCACCACCCCAGTTGAAGCCGTATTGGCCACTGCGCTACCAGAAATAGTCCCGGTTAAACCTGAGGCGATAATCGCCACAATCCCTGGTCCGCCAACCAGTTTACTGGCGATGCTTTTTGACAAGTGGATCACAAAATCCCCTGCGCCCGAGCGTAATAAAAAGGCACCAAACAGGATAAACATAAACACAAAGCTCGCCGAAATTCGGGCGATGTTGCCAAAGATGGCATCGTCACCATAAATACTTCGAAACAACAGCGTCTCTAGACTTAAACCTTTGAATTGAAACACGCCCGGCACATAATTGCCCCACCAGGCCAAATAGGAAATAGAGCTCACAATGAGCAATGGGATCACCCAACCTGTCGCCCGACGCGTCATATCAATCGCGCCGAGGATCACCACTATGCCGCAGATCCAATCGAGAGTGACTAAACGAACGCCCCGTTGGTAAATCAAGTCTTCGGCAAACAGCAAATAAATCGCTGACAGCGTGATAGAAAATACCCATATACGATCCAACCAACTGGCCAAGTGATGCTTTGTCAGCGGCTTCAGCAAGCCACATAACAAGACAAAACCTGCAAAGTGGATAATATTTTGTTGCAGAACTGCAATATCGGCGAAAATATTGAAATAGACATGCACTAGACTAATCACGATCCCCAGCACATACACCAATGACAAGGAACGGGTTTCGTTGACTTCTTGACGGATACTATCGGGGACTGCATTCCATTGCATAGCAGAAGCTCCTTGAGTAACAATAATGCGCGGTGCATAAATAAAAGTGCATGCGAAGTGCACGTATGATGAGAATTGCTTCCATCAGCAAAAGATGACCACGGGATCAATGCTCACGAGAGGCCTTCGCACTGAATATTTGAAGCCCTTTCTATCGGTGATTCGGCTTGGTCTTATGATATGGAGAGGCTTAACAAGCAAACTCACTGACTTGTTAAGCCAAAACAAGCGCTTATTTCGCCACCAAGTTATCGGGAATTTGAATCCCCTGTTCGCGATAGTAACGTGCCGCACCGGGATGAAGTGGAGCAGGCAAACCTGCCAGCGCTTTTTCTAACGACATGGCGAGGGTTGCTTTATGGATCGCCTGTAAAAAAGCCAAGTTTTCGTAAATCGTTTTGGTCAACAAATAAACAAATTCTTCATCCACGTCAGCATGTACCGCTAAAAAATTCGGTTGCGCAATGGTATTCCAGTCCTTTGCCTGATTCGGGTAGGTGCCTGCGGGTATCACATACCGAGTCCATAAACCCAGGCCCCCATTTGCCTGCTGCATTTGCTCATCGCTAATATCCAGCGGTACAACATCTTTCGCCGCTGCGGCAAATAACTTAGTGATAGCCCCGGTAGGAGCCCCTGCCGGCGTGTTAATGCCGACTACTTGGCCATTTTGTAGCGCTTCCGCAGAGGGGCCATAACCTGCAGAAAAAAGTTTCATTTGGCTATCAATATCAACCCCAAGATGCCCCAGTAGAAAACGGTTCGAGCCAATAGTTCCGGAGTTTTTCTTACCCAAGGCGAGTGTCTTTCCAGTTAATGCTAGTAGGTCGCTAATATCCCCTGTTTTCGCGTATTGCTTTTGAATAACAAATTGCTCAACATTCTGCCATAACATAGTAATAGAGCGCAGATGAGTTTGCTTTCCTTGTTGTTCAAGAGGACCACTCCCATTAACCGCATAGGAACCATAGAGCCCCTGTAAGATGGCAAACTGAGCTTCTTTATCACGCAATAACTTAATGTTCTCCGCTGAACCAGCAGAATTAATCGCAGAAACACTCACTTTATGGGTCGGTTGGATCTTCACCTTAGTTAGGGTTGCCAATGCGACCCCCACCGGATAATAGGTTCCTCCGGTACTCGCAGTTGCCAACAAGTAGTTTTTAGCGGTGTCCGCTTGCGCTGTTACACCGAGCATTGTTGTCAGTAGTAATAAACTTTTTAGCCAATAAGCCATGATTTACTCTCCTTAGTAAAGGTTCTACGACCACGCGAACCCTTGATCCTGAATATCTAAACGATGAAAACTCAGCCCTAGCCTACAACTTGCTGATTTAAGCGTGCGTCATCAACGACTCAAAGCTCTCGACGCCTTAATCACGCCAATTATCAGCAGCTCTCGATGAATTTCTATGGCACCCGCCATCTTCAAGCGAGCGAATAATCATGCTAATGAACAAGTTGCAAATTAACAAGTTATTAACACGAGCCTACGACTAAAGTCGGAACCAACCATAAGGCAACTACTTAAAATACTTTTGGTAGAGCTTTTGATAACTCGCAGAGCTGACGACTAACTGCAAGGCTCGTTGAAAGCGTCGTAATTCGGGCTCACTCACCGATGGATGAAAAGCATAACAGTATTCATTATCGAACAAACTATAGACTTGTTTGAAGCTTAGTTCATGTGGGTCGATGTGCTCCGAGACCAGAGCCAACAAATCAACTCGGCGTAGCGCTAATAATTTAAATGCTTGCTCAATCGTCTTAATCGCCACGATATTATGCTGTAGGCCAGCATCATTTAGATAAGCATGGATCGACTGACCGCTGAGTAATGCAACTTTATAATTCGCTAAATCCGCCAACGCCGTGATCTCAATTTTGCTGTCATTCAGTGCATATAAATTGGCCTGACCGATGTTAATTGGACAAGCCCATTTAAATTTTGACTCTCGCTGGGCAGTTTTAATAGTTGAAAATAACACCGTATAAGGCAGTTGCTGCAGTTTTGCGTATGCCCGTTTCCAAGGTAAAAACTGGATCTCTGGGAGCGGGCTACCCAATTGCTGAAATACCAAACTTAACAGTTCCACAGCAAAACCTTGCGGCTGTTGCTGTTCAACATAGTTGTAAGGGAAAAAGTCTTCACTCATGTAACTCAGCTCTTCCAATGTATGAGCTTGTAGCTGAATACTCGTGAATAGAGAACAAGCAATGAGTAACTTAATCCTGTATTTCATCCCAATCCCCAAATTTCTCATTTTCACGACTTGCCTAGTCAGCAAATTCAACCAGCAGCCAACATGGCAACGCTAGTCAGAAGACAAAACAACAAGTACACTGCAGCCTCAGCAATCTACCGAGCATTCACCTTTGAGTTTCATTCGACTATGCTTTTATGCCCTCCTTGGTGGCTATTGTTTTTCTATAATGGCTGCTACATGGCCAAACTCGACTCAGCACTTAGCAGGAAAACGCTCCATTAGTCAGGCTATAAAGGCCTACCATAACGATAGTCTAAAGCGTTTATTACCGCTATTTGTCGCCGCTAAAGTCGATTACCCGCCGCAAAAAATCACCTTATTGACGAGCAAACGTTCACGACGCTTAGAGCTATGGGCCGACAGTGGGGAGGGTTATCACTTTATTCATACTTATTGGATCCGACATGCGAGTGGCACGGCAGGGCCAAAGCTTCGAGAAGGGGACTTGCAAGTCCCCGAGGGGATCTATCAGATTGAGGCTCTAAACCCGAATAGTCAATTTCATCTTTCGATGAAACTGAACTACCCTAATAGTTTCGATCTTGCCAAAGCAAAGTTGGAACAACGCAAGCAGCCCGGTTCAAACATTTTTATTCATGGCAAAGCGTCATCAATCGGCTGTTTAGCCATCGGCGATCAAAATATCGAAGATTTATTTATCTTGGTGGAACGTATTGGCCCCGGCAATAGTTCAGTGGTTATCGCCCCGCACGATCCAAGGCTATTGCCGCTGTTTCCAGTACCAGATCACTTACCCCCATGGACCACAGAACTTTATCAACAAATCCAACAACAATTTGAGAGATTTAAGCGATAGAAACCTGGCAGCGAATGATTTTTTATGTTCAGTTTTATTGAGATAAATGAATTTGAATCACCGCCAGCAGAAGCATACCAAGAGCAAACAGACCCGAATTGCCGTGTTTCCTAAGGAGAAATAAGCACAAGGATTCTGCTAGCTACTTTATAGTGACCATTTAAAAAGCACCAAATGGCTGGTTAAATCGCAAACCCTGTTACGCGCTATGATATTGCAGCACCATGCCGGCACTTTTTTTCAAGCCTTCGCTAAGCCATGCGGGCAGGCTGTCAAAGTCTAAGTTGTCCAGTAAATTTTTAAGTTCTAAACCGAGCTCGGTATCACCTTCTATTTTTAAGCGGCGTTGAAAAAATAATGTATCTGGATCTTCTTGGCGTCCCATGAGCAATACAAATTCATTAAGCTGACCAGAAAAACTGACATCAATTTGAGGCGCATTCGCTTGAACCCGCAATTTTCCCTGTTGAAAAGTGACAAACCAGCTAGCATTTAGATCGGTCACTTCAAGCTTCAACCAACGTTGTAGCAAAAAATCAAGATCGCCTTCTTCAATTGCTTCCGCAAAAGCAAGGGCTAGCGCTTTCTCTAAAACCAAGCCTTGCACAGCAAAAGGACAGAACTTCACAGGAATGCTCAATATTTTGGGCATGTCTTTCACTAAAGATTGTTTCAAGCTATCCAGCACTTCATTTCCTCATATATAAACAATAGATCGAGCAGATAAGTGATTCAGTTTACTCAACTTTGCCAACATCAAACCTGCTCTGAGTCAATATCCTGAATAACTAAGACCAGTAAAATAACAAAAAATCTCTTGAGAGGGACCTATGGAATTACTTTGCCCTGCAGGCTCTTTACCTGCAGTTAAAGCGGCGGTGGATCACGGCGCCGACGCTATCTATATTGGCTTTAAAGACGCCACTAATGCTCGCCATTTTGCTGGTTTAAACTTTGAAGGAAAGAAGCTTGATAAAGCGGTCGACTACTTAAAGCAACATCGGCGTAAATTACATATTGCGATTAATACTTTTGCACATCCACAACAGCAACATCTTTGGTTCTCAGCCATTGACCGCGCCGTTGATATCGGCGCTGACGCCGTCATTCTAGCCGACATTTGTTTGCTCGAATATGCGAAGCAACAGTACCCAGACCTAGAAGTTCACCTCTCGGTGCAGGCCTCGGCAACCAATGCTTCGGCCATCGCTTTTTATCAACGTAACTTTGCGGTAAAACGTGTTGTGCTACCACGAGTATTATCCATCCATCAGGTCAAACAACTCTCGAGAGCTTGCCCAGATATGGAGCTGGAAGTATTTGCTTTTGGTAGCCTTTGTGTCATGGCAGAAGGTCGCTGTTATTTGTCCTCCTATTTAACCGGAGAATCGCCCAATACCGTTGGAGCCTGTTCACCCGCTTCTTATGTCCGTTGGCAAGAAACCGAACAGGGCTTAGAGTCTAGGCTAAACAACATTCTGATTGACCGCTATGCTCCGAATGAAACCGCCGGCTACCCCACCTTATGTAAGGGGCGTTTTGATGTAGACGGACAGCGTTATCATGCCTTAGAGGAACCCACCAGCCTCAATACCATTGAACTGATTCCAGAGTTATTCGCCGCCAATATAGCCGCTGTAAAAATAGAGGGGCGCCAACGTAGTCCCGCCTATGTCGCTCAAGTGACCCAAGTGTGGCGAGAAGCAATCGATAGCTTTAAAGCAAACCCAGAGAGTTTTTCCGCGAAAAGCCACTGGATGAGTCAATTAGCTAATTTATCTGAAGGCAGCCAAACCACTTTGGGTGCTTACCAAAAAGCTTGGCAATAAAGGATAGGTACCATATGAAATATGCACTAGGACCAATTCTATATTATTGGCCCAACCAACAAATTGAAGAGTTCTATCATCTAGCCAAGGCCAGCAGCGCCGACATTGTCTATCTCGGCGAAACCGTATGTAGCAAACGACGCAATATGAAGGTACAAGACTGGCTAGACTTAGCGAAACAACTCAGCTTCGCTGGCAAACAAGTTGTAATATCGACCATGGCTTTGTTAGAAGCACCTTCAGAGATTAAACAACTTCAAAAATTAGTCAGTAATGGCGATTTTTTAATCGAAGCAAATGACTTTAGTGCCATCGAAGAAGCACATAGAGCCAGTTTGCCTTTCGTCTGCGGTCCTGCGGTTAATATTTACAATGGCTATGCGCTGAAAGTATTGCTTGACCAAGGAATGCAACGCTGGGTAATGCCCGTTGAACTTTCCCGAGATTGGCTACAAAAACTTAGTAATGAATGTATTGAAATGGGGATCCGTGAACGCTTTGAGATAGAGGTCTTTGCTTACGGGCATTTACCACTGGCTTATTCAGCCCGTTGTTTTACCGCTCAGGCTGAGGGGAAAAGCAAAGACAACTGCGAAACCTGCTGCATTAATTACCCAAATGGACGCCGCGTCGATAGCCAAGAAGGCCAGCCACTATTTGTATTAAATGGTATTCAAACCATGTCGGGAGATTGTTACGACTTAATTAATGACCAACAAAGTATGCAGGGTTTGGTCGATATCGTGAGAATTAGTCCACTAGGTGAAGATAGTATCGAACACCTAGAAGCCTTTCGCCGCCGCAGCCAAACTACCGAACGATTTCCTACGCCGGATAGTGTCAATGGCTACTGGCATCAAATTGCTGGGATCCGCCACCAGCAAGACTAAAACAAGCTCAATGAGAGCCGGTTAGGGTTGGCTCTCATAGCGGTGCAACTCAAATAAAGCTAAACGATGTTCGACAAAATCATAAACGTTATTCGCTAAAGAGAGTTTGAAATAACTGCTGGCCAAGGTCTGATTCCCCGCCCGTTGTGCGAGCTTCGCCATATAGAAGTATGCTTCACAAAGCCGCTCCGCCAAAGCGCGATTATCCGTTTCGCCAGCCATCGTACTGGCCAAAAACTGCTGTTGATCGATTTGGCCAGCGTAGAGGCGAACAATCTGCCAACCCCAGTCCTGTTCGCTAGAGTATTCAGCTAAAGCCGCTTGTAGCGTTGTTAATGCGTCTGTTTCACCCGCTTCTAATTGAATGAGATAACGCCATAATACGCGGTAAGGATCATTGGGAGCCTGAGCAGCATAGCGTTTAACATCAACCACTGCCAACTTTGGCTTATTTGCGTAATTCAGTGCTAAACCGCGATAAAAGTAAGCGAATGCATAATCTGGCTCAAGCTCCAAGGCCGAATCAAAGCTTTCAAAAGCACTGTCAAATTCTTCGGCTAAGGTAAAGTAAACCCCCAGAAAGTTATACGCTTCGACAAAGTCGGGCTTTAACTGAATGGCTCGATTAAAGTCGAAGCGGGCTAAGGCTCGTAGCCCAACACGATCAAATACAATGCCTCGTTCGTAATATAGCTGCGCCATCTGTTGTTGATCATATTCACCAGAACTAAGCATTTGTCCCAAGCGAGCCAGCGCAACTTCTGATTGATAATTCACCTGTAATGGCGTTGCAAGAACAACTGTATTCGGCGTCTGGCTTGAAGTGCTAGCACAAGCGCTTAGGTAACCCAAAGTCACGACCAAACAAGCGGTGCGCAAGGCTTTTTTTAACATATCACTTCCATTTTATCTGTTTAGCAAAGTCGCTAGACCTAGCGAATACGTCTAGCTTATTCAGTTTACCCTAACAAGAGAAAAAGCTCAGGGAAACTTAAAGTTACCATTAACGACAAATTTCTTATTTTGAGAGGGTATCTAAATTGTCGAAAGACTTCACCAAATCATCCAGCGCTTTAATTTGCTTAAGGAGAGGTTCTAGTTTCGATAAAGGCAAGGCACTTGGCCCATCACATAAAGCATCATCAGGATCAGGATGAGCCTCCAGAAACAGCCCCGCTAAACCCGTCGCCATGCCTGCCTTAGCCAAGTCTCCAACCTGTTCTCGACGCCCACCCGAAGCCGAACCTAAAGGATCACGACACTGTAAGGCATGAGTCACATCCAAAATAACGGGTGCGCCTCGACTCACTTGCTTCATGATGCCAAACCCCAGCGTATCGACGACTAAATTGTCATAACCAAAGTTACTGCCCCGCTCACACAATATCACCTGATTGTTGCCACATTCGGCAAATTTATCGACAATATTTCCCATCTGTGATGGGCTCAAAAACTGCGGTTTTTTAACGTTAATCACCGCCCCCGTGCGAGCCATCGCTTCCACTAAATCTGTTTGACGGGCCAAGAATGCCGGTAATTGAATCACGTCAGCGACCGCCGCCACAGGAGCCGCTTGCGCCACTTCGTGAACATCGGTGATCACTGGAATAGCAAACTGCTGTTTGATCTCTTCGAGTAAACGTAAACCTTGCTCCATTCCAGGACCACGATAAGAATGAATAGAAGAGCGGTTCGCTTTATCAAACGAAGCTTTAAATACATAGGGGATACCAAGCTTGTCGGTGACTTCCACAAAATGCTCGGCGATGCGCATCGCCAATTCACGAGATTCTAGTACATTCATCCCAGCGAATAAGGTAAAGGGTGCATCGTTGGCGACTTTAATTTCGCCAATATTAATCGTTTGTTGCTGCATGCTATTCCTCTTAATGCAAAATTGCAGGCTGAGCGTCCATCGTGTTGATCTGCATCTTCAGTATCTTCGATAAGGGATCATCGGGACATTGCTCAATAAAATATTCAAAATCGTTAATTGCAACACTATTGCAATCCAATTGTTGGTAAATAAAACCGCGATCACGCATTTCGTGAGGATCACCAGGTTTTAAACGCAGCAAAACCTGAGAGGTCCGTAAGGCCATCTCAAATAGTTCTTCCCGTAAACAAGCCGCCTTCAGCTCTGCTAACCAGCGTAGCGTCATCTCTACCGAAGAGAGTGGTTGCAGGTTTTCCTTAATTAAACTGGCCAAATTGCCCTTATAACCACGGTGCATCACCGCTAACTGCGCCAAGCTTTTGGATTCTCCAGCAAAGGCATCAAAATATACCCCCTGCCCTTCAATGTTAAAGGCTAATATCGTTTGCGCAGGAAATACAATAGCCTGACATTCTAGCTCTAATTTACGAGCAAAATAATGAAATAACACGGACAAAGTCGTGCCATTTCCACTGCGCCGCTCTAGCACATCATGAATCAACAAATTGTTACTATGGTAGTAACTTTGCCAATCACCACTAAAACCTAAGTCTTGGTAGAACAATTGCTTTAATTGTTCAAAACGCGGAGCGGTGCCCTGCGCAACAGGGTTGACCTTAAGCCAATCTAACCACAGTCGATGCAAACTCTTGCGGACCTCCCCAAAAGATTGCCCAGCGATTTCTTCTTCAATACCTAAAATGCGAAAAATCACTCAATCCCTATCCTTTAGCTAATTGTTCAGTCACCCAACTGACGATGTTATAACCCGTCCAACTAAACGAGATAACAACCGCCACTGACTCTATCCATGCCACCATAGTCTTGCGCGGTAAATACTTGTACAAAACCTTCAGCAGTTAATCGTTGCTGAATGGCTTCTTTTTGATCGAAACCATGCTCTAACAGCAGCCACCCACCCGGCTTTAAATAAGCCTGAGCAGAACTAATGATATGCTGAATATCAGCCAAACCTCGAAGCTCAGCAGTAAGTGCAGAGCTTGGTTCAAAACGCACATCACCTTGCTGTAAATGTGGGTCTTGCGGGTCAATATAGGGTGGATTACTCACAATTAAATTAAAGCGTTGCCCCTCAAACGGACTAAACCAAGAACCCTGTCTTATATCAACTCGTTCTAAATCTAAACCTTGAGCATTCTCACGCGCTAGTTCAACCGCATCTAAACGCACATCACAAGCATATACTTTGGCCAAGGGCAACTCACTGGCAATTGCTAAAGCGATCGCCCCCGTGCCTGTACCAAGGTCAACTATTTCTGTATCGGCTTGGTTAGTGACTTTCTTTAGGCTTAGTTCAACTAAAACTTCAGTGTCGGGACGTGGAATGAGCGTCGCCGCTGATACTTTTAAAGGTAAGGACCAAAATTCACGTAAACCAGTAATATAAGCCACTGGCTGTCCCCCTTGGCGCTTAAATACCCAATATTGATAATCATCCCATTGAGCTTGCGTTAAGTGACGCTCAGGCCAAGTCATCAGGTATGCTGGTTCACATTGCAATACATATTGTAATAATACGCGAGCATCAATCTGCGGAGACTCACCACTAAATAGAGTCTGCTTCGCCCAATTTAAAGCCTCCGCGATGCTTGGTGGCTTAGGCGTCATTATCTGCCAAGGCCGCGAGTTGGTCTGCCTGAAATTCTTGTAAAATAGGGTCGAGTAAGGCTAATAAATCCCCTTCCATAATATCGTTTAAGCGATATAAAGTAAGGTTAATACGATGGTCACTCACGCGACCTTGTGGATAGTTATAGGTGCGGATCCGCTCGCTCCGATCGCCACTGGCAACCAACTCACGACGCATGCTGGTTTCTTCTGCACGACGTTTATCATCTTCTGCAGCCTGTAAACGAGCCGACAATACTGACATCGCTTTGGCCCGGTTCTTATGCTGAGAACGCTCTTCCTGACATTCCACCACCACTCCACTGGGTATATGGGTAATACGAATCGCAGAGTCAGTCTTGTTCACGTGCTGCCCCCCCGCGCCAGAAGCTCGGAAGGTATCGATCCGTAAATCACCGGGATTAATTTCGATTTGTTCGGCTTCAGGGATCTCCGGCATCACTGCGACGGTACAAGCAGAGGTGTGGATCCGGCCTTGTGACTCAGTTTCAGGCACCCGTTGCACCCGGTGTCCGCCAGACTCGAATTTCATTAAACCATATACATCTTCACCGTCGATCTTTGCAATCAGCTCTTTATAACCGCCTTGCTCACTGTCGTTGCTTGATACAATCGACATCCGCCAGCCCTGATTTTCAGAAAACTTACTGTACATACGGAACAAATTGCCAGCAAAAATAGCCGCTTCATCACCACCCGCGCCAGCTCGGATCTCTAAAAATACGCTTCGTGAATCATTGGGATCCCGCGGTAACAATAATAACTGTAATTCGTCGGTTAAACGCGCCATCTCTTGCTTGGCATCGGCGATTTCTAACTCAGCCATTTCTCGCATTTCAGGATCGTCATCGTTCAACATTTCGTTGGCAGAATCAAAATTCTCTTGTGCCTGTTGGTAAGTGGTAAAACAGTTCACCACCTCTTCTAGTTGAGAGTATTCTTTGTTCAGGGCTCTAAAACGGTTCTGATCAGAAATAACTTCTAGCTCACCGAGCAATACTTGAACTTCTTGATACCGCTCTTGTAGGGTCTCAAGCTTGGATATAATGGACGCTTTCATGCTTTCTCTCTATAAATACAATACTTCGCCAACCATGATTAGCAACGAAGCATCGACAATAATCAGGTTATTTAGTTAGGCCTACGGCCTCTCGTATCACAGCCAATTCATCAAAGCGGCCATCACGTCCCGCCTTATTAATCGCCTCTGTTGGGGCGTGAATAAGCTTGTTAGTTAATTGGAAAGCTGTTTCACGGATCACTATTGCTGGATCTTTGCCATTGGCTAAAGACTCCAGTGCTTTTTCTACCGCGGCGTCGCGGACCCGCTCACTATGACTTCGATAATCACGAATGGTGGTTACCGATTCCAATGACCGTAACCAGCCCATAAATGTTTCGCTATGAGTCTCAACAATAAATTCAGCCTGTTCTGCTGCCTGAGCGCGTGATGCCATATTCTGCTCAACGATGCCTTCCAAATCATCAACACTATACAAATAGGCATCGCGTAACTCACCAACTTGCTCTTCAATATCTCGCGGGATCGCAATATCGACTAAAAACATCGGTTGATAACGACGTTTCTTCAAAGCACTCTCCACCATGCCTTTACCAATAATCGGTAAAGGACTCGCTGTAGAACTAATCACAATGTCAAAGTCAGCCAAGTGCAAAGGGATGTCATTTAAGGTTATCGCATCGGCTGAAAATCGCTCAGCTAACAATTTAGCGCGTGACACCGTTCGGTTTGCCACCATCAAATGCGTCACCCCTTTATCCACCAAGTGCTTTGCCACCAGTTCGATGGTTTCGCCCGCACCAACCAACAACACTTTAGATTCACTTAAATCATCAAAGATTTGCTTGGCTAAACTGACTGCAGCAAAGGCCACCGAGACTGCGTTCACGCCAATATCGGTATTGGTTCTAACCTCTTTCGCCACCGAAAATGCACGCTGAAAGCAGCGCTCTAATACACTGCCGACGGCACCGGCTTCACGTGATTCATTGTAGGCTTGTTTAATTTGCCCAAGAATTTGCGGTTCACCTAAAATCAGCGAATCTAAACCACTGGCAACTCGCATTAAATGAGCGACTGCCTGCTGATGCTGGTGCTGATAGAAGCAAGAGATAATTTCTT
This sequence comes from Agarivorans sp. QJM3NY_29, assembly GCF_050870835.2. Taxonomy (NCBI): domain Bacteria; kingdom Pseudomonadati; phylum Pseudomonadota; class Gammaproteobacteria; order Alteromonadales; family Alteromonadaceae; genus Agarivorans; species Agarivorans sp. QJM3NY_29. The sequence goes on along the minus strand of NZ_CP194036.2, from coordinate 1,779,911 downwards.
GTTCGGGCAACTGTTTATAAGAAATTAACCAATTAATGACATCGGTACTATCAACTTCTCCTAAATGACAATAGAGTTCAGTACGATTGCAGGTTGATACGATCACCATTTCAACACCAAGCTCTGCAACTGCTTTACTCAAGGCTTGGTTGACTTGCTCTGGGCTAAACGCGACAAGTTCACGCAAACCAATGGGAGCAGATTTATGATTGATTCCTAAGACTAACAAGGTCATCGCTGTGGGGCTTTGTTGCGCCGTATCCTATGGGTAAAAAGAGAAATTGTACGGGAATAAGGGGCTAAATAAAAGAAACTCCATCGCAAAGCGCCGCCAGTTAGACTATTTTTATCGAGCTTTTACAACACATCTTTGCTTTTAGGTAATTTACAGTCACCTATGCAAACTTTTATACTGCAAAAAAAGACCGGAGCTATTGTGCGCCAATTTGCCTTATTTATCGTACTCGCGGTGTCACTCAGCGCCTGTACCATCCAGCCCCCAATTACAACTAAAAATAGTGAGTGGGACCAACATCTCAGCCAACTCCAGCAACTTACAGCTTGGCAGCTCAGTGGCAAGATCGCCTTTATTGGCGAAACTTCGCGCCAAGCAGCAAATTTGTCTTGGCAACAGGATGGCGAGCAAAGCATTCTCAAACTCAATGGCCCTTTGGGAACCCAAGCCATCGAGTTACATTATCAGCCACACAAGGTGTGGGTAAAAACCAAAAACCAAGAGTATTTCGGTGACAATGCGCAACAACTAATCATGCAGCTAACCGGTTGGCAAGTCCCCATCGCCCAATTACCGAATTGGTTACTCGGGATCCCGACTCAAAATGATTATCAATTAAATCCGCAGCATCGTTTAGCCGCGTTCACGACAGCCGATAACTGGCAGGTGAATTACCTCAATTATGCTCAGTACGGACAGCTTGCTTTACCGCGCCAACTGGAAATTCGCTCAAAAAGCACTCTATTGAAACTCAATATTCATCAATGGCAAATACATGACTAAACAAATAAACAGCGGCCCATGGCTCTCTCCCGCTAAACTCAATTTATTTTTATATGTAAATGGGCGTCTTCCTAACGGTTACCATGAACTTCAAACCCTGTTTCAATTCATTGACTATTGCGACCAACTGTATTTTGTTGCGAATCCACACGGCAGCATCTCACTAACCAGCAAACTAGACTTCCCTGCCGATGACAATCTCGTCGTCAAAGCAGCCCGGCTACTTCAGCAACATTGTCAGATCACCCAAGGGGTCGACATCACTTTAGACAAGCATTTACCGATGGGCGGTGGCATTGGCGGTGGTTCCTCCAATGCTGCGACCACACTATTGGTATTAAATGAACTGTGGGGGTGTCAACTTGCTATTGAAGACTTAGCTCAACTCGGTTTGCAACTGGGCGCCGATGTGCCTATTTTTATTCATGGGCATAGTGCCTTTGCAGAAGGGGTTGGCGAAAAACTGCAAAACGTCGAAATTTCAGAGCCTTGGTATCTAGTGCTGCACCCTCAGGTGCATGTGGCGACAGAAAGTGTATTTGGCCATCCAGACTTACCCAGAGATACGCCCAAAAGAAGTTGGCAACAATTATCCAACGCAGATTGGCAAAATGATTGCCAAGAAATTGTGGCTAAAGTTTATCCGGAGGTTGCACAAGCTCTTCGCTGGTTGGTAGAATACGCGCCGTCGAAGATGACCGGAACGGGTAGTTGCGTTTTTGCCGCCTTCGACACGGAACATGAAGCCTTGTCAGTTTTGGCGAAATGTCCTAAGAATATTTCCGGCTTTGTGTGTAAGGCCTGTAATCAATCGCCGCTTCATCAGCAATTGAATCACAAAACAACACTCAACAACACAGTAGATACTTAAGGAACCGTCTTCTTAGGTATTAAACAACGTAACGCTCTTTTGACCCGATAAATCTGAGGTTTCCATCGTGCCAGACATGAAACTCTTCGCCGGTAACGCCACGCCCGAACTTGCCCAACGTATTGCTGATCGCCTATATACCACTCTTGGTGATATATCAGTAGGTCGATTCAGTGATGGCGAGATTAGTGTACAAATCAATGAAAATGTTCGTGGTGGAGACATCTTTGTTATCCAATCCACTTGTGCTCCAACCAACGACAACGTAATGGAGCTGATCGTGATGGTTGACGCTCTACGTCGCGCCTCTGCGGGTCGTATTACTGCGGTAATCCCCTACTTTGGTTACGCTCGTCAAGACCGTCGCCCACGCAGCGCACGGGTGCCAATTACAGCCAAAGTTGTGGCTGATTTTCTATCAAGTGTCGGCGTTGACCGAGTTCTAACCGTTGATCTTCACGCAGAACAAATTCAAGGCTTCTTCGACGTACCTGTCGACAATGCCTTTGGTAGCCCAGTGCTATTGCAAGACATGTTAGATAGAAACCTCGAGTCACCGGTTGTGGTATCACCCGATATCGGTGGCGTCGTCCGCGCCCGCGCCGTCGCGAAAATGCTTAATGACAGTGATTTAGCAATCATCGACAAACGTCGTCCGCGTGCAAATGTTGCTCAAGTCATGAACATTATTGGTGATGTCGATGGCCGTGATTGCATCATGGTTGATGATATGATCGATACTGGCGGTACGCTTTGCCAAGCAGCTGCAGCACTCAAAGCCAAAGGTGCTAAGCGGGTATTTGCCTATGCGACTCACCCAGTATTCTCGGGTAATGCCGCGAAAAACATTACCGATTCTGCACTCGATGAAGTCATTATTACTGACTCTATCCCATTAACAGATGAAATGCGTAATTTGGAAAAAGTACGTCAATTATCTTTAGCGCCAATGCTCGCAGAAGCGATTCGACGCGTCAGCAATGAAGAATCAATTTCTGCAATGTTCTGACAACAAGCATATTAAAATATGCTACTTGTCGTTGGGGCCATTAAGTTTGTGACTTAATGGCAGCAACGCGTAAAAAGCGAACCGCATGGTTCGCTTTTTTTATTTACGAGGTTTGTCTATATCGCTTTGGGACAGAGACTTGTTATACCGATTGCGCTAAATATCTGATCTAATAGTTTATCGCTCATTCAAGTACTTATCCGCATACATACACATAATGAACTGAAACGACTCTTAAAAAAAACCTCAGATCCTAGATTAAAAATTCGCTTAATGGCTATCTACCACTTTAAGCGTGGCTACAACCGCACACAGATAGCGGAAGTGCTTGGGGTAGCCAGAGGCAGTGTCAATACGCAAAAAACAAGACTATGGACATCCATGATAAAAAACATGGAGACAACAACACCAATTGTTAAAGCAAGACTATGAAAGACTATGGACATCCATGATAAGAAACATGGAGACAGCAACACCAATTGTTAAAGTAATTCCACTGCTATTATTTATTGTCATGCCGATTAACGGCTAAATTTACCGTTTTAGTGAGTTCCCATTGTTCACTGAGCTGATAACAAACTTCTCCCCGCAACTTACCCAACCAATACCACCCATAAGAGGCCACCTCCCTAAACCAAGTATTACGGTATCCCGATCCGTCACTATCAACGGTGTACACACTGGCTAGCTCAGATAGGAACTGATGATGATTACATGGTGCATTGTAATCGTTGAACTCGAAGGTGCGTTCATACAAAGTAATGGAGCGGCCTTTTATTAGATAGATGCACGTAAGGTCATCACGCGTCATTGCTCACGCACATCAGTCCAACCTACTAGCACCACAGGCATGAGATTAGCCCCGCAAATCTGCCGAGCATGCCATTGGTATATGGCTAAACATTCACGATTTAGAGGGTGATTACCGAGCAAGCGGTCCATGCATTTAATGCTGTGTTTAGGTTCGGTTTGTGCTATTGCGCCCGAGTTCAATGAGAGACAATTTGTCGCAATCCAAGAGTGATGTAGGGGCAACCATCAGAGAGTTAAGGTGTTTTTTGTGAATATAAGGGCGCAGCCCAATAAGCATTTAGTGTAGAATTTCAATTTCGCACATCCTGAAAGCCTCCGCGCAGGATTTGATAGAAAAGGTTTTTGGCGAAATCAATTAGCTTAAACAACGGGGGGCGCGTCTACTTATATGAATTTCCAAGGGATTATCTAGATTGCGGTGTTAGGTGAATACAGAGAATTATCGAATGGAATTAAAGTGTCACTGTGGAAATGTTAGTTTAACATTAAGTTCGCTCCCTAAAGAAGTTGGCGAGTGTAACTGTTCTATTTGTCGTCGTTATGCTGCGGCTTGGGCGTACTTTTCTCCAGAGCAAATTCAAATCAATATGAATGAGAAAACTGCTTTTTATTGTTGGGGAGACAAAGAAGTAGAGTTTCATCGTTGCAACTCATGTGGCTGCCTGACGCATTACGTAACAACGCAGAAATGCTCCGAAAATATCTTGGCGGTCAATATGAGAATGGCTGAAAATAAAGTACTTTCAAATATTCTAGTTCGCAAGATCGATGGTGCATCATACTAACTCACCATATAAGGCGTTTAAAAAGAGCATAGACATCCATGATAAGAACCATGGAGACAGCAACACCGTTTGTGAAAGTAATTCCACTGCAATTATTTAGTCCTCTGGCGTTAATCATGCTGATTGGTGGCTGAATTCATCATTAATCACTCATCTTGATGATTTCTGAGGAAATACACGCCTCAGCAAAGCTGATGGAGAATGAATGGTTCGAAAGTAAGCTCGCACTTAAGTGCGATTTAGCAAACGTCTGCAGCAACTTAAACCGGCCGTTCGTTTGTGCCCCATATGCTGATGATATTGCCTGAGCAAGCGCTCTTTACCGACTGCGCCAGAAAAGTGCCGTTCAAACTCTCCGCTTAAAGTCAGCCACTGCGCTTCATTTATCCCTAAGCGTTGGATGATGGAACTTTCACCACTGTCGATGTCACCCCGTTTATCCTCTCTTACCATGCGTCCAGTCATATCAACCAACTCAAGATAGTCTTTCAGCTCAAAGGGTAAGCCTTGGGGCATCGGCTCTCTTGGGTTACCCACAAAGGGAAACAGGTTTGTTGCCTGGGCTTGTTTTAGCTGAGCGGCTTTTGCTCGTCGCTGTACGCTGGTATGGGCCGAGTCCTCTGGTGTACTTGCCATCTTGGCTCTGATGGGGTTTAGGTCTACGTAAGCCATACACGCCATGAGTGCGGCTTCATCCAAAAGCGCTTGGGATTTAAAGCGTCCTTCCCAAAATCGACCGGTACATTGGTCTTCTTGATTGGCGGCTCGCGCAATGTGTTCGTTTAAATGGCGCATAAACCAGCTTAAATCGAAGAGTCGAGCCCGATAGACTTCGGCGGTGGCGCGAATGGCCTGCAGTTGCACCTCACTTAACTGCGGACGTAGCTCAAGATTAAGATACATCTGAGTCAGTAAGGTGCCCTGATGCAAGCTATGCCAACGTTCTAAGGCTTCATCCATTGACCAAGCTTCTGCTTGCGGCTGATTAACATGTAGCACGAGGTGGGTATGATTACTCATGACAGCATAAGCACAAACATCAATGGCGAACACCGACGCTAATTTGAGCAGATAATCCTCGACCCACTGGCGGCGGTGCTCATAGCTTTTACCGGTTTGTTGGTCTTCGCCACACAGAAACGCCCGTCGAACACAACGCGAAACACAATGATAGTAGGGTGTATCCGATAAGCTCACTTGCGAGCGTCTTGACCGAGGCATAATGTTAACTCCCCCAAATAAATCACTATTGACAGTTTAGACCATAATAAACGTTTCGTTAGTTTGGGTGTCTTGTTTTCTCGTTCTTAGTTGGGGTGGGTGTCTTCTTTGACACTTTTTGCTTTTAGTTTGGGTGTCTTGTTTTCTCTCTCTCTCATTTTCATAGTGTCACCTCTAACTAGGTGGCCAAATTAACCGTACCACTACAATGAGTTTTTTGATTTCGCATATTCATCCCAAAGCACAACACTATGTGGCTATTCATGGTGATAAATCGTTAGTAAAATAACGTTCTGAAAATTAAGGAACCGTAAAAAAACTATGATTATTATAAGAAATTACCAAAAAACAGATGCATCAGAAACGTGGAAACTGAAGTATCACACGATCCGAAATATAAACATCAATGATTATTCTCTAGAACAGGTAACTGCCTGGGCTCCTGATAACTTAGACATGATTGTTTGGCAAAAGCGAGTGGATGATATGAATCCTTTTGTCGCAGAACTAAATGGGAAAATAGTCGGTTTCGCAGACTTGCAACAGGATGGATATATTGATCATTTTTTCTGTCATGCCGAATATCAAGGTATCGGCGTGGGTAGATTATTAATGGAGCGCTTATTTGCTAAAGGGCGCTCGGAAGGTATAAAGCGTTACTACTCACAGGTGAGTAAAACAGCCCGACCATTTTATGAACACTTTGGCTTCTGTGTCGTAAAAAAACAGAAAGTAGACATTAATGGACAGTTGTTAACTAACTTTGTAATGGAAAAGATTAACTAAAAGGTTACCGCATACACTTTATCTGCATTGGCGTGCAAGTTATCGCAATTGATTTTTGAGTATGCCATGAACGTTGTCCTAAAGCTTTCATTGATAGCACCACTGAAAAGTAATGCTATTCTGCCTTTTGGGATACTAAAAAGCAGAAGGACAGATTTCATACAAGCAGCCAAACTCGTTTTGTACAAATACGTATTAGCTGAATATCACTTTGAGACCTAAGGCGTAGAACTAATCAAGTGTACAAGCGTCATTTTGAGCTTATCAGTCACAACTTTAATTAAATACTAGTTTTTAGAACTTTGGATGTTCTTCAACACTCTCACAAACTTAGTTTAAAAATTAGGTGTTTTGAACGCCTTACGCCGCCTAGAGCAGACTCACAAACTTAATTCAATGGATACTGTAACAGATTTACCGTGCTTTTTTATTGGCTTTCAAAAAGCTCAATGGTAGAATGCTGCGCCTTTTGAATTGAAGTAATGACGTATTATGCATTCGTTCACTCATTCAATGAGGTACTGGTTAGGGTTTGGTCGCGAAACCTTAGCCTCATTTATTTATTTGGAGAAACACAATGTCTAATATCAAACTTGACGCTGAACTGCGTACTGACTTGGGGAAAGGTGCGAGCCGCCGCCTACGTCACGCAGATAAAGTTCCAGCTATCGTATACGGTGCAGGCCAAGAGCCTGTTTCAATTACGCTTGAGCAGCGCCACGTAATGAAAGCTCAAGAAGCGGAAGCTTTTTACTCAAGCATCATTACTGTAAACGTTGCTGGCACTGCCGTAGATGTGCTAGTAAAAGACATGCAGCGTCATGCTTACAAACCACGTATTCAACACATCGACTTCCAACGTGTTGATAATAGCCACACCATTACTAAATCAGTACCACTGCACTTCTTAAACGAAGATTCAGCAGAAGCAGTGAAAAATGGCGGTAAAGTACACCACCTATCAACTGAGATCGAAGTAAGCTGTTTGGCTAAAGATCTACCTGAATACATTGAAGTAGACATCGCGAACCTAGAGTTAGGCGCTTCTATTCATGTTTCAGAAATCGCTCTTCCGGAAGGCGTCGTTTCTGTTGTTCTTGGTAAAGGTGAAAACCACGACCAAGCAGTAGTTTCTATCACAATGCCTAAAGGTATCTCTGAAGACGCTGCTGATTCTGAAGAAGCAGCTACTGAAGAATAGTGATAAACGAAATTCGTTTACTCGTGGGCCTGGGTAATCCAGGCCCCGAATATGCCGCGACCCGCCATAACGCTGGTGCATGGTTAGTCTCTCAACTAGCCAACAATCATCACATCCAATTAAAACCAGACAGTAAACACTTCGGATTGACCGGCCGTATTCAGTTGGCAGACCAAGAACTCCGTTTATTGATCCCCACAACGTTTATGAATCTCAGCGGTAAAGCCGTTGCATCCTTAGCTAAATTTTATCGTATCGAGCTTGAGCAAATCATGGTTGCTCACGATGAGCTTGATTTACCCCCTGGTGTCGCTCGCTTTAAAAAAGGTGGCGGACATGGCGGACATAACGGTCTGCGCGATATCATCAGTAAATTTGGCAATAACAAGGATTTTTATCGTTTACGGATAGGAATTGGACACCCGGGTCATAAAGACCGCGTTTCAGGCTACGTTTTAGGAAAAGCTCCTAAAAGCGACCAACAACAGATTGATGATGCAATTGATGAAGCGGTGCGCAGTACCGATATTTTGCTTAAAGATGGTTTAAGCAAAGCAATGAATCGATTACATAGTTACAAAGCGGGCTAAGCCCCTAGACAATAGGTAATATTATGGGATTTAAATGTGGCATCGTTGGTTTACCAAATGTGGGTAAATCAACCCTTTTTAACGCTTTGACTCAAGCCGGCATTGAAGCTGCAAATTTTCCATTTTGTACTATTGAGCCAAATACCGGCGTAGTGCCGGTACCTGACGAGCGCCTAAATGCATTGGCTGAAATTGTAAACCCACAACGCATATTACCCACCACCATGGAATTTGTAGACATTGCAGGTTTGGTTGCGGGTGCATCTAAGGGAGAAGGTTTAGGTAACAAATTTTTAGCAAACATCCGTGAAACGGATGCCATTGGACATGTGGTTCGTTGCTTTGAAAATGACAACATCGTGCACGTGTCAGGTAAAGTTGACCCCGCAGAAGACATCGACACAATTAACACCGAGCTAGCCTTGTCTGATTTAGATACCTGTGAAAAAGCTCAAATCCGGGTTGCTAAAAAAGCCAAAGGTGGCGACAAAGAGGCCAAATTTGAGTTAGAGGTATTGGTAAAAGTACAAGCCCACCTCGAAGCTGACTTAATGCTACGTAGCTTAGACTTAAGCAAAGAAGAAAAAGCAGCCATCGCTTACATGAACTTCTTAACCGCGAAACCAACCATGTACATTGCCAACGTGAACGATGATGGTTTCGAGAATAATCCTTACTTAGATAAAGTAAAAGAGATCGCCGCGAACGAAAATGCTGCCGTAGTGGCTGTTTGTGCGGAAATAGAAAGCGAAATCGCCGAACTAGACGCAGAAGAAAAAGCCGAGTTTATGGACGAAATGGGCTTGGAAGAGCCCGGACTCAACCGAGTGATTAGAGCAGGTTACGAGTTGCTCGACTTGCAGACCTATTTCACCGCAGGCGTGAAAGAAGTGCGAGCTTGGACCGTGCCTGTTGGCGCTACAGGGCCCCAGGCAGCAGGTAAGATTCATACCGACTTTGAAAAAGGTTATATTCGCGCGGAAGTGGTTGGTTATGACGACTACATCGAATACAAGGGTGAATCTGGCGCAAAGGTAGCTGGTAAATGGCGTCAAGAAGGGAAAACTTACGTGGTTAAAGATGGTGATGTGATTCACTTCTTATTTAACGTTTAAACCTTAGAACTTCACAAAAAGCCAACCTTAGGTTGGCTTTTTTATTGTTTAATGTACTCATTCACCTTACTTACCCATGGACATAGCACCTACTTTTTACCTCAATCAATGATATTTTCTAGGCTTAGCGACCTAAGGTTATTATTTAGCTCCATAGACAAGCCTTCGATGCCTTATACCAACCTCACTCATTATTGGTTGATTGTTGCTGGCCTAAATCCGCGCTAACTGATTGATGTATCTTGTAATTAGAGCCACGAGTTACGGCACTTTATACCTCGTTATCGACAGATTTATGCAGCGCAATAAGTTGCTTATATAATGAATCAGATTAGTATTAAGCCGTAAGCTATTTACACTCATTGCGCACGCTTAAACCAATCACCCCATTCAGAACGCAGAGACCATTGATGAGTTCAAACATGCACTTCGCATTCATGCCAAGACACCATCACAAGTCATAAAAATTTGAAATAATACCGTGTTCAAAATTAGCGCACATACAGGCTAAAAGGACTAATTGGCCACAAAGCAAACAGTCAAGTTGTACAAACAAGCCTCATCGCGTACACAAACTGTTCAAACAGACTTTTTTGCAGTTTTTTGGAAAAAAAACGGTTGACGCTCCTAGGACAGATACGCATAATACGCGCCGTTAACAACGCAAAGCGTCGTTCACAAGGCTATGTAGCTCAGCTGGTTAGAGCACAGCACTCATAATGCTGGGGTCGCAGGTTCAAGTCCCGCCATAGCCACCATCGTTCTCACTACCAAGAGTCTGATGTAAAACAATTTGCGGGAGTGGCGGAATTGGTAGACGCGCTAGATTTAGGTTCTAGTATCGCAAGGTGTGAGAGTTCAAGTCTCTCCTTCCGCACCATCTTTCTTGAGAAAGATACAATTTGTAGGGATATCGCCAAGCGGTAAGGCAGCGGCTTTTGATGCCGCCATTCGTTGGTTCAAATCCAGCTATCCCTGCCACCTTTTAAAGCTTGAGTATTTATACTTGAGTTAAACAACAAGAACTAAGATTCTTGGTTGTTGGTCTACACTTTAGGGTGAAGATTATCGAAACATTGTTTCGAGTGTAAGTTTCTGCAGGGATATCGCCAAGCGGTAAGGCAGCGGCTTTTGATGCCGCCATTCGTTGGTTCAAATCCAGCTATCCCTGCCACTTTTATTGTCCTCAAGTTTATCACTTGAGAATGCAGTAACTGATTAGGGTAATTTACCCAGGTAAGGCAGTAAGTACTATGTCGTAGACTAGCGTTTGCTTTCCCTGCCGATAAATTTGTAGTGTTGCTTAGCAACATTATAGATGGCTATGTAGCTCAGCTGGTTAGAGCACAGCACTCATAATGCTGGGGTCGCAGGTTCAAGTCCCGCCATAGCCACCATCATTCTCACTATCAAGAGTCTGATGTAAAACAATTTGCGGAAGTGGCGGAATTGGTAGACGCGCTAGATTTAGGTTCTAGTATCGCAAGGTGTGAGAGTTCAAGTCTCTCCTTCCGCACCATTCTTCTTTAGTGAAGAAGACAATTTAAAGAGTTTTGTAGGGATATCGCCAAGCGGTAAGGCAGCGGCTTTTGATGCCGCCATTCGTTGGTTCAAATCCAGCTATCCCTGCCACCTTAAAAGGCCTGCTTTTTAGCAGGCCTTTTTCTTTGGTCAATTCACAGCGAATAAAAAAACCTGCATCGAGCAGGCTTTCACTTGTTTAACATTTCTATTGTCTGGTTATATATCACCCAGTGCATACTTCAAGGCCCAATCTTTGATGGGACCACTCCCCTGCGCACCTTTGATCGCCAGTTGGCGTAACCGCTGAACGGGTGTTAGGGAATTCGAAAACAGCAAATAAAATAAATCCATCCCCGTTTGCATCATCAAGTTATCAGGACGACGCCGCACATTGAAGCTGCGCAAGGCCTTGCCTTTATTAGCTAAACCATAATGCTCAATTTGTGCAAGCAAGCACTTCACATCACGGTAGCCAAGATTCACGCCCTGCCCAGCCAAGGGGTTAATGGTGTGTGCAGCATCACCAATCACCACCGCACTCTGTTTCAGATAACGATTCACATGCCGGCGAGTCAATGCAAAACAGCCACTATCTAAGATCTCAATCGCTCCTGGAAGTCTCGGGAATTCTGCTTCAATGCGTTTTTTAAGCTGTAATTTGTTGAGTTGCTTTAATCCACGCACAGTATCTTTGGCATCATACCAAATGAGTGCAGCGTGCTGATTGGCTAGTGGTAGAAAAGCTCGAGGACCGCTAGGGAAAAATTGTTGCCAAGTAGCCGTTTGCTGCGGTGCATCAAGTTTAACGTTAATCGCAAAACAGTCGTGGCGATAGTCCCAAGCAGTGATGCCTAAGCCCAATTGTTGACGCATACTGGAGTTTGCACCATCAGCCACCACCATCAGTTTGGCGGTGATCTCAGAATCATCAACCGACAGCACTACACCTTCACTAGTATTACTCACTAATCGGCTTTGCTTGGCTATTCGACAAACCACACCGGAGAGTTGATTCGCCTGCCAAAGTCCCAATTGAATAATTCGATTTTCAACCATAAAACCTAACTCAGACAAATTAAGCTGGGCAGAATCAAAAATTAATTTATCCAGAGGATCTTCCCAGACTTGTAGCTGCTGATAGGGACATACACGCATCGCGCAAATGGCAGACCAAGCTTGTAATTTCTTTAACAATTGTACACTGGCGTGACTAATCGCACTCACCCGCAAATCGAGTGCTTGACTGGGTTGGTAAGCCTCCGGTACATAAGACTCAATCATTAATACGCGCAAACCTTGCAAGGCAAAACCTTGAGCACTGGCAGCACCGATCATGCCGCCACCCACAACCACTACATCAAATTTTTCCACTCGAACCACATTAGCCAAATCGTTTGCAGCAAGTTTAACCCGAAGCCTAGAGTTGAAGCTAATCTTGCCGACAATAATTCAATTCGATATCAATACTCAGCACTGCTAGACGTTTTTTACCTCTCCGGCCACGAAAGCATACAATTGACGCTGGTCAGAACCAATATAAACCAGTAAAATATGCGTCCTTTTTCAACGATGTAATAATGAGTAAAACGATGGGAAATAAGCTGCATATCAAAACTTGGGGCTGCCAAATGAACGAGTATGACTCCTCTAAAATGGCCGACCTACTAGATGCTACCCATGGTTTTCAGCTAACTGAAGAAGCCAATGAAGCCGATGTACTGCTATTGAATACTTGTTCTATTCGAGAGAAAGCTCAAGAGAAAGTATTCCACCAGCTTGGCCGTTGGAAAACCCTGAAACAAAAAAATCCTAATTTGGTGATTGGCGTAGGTGGTTGTGTGGCCTCACAAGAAGGCAAAGCTATCCGCGAACGCGCACCTTACGTAGACATTGTATTTGGCCCGCAAACCCTACATCGCTTGCCTGAAATGATCAAACAAGTGAAAGGTGGCGAGAAATCGGTAGTAGACGTAAGCTTCCCTGAAATTGAAAAATTTGATCGGTTGCCTGAACCTCGTGCCGAAGGCGCTACTGCCTTTGTATCCATTATGGAAGGCTGTAGTAAGTATTGTACCTTCTGTGTAGTACCTTATACCCGTGGCGAAGAAGTCAGCCGCCCCTTAGATGATGTACTCTATGAGATCGCCTCACTGGCAGAACAGGGCGTTCGCGAAGTCAACTTGCTGGGACAAAATGTAAATGCTTTCCGTGGTCTCCAGCACGACGGCAGTATCTGTAGTTTCGCCGAATTGCTACGTTACGTCGCCAGCATTAATGGCATTGACCGTATTCGTTTTACCACCAGTCATCCAATTGAGTTTACTGACGATATTATCGAAGTGTATGCTGATACGCCTGAATTAGTCAGCTTCTTACACTTACCGGTACAAAGCGGCGCCGATCGGATCCTCAACTTGATGAAGCGTGGCCATACTGCAATCGAATATAAATCGATTATTCGCAAACTACGTAAGGCTCGCCCTGATATCGAAATCAGCTCCGACTTCATTGTTGGCTACCCAGGTGAATCTACCGAAGACTTTGCCAATACCATGAAACTAATCGAGCAGGTTAACTTCGACATGAGCTATAGCTTTGTCTACAGCGCCCGTCCAGGAACACCAGCGGCAGATCTACCAGACGATGTGAGCGAAGCCGAGAAGAAACAACGTCTGTATATCTTGCAAGAACGGATCAACCAGCAAGCCATGCAGGTGAGTCGTCGAATGCTGGATAGCGAACAGCGGATTTTAGTAGAAGGTCCCTCGAAGAAAAACCCAATGGAATTACGTGGACGTACCGAAAACAACCGGGTGGTCAACTTCGAAGGCGGTCACCAACTGGTTGGTCAATTTGTTGATGTGAAGATCGTCGACGTATTTGCTCATTCTTTACGTGGTGAATTACTCCGAACTGAGCAACAAATGCAGTTGCGAAATGACGTCGCTCCTGCCACTATTATCGACAAAACCGATGGGCAAGCAAACCACCTAGGCGTGGCAAGCTTTACCCCTTAGTTGCAGTCTATGCTAACCCCTTAAGGAGTAGCGGCAGGTTTCTTAAAACCTGCCCATAAAACAATTTGAGTAATAAAATCAATTCCATTGAAATTTATCTGGAGCCCGCTTCCAGCCCTCGTCTCGCTCAATTATGTGGCCCTCTCGATGACAACCTCAAACAGTTAGAAAAACGCTTAGGGGTTGAAATCAGCTATCGGAATAATCAATTTCAAATTACCGGTCGTCATGGCATCTGTCTAATTACGGCGAGTATTTTGCGCACTCTTTACGTAGAGACGGCACCTCTTAAAGGTGGAGATATACCGGAGTTAAGTCCCGAAAAAGTGCACCTCGCTATTCAAGAGAGCCAAGCCCTGGAGCAAGACGAAGAAGGGAGCCCTCACTACGGCAAGCAGTTAAACATTAAGACCAAACGGGGCGTCATCAAACCACGCACCCCAAATCAAGCCACTTATATTAGCAACATGCTTGGTCACGATGTCACTTTTGGTATTGGCCCTGCTGGTACGGGTAAAACTTACCTCGCGGTAGCATGTGCGGTGGATGCCTTAGAACGTCAGGAAGTGAGACGAATTTTGCTCACCCGCCCAGCCGTTGAGGCAGGTGAAAAATTGGGTTTCTTACCCGGCGATTTAAGCCAAAAGGTTGACCCATATTTACGTCCACTTTATGACGCACTATTTGAAATGCTTGGTTTTGAAAAGGTTGAACGACTCATCGAGCGCAATGTGATTGAAGTCGCACCACTAGCTTACATGCGTGGCCGAACCCTGAATGATGCCTACGTTATTTTAGACGAAAGTCAAAATACAACTGTAGAGCAGATGAAAATGTTTTTGACTCGAATTGGCTTTAACTCGCGCGCGGTGATCACCGGAGATATTACTCAAGTCGACTTACCTCGCCATCAAAAATCTGGCTTGCGGCATGCCATCGAAGTACTGAGCGAAGTGGAAGCTTTAAGTTTTAACTTCTTCCAAGCCGCAGATGTGGTGCGCCATCCAATTGTCGCCGCGATCGTCGAAGCCTACGAGCAACAAGATGAACGAGACCGTATTGCAACTGAAAAACAACAGCAACGCCGTGCCACTCAGCAGCTCAATCAAACGAGTGAGCAATAAAATGGCGATGGTTGATTTACAGATCGCCACAGGTGATAAACAAAACTTGCCTACCGTAAGCGCTTTTGAAGCTTGGCTAAATGCGACCCTAGTTGAACAAGCGCAAGATATCGAATTAACCATTCGCATCGTCGATGAAGCAGAAAGTCAGGCGCTCAATCACCAATACCGAAATAAGGATAAACCCACCAACGTATTATCCTTCCCCTTTCAGGCTCCTCCCGGAATACAATTGCCTTTATTGGGTGATTTAGTAATATGTCGACAAGTGGTTGAATACGAAGCCCAACAGCAGGGTAAAGCTGTTTTCGACCATTGGGCACACATGGTTGTACATGGTTGCCTTCATCTGCTAGGTTATGATCATATTGATGAGCAAGACGCAATAGAAATGGAAGCTTTAGAAGTTGCCGTGCTCACCAAACTGGGTATTAGCGACCCCTATTAAACAACTAGGTAAAAACAAGTATATGAGCGACGACAACCCTCACTCGAGCAACGGCTCAGCTAAAAAAGGTTGGCTAGACAAAATAGTTCAACTCATGCAAGGCGAGCCGAAGAGTAAAGAGGACTTGGTAGAAGTAATTCAAGACGCCAATCAACGCGAGCTGATCGACCAAAATACCCGCGAGATGATCGAAGGGGTGCTCGATGTATCGAGTCAACGAGTGAGAGACATTATGATCCCTCGCTCCCAGATGGTCACGTTAGACATCAGCCAAACCATCGCTGAAATTTTACCAACACTTACCGAAGCGCGACACTCGCGATTTCCGGTGATAAATGAAGACAAGGACCATATCGAAGGTATTTTGCTCGCCAAAGACCTACTCGGCTATGCGTTCAGTCAAGATGCAGCCAGCACACCACTGAGCCAAGTGATTCGCCCCGCGGTGGTGGTACCAGAAAGTAAACGCATCGATAAGTTATTAAAAGAATTCCGTAGCAAACGCTACCATATGGCCATTGTGGTGGATGAGTTTGGCGGCGTCTCTGGCCTTGTAACCATCGAGGACATTTTAGAAATCATCGTAGGCGATATTGAAGATGAATTCGCCAACGAAGAAAGTCTGCAAGATGACATTCGCCGAATTAATGACAAAACCTACTCAGTGAATGCCTTGACCGACATCGAAGATTTTAATCATTATTTTAAATCTAATTTTAGTGATGACGAAGTAGATACTATCGGCGGCTTGGTGACCCATGCCTTCGGCCATCTTCCTGGACGAGGTGAAAGTATTACCGTAGAAGGTTACCATTTCAAAATTC
Source organism: Agarivorans sp. QJM3NY_29 (assembly GCF_050870835.2). NCBI lineage: Bacteria > Pseudomonadati > Pseudomonadota > Gammaproteobacteria > Alteromonadales > Alteromonadaceae > Agarivorans > Agarivorans sp. QJM3NY_29. The sequence goes on along the minus strand of NZ_CP194036.2, from coordinate 1,763,565 downwards.
GCACCGCAGACCGCCGTCGCTTAGTCCAGCTACAGGTCAGCATTCCTGAAGAGAATGCCAATCAATTGAATATACAAGACTAATATGCCCTTATTGTTAAGCCCGCGGCTAAGTCTATTAGCCGCTTTAGTCAGTGGTTTAATCGCCCCTTTTGCCTTTGCTCCCTATGGTTATTGGCCACTCATGCCACTATCATTACTGGCTTTATTAGGACTACTCAAGCCCAGTCGTTCCGGTTTTAAGCTCGGTTTCTGTTATGGTTTAGGCTGGTTTGGTTACGGGGTTCACTGGGTCCATGTGAGCATGGCCGAATTTGGCGGAATGCCATTGATAGCCAGCCTCAGTTTAATGGCCTTATTAACCTGTTATTTAGCGCTTTATCCCGCCCTCGCTTGCTACTTAGCCAATCAATGGCGAGGAAAACGCCGTTGGGTATTTTACTTGGCTTGGTTTCCCGCTTGCTGGCTACTCAGCGAATGGTTAAGAAGTTGGGTTCTCACTGGTTTTCCTTGGTTACAACCTGGCTATAGCCAAATCGACTCTCCATTGGCGAGCATCGCCCCAATATTTGGCTTATACGGCGTCACTTGGTTAGTCTTGCTGTTGGCTGCTGCGAGTGCCCTGCTAATCACCATTCAAGGAAAAATGCGCTGGCTAGCCGCTGTTATAGTCGCGACTCCGCTACTTGTCGGCTGGTTATTTCAAGGCCACGCTTGGACCACCGCGCAGACACCAATTCAAGTCGCTTTAGTGCAAGGAGACGTACCATTAGACATCAAATGGTTACCCGAGAATCGTGCTGAGAGCTTGAGCATGTATCAACAACAAACCCTAAACATAGAACAAGCCGATGTGATTATTTGGCCAGAGTCGGCGATTGCAGCCATCGAATATCAAGTGATCGACTTTCTGCATGACTTAGATGGACAATTACTCCAGCGGCAACAAGCATTGATCACTGGCGTCATCGCTCATGACCTACAAAGCAATCGCTACTACAACGCGCTAATCACCCTAGGGCAGCAAACCGAGCAAGTTGCTGCCAGCGCCAGTTACTACTACGAAAACCCTAATCGTTATTATAAGAATCACTTATTACCGATCGGCGAGTTTGTTCCCTTCGAGGATTTGTTAAGACCTCTCGCGCCATATTTTAATTTGCCAATGTCTTCATTCGCCCGCGGTGAAGAAAACCAAAATAATTTACAGGTAAAAGGACATCACTGGCTTGCAGCCATTTGTTATGAGATCGCCTTTGGTGAGCTACTCAGGCCACAATTAACCGATACAACGGATGCCATTGTAACAGTGAGTAACGACGCTTGGTTTGGCCATTCCATTGGACCTCAGCAGCATTTAGAAATTGCTCGCATGCGCGCTCTCGAATTTGGCCGTCCAGTGCTACGGTCAACGAATACCGGGGTCACTGCAATTATTAATCGCTTTGGCAAGATCCAACAACGAGCGCCAGAATATCAACAGCTGACTCTCAGCGGTGCGGTCACGCCAGCTACTGGCGCGACGCCCTATCAACGCTTGGGTTTATGGCCAATCGCCTTGCTCATCCTATTCGGTTTTGCCACGGCTCTGCCCTACTGGCTAAAACGCCGCTCAGTCAAAGCTTAATCCTCCACATGGCTCATGGGGTGGCGATAGAAACGCTCCCCTTGGCATTTCGGACAAGCATCGATAATGGTGGGGTGCCATAGGGCGGTGTGCTCACCACATTGAGCACATTCAAGAACCCCCAAACCAATCAACTCTCCACGCTGGTAAATACCTTGATGTTGCAGATCACCAAGCAACTCATGCCATTCCACTTGGCTCGGGTCACTTAATTTGGCTAACCAATACCAAATACTCTGTTTAAGCATCTCCATCGACGGACTTTCCTCATAGGCGCGACGATAGTCATCCCGCCAGTCACTCAAGTCTCGTCGCACGTAGTTAGCAATCAGCTGCCATTCATCCTTACTTAAGTCACTCGCTGCATGCAAATACTCTTGAGTGGCATCAATGAGTTTAGATAACTCCTCACGACTCACTTCGCCACTTTGCTGAATACGCTGTTCTAAATCTTTAACAAAGGCCTGATAGGCTTTAATTCGTTTTGGCATACCCACCCACTCCTTAAGATTAGCTTCTTAGTTAAGCATAGCCTGTTTGCTTACCTATGAATGTGCGCTAAACACAGTTTATTCTGGAATACCAATCGACTGTAGACAGCATGCCATGGCGCTTTATCAAAAACTGACTTTCGTTTATCTCCGAGAAAATCCCTACTCATTTGTGATAAAAAACCAAGCACAACAAACCTCAACACAAAGATAAACAGGGCCTAGCTATTGTTGTCAGCAAGCGGACTCGGTATCCTATGCGGATCGAGTACGGTAGCATATGCTACCATGTCCAAATTTTGGTTCATTCTGGAAGAATCCACAGATGCAAGAGCAATACAATCCACGTGAAATTGAAACCAAAGTGCAACAGCACTGGGAGCAAGCACAAACGTTTAAAGTCGTTGAACAGCCAGGGAAAGAAAAATTTTATTGTCTGTCGATGTTCCCCTACCCAAGTGGTCGTTTACACATGGGCCACGTGCGCAACTACACCATTGGTGATGTCGTATCACGCTACCAGCGCATGCAGGGTAAAAATGTGATGCAACCAATGGGTTGGGATGCTTTTGGTTTACCTGCCGAAAACGCTGCGATTAACAACAATACCGCACCAGCTAAATGGACTTACGAAAACATTGAGTACATGAAAACTCAGCTAAAACAGCTAGGCTTCGGTTACGACTGGGACCGCGAGCTGGCAACTTGTAAGCCAGATTACTATCGTTGGGAGCAGTGGTTTTTCACCAAGCTTTATGAGAAAGGTTTAGTTTACAAAAAAATGGCCACCGTGAATTGGGACCCGGTCGATCAAACCGTACTCGCCAATGAACAAGTGATCGACGGTCGCGGCTGGCGCTCTGGAGCTTTAGTTGAGCAAAAAGATATTCCGCAGTGGTTTATTAAGATCACCGCTTATGCGCAAGAGCTATTAGATGACTTAGACCAGCTAGATGACTGGCCAGAACAAGTTAAAACCATGCAACGAAACTGGATCGGCCGCTCCGAAGGCGTCGAAATGCAGTTTGGTTTAGAAAATAGCGACCAACAATTCTCAATTTACACGACCCGCCCTGACACCGTCATGGGGGTCACTTATGTGGGTATCGCAGCACAGCACCCACTCGCCCTAGAAGCTGCAAAAACCAACCCAGACTTAGCCACTTTCATAGATGAATGTAAAAACAACAAAGTAGCCGAAGCCGATATGGCGACGATGGAGAAGAAAGGCATGGCCACCGGGCTAAATGCCGTTCATCCGCTAACTGGCAAGCTGGTGCCAATTTGGGTGGCTAACTTTGTATTAATGGGTTACGGCTCTGGAGCTGTCATGGCGGTTCCCGCCCACGACCAACGAGACTATGAATTTGCTCAAGCCTACGGCTTAGAAATTGTTGGTGTAATTAAACCAAGCGATGCAGCACTAGACCTATCAGAGCAAGCCTTTACCGAAAAAGGCGAGGTGTTCAACTCTGGTGAATTTGACGGCTTAGAATTTAAGGCCGCTTTTGATGCGGTAGCCGCCAAACTTGAATCGATTGGCAAAGGGAGCAAACAGGTTAACTTTCGCCTACGAGACTGGGGCGTTAGCCGACAGCGCTATTGGGGTACCCCCATTCCAATGCTTAACCTTGCCAATGGTGATGTGGTTCCCGTCCCAGAAGACCAACTACCAGTTGTGCTACCAGAAGACGTAGTGATGAATGGCGTCACCTCGCCAATCAAAGCCGACCCGGAGTGGGCAAAAACTGAGTTTGAAGGGCAAGTAGCCTTCCATGAAACCGACACCTTCGATACCTTTATGGAATCCAGCTGGTATTACGCTCGTTACTGTAGCGCCAATAATCAGGATGTGATGCTCGACCCCGAGCAAGCCAACTACTGGCTACCAGTCGATCAATATATCGGCGGGATCGAACATGCCATCTTGCACTTATTATATGCTCGTTTCTTCCACAAATTATTACGCGATGCTGGTTTAGTCGAGTCAGACGAACCTTTCAAACGCTTATTAACTCAAGGAATGGTACTTGCCGATGCCTTCTACTATGAAGACGAAAAAGGCGGCAAAGTATGGGTTTCGCCTGTCGATGCAATTACCGAAAAAGACGAAAAAGGCCGAATTACTAGCGCCAAAACAGCCACTGGAAAAGTCTTGGTTTACGCTGGTATGAGCAAGATGTCGAAATCGAAAAATAACGGTATTGACCCGCAAGTGATGGTAGACAAATACGGGGCTGATACGGTTCGTTTGTTCATGATGTTTGCGGCTCCGGCAGAGCAAACACTTGAATGGCAAGATAGTGCTGTAGAAGGCTCGCTACGCTTTTTGCGTCGAATTTGGAAGTTCAGCTTTGAACATATTAACGCAGGCACAGCGGGCGCAGTCAATCTGGCAAGCCTCAGTACCCAGCAAAAAGATCTACGCCGTGAAGTACACAAAACCATTGCCAAAGTAAGTGATGATGTTGGCCGTCGTCAAACCTTTAATACAGCGATTGCTGCAATTATGGAATTGATGAACAAACTGACGAAAGCTGACCAGTCTGATGCAAATACTCGTGCGGTAACCCGCGAAGCAATCAACGCCGTGGTATTAATGCTATCGCCTATCACCCCTCATATTTGTGACCAACTTTGGACACTTTTGGGAAATCAGGGCGAGATTGATACTGCGGATTGGCCTATTGCCGACGAAGACGCCATGGTTGAAGATAGTAAACTCATCGTCATTCAAGTCAATGGCAAGCTACGAGCTAAACTCACCGTAGCCGCTGACGCGAATCAAGACACCGTTCAGGCCTTAGCCATGAGCGATGAAAATGTAAGCAAATTTGTTGATGGAAAAACTGTACGTAAAGTAATTTACGTTGCTGGTAAATTACTCAACATTGTTGCCAACTAAACCTTAGGCGGAGTCTGTTAGCAGATTCCGCCATTTTAAATACGAGCAAGTATGAATCTTAAAAACCTGCGCTATGGATTGCTAATCCTGAGTCTAAGTATACTCAGCGCTTGTGGCTTTGCCCCTCGTGGTAGCTATTTACTCGATGAAAAACTCACCCAAGTTTATTTGTCTTCTAGTGATGAATTTAGCCCCCTAATCCGTGAGCTAAAACGTCAGTTAGCACAAAACAATGTTCAGGTGATTGATTCCCCTCAAGAGGATATTCCCACTCTTCATATTGGTGGTGAAGAAATAAATAAGCGAACCTTGTCATTATTTGCCAATGGACAAGTCGCCGAATATGAGCTGAGTTACCGTGTTGCTGGCTACCTCCAGATTGCCGATGTTGGCAACTACCCACTAACGGTACAATTACACCGAGACTTCCAAGATAACCCCTTAGCCGCTTTAGCCAAGCAACGAGAGCGCGAGCTCCTATACACCGAGTTACGGGGAATGGCCGCCGACCAAATCATGCGTCAATTAGCGACGGTAAGCTGGTAGCATGCGGATCTTCGCCGATCGGCTTGTGCAGCAAGATATCGCGAGCACTCACTGTTTCTTAGTCGCGGGCGAAGAACCACTGATTAAAATCGAAGCCATCGACTATATTCGTCAGCAGCTACAGCAACACGGGCTAGCAGAAGAACGGATAAAATTCACCCAAGACACCGACTTTGAGTGGCCCAGCATTGTTGATGCAATGTCTGAATTATCACTGTTTAGTCAGTATCGGCTGATAGAGCTGCAACTCGATAAAGCTCCTGATAAATCCACACAAACTCAACTTGAGCAAGTGCTCAAATTGGTCAATCCAGAAACGCGATTATTACTCAGCCTGCCTAAACTCAGCAAAACCAGTGAAAAACAGGCTTGGTACCAACAGCTGGAAAAACACGGTTTAGTGGTGATGGTTTATACACCGGAAGGGGGCCAATTACAGGCTTGGATCCGGCAGCGCCTTCAACAACATCATTTAAGCCCAAATCATGAGTTAATCGCCCTCTTGTTGCATTACTACGAGGGTAATTTACTGGCTCTGAATCAAGCAGTTTCTAATATCGCACTGCGTTGGGGGCCACAACTTCCCAGCTTAAAAGAGATTGAATCAGGCTTGTCACATGCCAATCACTTTTCAAGTTTTCAACTAGTAGATGCCTTACTTGCTGGGGAGTTTCAGCGCGGTTTACTGATCATCAAACAGCTCCGTCTAGAAGGCGAAGAACCCACCTTAATAAACTGGGCGCTGGATAAAGAATTTAAACTCTTAGCACTATTGCAACAACAGCCAAGCAACCACCATTCAAGTTTATTTAAACAACATGGGGTATGGAACAAGCGCCAAGGCTTAATCAGTCAGGCTGCTAAACGTTACAACGCGCAGCAAATCAATCGAGCTAGGCTACAAATTGCAGCCATCGACCAAGCGATTAAACAATTTGCTGGAGAGCAAGCTTGGCATCAATTAGAACGTTTAGTTTTCGAACTCGCGTCAGTACAACATGAGCCCGCTTAAATTATTTTTTGGCGGATCCTTTGATCCGATCCACCTTGGCCATTTACGCAGTGCCGAGCAACTACTCACGCAAACCAAGGCTTTAGATTTAACCCTACTCCCAAATGCCTTATCACCATTAAAAGCTCGCCAACATGCCTCTGCAGCCCAACGCAAGCAGCTGCTAGAGCTAGCCTTAATCAATCACCCGAAGTTACATATAGACTGGCGGGAAGTTGATCGAGGCGGCCATTCTTATACCAACGAAACCTTACAGCAATTGGCCACCGAATATCCCACTAACGCGATTGGTTTTGTCATGGGGCTAGACTCATTTAATCAACTCGATCGCTGGCATCATTGGCAAAATTTATGCGATCATGCTCATCTACTGGTCATCGCACGCCCCGGCTACCCCCTCAACATTTCTGAAGCGCTGGCCCAGTGGTTAGCCCCTAAGCACTGCCAGCAGCTACAACAACTCAATCAACAACCTACACAACAACGTGCAGGTAAGGTCTATTTTTGTGAATTAGAACCCATGGCAATTTCATCGACCCAAATTCGTCAGATGCTTTCTAAAGGGGCTAGCTTAGCGCAACTTAAAACGAAACTTTCTCCCGCCGTCGCTCATTATATTGTGCAACATAAGCTCTATGGCGCTTAACCTAGCTTGACCGAGCGTGGTATACTCACTTTTTAGTTCAAATTTGGGGTTGATTTGTTGCAAAACAAAAAGCTAATCGATTTTGTGATCGATAAAATCGAAGATATGAAAGGTCGAGATATTCAAAGTCTAGACGTAAGCCAATTTTCCAGTGTGACCGATACGATGATCATCTGTAGTGGTAATTCTAAACGTCATGTGAAATCCATTGCTGATAATGTGATTGCCGAATCTAGACGCGCAGAATTTGAGGTTATCGGCTTAGAAGGTGTGGCAGAATCTGAATGGGTATTAGTTGATTTAGGCGATGTGGTATTACATATAATGCAAGACAGCGCTCGAGACTTTTATCAACTAGAAAAACTGTGGGCACCAAACCACGCAGAGTCTAAAGCTGGATGAAGATCCAACTAGTGGCGGTCGGCACCAAAATGCCCAGTTGGGTAGAAACCGCTTATCAAGAGTATGCTCGTCGCTTTCCTAAAGATATGCCGCTAGAGCTAGTCGAAGTCAATGCTGGAAAGCGCGGCAAAAATGCCGATATTAAACGCATCCTCGACAAAGAAGGGGAAGCCACCCTTGCGGTGATCCCCAAAGGCAACCGCGTGGTGACTCTGGAAGTAACGGGTAAGCCTTGGACGACCCCTCAGTTAGCACAGCAATTGGAACTCTGGAAAATGGATGGCAGAGATGTCAGCCTATTAATTGGTGGCCCCGAAGGCTTAGCGCCCAGTTGCATCGATATCGCTGAACAACGTTGGTCTCTATCGGCGCTGACGTTGCCTCATCCTATGGTAAGAGTGATCGTTGCTGAAACGCTCTATCGCGCTTGGAGCATTACCGCCAACCATCCTTACCATCGGGAATAGTTACTAAGATATGCCAAGACAACGCGTCGCAATGCGAGATCACTCGGCTGAATCACGATTATTTATTCGTCGTAGTTTGGTCTCGATTGTTGGTATTTTTCTGCTCATTTGTGTGCTTTTAGCAAACCTTTACTATCTGCAATTTGAACAGCATGAAACCTATACCACCCGCTCGGATGATAATCGAATTAAGGTTCTGCCGCTCGCCCCACCCCGAGGTTTAATTTATGACCGAAACGGGGTTCTACTGGCAGAAAATCGGCCCAACTTCAGCATAGAAATTATTCCTGAGAAGGCGAACGATCTCGAGACACTAATCCAGCAGCTCAGCCAGTTGCTAAACTTAAGCGAAACTGACGTTGAACGTTTTTACCAAACTAAACAACATACTCGTCGCTTTAAGCCGGTGGTACTAAAATCACAGCTAAGCGAGCAACAAGTGGCGATGTTTAGTGCCCAACAACATAAATTTCCAGGCGCGAGTATCGAAGCGAGCCTAACTCGATATTATCCCTATGGCGATAGCCTGACTCATCTGCTCGGTTATGTAGCACGCATCAATGTCAAAGACTTACAGCGTTTAGAAAAAGAAAATAAACTTGCCGAATATGATGCAACTCGCACCATCGGTAAACAGGGCATTGAACGTTATTATGAAGAAATCTTACATGGAAACGTTGGCTATCAAGAAGTCGAAGTCAATAACCGGGGACGAATTATTCGCACCATGAAGATTGTCCCCCCGGTACCGGGCAAAGATCTCTACCTCAATGTCGATATTCGTCTTCAATTAAGAGCTCAAAGCCTGTTAGATGGACGCCGTGGCTCCATCATCTTACTTGATACAAAAACCAGTGGGGTACTGGCGATGATTTCTAGCCCAAGCTACGATCCCAATTTATTTGTCAACGGAATTAGCAGCAAGAACTACAACAAATTACTCAATTCAACTGACCGCCCCCTGATTAACCGCGCAACCAAAGGGGTTTACCCTCCTGCATCCACCGTCAAACCGGAGCTAGCGGTGATGGGATTGGAATTAGGCACGATTACTGAACAACAACGAATTTGGGATCCAGGTTGGTTTCAAATTCCGAATACCAAACGTCGCTTCCGCGACTGGAAGCGCTGGGGCCATGGTTGGGTCGATGTATACAAAGCTATCGAACAAAGTGTTGACACCTACTTCTACATGCTAGCCTACGAAACAGGCATCGACCAAATTCATAACTATATGAGTAAGTTTGGTTTTGGTGAATATACTGGCATCGATATCCACGAGGAAAGTCGAGGCAATATGCCGAGTCGGGAATGGAAGCGAGCCCGCTATCGCCAACCTTGGTGGCAAGGCGATACTATCTCGGTAGGGATTGGCCAAGGTTACTGGACCACAACCCCCTTACAACTCGTGCAAGCAACAAATATTTTAGTCAATCGCGGCAAGATCATCTCTCCGAGGATCTTAAAAAGTGTTGGAGACAGCCACTCGCATATTGGCCTTCCGCCACAAATTAAACCGCCAATCGACTTGAAAAACCAAAAGAATTGGCAAATAGCACTCGATGGTATGTATGGTGTAATTAACAAAAGTAACGGTACTGGGCGCCGAGCATTCAAAGGCACAGCCTATAAAGCGGCAGGGAAATCAGGAACCGCACAGGTGGTGAATATCGCCGAAGACCAAGAATATGATGCGGATAAGCTTAAAGAAAAACATCGCGACAATGCCATGTTTGTCGCCTTTGCACCTTTTGATGATCCCCAAGTTGTCACCGTTGTGGTCATCGAAAATGCCGGTGGCGGCAGTAGTAATGCCGCACCGCTCGCTCGTAGTATGTTTGATAGTTATTTTGAAACAAAAGGTAGTGTTCAATAATGGGGAGCTTTAGCCAACAGCAAAACAACTCACTTTGGTGGCGGCTTCATTTAGATTGGCCACTATTACTCGGTTTACTCGCCCTCATAGGCTTAGGGCTATGTGTCCTATACAGTGCCAGTGGCCAAAGTGTTGCCATGCTGAATCGCCAATTAATTCGCCTCGCAGTAGCTGCGGTGGTGATGTTTGTGTTGGCACAAATTCCCCCCGATGTTTATATGCGTTGGACCCCCTTATTTTACTTCAGTGGCCTACTCATGCTACTGGCGGTATTGCTGGTTGGTGATGTTGGTAAAGGAGCGCAACGCTGGCTCGATTTAGGTGTGGTTCGCTTTCAACCTTCAGAAATCATGAAATTGGCAGTACCATTGATGGTGGCACGCTACATTAGTCAACACTCTCTACCGCCGAGTTTAAAACACTTATTTATCGGAACTGCGCTCGCGGTAGCCCCCACCTTATTAATTGCTAAACAACCAGATTTGGGCACCTCGCTATTGGTGGCGACATCTGGCGTATTCGCTCTGTTTTTAGCAGGCATGAGTTGGCGTCTAGTCATCGCAGCCGCTGGTATAATTGCCGCCTTTATACCACTATTGTGGTTTTTCTTAATGCATGATTATCAACGCCAACGGGTATTAACCCTACTCAACCCCGAAAGTGACCCTTTAGGGGCTGGTTATCATATCATCCAATCCAAGATTGCCATCGGCTCCGGAGGTTTCTCTGGCAAAGGCTGGCTGCAAGGCACCCAATCCCAGTTAGATTTTTTACCCGAGCGACACACCGACTTTATTTTTGCCGTATACGCCGAAGAATTTGGCTTTATTGGCGTAATGTTATTACTTTGCCTATATTTTTACGTCATCGGCCGGGGACTATATATCGCAAGCCAAGCGCAAACCGCTTTTGGTCGCTTACTCGCGGGCAGTATTATTCTTACTTTCTTTGTTTACATATTTGTCAATATTGGTATGGTCAGCGGTTTACTACCTGTTGTTGGGGTTCCACTACCTTTAGTCAGCTATGGCGGTACTTCTATCGTGACTCTAATGGCTGGTTTTGGCATTCTAATGTCTGTTCATACCCATAAACGGCTTTATGCCCAATAAGGATTATTATGCGTTGGTGTTATTTGCTGCTTATTATTTGTCAATTGGGAATCAGTTCTGCCTTTGCAGCGAATCAACAGCAACGGCTAACCAGCTTAAGTCAGGAATTAAACATTCCCTTAAAAGATTTACAACAAGCCACTAAACAAGCCCAATTTCAGCAAGCGGTTATCGATGCTATCAGACGCCCTTGGGAAGCAAAACCTTGGTACCAATACCGTGATTTGTTCCTTACTAAGGAGCGTTTAGATGCTGGCCTAGCATTTTGGCAACAACATCAAAAAAGTTTAGCTAAAGCAGAGCAAACGTTTCAAGTCCCCGCAGAAATCATCGTTGCGATCATTGGCGTGGAAACCTATTACGGTCGCCATAAAGGTACTTATTCAGTGCTCGATGCGCTGTATACGCTTGGCTTTCATTACCCCAAACGAGGCCAATTTTTCAGCAAAGAGTTTGGCTATTTTATCAAATTGGCGGAACAACAAGGCTGGGGCTTAGATGAGATTAAAGGCTCTTATGCTGGCGCAATGGGATTCGGACAATTCATTCCCTCAAGCTACTTGTATTATGGGGTCGACTTCGACCAAGACGGGCGTATCGACATGCTCAACAATCCCATCGATGCAATTGGCAGCGTCGCTAATTACTTTAGCCAACATCACTGGAAAATTAACCAACCCGTGGTCCATCCCGCGACAGCGAGTGCAGCCCAAGCCAAACCGTGGTTAAGTGAAGAATTAAAATTAATACATACTTGGCAACAACTCTCCCAAGCTGGCATTGCTAGTGACGACGACTTAAGCGCAGATAAAATGGTTAAGTTGCTACAATTAGAAGAAACTAATGGTTATAGCTATTGGCTCGCGGAACACAATTTTTATGTCATCACTCGTTATAACCGTAGTCCCCTCTATGCCATGGCGGTCTATCAATTTAGCCAACAACTCAAACAAGCAAAGGCGCAACTTGATGCGAATTAATCACACGATGATTAAGCTTTGCTTAAGCCTTGGTCTATTGAGCCTTCTTACGGCTTGTAGCTCATCTCCAAGCGACCAACGTTATGGGATCAGTCAAGATAAGGCCCCAGATAAGGCACCTGAGCTTGCCCACTTGGAAAACCCTGTGCCGCGGTTTGAGCCTTATAGCCGCCAAGGTAATCGAGACTATCGAGTACGTGGGAAAAACTATCAGGTTTGGCAGGATATTGAACAATATGAAGACACCGGTCTAGCATCTTGGTATGGTAAAAAATTTCATGGGCACCTCACCTCTAATGGTGAAATTTACGATATGTACAGTCTTTCCGCTGCCCACAAAAATCTTCCTCTACCAAGCTACGTGGAAGTCACCAACTTAAGCAACCAGCGCTCGGTAATTGTCCGGGTCAATGACCGTGGCCCCTTTTATGAACAGCGAATGATCGATCTCTCCTACGCAGCAGCCTACAAACTAGACATGCTCAAGGCGGGTACCGCCAAGGTAAAAATCAAGTTGCTTCGCTTCGATGATCAAAAAACCAGCCCCGAACCACAAAGCAGCCATCAAGCTCTGTATTTTATCCAACTATTGGCCAGTAAAAACAAACAACAAATCGAACAACATCAACGTCAACTCGACGGCCAAGGTGTAAGCACACAATTAATTTCTGAAAATGGTTGGCAAAAACTTAGAGCTGGACCTTACCAGGATGTCCTCAGCGCCGAGAAAAATTTAGCCCAAATTAAGCAAGGCCAATATAAAGACGCCTATATTATTCATCTAAAAGCAAACTAGTGGATTTAGCGTAGGAACTTACCAACAAGGCTTAAGTTTTGTTATAGTGATGTCCTTCCAAGTTAATTGACTAACAAGCCAAAGAGCCCAACATGATTAAAAATGTATTTCAGCGTGTTAGCTGCGCTTCCGCGCTTCTGATTGTCAGCAATGTGAGCCTTGCCGATGCTGCGCCACAAGTCATTCCAAATGCCCCTATCATTGCGGCAAAAGCTTATTATTTAGTCGACTTTGACTCAGGCACTGTACTCGCTGCCGAAAATGAGGAAAAAAGCCTCGCCCCAGCGAGCCTCACGAAAATAATGACCAGTTACATTATTGGTAAAGAAATAAAATCTGGAAAACTCGATCCGGATGGCATGGTAACCATCAGCGAAAAAGCTTGGTCAAAAAACTTCCCCGACTCTTCCAAAATGTTTATTGAAGTCGGCAAACAAGTTAAAGTCTCAGACCTCAATAAAGGCATTATTATCCAATCTGGAAACGATGCTTGTGTGGCAATGGCCGAGCATATTGCAGGTAGTGAAGACTCTTTCGCCAGCCTGATGAATTCTTGGGCCGCTCACCTAGGTATGGTAAATACTCACTACGTCAACAGCCATGGCCTAGATAACACCGAGCAATACTCTACCGCAAAAGATATTGCGATCCTTGCCAGCGCGGTAATCCGTGATACGCCGGATGAGTATGCAATTTATAAAGAAAAATCTTTTACCTACAACGGCATTACCCAACATAACCGCAATACCCTCCTCTGGGACAAGAGTATTAACGTTGATGGTATGAAAACTGGCCATACTTCGCACGCAGGCTATAGCTTAGTCTCTTCAGCAACCAATAACGGCATGCGCTTAGTCTCGGTTGTAATGGGAACTAATTCAGCAAAAGCCAGAGCCGCCGAAAGTAAAAAGTTACTCAATTGGGGATTCCGCTTCTTCGAAACGGTCAAACCTTACCAAGCGGGTGATAGTTTTGTAGAACAAACCGTATGGATGGCAGACCAAGACAGTGTTTCTTTGGGGGTTGACCAAAATATAGCATTAACGCTACCACGGGGTCAGGCGAGCAAACTACAAGCAAGTTTTGAACTAAAAGAAGAACTCAAAGCACCCTTAACAAAAGGGCAAAAAGTTGGGTCAGTATTTTTCCAAGTCGATGGTAAAGATGTCGCCGAATACCCCTTAGTGGTATTGCAAGACGTAGAACAGGGCGGTCTGTTTAAACGCCTAGTTGACTACATCAAACTATTTTTTGCTTCACTATTTTAATCATACAAGCGAAGGACTAGCTTGATAGAAGATAAAGCGATACGGAAATTTTAGGCAAACATCATAAAAACGCGTTAGAATAACGCGTTTTTATTTTAAGTTCGCTTCTTGAAAGCATCTAGAACGGTATCCTTAGGTCAGTTATGCAAACCAAATTTGATGAATATCTTGATTTTCCCTGCGATTTTACCTTTAAAATCATGGGAGTGAATAGCCACACATTAGAAGATGAAGTGCTTAGTGTGATTCAGAACTTAGCGCCTGGTGACTATAGCCCGCGAACTCGTCCAAGTAGCAAGGGAAACTACAAATCCATTACCTTAGTGGTAAAAGTCACGAGTAAGTTTCATATTGAAAGCCTTTACACCGAAATTGGTGCCATAGAAGACGTTCGACACGTATTATAAATGTCCAATCAGCAAATATTACAGGTTCGCCATTTAGGCCAGCAGGATTACCAAACGGTTTTCCAAGCCATGAAAGATTTCACCGAGCAACGTACTGAAGACTCGCTTGATCAGCTGTGGCTGGTAGAGCATGAGCCAGTGTTTACTCAAGGCCAAACCGGAAAACCCGAACACCTTTTAGCAAAGAGTGACATTCCAGTCATTCAAGCGGATCGCGGTGGACAAGTGACCTACCATGGGCCGGGTCAATTAGTTGCTTACCCCTTGCTGAATATTCGTCGTCGTAAACTTGGTGTACGCCAATTAGTTACCGCGATAGAACAAAGTATCATCGAAACCTTGGCTAGTTATCAAATCGAAGCTTATGCCAAGAAAGAGGCCCCTGGGGTCTATGTTCAACAGAAAAAAATCGCGTCTTTGGGTCTGCGGATCCGTCGAGGTTGTTCATTTCATGGCCTAGCGCTGAATGTAAATATGGATTTAAGTCCATTTTTACTGATTAACCCCTGCGGTTACGCTGGATTGGAGATGACCCAGATTGCCGATTTTCAACACTCAGCCAGTGTCGAGCAAGTGGCTGAGAAAATCACCGAGATTTTGGCACAACAACTTGGCTATAGCCAAATAGAATATCAACGAGGACAGCTCCCATTATGAGTGCAAAAAAAGTGCGATTGGAAGCCGGAGTAAAACTTCGTGATGCCGACAAAATGGCATTTATTCCGGTAAAAGTGATCCCTTCAGAGAAGGAAACCATGTTACGCAAGCCGGACTGGATGCGTATTAAATTACCTTCAGATAGTACCCGAATCAATGAAATTAAAAGTGCAATGCGCAAGCATGACTTGCACTCGGTATGTGAAGAGGCTTCCTGTCCTAACCTAGCCGAATGCTTTAACCATGGCACGGCTACGTTCATGATCATGGGTGACATCTGTACTCGTCGCTGTCCTTTCTGCGATGTTGGTCATGGAAAACCACTGGCTTTAGATCAAGAAGAACCAGTAAAATTAGCTGCGACCATCGCCGATATGAAACTTCGCTATGTGGTGATTACTTCAGTTGATCGCGACGACTTACGGGATGGCGGCGCGGGCCACTTTGCCGAATGTGTGAAAGAAATTCGCAGCCGTAGTCCAAAGATTCAGATTGAAACTTTAGTCCCTGATTTTAAAGGCCGTATGGATAAGGCTCTAGAAATTTTAGATGGCAATCCCCCGGATGTGTTTAACCACAATCTAGAAACGGCGCCAGGCCTATATAAACAGGTTCGCCCTGGCTCAGATTATCAGTGGTCATTAACCTTGCTAAAACGCTTTAAAGAGCTTCATCCGAATATCCCCACCAAATCCGGGTTAATGATGGGTTTGGGTGAAACCAATGAAGAAATTCTGCAAGTAATGCAAGATTTACGTGACCATGGCGTCACCATGCTCACACTGGGACAATACTTGCAACCAAGTCGACATCACTTGCCCGTAGCCCGCTATGTGCCACCAGAAGAGTTTGACGAGCTTCGCAAACAAGCTGAGGCAATGGGCTTTACTCATGCGGCCTGTGGTCCTCTGGTACGTTCTAGCTACCATGCTGACCTACAAGCGAAAGGCATCGAAGTTAAATAGTCACCACTAGATTCCCCCGGAGAGTCATACTCTCCGGATCCCACATGCTTGCAACCAATAACTACCCTAGCTCGCGCTGCCACATTTAACCGCAAGCTCCGACCCCTTCCCCAAAATGCTCGGTAATCTTAGCTTGGTAAATCCCGTTCATTCAAGGGCAGTTTAAACCGACAAAACCATCAAATAGATAATCGATATATTTCATTCACTAACACGATTGTGATCAATGGTTGAAATAACGGTTCAATTAATTTAAATAAATTGACAAAAAATTGAATACGTTATTAATCTAGGAACAACTCATGACTTGGTAATTAAACCGCGAATATGCGAACGCTCACCGTTTTATCGCTTTTACTACCTCTTATTGCGCAAGCTGGTACTCAATATAACAATCAAGATGCACGCCGTTTAGAGGCGGTGAAGAGCTATGTGAATAACGTATTAACCGAAGCAAGAAGTCATTCAAATCGCAGTCCACTGCTCGCCGATGGCGTGAACACCATCACTCGAAAACCAGTCGAATGGATCTACCCAGATAAACACCGTGTGACTATTTCAAACTTTGCGAGCCAACAAAACTTCATGCGAACTTTAAATGGTCTCAGCCTAGTGACTGGCGATGATAAGTACCACCAAGCCGCAGAAAAAACTGCGCGATATTTTCTAGAAAATTATAGTCATGAAAATGGATTATTCTTTTGGGGAGGTCATCGTTTTATTAATCTGGATAGCTTGGAATTAGAAGGCCCTCAGAATAAAAACCAAGTTCATGAATTAAAAAATCACTTTCCTTATTATAGTTTTCTGCATCAAGTGGATGCGAAGGCAACTGAAAAATATATAAAAGCTTTTTGGAACGCTCACCTAGATAATTGGAAGAGGATGGATATGGGGCGTCATGGTCGATATTCAAAATCTTATAATGATAAAGTTTTTCAACGCAAGCTATCCGATGATATTGTCGAACCATCAAAACTGCCCGAGTTACCTCTCAGTAAAGGTCTAAGCTTTATCAATGCCGGCTCAGACCTTATCTACGCGGCCTATAAACTGACAGAGTTAGCCGAACCGAAGATTGCTGAAGGTGCCAATCACTGGGCTAAATTTTTACTAAAACAATATGAACTCGCCAGTAACCCAAAAACTGGAGCCCCAGTTTATCAATTTACATCACCGCGCCAACGAGAATCATCTCCCCCATCCGATAATGACACCAATTCTAAATATGGTGACCGTGCCCAACGCCAGTTTGGTCCTGAATATGGTGCGATAGCCAAAGAAGGCAATGTCTTGTTCAGAGGCAATGCTAATTCGATAGCCATCAGCAGTGCCTTGGTCAAGCTTTACATTGCCGAAAAACATCAAGACAGCGAAATCTTAAGCTGGGCGGTGAAAGACTTAAAAGGTTTTTATCGAGTGGCTTACGATGCCGAAAGAGGCCAATTTAAAGCGGTATTCAATGATGGTACTGATATCACGGGGATCCCATTAGTACGCGACGGTTACTACGGAAAAAAAGGCCGTATATTTCAAGCTCAAGTCATCGACAGTGAAAAGTATTTATTTCCCTTATTAAAGGCTTATCGTTTATCTGGCGACCAAGCGTTATGGGCCCTAGCACGCAACATGACAAAACATCTTGGATGGGGAGATATTGGCGAACCAAAAACAAAACCGAGCCAATTAAACTTAAACCTTAATAATCAAGATCCTAGCGGTATTTTCAGTGCCCTCGAAATGTACAAGATATCCTCTGACCAGCAATATCTCGAATTGGCGCGAGCGATTGGCAACAACATTCTTAAACATCGCTTTATTCGTGGATACTTCCTAAATCATCACGCTTTGCTTAATGCCAGAATTGATGCACTAGAGCCGCTAGCGTTAGTGGCCTTAGATGCAACTTTAAAAGGACAACCGCAGCAAATCCCAGAGTTTATTTCTGAGGGTGGTTATATTCACGGTGAATATTTAGGAAAATCTAGCACTTACGATAAACGAGAGATTTACAATAAAAAAATATAACTAACATATGGAGATCGAAATGAAAAAAACATTTTTACTAATTAGTGCCCTACTATGCTCAAGCTCAGCCTTTGCTAATCTAGAAATTGTCGATGTGAAGGCCAATAGCCACGATAAAGCCCACGTTGCGAAAAACGTACTTGATTCCAGCAAAAAAACTCGCTGGGCAAATAAAGGCGAATCGTGGATCCAATTTGAATTCGCAGGTGAGCAAAAACTCTCAAAGCTAGACCTATCAGTCTTCAAAGGAGATGAACGAAAAGCCAGTTTTAACTTAGAAGTATCAAGCGATGGTCAAAACTGGCAGAAAGTTTTTGAAGCGGTAAGTAGCGGAACCACCCGAGATTACGAACGCTATAATTTCGCACCAGTGACAGCTAAATTTGCACGGATCAATGGTTTTGGTACCGATGTATCCCAGAGCTGGACCGCCTTTTATGATATCCGTTTCCAATCCGATGATTCAGCTGCTGTTGAGTTTACAAAATAGTCTAAACACTTAACCGTAAGGCCTGCGCCAAATCTTAACTTGGCGCAGGCTTCAGCAGCTTTCATACGCAACACTGAGACCAGTATCATTAAGAATGAAGCCAAACATCGGCCTCACTTGAGCGCCTTGTCGCTCCTTTGATAAACAAATCATAATAAAAATAGGCTTAATCAAACCAGCCTAAACAAATATTTGCAAGGTAATACAGCGCAGGAGAGAACATTGTTTAATGTTGACCCTTTATCGAGTCAACTTGAACAAAAATCGTACCCGGCCTTGAAAAATGTACTTATTTGGAATAAAGGAATGAAGAAAATAGTCAATGTGATGGTTCTAGGCGCCTTGCTGGCATTCTCTGGTTCAAGCCTTGCAAATTACTATGTGGTGAAGGTGACTGCGAATAGTCATGACCAAAATCATATCGCAACTAATGTTATCGACGGAAACAACAAAACCCGCTGGGCAAACAAAGGCGAATCATGGATAGATTTTGAATTCAACGTTCCTCAGGAGATAAACTCGGTAGATGTCATGATTTATAAGGGGAATGAACGTAAACAAAAATTTGCTTTGGAAACCTCCATGGATGGTAAAAAATGGCGACGTATCTTTAAAACCTGGACCAGTGGTAAGGTCAAAGATTTTGAACGTTATAATTTTACGCCCATTACTGCCAAATATGCTCGAATTATAGGCTTTGGAACAAACGTAGCCAGAACTTGGACGGCCTTTAGTGAAATTAGCTTCCATTCGGACTACAAGGTTGCAGCTCTATTTGAGAAATAAGCGAATTGATCACATCTAGGGATAAGTCAGGCGCTGTTTATCCCTGTGCTCATTGCACGCTTGTTTCAAACCCCTCAGCTCATCGCCTATAAATACAAATCAATTCGTTGGTATAAGGGTTCAAGGCTTTGCCGCGAGCCGACGTTTGGGGGTATCAAACAGCACCAGGTTAGCACTACCTTCTGTCAATTCGGACCAAGCGCTGACATTACACTCTAGGATAGCAAGACTCGCCGTCGGAAATTTAGGCAACTGTTGCGCCGTTAGGTATTCCAGCAACTGTTCCAAAGCCGGATTATGCCCAATCAGCGCAACATGATGGTAACGATCGGCGAAAGCTTGGATATGTAACAGTAGATCCGCCCAGCGACTGGTATATAAACTTGCCTCAATTGTGACATGCAGGTCGATTTCGATATACCGGTCACAGTGCAACTGACGTTGGGTTAACCAATATTCACAGCTTTGTTGAGCGCGGATCGCTGGTGAGCATTGCAGCAATTCAAGTCGAGCAAATGGCAACGCATAGTCACATGCCATCAATGCCGCAGCGGCTCTTCCTCGAGCACTCAAGGGACGTTCCCGATCGTTTATCCAAGGCTGTTGCCAACTCGATTTGGCATGACGAATTAACCATAAGTGACGCGCCATGAACTTCCCTTGAATAAATAAGCTAGCCCTCAGACTAGCTTCAATTGCTCATATTTAAGGCCGGACCAACATATCGCCAATCCCGACCCACTTGTAGCTGGTCAGTTCTTCCAAGCCCATCGGACCACGTGCATGTAGTTTCTGGGTGGATACCGCAACTTCAGCACCTAAACCAAACTGAGCACCATCGGTGAATCGCGTCGAAGCATTCACATACACCGCCGCCGAACCCGCAGCATTCACAAACCGTTCTACCGACTGCAGATTGTTCGATAAAATAGCATCTGAATGACTCGCGTTGTGCTTTCGCATATGGGCGATAGCTTCATCCACATTGGCGACCACCTTCACGCCCAAGGTATAACTCAGCCATTCGGTGTCAAAATCACCCGCCTTGGCTAACTGTAAATCCTTGGCCGCAGCCAATCCGCTCATGGCATTGTCGGTGGCCACTAATTTCACCGAAGATTGGTTCATACACTCGGCTAATTGCGGCAATAACTCCGCGGCAATATTCTGATCCACCAATAAGGAATCTAAAGCATTACATGCTGATGGGCGCTGTACTTTGGCGTTTTCAATCACCTTGATCGCCGCAGCCAAGTCTACGCTGTTATCCACGTAAATATGACTAATACCAAAACCACCAATAATCACTGGGATCGTACTATTCTCTTGGCACATTTTATGAAGCCCTGCGCCACCTCGCGGAATAATCATGTCAACATATTCATCTAAACGAAGCAATTCGGCGACTAATTCACGGTCTGGCTGTTCAATATATTGTACCGCAGCAGCAGGTAAGCCACTTTGTTGCAAGGCCGATTGGATCACTGCAACCAAGGCCATATTCGAGTGAAAAGTTTCTTTACCACCGCGTAAAATACTGGCGTTCCCCGTTTTTAAACATAAGGCGGCAATATCGATGGTCACATTAGGCCGAGCTTCATAAATCACCCCTACCACACCCAGTGGCACCCGGCGACGAGATAAACGTAAACCATTTTCTAGAACCCGGCAGTCCATCTCGCTACCCACCGGATCATTTAAAGAAATCACATTTCGAACATCATTGGCGATCCCAGCTAACCGTTCGCTATTTAACATTAAGCGATCCAGTAGAGCCTCAGACAAGCCTGCTTGACGAGCGGCCTCTAGGTCTACATTGTTGGCGGCTAAAATGCTGGCTTGCTGCGCTTCGAGTTGGCTGGCAATAGCAGCCAGAGCCTGATTTTTTTGACGAGTCGTTAATGTCGCCAGTTCAAAGCTCGCTTGTTTAGCTCGCTGGCCTAATTGCTGTAAACTCATTTATTCATCCTATTTCAGTACTAGGTCGTCACGGTGAACCGCCACCGACCCATAACCATAACCCAGAGTCTTATCGATTTGCTCTGAATGTAAGCCTTTTATTTGTTGCATATCTTTTGCCTGATAACGACAGATACCACGCGCGATCTCTAAACCGTCTGTATTCACCAAACTTATCACATCGCCCCGGTTAAACTCGCCTTTAACGATTATAATGCCTTTAGGTAATAGACTAGATCCTCGCTCGACAACGGCTTTACATGCCCCTCCATCGAGCACTAACTCACCATGGGGCGGCGGTCCAGCCAAGATCCACTGTTTGCGATGCTCCAGGGGCGTTGATATTGCCAAGAATCGGGTGCCAACACTCTCCCCTTTACTCATCCGGGTGATCACATTTTCACTATGCCCGGCAGCAATCACCACTTCAATGCCTGCACGACCAGCAATTTCCGCCGCTTGTAACTTAGTCGTCATACCACCAGTGCCCAAACCACTGATGCTATCGCCAGCGAGGGCGCGAATTGAAGCATCAATTTCGTGGACTTCTTCGATCAATTTTGCCTGAGGATTATTACGAGGGTCTGCAGTAAATAAACCGGGTTGATCCGTCAACAGCAGCAATTTATTGGCTTCGCCGAGGATTGCCGCCAAGGCCGAGAGGTTATCGTTATCACCGACCTTGATTTCGGCTGTGGCAACCGCATCATTTTCATTAATAATGGGCACAATACCATGCGCTAATAAAGCCTTCAGCATATCCTTCGCATTGAGAAAGCGCTCCCGATCTTCTAAATCGGCACGTGTTAGCAGCATTTGTCCGACATGCAGGCCGTAAATACTGAATAAACTTTCCCACACTTGAATCAGACGGGTCTGACCAACTGCCGCTAACATTTGTTTATTGGCGATAGTTGGTGCGATATTAGAATGGGTCAACGATAGATGCTCGCGTCCTGCGGCTATCGCACCGGAGGTGACAACGATAAGCTGATGACCAGCCTTGCGTAACAGGGAAAACTGACGAACCAGCTCTATCATATGGGCTCGATCGAGTTTAGCAGTGCCACCAGTAAGCACACTGGTCCCCAACTTAACAACAATAGTTTGCTTCGACATGGTAATTAATGATCCCAACTCGGGTAAAACGCAAAGCTTGTATTCTACCTGATAAAAACCTGACGCACAGACTCTGTGCGCCAATTTTATATAACTTTCTCGTTTAAGCTGCCGGGAGAGTCAAGTTCGGGGATAAGGAAGGAGCAGCACTCAGGGTGATACTAAATTTGTCCAGTTGGGTAACTAATTTTTGGTAGAAAACGTCTAAAGACTGTTGCACCTCTTGCAGATTTTTTTGCGGGATCGACATTTCTTGCCATTCACCTTGTTTGTCGTAGAGACCATACCAATAATGATATTCAAAGCCACTATCAACCAGCCGCAACTCCAGCCACCAACCAAAAAACTCTCGTTCTTCAGCTGCTGGCTTAGCGCTAACACATGAGGCTAGGCAATCAAAAAAATACTGTTCCTTTACGCTATGTTCCTTCCGATAATAAGGACCCATAGCCGTAAATGTTGAGCTTAACTTTCCATGGCT
Organism: Agarivorans sp. QJM3NY_29; assembly: GCF_050870835.2. Classification (NCBI taxonomy): domain Bacteria; kingdom Pseudomonadati; phylum Pseudomonadota; class Gammaproteobacteria; order Alteromonadales; family Alteromonadaceae; genus Agarivorans; species Agarivorans sp. QJM3NY_29. Next base: position 1,740,546 of record NZ_CP194036.2, on the reverse strand, counting down.
TGGCCAAGTCACTTCCATGCGCTTAATCTCTCCATAGTGATTATTGTCTAAATTATTACCTTACCATAATGACCACAACATAATGAAGTCACAAATGCTTTTGTAACCATTGCGTGACCTCCGTAAAGATTTGATTGTAATTTTGTAAGTAATCATGCTCTTTCATCATACTAACCTGACTGCTTTGAGAGGCAGCACCGAGCAGCGTAATATCTGCTTGCGGTGAGATTGGGTCGTTCTCTCGTCCAACAATATACATCGGCAGTTTGGTTCTAGCGCCACCTAAAATTCCTTGGGTCTTCAGTGACAAAGGCAGACAACGATAGAATAAGTTATCGCGATTCGCCGAGTTACCACCACTGCGGTTCGCTAAACAATCTCGATACATTTGCGGCATCGACTGAAAACGGGTGACATCGGTAAATAGTCGGTCGACTGGCGCACCAATCGTGACCACAGCTCTTAGGCGGTTACTAGCAAGAAAAGCCAAACGCGCCGCAACATTTCCAGCAAAACGATAACCCAAGATCCCCACTCTATCTTGATCCACCCAAGGAATTTCTGGCAAGTAGTCCAATACAGCCAGATGAATTCGGCTACTATCTTGCTGTAAGCGCCACGGTGAACAGAAACCAGCGCCGGGTAAATCTATACTTAACATCGCAATACCTGCAGGCGCTAAAAACCGTTCAAATATGGGATAGAGCTCAGTTTGTATAGTATCAAGTCCACCACTAACTAATACCACCGGTTTTATCGAATCGGTATCGGGCAGATGCAGATAACAGGCGACTTTCTTACCTTCGATGGGAATCTGCATGGTCTTGCAAACATATTCACTTTGTTGCATCGCCGAAGCAAAGTTATTGTAAGCTAAAGCTTGAGCCGAAGTGGCCAGATCATCCCCTTTAAAATGTGGATAAGCGGCAATCGTCGCGCTATAGCTAGCATTTAAAAACTGCTGGTAAGCTAATGATTTATCACCACCTTGCTCGGCTTTCTTGGCTTCCGTTTGATGACGCACGGCACGTTGCATCCACTCAAAATTCCAATTTCCTGGTTGATAGCCCCCCACCGTATCGAGTAATGCACTGGTACGAGGTTTATCACTTATCGCTATGTCGGCAAATAAGCGTTCGGTTTCAATCGGGTCTAAACCTAACCAAGCCCAATATTCACGACGTAACAAACGATACCAGTTACGTCCTTCTTGTTGTCCTTCCGCTGTAGAATCCTTCGCCAAAGTATTAGAAATTGCCGATGTTTCGAGCACATTGATCCGTGGTTTAAACAGCACTTCAGAGAGATTCTCTTTCACATTCGCAGGCCTAAATATTGATTAATGAAGAAAATATAACATAAAAAAAAGCCATCACGTTGTGATGGCTTTTTATAAAAAATACAAAATGACTAGAAAAATGCAAACTTTAGCAAGAATACTAGCGCCAGAACCCATACGCTAAGGGGAACTTCTTTATGGCGTCCAGCCAGTAATTTAATCACTGCGTAAGAAATAAAACCAACCGCTATACCATCGGCAATCGAGAAGGACAAGGGCATCAAGATTGCCACAATTGCAGCGGGTGCAGCCTCGGTCAAATCAGTCCAATCAACATTGACGAGACCCGATAGCATCAAGATACAAACATAGAACAAGGCACCAGCAGTGGCATAGGCAGGAATCATCCCGGCCAGAGGAGAGAACAGCAATGCCAATACAAATAAGATCCCCACAACCACAGCAGTAAGACCAGTGCGTCCGCCAACTTCAACACCCGCTCCACTTTCAACGTAAGATGTGGTGCTTGACGTTCCCAATAGTGACCCGGTTACAGTGGCCGTTGAATCGGCCAACAACGCTTTTTTCAAATTAGGTAAGTGACCGTGTTCATCCAATAAGTTGCCACGCTGCGCAACCGCGGTAAGGGTTCCAGCTGTATCAAACAAGTCCACAAACAAAAATGCAAAAATAACACTGAGCATCGATATATCGAAGGCGCCCGCAATATCCAGTTGTAAGAAAGTAGGTGCTGGATTCGGTGGCATCGACATCACACCATGATACTGGCTATAACCCAGTACAATAGATAAAGCGGTAATCGCCAAAATGGAGATAAGTACACCACCTTTAACCTTGCGGTATTCTAAGCCAATAATCAGGAAGAAACCTAAAGCCGCTAAGATCATCTGATGCGGGTTTTGGTGACCTAAACTGATCAAAGTGGCTGAGTTATCCACCACGATGCCGGCATTTTGTAAGGCAATAAAACCGAGGAACAAACCAATACCCGCGGCAATACCAACCCGCAGTGTTTGTGGGATCGAGTTAATGATCCATTCACGAACTTTAAATAAGCTCAAACAAGTGAAAATACAACCCGAGAGAAATACCGCACCCAAGGCAACTTGCCAAGTGTGTCCCATACCAAGAACCACCCCGTAGGTGAAAAAGGCATTCAAGCCCATTCCCGGCGCTTGAGCAATCGGATAATTGGCATACAAGCCCATAATAAAGCAACCAATTGCGGCCGCTAAACAAGTCGCGACAAATACCGCTCCTTGATCCATCCCAGTGGCCGCTAACATGCTTGGGTTTACAAAGATAATGTAAGCCATTGTTAAAAAGGTAGTAATCCCAGCAATAACTTCAGTGCGCAGATCCGTACCATGCGCCTTTAATTTAAATAGTTTCTCTAACATCTCGATGTATGTTCCTTGGACAACAGGTATTTATTGGGCCGATACAGAGGACTCCGTTGTGCTAGTAGCGGCAATCGCGGGGCATTATATTCATGGCTCCAGCAAGAAGCTACTGTATGTTCTCACCAAACTGAGCTAGATCAGTAAAAACCACCATTTTTTTCAACTTAGAACGTTAAGATAGCTGGATAAAATAGAAATACTTCGTTTATCTGCGTGATTTATCCCTTTTTAGTAGCGAGTTATCATGCTAACGGTCATCCAGATTCAACTTTTCTAGCCAATACGTATATATTCTAAACAAAAGCCAATAAGCAGACTTATATTAAAGTTTCCTTGCTGATAAAGTGAGTTAATTCTAAAAAAACAGATTTAAGGTAACATTGTGTCTACATTGTCTTCTCTATCACCCCAGCCGCTATGGCAGCACTTCGCAACAATTTGTTCTATTCCCCACCCCTCTAAACATGAACAAGCCATGATTGATTGGATACTTAGCTTAGCCCAGCAACACCAGCTAGAGCACTTCCAAGATGCCGTAGGGAATATCATTATCAAAAAACCAGCCACAGCAGGCATGGAAGATAGACAAGGAGTGATCCTACAAGCCCATCTAGACATGGTTCCCCAAGCGAACAATGATACCCAACACAACTTTGCCGAAGATCCGATTCAGCCCTATATCGATGGAGAATGGGTCACCGCCAAAGGCACCACATTAGGAGCAGATAATGGTATTGGTGGCGCCTCGATCTTAGCCATATTAACCAGTGACAAAATTGCCCACGGCCCCATTGAAGCTCTATTTACCATTGATGAAGAAGCGGGTATGACCGGCGCATTTGGCCTTGAGGCTGGCCTATTAGAAGGTTCGCTGCTCATTAATACTGACTCCGAGCAAGAGGGGGAAGTATATATGGGCTGTGCCGGTGGCGGTGATACCAACATTACTTTTGCAGCAAACTATCAGCCAACCACCAACCAACAAGCCGCCATCGCGCTCAACATTAAAGGTTTAAAGGGAGGACACTCCGGTTGTGATATCGATAGCGGACGCGCTAACGCCAACAAACTGATGTTACGAGTGCTTGCGGCAATGCAACAACAAGGCTTAGAACCGATTTTATGCGATATTCAGGGCGGTAGTCTGCGTAACGCCATCCCACGCGAAGCCCGCTGTCAGCTGGTCTACGATGCGAGCCAAAAAACCGCCCTCATCGATTTAGTAGCACAACAGCGTCAAGCCATTGCCGATGAGTTTGGTAAAGTAGAAACCAATTTATGTATCGAACTCACCGAAATAACCACGCCACAACAAAGCTTTAGCGCGCGCCTATCAAGTCAAGTAATTGATAGCCTAAACGCCTGTAACAATGGTGTGGTGAGCATGAGCCAAGACATCGTCGGCGTAGTCGAAACCTCTCTGAACTTAGGTGTAATAAAACGCGATCAGCAAGGTAACATCGAGATCAAAATCTTAGTTCGCTCGCTCATCGACTCAAGCCGTCTCCAAGTGGAAGCCAGCATAGCCTCGTTGTTTAGCTTAACTGATGCCAAATTTAGCTTCTCTGGTGCTTATCCGGGTTGGAAACCAGAAACAGACTCGGTGCTCAAAACCGTTATTCAGGATAGCTACCAACAGCTATTTGGTGAATGCCCGAAAGTGATGGTTATCCATGCGGGCTTGGAATGTGGCTTATTCAAATCGGCCTACCCTCAGTGGGATATGGCCTCCTTTGGCCCCACCATTAAATTTCCGCATAGCCCCGATGAAAAAGTAGAAATTGCAGCGGTCGAAAAATACTGGCAATTACTGCTCAGCACCCTAAAAAATATTCCGGCCAAAGCCTAAATCATCTCCAAGCCAGCAAAGTATGCTGGCTTTGCCTCATCAAATTTATAAGCCCTAAATTAAATTGACAAAAAAGTCATTATTAGTATTTTAATTCTGTTATCATGCGCCCCGCAAAAATCCAAGTCAAAAACCGAGTAGAAGGAACTCATCATGTCTGACGATCTTGTCAAAAATAACGATGCAGCCAAAAGCGTGAAAAAAATAGCCAGTAAATTTGAATTTAATTACAAATTCATTGTGGGTCTGGTTGCACTGGCGGCTTTAATTTATACCCTCAGTAATTCGTTTTTCTACGCAGAGCCCGGCTATATCTATCATGTACGTACGGTCACCGGTAATGAAGCGGTTGTCACCGAGGTCGGTTATAAATTTTATCCCTTTGGTCGTTATAATTCCTGGAAGCGTTCAATGACGGTACAAGCGCTTACTGGTGCCTCGGCAAACCCAATCCGTGCAGAGAAAGATTCGGATAATTCCTCAGCTAGTTTACCGCCGATGAGCATCATGTTTCTTGACCAAGTAGACGCCCATGCTGAGGCGACAGTGCGCTTTTCAATTCCCTCTGACCATGACTCCTTTTTAAAACTAGCCCACGAATTTAGATCCCCTGAAAACCTGCTACGTACAGCGCTGATCCCGGCGTTTAAAGAAACTTTGCAGGCCAATGCTTCGCTGATGGCCGCAGAAGAATATTATGCTGGCGGACGAACCGAATTTAATTCTGAGTTTGAAAATCAAATGAGCAGTGGGATCTTATTGGTGAAGCGCGAAGAAATTACCATTCATTCTAAACAAGCCACCAGCGGCAGTGCTAATGCTGCGCTAGGCAAAGATCAGCAAGAATATGGCGATGACAGTAAAACAGTGTTTGTAGTAAATAAAGTTCTAGATAGCAACGGACAACCGCGCCGAAAATCGCAACGTTTCCTCGACTTTGGGGTCACCGTCGTATCCGCCTTGGTCACAGATATGCGTCCTAACGCCAAATTTATCGAACGAATGCAATTAAAACAAAAGGCTTCGGCAGACCGCGCGATTGCCAGAGAACAACGAGTGCAGGAAGAAGAGCAGCGCTTACTCGCAATTGCCCGAGGTGAGCGCGAAGTGGCAGAGCGTCAAGCCAAAGCGAAAGTAGAACAGATCCAAAAAACCACAGAAGCACAAACCGACAAACAACTTGCGATCACCAACGCTGAAAAAATGAAGGCGCAAGCCGAGATTTCCAAAGAAACCGCAGAAATTGACCTGGAAAAAGCCCGCATCGAAGCCGAAACTAAAAGAACGTTAGCGGAAGCAGAAGCCTACCAAAAACGGGTCATTCTGGAAGCTGATAACGCGCTTGCTCAAAAACTCGAAGCTGAAGTGAAAATTCAAAGCTTGTGGGCCGATGCTTTTGCCAAACGCAATGTACCCACCAACGTATTTGGCGCGGGGAGTGCGGCAACACCAGCAGGCAGCGATTCAGAAACTCGAGCATTTATGCAAATGCTCACCTTAGATGCAGCAAAACGCCTCAGCTACGACCGAGAAATCAACAAATAAGTTCTATCCTAAAAGCTCTCTAGTGATAACTTTTGCAAGCGTTTATTGTTAATTGATCCGATAAAATGTAGTTACCGACATAACTCATGGACCAAGCTCGAATCAATGAACAACCCGCACAGCTGAAGGGTTCGCCTAAGCCCCATTTAATTGCGCTGCATTTAAATGGGTCTCCCTCGAATAAAAATCAATCATAGTTTTAGTTACAATTTGAAATTTTTTAATATGTCTCAAAATTTATCCATAGTTTGGTGGTGAATGGATGATCCCCGTTAAAGGATGTCTGCATTGAATCTTTTTCTAAGTTAGATAAGTTACCAAACAAGTGAAGAATTTTGACTCTTCTCGCTTTAAACTCGATGTGATTGAATTTTTATACCAATCTGATTCATTATATGAACAACTGATTACGCAACATAAATCTACCGATAATCAGGCATGACGCGCAGTAACTAGTAGCGCTGATTTAGATCAGCAAGAATGAACAGAGAATGAGTTAGATGGGTATTAGAGAGTCCAGCATAAAAAACAGAAGCCTTAAGTATTTGAAAACAACTCTAGTACCATGAAACTTAACAGCAAAGGCAGCCAAACGACTCATCAAAGTGCCAACTTCAAACTCCCCAAGCTTCGAGTTTGCTTAAGAGTAAAAAACAGCGAGCCAAATGGTTGGCCTATCGGCTGCAGTTTGACTGACTTTATGTTTAACATGGGCGGGGATATTAAAGTAATCCCCTTTATTTAAATGTTGCTCGTGACCGTCTTCAAATAACAAGCTGGCACTGCCTTCCAATACCATCACCCATTCGTGCTCGGCTTGATCGTACCAGCCTTGCTCGGGTGAACGATGACCAAAAGAAACGATCCGCTCGATACGTATATTGGGACGCTCTAGCAAATCACTAAACTGCTCTTGCTGAAAATCTTCAGCAATCCCTGAAAAAATATTAGCCATTTAACGATTCCTCTGTCAAAACAACATCATAACAATCCAGTAGCGCAAAATTAACCAAATCTTAGCTGGTGACCAATCCTTTTCGAACACGGATCCTGGCGTCAGCGATTGCGTCTTCAACTACCCAACGGATTAATAAACACACAACTTCCCTCGACTTTAGCGAGACAACTCTTTATAGTGCGCCCCCTTATACCGCTTATCTCAGCCTTCGTGGCCATCTTTCTAGGATTACCTTTTGATTTCTACCGCAAACATCACCATGCAATTTGGCGCCACGCCACTATTCGAAAATATTTCCGCTAAGTTTGGCAATGGTAACCGTTACGGCTTAATTGGCGCCAACGGCTGTGGTAAATCAACCTTTATGAAGATCCTTAGCGGAGAACTAGCCCCTAGCTCAGGCAATGTGTCAATCAGCCCCGGCGAAACGGTTGGAACCTTAAGCCAAGACCAATTCGCCTTCGAAGCTTTTAGTGTGGTAGATACTGTAATTATGGGCGATGCGGCCCTATGGAAAATCAAACAACAACGCGACCGTATTTATGCCTTACCCGAGATGTCAGAACAAGACGGAATGGACGTGGCTCACTTGGAAACTGAATTCGCTGAAATGGACGGATACAGTGCCGAAAGTCGCGCGGGTGAAATTCTATTAGAAGCAGGCATTGCCGAAGAGCTTCACTACGGGCTAATGGCACAAGTGGCACCGGGATGGAAGTTACGAGTCTTGCTTGCACAAGCTCTATTTGCAAACCCAGATATATTATTACTCGACGAACCCACCAATAACCTAGATATTCATACCATTGAGTGGTTAGCCAAAGTACTGAACCAACGTAAGTGCACGATGATCATCATTTCCCATGACCGCCACTTTCTCAACTCGGTCTGTACCCACATGGCCGATATTGATTACGGCGAACTGCGTATTTACCCCGGAAACTATGAGAAATTCATCGAAGCGTCTTCGCTGATCCGAGAGCAACTGCATAGCGAAAATGCGAAGAAAAGTGCCGAAATCGATGAACTACAGGCCTTTGTGAACCGTTTTTCAGCCAATGCTTCTAAAGCCAAGCAGGCTACCTCACGAGCCAAACGGATGGAAAAGATCACCCTCGACGAAGTTAAATCTTCCAGCCGTAGAACGCCCTCAATTAGCCTTAAGCAAGATAAAAAACTCCACCGTCAAGCACTCATCATTGAAGATCTAGCCCACGGTTTTGCCGGTGAGACGCTATTCAGCCAAGGTAATATTATTTTGGAAGCGGGTGCAAAGTTGGCGGTAATTGGCGAAAATGGAGCAGGAAAAACCACTTTTTTACGCTGTTTGATGAAACAAATTTCAGCCAACAATGGAGACATTAAGTGGTCTGAAAATGCCACCATTGGCTATTGTCCACAAGACAGCAGTAGCGATTTTGATTGTGAACTCTCGATCTTTGATTGGATGTCGCAATGGCGTAGTGCCAAACACGACGACTTAATGGTTCGCGGCCTATTAGGTCGACTATTGTTTAGTGCAGACGACTTCAATAAAAAATCAAAAGTATGTTCGGGGGGCGAAAAAAATCGCTTGTTGTTTGGCAAATTGATGCTACAAAACAATAATGTACTAGTGCTCGACGAACCCACCAACCACCTCGATATGGAAGCCATTGAAGCGCTTAATCAAGCTTTAGAGACTTACGATGGTACGGTCATTTTTGTGAGCCACGATCGCGAGTTTGTATCCTCGCTCGCTAGCCGAGTAATCGAAATAAAAGAGCAAAGCATTATCGATTTTCAAGGCAGCTATAATGAATACCTCGCCAGCCAAACAGAGCAATTAAGAGTCGCCAACGGCTAAACGTTCACGCCAAGATCACCTGCTTAATGAAAGGAAAAGAAGCGTAAGCCGGCTGCTTACGCTTTTACTTACGACCCGCTTATCTTTGATAGCAGGCTTAGTGACCAAAGCGTGTCAACGCAAAGCTGTTAAGTAATCGATGAATCAGGTAACACACCAACAAAGTAACAACCGTAGCAAACAAAATACTGCTTAGTCGATAAAGACCACTGAAAACCAAATCGTTACTCGGTGTAAGGTATTGCCCAAATAAGATCCCTAAAGTCGTGAGAGCACCAAACCCAACGCCTGAACCACCGCCCTCTTTCAAATGAACATAGCTAAACAACAACAGTCCAATCCACAATAGCGGAAGTACCAAGATCATTTGTCCAGACCAATGATATAAAACTAGCTGACAGACAAGGCCTGTACTCACTCCCAACATAGTGCCTATCGCCCTTTTTCTGGCATAACTTAAAGCACCATTCCAATGCATTGGAAACAGCAATAAAATGGTCGTCGCCTGAGCCGACATCGAATCTTGTAAGTCAAACACTTGAAATACCCAGAATGAAATAGTGGCAATTGACGCCCCCATCAACGCTTCATGCCGCATTCGGTGAGCTTGCTTTGCTAATACGGCTGGTTTGGGTCGAGGAGCTACATCGGGGATCAAGGCTGTCACCAAAAAAGCAATCAATACCGACAGCAGATTGGCTCCCATATTAGTGAAAATCAAATCATTCAAATCGGTACTGGGATAACTTGCAAAGTGCAGCATAATACTTAAGTTCAATAAACTTGTGGCTCCAAATAGAAACAAGCTACCTTTTGACATACAAGCGAACTTATATAGGAATAATACAAACACCAACATGCTCATTAAGATGGTATGACTGCCAAATAAGCCAGCGAGTAAGCCAACTTCAATCCCGCAAACCACTGCCGCTGCAATACATTGGCGAGCCACATGACCATTCATCACCGGAACCATTCCCAGCAATAAAATCGGGGTCACCACAAAAAAGACCCCGTTACTCAACTCAAAAAATTTACAAATGAGAAATCCAAGACAAGCACCGCAGGCTATTCGTAAAGCTTGGCGAAGATCATTCTCCGATAAGGGGCGATGCCACAAATTCATAGCTCAGCCTTAATAGATGTAATGCAGCATGCTCAGTAAACTGATTTGCGTTTTAGCGAGCCAGCGAAATAAACCATCTTCGGGTAATAGCTGTACCGTTGCCTGAGCACCAGAAGGTAAACCAGCGGTTTGAGCACCTTCTAGCGAAAAATGAATACGCATCCGTTGGGCATCTCTGACCCAACGGGTAGAAGTACTGGGTGTTGCTAAACGCCCATTAGCATCAAACTGCCCAACGCTCACACCAGCATCCATACCGATCACCGATGCCGAGTAAAGTTGCCCCGGATCGCCATCAAATGTGATGAGTGCTTTACTTCCCGTGACCGCCAAGCGAGAACTTTTTTCACGAAAATCGGCAATAACTTCCGCTTCCGTTGAAACCAAAGCTAATAAGGGCTGACCCACGGTTGCATATGCCCCAGCGGCCAGTTGCAGGTTGGCCACAATGCCCCCTCGCTCGGCCCTCACTTGGGTATAAGATAAATTGAGTTTTGCTTGACGAAGTTGGTTACGTGCAAGCCGAATATTAACATTATTATCATTCATCTCACCCCGACTGAACCGCAGTGCATTTAGCCGAGCTTGAGCGGCCTGCAAGTTAGCCTGTTCAGCCACCGATTCGCTTTGTGCATCATCTTTTTGCTGCTGAGAAATGCTGTGCTTGATAAATAACTCTGCCAGTCGTTGTGCATATTGCCGTTTCTGTTGCGCCACTATCCCTAGCGACACAACATCGGCTTTCGCCGCAGCTAAAGATGCATCCAACTGGTGGTTAGTTTGCTGGGCTAGCTCTAACGCTAACTCAGCCTTTTCCACTGCCAACTGGTAGGGCTTTGAATCGATAGTGAATAATAAATCGCCTTGCTTCACCAACTGATTATTCGCAATATGAATCGCAACAACATTACCATTAACTCGAGGCACTACCTGAGTCACCCCACGACTCACCATGGCCTGAGGTGTCAACGGAATTTTATAATCAGCAAATAAAAAGTAAGTAAATACCATGACAAACACCAGTATCGAAAACTTTATCCAACGGGCAAATTTTTGTTCTACAGTCATGTCACAGACTCCTCGATCTCAACATGATTGTCGTTTAATTGGTGTAAAGCATTATGGGTGATGGTCTCAAGCACAGTTTCAAACTGAGTAAGTGCCGCTTCATCAATGTTGGCCAGAATGTTCCGCCGCAGCGCTAAAATACGCCCCTCCACCTGAGTCATGAGCGCAATTCCATTTTCAGTAAAGCTAACAATACGCACCCGTTTATCACTCTCACAGCAATCACGAACGATCAGACCATGGCTTTCAAGTTGACTTAAAGTTCGCATTAACGAGGCCAATTCAATTTCCAATGCATTGGCGAGTGTTTTCTGACTCACATGGTCGTTTAAGGTTTTTAATTTCCATAATACCGTCCAACGCGAATGAGTCAGACCCAATGAAGTCAACTTACGATCGGCCACCGTCCGCCACAAACGGGCAACTCGACTGAGTTGCTCGGCCAACGACAATTGTTTAAACACTGCGATATCATCCATCATTTAATCCTCAGTTACTTAGCCTGCTAAGCATAATACATTGCTTAGCAGGCTAAGCAAATAAATGTGATCAGGTTCTCATAAATTTTGAGCAATGGGATCTACGCCGATAAACGCATGAGGTGATGATTTGTAAAGTAATTGAAGTTTCAAAAAACAAGGGGGTAAGATTACACCAACAAGCCATTGAATAAGGTTCAAATGGCTTGTTGGCTGCTTTGCCGCAGTAAAATGACTAAAAAATAAAAGGCACAATCATCGGACATAAAATAGCGGTAAAGATCGCGCTAAGTACCAAAGCCAAAGCACTATAGGCACCTTGTTGATGTCCATCTTCCGAAATACGAGCCGTCCCCAAAGCATGACAAGCGGTGCCCATGGCAATGCCTTGTGCTTTAATGGAATGAATACCGAACAACCTTAATGTTGGTAAACCCGCAACCGCCCCCACCAAACCAGTGATTAGAACCGCAATCGCGGAGAGCGCAGGCTGACCTTGAACCTGTTCACTAATCAAAACGGCAATCGGAGTCGTTACTGATTTGGGCGATAAAGACGCGGCGATCACTGGTGTAGCCCCCACCAACAATGCCATCAACAAAGTTGAACTCACAGCAATAAGCACCGCCGCCAATACGGTCAACGCAATGCGCGGCAGTTCTCGCTTAATTTCATGTAATTGTTTGTATAAAGGCACACCTAAGGCGACAACCGCTGGCTGTAATAACTCACTTAACCAACCACTGTATTGGTTATAATCGCTGAACGCGATCCCAAAACTTAACAGTGCAATCACCAATACAGTCAGGCTAATCAGCACCGGATTTAACCATGGTGAGGGGTAACGTTGTTGCAGGCGTTTAGCAAAAATGTAGAGCGCGATGGTTAGCGGTAAATAAATCAGATTAATCATGACTGACGCTCCGCCTTCTGCTCCCAATACTGATAAATTTTACCCACCACAACTAACAAAATGAGGGTCGCTAATACACAGGTCATCATCATCGCAGGCAAAGCCTGAAATAAAGTTTCAAGATGGTCGACCAAACCAACACTAATAGGTACAAATAATAACGACATCCAACGTACAAATAGCATTGAACTTCGCTCCACCCAAGCCAGTTTAATCCATCTTAACTGCAACAGGATGGTCAGCAGTAACATCCCTAGAATACTTGCGGGGAGAAGGTTTCCGGTAAGGTAACTCAAACCTCGTCCGGCCCATAGGGCTGCATAAATAATGGCTAAACCCAGGCCAATTTCAAAGGCTATTGATTTCTGAAATTTTCTAATCACAATCGGTCGACATCCGTCATTCAATGAAGCTATTATGTAATAAAATTACATAACAAGCTATTACTAGCTAAGCTTTGTTTTTAGGAGAAGTCATGAAGATTAGTTTTTTTAGCGCGAAGCGCTACGACCGTCAACACTTTGATGCCCAAAATAAGTCTTCAGCATTTGCCATTGAATACTTTGATACCGCCCTCAGTACACAAACGGCTCGTTTAGCGCATGGCAGCGATGCAGTCTGTGCGTTCGTGAATGATGATTTATCGGCCCCCACCTTGCAGGCATTGCATCAACTGGGAATAAAGTTGGTACTGTTGCGCTGCGCAGGATTCAACAATTTAGATCTAGCCGAGGCGGAAGCTTTAGGTATCACCGTGTCACGAGTACCCGCCTACTCGCCAGAGGCGGTCGCCGAACATGCAATAGCCTTGATGATGACATTAAACCGCCGGATCCATAAAGCCTACCAACGCACTCGCGATGCCAATTTTTCGCTCGAAGGTTTAACTGGTATGAATATCTTTGGCAAAACCGCAGGCGTGATTGGCACCGGTAAAATTGGTTTAGCCACGGCCCGTATTTTAAAAGGGTTTGGCTGTCGGGTTTTAGCCTTCGACCCCTATCCCAACGACGCAGCGAAAGAGCTAGGTATTGAGTATGTCAGCATGCCCGAACTTTTATCACAGTCACGCATCATCACCCTACACTGCCCTTTAACTGTTGAAAATACTTACTTAATTGGTAAGTCTGCTTTCGCTCAGATGCAAAAAGGCACCTTATTAATCAATACCAGTCGTGGCAAATTGGTCGATTCCCTCGCCTGTATTGAAGCACTTAAAGATGGCACCTTAGGTGGTTTAGCCTTAGATGTGTACGAACATGAAAAAGAGCTATTCTTTGAAGACCTGTCGGCAGAAGTGATCCTCGATGATGTATTCCGCCGTTTATCCGCTTGCCACAATGTAATCTTTACTGGTCATCAGGCCTTCCTAACCGACGAAGCGTTACAAACCATCGCGAATACCACGCTCGCCAATGCCAGCGCCTTCCTCGACGGTAAACGCAGCGGTAACGAGGTAACCGCAGAAGCCATCGATAATAGTTAATAACAAGCCTTCTAAAGGCTGCATCCCAAAACTGAGCACTTAGCAATAAATGCTGTTTTTTTCGGCAACATAAAGCCAAGTCCGGGCTTAACTTAGATTTAGTGAGTTAAGCCCTGTTATTGAGCTGCGCTTTACCGTATGTTGAAGGGAGTAGATGGTAGACACAGCGAGACCTTGAGTGAAAAAATATAAACACGAAGCACAACTGTTAAAAAAGGCCATACAAATCGGCGAGGTTTATGCCTTACAACGTGGTTTTGCCAAATTTCCGCCAGGAATTTCTGAGAAAGATAAGGTGGAAGCCCTGTACATGTTATTGGCCGAAGACAAACGTCTTACCCCACTGCCCAAAGATAAACTGACCGGACCGGAAATGCGCCATAAATTAGTATTATGGTTAGCCAACCAACTCCCCAAAGACCACGAGTTATTGCAAGGCTAAAACCACTCAGCAAACAAGCAATGAGGAGAGCACAAAGCCTTCAGCCAAGCGAAATAAAATGCCGTTTGTTTTGCAGCTCTCCCGCATTGGCACTTCACCGTCGAATCAAACAGTGACAACACTTGCAGGCCATTGTTCAGGTTTAGCCCAGCAGCTGTTTTGCGAACTGATGGTGTTGCGCTTTCAACTGATTTAATTGCGCCCGTGTTTGCTCTGCATCTTCAATCAGCCACTTGCCAGCCACCATTAACTTGCTCACCTGACTCGCGCCACACAAGATCAACGCGGCCAAAGGATCATGTGCCCCAGAAAAATTAAGTCCGTCTAATTGATACAAGCCCAAGTCAGCTTGTTTGCCTGGCGCAAGCACTCCAATATCATCTCGCCCTAGTACCGAAGCACTGCCTTGAGTTCCCCAGTTCAACACTTGTAGATGGGTGATTTGATCAGCACGATAACGTAAGCGCTGCTGCATCAATGAATGTCGCAATTCTTGGATCATATTCGAACTATCGTTGGAGGCCGAACCATCCACGGCCATCCCGATATGACATCCAGCGGCCGCTAAATCCAGTGTTGGGCAGATCCCCGAGGCGAGCACCATATTCGAGGTAGGACAGTGAGCAATACCGATTTGCGCTTCACCCAAACGTCGTATTTCACTGGGATCAAAATGAATGCCATGAGCCAGCCAAGTTTGTGGCCCCATCCAGCCGCAATGCTCCAAGTAATCAACTGGACGCATGCCCAGTTTTTTCAGGCAAAAATCGTTCTCATCTATGGTTTCACCTAAATGGGTATGTAGCCGTACGCGATGACGTTTCGCTAACTGTGCGGTTTCACACATCAGTGACTGCGTCACCGAAAACGGCGAACAAGGTGCTAGGGCCAGTTGTAACATACTGCCGTCATCCGCGTCGTGATAACGTTTGATCAGCCGCAGGCTGTCCTCTAAAATTTGCTGTTCACTCTGTACCACTGAATCCGGCGGCAGGCCGCCATCTTTTTGCGACAGACTCATGCTACCGCGCGTCAAGGTCGCCCGCACACCTAAACGCCCCACCACTTCGGCTTGAATATCGATGGCATCACTCAGTGCGTGATTAAACACATAATGATGATCGGCCACCGTGGTTGCACCGCTCAGCATGAGCTCCCAGCAAGCAATTTCGGTGGCAAGTTCGATGTGTTTAGCTGTTAAGCCACTCCAGATGGGGTAGAGAGTTTGCAACCACGGGAATAAAGGTTGATTAATCGCCGCGGGTAGACAGCGGGTCAGAGTTTGATAAAAATGATGATGGGTATTAATCAAGCCCGGCATCAGCACATAGCGATGTGCGTCAAAAATATCATCAATGGTGCCCGTCGGCCGTTGGCCAGCCGCCACACATTCAAGGATCGTCGACCCTTGTACCACTAATCCGCCCGCACAGTCACGTTCAGCATCAGGGCCGCTGATCGCCCCATTAAATACAGCTAACGGATCTTTAATCCATAATTTGGTGGCAGTTGGTGTCGCGACAGACATCGTTGGCATCTCACCCTTGTAAACAAAACATATGCTAACAGGACAAGCAAAAAGCTGACCAAATAATCAAGTTCAATCTTTAACTAAGCCAATCCCTCGCAGCACAATATCAATCAGATTTTGTTCCGCAAGGTTAAACTCTTGCTGGTTTAGGGCTCGGCCTTTGATCAGTTTAATTTCGGTATCAAAGTCGGCGTAAAATTGGGTCGCGCCCCAAATCAAAAATAATAAGTTGAGTGGTTCGATAGGACGTATTTTACCTTGTGCAATCCAGGCTCGGATCAAGTCAGATTTACTGTTAGCCCAATCGATGACGGGTAATTGCAATTGATCCTTCACATTGGGTACACCTTGAATAATTTCCATGGCGAAAATACGTGAACTTTTCGGATGGCTGCGACTATAGCGCATTTTTGAGCGAATATAGGCGCTGATGGCTTCTACTGGATCATCTTCCACTGTGGTCTGCTCAAAAGCATTGTTCCACATGGCTAATATGTCTTGCAGTAAAGCCTTGTATAAACCCTGCTTAGACTTAAAATAATACAGTAAATTTGCCTTAGGTAATTCCGCACGGTCGGCAATCACTTGCAAAGATGTCCCTTGATAACCATGCTTTGCAAACTCATGAGTTGCAGCTTTCAAAATTACTTTTTCATTCTTCTTTCGAATGGTGCCGCCTTGCGTCACCGTCGTTTTTACCATGCGCGTGAAGTCCCTTCTATATTCGCTGACCCGATTAATAAGTCAGGCATTATTAATGATAAAATATAAAATCACTAGTGCTAATCTGTCGCCACAGCGATAAGCTAGGTGCGCACCATAATGCTTCAAAACTGGCAAATTGCGCACCAATCAAGTACAACATATTTTAAACATTTATAACTTGTAAGCTACAACAATAAACTTGAACAAATGGTCAGATTTATGCATTAGCTGTGGCAAGCTGTTAAATATACACATTGAATGGACTCAGAATGAACCAACACGATTCATTGTTAGAACTTTGGCAAGTCTCCAAACGCTACCCCGGCGTTATTGCCAACGACCAAGTTAGCATGCAACTAGAAAAGGGCGAGATTTTAGCCCTGTTGGGTGAGAATGGCGCGGGGAAATCCACCTTAGTAAAAATGATCTATGGTGTGGTTCAAGCCGATGAAGGTGGGATCCTGTGGAATGGGAAAGAAGTCAAAATCACTTCTCCTAACATGGCCCGGGCCATGGGGATTGGCATGGTGTTTCAACACTTCTCGGTCTTTGAAACGCTCACCGTGCAAGAAAACATTGAACTAAGCCTCGATGCTGGCGTGGTGAAAGACGCCGCCGCATTGCGAGCCAAAATTATCGAGTTAAGCGCCAACTATGAGTTGAAGGTCGACCCAGATCGTTACGTATATAATCTGAGCATCGGCGAGCGACAACGCTTAGAAATCTTACGTTGCCTGATCCAAGACGTAAAACTACTGATTTTGGATGAGCCCACTTCAGTATTAACGCCTCAGGAAGTCTCGGGCTTATTTAAAGTCTTGCGCACCCTTGCCAGTGAAGGCTGCAGCATTCTATTTATTAGCCACAAACTCAAAGAAGTCACTGCATTGTGTGACCGCGCAGTTATTTTACGCGGTGGTAAAGTCAGTGGCGAATGTGTGCCCGCCAACGAAACCCCCGATTCTATCGCCCGAATGATGGTAGGCAGCGATGCGGTGCTCTCGGAGCGTTACCATAAACGGATCGGCTCTGACGAAGTACTGGTGACCCGCGACTTAACAGTGCCCCCCACCAATCCTTTTGGAACGGGTTTAAACAAGGTTAATTTAAGTCTGCACCGCGGCGAAATTTTAGGCATTGCAGGGGTGGCAGGCAATGGTCAGGAAGATTTACTGGAAGCACTGAGCGGTGAAGATACCCGTGCCGAAGCCAGCAATATCGTGATGCATGAGCGCAACGTTGGCAAATTAAATGCCGGCGAGCGCCGCCTATTAGGGATGAGCTACGTACCCGCCGACCGCCTAGGACAAGGCGCCGTGCCCGAGATGAGCCTAGCCGACAATACCCTACTCACCAGTGCGCGTAAGGGGCTCACCAAACGAGGGCTGATTTTGCAGCATAAGGTAGTTGAGCTGGCCAAGGCAATTATTCATCACAACGATGTAAAGTGTCATAACGCCCATTCTCAAGCCAAAAGCTTGTCGGGCGGTAACTTGCAAAAATTCATTATTGGTCGTGAAGTAGACCAAGAACCCGACATTTTGATCTGTGCCCACCCAACTTGGGGAGTCGACATTGGTGCTGCTAGTGCGATTCATCGGCAACTGATTGAATTACGTGATAACGGTGCCGCTATCTTGGTGGTGTCGGAAGATATTGACGAGCTATTTATGATTTCAGACCGAATTGCCGCCTTATATGAGGGGCAACTGTCACAAGCCGTGCATACCGAACAAACCAATATTGAGCAAGTAGGCAAATGGATTGCAGGCGGCTTTATTAACCACGATGAACCCGAGGAGGGCCTGCGACGTGCTTAAAACCCAACCGCGTTTAGAATCATCAAAGTTAATGTCTTGGTTGTCACCGCTAATTGCGGTCGTACTCACCATGCTGGTATCCAGCATGATGTTTTTAGCGCTGGATATTAACCCCGCAACGGCCTTTAAAGTGTTTATTATTGCGCCCTTGAGTGACAGTTATAACTTGGGCGAACTGATGGTTAAAACCACGCCCTTACTGCTCTGTGCCACGGGCTTAGCCCTCTGTTATAAAGCCAATATCTGGAATATTGGCGCCGAAGGCCAGCTACTCGTTGGCGCCTTGGTGGGCAGCTATTTTGCCTTACAGGCCGGTGATGACAGCGGCTATAGCTGGTTAATCGTCACGCTCTTAGCTGGCACCTTAGCAGGCCTACTATGGGCTGCCATTCCAACCCTGCTGCACCAGTTATTTCATACCAATATTATCTTAACCACCATCATGCTGAACTACGTGGGTTTGTATTTGTTATTATGGGGGGTTCATGGCCCGCTAGTCGATCCCGCTGGTTTTGGCTTTCCTGAATCGGCTGTTTTTGCCGATTCGGTATTACTCCCCACCTTAAGTGAACAAGGTCGCGCCTCCATCAGTATTGTGATTGCAATATTGGCAGCCATTGGCTCGGGGATCATCCTGTATCGCACTCTGCCTGGATTTCAGCTGCGAGTATTTGGCTCCGACCAACCCGCAGCGCGTTACGCAGGCTACAGCAGCAAGTTTATTGTGTGGAGTGTAATGCTTAGCGCTGGTGCGTTAGCTGGCTTTGCTGGAGTTGCCGAAGTAACCGGACCCATTGGCCAGCTAATCCCACAAGTTTCACCCGGTTATGGCTATGCGGCAATCATCGTCGCTTATTTAGGGCGATTGAATCCTTTTGGTATTATTTTCGCGGCATTTTTCATGGGCACCTTGTATATGGGCAGTGACCTGGCACAAATTGAACTGGGTATGCCTACCGCAATTACCGGACTATTTCAGGGCATTCTATTGTTCTTCCTGCTAGCTTGTGACTTCTTGATCCACTACCGCATTGTTTTGCAGCCAAGTAAACCCAAAGCGAGCACCAGCCGCTCTTCTTCCGAACCAAAGCAAGGAACCGCTTAATGGATATCGAACTAATTCAACAAATTTTGGTTGCGGCAATTAAAACCGGAACCCCATTATTATTGGTCGCCCTTGGTGAGCTAATTTGCGAAAAGTCCGGAGTGCTCAACTTAGGCCAAGAAGGCATGATGTTGATGGGTGCGATGGCTGGTTTTGCTGGTGCCTATTTTACTGGAAATCTTGCCTTAGGTTTATTATTAGCCGTCATTGCAGGCATGGCGATGGCTGCGATCTTCGGTATCTTATCGTTAAATTTAAATACCAATCAAGTGGCCACTGGCCTCGCCTTAACCATTTTTGGTGCCGGTTTAAGTGCCTTCTTAGGTGCCAGTTTAGTCGGCTCCACGGTGGTTGGCTTTAAAACCATACCGATCCCACTGCTGAGCGAAATCCCTTTTATTGGCCCCTTGCTGTTTAACCACGATATCTTAGTTTATGCCAGCTTCGCCTTAACTGGTATTTGTTGGTGGGTCGTCAATAAAACCCGCGCCGGGCTAACCTTACGAGCGGTGGGCGAAAACCCATATTCGGCCAATGCTTTGGGAATCAAAGTGCTCAAGGTTCGCTACCTAGCGGTACTTACCGGAGGTGCCTTTGCTGGTTTAGCGGGTGCTTATATGTCGCTCTCTTATACCCCAATGTGGATGGAAAACATGACCGCGGGTCGTGGCTGGATTGCCCTCTCTTTAGTAGTATTTGCCTCTTGGCGAGTAGGCTATTTAGTCGTAGGAGCTTACCTGTTTGGTGCCGCTTCAATTTTACACTTGGTGATGCAAGGACTCGGGGTGACGATCTCGCCAAACCTGTTAGCCATGATGCCTTACGTGGCAACCATTGTGGTAATGGTCTTGATTAGCTCGAATCCAATTCGTCAAAAACTGGCCGCACCGATGAGCCTCGCTAAGCCCTTCGATGCTCGGATCCACTAACAAAAAACAGGGATTAAACCGCTTAGTTTAATCCCTGATACAACTCTAGAATGAGTTTTTTGTCAGTCCAGTGAGTAAAGCCTTCCGTTCAACACAATTTCACGTATCATGTTTGTTCAGGCTTTGTTTATCTTTCGCGGATCATCATTGTTGATCAATTAGTTTTCATCGCGACTCCGCTCAATGGTTACCAGCATCTGATCTCACTACAACTGCAATAACAATCTCATATACATCAGGCCCTAGGAGAACTTCTTCGCTATGCCCTACTCGCTTTACTTAGCTCATATCAACGATACCCACTCTCATTTCGAAGCGTCCATGGTTCACTTCAAGATCAATATTCAAGGGGAAGATTATCGTTTAGAGGCTCAATGTGGCGGTTACGCCCGCATCGCCACGGCGGTAGAACAGCTCCGCCAAGAAGCTAAGCAACAGCGTTGCCCTTCATTATTTTTACATGCTGGCGATAGCTTTCAGGGAAGTTTGTACTTTAGCCAATTTAAGGGCTTAGCTAACGTTCGCCTACTCAATCGTTTAGCACCCGATGCCATGACCATTGGCAACCATGAGTTTGATTTAGGCAATGCACCAGTGGCGCAGTTTATCGAGCAAGCCAACTTTCCCTTGCTGGCTGGCAACATGGACTTAAGCCAAGAAGACCAAAACAAAGCCCACCCTCTGGCACCACATAGCAATCTTTATCGCTATGATAATTCTCGCAAAATAGCTCAGTACCTATTAAAGCCTTTAGCCGATAAACAGCTAGCGATTGTTGGGATCACTCATGATTTAATGCATCAGATTGGTTGTCCCGATAGCGATTGCAGTTTTCTGAATGCTATCGAAACCACCCGCGCCACCATTGAGCATTTACATCACCAAGATATTCAGCACATCATTATACTCAGCCATTTGGGTTATCAGGCTGATGTTGAACTCGCCAAGGCGGTTAACGGTATTAGTCTGATTGTGGGTGGGCACTCACATACCCTCACTGGCGATTTTAGCAGCTTAGGCCTTAATTCCTGTGAACAAGGGCCTGCTTGGGTGAATGATAGCCTGATCTTACAAGCGGGCAAACATGCCGAATCTATTGGCTTAGCAAAACTCGGGTTTAATCGCGAGGGTAAGGTCACCCATATGGATGGTGGCATATCCTTCTTACTCAGCGAAAATTGGCAAGCCTTTGTCAATGAACAACCAGTGACGCCTCCCCAACATCAAGCAATGCAACACTACCTAAGCGGGAGCCGATTTTTCAGCCACTATTCTGCCGAGCCCAAAATGCAGACACTCATCGATAGAGACTATCGACCAGCAGTTGAAAAGATGCATCAGCAAGTGGTTACCACGGTGCCTCAATCACTATTTCATACCCGAGCGCCCACCGTTGATTTTCCTCAAGGTAGCGAGGTTTCGCCACTGGTTTGTGCCGCTTTCTATTGGGTGGCAAACCAACACTCTCCCACCGACTTTGCCTTACATAATGCCGGAGGGGTAAGGGTTTCATTAAAAACAGGTCCACTCACCAAAGCCGAAATTTGCGGTCGGCTACTGCCCTTCGAGATTGCCATCGTAAGTTATTTAATAAAAGGTGCAGACTTAGCCATCGTGATCGAAGGGGCTATCGACAATGCCTATAGTAACGGCATTGTCGGCACTGGCGATGGCAGCTTTCCCTATTTTCATCGGCTGCGTTATCGCTATCAAGCTGAACTTCCTCAAGGCCAACGAGTGAGTGAAATAGAGTTATACCAAGGCGAGCAATGGCAAGCAATGGAGTCCGCAAAAGCCTATAGAGGGGTTTCTTCGGCCTATACCTTAGCCGGTAAAGAAGGTTATCACGGGCTACTCCAGACTTGGGATCATCAAGATCTAGGCATGAGCATGAGCGACAGTTTTGTCGCTTACGCCGAGCAAATCGATCAACTGAGTGCAGAGACAAACCAAGCAAGCACTTGAGCCCTTTAAAATTCGCACCGCTCAATTACTCGCCAAGTGATTGAGCTCTCGTGAAACGCTTTACCAATTCAAGCAACCCGATGATACACCCGCTCAGGTCGACCCACCGCGCCGTAGGCCACTTCAGGGCTCAGCTCGTTACAGCTGACCAAATACTCCAAGTAGCGCCGGGCCGTGGTGCGGCTACTGCCAATCTGTTTCCCTGCCAGCTCAGCAGTTAAGCTGGCATGCTCCCGAAATAGCGCGCGCACCTTATCAAGTGTGACCGCATCAACGCCCTTGGGTAAGCGCCGCTTGTTTTCTGCCCCACCACTCGCCCCCTCGCTCATTGGCATGAGCTTATCGACATCTTGCTGCTCAAAACTACTATTTTGGGTCAAGCGCTGTAAATAGGTTCGATAGTTTTGCAAGGACTCTTGCAACCGCGGAAACACCACTGGTTTTAAGATGTAATCAAACACCCCATTACGCAGAGCCTCTTGTAAGGTGGCAGCTTCTTTGGCGGCAGTGAGTAACATCACATCAATCGCTAAATCTTGGCTACGAATATATTTCAATAATTCAAGACCAGTACCATCGGGCAAATACACATCTAACAAGATCAGTTGTGGCGGTTTGGCATGAATATGGATTTTGGCATCGGCAATGCTCAAAGCAATCCCCGAGACCTCAAAGTCACTAACGCGTTGTAAATACTGGTGGTGAATCTCGGCGATCCCTTGATCATCTTCAACAATAAGAACCTCAATCATAGCCTGACTCCTACTTCAATTGCTTGGGTAAATAAACGGTAAAGCGAGTCCCATTTTGATCGCTACTAAATTCCACATTACCCCGTAATATTTGCACTGTTTCTTTGACTAAATAAAGGCCAATCCCATGCCCCTCCTGACTCTTACTGGTGACCCCTTGCTGATAAATATTGGCCTGTAAACTATTTTGAATGCCTCCTGCAAAATCTTCCACTTCAATAATAATGTCGTGGCCAAGATCGGTCATCGACAAATTAATCGGCGACGGTGACTCGCTTCTGCGAGTCGCTTCAAAGGCGTTATCCAGCAAGTTCGCCACAATAGTCACGATTTGCTCCGAGCCACAGTGTTCAGGCAACTGATGTAAACTACTGTCAGGATCAATATGCAAACTCAAACCCAGCTCATGAGCGCGATGGAACTTGCCTAATATACAGCCAGCAATCACCGAGTCATCGACCGCCTCAATCAAAAAATGAATCAGCTCTTGAAATTGATCATTCGCCTGACCAATAAACTGCAGCGCCTTTTCACCTTGGCCTAGCTGGATTAAACCCGCGATGGTATTCAACTGATTGGCATGTTCATGAGTTTGCACCCGCAGCGCTTCCGAATGGGCTTTAATTTGCGACAGTTGCTGAGTGAGCGAGGTAATTTCATCTTTGCGACGAAAGCTTGAAACCATGCCAATAAATGAGTTTTGAGGGTCGCGCATCGGTACTCGGTTGGCGATCAGCAAATGGCCATGCAGCAACTCGATGTCGCTTTGCGCCTGAGGTTGGTCGAGTAACTCCACCATGTCGCTGTCGGGTAACCAATCGCGAAGCGACAAACCGACCGGACTGGGTTGCGCGCCTTGATCTTTACCCAACAAACGGATCGCATTAGCATTAATGTTGGTGATGATACCCTCTCGATTAATCGCTATCACCCCTTCGCGAATGGTATTCAAGGTCGCCTGTAACTCAGCATAAAGTCGACTCATCTGTTCCGGCTCAAAGCCCAATAAAGTATTTTTAATTCGCTGTGCCAGCCACCAGCCAATGAGCATATTCAGTGACAAAACCCCCATCACTAATAAAATCATAAAATACAGATAGGGCTTGAGTTGTACATCAATTTTTTCTAATAGATAGCCCACCGAAACGATGCCGATAATATTTCCTTGCGCGTTTTTTACCGGTACTTTTCCGCGCACCGACACACCTAAAGAGCCTTTCGCCCGCGACACATATTCTTCGCCCAAACTAAGCGCAGCGTAATTATCACCGCCCACCATCGGTTGACCGATCCGCTCCTGCTTCGGGTGCGCTAAGCGCACACCATTGGCATCACCCACCACAATGAAACTGGCGCCCATGGTACGGCGCAGCTCTTCCGCCAGTAATTGCAAAAACTCACTGTCTCCACGCTCTACTGCTGCCACCACATCCGGTAACTTGGCCACCACTCTTGCCACATCCAGCGCACGCTCACCTTTGTCTTGATACTCTGAATCACTTACATACCAGTAGCTGGTCACCACCACAATGCTCAATTGTAACAAACTGTAGAGCAGCATAATCAGTAGCAGTCGAGCGCGATAACTGAATAGTCGAGCAGGTTGATACATTCCTTTCTCCCTGTATTCACACAAATGAGCTTAGCACGAGCATCGAACTGCACTCCCGTGAACAATATGAACTTAATCAGCAATATGAATTTTAAAGCCATTACTTGGCTTTTATTTATAAAAAATCACCTTTCGTTAACATTGCGTTAACCTTCTTCGCTGAAAAACATAATTTTAACTGGCGAAGTCACGTTCAGATCTTCTGGACACCCTATGGAACAAGGAGAGCCAACATGTTCGCCAAGATTCAATTATTGAGAACATTAGTAGGGGCCGCAGTATTGGCCACCAGTTTAAGTAGCATTGTACAAGCTGAAGAAATTCATTTTTTAATTCCCGGCGGCGCCGGTGGTGGTTGGGACGGCACCGCCCGCGGCACTGGTGAAGCCCTGATGAAATCGGGCATTATCGACAAAGTATCCTTTCAAAACATGAGCGGGGGTGGCGGCGGAAAAGCCATCGCTCACCTGATTGAAACGGCTAAAACCCAAGATCACACCTTAATGGTGAACTCGACTCCGATTGTAGTTCGCTCATTAACGGGGGTTTTTCCACAATCATTTCGCGACCTAACACCGATTGCTGCAACCATCGCTGATTATGGTGCATTAATCGTGCGTGCCGATTCCAAATATACCCATTGGGATCAAGTGGTCAGTGATTTTAAAGACAATCCGAATAAGGTCAAAGTGGCTGGCGGCAGTGCACGCGGCAGCTTAGATCACTTAATTGCTGCGGCAGCAATTAAAAACGAAGGCTTAAACCCAATGAAATTGCGTTATGTCGCCTATGATGCGGGCGGAAAAGCTATGGCTGGCTTGCTTTCTGGCGAAACGGCTCTGCTCTCCACCGGATTGGGTGAGGCCTTAGAGATGGCTAAAAATGAGCAAATTCGGATCTTAGCAATTACCGCTGAACAACGAGTTAAAGATGCCCCTAATGTCCCCACCCTCAAAGAGATGGGTAACAACACAGTATTTGCTAACTGGCGAGGTTTTTTTGCTGCGCCAGGAATTAGTCAGGCACAAGCAGAAAAGTTCTCTAACGAGCTAAAAGCGATGTATGACACGCCAGAATGGGAAACCGTGCGCAGTCGCAATGGCTGGGTGAATAACTTTGTTCCCTACAGCCAATTTTACGGCTTTCTCGAGCAACAGGAAAAAATCGTCGGTAGTCTGATGAAAGAACTAGGGTTTCTTAAATAGCTTCACTTCAGCCAGAAAATCCCTTGCTGAATCTTTTGCTTAAGCCAAACACTCGCTTAAGCACCGGTGTCGGAATCGACACCGGCCTTTTTTAATCTGGAGCAAGATATGCAACTTAGCAATCAACGAATAGGCGGCCTAGTGTTTTTGCTGCTGTCTTTGTTTTACGGCTATTTTAGCTACGACATTCAACTATTTGCCGGTGCCGAGTTTGAACCCTTTACTCCGCGAACTCTGCCACAGTTTTTAGCCATTAGCGGCCTTGTGTGTTCTCTGGCGCTAATTATCGGCGGAGGTCAAGATCTACTCACCAGTCTTAAGCACACCCAATGGCAGGCAGTAACAAAATTGCTGGCAGTGATGTTCGCCTACGGCTGGTTCGTGAACTGGTTGGGTTTTGTACTCGCCACGATTTTTTTCTTAGTGCTCAGTTTTCGCCTGATGGGCGAAACCAAGCATAAAAAAGCAATCATGGTCGCAGTGATCTTTACCCTGGTATTTTGGGCGCTATTGACTCAAATATTAGATATTTATCTGGAACCTGGACAGCTATGGCACTGGTTTAATGCTTAAACGTAAACCAGTCGCAAGGAGTAACACATGTTAGACGGAATTTTAGCCGGACTTGGCACCGCAATCATGCCAATGAACCTAATGATGGTGGTGGTTGGCTGTTTAGTCGGTACCTTTATCGGCATGCTGCCAGGCCTTGGCCCGATTACCGCCATCGCCTTGATGATCCCCCTCACCTACAGCTTAGAGCCTTCATCGGGTTTAATTTTAATGGCAGGCGTCTACTATGGCGCAATTTTTGGTGCTTCCTCATCTTCCATTTTAATTAATGCCCCCGGTTGTAGTGCCACCGTGGTGACCGCCTTCGACGGCAACCCGCTGGCTAAAAAAGGCCAGGCAGGTAAGGCCTTAGCGGTTGCGGCATATGCCTCATTCACTGGCGGAACCCTTGGCGCAATAATGCTACTAGTTGCCGCTCCAGCGCTGGCCTCAGTCTCCTTAAGCTTTCAAAGCGCCGACTACTTCGCGCTGATGGTCTTGGGTTTATCAGCGGTCGCAGCCTTCTCCGGAAAAGGCCAAGTACTAAAAGCAATTATGATGACCATTCTTGGCTTAATGCTGGCTACGGTGGGAACTGATCGCAGTGAAGGCGTAGAACGTTTCACCTTTGGTCAACTCGATCTAATCGATGGTTTCAGTTTCTTACTATTAGCCATGGCCACTTTTGCCCTCGCCGAAACGCTGATGTCGGTACTCAAACCTGAAGATCCCGGCAACAGTGGCAAAGAACAAAAAATGATGGCCGAGCTGGGCAGCTTAAAACTTAGCAAGGACGAAATCAAAGAGATTGCCGCCCCGACCCTACGCTCCTCTGTTCTTGGCTTCTTTGTCGGCGTATTACCCGGCGCCGGAGCAACCATTGCCTCATTTTTGGCTTATGGCGTTGAGCGCAACATTGCCAAGCCAGAAGATAAGAAAAAATTTGGTGAAGGTTCACTCAAGGGACTGGCTGCGCCAGAATCGGCCAATAATGCAGCTTCCACTGGCTCGTTTGTCCCTTTACTCACGCTTGGGATCCCTGGTTCGGGCACCACTGCCGTATTATTGGGCGCATTGATTGCCTATGGGATCCAACCCGGCCCACGCATGTACATCGAACACCCTGACCTATTTTGGTCGATCATCATCTCGATGTACTTTGGCAACATTATTTTGTTGATCTTAAACTTGCCACTGATCCCCTATTTGGCCAAGTTACTCAACATTCCACGTCCCTACTTAGTCCCTATGATCCTGCTGTTTTCCATCACCGGAGTGTATTTGGTGTCGTTCAATAGTATGGACATTTTGATTATGGTGGCGGTGTGTGTAGCCGCTTTAGGTTTACGCCTGCTGAATTTTCCGATGGCGCCGATGCTACTCGGCTTTATTCTCGGCGGCATGCTCGAAGACAACCTGCGCCGCGCCCTGTTAATTGGTGATGGCGAACTCAGCTTTTTGTGGGAACGTCCTCTCACCCTCAGCTTCATTAGCATCGCCGCGCTGGTTCTGTTCAGTCCACTGCTACGCCCCCTTTGGGAGCGCAGCAAGGCCGGACTCGACTACCAGGCTGCGAAACGTAAAGCGGCGGTTAAATCTTAGCGATTAGCGCTTAACGAAAAGGCCTTAAGATTGTGCTTAAGGCCTTTTTTATACGGTATTATTTGGACTCCTAGGATATCAAGGGAAATAGTGAAAAAATTTGCGCGTTTATACATGCACTAATTCAGATTATTCATTTTTATCAATCAGTTATATATTTACGATTTGAGATAATAGGTTTGGAAAACGCGCATGCGCGTTTTTCCTGATGGTGTATTTAGCAGAATACTGATAAGTTCATTACATACAGATAGTTAACTGTGCGCGTTTTCACTGGTCCAACAAGGTAAACGCGCATGCGCACTAATAAAATGTTATGAATCACGAAGGAAATAATGGAAACCGTTACCTGTTATAGGCCTTTGGGCCAAAAGGAACTCGATCTAGTAGCCGAGTCGGGCTTTACAAAATGGCCACCGCGCTTGCCTGAACAGCCAATTTTCTATCCCGTAACTAGTGAAGAATACGCTATTGAGGTTACTCGATGGAATATTACGGATTTTGGCGCAGGTTACGTGACAAAGTTTGAAGTAAAGAAATCCTTTATGGACCAATATCCAATCAAATGTGTAGGAGCTAAACGGCACACTGAATGGTGGGTGCCTGCGGAAGACCTTGAAACTCTCAATGAGAATATTGTGGGCAAAATTGAGGTAATCGGTGAGTACCGTAATTCATAACAATGCGGCTCACTAACTCGTCGCTACGCTCCTCAAGGATGGCAATGAGTAAAATTGAAATACCTCAGCACTTATTAAGTAAATTGGGTGCTGAAATGAAAATGGATTGCCACTGGATTGATGTGAAACTAAATGATGGTTCAGTCTATCCCAAGATGGTAGTTCGCGGCGGACGCTATATTACAGGTTCGTTGGCTTCACAAAATGGTGTATCAGATGTTCCATTTACTACTGCCGACATTAAAAACGTTCGTCGACAAACATTCTTTTCATGGTGGCCGTTTTGGTAAAAGAGAAACATAATCGGGTAGCCGGAGGTATCTAACCTCCAGCCCCCACAACACCCTGCATGCGGCTCCGCACAGGGCGTTTCCTGAAAACGGTTAAAATACAACGGCCGATTAGCTCCTTTGCATTCCAATGATGGCTTCTGTTTTTGCGCCATGACTCCTCAGTCCGGTCGGATACGGAGACAATGAGCTGCACAGGCTCCTCATTGATTTTCAGGTTCAGGCCTTCATCATGTCCCAACCATTACACAATAAAGCGGCATTGGGCTCTTTATCTAAAAACGCCGTCTGCTTAAATCGCCATAGCGTGAGTTAAACAATCGCTTGTTAAGCAGATCTCCCACTCTTTGTTTATAAGAAGTAGAACATGCACTTTCTCTTTTCTCTGCACTGCTGCATCATTTACGGTGGCCGTTAGATCACATGGCTTCGTTGTCTTGTGCCAACTCGCCTCCAGCCTACGCCTCATATGATGTTCTTGTTCATCAGTTCGCCCTCTCTTTAGATAAAAAGACGTCCGGCTTCCTTCAGACATTCCCTCGCGGCAATGCCCTTGCCATTCGCTAGTAGTTAGCGTTTAATAATCAAAATATTATTAAACGGTGACCTTCCTACAGAGGACTTTCACCTCATTAGTTCATGCCCATGCTGGGCGTACACAATAAATTTAAGAGAGATTCACAACGCTTGGCGCTTTCACTTCTAGCCAGTTTAGTGTTTATGGCACAATGATTTAAGTAAGGTGTCTGCGTTGTTCACACCTTAATTTGGCGTTATATGCCACCGGAGTTTGAGTGAAAAATACATTAATAGCACTCACTTGTTCATGTGACGATTTAGGTGTTGATAGCTGCTTGGATCGGGGCGGAAGTTTTGACTACGAAACTTGTCAGTGTGACTATGAAAACACTCATGAAGTGAAAAATAGCCATCAATGTTGAAATGTGTTGCAGTGTATTCAGTATGTGGTAGGCGTTATGGCTAGCTAAAATTCCAGTAATTAAGGAAGCTGAATGGCATATAACAAGCCGCTGTAATCGCTCACTGCGTTCGCTGGGACAAAAATATATAGGCAACCCTATGTTTAGTTTCTTCAAGAAAGAAAAATTTGAACCAGAATTCCCAGTCATAGACTTGGACTCAATTCCAGATGAAGTCTTCAGCAAGCTGTCAGCTTTTTCATCAGTAGATATAAGAGAAGATTCGGATGAAAAAGATATAGATTATTCTTTTGTTGTTGAAAAAGGCGTGACGCGTATTCACGTCGGCTTTGCGAATGATAGGATTTCATATGTAAACTACCTCACAGAACGATTTAACGGCAGTGAGAAGAAAAAGGCAGAGAAGCTGAATTGGTTTTTGGAATATTACGGCAAAAAAGAAGAGTATGGTGAGCCAAATAATACTGGCTATATGATATTTTTTCACAACACTAAAAGGAATCTCTCAATCGTATACGGGTTACACATGGGGCCTATTCGTGTTAACAATCACGCAAATGCCTAACAAAAAGGGGAACCGCGAGGGATATGCGCAAAACTAAATTTGATATGAATTTAGCAATATGCCAAAAAGTATTAGAGGCTTTTTCTGATATTGGAAGCGAACAATTGGCTCCAATTATCGAGGGGTTTTCTAAATCTATTGATCAAATAAAAGGCTGGGTAAATGACAATAATTTTCCAGCACCAAAATCCGAAATCGCTAAGGGTTTAGAGCAAGGTATTAACGATCTGTCGTTGTTAATTGAGGACCTCGAACCAAATTTCCGTTCTAAAGCATTTAGCGCTTTTTACCAAGCTGTGAATTCGGTAAATCCAGATTACTTTGAAAAGCAAAATGCTAAAATTCAGCGAGTCATCAAACGCGGTAAAATCAAAACAGAAAGTGAGTTCAATCTCTTACGTAATCGTCTAGACCGCATTGAAGGTAATGGTTCGCACGAAGAAAAGATTATCAGTAAGTTAGTGGAGCTGTATGAAATTCAAGCATAATCGGGTAGCCGGAGGTATCTAGCCCCCACAACACCCTGCATTCGGCTCCGCACAGGGCGTTTCACTTAGAATAGTGAAGCTTTATCCATCCATCTCGTAGCGCAAATAGACCTTGGGATTTCAAGTAAGCATTCGATAATGCTTGTTGGATGCCCGGTGTTTTTGAGCTCATCCATGGGCCTTTACTGGTACTAAGCTGTTAATTTTTGTATGTATTTTTGAAGTAACTCGCTACGCTCAAACAGACTTCAACTTTGATCCCTTGTTCATTTGCGCTACTCGGCGAAGATGATGGGATTTAAAAGCGTAATCTTGGCTATCGAGAGTGTGAAAGATTTTTGTTTTTAGAATGGGTGTTTAGTTTATTATCTCAGGAGGAAGTCGTGCAAGAAGAATATATGGAGTACTACGCAAAGTTTGATGAAGAGAAGCGTCTTCTTTCTCAAAATATTACGCGTATTGAGTTTGATACAACATTGAGTATGTTGGAGTCTTATATAGATCCTTCATGCAATTTAACAGAGCTTGGTGCTGCGACTGGTCGTTATTCACTTCATTATGCTCAGCAAGGGATTAATGTAACAGCTGTTGAGCTAGTTCCTGAATTAGTCGAACAACTTAATAATAATGCAAAACGCCAATCTTTGAGTTTGTCTGTCTACGAAGCAAATGCAACGGACGTAAGCTTTATAGAGAATAACACCCAAGATGTCGTATTAATTTTAGGACCGCTTTATCACATACAATCAAAGTTAGACCGAGAAGCGGTGTTGAAAGAAGCTAATCGAGTTTTAAAACCAAACGGCATAGTTGCAATAGCTTATATCAGCCGGTTCTTTGTTGCAGGTTTGCTCGCAAAAATGTCCAGCGATTTAGTTTTGCCAACTATGTTAAGTGAGTTAAATGAAAGTGGTTTAGTGACTTCACCTGCCGTAGATCCATTTTTTAGAACAGGTTACTTTGCTAAACCATCCGAAATTGAATCTCTCGCAGTTCAAACGGGGTTTTGTGTCGAAAACCATATTGCAACGGATGGTTATGTTCGCTTTATTGATCAAGAGGTCAACCAGCTTAACGAAAAGCAGTATCAAGCTTGGCTGAAGTATCACCTTTCCACGTGTGCGGAACCATCATTACTTGGTAGTAGTAATCATGGTTTAGTCATTGCGAAAAAGTGCAGTTAACAATAAGAATAGGTGTCGCGCAGCCGACACCTTATTCGGGTGTTGAACAAGCCCGATGCTCCTTTCTATAGTAAATAACGCTGTTGATGTTAGCGGGGCCAAAGCCTTGTTCGTTTTCCCAAGGCGAGTTTAGCTAAGACAGGTTGAACGGCGCGAAACCCTTACCGGTAATCCCCCCGAAAATTAATCCCATGCAAAAGTAGAATTTTCTCGTATAGTAAATACAGGAGATTCAACATGAAAAAGTCACGTTACACGGACAGTCAGATCTTATCTATTCTCAAG
The DNA here is from genome assembly GCF_050870835.2 of Agarivorans sp. QJM3NY_29. NCBI lineage: Bacteria > Pseudomonadati > Pseudomonadota > Gammaproteobacteria > Alteromonadales > Alteromonadaceae > Agarivorans > Agarivorans sp. QJM3NY_29. The sequence goes on along the minus strand of NZ_CP194036.2, from coordinate 1,707,920 downwards.
CAGGCTGAGGCTGGTACACCTGTTCCTGAGCTCTGTCGTGAGCATGGAATGAGCAACGCAACCTTTTACAAGTGGCGTTCGAAATACGGCGGTATGGACGCATCCCTTATGGCGCGGATGAAAGAACTCGAAGATGAAAATCGACGGCTTAAAAAGATGTATGCGGAAGAACGCCTTAAAGCAGAGGTGATCTCAGAGGCGATGGCAAAAAAGTGGTGAAGCCCTGTGAGCGTCGATTGATGGCTCAGCGTTCGGTGGCGAACTATCACATCAGCATTAAAAGTGCATGCTATTGGTTTGGGATCAGCGAGACCTGCTATCGCTATAAATCGAAGCTTCAACCTGAGAATGAGTTGATAGCTCAGGAGTTAGTAACGCTGTGCAACAGTGAAGACTGCTCTGACTGGGGCTTTGGCCTGTGTTTTCACCATTTGCGGAACGTTAAAGGGTATACATGGAACCATAAGCGGGTTTATCGGATCTACTGCGAATTGGCTCTAAACTTACGTATTAGGCCAAAACGACGCCTGAATCGCCATACGCCAGAGCCTCTTAAAGAGCCGATTAAAACAAACCAAGTTTGGTCCGTGGACTTTATGCATGATCAGCTATCTGATGGCCGGAAGTACCGTTTATTCAATGTGATAGATGATTACAAACGTGAAGGTCTGGCGTCAGAACCTGATTTTTCAATGCCCACAGTACGAGTCACTCGGATCTTAGAGCAGCTCATCGAACAACGAACCAAACCTGTTGCGATCCGCTGCGACAATGGTCCTGAGTTCATTAGCCATGCGTTTATTAAATGGGCCAACAACCACGACATTCGAATCGATTATATTCAGCCAGGAAACCCACAACAAAACGCCTATATAGAAAGGTTCAACCGTACTATGAGGTTTGGCTTAGTGAGTAAGTATTTGTTTGACACACTTGAAGATGTTCAAGATCGGGCGACCCAATGGTTATGGTTCTACAATCATCAACGACCACACCTTGCAAATGGAGGGTTCCCACCACTAAAAACGGCAGCATGAATTCTACGAATAAATGCGGTTAATAATGGGAGGATTACCCTACGAAGTGGATTGAATATCGAATGCTAGAAGAACAATATTTTTCCTCTCAAGTTAAAGATCAGGAAAGTTCTGGGCATGAAGGGTATGAACATTATCGGTATGGCGCATTTATACATTGGCTAAGAACTCGTGACTCGGCTACGGATCAGGAGATAGCGCAATTCCTTGAATTAACACTTAACGATACGGATGTGGTTATGGGGGGAAGTGCTGCTATTGAATTACTTAAGTGTCAATGGATTACTGATGCCCAATTTGAAAAGGTATGTACCGAGAGTCGTAAGTTCGGCAAGTGGCCCCTAAAACAAGCAATACGTTATAGGCTATTACGGGAATTGTGTAGCAATGCCGAGTTTGAGCTGCAAGCTCGTTGCCTGGATTCAGGTGACTCCATTGTCCATGAAGCTCTATTAGAGTTACAAAATATTGATGAAAGTATTTTGAAAGGCTTATCTGAAAATGGCGCTAATAAACGCATTAAAAATATTGCCAAAAACCAGGTACAAAAAACCTAGTCGGGTAGCCGGAGGTATCTAGCCTCCAGCCCCCACAACACCCTGCATGCGGCTCCGCACAGGGCGTTTCACTTAGAATGGTGAAGCTTTATCCATCCATATCGTAGCGCAAATAGACCTTGGGATTTCAAGTAAGCATTCGATAATGCTTGTTGGATGCCCGGTGTTTTTGAGCTCCTCCATGGGCCTTTACTGGTGCTAAGCTGTTAATTTTTGTATGTATTTTTGAAGTAACTCGCTACGCTCAAACAGACTCCAACTTTGCTCCCTTGTTCATTTGCGCTACTCGGCGAAGATGATGGGATTTAAAAGCGTAATCTTGGTTATCGAGAGTGTGAAAGATTTTTGTTTTTAGAATGGGTGTCTAGTTTATTCTCGTCTAGTTTATTCACCTAGATTTTTCATGAAGCACCATTTTAACTATGCCTAAGACGGACATATTCCTTCATTTCTATAAATCAGATAAACCTTGAGAAGTTAAAGATAGTGTTTTCACTATCTCTTTGAATCTATTAACTATTTCTGATTTTTCATTATCCAAGAAAATGAGACTAATGTCCATCTTTTGTGGCTCAAGTAATGGAAGTGATACCGTGTCTGTCTGATAAGATATTTTTTCAAATGCCTTAGGAATAATCGCAATACCTAAACCAGCACTCACTAACGAAGGTAGTAATAACGCTGAAGAAGCTCTGTGAGAAATAATTGGTTTGAAGCCGCACACTGATTCTATGATCGCAGTTGCTTGAGTATCATCAGGAGAAGCATATATAACAAATGCTTCATGTTCTAATTGCTGGTAATTTTCAATTCCCTTAGTAGATAAATGATGATTTTTGGGGAGAAGAAACGTTAAAGGTGACGAAGTCAAATGAAGAGATCGTAACCCTGCTGGTATGTCTTTCTTCATAGTCGTCATAAACGCTGTATGAATATCACCATTCTGCACCATCTGGAGCTGCTCATATGGGTCATGTTCTTCTAAACCAACCGCGATATCTGGATACATTTGTCTAAATGTTTCAATGACACTTCCCATAACGCCAGTATAAGCAGCAAGTCCAGAATAAGAAATATTGATGTGCCCCGCTGTACCATTGAATAACGCCTCTGAATACTCTAGTAACTCGTCCATCGCATTGATTATCTTATATGATTTACTCAGAATGTCTTTACCAGCATCTGTCAGAGCAACGTTTCGCTTATTACGAACAAATAGTTTTCCTCCTAAGTGCTCTTCTAAATTTTTGATTTGAATACTTAACGCGGGTTGAACAATATGTAATTTTTCCGCAGCCTTTCCAAAGTGTAGCTCTTCAGCCACACATGCAAAATACTTCAACTGTTTAATATCCACTTCAAATCTCTCTACTTTAAAAGTATTAAATAAAATTAATATATCACACAGATAAAAATAATATATTTTTTATATTAATGATACGGAAATATACTAATAAGTAGTTCCAATACACCAAAGAGTACATTTTATGTCTATTTCTAAACTAGGTTTATCTGCGCTACTTCTATCCTCTATTTTCTGTATGAACGGCTGGGTAAATGCAGAGCCGTCTAATGAAGCTACGCAAAAAGTTCAAAAGGCTAATCCAGTTCAAGTTACGCCAATGCGCAGTATGATTATGGTATCTGTAAGAGATGATAGTGATTTACCTGCTGCATACCGTTGGCTATACAAATATCATGTGCCCGATAGCATTTCGCAATTCATGCCGTATGTAACTAAATATGCAACTTACCGGGCGCTCCCTGTTCCAAAAAACGGTGAAGATTATGGTACGTACAACTGGATAATGACTGAACATTATTGGTTATTAAACCCTTTTAACACTAGTGATTCAGCCACACCAAACGGCCTAGCTTTTAGCGAAGTTTATTCAAAGGAATATTTGGAACTCACACGCCAACCTAGCGATGGTGAACTTCGTCCATCAACTTGGATGGGGAGCAGAGAAGGCTACCACCCTACTGTATTTGTTTTCCTACCAATGTTCTGGGAAGACGATATTAAAGGCAGCGACCGTACTATTGAAGATGGTCCTAACTACCGTTGGACGATTGCGTTTAAATATCCAGACGGAATTAGCCAAGAAGAAGGTGACAAATGGTTTAAAGAATCTTTTGCTAAAGAACTTGCTAAGTTACCAGAAGTAAACCGAATTATATCAAGTCGTGTACTGAACACTCCACGAACCAGTCCGTTCCAGAGGGTAGCTGAAATTTGGTTTGACAGTAGTAAGCAGTGGGAAAAGGCTATGTCTGAAGTAAAAGATAAGATTAAGAAACCTTCTTGGGCGGAATATGACCAATTCCCATACATCGAACCTTATAAAGATTTTGTTGGGGAATTCTTACTTGATAGACCGGAATCAGATCATTTAACTCAATACCGTGGATATATCTCTACCCGATAAACAGTTAATTTTCCCATAAACCTAAGTTCTGCCAGTACATCGATACTGGCAGACTATTTTCTTGGAAGCCCCTAATTATTATGTATATAGAATCAACGAATAAAGTTAATCATAAGGCCATCATACTGGTTTTAGCAATGCTAACCGCCTTTGCACCATTCGCTACAGACATGTATTTGCCTGGGTTTGCTGCTATGGCCGAAACTCTGAATACTTCGACACCAAGCTTACAATTAAGCCTTTCTATATTTTTTTTAGGGTTAGCTGTCGGACAACTGTTATACGGACCAATATCAGATCGTTGGGGAAGAAAGACTCCCGTAATAACTGGGATTGCCATTTTCTTTATAGCATCAGTACTCATAATGTTTACCACTAACTATGAGCTTTTCATTGTGCTTCGGTTTATACAAAGCATTGGTGGAGCTGCCGGAATGGTAATGAGTAGGGTAATCATTCAAGATTTATTCGATCAGAAACAAAGTGCTCAAGCACTATCAACGATGATGGTGATGCAAGGAATAGGCCCCGTACTTGCTCCTATTTCAGGTGGCTTCTTAATAAGCCATTTTGCTTGGCAATCTGTGTTCTTATTATTATCTGTTTTCAGTTTCTTTTGCTTATATACGACGTTACGTTATATCCCAGAAACTTTGGTGTATAACGAAAGAAAAAATATTTCTGTCAATGATATTGCCAGACAGTTTATCAACATTCTGAAAGTTAAAGCTTTCTTGATCCCATGTCTTATTAGCTCTTTAGCCGTTTCAGTAATGTTTACCTTTATCGCAGCATCTCCAGATTTGTTTATGAAGATCTACCAATTAAACGAAACTCAATATGGATTTGCATTTGGTGTTATCGCCTGTGGCATAGTTGTTTTCAGCCAAATTAATAGACTGTTATTATCACGCTACACGCTTACTCAGATACTGAAGATGTCAATGATTTTTAGCGTAATTTTTTCTGTATTATTAATGCTATCTTTATCATCATCATCGTTAATCTACACAATGATTCCTCTATTTTTTTGTGTTGGCATGGTGCCACTAATAGCTGCAAATAGTACCGCTCTGGCAATGTCAGCTTTTCCAAACAATGCAGGTCCAGCCTCCTCTTTAGTTGGAATAATGCAATTTGGAATGGGTTTTATCTTTAGTAGTTTACCCGGTCTATTTGGAAACAATAATACGATAGTGATGGGCATTGTAATTGTGGGGTGTTTTAACCTCTCACTTATGCTGTTTTCTCTTTTGTCATCAGCAGTAAATTACACTCATAAGTTTAAATAACTCTATGACCTTATAGATGAAGTGGACGTAACCGTTCACCACCCCCCTATTGACATGTGACCGACAGCACTGGATCCGACTTTATCTTGTTGAGTGATCATTTCCAGGGTAAGCGCGCCCCACGATCCCACGGGCCATTTTAGTGTGAGAAGTTCCAGGGCAACAGAGCGTCGAGAGCAGGCTCTGGCTTTGCTAGCTCTTTCATACATTTGACCATGTAATCATAGAGTATCAGCCCATTGGCTTTTGCCGTCTCGATAATGCTATACAGGACTGAGCTGGCTCATACACCAGCACTTCAGCACTAATTTATATATTTAGCGTAACGTTGATAGTTGGCCGTTGTTATAAACGAATTGCCTGCCTCTAGCTCTAACAGAGATTGCTTACTGTAAGCCACCGAAAAACGGTCATATAAGACTTTGAGTAACAGTTCTGCTTGTTCATTCTGCTGGGTTTTCATTGACAGATGGAGCAACGCTAAGTATGCATCAGGTTGATAAGGCTGCTTAAGAATGCTGTCAACCAGCATGGTTTCCGCCAATTGAGACTCACCTAGAGCATCTTGTAAACTAGCCATTTCCACCTGAATTCGAACATCCTTAACCACTGGCTCAGGGTATGCGGCTAAACATGCCAAGGCGAGTTCGTATTTTTTTTGCTCGTAATAATACAAAAAGTAACGGGGGTGTATGGTCTTGTGTCTTGCCAAGGAACGACTCAAAGCAACCGGTAATTCTCGATTTGGTACATCATCGCGAACTCGTAGCAGAACCCCAAGTATCGAGTCTTGCTGCTGAAAGCGTTTTGGCATGAGATTATAAGTGCGTAGCATTTGATTATAGCGAGAGTCTTCTAGGTATTTAAAAAATAGACCTAAATTATCTAACTGTTTATGGGAATAAACATTAGTACGAGAACTCTCTTGTATGAAATCGAAACCACTAGAGATCCCCGCACCTAAAGCTAAATTCACAACATCAACAATAACACCGTTCAACCATGTGAATTGATAATAAGCCAAAAGGTCATGATGAGCCGCGCGGTAATAACTAATAAAAGAGCCATTATTACCGGTTTGACTGCCGATATACATCCACTCCATATCTGGCGTTTGCTTCATCCCGGTAATCATGCCTTCACTCACCGTTGAAAACAATCTGTTTAAGTTCTCTTTAGCAGTGGCGTTGAGATCCTTGGTGCCGATGAAATACTCAATCATTTTATCGTAATCTATTTTACTGGATAACGCGTCTTCGGTTTGTTGATTGAGCGCTGACTCAAAATTGAGAAAAAATTGCTCGCTATATAATTCAACTGGCTTTGCTGTGCGAGGTGCTGGTTCAGCCATCTGCCCCGTGCTCAACTCCGGCCCAGAGGTTCTCTGTTGTGTATTGGTTTGCTCGGCGTCAGTACTGGCACAGGCTTGCAGCAACACAAGCAAGAACCCGATAATCAAATGCTTCATGATCACTCTCCTTGCTCAGTGGCTTGCTTTTTATTTAATAAAAAATTAACCAATTGATTCATCGACTGATAAGCCGGATCAGAGGTGACATTGGTGATGCTATAACTAATATCTAATTGTTTTCTGGCCTCACGCATCAACTTGGCAAAGGCTCGCACACCTTTTGCATCAACTGCGGCTTGTTTATTTTGATAACGCTGTTTATAAATAAGCGTTCGATAATGGGAATCAAACGTGGCGCTAAATTTAAAATAATCATCTTCGAACAGCTGCTCATCGTTAAGCGCACTAAAATCAACATCATACGGCAAAATCAATTTTGATTGATGTGAAACGGTGATCGGCCCGCCAAGCGCATAAGCTTGGCGGCGGTCTATTTTTTTGGGAACCCTCAAGTAATAGTCCAAACTACTTGAATACAAACTGAACACCGCATCCGCTTGTTCCAATCTCCAAAAATCATCTAACACGTAGTGCTCTTTCACTTCAATGCGATTACTTATTTTGTCATCATTAATATTAATATCTTGCAGGGCTCTTAGCGCAGGATAATAGCGTTGGTAGTATTCCAAATAAGCCTGAGACAAACGTTTTATCGATTGATTCGCCATGTCATAACGAATGCGTTCCGCTTCGGTACCTGTAAAAACACTATTCACCGTCAATAGAACCGGCGATTGGTAATCGGCGGCGCGAAAGGTTTCGGATACATCCACTAAGTTATCACTAGCATTTAACTCAGGCATTGTCGTTAAGCCGGTATTTCCAGGAGCAATCACTAAAGCTTGGCCGAAGTTAGCAGGCACAATCGTTTGTAGCTGCGATGCTTGATAAGCATTCGTTGGATCAATCCAGTACTGCCGGTTTTGGTAGGTCATACGCACGATGGCATGATTAAAAGCGTTATAGCTGGGTAAGGAATCGCCAATAGTATTGCGTTTATAACTAGAGACTAAAACCGGGTAAGCTTCGACGCCAATGGCTCTTAAGGCGCGAACCAACAGTAAAGATTTGTCCTTACAGTCACCATAACGATTATCAAACACTTGCGAAGGTTGATGGGGGCGGTGAGAATTTTCGGCAATTTCAATCCCCAAATAACGGACCTCTTGCTGCGCAAAGGCAATCGCTTTTTCAATCGCTAATTGAGTGGGCTTTGTCTTTAAGTCGGCTAGCCACTTTGTAAATGCAGGAGAGTCATCTTCTGGCAAATTAAATAACTGCTCTGCCCAGTTAGACACTTCTTGCCATGTTTGAAAGCTAGTGACTTGCCAAAAAGGATAGACATTATCCCAACTGGGAGCCTGACCATCTTCATCATAAGCGGGAACATCTTCAAGATGAACCGAATAACGCAAAGCATTGGCCAACGACTCAACTTTAACCTTGGTATCCAAATTCACCACTTGGGTAGAGAGCGGTCGGGCCTTCGGACTGACAACGCTAACCCAAACCTGGGCAACATTATCTCTCCAGCCCAAACCAAAAGTTTGGCTAAAGTTGCCTGCAAAGACTGGATTTTCGCCAATCACGCTAAAACTATAATCAATAATGTCACCTGCGCGAACGTCTTTTAGCCATAACTGTAACTGCTTTTCCCCTGAATAGAGTTTATTGTGTTGTTCCGTTTCCAAATCAATTAAACGAATATCTTTAGTAAACAAGCGATTGAGCTTGTGATGCTGACGATGAATTTCAATATGGTGTAATTCTATGCGTTGAAAATCAGGATTGAAGGTGATTTTAATATCCGAGTTATCTTCTATTCCCCTAACATCATTCACTTGCAAACGAAGATGCCGATAAAAATGAACCTGCTTGGTTTTTAGATTCACTTGGGTATCGGTGACTAAAAAATTAGCCGACGGTAGCCTTTTATCTGAAACTTTACTGGCGACTGCCGGATGTTGTACCACCCACTGTGGCACAGTGCTCACTCGCCAAAATGGCGACTCGGCGGCCTGAGACGAATTAAGAACAACGAACTGAAATAAAAACAAAAATAAGATAATAATTGGTCGACAGGCTGGCACTGCAAATCCTTGCACATAGTGATAAGGCTCCATACTAGTAACAAAGAAGTAAAAATTAAAGTCGAGTTTCAAGGTAAAGTTAAAATCGAAGCGGTAGCCCCTGCAGATGACGACATCACTAGCAGACAAGTCTTTTTAACAAAACGCCAATCTTAAGCCACAGATGTAACGCAGCAAAACCAAACCTTCTATTTTGTTTAATCGTTTGCTGTAAGTTGCCCATCGACACTTCACCGAACACCCAAGAATTATTTATTGCACAATTCTTGCTTATTTTGTTTTAATCTTCGTCTCATGCAATCAGCATCCCATTCAAAGACATCAACTGATTTGTCTTGATTGTTGGTCATACAACACGCAAGGAGTACCTTTTGGAATATATTCAGCTATTCAGTTTTATTGTCGTCACCAGTCTCTTGGTGATCTCCCCGGGCCCCAACGGTTTATTGATAGCAAAAACGGTTCCTACATCCGGTAAAAAAGCTGGCTTTTTAAATATCGCTGGTTTTGTTGCGGCTTTCTATCTGCATGGATGTGTTTCCATTTTTGGACTTGCCGCGCTGCTATATCAATCTGCGACCGCGTTTATGCTGCTCAAAATTGTCGGCGCAATCTATCTCACTTGGATAGGGCTAAAGTCGCTATGGGCGGCCTATAAGCCAAAACCGTCATCATCTGAAGACGCAACTACACTCAGTTCCCCGCTCACAACACTAACTAAGCGCAGCGCATTTTGGGAAGGTTTTTTAACCAACGCTCTCAATCCCAAAGTTTCGATGTTCTATCTTGCGGCTTTTCCCCAATTTATTCCAAATCACCAGCAAGCCATTGTTTATGCCTTGTTACTGGTCACGGTGCATGCTTTGATCGCCCTACTTTGGTTCTCTTCACTAGTAGTATTGATGTCGAAACTCTCCAGCATGGTGAATAAAGGCTTGTTTCAAGGTCTACTCAAGAGCATCACAGGCTTAGTGTTTATTGGATTTGGCGCCAAGCTACTGATGTTAAATAATAAGTAGATACCGCACGCCAGAATTAATTTCGCGGTTGGGGCGAGTGTTATGCCATATAGGGGGCAACATGCGGACCCCACATCGCGTGAGCGCGAACGAGCGGCGCTTCCCAAAGCACGGTGGATCGAAGATACAGAAACATAGATATATCGGTTATTGAAGCCCAAATATACACTTCAACTATGAAATATTTCCGCTGATAAACTAAATCTATCGAGATAAAATACTACAAATAAGCTATAGTGCTTGGCTTGATTTTCTCATCAACAAAGTTGTTGGACGCTCGAGCCAGCAAAACTGGCTGATGAGCCTTGTGATTTGGCTAAGGTTAACAATTCATGATCCACACACCCGCTATTTTCTTTACCCGTCGTCCGGTTGTATTTGGCTTAGCCATTTTATGTACCCTACTATGGGGCAGTGCCTATCCCGCCATTAAAACTGGCTACCAATTATTGGCCATCGCCCCCCATGACATCGCTTCACAAATGGTATTTGCTGGTGAGCGCTTCCTGCTAGCCGGTATCTTATTACTGATACTCGCCCGCATCATGGGTAAACATCGTTTTGGGATGAGCATCAAGAAAATGCGACAAATTGCACTACTCGGTGTAAGTCAAACCAGTTTCCAATATGTTTTCTTCTATATTGGCCTCGCCTTTGCGAGCGGTGTAAAAGCGTCGATTTTGAATGCTACCGGGACCTTTTTTAGCGTGATTCTAGCGCACTTCATCTATAAAAATGATCGTTTAAGTCATCGCAAGTCTATTGGTTGCTTGGTTGGTTTTGCGGGGGTCTTTTTGGTTAATTTTAATGGGTCATTACTCAATTTTGAATTCAGCCTGGCGGGTGAAGGCTCCATTGTTTTGGCAGCGTTTATCCTCGCGGCGGCCTCTATCTATGGCAAAAAAATCTCTCAAGAGATCGACGCAATGCTGATGACAGCCTGGCAATTAGCAATTGGTGGCTTAGTATTACTCGCCTTGGGTTTCGCCTTTGGTGGAAAACTTGGCCAGTTTGACCTTGCTAGCAGTCTATTACTTTTTTATTTGGCCTTGTTATCTTCGGCTGCCTTTGCACTTTGGAGTACTTTACTCAAATACAATTCAGTAGCCATGATCACCGTGTTTAACTTTTTGATCCCAGTATTTGGCAGCATGCTTTCAGCATTATTTTTAAATGAATCGATTTTAGAATGGAAATATTTACTGGCTTTAGCGTTGGTCTGTTCAGGGATCTATCTGGTCACTCGCCTTCCCAGCGCCGCGACCCGCAAACAGGCCATGGCGGAGGAAGTCCCTCAACCAGATAACTAGCCAAACAACAAGGGAGATGTCGACCAATACGTCATCTCCCCGAATGTTATAAAGTCTGTTAATTAAGACTTGATGCTCTAAATATACAGCAGTTAAGCCAGTATAGGCGCATCAAAATCGGCTGGTTCATCACTATAAGCACGTACCAGCGCATCTTCCACCAAGCCAGTTTCGGCCACACAATGGGTTTGAAAGAAATCTTGAATTTCCTGGCGCTCACAGTGCGCCTCAAAGCTGGTTTGATCGGCCCAAATTTCGTGAAAGGCAATTGGATAACCGTCGGCAGGCGCGAAAGGATTATCGATTTTCCGTGTCACCGTATACTGGATACAGCCATCTTCACGCGCAGCATTAGGTTCTAAAGCTTGCAGCACCTTAAATAACTCATTCTCTTTACCTGCTTTAGGTTTAAACATCGCAACGCAGTAGATTTTCTTAGACATTGAGCTTTCCTTATAAAATTGCGAGCCAAACTCGCGGTACATAGACAAATTACCGATAAATAATAAGGCTTTATACCGCCAAAAGCTGTAACTAATTACACTTTAATAAATAGCTAACACGCTCGATAACATTCCGTTTGTTGCGCCAATAAGCGTTGATAAGCAAGCGCTTGCCGAAGTGCTTGTGGGCCTTGGCACCAGTTGTAGTTAAGTTCTGCCCACAGCGGGTCGCTGACCCGCATGCCTAAAGCTTGCAGATACACCTCTTGAGCCAATACATACTGGGTTTTATAAGGCAGCAACACGCCACCCTGCGATACTTGCAAGTGTAGTGCTTCAGAATAAGAGGCACACCAGTGATTGAGCAGACTCAGGCAGGGTTTGGCATGCCAAAACTTACCCGCATCCTGGTGGCGGGTTAGGGATTGCTCACAACTGAGTATCAACTGGGCCTGCTGCCAGTCTTTAAATCCAGCTTGGCGCGCCAATAACAACAAGGCATGTTTGAGTTGTGGCGGATTACCCCTGCTTAAGGCTAATAGTGAGCGGTGTTCAGCTGTGTCCGGTGACTTTTTAAGCCAAAGCTTGGCGCGAATTTTTAGTTCTTCAGTCGCAGATAACATCTATATGTTTCCCAAATACTTAATTTGTTTCCCGCAGAACAATATTCAGAATGACATACAGTGTCGATATTGAGGTTTGTCTGTTGCGCTTTAGCCTATAGCGTCAACTTAACAGACAGGTTGGGGTGAGTTCCTCTTGGCGGGTAGGCGCCCCCTAGCACCTGCCCGCTATTCTGCCAAAACTGTAATACTTTCTCAAGTACGAAAAATTCAACTCACCGCAGAACTCGGCTGCGATACAGCCTCCGAGGAAACAGTGCTTTGTTCTTCGGGTAATAACAGGCTTAAGAAAATCGCCATTAAGCCACCCGAAGTGACTGACGAGCCAAAAATATTTTGTACTAACTTAGGCGCATGCTGAAGTAAATTAGGTACTAGAATCACACCGAGCCCCACCCCGAAGGAGACCGCCATAATCAACAGCTTACGACGATTCAATTGATCGCTGGCCAAGATCTTAACACCGGCAGCCGCCACCGTTCCAAACATCACTAAAGTAGCCCCACCTAACACTGGTTTAGGTATGAGCTGTAGCACCGCCCCCAACATGGGGAACAAGCCCAGAATTACCAAGATAGCGGCAATGTAATAACCAATATAACGACTGGCGACACCCGTGAGCTGGATTACCCCATTATTCTGGCTAAAGGTGGTATTTGGAAAAGTATTGAAGGTTGCCGCTAACATTGAATTAAACCCATCGGCTAATACCCCTGACCGGATCCGCTTTAAGTAACCATCGCCTTTAATTGCTTGCTGCGAAATAATGCAGTTAGCAGTAATATCCCCTGCCGATTCAATAGCAGTAATGAAGTAAATCAAGGCTACTGGAAGAAAAGCGACCCAATCAAAGCTAAAACCATATTTAAAAGGCACCGGAATGCTAACCCAAGGCTGTGCGGTAATTGAACTGCCGTCCAATTTACCCATCGCCAAAGCAATCAAGGTCCCCACGACCAGTCCAATCACAATAGACGATAACCGTAACCAAGCGTTATTGGAGCGATTCAACATAATAATTGTGAGTAATACGATAGCGCCAAGGATTAAATTTTGGAAACTCCCAAAGTCTGGCGCATTGAATCCACCCGCCAGATCGGTCATGCCCACTTTGATCAACGATATACCAATGATGGTAATGACAATACCAGTAACCAAAGGGGTGATGATTTTTTTCATTTTGATCAGCACTTGAGATAGGAAAATCTCGATAAATGCTCCCAAAAAGCAAACCCCAAAGATTAATGACAATATCTGCTCAGGCCCCCCGCCTTGGCTTTTAGCGATAAATCCCGCTGCCAATACCGAGCCCAAGAAGGCAAAGCTGGTGCCTTGCACGCAAATCATGCCCGCACCAACGGGACCAATTTTTTTCGCCTGAATAAAGGTGCCAACCCCAGATACCATCAGTGCCATACTAATCAAGTAAGGAATATGTGCACCGAGTCCAAGCACTCCTCCTATCACCAAAGTGGGGGTAATAATCCCCACAAAACAAGCCAGCACATGTTGCAGGCCCGCGAAAAATGCCTGACTCACTGGCGGACGATCGTCCAGTTCAAATAGTAACTCTTGTGAAGAGGTGTTTCCGTTTTCGCTAGTCATAACTAACTCCCTGTCAAAAAAACTCACGCGCATCAAAAAAGTTGACCACTAAGTCAGCTTATTAACGCAAGGAACCTGCCAACAAAGTAAGCTTGCAAACAAAAACCCACCAAAAAGCAACTTAAGGACTACAAAACCACCACAACTGACACATCCAACACAATTTTTTCACCTTAAGCCACAGCCATTCAAGGCTCTAACACTGCACCAAAGTAGTGCCCGCAAAACCATGCTCGCACCAAAACAAATCAATTTTTTCTGATGGAAATAACAACTCTCTAAAGGTATTTACAACAAAGCTTGTGTTAATCTACTTTTTTGACTTAAATCAAAAAACATGACCAAGTGGCCAGCTTTTTGCTATCGCTATTCGGTATTACAAATAGACAACCACAACCGTTGAATAATGAAATGGAGTTCTTCATGAAAATAAATAAATGGATGGCTGCTGCAGCATTGGCTTTCACCAGCATCCTATCATCAGCATCTAACGCGGCCGACGAACCACTCAAAGTGGGCTTTGTTTACGTTGGTCCGGTCGGAGACCATGGTTGGAGCTACGAGCATGACCAAGGCCGTATCGAAATGGAAAAACACTTTGCAGGTAAAGTAAAAACCACCTTTGTGGAAAACGTACCTGAAGGTGCTGATGCTGAACGAGTGATCACTCAATTGGCGAAATCGGGGCATAAACTGATCTTCACCACCTCATTTGGTTTCATGAACCCCACCCTGAAAGTCGCCAAACGATTCCCAAATGTACGCTTTGAACATGCAACAGGTTACAAGCGATCTAAAAACGTCTCGACCTATGTACTACGAACGTATGAAGGTCGCTATGTTTCTGGGGTTGCGGCAGGCATGACCACCAAATCCAATGTGATTGGGTACATTGCCTCCTTCCCGATTCCGGAAGTCATTCGCGATATTAACGCGGTTTATCTCGGCGCTAAAAGTGTTAACCCAGATGTTAAAATTAAAATCGTTTGGGCCAATACTTGGTATGACCCAGGTAAAGAGGCCGACGCAGCCAACGCATTAATGGATCAAGGCGTAGATGTTATTTTACAACACACCGACAGCCCTGCTCCGCTAATTGCGGCAGAAAAACGCGGCAAGAAAGGCATTGGCCAAGCATCAGACATGAGCCACTTTGCACCAACTGCTCACATGTTCTCAGTGCGTGACTACTGGGCGCCGCATTACATACGCACCGTTGAAGAAGTGATGAATGGCACTTGGAAGTCTGAAGATTACTGGGGCGGCTTTGCTGAAGACTTGCTACATATCACATCGGTTAATCCAAACTTACCGGAAGACGTGAAACAAGCGATTAGCGATACTCAAGAGAAGATCCGTTCCGGCGCCTTCCATCCTTTCACTGGACCAATCAAAGACAACCAAGGTAAAGAAGTGATCCCTGCAGGTAAATCACTGAACGACCAAGAGCTAGCGAGCGTGATGTGGTACGTCGAAGGGATCGACGCCAGCATTCCTAAATAGGAACAATATCCACACTGCAATATACCGCTGCCAAAGCAAAACCTTGGCAGCGGCTTAAACCTCAACCACAGCAATGGAACATGCCATGAGTCTAACCCTGCCCATCATCAACATCTCAGCCTTGGATAAGCCCAATCCTAAAGATTGGCAAACCGTGGCCGACGCCATAGATAAGGCCTGTCGTGATACTGGTTTTTTTTATGTGGTAGGTCACGGCATTCCAGCCGAACAATTCGCCAAAGTACAAGCCATGGCCGAGCAATTTTTTGCGCTGCCAGAGGCGATAAAACAGCAGATTAGTATCCAGCACTCCAGCAATCACCGCGGTTGGGGACAAGTTAGCGCAGAGCAGCTCGACCCCAACGGCCCAAAAGACTTTAAAGAGACCTTCGATATGGCGCTAGACTTAAGCCCTTATCATCCGCAGGTAGCTCGTTGTCCTCAATTGTACGGCCCGAATCAATATCCGCATTTACAGGGTTTTATCCAATTGATGCAACAACAATACGAGCTCAGCTTACAGGTCGCTCTGAAGCTTTTGTCAGCCATGGCGCTGGCTTTAAAGTTGCCGCTGGATTTTTTCACGAAGAGTTTTACTTGCCCAATTAGTGTATTGCGCTTAATCCATTATCCCCCACAACAGGGCCAGCAAAATGGCGCAGGAGCGCATACCGATTACGGCTGCATTACCTTACTTTATCAAGATCAAATCGGTGGTTTGCAGGTTCAAGACCGACACGGTCAATGGATTGATGCCAGCCCTGTAGAAAACAGCTACGTGGTGAATATTGGTGACTTAATGCAACGCTGGACCAACGATTGCTATCAGTCGACACCTCATCGAGTAACCAGCCCTAGCCAACAAACCACCCGTTTTTCGATGCCATTTTTTGTTGAACCGAACTTCGATACCGAAGTAAGCACACTCGACTCATGTTTAGCCGAAGGCGAAAGCAGTCGCTATCCCACGGTCACCGCTGGGGAATGGATTTTATCCCGCTTTGCCGACACTTATGCTTATCGCAGTGAACCAACGCCAGAACAATAGATAGCGTACAAGAATAAAAAATTTGCTCAAAAAGTTGACCGATTGGACAACTAAATAGTTTTAATAGGCAGGAGAGATTATGTTACAGCTAATGATTAATGATCAACAGATTAGCTTAAGCCAACAAGCCGCAGACACCATGTTGCTAAACTTTCTGCGAGAGCGTCAAAACCTAGTGGGCAGCAAAGAAGGCTGTGCCAGTGGCGATTGTGGTGCCTGCACTGTGGTAATGGTAGAAATCGATCTCAGCGGCAAGCTCAGCTATAAACAAATCAACAGCTGTATTACGCCCCTACATTCATTACACGGCAAACAAGTGATTACCGTTGAGTATTTAAAGCAAGGCCAAAATTTGCACCCGGTACAACAGGCTATTGTTGACCACCATGGTAGCCAATGCGGCTTTTGTACCCCCGGTTTTGTGATGTCTTTATATGCCCTATCACGCCAATCGGTTGCCCCTGAGCATCCGGAAGAATTTCTTGCGGGCAATTTATGTCGCTGTACTGGTTATGGCCCACTCATTGAAGCTGCCAAACAAGTGGCAGCAACCGCGAACCAACATACCGATCATATTCGCCAACGAGAAACTGGCGTACAGCATTGGATGGCCGAATGCCCGAGCCTGACCAGTGATAATTATTGGCAACCGCGTTCGCGCCGAGAATTGGCCGAACTTCGCCAGCAACATCCGGACGCGAAGTGGATCGGCGGCGGCACCGATTTAGCCCTAGAAGTCACACAGCAAATGCAACGCATCGATGAGATTATTGACCTCACCTATTTGCCCGACCTCAAGGTCATCGAGCGTATCGAAGGCGGTTGGCGGATTGGCGCGGCAATGCCGCTAAGTCAGGTGCACGCCTTTATGCAACAGCATTACCCCACAGCCGATGAGATCTTTGCCCGCTTAGGCAGTTTAACCATTCGCCATCGCGCAACTTTGGGCGGCAGTCTGGGCAATGCCTCCCCAATTGGCGATATTGCGCCACTACTCATCAGCTTAAGTGGCAAAATTGAACTAGATGATGGCAACAATACTGAATTGTACGCGCCGGAAGATTACATCACCGGCTACCGACAAACCCAACTGCGTCCAGAGCAGTGGATTAGCGCCATTCATCTGCCCGATCTTGCGCCCAGCACCAAACATCAAATTTACAAAGTAAGTAAGCGTTTTGAAGATGATATCGCCACCGTGGTGCTAGCTGTCACCATGCAGTTTGACCAAGAAAATAGGGTCAGTCATTGCATTATCTCAGCCGGCGGAGTTGCGGCTAAATCGGTCCGTTTGAGCGAGCTGGAAGCTTGTTTGCTCGGTCACCCATTTAATCTGCAAAAACTGAAACAAGTACAACAACAAGTCCCGCTATATGTGAAGCCAATTGACGATGTTCGAGCCAGTGCCAGTTATCGGGTTTTACTGGTACAAAACCTATTAAAACGCTTCCATTTATACTGTAACCAACTCCCAACGAGGCTAGCGGCTTATGCGTAAACTCACCACTCAACAACTCCACCAAAGCGCACCCAGCCAAGTAATCGGTCAATCGATGGCTCATGAAAGCGCAGCCAAACAAGTCGCGGGCGAAGCCGCATTTGTCGATGATATGGCCACCCCATCGGGTTGCCTGCATGGTGCAGTAATTTGTAGTAGCATCGCCAAGGGAAAGGTCAGCGAACAACAGCTCGACACTTTAGCCCAACAGCCAGATGTGGTAGCGCTTATTCGTTGCGGCGATATTCCCGGCCACCAAGATATTGGCGCAATTTTCCCAGGTGATCCATTACTCAGCGAGACAGAGATCCGCTACTTTCAACAACCCATCGCCTTGGTATTAGCCCACAGCCATCGCCAAGCTTGGCACATCGCCAAGCAAGCCAGTGATAACTTGCTGCAATACCAAGCCGATGACCAACCGATTATCACTGCCGAACAAGCCCAAGTGGCGGGGAACCCGGAACCTACCGTGTTACCTAGCCACCAAATGGGCATTAACGTTAATCAAGCCGATCTCGCCACCAGCCCATTACAACTAAGTGGTGAGCTAAACGTTGGTGGCCAAGAACACTTCTATTTGGAGGGTCAGGTAAGTCTCGCGCTGCCCACCGAAGATCAAGGCATCATGGTGTATACCTCAAGCCAACATCCTTCAGAAGTACAAAAATTAATTGCCGAAGTCATCAACATTCCTTTTCATCGGGTGACCGTGGACATGCGTCGTATGGGCGGTGGTTTTGGCGGTAAAGAGACCCAGGCGGCACAATGGGCATGTTTGGCCAGCTTGGGCTGTTGGCAAACCGGTAAGCCGGTAAAAATCCGACTGCCTCGTAGCATTGATATGGCAGCAACCGGCAAACGCCATCCTTTCTACAACCGCTATCAACTGGGCTTAAGTAAACAAGGACTGATTGAAAGCGCCAAGATTGAAGTGAATGGCTTATGTGGTCATTCTCCAGATCTCTCGGATGCGATTGTCGACCGAGCTATGTTTCACACCGATAACGCTTATAGCTTAAATAAGGCCGAAGTTGTGGGACATCGTTTAAAAACCGATATGGTGTCACACACCGCATTTCGAGGTTTTGGTGGGCCTCAAGGGATGATCTTAATCGAGCAAGCGATGGAAGACATCGCCATCGCCACCCAACAAGATGCCTTGGATGTTCGCTACCTTAATTTATACCAGCAAGACAATTGCACCACCCACTACGGCATGCCAGTCGAGCAACATCAGGCAATGCGCCAACTGATGCAACAACTGGAAAAAAATTGTGATTACCGAGCCCGTCGCGAGCAGGTGAAACAATGGAATGAAAACAACCCAACCTTTAAAAAGGGGCTGGCTTTAAGCCCGGTTAAGTTTGGGATTTCTTTCACGGCGCAGCATCTCAATCAGGCCGGCGCCTTGGTACACATATACACCGATGGCAGTGTTCAGGTAAACCACGGCGGCACCGAAATGGGCCAAGGCTTGCATACTAAGGTACAGCAAATTGTCGCCCAAACTTTAGGGATCCCAGCTAACTACGTGTTAATTACCGCAACTCGAACCGACAAGGTGCCGAATACTTCACCCACGGCGGCTTCTTCGGGGACCGACTTAAACGGCATGGCAGCACACAACGCGGCCAATGAACTCAAACAGCGGCTGCTGGACTTCGCCGAGCAACATTACCAAATTCCCGCCGAGCAGATCCACATCAGCGATGGCCAGGTACAAGTCGGCGAACAGCATTTAAGTTGGGCCGAATTGGTACAAATGGCCTACCTACAGCGTATTTCTTTGTCCACCACCGGCTTTTATAAAACGCCGAAAATCTGGTATGACCGAAACAAAGCCGAAGGCCGACCCTTCTATTACTTCTCACTGGGAGCCTCTTGCAGCGAGGTCACCATCGACACCCTCACTGGCGAGATGAGTTTAGACAGAGTGGATATTTTGCATGATGTGGGCACCAGCATTAACCCTGCAATCGATATCGGCCAAATTGAAGGCGGATTTATTCAAGGCTTAGGTTGGTTAACCACCGAAGAATTGGTGTGGAACACTGCGGGGCGCTTACTGAGCCAAAGCCCAGCAAATTACAAAATTCCAACCATTGGCGACTACCCGAAACAAATGAATATTACCCTGTTCGACCAAGCTAACCCAGAACATAGTATCTTCCGCTCCAAAGCCGTAGGTGAGCCCCCTTTTATGCTGGCAATTAGTAGCTGGTGCGCCATTCGAGATGCGGTTGCAGCAATTAGTCAGCATCAACTAAGGCCTCAACTGGATGCCCCCGCCACCGGTGAACGTATTTTAATGGCTTGTCAGCAGCAATTTGCTTATCAAGAGGCGCAGCAAGATGCAGAACTGGTCAAATAGTTTATTGCCGAACAATTGGTTAGATGCCTGCCAATTATTAAAGCAGCAACAGCAGCCTTTTTGTATTGCGACGATCTTGGCCGAGGCTGGCTCGGTGCCACGATCCACGGGTAGTAAAATGGTCATTTCGAGCCAACAACAATTTGATACCCTCGGCGGTGGAAACTTAGAATTAAATGTGATTAAGCATGCCCGTCAACAACTCAAGTTGGACCAACAAGACAATCAAATTGAGCGCTTCTCACTGGCTGCCGACTTAGCGCAGTGCTGCGGCGGTGCGGTGCAGGTCTTATTTGAGTACTTTCTAGTTGAGCAAGCTCGGGTCTACATCTTTGGTGCTGGCCATGTCAGCCATGCATTGTGCCAAATACTCAGCCAGCTGCCCTATCAAGTCACCGTGGTCGACAATCGCCAAGATTGGTTAGACTCAATCGCGGTCATTGGTGTAAGCACCCACTATCACCCACAACCTGAACAATATATCGACTCATTACCCGCCAATAGTTATTTGGTGATTTTAAGCCAAGACCACAGCTTGGACTTCAAGCTCTGTTTGGCCGCCCTACAGCGCCAAGATTTTGCCTTTGTCGGGCTGATCGGTTCACAAACCAAGGCGCAGCGGTTTGCCCTAAAACTTCAAGAGCAACTGAGCGACCCCAGCAGCCTGGCGCAACTTTGCTGTCCGATCGGCCTAAGCGAAGTCAGTGGAAAACTGCCGATGCAAGTGGCGGTATCGATCAGTGCCCAGCTCATCCAGCGACTCAATCTGCAGCCCTCAGAACAAGCCATGTCAAATCGTAAACAACAGCGTCAGCAGCAATGGCAATCGAGTAATCGTCTGCGCCAACAACTCCGTGGAGAAACTCAGCATGATTAAGCCAAGCTCAGCCTCAATCGCCGAGCGTTTAAGCTTGCTCAATCAACAAAATAGTCATCAATTTAAGAATGAAATGGCCAATGTTTGTACCAGTCGCCGCTGGCAAAACTTGCTAGAACAAGCTCGCCCCTTTCGAAGCAAAGCACATTTTATTGACAGCGCTCAACAAGCCTTTGCTCAACTAGCAGAGAGCGATTGGCTGGAGGCCTTTGCCGGTCACCCAATGATTGGCGATCTCGCCTCATTACAACAAAAGTACAGCCACGGCAAACACTTAAGTCAAGCCGAGCAAGCACAAGTCGGCGATGCTCAACGGCAGACGCTACAAGCGTTACTGCAACTAAATCAACAATATTTAGCCCGTTATGGCTTTATTTTCATCGTTTGTGCCAGCGGAAAATCCGCCGAAACCATGTTAGCACTGTTGCAACAGCGTTTCGGCCGCAGTCGCGAACAGGAACTGCTCACCGCCGCCGAACAACAACAGCAAATCAGCCATATTAGAATGGAGAATTTATTTTGAGCACCTTGAGTTGTCATGTCTTAGATACCAGTCGCGGCCAACCAGCGACTCACATTCCAGTCCAATTACTTCGCTTTGGCGAAGCCGACTGCTTGGCCGAAGGACTGACTAATGCCGATGGGCGCTTCAGCTTTGCGTCACTCGAATTAAAAGCTGGCCGTTATTGCCTGCGTTTTGTGACCGAAGATTATTGCCAACAACACTTTGGCCAATGCTTCTTCCCGCAAGCTGAGGTGGTCTTTATTAGCGAATCGTCGCAACCGCACTACCACATTCCCCTGCTGCTCAGCGGCTTTAGCTACTCCACCTATCGAGGGAGTTAAGATGCAACCAAGCATTCACCGCGGAAAAATTTTGCATTTCCCCAAGTCAACCAGCAACCCTAACGATAATTACTGCTATCTCGAAGACGGTGTATTAGTGATCGAGCAAGGTCGGATCCTCTACCTCGGTGATGCCAAAGATTATTTAAAAAATCAGCCAGAGCTCGAAGTACAACAACATACAGGGTTACTCCTGCCCGGCCTTATCGACAGCCACGTGCACTACCCACAAATTGAAGTCATTGCGAGCTACGGCAAGCAGCTATTGGATTGGCTAAATACTTATACCTTTCCTGCCGAGCAGCAGTTTTCCAATGCCGTCTACGCTCGTGGTCAGGCCGACTTTTTCTTACAGCAACTCTTTGCCAACGGCACCACGACCGCTAGCGTCTATGCAACCGTGCACCCTCAATCGGTAAATAGCTTTTTTGAAGCCGCCGAGTCCTATAACGCGCGCATGATCTGTGGCAAGGTATTGATGGACAGACACTGCCCCGAGGCGCTCAGCGATACGCCTGAGTCGGGCTATCGCGATAGTAAAAAATTATTGGAGCGCTGGCATCATAATGGCCGCCAACTCTATGCCATTACTCCGCGTTTTGCCCCCACCAGCAGCGAACAACAATTGGCGAAGGCGGGTCAGTTAGCCAAGGAACATCCCGACAGTTTTATTCAAACCCATTTATCGGAAAATACCGCAGAGGTGCAATGGATTAATGAGCTGTTTCCCGAACATTCAGACTATTTATCGGTTTATCAGGCGCACGGACTGGTGAGAGAAAGAGCGTTATTTGGCCATGGTATCCACCTCACCGACCGCGAGTATCGGGCCTTAAGCGACACCGGAGCAACCATCAGCTTTTGTCCTTCCTCCAACCTGTTCTTAGGCAGCGGTCTGTTTAACTATCACCGCGCCCAGGAGAATGGTGTGTCGGTCGCGCTCGCTAGTGATGTCGGTGGTGGAACCAGCCTTAGTATGTTTGCTAATCAGGCCGATGCCTACAAGGTTTGCCAGATGCAACAGACCAGCTTAAGCGCCTTCGAGTCCTTGTATTTATGTACTCAAGGCGCCGCCCAGAGCATGGGCATTGAGCAGTGGGTCGGCAATTTAAACCCCGGCAGCGAAGCCGACTTTATCGAAATCGATTTGCACGCAACGCCCATCCTGAGTCAGCGGATCGCCCGCTGTAATCACTTGAGCGAACAATTATTTGCCATCAATATTTTAGGCGACGATCGACTGATTGCGGCAAGCTATATTGCGGGAAAAGAAGTTTATAACAAAAGGAATTAGTCTATGTGGCCACAGCTTTACGAATGGTTAGCTCTGTTTATTAAATGGTTTCATGTGATCGCAGGCATCGCCTGGATTGGCGCGAGTTTTTACTTTGTCTGGTTAGATAATAATCTCAGAACGCCACCGGAATGGAAATTAAAAAAAGGCATTAAAGGGGATTTGTGGGCGGTGCATGGTGGTGGCTTTTATGAGGTTGCCAAATACCAGGTGGGGCCAGAGAAAATGCCCGAGCATTTACACTGGTTTAAATGGGAAGCCTACAGTACGTGGCTGAGCGGCACCCTACTGTTATTTTGGATTTACTACTTGCGAGCCGAGGCGTATTTAATCGACCCTCAAGTGATGATGTTAAGTGCTGGCCAAGCAGTGAGCATTGGTATTGGTGGGATCGCTGGTGCTTGGTTACTGTATGAAGGCTTGCTGCGCTCGCCAATTGCCGAAAAACCGCTATTACTGAGCGTCATTTTAGTGGTCTTGGGGGCTCTGTTTTGTTATGGCTTTAGCCAGGTGTTTAGTGGCCGCGGCGCCTTCATTCACATGGGCGCCCTTATCGGCACAATCATGGTTGCCAACGTGTGGGTAAAAATAATTCCCGGACAACGCAAGATGGTGGCCCAAGTTAGTGCCGGAGAGGCGGTTGATCCTGCCCCCGGTTTAGAGGCGAAACGCCGTTCGGTACATAATAACTACCTCACCTTGCCGGTGATTTTTTTGATGATCAGTAATCACTATCCGATGATTTACCAACATCACTATAGTTGGTTAATCCTCTGTGCCCTGATCGGTTTAAGTGCCTGGATCCGTCACTTCTTCAATCTGAAACATCAAGGCATTAATAAACCCAGCATCATCGTGAGTGGTGCTATCGGTTTACTACTGTTAGCTATATTCGTCAGCTGGACTGGCAGCAGATCGCAGTTGAACACAGCAAGCACCGCCAGCTCGACGGTTAAGCAAAATGCCTTAACCAGTGCTCAACAACAGGCGAGTGCAATTATTCAGCAACGCTGCAGCTCTTGTCATAGCCGCACCCCAAGTGATGACATGTTTACCACAGCCCCCGGAGGAGTGATGCTGGACCATTGGCAAGACATTGAGCGCTGGAAAGAACGTATTATTGCTCGAGCCACCGTAAGCAAAGACATGCCATTTTTAAATAAAACACAAATGACTGAGCAGCAACGCCTGCAACTACAACAATTGCTCAGCGCGGAATAAATCGAACAATCAGCGCTGAATACCAAAGTAGCCTGGTATTCAGCCTGCTCTCGTTTTTGGCTCGCCTCCGCCCCTGCCAAATTAAAACTCATGGCCTCGCTGTAGACGATTTAGATCAAACTTGTGTCGACTAATTGCAGACAAAACACCCAGCCCGTCAATCTTAATGCGCTTGAACTAAACTTAAAGCAACTTGCTAGGTTCATTTAACGCACCACTGATGGTTTTGGAGAATGGCAATGGATAAATTAACCCTTGAATACCGAAGATATGGCCCTTGGATGATGGAGGTAAAGGCGCTCATCGACATTCCACCGCAATTTGAGCACTACCAACAAGCGATCTTAGCCGCAAAATATTGCTTCAAAGTTCCGGTAGACCAAGCTCGGCGGGATCTAGAGCCAGGCATGCTGATGTATCAAAGTGTGGTGATTCTAGAGGCTAACAGGATCCGCGTACTTAGTTTCAACAAGGCTGCAGAATTACAAGAACAGGCTCTGGACTATGCCGACATCAACTATATAGTTCACAGCGGTGACTTACTGTCCTGTCATTTGCAGCTGTTTTCAAGGCACCACAGCATCCATATTGACTACAGCCTCGTGTCGGTAAACATTGCCGCCAAAGCACTTCACATCATCAGAGAGGCGATGCATCAACATAGCCAGCCGTTAGCGCTGACTCAGCACGAACCCGTTGAGGGGGCTAAACTGCAGGTCTATCAATATTTTTTACAACGTGAAGCAATCACCGAACCCGTGAGTATATTAGCCTTTCAAGCCTCACGTTCCCTCGACGAAGAACTGACCAAAGGCTTCCAGCACTTATTAGCTCGGCTGTTTAGATACAAAATGCAAGACGTATTATTTATGAGTGATGGCCATGATCTAATGATCTCAAATTGGGGGACCGATATCATTCGAGAAAAACGTACCGATTATCATGTTGAGCATTTGTTCATCCCTTGGCGACTCATCAAAGGCATGTCTCTCGGTGAGCACCCTCGTTTCAGCTACCTAAAAACATTACAAGTACAAACTCAATTTAGAGACTTTACTTTTTCGGTAGAAGCAGACTTTTCTCTCGATCCGCTACTGGACTTCCAGCAAAAAATGCAAAACCTAACACTCGCCTAAAAAGTATCACTCACCGACAAAAACACTAAACTCAGTGATTTTTATCGGTGAGCATATTATCGAATCATCCAAACCGGCCAGCGCAGTAACTATTCACGCCAAGCCAAAGGACAGAAATTTGAATTTAAATTGAATTGCATGCAGAATTCTATCGATGACCGATACCACAATTGATATCCAACTGCCTTCCTTAATCCGCCAAATCGGTGGCAACGAAGTCAAACTCGCCAAACAAGTCGCCTTAATTTATAGCTGTCAAATTAAACGTATTCGCCGCTCAAGAAACTGGCTAGTGACTGGCGAAGCACCGCAATTACAACAACTCTCGCAAGCCCTTAAACAACAGCAACCATCAGCCAGTGCGTATCTGATTCACAAAATCGAACAAGGGCTTCAGAAATATGGCGCGCAATTAGAGCCCGTTGCTGTGAAACTACAACGATTAGTGCAAGAAAACCACAACATCACACTAGCCGAGCTCATGCATCTCACCGACTGCAGCATCGCCGAAGCGAGGAGCGCCAGATTTTCCGGCGACGAACTATAAAATGGGTCAGCGCACCATGCCAACTTGCGCATTGCCATTAAATCTTTAACAAACACATATATTCTAGGTTTGAATAAATCAAACAACGGTATCCAAAAAAGGCTGCCTCCGGCAACCTTTAGTGTTTTTACTTTCAGATTCATAGTCAATGAACTGAAAAATAAAACTCAGTGACTCTTTACGACCCTGCTAGTTGTCACCAGTCATTTTACTTCACGCTCAACGAGGACGATGAAAGTCTATCCAATCAAGCTATAACTGAGAAATTTTTTCTAACGAAACCGTTCTGGTTTCGATACCAAAAACAAGCAACAAAAAAGCGCATAAAATTAAAATAGCACCTAATACAACAAAAACCGTTTTTGAGCCATAATCGGTCAACAGCATCGCCACCCCATAAGGCGCAATAACAGCAACAAATCGGCCAACAGCATTCACAAGCCCAGATCCACGTAATCGCATATGCGTTGGCCATAACTCTGGAATATAAACTGCCGAAGAAAAGCATACATACATATAAAGGAAAAAAACCATCACAAGTCCGCATACAATAATTTTTAATTCACTCGTTTGAAGCGAATAATAATATCCCATAACCGCAATAATAATGAGTAAACTAGAGCCAAAAAGTTTTCGAGGGTATTTGTCAATTGTTAAAGTAGCGAAAAACACACCTGCAGGAGCGCCCAACATAATCATCGAAGTCATCACAATTGATTTTGTCACTTCAATGCCAGAATTAACAAAAATGGTTGGGATCCAAACCGTGATCGTATATAAAGATATATTCATCGCAACCAGAACGGTAATGGCAACTAATGTTCGCCTTAACATACTTCCTTTGAAAAGGCTCCAAAATGAATCACTTCCTCTAACGTTTTCTAAATAATAGTTATCCCGTTCACAATGGCTAAGTTTTATATTCTCTTTAATCTCTGTCCGTAACTCAATATTCCGTAAGTTATTTTCAGCTTGCTCTCCCCTGCCTTTTCCTTCCAACCATCGTGGCGATTCGATAAAATATTTCGCGGATAAATACCAAGCGATCAACATCAATACCCCACCCAACAAAAACATCAACCGCCAACTAAAATATGAAATCACAACTGCGCCAATCAACGCCGATATCACAGGTGACCAATTCCCTACGAAAGAAAGCCTAGCAGACCACTTTCCCCTTACGTTAGCGGGGATGAACTCAACAAAAGACGCATAACCAACCATGATCAGGGCACCCATACCGATCCCCATCAAACAGCGGAAAATAATCAACCAGTACATATCTGGAGAAAATGATGCCGCCATTGCTGATATACCAACGATGAGTAAGTTCATACGAAAAGCTTTGCGCCTTCCAAGCTTATCGCCAATAAACCCTCCGGCGACAGAGCCGATAAAGTAGCCCGCCATTAAGGCCGAGGTGAAGGCGGCATTCAGGTAATTATTCGACCAGCCATTACTCACCAGCTCAGCCAAAACGATATTTCCCGAATAACTTAAAAAGCCGGTAAATAACAAGCTCATACTAATAATACCAAATATCTCGTAATGAAAAACTGAGAAAGGGATACGGTCTAGCCGCGCCCCTATATGGCCAACATTATTCATATTACATACCTCTGTACGCTATTGACGAATATATTATTTATAGCCAATAGCAAGCATGATTACTGGCAACTTTATTATTAATAAAATTGCCAAACCAAATTACCATTATTCTATTTACAAATGGAAATCAAATCGCGGCTTTAATAAACTAATCATACTAAGACATATAACAATGTAGTCATTAAGGATGGGGCGCCTAAACAATCACATTAAAATATTAGCTTTATATTATTTTTGTCGCAAAACTCAATCCATTTATTCCCAGGAGATTTATCAGTCACAATATAATTTATATTGTCAAAGTTCACCAATTTAACAAAGGCCTTACGTTCAAACTTAGAGTGATCGACCAAAAGTACAACTTCAGATGCCTGTTTGATCATTGCTTTTTTAACATCTGCTTCCGCGGCCGTAGAATCGAGCGCACCACTTTGCATATCAAGCCCTTTACAACTCATCACCATAATATCGACATGATGTTTGCTAATAGCTTCTTTGGTCATGACACCCTGCATAGAAAGCGACGTTTTATTTAACTCACCACCAGTGGAAACAAGGTTTACCTCAGCGGTCGCTAATTCATGAATAGCTTCCGCTGAATTAGTCATGATTGTGATGTCACTTCTATCTCTTAAAAGTTTTAAAAACTCCATCACAGTGGTACTTGAGTCAGCCGCCAGTGTGGTTACATTTTCTAAGCAGGATTGTGCCTTTAATGCAATAGTCTGCTTTTCTTCATGGAGCGACTTGGTTCTTTTATAAAAATGAACATTATCAATAATGCCGTTCGCATTTAAAACTGCACCACCATAAGTACGCGTAATAAAACCTTGCATTTCAAGCTTTTCAAGGTCACGACGGATTGTTTCTTCGGTCACCTTAAAAATAGTACTCAAATTCACCACGGTAACTTTTTTATCGTTAGTGACCATTTGTTTAATAGACTGAATTCGATCTTTTGCTGACACTGGATTACCTCTGTTTCTTCCCATAAAACATACAAATAAGTATGCCATTCACTATATTTATTTGCAAAATATTGTATTTGAATCACAGAAAAACATGCGTGTTTACCAAAAAAACAGAGGTATTCGTGTTATCAACGATTACTGCCCGTCATCCAGCGCTTCAGCCATTTTCCGAATCAATAAGCTATCTTCTTTAGTCAGTTGAATAGACATTGCCTTCACATTTTCTTTGACCTGCTCTGGTGAAGTTGCACCGGTCAAAATCGAAATATTGTTACTTTGGGCCAATATCCACGCTAACGCGAGAGTTGGAATAGAACACTGATATTTCTCGCATAAAGGCTGCCATTGCTTCAGCATATTGATCACTTTGCCCATATTCTCTTTCTGAAACCATTTCTTATTGGCTCGCGCGCCTGTAGGAATATAGTCGGGCTCAATATCCCCCGTTAACAGGCCTTGCTCCAGCGGTGAATATACCTGTAAAACAATTCCGTGTTGCTCACATAAAGGAAGCAGTTTTTCTTCAACCTCTCTATCTAACAGACTATATTTGGCTTGAACAATATCAAGCTCACCATATTTGAGATAAGTTTCAATATGCTCGATGTCGACATTGGCTGCACCAATGGCTTTGATTTTCCCCTCTTTTTTAAGTTTATTTAACTCTTCCATTGTTTCAGATACAGGAGTAAAGAAAGGTGGAACCGACTGCCAATGCGTCATATAAATATCAACATAATCAACATTCAGACGCTTCAGACTGGTCTCAATTTCCTCGCGAATTGACTCTGGCGATAGATTTTTATAAAGCTGACGCTCACCAACTTTATTAAATAAACTGCCCTTACGTTCCCAGACGATGCCGCATTTAGTCTCAATCACAACATCCTCTCGATTGAGCTGAGCCAATGCTTTACCAACAATCACTTCGCTATTGCCAAAATTATAACCAGGTGCTGTATCGACAAGGTTAATACCGCATTTATGGGCTTCGACAATGGTATCAATACATACCTGATAATCGAGGTCACCATTCCATGCAGGGCCACCGCCTATCGCCCAAGTTCCAAGACCCATTTTAGAGATCTTCAATCCGCTGTTCCCCAACGGGGTCATTTTCATCATTACGCATACTCCTCGCACTCTTTGAGCAATTCTTCAACAATTTTTCTATGGGTAACACCCGTCGTGGCGCCAACGTACAGAACCGATATCGCAGCGGTTGCATTCGCGAAACGAGCACACTCAGCTAGCGGCATACCTTCCAAAATCCCAGATATAAAACCTGATGCAAAGTTGTCTCCCGCGCCGATGGTATCAATCGCTGTAATCCCCTGAACGGCAGGCACAAGCAATGTCTGAGCAGCATTTTTTATATAACATCCTTGCTTTCCGGTCTTAATCACAACCGTTTTTACACCACACGCTAAAAATGTATCCGCGATTCCCTCTAACTCACTTTCTCCAGTTAGTAATTTTGCTTCTTCAAAGTTTGGGAAAAGGTAATCAACATAAGCCAGAGCCTCACGGATATCCGCCAACGTCTCATTAAGCCTTGGTTTAATCATATCGGCGCAAATAGTTAACCCTTCCGCTTTTGCTGCAGAGAAAATCTGTACCAAAGCGTGTCCATTTAGTAATGGGCTATTAAAAATACTTGCAAGAGATAATAATTTGGCCTGTTTAAAACGTGAAAAATCTATATCCTTAAGATTAAGCTTCCACAAACTACCATTTCGATTGGTAACAAAAGTACGCTCCCCATCCTTTGTCACCAAACCGACATTAATTGAAGTATCAATATCCCCATCCACGACAAGATCTTCAATATCTATTCTTTCCCGATTACATGCTTCAAGAATAAAATTTCCTGGTGCATCATTACCTACTCGACTTATTAATGCAGTTTTATGCCCAAGACGAGAAATAATCGTTGCTTCATTGATTGCATCGCCACCAATAGTCATTGAAATTCGTTCTAAAGGATACGAATCAATATCGAACATATTCTTATCCACTGGCTGCAGAGGAATATCAACAATAGCTGCACCAACACAGATAACATCAATATTACTCATACAAGGGCTTCCGCTTTTCCATCTGAACCAAACAATGTAATTTTTTCTAAGGCACGCCCCATAATCGCTTTACGAACTTCACGCTCTAAATGTAAAAATGGTTGATTGCAATTTTTCTTCACCGCAACCATTGCCGCCTCACACAATTCTGTATGAATATTAATTTTTGAGATCCCTAGAGAAATCGCAGTGCTAATATCGTCATCACTAATTCCGGAGGCACCATGCAGAATAATTGGAACCGACACTGCATCACGAACTTTTTGTATAACATCAAAGTTTAATTTTGGCTCGGAAGTATATACGCCATGCTGATTACCAATGGCAACGGCCAACGAGTCGCATGCAGTACGCTCAACAAATTCAGCAGCCTGTGATGGATCGGTATAGTGATAGTTAGCAAGCGCCTCCTCGTATACCGTCTCACTGCCGACATGCCCTAGCTCCGCTTCAATCGGGACACCTAGTGGGTGAAAAAAGTCGACCGCCTCTTTAGTTAGACGAATGTTTTCTTCGAAATCATATGCTGATGCATCTCGCATCAGTGAGTTCATGCCATGCGTCCAAGCATTATGAATAATCTCCATACTGCGCCCGTGGTCCCAATGAGTAATCACCGGAACGGTGGCCTTCTCAGCCATAGAGACCATCGTATGAGCAAAATCCTCGAATGAAGTATTCCCCACAAATCCGGTACCAAAAGAGATAATTACCGGCGATTTGGCCTCTTCAGCAGCATCCATGACCCCCATCAACATTTCAGCATTCCAAACATTGAAATGAGGAATTGCGTAATGCTCACGCTGTGCCTTTTCTTCCCAATACTTAACACTTGACAACATAATTAATTAACCCTTCTTATTTACACCATTGATTTTATTTATTGACACACCGACTCAAGCAATTAGCTTAATAACCCCCTTAATGATTTCTTTTTTATTATTCACCGACTCTTCAAAAGCTCTTTGAACATCTGCATATTCATAGATATGTGTCACCATTGATTTAACATTAAATTTTCCAGATGAGATGGCTTCAATCGTGACGGGATAGCGATTGGCATAGCGGAATACCGTTTGAATACTGACTTCCCGATTAATTTTTAAAAAGTTAATCGCAGAGTCACCCGGAACAGTACCGACGATCATGATTTTGCCACCACGCATAACCAGTTGAGGTGCTTGTTTAACTGTGATTTGCGACCCCGCAGTTTCAAAAACAATATCGGCGCCAAGTTCACCCAATAAAGCTTGAGCACGTTCGACAGTATCTTCTGTTGCACCATTAATGATTGCGGCAGCACCGAGTTCATGCGCCATGACTAAACGCTTTTCTAAAACATCGACCACGACAATTTCAGATGCGCCCATACATAAACAAGCTTGCAATGTCATCAAACCAATACAACCTGCGCCCAAAATAACAATTTTTTTACCCGGCTTAACATCAGCCAACATAGCGGCATGAATGCCTACCGCCGCAGGTTCAACTAATGCGCCTTCCATGGTGTCCATATTATCTGGTAACTTGTAAGTGAAGCTTTCTGGATGACAAAGATAGTTTGCAAGCGCGCCACGGTAGTTGGGCTGCGTCGCCATAAAGTCAACATCAGGGCAA
Organism: Agarivorans sp. QJM3NY_29; assembly: GCF_050870835.2. Lineage (NCBI taxonomy): Bacteria > Pseudomonadati > Pseudomonadota > Gammaproteobacteria > Alteromonadales > Alteromonadaceae > Agarivorans > Agarivorans sp. QJM3NY_29. The sequence goes on along the minus strand of NZ_CP194036.2, from coordinate 1,675,486 downwards.
ATGTTATATTTGCCTTCTAGACAAAAACGACACTTACCACATGGCACACCAGGCTCAATATTTACTCGGTCGCCAATTTGAAATTTAGTCACTTTATGACCGACTGCGGCCACTGTTCCTGCACATTCATGACCGAGACCTATCTCCTGATTCGGATCTTTGGGTGGGATAAATGGGCCTGATTCAAAACCATGTACATCAGAGCCACAAATTCCAACGTATTCGACCTTAATTAAAACTTCATCATCTTTAGGCACCGGAATTTCCGCTTGAATAAATTCCATAACGCCTGGGGTTTTTAATACTGCTTTTTTATTTTTCATATTTAACTCTCACAAAATTTATGATTCGCTGGTAACAGCATCCATACCTATATTTTCGACAGATTCCCCTTTAGTTTCGACGCCCATAATAGAAATGACGATGGCAACCAGCACAGATACGGACCCTAGTAAAATAAATACACTCGAGACACCATAATTTGTGAGTAACGTTGCAACTGCATAGGGCGCAATAATTCCGCTAATACGACCAACTGAATTTGTTAGTCCTGAGCCCCGTAATTTTGCTTCCGTAGGCCAAATCTCGGGAACATATACCGCTGACGCGTAACAAACGTACATATATACAAAGGTGATTAAAAAGAATCCAAACAATGTAATCATGAACATACTTGTTTGCAGAGAATATGCGTATCCAAGGGCTGCGATGATTAATAACAAACCAACGCCCATCGTTTTTCTTGAAATTTTATCCATGACTAGCATCGCAATAAAAATTCCGAATGGAGCGCCAAACATACTCATGGTATTTAAAACAATAGAGTCTTTTAAATTAATACCTTGTTCCATGAAAATGGTTGGTAACCAATTAATAAGCGTATACTGAACAACATTCATTGCGATAAGTACAAAGGAACCTAAGATCACCCTTTTCAATAAAACACCTTTTAATAAAGCTGAATAAGGCAACTCTTTTGATTTGCTTTGTACCGCTGTATTTATCTCTGGCTCAGCTAAAGGTTTTCCAGTTTGAAGCGTCACTTTTTCTTCAATATCCGTCATGATTGCTTCTGCTTCAGCGTAACGACCTTTGGACTCTAGCCAACGAGGAGACTCTGGAAATTTTTTATAGGCAATCCAAGTTGCAACGATAGATAGTAGAGCGGGGATTAATAATTGTACTCGCCAGTTCAGTTCAGCAGACAGTAATGGGGTTAATCCCATGGCGATCAGCGAACAAATCGGATAAGACCAATTACCTATAAAAGAGGCCCTGCTTGACCAAGTTCCTCGATTACGACCAGGCATATACTCTGTATATCCGGCAAACAACATGACCAATAATGAACCAAGGCCAAAACCCATTACAAAACGACAGGCGATAAGAAAATCCATGCTATATGCGCATGCACCGACGATCATGGAAACAATATGAATCGCCTCAAAAAGCAAAAAGCTTTTCTTTCTTCCTATTCTGTCACCAATAATTCCGCCGATTAATGCGCCAGCGAACATGCCTGCCGTCGTAATAGAAGAAAATACTGCGCTAGAATTATTATCGGTCCAACCCAGTTCCCTTAAATGCGCTAATATCAGCCCACCAACAGCATTGCTCCAACAAACAAGTAATCCAAATGAGACCATAGCAAACATATTAAAATGCCATTGACTATCCGGTAGACGGTCTAATCTCGCCCCACAATGGGGAGGTAGCGTTTTTTCCATTTGTTTATTCCTTCCTATTTAAAAGAAACTAGCCTTATGTCACTCATCAAAGTCGTAGGTCATAATGACTTTAATCGCGGTTTTATCGACCATCGCATCAAACCCTTTTTCCCACTCAGATAGGCCAATACGATGAGTAATCATTGGTTTAACTTGGATAGCCCCCGAAGCCAGCAAACGGATAGCATTTCTCCAGGATGTGGAGTCATAAGCCATATGACCAATGATGCTTTTATTCCAGGCCGTAATGTCATTAATGGAAAAATCTAAAGGCGCAAAACCCATCCCGACTCGTACCACTTCACCATTTGGCCGTAGCATCTCAATGGATTGTTTTAAGGCGATATTGGCACCTGAGCACTCAATCACTAAACCAAGATTATCTTTTCCACATATGGTCTGGCAGCGCTCGACAACATTCTCTCTCGACGCATTTACTACAGCGGTGGCACCCAGTTGTTTCGCGACCCCAAAGCGAACGGCGGCGTCTTCTTCAAGTCCCACAACAACGATATTAACGGCCCCCATAATGCGAGCCATCTGAACCGAAAATAAACCTAATGGCCCAGTTCCAATGACCACAATGTCCTGCCCAGGCAAAAACTTAGACTGCTGAGCAATCGACTTGTAAGCATTACAGATGGGATCAAGAACACATGCTTCTTCGTATTCAACCCCTTCAGGAATTTCCCACAACGCATGACGATGAATGTTGAGGATCTCTCCGGGGACGAGACAATACTTTGAGAATCCTCCTCCCCATTTATTATTATCCAATCCCAAGTTCACTTTTTCTGTACAACACAGAAAATCACCTTGTTCACAAGCAGGACAAACACCACATACATGTCCGCTGTTATCGGATACCACACGCTGACCGACCGCCCAACCTTGAACATTATTGCCAACTTCAACAATTTTACCGGCAAATTCATGGCCACGAACTGAGTTAAACTCATCAGAACCGCTATCAACTTTGTAATGTTTCATATCAGCACCGCAAATTGCTGCAGCTTTGATTTCAACAATTAGATCATCAGGACCACACACTGGAACTGGTGCGTCAATCATCTTATAACCACCAAATTTTTTACCAAAACGAGCTAATGCTTTCATTTAATACCCTCTCTCTAGTTGATTTATCTTTATTTCGTTTGCGCAATCTTTCTATATGGCGCGTTTTGTGTCAACACAAACACCTTTGAAACAAAGATTTTGTGTCAAAAACACAGATTTGATCACAAAATAATGTCCGAACAAAAGAATTGAACCAGTGTTTCAACTTTCTAGAGATAAAATAATGAAGTGACAACACACCCGCGAACCGAAGAAACGGACATAAGATGCGGTTATACAAAGGAAAATCAGCTGTTCACTGCCACTTTCAACTTCACTAACAACTAAACGGTGTATTGTTTATTTGTTAGTGAAGTTTCATAAAATGTCCTAACACGGCGAACCATTCACTCGTTATCGAGTCAGCCCGGGCTCAATGGAGCTTGTGTTGGATACTCGTTGCATAGCAAATTCTTGGAAACAAAGGAAAAGAGCTTGAAGTGGTAACGAAGGCGTTAGCGACGCGCGAAGACGTGCATTTTCGCTGTTACTTTTAGCTTAAATCAATCTTTGGTGACAACTTTCAAAGCTGTCATCGCGCTCTTAAGTAAAAAACTGCATGACACTATCGCCCCTTTAAACAGGGCGCAAAAAAATCATTCTAGAGGACAGTAATCCATAATACGTCTTCCCATTGACCCTAGTGACGATAGCCTCTAAGGTGAATACCATTTGACCCTCTAAAGCCTAAATCAAGCAATCATAGGAAGTTATAACAGATGACGAAGCCAGTACTCGGCCAATTTATAAGCAAACTCACGCAAGCACCACACAGTATTCGTTTTGCAGACAGCATGACGCTGATAGACACGCTTTACGATTTTACGCCAAGCGCTTTTAGCAATGGTCAACAACATAATGCGGCCGGGGAAAACTCTGGTTCATGTAAGATTTTTGCCTTTGCCAAACAGCAAGGTTTAGATGAGCAACAAAGCTTGGCACTTTTTGGTGAGTACTATCAAGATGTACTGAATACACCCGATGGCAACGATCACCAAAACATTCGTCAATTTATGACCAATGGTTGGTCTGGGATCGTGTTTTCGCAAGCTGCGCTGAGTGAGAAATAACGGCGCAAGAATAGCCTTATGCATACAGCCCTCTGTAAGCATAAGGTAACCGAGCTTAAGCTCAATAAAGTGCCAGTTTGTTTTGCGATTGTTCTGAGAGCCACAATTGCAGATGTTTATCAAACAAACGTTCGAAGATCTTAAACTCACTCAGCTGACTCAGATGCTGCTGCAAATGTAGCTTTAAACGCGGAGTATTGCATGCGGATTTTTTAGAAAAAGCAAAATACAGAGGTTCTACCGAGATCGGGCTTGGCAACGCGCTCACCTGTTGCTTTAACCCAGCCAACTCCAACAGGGCTAAACCTTGGTATAACTCGTACAAGAAATAATCAAACCGTTCAGCCATTAACATCTCAAAGGAACGCTCTGCGCTGCCGCTAGCATAAAGGCTTAGATGAGATTTTGCATATTGGTCGAAAGCTTGACCAAAGCTATTATTAGCTAAGGTACCACCACGCTTACCCAATAAATCTTGCCAACGATGAAAAGGAAAATCGTGACCTTTCTTCACCCACACCATACTTAATACATCGGTAAATTGGGGTTCAATGTAATCCAAATATTTTACACGCGCATTGGTTTTAAAAGCTCCCGCAATCATATCGACACTACCATGTTCAGCTTCTTTCAATGCTCGCCCCCATACACCTCGATCACGAGCGACAACTTTGATCCCGGTATCAATTAGCGCCAACTCTAATAGCTCGATAGCGATGCCATGCAATTTTCGATCATGAGATCGCCATAAGATCGGGGGATATTCGGCATTTCCAGTGACCACCAACTGAGAGCAAGAAGAGAAATCCTGACTCGCCGATGTGGGAGAGACAAGGGTGCCAAACATCAAACCGAAAAACAGATAAAGTTTTAATAAATGAGCAATCTGCATGGCACGCCTTGCTTTAAGAAAATATTTTGAGATTTAAACAAAGTTTGGATCTAAGTTAAGCACTGAGCAAATAGTTATTAATGAACTCAACATAATATAACCAGATGAAAAGAATAGAAAACTTTCAAATGAAAGACTGATGACATTGAACGTTCGCAAATCGTACCGACTCATTAAAGCATCCCAGGTGAATGCGAACGAATACCAATCTAATTAATTATACGATCAACTTATGGCGCAGAATAAATCTGCCGATAACCTGCAATAGCGAGAGGTTCTAGTGACAAGATACAACACGCAGTTAGCGATGATTTAGGCCAACAAGAATGAACAGTTAATGAGTTAGATTGGTATAACCACAGTCGATATTGTGTATGAGAGTGCAGCAGTGCTACAACAAATATGTAGCGATGCAGTAGCCATTTTGAATTCGCTGCGTCAAAGAAGAGATAACATGTAGTCGCTCAGACCTGGTCTGAGCGACTACATGTAAGAACTTGAATTTAATTACTTTTGTTGTGATCGTCATAAATCGCAAGTTGTTGATATAGCCAAATGCCAGCTTCCACTTGTTGCCCGTCGACAAATCGAATCAAATAGTGCTGACCACTGAATGAAGACCTGCTAGCCAATTTGTCGATAAACATTTCCGCGGTCCATTGCTCTTTATTTGGAGCAAACCAACTATTTTGAGCACGATCTAGTTTCATTCTTAAATGAGCGACAGCTTGTTGCGAGTCATGCACCGTACCATTACGAATGAACACTAAATGGGTTCGATCCATTGCCTCAAATAAGCCTTCGATACGCGCACGTTGATAGTCCCAAGCTTTCAATTCAGATGCTCTGACAGACAAAATCAAACCGCTGACAATAACAATACTGATGTACCATATGCGATGGAAATGTTGCTTCACTCCCCCTCCCTACGCTATGCCTGTCACTGGTTTCGTCTTTTTTCATATGACTCATGACCGAGTGATGATTAAAACATCAACTTTCACTAAAACCCTTGAGTATATCTGCCCCCTACACAACTAAGCGTGGATATTCTAATCAATAGTGTCTATGATTTTGTCATAAATATCTAACACCTAGCCAATGGAGCCACCAGCTAATGCACTATTTCTGGGTACCGTTTTTGCCCATCTTGGGAATTTTTGTTCCCCTACTCAGCGCAAGACTTAACCGAAGTGCTTGTGCACTTGCCACCGCGCTATTACCCGCTTTAGCCTTAACCCTGATTTTACTCGATTTACCCGCAGTATACGCGGAACATTTATTCACCCAGAGCATTGCTTGGATCCCTCAGCTTGGTTTGTCACTGTCCTTTCGTCTAGACGGCCTCGCGGTGTTATTTAGCCTATTGATTCTGGGGATTGGCTTATTGGTCATCCTATACGCACGTTATTACTTGTCAGAAAAAGATAGCATTGGCCGCTTTTATAGCTATTTGATCATGTTCATGAGCGCCATGCTCGGTATTGTGATGTCCAATAATATGCTGCAGCTATGGTTTTTTTGGGAGCTAACCAGCATTAGTTCATTCCTACTGATTGGTTTTTGGTCGCATAATAGTGATGCTCGAAAAGGCGCTCGTATGGCGTTGACCGTGACTGGCGCGGGCGGATTAGCCCTATTAGCAGGCATTATCTTACTTGGCCAAGTCGTAGGTAGCTACGAGCTAGAAGTGGTTTTAAACAGCGCCGAACTAGTACAACAACACCCTTATTACCTAACCATTTTACTATTATTTTTACTCGGTGCATTTACCAAGTCGGCACAATTCCCCTTTCATTTTTGGTTACCTCACGCCATGGCCGCGCCAACACCTGTGAGTGCTTATTTGCATTCAGCAACCATGGTTAAAGCTGGTATCTTCTTATTAGCACGTTTTTATCCGGTGTTAGCTGGCACCGAAGTATGGTTTGCAGTGGTATCACTAACGGGGCTATTCACCCTGTTACTGGGGGCATATACCGCATTATTTAAACACGATTTAAAAGGTTTACTCGCCTACTCGACCATTAGCCACCTCGGTTTGATTGTATTATTGCTGGGACTCAACACTGAACTGGCGGCAATTGCAGCTGTATTTCATATTATCAACCATGCTATTTTTAAAGCGTCGTTGTTTATGGCCGCCGGCATTATTGACCATGAATCCGGCTCCCGAGACATGCGAAAACTCAATGGCTTATGGAAATATATGCCGATTACCGCCACCCTAGCGATGGTTGCATCAGCTTCAATGGCTGGAGTACCTTTACTCAACGGTTTTTTATCCAAAGAAATGTTTTTTACCGAGACCCTCGATCAAAGTATTTTGGGCTCGCTTTCTTGGTTAATTCCGGTGCTTGCGACAATTGGCGGAGCCTTCGCTGTCGCCTATTCATTACGCTTCATTCATGACGTATTTTTTAATGGTGAGCCGAAAGGGTTAAGTAAAACACCTCACGAACCGCCACGCTATATGCGAGTGCCAGTAGAAGTATTAGTGGCGCTATGCCTATTAGTTGGGATTTTCCCCGGTTACACCATCGAAAAACTACTCAACAGTGCCTCGTTTGCAGTCTTGCAGCATCCGCTGCCTACGTTTAGCTTAGCGATTTGGCATGGCTTCAATCTGCCATTATTGATGAGTGGCTTAGCAATTGTTGGCGGCGTATCGATTTATCTGAACCGCAAGCCTTTGTTTCGCTTTGACGGACTATTTCCAGAAATCGATGCTAAAGCCGTATTTGAAGGCATGATTCAGTCTTGCGTTCATTGGGCACAACGGCTTAACCGAGTATTGGAGTCCGGCTCGTTACAACGGTATGCTTTTTGTTTATGCTTTTTTGCCCTGTTACTCATCGGCCCACCGCTGCTTGAATTAGAGACCACTCGCGGTGGACAAGCTGAATACCCGCTAAATGGCTCATTCATTATTGCCGCCGTGCTACTAATAGCTGGCTCTTTGGCCACGGTGATATGGAGTCACTTACGCTTAATTGCCCTATTAATGTTGTCTTTGGTCGGTTTGGTGGTGTCAATTACCTTCGCTTATTTCTCCGCTCCCGACTTAGCCCTCACTCAATTGTCGGTAGAGATCGTCACCGTTATTTTACTTCTGCTAGGTTTATATTTTTTCCCACAACAAACCCCTACCAGCAAAAACCGTCCGAGTCACTTTGTTCGCGACCTAATACTGGCCTCATTACTCGGTTGTGTGATTGGTAGTATTTGCTTTGCTCTAATGACCCACCCTCTGGATAGCATCTCTCAATTCTTCCTTGATAATGCAAAAATAGGAGGAGGCGGAACCAACGTGGTGAACGTTATTTTGGTCGATTTCCGCGGCTTTGATACCTTCGGTGAAATTACCGTATTAGGCATTGCGGCCTTAGGGATCTATAAACTCATCGCGCGAATGCGACTCTCGATGCGTAGCAAAGACTACCAAGGTCGTGCTTGGGCCAGTGACCGCTACCCGCTGCTGCTCTCGGTGGTATCACAAAGTTTGCTACCGCTGTTTTTACTGATTTCCGCTTATATTTTTATGCGTGGACACAACCTACCCGGTGGTGGGTTCATCGCAGGTTTAATTACTTCAATAGCCCTCATTCAGCAATATCTTGCACACGGTGTAAATTGGATCAGTAAACGGGTCAGTTTAAACTACCATCTCCTGATTGCTGCCGGTTTAAGTATCGCCGCTCTCACTGGCTTTGGTAGCTGGTTATTTGGTCGCCCTTTCTTAACCTCTTGGTTTGACTATGTATCATTACCTTGGATAGGCAAATTTGAACTCACCAGCGCGATGATTTTTGACCTCGGTGTTTATCTCACCGTGATTGGTGCCACACTGATGATTTTGGCTAACCTTGGCAAACACACCACCAAAGAACGACTTACGGTAGGAGAACGATAATGGAAACTATCTATGCCGTTTGTGTCGGCTTTATTAGCGCTTGTGGTATCTTCTTAATGTTACGCGGCCACACATTCACTCTGGTAATTGGCTTAACCCTGCTCTCTTACGCCGTCAACCTATTCCTCTTCGCCAGCGGCGGCTTAACCATTGGCGCACCAGCAGTATTAAATGGGAGTACTCACTATGCTGACCCACTGCCACAAGCCTTGGTCTTAACCGCAATTGTGATCGGTTTTGCGATGACCGCATTTGCGGTCATTTTAGCCATGCGGGGACGCGCCGATTTAGGCAATGACCATGTCGATGGAACCGAACCTGTAGATCCACTCGCCCCAGAGGAAAAAGCGTAATGAGCCTATTTGATCACCTCGTTATTTTCCCGGTATTACTGCCCTTCACGATTGGCGTGATATTGCTATTTCCGGGCCTAAATAACTCCTTAGCTAAACAACGTTTGATTTCCATCGCTGCAAACCTGTTACTGGTCGTAGTCGCAATTTGTTTGTTAAGCAAAATACAAACCCAAGGCATTCAGGTTTATGCCTTGGGTGATTGGTCTGCCCCCTTTGGGATTGTATTAGTCGCCGATGCCTTCTCGGTATTGTTAGTCAGCCTAAGTGCCGTGTTAGGCCTTGCGGTGGTACTTTATGCCAGTGCCGGTGAAGATAGAAACGGCGCTTTTTTTCATGCACTAATCATGTTTCAGCTGATGGGGATCAACGGTGCTTTTCTCACCGGAGATGCCTTCAACTTATTCGTGTTTTTTGAAATATTATTGATCGCATCCTATTCGCTAATGATTCACGGTGGTGGCAAACAGCGTACTCAGGCAAACATTCACTATGTATTTTTAAACTTAATTGGCTCGTCTTTATTTTTATTTGCTTTAGGCACCCTATATGGCACCTTAGGTACGCTTAATCTTGCAGATATGGCAGACAAACTATCCCAATTATCCGCCAATCAACTACTCATAACTAAAGCAGGCGCACTGTTACTATTAGCTGTATTTGGCCTAAAAGCGGCGATGCTACCGCTGCACTTTTGGTTGCCGAAGGCTTATGCCAACACCAGCGCGCCAGTGGCAGCACTATTTGCCATTATGACTAAAGTGGGGATCTACAGTATTTGGCGTATCCACGGTGTGATGTTTGGCAATCAAGCCGGCGAATTGGCCAACATTGCCTTACCTTGGTTATGGCCGATCGCCTTAAGCACCATTGCGATTGGAGCGATAGCCGTATTAGCCAGCCAAAGCTTACGTGTGCTAAGCAGTAACCTGGTGATCCTATCTGTCGGAACTTTATTAGTCACTATCGCCTTAAACAGTGTACAAGCGAGCACCGCAGGAATTTACTACTTACTTCATAGTACCCTCGCAGGGGCCGCAATGTTTCTACTAGCAGGACTGATTCAACAACAACGAGGCAAAGCCGAAGATCGCTTTGTGAGCGCTCGCGCAATGCCTCAATCTGCTAAGCTAGGCCTTATCTTTGTCCTGTTAGCCATAGCCCTGATTGGCATGCCGCCGCTCTCTGGGTTTGTCGGAAAAGCATTGATATTACAAGCAGCAAGTAGCACAAACCAAATGCTGTGGGTATGGCCGCTGATGTTGATCGCCGGACTAGTTACGCTAATCGCCTTATCACGAGCCGGCACCTCGCTATTTTGGCGAACCAATGGCGAGAACTCGACCGCTTTACCAGGCCAGCCTTTACAATACCTCGCCATTGCCTTGTTAGTCGGACTACTTCCCTTGATGGTCATTTTTGGGAGCGCGGTGACGGATTATACCAAACTTGCTGCCGAGCAACTCAATGCAGGTTTAAGCCTTGAACAACTCAATGAGGTCGCCAAATAATGAATAACAAGCATCAATTCCTTTGGTTCCCCACCCCCTATCACAGTGTTTTGCTATGGCTGGTGTGGCAAATTTTACATGATTTTAGTCGTGGGCACATGGTACTCGGAGCAGTATTCGCGATTGTGATTCCTTGGGTCGTTGCGCCTTTAAGTGAAAAGGAGCCCGTCTCCAAAAAACCATTTAAAGTATTGCTTTATATACTGCGTTTGATTGGTGACATCATCGTCTCAAATTATGATGTTGCAAAACGTATTGTTCAAAGTAACCATCAATTGCAGCCTGCTTTTGTCGCAATCCCTCTCTCACTACGTGAACCTTTACCACTCACTATTTTAGCAAACAGTGTTTCGCTAACCCCTGGCACAGTGAGTCTAGAGTTATCCGAGGATAGGCAGTGGCTCTACGTACACGTATTGCATCTGGAAGACGAGCAGCAGCTAATTAAATTAATTAAACAACGTTATGAAGCCCCGTTGAAGGAGATTTTTGAATGTTAGCCTACGCCATCTTAATTGCTAGTGGCTTAATTTGCTGTGCCTTAGCACTCAATGCGTGGCGCCTGATTATTGGCCCATCCACACCTGATCGGATCATCGCTGTGGATACCATGTATATCAATAGTATTGCGCTGATTGTGTTACTCGGCCTATATCAAGGCTCTGCCAGCTATTATGAGGGAGCATTACTCATCGCACTCCTCGGTTTCGTGAGTACTTCAGCATTTTGCAAATATCTGCTGCGCGGCGATATTATCGAATAGGACATAAATATGACTATATTTCTAGAAATGATTATTAGTTTACTGGTGCTATTGGGCGCGATCGTTATGTTAATCGGCTCAATTGGTTTAGCCAAATTTCCTGATTTTTTTACTCGCTTACATGCCCCCACCAAAGCAAGTACACTAGGTGTCGGCTGTATTCTACTCGCTTCGTTATTATTCTTTTGGATTGAGCAGAGCTACCCGAGTTTTAAAGAACTGTTAATTTCTATGTTCTTATTAATCACCGCCCCCGTAGCCGCGCATATGCTCGCGAAAACAGGTTTGCATTACAAAGTTGCGATGAAAAACAATACTCAAAAGCAGAACTTAGCCAAACAAGCCTATTTACATAAGCATCCCAATGAACCGTAAACAACATCCAGCGACTTTTTTTAGCCAAGCGGCAGAGAACAACAAACAAGCCATATTGGCGCAACTATTACCATGGCTCAAGCACCATAATTCAATACTAGAGATTGGGTCTGGTACTGGCCAACATGCAGCCCACTTTGCTGCGGCCTGTCCTCACCTGATATGGCAGTGCTCGGATCTACAACCTAACCTTGCTGCCATTAACTACTGGCGGCAACATATGCAACTCACTCAACAACCCAAGCCACTAAGTTATCAAGTTGGTGAAGACTCTTGGCCCTGCGACGTGGATGCGGTATACACAGCCAATACTGCGCATATTATGACAGAACGTGTAGTTAAAACTATGTATCTGGCCATCGGGCAATACCTCCCCGAACAGGGCCACTTTTTTCATTATGGTCCTTTTAAACAAGCAGCAGAGTATTCTAGCGAAAGCAACCGAGCATTTGATCGCCAATTACTACAAGCGGGCTATGGAGGCTTGAGAGACTTAGAGCAACTGCAACAGTGGGCAAGTACCGTTGCGATGACTTTGCGACAAAAAATTGAAATGCCTAGCCATAACCTACTACTCATTTGGCAAAAAAAAACTAATCACCAACCAATTTAGGCATAAAAAAAGCCAATCATAAGATTGGCTTTTAGATTTTAAGTTGACTCACAGAATTAATCGGCGCTAGCTGCTTTATCTTCATTGCTGTAGATCAAAATCGGATCGCTTTCACCTTGGATCACCGTTTGATCAATCACTACCTTAGAGATATTATCAATCGAAGGTAAATCATACATAGTATTCAGCAATACGGCTTCAACAATGGAGCGCAGGCCACGAGCCCCTGTTTTACGTTCCATCGCTTTATTAGCGATAGCTCGTAACGCGTCTTCGCGAAACTCCAGCTCAACATCTTCCAACTTAAACAAAGCACCATACTGTTTAGTCAGTGCATTCTTCGGTTCGCTTAAGATCTGAATCAAAGCCTCTTGATCGAGCTCTGTCAAGGTAGCTACCACAGGTAAACGACCAATAAACTCGGGGATAAGACCATACTTGACTAAATCTTCAGGCTCAACTTTAGAGAAGGTTTCACTTAATGAGCGTTTATCGGCTTCGCCTTTAACTTCAGCTCCAAAACCAATTCCGGTACCCGTTGAAGCACGTTGTTCAATCACCTTATCTAAGCCAGCAAACGCACCACCACAAATAAACAAAATCTTAGAGGTGTCTACCTGCAAAAACTCTTGTTGTGGATGTTTTCGGCCACCTTGCGGAGGAACCGAAGCAACAGTGCCTTCGATCAACTTAAGCAAGGCTTGTTGTACACCTTCACCAGATACATCACGAGTAATTGATGGGTTATCCGACTTACGTGAAATCTTATCAATTTCATCAATGTACACTATCCCACGTTGCGCTTTTTCAACGTCGTAATCACATTTTTGCAGCAATTTTTGGATAATATTTTCAACATCTTCCCCAACATAACCGGCTTCGGTTAAGGTGGTTGCGTCAGCCATCGTAAATGGTACATCCAACAAACGAGCCAAAGTTTCCGCTAATAATGTTTTACCACTACCAGTTGGACCAATCAGCAAGATGTTGCTTTTACCAAGCTCAATACCGTCTGCGACATCACCATTACGTAAACGTTTGTAGTGATTATATACCGCCACCGCCAGTACTTTTTTCGCATGGTCTTGACCAATTACATAGTCGTCAAGATGAGCTCTAATTTCCTTAGGAACCGGTAGTGAATCACCCTCTTTCTTCGGCGATATCTCTTTTATTTCTTCTCGAATAATGTCATTACATAATTCAACACATTCGTCACAAATATAAACGGAAGGCCCGGCAATCAGCTTTCTCACTTCATGCTGGCTTTTACCGCAGAAGGAGCAATACAGTAGTTTACTACTATCTCCATCACCTTTGCGCTTATCTGTCATTCGCTAACCTCAAACTATTTAGCAGTTCAGCCCTTAATTACAGTGTAAATCAAACTGCTGAGAATGCTATTTTCACTATGTTCTTATCTAAACAGACCGAGAATTGACTATAGCCTATTCACGACGCGCAAAGATATCGTCGACGATACCATATTCTTTGGCTTGTTCTGCTGTCATATAGTTATCGCGATCGGTGTCTGCAGCGATAGTATCAAAACTTTGCCCAGTATGCTCGGCCAACAACTCATTCATACGACGTTTTGTTTTGATGATCTCATTTGCATGAATTTCAATATCCGAGGCCTGACCTTGATAACCACCAAGAGGTTGGTGGATCATCACCTTAGCATTCGGCAAACAATAACGCTTACCCTTGGCCCCTCCAGCCAACAAAAATGCTCCCATGCTGGCTGCCATCCCCATACACACGGTACTAATGTTAGGCTTAATAAACTGCATGGTATCGTAGATGGCCATACCTGCACTAATAGAACCACCAGGTGAATTAATATAAATGAAAATATCTTTTTCTGGACTTTCTGACTCGAGGAACAACAACTGTGCAACCACTAAATTGGCCATGTGATCTTCTACTTGGCCAGTTAAAAAGATCACGCGATCTTTTAATAAGCGAGAATAGATATCATAAGAACGCTCCCCTTTAGAGGTTTGCTCAATAACCATTGGCACCAAAGCTGCCATGGGGTCGAATGCAGACTGATTAACTTCTTTAGACATTGATGCGCTCTTCCTTTAAAAAAATGGCTCGTATGTAGTACATACGAGCCATTATATGCGAGATAAAGGTGCTTAAGTCAAATTAGAACTTAGTTTGCACCTTGTTTGTTCATGATTTCATCAAAAGCGACTTCATTTTCAGTTACTTTAGCTTGTTCAAGTACAAATTCAATCGCTTGCTCTTCTAATACTACATTACGAATGTTGTTCATTAACTCTTCGTTCTTAGCATAGTACTCTAAAACCTCTGTTGGATCTTCGTACGCAGAGGCAAAAGAAGCGATATGTGCTTTCACTTTTTCATCATCAGCTTTCAGTTCGTTAACCTTAATTAACTCACCTAATAACAGACCAGTACTCACTCGGCGTTGTGCTTGCTCTGTGAACAACTCATCCGGAAGCTCTGGCGCATTTTGTGCATTTTCACCAAAACGTTGCATGGCTTGCTTACGTAATTGCTCTACTTCTTGAGAAACCAGTGCAGCAGGAACTTCAATTGGGTTTTGCTCTAACAAACCAGAAATAACTTGCTCTTTCACACCCGTTTTAAGCGTTTGCTCTAGCTCGCGCTCCATGTTCTTACGGATCTCAGCTTTTAACGCATCCAGTTCACCAGACTCGATCCCGAACAACTTAACAAATTCTTCGTTGACTTCCGCAAGTTCAGGTTTTTCAACTTTATTTACTTTAATATCGAAAGTTGCAGCTTTTCCTTTCAGTTGTTCTGCATGGTAATCTTCAGGGAAGTTAACTTCGATAACAAACTCGTCACCAACTTTCTTACCTAAAACACCATCTTCAAAACCAGGAATCATACGGCCTGCGCCCATTTCAAGATCAAAAGCTTCTGCTTTGCCGCCTTCGAACTCTTCACCGTCGATCTTACCTAAAAAGTCTAGGTTTACACGAAACTCATTTTTAATCATGCCCTTGGTTTCTTTCCAAGCAGCTTGTTGCTTACGCAAAGTATCGATCATTGCATCAACGTCTTTATCGTTAACTTGTGCAACTTTCTTCTCAACTTCGATTGCGTCTAAGCCTTTAACTTCAACTTCTGGGAAAATTTCAAAAGTAGCAGTGAAGCTAAACTCACCATCAGTCGTCTCACCAGGTTGAAGAGCTGGCGCTCCAGCTGGGTTTAGTTTCTCTTGAATGATAGCTTCGTAGAATGAACGCTGCATTGCTTGACCAGTTACATCTTGACGTACGGCTGCACCGTAGCGTTTTTTGATGACACTCACTGGCACTTTACCAGGGCGGAAACCATCGATACGTGCGCGACGTGATTCTTCTTGAAGCGCTTGCTCAATTTGTTGTTCGATTTGTGCAGCGTCAATCGAAATCGTAACACGACGCTCCAAGCCCTGAGTTGTTTCTACTGAAACCTGCATTTTATTACCTCGGCTATAGTCAGCACCCTGCTGACAATTTACTTACGTAAACAATGGGTTGATAGCGGCCCGCAGTGGCGAGGCCGTTGTCCTCAATAATAAGGACCCATAATTTCAAAACGCCGCATTATAGCGGTGGTTTAGGCTTAGGTCGAGACTGATCGCTATATTATCCTTGATATCCACTAAATATTTGCAGCCGCGCACCTCTTAAGCCAATTTATGCAATGAAAAGCATCCATCTAATTTCGACGAGTGATGCTGAAAACAAACCTAAAGATACTAAAAAATCGGGCGGATATTCCCAAAGTAAACGCATAAGGTTCCATGCTCACAAGCTGGCCATAGCAAAATTCACCCATAATAATGACTTAAAAAGAACGATATCAGGGGTCGATACTAAAGAGCGGATGTTTTAATCGATAAAGCTTAGCCTGAGCAAGACCATTGGCAGGTACATCTTTTCCAGTTTCATCTTCTACATGTTGCAAACGAATCGAATAGTCTTTAAAAATAAGTGGCAGTTCTTGGTCGATATCAGCAGCCTGTTCCCGCTCAAGCCGACTGGAAAAATCTTCAATAGTGAGCAAAAATATATCCGCTTGATGAGGGATTAGTGTTGTCATATACGATGCATAGCGCTTTCGTATAGGCGAAGATAAAGCGGTTAACGCAGCCTTATCAAATACCATATGGACTTCCCCTAACAAGGCTTTTGTCAGCTTAAAGAAGTCGCCGCAAAAAATACTAATATTGTTACACTGCCAAAGGCTAAAGTCGCCGATATTTTTAATCTCGGGGCGCAATTGATGTTGTTTGAAGAAAGCTTTAACCGCGATAGGACTCAATTCTACCCCCACCACCTGATGACCACGCTGAGCTAGCCACAACATGTCTAAACTTTTTCCGCAACAAGGTACAAAGACTCGCAACAACTCAGGTTCAGGATAATCGGGCCAAAACCTAGTCAAGAAAGAATTGACCTGCCATTGATGGAATTGAATGTTTTTGTTTTTCCAGAGTTTCAACCATAAATGGTTGTCTGAACTAAACAAGTGTGGTCTCAGTTCCCACTCGCACGCATAACATAGAATAAAAGAAACGAGTCATGTAAGCCCTTATATATTATTGGTTTAACTGCAAAGAGCTCACATGCTAATACTGATTTTGACAGACGAGACTCTGAATCAGGTTGGGCTAATGTCATCCAACTAGCAAGCTTTAATTATGTCATTACACTTTCTGCTATTCCAAGTCCTTCACCAATATATACTTAAAACAACAGCGTCATCTTCAATTTACCAGTAGGCTCGGTAACCAGTCGTTCAATACAACACTTTTTAAACACTGATGATTGCTATGAAATAGCGATTAAATTGGAGGTCCTGAATTCAAAAACAAAAAAGCCTCGTCATTACGACGAGGCTTTATGTAGTGGTCGGTGATGAGAGATTCGAACTCCCGACCCTCTGGTCCCAAACCAGATGCGCTACCAAGCTGCGCTAATCACCGAATTTCTGGTAAATTTTAAGCGTTACCCACGCTGACACCAATAATGGTGCGGAAGGAGAGACTTGAACTCTCACACCTTGCGATACTAGAACCTAAATCTAGCGCGTCTACCAATTCCGCCACTTCCGCAAAACTATTTCGCAACACCACTGTGGTAATGTTGTCGAATAAATGGGGTGAGTAATGGGGTTTGAACCCACGACAACCGGAATCACAATCCGGGGCTCTACCAACTGAGCTATACCCACCACAAACTTTTATGCTAATTAAAGCATCTATATTGGCGCACCCTGTAGGACTCGAACCTACTACCTACGGCTTAGAAGGCCGTTGCTCTATCCAGATGAGCTAAGGGCGCATCTTTAGCGTCAATAAACCGAGTCATCTAACTAGGTTTTAAAATTTGGTCGGTGATGAGAGATTCGAACTCCCGACCCTCTGGTCCCAAACCAGATGCGCTACCAAGCTGCGCTAATCACCGATTACCTTGATATTATAGAGAATCTAATCCTCTGGCCCCACTCTTAACGAGCTTCGCGACGATACGCTACCAAGCTGCGCTAATCATCGATTCGATTCCAACACTGTTTGTGCCTTCAACGGAGGCGAATACTACCCACTTGAATGGTCAGCGTCAAACAGTTTTTTGGAGATATTTACCGTTTGGTTATAGCATAACCAAAATGGTTGCTATTCGGCAATATACCGCTGCTTAAATAGGCTATTTCTTCACAGGTAGGCACAAAGATTACTTCTCCGCCTTTACAAACTGTGAAGCGAAAGACACTTTTAAGCTAAGTGTTTCATGTCATAGTGATTTATTAATCCAAGTCAAAAGAAGTGACAAATTAAAGTTGTAGCCTTTTATCGTTATGTTAACAATTTTATCACGACTGCATGAAAGGAATCACATGAGCGAAGTAGCATTATCCATCTTGCTTTTATCAGCAGTTGCCGTGATTGGTCTCTGGTTTGGAGGCCTAAAAATACGCGGTATAGGCTTGGGCATCGGCGGTGTTTTATTCGGTGGGCTATTTGTCGGCCATTTCGTCAATCAGTTTGGTTGGCACTTAGACCCCCATGCGCTGCACTTTATTAAAGAATTTGGTCTAATTCTTTTTGTTTACACTATTGGTATCCAAGTTGGCCCCGGCTTCTTTGCTTCATTAAAAGCAAGCGGCTTAAAACTCAATTTGCTCGCAGCAGGAATTGTGCTCATTGGAGGGATAACCGCGGTATCCCTGCACTTTATTTTCAACTTACCACTCAATGTTTTTCTAGGCATTTATAGTGGTGCCGTCACCAATACGCCATCGCTAGCGGCTGGTCAGCAAATTTTGCAAGAATTGGGGATGAACGACCAGCAAACCACTCAGCTCGGTTTAGGTTATGCAATGGCTTATCCCTTTGGCATTTTGGGGATCCTGTTATCGATGTCGATCATCCGCTTGGTATTTCGAATTAATGTAGATAACGAAGCGGAACGTTTTGATAACGCCAAAGGCAAGAAGAAGAAAAGCTTACAAGACATCAACGTCATCATCCAAAATCCAAACCTTGATGGTTTGGCTTTCTCCCAACTCAATAAATTAATCGGCGACGAACTCATCTGTTCCCGGGTAAAAAGTAATGGCGAATTGAAAGTCCCTAGCCCTGATATGTTGATGCATAAAGGTGACTACTTACATCTCGTCGGACCAAATCGAACACAATTAGAACAAGCAACAATCATTATCGGTGAAGAAATTAACGAGTCATTATCGACCAAGGGCACATTGTTACGCAGTGAACGAGTCGTGGTGACAGAAGAACGCCTTCTGGGTAAAAAGCTTAGTGAACTCGACTTTAAGAATAATTTTAATGTGGTGGTTTCGCGCCTGCATCGCGCAGGTGTCGAACTGGTGGCCAACAAAGATTCTATCTTACAATTTGGCGATATTCTTAATATTGTCGGCCCTTCAGAAGATGTCGATAAGGTCGCCACGAGTTTAGGAAATCTGCGCAGTAAACTACAGCAAGTACAAATGTTACCCATTTTCATTGGCATCGGCTTAGGGGTGTTGCTAGGATCATTGCCATTAGCAATCCCTAGCCTCCCCGCACCATTAAAACTAGGTCTAGCTGGTGGTCCGCTCATTGTGGCAATAATTCTAGCGCGGATCGGCAGTATTGGGCGCCTATATTGGTTCATGCCTCCCAGTGCAAATTTAGCTCTAAGAGAAATTGGCATTGTATTATTTTTAGCCGTAGTTGGTATTAACTCTGGCGCTAACTTCATTGAAACCCTACTCGATGGTGACGGCCTCACTTGGATGTTTTATGGTGCCTTTATCACTTTAATTCCGCTACTAACCATTGGCCTGATTGGGCGCTATCTGGTAAAGCTCAATTATTTAAGCTTATGTGGCTTAATGGCTGGCTCTATGACCGATCCACCAGCACTCGCTTTTGCGAACTCAATTCATAGTACTTCAGGCGCCTCAGCCTTAGCCTATGCCACTGTCTACCCCTTAGTGATGTGTTTACGGATCTTATCGCCCCAAATCATCGCCGTATTACTCTGGGTTGCAGCCTAAGCCTTCCATAGCGCAACTTAGCCAGCTTTCACACTGGCTACTAAGTTGCCAATTCAATAACATTACTCTGGGTTGCAGCCTAAGCCTTCCATAGCGCAACTTGGCCAGCTTTCACACTGGCTAAGTTGCCAATTCAATTACAAAAGCCTCCGGCATTGAGCCTCGCCCCACGTTTAGCTTAAAAAACACTGACATTTATCTATCTAACATGCCAAAATAGCGCCATCTAGAATCGTCAATCACTAGTTAAAGAAGAATCGATGTCTGCACAAATAATTGATGGAAAAAAAATTGCCTTACAAGTTCAAGATCGGGTTGCGGAGCGAGTAAAGCAACGGATCAGTGAAGGAAAACGCCCGCCAGGTTTAGCGGTTATTTTGGTGGGCGACAATCCTGCTTCGCAAGTTTACGTCGGCAGTAAACGTCGGGTATGTGAAGCGGTTGGCTTTATATCAAAATCGATCGACCTCGACGATAATACGGACGAGCAAACCTTGCTCGCTGAAATCGACGCGCTCAACGAAGACCCTCTCATTGATGGCATTTTAGTTCAGTTACCATTACCAGAAGGTATCGAGGAAACAAAAGTAATTGAGCGGATCCGCCCCGATAAAGATGTTGATGGCTTCCACCCATACAACATTGGTCGATTGGCGCAACGAATTCCAGCACTACGCCCTTGTACTCCGAAAGGCATTATAACGTTGATTGAGTCCACAGGCGTTAGTCCCTATGGCTTAGAAGCGGTTGTTGTTGGGGCTTCTAATATCGTCGGACGGCCAATGACTCTTGAGCTACTATTAGCAGGCTGTACCACCACCACTTGCCACCGCTTTACCAAAGACTTAGAAGCCCATGTTCGTCGGGCTGACTTAGTCATCGTGGCGGTAGGTAAGCCACAGTTTATTCCTGGAGAATGGATTAAACCCGGTGCAATGGTGATCGATGTAGGCATTAATCGCTTAAACAACGGCAAACTTGCTGGTGACGTAGAATACGAAGTGGCTCGCCAACACGCAGCATTCATTACTCCTGTACCTGGAGGTGTTGGGCCAATGACCGTTGCAACTTTAATTGAGAATACTCTTGAGGCTTGTGAACAATTTCACGATCTGTAGTCGTTAAAGGCGAGTACTAACTCTCAGTATTCGCCTTTTTTTAGACGGTAACGACATACTTAAGCTAGTTTTATAAAGAGTAATCTTTGAGATAGTTTATGTTAGCCCGTTATTTAGTTGCACTTAGCTTGGCTCTCTCTCTTCACTGCCGCGCAGAGCCCATCTCCTTCGTAACGGAAAATCTGCGCCCATACAATTATGTAGAGAATGCCCATTTAACTGGGCTTTCAGTTGAGCTAATAAAACTCGTATGGCAAGAAATGGGACAAGCGCCTCAAGCTATCAAGCTACAAACTTGGGAAAAAGCCTATTATTTGCTTCAGCATCGACCCAATATGGCTTTATTCTTAACCATGCGTAGTCCTAGACGTGAAACTCTGTTTCATTGGGCATGTCCAATTACCCGCTCAAAAATCGAACTGGTCGCCTTAAGATCTCGGTCAATTAAAATCACTCACCTAGCGCCGCCCCCACCCTTATTATTTGGCGCGATGAAAGCCAGCGTAGGCGAGCAACTATTACTCAGTCAGGGGATCACGCCAGAACAAATTATATTTACTGCCGACTTTGAGAAATCGCTACGTCTGCTCATTCGTCGGCGCGTGGATGTAATCGCCTCGGAGCCAGAAGTCATCGCACAAACAGCCAAAGCATTGGGTTATGATGAGGAGTTATTTGAATCGATCTTTCAACTCGGTACGCTCGAAGGCTGTTATGCCTTCAGTCTCGGCACAGATCCGAGCTACTTAGAACGCTTTCAGCACGCTTTAACTCGAGTGACAGCAAGCCCCCAATACCAACAGTTATTGAAAAAATATAAGTTATAAAAAAGGCGGTCAAGCCGCCTTTTTAATGATAATCAATAAACTGTTCTACAACTAAGCTCTTCGCCACGTCGTCCCAGAAGCACCATCTTCAAGTACAATTCCCATCTCTGTGAGACGAGCGCGAGCGACATCTGCAGCCGCCCAGTCCTTATGATTACGAGCCTGATTACGCGCGACAATTAATGCCTCGATTTCAGCAACTTCGCTATCATGCTCACCCTGTAAAAAACTCTCTACGTCCTGGCCTAGAATACCCAACACGCCACTTAACTCGAGTAGCAAACTCGCATACTGTCCAGCCAACTCACTATCGCTGTCTTTTAAACGGTTCACATCTTTAGCCAATTCAAATAATACCGGAAGCGCTTCTGGCGTATTAAAGTCATCATCCATAGCCGCTTTAAACTGACTACGGTAAGCCTCTGCAAGTGCATCATCAATTGGCTTTAGCTCTACATGACGTAGCGCCGTATATAAACGCTCTAATGCGGAACGCGACTGCTTTAAGTTATCTTCCGAATAATTGAGCTGACTTCGATAGTGTCCAGACAATAAGAAATAACGCACGGTTTCTGGGTCGTAAACTTCAAGTACATCTTTAATAGTAAAGAAATTCCCCAAAGATTTAGACATTTTCTCTTTGTTGACCTGCACCATCCCTGAATGCATCCAGTAATTCACATAGTGGGTACCGTGAGCACAGCAGGACTGAGCGATTTCATTTTCATGATGAGGAAAGGCCAAATCGGAGCCGCCGCCATGAATATCAAAGACTTCGCCGAGATGCTTCATGTTCATCGCCGAACACTCGATATGCCAACCGGGGCGGCCTTTCCCCCACGGAGAATCCCACATCGGCTCACCAGGCTTAGCGCTCTTCCATAACACAAAATCAAGCGGGTTACGCTTATCTTCTCCCACTTCCACCCGTGCGCCGGCTTGTAACATATCCAAATTTTGTAGGCTCAACTTGCCATAATCTGCAAAGCTATTCACTTCAAACAGTACATCGCCACTCTCTGCCACATAGGCATGACCATTGGCAATTAACTTTTCAATAACATCGATAATCTCAGGCATATGCGTAGTTACCCGAGGTTCTACATCGGGACGCAGCATATTTAGTGCGTCAAAATCGGCATGCATGGCGGTCGTAAAACGTTCCGTTAGGGCTTCACAACTTTCGCCATTTTCCGCTGCGCGATTAATGATTTTGTCATCAACGTCAGTAATATTACGAACGAAATTAAGCTCGAAACCAGACCAGCGTAAATAACGAGCCACTGTATCGAAAGCCACAAAAGTACGCGCGTGTCCAATGTGACAATAATCGTAAATGGTAACGCCACAAACATACATACCAACCTTCCCTTCAATCAAAGGTTTGAAGGCCTGTTTTTTACGCGTCAAGGTATTGTATATCTGTAACATCTATATTATTTCCTGTTCCATTTACTAACTGTCGATAAAGAGTCACATTCTATCATTGCCGCCTAGGAAAAACAGCCGAATTAAGCGCGACGACTAGTCACTAAGCCAACGAAGGTTTAGAATCGGGGCACTAACGATAAAAAGGTAAAATAATGGTTACTTTACACACTAATTTTGGCGACATAGTCATTAAGCTATTCGAAAGTGAAGCCCCTAAAACCACGGCAAACTTTTTGGCCTATGCTAAAGAAGGTTTTTATAACGACACTATTTTTCACCGCGTCATCGATGGCTTTATGGTGCAAGGCGGTGGCTTCGCTTCAGGTATGGAAGAAAAAACCACTAAAGCGCCGATTAAAAATGAAGCGAACAATGGTTTATCCAACAAAACTGGCACCCTCGCGATGGCTCGAACCATGGAGCCTCATTCGGCATCAGCACAGTTTTTTATCAACGTAAATGACAATGCCTTCCTCGACTTTAAAAGCGAAACCAGCGAAGGTTGGGGTTACTGCGTATTTGCTGAAGTGATAGAAGGAATGGATGTTGTAAATAAAATCAAAGGCGTAGACACTGGCAACTTTGGTTATGTGCATGCCGATGTCCCCTTAGAAGAAGTGCTCATCACTTCGGTCAGCGTTGCGGAATAAGCGCTAAGTGCTCACCTATTTCATCTCTGATTTACATCTCAGTGAACAGCGGCCCGATATTATTCGGGCCTTTATTGAGTTTATTGAACAACAAGCCCCTCAAGCAGACGCCTTATATATTCTTGGCGATTTATTCGAGTTTTGGATTGGCGACGACGATCAAACACCGGTTGCTCTGCAAGTAGAGCAAGCACTGCTTGCTTTGGCAGAACAAGGCGTTCCGACTTACTTTATTCATGGCAACCGAGATTTTATGGTTGGCAAGGATTATGCGCGACGTTGTCGAATGATCCTACTTGAAGAAGAAGAAGTCATCGACTTATATGGTAAAAAGGTGCTGATCCTGCATGGTGATACTTTGTGTACCGACGATCAGGGCTACCAAGAATATCGAGCGATCACCCAAAAGCGCTGGCTAAGACGTCTATTTTTGTTACTTCCGCTATTTATTCGGCAAATTCTTGCCAATAAAATTCGTAGCAAAAGTAAACAAGCCAACAAAAGTAAATCACTCGGTATCATGGATGTAAACCAAGGAGAAGTGGAGCAACGTTTTAAACAGCGTCAGATTGATTATATGATCCATGGGCATACCCACCGCCCAGACATCCATCAAATCAAGTTGGGCACCACCTCAACCATGTATCGCGTTGTATTAGGCGATTGGTACCAGCAGATGAGTGTATTACGAATCGACTCACATGGCTTGGATCTGAGTTCAGCGCAACAGCATCAGCAACTGAAACTAGACTAATATCTTGCCGCAATGCCACGCCTACCCACAAAGATTAAGTATCGCGCGAAACTTAATCTTTCACGGTCAATTTTAGTTTAAGCTAAACCCTTGTTATCACTACGATGCAGTGCGTGAACCACGCATAAACAGCGTCTTTCTCAAGCAACGCTTCAAATCTAATCTTTCACTCGTCTGTATAAATTTTTAGGTCATTCTCGTGAATTCAAATGCGGTTAGACAAATCGAATAACAAACGTCTGTCTGATTGATGATGTCATCCCCCCTGCATTAAGTGATTTGAAGCCTAGCGCACAAAAAAACTAAAGAACAATATTTATACAGAAAGAGATAATATGACTTGACGACTTCACAGACTTCGCGCATAACTTAATAGTAAATGTTGCAAACTTGTTAACCACTGAGGGTGAACATATGTTATTTAGTCATGTATGGGGCTTGGCTTCACATACCAAAGAAGAATGGCGAGACATCGACAAACACCATGAAGGAATTGGAGCCAGTTTATCTCATTTGCTATTGATGGCCCTCATTCCAGCAATCTGTGGCTACTTTTCCACGGTGCATATTGGTTGGAAAGTTGGCACAAATAGTTTTTCTCTAACCAGCGAAAGTGCCATCTTTATGTCCCTGGCGATGTATGCAGCCCTCGTGACGAGTGTCCTGTGCTTAGCTTTAGCTGCACAATGGATGGCAAAGACTTTTAATGCCGACACCACTTACCAGCAAACCTTAGAGTTATCGGCCTATGTCGCTACTCCTATTTTCATGGTGGGTTTCGCCGGCCTGTACCCTGAGCCATGGTTTGTGATGGTGGCAGGCTTAGTTGGCCTCACTTATTCGATCTACCTGCTTTACACTGGGGTTCCGATTATTATGCATATCCCAGAAGAGCGCGGATTTATCTATGCGAGTAGCTTGGTCACGGTTGGCTTAGTCGTTCTAGTATCGGTTCTCATCGCAACGGTCATTCTGTGGTCCACTGGCGCAGGGCCCGTTTTTGCAAATTAGAATCACAACTCATTGATAAACTACAGAACAAAAAAGCCCGCTCAGTGAGCGGGCTTTTTACTACTTCAAACGTCTACGTTTAGCCGCTTGACCTTGGGTTCTGGTGCGATGTTTACGAACCGACTTTCTGATACGTTGAGTACTGCGGACGCGATCAGCAACTTTAATCACGGTATTATCTTCTTTATTTAGTTGAACCAATTGACGTAAATAGTTCACTTGTTCTAATGGCATTTCTTGCCAGCCACTGCGTGGTAGTCCTTTCGGTAACGGCAATAAACCATAGCGAACTCGGATCAGGCGACTCACTTGTACACCTTGAGACTCCCACATCCGTCGCACTTCACGGTTACGACCTTCGCTTAGGGTGACCGAGTACCATTGGTTAATCCCCTCACCGCCTTGGCGCCTTACCGTGGTAAAAGTCGCCTTACCATCTTCCAGCTCAACACCACTGCGCAAGCGATGGATCATCGCATCATCAACATCGCCAAATACCCGTACCGCATATTCTCGCTCAACTTCGAAACTCGGATGCATTAAACGATTCGCCAACTCTCCATCGGTCGTAAACAACAACAAACCAGAGGTATTAATATCCAAACGTCCCACCGCAATCCAACGGCCATTTTGTAGCCGCGGCAAACGTTCAAACACCGTTTCACGCCCCTCGGGATCATTTCTGGAACAGATTTCGCCTTCCGACTTGTGGTAGGCAAGCACACGACAAATGGTATCTTCAACCTTTTGAATCTGCACTGAGTGGCCATCAACTCGAACCTCTGCGCCTTCTTCAATGCGATCGCCTAACTTCGCCTTAACCCCGTTAACACTCACTCTGCCTGCATCAATAACAGCTTCCATCTCACGACGTGAGCCCAGACCGCTGCGAGCCAGGACTTTTTGAAGTTTTTCACTCATATTTCTTATCCGGATGGTAAAGTGCGCTAAGTCTGAAAGTCTTGCGGCAGTTTTTCAAGTAAAGATTGATCTAATTCTGGCAAATCAGTCAAATCTTTCAAACCAAAATAATCAAGAAAGGCGGTTGTAGTGGCCAGTAGACTAGGTCTGCCCGGAACTTCTTTGTGACCAACCACTCGGATCCAGCCTCTATCTTTGAGCACGCTAATAATATGGCTACTCACCGCAACCCCGCGTATGGCCTCAATCTCACCACGAGTCAAGGGCTGCCGATAAGCAATCAACGTCAAGGTTTCTAACAGTGCTCGGCTAAATTTAGGCGCTTTCTCCGCCCATAAATTAGCTAATTGAGGAGCAAATTCTTGGCGCGCACGAAACTGGTAACCACTAGCAGTTTCTATCAGCTCAATTCCCGAATCTTGATAACGCAAGCTCAATTCTTCCAAAATCATATTCACTTGAGCACGAGCAAGTCCCACATCAGCTAACACACTGGCTTGTAGTTCTTTAACACTCAATGGTCGAGCGGCAACAAATAATGCCGCTTCCACCAGTTTGACGAGATTTGGTTTTGCAGACATAGTTAATCACGCATCTCATTCACCAAAATAACTTGAATCGGCATTAAGGGCTGACTCTGCACACACTTGATGTAGCCTTCCTTAATGAGTTCTAAAATCGCTAAGAAGCTAACGACCAAGCCGCTACGACCTTCACTCTGGCTAAATAGCTGGGTAAATTCAACAAATTGATGCTGTTGCAAGCGCGCCAAAATATCACTCATTCGCTGCCGAGTAGATAGTTTTTCTCTTTTAATTTCATGATGCTCAAAATTACTAACTCGCTGTACAATGCGACGCATCGCTTCAATGAGCTCATCCATAGCCACTTCAGGATAAATTAACTTAACAGGCAACTCTGCAGGCTTAGCAACCGAGGCTAAAAAAATATCGCGCTGCTCACGTGGTAACTCATCCAGCCTGTCACTCGCATTTTTATACAACTCATATTCTTGTAAACGCCGGATCAATTCAGCTCTCGGATCATCTTCAGCTTGTTCATGTTCTTGCACTGGCAATAAGCAGCGAGACTTAATTTCCGTCAGTAAGGCCGCCATCACCAAGTATTCCGCTGCAAGCTCAAGTTTTAGCTGCCGCATTGCTTCCATATATTCCATGTATTGCTGCGTAATCGCGAGCACAGGAAGACGTTCGATATCTAATTTCTGCTTACGGATCAGGTATAATAGTAAGTCGAGGGGTCCTTCGAAATTCTCTAAAATAACCTCCATTGCATCTGGAGGTATAAATAAATCATTGGGAATATTTAACCAAGGCTCACCGTTCACGCTTGCTAAAGTTAATTGCTGAGTTGGAGAGGCCTTATCTAACATTACTCAAAAGGGGCGGTATCGCCCGAACCTCTGCGGATGATTTCCATACTATCTTCCGACAAATCAATCACTGTGGTCGGCTGCTCACCCAAATATCCACCATTAATAATAAGATCGACATGGTGTTCAAGCGTATCGCGAATTTGTTCAGGATCGGATTCGGTGTAATCGTTCCCAGGTAAAATAAGACTACAGGACATCAAGGGTTCGCCTAAGGCTTCTAGCATTGCAAGTGCGATCTTATCGTTAGGAACCCGAATACCGATGGTTTTGCGCTTAGGATTAAGCAAACGCCTTGGTACCTCCTTGGTTCCTTTAAAAATAAAGGTGTAGGCTCCCGGTGTATTATTGCGTAATAAACGATAGGCAAGATTCCCGACACGAGCATATTCAGATAATTCAGATAGGTCACGACACATCAAGGTAAAATGATGATTTTTATCCAGTTGACGGATCCTACATATTCGTTCTAATGCCGCTTTATCACCAATATGGCAACCAATGGCATATCCTGAATCGGTGGGGTAAATCACAACCCCCCCACTTTTGATCAACCCTGCAGCTTGGTTCATTAAACGCTGTTGTGGGTTATCCGGGTGAACATAGAAAAATTGACTCATAACTATTCCTGCGCTCTCGAGCGTCTTGAAGAATCATCGCTATTATATTCCTTCCAGCCACAGAGTGCAGGCTAAAGCTGTAAACAACTAAAAATAAACGCTTTAAGTAACGAGTGATTACAGTGAGTACTTCGTTCACGTCATTGTTTTCGCACATTTTACTTTTACTGAATGGCCGGAGTGGGAATTACTTTGTTTGCCAACGTAACCAAATCGGTTGACACTTCTCTGGTAAGTGTAACCCCCGAGCCAACTCACGCCAAGTAGAAGGATGATGAAAATCAGAGCCTTGAGAAGAACTTAAGTGATGTTGTTCAGCTAAGTCAGCCAACCATGCCATTTGATCTTTCGACATCTGTGGCATCGCCACTTCTATACCGTCCCCCTCCACATCGGCAAACTCAGCGATCAGTTTTCGGATCCACTTATTCGACAAATCATAATGGGTTGGATGCGCCAATACCGCGACGCCACCGGCTTGATGGATAAGTTGGACCGCCTCTGCAATACTCATCCAATTATTCGGTACATAACCGATATTTCCACGACGTAGATATTTGTCGAAGACCTTATTAAAATTACTCGCCAGTCCCCGCTCCACTAACACTCGAGCAAAATGAGATCGAGTAATTGGTGCCTTACCAGACAGCACTTTAGCTTGCTCATATACTTGCTCAATCCCCGCCTTTGCGAGGCGTTTCCCCATTTCAATTGCTCTAATTTCACGCTTTTCCCGCTGCACCAGCAACTGCTGTTGTAGAACAGGATTCGTAATATCGATATTCAAGCCAACAATATGAATATCGAAAGCATGCCAAGCAGTGGAAATTTCGGTTCCAGCGATCAGCTCTAAATGTTTGGCCTGAGCTTGGGCAGCAGCAATGCCATCAGTCGTATCGTGATCGGTGATCGCTAGCATTTCGACTTGCATGTTCTCGGCGCGCATCACCAACTCCTCTGGCGTTAAACCGCCATCAGAAGCTGTTGTGTGACTATGCAAATCAAATCTCATTTAATTTCCTAAATTTTTTCTTGACTTAGTAAGGTCATTTAAAGTTAACTAATCTTATCAGAATGACTAAGGATAAACATGACAACTTTTCTTCTAACCAACAAATCTTGGTGGTGGCGCACTCCGAATTAGACGGGTGTGAGTTGTTGTATTTCCAATACATTGAACAGAACAACAAAGCCCGCTTAAAGCGGGCTTTTTTTATATTTGCGCTACGGCTTCACTAGGAGTAACGAACTATGGCTACCCCACCTAGGGTACAACTAAAGAATATCCAGATCGATGCCAGCTATGTGCATGATCCACTTAGTCTTTATCAAGAATTGTGTAAAGAAAGCCAACAAAATGTATTGCTTGAATCGGCGGAAATAGACAGTAAGGAAAACCTCAAAAGTCTCATATTGGCCGATGCAGCAGTTAAAATTAGCTGCCATGGACGAGAAGTGACATTTGTTGCTATATCACCCAATGGCGAGTCGGTCTTAGCCGACGTTACCGCGAATTTAGAACCATCGCTAATTACCCAGCAAACCTCAAAACAACTCGTCGTAGACTATCCCCTTCCGACAGCCAATTTAGACGAAGACTCTCGCTTAAAAGCCAGCTCTCCAGTTGATGCGTTACGTTTATTAGTCACACTTTATGGCTCGCAAACAGACTTCAATGAAGGCTTATTTATCGGTGGAGTATTTGCTTACGACTTCATTGCCAGCTTTGAACAACTGCCAACAGTTGCCGATAGCACCAATGCCTGCCCTGACTTTCAATTCTATCTCGCCGAAAGCTTGCTATTAATCGACCATCAACAGCAAGTGACCCATATTATCGGTTCACTATTCAATGACCACGAGAGCTCACGAATCACTCAGCGTTTAAGCCACTTGGCTGAATTATGTGAAACGGAGAACCACCAGCAAGAGTCAACGGTACCAACTAATTATCAAGCTAAAATAAGCACCGACATTAGCGACGCCCATTATTGCGAACATGTTGAAACCTTAAAAGACTATATTCGTCAGGGTGATATTTTTCAGGTCGTTCCCTCGCGCAGCTTTCAACTGGCCTGTCCCGATAGTCTCGCCGCTTACCGAGAATTAAAATTAACCAACCCCAGCCCTTATATGTTCTATCTACAAGATAGTGAATTTGTATTGTTTGGTGCTTCTCCAGAGAGCGCGATTAAGTATTGTTCCAATAGCCGGGATGTCGAGATTTATCCGATAGCAGGGACCCGCAAACGTGGCTTTAACCCCGACGGTTCTATCAATCGAGATTTAGATGGACGCTTGGAGTTAGAACTCCGTTTAGATAAGAAAGAGACCGCCGAACATATCATGCTGGTAGATTTAGCCCGCAATGATGTCGCCCGCATTAGTGAGCCGGGTACTCGTCACGTTGCAGACCTGCTCAAAGTCGATCGCTATAGCCATGTGATGCACTTGGTTTCGCGAGTTATCGGCACCTTGCGCAAAGATTTGGACGCACTACATGCTTACCAAGCGTGCATGAATATGGGAACTCTGGTTGGAGCGCCTAAAATTCGCGCATCAGAGCTAATTAGACAAATCGAGCAACAGCGCCGTGGTAGTTATGGCGGTGCAGTTGGCTACCTCACGGGGAAGGGCGATATGGATACTTGTATTGTGATCCGATCGGCCTTTGTCAAAAACCAAGTCGCTCATGTGCAGGCGGGAGCTGGTATTGTCTATGATTCAGATCCTCAAGCGGAAGCCGACGAAACCCGTAATAAAGCCGCTGCCGTATTAAATGCCATCGCTCGCGCCCACGGCTCAACCTTAAAGGATGTCAGCCATGACTCATAGTGTATTTTTACTCGATAATTTTGACTCTTTTACTTACAACCTAGTTGACCAGTTTCGCAGTCAAGGCTTAGATGTTCATATATATCGTAATCATTTAAGCGCTTCCGAGATCAAACAGCACATTGATGCCTGTCCAGATCTTCCTGTGTTAGTACTATCACCGGGACCGGGCAATCCACAGCAAGCCGGCTGCATGTTAGAGCTCATTGACTTATGCAAAGGGCAAGTGCCAATTATTGGGATCTGCTTAGGTCATCAAGCGCTGGTTGAAAGTTACGGCGGCGAGGTCGGTAAAGCAGAAGAAATTGTGCATGGAAAATCATCATTGATTGAACATGATAATCAGCTAATGTTTGAAGGTTTAACCAATCCGCTTCCGGTGGCGCGTTATCACTCCTTAGTTGCCACCAAAATGCCGACAGGCTTGACAGTAAACGCCCACTACCAACAAATGCCGATGGCCATTATCAATCAACAAGATAAAGTCATTGGTTTTCAATTTCACCCAGAGTCCATATTAACCAGCGAAGGCGCAAGTTTATTAGCTCGTAGCCTTGATTGGGCCACACAAGCAAAGGAGCAAGCATAATGCAGGCAATCTTAGAGCAACTTTATCAAGGGCAAAGCCTCAGCAGCGAGCAAGCGCAACAGGTATTTAGCCAAGTGATTCAAGGTGAAGTCGAGCCGATTGTGTTGTCTTCACTGCTAACGGCCTTAAAAATTAAAGGCGAGACCCCAGAGGAAATTGCTGGTGCGGCGCGCGCGCTATTGGCAAACGCAGCGCCGTTCCCAACGCCCGACTACCCCTTTGCTGACATTGTTGGTACTGGTGGCGATGGCTACAACACCATTAATATCTCGACTACTTCGGCATTTGTGGCGGCAAGTCTTGGAGTTAAAGTTGCCAAACACGGCAACCGCAGCGTCTCCAGTAAATCGGGCTCATCAGATTTACTGGCTGCTTTAGGCATTAATATTCAAATGACACCTGCAACCGCTCGACGCTGCTTAGACGAATTAGGTCTGTGTTTCTTATTTGCACCGCAATACCATGCTGGTGTCCGCCATGCGATGCCGGTACGACAAACCCTGAAGACCCGAACCATTTTTAATGTACTCGGCCCCCTAATTAATCCGGCTCACCCAACCATGGAAGTGATGGGGGTTTATGATCCAGCCTTAATTTCGCCAATTGCTCATACCTTACAACAACTGGGTATGAAAAAAGCCATGGTAGTACACGGCGCAGGTCTAGATGAAGTGGCCATTCATGGTCCCACTCAAATTGCCGAAGTAAATGGTGAAAGCATCCGAGAATATACCCTCGACCCCAGCGACTTCGGAGTAAAACAAGCTGCGATAGAAGCCCTTGAAGGCGGAACCCCAGAACAAAACAAAACCATCACCTTAGCTTTATTACAAGGTAAGGCCACAGAGGCGCAGCAAGCAGCGGTTGCCGTAAATGTAGCTCTGTTATTAAAGCTCGCCGGCAAAGCCGACAATGTCGGTCAGGGCGTAAATATGGCCATTGAAGAAATGGCTTCAGGCCGCCCCTTAGCGTTAGCCCACAAATTAGCGGAGATGAGTCAGTGAGTCATAATCAAAATCAAGCGACCATCTTAGATGAAATTGTGGCAGATAAAGAAATCTGGTTAGCCGAGCGTATGCAACGTCAACCCTTAAACAGCTTTATCAACCAAGTGGAGCCCAGTGACCGGAGCTTTTATCAGGCGCTATCAGGAACGCCTGCCAAGTTTATTCTGGAATGCAAAAAAGCATCCCCTTCGAAGGGATTGATCCGACCTGAGTTTGATTTAGATTTTATTGCTGGTGTTTACAAAAACTATGCGGCAGCTATCTCGGTATTAACCGATAGCAAGTACTTTCAAGGTGAGTTTGAATACGTCACTCAAGTGCGCGAACAGGTTTCACAGCCAGTATTATGCAAAGACTTCTTTATAGATGAATACCAAATTTACTTAGCCCGCTATCACCAAGCCGATGCCATTTTACTGATGCTGTCGGTGCTTGACGATAATGAATACAGCTTACTGGCAGACGTCGCGCATAAGCTTAAATTGGGTGTATTGACCGAGGTGAGTAATCAACAAGAACTAGAACGAGCAATTGCTTTAAATGCTAAAGTCATCGGCATTAATAACCGTAACTTGCGCGATCTATCGATCACTTTAGAACGGACTCCTGAGTTAGCCAAACAAATTCCAGAAGACCGGATCATCATTTCAGAATCAGGGATCTATAAACACCAGCAAGTAAGAGAACTAGCCAAATACGCCAACGGCTTTTTAGTCGGTAGTTCACTTATGAGCCAAGACGATGTCGATATGGCTTGCCGTAAACTGATCCTCGGTGAAAACAAGATTTGCGGTTTAAGCCGTGAACAAGACGTGATCGCCGCACATCAAGCTGGTGCCGTTTACGGTGGTTTAATTTTCGCCGAAAAATCACCGCGGCATATCAGCCTAGCCCAAGCTCGGCAATTAATTCAAGCCGCCCCACTCAATTTTGTGGGTGTGTTTGTCAATCATCCCCTCGAGGACGTTGCGGCCATTGCCAACCAACTACAACTGCATGCTGTACAACTCCATGGCAGCGAGGACGAACAGTACATTCACCAGCTAAAATCCCTATTGAATCACAGCTTAGTATGGAAAGCCCTCGCCGTTGCGACACAACTTCCCGAAGCCCCTAAAAATGCCGATAAGATCCTGTTTGATAGCAAAATCGCCGACCAATTTGGCGGCACAGGGCAAACCTTCGATTGGCAACTATTAGGTGAGCACAGTCAAGGTGCGATGTTAGCTGGAGGTATATCGCCAGACAACATACAGCAAGCGCTCACACTCGGTGCTGCGGGCTTAGATCTAAATTCTGGGGTAGAACAAAGCCCTGGCATAAAAGATGCCCACAAAATCGCCAGAGCGTTTCAACTAATTAGAGACTACTAAGGGAACCCCTTAGGTAATCATTCAACCCTTTAATGACGAATAAGAGCTAACAATGAGTAAATTAGATGCCTATTTTGGAGAATTTGGCGGGCAATTTGTCCCACAAATTCTAGTACCGGCGCTCGATCAACTCGAGCAAGCCTTTATCGATGCTCAGCAAGATCCTGAGTTTATCGCTGAGTTTAACCACCTGTTGAGTGAATATGCGGGTAGACCGACCCCACTCACCCTATGTCGTAACCTGACCAAGGGAACCAACACCAAGATCTACCTCAAACGTGAAGATTTATTGCACGGTGGTGCCCACAAGACCAATCAGGTACTGGGCCAAGCACTGCTTGCCAAACGTATGGGGAAACATGAAATTATCGCCGAAACGGGCGCTGGCCAGCATGGTGTCGCCACTGCGCTAGCCTGTGCCCTACTGGGACTCAAGTGTCGAGTATATATGGGCGCAAAAGACTGTGAGCGTCAAGAACCCAATGTATTCAGAATGAAATTAATGGGCGCGGAAGTCATTCCGGTACATAGCGGCTCATCCACCCTCAAAGATGCTTGCAATGAAGCATTACGAGACTGGGCAGCAAGCTATGACACCGCACACTACTTACTTGGCACGGCTGCTGGCCCACATCCTTTCCCTACCATTGTACGGGAATTCCAGAAAATGATCGGCGAAGAAGCCAAACAACAAATTCTAAAAGCCGAAGGCCGTTTGCCAGATGCAGTCATCGCCTGTGTCGGAGGCGGCTCGAATGCCATTGGCATTTTTGCTGATTTCATCGAAGAAAAAGGTGTACAGCTGATCGGCGTAGAGCCTGCGGGTAAAGGAATTGATACCGACCAACACGGCGCACCACTGAAGCACGGTCGTAAAGGTATGTTCTTTGGCATGCACTCTTTGCTA
Organism: Agarivorans sp. QJM3NY_29; assembly: GCF_050870835.2. Taxonomy (NCBI): domain Bacteria; kingdom Pseudomonadati; phylum Pseudomonadota; class Gammaproteobacteria; order Alteromonadales; family Alteromonadaceae; genus Agarivorans; species Agarivorans sp. QJM3NY_29. The sequence continues at coordinate 1,640,166 of NZ_CP194036.2, read as the reverse complement.
ATGCAAGATCCTAACGGTCAGATTGAAGAGTCTTACTCCATTTCAGCGGGGTTAGATTTCCCATCAGTAGGGCCACAGCATGCCCACCTTAATTCAATCGGCCGAGCCAGCTATGAGTCAGCCACCGATGAAGAGGCCCTAGCAGCCTTCCAAACCTTGGCTGAAAGCGAGGGCATCATCCCAGCCTTAGAGTCGGCTCATGCTTTAGCATATGCTCTCAAGCTAGCGCAGCAAGATAAGAGCAAACAACAAATCTTGGTGGTCAATCTGTCGGGTCGTGGTGACAAAGATATCTATACTGTCGCAGATATCTTCGCTAAAAGAGGAGGCTTATAATGACACAACGTTACCAAAACCTATTTCAACGCCTAGCAGCCGATAAGCAAGGTGCCTTTGTCCCATTTGTAACTTTAGGTGACCCTGCCATGGAGCAATCACTCGCAATCATCGACGCCTTAATCGAAGGAGGTGCTGATGCCTTAGAACTCGGGATCCCGTTTTCCGATCCCGTCGCCGATGGCCCAACCATTCAAGGTGCCAACGTAAGAGCTTTACAAGCGGGCATAACCCCCCCCGATTGCGTAGCTATGCTCTGCCGAATTAGGGCCAAACATCCCGAGGTACCAATCGGTTTACTGCTCTATGCAAACCTCGTCTATTCAACTGGGATTGATAATTTCTATCAAAAGTTGGCCCAAGCAGGCGTAGATTCGGTACTAGTTGCCGATGTACCGATCCGCGAGTCGGCGCCTTTTAGAGCAGCCGCCAATAAACATGGCTTACAAAGCATTTTTATCGCACCGCCCAACGCAGATGATACGATCTTGAAAAAAGTTGCCGAATATAGCCAAGGCTACACCTATCTGGTTAGTCGAGCAGGCGTGACTGGCACCGAAACCAAAGCCGGTACGCCTGTGGGTAAACTACTCGACAAATTAAAACAGTACCAGGCACCACCGGCACTGCTTGGTTTTGGTATTTCAACGCCTCAACAAGTAACCGAAACAATTGCAGCTGGCGCTGCTGGAGCAATTTCTGGATCGGCAGTAGTGAAACTTATCGAGAATCATCTAGAGCAACCGACTCAAATGCTAACCGCGCTCAAAGACTTTGCCTCGCAAATGAAAGCCGCTACCGTTTAGGCGAAGAACTTGCTACTATCAAAAGCCGCTATAATTAGCGGCTTTTTATTTACCGCTAGCCCTGAGGAATTATGAAACAATTTTTCGAATTCATTCCATTGATCATTTTTTTCGCTGTATACAAAATGCAAGATATTTATGCAGCAACCTTCGCGTTAATCATTTCCACAGCGCTTCTCTTAGCAGCCTCTTACATAAAAAATAAAAAAATTGAGAAGATGCATTTAATCTCCTTTGTCTTGATCTTGGTTTTTGGTGGTCTCACGCTAATTCTACGCGATGATGACTTTATTAAGTGGAAACCCACAGTGATCAATTGGCTATTCGGTTTAGTCTTATTAGTCAGTCAGTTTGTTTTCAAAAGTCCCTTAATCAAAAAAATGCTTGGTAAGGAGATGACGCTTCCTGAATCCATATGGGGTAAAGTGAATGTTGCTTGGGCTCTTTTTTTTATGAGCTGTGGCACGCTTAACCTCTACATCGCTTTTAACTTTTCAGAAGACTTCTGGGTGAACTTTAAAGTATTTGGATTACTTGGGCTAACCTTGGTATTCACCGTTGCAACTGTTGCTTATCTGTATAAACATCTCCCTAAAGAACAGCAGCAATCGCTATCGGAAAAAGAGGATAATTAAGCATGTGGTATGTAATTTTTGCTGAAGACGTAGAAAATAGCCTAGAACAACGCAAACAAGCCAGACCCGCCCACTTAGCACGACTGCAAGCACTGGTAAATGAAGGACGACTGCTGGTCGCAGGCCCAAACCCAGCGATTGATGCAGAGGATCCTGCTGAAGCTGGATTCACCGGTTCAACAGTTATCGCCGAATTTCAAAACTTGGAGCAAGCCGTCGCTTGGGCAAATGCCGATCCATATGTCGAAGCCGGCGTATACGCTAAGGTCATCGTGAAACCCTTCAAGAAAGCACTTCCTTAAAAGATCCCTAGGCAAAGTCTACTGCCTAGCTTTCTACTAGTAGTACATATCTAAATAACCCAATTGAGTGATTTGTTATTTAACTATTTATTCTAAGGTTAACCATGGTTTAAGCACAAAAGGAGCAAACCATGAGATTGATCCAAAGACTAATTCTAATATTCTGTCTTGCTAGTATGAACTACGTTTATGCCCAAGAAACAAACCAAGTATTAAACCTAAATACCGCCAACTCCGAACAACTAGTGACACTCAAAGGCGTAGGTAAAAGTAAATCATTAGCTATCATTGAATATCGTCAAACCCATGGCAACTTTAAGAACATTGAACAAATTGTCTTAGTACCAGGGATCGGAGAAAAAATTTACTTGGATAATAAAGATAATCTATATGTCGAGTAAATTAATGATTTAGCCTTTCGATACAACACTCGCCCTTGACCCCGCTATCAAACAGCTATTCAAGGGCGAACTTCATCTTTAAGTTAATGTTCTCAAAGAAATTTTATTAATTCGTGTAAAGCCTCCCCATTTCTTAACAAACTCAATTTTAATTGTCATTTCTCCGTGCTAAAGTGCGCTGCATTATTCCTCCCTATTCAAGGAACTGAGTATGACTACATCAGTCAAAAAAGCGGTACTACCGGTAGCCGGTTTAGGCACCAGAATGTTGCCCGCCACTAAAGCCATCCCCAAAGAAATGCTGCCCATCGTCGATAAGCCATTGATCCAATATGTAGTCCAAGAAGCAATAGCGGCAGGCATTAAAGAAATAATTTTAGTCACTCATTCTAGTAAAAACTCTATTGAGAATCATTTTGATACCAGTTTTGAATTAGAAGCTACCTTAGAAAAAAGGGTGAAACGACAATTATTAGAAGAAGTTCGCTCTATTTGTCCAAAAGATGTCACCATCATGCATGTCCGCCAAGGTGTTGCTAAGGGCCTCGGGCACGCGATACTGTGTGCACATCCGCTGATTGGAGATAATCCTTTTGCGGTATTGTTACCTGACGTAATTCTAGATGACTCTACATCGAACTTAAAAACTGAAAACCTCGCTGACATGGTGAACAAATACAACCAAACGGGCTCTAGTCAAATCATGGTTGAAGCGGTTGCTAACGAAGATGTCAGCAAATTTGGGATTGTCGATATTAATGGCAATAATATCAAACCCGGTGAATCGGCTGATATGGTAGCCACCATTGAAAAACCAAACATCGCTGATGCGCCATCAAACCTTGCTGTCGTTGGACGTTATGTTTTATCTGCGCAGATATGGAAAGAGTTGGCCAAAACGCCACCTGGCGCCGGAGATGAAATCCAACTCACCGATGCAATTGCAAGCTTGATGGAAAAAGAAACAACCCAAGCTTATTATATGCTGGGCAAAAGCCACGACTGCGGTAGCAAGTTTGGTTACTTAAAAGCCATCGTAGAGTTTGCGCTACGTCACCCCGAACTCAAAGATCGCTTTCAAAACTACCTAAAGGAACTAAAATTATAAACGCAGATTCACTGGAAAATAATCGTAATCAGTGATAAATATGTAAGTAGATGTGGAAAGCATCTTAACTAAGTCATACAATGACATAGTTATACAATTTATACAGGGAAATTTCATGAAAAAATTAGTTTTAGTCGCAGCTGCCGCTTTGGCAATGTCTGGTAATGTATTTGCTGCTGAAGCAGCAGCTGGTGCAGCTGGTGCCGGTGGCGCTGCTGGCGGTGCTGCTGGTGTAACTGGCGCAGTTGTTGGTGGTGTTGTAGCTACTACCGCTGTAGTTGGTATCGCATCAAACCAAAGCAATGATAGTGTAACTGGTGGTACTTCTACCTCTACTAGCACTTCAACTGCTCAGTAATTATTAAGCAGTGAAATAAAGAACGAGCTTTAAGCTCGTTTTTTTATGTCTGTTGCCTCAATAAGCAGTTAACAATTACCCGAATAATCTCTAAGGGTTTTAATGTAAATTCTAAACTCTAGATATTCACCCTCATATGTAAGAACTCGAGGCTGCTGATCTAATAACAATTGCACTAACTATCCGATCTAATAGCTTATCGCTCATTCAAGTACTTATCCGCTTGCATACACCTGATGAACTGAAACGACTCTTTAAAAAAACCTCAGATCCTAGATTAAAAATTCGCTTCATGACTATCTACCCCTTTAAGCGTGGCTACAAGCGCACACAGATAGCGGAAGTGCTTGGAGTAGCCAAAGGCAGGTCAGCAAATATTTTATAGAAGAACTCCACTCTAAAAGTTGTCCTGGAAGGCCTAACAAACTATCAGCTCCTCAGCTCGACACTCTCAAACGATTCATTCATTGAAGACAACGCTATCAAGAAGGGTGGAGGACGACTCATTGCTGAAGATATTCGCTTATACATTAGCCTCCAGTTTGGTATTCCTGACCAATATAGAAATATTTACCGACTCCACCATGCACTTAGATTTAGTTGGATAACCAGCCGTTCCAAGCACCCAAAGCAATCGCAAGAGGCTCAAGAAGCTTTTAAAAAACTTCCTTCTGGAAACGATCCTTCACATCCCCGGACATCAAGCGCTTGAGCATATGTCGATGTTTGGTTTCAAGACGAAGCGAGATTTGGTCAACAAAATCAGACAACTAAAATTTAGGCTGCAAAAGGGAGTCGGCCCAGAGCGGTTAAACAGCAACAGTTCGACTACGGTTACATTTTTGGAGCGGAATGCCCGGGGAATGGAAAGACGGAAGCATTGGTTCGCCCTTGGGTGAATAAAGAGGTGATGGAAAAACACTGACAGCAAATTTCAGAGGCAACACCAGCCGGTAGACATGCAGTGGTTATCGTAAACGGTGCGGGTTAGCACACAAGCGATACGGCCTTTGCCTTTTCAAATCTCATTTTAATCAAGTTGCCGCCGTACTCACCAGAATTAAATCCGATAGAGCAAGTTTGGCAATGGCTGCGTCAACGCTGTTTGTCTAATCGCATGTTCAACAATTATAAGCAAATTGTGGAACAAGTTTCACGCGCATGGAATACCTTTAGGAAGGATACAGAGAGAGTCACTCATTTGTGTCAGAGGGAATGGCCAAAGTGTTCAATTAATTAATGCAATTGGTATAAATGCTCTCGTCTTGGTGAAAGATGATGTGAGCGTCCAAATTCTTCCCGAACTTCCTACGCAAGAGTCCGCAAGAGTCGAAGTCTAGAAAGCAAAAAAGCCTTTCATACCCTGAAAGGCTTTTTCATATAGTGAAAACTGCATTTATCTGATTTATCGCAGGATCAGACTTCAATTTTCGCAGCCCGCATCATCATGAACACCAGTTCATCTTGGCTGCCCTTGCTAAATCTCAGACATAAAAAAAGCCTATCCGTAAGGATAGGCTTTCTCTCAATCGGTGTCTGGCAATATCCAGCCTACTTTCACATGGTTTGTTCATGAACATCGGTTCGCCTTGGCTGCCCTTGCTAAATTTCAGACATAAAAAAAGCCTATCCGTGAGGGTAGGCTTTCTCTCAATCGGTGTCTGGCAATATCCAGCCGACTTTCACATGGCTTGTTCATGAACATCGGTTCGCCTTGGCTGCCCTTGCTAAATCCCAGACATAAAAAAAGCCTATCCGTAAGGATAGGCTTTCTCTAAATCGGTGTCTGGCGATATCCAGCCTACTTTTACATGGCAATTTCAGACATAAAAAAACCCAGCACATAGCTGGGTTTTTAAAATAGGCGCCTGGCAGTGACCTACTTTCACATGGGGAGACCCCACACTATCATCGGCGCAGTTGCGTTTCACTTCTGAGTTCGGCATGGGTTCAGGTGGTTCCACAACGCTATTGCCACCAGGCAAAAACTTGTTGTCTTTAACATTCGAAAAAACTGATATATCCCACGAGCATAACAAGCACTCTTGGTTCTAAAATAAAGTATCTATAAGCAACACCCTTTAGGTGTTGTATGGTTAAGCCTCACGGGTAATTAGTACAAGTTAGCTCAATGCCTCACAGCACTTACACACCTTGCCTATCAACGTTGTAGTCTCCAACGGCCCTTCAGAGGACTTAAAGTCCTAGTGAGAATTAATCTCAAGGCCTGCTTCCCGCTTAGATGCTTTCAGCGGTTATCAGTTCCGAACGTAGCTACTGGGCAATGCTATTGGCATAACAACCCAAACACCAGCGGTTCGTCCACTCCGGTCCTCTCGTACTAGGAGCAGCTCCCTTCAATTCTCAAACGCCCACGGCAGATAGGGACCGAACTGTCTCACGACGTTCTAAACCCAGCTCGCGTACCACTTTAAATGGCGAACAGCCATACCCTTGGGACCGACTTCAGCCCCAGGATGTGATGAGCCGACATCGAGGTGCCAAACACCGCCGTCGATATGAACTCTTGGGCGGTATCAGCCTGTTATCCCCGGAGTACCTTTTATCCGTTGAGCGATGGCCCTTCCATACAGAACCACCGGATCACTATGACCTACTTTCGTACCTGCTCGACGTGTCTGTCTCGCAGTTAAGCTGGCTTATGCCATTGCACTAACCGTACGATGTCCGACCGTACTTAGCCAACCTTCGTGCTCCTCCGTTACTCTTTGGGAGGAGACCGCCCCAGTCAAACTACCCACCAGACACTGTCCGCATCCCGGATAACGGGACAACGTTAGAACATCAACACTACAAGGGTGGTATTTCAAGGTCGGCTCCACATCATCTAGCGACAACGCTTCAAAGCCTCCCACCTATCCTACACATGTAGGGTCAATGTTCAGTGTCAAGCTGTAGTAAAGGTTCACGGGGTCTTTCCGTCTAGCCGCGGGTACACCGCATCTTCACGGCAATTTCAATTTCACTGAGTCTCGGGTGGAGACAGCTTGGCCATCATTACGCCATTCGTGCAGGTCGGAACTTACCCGACAAGGAATTTCGCTACCTTAGGACCGTTATAGTTACGGCCGCCGTTTACCGGGGCTTCGATCAATAGCTTCGCTTGCGCTAACCACATCAATTAACCTTCCGGCACCGGGCAGGCGTCACACCGTATACGTCATCTTTCGATTTAGCACAGTGCTGTGTTTTTAATAAACAGTTGCAGCCAACTGGTATCTGCGACTGCCGTCAGCTTAGGGAGCAAGTCCCATCACCAACAGCAGCGTACCTTCTCCCGAAGTTACGGTACCATTTTGCCTAGTTCCTTCACCCGAGTTCTCTCAAGCGCCTTGGTATTCTCTACCCAACCACCTGTGTCGGTTTGGGGTACGGTTTCGTATAATCTGAAGCTTAGAGACTTTTCCTGGAAGCAGGGCATCAACCACTTCATCACCTTAGTGACTCGTCATCAATCCTCAGCCTTAGACACCCGGATTTTCCTAAGTGTCCAGCCTACAACCTTAAACGCGGACTACCAATCGCCGCGCTGGCCTAGCCTTCTCCGTCCTCCCATCGCAATTATACGAAGTACAGGAATATTAACCTGTTTCCCATCGACTACACTTTTCAGTCTCGCCTTAGGGGCCGACTCACCCTGCTCTGATTAACATTGAACAGGAAACCTTGGTCTTTCGGCGAGGGGGCTTTTCACCCCCTTTATCGTTACTCATGTCAACATTCGCACTTCTGATACCTCCAGCAATCCTTACGAATCACCTTCAACGGCTTACAGAACGCTCCTCTACCGCACTTGCAAAGCAAGTACCCGTAGCTTCGGTGCATAGCTTAGCCCCGTTACATCTTCCGCGCAGGCCGACTCGACCAGTGAGCTATTACGCTTTCTTTAAATGATGGCTGCTTCTAAGCCAACATCCTGGCTGTCTAAGCCTTCCCACATCGTTTCCCACTTAGCTATGACTTTGGGACCTTAGCTGACGGTCTGGGTTGTTTCCCTTTTCACGACGGACGTTAGCACCCGCCGTGTGTCTCCCGGATAGTACTTAGTGGTATTCGGAGTTTGCAAAGGGTTGGTAAGTCGGGATGACCCCCTAGCCTTAACAGTGCTCTACCCCCACTAGTATTCGTCCGAGGCGCTACCTAAATAGCTTTCGAGGAGAACCAGCTATCTCCCGGTTTGATTGGCCTTTCACCCCCAGCCACAAGTCATCCGCTAATTTTTCAACATTAGTCGGTTCGGTCCTCCAATTGGTGTTACCCAATCTTCAACCTGCCCATGGCTAGATCACCGGGTTTCGGGTCTAATCCCAGCAACTATGCGCGCAGTTAACACTCGGTTTCCCTACGGCTCCGCTATTCGCTTAACCTTGCTACTGAAATTAAGTCGTTGACCCATTATACAAAAGGTACGCAGTCACCCCACAAAGAGGCTCCCACTGCTTGTACGTATACGGTTTCAGGTTCTATTTCACTCCCCTCACAGGGGTTCTTTTCGCCTTTCCCTCACGGTACTGGTTCACTATCGGTCAGTCAGGAGTATTTAGCCTTGGAGGATGGTCCCCCCATATTCAGACAACATATCACGTGTGCCGTCCTACTCGTTTTCACTTCAAATCACCTTTCGTGTACGGGGCTATCACCCGCTACGGCCAAACTTTCCAGCTTGTTCCACTAAATTATAAGAAGCTTAAGGGCTAATCCGGGTTCGCTCGCCGCTACTACCAGAATCTCGGTTGATTTCTTTTCCTCCGGGTACTTAGATGTTTCAGTTCCCCGGGTTCGCCTCGCAACGCTATGTATTCACGTTACGATACTGCATAAAATGCAGTGGGTTTCCCCATTCGGAAATCCATGTCTATTACGTCTTTTATCGACTCAACATGGCTTATCGCAGATTAACACGTCCTTCATCGCCTCTGACTGCCAAGGCATCCACCGTATACGCTTAGTCACTTAACCATACAACACCTAAATGTTGTCGCTTAAATCACTTGAATGGTCAGGCTGTATAAATCCTGCCACTCGAGTACGATCACCTTATTTTTTTGAATACCAAAAACACTTGTTATTTCACTCGTATTTTTGAGATATTTTTTATCAGCTTTTCCAAATTGTTAAAGAGCATTCGGCTTCTTAGAAACCAAAGCTAAGCACTGTATCAACATAATGCTTAGCTTTATTTTCTTAAACCAAGAGAGAAATGGTATCCCGTACGAGATTTGAACTCGTGTTACCGCCGTGAAAGGGCGGTGTCCTAGGCCTCTAGACGAACGGGACACTGCGTTAGCTGTTCTCGTTGGTTCTAAACCACACTAGAACTTCTCTCTTTATCTTCTATCAAGCAATCTGTGTGAACACGTCACAAAACATAAACGTTCATAATAAGGAGGTGATCCAGCCCCAGGTTCCCCTAGGGCTACCTTGTTACGACTTCACCCCAGTCATGAACCACAAAGTGGTGAGCGTCCTCCCGAAGGTTAAACTACCCACTTCTTTTGCAGCCCACTCCCATGGTGTGACGGGCGGTGTGTACAAGGCCCGGGAACGTATTCACCGTGGCATTCTGATCCACGATTACTAGCGATTCCGACTTCACGGAGTCGAGTTGCAGACTCCGATCCGGACTACGACATGCTTTCTGGGGTCCGCTTGCTCTCGCGAGGTCGCATCCCTCTGTACATGCCATTGTAGCACGTGTGTAGCCCTGCCCGTAAGGGCCATGATGACTTGACGTCGTCCCCACCTTCCTCCGGTTTATCACCGGCAGTCTCCCTAGAGTTCCCACCATCACGTGCTGGCAAATAAGGATAAGGGTTGCGCTCGTTGCGGGACTTAACCCAACATCTCACGACACGAGCTGACGACAGCCATGCAGCACCTGTATCTAAGCTCCCGAAGGCACCAATCCATCTCTGGAAAGTTCTTAGTATGTCAAGGGCAGGTAAGGTTCTTCGCGTTGCATCGAATTAAACCACATGCTCCACCGCTTGTGCGGGCCCCCGTCAATTCATTTGAGTTTTAACCTTGCGGCCGTACTCCCCAGGCGGTCTACTTAATGCGTTAGCTGCGTTACCCACGGGTTAAACCCACAGACAACTAGTAGACATCGTTTACGGCGTGGACTACCAGGGTATCTAATCCTGTTTGCTCCCCACGCTTTCGTACATGAGCGTCAGTTTTTGTCCAGGTGGCCGCCTTCGCCACTGGTATTCCTTCAGATCTCTACGCATTTCACCGCTACACCTGAAATTCTACCACCCTCTACAAAACTCTAGCTTCCCAGTTCCAAATGCCATTCCCAGGTTGAGCCCGGGGATTTCACATCTGGCTTAAAAAGCCGCCTGCGTACGCTTTACGCCCAGTAATTCCGATTAACGCTCGGACCCTCCGTATTACCGCGGCTGCTGGCACGGAGTTAGCCGGTCCTTCTTCTGTCGCTAACGTCAAACAATATACGTATTAAGCATATTGCCTTCCTCACAACTGAAAGTGCTTTACAACCCGAAGGCCTTCTTCACACACGCGGCATGGCTGCATCAGGCTTTCGCCCATTGTGCAATATTCCCCACTGCTGCCTCCCGTAGGAGTCTGGGCCGTGTCTCAGTCCCAGTGTGGCTGATCATCCTCTCAAACCAGCTAGGGATCGTCGCCTTGGTGAGCCATTACCCCACCAACTAGCTAATCCCACTTGGGCTAATCTCTACGCGAAAGGCTCCGAAGAGTCCCCTCCTTTGGTCCGAAGACATTATGCGGTATTAGCAGTCGTTTCCAACTGTTGTCCCCCACGTAAAGGCATATTCCCAAGCATTACTCACCCGTCCGCCGCTCGTCATCTTCTAGCAAGCTAGAAATGTTACCGCTCGACTTGCATGTGTTAAGCCTGCCGCCAGCGTTCAATCTGAGCCATGATCAAACTCTTCAATCAAAGTTTTTTCGCTCAAAGTAAATACTGAAATTATTACTGTTAAAACAGTGTGTCACTCCAGTCCACTTAAGCTAATTTTTTTCGCTTAGTGCTCTGTGAGTGCTCACACAGATTGCTTGATAAATTGTTAAAGAGCGTTGCTTCTTGCGAAGCGAGGTGCGCATTCTACGCCATCCTCGGTGACTGTCAACCGCTTTTTTCAATCTTTTCCGAAGAACTTTTCTAAGGAAAGTTTGAAGCGTTTAACCGCCGCTAATAAAGCCTCAGGCCTTACCAACCCTGACCGCTTGCTGCTGCGCTATTGCGTGCTGCCCGCCGTGTCAGTGGAGTCGCATTATAGGGATCCGCGCTTACGGTGCAAGCCTTTTTTGAAGAAAATCACAGTTTTTTGTTTAACTGCTCAGATATCGAACAATGCAAGCGTATCCGGCTAAAAAATGTCGATAAAACAAGCAAGTTAAGTATTATCACGAGGAACCTTCACGGTAACCCTAATGCTTGTTAGCGTTCATCTTGCAGAATGATACTCACCGCTTCTTTCAATGATGATACTTGGCTGCTCGCTAACCGAAGTTCTTCAGCTTTAAGCGGATATTGTCCTTTCACCAGTATACGGTTGCTTACTCCGGCGTTTTTAGCGGCTAACAAATCAGAGCCTTTATCACCAACCATCCAGGAATTAGTCAAATCAATACCTAACTCTTTAGCAGCCTCAAGTAACATTCCCGGCTTTGGCTTGCGACAATTGCAATCAATTCGGTAATCCTCACTACCATAATCTTTATGATGAGGACAAAAATAGATCCCATCCAAATCAACGCCTCTATCAGCTAGGGACCAATCCATCCATTCTGTTAGGCTTAAAAACTGTTGCTCAGAGAAATAGCCTCGCGCAATACCTGCTTGATTAGTCACCACCACCAATAACCACCCGGCTTTTTTGAGCTGTTGCATCGCTTCAATTGCACCCTCAATAAACTCAAAATCGTCAACCTTAGATACATAGCCATGGTCATGATTGATAACACCATCTCGGTCGAGGAAAACTGCAGCTTGTTTCATTGAATACACTTTATCTTAATAACTAGACTACCGATTCTACAACACTAAAAGGCGAATGGGTTATTTCAATTGTTCAGATAATTACTTATTTAATTGGCTAGACTAAGATCAATAAACGGCTTACATCACGCAATAGTTGGCTAGGTTTTCGACTGAATAACCCTACCCGCGGATGCATTCGTACCAAGCCATTGAGATAGGCAGCCATATAGTACTTCGCGTTCACAGGGCTGAATTAGCATTTCATCAATTCCTGATTCAATACTAACTTGTTTCATTTCATCATTTAGATCAGTGGTCAAACCAACTATTGGGATCCGTTGGGTATTACTCTCTAAGTTTCGAATCACCGAGCTTGCATGAAAGGCAGATTTATCCGCTATCTGGCAATTAATAAGGATCAAGGATAATTGTGTCCCCCAACCTTTAAACATTTCGATCGCTTCATGTCCGTTATTCGCGAGAATCACTTTAAGCCCAAAACTATTCAAAACATGACTAACAATACGCTGCTTAACAATGTCACTTTCAATCAGTAAAACTTGCCCATATAGACGTTCCAATACAATCGTTCGCTTCACAGAATGCTGATCATAGCTATCAACACTAGAGAGCGGTAAATGAATCGAAACTTCAGTTCCTAAGCCAAGACGTGAGCGAATTTTTACATCGCCATTCATTAGGCTCGTAAGTCTCTGGCATATCATCAAGCCTAAACCTATGTCTGCAAAACAATGATGATTTAGATTTTCGCTCTTGGCAAAAGAGCGAAACATATCTTCTTGTGCTTCCTCAGAAATGCCGACGCCACTATCACTCACCGAGATTTCAACCATTTCTCCTAACGTAGACTGCTCGGTAAGATGAACACTAAGCGTAATATGTCCAACTTCAGTATGCCGCAGGGCATTACTGACTAAATTAATGAAAATTTGCTGGATCTTCCCTTGATCGCCTAAAAATGAGCTAGGTAATGAAGCAGGGTAATCTAAACGCAGTTGAATGTGTTTCTCCTTTGCTTGCAAGGAAAACATCTGAACAACATCTGATAAGGTTAACTTCAGATTAAAGGTATTTAAACGCAGCGCCATAGTCTCCATTTCAACTTTTGAATAATCAAAAATATCATTTACCACGGCTAATAAGGCTTTACTCGACAAACGTATCGTATTGACATATTCCATCTGTTCTGAACTGAGTGGCGATGAACTCAATGACTCAGTCATATTGACGATACAGTCCATAGGTGTGCGAACTTCATGGCTCATCATCGCCAAAAAATCACTTTTGACTCGCGTAGAGACTTTAGCTTTTTGTTGTGTAAGCTTGAGTTGCTGTTGATTTTTCCGAGAAGATTGCAACTGGCTATTTAACCGTTCTGCTCGTTTATCAATCCCTGCCATCATTTGACTAATAGTACTCGCAAGCACCCCAACTTCATCATTAGATTGCTCTGGTAAAACGACTCGAAGATTCCGTTTACCATACAACAACATCGCATGCGTGATATAACGCAACGGCGACACAATGGTATGTGCAAAAAACCAGCCAAATAACACCATAAAACCCATAACGATTAAGGCCACGATCAAAGCCTGCTTGGCTGCCAATTTTGACCCAACGATTGTGCGTTGGTAATCAGCCACCAGCACCAAATCTAAATATTCTTGCGAATTGTTAGGCATATACGCTAATCGCTGGATGCTCAGAAGGTACGAGCCATATTTGATAACTTGTTCCGCGACATTTTTCACCGGAGAAGCCAGTAGCTGCTTAACCCTTTGATACTCTGCAGCTTGAAATTCATCATTCACAGCAATAACTTGTTCTTTACGCCATAATCGCTCTCCGTTAACGTCGAAAACTAACAAATCATCACCATTTGAATCACTCAAACCATGATCGGCTAAATAGCTTGGAGGCTCTTGTAATACCAAACTAAACACACTACTTTGTTGATATTGAAACACCCAGATAGCAACAACTTTTCCATCGCTCTTCGTCACAGCCTTAGCCAAAGACCAGACATCATCATTATTTTCGCGGATAGCTTGAGCATGCACCACGCTAGGCTGCTGTGCGGCAAGCAATAGCAAGGATTTAGGTGAGTCAGGTGTCTTTCCTTTAGCCACCGATAGGTAATCAAATTGTTGACCTTGTGCTACAACAACTAAATGCACCGCTCGCAAAGCTGGCACCCTCGAAAATAACTTATTAATGTTGCTACGTAACCAAGGTTTCCAAAATAAGGGCTCTATATTTATAAAATTCCCTTCAATAAATTGTTGCTGGAAAAAACCAACTAAAACATCTCGCCTTGAAAATAAACTTATTTCGTCATAAGCGAGTTTGATACGACGATCCAAGTGCTCCACTTGAATAGAACTATGTAAACTTAGCTGCTGTTTTCGTTCATTTTCTAAACTTGACACAAAGGCAAAATAAAATATAAGTGAGGTGCTAGCCACGCCCATCACCACTAAACAAGCACTCAGCAAAGAGACATAACTACTAAGCGAATTTTTAACCCGTACAAACCAAGGATATTGTCGGTTCCGAGAACGTTCAAATAATCGGATCAAGCGAGATTCTCGGCGCAAACTCCGAGTCCCGCCATTCAGCGGTGTAGCAGATTTAGCCTGTAAAAAAACGGCAGCAATCACGACCAAGTAACTAAAAAGTTTACTCAAAGCGATAACAAGTTGCATAAAATTATCAGCTGCAAGTTGCGATGGTGCAGCCCAGAAATACAAAACGAACTGAATACAGGTGAAGATCAAGATACCATATTCAAGCGGTTCACTTAACCAGCGTAGCCTTACACCATAAGACACAATCAGCAAAACAAAAGCACAGCTCACTGCAAACTCTGCGGGTAACTGCAAATAACTTAATGAACTTTGCATAAAAGGCAAAGAGACGACATATAGAAAGGCAATACTAAGTAAAGCAAAACTAACACTGGCGATAATCAATACTGAAGGACTCATTTTACCGCCGTTCGCTAACCGATAGAGCCGATGCACTAACATCCCCGAGGTCAATAAAATAAAAGCTAAACACCCTCGGGAAATCAACCCCGCCCAAATCACTAAATGACTATGGCTAACAACAGAAAACGAAAAGAACAGTTGGTAACGAACCAGAAAAAAACAAAGTTCTATAGCGCTCAAGGTAAAGAAACCGAGACTAAATACCAGCATGAAGTAGCTATCGCTGCGGCGATAGTAATAGCGACATAAAAAACTAATGAAAAACGATGATAGAAGAATACCAAGGTCAACTAAAATGACCCATCTAGGTGAAAGTTGCCAATTTTGGCTTTGGCTAAACCAGAGACAACCCGCTAAACTGACAAGTATGGTCAGCAGTAGCAAACTATTGCGCCACGCTATGCTCGATTTAATCGGAAAACGCAGATTAGGTTTATACATTCCCCTTCCTCGGTAAACGCCAGACCCTTCAAGTTATTCATCACAAATAATTAGCATCAGCAAGTGCAACAAAGTGATGGTATAATAAGCCTCAAATTATCAATAAGTACATCTCTAATCTCTCAAGCGATGACTCAGTTCAAGTTAAATAACTATTAGGAAGATTATGCGCCAATTATTTCTTGCCGCACTGGCCATAACGGCTACAGCTTGTAGCGGTAATTACTCTTTCAACAGCAATATCGACAAACAAAATTTCGATAACTATCTGCCCGCGGCCAATGTTACTATCTACGCAGAAGAACATATTGACCCTTTAAATTCAGAATACTTGGGTATTATAGAAGGTGTGAGTTGCCAAGAAAAAGTCAATCAAGCGCCACCTCAAATGGTCGATGCGCGTAATGATTTACGTGAACAAGCGGCCGCACTAGGCGCAAATGCTGTCGTCATTCAGCAGTGTTATCCCATTAATGAGCCTCCAGCATGCCTAGCGATGCTGAGTTGTTTCGGAAAAGCTTACAAGATTTAGAATTTATGAGCCTGACCATTGAGCCTTTAGGCTATATTCAGTCGCCCTACGCTGAGAAATTTTCAGTCCCTCGACAACCCGGTTTAGTCACTGCAACCTCGACTCAACTGATATTTACAGCACCTTTCAATGATCTCGACATGCTCGATGAAATTGAGCAGTTTAGTCACTTTTGGTTAATGTTTGCTTTCCATCAAAACATTTCAGCTGGTTGGAAAGCCAAAGTTCGTCCCCCACGTTTAGGCGGTAATAAAAAAGTCGGCGTATTGGCTTCTCGCTCAAGTTTTAGACCGAATCATCTTGGACTCTCACTGATGGAACTAAGCCATGTAGAACGCAATACAAGCGCCCCAGTGTTACATTTTAAAGGTGGGGATTTGGTTCACGGCACCCCAATATATGATGTTAAACCCTACCTTCCCTATAGTGACAGTGTTATCGACGCAAAAGCAGGCTATGCACAAAACCAACCCAGATCAGAATTATCTGTTGGCTGGACAGACACCGCGAAACAACAAGCGCTGCAGCTTAATATAAACACCGAACAATCTTTAGTCATCGAGCAAGTCTTAGCGCAAGATCCGCGACCCGCTTATAAACGCCTTAAACTGGATGACAAAGTTTATGGCGTGAGACTCTACCAATTTAACCTTCGCTGGCAGGTATTCGGTTTACCTTCAGAAGCGCAGCAGTTACTTATTCTGTCGGTGCAGCATGCCTGTTAAGCCACCCGACTATCAGAGCCAACATAAGCAACGTTTGGCATGGATGCCCTGGTTATATTTTAAACTCAAAGCGAAACACCTAGAGTGGGCAACACCTTGGCAACAGCAACTACAACAACAACTAAGTGCTCTGGAAACCGTTGCTTTTGGAGAACATTGCTTCATCGCCCCCGACGCCCAACTATTTGCAGAACCGGGTCGAAACATTGAACTTGGCGCACGCACTTTCGTGGCCGCTCAATGCTTTTTGCATGGGCCTATTCAAATCGGAGAAGATGTTGCCATTAATCATGGCTGCTCAATTGATGGCGGGAAGAAGGGCGTAACCATTGGCAACCACAGCCGAATCGCCAATGGCGTTAAAATATACGCCTTTAATCATGGCATGCATCCTGACACCCCTGTTTGGCAACAAAACAATACCTCGAAAGGCATTCGTATCGGCCAAGATGTTTGGGTTGGTGCTAATTGTTGTATCATTGATGGTGTCACGATTGCAGACCATGCGGTCATTGGTATGGGCTCGGTGATCACCAAAGATATTCCCAAATGGGCGATTGTTGCCGGAAACCCTGCAAAAATCATCGGTGACCGACGTGACAAGGCCTGACAGACAATAGTTAGCCTGCTACAATCGCCGCAATTTACTACTAATAAAATGAAAGGACAGATATGCGTTCTAGCAAATATCTTCTGGCTACCCAGAAAGAAACGCCAAGTGATGCTGAGATTGTATCTCATCAATTGATGCTACGTGCAGGCATGGTTAGAAAGCTGGCCTCAGGTCTTTACACTTGGCTCCCTAATGGCTTGCGAGTGCTTTCTAAAGTTGAACAAATTGTTCGTGAAGAAATGAACGCCAGTGGTTCTGTTGAGATCCGTATGCCAGTTGTTCAACCAAGTGATTTATGGCATGAAACCGGTCGCTGGGACAAATTTGGTCCCGAGTTATTACGTTTTAAAGACCGCCATTCACGCGATTTTGTATTAGGCCCAACCCACGAAGAAGTGGTCACAGAACTAGTCCGAAAAGAGATTAATAGCTACAAGCAACTGCCGCTAAATCTTTATCAAATTCAAACCAAATTCCGTGATGAAGTCCGTCCTCGTTTTGGTGTGATGCGCTCGCGTGAATTCTTGATGAAAGATGCCTACTCTTTCCATTTGTCTGAAGAGTCCTTACAAGAGACTTATGATGAGATGCATGCAAGCTATTGTCGTATTTTTGAACGCCTAGGCTTAGAGTATCGCCCCGTATTAGCCGATACGGGTAGCATTGGTGGTAGTCATTCACACGAATTTCACGTACTTGCAGAGTCAGGCGAGGATGCAATTGTGTTCTCTGATGGCAGTGATTACGCCGCCAATATTGAAAAAGCCGAAGCGCTTCCTCCTAAAGGTGAGCGTGCGATGCCAAGTCAAGAGATGCGCGAAGTTGCGACCCCTAATGCAAAAACCATCGCTGAATTAGTAGAGCAATTTGAGCTTAAAATTGAACAAACAGTGAAGACCCTGATTGTTAAAGCAAGTGAAACATCAGAGCACCAACTTATCGCGCTAATTCTTCGAGGCGATCACGAGCTTAACGAAATTAAAGCCGAAAAACTTGAGCTAGTTGCAGCGCCTTTAGAGTTTGCCAGTGAAGAAGAGATTCGAGCAGTCATTGGTGCAGGTCCAGGCTCCCTCGGTCCAGTCAATTTAGCAATCCCAGTAATTGTCGATAGAAGTGCCGCACACTGCAGTGACTTTGGCGCGGGAGCAAACATCGATGATAAGCACTTCTTTGGTATTAACTGGGATCGCGATGTCGCCCTTGGAGAGGTTGCTGATTTACGCAATGTCATTGAAGGTGACCCCAGCCCTTGCGGTTCTGGTACACTTTCGATTAAACGAGGGATTGAAGTTGGCCATATTTTCCAACTAGGCGAAGCTTATGCCAAATCGATGAATGCTGCTGTTCTCAACGAGCAAGGAAAAAATCAAGTCCTTACCATGGGCTGTTACGGCATTGGCATATCGCGTATCGTTGCCGCAGCAATCGAGCAAAACAATGATAAATACGGCATTACTTGGCCGGAAGCCATCGCGCCGTTTACCCTTGCGATCGTTCCCATGAACATGCATAAATCTCATCGGGTTCAAGAAGTCGCCAACAAGCTTTATGAAGAAGCCAAACAGCGCGGAATCGAAGTATTATTTGATGATCGCAAAGAACGCCCAGGCGTGATGTTTGCCGACATTGAGTTAATTGGAATTCCACATGTAATTGTAATTGGTGATCGTAGTTTGGATAAAGGTGTAATTGAATACAAAAACCGACGCAGTGGTGAAAAGGTTGAAGTAACCATTGAGCAAGTTTTTGAACAATTTTAATCCGCAACCTGCAAACTTTAGAAGCTGGCTATAGCCAGCTTTTTTATTGTCGTTTGTCCTGATGCTCCAAACAAACGTTTATAAATGGCTGTGCTAACATATAATTATGGATCCAAAAGCTAATAACCACACCAATAAAAAAGTCGCTTTAGTACTCACAGGAGGAGGGGCTAGAGCTGCCTATCAAGTCGGGGTACTCAAGGCTATTGCCGAACAATATCCTCGTAATCACGCCAGTCCTTTTCAAATTATTTGTGGTACTTCAGCGGGTGCGATTAATGCAACCGCGCTAGCGGTTTATGCATCTTGCTTTCGACTTGGCGTTAAAAAACTCGAATATATTTGGCGAAACTTTCATTGTAAACAAGTATTCAAAACTGACGGCCTCACGATTGCCAAACAATTGTCGTCTCTGCTTTGTAAAAGCTTACATGCCGATTATGGCCGTCAACATGGATTTTCACTGTTAAACAACGAACCCTTACAACAATTACTCAATAACTATCTCAACTACAAGCGAATAGACCAAAATATCGCAAGTAAACATTTACATGCCTTAGCGGTTACCGCTTCAAATTATCAAGACGGTAACTCACTATCATTCTTTCAAGCTGAAGAGGCTCAGCAAAACTGGCAGCGAGCACGAAGATTAGGTCATAAGACCCAAATCCACACAACCCACTTGCTAGCATCTGCCGCTATTCCCTTAATCTTCCCTGCTGCAAAAGTAGGACAAGATTACTACGGCGATGGTTCGATTCATCAGCTTTGCCCCCTCAGCCCAGCCATCCACTTAGGCGCAGATAAAATAGTCACCATCCACTTAGAGCAACAACGTCGATCATCATCAATGCTGACTCCCCTAGCGCCGAATAGCGCTGCAATTGCAGGTCATTTGTTGGATTCAATCTTTTCCGACACCTTAAACTCAGATCTAGAGCGGCTCGAACGAATTAATCGCACCATCGAACTTCTCAGCGAACAACAACAACAGCAATTAAACTTACGACCGATTACAAGCCTCAGCATTAAACCAAGCATTGATTTTGACCAACTCGCCCACAACTATTACCAGCACCTCCCTTTAAGCGTCAAGCTAATGCTAGCCACTCTTGGGATTAAACAAGCTAAACCCTCTTCAATTACCAGCTTTTTGATGTTTGAACAAGCCTACACCACTTGCTTACTCAACCATGGCTATAAAGACGCATCAGCACAGATTGACAAGATTTTGACTTTTATTCAGGATTAATTGGCCCAAGATTTGCTTTATATCTAATAGAGCAGCGTTATTGACGCCGATTTAAAGATTTAACGATGAGTAAAGTCACTATGGATTCTCTACAATTAGCGCAAAATGAAGTAGTAAGTCATGGAAAAGTATCGCATTTTCCTAATGACGCGAAGCTAAATCCTATACAAAAACTGAGTATTATAGAGTCCCTACAAGAAAGCTTGCAGCTAGAGGAGCTACTGCAAAACTTTGCCGCTATGGCAACTCGCTTTGTGAATTTTTCTGCTTTGCGTCTAGTGAGTGACGATATCCAACAGCAAGTGAGCCTGTTTGAAGGACAACGCTATTATCGTAGCTTTAGCCTAAACCATAAACAAAATAGCTTAGCCATTGCGACCTTTACTCGTGACACTCCCTTTCAACAAGGCGAGATATCAAAACTCCGCCAACTAGTCCAGTTGCTTCAATTGCCATTAAAACATGCCTTACAAATTAATCGCTTACAAGAGCGAGTCAGAAATGACTATTTAACAGGTATTGGTAATCGAGCCCATTTCGACGAATCATTGAATACCTCAATTAAACAGCAAACGAGGCAAAACCAGCAACAAGATGCAGGTCTCGTATTAATGCTACTAGACCTAAATAAGTTCAAAGAAATTAACGATACACTTGGACATCCAGTGGGAGACCAAGTACTCATCAGCTTTGCGCAGGTGTTACAATCAGTCATCCGTAGCGGTGACCAAGCTTTTCGGATCGGCGGCGATGAATTTGCCATGCTACTCAGACCCGCGACCGAACAGTCGGCGCGAATGGTGATCAATCGTTTGAATCAAGAGCTACAAAATACTCCTTTATTAGCCCAATATAATGTTTCGGCCAGTATCGGTGTGAGTTCTTGGACATCTGGATTAGATAGTAAGCAATTAATCCAACAGGCCGATACTCAGCTCTATGCAGATAAGTCTGACACACAAAAAAATTAATAGCTTAGGGGATCGGATCTAGCAAGGCAGCTAGCGCTTGAAGCCTCATCATTGCGATTATTTATCACTAAAACAGTCTTGGGCCGAAATGAATGACAAGTAATATTTAAAAGAAATGCTTGGGCCCTTCGCTTCGCTCAGAAATGCCCATGTAACTTATCTCAATCAAGCAAAGACAAATACTGTAGCTTAATGACTCGCCTGCCATTTTAGCCTTATCCCTTCAGAACGCTCAGCTAGAAATGCTTTACTCGTGTAGAGATCGGCAATTGCGACCAAGTGCTCATCATAAAATACAAAAGGGATGCGATTACGCAACCAAGGTTTTAAATGTGCTTCTTGCAATAATTTTTTAATACTTCGATGACCATGACGCTCTGCAGAATTAAAACGATCGATGCTTAACTCATCACGAAAACGAATAGAAACTCGTTGCGCTGAACCAGGCGGCAATAAACGGCCACCTTTGTGCCAACTTAAACGACTTCCATTTTGTAACTCCAAACAGGGTTGCGCATTCATATCCCAGACATCTACTTCTGACTGTTCAAATAGACTAGCTTTATCGACTAAATAAAGCCGCCCTTTAAATCGGCGGATCTGACCCTGCGGCAACGAGATCGTCACCTTAGCATCAGCTTTAGCCTGACATTGCGCGACTACTTGTTGCAGCTGAGCCTGACTCGGATAAGACCAGCTCTGGGTATTCAGCCAAAATCGCAACACATTCTTACAACGCGCCTCAGATAATAGTAATAATTGAGCACAATCTATCGAGTCTGCAAGCGCACAATTTCGCATATCACTTGCGGCAAGTTCGTCAATTAGGTGTTTAGATTCCTGTAGATGGGTAACACTTCGCTGCACTGTCTGGAGTAGTTGAGGCCAACGCTGAGTGAGCTCGGGTAAGACTTGATGGCGTAAAAAATTACGGTCAAATTGCATCGATTGATTGCTCGGATCTTCAATCCAAGATAAGTCTGATTCTTGAGCATAACACTGTAAATCAGCGCGAGTTGAAACCAATAGAGGCCGAAATAGATGTCCTTGAGCAAAACGGCGACAATCTGGCATTGCCGCTAAACCGCTTAAGCCACTCCCCCTTTTTAAGGCAAGCATCAAAGTTTCAAACTGATCATCCGCATGATGTGCGGTTAATAACAAGCTCTCACTATCAACATGTTTTGCTAATGCCGCATAACGAGCAGTTCGCGCAGCAGCTTCAATACTTTCTCGGGGTTTTATTTGAAGCTCGACAGACTCCGCGACAAAAGGCACACCGAACAGTTCAGCTTGTTCTTGGCAATGTCGATGCCATTGCTTCGCCTGTTGTTGTAAACCGTGATTCACATGAACCGCAACAAGTGCTATATGAGGGTGTTTAGTGAAAAGTTGCTGGCTAAGTTTAAGCAATACACTAGAGTCTAATCCACCACTATAAGCGACCACTACCTTGGTAAATGGAATATCCAGTTTAGTAAAAGACCGCTCAAAGTTGCGAAAAAGTGACACTGCTAATCCTAGAAAAACGGGCATTGAAGCCTTTAAGGCTCAATGCCAATAAACAGTTAACAGTAACCGTAGGACATCAAACGCTGGTAACGTTGCTCAAGCAAGGTTTCAACGTCTAAAGCCGTTAACGTTTCCAAATCACTCAATAGCTTGATTTTCAGGTTATGCGCCATCATTGCCACATCACGATGTGCTCCGCCCAATGGTTCCACAACGATGTCATCAATTAGATCCAGCTCTTTAAGTCGTTCTGAAGTAATGCCCATTGCATCGGCAGCAACCGGAGCCTTATCGGCACTCTTCCATAAAATAGACGCGCAGCCTTCTGGAGAAATAACCGAATAAGTACTGTATTGCAACATATTGACTCGATCACCGACGCCAATCGCTAAAGCACCACCGGAACCGCCTTCACCAATCACGGTACAAATCGTGGGGACCTTAAGGCCAGACATCACCAATAAGTTTTTGGCAATCGCTTCACTTTGCCCACGCTCTTCAGCTCCTACACCCGGGTAAGCCCCTGGAGTATCAATAAAGGTGATAATGGGCATTTTAAAGCGCTCAGCCATTTCCATTAAACGAAGGGCTTTACGATAGCCTTCAGGCTTTGGCATACCAAAATTTCGTCGAATTTTCTCTTTGGTTTCGCGACCTTTTTGCTGACCAATCACCATCACCGGTTGACCATCCAAACGCGCCATCCCGCCAATAATAGCTTCGTCGTTGGCATAAGCGCGATCACCGGCCAATTCATCAAAATCAGTGAATATATGCTCAATATAATCAAGCATATAAGGACGATTGGGATGACGCGCTAACTGCGCAACTTGCCAAGCACCTAAATCTGAAAATATTTTTTTTGTTAAATCGTTTTGTTTTTCCTGTAAACGAGAAATTTCATCTTGTAGATCAACATCTACAGAATCTTCATTCACAATACGTAACTCTTCGATTTGTGCTTGCAGCTCGGCAATCGGCTGCTCAAACTCTAGAAAATTGGGATTCATATAATCTTATTCTTAATTAAATTCTAGGGTGACTTGCTGTTGTCCCAATAGTTGGGTCAACGCCTCTATTAAATCTTCACTCGGCGTAATCCGCCAGTCGGTGCCTAAGCTTAACATGCCGCTGGCGCGATCGCCCTCATAACTTATCGTGACCGGACAAGTCCCCGCGCGATAAGGCTCTAAAATTGTGTAAAAACGTTGCCAAAAAACTTCACTAAGCTGCTCACAAGACAAGCTTAAATGTAAGTTCTTCATCCAACGCTCACGAGCCGTCGACAGATCCATGACTTCTCTAGCTGTCATTTTAATGCCTCCGGAGAAATCATCAACGCTGACCTGTCCCTGAATCACCAACATGCGATCTTTCTCGAGTAATTCTTGATAGGTTTCAAAAGCTTCGCTAAAGAACATAATATCTAAGCGGGCACTTTTATCATCCAGCTGAATCAGTCCCATCTTCGAGCCCCGCTTGGTCATCATCACTCGCGTGGATAATACCAAACCAGCCACCGTAGAAGTGGTATCTCGAGACGTTGGACGAATATCCACTAAGCGGCCAGAGGTATAATGTCGAAACTCTTTAATATAACGATTCACCGGATGGCCAGTAAGATACAAACCAAGGGTTTCTTTTTCTCCCTCCAACCAAACTTTTTCGCTCCATTTGGGCTGTTCCACAAAGCTAGGCCGAACATCATCTTCAACCGTCAACACCCCAAACAAATCTTCTTGGCCTCGAGCCGTGTCTTGGGCTTGCTGGGCAGCGGCCTTCATTGCCGAGGGTAAGGTCGCCATCAGCGCAGCGCGGTGTGGGCCAAGTTTATCCAAGGCTCCAGCCATAATGAGCTTTTCAATGACTCGACGATTAATTTTTTTCAGGTCCAGTCGGCTGCAGAAATCGAACAAATCAATAAATGGTCGGTCTTGCCGAGCGGCCAAAATAGCCTCAATTGGACCTTCCCCAACCCCTTTAATCGCGCCGATCCCGTAAACAATTTGTTCTTGCTCATTGACCGAAAACTTAAATAAGCCTGTATTTACATCGGGCGGCACTAACTGCAAGCCCATATTGCTACACTCGTCCACTAAGGTAACAATTTTGTCGGTATTATCCATATCCGCCGACATCACCGCAGCCATGAAATAAGCTGGATAATGGGTCTTCATCCATAGCGTTTGGTAGGAAACTAAAGCATAAGCTGCCGAGTGAGACTTATTGAAGCCATAACCAGCAAATTTTTCTACCAAATCAAAAATCTTCATGGCCAACTCGCCGTCGACATTATTTTTGATAGCGCCATCTTCAAATACCGCGCGCTGCTTTGCCATTTCCTCGGGTTTTTTCTTACCCATCGCACGACGCAACATATCTGCGCCGCCAAGCGTATAACCAGCCAGAACCTGAGCAATCTGCATCACTTGTTCTTGATATAAGATGATGCCATAGGTCGGTTCGAGGATCGGCTTCAAGCTTTCGTGCTGCCAAGTTTCATCGGGATAAGACACCACTTCGCGGCCATGTTTCCGCTCGATGAAGTTGTCCACCATGCCCGACTGCAGCGGTCCCGGACGAAATAAAGCCACCAGTGCAATCATATCTTCGAAACAATCGGGTTTGAGCCGCTTGATCAAATCTTTCATCCCGCGAGATTCCAGCTGGAACACAGCGGTGGTTTGGCAAGCTTGCAAGACCTTAAACGACTTCGGATCGGTGGTGGAAATCGCTGCAATATCAATGGGCGGTTCACCCTTTGCCTGCAACACTGGATTCAACATATCCAGAGCCCACTGGATAATGGTTAAAGTTCTTAAGCCCAGAAAGTCAAACTTAACTAAACCAGCATATTCAACATCGTTCTTATCAAATTGGGTTACGGGATTCTTACCTTCCGCATCACAATAAAGCGGAGCGAAGTCGGTAATTGTGGTGGGTGAGATCACCACCCCCCCGGCGTGTTTACCAGCGTTTCGCGTGACGCCTTCAAGAACCCTAGCCATGTCGATGAGTTCACGAACTTCTTCGTCACTATCATACAGTTCTGGTAGCCGAGGTTCCGCTTCGAACGCTTTGGCCAAGGTCATTCCTGGATCAGGTGGAATAAGTTTAGAAATTCGATCCACAAAACCATAAGGGTGGCCAAGCACCCTCCCTACATCGCGAACCACCGCCTTAGCAGCCATGGTACCGAAAGTGATAATCTGTGATACCGCATCACGACCGTATAATTCAGCAACGTGGTCGATCACCTCGTCGCGTCGGTCCATACAGAAATCAACATCGAAGTCAGGCATTGAAACCCGTTCGGGATTCAAAAAACGTTCGAATAATAGATCATATTCTAAGGGATCTAAATCAGTGATTTTTTGTGCATAAGCCACCAAAGAACCGGCACCAGAACCCCGCCCCGGCCCCACCGGAATATTGTTATCCTTACTCCATTGGATAAACTCCATTACGATAAGAAAGTAACCGGGAAATCCCATTTGATTAATTACGTCAAGTTCAATCTGTAAACGTTCGTCATACTCGGGGCGACGCTGTTTACGTACTTCGGGATCAGGAAATAAAAACTCAAGCCGCTCTTCCAAACCATCCCGCGACACCTGACAAAAATATTCATCGATGGGAAGACCGCCAGTCGGGAAATCAGGTAAGAAATACTCCCCTAAACGTATTGTCACGTTACAACGTTTAGCGATTTCTACCGAATTTTGCAGAGCCTCGGGAATATCAGCAAACAATGCCAACATATCTTGTCCACTACGCAAGTATTGCTGAGAGCTATATTTTTTAGGTCGACGGCTATCATCGATGGCAAAGCCATCATGGATAGCAACCCTCACTTCATGAGGTTGGAATTGCTCTTCTTCTAAAAAAACCACTTCATTGGTTGCGACAACTGGCAACTGACGTTGACTGGCTAGTTCAACCGCCATATGTAAATAATTTTCTTCGTCTGAGCGACCCGTGCGGATCAATTCAAGAAAGAAATTATCAGGGAATACTTGTTGGTAGAAGTTGATACAACTTTCTACCAGCGGCTGATTCCCCTTTAGCAAAGCTTTACCCACATCCCCTTGACGCCCACCAGAAAGAACAATAACACCAGGGGCATATTCGACAAGCCAGGCTTTATCAATCACTGGCTTCCCTTGAAACTGACCGCGCAAATATGCTCGAGAAATCAGCATCGTGATATTTTGATAGCCTTGGTTATCTTTAGCGAGTAATACCAAGCGAAATAAATCATCAGCAAAGTCATCGGATCTAACAAAAAAATCACAACCGATTATTGGCTTAATACCTTGGTTATGCGCTTCGCCATAAAACTTCACTAAACCACAAAAGTTTGTCTGATCGGTCAACGCAATCGCTGGCATATCCATTTCTGCCGCTTTCGCAACAATCGGTTTCACTTTTTTCAGGCCGTCAAGCATAGAAAAATCGGAGTGAACCCGCAGATGCACAAAAGCTGGTGATTTAACGCTATCTGACAACTAAAGATCTCCTAATACGTTTTTAACGGGTTTGAAACTACGACGGTGCTCTTCAATTGGGCCATATTCTTTTAATTTTGCCAAATGTACTGCCGTTGGATAGCCTTTATGTTTAGCAAATTGATACTGTGGGTACCTTAAATCTAACTGATTCATCTCTTCGTCCCGAACCACCTTAGCGATAATAGAAGCGGCGCTAATTTCAGCGACTAAACCATCCCCTTTGACAATCGCCTGACATGGTATGTTCAGCTGTGGCTCTCGATTCCCATCGATTAATGCAAATTCAGGCTGAACCGAGAGGGCTGCAACTGCCCGACTCATCGCGAGCATAGTCGCGTGAAGAATATTTAGTTGATCAATTTCTGCTGGTGATGCACGGCCAATAGCCCAACATATTGCATCTTGGCGGATCAGCTCGGCTAACTGCGTTCTTTTCTTCTCGGAAAGTTTTTTCGAGTCATTCAAGCCCATAATCGGTCTTTGCTTATCTAAGATAACCGCTGCGGTCACCACATCGCCCACTAAAGGGCCTCGACCCACTTCGTCAACGCCAGCAAAAACTGTAAAGCCTGAAGGATATACAAATTGTGTCATGAATACTCCAATGAAGGGCAACGCCAGAGTTTAGCTATTGATCACATCAATCACGGCTTTAGCTGCTTTTTGATCGGCACCGCACCGAATAATTTGATGTAACTGAGTAAACTTGGCCAATAATTGACGATTATCCCCACTTAACAAACGACTGAGTTCCGCAACAATATTGTCACTGGTACAATCATCTTGCACGAACTCTTGAACAATCATGTTATCCGCTAATAGATTAGGTAAAGCGGCAAATTTAGCTTTTACAATTAACTTGGCGATTCGATAAGTTAGCGCTTTAAATCGGTAAGCCACCACCATTGGACGCTTCACCAACATCGCTTCCAATGTTGCCGTCCCGGAGGCTAACAAAATCGCATCTGCGGCTGTCATCGCCATCCGCGCTTGACCATCCAGCAACAAAATATCTAAGTCGGGGGCATGTTCCGCGATCAATAACTCAAACTGTTGACGCCTTCTCTGGTTGACCATCGGGGCGACAAGCTGCAAGCCGGGGAGCTCTGCCGACAAGCGTTTTGCTACATCTAAAAAAACCGGGCTGAGTAGTGCAATTTCGGCATTGCGGCTTCCCGGCAAAATGGCCAAAACTTGACGATGCGGGTCTAAACCCAATTGCTGAGTTGCCGGCAACTGAGGATTGTCCAATGGTATTTGGTCGGCCAAGGTATGACCGATGAACTCACAGGGAACATCAAAACGCTGATAAAAATCTTTTTCAAAGGGTAAAAATACCAAAATCTTATTGCAGCCTTGCTTAATTTTAAAGACTCGTTTCTGCTTCCATGCCCAAACCGAAGGACTCACGTAATGAACGGTCTTTATCCCTTGTTTATGTAATTTCAGTTCAACACCCAAATTAAAATCAGGTGCATCAATTCCAATATATACATCGGGAGGTGTTGCTAAATAATGCGAAATGAGTTGCTTACGTATTTTTAAGATCCGCGGCAAACGTCCTAATACTTCCACTAGGCCCATCACCGAGAGCTCTTCCATATCGAATAATGGCTCACAACCTTGTGCTTGCATCAATGGCCCTGCAATACCTGAAAAGCGAGCATTAGGATAATACTGCTTCAGCGCTGCAATTAAACCGGCCCCTAAAATATCACCGGAAACTTCGCCAACAACAATGGCAATGTGTAAATTATCTTTATTTATCATTACGTTATATTTTTAAGACTCGAACATTCACATATTGGGCTCATTGGCGAGCAAAATAAATAGTTTAGAACAGTAAGCAAATTAAGCCATCTAAACAGCCGCCAGCATAATACCACAAGCAAATAAAAATGCCTGAGCATATTCCGAGCAGCCCCTCGGCACATCGTCATCGATAGGCGCTTACTTGCTTCACTTCTGAGCAGACCCCACTCCTTTCATTAAAACCGTGTCGCAGCCTTTTGTTTAATTAGCAGCTAAAAACCCTTCTCTCTGAAGATCCGCAAACCGGTGCAACAAATAGGCGAATAAGGCCAATGCCGGGTCTTATATATAAGAAATGGAGAATAGAATTTAAAATGCCGTGCGGGAGGATGCTTTGATGCTCAAATTTGCTTTTGAGCGATACTCGTAGGACGTCATCATTATGGGCTTTGGCAAATCAAACCCCATAATGATCGGTTTAAATAGACCTCATTAGCGAACGATGCCACGACCGTTTTCTTTAAGGAAATCAGCTAGTAATTTCACCTCAGGAAATTGCTCAGCGGAAAGCTCTATCTGGGTCAAAGCTTGCTCTAGCGTATTACCACTACGGTACAACACCTTATACGCTTGGCGAATAGCCTTAATGGCATCCTTACTAAAACCGCGACGTAATAAGCCTTCGGTATTCACCGCAACTGGTCGCGCGTAGTTACCCACAGCCATCACGTAAGGAGGAATGTCTTTATTTACCGCAGCGCAGCCACCCACAAATGCGTAAGAACCAACTTTGCCAAACTGATGGATCGCAGCCTGCCCCCCAAAAATAACATTATCGCCAATCGTGACATGGCCAGCCAAGGTCGCGTTATTCGCAAAAATACAACCGTTACCAACCACACAATCATGAGCAACATGAGCGTTAATCATAAATAAGCAATTGTTACCGATTTTAGTGATACTTTTATCTTGGGCTGTACCACGGTGGATCGTAACACTTTCACGGATGGTATTATTATCGCCAATTTCAAGATAAGTATCTTCACCCGCATATTTCAGATCTTGGCAATCTTCTCCTACCGAGGCAAACTGAAAAATACGGTTATTTTTGCCAATTTTAGTGTGCCCTTTAATCACAACATGCGAGGCAATCTGACAGTTTTCACCAATTTCCACATCACCACGAATAATGGTAAAAGCGCCCACTTGGGTATTTGCCCCAATGTTTACATCACCCTCAATGATCGCGCTAGGATGGATGACTGCAGTACTGTCTATCATAACTTGTTCTACCTATTTGAAAGCGCGGCGAGCACACATAATTTCGGCACTACAGACCACTTCATCGTCGACTTTAGCGACACAATTAAACTTACCCACGCCTCGACGGTCACGTAACAATTCAACTTCCAAATGTAATACATCCCCTGGCCCGACAGGTCTTTTAAAACGCGCACCATCAATACCTGCAAAATAGTAAAGCTCGTTTTCTGCAGGTTTTGTGGTTGATTTAAAGGCCAGAATCCCAGTACATTGGGCTAAAGCTTCTAATATTAAAACACCGGGAAACACTGGTTGACTAGGAAAATGTCCAGTAAAAAACGGTTCATTATAAGTCACATTTTTAACCGCACGTAAGGTTTTTCCGGCTTCGAAATCAAGGACTCGATCAACTAACAGGAATGGATACCGATGCGGTAATAATTCCATAATATCTTGAATTTCTAAGCGATTTAATTTACTGGTCACAATCTATTCCTAAGTTTTTAATCTTGCTGTGCGTCTAATTTACGCTCTAAGCTCACAATACGTTTATGCATCTCGTCTATTTGAGTTAAACGAGCCATCGACTTCCGCCATTGTCGATTTGCTTGGATTGGCATGCCAGAAGAGAACATACCTGGCTCACTAATCGATTTAGTCACCATCGAATAACCTGTAACCGTAACATGATCACAAATACTAATATGGCCATTAATACCAACACCACCACCAATAATACAATAACGGCCAATATGAGTACTTCCGGCAATACCAGTGGTCCCCGCAATGGCGGTACCACAACCAATCGTCACATTATGTGCAATATGCACTTGGTTATCGATGATGACGTTGTCTTCGATAATCGTGTTGTCTAAAGCGCCTCGGTCGATCGATACGGAAGCGCCGATCTCAACTTTATCGCCAATCACAACGCTACCGGCTTGAGGGATCTTAAGCCATTGACCTTGCTTATTGGCATAACCAAAGCCATCGCTACCGATCACGGTGTTACTTTGGATCAGACAATCACGGCCTAATTCAACGCGGTGGTAAATACAACTATTTGGCCACAACTTAGTATTGGCTCCGATTTTTGCAGAACAGCCAATAAAACAACCGGCACCAACTTGTACACCATCACCAAGAATAACACCACTTTCGATGACCGCATTCGGGCCAATACTAACGTCTTTACCCAACTGAACGTCTTCACCAATCACGGCACTATCAGCAACACCGGTTGCACAGCGAGGGGTGTTATCAAATAGCTGAGCGAGTAAAGCGTAGCTCACATAAGGATCATCACTCAGTAATACATTGCCAGTGAAATCCGCTGCATCGCTCGGACTCAAGATTAAGGCACCAGCCTTACAACTGGCCAACAAAGGCTTGTATTTCGCATTAGTTAAAAAACTAATTTCTTGCTCACTGGCTATTTCAAAAGGCGCAATACGAGTAATAATTTGCTCTGCGTTCCCTTTTATAGATAAGCCAAGCTGCTCAGCAATTTGGCCAAGGCTCAAAGACATAGTTACTTGCTCTTACTCACTTGTTGAATAACTTGTTTGGTAATATCTAATGCATCAACTGAATAGGCTGTCGCATCTAACGGCAATACCAAGTCATAACCTTTAGATTTAGAAACGGCAACAACCGCATCTTGAACTTTAACCATCAGTTTTTGCTGCTCTTCGGCACCGCGACGACGCTGATCTTCTTCTAAGTTTTTACGCTTAATTTTATACTCAGCCTGCATGGTTTCTAATTGACGGGTTATTTTGGTCACCTCTTGCTGACCCAACAATTCACCATCTTTCTCACGCTTATCATACAAACGCTGCATTTCGGCTTCTAAAGAACGAACCGCTTGTACTCGCACTTCAAATTCGTCTTTCAAGCTTTTCTGTAATGCATCTCGCTGTGGTAACTGCTTAAACACCTCTGCGATATTGATCACAGCAATCTTGGTATCAGCAAGCACGCTAAAGCTAGGGATGCTGATCGTTGCAGCTAAGGCAACAGCAGTAATTAGTTTTTTCAAAAGATGACTCCTAAATCAAAATTAAAAAGTTTGGCCAATATTAAACGAGAACGTTTCTGAGCGATCGCCCTCATAACTCTTAATTGGTTTAGCTAATGAGAATACCAAGGGGCCCATCGGCGAGAGCCATTGAATCGATACCCCAACAGACGCTCGGATCCTATCGAGTGACGAGTAATCACCAAAGCGCTCACAATAGCTTGTACACTGCATTTGACTGTACTTATCATAATCAAATTCAGTATCCCATACCGTACCAACATCGACAAAAGCAGAGCTGCGCACTTGACGAATATAGGCTTCATCTAAAAACGGCGTCGGGAAAATTATTTCCGCGCTACCGACGGCAATCGCATTACCACCCACCGAATCTTCGGAAGCTGCGATTTGATTGCTACCACCAGCACCAACTACATATAGCGCTCGGGGACCGACAGAATTAGAACGGAAACCTCTAAGGCTTGAATAACCACCGGCATAGAAGTTTTCAAAAAATGGTAATATTTGGTCATTGCCGTCAACTTGCCCATAACCGTTACCATAGCCAACTTTGCCTCGCAGAGAGAAGGTCCAATCATGATTATCGGTAATCGGGAAAAAGTGACGGGTATCAAAACTCATTTTGAAATACTGAACATCTGAGCTCGGCACCGTTATTTTAGTATTAAAGGATTGAGACGAACCAGAAGTGGGCATCGAACCATTATTCAAGGTATTTCGCGTCCAACCCAGTGTTGTATCAAGACTCAGGAAAGTTAACGAGCCATCATCATTACGGTGATTGGAATAAATATTCCAGAACTGTTGAACCTGAGCATAAGCGTTCAATTGCGAAATTTTATTTTGCTCCAGTCCAAGGCTTAAACTTAAACGGTTATCTTCATTCACCGGAAAACCTAATGTGCCTCGCAAGCCAATTGTTTCGTTATTATAATCGACGATCCCTGCTTCTGAGGCCTCAAAATCGGTGTAGTAGAAACGACCACCAAAACTAACCCCGTCTTTGGTAAAATAGGGGTCGGTGAAATTCACATCGAAATTTTTCGAATACTTATTGGTACTAACATTAACCCCTGCTTTGTTACCCGTTCCCAAAAAGTTATCTTGCTGTACCCCAGCAGATAAACTCAGACCGGATTCTGTACCAAAACCGATCCCCGCGTTAAACGAGCCCGACGGCTGCTCTTTCACTGAGAAATTAACATCGACTTTATCATTGGTTCCTGGAACTTTTACCGTCTCAACTTCTACCGTTTCAAAAAAACCAAGACGACTTAAACGCGAGCGCGACTGTTCGACCAAACGACTGGATAACCAAGTGCCCTCAAATTGTCGCATCTCACGACGTAGAACTTCATCTTTGGTAATGGTATTGCCACTAAAGTTAACCCGGCGTACATAAATACGATTCCCAGGGTCAACATTAATATTAAGGACTACCGTTTTATCTTCATCATTTATCACAGGAAAGACATTCACCTGTGGATAAGCATAACCATAACGACCTAAAAACTTAGACAACAAGTCTTCCGTTTTAGTCACTTCGGCCCCACTGTATGTATCGTCAGGCTTAATTGTCACTAAGCCATTCATCTCGTCACCTTTATCCAAAAGGTTACCAGAAAGCTCGACTTTTTCGACCTTATAGATCTCGCCCTCATCAACGTTGATGGTGATATAGATACCTTTTTTATCTGGCGTTAACGCAACTTGGGTCGAGTCCACCTTAAACCTGATATAACCCCGGTCATAATAGAAGCTATTGATCGTTTCTAAATCACCAGCCAATTTCTGTTTTTGGTATTTTTTATCGGCTAGAATATTCCACCAAGGGGCTCGGTCGGTCAGACTAATGCGCTTCAGTAACTCTCCTGAAGAAAATTTCTTATTGCCAATAATATTGATTTGTTGAATTTCAGCTGAAAGGCCTTCCTGAAAGTTAAATTTCAAATCAACCCTGTTGCGTGGAAGCGGCGTGACAATGGCCGTTACCCGAGCGCTGTATTTACCAACACTGTAATAAAAGTCTTCGAGGCTCTTTTCAATATTGCGTAAATTGGTCTTATCTAATGGTTCACCCACTTTGATCCCAGAAGAGCGCAACGACTCTTCCAACTGCTCAGTTTTAATATCTTTGTTACCTGAGTATTCAATATTACTCACAGTCGGTCTTTCTAAGACTTTAAAAATCAGGGTCTGGTCATCGCGAAAGACTTTAACATCTTCGAAATTACCACTGCCATATAAACGCTTAATGCTATCGCTGATTTGCCCACTATCAACGTCATCACCAATGCGTAGCGGAATCTGTAATAACGCGGCCCCCAACGAAACCCGTTGTAATCCTTCAATACGAATGTCTGCAACCGTAAACGCAGATTCACTTTCAGCAAAAGATGAACCAGTAATACAAGCCAGAATGAGTCCAACAACTAACTGCTTTTTGAACATAAGAAAAGAAAACGTCCTATTAAATTTGTTATAAGCGCATAACATCGTTAAAAATAGCCAGCCCCATAAGCGCCATGACTAATGCTGCACCGATCCTAAAACCTATCTCTTGTACACGCTCTGAAACCGGTTTACCTGTCACCGCTTCAATCGCAAAAAATACCAAATGACCACCATCAAGTACCGGCAATGGAAATAGATTAATAATGCCCAAATTGATACTGACCAAGGCTATAAACCCTAAAAAATAAACTAAACCATAATCAGCCGTTGCTCCCGCACCCTTAGCAATAGAGATTGGGCCGCTAAGGTTATCTAATGAAACAACCCCTGTCACTAATTTACCAATCATTACGATAGTCAATTTACTTAAATGCCAAGTTCGTTCCAAGGATTTACCAATTGATTCAAAAAAACCATAATGTAAATCAATACGATATTCTTCTGGGTAGTTCGCCACTTCTGGTGCTAAACCGACATATCCGGTGACAACACCTTGATACTCTCGACCCTCCGGAGAAATACTAATCAGTTGCTTTTGTCCATTCCTAGCCAACTCTAATTGTATTGTTTGTGAAGGCCTAGCCTGAACATATTTAACAAACTCTTGCCACTGGCTTAATCTTTGGCCATCAACAGCCACTAAGCGGTCACCCACTTGAATCCCCGCTAGGTCTGCAGGCTTACCATTCACCACCTGAGCCACCAGTAAAGAAACTTCAGGACTATATGGCCGTAGGCCTAAACTCAGGATGGGGCTCTGTTGCTGACTATCTAAGTGCCAATCCTGAGTATCCAAAATTATCGTAGATTCTCGGCTGGAGTCTGCTTGTCTCACTTTAAAGGCTAATGAGTCACTACCGAGGTGGCTCACTAAAGCAAGGTTGACACTCTCCCAATCTAGGGTGCGCTGATCAGCAATAGCAATGATCTCCTGACCCGCACGTAAACCCGCTTGACTCGCCACACTATTGGCTTCGATATCGCCCAAAATTGGTTTAACCGCAGGAACACCAATCACAAACATCAACCAAAAAGCCAAAATTGCCAGAGCGAAGTTAGCAACAGGTCCAGCAGCAACGATTGCACTACGCTGAGTTAAACTCTTATTATTGAAAGCTTGCGAACGAAACTCTGCTGCGACTGGCGCGACACGTTCATCAAGCATTTTAACATAGCCACCTAAAGGAATGAGCGCAACCACATACTCGGTGCCATCCGTACCCGTTTTCCGCCAAAGAGCCTTTCCAAAACCGATCGAAAATCGTTCAACTTTTACCCCACAACGTCTAGCCACCCAAAAGTGACCAAATTCATGTACGGTAACCAAAATGCCCAAAGTAATAACAAAAAAGGAGGCATTCCAAATCACATCGTTCATCCACAGATCCTTTTTATCACTTTACCAGCGTGCATTCGTGCCCATTGGTCGACCTCAAGTAACACCGAAAGTTCCGAGTCTTGACCCATATACGATAAATCATCTAAACAAACGCTTACAACGTCAGCGATCTGTGTGAATTTTATTCGTTTCGCTAAAAAGGCACTCACGGCTTGCTCGTTGGCGGCATTCAAACAAGTGGTTGCTGTTTGACTGTCATAACAAGCATCGATCGCCAACTTCAAACAAGGATAACGGGAAAAGTCGGGAGGGGTAAAGGTTAACTCTCCAAGGCTAAAAAAATCTAAAGGCGCTACGCCCGAAACTTGGCGCTGTGGGTAAGCCATCACATGCGCAATTGGAGTCGCCATATCCGGCTGGCCCATTTGCGCCAATACCGAACCATCGCAGTACTGCACCATCGAGTGAATAATCGATTGGGGATGAATAATCACATCAATTTGTTTTGGTTGGGTATTAAATAATCGTTTCGCTTCAATATACTCCAAACCTTTATTCATCATCGTTGCAGAATCAACCGAAATTTTTTGGCCCATACTCCAATTGGGATGTGCGCAGGCTTGCCTTGGTGTAACGCTAGAAAGCATAGCAACATCAGAACGTAGAAATGGACCACCAGAACCAGTCAACAAAATTTTATTGATACCCTGTTGTTTTAAATCACAGTATCCCAGAGATTGCTGAACCGCTTCAGGCATACATTGATAGATGGCATTATGTTCACTATCAACGGGTAATACTTTCGCACCACTAGTACGCGCAGCATCCATAAAAATGGCACCACTCATCACCAAGGCTTCTTTGTTCGCCAATAAGACTGTTTTACCTGCCTGAACTGCTGCCAGAGTCGGTAACAAACCAGCAGCACCAACGATGGCCGCCATCACCATATCAACTTCAGGTTCTGCCGCTAACTGAACGATTGAGTCAGCATCACTAAGCACTTCGGTATCAAGCGCTAGATCTCTTAAAGCGATACGGAGCTGCTGGTTACTTTCGGCGTCAGCCATAACTGCAAATTTAGGCTGAAACTCAACACAAATAGCCAGCATTGCAGCAACATTCCAGCCCCCACTTACTCCAAACAGCTGGTAAGCGTTAGGATTTTCTCGCACAACTTTCAAGGTACTCGCACCAATAGAACCAGTCACACCCAAAATAACCAAGGTTTTAGTCATTAGCGCTTACATCCAATGTAGGAAGAAAAATGCAAATACCGGCATTGCAGCCGTTAAACT
This sequence comes from Agarivorans sp. QJM3NY_29, assembly GCF_050870835.2. Taxonomy (NCBI): domain Bacteria; kingdom Pseudomonadati; phylum Pseudomonadota; class Gammaproteobacteria; order Alteromonadales; family Alteromonadaceae; genus Agarivorans; species Agarivorans sp. QJM3NY_29. The sequence goes on along the minus strand of NZ_CP194036.2, from coordinate 1,602,755 downwards.
ATCGATCCGGTCGAGCAAACCACCATGCCCAGGTAACAAGGTGCCACTATCCTTAATCCCTGCTTGACGTTTAAACATACTCTCAACCAAATCCCCAACAACAGAAGCTAACACCGTACATGCACTGGCGATAACTAACACCAATGTTTTACCTTCGGGAATATCTAAAAAGACCAAAGCTGCAATAGTGACAACACTTGCAAACAGTAAACCGCCAAGCAAACCCTCGATGGTCTTCTTAGGGCTCACATTTTTAGCCAGTTTTCGTTTACCAAAACGCTTACCTACAAAATAGGCGCCGCTATCAGCCGCCCATACCAACGAAAACACATACACGACCCAAGCACCACCCACCAGTGGATTATCCTCGTCGATAGAGCGTAAAAACAGTAAAGACCAGAAGAACGGAACGAGTACAATCAAGCCAACCATGACTTTAAAGAAATGATTGTTATGCCAAAATTTTGCTCGATATGGAAATGAAGCCAATAAATAAACGCTAGCGGACCAAGCGATAACGGCGACCGCCAGCAATCCACTAAACCATATGGAGTGAGCGACCAAGCTTAACGGTATCTGCCAGAGACTAAGTCCAAATACCAAGCAAAAAATCAAAAAGAAGCTAAGGCGTTGATTGTTTTTATCGGAAACAACCCGCGACCATTCACGCGCGGCAAGTAAGATGACCAAGGCAAATACTAAGCCTAAACCGAAAAGCGGCAATTTAAAAATAGCGGCAAGCACTAGCGGTGCCAATACCAATGCGGTGATGATTCGTTGCTTAAGCAAAATGACCCTCATTAAACTGATTATTCTTAAGCTGCGCCTGTAACTGTTCACCAGTGCAACCAAATCGACGCTCGCGACTCACGAAGGCGGCAACAGCATCGCTAAATGCTCGCTCATCAAAGTCTGGCCATAAAACATCACAAAAATACAATTCAGCGTAGGCTACCTGCCACAACAAAAAGTTGCTGATACGGTGATCCCCACCAGTTCTAATCAACAAGTCGACATCGCCTGCGGTTTCTAGCCCCATCACTTCAGAAAAGCGTTGCTCGGTCATATCCTCGATATCCAACGAACCTTCTTGTACTTGCCTGGCCAACAACTGACTGGCATGTAATATATCCCATCGCCCACCGTAGTTGGCAGCAATATTCAGCACTAGACCATCGTTATCCGCAGTATCACTCTGCGCTTGAGCAATACGCTGTTGTAGTTTCTGACTAAAGCGAGAAGTATCGCCAATTATTCGTAGTTGTACATTATTGTTTTTAAGTTTTTTAACTTCACGTTGCAAAACAGTTAAAAACAAATTCATCAAACTTGACACTTCTTCTTCGGGACGGCGCCAGTTTTCGCTACTAAAAGCGAACAAGGTCAACGTTTGAATTTTTAATTGTGAAGCTAAACTAACAGCACGCCTTACCGACTTAACCCCAGCCTGATGGCCAAACATTCGCATTTTACCGCGTTGTTTCGCCCAGCGCCCATTGCCATCCATAATGATGGCCACATGTTTCGGCATGGCGTCTTTAATTGGTAATTGCTGTTCTTCGGATACCGTCATTATCACTACTCGTACTTACAAAAAAAAACCGTGTTCCAAGACACGGCTAATTTCCAATCCCAAAATGCTTAAACTTCCAGCAATTCAGCTTCTTTTGCAGCTAAAGCCTCGTCGACTAATTTTACCGCTGCATCAGTAATTTTTTGAATGTCGTCCTGCGCTCTACGATCATCATCTTCGCCGATTTCTTTCTCTTTCAGCAAGTCTTTAATGTCACCATTTGCGTCACGACGAATATTACGCACTGCTACCCGAGCCTGCTCTGCTTCCGCGCGAACAATTTTAATCAAATCACGACGACGTTCTTCGGTCAACATTGGCAACGGAATGCGAATCAAGGTACCCGCGGAAGACGGATTTAAGCCGAGATCTGAACTCATAATCGCTTTTTCTACCGCACTAATCAAACTCGCATCGAATACCGTTACGGTTAAGGTTCGCGAATCTTCGGTTGACACATTACCCACTTGTTTTAGAGGCGTATCAACACCGTAATAAGGAACCATAATGCCATCTAAAAGACTAGTATGAGCCCGTCCAGTTCTAACTTTCGACATCTGAGTTTTAAGCGATTCAATACTTTTGCTCATACGAACTTGAGCATCTTCTTTAATTGCGTTAATCACGATAACTATCCCTACTCTGTTTCAGCGTTCTTTGATATACGATGAATGGTGGTCCCTTCATCAGCGCCCATAACAACGTTTTTCAAACTACCTGGAGTATTCATATTAAAAACACGAATCGGTAGATTGTGGTCACGAGCCAACGTGAAGGCGGCCAAGTCCATCACTTTTAATTCTTTTTCTAAGACTTCGTTGTAGTCTAATTCTCGGTACAAGCTTGCACTCGGATCTTTAACTGGATCGGCAGTAAATACCCCATCCACCTTGGTTCCCTTTAGCACGGCTTCAGCTTCAATTTCAATGCCACGTAAACAAGCCGCAGAATCGGTGGTGAAGAAAGGATTACCAGTACCCGCAGAAAAAATAACCACCTTCCCCGCTTTAAGGTTACCAATAGCATCGGCCCAATTATATGAATCACACACGCCATTCAACTCAATTGCTGACATAAGGCGAGCATTCACAAAATTTCGATGAAGAGCGTCACGCATCGCTAGCCCGTTCATCACGGTGGCTAACATCCCCATGTGATCGCCAACAACCCGATTCATTCCTGCTTTGGCGAGGCCTTCACCTCTAAACAAGTTGCCACCACCAATAACCAGCCCGACTTGAACCCCTAGTTCCACCAGCTCTTTAATTTCAAGAGCCATCCGGTCTAATACTTTAGGATCAATGCCAAAACCCTCTTCACCCATTAAGGCTTCACCTGAAAGTTTTAAAAGAATACGACGATATGCAGGTTTAGGATTGGTACTCATAGTGATGATGTTCTCTCATTGATAAAGAATACAAGAAGGTTGCGGCATGATACCGCAACCTGAGCGACAACTAAAATTACTTTTTAGCTGCTGCGATTTGTGCCGCAACTTCAGCCGCAAAATCTTCTTCTTTTTTCTCGATGCCTTCGCCAACTTCTAGACGAATGAAACCAGCAACAGTCGCGCCTTTTTCTTTCAAAATGGCACCAACAGTTTTCTTTGGTTCCATAATAAATGCTTGACCGGTTAGAGAGATTTCGCCGGTGAATTTCTTCATACGGCCGGTTACCATTTTCTCAGCGATATCTGCAGGCTTGCCTTCGTTCATGGCAATTTCGATTTGCAGTTTTTTCTCTTTTTCAACAACGTCAGCTGGGACGTCATCAGCAGAAAGATACTCAGGTTTAGAAGCAGCTACGTGCATCGCTACGTGCTTAAGCGTTTCGGCATCCGCTTCACCAGTAACAGCAACACCAATACGCTCACCGTGACGATATGAAGCAATTGGAGCACCATCTAAGTATTCAACACGGCGAATTGAAATATTTTCACCGATTTTAGCCACTAACTGAACGCGTTCTTCTTCAAAACTAGCTTTCAAAGTCTCGATGTCAGTTTTTTCTGCAGCTGCAGCTTCAGCTACCTTCTCAGCAAACGCTGTAAAGTTAGCATCTTTGGCTACGAAGTCAGTTTGACAGTTAACTTCTAACAAGGCCGCAAAACCGGCACCTTGTTTAATAATGATTGCGCCATCAGCAGCAATGTTACCCGCTTTTTTAGCAGCTTTAGCGGCACCGCTTTTACGCATATTATCAATCGCTAACTCGATGTCGCCATCAGTTTCAGTCAACGCTTTTTTACAATCCATCATGCCTGCGCCAGTACGGTCGCGCAGTTCTTTTACTTGGGCAGCAGTAATTGCCATTTGTTTGATCCTCGATTATTTATCGGATAAAACTCAGGGGGCAAGTTTGCCCCCTGCTAATCTTCAAGCTCACTCAGTATTAATGCTTCAGCATTAATTACTCAGCAGCTTCCTCAACGAAACCATCTTCTTCAGCTTGTACTACGATATCTTCTTGACGACCTTGAAGAACCGTATCCGCAGCTGCGCCTAGGTACAATTTAATTGCACGGATAGCATCGTCATTACCAGGAATGATGTAATCAACACCGTCTGGAGCAGAGTTAGTATCAACCACAGAGATTACTGGAATACCTAGGTTGTTTGCTTCACGAATCGCAATATGCTCGTGTTCAGCATCAATCACAAACAATACGTCAGGTAATCCGCCCATGTTTTTGATACCACCAAGACTTTTCTCAAGCTTTTCCATTTCGCGAGTACGCATAAGCGCCTCTTTCTTGGTGAGCTTCTCGAAAGTGCCGTCTTGGCTTTGAGCTTCAAGATCTTTAAGACGTTTGATTGATTGACGTACTGTTTTCCAGTTAGTCAACATACCACCTAACCAACGGTGGTTAACGTAGAATTGATCTGAACGAAGCGCTTCAGTTTTGATCACTTCGCCTGCAGCACGCTTGGTACCAACAAAAAGAACTTTACCTTTCTTAGATGCAACTTTCTTAAGAACAGACATTGCATCATTAAACATAGGTACAGTTTTTTCTAAGTTAATGATATGAACTTTGTTACGCGCACCAAAAATGAAAGGCTTCATTTTTGGATTCCAGTAACGAGTTTGGTGACCGAAGTGTACGCCTGCTTGAAGCATATCGCGCATTGAAACGTTTGCCATTATAATTTCCTCAAATGGGGTTAGGCCTCCACACATCCCATTTTACCGACCAAACATTACTGTTCAGCACCCCGGAAAACGTGTCGATGTGTGTGTGTGTTTAAAATATAAATATTCAATTAATGTTAGCATCCGCTCAAATTCGTAAATCTGAGTAATTACTTACGGCGCGCTTTATACCATAATTCGCCTTATGGATAAAGAAAAAGGCGAAGTTTTCGCTATTTTCCTCAGCTACTACAACTCCTCGTGCCCTTACGGTAAACTAACGCCATAACCTAGGTAAATACTCAACTATTAAACTCATGAGCATAGTAATAAAAACCCCAGAACAAATTGAAAAAATGCGCGTCGCTGGTCGTTTAGCGGCCGATGTACTCACCATGATAGCGCCCTACGTCAGGGTTGGCGTCAGCACTGAAGAACTGGACCAGCGTTGTCACGATTATATCGTCAATGAACAGGGCGCCATACCCGCCCCCTTAAACTACCACGGCTTTCCAAAGTCAATTTGTAGCTCGGTCAACGAAGTGGTTTGCCACGGGATCCCTTCTGCGTCGCATATTTTGCAAGATGGCGATGTGGTGAATCTGGACATCACCGTGATCAAAGACGGCTATCACGGAGATACCTCTCAAATGTTTTTGGTGGGAGAAACCAGCCCAGCCGATAAATTACTCTGCCGCGTCACCCAACAAGCCCTTTATCAAGCGATAAGAGTGGTGAAGCCAGGTAATAAAGTTTGCGACATCGGTAACGCAATTCAGAAATATTTGAAAAAAGGCAATTATCGTTATGGCATCGTGGATAATTTTTGTGGCCACGGCATCGGTGAGGGCTTTCATGAAGAGCCACAGATTATGCACTACCGCAATAATGACCGTACCGTGCTAAAACCGGGGATGTGTTTCACGATTGAACCGATGATCAACCAAGGTAAGAAAGGCAACTGGGTTGATGAAGAAGATGGCTGGACAGCAAGAACCAGCGACGGCAAAAATTCAGCCCAATGGGAGCATACCCTGCTGGTGACTAATGATGGCGTCGAAGTGCTGACTTTAAGAGACGAAGAAGACTTTCCTCGCATCATTAAGTATTAGTGTTAATTCATTTTAGTCACACAGGTTAAGTCATGGAAACGACGTTAGTATCCCCGCCCTTACCCAAGCCAGATGAGATATCGTTAAACAGCTGTAAGTCGTATCTTGACCAATTACAAGAATACCTAACAGACCAATTTGACCAAGGCGTACATGTTGTCGAATTGGTTCTGTTACGTTCGCGAAAGATGGACTCATTACTCACCCAATTGTGGCAGCACTTCGGCTTGGCCGATGAGTCGGCAATCTCTTTGCTTGCCGTAGGCGGATATGGCCGCGGAGAACTTCACCCGCGTTCTGATATTGATATATTAATCCTTAGCCAACAAGCTGCGGCAAGTCAGATTGCAGACAAAATTAGCGCCTTTATTACCTTTCTTTGGGATATTCGGCTCGATGTTGGACAAAGTGTCCGTACGCTAGATGAATGCCTAGAGCTAGGCTTAAAAGACATCACCATCGCCACCAACTTACAAGAATCCAGATTGTTGTTTGGTGACAGAGCACTTTATCAAAAACTTTGTTTAGCTGTATGCGCCGATAGTTTCTGGCCAAGTGATTCTTTTTTCCAAGCGAAGAAACAAGAACAGCTGACTCGACATCGCCAATACAAAGGCAATGCTTATTCTTTAGAACCCGATATTAAAGCCAATCCTGGCGGTTTACGTGACATTCAAACCATTTGTTGGGTTGCCGGCCGGCACTTTGGCAGTAGCGATTTAGAAGAGCTCACCAAACAAAACTTCTTAACTCAAGCAGAATGTAGAGAGTTACAGGACTGTCGTGATTTTCTGTGGCGAGTCCGTTTTGCTTTACATATTCACTTACCCAAGAGTGATGACCGACTACTGTTTGATCGGCAACTAGCTGTCGCAAAGTCACTGGGTTATAGCGGCCAACACAACGCTCCTGTAGAGCGGCTCATGAAGCATTTTTTCCAAACAATACGACGAATATCTGAGCTCAATGAAATGCTACTTCAACTATTTGATGAAGCAATCTTGGGTAATACCGCCATGGATGTGCGGGTCGTCGACCAACACTTTATGCTACGTGGCAATCTCATCGACAGTAACGATGCCCAGTTGTTTCTTCAACAACCCGAACAAATCATCATGATGTTCTTGCACATCGCTGAAAACCCCAAGATCACGGGGATTTACTCAGCGACCCTTCGCCAGCTCCGCGAGGCCAGACGCCGTTTAACCCATTGGCTTCAAGATGATGCTGAGTGTCGATATTATTTTAAACAACTAATCAAACATCCCAACGTCACTGGTTTACCGTTAAGTTTGATGCATCGCTACGGTGTGCTTTCGACCTATTTCCCGGCCTGGAGTCGAATTGTTGGACAGATGCAATTCGATTTATTTCATGCTTTTACCGTCGACGAGCATACCCATCGCCTGATTACCAAGATCCATTCCTTCAATGACACAGAGACTAAAACGGTCCATCCGCTGTGTTGCGAAATTTACCCTCGACTAGAGCGCCCCGACTTATTGGTTCTGGCTGCAATATTCCATGACATTGCGAAAGGCCGTAAAGGTGATCATTCCATCTTAGGTGCCGTTGATGCAGAAGAATTTTGTTTAGCGCATGGTTTTAGTAAGCCCTCAGCAAGAACCGTTGCTTGGTTAGTCAAACACCATCTACTGATGTCTGTGACCGCACAACGACGTGATATTTATGATCCCGAAGTGATCGCTACATTTGCCAAAACCGTTCGCGATCAACGTCATTTAGATATGTTATTGTGCTTAACAGTTGCAGATATTTGTGCCACTAACGATGATACTTGGAATAGTTGGAAACGAACGCTATTACATGAACTTTACAGTGCCACTCAAAAAGCCTTGCGTCGTGGTTTAGAAAATCCTGTCGATATTCGTGGCGTAATCCGTGATAAGCAACAGAAAGCGATCGAACTGCTTGCCTTAAAAGGCTATTCCGAAGAACAAACTCGTATTCTATGGCAGCGTTTTAGGGCCGACTACTTTTTACGGCATACACCGCAGCAAATTACTTGGCATAGTGACCATTTGTGGGGCCACAGTGACGAGCAACCATTGGTTTTAGTGAGCCGCAGAGCGACCCGTGGCGGTACTGAGATTTTTATCCACTGCCCCGACATCCCTCACTTATTTGCATCGGTAGCTGCTGAACTCGATCAAAAAAACCTCAATATTCACGACGCTCAAATCATGTCGAGTCGCGACGGATTTGTATTAGATACCTTTATGGTGCTGGACCGAGAAGGCCAACCGTTATCAGTTGAACGTGGTATATTGTTACAACAAACACTCGCAACCAAATTACACGTTGCGGTGCCCATCGATCTAAAGCAACGTCGTGTCCCCAGACAAGTGCAACAGTTTTCTATTGCGCCTCGAGTTGAATTTTTACCCACAAAAGGGAACCGGACTTTAATTGAAATCATTGCTTTGGATAAGCCTGGCCTAGTGGCTCGGATCAGTGCAGTCTTTCAATCGTTTAATTACACCATTCATGCAGCTAAAATCACCACTATTGGTGAAAAAGCCGAAGATTTCTTTAGTATTAGTAATGCTGAACGGGAAAAACTTAGTCCAGAACAAAAGCAACAGCTTAAATCTATTCTGGAACAAGCACTCAAACAATAATATTTATGCAGACTCAAACAATAAATGGAGACAATCATGTCTAAAGACTTTTTTAGTTACGCCATTGGCGTTGGCAGTAAAAACGCAAATGGCCAATGGCTAGAAGTTTTTTACCCAAGCCCTGTATTACACCCAAGCAAAGCAGAAGTATGTGAATTGACCAAGGGGCTCAATTATACCTCGGGAAAACAAGTAATAGAGCTTGATGACGCAGCAATGACTAGCCTACTGAACAATGCTAAATCCTTGGGCCTAAACGCACAAGTGAGTGCCTTAGAAGCTTTAGCCAGTAGCCAGCAATCTCGTGTATTGTGTTTACTCGAGGAAGATAGTGCAGCCGAGTCCACTCCAGAAGCCTATCTAAAACTGCATTTGCTGTCGCATCGTTTAGTCAAACCACATGGGACTGACTTAAGTGGTATCTTTGCTGTATTGCCAAATGTTGCATGGACTAATCAAGGCGCTATCGACTTAAGCGAGCTACCGGCTCGCCAATTGGAAGCACGAGCCAAAGGCGAATTACTGCAAGTTAGTTCAGTGGATAAGTTCCCTAAAATGGCCGATTACGTTGTGCCGAATGGGGTACGTATCGCAGCGACCTCTCGGGTACGCTTGGGTGCCTATCTTGGTGAAGGCACAACCGTCATGCATGAGGGTTTCTGCAACTTTAATGCGGGAACCGCCGGCACCAGCATGATTGAAGGGCGGATATCTGCGGGTGTATTTGTTGGCAAAGGCTCCGACCTTGGTGGTGGTTGCTCAACTATGGGTACCCTCTCTGGCGGCGGTAACATGGTGATTGCGGTAGGAGAAGAATCACTAATTGGTGCGAATGCCGGAACAGGTATCCCCTTGGGTGACCGCTGTACCATCGAATCAGGCCTATATATTACAGCAGGAACCAAAGTCATCTTAATCGATGAAAACAAACAATCACTTGGAACCGTTAAGGCCCGTGAATTAGCAGGTAAATCAGACCTATTATTCCGCCGTAATAGTATCAGTGGTGCCATCGAGTGCCTAACCAATAAAACAGCAATTGCTCTAAATGAAGCGCTGCACGCCCATAACTAAGCCATCATGCAACCAAGTGGCGCTCAGCCATTTGGTTGCATCTAAATATTTCATCATCAAATTCAAAAAACCACTTATTTCAGATTCCTTCTGATCTCTAATGCGCTATGCTGCTAATAACAGGCTCTGCAGTATGTTGCGGTGGCAGCTGTTCCAGTCTTCAGTTTAGCGATTTGTTATGAAGGAAAATCTATGTACGACAATCTAAAAAGTATTGGCATCACCAACCCAGCAGATATAGAGCGTTACAGCCTTCGCCAAGAAGCGATGTCTGACACACTAAAAATATACTTCCATAAAGAAAAAGGTGATTTTTTAACACGCAGTGTTAAGTTTAAATACCCTCGCCAAAAGAAAACCGTATTAGTGGATGGTGGACGTGGTACCTATAAAGATGTCTCTGAAATCAACACCAACCTGCGCTTTATTGTTGAAGAATTAGACAAAATCACACGCCGAGATCAACAGGAAAAAGATACCAAACAGCAAGTGCTGGCAGAGCTGCGACATCTGGAAAAAGTAGTGAGTAGCAAAATTGCTGAAATTGAAGCTAAGTTAGAAAGACTTTAAGCAATAAATATTAACTCCCCTAATATTATCGCTTGGCACTTATTTCAATATAAACGCTCGATGCACTTCCATCGGGCGTTTTGCATATTAGGCTGAAATAAAAATATTAACGAGTTTATCGACTAATACCAATCTAACTCATTATCTGTTCGTTGTTACTGCCCAAATCACCGCAAACTAGGTTATGCATCTTACAATTAGCGCTACTCATGGCTGCACTTCATGCCTCGTTATCAGCACAATTAGTTGCTCATATCATGAATCAGATTGGTATTAGCAGAGCTGCACCATTCGTCATGTCTACAACCAAGCTTAAATTCACTTCTCTAGTACTAAAGAATAAACCGATGATATCTAATAGCGATCGCTGGTATTCATAGCCGACGAACACAGAATGAAGCCTAGTCTTTTAAGTTAGGGTCGTACCACCAACAAAACGTACTTTTTATTATCAAATAAAAAGGAGGCCTAAGCCTCCTTTTCTAGATATTTAAAAACTTATACCGTTTTTAAATAACTTTCCATGTCAGTTTTTAGGTTATCAGATTTAGTACCAAAAATGGCTTGAACACCTTGGCCCGCGATCACCACACCAGCAGCACCTAAGGATTTCAGTGCCGGCTGATTAACCGACTCAACCGATTTTACTTGAATACGTAAGCGAGTAATACATGCATCTAAGCTAACGATGTTGTCTTTACCGCCAAAAGCATCCACTAAACTTTGAGACATTTTATCTTCAGATATAACGCCAATCTCAGCGCTGTCTTCGTCTTCACGACCCGGAGTTTTCAGGTCAAATTTAGCGATCACAACACGGAATACAACATAGTAAAGAGCTGCATAGCAGATACCCACAACAGGGAATAACCAAAGTTTCTGAGCGTTACTTGATAACACGATGAAATCAATTAAACCATGTGAGAAAGAAGTACCATGAACCATGCCTAAGCTATTAGTAATAACAAAAGCAAAACCAGCTAACAGCGCGTGAATCGCATATAACAATGGCGCAACAAATAGGAATGCAAACTCAATTGGTTCGGTGATACCAGTTAGAAATGATGTCAATGCCGCAGACACCATAATACCACCAACTTTAGCGCGGTTTTCTGGTTTAGCAGCATGCCAAATCGCAATAGCCGCTGCAGGTAAACCGTACATTTTGAACAAGTAGCCACCCGCTAACTGACCAAAACCGTTACCAGCGACACGTGACGCTTCATCGGCCTGTAGGTAACAAGTCAATACACCGTGAGCAATCTCACCGGAAGCTGTCGTACAAGTTCCCGCTTCGAAGAAAAATGGAACGTTCCAAACATGGTGAAGACCGAATGGAATGAGTGAACGCTCAACGATGCCGTAAATGCCAAAGGCTAATGTTGGATTTTGTTCTGCCGCCCAATGAGAGAATACCGCAATGCCATTTCCAATAGGAGGCCAAATAAACGCAAGCGCAACACCTAAAAATATGGTTAGGAAACCAGTGATAATCGGCACACTACGTTTACCAGCAAAGAAGCCTAAATACGCTGGAAGCTGGAGTCGGAAGAAACGGTTAAAGGCCCAAGCTGCGACGCCACCTGATAGGATACCGCCGAGCACACCTGTATTAATAGAATCAACGCCCATAACCACTGCCATAACAGTTAGTGTTTTGGACATAATGTAAAAGCCAACAATAGATGCTAACGCAGCAACACCATCGTTATTGGTAAAACCAAGAGCAACACCCACAGCGAATAGCAACGCCATATTACCGAATACAGCATCACCTGCATTCATCATGAGTTGCGATATGATGTGAGGCATCCAGCTAAAGTCAGCTGCGCCAACCCCTAGCAAAATACCCGCAACCGGTAACACTGATACGGGTAGCATCAATGCTTTACCTACCTTTTGCGCTTGCGCAAACAAATTTTTAAACATAGTAAGCTCCTAAAGGGCTGTTTGTTGTACAAAATATAGCCTTGGTAATAAATTGACGATACGACCAACTTATTACCAGATTAAATATTTACTTCAAAGTCACCGCTAAATTGTTTATCGCGATTTCTGGGCGTAAGTGTAGGGGCATACGTTTCAAAAAAATGCGATTTAGAACAAGTTAAAGCCCTCATTTTGTAACAGTTTGTAACGACTTTATACCTTGTTGATAAATTAGCTTTTTTTGGTAACAAAGTACGATTATCAATGAGTTCTAAGGCACTACAGCTCGCCAGTAAAAACCTCAAAATTTAATATAAAAATCTATTTTAAATCAAAAATAAAAATTAAATGACCAAAAAAATTTGAATTTATCAGCACTGAAAGGATTTTCATATTATTTGTGCGAGCAAGATCTCAAGACAAATTTACAAACTGCTGAGACAATGTATTTCGACATATTATTTTACAATGGATCAAAAATTCAGCACAGGATGCTGGAATGTCGTCATTAACTATTTAAAATACAAGGTCCACTCAATGAAGTTAAAAACACTATCTCTTGCTTTGGCAGCTGCAACAATATCCTCTCAAACCTTTGCGATTAATCCGGAGTTTCACGGTTATATGCGATCAGGCATTGGTGCAACTGGTTCCGGAGGCGATCAAATGTGCTTTCAAGCCGATGGCTCGCCCTACAAACACCGCTTAGGCAACGAATGCGAAACCTATGCAGAAATAGGTTTAAAAGCCAATGCTTGGGAAGAAGGTAACCAAAAGATGTCGGTGAATACTCTCTTCGCTTATTCAGTTGCCCAAGAAAAAGATTGGGAAGCTGAAGCCCCCGCGACTCGCGAAATGTATGTTGCCGGTGAAAATATGATCGAATCATTGGCTGGTGCAAACATCTGGGCCGGAAAACGTTATTACCAACGTCGAGACGTGCATCAAATCGATTACTACTACTTAGCAAATGCCGGAGCTGGTGGAGGGATAGAAAATATAGACCTTGGTTTTGCAAAACTTTCTGCCGCATGGATCCGCAATACAGAAGAAGCTTATTTCACCAACAAACAACAACCCATTGTAAATGATGAAGGATTAGAAAATTACTCAGGTAACAATATTGATTTACGTTTAGATGGTATTCAAACCAATCGAGATGGTTACTTAGGTATTGCTACAATTTACGGTGCATACAGCGACCAACAAGGTCAAGACTTCGCAGGTCAACAGCCCAACCATAATTTTGAAAACAGTGGACTCTTCATTCTTGCAGAACATACTCAAGAAAACTTCTTTGGTGGCTTTAATCAACTCTCTATCACCTATGCGACGGACGCAATGGCGAAAATTGGAGCTTTTGGTCAACTTAGCGGATTCAACTATAAAGAAACCAGCTCAAACCAAGCCAGCTATTACCGGATACTGAACCACGGTATGCTCAGCTTTTCTGAGCAGAATCTGGCCCTTACTTACGTGGTTAACTACGAGAACTACGATAAGGACGACCAACAGGGATCTTCATTATTCACGGTTGGTGTTCGCCCACAATACAACTGGAATAATCACTTATCGACTATCCTCGACGTGGGTTACGACGTCGTTGAATTCCAAGATGTGGCAAAAGCCAACGGTGAACAAGACAATAAACTCGCGAAGGTAACACTCGCGCAGCAATGGCAAGCAGGCCCAAGTGTATTTGCCCGCCCAGCGTTACGTGCATTTGCCACTTACGCTAAGTCTGATCAACGGATCTCCCGTGACACAAGCTCTAAAGATGAATTAACTTTTGGTCTACAAGCGGAAGCCTGGTGGTAAGCTAAACAGGAATTTTACTCACTCAAAATAAAGGCCACCATATATCGGTGGCCTTTAGCAATAAGCGAGATTAAAAGTTTCTTTGCGATAAACCGAGCTAGGCTCACTCACGATATCCACATAAATGAATATTATTAATTTTTAACTGCTTTAATAAAAGTATCACGAGCCGTCTGAGAGCCAGCATATTCGGCTTCTTCAACCAATTGTAAGGCCTTTTCAATATGACCGTCAGTCACCATTTTTTGGATCAACTGATTATAAAATAGTTCGGTTTCGGCCAACATTCCAGAATGGCGCTTACTGCGATGGTCACGAATAACTGGCTCACCAACTGCAGACTGACTAACAACCGCTTCCTGATTCGCTTGAACAGCCACTGCGGGAGTTGCATTTGAGCTGGAACTACTAAATAAAGGTCCAGATAACCAGTTAAGCGAATTTTCTGCGACATTAAACTGAACCTCAACCACACCTGTTGCTACATTGGGAAGCATCGGATCAGGGATCTGAGGGATATCATTGCCTCTTGCTTCTGCCTCCACCTTGGCTGGATGCGTGATCTGAGTTTTGCCCGTTTTTAAGGCATCCGTCGTATAAATAAGTAAGTATTCTTCCTTTTCTTGCGGGAGAGCCGCTCGGCGGATCGAAAAACTAGAGGTCAAGCGGTCGCGGCTAAAGCCTCTTGCTGGTTTATAAATAAAATTCTTTCCAGGAACCACGCGTGTGACTTCAAAATTACTATTTAATAGTACGACTTTTGGGGCAAATAACGATTCACGAATATAACTCGACACCGTAATTGGAAAGTCTGTGCTACTGTTTGGAATTTTATAAGCTAGAAAAAAACTTTTCCCACTATCGAAATTAAACGCAGGACTCCCTTTCCCAAGCACTTCATCAGCTAAATAATTAAAGTCTACAGTTTTATAATCAATATCCGCTAAGGAATTGCAACATAAAGCAGCAGAATCCAAAAGTTGATTTGAAACTTGAGGACTATAGTAATAGTCACCACTACCACCACTTACATTCAATCCTTTAAGTCCATTATTAGAGGAACATGCACTCAAGACCAATGCGGCCACTACTATCCAAAACCAATTATGTCGCACAAGAGACTCCCGTAAATAAACAAAAAGACCCTCAAAATAATATGTTTTTGAGGGTCTGGCTAGATAAAATATCAGTTTGTTTGAACTATAGTGTATCGGCTAAGCCTTACCACCAAGCTTCCACTTGTACACCGTATTCAAACTCGTTGTTTTTACCTTTAGCTAAGCTATCATTTTCATGGTCTTTCACATAAGAACCAAATAAGCGGATTTCAGGACGAGCCCAGAAACCAGGACCCGCGGAGATCGCTTGCGCTAAAGTCAACTTACTGTTTTTAGA
Organism: Agarivorans sp. QJM3NY_29; assembly: GCF_050870835.2. Taxonomy (NCBI): domain Bacteria; kingdom Pseudomonadati; phylum Pseudomonadota; class Gammaproteobacteria; order Alteromonadales; family Alteromonadaceae; genus Agarivorans; species Agarivorans sp. QJM3NY_29. Next base: position 1,587,510 of record NZ_CP194036.2, on the reverse strand, counting down.
TTTACCCCATGAATCATCATCGGCATCATAGTAACCATACTCTAGAATAGTTTTGTGATAATCGCTCCATTTATAACTTGGGCGCACAACTGCATTCCAGTAATTATGGCTGCTGGCAAAATCATCGCGATCATAAGAAGCATAAACAGCCGCGTAAGCCAAATCTACAGACTTACCAAAGGTAACCACACCATGATCAATTACACGATATGCCTTACCACCATGACCACTGTTCTCAGAACCATACCAGTTACCACCACCAGTGTAACGAAGGGCATGTGCGTAACCTTCTGTACCATACTGAACCACAAATTTGTTAAAGCCGCCAGCAATACCAGTGGTCAACTGCGAGGTTAACATTACACCTGATTTTTCACCCTTATTTTCTGCGTCTTGCGCTTCAGTCGTATTGACATAAGCGTAAGTTACACCAAAGTCAAGGGTATTCGAACCACCGATCGACAAGCCTGTATAGCGAACATCAAACAAGTTTTGGTTACGAGCAGAACCTGTACCTTCTACATAATCACCGTTGCTATCATGACTTGCCTTAGTTACAAAGCCTTCTTGACGATCACTGCGAGTCCAGGCAAAACTCAGATTACCAGGGCCCACTGGGATATCTTCAATCCCTGCACCTGGACCTGAAACATCCCAGTAATAAAAGTCAAGAATATGAATATCGTTACGTTTATAGAAACGTTTACCCGCCCAGACAGAAGCGTCAGGAGCGAAAGGTAGAACGCCTTTTGCAACAACGTTCATTTCACGAATGGCGATATCTGTATCACCATCCTCATTATTACCAGTACCTGTCTTCGTCCCTTCCCAGTCATTATTTTGGTTAGATGTATAAGCAAGATTGCTACCAAAATCAAATTTAACTCCGCCTTTACTATATAGCTCTTGGCCTAGAATTAATTCTGCGTAGGTGTCACATTCATTACCTAAACGACCAACGTAAGTTTTGCTAACAGAACAGCTTTGGCCTCCATCGGCACCAAGGCCAATACCTGAGCGCATATAACCGTGAAAATCAACTGCGAAGGCGCTTGAAGAAATTGTTGCGGCAGCGACTGCTACAGCAAGTGTTTTCAGTTTCATAATCTAATCCTTTTCCTTTTGTATACTCATCCCTTACCTTGAACGGTAAGCGCTAACGGCGCATTTGTAAGTGTGCTTATAACCGCTAACTGAGGAGGATTATAGGGAGCAGGATCCCTCGCAACCTTGAACTGGATCACAGTTTAATTTTTATGAAAATGGCTTGAAAACAAGGTATTTAGCGATAAATCTTGCGTTAGATCACGTTGAAGACTGTCAGCGACAAAACACTTGAAAATGTTTTCAAGCACATTGAAAACCCTTTCAGTAGTCAAATAACCAAATTTATAACTAAAAGTTAAAGTAAAACCCTAAAGGTGGTAATTTTATTACGCGACAATGAAAACCCTTTCATGGTTCAAAAAAGCTTTCCGTTTTGTGATATGCATCACACATAATAATGGAACTAATTCCAAGACATCAGCTTAAATAGCTTAATCCAGCGCTCAGGAAGGGGACTCTCTATCAGAATATCTTTAGCAGAATAAGGATGCACAAAACCAATTTGCTTAGAAATCAACCAAAGCCCTGGGTGCCCTAAGCTTTTAAACAGTCGATTATGTCGCCCATCACCATAGGTGGTGTCACCAATAATATGGTGACTCAGGTGATGCATATGCCGACGCAGTTGGTGCTTTCTTCCTGTTCTAGGTTTCAAACTCAACAAACTATATCGTGATGTTGCAAATTTTCCACTCGGGTAAGGTAACTCGACCTGAGCTAAACCACGATAACAGGTAAAGGCCGACTGAGCTGGTTTATCCTGTTGGGCCCTTCCATCGACCATCTTGTCGTGCTTTTCTTTTAATGGGTAATCCAACTGATGCTCGCCTTCCACATAACCTCTAACCACCGCTAAGTACTCTTTATATACTCGGTGACTGGCGAACTGCTCTGCCAATTTTTTTGCAGCCTCCGAAGAGGTTGCCATCACCAAAACTCCACAGGTAGGACGGTCGAGTCGGTGTACCGGGTAAACATAATGACCCAATTGATCGCGTAAAATTTGCAGCGCAAATTGAGTGGCTTCTTTAGCTATCCAACTACGATGAACCAATAAGCCTGCTGGTTTATATATCGCAACATAGTGCTCATCTTGATATAACACGGTCAATTCACAAGGGATCGCTTCAACCAGCTCTGCGTTTAAATCTAGGTTTTCAGTCATCGTTAAAACTCTGATCAAATAGGCTCAAAAGCAACAACAAATCACGATTGTCCTTTGGAGAGTGTTTCAATACCTCTTCGGCATAGGGCGTGATAGCGATGCGGCGAGGCAGCGGGCGACCTTCATCCAATAAAGTATGCAGCCGAGGCAGCAAAATAAACTGTAGCCACTGCTCTAAGTTCAGTGTATCTACACAAAATGGTTGGGTGCTTTGTAATAAATCGGGATGAGGCGGTAAATCTTGCCAACATTGATTTTTCTTTAAGCAGCGCTCAATGGCGAATAACTGCTCTCTGATCCTAAAACGCATACAATGTTAATCTTAAAAGCCGCGATTATAACATTGCTTACTGGTGAACGGCAGCTTAACGCTGCATAAGCTAAAGCTTCCCCAATAATTGCTCTCAAGAAGATAAATGTGGATACTGAGGCCAACAGCGTCAACTCAAAACAAAAACTAATCTTAAGTTATGAATAATACAAACACACTAAGTGACATCCTGTTGCTTTCCGGCAGTGAGCTACGCGTCTATGAAATGGGCAGACAAATTCAGCAGATTGATAATCAAGATTTCCAAAAAGTTGAAACTAATGACTTACCCTACCCCGCGCCAATTCAACAACAAGCTCGATTTGCTTTATGTTTTTGGCAAAAGCAGCAAGCCAATACCCCCTATATTTGGTTTTTACAATTCCCGGTTGATGAACAAGGTTTCATACAACTCGGGGCACGTGACCAGTTTATTCAATTGGTGATTGAAGCCTTGGGGCAACAGCTTGACCAACAACCCAATCAACAGCAACAACAAGCTTTAGCAAATAACCAGTACATTTTTAAGCCGACTGAAGAAAAATTGGCTTATTTTAATGCGCTCTATAAAAAGCATTGCGCACTGCCACCTTCCAAACATTACCCGTCAGTACGAGACTACTTACAAGGCTCCGCTTGGGATAAATGGCCGCAGCTAGCTCTACAGGGACTCGCCGATATTGTTGCTCGGCTCGATAGAGATGATAATAGTAAACTGCTGGCAAAGGCTTTCCCTCACTTACCAATGGAAGTCGCAAACAAAACTCTAGAGTTACTGGAACACGCCAGTATCGATCAACAACTCAGTCACGTGATTGCACAACAGCACACTCTAATTTTGACAAGAGATGAGAATTTAGCGAGCCTTTACCTTCGAGCCTTAGCGGGTTGTACCGTTCCCAGCATAGTGAACAAAGCCCTCAACGCTCAGCTCGGAGCTGCCCATTCAATCCATAGCTTTATTGCCATTGCTGGTCGCTTATGGCGTGTTTTAGAACAACCACACCAGCTCAGAATATTTCTTGAGGCTCTCGCAACACAACAAGATGACCAATTATTTCAGCAAATCTTTGCTGATCTGGTGTTTATTCCTTCGTTACGCAGCTTCGTTCTCGCCCAATTGAGGGATCCCAACAACAGCACCAATTTACAAGCAGCGATTCAACAGTTAGTGCGAAGTTACCAACCTACTACCAGCCACTAAGGTCCATCAAGATGTCACAAAATATCGTTCTATTAGCTATCAAATCCCTGATTGACGAGAATAAGCAACCCAGCTTAGCGCTGATTAAAGCTCGGCTCAGTGTTCGCCAACCCATGCCAGTCGTTATCGCCGCATTGAATGCCTATAAACGAGATCCGACTATCATCAAGCAACTCACCATAGAGCAGCCCGTAACGACTAACAAAAGCGAGCGACAATCATTGGAGCAGCGTATCACGCATTTAGAATCGCAGCTTGCGCTGTTAGTCACTCGTATTAATCAACTTGAGTCAAAATCCTAAGATGTATCTCGCAATCATAGAGCTAGAATGCTTTGCTGATACCACCATTAGCCAAGCAGAAAAAGCAATTAACCAACTACTTGATTGCTGGCGCTATAACGGTCAGATCATTGGTCGAGAATTTCCAATAGTCTTAAAAGATGCCGTATTTAGTGTCCGAGTGCTTTGTCCAGAAGTCGATAGTCTACAAGAAAACTATCAGAGTCAGCAGGTCAAACACGCCAAACAGGCCCTAAGCGAAGCAAGTTTACTCAGCCCCAAAGTAAAAATATTAGGCCGCGACATTAATGCCGATGACAGTGATAATTGCCTTAGCCCCTCGTGGCAAATTCTCTATACCAATTATTTACAAACCTGTTCTCCGCTGCGTTGTGGAGAACACTTTACACCGATGCCCCTTTATCACTTTCCTGCCGTTGCAAATGGTGACCATCGACAGTTGATAAAATGGCAAGAAGACTGGTCTGCTTGCGACCAATTGCAAATGAATGGCAGTATATTGGAGTTCAGTGCTATACAAGAAATAAGTAGTACCCATAGCCGCTTATTTCAACGCGGCTCAGATTTATGCAAGCGCCTAGAATACTTAACGAAGACCCCGACCTACTTATATTTATATCGCGTCGGCGGCGACAGCTTATTAGCCGAAAGCCAACGTCACTGTCCCAGCTGCAACCAGCCATGGCGATTAACAGAAAACCTACACGATATTTTAGACTTTAAATGCGAACGCTGCCGCTTGGTATCGAATATCTCTTGGGATTTTAAATCTTAGTCCGCTAAGCTCAATTGCTCTAAAAACTCATCAAGCGTGCTCGCCAGCACGCGCTCAACCCCCTTACCTAACTGCTCAAGTAACACTTCACCGCTATTATTATCAATACTCACGATTTGCATTTCGTCATCAGTTGTCGCAATAAATACCGTTGGAGGCTGCTTTAAACGACGCTGCATGAGTAAATGACCTATCATATTTTCCAACAATAGCTCGAAATCTTGCTCATTCCACGGTTGAACTAATTCAATGCGATTATTTTGAAAATTAACTACCAGGCTTGAGGCATAATAATCGCCATAAAAAGATTTAATACTTGGATGTAGTGTCAATTCTAAAGCCGTTTCGATACCACTAAAATCTGCAACTATTTTCCGAACAACCGGGTGCCAATCGACTTGCTGTTGTTGAGGAGAGCTTAGAATACATGGTGAAAGCCATTGTTCATCATAATCGAGTTTAGGGTAGCTCGAATTTTGCCATTGCTGTTCAAACTTCGCATAAATAGAGGCCAGTGGTGAGGATATCGTACTGCTCATTGATGTGTTTCGTTTCGATTTAAGATAAACTAAGCCTAACCAATTCGATCGAATAAAACCATGACAAAACAGCCTGTAAACACCACTGAACAGCTAAAAGAGCGATTAAGTCTCGGTAAACCGACCGACTACATTAGTCATTATTCACCGCAACTGTTACAAGGCGTACCACGCCAATTAAATCGTCAACAATTAAATATTGTAGAAGCGCAAACACTGCCCTTTTCGGGATATGACTTATGGAACCTCTACGAACTCTCGTGGCTAAATGAGAACGGACTTCCAACCGTAGCCGTCGCTGAAGTGAAAATAATGGCTAGCTCTCGATGTTTGATCGAATCAAAATCATTCAAGTTATATCTCAATAGCTTTAACCAGAGCCACTTTGCCAACTTTTCTGCCGTTGAAAAAGTACTAAGACGCGATCTAGCGCAATGCGCCGAAGGTGAGGTAGAAGTAACACTGAGCAACATTGATAGCACCTTCGACACTCGCCCGATACCGGGCCTAAATATCGACCTGCAAGATGATATTAAAATTTTAAGTTATCAACTCGATCCTTCTTTACTTGAAGGTGCCGCAGATCCTAATCTTATCGTACATGAATCACTTAACAGCCACTTGCTCAAGTCTAACTGTTTGGTAACCAATCAACCAGATTGGGCAAGTTTATATATCGATTACCAAGGGCCTAAAATCAATCAGCAAGCCTTATTAAAATATCTAGTCTCATTCCGCCAACATAATGAATTTCATGAGCAATGTGTTGAAAGAATTTTCACCGACCTAAAACATTATTGCCAGCCCAAGACGCTCACAGTCTATGCCAGATATACGCGGCGTGGCGGCTTAGATATTAATCCAATGCGCAGCGATGATCCCCTAGCAAGCACAAAACTAGGAAATTGGCGCTTAATTCGCCAATAATATAATGCCCAATTTCTCGCTAAAATCGTATTTATGGTTTGCCCTTGTATTACTCTGCGGGCCGTTTTCTGCCAATAGCTGGGCCTATGAAAATGGCTTTATCAATGTTCCTAAAACATTAGAACCGTTACGCCAACAGCTGATAGCCAACCCTAGGAATTGCCTAGAACATTTAGCGAAAACACTGAACCAACAGGAGACGACCACTGAGCAAACGGTAACAACAGGTACAATCGACATACTCCGCTATCAAATTGCCGCTTTATGTGCCTACCGCACCAATAATCCACAACAAGCTCAGGTCTATATTCATCACGCCATTCGCTTAGCAAAACAACAGCCAACCCATTTAACTCAAGCCTATATTATTGCAGCACTGGCCATGAGTAGTGACCCCAAATGGGCAATACAGGCACAAGATTATATCGCTTTAGCACAAGCTGGTATCGAAAAACTAAAGATCTTCCCCTTATCTAACATGCGCTTTCAACTACAAAAAGTGCAAGCGCTTTACTACCAAAACCAAGGTAAAAATAACGAAGCCAAAAACCATCTATTAAAAGCGAAGGAAGAGGCTTATACCAGTAAATCACCGATACTCAGGGCGTGGTCTGAAGCCTTACTGGCAGATTATTACTTGTTAAATAAACAGCCTGAATTAGCGCTCAATCACCTAACAGAGGCGGAGTTAGATGATCAAGACATCCACAATAATGAAGCCTTGCTACTCAACAGCAAACTCAAAGCCAATATGGCACAGGTCTATTTGGAGCAAGGTGAGCTGGTTATCGCTCAGCAGTTTCAACAGGATGCCATCGATGATGCAGCAAGTCTCAATAATCTCGATCTACAGGCTGAAGAAATAACTAAACTAGCGGATATGACCAAGCTCGCCAAGGACAATGACGCAGCTCTGGTGCACTATCTAAATGCAAAAGAAATAGCAAAGGCCAATCATAACTTACCGCTATTGGCCGACATTGAACTGCGCCTAGGCAGCACCTATATGGAATTCACAGACTACACGCCAGCTTTAGTTCATCTACAAATCGCTAGACAATTATTTACTCGATTAAATCAACCCAGTAAATTGTTACATAGCTTACTACTGTTAGGCGAATTACATATCAACAACCATGAGAGTGGCTTAGCTATTTTACAACTAGAAAAAGCCGAAGCTTTAGCCAACACCATTGGCTTATCGAATAGCCATAGCAAAGTATACAAGTTACTCACCGAAGCCTACGAGCAAAATGGCAATTACGCCCTCGCCTTAGAAGAATTTAAAATTTACCACAGCTTAAACCAACAATATCAACAGATAAGTAACGAGCTAAAACGTGAACAATTTAAGCAACACTATCAGTATATTGAACAAGCCCAACAGTTATCCGACCTGACCAAAGAAAAAGCCTTAATACAGCAACAAAGTAGCTTTCAGCAACTGGTCTTAGTCTTAGTCTGCGTTTTTGCAGTGATGATATTATTTTTATTCTTAATCACTAGGCAGAAACTGTTATCAAGAAAAGCCTTAGTGAGGCATCTAAACCAACAGCTGAACCAGCATCCCATTACGGGTTGGCAACAACTAGCCAACAGCGATAGCCCCTTACAATATTTACGCAAGCAACATCTCTCATCAACGCAATCACCGCAAGTTCTGTTGCTAATATCTATTGAGCATCTCAGCACCGTTGGCCAACACAGCTTAGGGTTTAAACTTCGTAGGGAATTCAACAAAAATGTGATTGAAGCGCTGATAACTCAGTTTGATAAAGATTATCAGTTAGGACATATCAACGATCATCAGCTACTTATTTGCCTCTCTTTGAAGCAACTATCCGCAGAACAAATTTGCAGAATGGTGGTTGATGAAGCAGAAAGATATGCTATAAAGCAAAAGCTTAAGTTGATAATTTCGATTGGCACTTGTATTGCCCCATTTTTAACTAAAGCCGAAGATGCAATTGACGATAGCGGAATGACCGAAGTTTTATGGCTCGCTTTAGAAGGGGCTCAACAACTATCTGCTCACACGCAACAGAACCAATGGGTAGAGTTAACAGCAATGAAAGGTTCACATGCTGCATTTTTCTGTAGTGATATAAGACAAGATGTAAAACAGGCAATAAGCAAGGGCTTAGTAAAAGTGAATTCATCCACTGATAAGAGCATAATCAATTGGTAGGTATAGATGACTATTTGCCTTAACATTTGCAGACCCAACAACTATAGTTGTCGTAGATCTCGTGTTATGCTAATCGCAGTTATTAGGCATACTAGGATGTGTTGGTTTAAACGATGAGCGATATCATCACGATTAAGAAACGCCTCGCGTTGGTGAGAAACAATATAGAAAACTCCACCCAGAATGTTTTAGGCCAAGAGGCAAAGGTTAGAATGGAAAAGAAATCAATAAGCCAACTAATTTCAAGCCTTTCTAAAATTTGTTATGGCTTAGATGAACAACTTGATAATAAACTACAGCAACTAATCAAGGATGTTGAGAGTAATGACGACTTGTCAGCTATTTCGCAATATCAAAACGAATTAGATGGCCTATTTAAACAACATAGTAAGACCTTAAAAACGGTCCTCGCTCACAACCAACGAATTATCAAAACGTCGGGGGAATCACTTAAACGAATTAATGGTTTACCTCCTCAATTACGCCGCAAACTTACTGATTTTTTAGAGCAGAGCCCAGCTTATTCTCACAGCGATAATCAGGCTCGTATCGAACAGTTACTCAATTATTATTATCAAGCGCTACTCAATAAACCTTCAATAGGCGGAGCTCACACCAGTAATGAAAATGTTACCGCTGTAAAGCCGAAAGAAAGTATTTTAGATAGTCGTTTACACACTCGCATTTGTGATGATTTACAACGTTTGATCACCGAACTAGATTATAGCGGTGAAGTTGGTAACAAACTGGCACAGATACGTTCTGACTTATTAGTAGGTATAGAACCTAGCGACTTGCCTAGCTTGTGTATCAATGTGATTCAACTCATCATCGAAGGCAGTCGTGAAGAACGTAAAGCCGCTCAAGAGTTTTTATACTCTTTAAACGAAAGTTTAGGCGGTGCCCACGATCAGTTTGTCGACTCGCTAAGTCAATCTAAGTCAATCCATCAAAATCAGCAGCAAAATAACAGCGTATTAAAAGACCGTATACTAGAGCTCGGTGCGGAAGTACGCTCTAGCAGTAACTTAGATAGTTTAAAGCATTCAATCCAAAATCGCTTAATTCAGATTACCGACGTATTCAAAGAAAAAGAACAACTAGAGCAACGAACGACTGAGTTATTGAACGAACTTGGTGAAGTTGAATTAAAGCTTCGTTTGGTTCGAGAAGAAACTCAAGAGTATAAAAAGCGACTCAATGCTCACAAACATAAATTGTTCATCGATAGTCTCACTCAAGTATACAACCGAGCAGCCTTAGACGAACGTTTAGAGCTCGAGTACAAACGCTGGAAGCGTTATGGTTATAATTTGGGCATGGCTATTATTGATATTGACCACTTTAAATCAATTAATGATCAGTTTGGCCATATGGCTGGTGATAAAGCACTCAAAGTGATCGCCAGAGCGTTGCAGAATAGCCTTCGAGATACCGACTTTTTAGCTCGTTTTGGCGGTGAAGAATTCGTTTTATTGATGCCGAATATCTCACCTGACGCAGTGATGGTGCCACTTGACAATATTCGCGAACAGATTAAGACCCTGCCCTTTCGATTTAAAGAAAAACAGGTTTCAATTACAGTTTCTATTGGTGCAACCCTTTTTAAAGATAGCGATAAACCGCTTGATGCATTCGAGCGTGCAGACCAAGCTTTATACGAGTCAAAAAGCAGTGGTCGTGACAAAGTCAACTTAATCAACTAGTTATTTATGAAGTAATACGAAATAAGTATCAGCTAACACAACTCCTCACGTTATACTGTTATGGTAAAGTAACCTGAAATAGACGTGAGGTGTTGATGATTACCCATATAAATCCTGTTGGTAGCATGAACTTGTTATCACAACTAGAAGTCGACCAACTTGCTTTAAGTGCCTCTAAAGATATTTATCTCCTATACCGAAACTGCAGCCTTGCAGTACTCAATTCGGGAAGTAAAACCGACAGCAGCCGTGAGATTTTAGAACGCTATCGAAACTTTGACATTAAAGTCCTTAGTAGGGAACGTGGCGTAAAACTCGAGTTAATCAATGCACCAGAAGAAGCATTTGTGGATGGCGAAATTATCCGCGGTATTCAAGAACACCTATTTAGCGTTTTACGTGATATTTTGTATGTTTCTAATGAAATCCAAAAACTCTCTTATTTAGATTTTAATCAATCACCACATATCACCCATTTAGTTTTTTCCATGCTACGTAATGCTCGAGTGATTCACCCTGGAATTGAACCAAACTTAGTCGTTTGCTGGGGCGGACATTCGATCAACGAAAACGAGTATCAATATACTCGAGAGATGGGAAGCCAATTGGGATTGCGAGAATTAAACATCTGCACTGGCTGTGGCCCTGGAGCAATGGAAGGTCCAATGAAAGGTGCCACTGTCGGACATGCCAAACAACGAGTAAACAACGGTCGTTACATTGGTTTAACGGAGCCCAGCATCATCGCAGCCGAACCACCAAACCCCATTGTTAATGAGCTTGTCATTCTACCCGATATAGAGAAACGCTTAGAAGCATTTGTTCGAATGGGCCACGCCATCGTTATCTTCCCCGGTGGTGCGGGAACCGCTGAAGAATTACTGTATATACTTGGCATTATGATGCATCCGGAAAATGCTCGTCAGCCCTTACCAATCGTCCTCACCGGACCTAGATCTAGTGAAGCTTATTTTAGAAGCATTGACAAATTCATCGGCAAAACTCTCGGTATCGAAGCACAGAAACACTATCAAATTATTATCGACGACCCTGCAAGTGCCGCGCAAGTCGTCAAATCATCGATGTCCAAGATCCAAGACTATCGACGTGCTATTGGTGATGCCTATTCCTTCAACTGGAGCCTAAAAATAGAAAGTAGCTTTCAACATCCTTTTCTTCCTATTCATCAAAACGTAGAAAAGTTAAATTTGCACTACGATCAAGCCCCCCAAGAATTAGCTGCAAATTTACGACGAGCGTTCTCCGCCATCGTGAGTGGTAATGTAAAAGATGAAGGTATAAAACAAATCGAAGAGCATGGGCCATTCATTATCGATGGTGATCCTGAAATAATGAACATGCTAGATAAGCTACTGCAAGATTTTGTAAAACAGCAGCGGATGAAATTACCTGGTAGCAACTATGAGCCATGCTATAAAATCGCTAAAAATCAAATTAAACAAGACAGAGAACTGCCTCAATGAGTCAACACTTCGTCGTGATAGATGCTTTAAATTTAATCCGTAGAATTTATGCGGTTCAGCAGCAACGTAGCCCTCGCGACTCGTTAAGTCAATCAACTCAGCAGGCGCTCTCGAGCGCCTGTAAACGAATAGTGTCAAGCCTTCAGCCTTCCCATATTGTCGCTGTATTCGATGGCGAACGTTCGGCTTGGCGAGAGCAGCTTTATCCACAATACAAACAAAACCGCTCTCCAATGCCCGAGCTATTAGCTGAACAATTGGAGACATTAAAAGACCAACTATTAGATATGGGGATCGATTCAATCTTTGCGGCTAACGAAGAGGCCGATGACATTTGTGCCACGCTCGCCAGTAAAGCAATTGCAGCTAACTACCCGGTAACCATTATTTCCACTGATCAAGGCTACTACTCATTACTCTCAGCTGGTGTCGGTTTATATGACTATTTTCGACGGGAGTATATTTCAATCGAGCAAGTCGAAGAGAAGTTTGGGATCGCGATCAAACAACTAAACGATTATTGGGCCTTGGTTGGCATCAATGGAGTGAATGTGGCAGGCGTACCCGGTATTGGTAAGAAAAGTGCGCAAACGCTACTTAAAAATTATCCTGATACCCAAGCGATTCTCGATGATAACAGCACCAATAACAAGCTTGCCTCAAAAGTTCAAGCGCACGCTAATGAGCTACAACTCGCGCATAAATTGCTCAGCTTAAGAACCGATTTAAAACTTGGTTTTTCATTGAAACTATTACGTTATAACCCCAAGGCCTGTTGATCGTCGATAATTATTTTCCTGCTAATCAAGACCAGCGTAAATTGTAGAGAATAGTCTGCGCTAAACTGTATTAAAACCAATCAAAACCTACCGAGATAAGATCTCTTCAGCATTCAAAATGTTGTTATTTGGGGCGAAATCTGACCTATAATCAGTGTTGGAAACTAAATATTTTTGAGTATTCAGTTAAAAAATTGTAAACTCATTGTTGCCCGAACCCATTCGCTCGGGTAATAACACGGAGTGTTACCTCCTCCCCTTATTTAGATAATAAAAATACCTACGAATTAGGAAGATATATGTCAACAAGACGAATCACCGTCATACCTGGAGATGGTATTGGACCAAGTATTATCGAAAGCGCCATCGCAATAATGGACAAAGCAGGTTGTGGTTTCGAGTATGATTATGCCAATGCGGGCCTCGCCGCATTAGAAAGTGATGGCAGCCTATTACCCGAAAAATCATTACAACTGATTGAACAAAATGGTATTGCCCTAAAAGGCCCATTAACCACGCCAGTCGGAACCGGCTTCACTTCAATTAATGTCTCTATGCGTAAGCACTTCGACCTATATGCGAATATTCGCCCAGTACGTTCATTTGTTGGGACTAAAGCACGTTACGAAAACATAGATATTATTACCGTACGTGAAAATACCGAAGGGATGTACTCAGGCCTGGGTCAAAAACGTAGCGAAGATGGCAACAGCGCCGAAGCCATGAGTATAGTGACTCGCGAAGGTGCCGAGCGCATCGTAAAATTTGCTTATGAACTAGCTCGCCGAGAAGGCCGTAAGAAAGTAACCACCATCCATAAAGCCAACATCATGAAATCCACCTCAGGCTTATTTCTAGAGGTTGCTCGAGAAATTTCTCGGCAGTATCCGGATATCGAATCGGAAGAGATGATTGTTGATGCCGCTTGTATGAACTTAGTGATGTACCCAGAGCGCTTCGACGTGATGGTCACAACCAATCTATTTGGCGATATCCTTTCAGACCTTTGTGCAGGTTTGGTTGGCGGCCTGGGCATGGCTCCAGGCGCAAATATCGGTGAACAAGCCGCAATTTTTGAAGCCGTTCACGGTAGCGCCCCAGATATTGCTGACCAAGACATTGCCAACCCCACCTCGGTTATTTTAGCGAGTATTCAGATGCTCGAATACTTGGGTATGGAAACGCAGGCCACGGCCATTTTAAGCGCAGTAAAAGATGTGATTGCCAGCGGCGATAGAACCACTCGAGACTTGGGTGGTATTGCAGGCACGAAGGAATTCACTCAAGCTATCTTAGAGCGCCTATAAGCGACACAGAGCACCGATGAAAGGCAGCATAGACTGCCTTTATACCGCAATTAGATAGCTTATATTTACATTTCTGACGAGTCCCAATTCAGCTCAAATAATTCGAGCAAATACCGTGATCTCTTCTCTATCATGATATAACTGCTTAGCCCTCACCTCAGACTCAAATCCTAATTCGGCTAAACCTTCACGTAACATATTCAGATCTTGATTTACTTCAGCAAAACGTTGCTTCATTGGCAATTTTAAATTAAACATTGCATAACGGCACCAACCATTAGCGAGCCATTTCAACATCAACCTAGCCACCTTGGCTGGTCTCTCAACCATATCGCAGACTAACCAACTAGTATTGTTGCGTTCCGGCTGAAACTTAAAACCATCTTCACGAAAGTGCTGTACCTGACCCGTCTCCATCAAAGACTGCGCCATTGGCCCATTATCAACGGCTGCGACGAACATATTTCGTCTCACCAATTGATAGGTCCATCCACCGGGGCAGGCGCCTAAATCAACCGCATGCTGACCATTTTCTAAATATTGTTCTCGTTCTTGATCATTCAGCAAAACCATAAACGCTTCATCTAACTTCAAGGTCGAACGACTGGGTGCTTGGTTGGGAAACTTGAGTCGTAAGATACCATTCGCTTGCGGATTACCGTTACGGGTATCTGAATAACCCAACCAACAATGGGTTCCACTCGTAAAGAACAATTGCATCGCAGGCAACTTTAAGTTCTGCGTTTTACTTAACCACTGGTGTTTTATCAGCGCATGCTCTAAGGGACGTGTAAATTTCTTACAAAATGCGGATAAAGATTTTCCTTCATTGGTATCAGGATATTCCAAACGCAAGCTGCCACAAAGTGGTAACTTCTGATCAATCGCCAATATCGATGCAACCCGATTACGCTCATCTAATTCCAGTTCCAGTAAAGCCAAAAACCAGTGACGTGCAAAAATCAAATTTCGAAAATCAATCGCTTGGTAGAGGCTTATGGTGTGCTCATTTTGATAACAGCTAAACTCAACAAAACCAGACTCTGCAGCAGCCTTGGCATAACCAAAATATTCCAATTGTTCCGCATGAAACTGGATTTCTGCTGCACAATCACTCTCGAAACCAGTGCGACAATATAAAATGATACTATTTGTCATAACTCATATTCTTACTAGACCAAACCAAAGATAACCAACCAATAATCAATATCAGTCCACCTAGAGGCGTAATTGGCCCAAATACCTTAGAACCGAAAAAAGCTAAACAGTATAAGCTACCCGCGAACAACCAACCACCGACAACCCACAACAGAGCCGTTAATCGATGGCGCTGAACCACAGCCAATGCAGCCGCGAGGTGAACTAATTGATAAAACACGCCAGTATTTATCCATTGCAGCTGCTCTGCGCCCAAAAAACGACTAAAACCATGGGCGGCTCCTGCACCCATAATCACGCAAAAAGCACCAGACACAGCGACCAAGGCCCTAAATGGCCAAGTGAATTGCTTCATGACTAACCTTTCTTAAATTTCCACCAAGCCTTCATTAACGAATTCTTGCTGCTCATGTTCCACTAACGAAATCATCCACTCACGAAAAGCAACTAATTTCCCTTGTTCTGCCTGACTAGGCTTACACACCATATAGTAGGCATTCTTACTCAACAAAACTTGTTCAAAAGGACATACTAAACGCCCAGCTTCTATTTCAGGCTTTGCCAACACACTATGCCCCAAGGCCACGCCTTGACCGTATACCGCAGCTTGCAACACCATAGTTGAGTGAGAAAATATCGGCCCATGATTCACATTCATTTGTCTTAGGCCGACTAACTTAAACCAGGCTTTCCAATCGTGACGAGCGGTATCATGTAACAAGGTATGAAATTGTAAGTCCTCTGGTTTAGTGAGCGCCTTATCTCCCACTAATAAACTTGGTGAACACACTGGCACTAAATACTCAGTATGCAACTTATCGGCTCGCAAGCCTGCCCAATTGCCTCGACCATAATAAATCGCCACATCAACGTCTTCACTCAAGGACCCCTCATAAAGATCAACAGCCTTGATCCGTACATCAATGTCTGGATGCATCTCACTAAATTGAGATAGACGCGGTACCAACCACTGGATCGCGAAACTCGGCTGGAGGCTGACTGTGATCGTCCCTTTGGCACCTCGCGCCAACAAGCGATCTGTCGCTTCAGTAAGCGAAATAAAAATATCTTTAATATCTAAGAAGTAACCTTGTCCTTCTTCTGTTAATAATAAGGCTCTATTTTTACGACGAAACAATTTGAGGCCGAGAAATTCTTCCAAAGCTTTAATTTGGTGACTCACAGCGGCTTGAGTCACAAATAGTTCTTCAGCTGCACGAGTAAAGCTTAGGTGCCTTGCGGCGGCCTCAAATGCTTTTAAAGCATTTAAAGGCGGCAAACGACGCGCCATATTTACACCCCATTAACGGATAAGTTTTTCTAATCTTTCTGCATTATAAATTATCTGTTGTTGTACGGCTAGTTGCAGACTACTATGCACACGCAATCAAGTGAAGGGGCCTGACATAGCGCCATAATACAGGGTGTTACGTCAGGCCCCTTTAAGTAAATACCGGATTTGTAGTTACTTTGATTGCTATGTTGTGTTTGCATTTGTCAGCCTTTTGCTGACTCCCTGTTTCTAATTTTGACCCTGTCTGTCAAAAAGAATTTTTAGCCACTGCTATTGCAGTGGCTTTTTTTATGCCCTAAATATGACTCAACAAAGTAAAGCGCGAACAACAAACAAACGAAATAAGCATTAAAAAAAATAATCTTAGAGCTGGGTCACGGAAAATAAGAAGGACTTAAACAAGCCAATTAAAATAACCCATTATGTTGATAATGATAAGTACACATGCTCAGCTTGTCACTGCAACATACCATCAAGACATGCCCCAGCCAATCAACATGATTATATTCAAATCAAACGCAAAACGGTGTGTTGTGTTTGCTTATAACGATGCAGCCAACCATCTGTTTAGTTTCGAGTCGCCCTTCCGAGAGACGTAATCTATTACCAATGCTTTTTACTAACCCTGCTCTGCGGGAAATTTTTCTCCATAGGGAAGAGGAAGCACCCCCACATATTATCCAGTGTCGTCGTGACCATGCTAATACAAGTCACGATAGCGATATCAAAGCCTTAGAGGATGAATTGAAAAACGTGTCAGCCGACTTTAATCAGTGTTGGAAACAACATGATGTTCATGCACTATGTGATGGTACTCGAAAGCTCAAGATAAACGGCGAGACAGCCACGTTTGAACACACTTCTCTGATAAACCGCCATTTTCGCTTGGTGGTTGATGCGAAAAGTGAATAAGCTGAAACAGAGTTCCACTAATTATCGCTAGGCAATTCGCAGAGGCTACCAAGCCGACGATTGAAGAGTAAGAATCACCATAAAAAATGCCAGTCAGTATTACTGACTGGCATTTCATTGATTTATAAAGACCTGGTTAACTGTTTATAACTTAGTCTACTCCCACTCAATCGTCGCAGGCGGTTTACCCGAAATGTCATAGACCACACGAGAAATACCATCGACTTCATTGATAATTCGGTTGCTCACATGACCAAGGAAGTCATAGGGTAAATGAGCCCAATGTGCTGTCATAAAATCGATAGTCTCAACAGCACGCAGCGATACAACCCAATCGTACTTACGTCCATCGCCCATCACACCGACTGAACGCACAGGTAAGAATACCGTGAAAGCCTGGCTTACCTTATTGTATAAATCATGTTTATGCAATTCTTCGATGAAAATAGCATCGGCACGGCGCAATAGATCACAGTACTCTTTCTTCACCTCACCGAGTACCCGTACCCCTAAACCAGGCCCAGGAAATGGGTGGCGGTATAACATGTCGTAGGGTAAGCCTAGCTCCAGACCAATTTTGCGCACTTCGTCTTTAAATAGCTCTTTCAAAGGTTCAACCAAGCCCATTTCCATATCATCGGGTAAGCCACCGACGTTATGGTGAGATTTAATCACATGTGCCTTACCGGTTTTAGCACCCGCAGACTCGATCACATCCGGGTAAATCGTACCTTGGGCAAGCCACTTGGCATTTTTTAGTTTCTTCGACTCTTCATCAAAAACATCAATAAAAACATGGCCGATAATTTTGCGCTTCTTCTCTGGGTCACTTTCACCCGCCATCGCATCTAAGAAACGATCTTGTGCCTGCACATGAATAATGTTCAAACCAAAGTGATTGCCAAACATGTCCATTACTTGTTGGCCTTCGTGCAAACGCAATAAACCGTTATCCACGAACACACAAGTAAGTTTATCGCCAATGGCTCGCTGAATAAGCATGGCAACAACCGAGGAATCAACGCCACCACTTAGCGCAAGAATAACTTCATCATCACCCACTTGCTGCTTAATTTTTGCGACCGCATTTTCAATGATCGATTCAGAAGTCCACAAAGCATCACAGCCACAGATATCTTTCACAAAATGTTCTAACATCCGTAAACCTTGGCGAGTGTGAGTCACCTCAGGGTGAAACTGAACGCCATAAAATTGCTTGTCTTGATTCATCATCGCGGCAAATTCACAGCTCGGTGTTTTCGCAATCGTGGTGAATCCTGCAGGAATAGCCGAAACTTTATCGCCATGGCTCATCCAAACATCTAACAAGGCATTACCATTATCGGCAACCGTGTCTTCAATCGCTTTAAATAAAGGTGATGGGCTAATAACCTCAACCTGAGCATAACCAAACTCCCGCTCACCTTCACCTTGAATCACCTTCCCGCCAAGCTGCTCAGACATTGTTTGCATGCCATAACAAATCCCTAATACAGGAACGCCAGCGCTAAACACATACTCGGGGGCTCGAGGCGAATCATGTTCTGTGACACTCTCTGGCCCACCCGCTAAGATGATACCGTTAGGTGCAAATTCTCTAATGTCGGCTTCTTCTACATCCCAGCCCCAAAGTTCACAGTAAACCCCTATTTCACGAATACGGCGGGCGATCAATTGGGTATATTGCGATCCAAAATCTAAAATTAGAATACGATGTTCGTGGATATCTCTGCTCATAATCACTTACTTCATTAGG
The DNA here is from genome assembly GCF_050870835.2 of Agarivorans sp. QJM3NY_29. Classification (NCBI taxonomy): domain Bacteria; kingdom Pseudomonadati; phylum Pseudomonadota; class Gammaproteobacteria; order Alteromonadales; family Alteromonadaceae; genus Agarivorans; species Agarivorans sp. QJM3NY_29. Next base: position 1,568,597 of record NZ_CP194036.2, on the reverse strand, counting down.
CTGATAAAACTAAGCACCTACAGGTGCTTAGAGAGTAGTTATGCTATAAAAATCTACCCCATACGGTAGTTTGGTGCTTCTTTAGTAATGGTCACATCATGGACATGACTTTCGCCCATTCCGGCACTGGTCACCCGAACAAATTCGGCTTTGGTATTCAGTTCGGTGATAGTGGCGCAGCCAGTCAGCCCCATACAAGAGCGCAAACCACCCATTTGCTGGTGAATAATCGCTTTCACTGGACCTTTGTAAGCCACCCGACCTTCAATCCCTTCGGGCACCAATTTATCTGCCGCATTATCGGTTTGGAAATAACGGTCTGATGAACCCTGAGACATTGCACCTAAAGAGCCCATACCGCGGTAAGATTTAAACGAACGCCCCTGATAAAGTTCAATTTCTCCAGGCGCTTCTTCGGTGCCAGCAAACATACTACCCACCATCACACAAGATGCACCGGCGACCAGGGCTTTCGCAATATCACCAGAGAAACGAATACCACCATCGGCGATCACCGGAATATCACGACCTTTAAGCGCTTCCACCGCATCAGCTACCGCGGTAATTTGTGGGACACCCACACCAGTAACAATACGTGTTGTACAAATTGAACCTGGGCCAATCCCCACCTTTACTGCACTAACACCAGCATCCGCGAGGGCTATCGCACCAGCGGCAGTGGCAACGTTACCACCAACAATCTGTAAGTCAGGGTATTTATCATGAGTGGCCTTAATGCGATCAAGCACTCCTTGCGAATGCCCGTGAGATGAATCGATCAATAAGACATCGACCCCTGCTTCTACCAGCGCATCAACCCGCTCTTCGTTGCCAGCACCAGCGCCAACAGCAGCACCAACACGCAAGCGGCCAAAGCTGTCTTTACAAGCGTTCGGCTTACGCTCTGCTTTTTTAAAATCTTTTACGGTGATTAAACCTGTGAGTTTAAAGGCATCGTCAACCACCAACATTTTCTCAATACGGTGTTCGTGCATTAGCTTTTCAACCACTTCACGGGAAGTATCGGTAGTGGTTACCAAACGTTCTTTCGGGGTCATCACCTGCGAAACTGTTTTAGAAAAATCGGTTTCGAAACGTAAATCACGTCCTGTGACAATACCAACTAAGTCATTAGCTTCTGTCACCACGGGGAAGCCAGCAAAACCGTGAGTTTGGCGTAACTTCGCAATCTGCCCCAAAGTTAAGTCTGGCGTCACCGTAATCGGCTCAAGCACAATCCCAGCTTCGAATTTTTTCACGCGACGCACTTCATTGGCTTGTTGTTCGATACTCATATTTTTATGAATGAAGCCAATGCCACCTTCCTGAGCTAAAGCGATCGCAAAACTCGCCTCAGTAACAGTATCCATGGCCGCAGAAACCATCGGAATATTTAAATTGATATCTTTAGTTAGACGAGTGGCCAAACTGGCAGTGTTAGGGAGTACTTCAGAGTGTGCAGGAAGTAGTAGTACATCATCGAAGGTTAAGGCTTCTTTGGAAATTCTCAGCATAGCAACATTCGCCTAAATCAGTTAATAAACGGGAAAATATTGCGGACGGATTATAGGTATAAAGCTAGTCAAGGTAAATTGAAAAATGTTATTTTCTTACATTATTTTCAATTTACCCACGAGAGCGCTGATGCAAGCGAATCAAATCACCCAAAATGTCTTCAGCGTAAGTCAATTAAACCAGGAAGTTAGACGTTTACTAGAGCGTTGTTTGGGGACAGTTTGGTTGGAAGGTGAAATATCTAACTTTTCAGCGCCATTTTCAGGGCATTGGTACTTCAACCTGAAGGACTCACGGTCGCAGGTCCGTTGTGCCATGTTTAAAAATACCAATCGCAAAGTACTTTTTAAGCCCGAGTCTGGAATGCAGGTGCTAGTGAAAGCCAACATCACCATGTATGAGCCTCGAGGGGATTACCAGTTAATCATTGAAGCCATTCATCCCGCCGGGGATGGCGCCATCCAGCAAGCATTTGAGCAATTAAAGTATAAGCTCGCCGCCCAAGGCTTATTTGCCGAAGCAGCTAAACAAGCACTACCGGAGTATCCGTCAACGGTTGGAGTGGTAAGTTCCGCATCAGGGGCCGCCTTACAGGACATTTTGTCGGTACTGGCTCGACGAGCACCAGCCATCAAAGTCATCGTCTACCCAGCAGCAGTGCAAGGCGAACAAGCAGCCATTCAAATTTGCGCCATGATCGAACGAGCGAATCAACGTCAGGAAGTTGATTTGTTGATTGTTGGCCGTGGGGGTGGTTCTAAAGAAGATTTATCCGCCTTCAATGATGAACGGTTAGCCAATTGCATATTTAACTCTAACCTGCCCATCATTTCGGCGGTTGGCCACGAGATTGATCATAGTATCAGCGATCTAGTTGCCGATGTACGAGCGGCAACCCCTTCTGCTGCAGCGGAAATCGTCAGCCAACAGGCTAGCCACATCGAGCAAAGATTAAGCTATCTCAACCAACAGCTAAACAACCGCTATTCTCAGCTGCTGAAACAACAGCAATGGCAACTGACAAATTTACAACAGCGCATTTATGCACAATCCCCTGAGCACGTATTGCAACAACAACAACAACGGTTTGACCATCTATCACTACGCTTGGAGCGCGCGATGTCTAGCAGCTTAGCGCAGGCTAACTACCGATATAACAGAGTCAGTCGAGCCATTATCGAAAGCCAACTTCCTGCACAACTCACACAGCAAGCAAATCAATTCGATAACTTATTAAAAAATATGTCACAAATAATCACGCAGCAACAAGCCCGTTATCAACAACAACTCATCGCCAAAACTCGACAATTAGATGCCCTAAGCCCACTGCGGGTTTTAGAACGAGGTTTTACAATGGTAAGTCATAAACAACAACTCGTGCATCATGCCGCCGAATTACAAGTTGGAGACGAAGTCACGCTGCAATTTGTCGATGGACAACGAAAAGCAAACATCAGTTCTTAAACACAGCTAACCTCTTGTAGCAAATCATGTTCGTGGAGCGAGCTTACAACGCAACCAGAGATATTTCGCCAAGCAAACCCACTCAATAAAGAGTAAAATGCTTTAGCGAATCCTTTTTTTCAGCGCTTGTGACACTTGATGCTACAGGGTCTACTTTGTTTTAGAGAGGTACACTTTATATGAACAATTTACCCCACAAGTCACAAACCAATGAAAAAATAATCATTACAAATCAACAAACTCTAATCTTATCGACAATCTTTCGTACGCTTCACAACTTATGAGTGAAGCGTTAAATTTGATGTGTTTTTTTGTAAAACTATCTTAAAATTAAAGGGGCTAAACTAGACGCCGAAATTTTTGCTATAAATAAACTCAGCATCTAAACCCAAGAAGACGCAAAGTGTATGCCAATCGCATATAATCAATTAATTGTAATACAAGTAAATTAGCAGTAAAAATATGAAATCTCTGGATAGCACCAAGGAACTCGAGCTAACCTTCGTCGATAATCGGGAACAGTTAATCGGCATGATCTACCGAGCAGCGGCAGAACCCGAATATTGGCCAGACCTGCTTGAACAGCTGTATATGATGCCTGAGATTCAACGAACTCAAGTTGAAACTGAGCACGACAACTCATCAGCCAAATTAAGCCAAATGCTAAACGCCGTCTCTCCAACCCTATTGATGGAACAAACCCATCATTCAGAACGCAATCAGTTGCTACTAGAGCACTTCAACCAAGCGTTAAACATCGCCAAGCGCATCTATAAGCTGGAAGAAAAAAATCATTCATTAAATTCGCTGTTAGACCACATTCCTGTGGGTGTGATCTTAGTCAATGCCCAAAACGAAATATTATTAACCAATGAACTCGCCGAAGAGACTCTTCAGTTAAAGCAGGGGCTTTATCAACAAGGCAGAACCTTAACCACACAGCAAAGCAAATCAACAGCGTTACTGAAACAATATGTCACAGAGTTATCAAATTTGGGGCCAGGAGAGTCAAGTAGTCGCGGGCTACCGATCCAAATCGATAATCAAAGTACAGCTCAAACGATGGTGATCTTAAGTCCTGTCGATCATTTACAAAACCCTGCCTTGGAGCGCAATGCCAGTGTGGTGGTATTTATCTCGCCCTCACGGCCGGATATTGAGCTAGATTTACGCGCTTTTGCCGAAGGCTATAGCTTAAGTCCAAAAGAAGCACGGATTGTAAACTACATTGCCCAAGGAATGTCTCCATCCGATATTGCCGACAAAATTTACGTCAGCTATAACACCGTTCGAACTCAGCTAAAATCGGTTTTTAAAAAAACAGGGGTCAGTAGTCAAAGCGAGTTAGCCAGCTTGGTACTTACTGGACCTTGGGGAATGTTATCGCAAAATAGTAGAGCTTTACTCCCGTTAGACGAGCATAACTCTAGTAATCAAACCTTGTTTTTTACCCTGCCAGATCAACGCCGCTTATGTTATCAAGAATTTGGTAGCGACAAAGGGACACCGGTAATTTACTGCCATAGCATTCTAGGCAGTCGCTTAGAGAACTTCTTCGATGAACAAGACTTAGCAAAGCAGCTCGGGCTGCGTTTAATCACCATCGATCGACCTGGTTTTGGCGGCTCCGACTACCATCCAAATTATAGTTTTGTGCAATGGTCTGAAGATCTCTGTGCCTTGCTCGAATACCTAAATATTGATCAAGTTGAGTTACTTGGCTATGCCACCGGAGGAGTATACGCAGCCTGTTGCGCCGCCAAAATACCGAGTAAAATTAGCCATCTCACCATGGTGAGTTCTGGTGATGCACTAGTTTTAGATAGTGACTATCAAGCCACCGCCAAGCTATACCGAATGCATATGAAATTGGCGCGTGACTTTCCCAGCATGCACCGACTATTTACCAATATCTTAGAAAAAGGTTTACACAAAGATCCGAATAAGCTGTTTAAAGTATTAGCCAAAGATTTGGACGGAGCCGATGTCGAGTTATTTAATAGCCCGCAGTTTCGAGACAAATTTACGCGTTACCTCAAAGAAGCCAAAATACAGGGTGGCAGCGCATTTTCTGATGAAGTACAACGAGTCATGAAAGACTGGGGCTTTAATATTGCCGATATTCAAATTCCGACAAGCTTATGGCATGGCGAAGTTGATCGGCATATTCCTTTAGTTCTCGCCGAACGATTCGCAACATCGGTACCAAATGCTCAACTAAAAGTCATCCCTAAACAAGGGCATTTTATGATCTACCAACAATGGTCAAATATTTTACATAGCATCGCCAAACGCACCTCATAGCAAACATAGCGGGTATTTAACGATATAAAAAAGGCGGTAAAAACCGCCTTTCGTTTATTCACAGCGTTCAAAGCGCTGAATCATCGCCTTTTTGGACTTTAGTTCATTACAGTGCTTACAGAAATAATCCACCGCACCGCAAGCTTTCAGTATTTCCAATTCTGCATCACATTTATCGCAATGGACCCGTTGTAAATATCGGTGATGGCAAGCAACACATAACCAATGTTCATGTTCAGGGATTAACTCACCGTCACATTCAGGACAAGCGATTTCATGACTCATGACTCACTCCAGCTATTTTTTATATTTACTCACGCTTTGCATTTTTTTACGGCGACGCTCTTGTGCCAAAGTCAATTTTGACTTTTTATCAGAAAATGGATTTTCGCCTTCCTTAAATTCTACACGGATCGGCGTTCCCATAATCTCTAGCGCCTTACGATAATAATTCATTAAGTAACGTTTATAAGAATCAGGTAAGGAGTTCACTTGATTACCATGGACCACAATTCTTGGTGGGTTATATCCACCCGCATGCGCATAACGCAACTTAACTCGACGACCGCGAACCAATGGAGGTTGGTGATCATCTTGTGCCATCTGCATGATACGAGTCAGTAAAGAAGTTGAAACACGTTTGGTGGCGCTGCTATAAGCCTCTTGTACCGATTCATATAGGTGGCCGACGCCTGTTCCATGCAATGCAGAAATGAAGTGCACTCGAGCAAAGTCAATAAACCCTAATCGGCGATCTAATTCACTCTTAATTCGCTCCTTATGGTCGTTATCTAATCCATCCCATTTATTGACCGCTAAAACCAGCGCGCGCCCCGCATTAAGCACAAAACCTAGCAGACTTAAATCTTGATCAGAAATCCCCGATTGTGCGTCAATGACCAACATCACTACATTGGCATCTTCAATGGCTTTCAAGGTTTTAATCACCGAAAATTTTTCAACCGTCTCGGTCACCTTGCCACGCTTACGCACGCCAGCAGTATCGATCAAAATATAATCTTGGTCTTCACGTTGCATCGGGATATAGATGCTATCACGCGTAGTGCCCGGCATATCGTAAACGACGACCCGCTCTTCACCTAAAATTCGGTTGGTCAGTGTTGACTTACCGACGTTAGGTCGGCCGACAATCGCTAATTTAATAGGCATATCAGCAAACTGCTGAGCTAACTGATCGAGCTCAGTTTCACTCAATTCATTGTCTAAATCGAGTTCGGTATCTTCACCTTCTAGCGCTTGTTGCGCATGTTGTTCGGTCACAAAAGGACGCAAGGCTTCTTCCAGCAAGATATTAACCCCACGACCATGTGCCGCGGCAATATGATGCACGTCGCCCAAGGCTAAAGCATAAAATTCACCACAAGCCGTATCTGCATCGATACCGTCAGTTTTGTTGGCGACCAAAAATACTTTTTTATCTTGTCTACGCAAATGGTGAGCAATCGCTTCATCGGCGATTGTCATTCCAGCCCGAGCATCCACTAAAAACAGTACCGCATCAGCTTCTTCGATGGCCTGCAACGATTGCTGCGCCATCATCGCATCGATACCTTCTTCATCCCCATCAATACCACCAGTATCGATCACGATGAACTCTTGCTCAGCCACTTTTGCTTGGCCGTATTTACGGTCACGAGTCAACCCTGGGAAATCGGCAACCAGTGCATCCCTACTGCGTGTAAGGCGATTAAATAATGTAGATTTGCCGACGTTAGGACGTCCCACTAAGGCAACAACAGGAAGCATAAGGGCCTCTTTTTTAGAATAGATGAGATGACAAAGGCTCATGATGATTTCACCATGAGCCTTTTATACACAATTATAACAATTTAACTGCGATTTAGCGCAATTAGCTTACCATTTCGTGTTTGAACAATAATTTTATCGGAGGTTACCACAGGTGCGACGTATAAGCCGCTACTATCTAACAACTGCTTACTCATAAATTCACCAGTCTCACGATTTAACCAGTATAAATAACCTTCACTATCACCCACTAAGACTTGATCACCGTCTATCGCTGGTGCGGTAACAATACGGTACGCTAAACCCGATTGTGCCCAGTTTTCAACACCATTATTACGTTCTAAACTATAGACCGTATCGCTAGCATCCGTAACAAACAAGCTTAAACCAGCGGAGGCAATATTTTGATAAGCGGAGTAACTGCGTTTCCAGTGCTCTTCGCCACTACGTAAGTTCACCGAAACTAAATTACCGTTATAGGCCACAGCATAGAGCTGCGAATCAATCAATATCGGCTTACTACCAACATCAACAATGCGGTCGATTTCAGTGGAACCTTTTGGTTGAGCCAACTTCGTGTCAAAGATCAACTGCCCGTTTTCCAGTAAATATAAACCAACTTTACCATCACTCCGGCCAAGGATAATCGCACCACTGGAGATCAGCGGTGGGGCTTTACTACGCAATGACAAAGCGGGTTGATCTATCTTGGTGTCCCATTTTTGCTCACCGCTGTGTGCATCCAATGCAATCAAATGACCATTACTGGTCATCACCACCACAATACTATCCTCAACGGCTGGCTTCGCTAATACTTCACCAGCAACTTTAACTTGCCAAACTATCTCACCAGTCTGGGCATCTAAAGCCACCACGTCGGCGTTCTCGGTCCCCAGATAAATCCGCTGATAAGCGGCCGTTAAGCCTCCCGAAATACGGGCGTTAGGAGTATTACCAGAAAATTGATTATTACTTTCCAGCTTAGATAAGTCGATTTTCCATAGGGACTTGCCATTAAGATCAAAGGCATGCACTTCACCGTAGCGTGCAGCTGCAAAAACAGAGTCGTAGGCGACCACTGGCGATAAAGCAGAATAATACTCTGCAACACCACTACCGACTCGAACTTCCCATTGCTTTGTTACCTTAAACTGATTACTAAACTCAGGCACTGGTGACATTTGCACCACATCTTCTTCAGAATTAAACAAAGAACATGCAGACAACCCAAGTAACAACAAGGCCAAGCTAGCACCGCGCCATGCTTTAGCCATTCGCAGCCTCGGCTTGTGTTAAATCATTCAATTTCAAGTTGACACTAGGATCTTGTTCACTGGCACCAGCCGCAACTGCAGCTTGATAAGCTTGACGCGCCAATTCAGGTTCACCTTTCTGTAAATAGATATCCCCTTTAATTAACTCAACCGTTGCGCTTAAGGCTGGCTCATTAATTAAGGCGAGACTTGCAAGGGCATCATCGAAAGACTGTTGCTGAGCTTGCACCCGCGCCAACCGAGCATAAATCATCCCTTTTAACTCTTCTGGAGCTCCCGCTAAAGCCAATTTAAGCTGCTCTTCGGCCTGCGCAAAATCTTCTTTTGCGACCAACTCTTTGGCTAATAATAACGACGCAAACACCGCGTAGTTATTTCCTTTTTCATCGGCTACGTAACTCACTAATGAGCTAAGCTCATCGGAATTACTCGCCACTTGAGTAACAACTTGTTGATAAGCATCAGAGGCTGCGTCTTGTTGCGCGACTTGATAATCACCGTAGTAGCGCCAACCAAATACGGCAGCTAAGCCTAGAACGGAGCCACCAATGACTGATGTACCATTTTTCTTCCACCAGTCTTTGATGGCTTGAACTTGCTGTTCCTCAGTGGAGTATATTTCCACGGTATCTCCTTAACTATGCTAATACTGTGTTAAGCAAGGCTACCAGCTCGTCTTGAGCGATGCACTGCTGTTGAATATCTTGACGTAAATATTTCACGGTAACCTGATGATTAGCCAACTCATCATCACCGATGATCAGCGCCACTCTCGCCCCGGATTTATCTGCACGCTTAAACTGTTTCTTAAAGTTACCACCACCGCAGTGACTCATGACTCGCACTGAGGGTAACGCATCTCTTAATTGTTCAGCTAATGAAAATGCCGCACCAAGCGTTGCTTCTCCAGCATTGATCACATAAACATCAGCACTCGATGGTAAATCACCTAATAGATCTAAGGTTTCGAGCATCAATACCAATCGTTCTATGCCCATAGCAAAACCCACCGCGGGCGTCGGTTTACCACCTAATTGTTCAACCAGACCGTCGTAACGGCCCCCTGCACAAACAGTTCCTTGTGAACCAAGGCTATCAGTGACCCATTCAAATACGGTGCGATTATAATAATCTAAGCCACGGACCAAACGTGGATTCAATTGATAAGCAATACCTGCATTATCGAGCAAGGCACAAAGCTGTTGAAAATGAGCTTGGCTTTCAGGATCCAAATACTCAGCCAAACTTGGGGCATTGACTAAGGCCGCTTGTACCTGTGGATTTTTACTGTCCAATACCCTGAGCGGGTTATCGTACATACGCCGTTTTGCGTCTTCATCAAGCACTTCTTTATGCGCTTCCAAATAAGCAATTAAAGCATCGCGATAATTAGCACGAGCTTCATTTGAGCCCAAACTATTCAGCTGCAAACTAACATGCTTTTCTAGACCAAAAGCCTTCCAAAAACGAGCCGAAAGTAAAATAACTTCAGCATCGATATCCGCCGAAGCCATGCCAAAGGCTTCAACACCCGCTTGATGGAACTGACGATAACGACCTTTTTGTGGGCGTTCATGGCGGAACATTGGCCCCATATACCACAGCCGCTGTTCTTGGTTATATAATAAACCCGCTTGATTGCCGGCTCTGACGCAACAGGCTGTGCCTTCTGGGCGCAGTGTTAAACTATCACCATTGCGATCGTCAAAAGTATACATTTCCTTTTCAACGATATCGGTCACTTCACCGATGGAACGTTTGAACAGTTCAGTACTTTCAACAACTGGCATTCTAATTTCGTTATAACCATAAGCAGCCACCACCTCACGAATCACCGACTCTACTTTTTGCCAGGCGGGTGTGTCGCTAGGCAAGCAGTCATTCATGCCTCGTATTGCTTGTATTTGTTTAGCCACATTAATCTCGAATAAAACAGGTAATCACTACTAAAAGCCCTCGATTATAGGGGCTTTCGCTCAATAGGTAAATTTGTTTGCCGTTTAGCGACCGCTGATATCTTTGACGGGGATCCGAGCCCGAATTTTTGCTTCGAGCGCATCCACCAAATTATCATTGTCAAAACGCTCTTTTTGGCGAGTCCCATCTTGATAGAAGCCACTTTTTTTATGACCACCTGTAATACCAAGATCAGAAATAAGGGCTTCGCCGGGCCCATTCACCACACAGCCAATAATTGATACATCCATCGGCGTAACCACATCTTCTAAGCGTTGCTCTAATGCATTGACCGTAGCAATCACATCAAATTCTTGACGAGAACAACTAGGACAGGCAATAAAGTTAATACCACGAGAGCGGATCCGCAGCGATTTAAGAATATCAAAACCAACTTTAATCTCTTCAACTGGATCGGCAGCCAACGAGACCCGTAGCGTATCGCCAATCCCTTGCGCCAACAACATACCTAAGCCCACGGCCGACTTCACAGAGCCACTGCGCATACCACCAGCTTCGGTGATCCCTAAATGCAAAGGCTGATCAATGCGAGACGCTAAGCCTTGATAAGCGCCAACCGCAAGAAACACATCGGAGGCTTTGACACTCACCTTAAATTGATCGAAATTTAATCGGTCGAGAATATCCACATGGCGCATCGCCGATTCAACCAATGCTTCTGGTGTTGGCTCACCATATTTCTCTTGAATATCTTTTTCTAAGGAGCCGCCGTTCACACCGATCCGGATCGGAATTTTACGATCTTTAGCTACATCGACAACCGCCCGTATACGCTGCTCGTTACCAATGTTACCGGGGTTAATTCGTAAACAATCAACCCCATACTCAGCGACTTTAAGGGCAATTCTATAATCAAAATGAATATCGGCAACCAGTGGGACCGATACTCGCTGTTTAATCAACTTAAACGCTTCTGCAGCCTCCATAGTTGGTACCGAAACACGCACGATATCGGCACCTACCGCTGCAATACGATTAATTTGAGCAACCGTTGCATCAACATCAGTGGTGCGGGTATTAGTCATCGACTGAACCGAAATCGGGGCATCGCCACCGACCGGAACATTGCCCACCATAATCTGCGTTGATTTACGACGTTTTATTGGACTTGGCTGGTTCATAATACTCGAAGGTCTTTATTAATTATTGAGGGATATTCATACGCACGACTTTACCGCGCTTAAATGAAGAAAGGTCTATTTTGTCTTGTCCATAGTGAATGTTCACACCAGCAGCCGTCCCCAAAACAATACTGTAAGGTGCAACACCGCTAAGTTTCAAGCTATCACCCGGTTTCTTAATCGCAGCAACTAAACGTTTATCGTTTGCGTCCCGAACTTCCACCCAGCATTCATTTTCAAAATTCATGACTAAAGTCTTCAGCGGGGGGACTGGCACTGCCGGCACTTGCGCCTCTGAGCTAGGCTTAGCCGCTACCACCACATCCTCTTTTTCCGCGAGCTGATTGGTCTCGCTAAGTTTAGGGCTTGGTTCCGAGACTAACGTGTCTTGCTTAACAACCGTCACTGACGCATCAGCCCCTGACGGCTCACCGCTCTCTTCGGCTTGCGATTCCGATGGTGCTGGGATCTCTGATGTTCGCTCAGCATCAACGCTACTTGGCTCGATAGCGACATGATTTGATTCAGCTGGCTCAACGACGCTGGCACTTTCAGAACTCAATGAGCCAAACACCGGATCGAGTTGCTTTTCTTGTAGCCACCAAATGACCAACAGTGCAACAATCCCTAACGCCACTAAGTAGGTGAACTTCATTAATCGGCTATCATGGGTTTCCTGCTTAATTCGCTTAGAAAAACTTTGCATTTCGGTGCGTTGTTCTTGCGCAGCGTTTAAATGCTGATAGCTAGATAAGACAAGATCTTCAGATAAATTAACCAGCCGGGCATAGCCGCGTAAATAGCCTTTGATAAACGTTGTGGATAGACCGCTGTCAAAGCTATCCGCTTCAATATCAATCACCACTTGAATCCGTAATTTTAAACGATCCGCCACCTGTTGTTGGCTTAATTCGGCCACAACCCGCGCTTCCTGTAACATTTGGCCTGGGCTAAGCACTTCAATATCCTCGCTAAGCTCGGTAGGCTCTAATTCTGCTTTAGTAGTCATTAGCTATATATCGTTTTGTCTGTTCTGATTTCGGAAATTGTTGTTGCAAGGTAAGGCCCCAACGCGCTTCTTCGGCAAAGTTATCTGCGGCATTTTCGAGACGAACCCAAGCAAATGCACTTTCGGCAGTGGTTTCAGCCATACTATCATACCGTTGCAAATATATTCGCGCCTGCTCTGGTTTATTTTTTTGTAAGTAAATCTCAACCGTCCCTAATAAGGACGCTGGGCGACGAATATTATAGGCTAAGGCATTCGAGAAATACGCTAAGGCATCATCGATATGCCCCGCACTTAATGCGCACAAACCGGCATTTTCATTGGTGCCAGCCACTTGCACATACTCAGGATTTGCGAGTGCTTTTTTAAACAGTTTATCCGCTTCCACGTAGTCTTGCTGCTTACATAGCATCACACCGTAATTATTTAATACGTCTCCATTATTTGGGGCAATTGAGCGCGCTTTTTTATAGGCACTGATGGCCCGCTCCGGTTGGCGAACCTGCTGATAGAAGTGGGCTTGAGCCACATATACATCAACCGAATTAGGCGCGAGCTGTTGAGCTAACTCTAAATTTCTCTTAGCCTGTTCGGCATCACCCGCCTGCAAGTAACGTAACGCTAAACTAATACGAGTTTTAGCCGCGGCTTCTTTATCTAGCTGTCGATTGTCATTGTTAACTTCTTGGCCATTTACCCGTGTTTCAGTAACACAAGCAGTCACCGAAAACATTAGTATTAGCAAAAACAGCCAGCGTTTCATATTCATCCTTCGATAAGCTTAGTTATTGAATTGTGACTGAAATTTCTTGCTGTTGCATCCGTTTTCTCATGCTTCTTTTGGTTCTGTCGACAACATCACCCGCCAATTGCCCACAGGCAGCATCGATATCATCGCCGCGAGTCTTTCGCACGACCACGGTAGAGCCATATTCCATCAAGACTTTGCTAAACCGATCGACACGACTATTGCTCGGTTTAGTAAACGGTGAGCCCGGATAAGGGTTAAAAGGAATTAAATTAATTTTACAGGGTGTGTCGCGCAATAAGGCCGCTAATTCATGCGCTTGTTCCATTGAGTCATTCACTTGATTCAATAAAACATACTCCACTGTAACCTTGCCACGGTTGGCATTTGACTTACCGATATAGCGCTTAACACTCGCCAGAAATGCTTCAATATTATACTTATCATTGATCGGCATAATTTCACTGCGGAGCTTATCGTTAGGGGCATGCAAGGAAATGGCTAACGCAACATCAAGCTGATCACCTAGCTTATCTAAGGCAGGTACCACGCCAGAAGTACTCACTGTAACCCGACGTTTACTTAGGCCATAGCCGTTATCATCTAGCATTAATTCCAGCGCGGGAACTAGATTGGATAAATTTAACAATGGTTCGCCCATGCCCATCATCACTACATTAGTAATTGGCCGTTTCCCTTCAACACCTTTGTGTCCGATCACTTGCGCTGCTCGCCACACTTGACCAATAATATCAGAGACTTTTAAATTACGATTGAAACCTTGCTGTCCAGTGGAGCAAAAAGTACATTCTAAAGCACAACCCACTTGCGAAGATACACACAGCGTTGCTCTATCACCCTCAGGAATATAGACCGTTTCAATTTCTTGCCCCGCCACCAACATCGCCCATTTAATAGTGCCATCAGCGCTACGCTGTTCGGTACTAATTTCCGGCGCTTTTATCTCAGCAACTTTGTTTAGTTTTTCACGCAAAGTTTTATTGATATTGTTCATTTGGTCGAAGTTATCTACACCAAAGTGATAGATCCACTTCATTACTTGATCGGCACGAAATGGTTTTTCCCCTAATTCAGCGAAAAAACGACGCAGCCCTTCTCGGTTAAAATCAAGTAAATTTGTTTTTGTCTCACTCATCGCCTAACTCCACGACAGACCATTAAAAAAGCGCCGAATTGTACAAATAATGACAGCACATTACCAGCGAATATCGCTAATCCTTAAGCTTGGGGCATATTGATAAAACGCCCTGTAACATTCCATTAAAAAAGAGGCCTTAGCCTCTTTCGTTTTATCTTGGACAAATTTCGTTATCATCAAAGAAATAGGCGATTTCTCTTGCCGCCGATTCAGGTGAGTCGGAACCATGAGTTCCGTTTGGTGGCATGCCTGTCCCAAAATCGTGACGTAAAGTGCCCGCGGCAGCCTCAGCGGGATTGGTCGCACCCAATAACTCACGGTAGCCCTGCACTGCATTCTCTCCTTCTAGTACTTGTACCATGATGGGTCCGGATGTCATAAAATCAATGAGTGGTTGATAAAAAGGCCGTCCCTCATGTTCGGCATAAAAACCAGCCGCTTGCTGTTCAGTCAAATGCAACATTTTTGCAGCAACTAAACGCAAGCCTGCAGCTTCCATCCGCGCATAAACTGCACCAATCGCATTCTTCGCCACCACATCGGGTTTAAGTATAGAAAAAGTCCGTTCTAAGGCCATTTATCAGCTCCATTGCAAAATTTATTAATAGCACCTCTAGAGGCTGTTTATCTTTCGTCATCAACTTTCGCTTATTCATGTAGCGTTAGCTCATCATTAATGTCGATAGTTACAGTTCTTCGAGTCAATCTCATTTAAATGAAACGTCATCGCAACAAATCGCTTCGAAAGCTAAACAACTCCAATGATAATAAGTTAGCTCTACTCAGTTAACAAGCGTGCAATAGTACGGATCCCATGGCCTTTAGCACCAGTCGCCCACAAACTATTAGCCGATTTCTGATAACAACCAGATAGATCAAAGTGTAGCCAATTCTGATCTGCATTCTTTACGAAATAGGCGAGAAAAGCTGCCGCAGTTGAAGCCCCAGCCATCCCTTCACCAGAAGAAACATTCGCGATATCAGCAAAAGATGAGCTTATTTGTTGCTTATGAAAATCTTCAAGTGGCAATGCCCAGGCCATTTCAGCTTCTGCCTTCGCCGCAACTAAGGCTTGCTCAACCAAGCTTTTATCAAAACCAAATACCGCATTATAATCACGCCCTAAGGCCATTTTAGCAGCACCAGTAAGGGTTGCGGCATCGATGATCTTACCAGGCTTCACTTCACTTGCAGCAATTAAACCATCCGCGAGAACTAAACGTCCCTCGGCATCAGTGTTTAAGACTTCAACACTCACACCATTTTTATAATTAATCACATCGCCTAATTTATAAGCTTTACTGGACACTAAGTTTTCAGCACAGCACAAAAATAGTTTGACTCGTTTATTCAAGCCCTGAGCAATAGCCAGCCCTAGGCCACCAGTTACGGTGGCAGCGCCTCCCATATCGCTCTTCATTACCGACATGCCATCGGAAGGCTTAATGCTGTAACCACCGGAATCGAAGGTGATACCTTTCCCCACCAAAGCAACCGCGACCGGTTCATCGTCATCGCCACTTGGATTGTAATCAAGCTGCAACATTGCCGGAGCCTGACAACTGCCCTTGCCTACAGTGTAAGTTCCAACCCAACCTTGCTCCAGCAAGTCTTCACCGGTAATGATCCGGTAGCTAATATGCTTCGGTGCCAACTCAGTTAAAAATGCAATCGCAGAATCACACAAACTTTGTGGATAAATATCAGCGGGGCCAAGGTTAATCACTGCACGCGTCCAATCAGCTGCTGCTTTTAAAGCTTCAAACTGATGTTGCGCTTGCTCACTTAGCACCGCGACACCTAATTGACTGTCCTGCTTAGCATTATAATAACCTTGATAGAATGCCCAGCATGCTTCCAGATCCCACGAGTCACCAATCAGTGACAAGTGTTTTAAACCTTGGGCATCTAAGCGACGCGCGGCTTTTTGAATATCTTGAAGCCTTGTCGAGCCTTCTGAAACGACATGAACGATAACTTGATCTGCAGTGAAACTAATTAATGCTTTATTGCCCCATTGAGCAGGAGCGGCTTTCGCGCATAATACAACGTCCAACACGGTGGTCATCTATACTTCCTCATTTATTTATCTGACAACAAGCCATTGCGGTGATACAAATAGCAAACTAGACAAGACAATGATCAAATCATAGCTTCCGGAACATCGGGAGTAACAAAGCAGAAATTGAAGTAATTGCTGGTTCTAATTACAAAATTTATAAGGTCGTTATTATCGATTTTAACCCGCAAACAGATCAGAGATTGACCTCAAATAGGTATTAATCTAGCTCTTCCATCCAAGCTAAAATGATCGCTTCCAATATACGCTCGTTGCTATGTTGAGGCTCATCAGCAAAATCTTCTAGCTGACAAACCCACTGATGTAAATCGGTGAACCTCACTTGTTTCGGATCTTGCTCGGGAAAGCGTTCGGCTAGCGCTATCGCAATATCTTGCGTATCTATCCATCGTAATCCCATAAGCGACTCCTTAGTGTTGTTCAGATACCATATTAATGGTGTATTTAGGGATTTCAACCACAAGGTCTTCATCGGCCACAACGGCCTGACAACCGAGTCGAGATTCTGGCTCAAGACCCCATGCCTTATCCAGCATGTCATCTTCTAACTCGTCACTTTCGTCGAGAGAATCAAAACCTTCACGCACAATTACATGACAGGTAGTACAGGCGCAGGATTTCTCACAAGCATGCTCAATATCAATACCATCACGCAGCGCAACGTCTAATACCGTTTCACCTGACTTGGCTTCTACAACCGCCCCTTCTGGACACAAGTCCGGATTGGGCAAGAAAATTACTTTAGGCATACTAAATCCTGTCTACTTGCTGGCCAGTTAAGGCCTGTTTAATCGAATCATTCATACGTCTTGCAGCAAAATCTTGGCTAATACTGTCAAGCTGTTTAATTGCCTGTTCTATATTTGCAACATCTTCTTTTTGGGCCACGACTTGTAAGTGCTGCATCGCTACTTGTATTTGTTGTCGTTCATCATCATTCAACAAGCGCTCGCCGCTTTCGCTTAAAGCGGCACTCATGTCTTCAATAAAACGAGCCGCTTCCACCTGTTGTTCTCGTAGCATACGCATCGATAAGTCATGTTTGGCATGACTCACAGAGTCTTTGAGCATTTTAACGACTTGTTCGTCTTCCAAGCCATAAGATGGTTTCACCTCCACCGAAGATTGAACCCCGGTCGATTTCTCCATCGCTGTAACGGATAACAGGCCATCGGCATCCACTTGAAAAGTCACCCGAATGTGTGCCGCACCAGCGGCTAAAGGCGGGATCCCTTTTAAGTTAAATTTAGCTAATGAACGGCAATCATCAACCAGTTCACGCTCGCCCTGCACAACATGTACTGCCATCGCAGTTTGGCCATCTTTAAAGGTAGTAAACTCCTGCGCTCGGGCAACCGGAATGGTGGTATTACGCGGAATAACTTTCTCCACTAAGCCCCCCATCGTTTCTATCCCTAAAGATAAAGGCGTTACGTCCAATAACAATAACTCGTCATCTTTTTTATTGCCCACCAAAGTGTCCGCCTGAATCGCAGCACCAATGGCAACGACTTGATCGGGATCGATATTGGTCAGGGGTGTTCTACCAAAGAAATTAGCCACCTCACCCCGTACTTTAGGGACTCGAGTGGAACCACCAACCATCACCACATTGCTGACCTCCTCAAGCTCAACCTCGGCGTCACGTAAGGCACGGCGACAGGCGCGAATGGTGCGTTTCACCAGCTCACTAATTAGATCATCAAATTGCTCACGGCGCAGTATTCCCTGCCAGTTGAGCCCTTCAATCTGCAAACAAACTTCTGCTTCCGACTGATCACTTAAAGTTATTTTTAGTTGATTGGCAATCCGTGATAATTCACGTTGCAGCTGCGCCGATCTAAGCTGAGTAATCCCAGCTTGGCTAGCGATCCATTCGACTAAGGCATCATCAAAATCATCCCCGCCAAGCGCTGAATCGCCTCCAGTCGCCAAGACCTGAAATACCCCTTGCGATAAACGTAAGATAGAAATATCAAAAGTACCGCCACCTAAATCATAGATCGCAATAATGCCTTCATCACCGCTATCCAAACCATAAGCAATTGCGGCGGCGGTGGGTTCATTCAATAAGCGCAGAACATGTAAACCGGCAAGCTGTGCAGCGTCTTTTGTGCCCTGACGCTGGGCATCATCAAAATAGGCTGGAACCGTAATCACCACCCCATCGGGTTCGCCTTGCAGCGATTCTCGTGCGCGTTGCGCCAGCGACTTCAAAATTTCCGCGGAGACTTGCACCGGATCAACCACACCAGCCACCGTTTGTAACTGGGGAGAACTAGACTCGGCAAAGTGATAAGGTAAAGCTTGTTGCTCTACCTCTGCCAAACTTTTACCTAATAAACGCTTAACTGAAGTAATGGTGTTATACGGATCGGTGACGGCTTGAGCTTTTGCCAACTTACCCACCTCAACGCTACTCGTCAGATACCGCACTACCGAAGGTAATAAAATATCGCCGGCATGGTCGGCTAAAGTCAGCGCTTTACCACTGCGAACAGTTGCAACTAATGAGTTTGTGGTACCTAAGTCAATGCCTACGGCTAACTTATGTTGATGAGGAACAGCCGATTGCCCAGGCTCTGCAATTTGTAGTAATGCCATAGTGACTAATAATCTAGGATCTTTTCTTCGAGTTGTAGCAACTGTTGTTGCAAACGTGCAAAAAACTTAAGTTTACGTACCAGATCGGCCGCCAACTCAAAATTCTGCTCATTGTAGGCTTTTTCAAAGCTCAAGCTCAAGTCACTTCGCTTTTGTTTCAGTAACTTACTTAAATCTTCGATGGCTTTTTCGGGATCACTGACAGTTTCAATTTCAGCTAACTGCTCACGCAGTTCAATCTGACTCATCAAAAACTCAATGTCATTAATGGTTTGTTGCTCACCCGCTATTTCAACGCCCTGCAAACTCAACAAATATTGTGCCCGCAATAAAGGGTCTTTTAAGGTTTGATAAGCATCGTTAATTTGAGTCGCCCGTTGCATTGCAAGGGCTTGCGCTTCAGCGTCATCAACCACAAACTTATCGGGATGAAACTTCTGTTGTAGCTCTCTATAACAAGCAGCTAAACCTTGCAGGTCTAGCTGATTTGAAGGCTTTAGAGAGAACATTTCGAAATAATTCATAGCGTATTCCATTTAAACGCTAAAGCTCTCTCCGCAGCCACATTCTCCGGATATATTGGGATTATTAAATACAAAGCCTTCATTTAAGCCTTCTTTAACAAAATCCAATTCAGTGCCATCAATGTAAAGTAAGCTCTTTTCGTCAACAATCACATTCACGCCATGGCTTTGGAAAACTTTGTCGTCTTCAGCTAACTGGTCAACAAACTCCAAAATGTAAGCCATTCCTGAACATCCTGAGGTTTTCACGCCTAAGCGCACCCCTTTACCGACACCTCGATTACCCAAGAACTGACTCACGTGGCTTGCTGCAGCTTCGGTTAATGATACAGCCATACTGGCTCCTTTATCGATTAAGCGTTTTTCTTTTTATAATCGGCTATCGCCGCTTTGATAGCATCTTCCGCTAAAATAGAACAGTGGATTTTCACTGGCGGTAAGGCTAACTCTTCTGCGATATCAGTATTCTTCAGCGTTTCTGCTTCAGCTAAACTTTTGCCCTTTACCCACTCTGTTACCAATGAGCTTGACGCAATCGCTGAACCACAGCCATAAGTTTTGAAACGCGCGTCTTCAATAATACCACTATCACTCACTTTTAATTGTAGTTTCATCACGTCACCACAAGCAGGTGCCCCAACCATACCCGTACCGATATGATTGTCCTCTTTGTCTTCGAAAGCACCAACATTTCTTGGGTTTTCGTAATGATCGATTACCTTTTCACTATAAGCCATGATATTTCTCCAAATCCGTTAATGATTGTGCTTAGTGGTGTGCCCACTCGACCTGACTCAGGTCTACTCCGTCTTTAAACATGTCCCAAAGTGGAGACATATCGCGGAGACGCCCAATTCCTTCATTAATTACTTTCACTGCATAATCTATTTCTTCTTCGGTCGTGAAACGGCCAAAGGAAAAACGAATCGAGCTGTGGGCTAATTCATCATCAAGGCCTAGCGCTCGAAGTACATAAGAGGGCTCTAAGCTTGCTGAAGTACATGCTGAACCTGAAGATACCGCCAAATCTTTCAAGGCCATAATCAATGATTCGCCTTCTACATACGCAAAACTCACGTTTAAGTTACCAACCACTCGCTGCTCAAAATCACCGTTGATGTAGGTTTCTTCGATATCTTTAATACCAGCCCAGAAACGGTCTCTTAGTGCATGAAGATGTTCTTCATCTTTAGCCATTTCTCGTTTGGCAATCGCAAACGCTTCCCCCATACCGACTATTTGATGAGTTGGTAAGGTGCCTGAGCGCATACCACGTTCATGACCACCGCCATGCATTTGTGCTTCTAAGCGGATCCGTGGTTTACGTTGAACATACAAGGCACCAATGCCCTTTGGTCCATAAACCTTATGCGCCGAAAAAGACATCATATCCACTGGTAAAGCTTGCAGATTAATGTCAATTTTACCCGCACTTTGGGCCGCATCAACATGGAATAAAATCTTACGAGAACGGCACAACTCACCAATGGCCTGAATGTCTTGAATAACACCGATTTCATTATTAACATGCATGATGCTGACTAATACCGTGTCATCACGCATCGCATCGTTTAACTTCGACAAATCAATAATGCCATTACTTTCTGGTTCTAGATAAGTAAGCTCAAAACCTTCTCGCTCTAGCTGACGACATGTATCTAGCACAGCCTTATGTTCTGTTTTACAGGTAATAACGTGCTTGCCCTTTTTACTATAGAAGTGTGCAGCACCTTTAATGGCAAGGTTATTTGATTCGGTCGCACCAGAGGTAAACACAATCTCACGAGGGTCGGCATTCACCAGTTCGGCGACTTGGTTACGCGCAATATCGACAGCCTCTTCAGCCTGCCAACCAAATCGATGGGAACGAGATGCGGGATTACCGTATACGCCATCGACACTTAGGTACTGCATCATCTTTTCAGCAACTCGAGGATCGACGGGAGTGGTTGCTGAATAATCAAGATAAATTGGCAATTTCATTAAAGTTCTCCATTACAACTCGGCGCAAGCCAAGCCTCATAAACTAATTTGTATGGTATTGGTATCAACATGTTTGGATTGGTCTTGACTAAGCGCCAGATTGGCGATTTGCCGTTCTCGCATTAATCCACCTAAACTGATGTTATCCAGAAAATCGGCGATACGCTCACTCAGATCATTCCAAAGCGAGTGGGTTAAACAGGGTTTCCCCCCTTTACAGTCAGCAGTGCCTAAACAACGAGTCGCATCAATCGACTCATCCACGGCATGGATCACCATCCCAACAGCAATGTCATCGGCATCCATCCCTAAACGATAACCACCGCCAGGACCCCGCACGCTGCTCACTAAACCTTGTTTGCGTAACTTTGAAAAAAGCTGTTCCAAATAAGACAAAGAAATCCCTTGCCTCTCAGAAATATCAGCCAAAGAAACCGGACCATCTTCCATATGCAGAGCAACGTCTAGCATCGCTGTAACAGCATATCGTCCCTTAGACGTTAAGCGCATAATCAACCTATTTATCGCGTGAACTTGCGCACAATCTTTTCATACCCTACTGTTTTAGTCAAGTATAAAACCCTATGCATTACTCAGGTTTATTTTTCAGACTTAGGGATATGTTTATCGAACGAAGTCAAAATGCCACGCATCACATTAAGCTCTTGTTTTTCCATGCGAATACGATTAAACATTCGACGGACTTTTTCCATAACCTTGCCGGGATGAGGTTTAATAATGAATCCACTGTCGGCGATACTTTGCTCAAAATGTTGATAAAATCGCTCTAAGTCATCGGCATGCGGGTAGTCCACGACAACATCGCTCGAAGTATAGGTGTTTTGTAATTCTAGATGAGCCATTCTTACTTCATAACTGAGTAATTGTACTGCCATCGCCAAATTCAAAGAACTGTATTCGGGATTGGCTGGGACACAAACATGAAAATGGCACTGCTGTAACTCAGTATTATTTAAGCCACTACTTTCTCGACCAAATACAATTGCCACTTGACCTTGCTGTGCTTCTGTTGCCAATTTAACTCCGGCTTCTCGGCCATCGACCATTGGCCAATCTAAAGTCCGAGAACGAGCACTTGCGCCAATGACTAACTGGCAATCGGCAACGGCATCCGCTAATTCATTAACGATAGTGGTACCGCCCAGAACATCTGAAGCCCCAGCAGATAAGGCCACCGACTTACCATCAATTTCGGCTTGCGGGGCCACTAAATATAACTGACTGATCCCCATGGTTTTCATAGCTCTAGCTGCAGAACCAATATTACCACTATGGCTGGTGCCTACTAAAACCACTCGAACATTTTCCAACATTATGATTACTTCACCCTAAATTTGATGCCGCCGATTGTAACATAGCCTCTGTGTGAGCAGCCAGTAGCGGCTCTGTTGGAAAAAGTTCACCAACACGGTCTATAATCGATTGAGTTTGTTTCAGTGATTCTCTATAATCCGGCGGTTATTTAATGTTCTTTCTACAAATTGGTGGTAATTCATGCATGCTATGCTAAATATTGCGATTCGCGCTGCGCGAAACGCAGGCAAAGTCGTAACTCAAGCTTACGCACAGTTAGACAAAATAGAAACAACAACTAAAGGTGCTAACGACTACGTTACGAATGTTGATAAAGCGGCCGAAAAAACGATTATCGACACGCTACGTAACGCTTTCCCTGATCATTCGATCATTGCGGAAGAAAGCGGCGTAAGTACAGGCAAGGATGATGAATACCAGTGGGTCATCGACCCACTGGATGGAACCACCAATTTTATCAAAGGAATTCCTCACTTTTCCATTTCTATTGCACTACGTGTCCGCGGTAAAACCGAACACGGCGTCGTATATGATCCCTTGCGAAATGAGTTATTCGCGGCCTCTCGTGGTAAAGGTGCTCAACTGAATGGCTACCGCTTGCGGGTAAACAAAGCAAAAGATCTTGAAAACACCCTCATAGCTACTGGCTTTCCGTTTAAGCGCAAACACTACATTGAAAGTTATCTGCCGATGTTCGCCGCAATTTTCGCCGAATGCAGCGATATTCGCCGCACGGGTTCGGCAGCGCTTGATCTTGCCTATGTGGCTGCTGGCCGCCACGATGGTTTCTTCGAATTAAACCTAAAACCTTGGGACATCGCCGCAGGAGAGTTAATCGCTCGTGAAGCTGGCGCAATAGTGACAGACTTTGTCGGTAATACTGAATTTTACCAAAGCGGTAATGTCGTTTGTGCAAGTCCCAAGGTACTCAAACATATGTTGGCTTGCATTCGTCCTCATTTAACTGATGCAATTAAAGCTTAAACACATATCCGAGCAATAAAAACCAGTTGTTAATCACAACTGGTTTTTTTATATCCTTCAAACCGTTCGACCCACTGCCAAATCGCTTAGCAGCATCAGTAGCACTAAGCTCCTCCTGGTTCTCCGGTGAACTTCACCAATACATCTTCATCGGTCACTATCGCCTGACACGCTAAGCGATACTTTGGTGGCATATCGCTCACAGATGCACGTTCAGCATCTTTTTCAGATAGTTTACCAATACTCTTAAGCCCCTCCCGTTCTTTATCTGTCAACATAGCACCTTTAATATGATCACCATCTAAATGGGTCACTTCCACCAAACATGAGCCACAACGCCCATCTTTACATTCGTGGGGAATTTTCACCCCATGATCTTCCGCTAAACCTAGCAACGCATCACGCTTACCTGCAACCGCCGTTACTTTCTTGTTCTTACGCATCACTGGCGAAGAAAAATACACAGTAGCCATACAACATTCCTTGTAAGTAATTAAAAGACTGCTCATTTGAGTCCAATTAGATGCCCCCAAGCGACCATCGTCACCAGTGATGAGCGGCCCCTTACCGGCTGAGAGTGAAAATATTAGACTCCCTTCCAGATAGAACGCAGCGCGTCATCACGCGATCGACATACTAGATGACACTCATTTACGACCACATCCAGCTCCAATTGCGATTAAGCTAAAACGCTTATCCAGCAGTTCTCAGCCAAGTCATTCAGACACATAAACCAGGTACTCAAATAGCCCTTCGCTCATTGCAAATGCTAAGCCAGTGGCGAATTTCGCGCACAGTTCAGGTGGTGTTTCGTAGAAATATAGAATTTGTATTTAAAACAACATCATAAAAATGCCATCGATAGGATGCGGGTCCCCACCAAAAGGATATTGATTGAGGCTTAATGTGGGACTCGCAAGAGGATTAGCTTCAAACAGACAAAATGCTCTAAAAACGACAATCCAGATGAATATAAATTGGCAATATTAAAGTCTCGATGTCGGTAATAAATGCTAAAGCAGGTATCGGTACAACATTGTAAAAATAAGCCAAGGGAGGCAGCAGTAAAATAAGATAATAACTTGGTTAAGCCTTACCGAAGCGATTTAACCAAGGTTATTTAGCTGAAATGAAGGAAAAGTATTTCGCGCGTCTAATCAGCATCTAAATCAAAACTATCACTACCCATCTCAACACGCTCTAACTGCAGCTCCAAAAAAGCGATACGCTTAACAAACTCGCCCAGCAGTGCATCTTTGATTTCCAGTAGTTCAAGAACGGTCATTGGCTCGCGCCAGTCCGGGTGTTCCACCGCTAACTCAGCTTTCGCATAAGCCTGGTTGGCTTCGCTTTGATCAAAGTAATAATGAGTCTGTTCTGCAACATCAAAGGCATAAATCATGGTCGTCGCAAGCGCTGACATCTTATGACTCCTCTAAGGGATAATTCGCTTCTCGCCAACCGCGGATCCCGCCGTCCATAGAGATGACTTGGGTATACCCCATTTTGACCAAATTATCGGCACTTAAGGCCGAACGAAAACCGCCCCCACAGTAAATAACAATCATACTATCTAACTCGGGAATCACTTGCTCAATATCACGTTCCAAAATCCCTCGCCCCATGTATTGAGCTCCCGGAATGCGGCTTTTCTGCCATTCGTCCTGTTCACGATTATCAATCAAATGAAAAGCCAAACCTTGGTCGAGCCACTGCTTTACCTGATGCACATCACATTCTTTGATACGACGACGACAGTCATCGACCAAAGCTAAAAACCGCGGATTGTGAGCCATTTTTTTCTCCTTAAAAAAAACCCGCCAGCGGCGGGTTTATGTGACTACATGATGGGGTCTTGGTCGGCGCCTTCTTTTTCTTCCAGCTCCTTAGGCATAAAGTCTTCTTTCTTAATTCCTAAGTACAAGGCCAGCGTACTAGCGACGTATATCGACGAGTGGGTACCAATAAACACACCAAATAACAATGCAGTAGCAAAGTTATGAATTAACGAACCGCCCAATACGAACAACGATATTAATACCATAATCGTGGTTAAAGAAGTTACGATGGTCCGATTAAAGGTTTGAGTCAGCGAAACATCAATAATTTCAACTGGATCACCCTTACGCAATTTACGGAAGTTCTCACGGATCCGGTCCGATACCACGATGGTATCGTTCAGTGAGTAACCCACCACGGTTAATAAGGCCGCGATCACGGTTAGGTCAAACTCCAACTGCAAGAAGGAGAACAAACCTAAAGTAGCAATCACATCGTGTCCCAGTGCGAGTACCGCCCCCACAGCCATACGCCATTCAAAGCGCATTGCCACATAGAGCAAAATACAAGCCAGCGCAGCAATAATCGCCAAACCGCCTTGCTCAGCTAACTCTTTTCCAACCGTTGGGCCAACGAACTCAATTCGGCGCATTTGCACCTGAGCATCAACCTGATCGCGCAGCAATCCCATGATACTGTCGCCTAAGTGCTGACTATCTAGACCTTCACGAGGCATCATTCGCAACAACACTTGGGTTTGCGAACCAAAGTACTGTGCCACAATGTCTGGATATCCGTTCTTGCTCATCACATCACGAACTAAGGGTAGATCGGCAGGCTGTTGAAACTCAACTTCAATCAACGTACCACCGGTGAAATCTAGCCCCCAATTGATTTTATTAATGGCTAAACTGGCCACCGATGCCACCATTAACAAAATGGTAAACCAAATAAATGGTTTGCGGTGCGCCATAAAGGGCACCGTGCCTTTGGGCTTAAATAAATAAAACACGTTGTTGCTCCTAGATAGACAGCTTGTCTATTTTCTTACCGCCCCAAATCCAGTTAACCACCACGCGGGTGCCAACAATAGCAGTAAACATTGAAGTCGCAATACCAATAGCAAGTGTCACCGCGAAGCCTTTCACTGCACCCGTACCAATCGCAAACAAAATGATTGCGGTAATGAAGGTGGTAATATTGGCGTCAGAAATGGTTGATAAGGCATTACTGTAGCCATGATGAATCGCTTGCTGAGGACTACGTCCATCGGCTAATTCTTCACGAATACGCTCGAAGATCAATACATTGGCATCCACCGCCATACCTACGGTTAATACAATACCGGCCATACCAGGCAAGGTTAAAGTTGCCCCTGGGATCATCGACATAAAGCCAATAATCATTCCAACGTTCACAATCAATGCAAAGTTCGCAACCAAGCCAAACTTACGATAGTAAAGCGGCATAAACACCAACAAGGATATCAAACCAAAGACAATCGCTAAGAAACCTTTATCGATATTGTCCTGACCAAGGCTTGGCCCAACAGTACGTTCTTCAACAATTTGGATCGGAGCAATCAAGGCGCCTGCTCGCAATAACAAGGCTAGATTTTTAGCTTCTGCTGGTGAGTCAATGCCGGTGATCCGGAAGCTACGTCCCAAACGAGATTGGATAGTTGCAACGTTAATCACTTCTTCCTGACGTTTCAGTATTGACTTACCCTCTTCATCTTTCTTGCCTGTCGGCTTGTACTCGATGAATAACGTTGCCATAGATTGACCCACATTATCTTTAGTAAATGCGGCCATCTTGCTGCCACCTTGACTATCGAGGCTAATATTCACCTGAGGTCGACTGTATTCATCAAAGCCTGACTGTGCGCCAACAATATGATCGCCGGTGAGGATTACTTGGTTTTTTAGCACCACAGGTGAACCATCAACTCGTTTCGCCAATTGCGATCCTGGTGGCACTCGACCGACCATCGCATCGCGAACATCAGCGTCTACGTTGACCATTCTGAATTCTAAAGTCGCTGTCGCACCCAAAATTTCTTTCGCGCGAGCAGTATCTTGAACACCAGGTAGCTGCACCACAATCCGATCGGAACCTTGACGTTGAACTTGCGGTTCAGCAACACCTAACTCGTTTACCCGGTTACGGATAATCGTGATGTTTTGCTGCAGCGCATATTCTCGAGTTTCTTTCAACTTCTGCTCGGTCATTTTCGCACTCAAACGAAACTGTTCACCCTCACTAATATCAGAGATTTGATACTCTTTATATTTGCGATTTAAGAAGCTAACGGCTTTATCCAAAGTGGCTTGATCGCGGAAACTAACCACCACAGCCTCACCTTGTGAACGAACCCCAGAATAACGTAATTTTTCGCCGCGAAGATCGGTACGGAAATCTTGAATCATTCCCTCTTGCGCCTTGCTAATGGCCGCTTTCATGTCCACTTCCATCAAAAAGTGCACACCACCACGTAAATCCAGACCGAGTTTAAGCGGTCCTGCACCAATGGCATCTAGCCAACCGGGTGTTGCAGGGGCAAGGTTTAGGGCAACAACATAATCTTCACCAAGCAAATCATGTAATAAACTCTTTACCTTAAGCTGGTCAGCATCGTTGCGCAAACGCACCAAAGCGAGTCCATTTTCAAAGCCAACAGAGCGAAAATCGATGGACTGCTGCGTAAGGTAATTTCGAATCTCATCTAGTTGGGCTAACTCAACTTGAGCGCCCCGAGTGCCTGATACTTGTACGGCAGGATCCTCACCGTATAAGTTTGGCATGGCGTAAAGAAAACCGATGGCGATCAAAACGATCACCATCCAATTCTTCCACCACGGGTATTTGTTTAACAAAATAATATCCCTAGTGACAAATTTGTAACTACAGAGATTTCAACGTGCCTTTTGGCAGAACCGCTGAAACAAAGTCGCGCTTAATGGTGACTGTAGTGTCATCACTTAAGCTCAGTTGCAGATAATCCGCCTCATCAGAAATCTTGATGATTTTACCGACCAAACCACCGGTAGTTAGCACCTCATCACCCTTAGATAAGGAAGACATTAGGTTTTTATGTTCTTTTACACGCTTGGACTGTGGACGATAAATCATGAAATAGAAAATCACCGCAAAGATGACCATCATGAAAATTAATTCCATGCCACCACCAGCTGGTGATATGGCGCCGCCTTCGGCATATGCTGGAGAAATAAATAAGCTCATTGTTACCCTCATTACTAATTAAAAAAACTAAGATACAAAACAACTATCTTATTAAATGGAGACTGACCAAGCAAAAACAAGGCTTTACTGGTCAATCGAGCATTAATCAGCCAAAGGCGGGACTTCTCGACCCAACTTGGCGTAAAACGCGGCTACAAAATCGTCTAACTTACCGTCGGCTATCGCCTCACGTAAACCTTGCATCAAACGTTGGTAGTGACGCAAGTTATGAATGGTATTCAAACGAGCGCCAAGGATTTCATTACACTTATCTAAATGATGCAAGTAGGAACGAGAATAATTTTGACAGGTATAACAATCACACTCTTTATCTAAGGTACTGGTATCGTCACGATGGCGTGCATTACGGATCTTCACCACCCCGTCACTGGTGAATAGATGACCATTGCGCGCATTACGTGTCGGCATAACACAGTCAAACATATCCACGCCACGGCGTACACCTTCCACCAAATCTTCGGGTTTACCAACCCCCATTAAATAACGAGGCTTATCTTCAGGAACCTTAACCGCAACATAATCAAGAATGCGGTGCATATCTTCTTTCGGTTCACCGACAGCTAAGCCGCCAATGGCATAACCGTCAAAACCGATTTGAGTCAAACCTTCCAAAGAAACATCGCGTAGATGCTCATAAACTCCACCCTGAATGATCCCAAACAAAGCATTTTTGTTGCCTAACTCATCATGACGCTGACGTGAACGAGCAGCCCAGCGTAACGACATTAACATCGACTTTTCGGCTTCATCTTCAGTCGCAGGATAAGGTGTACATTCATCAAAAATCATCACGATATCGGAACCTAAATCGTTTTGAATTTCCATAGACGTTTCAGGACTCAAAAAGATCTTTGCACCATTGACCGGGTTTCGAAAATGTACCCCTTCTTCGGTAATTTTTCGAATATCACCCAGACTAAAGACTTGGAAACCGCCGGAATCGGTCAAAATTGGCCCCTGCCAATTCATAAAGTCATGCAAGTCGCCATGCGCGCGCATCACCTCTTGTCCCGGACGCAACCACAAGTGAAAAGTATTGCCTAATAGGATTTCAGCGCCACTTTGTGATACTTCTTCAGGGGTCATACCTTTTACGGTACCATAAGTCCCTACAGGCATGAATGCTGGTGTTTCAACACTCCCCCGTTCAAACACTAAACGGCCACGGCGAGCTTTGCCGTCTTTTGCTAATAGCTGGTATTTCATTACTTGCCTCAAGGTCAGATAAACAGTCCGACTGTCGTTAAATTATGCTTCTTTACTGGTAATGAACATCGCATCACCATAGCTAAAGAAGCGGTATTGGTTATCGATAGCCGTCTGATAAGCTCGGCTAACGTTATCTTTGCCAGCGAAGGCTGACACCAACATGATTAAGGTTGACTCGGGTAAATGGAAATTGGTCACCATCGCATCCACTAGCTCAAATTGATAACCGGGGAAAATAAAAATATCGGTTTCTGCAGCGTAGGCTTGCAGGGCCTGCCCTTTAAGCTTTGCATCTTTAGCTGCACTTTCTAGAGAGCGTACCGAAGTGGTACCAACTGCAATCACCCGCCCTCCTCTTGCTTTAGTCGCAACAATTTTATCCACCACCGCTTGGCTCACTTCGGCATATTCAGAGTGCATCACATGCTGATCGATAGATTCAACTTTCACCGGCTGAAAAGTACCAGCCCCCACATGTAAAGTCACAAAGGCAGTATCAGCGCCTTTGGCTTTAATCTGTGCGAGTAAGTCTTCATCAAAATGTAATCCGGCGGTGGGGGCCGCAACCGCGCCCGGCTTTTCGTTATAAACCGTTTGATAGCGTTCCTTATCGGCATCTTCGTCAGGACGATCGATATAGGGGGGAAGCGGCATATGACCATGCTGTTCAAGTAATTCTAAGACCGTCGCTGAGTCATCAAAACGCAGTTCAAATAAAGCGCCGTGACGGGCCAACATCGTCGCATCAAAAGCATCCGCTAAACGTATTTCGCTGCCCGGTTTCGGCGATTTGGAAGCACGAACATGGGCTAATACTCGATGCTCATCAAGCACACGCTCTATAAGTACTTCTAGTTTGCCACCCGTCGCTTTCTGGCCAAACAAACGGGCTGGGATCACTCGGGTATTATTAAACACCAATAGATCATCAGCTTGAATATGCTCCAACAAATCTGGAAATTGTTGGTGTTGCACCTCGCCCGTTTGACCATTGAGACAAAGTAAACGACTATCTCGGCGTTGCTGTTTTGGGTAACGAGCAATCAGCTCATCGGGAAGGTCAAAAGAAAAATCGGCAACGCGCATCACAGGTACAACTCTTTGGCATGAATAATAATTTACAAGCCAAGGATTTTAGTGATTGCAGTCAGTAATAGCAAGGTTTAGCGCCGTGAATTAGCACCTAATCGCCCCCTCCTGAATAGCCAAAGCGGTAAGCTCAACACCAGCAACCAAGCTGCAGCGCCTCCACCGCTACTATCAGACGAGGCATTAGGTGCTATCTCGGCACAAGCGATAGTAATATTATCCTGTTGGCTGAGAATATCGCTAATCCAACCACAAACACGCCCAATATCCGTATAAACGCCAGGGAGCCCCTGACAAGCGAGACTCCCCCAACTCACGATCCCGAGTAAACGATAGTCTTCTCCTTGATTAACAAATACCGGACCACCGCTATCCCCTGCGCAAGCATCCTGATCGGTGCCGTAGGCGCAAAACATTCGATCGGTTAATTTTGAGCTTCCCCAATAATTAGCACATTGTTGAGGGCTGATTAAACGCAAGTTACCTTGCTGCAATACATCGGGATACACCGGATGAAAAGGATCGGAATTAATTCTGCCAAAACCAATCACCGTCATAAAACTTCCCAGCATGGAACTCTCACTAAGCATATTTAGATTAATGATCGGGAATTCACCTTGTTGAAACTCCGACAGCCTTAACAAACTGATATCATAATCAAAATTGGGGCCATCCATGGTGGGACTAATATACTGAGGATGCTGATAAATTTCACTCACCGTCACCGACTGCGCATCGAGGGGAGTGGTTCGTAGCAATCCGCCTAACACCACCGTAACCTGTTCTGGCGCAACCTGGGCGTTGGGAGCATAAGACCGATAGGTACAATGCGCAGCCGTCACCACCCATGACTCTGCAATTAATACCCCGCCACACCGCACATTCCCTAAAAAGACCTGCGCCATCCACGGGTAAACTTGGGGAGCATCATAACCACCAACAATATAGGGGGTCACAATAGGAATAGAAGGTGATTCAAGTTTCGCTTGAACAGAAAAACTCACGCTAAACAACAAGACAACAAGCAACTTTTTAAGCATTGCACTGGTCCTAAAGTTCGGGGGTTGAGTCACCTCCGCGTAAGTTTACTGGTTCTGGGTCACCTAAGAAGTGGGGCTGGGTGTTAAATATATGTAAATCTATTAGAGCCTTGGCTCTAGCCAATACTTCTCGTAAACGCACTCGCCAATGAAACTCAGAAGGCGCATCATCCACCACATAGCCATAGGCTTCAATACCGTATTGATTTGCTATGTATAAAGCCCGTTCGACATGAAACTGCTGAGAAACAATAATCAAGGCTTGTTGCCCGAATACTTGTTTTGCCCGCACAACTGAGTCAAAGGTTCGAAAGCCTGCATAGTCCAAAGCTATATTCTCGCGTGGCACATTTAACCGCAACACATCGTTTAACATGGTAATAGGTTCATTATAGTAGCGGGTGGCATTATCGCCACTGAGGATCAATGCGCGCACTTTGTGGGTATGGTAGAGTTTTGCTGCCGCTTCCACACGAAACTGATAGTAGGTATTAAGCCGTTTACCTACATACTTACTGGTCCCAAGCACCAGAGCCACAGGCTCCGCTGGGAGCTGTTCCATGTCACGAAACCACTGACCGGCGACTTGCTTTGAAATATAACGGTCGATGACAACGAGACTTAGCAACATCGCTACGATAACCAGCAGCAATACGCCAAGAAATTGTTTCAATGTACATCTCCGCCCATAATTACAAGGTCAACCATGCTAGCACATGCTCAAGCATCGAATAAACATAAGCTTTTTGCTTTCGTCATGTTCCATATAACAAACAAGCCGCTTGACTCCCAAGTATTAATTGTTTATTAAATCAACAAACCGTCTCAAGGAAAAATAACTGATGAAGATAAAAAATAGCTCGAGCCATTTTGGTATGATATCAAAGCTATTTCATTGGCTTATGGCCGCATTATTTATAGCTCAAATTGGCATTGCTTTATACATGGACGAAATGCAGAGAGGTCCTGATAAATGGGAGATGATCGGTTTGCATAAGGCCATCGGCGTATTGCTATTGTTATGTGTGTTAGCGCGAATAGTGTGGCATAGAATCAGCGCAGCGCCTGTCCCTCTGGGGATGGGGTTAATGCTCAGCCTCGCCAAATTAGGTCACCACGCCTTGTATTTACTCATGTTAATCATGCCAATATCCGGCGTAATCATGTCCGTTTCAGGTGGACATAACATCAACTTTTTCGACTTTTTTACCATTAGTGGTTGGGCCGAAAAATCACCGACCATCAACAGTATTAGTGGGACCATCCATGAGGTTGCGGCAACCGTTTTATACTTAGTATTAGCGGCACATATATTAGCCGCCTTGTATCACCATTTTGTGGTCAAAGACGAGACGCTTAAGCGCATCACCTCCGGTTAAGCGGTATACCAAGATTCCCCAGCTGATTGACTCGCTCAATCGGCTGTATTGCCTTGGAAGCATCGACTAGCGCTTCACAACAAGCAGCGAATAACATGAATAAACCCTAAGTCAACGCAACGCGTTTACTGGCTTTTTGGTAAAACACCCGCCAGCCAGCCCAACTCGGCAACTCCCAGCGTTTAGGACCATCTTTACGTCGCCCCGCTTGATAGTGAAGCGTCACTCGCTTAACGCGAACCTCATATTCGACCTGCACACGAAGATCGGCTAAGCGTAGACTTTGAGGAAAAGCTTGTTCAAATGCTGCACGTTGCCATTCGGGGATCCCCGGAAAAGTGAGATCCTTAGCATCAATAAGACAAAGATCTTCGGCGCTCTCCAGTCCAAGTTGCTGTAAGTGTTCACTTAGCCAAAGCTCGGCATCAATGGGCTCACCGGAGCCACCGCCATTTTTTTCACCGAGACTCACCCATAAATTCCAGGCATCAACATCTTGTTGTAGACTCAGCTCAGTAAAAGACAACTCTTGCCGAGCTAAGATCCGTTTGGCAAGTGAGCGGCGATATTGTGCTGCCGTTAGCGCCAAATATTCAGACCCAATGAATCGACCAGCATAATAGCGCCGCATCAACTGTTGGCCTTGTCCGTCCAACTCACCGCTGGGCTTCAACTCGCCTAACTGATGCCGCATTAATTGTTGAATACTTACTGGCAACAAGCATAGGCCAATATTTGTCAGTTGCTTAAGTCCACGTCCCGGCGTGCTGTATTGATCTAACACCAATGCAGCCACCTGCTCATCATCAAATAAGCTTTCTCTAGCCACCTGTAATTCAGCATAACCATTGCCCATCGCCTGATGACGCTTAGCTCGGCGCACATAAGCCAGTTCACTGGCACCGCTTAATAAAGCCTCAATAATCAGCTCTCGACGATAAGGCCGAGCCTGTTTCAATTTGGCAAACCCCATCACGCTGCGTAGTTGTTCTGCCATTTCCTTCGCTTGCTTTAAGGCTTCAAGGTTCAGCTGTAACGCCTCGGGCCAAGAATGGCCACGCAACAAACTGATGGTTGCAGTCATATCACAAGCCAGCGGTTGCCACTGCTGTAATTGTTTCAAACCATGTTCCGTCTTGGGTTTCTGCCACAAACGACGATTGATGGTTAAAGCGGCAGTCAAATCAAGCATTGCTTCCTGTTCTGCCCCGCGCGGCATTAAATTAACCAGATAAGAAAAATAACTATCAATTGGTAAATTCATTAGTCGTTTGCCCAGCGAACTCAATTGACTATCACTCGCCAAAGCCTGCATTTTGGCTAAATTTTGGCTCGCGATCCGTAACGATTTATCCGGTAAAGCTTCTAGAAATGCTAACTGCGTGAGCGCTTTGCCACAACTCGCAGCAAACAGCATCGGTTCCAGCAGTTCTTCACGCTGCATCTGTGGTGGAGTGACCGCTTCAAAAGGTGCGTATTCGCCCCACAAACGATAACAATGACCCGAGCGCACCCGGCCAGCTCGACCACGACGCTGTTCACTACTGGCTCGTGAAATCCGCTCTAAGCTAAGCACCGTACGCCCTGCCCGCTGCTTGGTTCGCCGCTCTAAACCTGAATCAATCACCGTGCTAATCGCTGGAATGGTTAAACTTGTTTCGGCCACATTGGTGGCTAAGATCACCCGGCGTGCTCGCTCCCCATCAATTGCCGTTAGCAAGTACTGACGCTCTGAGGCGCTAATGGTGGCGTGCAAAGGTAAGATTTCGGCATCGATTCCCGACAAGCTGGTTTGACAGGCTTGAATTTCTGCGCGCCCCGGTAAAAACACCAAAATATCGCCGTCATCTTTAAGCATGGCTTGTTCAACACAAGCGCTTACTCGTTCGGTCAAATGCTGTAAGTCGGGTAAATGATGGGCTTGTTTGGCGATATAACTGAGCGACACGGGGTATTCGCGTCCACGGGCCTGTATCGCTTTAGCTCCCAAATAATCACATAATTTCGCGCCTTCCAAAGTCGCCGACGTCACGACGATCCGTAATGGTAAATCTTTCACTAAGGCGAGTAATAAATCACTATCCCAACGACGCTCATGAAACTCATCGATCATGATCACTGCATAATTGGCTAAGTTATTTTCTGCCAACCAATGCAAGGCAATACCCGGTGTCACATAGGCAATGTCGGTGGTCGAGGTCAGCGTGGAAGCAAAGCGAATGGCATAGCCAACTTCGGTAGTTCCCTGTTCTACACGCTCTTGCTGCGCCACATAAGCCGCCAGAGCTTCGCAAGCAATTCGTCTGGGCTGCACTACCAAAACTTTACCAAACTGACTCGCCCAACGAGGTAAACGAGTTGACTTCCCTGAACCAGTAGCCGCTTCCACCACCACATGATTATCCGCTAAATCCGATAAAAATTTCGACTTAATACTATCAATCGGTAACGATCTTGTTTCTGCCCGAACCACCAAACGCCCACATCTATCTACAACAAATAATGGCCAAATATTAACCCTAGCTCAGCTGACATACTAGTCCTAGAAAAGTCACGCTGGTTTTATGGACCATTTTCAGCTCCGCAAGAGATGAAGCTTGTTCATTCAAGCCTCAATGCCCTCCCCATCTAGGGTTGCCAGGCGTTGGCAAGACAAACTTGCTTGAATAAAACCGGTAAAAAAGACAATAAAATAAAACCTTCTGATAACACTTGATTGCTTTATCCAAAGTTCAGACTATTTTAATCACCCTCTGATACGGTAATATAATATTTAAGTACTTAGTTGATGTAGGAACATCCATGAATTTTTCGAAGCTAGGAAGTAGCAATTTATCGGTATCGCGAGTTTGCCTAGGCAGTATGACTTGGGGTGTACAAAACAACCAACAAGACGCAAATCAACAAATTGAATATGCTATCAGTCAAGGCGTGAATTTCATCGATACAGCCGAAATGTACGCCATCCCTCCAACCGCAGAGACCTACGGAAAAACCGAACAGATCATCGGCCAATGGCTCAAAGAAAATCCAAACCAGCGTAAAGATTTGATTATCGCGAGTAAGATTGCTGGGCCAGGTATTGAGTGGGTTCGCGACGGTGGGCCAATTAATGCAAAAGCCATTGAGCTCGCAGTTGACGCCTCCTTACAACGGCTCAATACCGATTACATTGATCTATACCAATTACATTGGCCAAATCGCTTAATGCCTCACTTTGGAAAACACTGGCCAAATCAAATCCAATTTACTCAGTTAGACGCGGCCGATCATCAAGCCCAAATGCTCGATATTTTACAAGGATTACAGCGTTGTATTGACGCTGGTAAAATTCGCCATTGTGGTCTATCCGACGACAGCACTTGGGGAATTAATACCTACCTTAAGTTGAGCGAAAGCCATAATTTACCGAGAATGGTATCCATTCAAAATGAGTTTAGCCTGCTACAAACCAAGGATTGGCCATATTTGATCGAGAACTGTGTGCATGAACAAATCGCCTATCTTCCCTGGTCCCCACTTTGTACAGGCTTACTCACTGGCAAATATGCCAATGGGCAGCGCCCTGAAGGGAGTCGCTGGTCACTAACTCAACGTAAGGGTCTATTCCGTAATACCAAGCTCTGCCACGAAGCGGTTGCTGAATATGTAGAGATTGCCAAGCAACATGGCTACACCCCAGCGCAACTCGCCTTGGCTTGGTGTGACCAAGTAGATGGAGTCACCTCTACCATTATTGGCGCAACCAACATGCAGCAATTGGAAGAAGATATTTTGGCCTTTTCGAAACCACTTAGCTCTCGGGCCTTAAGCGATATAGGTAAAGTGCTAACTCGCTACCCAGCCCCCTTCTAAGCACCAGCTTAAAACATCGGATTTGGACACCCCATAGGCAACCGCCAATGATTTCAGCGACGGTTGCTTATCACTAGGGCACTCGGTGTTCTGGTCTAAAGTTAAAATCTGTATTCAGCCAAAGCGGCCTTCATCGGTAGATCCTGAATGGATTTTCGATTTACGCAAGGCCGCTTCAATCTGCTCATTATTTTCCGCCAGCGAAGCCATTTTCTTAGTCATGCCATATAACAGCCATCGGTGCCAAGGGGCAAAGAAATACCAATAAACCAAACCCCAAAATCCTGCGGGATGCCAGTATAAGCCCACCTCTATACGGCTACGCTGACTATCTAGCGGCTCAATAGTAATTTGCATCCCACCACCACCGGGCGCTTTCATTCCGAAACCAAGCACCAAACAACGATTTTCTTCGGCGCTTAAGATAGTCCACGAGTCGACCCGCTCACCAACATTCAGATTTAAGTAATCAGTTCGGCCATGTTCTCTTCCGGGGCCGCCAAATATATAGTCGAACCACTCGCGTAAAGCCCACAGGCTATTCAAATAAAAATAGCGATGCTTACCGCCAAGTAGATTCACCACTTGCCAAATAGCTGACGGACTGGCGGCGGCAACAACCTGCTGTTTGGCTGACTTTGCGTAAAAACCATGCAAGGGAGAAAACTTTCGAAAAGTTGGCACACCATCTCGCCAACGACTTGGATAACAGAGCACCCGCTCTTCTTGAAGTACCTGAGCAATTGCCTGATCAACAGACAATAAATGTTGCGGGATTAAGCGCCGTAACTCATCGGGTTTCGCTTGCAACGGCTCAGCAAGCCCAGCAATCAGAGCCGTTGCCAATTCGCGCGATACCGAGGTAATCAAGCCTAAAGCCAGGCAAGCCAAACGGATCGGCAAGCCCGGTACAGCAATAATCTTGATCCGCGCCGCCAAAGCCTTGGCAATTTTTAACATTAACTGTCGATAAGTGAGCCATTCTGGACCCGCCGCATCCAGCACCTTACCTGCGGTCTCTGGCAACTCCGCCAAAGCTAATAAATAGTGTAATAAGTTACTCAAGGCAATCGGCGGCGTTAAGGTCTCAATCGCCCGAGGGACAAGCGCCACAGGCATATGTCCCACTAAATCCCGCATCACTTCAAAAGCCGCGGATCCTGGCGCAATAATGATCCCCGCTCGCAACTCAGTCACCGCAAGACCAGTGGACGCTAAGGCTTGGCCAGTCGCAATCCGCGCTAGCATGTGCTCTGATTTTGGTTTAGCCGATATTAAGCTACCCAAATAAATAATTCGCTTGACGCTAGCTTCTGAGGCCGCCTGGGCTAAATGCCTTGCCGCGCGAATCTCTCGATCGCTGTGACTTTGCCCATCACTCATGCCATGCATTAAGTAATAGACTAACTCGATGTCAAGCAAGGCCGAAGGCAAGCTATTGGCTTGTAGTAAATCTAAGGTGACGCGCTGACAGCTCAAATCAGACCAAGGCCAAGGTTTATTGGCATCACGAGAACTCACCCTCAGCTGGTGCCCCGCAGCAACTAAAGCCGGAACTAACTGGCGACCAACAGTACCAAAAGCACCAATCACTAAGATCCGCATCGTGATAACTCTCCATTAAACGACGACTGAGATATTGCCCTAATGCTTATCATAGCGCATTCAAACAACAGCGGATTGCACAAAATAGCGACGGGTCGGTTCCCCCTAGCCAAACCAGAAAGACTTAGAGTGAGAGCCAACGCTTACTTTCACAAAAACTGCGCTGGTAAATATAAATATATTGATTTAAATCAGTACTTTGAATAAAACAGCTATTCACAATCGCAACACCATTTTTAGCCAATAGAGTAATTGAATGACTTCTCATCCCCGTTTATTACTCAGCCCTTGCTGCCTTTGCTTACTCCTCAGTGCGATTCATTTTTATCAAGCACAGCAACTGATTTATGTATTGCTATGCGTATTGAGCTTATGCAGCGTCTTAGTAAAACATCCTATTTGCCTAAGGCTCAATCAGGCGGGCATGTTGCTATTGTGTGGCGAGTGGATCAACCGCGTCGTCCAAATCTACATTCAACGAGAAGACCTGCCTCAAGCATGGTTACAAATAGCGATTGTTGTTGGGGCTATCGGCCTCCTTCATTTCGTTTCAGCCTTATTATTTCAACATCACCGGATCCGACGTTACTTTGGTTATCCTCGACTTTATTTATTTCGCTAAGTCGATTTTGTGAACATAGTGCTTGGATTTAAGCTCGGTTATACTCGCCCCTTGATTGAATAACGTAGAGCCGCGTGTCGTGAACCGTTTCTTAAAATTGTATGCTGAGCGCAAAGCCGCA
Organism: Agarivorans sp. QJM3NY_29; assembly: GCF_050870835.2. Lineage (NCBI taxonomy): Bacteria > Pseudomonadati > Pseudomonadota > Gammaproteobacteria > Alteromonadales > Alteromonadaceae > Agarivorans > Agarivorans sp. QJM3NY_29. The sequence goes on along the minus strand of NZ_CP194036.2, from coordinate 1,528,786 downwards.
GCCACCACCCAATTTGTGGGCCGTGGTGCCCGCCGAGCCCGCTGTGCTATTTGCCAGCTGCCACAAACACATTGCTTCTGCGCACAAGCCAGATTACAGGCGAGCCAAAGTGGCTTCGCTCTGCTAATGCATAATAAAGAAGTGCTTCGGCCGAGCAATACTGGGCGATTTATCGCCGATGTGATCCCTGATACTTACGCTTTTATTTGGCAACGAACCGAAGCCTGTCAAGAGCTACTCACTCTTTGCCAACAAGTGCAATGGCAGCCCTATGTGGTTTTTCCTGCTCATTTTTGCCCACCAGAGCGAGTCAATTACCAACTCAGCTTGCCTCAAGGGGTAAAACCGCTGTTCATTATGCTCGATGGTAGCTGGCGAGAAGCACGGAAAATGTTTCACCAAAGTCCTTGGTTGGAACAATTTCCAGTGATATCGATTCATCCCAGTACAGCCTCAAACTATGGATTACGTTCTAGTTCAATCACAACACAATGGGCAACTGCGGAAGTGGCAGCTCAATTACTCGCCTTAAATGATGAAAGAGAAAACGCACAATATTTGGAACAGCGTTTTATTAAATTCACACAATTAACTTTGGCCGGAAGAAACCATTAGTTGAATGATTTCACTAACTTACTAAGAGTACATTTCAGTAAAAAACGCTCTAACATCCGCCCTAAAACGAGAAAATAGCCGAACGTTTCGTGAACTAGTTCACGCATTGAAAACGTTATCAAGCAAAACTTGATTTGCGGCAATTTGTCACTAGGCTTAGCCGCATTATTGTGTGTTATGATGACAGCGCTTATTTAGGTAGAGCATAAAATATACAAATTACAAGCCCTAATAATACTAAGCAAAATAAAAAATAGAGTATTATTTCAATTGTTTCAGGAGACACGATGTCTAAAAGCACTGGTACCGTTAAGTGGTTTAACGAAAAAAAAGGATTTGGTTTTATTTCCCAAGAATCTGGAGCTGATGTGTTCGTTCACTTCCGCGCGATTCTAGGAACAGGTTTTAAATCACTTGAAGAAGGCCAGAAAGTCGCATTTGACGTTGAAGACGGTCAAAAAGGCCCACAAGCGGCCAATGTTGAAGTTGTTTAAACAACTCTCAAGCGAAGCATAATCGTTGATTCGATTATGCTTTTTATTTACCGAATCAACTTACCTTTGACAAGCAACGCAATTTAACTCATTGAGTCAATATGGCTCCTTTCCTGAGTACCGCTTTATACCCCATCATGCGCTGTTTATACCAATCTGATTCATTACGTGATCAACTTATTGCATAGAATAAATTTGCCGGTAATCAGGTATGAAGTACCGTAACTAGAGGCTCTAATTACAAAATACATAACCCCGTTAGCGGTGATTTAAGCCAGCCACAATGAACAAATAATGAGTTAGATCGCTATGAGGCTCTAAACCTCAACGATCCCCCCCTAAGGCGCCGTTGCTTCGGCTCACCCAATGACACAGAATATATTTTAGCCACCGCATCAGTCGCATTGCTGGCACTGACTTGCTTCGCTAAAGACTGCTCACAACATCAGCGACTAAAGAAAAACCATCCTGCTAGACAAAACCAGCGCAAAACGTCTATATTTGTGTATTCATTCAAATAAGGACAAATCATGCGTGACTTTCTGATTATCGTCCCAGAAGGTGGAATGCTATTTGAATCCACCGGGATCGCCGATCTCTTGCAATGGGCAAATAGATTTCTCACCGATAGTGGCGGCGATATCGCTTATCAAGTCACAATCGCCACCACCCAGTCTCATCATGTTGTGCATGGTTATTCTGGACTCAAGCTACTCGCGAACACACGGCTAATTGACTTAGACCCGACCATCAAGCGCCATACAATTATGGTGACAGGGCGTGGGGGAATTGAACAAGAGCGTAGCATTATTGCCGATTGGTTAAGTCTTGCCGCTCCTAATGCCATACGCACCGCCTCTATTTGCGGAGGAGCGCTACTGCTTGCTCAAGCTGGACTCTTGGAGCATAGAAAGGCGACCACCCACTGGCGCCTAATTAATTTACTGGCAGAACAATACCCCAACGTCAGCGTAGAACGCGGACCAATGTTTGTTCAAGATGGTCCAGTCTGGACCTCGGCCGGAGTGACCGCTGGCTTTGATTTGACCCTAGCAATGATAGAACAAGATTGTGGCTACCACTTGGCAAGAGATGTTGCGCAAGAAATGGTGATGTTTTTACGCTGCCCCGGTGGGCAAGCCCAATTTAGTCGCTATCGCTTACCTGAGACACCCGAGCTTGGTCCAATCCGAGATCTACAAATTTGGATCCAGGAACACCTCAATCATGATCTATCGATAGAACGATTGGCTGACCGAGTCTCGATGAGTCCGCGTAACTTCGCCCGAGTATTTAGCAAGCAAACGGGCATCACCCCCGCAAAATACATTGAAGAAATCCGCTTGAACGCAGCCCGAGACAAACTTGAACAAAGCATGGATAGATTAGAGCGTATCGCCCAAGATACCGGATTGGGTAATAGCCTTAACTTACGACGGGTATTTGAACGGCATCTACAGGTTACGCCAAAAGCCTATCGTGAACGCTTCGCGATCCGCCAACCTTCAGCAGAGAATCTGTCTTAAATTGATTGTTTGTTGTCATTTATGACATCCGCATCCATATTAAAATTTTCCTCAATAACACTGATGAGGAAATAGTTATGCTAAAAGTGGGCATTAACGGCTTTGGCCGTATTGGACGCAATGTTCTTCGCGCAACCTTAAACAATGATCGGATTCAAGTCGTCGCAATTAACGATTTAACCGATAGCCATACCTTGGTACATCTACTTAAATACGACTCTTTAATGGGAGTACTTGCGGCCGATGTTGAAAACAACGATGAAACAATTTGGGTCAATGGCCAAGCCATTCGTGTATTCAATGAACGCGAGCCCGCGCAGATCCCCTGGGAGCGCTGTGACGTAGACATTGTGATTGAAGCCACAGGTTTATTCACTGACAAGTCGCAAGCCGAAAAGCATATTCAATTTGGTAAAGCCAAACGAGTGATTATTTCAGCCCCATCCAAAAATGATGCACTCACCGTTGTGATGGGCATTAACCACCAGTTGTATGATCCAAGTCAGCATTTTGTGGTAAGTAACGGGAGTTGTACCACTAATGGATTAGCCCCTGCAGCTCAGGTTCTGCATCAAACCTTTGGAATTGAACACGGTTTAATGAATACCACTCACGCTTATACTGCGAGCCAAGCGCTGCATGATCAGCCCGAAAAAGATCTACGTGGCGCACGGGCGGCGGCGTTATCCATTGTGCCCTATTCAAGCGGCGCAGCGAAAGCGATTGGCCGGGTTATTCCAGAATTAGACGGTAAACTTAATGGTTACTCACTTCGCGTGCCAGTTCCAGTCGTTTCCATCGTCGACTTGTCGGTAACATTAAAAACCGAGGTCACAGTAGAACAAGTTAATACCGCATTTAAACAGGCAGCGCAAAACAGGCCGCTAAAAGGGATCCTCGGTTATAGTGAAGAGCCTTTAGTCTCAAGTGACTATCAAGGTGATCCTCGATCTTCAATTATCGATGGCCTCTCAACTTTAGTGATTGGTGGCAATTTAGTTAAGATCCTCGCTTGGTATGATAATGAGTGGGGATTCTCTAATCGCCTTGTTGACTTGGCTCTTTGGATGGAAAAACGAGGCTTATAAGCCTTCATACAATAGCAATGCAGCACCATCATGCGCTGCATTGCCGCTTAAAAAGCGGTAGGTATTGGGTTGATTGAATGCCGCAGCATAAGCCCACATATTTTATCATTCAGTTGACTCTAGAATGATATAGGTGAAAATAGGCTCAATCAGCACAATGTTCAGGAGCAAGTATCACGTGAGTGGCAGCGTTCGTCATATCGAACAGCAGTTTTGGTGCAGTCAACAGCTTCCTCATCTCGAGGTAAGAACAACCTACAACAGCACGCAAGGCTACAAAGCCCATAGCCATTCAGCATTGTCTATTGGCTTGATTGAAGTCGGAACCACTTGCCTATCGATAAAAGATAAAAAAATATTTTTAAATCAAGGTGATATGGTTCTGATTCAACCACATGCGGTTCACGCTTGTAACCCTGTCAATGGCAACGCTCGTAGCTACCACATGCTCTATGTCGATGAAAGCTGGTGCTGTGAAGCACTCTCGGCATTATACCAGCGTCAAGTTGATCAAATCACATGTACCCATATTCGACTCACTGATCTGAAAATCGCAAACGAGCTTTCTTTTTTAATAAATACTTTATTAAAAAAGACCAATAAAACCAAAAACAACGCTTCGCATATAGATTCACTATTATTTGATATTCTAAATCTCTACTGTGCGCCTATATTCAATAAAACTGACAACAACTTGGCACTTCAAATTAAGCAACATTTACTAAATAACATGGTTTCTCCGCCTTCGAACCACGATATATCTCAACAACTAGGCTGTTCAACAGAGTCTGTCATTCGCAACTTCAAGCGCTGCTTCGGTATTACGCCAAAATCGTTTCTCAATAATAGTCGGATTGAGAAGGCCAAATACCTCTTAAAATCAGGAGTAAATATTATCGATGTCGCAAGCGAAGTGGGCTATTCGGATCAAAGCCAACTGCATCGAGCTTTTGTGAACTACACCGCTTCCACACCACGCCAATATCAGCAGTTAAAGTCATTTTTCGACAATAAATCCTGACTCAATCAACCTATAGTTCGATGATTCATTAGCTATAGGTCACTTTTATCATGTTAAGTACTCTTTTACCGACCGCTTTTCCTGCGCTGGCTCTTGCCCATTTCGTTGCCTTGTTAAGCCCGGGGCAAGATTTCTTTCTGATTATTGGTCACTCCGTGAGACATAAACTGAAAGGAAGTAAATACATCTGTGTCGGTGTCGCGGCTGGAAACGCAATTTACATTGCAATCGCCATCATCGGATGGACCAGCATCCGAGACTCCCCTCAAATTTTTTCTGTTGTCGAAACCCTCGGCGCTATCTATCTATTGTGGATAGGATCCAAACTGCTCCGCAGTCAAAAAAGTGATGCCGTTCTCAAAACCAAGGAACAGAGCCTTCCTACGGTTAGTAAACAATTAGTGCTAGGGATTAACTCGGCGCTGTTAAACCCCAAAAACGCGCTATTTTATATGAGCTTAATGACGGTTATTCTGGGCAGCGAGGTCACCCTGACCCAGCAAATCTGCTCCGGTATCTGGATGGTTTTCGCGGTGTTTATCTGGGATCTTTTAGTTGCCTCAATGATAGGTCAACAGAGAGTCCAAACTTATTTAAAACGAAGCATTCACATTATAGAAAGATTCGCTGGCGGCATTCTGATCGTATTTGGAATTGCTCTGTTCATCTGAACCTTCTGAGTTCGAGAGGATCAAACGGATAGCTCCTACAAAGTAAACCGGCAATGGACAGCAATTTGATGACCTGTCATCGGGTCACCAAATGAAGGGCGATACTCACTTTCCCCTAAACCATAACGGCCAGTTGAGGCGATATCCACCACAATTAACAGGTCTTAAATAAGCGAGCCATAGCTTCACTTATATGAAAATGAATACACATAATATTTCGATTGATGAGTTAAATTAAGGTCAACCAAAGAGCGGTTGACCATTGCGCGGCGAAAATACATCAGGAAATGCGACAATCATGGACCGAGACTGAATCCGCGACACAAGCGGTGTTTACTCGCGCAACCTTTTTCACAAGATCGCAGTACGGCTGCTGATACACCAATGAAATATCTGGTACATAGCGTATGACTATTGGGAAAGCTTTGCTGCAGAAAAATTTGATACGATGGCGGATTCACAATAGGCCTACTCAGCTTGCATCAATTGATTCAAGGCCCCCTCAATATATCAAAACGATATGATTTATTTTTTCAACGGGGGAGCTTCAACGGTATCTGCTACATATCAAGTATCTAGCCGCTAATTTTTCTACCAGAGTTGTTCTCAAACCACGACTTCGTTCGCACCTTCACTGGAAAGTGTGAGTACATAACAGCCTCCATTAATGCTTGTTAGATGTAAGGCAGAGCGATTATCGAGACATTAATAGCGCTAAAATTTAGCCCTTATCGAAGCCTCCTCAATCAAGCCCTAGTGCATAAATAGCCATATCAAACGGCTAACCGCTGCAGCTCTAGGGCCAATCCTACAAATCCAGAAACCCACGTGACGATGCAAATAACATGGGTAAAGGATTGCCCCCGAGTTAAGGGCGAACAGGTTCAGAGTTTAAGTCAATTCGATAAATTGCAAAACCTGCCATCGCATCAACAGCGCTAAGTTTTTCCATCTTACGTTGCTGATTTTCGGCCACAAATTGGTCAGCGAGTTCACTATCTTGAGTCTCAAAACGCACATCTAAGGTGACATCCGTCGTAATGGTTTTAAAATCCCAATTGTAATCCGCTGTTGGATCAACCATGCCGTTGTAAGTACCGGAGGCATTAGGCTGTGACTGCTCAGAAATATAAGCGGCTAATACTTCACGATTAGTATCTGGTAACTCTAATACGACATGTTCAGAACCGGTTCCCGCAAAAACGCCAGCAAACGCTCGATAGTTATTAGATGCAACTAAAAATTCTTTGTTGGCAAGTGCTTGACCAGTAATCACCACACCTTTTTCATCGGTATAGCTTAACTCGACAATCCGGCTGGCCGTCGCATTGACCAGTGCACAGTGACTGTCAAACTTGCTCGGTTGCGTGACATCAATTTTATATCTTAAGCCATCAATAACATCGAAATTATAAGTCGGGTGGCCCTCACGATTAATCAGGTTTTGCGGTGTGCTAATAGTTGGGTCGATTTGATTAAATTGATTGGCACTGCACTCCAGCCAGTCTTTTAACTCCGCCCCTGTGGCTTTAAGTACCACCATGGTATTGGGATATACATACAAGTCAGCCGCATTACTATAAGAAAGTGGCCCTTTAGGGACCATAACAAACTGACTCGCATCCCCTTCTTGGTAGCGACCACCTGCTTTAAATGGTGCAGCGGCAGACAAAATAGGCAGCCCACTAAGCTCATCAGGCAACTTGGCTTTTACACCCGCAATTTGCGCTAACGACACAATCTGCACCGATGGGTCGTCTTGCACCAAGCTTAAAAAGCTAAACATATTTGAAGCCGCCACACCAATCGGCTGGCTCACAAAATCGATTGTGGCTTGGTGCTCTACCGCCACCGCATCCCGAATACTCTGTTCACCACGAACTAACGCAACCTTATTGGCATTATCATAAACGGGACGAGCCTCAGCTTGCGATTCAGAATGATGAATCAGCCACTTACCATTTTGCTTGGTGAGCTTTAAATCGACAATCCCAATGTTATCGCCCCAGCGCCCCGGCATAACTGCCGGAATACCGTTCAATAAACCTCTCTCAATATCGGTATTTGGCAGGTCACGATAGCGTTCGGCTGGAAATACCGAATGACTGTGTCCAAACATAATCGCGTCAATCCCTGCCACTGAGGTTAAGGCAAAGGTTGCATTTTCAGCCTGTGGATCACCAGGGTTTTCGCTAGAACCGATACCGGAATGAGGGATTGCAATAATTAAGTCTGCCCTCGCCGCTTGCATTGCTGGCACAAACTGTTTAGCCGCTTGAGTAATACCAAGTACTGCTATTTCGCCACTTAAATTGGTTTTGTCCCATTGCAGAATTTGTGGTGGTACAAAGCCAATATAACCAATATTCACAGTGTGCAGATTACCTTGGGTATCGCGTACCGAAGTCTGCTGAATGAGATAGGGATTAAACAGATTTTCGCCAAATTCAACATTTCCCCAACAGCCATTTTTATTCGCACAAATAACGTTTGCGTTAATATAAGGAAAATTGGCACCCGCGATGGCCTTCTCTAAAAATGATAAACCATAGTTGAACTCGTGATTACCAATATTGCCCACCACATAATTTAATGTATTCATCGCCTTATATGCGGGATGTGTATCGCTTAAACCAACGCTGGCAATGTAATCCCCCATTGGACTACCTTGCAATAAATCCCCATTATCGACCAACACCGCATTGCTTACTTCTTGGCGTGCCGCACTAATTAAACTCGCCGCACGCGCTAAACCAATGCTTGGATCCTGTTTATGAGTGTAGTAATTAAAATCCATAATATTGGTATGTAAATCTGTGGTTTCTATAATTCTCAAGTCCACATTAACCGCAGAGGTGTGACTGTCGTCGCTGGAGCTACATCCGCATAAGCCAAGAGAAACTGCTATCGCAACAATTATTCGTTTATTATTCAGCACATTTAATCCTTTAAATCTTTGACTCATGAGTACCACTAATACTAAGAGCATCAACAAGGTAAGTATATAAATTAAAAGTCAAAACATTAAAAATATCAGAGTATAAGATCCCAAACTCAATTCGATTTACCAGCACTCGTTGCCACTAACGCCAAGCGGCGCTTAACTCTCCGAATAAAAACTACCAAACACCCACTAAAAGATGTATTTTAAATGCATCTTTATATATCTCAAATTTTGGGTGCGTAGCATGCAAATCACTCGCTATACCGACTACTCCCTTCGCCTACTCATTTACTTAGCGGTCAATAAAGATCGACTCTGTACCATCCAAGAAATCGCCCAAAGCTACGACATTTCCAAGAACCATCTGATGAAGATTGTTCAGCAACTGAATGCTAAAGGTCACTTATTGGCCGTCCGCGGAAAAAATGGCGGTCTTAAATTAAATCGTCAAACGAATCAAATTGGCATCGGTAGCCTAGTTCGGGAAATGGAAGATAACAGCAAGCTGGTCGAATGTTTTGGCGAAAATAATCGTTGTGTCATTACTCCGAGTTGCCAATTGAAGAATATTTTTGCCGAAGCTCAAGAGAATTTTTTCAAAACCTTGGATGCATATACCTTAGCGGATTTACTTGGCGTCAATAACCAATATCAACTGACGACGCTTTTAAATCGAGATTCTAGAACCAGTTAAATCTTTCACTAATCATATACCCAATCGATCTTCAATTGAGAGCCTAACGATGATCATGATTTCAGATCCCAAAAATAACAAGCCAAGGCAAGCACAAACAGGGGCGTTTTTAGAACTTGCGTTTCGCCCATTTTTCCTCCTCGCCTCCCTGTTCAGTATCCTCAGTTTACTGCTATGGAACGGATTCTTCACTGGCGATGTGACATTACATGTTTATGGCGGTCCCTTATGGTGGCATATGCATGAAATGCTATTCGGTTTTGTGGCTGCAATTATTATTGGTTTTTTATTAACGGCGGTTCAAACTTGGACCCAAATACGCAGTTTAAATAGCACCGGATTGCTACTTTTAGTTGCGGTTTGGATGATTGCCAGGGGGTTATTTTTGCTGCCAAATAGTGTACCACATTGGCTGATTGCACTGCTTGATATTGCTTTTTTACCGTTAGCCACAGCTGCACTGGCTTACCCAATTATAAAAGCTAGATTGTGGCGTAATTTGATATTTATCCCCATATTATTGCTGATGAGCATTGCCAATATCAGCATGCATAGCAAAGTCATCACACCACTTGAGCCATTCATCGATAATTCCAGCACGCTGATGGTGTTATTAGTCACCTTAGTGATGAGCATTATGGGCGGACGCGTATTCCCTATGTTCACTGCAAACGGCACCCAAACAGCGCGCGTGGAGCCAATTGCTTACTTAGAAAAAGTGGTTATTGGCAGCACCTTGTTAGCCTTAATCAGCAGCCTACCATTTATCAAACTCCCTTCGACATTGAGCGCTTCAATATTTTTTATCGCCAGCGCTGCACATGCAGTGCGGGTATTTCGCTGGAAAATATGGGTAACCATCAAAACGCCATTAGTTTGGAGTTTACACATCAGTTACTGGTGCATTGCGCTCGGCTTATTCATCTACGGTTTATCAGAAGTGTCTACCATGGTAAATCATTCCCAAGCGATCCACACCTTAACCGTTGGCGCGATGGCCACCATGATCCTATCCATGATTTCGCGTGTTTCTTTAGGCCATACGGGTAGAAAAATTGAGGTTGGAAGAATCATGACGTTCGGATTGATCGCAATCATTCTATGCTTTGTGACTCGCGTCTTTTTGGGGTACTTTTTAAGTGATTATCGGTATGTCATTTCCATCGCGGTTGGCTTTTGGGTGATTGGCTATGGTTGTTTCGTCACACTTTACTTCCCTATTTTAAGCAAACCTCGGCAGGCGTAAGTCTCGACGAAAACAGCGGCCATAAGGATTGAATTAAGCGACTATTATGATACAACTTCAGGCTCATGATAAACGTAAATATCCCCAGTGCTGTATTAATAGCCATCCCAAAATTTCACAATGAGAATCGGCGAAGATTTATCACAGGCGGTGTCAGAGGATCACCATACCAGTCTGTAAGTAACGGTTCGCAGGGATGGATATGTTACCAACAAAATTGCTCTCAAATTGACCTGTTGAATACAGGGCTCATAAGCGCGCATTCATCGCTATTCCAAATACAAATTATTTGCTGATGGATGCGATTTAAATCTTCAAATTAAAAATTTCAAAACTATATTTCAAGCACAAGCCAGATAAATAAATCGCCCTTCAACAAAATATCAGTTACAAAGCAATGTAGTTCAATAAATTATAGATGAAAAATCTAAAGACATCAGGATTTGGAAACAACCATATATTCACTCGCTGATTCCCATTGAACAAGCGGCTATGTTATTCAAAAATTGGCGCTATAATGCTGCCATTAAGCAGTATAAGGTTTGGTAAAAGTGAGAAATCCAAAAGCAGCAACTTGGATAAGTTTATATTTTTCAGGTTTATTTTTCGTATGGGGGATCTTTTTACCATTCTGGGCCTTATGGTTAGAAGGTGAAGGCTTAAACCCTAGTGAAATTGGGCTGTTGATTGGATTTAGCATGGTCGCCCGCTTTGTTGGCAACGTGGTACTGATGCCACGCATAAAATCGGCTAATCACCTACTACCAGGGATCCGTTGGATCAGCTTTGCCAGCATTTTAGTGGTCACTTGCCTGTTTTATTTAAAGGGCTATATTTGGCTCACAATACTCACCTTGGCCGCTAACTTTTTCATTGCTACCTTAATCCCGCTTGGAGATGCAGCCGCAACCAAATGGGTCAATCAGCTCAAGCTTGACTATGGTCGGGTTCGCGTATTCGGTTCCATTGCTTTTGTTATCTCGTCCACCATCATCGGCAACGCACTTGGTTATTTTTCTCATTCCTTAATTTTATATGCCACCGCAGGCTCACTGTTGGTGCTGTGGGGGATCTCACTATTATCTCCTGCCGAAAAACTGTTAGAACCAGCAACCAGTAGCAACCCCCATGCAGGGCGTTTATGGCCCGTATTGAAACAAAAACATGCCTTACGATTTATCGCTGTGACCACTTTGATTCAAAGCTCCCATGCCGCCTACTATGCCTATGGAACGCTATATTGGAAAAGCATTGATTATTCAGAATCAACCATCGGTTACCTCTGGTCGATTGGTGTCATTTTTGAAATGAGCATTCTCATCTTTGGTAGCCGCTGGTTTCGCCGTTGGGATGCAAGAAGCATGTTGTTATTTGCTGCAATAGGCGGCGTTATCCGTTGGGGCTTATTGGGCAGCGCAGAATTACTACCGATGATGATGTTATCGCAAACGATGCATGCATTAACCTTTGCCTTAACTCAACTAGCAGCAATTAAATACATCGGGAGTGAAGCCCCCAAAGAACAAGCGATCCCCTTACAGGCACTGTATTCGGCGATAGCCTTAAATATGGGGACCGCGTTGCTAATTTTCTTATGCAGCGCCTTATACGCTCCCTTAGGAAGTGGCATATTCTTGATTATGGCGAGTTTAACTGCACTGGCAATCCCCATCCTGTTGGTCAAAGTCAAAGCCAGCCCATCAGCACACTAAGCTTGCAAAATGTGGCGCTTATCCGCCACAACATGAACAAAATTTAATCCATCTCTGCACCAACTTTTGCTAGATTGAATCACAGTCACATGGTTTAGCCAATGGGCGTGGCTTCAAGCGACAACTTGAAAAAGCCGCATATGCCCCGATATATTGAATAAGTTGAGTGTGTTTTGCGAGATCCCTTGACTAAAAAACAATCTCTCGTACTTTGGTTAACAGAAGCACTTGGGATGTATTGGCTTAGTCGATTAAGCTTCACTGCTGTTGTTCAAGTAAACGCTTTAGGCATAAACCTGACAAATAAGCTAAGCCGAATATTCGCCCATGAACGGTTGCCACTAAATTTATGAATCATTCTCGATTATCGAACATCAAAACCAAAGCCGACGACTTAGCCAAGCTCAGTATGGATAAACACTTACGACTTGCCGTCACGGGCCTCAGTGGTGCCGGTAAAACAGCATTTATTACTTCTTTGGTAAACCAATTATTATTAGGGGCAGAAAATCATCAACTGCCACTATGGAAACTGGCTCGTGAACATGGTTTTTTAGGGGCAAAACGCAGCCCTCAGCCACATCTCCACTTAGCAAGTTTCGACTATCAAGGTGGCTTAGCTGCGCTGCAAAGCCAACCCCCGAGCTGGCCCAAACCAACTCATGGCGTGAGTGAAATTCGTCTAAAATTACGCTATAAACCGCAATCCGTCATTTGGCGAAAATTGAGTCACACCGCCAATCTAACACTAGACATTGTCGACTATCCCGGCGAGTGGCTACTTGATTTACCACTGCTCAATATGAACTATCAGCAGTGGTGCGAACATATAAATACAGGCTTACAAGACTCACGTAAGGCTAAGCTCGCCGAGCACTGGCAACAACAGGCGGCCCACTTAGATGTAAACGCCACAGCTAACGAAACACAAGTCGCAGATATCGCTGCGGCCTATACCCAATATTTACATGACTGCAAAAGCCAATTGGGGATGCACCACATTCAACCCGGCCGTTTCGTATTGCCCGCCGAGCTCGCGGGCGCGCCAGTCTTAGCTTTTTTCCCCATTCAGCCTGATTTAGCGAGTACAAAGGTGCAAGTTAAAAACAGCAACTTGGCTTTACTAACGGAACGCTTTGAGTACTACAAAGAACATGTGGTGAAACGGTTTTACCAACAGCATTTTATTAAGTTTGATCGGCAAATTGTATTGGTGGATTGTCTCAGCCCACTTAACAACGGTCACGATAGCTTCTGCGACATGCAGTTAGCCATTAATCAAATACTGCACAGTTTTAATTACGGGCAATCAAGCCTGTTACGCCGCCTATTTTCACCGAAGATCGACAAACTGTTGTTTGCTGCCAGCAAGGCAGACCATGTCACACCAGAGCAACATACTCGTTTAGTGAGCTTGCTTAGCGAAGTAGTTGCCGACGGGAAACGCCATGTTAAATTTGAGGGGATCGACACCGAAACGATGGCCTTAGCCTCAATTAAAGCGACTCAGGCTGGTACTGCCAAGCTCAATGGTGTCAACATTGCGGCAATTAAAGGGATCTTACAAAGCGATCAAGCGACTCAAAAGACTACCATGCTATTTCCCGGTGAAGTCCCCAACCGTTTACCGAAACAACAGTTTTGGCAAAACCAAGGATTTGAGTTTAGTCCCTTTCAACCTCCGGCCTGTTCACCTTACACGGCACTGCCACATATTCGACTCGACCAAGCCATTGAATTTCTATTAGGAGACAAGTTTCGATGAATCCGTCAATCAAACCCCGACAGGTGCTCGATGCCGAGTCCCAGGCCAAAATACTAGACCCTTTAGCCAAGCAAGACAGTAATGAGCAACTGGCAGCAAAACAAGTTATCGACGACCAACAACAATGGCAGGAAGCCCCAGATCTGGAGCCCATAAAATTGGAACTACAGAGTAAAAAGAGCAATGGTTGGCTAAAATATGGGGTGGGTGCCGCCTTGGCAATGGGCATCGGCGAACTAACATTAAGTTTATTCGAACTGTGGCAAAGCTCTCCGATCCGAGCAGGGATCTATTCAGCAATCAGCGGCACCATTGTGCTTGCACTGCTATCAATGTTCATCAAAGAACTGGCAAATTTAAGACGACTTAAAAAATACCAAAAACAACACCAACAAGGGGAACTGCTACTGCAGGGGCAAGGCCGTGGCAACGCCCAGTTTTACTGTGAAAAACTGGCAAAACTACAGGGCTTAAACGACAGCCAAGAGTACCTCACTTGGCAAAACTGGCTAAATGAAAACCACAGTGATGCCGAGGTTGTCAGCCTATACAGTGAAACGGTATTAAAACCACTCGATGACCGCGCTAAACAAGCGATTAGCCAATGGTCTGGTGAAGCCGCGGTATTGGTGGCCATTAGCCCACTGGCAATAGTCGACATGTTGATTATTTTTTGGCGAAACATCAAAATGATTGAAGCTGTCGCAAAAATTTACGGTGTAGAACTTGGCTATTTTAGCCGCATCAAACTCATCAAATCGGTATTTGTAAACATGATTTACGCGGCAACCAGTGAAGTCATCACCGACCTCGGTAGCGACCTATTGGGTGCAGAACTCACCGCCAAGTTATCCAGCAAAGCCGCTCAAGGCATTGGCGCCGGGCTACTCACGGCTCGTCTGGGTTTTAAAACCATGGAACAATGTCGGCCGGTGCCATGGACGCTAAACAATAAACCTAAAACCAAACAACTCAAAAACCTACTGCTAAGAAAATTACGCAACAAACTGTCAATCTAAACCCCTAGATAAGCAATTGTTTTACCGTCGATTCGGGTTCAAGATAAAAACATACTTATTGCTACAAGCACGCTGAAACTGCTGATACAAATCAAATTCCCCAGCATTTGATCTGCTACAATATTCGCCAGAAATCAAAGATAAACAGCTATAAATTACAGATAGTTAAGCAAGTTAAACCGAGATTACTCTTGCCTTAAGAAGACGAACTATGATACTCATTGCTTCATGTTTAGACATGACTAATATAGTTTTCGGCTTGTTGGTTGTGTTATCAGCTCGCCACAAAACGGCGTGAGAGAGCCAAGGATAACACGCTGCGAATCATGCATTAAATCAGTCTAAGCGTCTCAATAATTTTATTGAGAGATTAGGATATTAATCAATCAAGTGATCACTTGTAAGTAGTTGACATACTCTGCAGCAGTTTGACTTAAAGGTCACTCTATCTTCAAAAAGGAATTGTGCTGGCCAAGGAGTAACAGGGAGAAACAATGGAATATTCTTGGTTATTAATCGCCTCGTTCTTAGTCTTTATCATGCAAGCTGGTTTTTTATGTTTAGAGACAGGAAAAATCCGCAGTAAAAACAGCATTAACGTCGCCGCCAAAAACATTGCTGATTTCATCATCGCCTCCCTAATTTACTGGATCTTCGGCTTTGCACTGATGTTTGGCGACACTAGCTATGGCCTACTCGGCAGTAGTGAGTTTTTCTTTGGCGACACCCAAAGCCCCTACCAAATCAGTTTCTTTCTTTTTCAAACCATGTTCTGTGGTACCGCCGCAACGCTACTCTCCGGTGCGGTGGCCGAACGAATGTCTTTTATTGGCTACTTATCTATTTCGGTGGTACTCAGCGCGGTGATCTATCCCATCGCCGGACATTGGGCTTGGTCTTCGGCCTATATAGCCGGAAACCAAGGTTGGCTAGAACAAATTGGATTTGTCGACTTTGCAGGCTCCACTGTGGTGCATTCAGTAGGCGGCTACGTTGCACTCGCAGCCATTATTATCATTGGCCCACGCCTCGGCCGCTTCGATTCTAATCAAACAATGCCTGTTGGAAATAACCTGCCGATGTCGGTTCTGGGCACCTTACTACTGTGGCTTGGCTGGTTTGGTTTCAATGGCGGTAGCACTTTGATAATGAACGAGCATGTCCCCAAAATCATTCTAAATACCTGTTTAGCTGCCGTAGGCGGCGGCTTAGTCAGTTCGCTATGCCATTATCGCGCTCAACGCTTCTTCGATGTAGGCTTTATTATGAATGGCGTAATTGCTGGCTTAGTATCGATTACAGCCGGTTGTCATGTGATGTCTAGCAAGTCGGCGATGTTGATCGGGATTGTTGCTGGCTTGATTTTATATTTCGGCACAATTTGGCTAGAAAAACTGAAAATCGACGATGCGCTAGGGGTTGTTCCCGCGCATTTATTTGCCGGTATTTGGGGCACCTTAGCGGTGGCGCTATTCGGGGACTTACAACTGATAGGCACCGAACTCAGCCGCTCACAGCAACTGTTCGCGCAACTTGTTGGCGTGATCAGCATTGGAGTCTACAGCTTAGGACTTAGTTTTATACTACTGCTGTTAGTCAATCGTTTTCTACCACTACGAGTTTCAGCTAAAGATGAATTGCAAGGCATGAACGTCTCCGAACACCGCGCCTCTACCGAGCTAATCGACCTACTCAATTCTATGGAACGACAGCAGCAGCAAGGTATGTTTTCCACGCCAGTCCCCGTTGAACCTTTTACCGAGGTGGGGCAAATTGCCAATCAATACAATCGAGTGATTGAGCGAGTCAGCGCCGAAATCAACAAGCGTGATGACGCCATTAACAGTTTTAAAGCCAGTGAAAAACGCAAGAGCGCTATCCTCGACTCCTCTATGGACAGTATCGTGACGGTTGATCTAAGTGGCAAAATCATCGAGTTTAATCCCGCAGCCGAAAGGACCTTTGGCTTTTTAAAACCACAAGTCGTGCATAAAAACTTCATCAATTTATTCGTGCTACCAAAGAATCAAGACGAAGTAAGAAAAAGCTTAGCCCATCGCTTCTCAAGCTCACAGGGCTTGCTACGCCATCGTCGAAATTCGCTTACTTTAACCCGCAACTCAGATCATGAGTTTCCAGCAGAAATATCCATCACTGGAGCCAACTTTAATAGCAATACCGAGAATGAATTTACGCTACATATTCGCGATGTCACTCGGCAACTCAAGTTGCAAGACAAGCTACGTCAACTGGCCTATAGCGATCCTCTCACCGGCTTATATAATCGGACCTATTTAATGGAGTCACTGGTTCAAGCCGCTCAGCGCCACGAGCACCAGCCAAGCCAGGTGGTACTATTTTTCATGGATCTGGACCGCTTTAAAAAAATTAACGATACCCTCGGCCACAAAGCTGGCGACCAATTACTCTGTGAAGTTGCAAAACGTCTGATTGATGTCACCCGCACCTCTGATGTCATTGCCCGCTGGGGGGGAGATGAATTTGTGGTCTTATTCACCGATTCCGTCACCATGGAATTGGCACACACTAAAGCCAACGCCATTCTTAGCTTAATGCGTCAACCAGTGAAGTTAGATGGACGGGTGATTAACATTGCCACCAGCATTGGTATCGCACAGGCCAATTTAACAACCACCAGCGCAGAACAACTCATCCAACATGCCGACATCGCCATGTACTACGCCAAACAACGAGGCCGCGACAACTACCAAGTCTTTGAGGCCGAGATGGCGAGTAAAACCGCCCGTAATTTCGATTATGAACAAGAGATGAAAAAAGGTCTGAAGGCTGGAGAACAATTTCGCATCGTTTATCAACCAAAGGTCACCGCTGATAAGCAAATCGTGGGCTTAGAGGCACTAATGCGCTGGTCTCATCCGCAAGAAGGTCAAATCTCACCTAGCGAATTTATCCCATTGGCTGAGGATTCAGAGCTCGTGATCACCCTCGGTGAATTTGCCATCGCCAAGGTATGCCAGCAACTACAAGCTTGGCGCACTGCTGGCTTCGCAACGGTGCCGGTATCGGTGAATATATCAGGTAGACATTTGGTCTCTGGCCGCTTAGAAGCGTATGCCAGTCATGCCCTTCAACAACATGGCCTCGATGGTTCTGCCTTAGAATTTGAAATCACCGAGGGGGTACTTCTCACCGATATAGAACGTTGTATCGAAGTGATGTCGGCTTTAAAAAAACTGAACATTCAAATTTCTGTCGACGATTTTGGCACTGGTTATTCTTCGCTCAACTACCTGAAACGACTGCCCATTGATGTACTCAAAATTGATCGTTCCTTTGTCGACGAATGCGCCAGCACCGTCGAAGATGGACAAATCTGCTCGACCATTATCAACTTGGCCAACAACCTAGACTTAAGTACCGTGGCAGAAGGCGTGGAAACCGAATCACAACTGGCGTTCTTACACAGTCATGGCTGCGATGTGTACCAAGGCTTTTATTTTTATCACCCGATGCCTGGCGAGGAACTCGACAACTTACTAGAGAAGAATGGCGCAAGCAACAATTCCTCAAGCAAAAAACCAGCTCACTTGGTCTAGCTCAGCAAAAAGGAACGCTAAACATCCTTCAGCTTTAGGCCAAGCAGTTGTAATCATCCTGGTTCTTTGGTTTTTCGAAACAAGCATCACTTGGGCTCGGTGACTCAACACCTAGCGCGCAGCAGATTAATCATTGTTGGCTTTGGCTAAGCAGAAAAAATCAACAACGCTTGCACACTCAAGCTATGTCACAAGGCGTGATCCCTCTGCCTGTACTCTCTCGTAGGCCAAGCATAGCCACCAAGGTCGATTTAGCTCATCGCTAATACTTGATTCACCAGTTTGGCAATCCCAAGCTCAGCTTCGACAAGATTTTGAGCCAACATATAGGCCGGTGTACTCACCAACTTGTGCGAGTGATCAACCACTATATCAGCCACCGCACATTCAATATGCTCGCCACCAAGCTCGGTAATAACTGCAATTGTATCGGTATCATTGCCGATGGTGAATTGAGCCCCCGGACCATAGACCAATGGGATCATCACTGGAGCAATACACATATAAGCAGCAGGTTTATTGGCTTCGGCAAAGGCTTTACAAGCCTTAAGCACATCTCCTTGTACACTTGCCTCAACACCATTTACAGCAAAGTCAGATAAATTTTTTGCCGCCCCAAAACCACCGGGGATAATAAGTGCGTCAAAGTCTTCGGCCACTAACTCAGTAACCGCCTTCACATCACCGCGAGCCACTCTCGCAGATTCAAGCAATACATTGCGAGTTTGCTGTTGATCTTCACCCGTGAGGTGATTAATAGTATGTCGTTGCATCACATCCGGTGCGAAGCACTGATAACTGGCTCCAGCCTTGGTAATGTGTAACAACGTTAGTATCGATTCACCCAACTCTGCGCCATCAAAAACACCACAGCCCGAGAGTATCACCGCCACTTTTTTCATAATATAAGTCCTTGTATTCCATGCAATCGTAGCCTGAGTATATACCTTATCTCTATCACTGCTCGCGGCAATGCAAAAGCTCGTCACGTGATTTCTCAGCGCGATGCTAAATGAATATCCATCATATGCTGCTCGGTCATTTGCCCGTCGCCAGTCAAACAGACATATCCTATGAGTACTTCGACGCGGTGCTCCTTAAACCAGCCCGCTTTAATGTAAGCTAGCTAACCTCGCCGCAAATCCCATGAAAAATAGCCCTAACACGCTATTCCCCATTTTAGCTAAGCCTTGATTATTGCGAAAATACTGAGTCAAGCGACAGCCTAATACAATCAACAAACTCAAATAAGTTAAACTACACAACTCCAAAATGCTTGCTAATATGGAATAGGAAATCCAAGTGCTATGGTAGCTATAGTCAATAAACTGGATAAAAAACGACACATAAAACAGTAACGCTTTGGGGTTGGTTAAACTCAAGCTGAGCGATTTCCGAAAAACTTTTTCTGTTTTGGGTTTAGCTGAAGAGAGCCGTTCTTTAGGCGCGAACCAATTACTGTAGATCAACGTTACGCCAAGATACAGCAAGTATGCAGCCCCTAAATAACGGATCGCAGTAAACAAAACCGGAGAGGTTTGCACCAAAGAAGCAACCCCAAGATAGGAGAGTAGGATTAGAATTGCATCGCCCAGTAAGACTCCTGCAGCGGCTCTATATCCACAGGCAATCCCGTAACTCGCCCCGGTTTTTAACACGTACAAAGAATTTGGACCTGGAGCCAAAATAATAAACACCAGCCCTGCAACATAAGTCCATATATTAATCACACCGTAACTTTCAAACATACCAGCTCCTTGCTATCACAGAATAACTTGATACGACAAGATTCTCATCTCGTCTAAGGTTTAAAATAAATCCAAGGACGTCTCACGAGGGAAACGAGCCAAACATGCTTTCTAATTCACGGATGATCCTGCGAGTCGCTCTCATTTGGCTGCTTTGCCGAGAAGTAAGCATCCATACCTCACGCTGCAAGGGCTCAGACAAAGGAAGCTGCAATAAATTGCTGCCAACTAGACAACAGCTGGGTAATAAAGCAATACCATAACCATGTTCGGCCGCGATACGCTGGCTGGTCAGTGAATTAGTCTGCAATCTGATCGCCGCGACACCAAAGCGTCTCAACAAGTATTCCGCCTCAGGTAAATGGCTTAAACTTGGGCCATAACTAATAACATTCACCGGTTCGGCTTGTTTCAGTTTATCCAACCATTGAGCGTTACCGCATAAACAATAATTCAGCATTCCAATCTTCTTACAGAGATAATCGCCACTCTCAGGAAGGCTTAAACGCAGCGCAATGTCAGCCTCTTTTTTAGGAATGCTCACATTACGATTGGATAACTCAATTTCCAGTTTTAAATCTGGAAATTGACCCTGTAACTGGCTTAAGTGAGGCAGAACAAGGTATTCGGCTAGAGCGGGTACCATCGATAAAACAATGCTCTTTTGCTGCTGGGCTGCCACACCAAAGTGCGGCGCTAGGCTGTCGATGTCGTCACGGATCTGGCAGCTTTTTTGATAAAGTAATTGGCCTTCTACGGTTGCAATAAATCCCTCTTGACGACGCTCAAACAGACGCTGCTGCAAGGCATCTTCAAGGCGTTCAATACGCCGCGACACCGTCGCATAATTCACCTGCAAACGCTTCGCAGCCGCCGTCGCGGTGCCACATTCAACCAAAGCCGTGAAGAATCGTAAATCGTCCCAGTTCATTCCATTCATATTTATTCTACCGCCACGACTTGAGTATGCGGTACTCGAGTTCATCAACTTGGAAAGCCTACAAAATTAAGGGCTGCAAGTATGCTTACGCCATACCCTTTTGAGGTTCAAGCCAAGTGTACAAAGCAATCGAGCGCAATTGCAAGCCCACCGCCCACTAGAAATGCTTTAAAGCCTATCTTGCTTGCGCAACCTGACTCCCCTCCACTTAACATTCGATAAATACGCTCATGCTAGACCCTGCTTCAAGTCAACGATTAATTTTGCATAGGCCTTGAGCAGAATTGCTCGCTTACCTCTCAACCTACTTCGCTTAAGCTAAAGCCCTACTCACCCATCACTAAAGAGATTCGCATGCCAAAACCGACCACTCTACTCTCCATCGCAGGTGCGACACCCACGCCATTTGATCGTTCACAAAGCGCGTTGCTGCTCATCGATTTTCAACAGGAATATATCACCGGTAAGTTAGCGCTAGGCAGTGCTGGACAAGCGGCGATTTCTCAAGCGACCAAGTTACTCAATTATGCGCGGCAACAGGCAATGCCGATCTTTCATGTACTGCATCACGCCACCGTCAATGCAGCTGTCTTTAACCCCCTAAGTGAACAAGCGGCGGTGATCCACTCGCTGCGTCCGCTCGCGGGCGAAACCGTGATCATCAAAAGTCTACCCAATAGTTTTTATCACACAGAACTACAAGCACAGCTAAAGCAAAGCGGACGTAACCAACTGATGATCGCGGGCTTGATGAGCCATATGTGCGTCACGGCTACAACCATTGCCGCGCTAGAACTCGGCTACAGTAACTTTATTTGTGCCGATGCCTGTGCCACCCGAGCCTTGAGTGCTGCAGATGGACAAAGCTTACCCGCAAACACGGTCCACCAAGTGGCGATGGCAGCCCTAGGCGACCGTTATGCCAAAATACAAAGCTTACAGCAGCTGATGCAGGCTGCGGAATAAAGTCATCACTTGGTCGAGCTCTGCCTACGCGAGGACTTAAAACCCTGAGTTCAAGTCCTCGCACGGGCGGCTATTTAACTAAATATCATTTGAATATAAACATTTGACTACAGCCACCGCCCCCTCATCTAGAGGCAATACAAACTAAGACATCATCCACCATTTTGTGTAGAATTGCCCCCTCCTAGACAGTATTAGCCCTTAGCTATGCAAGCTGTCTGTCGATTACACTCACTAAAGGTCTGCCGAAATATGATTAAACTTATCGCCCTAGATATGGATGGCACGCTTCTCAATGACGAGAAAAAAATCACCCCACGTACTTATCAGGCGATTCAAGCTGCCAAACAAGCAGGCGCTAAAGTTGTTTTAGCCTCTGGACGTCCTCTAGCAGGGATCCAGCCCTACTTAGAGCAACTTGGCTTAACCAGCAACGAAGACTTTGTGATTTCATACAACGGTTCTTTAGTTCAGAGAGTAGGCAATGGTGAGGTTTTGCACACCACATCATTAACAGGGAGTGATGCAAAAGCGCTCACCGCGATTGCTCAAAAACTCGGTGTATTTATGCATGCTTTCTCTACTCGCCAAGGATTAATCACCCCACAGCACAATCCATGGACCAATCTTGAATCGTCAATTAATGGTATCGAAGTGAACCAGGTCGACTTTGCAGACTTAATCGATGACGAAGCCTTAACCAAGATCATGTTTGTGGCAGAGCAAACGGTTCTTGACCAAGCCATTGCAAATTTGCCTTCCGAATTACGTCAGCAATACACTGTGGTTCGTAGCGCCCCACATTTTCTTGAGTTTTTACATCGAGACAGTAACAAAGGGGTCGGGGTGGCTCATCTCGCAACACTACTCGATCTAGATGCGAAGCAAGTCATGTGCGCCGGAGACGCTGATAACGATCGTCACATGCTGCAATTTGCCGGATTAGCCGTTGCCATGGGCAATGCCGATGACGATATCAAAGCCATTGCCGACTATATCGCGCCCAGCAATTTAAACGATGGTGTTGCGGTGGCCATCGAGCAACATGTACTCACCGCGCAGAGTCTAAGCGCCTAAGACCGCGATTAGCTGTATTCAAAATGAGCTGGGCAGGTAGCCACTAGTGCATACCTGCCCAAGGTTTGTTAGAGCGTTGAAAGCTTGTATCATGATTCACTATCTTTACGAGGTTTTCACCAATAAAGAAAAATACCAAAGCGGCTCGCCAACCATGAGATGCAATATGATTGCAATGCCTTGTGGCCACGATTCATCCACATTCATAGTACTTAGCAATCAATTTAGGGGCTATCTTGCTGAGACACTTATAATGCTGAGTGAAGGTATTCAGCAACGAAGAGCTGAAAAACAGCCTAGTTGTAATACGGGAATAGCCTCATCAGGCAGTTATTCGCGCGATTCAAAGTACTCCTTAAGCATGAAAATAATAATTAAAGAATTTGTTTCAATTTTTAATGCGTTTTAATCTCAAACCTGACGCAATAGCG
Organism: Agarivorans sp. QJM3NY_29; assembly: GCF_050870835.2. NCBI lineage: Bacteria > Pseudomonadati > Pseudomonadota > Gammaproteobacteria > Alteromonadales > Alteromonadaceae > Agarivorans > Agarivorans sp. QJM3NY_29. The sequence goes on along the minus strand of NZ_CP194036.2, from coordinate 1,505,251 downwards.
CAGCATTTGGGCTCGATATTTATAAGAAATGCCGCCCGCCGAAATATCCACAGATGGAGAGAATGCCCTTGCCATTCAAGACTCCTTAGCGTTTAATTCTCAAACTGAGAGCAAGCGGTGAACGTCCTAAAAAGGACTTTCCGCTCATTTCTTCATGCCATACCGGGCGTACAATAGTTTATCAATCGATCCCTTTTGCAGCGCTGCGTTTTGCCACTTGACTGCAAAACACCACTGCGCAAAAAAAATCAGATGACGGGTAAGATCTTATACGGAGACACAAATAGTTATGAATGTTGAAGCTTTTTTGGTTAACTCCTTTACGGCCAATGGACGCGGAGGAAATCCTGCCGGCGTAGTATTGCACGCCGATAAACTGTCGAATCAAGAAAAGCTAGAAATAGCGCAAGCCGTTGGCTATTCAGAAACGGCCTTTGTTTCTCAAGATGACGAAGTCGACTTTGAATTGTCTTTTTTCACTATAACGGGTGAAGTTGATTTCTGTGGACACGCAACTTTAGCAGCATTCTCAATCATGCATCAAAAAGGAGTCATCACTGAGGGGCAATATGTTCAGAGGACAAAAGCAGGCTTACTCACGGTGACAATAGAGTCGAATGGTCATATAGTGATGGAGCAGAAGCTACCTGAATATCGCGAGGAATTTGCTTATCAGGAGGTCTCAGAGTTGATTGGAATTGACGTAAAAATTCTAGAAACAACTCAACTACCCATCGAGGTCGTTTCAACCGGCTTACACGATCTTATCGTTCCTGTGCCATTGGGATATCTAGATAGAATTCAGGTCAATCAACATTTACTCAGTGAATTCTGTAAAAAATATGATCTCGTTGGTCTGCATGCTTTTGAACTGTGCGAAAAAGCAAGCAAACTAACGGCGAGTTGTCGTAATTTTGCGCCTTTATTTGGGATAGCAGAAGAATCCGCCACGGGCAGTGCTAGTGGTGCATTAGCCTGTTACTTAACCAAACATCTTCGCGATGAACATAGCGATCACTTTACTTTTGAACAAGGTAGAGTCATGAACTGTGTTTCAATCATTACGGCTTCAGTCGAGCGCCAGCAATTAGATATCTCTAAAGTGATGGTGGGTGGTTTTGCGCAACAGATTGGACAACAGCAAATCTCCGTATAATCGAGTAACCGAAGGTATTTAGCCTCCGCCTCCACAATACTCTGTTGCAACTCAATAGCGTCAATAGGGGCCAGCAAAGCGATAGGCCCAGGCTTAGTATTTTCGGTTTGATTTCATTTTGGGCTTGCGGTGCAAGGGCTTAGTTTGAGAAGCCGCGGCCTCCCCCCAGCAAAGCGATGTCACACATTAGAATGAGGATATTGGTTGCTGAACGAAAAGCGGGGAGTCAGCTTGATGACCGCTCTGGCATTGGCCTTCAGCTCGCGGCAAACACCGCGCAATCATTGACATCTCAGGCATCCATTGATGGGATCGGTTGTAGATTTCCGCCATTCCCACCACACTTAGTTTACAAAGCATGTCCCCCTACTCTTTACAAGACGGCTATCGCCACCTTCGCAACGCATTGATGTTTTTTTAGTCACTCAATTGCCATAAATACGTCACCCAAGTGACATGTCTAGATAAGCTAACTGTCACATTCGTTGATTAACTTATGCTCAAACCAACTACGAGATTGTGTCATGAGCAAACAAGTCATCGCCGTAAAACAGCTCCATAAGCACTTTGCGACGAATCATGCTTTGCAGAATATTAACCTGAGTGTTGAGCAAGGTGAAATGGTCGCCCTGCTTGGTCCCTCTGGCTCAGGGAAATCGACATTACTACGTCACCTCAATGGCTTAATCACCAGCGATAAAAATAGTCAGGGTTACATCGAAGTTCTAGGCACCCCAGTGCAACGGAATGGTAAATTTTGTAAAACCGTACGGCAAAGCCGTAGCCAAACTGGTTACATCTTTCAGCAGTTTAATCTGGTCTCTCGCCTAAGTGTATTACACAACGTATTAATTGGAGCGCTTAGTGCGACCCCACTTTGGCGCAGCCTCAGCGGGCGTTTTACCTCGTCACAAAAGCAACAGGCTTTAGTCGCGCTAAAACGTGTCGGTCTGGAGCAGTTTGCCCAACAACGTGTTTCGACGCTTTCTGGTGGTCAGCAACAGCGAGTGGCAATTGCCCGCGCCTTGATGCAGCAAGCCAAGATTATTTTGGCCGATGAGCCCATCGCCTCATTAGACCCAGAATCATCACGAATCGTGATGGAAATCCTCACCGATATTAACCAACAGGAAGGCATCGCGGTGGTGGTGACCTTACACCAGGTTGACTACGCCAAACGCTATTGCCCGAGAGTTGTCGCCTTAAAACGTGGCGAAATTTTTTACGACGGTCCAAGCCAAAATTTAACAGAAGCCAGCTTGGCAGCCTTGTATGGCTCAAGCTTGGATCCCAGCAATACCGAAGCACAAGATCTCGCAGTACCACAACCATGGCCACAGATGGCCTAATCCATAAATGAAGGAGATAGATGGCATGTTACAGTTTATTAAGCAGACCGCCTTTGCAAGCGCAATGCTCGCAGCAACGTTCGGTTCCCCCCTCGTGTCAGCGGCTGACAAAGCGCAGGACACTATCAATTTTGGGATCATTTCTACCGAATCTCAGCAAAATTTAAAAACTACATGGACCCCGTTTCTAGAGGCCATGGAGCAACAAACTGGTTATAAAATAAAGGCATTTTTTGCGCCTGATTACGCTGGTATCATTCAAGGTATGCGGTTTGATAAAGTCGACGTAGCCTGGTACGGCAATAAATCAGCCATGGAAGCGGTAGACCGTGCCGGTGGTGAAATTTTTGCGCAAACCGTCGACGTGACCGGCAACCCTGGTTACTGGAGTGTCTTAGTCACTCATAAAGACAGCCCCTTGAATAACTTAGAAGATGTGATTGCTCATCGTAGCGAACTCACCTTCGGCAACGGCGATCCCAATTCCACCTCTGGCTTCTTAGTCCCCTCCTACTACGTCTTTGCCGAACACAACATTTCGGTCGCAGATTTTAAACGCAGCATGAATTCGGGCCACGAAGCCAACGCTTTAGCTGCCGCCGCAAAACAAGTTGACGTTGCCACCGGAAATACCGAAAACATGGACCGCTTGAAGGTCACCGCTCCCGACAAGTTCGCCCAATTAAAAGTGATTTGGAAATCACCACTGATCCCATCAGACCCCATCGTTTGGCGAAAAAACCTTCCCGAAAGCGTTAAAGATAAAGTTTACAGCTTCTTCATGAACTACGGCAAATCGGGTGATGCTAAGCAACTCGCGGTACTCAGATCACTACAGTGGGCTCCTTTCAAAGCCTCTAGCGACTTGCAACTATTACCCATCCGCCAATTGGTGTTGTTCAAAAACCGCCTCAAGCTTGAGCATGACAGCAAATTGTCAAAAGCTGAAAAAGCCGCCGAACTATCGGTGATCGACGCCCAACTCGCCGATTTAAGTCGCCAGCAAAACGCGATTACCGCAATGGCGCAATAGGCTCTTGTAAGCTGAGCTTCGGCTCAGCTTCTCTTTCAGCAACTTATCTAGACATCTTGAGAAAGCTTATGAAACTCGATGCGATGCTCACCGATCAATCCGCGCGCCCGTCTTGGCTTACCTTGTCAATTTGGGCCCTAGTGCTGGCAGGCCTCAGCTGGAGCTGGCAAGGTGCTGAAATTGCACCAATGAAGCTATATAACGACGCGGGCAATATGGCCGAGCTAGCCAGTGACTTCTTTCCGCCCGATTTTAGTGACCTCAGCTACTACCTCGAAGAAATGCTGATTACCCTACATATCGCCATTTGGGGCACCCTGTTCTCAATCATTTTAGCAGTGCCCTTCGGTTTAATGTGCGCCGAAAACATGGTCCCAACATCGGTTTGTCTAGCCATGCGTCGGCTAATGGATGCCGCCCGAGCGATTAACGAAATGGTTTTTGCCATGTTGTTTGTGGTGACTGTGGGCTTGGGCCCCTTTGCTGGCGTAATGGCATTATTCATTCACACCACCGGCGTGTTAGCCAAGCTGTTCTCGGAAGCCGTTGAAGCGATTGATCCAGGCCAAGTAGAAGGGGTGCGCGCCACTGGTGCCAATAAACTCGAAGAAATTGTTTATGGCGTGATCCCACAAGTGCTCCCACTATGGATCTCCTTCTCCTTGTATCGCTTCGAGTCTAATGTGCGATCGGCCACAGTCGTGGGCATGGTGGGTGCGGGCGGCATCGGCGTGATCTTATGGGAGAGCATTCGTGGCTTTATGTTTCCTCAAACCTGCGCGGTAATGCTGATCATCGTGGTCACAGTAAGCCTGTTGGATTTTGTTTCCCAACGGATCCGTAAACTGTTTATTTAGTCGAGTCTGCTCATGCCGCGCTATCAAGAAATTGCTCTCAGCCTCGAAAAAGAAATTAGCAGTGCTTATCAGGCAGGCCAATACCTTCCCCCCGAGCAACGCTTAGCGGAACGCTATCAAGTCAATCGGCATACACTGCGCCGCGCCATTGACCAATTGGTGCTAAAAGGTTGGTTGCTGCGCCAACAGGGCAAAGGCGTGCTGGTACTCAGTCAGCCAGTGCGTTATCCGCTGCATTCGGGGGCAAAATTCACCGATAACCTGCTCAATGCCGGAGCAAAGCCCAATAGTCGGCTGCTTAGTTGCATCCGTAGTAACGCTAACCAACAGGTGGCAAATAATTTAGAGATTGCGCTAGCCAGCCCGATAATTCAACTCAAAACCTTGCGCTTTATCGACCAGATCCCAATCAGTATCGTATTTCATCACCTGCGTTTGGGTGAACACGAAAGCCAACTCGGCCGCTACCAACAGGGTTCATTACATCACTTTTTGGCCCAGCACTGCGCCATCAATTTACGCCGTAAACACACGGTGATTGGCGCGCAACTTCCTAATAATGAAGACTGCGCCTGCCTACAAATTGATCCCAGTAAACCGCTACTCCGCTTACAAACCGTCAATATCGACCAACAACAGCAACCCTTCGAGTTTTCAATTTCCCACATTAGAGCCGAGTTAGTTGAACTCAGCTTGGAGCATACATCATGAGTCACACCACGCCTTCCCCACAACAAACTGCTCGCCAACACTGGATGGCAATACTCGCTAACGCCCCCTTTTCCGAGCTAGAACAACGCTGGAGAAAACTCAAACTAGACCCGCCCTGTGAAGTGATCCGACAACCCGAAATTGGCTTGGCAAAGATTCAAGGTCGAGTGGGAGGCAATGGCGAGCGTTTCAATTTAGCAGAGACCACCATGACTCGGGCAGCGGTGCGTTTAGTCGATGGCACCACCGGTTATAGCTACTTACGGGGACGCGCGAAACAACATGCGCTGCTATCGGCGCTAATCGATGCACTGTTACAGCAAGCATCCACCGCACCGGTATTACAAGAAGCGATTATTCAACCTCTCGCAGAGCTACAACAGTTGGCGAGGCAACAAGTCGCCGAACAAGCGGCTCAATCGAAGGTCGATTTTTTCACTGTCGTTCGGGGAGAAGACTAATGCTGCAAATAGAAACTGGTTTTGCGCAACCCGTCCACCATGCTCAACACTGTTTTCGGCAAATCCTTAAAGCTTTCAGTGAACCGGGTAGCCGGGTCTCGCTTGATAAACACCGCGGTTTTGCGCCACTAAATCCTGCCGCCAGCCAAGTCATTATGAGCCTGTGTGATCAACATACTGGCCTATACCTCAGTCCCGAATTAGCCAAACCGACTGACTTAGCACACGCGGTGGCAAACTTGGCGTTTCATAACGGTGTTCAAAGAACGACTCTCCAGCAAGCCGATTTTGTGGTCATCAACAGCACCCAAACCATTGATCTGATGCAGTGCAAAGCTGGCAGTGACATGAGTCCGGAGCACAGTGCAATGCTGCTGGTGCAAACTGAAGATTTAGACAGCGGCCCACGCTTTCGCTTAAGTGGACCGGGCATTCAGCACCCCATCATCCGACAGTTTGGCGAGCTTGGAGCAAGCCTGCTTGACTACCTATCCAAACCCAGCCACCACTACCCACTCGGCTTGGAATTTGTCTTCTGTCATCAACAATCCTTGCTGGCTATCAGTCGCACTACCCAATTGGAGCGTATCTAATGTATGTCGCAGTAAAAGGAGGCGAAAAAGCCATTGCCGCAGCACATCGGCTACAAGCGCAACGTCGCCGAGGTCATACGGACGTTGCCGAGCTAAGCGTCGCCCAAATCAGCCAACAATTGAGTCTAGCGGTCGAGCGAGTCATGACCGAAGGAGGGGTGTTTGATCCAGAGCTGGCCGCGCTGGCGATTAAGCAAGCCAGCGGCGATCAAATTGAAGCCATCTTCCTGCTACGCGCCTACCGAACCACCCTTCCCTCATTCGCGATATGTGAGCCCTTAGATACTGACCAAATGCGGGTTCAGCGGCGGATCTCAGCCAGCTATAAAGATCTGCCCGGCGGGCAGCAACTCGGACCAAGCTATGACTATAGTCATCGCCTACTCGACTTTAGTCTGCTCGCCGAAGGACACCCGCCGAGCCCCCCCGAGTCTGGCACCGATAAGCCCGCACCAAAAACTGCTGAGCAGCAGAATTTACAGCAAGACTCCCCCCCAGTAGAAGCTCAAAACTTTAGCCGAGTATTTGCCTTACTGGAACAACAAGGTCTGGCGATACCAGAAGTCGACCGCGGAGAAGAGCCCGCCGACCTCAGCCAACAAGCGATAAGCTATCCCTGTTCTCGTGCTGCGCGCCTACAACAATTGAGCCGCGGTGATGAGGGCTTCTTATTATCACTGGCCTACTCGACCCAACGAGGATACGGCCGTAACCACCCGTTTGCCGGAGAAATTCGCAGCGGTGAGGTCAATCTGCAGATCTGTCCTGAAGAGCTAGGGTTTAACATTGATATTGGCAGTATCGTCCTGACCGAATGCGAGATGATCAATGGCTTTGTGGCTGAGCAGGCGCAAGATCCTCATTTCACTCGCGGCTACGGCTTAGCTTTTGGTTTTAGTGAACGCAAAGCCATGGCTGTCGCCTTACTTGACCGCGCCCTGCAAGCACAACGCTATGACGAACCAGTGACCAGTCCGGCGCAAGATGAAGAATTTGTACTGGCCCACGCCGACAACGTGGAAGCGGCAGGCTTTGTCTCTCATTTAAAACTACCTCACTACGTCGATTTTCAGTCTGAATTAGAATTGTTACGTAAAATGCGCCAGCAACAGGAGAGCCAGTATGACCCGCTTTAGTCAACACACCGCGGCTATCACTGACGATGACCAGCAATATAACTTTGCCTATTTAGACGAACAAACCAAACGGATGATCCGCCGAGCCATCCTCAAAGGCGTTGCTATCCCCGGTTATCAAGTACCTTTTGGTGGCCGAGAAATGCCGATGCCCTATGGTTGGGGAACCGGAGGAATCATGCTTAGTGCATCAATTTTGGGCCAGACAGATGTGCTCAAGGTGATTGACCAAGGCGCCGATGACACCACTAACGCGGTTTCAATCCGGCAGTTTTTTGCCAAGGTGTGTGGCATAACCACCACCGAACAAACCGAGCAAGCCAGCGTAATCCAAACCCGGCATCGCATTCCCGAACAAACCCTCAGTAATGCACAAATTTTGGTGTTTCAGGTGCCGATCCCCGAACCCTTGCGGTTTATCGAACCGCGCGAAACCGAAACCAAAAAAATGCACGCTCTGGAAGAATACGGGTCAATGCAAGTCAAGCTCTACGAAGATATTGTGAACTATGGCTACATAGCCACCAGCTACGCTTACCCGGTCATGGTCCATGACCGCTACTTAATGGATCCCTCACCGATCCCTAAGTTTGATAACCCAAAACTCAATCTGTCGCCAGCCTTAATGATTTTTGGTGCCGGGCGAGAAAAACGTATTTACTGCATTCCACCCTACACCAAAGTGCGTAGCCTCGACTTCGAAGATCATCCCTTTTCCATTCAACATTGGGAGCAACCCTGCAGCATCTGTGGGAATAGCAATACCTTTCTAGACGAAGTATTGGTTGATGACCAAGGCCAGCGAGTATTTATTTGCTCCGACACCGACTTCTGCCAAAAACAACAAGCGGCTAGCGAAGGAGCCCAAGATGAATAAATTAGCCAGCCAGTTGGAGCAACATTGGCAGCCTCAATCGGCACCAACAGCCCCGAAAAACTCGCTTCAGAGCGAAGTCAGCCCATTACTCACCGCTCATAACTTAAGCATGCTCTACGCCCCAGAGAAAGGCTTTAAGGCGCTCGATTTAGAACTGTATCCGGGCGAAGTATTAGCGATTGTCGGCGAATCAGGCTCCGGTAAAACGACCCTACTCAAGAGCCTGTCGGGTCGCTTAACGCCCCAAAGTGGTCAGGTCAATTATCGCAACAATACCCAACAGTGGGCCAGTTTATATCATATTAGCGAAGCCGAACGCCGGCGTTTAATCCGCGCCAATTTTGGCATTGTGCACCAACACCCTATGGATGGCTTGCGGCCACGAGTCTCCGCAGGCGGAAACATTGGTGAGCGTCTAATGGAGGTCGGCTGGCGTAACTATGCACAGATACGCGAGCAAGCCATTTGCTGGCTCAAAGCAGTAGAGATCGATCCCAGCCGTATTGACGACCAACCGCTAACGTTTTCTGGCGGCATGCAGCAACGGCTGCAAATAGCCCGTAACTTAGTGACCCATCCTAAATTAGTGTTTATGGATGAACCCACCGGCGGCTTAGATGTTTCGGTGCAAGCCCGCTTGCTCGATTTAATTCGCAACTTAGTCACCGAACTGCAGCTAGCGGTGGTGATTGTCACCCATGATTTAGCAGTGGCCCGCTTATTAGCCCATCGGATCATGGTGATGAAGCAAGGTCAGGTGGTGGAAAGTGGCTTAAGCGATCGAGTACTGGATGACCCACGCCATCCATATACCCAATTGTTAGTTTCTTCGGTTCTTCAACAATAATACGCGCGATTGAGGAGTCACCATGCAAGCGCTTATGATAGCCAAAAACATCGATAAAACCTTTGTGTTACATAACCAAGGTGCGGCTCGCCTACCGGTACTGTGCCAGCAAAATCTGGAAATATATGGCGGTGAATGTTTAGTTCTCAACGGTAGCTCTGGCTCAGGAAAATCCAGTCTGCTGCGTTCGCTATACGGCAACTATCAAGTTGACCAAGGCCAATTACTGATCCGCCAAGGTGAACACTGGTTAGATATGGCGCAAGCCCAACCGCGCCAAATCATCGAGTTGCGCCGCCATACCATTGGCTGGGTCAGTCAATTTTTACGGGTGATCCCTCGCCTCTCGGCTCTGAATATCGTCATGCAGCCCATGCTCGAGAATGGCATCAGTGAATCATTGGCCCGCTCCAAGGCACAAACCCTATTAAGCCAATTGAATGTCCCCGAACGACTGTGGCACTTAGCCCCAGCGACATTCTCTGGCGGTGAACAGCAGCGGGTCAATATTGCCCGCGGCTTTGCCCTCGACTATCCAATTTTATTACTCGATGAACCCACCGCCTCACTAGATAAAGTGAATGCCCAACAAGTGGTGACATTGATCTTAGCCGCCAAACAACGTGGGGCAGCCATCGTTGGTATCTTTCACGACAACTGGGTTCGCGACCTCGTCGCCGACCGCCTACACCCAATGCAAGCCAGCCCTTCGTTAGCAGGATAATAAAATGATCATTACCAACGTAAATATGATTTTGGAACATGAAGTCGTGAAGGGCTCGCTAGAAGTAAAAGATGGCCGGATCATCGCACTCAGTGACACGCGAAGCCTACACTGCAGTGCGATTGACGGCGACGGAGCCTATCTTTTGCCGGGTTTAATCGAATTACATACCGACAACCTGGAAAAATTTTTTACGCCACGACCGAAGGTGAATTGGCCTGCTGGTTCAGCCATGGCAAGTCACGATGCCCTGATGGTTTCCAGTGGCATCACCACAGTACTAGACGCGATTGCATTGGGCTATATTAACGACCACGGCACCCGCTTAGCGAATCTAGAGCGCATGCTGCATACCATTGTCGATTCTCAACAACGCGGTGAAAATCGAGCCGAACATTTTCTGCATTTGCGCTGTGAACTCCCCAATGCCGATACCGCCAACATTTTCGAAACCTTGGTTGAGCAAGGGCCGGTCGCCATGGTCTCGTTGATGGATCATACGCCCGGACAACGCCAATTTATCGATAGCGAAAAATATCGTACCTATTACATGGGTAAATATGGCTTAAACGAACCAGCCATGGCGCGCTTTGAAGCAGAGCAAACCGAAGCCTCATTGCGCTGGTCCGATGCCAACCGCAAGCACATCGCAGCCGCAGCACGCGAGCGCGGTATTACTTTAGCCAGCCATGACGATGCCACCGTAGAGCATGTGCTGGAATCCGCCGCCTTAGGCTGTGCAATCGCCGAATTTCCAACCACCGTTGCCGCAGCGCAGGCCTCACGTCAAGCGGGTTTACAAGTGATGATGGGCGCGCCGAATATCGTGCGAGGCGGTTCACACTCAGGTAATGTGGCGGCGGCCGAATTAGCCAGTGAAGGCGTATTAAATATCCTATCCTCGGACTACTACCCTGCCAGTATGTTGGATGCAGCCTATCAGGTTGCGAAGATGGACAACAACCACTATAACCTATGTGAAGCCATTCAAATGGTGAGCCTTAAGCCTGCACAAACCCTCGGTATGGATGACCGAGGAAGTATTCATGAAAATAAACGTGCAGATCTGGTCTTAGCCAAGCCCAGCCAAGACCGCTTACGCGTCCTACAAGTATGGCGTGAAGGAGAGCGAGTATTTTGATATCTAATAGCTCATTAAGTAATGAAGTCATCGTCGGTGAAGCCAAGTTGTTTTATTTAGTTGGTCCCTCTGGTTCAGGTAAAGACAGCATCATAGATGGTTTGCGGGAGCAATTAAAAGCCGATAGTAACTTACTGATTGCTCACCGCTACATCACCCGAGCAGCAGATAGCGGCGGTGAAAACCACATCGCCTTAAGTTTACCGGAATATACCCACCGCAAACGTAGCGGCTTATTTGCCATGGACTGGCAAGCCAATGGCTGCCATTACGCCGTGGGAAACGAAGTAAACACCTGGCTCAGTATGGGGTTTTCGGTATTATTCAATGGCTCACGTCAACAAATAGACCTCGCCAGAGACTTATTCGGAGAACGTTTAAGAGTGATTGTCCTAGAGGTAGAACAAGATGTATTAGCCGAACGTTTACGCAAACGGGGCCGAGAACAAGAACATTCAATTACTGCTCGGCTGCGGCGTAACCAGCAATACCAAACCAATCTACAACAAGAATTCTGGCGACTAGATAACAACCGCAGTTTAGCCGTCACCGTGAAGAAATTACTCAAGTATATCGATACCCAAACTAGCGAGTTATATATCACATGAAACTCACCTTATTAGGCACTGGCAACGTCCAAGCGGCGCCACTTTACGGCTGTGATTGTATCGCCTGTAAGCGCGCTCAAAAAAATCCCAGCTTAAGCCGTCAACTCAGTTCAGCGGTATTAGAAGTCAATGGTAAGTGTTTACTCATCGATGCCAATCATCCACAACTACAAAGCCGTTTTCCCGCTAACTCTATCGATGCCATTCTCCTGACCCACTATCATATGGATCATGTGCAAGCGCTGTTTGATTTACGCTGGGGAATTGCCGACCCCATCCCAATTTATCAACCGAACGACCCCAATGGTTGCGATGATTTATTCAAACACCCAGGCATCCTCGATTTTCAGCAAGCGAACAAAGCTTATTCTCGATTTCAGTTGGCTGACATCGAGATTATGCCGCTCACCCTTAACCACTCAAAACCAACCTTGGGCTATCTATTTAGCAGCATTCAAGGACAGATTGCCTATCTAACCGATACCGCAGGGATCCCCGATCCAAGCTGGCAACAACTGCTGCGACATCAGCCCGATTATGTCGTGATCGATTGTAGCTATTCACCACTGCAACACTCCCCCAACCACAATAATCTCTACGATGTATTTGAGTTCGCCCACGCCATGCCCGACACTCAGTGGGTGCTTAGTCATATCGGACACGAATTAGACAGTTTTCTACACCAATACAGCGGCGAGTTGCCCAGCAATGTCCAAGTGGGTCACGACGATATGCAGCTAACACTGGAGTAAGCGGCTTATCGATCAACCTCGAGGGGCATCTTGCTCCAAGTGATCGCTTCAGCGCCTTCTCCCATATTGCTGAAAGCGCTAATCACTGTGATAGAAATGCTTGAGGCAAATCGTTAAGCGTATATGTTCGACCAAGTGTTTACGAAGCATCTGCTGTTTCACGCATACTGCGAAGCAGACCAAATGCTCACGCTTGCCACTCCCCTACCAATGCCACATCAGCCTGCTTGCAGATCCAGAGATCTGCAGATCAATCGCAACATGTCGCAAATATTCAATAAACATTGAAAGCTATCGGTTATTTTCAACACTCAACATGGAGAAAAAACGATGACTAAGCGATTAAACTATTTTTCAAGCTCACCTCAGGCAATGCAGATATTGCTCGAACAAGAAAACTATCTTCACCAGCAATTTAGTCACTCCAATTCGGTGAATATCACCACTTGGGAATTGCTGAAACTAAGGGTTTCACAAATCAACCAATGTGCCTTCTGTATTGATATGCATAGCAAAGACGCCCTTAAATTGGGAGAGCGCCCAGAGCGGATATATGGCTTAAGTGCCTGGATGGATATGCCCTTATATTCCGAACTTGAACGTGCGGCATTACAATGGGCGGAATTGATCACATCAAATCGACCCGTCACAGAAGCCGCCTATAAACAGGCTCTAGCAATGTTTGGCGAACAAAGTTTGGTTGATTTGACAATCGCGGTGAATGCGATTAATAGTTGGAATCGGATCTCCAAAACCTTTAAACCCGAGGTAGGGAATTATCAACCAAACTAATCAAGCGCTCCGATCTGCTGAGTCTCCCTTTGATTTCAGGTTGTTTCAACCAAAAGGGAGCTTAGCGCACTATGTTCAAGGGATCTGGTCAGCCTCGGTTCCGGCCACTCCAGGGAAGAACATGACAAAGTGGCTACAAGCTGATGCTTGTAGCGGCATCATGTTTATTTTAGCTGGAAGTGTTGAATTTGATGGCATTCCATATTCGGCAAAAGCGCTGCTGCTACCGATAAGCAAACAAGCACACACCATAATGCTCTCTTCGGGGACTCAAGTCGCGGGAGTTCGTTTTCAGCCTGGTATTAGTGTCGATATATTACGCACTCAATTCGAGCAATCGGTAGCACAGCAAGATAATAAACAGCAACGCTGGCTGCAGCGAATGGCAAACCGCCTGCAGTATACGCCTCATCACCAAGCTCGAATTACAGCACTCTATAAATGGTTGAATAATACCGTTGATATTTGCCAATGCATTCCAGCCTCAGTATTGCGCTGTTTGCAGGTGATTCAGAACGCCAACAATAACCAGCTCTCGAAGAGTGGTATGCCACTGAGTCAACGTCAAATCGAGCGTCAATTTCAAAAATGGGTAGGTATAAGCCCCAAACAATGCCAAAGAATATTGCGGGTCAAAAAAACCATCGAACATCTCAAACACAAACCTAATAGCAACTTAGTCACATTGGCATTGGATTATGGATTTTCAGATCAATCTCATATGACCAGAGAATTTGCACAAATCGCTAAAATCACACCCAAACGTTACTGTAAACGGATCGCGAGCAAATGATGTTTAACAGCGAGGAGTAAAATATTGTCAGTTCTCTAAGTGGTTAAAGTGTATGGCTTTTATAGGCGCTCGGGCTTTGACCAGTAATGCATTTAAACTTGGTACTGAAGTAATTACTATCGTTATAACCCACCCGATAAGCAACATCAGTAATTGAAAGACCCGTTTCGATTAAAGTCATCGCTTTTCTAATTCGTAATTGGTTCAAAAACTTATTGGTCGAAGAGCCTGTGAGCTGCGATATCTTATTGCTTAAGGCTCGTGAACTGACCTGAAAAGAATCACAGATCTGCTGCACCGAAAGATCCTGTTCTCTATAATTATTAATCAGAAAAACAATGGCATTCATTAAGGGGGAATTATCAATCTGAGTCATGTTCAAACGATCTATCGTCAACAACAACTGCTCAAACATTAACGACACCATCACCTCAGAATGTTTATACTCGCGTTGCTGCTCAATACGCATATTATCCGCTATTGCCAAAATAGGCTCAAATGAGTCTTCGGTGATTAATAGATTGGTCGCACCATCCTCTAAATGTTTAATCACATTCACTGCTTTAGGACTTAGATTGAGCTGATGTTTGTTATAGAGAATATTGACCAAGGTGACATCACGATTATCCACGTACTGATGGTAATCATTGTCGCTGACGCAAGCCAAAGTATTTGGCAACACCACTTTCTGCAAGCCATTTACAATATGTACACCACTACCAGCACTGACTAAAATAAGCTCAGAAAAGTCGTGACAGTGTTCTGGGTAATCAAATTGAGGGTCACGATTCAACACCTTAATACTAGATTTTGTTCCAACAAATTCTTCTGATTTTAGATGTAACATTCGCTTCCCCCGTCATTTTGAATGATTATCAGACAACCCCCATTAAAAAGCTGAGAGCAGGCTCTCAGCCCAACTATCTATAAGGATTGTTGATATAAGGCCACCACTTGCTCCCGAGTCATCGGCTGTGGATTCCCGCCCGCACAAGGATCTGCCAATGCATCGTCAACCCATGCGAGGGTATCTTGCGCACTCACTCCCAGTTCAGCAAATCCACTCGGGATCCCAACTCTGCGATTCAAGTCTTTAAGCCCTTGAATTGCAGCAAAACTGGCTTGTTCGGGGCTGAGTTCAGAAGTATCCAACCCTAAGGCTTGAGCTATTTTTGCGAATTTTTCAACCCGATACGGGCGGTTGAATTCACTAACAATTGGCAACAATATGGCGTTACAAACACCATGGGGGAGATCTTTCTGCGCACCTGCAGGGTGAGCCATAGCATGCACCATCCCCAATCCCGCACTATTAAAAGATAAGCCTGCAATAAACTGCCCATAGGCCATCATTTCTCGGGCTTCTATACGACTGCCATCATCGACTGCTTGTGGCAGATATTCAGCAATGGTTTTAATCGCTTCTAGTGAAATGTAGTCGGTTAGCTTATGCGCCCCCTGCGACACATAAGATTCAATGGCATGGGTCAAGGCATCGATCCCCGTTGCAGCAGTAATGGCGCTAGGGATCCCCAACATCACCGAGGGATCATTCACCGAAACATCAGGAATAATTTTATCCGAGATAAGAACATGCTTCACATGTGTCTCGGTGTCGGTAATCACCGCATTACTGGTCACTTCAGCGGCGGTGCCTGCAGTGGTATTTATGGCGTATAGTGGCACACCTAACTGAGCAACTTGTTCGACCCCATTATATTTAGCAATAGGCCCAGGGTTAGCCGACAAAATTCTTACCGCTTTGGCGGTGTCGATAGCACTACCGCCCCCAAAACCAATTAAGTATTTGGCACCGCTGCTAACGAACAGATCAAAAGCGCTATTCACCGTATTGGTGTCGGGATTCGGCCGCACCGCTGAGAACAACGTCAAGTTGAGTTCACTAAGTAATAGCTTATTGCTAAAACCGAGCTTGACCATTGCCGGGTCGCAAATTAACAGGCCTGCGTCGCCTTGGTGCTCAAGCAATAAACGTTCAATTAATGCTTCAATGGCACCAACGCCAGAAAAGTTAATCTTAGGAAACGCGAGTTTAAATACAGACATCATGACCTCACAAATTAAATTCTCGTTTTAAAATATCCATGTTTTCTTGGCTGACGCCATCCGGCTCATAACCAGAGGCAAGACACATCAGATACAGCTTGGCTCCCTTATTCGCGACATCGATAGAATCAAAAGCCTGTAATACATCCCCACCCGAAGCGGTTGCGCCGTGTTTTTCCCAAATCGCAACATCGTGCGTCATTAAAACATCGGAGGTTTTATCGGCCATCTCCTCAGACGATGGCAGGCAATAAGGCACCACACCAATCCCCCGTGGCACAAAGGCCCGCACTTCGGGTAACATTTTCCAACAAGTGTGAGTGAATAATTCACTGCTTTGAGCAATTTTGGGATGATGAGACAAAGCAATCAACTCCAAAGGATGGGTATGTACAACGGCTCGATGTGGCACCTTGGCGTTTCGCTGAGCCAGCAAAATTTTAATGTGGCTAATAAACTCAGAAGTGGGCGCAAAATCTTCGCTCGCCTTCCCCCCCCAAAGAATTTGGTAAGCATTGGCGTCGGCATTAATCCGCAATATGCAGCCGGCGTATGCCGCGTCGCGTAATTCTCGAATTCGTTGGCCTGTCCCCTTTACATAATAAATACGATTAGCGCTGGCTAAAGGGAGTTGAACCGGTAACGGTTTAATCGGTGCATCACACACCACGTCATCCATCAACTCACTTAGATCAACGGAAATATTACCGCCATTGCGCTCTGCCCACTCGCGCTGCCAAAGGTATTGCGATACTTCCGTTACCTTGGCAATCTCAGTTTTAACAGCATCATTTAATGAAATCATTGTAGATAAAAAACCTCTTTGAGTGATTTTGAAAGCGGTGAGTTGTTTGGATTTGAAGGCATTACATCCTTCATATAAACCCACCATTTTTTACATATCTCGGTATCAGCAATCGCATCCCACTGCGCATCACTCTCCACTTCAGCATAAGCAAACAATAAATTTTGCTCGGCCAGTAAATGGATAGAATAATTGTGTACCCCATGAGAACTGAGCAGCGTTTTCATCTCTGGCCAAATTTCATCATGCCGTTTTTGATATTCGTCGTGGCAAGCTGGGTTAACGTACATCACAAATGTTTTTCTTTTCATGATTTAACTCCTTAAGCCGCCATACCTAAACCAACCACGTTCGCTGCGGCAGTAATGACCAATAAACCAAGGATTAAGATCCGTACTGGACGAGTACCAACGCCTTTCCATTCGGCCATCACTAAACCAATCACACCGCCAAACAGAACATAGCCCGACATGTGTAACATCCAATTGATGTAGCTAAGGTGCTCTGGCACTGAAGCTTCGCCCCAACCATAGAAAAAGAACTGCAGGTACCACATGATCCCGCCCATCGCGGTAAACAATAGGTTACGGAGCATCAAACCTTTCCCTAGCGACATGTCGGCTCGTACCGAAATGTCTTTATTGGTAATGATGTGATACAAACAAAAGCCGAAGTTAACGATCGCGCCACCGCCCATGATGAAGCCGAAAGCGGGCATCGCCACATACAAGTAATTAATCCCTAAAGCCGCTGACTGCGCTTTAATCGGTGCAGCCGCTTCTAAACCGAAGGCAAATCCGGCAGAAAAAATGCCGCAAATAATCGCTAAGGTCACCCCTTTCTTGAGGTTAAATTCTTCCGCTTTCTCGCCCAGCGCCTTCTCTTTCTCATTTCCGGCATAAGCGACAATGGCAATACCAATTAACGCAATGAAAATACCAACAAAAGTTAGGCTGCCCCCATCGGAATGGACCAAAGTCATCAGTTCGCCGCGAATAATCGGTGGGAGAAGTGTTCCAACCGCAAGGTTCAAACCAATCGCAATACCAATCCCCATGGAGAGACCAAGATAGCGCATAGTTAAACCATAGGTGATGTTACCGATCCCCCACATCGCGCCACAAAACATCATCATCACGAAGGTCGACATCGGGATCTGCGAGTAAAATTCGCTGAAGTTAGGCACCAACATCGACGTCACTAACCACGGCATTAATACCCAAGAAAATAGCCCGCCAATCGACCACATCAATTCCCACGACCAGCCCTTCACTTTTTTATAGGGCGCGTAAAAGGCCGCCGCGGATGCCGCTCCAACCAAGTGCCAGCCAATACCTGCTACTACAGACATATTTTTATTCCTTTTAAATTATTTTGTAGAGTAAGAGTTTGTTGGCTCGCCGCGATTATCACAGTTTCGGCAAGCCGTTACTGTGAAGCTATCTCGCCAATAAAGCGGTCGCTTCGTAATCTTTTACTTGGTGGATCCAATCAAAGCCGACTGGCACACCACTCTGTAAGCAGTGGTAATCCCATACCGCTTGCCAAGGCAGTGAATGCGCCTCTTCGATAAGACCGAAGCGAGAGGTGTAATCGTAACTCTGCTCAGCCGCTTTTAATTTTGAGACCGGCTCTAGTAGCGCTTTGAGCAAGGCTTTTTGCGCGTTACGGGTTCCAATGACCCAGGCGGCAATGCGGTTAATCGAAGCATCAAAGAAATCAAGGCCGATTGAGACTCGGTCATTTAAATTGTTACGTACGATTTCGCGCATAATGGCTTGAGTTTCATCGTCAAATGACACCACGTGATCCGAATCCCAACGGATCGGGCGGGTCACATGCAGTAACAAATCGCGGATATAGATGGAGCAGGCACTGATCTTATCACTAATACATTCAGTGGGATGGAAATGGCCGGCATCAAGGCAAAGTGCAATATTACGGGTAGCGGCATAGCCAAGATAGAACTCATTACTGCCCACGGTGTAAGCCTCGGCACCGATGCCAAACAGCTTACTTTCTACCGCATCCTTATGATATTGCTCGTCAATTTTTTCAACCAAAGCTAAATCTAAGGATTCAGCCAAGCGCTGACGAGGCGATAAACGATCAATCGGTTGATCTTTCATGCCATCGGGGATCCAAATATTCATCACCGAAGGACTGCCTAACTCCCGGCCAAAGTATTCAGAAATTTTGCGACAAGCCTTCACATGGTCAATCCAAAAATCCCGTACCGCCTTATCTGGGTGCGACAAAGTAAAGCCATCATCCGCCTTTGGATGAGAGAACAGAGTAGGATTAAAATCCAAGCCTAAATGTTGCTGTTTTGCCCACTCAACCCAAGTCGCAAAATGTTCAGGTTTAAGTTGATCTCGCTCTACCTTCTGGTCGGTATCTAAATAAATCGCATGTAAGTTCACCCGTTTTTTACCCGGAATGAGAGAAAATGCTTGCTCCATATCGGCGCGCAGCTCGGCGGGCGTTTTTGCGGCACCCGGATAGTTTCCGGTCGCCTGTATCCCGCCACTAAGCGCAACATCAGGCGATTCAAAACCGCGCACATCATCCCCCTGCCAACAGTGGATGGAGATCGCAGTTTCATTCAGAGCTTGCAAAGCATGCTCGGTATCGACCCCATGTTTTTCAAATACTTCTTTGGCATAGTGATAAGCGCTAATAACTTGTTCTTTACTCATTTCAGTACCTACTTAATGATTTGTTTATATTGATTTTTAATTGCTTGAAGTGAAGCGATAGGCTGTGGTTCAAAGATTTTCACTTCAGAAGAGTGGTGCACCAGCTGGCGCGCCTGTTCAAGATTGGCTATGACACCCAGAGCGATAAATTGATTCACCACGTTGCCAAGTGCCGAGGCTTCGGTCGGTTCGGTCGAAACCTTGATCTCACAAACATCGGCACACAGTTGATTCAAGAATTGATCTTGCGTTCCTCCGCCAACAATACGCAGCTCCTGCAGGTTTCGACCCGAAACTTCAGCTAACTGACCCAACACGCTGGCGTAGGCCAAGGCTAAGCTGTCATAAATGCAGCGCACCACTTGAGCAAGCGTTTCGGGAGAGGGTTGTGAGCGCTGCTTAAACCACGCTTTAATCGCGCTAGTCATCGACGCGGGGTTTAAAAAGGCATCGTCATTGGGGTTGATGATAAATTCGAAAGGCTTGGCCATCTTTGCCAGCGCCGCAATATCACTAAAAGCTAAAGATGGATTCTCCGCTTTAATCTGCTGGATCAGCCACAAACCCATAATGTTCTTCAGAACCCGGTAACGCCCATTCACCCCACCTTCATTGGTTAAGTTATAAGCGAAAGCTTTATTACAGGTATAAGCTTGCTCACTTTCAATACCCAACAAGGACCAGGTTCCAGAACTTAAATAAGCGCAATGCTGGTCAAAAATAGGCGTGGCCGCGACCGCAGAGGCTGTATCATGGCTAGCAACGGAACAAACTGGGATGCTGATGTTTCCCAAATGATATTGGCCAATCATACGATTTGGCAGGCTTGGCGGTAAAAACCAGTCGAGCTTCGCCCCACAGGCTTCGACTAAAGCAGGCGACCACGACTGATCATCACAAGCCAATAACTGGCTGGTCGACGCATTGGTGTATTCACAATGCTTCACTCCGCAAAGCTTGTAATTAAGGTAATCTGGTATAAACAGCAAGCTATCCACTTGCTCTAACCACTCTGGCTGGCTATCGGTAATCGCTTTTAACTGATTAATGCTATTAAACGGCAAAAATTGAATGCCGGTTATCCCGTAGATATCCTGTCGGCTAATGCCACTCTCACGAATTAATTTTTCTTGGATCCCTTGAGTACGCTGATCTCGATAGCTGACAAACTCCCCCAGATGACGACCAAATTGGTCGAGTAATACAAAATCAACGCCCCAAGTATCAATCGCGAGCGAGGCAACATGAATGTTTTTATCCAATACCTTATTAATGCCAATTTTGATTTCTTCTAAAATCGAATAAAGGTCCCAGCAAAGCTGCTGGTTCACTTTAACTTGATGATTTTTAAAACGATGGAGTTCTTCTAAAGTAAGCTTTCCTTCGCTTAAATATCCAACCATGACACGTCCACTAGACGCACCGAGGTCAACCGCAATCACTGACTTCATTGTTTTAATTCCCCTTTCTTGATGGGGCTATTAAAACGATTATCGACACACAATAACTTCACGTTTTGTAAGGAATAGAAATTAATCGTGTATTTTTTTAAAGATAAAGCTGCTCAGATTCAAATTTACAAAAGTTTATGAGGGGGCTTGTATTGAACAGAGGTTCCGCAGGAAAAATCACTCATAATGACAACTCAATGTTTTTTACAACCGCGGCAAGATAGCGACACCGAAAATATTGAGCTTGTGAAAGCAATATGCAGCTTCAAGCGGATAAGCGAGAGAAAGGCGAGAGAAAGGCGAGCAAACGACGTCACAGCCATGACTAAAGAGCAAATCACCAGCCTTTGCTCATATTGCGAACGAAGGACTAAAAAATCGCTCAAACACTCACAGAAGTGAGACCTGAACAACGACTCGGCGAATATCACTATCCATCATTAACGTTCTAAGCGCGTCGAACCGCTTTGCTAGCAGGGAGAACATCTAATCCAAGCAAGGCTTAACAAAGTAGGCCAAGCACTCACTTCGCATCCCATATGCTCAGAGAACCAATAGCGAGAACTTTGGCAAGCATCGGCAACTACCGGCAACCGCCAGCCCCTTAAGCCATCAACGATGCCAAGATGCTTAACCAGACTTTGATGTTTTTTTGCTAGGTTTGTTGATCGAACGGATGTTGATCACGGCTATGTCGTGTAAAATGGGCGCATCTTTGCAGATATCAACACCCTAAACAGCATCACTTTTCTCTTTGAAATGCATAAACCAAGCAAATCGTGCTAGATTTATACAGGTTAATCTATCAAGGGAAGTGGATGCCTATCACTGGTGAGTGTTTCTGTGGGGAAATCAAATATTGTATTAATGGCGTATTACGAGATGCTCGTTCCTGTCATTGTTCCCAATGCCGCAAGGCATTCAGTTTGCAAGCCTCGGCTTATGCTTTAGTTGATGCAAATAAATTCAAATGGGTGTCTGGTGAAACCTTACTGACTTCTTATGTGGGTAAACATGGATTTGGCCTGCAATTTTGTAGTCAATGCGGTTCAACACATTGTGGCCTCTATAATGGTAGAGTCCACGGGGTAACTTTAGCTTGTATTAACGAAGATCCTCACATTGAACTGGGAAGACATATTTAGTGGGCTCTAAAGCAAACTGGAAAACTATCGCAGATGGTGTTCCGCAATATCAAGAAAATGTACCCGAAGATGCCATAACCTAGCGCTTCATGTGATACAACAAAATGGCCTATCTTGATAGGTGAAATAAGCCAAGCGGGCAACAAGCCTGAGCTTGGCGTTAACTTTCGAGGAATTACTTTTTAATGCTGGATAAAATAATCATCATCCGAGATTACCTGAACAATATTAAGACTCGCTGCACCTACAATGCGGCAGCTAAAGCCATTGGTGTTAAGCCAACCGAATTTAAAAAACTGCTGGGTGATCGTAAACCAGAAAACTCTTGGTTTGTTAATACTGGTGCTGGAGAGCCCGTTGGCTACGCCGACGATGAAAAACATCCAGAGCTTTATCGGACAAAACGAATTATTACATCCGCAGAAGTTTTAACTCGAAATCTAGACCTGTGAGAAAGTGATCCACCGCTTCAACATGCTTAGAGCCAGCAGCAGTGTAATTTCCCTGCGACTCGCTCGATACAAACAGCACTAACTTCCAATAGCTAAGCTAATTTGTATAAACTTCGGGTTAAGCGCTCACTTAGGTTTATCGAGCAGGTGTCAGCATAATCGCTGGCACGCTTGGCTAGCCTAAAACGTCATATTATAGCAAACTGATTCATTATATGATCCACAGATTGCGCAGCATAAATCTGCCGATAACCAAGCATGAACTACAGTCACCAGTGGCTTTAATGACCAAATACAGAACCCAGTTAGCGGTGATTTAGGCCCGCAACAATCAACAGATAATGAGTTAGATGGGTATTAATCTTACGGCTTATCATCCTGCTAAGGCCACTTCATACCTCACCTAATCGCTTACAATTACAATCGTCTATAAGCATCCGCATATAACCATCCATATATGGCCCATCGCTAACCATGTGCTCGCTCTTGCTGGCGAAAATCACAACTATCGGAGTGACTTAAAAAATTTAGGGGATTCCGGAGTGCATTTAACTATTTTGATGGCACATTCACTAAATTCGACCACAATAGTTATTACGGTTAGCTTGAGCAACGGTTAGCTAATATAAAAGCATACAACGCAAACCAAACTATAAATTGAAACTTCATTCGTGAATAACAAAATACTTACCCACATGAACCGGAGAAGAATATGACTACCAAACTAGATGCACAGGCTCTAAACCAGCTGTTTACAGAAGCCCGAACATTTAATGCTTTCTTAGATAAAGCGGTACCCGATGAATTGATTAAAGAACTTTATGAATTAATGAAATGGGCGCCAACATCCATGAACTGCCAACCCGGTTATTATGTGGTCGTTAAAAGTGCCGACGCAAAAGAAAAGTTAAATAAAGCCTTAGCGCCTGGGAATCAGCAAAAGAGCCTCGCGGCACCAGCCTCGGTCATCATTGCCTCTGACGAGCAGTTTTATAATCATCTACCAGAGCAATTCCCCGCTTATCCAACAGCCAAAGACATGTTTGCAAATGATGCAAGTTTCCGCGATGCAACCGCTTTTAGAAATTCAAGTTTGCAAGGCGCCTATTTCATCATGGCAGCTCGCAGCCTGGGTTTAGATTGCGGCCCAATGAGTGGCTTTGATAACAAACTGGTCGATGACAGCTTCTTCCCTGAGGGGCGTTATAAATCTAACTTCATCATCAATTTTGGCTATGGGGATGCAGCACAAAACTATCCGAGAGGACCTCGTCTCGCATTTGAAGACGTCGTTAAAATACTTTAGTGATTTGCGCCAAGCCGCTATTCGCCTTTTAGCAAGCAAGGCAATCGCGTGTTTGGCTGCTCTGCTAGCAAAACACAGCATGGCGATGTCGTCGTGTTTAACAATCGCGATGATCTTATACGCAGGCCAAACCAGCTCATTTCCCCATGCAGTCCAAAATACCTTCAACACTGAACCCGCGATGAAGTCTTCACAGGCCATCTCTTAAGCTAAATTTTAGCTTCATTTAAGGCTATTCGAACCGCCTTGTGTTCGTTATGCTTAAGGCATATCCAAACACGGTCCTATGACTATGACCATCAAGAGATTTTTAATTAGGAGACTAACTCGATGACTAATCTTGATATTGTAAAAAGTACCTATGAAGGTAAAACCTCGGAAGAAAACGGCAAAAACCTCAAACGTTACCTAAGCGCTGACACTCAATGGACCGAAGCGGCTGGCTTTCCTTATGCGGGAACGTACCAAGGATTTGACGAAATTGAAAAAAATGTGTTTGCGCGTTTAGCCAGCGAATGGGATGGCTATAATTTTGCAGTTGAAGACTATGTTGCGTCAGGTGACAAGGTTTTTGCTTATGGTACTTATAGTGGAACCTATAAGACAACCGGCAAGCATTTCAAAGCCAGAGTTGCCCACTTATGGACACTGAAAGATAGTAAGATAGTAAGTTTCGAACAATTTGTTGATAGTAAAACCGTTTGCGACGTCATGTAAGCCAACATTGAGAGCCCTCAGTCTCGACTCCAACTCATGATTGTTGTCCAGCCAAATCTGAACAGCTCTTGCCTGGCACTTTAATCCCTCTTCATTCGCTGAGTATTTAAACGGGACTAGCTTCTCTGTTTTATTTTTTGCCATGATAAAACTAATTCGATAGCCTGTGATTCAAAACCTGAGAGCTAACCACAGGGTTGGCTTTTACATCGCAATAAATAGCCAGTAAGTCGTTTTGTGGAGTTCGAACATTGAATGAAAAATTAACGGTACTCATCATTGAAGATGAACCAGCAATTGCTGAAAATCTCATTTATGTATTAGCAATGGATGGCTATTGCCCTCAGTGGGTTGCAACGGCAGGTGAAGGCTTAGCGTTTTTGAAAGAGAACGCCGTTGCTTTGTTAGTGTTGGATGTCGGCTTACCCGATGGGAATGGTTTTGAACTGTGCAAAACCATTCGCGAGTTTTCTGATCTGCCGATCATCTTTCTGACCGCGAGAAACGAAGAGATAGATCGAGTGGTTGGTTTGGAAATAGGCGCAGATGACTACGTAACCAAACCGTTTAGCCCCAGAGAAATGTTAGCAAGAATCAAGCTGCGCATTAAATCTCGAACAATGACGCCAGCGCTTGCAGCAGTTCAGCCAATACCAACCAAACAATTAATCGCTGATAATTTTGACTATTGTGTCAACGATCAGAAACTCGGTCTCACCGCAGTAGAGTTTAAGATCCTCAACAAACTGATTTCGGTATCCTCCAATGTATTGAGCCGCGAACAATTGATGATAGCTGCCGATATGGCGCCAGAGGCTGCTTACGAGCGTAATGTTGATACCCACATTAAAGCTATCCGTAACAAGCTGAAGCCGTTTGCCATGCATCAACGCATTCGTACCAAACGAGGTTTTGGTTATTTTTATAGTCTAAAGGGGCAGTCATGAGCCGCTGGCCGAAGATACCGTTAGGATTTAGACTGTTCTTGCTCTATTTTATCCTGCTTGGAATTACTGCCTACATGGTAAGCAAAACCGTAATTTTGGAGCTCAAGCCTACCGTACGCCAAACCACGGAAGAAACACTGGTCGATATGGCAAACTTGCTTGCCGTATTGGCGGAGCAAGATGTCGCCAATGGCAACATGTCAGAGAGTCGATTTGCGAAATTATTAAGCGCTTATGGCCAGCGAGATCCACTATCTCACATTTGGGGCGTCGGCGAAAAAGCAAGTAATCACCGCATCTATATTACCGATCAACAAGGCATCGTCATTGCCGATTCCTGGCAACAAGATGTAGGCAAAGATTACTCGCAATGGAATGATGTATTCCTCACGCTACGCGGCCAATACGGTGCGCGCAGTTCCACTGAAGATCCTAAGGACCCTTTATCAACGGTCATGCATATTGCTGCTCCTATTTACCACCACGGAGAAATCATCGGCAGCTTAACGGTTGCAAAATCCAATCGCTCCGTTCAGCCGTTTATTGACCGCTCCAAACGCAATGTTTTGTTTTGGATGGTTTGGATGAGTGGCTTGGTGCTTATTGCTGGGGCGTTGTTCGCCTGGCGTATTCATTCGGCACTCAACAGACTCGAAGATTACGCAAAAAAATTGGGGCAAGGAGAGAAAGTCACCAAACCAGTTTTTCGCATTTCCTATGAGTACCAAGCCCTCGGAGATGCCTTGCAGAAAATGCGCAATAAACTTGATGGCAAGCAATACGTGGAAAAGTATGTGCAGACTCTCACCCATGAGTTAAAAAGCCCACTTTCAGCCATCAAAGGTGCCAGCGAAATTTTACAAATACCTTTGCCTGAAGAAAAAATAGCTCGTTTCGCAAATAACATCGAACGAGAAAGTGACCGAATGCTGTCCCTGATAAATAATCTACTCGAACTAACGCGCCTTGAACAACGACCTCAGTTAGAAACCTTAGAGAAAATATCAATCGCAGAAGCACTGGATGATGTTGTGCTGGCGGCAGATGCTCGCTTAAGTGCCAAAGCAGCGACTTGCAATATAAAATGCGACCGAAATAGCGTGGTGCTTGGCGAGTCTTTCTTACTCAAACAAGCTCTGTATAATTTGATGGATAATGCTTTAGATTTTGTTGAGCAAGATGGCTTGATTGAATGGCAGCTTGCTGTCTCTAAGGAAGCGGTAAATCTATCTATTTATAATTCAGGTCCGCATATCCCCGACTATGCGATGCCGCGATTGACCGAGCGATTTTATTCTCTGCCACGCGAAAACGGAGTGAAAAGTAGCGGGCTGGGACTCAACTTTGTAGACCAGGTAATGAAACTGCACAAAGGTAGCCTTCAGATTAAAAATGTAAGCTTGGGCGTAAAAGTAACGTTAAACCTAGCAACTACATAAAAACTCTACACAAGCTCCATCGATTCTCCAAACTATTGTTTTAAATTAAAAACATCAGTTAAGGAGAATGAAAAATGAAACAAATCCTCAATCATCAACTCGGCATGAAATTCGGATTCGTGCTGTTTTTACTTATATTGCTTCAAATTCCCGTTTCTATGCTCAGTGGACTAATCTCTGAGCGTTCAGTTAACCAGGAACAAGTCATCAACGACATCGCTCGCAGCAGTAGCAGCGAGCAACATATTATCGGTCCTTTTATCATGGTGAACTACACGGTTCCAGACCTTCGCAATGGCATAACTTACCGATTGGCGAACCGAAAATTTATCTTACCCAAAACTTTTGACATGAGCGCTCAACTGGACAGCTTTGAAAAATATCGGGGTATTTATCGTGCTCGACTATACAAAGCACAGACCACATTAAGAGGAACTTTTGAACTTGCAGCGTTAGATGCACTACGTCAATACGAGATAACCCAAATAAGTATGGTTGTAGGGGTTCGAGATAGCCGGGGCTTAATCAGACTTGATGAGATGGCCCTAGCGGGAAAGACCTTTGAAGTCTTTCCCGGGACAGGACTAAGCCAGTTTCCCCAAGGGTTTCATAGCAATTTAGAACTCCAACAAATCGATTTAACTAAACCTTTGGCTTTCGACCTAAATTTTCTACTGCAAGGCACAGGCACATTACAAGTTGCACCAATCGGTGATCGCTCCACTGTCGAACTCTCTTCTGCGTGGCCACATCCGAGCTTTATTGGTGACTATTTACCAGTCTCGTCCAGCATCTCCGAATCCGGCTTTAAAGCCCAGTGGTCAAGCAATAACTTCTCAACCAATATCGCTCAATGGTTTGAAAGTTGTTTGTCGAGCGTGGACTCCTGCGCCGACTTAGAACAACGGCAAATGGGAGTAAGCCTTATTGATCCTGTAGACCACTATCTGAAATCACATCGCGCGGTAAACTATTCGCTTTTGGTTATGACCCTGGTATTTGTCAGCTTCTTTTTATTGGAACTGTTTCAAGCGCGACCGATCCACCCCGTGCAATATGGCTTTGTTGGTTTGGCACTTGCACTATTTTATCTACTATTAATTTCAATGAGCGAACATATGGGCTTTAACTGGGCGTATACATTGTCTGCTGTTGCATCAACCAGTTTATTGAGTATCTATGTTGGCGGCATCTTAAATAGCACCAAACATGGCATGGTG
This sequence comes from Agarivorans sp. QJM3NY_29, assembly GCF_050870835.2. Lineage (NCBI taxonomy): Bacteria > Pseudomonadati > Pseudomonadota > Gammaproteobacteria > Alteromonadales > Alteromonadaceae > Agarivorans > Agarivorans sp. QJM3NY_29. Next base: position 1,477,173 of record NZ_CP194036.2, on the reverse strand, counting down.
TTTGGGATGAGCCTATTAATTCTCTATGGCATTCTATTTGGATTACTACAGGCAGAAAATTACGCATTACTCATGGGGACCTTGTTGTGCTTCGTCGTTTTGAGTTTCGTGATGTTATTAACCCGCAAGGTAGATTGGTACCAACGCAGCAACCCAGTATCTGAGCTCACAACCGAGACTAATCGTGACCCCACAGAAGCTTAAACATGCAAATAAAAACAGCAGCCGTGATGGCGGCTTTGGTTCAAGGTCACGGCTGCGCTTTTCGCTGACCCATGCATTAAAGAGTCTATTGTGGCTAATCGTGTTGATAGTGATTGCTTGCTATGTGCGAGATGATTTTATTCGACCGACCTTGGGAGATGTATTCGTGGTGGTGTGGCTGCACTATTTGCTTGCCAGTATTGTGAATGTTTCGTCTAAAATAACGGCTGCTGCGGCAGTCCTTATCGCATATTTAATAGAGATGGGACAGTACCTGCAAATCAACCAATGGCTGAACATTGCCCCTTCATCGGTATTACATATTATTTTGGGAGCGACCTTCGACGGAATGGATTTGCTGGCTTATCTTATCGGCGGTATGTTGTGCTTATTGATCGACATCGAGCAAAGTTAAAAGATCTGCGCTTCCACACTAGAAAGTAAAAATCGCGACAGGATCGATATGTAGAGCAAATCATGGTTGCTTATCAAACGATGCCTTTCGCGTACCTTGCAATATTTGAATTGACTCATAAATATCTAAATCAACACCATGAATTCACATGATTGGCAGTCTCTTCATAAAACCCTGTAAGTTCACAAAATACATCCTGTTATTTGATATCCAGTCATTCTCCCTTAAACAATTCGCAAAACGGAGTGTTTCCACTTGAGAGTGGAAAAATCAAAGCGTAATATCAACCACTTAGATTAATGTTTATTTAAATAATAGCTTTGATAAGTGTGCGTGCTAGTTTATGCCGACAAGCGAGTAAGGCAGAGAAAGCTCAACACTTTGATGATGGAAATGTAATTGTCGCGAGAATGCTCCATATTGGTCATGGCTTTAACGAAAACTTGCGCCAAACTAGCGATTAATGTTTAAGGTATGCTGTTGAAATGAAGCGAAGACTCGTTTCAATTTTTTATTGTAAAAAGGATGCTGAATGTACCAATTTTTACTCGCAGATGTGAATACCAGCTTTAGCTTGGCCTTAGCCTTTGTGCTTGGGCTGGCTCTTATAGAAATATTAGGCTTATTAGTGGGCGTGAGTCTACTCAACATGCTGGATGACATTCTCCCCATAGATCTTAACGTGGATATGGACGCCAATGTAGATAGTGGCGCGATTTCTGGGCTGCTCGGTTGGTTATATTTAAATCAATTACCGTTGCTGGTTTGGATCATTCTATTCTTAAGCAGCTTTGGCCTTGCTGGGCTCAGCCTCAATTACTTAAGCCTTTCCAGTGGCAATGGTTTACTCCCCTCGGCTATGACTCACTTGGGAGCATTATTGTTTGCCATTTTAAGCGCACGCTTTTTAGGAAGAACTATCGCCAGAGTATTTCCCAAAAGCCAATCTAGCGCCATTTCTAAGCATGACTTTAAAGGTTTACAGGCCAGAATAACGGTAGGCACAGCAACCGTGGGCAGCCCAGCGGAAGCGGTATGCACCGACCAATACGGGCAAAAACATTACTTAATGGTGCAACCTTTAGAAGACCAAGACACGTTCCCAACGGGAACAATTATTGTATTGCTTGAACGGCACCGGAAATACTGGACCGCCAGCAAACTCGACCAATTATTAAACGAACATTAAGGATAAATAGTGGATTTATTAGTTAACAGTAACAGCATTGCTTTTTACTTAATTTGGGTCGGTATTGGGTTTATTGCCCTATTCACCATTGGTTTAATTTTAGCCAAGCTGTATATCCGAGCCACCAAAGAAACAGCCTTTGTCAGAACCGGTTTAGGCGGAGAGAAGGTGGTGAAAGATGGCGGCGCGATAGTCTTGCCAGTGGTGCATGAAACCATTCCAGTAAATATGAATACCCTGCGTATCGAAGTCGAGAAAACCCAAAAAGACGCATTGATTACCAAAGACCGGATGCGGGTTGATGTTAAGGCCGACTTTTACTTGCGAGTTGCACCGAATAGCGAAGGTATTTCGATGGCCGCCCAAACCTTGGGAACTCGCACCATGCGTGTGGAAGAGTTGAAAAAACTGATGGAGTCCAAATTTGTCGATGTGCTACGTTCGGTGGCCGCAGAAATGTCGATGACCGAAATGCACGAACAACGTTCAGACTTTGTACAAAAAGTGCAACAAAACGTGATGAACGATTTAGAGAAAAACGGCTTAGAACTCGAGTCTGTTTCCTTAACTGGCTTTGACCAAACTGACTTACAATTTTTTAATGAAAACAATGCATTTGATGCCGAAGGTCGTGCTCGATTAACTAAAATAATTGAAGAAAAACGTAAAGAAACCAACGATATTCAGCAAGAAAACCGCATTAAGATCGAACAGCGCAACCTAGAAGCAGAAAAACAATCGCTTGAAGTGAGTAAGCAAGAACAAGAAGCCAAACTCACCCAAGAACAAGTGCTGGCGTTTAAACGAGCCGAACAAAAAGCCGAAATTTCAAAAAACCGTGAAATGAAAGAGCAAGAAGAGCGGGAAGCCGAAATTGCCAAAGAGCGCGCCTTAGAAGCGGCTGAAATTGAAAAATCTCGTGATATTGAAACTCGTGAAATTGAAAAAAGTAAAACCTTAGAACAAGCCAGTATTCAACGCCAACGTGATTTAGAAGTTGCCGGACAAGATAAACAAATCGCGATTGCCCAAAAATCAGAAGAAGAATCGGCGGCTCAAGCAAAAGCAGCTGAAGCAGAAAAAGTCAAAGTTGAGAAAAGTGAAGCGGTGATTACCGCGCGCCAAATTGCCGAAGCGAATCGTCGTAAAGAGATTGAGGTGATTGATGCGCTAAAAGAAGCCGAACGTGATGCGGTTGGTATCACCGTGCAAGCCGATGCCGAAAAGAAAGTGGCGCAAGATAAAGCATCTGCCATTTTGATTGAAGCGAAAGCCGAAGCCGATGCCAAAAAACTCCAAGCCGAAGCCGATGAGAAGGTGTATGCCGTAGAAGCCGCCGGTAAACAAGCAATGTACGAAGCTGAAAACACCTTGCGCGATGAACAGGTCGAGCTGCAAAAATCATTGGCGATCCTAAAAATATTACCTGAGTTGGTTGCCAGCGCCGTGAAGCCTTTAGAGAACATTGAAGGCATCAAAATTCTCCAAGGCTATGGCGCGGGTCATGGCAGCTCGCTAAATGGAGAATCCAACAGTCACGGTCTTGCGGAACAAGTCACAGAAGCGGCCCTAGGATATCGCGCAAATGCCCCCTTAGTTGATGCCATGTTAAAAGAGGTTGGCTTGGTGGATAAAAACAATGGCTGTTTGGAAGATTTGCTCACCGGCCAGTCAAGTCTCATTGAAGATGCTTTAGCAGTTACCAAGCAAGCTGAATCTGCAGCTAACTCATAACAAGTTGAACCAACCAACTAGAAAATCTTAGAAAGGGGCTTAAGCAGCCCCTTTAGTTTGACTTAGCTGTATCGTTCATATGGGACCAGACACATCTTAATACAGCTCGCAATCTAAGCTGACAGTTGAGAGTGTGCGTATCTAACGCGCTTTTGCCCCGTTCTTTGTTAGCAACGGGGTAAAAGCTTTCGCCTACGGCGACATCATTTTTCTTTGCTGGCCAAAGAAAAGTATACAAAAGAAAGGCCACCCTGCATCTTCTTAGATCCTCCGTTGCTCACTCACAAGGGCGTTGAAGTAAACACTACGCTCAAACAGACTTCAACTTTTCTCCCTTGTTCATTTGCGCTACTCGGCGAAGATGATGGGATTTAAAAGCGTAATCTTGGCTATCGAGAGTATGAAAGGTTTTTGTTTTTAGAATGGGGGTCTAGTTTATTCTAGTTTATTTTTTTGAGCGTCATTTTTTACGATCAAAAATAGCTCATACAAAATCCTTTCTAACTCAGTTTTGCCCCATTCTGTCATTCTGTGTTAGCAACGGGGGAAAAGCTTTCGCCTACGTCGACGTCATTAAGCTTCAACGAGCAAAGCTTAGCGAAGCAAAAAGAAAGCTCGCCCTGCATCTTCTTAAACCCTGTGTTGCTCATTCTCAAGGGCGTTGAAGTAAACACTACGCTCAAACAGACTTCAACTTTGCTCCCTTGTTCATTTGCGCTACTCGGCGAAGATGATGGGATTTAAAAGCGTAATCTTGGCTATCGAGAGTGTGAAAGGTTTTTGTTTTTAGAATGGGTGTCTAGTTTATTCTAGTTTATTTTTTTGAGCGTCATTTTTTACGATCAAAAATAGCTCATACAAAATCCTTTCTAACTCAGTTTTGCCCCATTCTGTCATTCTGTGTCAGCAACGGGGTAAAAGCTTTCGCCTACGTCAACGTCATTTTTCTTTGGCGAGCAAAGAAAAACGAAGCAAAAAGAAAGCTCGCCCTGCATCTTCTTAAACCCTGTGTTGCTCATTCTCAAGGGCGTTGAAGTAACTCGCTACGCTCAAACAGACTTCAACTTTGCTCCCTTGTTCATTTGCGCTACTCGGCGAAGATGATGGGATTTAAAAGCGTAATCTTGGCTATCGAGAGTGTGAAAGGTTTTTTTTAAATTGGTGTCTAGTTTCTTGTTGAAGAACAGGCGTCCGGCTTCCTTCAGACATTCCCTCACGGTAACGCCCTTGCCATTCGCTAGTAGTTAGCGTTTAATAATCAAAGTGTTATTAAACGGTGACCTTCCTACAGAGGACTTTCACCTCATTAGTTCATGCCCATGCTGGGCGTACACAAGCAAAGGCAGCATCGCCCTACGGGCTGGACGGCTACGCCGCCGCTGCTTTGAGCGTTAGGTGTTACTAAAGGTTTCGATGAAAATTTCCAGTAAAGTTAAAAATCTTATTTTATTTATTCCAGCGGCACTTATTCTTTCCATGTTTATCGTTTACGGAATCGGAGATTTTTGGGTAATAGGAGTTGTAGCTGAGCCTGCTGAAATTGCGCGTTTTAATTTTGGCGCAGAAGCTATGATTGCTCATGGTGGCGACAAATATCGCTCTTCTTTTACATACGCTCTTGCTAGCTTAGTCATTGGGCTAATTGGTATATTAGGTTTTGTTGGTTCATTATATATTTTGTCTAAAGCTAAAAGTAATCCTATAGGGAAAGCATATTTAACTTCTGCTAGTGTGGTATTGTTAATATTCTTTATCGGGCAAGTTTGGTAAATGTAACACCTAATCGGGTAGCCGGAGGAATCTAACCTCCAGCCCCCACAACACCCTGCATGCGGCTCCGCACAGGGCGTTTCCTGAAAACGGTTAAAATACAACGGCCGATTAGCTCCTTTGCATTCCAATGATGGCTTCTGTTTTTGCGCCATGACTCCTCAGTCCGGTCGGATACGGAGACAATGAGCTGCACAGGCTCCTCATTGATTTTCAGGTTCAGGCCTTCACCATGTCCCAACCATTACACAATAGAACGGCATTGGGACTTTTTATCTAAAAAAAAGCCGTCTGCTTAAATCGCCATAGCGTGAGTTAAACAATCGCCTGTTAAGCAGATCTCCCCACTCTTTGTTTATAAGAAGTAGAACATGCACTTTCTCTTTTCTCTGCACTGCTGCATCATTTACGGTGGCCGTTAGATCACATGGCTTCGTTGTCTTGTGCCAACTCGCCTCCAGCCTACGCCTCATATGATGTTTTTGTTCATCAGCTCGCCCTCTCTTTAGATAAAAAGGCGTCCGGCTTCCTTCAGACATTCCCTCGCGGCAATGCCCTTGCCATTCGCTAGTCCTTAGCGTTTAATAATCAAAGTGTTATTAAACGGTGACCTTCCTACAGAGGACTTTCACCTCATTAGTTCATGCCCATGCTGGGCGTACATCGGGTAGCCGAAGGTATCTAGCCTCCAGCCCCCACAACACCCTGCATGCGGCTCCGCACAGGGCGTTTCACTTAGAATGGTGAAGCTTAATCCATCCATCTCGAAGCGCAAATAGACCTTGGGATGCTAAATAAGCATTCGATAATGCTTGTTGGATCCCCGGTGTTTTCGAGCTTCTCCATGGGCCTTTACTGGTTATGCCACAGGCTACCGCGGCTTGAACATGTACTCCTCTACGCATCAGATTTCTTACTTTGGTTCTCGGTTTTCGCCACTGTCGCCAGTAGGCCATTCGCACTCTGCGCCTTATCCAGTGATCTAGATCTACGCACAGTTGATAGCAATTCGCGATCCCAAAGTAGTTTATCCATCCTCGCAAGTATTGGCTTACTTTAAATAGCTGATAGCCCATCGACACGCCCCAGTTACGGTTTGTTAGACGCCTAATTTGTTGTTTAAAACGGTGTAACGTTTTGGCATGAATTTGCAGCCGTCCCGCTTTAAAGGTAAACCCTAAGAACTTACTCTTCGCCGTTTTAACCACCTGACTTTTGGCTGTATTAACCACAAGTTTTAAGCGCCGTTGCAAGAAGCTACTAATGCTCGTAAGCACTCGTTCACCCGCACGCTGACTTCTCAGCAAAATGGTAAAATCATCGGCGTAACGAGCAAACTTATGCCCTCGCTTTTCCAGCTCTTTGTCCAATGGATCGAGCATGATATTGGCCAGCAAGGGCGATAATGGTCCCCCTTGCGGTACACCTTCTCGACTTTCCTGATAGCACTGGTTATGGATAAAACCCGCTCTCAGGTATTTTCCAATCAGTGTCAGTAGCCGTTTATCTTGAACTCGATTTCCCAGTTGACTCATTAATAGATCATGGTTAACTCGGTCAAAGAATTTAGATAAATCGACATCAACGGCAAAGCGTCGGCCTTGCTTGATGATGCTTTGCACTTGTTTCACCGCTTGCTGCCCATTCTTGTTTGGCCTAAATCCAAAGCTGTTCGCTGAGAAGCTAGGGTCAAAGGTAGGCGTTAGCACTTGGGCAATGGCTTGCTGGATGACACGGTCGAGCACGGTTGGGATCCCCAGTAGGCGCTTCCCGCCATCGGGTTTATCTATCTCCACACGGCGTACCGGTTTAGGCTGATACTGGCCATTACGCAGCGCAGCAGCAACCTGCTTCCAGTGTAGTTTTGCCCAAGAAGGAAATGCATCAATGGACATGTTATCCACTCCAGCAGCCCCTTTATTGGCTCGAACACCTTGCCACGCGAGCTGAATATTCTGCCGCGTTAGCATATGTTCGAATAGATGTTGGCTAAAGGTTGGCTGCGAGTTATTACGCTGAATCGCATCTACGCCGGACGGCGAATGGGTGTTCAAGTTTAACAAGGCTCCTCCTTTATTCTAAGTGTTCAGGCCTTCACCGTGTCCCAACCATTACGATGGGCGTTGGGCTACTATGCCGTCTGCTGACTTCTGCTTAATCACCGTTTGAGTTACCCCAAATAGCGCTATCGTTGTTCATCGTATTTGCTCACTTAAGTTGATGAGAATTAAGTGCCAGGCCTGTTGAACTAGCGGCCAAGCTAGTGAGTTTAACGATCGCCTGTTAAGCAGACCTCCCCAGATAAGAACATGCACTGTCTCTGCACTGCTGCATCATTTACGGTGGCCGTTAGATCACATGGCTTCGTTGTCTTGTGCCAACTCGCCTCCAGCCTACGCCTCATATGATGTTCTTGTTCATCAGCTCGCAGATTTGCGTCCGGCTTCCTTCAGACATTCCCTCGCGGCAATGCCCTTGCCATTCGCTAGTAGTTAGCGTTTAATAATCAGAATGTTATTAAACGGTGACCTTCCTACAGAGGACTTTCACCTCATTAGTTCATGCCCATGCTGGGCGTACACAAGGCGTTTAAGTCCGATGCAAGCACTGCGTTTCCTTTGTGCTTCGCTTCGCGAATTATTGCACAAAACAAACTCCGTGCTTGCACGGCTTAACTTGGCGTTATAAGGCTTTAAGAGGGATGCATGGAAATACAGAAAGAATTTACTATTGAAAATGTATTTGGTGATTTGGTTCATTATTATGAAGTCAGAATGGTGGCGTTGAGTGATTTTTCAACAAGAACATGGAATCGCTTTAACTGGTTTCTAACTGTCCATCTGGCTGCATTTGGTTTTATATTCTCAAGTTTAGTAAAGGTTGAAAGCAGTCATTGGTATTTGATTGCTTCAATTACGGTTGGTTTTACTGCGTTAATCTGGTCGTGTTTGGGCTATGAAGATTTTCATCAAATGCAGCGGTATAGTAAAGAGTGCAAAGAAATCGAATCTACATTTTTATCAACCTTAAAAGAAAGGGAAGGTATCAGCTTTATGAAGCCCAAAAGCGGCCAGAAGGTGAAATTTCCGTTTAAGCAGACTCGTCTTCTATACTTATTTCCATTGATATTATTCAGTTCTTGGTGTGGTTTAAGCTTCTATTTAGTTTAAGCCAAGCCTCATAATCGGGTAGCCGGAGGTATCTAACCTCCAGCCCCTACAACACCCTGCATGCGGCTCCGCACAGGGCGTTTCCTGAAAACGGTTAAAATACAACGGTCGATTCGCTCCTTTGCATTCCAATGATGGCTTCTGTTTTTGCGCCACCGTTCCTCAGTCCGGTCGGATACGGAGACAATGAGCTGCACAGGCTCCTCATTGATTTTCAGGTTCAGGCCTTCACCATGTCCCAACCATTACACAATAGAACGGCATTGGGACTTTTTATCTAAAAAAAGCCGTCTGCTTAAATCGCCATGGCGTGAGTTAAACGATCAGCTTGCTAAGCAGAGCTCCCCACTTTTTGTTTATAAGAAGTAGAACATGCTCTTTCTCTTTTCTCTGCACTGCTGCATCATTTACGATGGCCGTTAGATCACATGGCTTCGTTGTCTTGTGCCAACTCGCCTCCAGCCTACGCCTCATATGATGTTCTTGTTCATCAGCTGCCCTCTCTTTAGATAAAAAGGCGTCCGGCTTCCTTCAGACATTCCCTCGCGGTAATGCCCTTGCCATTCGCTAGTCCTTAGCGTTTAATCATCAGAATGTTATTAAACGGTGACCTTCCTACAGAGGACTTTCACCTCATTAGTTCATGCCCATGCTGGGCGTACACAAGTGTAGTCACCTGACACAAATTGCTACGCGCCTTTTTGTGTTTTCGCTATGCTCAATTTTACACAAAAAGGCACTACGCAATTCGTGCAGATGCTACAGGCGTTATGTACTTTTTCGGGAATCAGGAAATTATGGATGAAAATACTGAACTTTGGCGTCAGTACTATGAAAAGGCACTATCTCGCTCACACTCAAAGCGAACTGAGTTTGCAGTCCAATTCAATGAATCAAACCTCAAAGTAGCTACTGACTGTGGCTGTGGAACAGGCAGTGATATTGAGTATCTAGAGAAACAGGGTTTTCAAGTTCATGGCTTCGATATTAACCCTGATTCGGTTGCTATTTGTCGAGACAGGTTTGGGGCAAAATCATTAGTGGATATCTTAGAATCTTCATTTGAGTCGTTCGACTATCCAACATCTGGTGTAGTTATCGCGAATTCAAGTTTGTTCTTTGCGGACCCAGACCGATTTGAAAAGACCTGGAGCAACATTAAATCTTCAATTGAAATCGGAGGGGTGTTTGCTGGTGATTTCATGGGTTTCAAAGACAGTTGGGCTAAAAACTATCGCAGTCCAACAACACCTTTATCGGAGTTAGAGGTAAAGGCTTTATTCTTAGACTTTGAAATAGTCAGGTTCTTTGAGCGTGATGAAAAATCGAGAACTTCATTGGGTAGAATGAAGCATTGGCATACGTATTCCGTGATCGCGGTGAAACGTACATAATCCGGTAGCCGGAGGTATCTAGCCTCCAGCCCCCACAGCACCCTGCATGCGGCTCCGCACAGGGCGTTTCCTGAAAACGGTAAAGAATTACTGAGACACCCACTCTAAATCGTTGGACAAAATCACATAGCCATCCCCACCGGCTATTGAAATGTTTAAATGGCTGTCTTGTTTTCATGCATTAACACAATAAACCATAGGAAAACTAATGGGTAGCGCGTTTCTTATAACAAGCGCTACCCAAACAAACAATAGTGCTAATAAGCACTATTTATGGTTGTAATTCGCGATTGTGTTCGCAAGTGTTTATACCTAGATATAAATACCTTTGCGTCAATGACATTTGCTAGTGCCACTACAGTAAACAGCCAAACGACCCCCAATCCGAGATGAACAATAATCAGGCTAGGAATAATGATATTAAGCCACAGTAATACGATCTTAATTATTGCCGTTTTCGATACATCTCCAAGTCCCCTTAAGGCGGCGGTATAAACGAACTGCAGACCTAATGGTATTTGAGCCAAGCCGATAATACGTATATATAGCGAAGCCTCATGGATCACACCTAGTTCATCGGAAAATATACGGGCGAATGACTCAGGATTGATAGCCATCAGTAAGCCTATACCTCCCATAAACAGACATGTCAATTTCGCAGTAACTGATACAACCTTATCAACATCTTTTGGTCTGTTTGCTCCCACAAATCGACTGACTAGAGTGGCAGCCGCGGCCGCTGTACCAAGCCCTGGCAAAAAAGCAATGCTCTCAACTCGATAACCAATTTGAAAACCCGCCGCGACTGAGATCGCATAGCTGTTTATGAGAACTATAATAATCAGCCAACTTATCTGGAATGTGAAATTTTCCACAACAGATGGAACCCCAAGCTTAAGTATGCCTTTCACTTGCTTGAAAGCACTCTTTGCTTGTATTGAGTGTGCAGAAGATATTTTTATAACAACGAGATAGAGAAAAACATTAAATGTTGTAGCAACAATAGTCCCTAATGCTGCCCCTTGAATGCCCAATGCGGGCACTCCAAATTTGCCAAAGATAAATATGTAATTGAACGCAACGTTTAGCCCTAAACTAGCTATTTTAATTTTCATTGGCAGCTTACTGTTGCCCGTTGATACAAAATAAGTAAACAGCAATACATCAAGATAGATAAAAATCGACCCCGCTAATAAAGTACCGAAGTACAGAGAGCCAAGAGTAGCGACTTCACTTGTTGTTTGAAAAAGCAAATATAAGTCAGCGACAAATGGAATTGCGGCAGTGGTAAGACCATATAATGGTAAAGCAATGATAAACATAGCTCCAAGGACATTAGTGGCAGTTTGATACTGCATCGCGCCAGTAAAGCGAGCCACGAGTATGCCACCACCTGTAGCAAATAGGTTGTCTAATACACCTATTGTACCTGCGAGCAGTACTAGGCCCATACCAACAGCAGTTAGCTCGGCTGTACCAAGTTGACCAATCATGAAGAGATCGATAAGAACCATTGCCATATCAAGAAATAGCTTCAAGGATACAGGGATCGCAATTGTTAAAACTTGCTTTGAAAATGATTGAGAAGTCATTGACTAATCTACATACACGGTAGCGTATGTCTCCATATAGAGATGGAGGCTAGTATCAAGGAGAAGGATTTTGAATGGTTTGCTCCTAGTACTAGCCGCAATGTTCCGCGGCCTACTAGGGGCACGGATACGTTAGTTACAAGTACCGTTGAGCGTAGATCTAGCTATGGTAGCTATATCTGTTAGTTACGCTGAGCGGCGGATTCTATCCGCTGAGGCAAAAATACGAAAATTCCATTTTACGAAATAAATCATGATGGCCTCCTTTAAGTAATTAACGATCCATTTAGGCTTTTGAATTTACTGAACGTTTGTTGCGATGTCAAACTAATGGTTAGTTTCTACGTGCCTCAGATCTGAACAAAATCTTTCATACTCGGTCTATCACTCAGAGGTGGCGATCGTCATTTTGGGATACTAAAAGTTACTCGAGATCTGATCATTCACTTAATTGCTCTAAGGCACTTTTGTCCAGAGGCGTGTTACACCAATCGATAGGCTAACAATATTTTGCCCCAAAATGAGTTAGCTTATTTTTTTGGGGAGCTGTTAGTCTCGTTTTTATCATTTAGTTTTGGATCGATCTGTTAGTGAGGGTTTCGCCCTGACGGCGATATACTTTTCTTTGCTGGCCAAAGAAAAGTATACAAAAGAAAAGCCACCCAGCATCTTCTTAAACCCTGTGTTGCTCATTCTCAAGGGCGTTGAAGTAAACACTACGCTCAAACAGACTTCAACTTTGCTCCCTTGTTCATTTGCGCGACTCGGCGAAGATGATGGGATTATAAAGCGTAATCTTGGCTATCGAGAGTGTGAAAGGTTTTTTTAGAATGGGTGTCTAGTTTATTTGTTTATTTTTTCTAGTTTATTTTCCGCATGGTCAAAATGGTGATTGACTGGTATGCTGTTGATAAATTTAAACATTAAAGGATATGTGAGTTTCTGTGGTGCGTGATAGGTGGTAACTTCGCATGCGTGAAAGATGGGAATTTGCATATTAATATACTGTTATATGTTCTTAAATTTTCTAATCTACATTAGAGGTAAGTGTGAGAATTGTTGTAAGTAAAGATAAAGAGTCTATTAAAATTTCTCAGAAAATTCGTAATGAAATTTTTGTTCGAGAACAAGGAATACCATTACACTTAGACCTAGATGGTTTAGATTCAAATGCTTATCATTCTTTAGCATATATTGATGATTTAGCCATTGGCGTTGCTAGGTTGGCCTTAACAGAAAATAACAATGCTGTTATGGCTAGAATTGCTATAAAAAAAGACTACCGAGGCAATGGAGTGGCAACTAAATTGATTGATTCATTAATTGATAAGGCCAAACAATTAAATATAAACAGTATTGAAATACATGCTCACGAATATCTAAAAGAATATTACGAAAATTTTGGTTTTAATTTTGTAAAGAAAGTTGAGAAAGTCGGTGAGCATCAGTTAATTGAAATGCGTTTGAGCCAACCGAACATATAACAAACGACTATGGTGTCAATAAGTTAGATTAAATTATTTTTGCATCCCATAAGGCGCCATCTCGTAGCATTGAGTTTAGGATGGTTACCATCTTTCTTACGCATGCAATGATGGCTACTTTTTTAGGTTTCCCTTCAGCTAAAAGCCTCTGATATGTGCTCTTAAAAATGGGGTTACATTGGATGGCTGACATCATGGCCATGTATAAAACGGTTCTTACTTGAGCTCGTCCCCCTTGAATTTTTCTGAGCCCTTTATAGCGGCCACTTTCTCGGTTCATTGGGGCCACTCCGACGAGAGATGAGGCTTGTTTATTGGTTATTAACCCTAACTCTGGCAGGTTACTAATGATAGACGCCGCTGCAATTTTCCCTATTCCTGGCATGCTTTGTAATATCTCATTCTTGGCTTGATACTCAGGGTTACTTTCAATTAGCTTGATAATCTTGCTTTCAATTTTCTCTATCTGATTTTTAAACGCAGTTAAAATAGGTTTAATCGTCAGAATGAGTTGCGAGGGCATAATTTTCATGCGATTTTTTTCCATTGTTTGCATCGAAAGAAGCTGGTTTCTTCGGATGACTAAATCTGCCATGAGTCGCATAGAATCTGGCTTTAGTGTCGTTAAATTGGGCTTTATAGCTTCGGCGTAGTGCGCGATAAGTTTTGCGTCAAGTTTGTCTGTTTTAGCCCTCTGCCCGATAGCGCCTGCAAAACGTCTTACATGAACAGGGTTGGCTATTACATAAGGTAGTTTGGCATTGTGACAAGCTATAATAAAAGGCATTTCTAATCGACCTGTAGCTTCAATCACGACTCGTAATGGCGTGTGTTTTTGAATGATTTTTATTGCTTGCTTGATACCTTTATCATCGTTGGAGACAGTGAAGAAAATGTCGAGGGGTCTAATATAAACATCAAGTTGTTCTTTACCTGTATCGACACCGACGTTAATACATTTATTTGTTACTGTATTCATAATAAGCTGACTCTATATTGCGTAATACGGGTTCTAGACCCTGTAGACTATTCGAGTGTGGTGCTTGGAGTTCCACTTAATGCTCACGTTTGTTATCGGCCTTTGAAAGGAGCCTTAAGAATATCGAGCTATTAAATAGAAGCTTAAGTTGCTGCTTAAGCCTGAGTCTCACTTTACTCATATTTCTTAATAATTATCCATACAATAAGAATAGGTGTCGCGCAGCCGACACCTATTCGGGTGTTGAACAAGCCCGATGCTCCTTTCTATAGTAAATAACGGTGTTGATGCTGGCGGGGCCAAGGCCTTGTTCGTTTTCCCAAGGCGAGTCTGGCTAAGACTGGGGGAATGGCGTTAAGCCCTTACTTGCCATATTTTTTCTAATGAAAACTTTCACTTCAGGAGTCTTAACGCTAACAAGCTTCTGTCCAGTTACGATATCCGCAGGCCGACTGTACGATCTTGCCAAGCTCTATCCGCAACCGTGAAAGCTCATCTATGAGCGAGTACAACTTAAGGCAAGATTTTCCACCAAGGCTGCAATCGCTTGTTTGGCGTGTTCAATAGACAATTGATGCCGGTCATCAGCAAACTCTTGGTACTCAGCCCCGATTTCATAAACACGATCGGCCCCTAAATATTTTGCTAATTGTTTAATATGTGGACTCAGGTGGTTCAAGTTCTCTCGTACTCCACCAGGCCCAAAACCAAATTCGCCACAGGAGGTCAGTAGCACCAATATCTTTCCTCTCATTAAAGGTTCTATTGGAAAATCGCCTCGCGCAAGATCAAAACTAAAGGTTTTATTCACCCGCATAATTTGATCAAACCATGCCTTCAATACCGCAGGCATACCGTAGTTATACATCGGTGAAGTAATCACGATAACATCTGCATTGCTCACCTGTTCAAGGTAAGCCTCTGATTAAGCGAGAACAAAATGCTGCTGCTCAGTTCGATCGGTTTCCGGACGAAACGCCGCGGCAATCCAGTCTTGGCAAATAAACGCTGGTGGATGAAGGCCAATATCTTGATAAACCACCTTTGTTTGATGATTTTTTCTCATCCATAGTTCGATGAAGCGACGCCCCAGAGCCTTAGAGATCGAATTGTAGCTTGCGGTATCATGATCAGTACCACGAACGCTAGAATCGATATGTAAAATATTGTTCATTGTTTGCTACCTTTTCTGCATAATTAGTAGCCCTAGTCTCTTCCAAGTAAGTTGGTTAGACAAATGCTCATATTTTCCTTATAAAGTAATTTATCTCACCTATAGGGCTTGTATATGTTTCAGAGACTTCCCCCCTTAAATGCCATTCGTGCCTTTGAAGCTGCGGCGCGACTTAATAGCTTTAAAGATGCGGCCAATGAATTAAACGTTACGCCGACCGCCATTTCACACCAAATAAGAGGTCTTGAAGACAAACTTAAGATCCGTTTATTTGAACGAAAAACTCGGTCAGTAGTTTTGACTCACGAAGGAGAATTACTGGCAGCCACAGCCAATAAATCGTTGCATGATTTACTGCATACGGTAAACCAGCTAACTTCCTCACCCAACACCCTCACCATCAGCACCACGAACTCATTTGCGGCCATGTGGTTGGTCCCTCATCTCTCCGATTTCCAACAACAACACCAAGAGATTGAGATCATCATTAGAGCGGAGGAATCATTAATCGATATTGAATATGATCGACGGGTTGATATGGTGATCCGCTATGGGGAGCCACCACATGCTCAAGCTGGTACAGAGGTACTTATTCAAGAAAAACTAGCCTGCTTTGCCACAGCAGAATATTGGGAAAAGCATTATAAAAATCCTTCTGATTCTGTTTTTTACTGCACCCAGTGGAAGAATCAAAATTTACCGAGTTTGGCAATAGAAACACTTTTACCAAGTCTTCTCAGCAGCGTCAGCTCACCAGCAATACGTTACTTTAACGATGAAAACCAAACCGTCCAAGCAGCCCTTTCGGGACAGGGCATTGGAGTAATGAGTCAACTCGCTGTTGAAACATCTGTCACAAATGGCTGGCTAGTACCAGGAAAACTCGACATGGCCAAAGAATTCTCCGGGCTGCATTACTATCTGGTGATCCCAACAAGGCAGCAAACTAATCCAGCCGTGGTTCAATTTAAAAATTGGCTTTTACAAGCATTAGCGAAGTGCTAACCCTAGTCATTTAAGCCAGCGGCTTTAGCGCATCTTGCAGCGCTTGGCTGAGGTGTTTGGGATGAACATTCACAAGCGAGACTGAATCACACTGTTGGAAAGACCGGAATTTTTCAATAGCCTCTACAAAAGCGCTTATCATGAGTTCTTGATTGAAAGCTTGTTGCTCTAAATACAACGATTTAATTTCTAAAAGACGTGTTTTCCGGTGCGCTTTGCAATCCATTCGACCGATGAATTGATCCTGAAAAAGCAACGGCAAACAAAAATAACCATATTGGCGCTTCGCTTGTGGCACGTAACACTCGATCTGGTAATCATATTGAAACAGGCTTTTCAGTCGTTCACGCTGAATGACACAGTTATCAAATGGCGACAAAATTAATAAGCGTTTATTCAAACTTGGAAGACGGCCATCGAGAACGCCATTTTCAATGGCCTTGCTTTTGATTAGAAAAACTTCACCACTGGCAATTTTCACCTGTTCTAAAATGCCCTGCGCCAAGCCTTCGTTCACCAGTTTTTTGACCGCACTGCGTAATTTAGAATCACGGCGTAAATAGGTTAGTCCTTTCAAAGAAACTAAACCATGACAGCGCAACTGCTGCTCAACCAAATGGCTCGCAAACGCTTCCATACTCGGCATGCTCGAATCAACATGGGCAGGCAATACTCGCTCGGTTAAATCGTAAGTTTTCTGAAATCCCTCACGATGACTCACCATCAAATCGCCTTGCATGTAGAGCTGTTCTAGCGCTTTCTTCGCCGGCTTCCAATCCCACCAGCCAGCACGCTTTATCGAGCTTGTTTCCAGATCTCGGGAGCGCAACGGACCCTCGGCACGAATCCGCGCCAACAATTCAAGCATCAGCTTTTTATCGGTATTTTTATACCAGTGCGTTTGACCACTCTTAATTGCCTGCTTGTAGGGCAAGGAAAAACGAAAATCATCGATGGGTAGCAATGCTGCCGCATGTGACCAATACTCAAAAAGATCACCATTTAACAACAGTTGATTGCTCATCGCAGGCTCGAACTTTGGCACTCTAGAATGGAGTACATGATGATGCGCCCGCTCCACCACCGATATGGTATCGAGCTGAACATAACCTAAGTGATGAATCGCCTTACGCGCCCCCGCCAGGCCACGCCCAAACGGCTGAGCCTGCAACAAACATTGAGACGCCAAAGCAAAACGGCGAAGACGAGATAAGTCTTTAGGATGTTTCAATTCAATCATCGTTGGATGAGACCTTATTTAGCGTCAAAGCGCAGGTGAATAGTAAGTCTAATGCCGTGAAGAGCTCGCCTGCAGGATCGGTATGAGCGCCTACATTCACAATGGGGGCTTCAAAGAGAAATCCAACTGGTATTCATTGATTCGCTCAATCCGATCATTTGCCAGTTCATGAGCGATTTGTACCGTGAACTGAAAACCAAGCTTTTTAAGTACTGCACCGCTCGCACTGTTCCATGGCTGTGTCCCTGCCCACAACAAATTCTGAAACCCGGTCGCTTTTAGCTGGTGAATCAATGCCTGACAAGCTTCTGTCGCGAGACCTGCCCCCCAATACAATGGATCGATCCAATACGCTAAAGCAAAGCCAGCTCCTCTTCGTGACAATGAGAGTTGACCAATAACTAACTGAGTATATTTATGGCGAATGCTCCATACATAACATGAACCACTTTCCCAGTCTTTTACTCGGCTTTCATGCCAAGCAATGATCTGCGCTTTAGTTTTAAGCCGTGCAAGTGGTAGCTGTCTGGGGAATTTTTCGCAATGAAGCGCGGTTTGCATGGCTTGCCAATCACTCACTTTAATTGGCCGAAATTGTAATCTATCTGATTTAAACTCTGTATTAATTTCCATCCCCGGTGCGATGTGCAAATGTTTCAAGCACTTCCCCATATTGATTCGAGTTTTACTTCAACTCAATTTCTACAAATGAAAACGGATAATCATTGGCATTCACTACGTGATGCTCTACACCAATAGAACGATAACAAGACTGCCCCGCTTTTAGTTCAGCGATGCCTGGACCTTCACAGGTTTCAAGAAGCAACTCACCTTTCACATTTAGGACAACAATATAATCATATCGATGCTTATGCCAGCCAGTTTCCGCACCGACAGCAAAGCTGTCACTCAGTCATCATGAAATGTAAACACAACTTGATTCGACCGTTTCTGCTGTACAACTTCTATTTGGGCCCGACTCTAATTCAATATTCTCGGGTAGCTAAAAACCAATTAAATGGCACATCGCACCAACAAGTCAACAAATTGTAAACCGCAATACCTCCGCTGCTGCGTTCACTGCAATTTATTGTTCAGTATTGATTCGAAAAATATATCGTTATCTGCCCCAACAGAAGCCTTATAGATTCTCTATGCGCATTAACCACTGGGCGATATAGGCAGCATATACCCGAGCCTCTCTTCGCCAAGTATGACTGCAAGGGCGAAATCATGTTCGAGGAAACCCGCGATGACCTTCTGCTGGCCCACGGTCAATCATAAGTGTGATGTTATTGAATGATGTCAACATAAAGCCGACAAAAATGAGTGCGAAGTAAGCTATTTTTAAGCCTTACGGAACCAGGCGGCAACATCAGCGATGCGATTAGCACGCCCCTTAGCAGAAGCAAGCACTAATTCACTTCATTCACTGCCACTTCGAATAGAAGTGAATTTACGCCTAGTACCTGAAGCCCAAACAATACTAGCTTCGCATTAACTCCGCCATTTCAAGCAGTGATTGCTCTATATAAGCTTGCATCTGCTCAAGTTTGTCCTGCATTGCCGTTCTACTGGTCATATTGAAACAAATGGAATCATGTTGCTTAAAATAACGGATCCCAAAGCCGTCATCGACAATCGGTCCATAACCTGCCAACTCAACGCCGTATTCTGATGTGGTACTGGTACACACAATGCTGTGTGTCAGTGCTTGATAACCCACGTCGCTAAATATTTGCGGAAGATTCTCAATACCAAGCGCATCCCCCACGCTGGTATAACGATATTTTAAGGCCAGTAAATGCGCATGAACGCCTTGACCAAAACGACACTCCTTGGCTCGTGCCACGTGCTTGCGAGTCGCTTGAATCAGCGCCGATTTTTTGGCCTCTGTAGAACAATTGGCCGCACCTATACTTTCGATAAACAGCATCGATTCAGGAGAAACCGTATACAAAACATCGATACGCCCACCGAGAAAAGTTCGAGTCATCACAGCTTCGTAGGCGCTGAAGCACTTGCCATAGAGTTTATATTCAGCCAACTGCAGCGCAAGCTGCACGAAAGCATCAGGGCTGACGCCAAATTGTTTAATTTGATTTTTACCAAACTGAGTAAAATTCAAAACTCTGGTTTGAGTATTGGCAACATGCAGAGCGAACCAATCCTCCGCAGAGCAAAGCGTTTGTTTCAAATCATCGTTTAAATCAAACTCAATTTCTTCAACCAGAGGAACAGCCGCTTGATTTCTCTTCGCAGAAACTTTCGCTTGAGGCAAACAACACTGATCAATCGTGTCATAAATATGAGCGATTAAACGAAGCATGACCGAACCATCCACGCCTGAGTGCTCAAAATTGATCCCCGTTTTACCATTCTTGAAAACAATAAACTGCAGTGATTTGTCAAAGAAGCGATCCTGTCCAGAACCGTGAAGTAACTGTTTTGAGATCTCGGTGAGCGCTTCCGGGCAATCTTCATCAAGACTCACGACAAAAGCAGCATCTTCGATAATGCGCATTCGCTCGCCATTTCTCGCCGATATTTCAAGTAAATCGGCTCTACTTTTTGCCCAGTCATCGCGTGGCAAAGTACTGAGTAAACCAAAGTTTTGTCCTTTCTCTGAACCAGAAAGAATTTCATCAAACGCAGATTCAAGTGCAGATAGGGCGTGAATATTACCGTATTCATCCAAGACATTGAGCTGATAGATCCGCTGATGATGCATGATTACAATATGCTTTCTAGACGACCCGACTTTCAGATCATCAGTGCCTTGCTGCGGTATTCTGGTTGCAGAAAAAATATTTTGATACTGTTCCATGCAAAGTGGCAGATCTTTTTGCATGTCAACCTTCAAGGTTTTGTTATCAATCAAAGCGATAAACTGGTAAACACTCACAATCAGCGCAGCGGCAATAGTTGCTTGTGAGTTTGTTTTTTCATCAAGCTTACTTTTCAGGTAGTAAAATACGTTACTATGGATCACCAACGATTTGGGACATGCTAAGTAAAAGTCACGCCAAACAGGGGCGAACCAGTTAGAAATTGCGGGTGCTTGAGCCCATTCAATCAGATCATGCTGTAGCCTTTCTCCCTCCCCCCCGGGCTGAAGAAACCGCGTAATAAGCGCTCGAGTTTGACCTCGCTCTTGTTCCGTCAATAATGGCGCAGCCCATTCCATGAATTTACCGCAGGTTTCATTTAGCTCTGGCACCGGCATAATAGGTAGCTCTTTTTGACAACTAAATGTGTTATCCATGGACCTTTCACTCCTCAAACAAACAAGTGTTTCCTTCTCATCAGTCACCAACGAACATCCAAAAAACTAGCGTAATTTAGTCCTAAGAGATAAACCTTTTATCGAGTTTGAAGCATCCCCTTTTATCATCATTTACCCAGCCAACGACCTGTAACATCGGAACGAATGTCAGTAGAGTTTATTTTAAAAGGTGAGCGTTATTTGCACTCTGCGACCATTTGATGAGAACCACGCCCGTCAGGGCTGTGCGTTCATCAGTACAGCTATAAAATGATTACAATTCAAATTGTTTTAGCTGTAATTATATCTTTTATTGATCTGAACATGACTAGCGTTATATTAATTAGTACATTTAAAACAATGTGTTATCTAATTGAGTATAAATTTACAATTCAGTAAATACTTATTCACCACTTGATAATTAGAGCTCTAATCATTAGGATCGTAATCAAATAAACACCCAGCTGATTGTTTTTTAAACGAAGCTTAGACTTATCTATGCCCAATCACTCGGTATAACATATCTAATTACAGCCGCACTTTTGATGTCGCGCTGATACAACAACTTAAAAATACAGGCAACTCTGCAGCGGTATGAAAACGAGAACTAAAGCAGTAATTGGCCAGTATGGAGAAACCTTGATGCCATCGTTAGTCGTTTATCAAAACTATGTTCATGGTCAATATATATCTAATGGTACGGGTGAAACATTTGAAGTCATTAACCCGGCAACTGGTCGCGTCAGCTACCTGGTTGAAACGGCCAATCAAGCGATTCAAGAAGCGGCCATAAAGAGTGCTCAATCTGGGTTTAGCACATGGTCAAAAATGCTCCCCATTGAACGCAGCCGTATTTTGTTAAAAGCCGTGGCTTTATTGCGTGAATACAATGATGAACTCGCTGCGCTTGAAGTTCTGGATACCGGCAAACCATGGCAAGAAGCATCGGTGGTTGATGTCGTGACGGGTGCAGATTCAATTGAGTTTTTTGCAGGCTTAGCGCCAAGCATTGAAGGAAGTCAGCAACCGATTGGCGATGATTTTTATTATACCCGCCGTGAGCCTCTTGGAATTTGTGCGGGAATTGGCGCTTGGAACTATCCTCTGCAAATTGCTTGCTGGAAAGCGGCCCCTGCGCTGGCCTGTGGCAATGCCATGATTTTTAAACCCTCAGAGGAAACCCCGCGCGGCGCAATGCGCTTAGCTGAAATTTTGACTCAGGCAGGTCTTCCCGATGGTGTGTTTAATGTGGTTCAAGGCGATGCTCAAGTTGGCGCTTGGTTAACAGGGCACCAAGATATTGCCAAAGTGTCTTTTACTGGTGAAGTAGGCACTGGCAAAAAAGTGATGCAAGCTTCTGCTAGCTCATTAAAACAAGTCACCATGGAGTTAGGCGGTAAATCACCGCTGATCATCTTTAATGATGCAGACCTAGACAATGCTGTTTCTGCGGCCATGTTAGGTAATTTTTATACTCAGGGTGAAATCTGTACCAATGGCACACGAGTGTTTGTGCAACAAGATATTTACCCTCGTTTTATCGAACGTTTAATCGCGCGCACCGAACAAAACATTGTTTGCGGCGATCCGATGGATCCAAACACCAATTTTGGTGCGCTGATATCAAAAGCACATCAACAGAAAGTCCTCGATTACATCGAAATTGGCAAAGCTGAAGGGGCGACACTACTCACTGGTGGTTGCGCCTTACAACCAGAAAATGCACCCGATGGTTTCTTTGTTGCGCCAACAATTTTCACGGATTGCACCGACGATATGACTTTGTCAAAAGAAGAAATATTTGGCCCGGTGATGTCGATACTAACGTTTAGCGAAGAAGACGAAGTGATTGAACGGGCAAATCATACCCAACTAGGTTTAGCCGCTGGCGTATTTACTCAAGATATTAACCGTGCACATCGAGTGATACATCAGTTGCAAGCTGGAATTTGCTGGATCAATGCCTATGGTGCTTCACCAGCTGAAATGCCAGTGGGTGGCTATAAAATGTCTGGTATTGGCCGAGAAAATGGCAGCGAAACATTAAAAGCGTATACCCAAACTAAAGCGGTCTATGTGGGCATGCAGCCACTTGAAAGCCCATTTTAAGGAATAAATATGAGCAACGCTCAACAAGATTACATCATTGTAGGCGCGGGTAGTGCTGGCTGTGTGCTGGCCAATCGTTTATCAGCAGATCCGAGCAATCGGGTATTGCTGTTAGAAACCGGTGGCAGTGACAAAAGCATTTTTATTCAAATGCCAACCGCATTATCCATTCCGATGAATACTAAAAAATATGCCTGGCAGTTTGAAACCGAAGCAGAACCATTTTTAGACAAGCGCCGTATGCATTGTCCTCGAGGAAAAGTACTGGGCGGCTCGTCATCGATAAATGGCATGGTCTATGTGCGAGGTCATGCGCGCGATTTTGACGAATGGCAGCAACATGGGGCAAAGAATTGGGATTATGCGCATTGTTTGCCCTATTTCAAGAAAGCCGAAACTTGGTCATTTGGCGGCAATCAATACCGAGGAGATACGGGGCCACTTGCGGTCAATAACGGCAATCAAATGAAGAACCCCTTGTATCAAGCATTTGTAAATGCAGGGGTAGACGCCGGCTATTTGGCGACTGCAGACTATAATGGCGGGCAACAAGAAGGTTTTGGCCCGATGCATATGACGGTAAAAAATGGTGTTCGTTGGTCTACCGCAAATGCCTACCTCCGACCCGCTATACAGCGTGATAACCTAACAGTGATTACCCATGCCTTGGTGCACAAAGTATTATTTGAAGGTAAAACCGCGGTCGGCGTGCGCTACGAGCGTAAGGGACAAGTCATTGATGTATTTAGTGATAAAGAAGTCTTGTTATCTGCTGGTTCCATCGGATCTCCACATATATTACAGCTTTCGGGCATTGGTGAAGCGAGTACTTTAGCCAAAGCTGGCATAGAACAAATTCACCAGCTACCCGGTGTGGGCGAAAACCTGCAAGATCACCTCGAGTTCTATTTTCAATTTAAGTGTTTAAAACCAATATCTCTTAATGGAAAGCTGGACCCTTGGAACAAAATGTTAATTGGAACCCGTTGGATCCTGAATAAGTCGGGTTTAGGTGCAACCAACCATTTTGAGTCATGTGGCTTTATTCGTTCCAAAGCAAACTTAGAGTGGCCCGATCTACAATATCACTTTCTACCGGCAGCGATGCGCTACGATGGAAAAGAAGCCTTTGCCGGCCACGGTTTTCAGGTGCATATCGGTCATAACAAACCCAAGAGTAGAGGTTTTGTGAAAGTGGTTTCTAGCGACCCACATACGGCACCGAAAATTCAATTTAATTATTTATCTCATCAAGACGACATCGAAGGTTTTCGAGCCTGTGTTCGTTTAACCCGAGAAATCATTAATCAACCAGGCTTAGACGAATATCGCGGTGAAGAAATTCAGCCTGGATTAACCGTACAAAGCGATGAGGAAATTGATCGTTTTGTCAGAAATTCGGTAGAGAGTGCTTATCATCCGTCTTGTTCCTGCAAAATGGGTGAAGATGAGATGTCAGTGGTGAACTCAGAAACAAAGGTTCATGGGATTGAGGGCCTTAGGGTGATTGATTCTTCAATTTTTCCAACCATCCCGAATGGCAACTTGAATTCACCCACCATTATGCTGGCCGAGCGCGCCGCAGATATGGTTTTAGGTGTAGCAACTCTGGCGCCTAGCACTGCTGAAGTCGTGGTTGCAGAAGACTGGCAAAATAATCAGCGCTTACGGGCTGCAAAACGGCCGGCCAGCTAATCAGCCATCGCTATCATTTTATTGTAATAAGTGGGGGTTCGCCTCGCTTATCACAAATATGCGGTAACGGACCAACCGACGCGATTTCGCAAATGGTCCCTTAGCTAAGTTCAATTTATCAGGTTTTAACTATCGTCCGCACGATACTTAAGGTCTGATGGCAAAAGCCTTTATTAAAAATTGAGACCTGGCAGTTAAAACATAAAATAAGGAATTAATTATGTTTGCTAGTTATATACCTTCGGAGGCCAAATGATGACGACTTGGCTATCTATCGGCATTTTATTTACCTTCGTTGCCATTTCATTTATCATTTACCGTTGGGGAAACATCCAGTGTATTGGGGTCACTCCGGTGCGTAAGTTTACCTTTATCGCCATCCTATTTACCTCGGGATTAGATGTCGGGCTTATCATGTTCCCACTCACCGAGTTTTCTGGATACGCGGATTTAGTGACCAGCCCTGAATACGCCTTTAGTAATCCATTAGCGATAGAATTTGGTTTTTGGGGTTTCTTTATTTGGGCATTCTATTTCTTAACCTGCTTCTACTTTTGTGTGATAGAGCCCAGAGTTAAGTTTTTCGAAATCCCGTTGATTAAACTCATCAACAACATTGTTATCATTGGTACCTGCGCCTTTACGGCTTACTTATTACTGGTGAATCTACCCTGGTATTTACCCGAGTTGGGTGATGGTGAGACCATCGTAGGCAGTTTTTATCTAATCGTATTATTGGTGATTGCCACGGCGGTATATTCGAGTACCAACATTCGCTACGTAAGAGTTTTAAGCTTGGCGAGCAGCTGGTTGTTTTTAGCTTTAATCGGCTTAATGTGGGCTGGCGCATTCCTTGCCGATGGTTCGGGTCTTGGTGAATTCTTCTCAACCTTCGCGCTAATTGGGGATTATTTTGCCAATCTACATCACTTTGTCTTACCGATTAACGACTACCATGAATTTTACTTATTTTGGTGGTTTGCTTGGAGCATTATGATTGGTCAGTTTACCGCACGTTTTGTCGGCGGATTTAGAACTTATCAAGTATTAATTGCGATGATGGTATTCCCATCGATCCCTATCGCCATTTGGTTCACAGTACTATATTACTATAGTGTCAATGCAATTCCTGTAGCGGGATTTTACAATCTAGCAATGGTATTTGTTGGGGTAACATTTGTGATCAATTCGCTTGATTCATTGGTGCGCTTGTATACCGATAACCTAAATTTAACCGTACAGCGCTTTGGCAAAACAACCTATATTATCGGTAATATTGCCGTACTCAGTGGGCTCACACTATTATTCAAACTAGATTTTCTACAAATCCAGTGGGTTGGCGCATTAGCGATAGGACTCATCTTAGGCTGCTTTGGCTATATTTTACTGACCCACTATCGCCAAGTCGTCAAAATAAAATGTTCTCCAAAAGGGAATACCATCGACTATAACAAGATTGAACTATCTAATTAGATGAGGTCAATTCAGAGCGTGGTTTGCGCAATAGCGAAAGCCACGCTGCTAAACTTCGATAGCTAAATCAAGCAGAATAGCGTCCCAGCTGACTCTGCTTGATTTAGCGACTACACAACAAAACCTAAAGCGTGCAAATCTCTAAATACGCCCACTCAGCTTTCAGCTTATCTAGC
Source organism: Agarivorans sp. QJM3NY_29 (assembly GCF_050870835.2). Taxonomy (NCBI): domain Bacteria; kingdom Pseudomonadati; phylum Pseudomonadota; class Gammaproteobacteria; order Alteromonadales; family Alteromonadaceae; genus Agarivorans; species Agarivorans sp. QJM3NY_29. Next base: position 1,451,105 of record NZ_CP194036.2, on the reverse strand, counting down.
ATTTTATATTGCACCACGTTTGTTAAAGCCCCTTAATACCAAGCGGATGAGTCATCAGATCAACTTATTGCACAGAATAAATCTGCCAATAACCAGAGATAAAGTGCGCTAACGAGTGGCTCTAATTACAAGAAAAATAATGCAGTTAGCGCTGATTTATAGCTGCGAGAATGAACCGACAATGAGTTAGATGAGTATAAGGCTTTAGCCGCCAATGAGTTCTTGCTATCCTCCTCCCAGGCTTAAGTCATTGCCAAGATGTTAAATCAATTAAACTCGAAAACATCAGCTTTGTAAGCATCTAACAATCAAATACCATGATGCAATGCCGTCAAACCAAGTGGAGCAAACATGGCTACGATTATTAGAGAGAGTTATATTGAACAGTGACAAACAGCCTTAAATAACATCAGGAGCGCATATGTCGTTAATGGCCGAGACACCAGCACCACCTTATTACGCCGTTATTTTTACCTCTCTTCGCACGGAAGGTGATCAGGGCTATGCTGAAATGGCCGAAAAAATGTTTACACTCGCTTCCAAGCAAGCTGGCTTTATTGGCATTGAGTCTGCCAGAGAAGAACTAGGGATTACGGTTTCATACTGGTCCGATCTTGACTCAATCAAACATTGGAAAGCCAATATAGAACATCAGCAAGCTCAAAAAATGGGTCGAGAGCATTGGTATTCATCATTTAAAACTAGAATCGCTAAGGTTGAACGCGACTATTAGCTCTAAAAGGAAAAAGGAAGAAGATGCTTACTCTTAGGCCAATGAAACAAAACGAGTATCCCGCATATTGTGAGTATTTCATTGATGATTACAGCCGTGAAATTGCAGAAAATTATGGCCACCCGCTAGACCTTGCAATCGAGATGGCACAAAAAGCATTACAGCTTAGCTTTCCAAATGGTCTAGATACCAAACAACACGCCTTATTATGTCTTGAAATCAGCATAGACAATCAATCAAATGTGGTGGGCTATTTATGGCATGCCATTAATACAGAGGACCAGGCGACATTCATCTATGACTTTTATGTTAACGAAACCTATCGAGGTCGAGGTTATGCTAAGCAAGCGATTGCGCTTCTAGAAGCTCAGCTTCAGCAGCAGAGTATAAAACAAATCAAGCTTAGAGTTGCTTACCAGAATAAACGTGCGCTCAAACTCTACCAAGCACTAGGCTTTAGTATTTCAGGCTTCAATATGTCTAAAATTCTGGAAGGGCCGTCTAAGCGCTGATGACAAACAACTAATAATTAATATATACCTTGTGAATCAATTTAGATTCACAAGGTATATGGTGCGGATCAGCAGCGATGATGGCTTGGCTTAGGCATCACGCTTGCTTAACCAGCGCAACAGTGCGTTTCACCAATTCACTCACGCTATCCCAGTCAGATTGTTGAATGAGTTGCTTATCAACCATCCATGAGCCACCACAGGCAACAACCGCATCGATAGCAAGATAATCATTAATGTTACCTTCCGAAATCCCGCCTGTCGGCATAATATTCAACATAGAATAAGGACCAAGTAAGGCTTTAAGCATGGGGATCCCGCCAGAGGCCTCCGCCGGGAAATACTTCACGAGATGAATGCCATAATTCAAGGCCAATTCAACATCTGAAGGGCGACTAATGCCTGGAATAATCGGAATGTTATGCTGGATACATGCCTCAATGGTTTTAGGATTAATGCCTGGTGAAACAATAAAATCTGCTCCCGCATTTTTGGCCGATATCACCTGCGCTTCATTCAACACTGTGCCTGCACCAATCAACATCTTAGGCTGTGACTCGCGCAATGCCTTAATTGCATTTTCAGCGGCGAATGAGCGATAGGTTATTTCTGCTACGGGTAAATGGTTATCAACAAGTATTTTGCCTAAAGGCAATATATCCTGAGCATGCTCAACAACAATCACTGGGACAACTTTAAGCTTCGAAAGCTTGTTCAATAAATCAGACATACTTACCTCACAATAAAACAGTCACAATTTCAGGGAAAGTGAGCAGCAAAGCTAATACGGCTATCTGCATACAAATAAACGGCCAGACGGATTTGAATATATCAGTGAGTTCGATACCAGCCGGGGCTACACTCTTGAGGTAAAATGCCGCTGGACCAAATGGTGGGCTTAAGAATGAGACCTGCATGTTGACGCAGAATAGAACCCCAAACCAGACCGGGTCGTAACCTAATGCGATAATGATGGGAACAAATATGGGCATGGTTAGCATAGCAACGCCAATCCAATCGAGGAACATACCCAGTACCAACAAAACGCCCATCATGATTAGAATGGTAAAAATTGGCGGCGCATCTAAACCAATAAATAGATCTGCAATGTATTTATCTCCCCCCATCAGGTTATATACCCCAATGATCATCGTGGCACCAATACCAACCCAGATAATCATCCCGACGGTTTTTAGGGTATGTTTTAAGGCGTCAAAAATGATATTCAAGTTAAGCTCATTACGGTACCAAGCCGCAATCGCGACCCCGACGACCCCAACACAGGCTGATTCAGTAACCGACGCAATTCCCCCGTAAATGCTGCCTAATATCCATCCGGCAATCGCAACTGGTATCGCAATATCCTTCGCAATTTTCTTTTTATCTTCTCGACTTAAACCTTCTAATTCGCTTGCATCCATCGCCGGACCATAGCTTGGGTTAATATGACATAGGATCAAGATATACAACATGTAAAGGCTAGAAAGTAATACCGCTGCGGGGACTGAGGCTAAAAATAGATCACCAATAGACACATTGGCGGTCATGCCATAAATAATCAGTACAATACTTGGCGGAACCATCGTGCCTAAAGCACCGCCAGCAACGACAGTACCAATCGCCAAGTTCTGGTTATAGCCCAAACGTAACATTTGCGGTAAAGCAAGCATCCCTAAGAGCACCGTTTCTCCGCCAATAATACCGGACATCGATGCCAGCAATACCGCCACCATCATACTCTGTAGGGCCACTCCACCTTTTATTCTGCCCGCCAAAACTCGCATCGCATTGTATAGATCTCTGGCAATGCCAGTTTTATCGAGCATGGTTGCCATTAACACAAACATCGGCACAGCTACAAAAGTATACGATGAAGTAAAGTCGGTGACCCGAGACGATACCATTTGCATAATGACCGTCGTATCAAACCAAAGATATGAAAAGGAAAGAGCAACAAGCCCCGTAAGAAATCCGAGAGGCATCCCTATGAATAAAAGAAAAATCATTGCAGCGAAAATAATCGCTGTCCCCATTCCAATACCAACCACACTAAGCATTGTGATTCCCCAAATTTAATCGATCATTTCGTTTAACAATATGGCGGTAAATATGAGTGACACAAAGCAGTAGCATCACCAGACATGAAAGGAAAAAGAATCCTTTGTTTAATGCAGGAAATGGAGTATCGATAACACTCCCAGAAGTCTGCATTTTAAATTTACCGAAAGGAGAAAAGAACGCATCTTTAGTTGCACAAAAAGATCCGTAAGTTAGCATCAACATAAAAACAAAGGTTAATAGTTCAACAAGTAATTCCATCCACCACTGTGTTTTTCTTCTAAATCTTTGACGAATAAAGTCCATACAGATATGTTTATTACTTGCATAACAAGATACACCTCCATAAATAAGTGAGATACTCACTAAAAATGTAGTCGTTTCATGAACCCAATTCGTTGGACTGTTAAATACGTAACGCATAACAACTTCAAAAAAACCAATTACCACAACAACAATAAACAGGATTGAAACCCATTCCCCAGCACTAACACAAAGATGATCTATTTTTTCAGAAAAAGACCTTTTCATATAAACCTTCCATTTTAAAATTAATGGCAGGACTCGCCTGCCATTAATAACTTACAATATTATGTTTTATAGCATACCTTGAGAATCAAGATATTTAATAAGAACATCGTAATACATCTTCCCTATTTCTGAGTTATCTGCAGTTTCTTTCCAAATCGCTTTTGCGTAAGCTCTAACCTTATCAATTTCTTTTTGTTCCCAAGCTATCGGCGTCACCCCTTCTTTAATTGCTTCACCATAAGCAATCCGGTCTTCATAGTGAGCCTGTAATAGTGATTCGAGGGCCATACCTTTAAAATGCTCGACGAGGAAGCTTTGATCATCTTCTGGTAAAGCATTCCACTTTTTCAGATTCATAATAACGTGTACAGTGGGTGAAGAATGTATACCGGGGTAGATTGGGTACTTCGCTATATCGTGAACCCCTTGCTTTTGGTTGTTTGCAAAGGTAGAGAAATCGGCGGCATCGATGATCCCTTTTTCAAGTGCGGTATATATCTCAGAACCCGGTAAACCAACTGGAGCGGCCCCCATCCTAGCAAAGAGTTTTTGGATCGGTCCTGAAGGCGCTCGCATTTTAACCCCTTTAAAGTCTTCAACCTTTTCCAACTTAACTTTTGAAGGCAAGGATTCAGAGCCAGTCACAGAAACACCAATTAACTTCGCACCATAAGCTTGAAAAATCTTATCTACCACCTCCAGACCTCCGCCGTAGTAGTAGAACTTGAGAATATCTTCATCACTATTCCAAGCTGAAATAGTATCGCCAATTAAGCCAAATCCTGGGTCCTCTCCAGAATACATTGCAGCGGTTGCAATTGCGCCATCAATAATGCCATTGCGAACACCAGTTAACATATCTGATGATTTTAATACTGAATCTAAGGGTAGCAAATCAATATGAATACGACCGTTAGATGATTTCTCTACAGTATCCGTCCATTTCTTTTGAACCGTATAAACCTGTTCTCCTGTAAAATTAGAACTTTGAAAGTTCAAGCTAATATCAGCAGCCAAAGCTGAACCCGCCAATAGAATTGACGATATAGTTAAAGCAAATTGTTTTATTTTCATTTTATTACCTTCACGTTTTAATTAGGTTATTATTTTAATCACTACACAGCGGCGAGCATCCCACCATCAACAAACAATAGATGCCCATTAACAAAATCAGAAGCTGCCGACGACAAATATACAGCAGCACCAATTAGTTCTTCAGGTTTACCCCAACGATCTGCCGGAGTTCTTTTACAAAGCCAATCCGTAAACTCTTTATTTTCAACCAAGGGTTTGGTTAGCTCTGTAATAAAATATCCTGGAGCAATACCATTCACTTGAATATTATGTCTTGCTAATTCAACGCACCCACCACGAGTCAGCATTTTCACTGCACCTTTAGATGCGGCATAAGGAGTAATGGTATCTCGGCCTAATTCACTTTGCATGGAACCGATATTTATTATTTTTCCACACTGTCGCTCAACCATATATTTGCCAACTTCTTGCATCATCAAAAAGACGGCCTTTTGGTTAACTTGAATCACGTCATCCCAGTCTTGTTCAGGAAACTCAAGAAAAGGATGTCTTCGCTGAATACCGGCGTTATTGATTAAAATACCAATTTCACCAATTTCCATTTCGATTCTTTTAATGGAATCAACAATTTCTTGCTTATTCGTAACATCAAATGCAATGCCATATGCAAGAAACCCCAAATCAACCAATTCCTTGGCTGCATTTTCTGCTCTTTCTTGAGTAATATCGTTAATCACAATGGTGGCACCGTGTTCAGCCAAACCTTTGGCTAAAAGATTACCAATGCCCTGTGCAGCACCCGTAATCAGTGCTATTTTTCCGCTCAAATCAAATAAATTTTTCATCTTGTCTCTCAAATGATAATTGAACTTTCATTGCCGAAGTTTTATCTTCAGCCAGCTTTAAAGCGTCAATTATTTGGGTAAATGGAAATACTCGTGTAAGCAGTGGAAGTGGATTGACTTTCCCTTTCTCAAGCCATCTCACTGCAGTTTCAAATTCGCTTACAAATCGAAAAGTCCCGCGAATGTTGATTTCTTTAGCCAGACATTTTGTTAATGGGAAATCCACCATGCCGGGTCGCATCCCAACCAGAACTAATGCTCCCTTCGCGCGAGTCATATCAATGCAGCCATGAAAAGCCTGCACAGCAGCAGAAGCTTCGAAAGACACATCAAAATAGCCTTTATCGGCAGTGTATTCTGTCGGCAAGCTTTCTAATGGGGAGTAAACTTTGTCGGCCCCCATCTCAAGAGCAATATCTCTACAGCGCTCGCTCAAATCAGTACCAATGATTTCACTTGCGCCAGCAGCTTGGCAGGCTGCAATAATGAGACAACCAATGGGGCCACATCCGGTCACCAAAACCCTTTTCCCCAACACACCACCGGCCTGATTGATGGCATGGATCGCAACCGAAAGTGGCTCGGAAAAAGCCATCACATCGTCACTAATAGTGTCGTCATAGGGAACAAGCTGCTGTTTGCTAACGCTCAAATATTCCGAAAATCCGCCATCTACATGGGGGTTACGCATCGCACTACCAAAGAACTCCATATTCACACATTGGTTAGAATTACCGCTTTCACAATAAAAACACTTACCACATGCTTTACTTGGATTGACAGCAACCGTCTGTCCGCTTTGATGAATACGACCGATGACTTCATGTCCAAGAGTCATCGGGTGGCACAAACTAAAATCGCCTATCCCGCCATGTTGATAGTAATGAATATCGGAACCACATATTCCGCCTCGAGTCACTCGTACAAGCGTTTCATCCGCGGTAACCGCAAATGAGGTTTCTTCAAGGCCAACCTCTCCTTTACCAAAAACTTTTATCGATTTAACTTTCATATTATTACCTATTGACATTTGCTTCCTCATCTCAAAACAAAACAAGGCAACCGCTTGCCATGTTAGATATCGATCAGCTATATTGGAAGGGTTACTTTTAAAAAGTGTGAGGTGAGACAAATTGATGAAAAAGAAAATACTCTTTATAATGGGTGTTTCCGGATCTGGTAAAAGCACCGTGGCAGAGTCAATATCTAGTTTATTATCATATATTTATATTGATGCAGACGATTATCATCCTGAAGCTAATATCGCAAAAATGAAACATAACATCCCACTTAATGATGTGGATAGGCAACCTTGGTTGGATGCCTTAAATACAATGGCAACCGCATGCATTGATTCAAATGAAAACCTCGTAATCGCTTGCTCATGTTTAAAGCCTGAGTATCGAAAAATACTTCAGGCTGGGATCCAAGAAAGTTGCTTATTTGTCTACCTAAAAGGTTCATTCGAAGTGATTAGCGAAAGGATGAAAAAACGTGGCGAGCACTATTTCAATGGTGACTCTATGCTCAGAAGCCAATTTGATACCTTGATTGAACCGAGTACCAATGAACCCATCGATTATATTGAGGTTTCAATCCTAGAAAATGACATAAATGCAGTCGTAGAACTCACTGTAAAAAATTTAAGAGAACTTAATTATGTGTAATAAGCTATTAGCAAAGATCACCGAGAATCTCGAACAGCGTAGTATTTCTTCCCGAACTCAATACCTTAGCCGATTAAAAAATCTGAAAGAAAACCAACTGTCAACCCACTCCATCGAACCCAGCAATGCAGCACATGTGTTTGCCGCACTTGATGAGCAACGACGAACAATTATTCGTCAAAAATCAAGTTATACCTTAGGGATCATCAGCTCATATAACGAAGTGGTTTCGGCACATGCGCCCTACCGTCATTACCCCGAAAAAATAAAATCAATCAGTGCCAAGCTTGGACACAGTGCGATATTTGTTGGGGGCGTACCTGCAATATGTGATGGCGTAGTACAAGGTTATCAAGGAATGGAACTATCCTTGATGAGCCGAGACGTCATCGCCATGGCAACCGCGATACCTTTATCTTGTGCCACTGCAGACCGAGCTGTTTTACTTGGCACTTGCGATAAAATTGTTCCTGGCATGCTAATTGGCGCCCTATCAAGGGGTCATATCCCAAGTGCTTTTTTACCCGCAGGCCCTATGTCCACTGGAATCAGCAATGCTGAAAAATCGAAAGCGAGACAAGATTTTCATCGTGGGGAAATCGATTTGGAACAACTCACCGACACGGAGTGTAAATGTTATCACAGTGAAGGGACCTGCACTTTTTATGGAACCGCAAATACCAATCAAGTCATGTTGGAAGCACTTGGGTTACAACCCATCGATAGTGGTTTATCCAAAGCTTGTATGGATAAATCCTCGGTGATTAACGAAGTGGTTTCCGGGCTGCTGGATAATACTGCATTACCCTTGTACCAAGTGATTACAGAAAAATCGTTAATCAATGCTTGTGTTGTCTGGTTAGCGACCGGAGGGTCCACCAACCATACTTTGCATCTGGTCGCGATTGCGAGAGCGGCGGGTATAGACTTACGCTGGGAAGACATTGATCAACTCTCTGATATTGTACCCTTGCTTGCTAAAATTTACCCAAATGGACCAGCAGACGTCAATCAATTTCATGATGCTGGTGGGGTCTCGGCAATCATGGCCGAATTATTAAGCGCTGGACTATTACACCCCGATGCACTGTGTTTTAACAATCAGCCCATTTCAAAACAAATCCTCACAGCAGAACGAAAAGTGAGCGATCGAGCTATCATTGCAGACGTTGAGCATCCCTTCAGCCCAAGCGGTGGTATAAAATTACTCCAAGGTAACTTGGGACAAGGGATCATGAAAGTTTCTGCGGTTAGCGAAGCGAAACGGATCGTAAAAGCACCTGCGCGAGTGTTCGAAAGCCAACTGGCGGTTCACCAAGCGTTCCAAAACGATGAGCTATGGCAAGATGTGGTCGTCGTGGTTAAAAACCAGGGCCCAACCGCAAACGGTATGCCTGAACTTCACAAGCTAATTCCTTTACTGGGGATTATTTATGATAAAGGCTATCAAGTTGCATTAGTGACTGACGGACGTTTATCTGGCGCTTCAGGAAAGGTGCCCGCCGTCGTTCATATCACTCCCGAAGCCAAAAAAGGAGGCAGCATAGATTTAATTAAAGATGGCCAAATCATAGAGGTGGACGGGATCCATGGAATATTAAATGATATTGAACTTACTTACACTAATGAGATAGCATACGAGCCTCAAGGCTGGGCCAGCAAGGATCTATTCGATGGACTCCGGCTGGCTTTAGGTCATCCTAATAATGGCGCGATGAGCTAAGTTACAACGATATTAAATGCGATTTGAATGCATCCGATAAATGGGTGTGTTCAACACTTGGATAATAATAAATGAATAAAAGAACCACCATCGCAGATGTTGCTGAATATTTAGGCGTAAACAAGTCGACAATTTCTAGAGCATTAAATAACCCGAATCGGGTATCTGCCGACGTTCACTCGAAGGTGATTGAGGCATGTAAAGTTCTCAATTATATTCCAAATGTAGCGGCAAAAACGCTTGCGTTATCTTCCAGCAAATCAATTGTTTTAATCATTCCAAGTTTCACAAACTCGGTTTTTGCCGAGATTATTAGCGCGGCAAAGATTAGTTGTGAAAGCCTTGGCTATAACTTACTCATTGGTGATTCATCTTATACAACACTTGGGGAAGAAAAAGTCGTAGAAAATTTTCTTTCAAGAAATGTTGATGGTTTTATTTTTACTGAAACGGAGCACTCTCTCGCCACCCAAACCATGATCAAGAATAGCAATATTCCAGCCGTTGAAATTATGGATATCCTTGATAAGCCAACCTTCGATGCTAACTTTGGTGTCAACCAGTCAGATGCTGCCACAGAGCTAACCGAATACTTGATCTCTAAAGAACGAAAAAATATTGCGTTTTGCTCAACATGGCTAGATAGACGGGCAATGTTGAGAAAAACAGCATGGGAACTGGTCATGGAAAAACATGGCTTAGATTATCATCGATTCATTAATACCAAAGAACGAACCTCTTTTCATAATGGCGCAAATGCCATTTCGGAAATTTTGAATCAATGGCCAGAAACCGATGCAATATTTTTTGTCAATGACGATATGGCTGCCGGAGCCATCATGCAATGTCAGCGCTACGATATAAAAGTTGGCAAAGATATTGATATTGTAGGGTTTAATGACCTCGATTTCGCCGAAGTAATTAACCCTAGGCTCACCACCATCCGCATCCCTAGAGTCGAAATGGCCGAACTAGCTGTCACCACGATTATTTCATTGATAGAGCAGAAAGGTGTAGCCAATTTGCATCAAACACTCCCTTATGAACTGATGATTAGAGAAAGCGCATAACAATAGCACCATTAGCCAAAGCGAGGACTTTTGGGGCTAATGGTGCTCGCTTCTAAATGGCGCGATGATGTGAAACAAGCCAGCGATAAAGCGATGGTATAGGGTGCCTCAAAAATGCTTTCGACAACAGCAGAGTCCCTTGGTAATTAGCGATTACGACAAAGTCGCTTGGTGTTAACAGTGATTACGTGAATTAGTCTAAATGCTATCTGTCAGTTTCGTTACCTCGATGTGACTAGATATCACAGATTGCCCTAAATTGGTTCAGCCCCAAAATGAGTTAGCTTATTTTGGGGATCTATTAGTGAGGGTTTCGCCCTGACGGCGATATACTTTTCTTTGCTCGTCAAAGAAAAGTATATCGAATGCAATAAACTAGACACCCATTCTAAAAACAAAAACCTTTCATACTCTCGATAGCCAAGGTTACGCTTTTAAATCCCATCATCTTCGCCGAGTCGCGCAAATGAACAAGGGAGCAAAGTTGAAGTCTGTTTGTTGAGCGTAGTGTTTACTTCAACGCCCTTGAGAATGAGCCACGCAGGGTTTAAGAAGATGCAGGGCGAGCTTTCTTTTTGCTTCGCTAAGCTTTGCTCGTTGAAGCTTAATGACGTCGCCGTAGGCGAAAGCTTCTACCCCGTTGCTAACACAGAACGGGACAAAAGCGCGTTAGATACGCACACTCTCAACTGTCAGCTTAGATTGCGAGCTGTATTAAGATGTGTCTGATCGCATATGAACAATACAGCTAATTCACACTAATCCACGTAATCACACCTTACAACAGCGCTATACGCGGAACTGTTTCACCTGCCCGTCTAAGTCCTCTGAAAGCACACTTAAACCGGCACTACTTTTACTAATTTCTTTAACACCATCTAAAGTCTTCTCCCCATAATCAGAAATTGTCACGATACCGCGGTTGATTTCTTCAATCGCAACTTTCTGTTCATCTGAAGCATTAGCAATTTGTGCGTTCATATCACTAATGGTGGATATCGCTTCCGCAATTTTAATTAACGATGTTCCTACATTACGCGCAATATCAGCACTCTTACCACCATTAGCTTTACTAGACGCCATTGCATCAACAGCTCGAACCGTATCTTTTTGTAAACGTTCGATCATGGCTTGGATTTCTTCGGTACTGTCTTGAGTTTTCTTAGCCAAAGTACGAACTTCATCTGCAACGACCGCGAAGCCTCGCCCATGCTCTCCTGCTCGGGCTGATTCAATTGCAGCATTGAGTGCCAAGAGATTGGTTTGTTCTGCAATTCCACGGATCACGTCCAGAATGGTCACAATGCTGCCAACATTCCCCTCCAATTCACTAATGACTTCTGAAGATTGGTCAATTTCTGCAGAAAGATTCTCAATCGAAGTAATCGCCTCTTGAACAACCGTTTGCACATGCTGCCCCTCAACATCTGCCGATTGTGCAACCCCTGCCGCGTTTAAGGCATTACCTGCAACCTCCTGTGCCGAAGCCGCCATTTGGTTGATAGCGGTCACCACCATTTCCATTTCGCGTTGTTGTGCGTTTGCCGCTTGACTGCCCTCTTCCACAATCCTATTCATATCGCCAACGGTTGTAGCCAAGGTGCCCACCGAACCTCGAATGCCTTGAACCACTCGCTGGATCTTAGCCACAAATTGGTTAAAGCCACTGGCAAGCTCGCCGAGCTCATCTTTACGTTGTTCGTTCAAACGTTGGGTTAAATCACCGTCACCCTCGGCAATATCCAGCAAGGAATGGCTGGTTTCTCGGATCGGCCGGACAATGGTCCTGGTAATGATGTAACCGGCAACACCGCCTAACACAATCACTAACAGCGCAGTCAAGCTTGCATAAAGCAAAATCAATCGCTGTATTTCAGAAAGCTTCGAGGTCACTTCATTCATGTCGATTTCATTAAGGATCGCCCAACGCTTACCCATAACTTCGATGGGAGCGTAAGCCGATAAAGCTTTTTCTCCTCGGTAATTTTGATTAACCAGCGAGCCGGAATCTCCACTTAAAGCACGACGGATAGCTTCCGATTGAACGGTTTGAAAACCAACATTGGTTTTGGCAGCGACTATCTCGTCCAATTCTGTTTGATTCACGCCTAACTGGGTCATCAAAGAGTTAAAGCTTTGCGGTTCTTCTAACAATAAACGGCTGGCACTTCTGGGTTTGTTATCAAGCCCAACCAAATAAGTTTCCCCAGTTTTCCCCAAGCCAGAGGCTTGCCAACTATAACCATAGGTCATCAATGCCGTTAATTTTTCGGAAGGAAGTGCAAACACCACGACCCCAACCGCTTCCGTTTTGTTATACACTGGTGCAGCTATAAATCCAGTAGGTAAACCTAAACTTCCAGGGTAAGCAGCATAGTCAATAAACGCATAACTCTGTCCATCCCCTTTAAGTTTCGAGGCTTGGCTAAACGCCTCAGCTAATCCAGATTGAGCGAGCATGGGATTAGTCACCGACATTCCGAAATCAATATGCTTTTTCACCGAATAAATTACACTGCCATTGGTGTCTAACAGCAAAATATCTTGCAGGCCAAAACGTTTTAAAAAGGCCCTGAAATAAGGGTGATAACGCTGGTGATTTGTCGTATAAGAAGTTTTGTCTGATGAAGCAAGCATTTCATCTTTATTGTCAATATCACTCGGGTTGTTCACAATATATTGCGCTTGCAAGGCGATCGCCGGTTCGCTCATCTGGTTAATCAAGGTGGTTACATCAAGCGCCTTCCCTGCATGAAGACTTTTATATTGCCCAGCAATATTGGCCTGATAATAACTCGCAAGTTGATCTTTTTGCCCCTGACGATCATTTCGTCCAACAAAAAACGAGAACGGCTTATAAGACGATGATAAATTACGCGTTGCATCAATCAGCGCTTGTTGTTGCGAAACATTCAGCAACTGACTTTCCAATGACCCAAAATACTGTTTCACTATTTCGGATGCGACATTGCGTAAGGAAATCATTTGATCTCGACGCGCTTCCAGCAGTATTTCTTCTGTTTTATAGGACGAAAACGAAGCGATCACAGCCGCCGTACTCACCACCGCTAAAGCGGCGATAGTAACAATACTGAGAATAAATTTTGAACTGATTTTCATCGTTGACTGTACTCTCTGTTCATATAAATAAAGCGGTACCGAATACCTTAGGAGTCAACCTAAGTATTCAAGGTTCTTTCAATCACATGAACCTAGTTATACCAACGGACAACCATAAGTATCCCCGATAACCATAGTCGATATTGTGTCCAAACCTATAATTTTGAACAGGTCATTCTCTACTATTTTTAAGCTTCTCAAAAATATATCAACCCGACTTGTCTTCATATCGATATCAACCATACTTATTTGCGAAGTAATAAATGAATAAATTTAATCACTGAGCAAACTTGAGTCATTCATATTCGAATGATTTCTTATTTCAAGTAAGTGCATCCATCTAAGGTGTAGCGTCTGCTGCTTAACAACAAGACCGGAGAAAGATATGAACAAGTTTATTACATTACTCGGAGTGACTTCGTGCCTGATAGTTAACGGTATCGTGTCTGCTGCGGACAAGCCCATTGTTGGGCTCATCACCAAAACCGATACCAATCCATTTTTTGTAAAAATGCAAGAAGGCGCGAAGAGTAAAGCCGATGAATTAGGTTTAGAACTCATGACGTTTTCTGGTAATTTTGATGGTGACAATCAAACTCAAATACAAGCGGTGGAAAATCTAGTGGTTTCGGGCGCAAAAGGGATCCTAATTACCCCGAGTGATCCGGTCGCTATTGTGCCGGTTTTAGAAATGGCCCGCTCAGCTGGCGTATTAGTAATCGCGTTAGATACACCATTGAATCCTGCGAGTGCGGCAGACGCCACTTTTGCTACCGATAATTTTACCGCAGGAGATTTGATTGGACAGTGGGCGAAGAAGCAAATGGGTGACGGCGCCTCATCTGCCAAAATTGCTTTACTTGATCTCAACGAAAATAAAATCAGTGTTGATGTCGCTCGAAATCAAGGCTTCCTCAATGGCTTTGGAATTGATTTGAAAGATCCCCAAAATATGGGGGATGAAGATGATCCGCGCATTGTTGGTAACGAAGTGACGCAAGGCTCTCAAGATGGTGGGCGAACCGCCATCGAAAATCTACTTCCCAAAGATACTGGCATTAATCTGGTGTACACCATTAATGAACCGGCTGCCGCTGGTGCATATGAAGCGCTCTCTGCATTCGGCAAACAAGATGCGCTGATCGTTTCAGTCGATGGTGGTTGCGCTGGAGTTGAGAATGTTAAAGCTGGGGTCATTGGGGCGACTTCGATGCAATTTCCTCTTCGAATGGCGTCAATGGGAGTTGAAGCCGTTTATGAATTTATTCAAAGTGGTAAAAAACCACAAAATACCGCTGGGTTGGACTTCGTAAACACAGGCGTTGAGTTGATCACCGATAAACCAGTTGATGGCATTCCTTCTAAATCATCAGCCGAAGGTTTAACTTTATGTTGGTAAGTTAACTCGTTTTGTTACTTCCAGGCTGTGTGTCTTCAACGACTGCAGCCTATATCTTTATTCGAAACACCTCGACTAAACCAATCGCTCCCTGAGGATTAAATATCTGCTGATACGAGTAAATTGAACCAAGGAAAACCATCAGCCTGCCACGAACAGAAGTAACATACCCTCCCAAAAAACCATTATTCAGCGTTAATTCCATCGCTGACGATGGCAGCCAATAACCCATATGCACTCGCGCCTTGGACTCTGTATAATCTGCGAAAAAATCGGTAAGGATGACCATGATTGATGTTTCTATACTGCCACTATTTTTAGTGAGCATCGGATTTTTAGCTATATCTCCAGGCCCAGATATGCTGCTTATCTCCACTTATTCATCAATCACAGGCTTCAAGGCAGGGCTAATAATATCACTCGGTATTTTTTTGGCAGGTTTAATTCAAACTGGATTAGTAGCATTCGGTTTAGGCCAATTAATGCAGGCTCTACCACCGCTGGTTATTGCAATTAAGGTTGTAGGTGCGATCTATTTATCATGGCTCGGTATTAAATTATTGCGAGGCTGGTTACAAGATCACAATCATTCCAGCTCTCCCAAAATACTGCGCTTAAATAATAAGCAACTGCTATCAAGAGGTTTATTCAATAATTTAATGAATCCAAAGGCATTGCTTTTCTTTAGCATGTTCTTACCTCAATTTACCCATCCACAACAAAATTTGACCACACAAATCCTGCTACTAGGCGTCTTACTTAGCAGCGTCGTGTTACTAATCAACATCGTTTTTTCTCTGTCATTCAGTAAATTAGGAAAATTATTCGCCAATGGTTTAAAATTTGGCCGGCATGCCGATGGCCTTTTGGGATTCATTTTCTTGGGTTTAGCTGCTCGTTTAATCAGCAGCAAATAATCAAAACGTCAAGGAGAGCAGTTTAATTGACGGCAAAAGTAAACCATGCCTAAGTAAATCAGCCGTTAGGGTTATCACATGAACATTCGTGTCTATAACCCTTATCCATTGAGTTCCGCTTAAAACTTAACTGCAAGCCCTAGGTAGGCACCATTATTCTTGGTGCTGTAACGACGAGTCGAAATATCTTCATATAGGTAACCCGCAGACAGGTCGATAGTGCTCACCGCCAAATCTAATAATTCATAGCTTACACCCGCTCTAAAACGATTCGCTTGGTAATCATCGTCTACAAGCGACAATTTTAGATCGCTTTCAAGGCCAAAACCGGTTCCCACAAAATGCCAGGCAACGCGGCCGACACCATACATCTGCTCACCATTGTCAGTTCCCGATAATAAGCTGTTTGCACTATCCCAACGCTCATATCCAGCACCTAAGTCGATGTAAAAACCTGCCGTGTCTAAAAGATTGTAATATAACTCCGCTTGATAGCTTGAACCATCCGCAGCATCACCTTGCTTTCTTTTATTCATACCAATCGCGACATTAGGAATCAACGGAACAAAATGCTTCAACCTTAACTCCATATCACCCTGCCAAGCCGACGAGGCTTTAGGCTCGCTATCGGTTTGGGAAATATGACTGGCAAAAGTAAGACCAAGCAAGTCAGCCTGAACTGGCAAAGCTGGCAGCGAGGCCAATACAGCGACACCTAGTGCGAAACGAAATTTCATGATGAGTCCTTCAACTAAAATAAGATCAACAAATAAATGAACATTCTGCCATATAGCCCCCTAACACCAACATAAATGACCAATATATTATTTATCATTGGTTGATTTGACTACGCGAGACTATTCGTAATGTCAAAAAAAAGCATAACTGACAATGCGCAGCACATGACGATGTCTTCAATTAAAGATTACACTTGTTGACGCGTCGCTCAATCGGCAAGTCAATTGACACATATTACAAATTAATCCACTATCGTTTATTAAACGCCCAAGCAAACGACTCACACCAATGTAAATGATGTAGTTTATGACAGTTCTTAATTTGCAAAGTAAACATATATGGTTAAAACCAACAGCTTATCTCAAGTATTAACACTGCCTAGCCAAGCCCATCATCACAGCCACAACTTTTATCAAGTGGTAATAGGGTTACAAGGACAGACCGAGTTTGATATTGAAGGCGTGGGTAACTTGGTTGGGCCGGGTCAAGGCTGCTTGGTATCCGCCGACAACAAACATGCATTTACTGGCTTGGGGCGTAACCAAATTTTAGTCGTCAACCTACCGCTAGAACAAACCCATGAGATGCAAGACAAAGTTGAGCAGCTATTCGAGCGCCAAGCTTATTTTCAGCTAGGTAACCAAGCGCAGGTGCTTATCGGAGCGTTATGCCACGAAATACTTAGCCAGCCACAAGATCAGTTGCTCGGGCAAGCTTGCGCCCATACCCTGGTCTGTGTTTTACAAAACCAATTAGCCCAAACCCAGCTTCGGCAACGCCCGCTCGTCCGCTTACAGATGGATGTGATTGACAGCTACATTCAATTACATCTACATCAGAAGATCACGGTTGCGCAGTTGGCTGGTTGTGTCTATTTAGCTGAAAGCCAATTTCATCTATTATTTCGCCAGCAAAATGGCATCACCCCTCACCAGTATCTGCTACGCAAACGTTTTGAGTTAGCCAAACAATTGTTAGACGATGCTACACTGACACTATCTCAGATTTCCGATAGCTGTGGTTTCGCCAGCCAAAGCAGTTTTACCAGTGCATTTTCCAATTATTTTGGCGTATCTCCGGCCCGCTACCAACGTCAATTTCGCTGAACCAGCAATTAGCTTTAGCCACTTTTTCTTCAATGCAAATCCGTTAAAACGACATCAGCTCAAGCCAGTGAAACATTTGTAACACAAAATAGAATGATGAAACAAATGTTAGCAAATCCTTAAATTCGTGTTAGTTACCAGAGTATTTCTAAAAAACAGCGTAGCATTTCTTAATACAGGGCGAAAAAAGCCCCTTACAATCGATTGAGCAATAACAAAGCAATAACATTCTTGACCCCTCAGCAAGAATCGCAATCAAGGAAGTCGCATGCTGAAACACTTAAATTTTGATGCTCAGGCAATCGTTAATCCAGCCTATATTGAGCAGTCACCTGAACAAATATGGCCCACCATTTCGCCACTGTACTGTGTTGACGAAGATCAATTGTTAGAGCAACTATTACCGCTCGCTCAGCCCTCAGACCAAGAGCTCACGGCAAGCACCGTATTTGCCACCCAGCTTATCGAAAGGGTCAGAGCTGATAAAAAAGCGGTACAAATGATCGATGCCCTACTGCTGGAGTACAGCCTGGATACCCGTGAAGGGATCTTGTTAATGTGTTTAGCCGAAGCCTTGATGCGGGTTCCTGACGCCGCGACTGCCGATGCGCTGATCCGCGATAAAATGGGTGCTGCCGATTGGAAATCTCACCTGAAAAACTCAGACTCTCTGTTTGTCAACGCATCGACTTGGGGTTTAATGCTCACCGGAAAGGTGGTCAATCTCGACAATGCAGAGTCAGCTCAACCAAATAAAGTCATCAACAAATTAGTGAATAAATTCTCTGAGCCAGTGATCCGCCAAGCGATGAACCAGGCAATGAAAATAATGGGCTATCAATTTGTATTAGGTCAGAGTATTCATGAAGCGCTAAAAAATGCCGAAAAAAGCCGCATCCAAGGCTATGGCTACTCGTTTGATATGTTGGGCGAGTCCGCCCTTACCATGCAGGATGCCAACCGATACCTGCAAGATTACCACCAAGCCGTCACCCAACTCGCTAATAATAGCAATAGTGCTCAGGCTTTAGGCGCCACTCCTTCGATGTCGATCAAGCTATCGGCGATCCATCCTCGTTACGAAGCGGCTAATCGTGAACGCGTTTTAGATGAAATGTTTGCCAGTATCCTCAAGCTATTGATCCATGCACGACAACACGATGTTGCTATTACCATCGACGCCGAAGAAGCCGACCGTTTAGAAATATCTTTAGAGCTGTTTGCTAAACTCTATCAGGATCCTGCGGTTCGAGGTTGGGGAAAGTTTGGCTTAGTGATCCAGGCATACTCAAAACGTGCCCTACCCGTGATTGCCTGGCTAGGCGCTTTAGCTAAACAACAGGGTGATTTGATTCCAATGCGCCTGGTGAAAGGTGCTTATTGGGACGCAGAAATTAAGTTGGCCCAGCAGCATGGTCATCATGGTTATTCGGTGTTTACTCGCAAAGAGTCTTCTGATGTGAGTTATCTGGCCTGCGCCCGACTACTGCTCAGCGAACATTTCCGCGGATTAATTTACCCGCAATTCGCCAGCCACAATGCGCATACCGTGGCCGCGGTTGCGGCAATGGCTCAGCATAAAGATTACGAATTTCAACGTTTACACGGTATGGGCGATGCTCTATATCATCACGCTCGAGAGCTCATCAATAGCGATGTAAGAATTTATGCGCCGGTTGGCAGTCATAAAGATTTACTCCCTTATTTGGTGCGCAGACTACTGGAAAATGGTGCCAATAGTTCTTTTGTTCACCGCCTCGTCGATGCCAACTGTCCGGTCACCGATCTCACCGTTCATCCGGCTCAAGTGTTACGTTCACGTCCAACATTAGCCAACCCACGCATCGTTAAGCCGCCACAACTATTCGGTGAAGCGCGCAACAACTCATTAGGAGTTGCCTGCGATATTGCCAGTGAATGGCAACCTTTTGAGCAACAGGTTCATCAGTTCATGGAACCATACCAATGGCATAAATCCAGCATTATAAATGGTCAGGCACTGAGTGGGACTGCGCGCCCCATTGATGCGCCCTACGAACGGCAACAACAGGTGGGTTCTGTCGCATGGGCCAAGCCACAACAGGCCGCCGAAGCCATTGAATTTGCCGAGCAAGCTTATCCCCAATGGCGCGATACCTCCGTTGAGCAACGCGGCGCGTACCTATTAAGCCTCGCCGACAAATTAGAGCAACATATGCCCGAGTTAGTTGCATTATGTCACCGGGAAGCTGGTAAAACGGTACTGGATAGTATCGATGAAATTCGAGAAGCGGTTGATTTCTTGCGCTATTACCCACAACAGGCCAGCGCAAACTTTAGCCAGCCGTTAACTCTGGACAACTTCAAGGGCGAGACGCAAAACTATCGCTATCAGGGCCGCGGCGTGTTTGTTTGCATTAGCCCTTGGAACTTCCCTCTGGCGATCTTCATTGGCCAGGTTTGCGCCGCCTTAGTGAGCGGTAATACTGTCGTCGCCAAACCTGCCGAACAGAGCTCGTTGATTGCCGCTCGCTGTATTGAATTACTCCTGGAAACGATGATCCCCTCAGGGGTAATTCAGTTAGTCATTGGTAGTGGTGCCGAGCTGGGTGAATGTTTAAGCGCCGATCCACGAATCGCTGGCGTGGCCTTTACCGGCTCCACTCCAACCGCTCAAACCATTAATCGTCAGCTCAGTCGACGCAATGCCATGCCTGTACCCTTCATCGCCGAAACCGGTGGGCAAAATGCAATGCTGGTAGATAGCACCGCACTACCAGAGCAGGTGGTTCGAGACGTGATTCGTTCCGCTTTTGCTTCTGCAGGACAACGTTGCTCGGCGCTGCGCGTCTTGTATATCCAGCAAGACATTGCCGAGCGAGTCATTGGCCTAATTCAGGGGGCAATGGCGGAACTCTGCGTGGGCAACCCGGCACAATTGAAAACCGACGTGGGTCCGGTCATCGACGAAGCTGCGCAGGCAAAATTACTTGCACATATTGCTTGGTTACAACAAAATGCTCGTCCCATTTATCAGCTAAACCTAGACAAGCATTGCCAACAAGGCAGCTTTGTTGCCCCCTGCGCCTTTGAGATAGACAGTATTGAACAGCTCAGCCAAGAACACTTCGGCCCCATCCTTCACGTGATAAAATACAAAGCAAATCAACTTGATAAGGTGATTGATCAAATCAATGGCAGTGGTTTTGGTTTAACCTTAGGGGTGCATAGTCGTAACGAAGCCACCTATCAGCATATCGAGCGACGGGCGCGGGTAGGTAATTGCTACATTAACCGTGACCAGGTTGGTGCGGTGGTGGGCGTTCAACCCTTTGGCGGACAAGGACTCTCTGGTACCGGCCCCAAAGCAGGTGGCCCTCATTATCTTTACCGCTTTTCAAAAGCAGTGGTAAGTAACTAAGACTGAATATTGAAATTAGCGCGTGGAGAATAATAATGAGTGATGTAAGCAAAATATTAAAGCAAAGCCAGGCGGTATTCGAAGCTTGGCAGCAACAAAGCGTGGCGGAGCGTGCCGCACTATTAGAGCTCTGGGCTCAGCTATTAAGCCGACGTTCTGACGCTCACAATAAGAGCGCCGCGATGATTCGTTTTCAATGCCAACAGGCATTAGGACTAATTGCCGAAGAACAGGAGCTCGAGGGCCCCACAGGTGAGAGTAATCATTTATATTGTGTTGGTCGCGGTAGCATGCTGGTACTGGGCGACGAAACCGCCAACGAAGTCGCCATGGTTGGTCAAATCAGCGCCGCTCTGGTTGCCGGCAATACTGTGATATGCAGTATCAACCCTCAGGCTGAATGTGACTTAGATCTGCTACTTTCAGACCTGCTCAAAGCTGGTTGTCCAAACCGAGTGGCCATTTCGTTACCGCCGGAACAAAACCAGGCCATGGCAGAACAGCCTGCGATTGCCGCTGTCGTCATCAGCGGTACCGAACAGAACTGTAAGCACTACGCCCAGTTGCTGGCTCAACGCGAAGGACAACTGGCTCAAATCATATGCGAAACCGACATGTTTGAATTGAAGCAATTGAGCGAGCCGCATTACTTATTACGCTTTATTACCGAGCGTACCCGAACCATCAATATTACCGCCATCGGTGGTAACGCCAAGCTGCTGGAATTAGGTAGCGGCGAATAATAGTCAAGCCTCTCCTTATCAATTGGTTCAGCGGGTGTCGCTGAATCGGGGCATCACGACTGATGTGCAAATATAGCTCATCAATCGCTTGCTCTGATTCACCGCCCGCTGTCTAAATTGAGCAGTTGAGTTGATCGGTTTGATATAGGGAAAACACAACATTTTTGTACACAAAAAGGAAATAGAATGATTGAAAATAGCTTTGCTATCAGTGCCACATTTATAGCCTATCTCATTGTTATGCTATCAATTGGCATTTATGCATACAAACGAACGTCTAACTCCGAGGATTACTTTTTAGGTGGTCGCTCATTGGGTCCCTGGCCAGCAGCCTTGTCAGCTGGAGCCTCCGACATGAGCGGCTGGTTATTGCTCGGTTTGCCTGGTTACGCTTATGCAGCTGGCATCGAATCGTTTTGGCTAGCCGGAGGTCTCTTAGTGGGAACCTGGCTCAATTGGCTGTTGTGCGCCAAAAGATTGCGCACTTACTCCATCGTTGTGAATAACGCCCTGACCATTCCTGAGTTTTTTGCCCAACGCTTCGAAGATAAATCGAAACTACTGCAAACTATTTCAGCCTTATTCATCTTATTGTTTTTCTTGTTCTACACCAGCTCAGGCTTAGTCGCAGGCGGAAAACTATTTGAGACCGTATTTGGCTTAAATTACACCACGGCTGTGATCGTCGGCACCATCTGTGTGGTATCTTACACCTTATTTGGTGGCTTTTTAGCGGTCTCCTGGACCGACTTAGTGCAGGGTTTGTTGATGTCTGCTGCCCTGGTGATTGTACCTATCGCCGCTTTTGAAGGCTCGTTTGGCGATTTAAATATGGCCTTACATGCCAAAAACCCAGAACTACTCAGTTTATGGAATGATGCGAAGGGTCAACCTTTATCGGCTGTTGCAATCATCTCATTAATTGCATGGGGCTTAGGTTACTTTGGTCAGCCACATATTCTGGCTCGATTTAAGGCCACCCGGAGTAATAAAGATATTACCACTGCACGTCGTATTGCAGTGAGCTGGACAGCCCTTTCAATGGCCGGTGCCTTACTGATTGGTATGGTGGGCATTGTTTATGTCGATGCTCATATGGGAGGAAGCATTAAAGATGGCGAAACAATCTTTATGCTATTGGTTAACGCTATCTTCCATCCAGTGGTTGCGGGGATCCTATTAGCGGCAATTTTAGCCGCCATTATGAGTACCGCCGATTCTCAGCTATTGGTTTCTTCTTCAGCCTTAGCCGAAGATTTCTACAAGCAAGTGCTTCGCCCGAACGCCAGTCCAAAAGAAGTGGTTCAAGTGGGCCGTCTTGCGGTTGTTGGTCTTTCCATAATTGCCTTGATGCTGGCCATGAACCCAGAAAGCTCGGTATTAGGCTTAGTCTCTTATGCCTGGGCTGGATTTGGTGCAGCCTTTGGTCCGGCGATTTTACTCAGCTTATTCTGGAAAGATATGAATCGTAATGGTGCCTTAGCCGGTGTCGTTATCGGTGGAGTAACCGTGGTGCTTTGGAAACAGCTAGAGGGCGGAATTTTCGATCTCTATGAAATTGTCCCCGGCTTCATCCTAGCCTCAGCCGCGATTATCTTAGTCAGTAAGTTCACTGGCGGGGCCAGCGAGTCAATACTCAAAACTCACCTAGAATATCAACGCCAACTGGACAGCATGGATTAATCATTGTTGCCAAGGAACCAGCCAACCCTCAGTGGTTGGCTTTTTTTTGCCTGTATCTGTTGTCTAACAAGGCGCCGTTCTCAAGCAAAAACCTTGCTCTCTTCACTCCTCACACCTCAAAATAAAAAATCATTCAAGCGTTTCGATTCTATATTTTCAACGATGCTTTAAGCTTCAGGCGTAAGTTGACTTACTGTTGAAGTTTTTTCTTAGCCTCTTCAACTTTTGACAAATCTAGCCCTAATTCTGCAACAGCTTCTTTAATCAAAGCAGGGTTCTGCATCACCTGTCCCATCAACAACTGGAGCTTGTCTTGCGGTAGACCGAGTTGACTGACCGTGGCCATAGCCGCCAGAGGATTTTCGGTGAGCGCCTGAAAAAGCTCACTAATTTTCTGGTCGCTAATATTATGCTCTTTTAACATCCCAAGGATCGGGTTCATCACATTACCTTTTAAACACTCAATGAAATAGAAACGCAGTCTAACATTTGGCTCAGCTTAGTTAAAATACAACGCAAATATTGAAATGAAACATGAAACGAAAAATGCGAAGTGGTGGCGGCTAAACATAAGTTTCCGTGAAACGAGGACCATGCCAGAAATGCAAGGCATCACTTTCTCTTCTTTACGACTACGCTCATCTAGCACTTCAGATCCGCGACTCAATCAACTGGTATTAAGCTTGCAGTTCAAACTTAAATTAGCATCAACCAGAGACCGTCTAAAGGAGCCAAAAAGATGAAAGATAATGTAGACAACTGCGACCGTTACGTGTCGTTTGTTGGGATCAGCTGTGACCTGAATGCTGATAAGCTAATCGCTATCTTAAAAAAGAAGCTAAGTCAGCAACAAGGCGCTCCAGAATGGCATGACTACTTTAAACAAAAACTTCAACAACAGACCAAAGCCGGTCACGACAACCTGCATTTTATTGGCAATCAAACCAATACCTTGTATGAGTATTTTGAGCAATGCCAAGATCAGCAAGCGCTAGCATTACTGTATCGAATCGAACAAGAATGTTGTTAACTTTATTACAATTTCGAGCAATAGCGAGGTAGTTCTTGAGCCATAAAATTAAGCGCTCAAGATGCTCTCCCATTTAGCGCCGCCAATATGGCCTAACAAATCATCAATGCTAGCGGTGCTTAATCAAGCTTATCTGGATGCTTTTGCCGATACATCTGTTGGTCGGCCAACCTTAATGCACTATCAACGCTAAGCGCTTGAGAAAAATCAACATAAGTAATGCCGTAGCTAAATTCCAAGGCATAAGCCAGCCCCAAATGTTCAGCCGTTTGCTTTAAGTCATCGGCAAAACGCTGTAATACCTCTTCGGCCTGCGCTAGAGTGCTGTCTGTAAACAACACCGCAAACTCATCGCCGCCTAGTCGGCCAAATAAATCAGATTGGCGTAAAGAGAGTTGCATTTGCTGGGCCACCAGCTGTAAGGCGCGATCCCCCTCAACATGACCATATTGATCATTAATCGGCTTAAATTGATTCAGGTCTAAATAAGCGAGAACCAACGGCAGTTGCTGGCGTTTACACATCGCAAAGGCATATTCTGCCAACTTCATAAAACCACGTCGATTAGAGATTTGAGTGAGTTCATCGGTACTGGCAAGTAACAACGCAGCCAACTCCTGCTCAACCATCGCCGCTAAATCAACCAAGGCTTGCAGATCGTCGTCAGTAAAGTGCCTTGAACGACTATCGATAATGCACAAAGTACCCAGCTTTTCACCAGAAGTTGCACTTAAAGGATGTCCTGCATAAAAACGAATATGGGGATTATCGGTCACCAGTGGATTATCGGCAAAACGAGGGTCTTGGGTCGCATCGCCAATGATAAAAGTTCGCTCACCGAGAATAGCGTGTCCACAAAAAGAAATGTCCCGCCCAGTTTCGCAGACGTCCAGTCCAAAGCATGACTTAAACCACTGCCGATTTTCATCAACCAAACTCACCAAAGCTATCGGTACATCAAATAGTCGTTTAGCCATTCGAGTTATCCGGTCAAAACGCTCTTCTGGCTGAGTATCTAAGACATTCAGCTGGCATAAAGCTTTCAGACGACTCGCTTCGTTATCAGGTGTTTTAGGGGCTTGCATTCCAGACCCATTGATTATCTCTTACAATAAGATAACTATAGTCAAATAAATCAGATATATATAAAGAATAATTCAGGCGGCTGTAAGCAATAGGTTCCGTGACCCCAGCCGCTCTGATGAACCCAAAATAGCCGTTGTAAATTCGTAATACCACGGCCACAAACTCGTCGCTGTTTATTGGGTGCAATTGTCGTAAAAGGTGACGGTTGCAGGCCAATCAGAAAAGACCCCAATAACACCAAGTTGCTGCTTAAGTACATCTAATACCGCTAATTCAGGATAGCTTGTATAGCGCCGCTCTAAACTCCAGGTAATTAAATCTAAACCTTGTGCCTTAAGTTCTTTTGCATAATCGGTGGCCTGCAATTCACCATTTTGTTCTTCCACTAACAGCGTATAGATCGGGGCAACAATCTTGATCCCCTTCGCTGCGATCTCACTGGGGCTGGGTACATCTGCAGGTTTACTCACCAAAAATACCCCTTGC
The DNA here is from genome assembly GCF_050870835.2 of Agarivorans sp. QJM3NY_29. Classification (NCBI taxonomy): domain Bacteria; kingdom Pseudomonadati; phylum Pseudomonadota; class Gammaproteobacteria; order Alteromonadales; family Alteromonadaceae; genus Agarivorans; species Agarivorans sp. QJM3NY_29. The sequence goes on along the minus strand of NZ_CP194036.2, from coordinate 1,425,223 downwards.
TGCCCATAATCAGAATTATTCGCCAACCAATATTCCAGATCATCAATCAAAAATGACTGTGGGTAGACTTCACTCGGCTCAACGCCTGCTTCGGTATATTCATCAATCATTTTTTGCGCAAACTGCTGTTGAGTCATTCCGGCTGCTGCGAGATCTTGTGCACTTGGTGTTTTAAGTTCGGGCGTCATTTTCACACCGAGTTGCCTAAATAAAGCAATGCTTTCTTTATGCGACATCAAAGTACCTGTATTAGCGTACAAATCGGTACGCCAATTAGGCGTCGCTTGCATGTACTCTTGCACCGATGTTGCATTGGCATTACTCGAGTCCATTTTACCTTGTAAGGATTTGTATTCCGCTAAGGTAAAATCTGAGGTACGACACTCGGCATTCGCTTTAAGACCATTGACCGGATCCGCTGGGGTAAAGGGCTGAGAACACTTGGCAGCCAGCTCGGGGACGGCTAATACATTGGTGGTGGTATGTAAATCGGCATGGGAATGACGGCAAACCAACTCCCCATCCTTGGTTAGCGCAACATCACATTCAATCACTCCAGCTCCCATGCTCGCAGCAGCGATATAGCCTTCGCGGGTATGCTCTGGAAACATTAACGGTGCACCGCGATGCCCAATTGACAAGTAACTCGATTGATAACTGCTTTTGCTCTCGAGGCAAGCGCTCAGGGTATCCTTTAAGGTCCCTGCTGCAAGTTGATTCACCAAATAGCCGGGACGAGGACCTAACTGTACCTTACTGGTAGGGCCGGAAGCCGATTTTGCTTGAACAATATCATCATCATTACAAGCACCAAGCAATAACACCGGACACAATACAAAAGCCAACTGAGTTAATTTCATTAAGAAAGTCCTTTTAAACAAAATGAATAGAGGACGTTTAGTTGAGCTTAACCCGATGACAAGGAGATGAACAATTGATGTTGTATTTGTGTATTCACAAGGTTATGCAGGGTTACAGCTCACCAGAGTGCGGCAGAGAACAACGAAACAAGCCTCAGAAGGGACAGCTCAGGCAAACACCAAGGTGCTTAATACAAATTAAGCACCTTTAGACTAAAAATTTATTACAGTGCAATCGCTCAACGCGCTAAAAATTTCAGCTTATAAGCGCCTAAATCTTGATATTCAACTTCGGTCTCACATGCAAAATTAAGCTCAACAATACCCGCATAAGAGCCGGTAATGATCGCTTGTCCGGCATTAAAGCTTACGCCACGTTTACTCATGTAATTAATTAACCAATAGATAGGACTCACCGGATTTTGATTCGGATGCTCTCCAGCCAACTGTTGAGTTTGTTCACCTTGAGTAAAACTGATCTCAATATTACTGGCAGAAAAAGCCGCCGCTTTGTCAATTTCGGGACCAAGGAATAAACCTTGGTTGACTAAACCATCGGCTAATACTTCAAAGAAGGCTGCATTCTCGGTATCTGCAAAACGCCCTTGGATCAGCTCGAGAGCCATATGACAACGACCAATAGCCTGATCAATTTCCGCCTCACTATAATCTTTATCACGAGCGGGTAAATCTTGGCTTAATACAAAGGCAATCTCAGGCTCAACTCTTGCCACTCCGCCATCGGCGTAAAGTGAACAAGACTCCCCCCGTTGTACGAGATCGGCAAAGATAGGTGCAACAACTAACTTATCTTCAGCGAGGGGCAACAAACATTTCCAGCCGCCAATGCCATCTTCACGTAATTCGGTCATTTGCGCTTGAATGGCTAGCGCATCGTCAATAGATTGCGGGCGAAGTGTCGGCGCCAAACGTTTCGCCTTGATCGATGTATTCCGGTTGTTGAGCAAAGTTTGCGCGGCTTCAACGACATCCAATTCAATAATCATACAATACCACTATTAAAAAACATAAAAGCGGATAATACTCAGATATGTGCTTCACCGCCATGCGTGAATTAACAAAAACAGAACAAAAGCTAACAATTTTGTGGTGCTAAGGAGGCAACAAAGTCATTCAGCTCCTTACCCGGACTATAAGCAAAACTACGTTGGCAATGATTCAGATGAGTAATTCGGTCGACTCGAAAATTGCGAAAGCCCTGTCGAAGCTCACACCAAGCGAGCAGCGTCCAACTTCCTCGCCAAAAATAAATCGCTAATGGGCGCACTTCTCGTTCACTCAGCTGCTGCTTTGCGTCTTGATAGAGCAGTTGTAGATACTCTCGTTCACGGGTCGCAGCACGTAGCGGATCCAAAAATCTAAATTCTTGCTGATCGATGTAAAAATCTGGCGCAAACATTAATGATTGATAGGCTTGTAAGCGCTCTGGCAATACGGCCTCAACCTTAATCATCACTTGTTTCGCCGCCGCAGCTAGCTCTTTCCCCGCCCAAGTCTGCGCCATCCGCATCCCAATCTGTATCGCTTCCAATTCTTGTTCATTAAACATTAATGGCGGCACATTAACCTCTTGCCGCAATATGTAGCCGACTCCCGCCTCACCTTCTATGGGAATACCACTGAGACACAAATCTTGCACATCGCGATAAATGGTGCGGGTAGAAACCTCCAAACGTTCGGCTAACTGCTGCGCAGTGGTCAAACGACGTAAACGTAAAATCTGCACCAACTGAAAGAGTCTGTCTGCCCGTCTCATATCCCTCTCTTCTCATCCACCGAAATGACAACTCGCCCAGAAAACCAAACGAGCTGTCAAGGAACCGCGATTACTGCTGTTTAGCCCATAGGCCGACTTTATTCCCCTCGCTATCCACAAACAAGCTAATATAGCCCTTTTCCCCGCCTTTAATTGGTGTCAGTGGTAACAATATTTGTACTCCAGCGCGACTCATGGTTTCCAATAAAGGATTCAGTTTATCCGTCACATGGAGGTACACAGTTGCGCCCTCAAGACTTGGTATCATTAACGGATGTTTACATAGGGCCACATTTGCACCATCCAATACTTCGGTTTCGATAATAGCCATTTCCATCATATCCATCACTTCACGATGAAAACTCAAGTTAAAATGTTGCTGGTAAAATGCGACGGCGCGCTCCATATCGGTGACTGCGATTTCGCCCCAAACTAAAGGTGCTACTGCTAACATGTGATTCTCCTTAACATAATTGAATGCCAATAAGATAGAGCCCTCTCTACCTTGCGATTGACAAAGCAACCATAAGCCCTCCCTACTGACAGCCTCCTGTCAGTAGACTTTAGACTTTGCAAGAAACCATCTATCTTAAGTGTAATATTGGCAGCAAGCGCTTAGTGCGCGCGCAGCTCAAAACTCCCCCTACAACACAAGGAATCGTAGAATGCCAAATAAATAAACCTCAAATACAGTGTCAAGGTATTAACTAGAAATCATTAACTTCCGCTCGGTGAAACCAAGATTGAACTGTACAGATTTGTTTCACGAAACGACTTCGTCTCGTTGGAAGCCGGTTTATTACAAACAAAATCGTCCTACCCCCCAATAATACTTAGCGGATTTTTGTAAATGAACAATTCTGTACAAAACTTGGGGGGCCAATTAGGCTATGATGACGATCTTAAATTGCTAACAAGGAGGTGAATGAAATGTCAAAAGAACAAGCACATTATCAGTTTGCCGATGAACTTGGTGGCATCGAAATTCTGCAGGCACGCTATGAGAAACAAAACTTTTCTCGGCATAGCCATGAAGGTTTTACGGTTGGCATTATAGAGACTGGCGCACAGCGCTTTTATCGCACTGGCGGGGATCATATCGCGCCCAGCAATAGTATCATTTTAGTCAACGCCGATGAGATCCATAACGGCTGTTCCGCAAGCGAAGGGGGCTGGTCTTATCAAGCCATATATCCAACCCCCGAGCAGTTTGCCGAAGTCAACCAAGCTCAGGGTCTAAGTGATAACTTTGCTCCCTACTTTACCCAAGCCGTGGTACAAGATGCAGCACTAGCGCAATTACTGCGAAATACCATCCACAGTTTAAACTACTCAAGCAATCGACTATTACGTGAGAGCTTGGTCTACGCTTGCCTAAGTCAACTAATGGCGAGCCATGGCAAAAGTGTGCCACCACAATACTCACTCAAACCGGCCAGCAAGGCACTAATACTGGTAAAGCAGTGCTTAGACGAGCAGCCTGCCGCAAATGTATCTTTAAGTGAACTAGCCAGACTGGTACATCTCAGTCCTTGCCACTTGGCGAAGCAATTTGTGAAACGTTATGGTATGCCACCCCACGCTTATCAGATCCAAGCTCGGCTCAGGCAAGCGAAACAATTACTGCGCCAAGGTCAACCCTTGCTTAAAGTAGCCTTAGATTGTGGGTTCCATGATCAAAGCCACTTTCACCGCCATTTTAAGCGTGCGCTAGGCGTCAGTCCTGGCCGCTATGCTAAAGAAGTTCAGCTTTAATATAGGATCCCTGTGACAACTATCGGCTACATTCAACATTCCCGCTGGTCAAATAAAATCAGCGCATTTTTAAAGGGTACTTTGGCGGTATTACCACTGACGATTGCGGTGATCCCTTGGGGAATTCTAGCAGGCTCGTATGCCTTAGAATCAGGTTTAAGTCCCCTACAAAGCCAAGCCATGTCAGCCATTTTATTTGCCGGTTCGGCACAACTAGTGGCCACAGGCATGTTTAAACTTGGAGCCAGCCTGCTCAGTCTGCTGCTCACCACGCTACTCATCACCTCGCGCCATTTGCTCTATAGCATGGCGATGCGCCCTCAGGTAAGCCAACTACCGCTCAAGTGGCGCTTTGTTTTAGGTTATTTACTCACCGATGAGTTATTTGCGATTGCCAATAAAGGCGTCGATAAACCCTTTGATCCTTGGTTTGCCCTCGGCGGCGGCCTAAGCTTCTATTTGGCTTGGAATATCGCCTCGGCAGTGGGCATTATTGCTGGCAGCAACATCGCAAATCTCGACAGCTGGGGACTCGATTTTGCCATCGCCGCCACCTTTATCGCGATAGTCGTGCCCAGTATCAAACAAGCCTCGGGCTTACTGTGTGTTTTGATTGCCTTGGTGAGCTCCGTCACTTGTGAATTATTTGCGATACCGGGTGGATTATTAATCTCGGCCATTTTAGCGATGAGTTTGGCCACCGCTTACGCGCGGTGGCGTGAGGAGACCCTATGATTTGGTTAAGCATTATTGCTATGGCAGGGATTGTTTTTGCCAGTCGCTATTTATTTTTAGAACCGCGTATTCCGCTACGTTTAGGCAAAGGTGCACTACAATTTCTAAGTTACTCTGCACCTGCGGTGCTCACTGCTATTTTTGCCCCCATCGTTTTTGTTCGGGATGGACAGTTAAGCCTTGGATTCGATAACCCCTATCTAGTCTGTGCGGTACTCGCCACCTTACTGGCAATATTTACCCGCAATGCGCTCATTACCGCAGTCCTTAGCATGGCGATTTTCTTCTTGATTCACTAGCCAGCAAAAGGCCGACACATCTGTTATAATACGCCGAATAATGCACATGTAAGTGAAGTATTATTCCAAGAAGAATAGTATTAACGTGTTTTTTCGGCTGTTTACTCCGCGTAACTCAATATTACGCACAAGCTTACCCCCACGTTCTGGCTTCCTCGTGGTGTGATAGCAGTCATCATATTTCTGTCTTATGGCAGACCTGCCTAACAAGAGTTTTTAATGCGCTTAACTAAAAAAATAAATGCTCCGGTATTTTATTCATCCTTAATTATCACCTTATCGATCGCAATTTTTTCAGCCTTACGCCCCAAATATACAGGGACAAGCTTTAACCTGATTCAATCTTGGTTGGCGACGAATGTCAGCTGGATTTATGTTTTATCGGTTGCGATATTTCTTATTTTTGTCGTGTTCATTATGGTCAGCCGCTTAGGCGACATTAAATTGGGTCCCGACCATTCGGAACCCGACTACAGCAATATCTCTTGGTTTTCGATGTTATTCTCGGCCGGAATGGGCATTGGCCTGATGTTTTTTGGTGTAGCAGAGCCAGTAATGCACTATTTGTCACCGCCAGTGGGCGATCCTGCTAGCATTGCTGCCGCCAAAGAAGCGATGCGGATTACCTTTTTCCATTGGGGACTGCATGCCTGGGGGATTTATGCGGTAGTGGGGCTATCACTCGCCTACTTCAGCTATCGACATAAGCTGCCTTTATTACCCCGCTCATCTTTATACCCACTGATTGGTGATCGTATTTATGGGCCGATTGGCCATGCCACCGACACCTTTGCAGTGGTCGGGACAATTTTTGGTGTCGCCACCTCTTTGGGATTTGGCGTTCAACAGCTCAACGCTGGTTTAAGTTACTTATTTGATGTTCCACAAAACGAATGGGTACAGCTTGGCCTAATTGTTGTGGTGATTGGTTTGGCTACCGTGTCTGTGGTTTTAGGCTTAGATGGCGGAATTAAGCGCTTATCCAATCTGAATATGTTTTTAGCCTTGTTGCTACTCATTGCCATGTTATTGCTTGGTCCCAGCGAGTTGCTCTTAAAATCATACGTACAAAACACTGGCACCTATATGAGTGAGCTGGTCAGTAGTACCTTTAATTTATACGCTTACGATCGCAAAGAAGACTGGATTGGCGGTTGGACCATGCTGTATTGGGGATGGTGGGTTTCCTGGTCACCTTTTGTTGGGATATTTATTGCACGGGTTTCTCGTGGCCGAACTATTCGTGAATTTATTATTGGCGTGTTGTTTATCCCTTCAGGATTCACTTTCTTGTGGATGACCGTGTTTGGCAATACCGCCATTCATTTGATTGCTGGCGATGCGATGAGCGAATTAGCTTTAGCAGTCAATCACGATGTTGCCACTGCAATATTTGTGTTTTTTGAACAACTTCCTTTCTCGTCTCTGCTATCTGGTATTGCGGTATTGTTAGTGACCACTTTCTTTATCACCTCAGCTGACTCTGGCGCTTTGGTGATTGACACCTTAACTGCAGGCGGCGAAACCAATACCCCATTATGGCAACGAATTTTTTGGACCTTGTTAATTGGCTTTATTGCTGCAGCCTTATTATTTGCAGGCGGCTTAGCAGCCTTGCAAACTTTAACCATCGCTTCGGCGTTTCCGTTTATGTTTGTCTTACTGTGTTTTTGCTATGCCTTGTTAAAAGCACTAAAACACGACTACATGCTACAAAACAGCGTACAAACCCATAATACTTCGGTGCAATTTTCCAAGGCAAATATTTCATGGAAAGACCGCTTAGACTCACTGTTAGTTCACCCCTTAAGGCCCGAAGCACAAGGATTTGTGAGCCAAGTGGTACGCCCGGCATTTATGCAATTGGTCGAACACTTCAGTGCCAATGGGCTAAACGCCAAGTTAATTGAAGATAGTGAGAAAATCCGCTTAACCATTTATAAGGAAGAAGCTGAAAACTTCGCCTATGGGATCCGCTTACGTCACTTTGTGATGCCCAGCTATGCCGACGAAAAGCATAATGACTATTACCGAGCCGAAGTATTTCTATTACAAGGCGGCCAGCAATACGATGTATTTGGTTATACCGAAGACCAAATTATTGTTGATGTGATCAGCCAATACGAACGTCATTTGCACTTCTTATATTTAGCCAGCTCTGAAATATTAGAGGAAGAGGAAAGCCCGATGCAACAAGCAAGTCATGAGCAAATTTAATGATTAGTGATTAGTGGCTAGTGACTAAAAAATAAGGCCAGAGACTTTGCTCTGGCCTTATTTTTCATGGTTTGTCACGACCGTTTATTGCTCCAACCACACTAAGGCAGTTTGTTCATTCTCAAAAATTTGCACTTCACCACTGACAAACCAGCGCCCCACCTTGGATGCCCATTCCAACCATTGCTTCTGACTTAAAATAGCTATTTTATCAAAATCTTGGCCGTATTTAAGACCGAGTCTAAAATCGTCCCAAGCGGCTCTAAGCTCCCAGCCTTCAAGTTCTGTGGCATCAAAAAAAACCCGAACCGGCGCATGCTTCACTTCAACTAAAGCCGCCTCAAGCAACGGAGTCACTTGTTGATAGTCCTGATGAGTCAAGGTGCCACAAGCTTTCATCGACAGCAATAAACGAGTTTCTAAGCGTTCAATTCCGATAGTAATGCCATGTCTGAGAATAGTCATGCCTTGCTCCCATGTAAATAATCCGCTACGGCGTTCCTTACAGTATGGTAGAGATTGAAGCGCTCATCGTGAATTGTCTGGTGATTAATTCAAGCCTTTGATCTAAAACAATTCAACTACATTAACTCAGACCACAATCGCTGCACTTGCGTCATAATATCGGCATAGGGTTGTTGCTCACAACGCGCAAAGCCCGGCAACGCTTTAATTTTCAAACGAGTAAATAAAGGCACATGAATACCCGCCAAAAAACGACAAGCTAAGGTTTGGCTAAATGCCCCATCGGCTTTACTGTGTATATGGTGTTGCAAGCCTTGTAAGTCACTCAATAACTGACTTTGATTAGGCACCATCGGAATTTGTGAATGACTCAAGCGAGCCACCTTTCCTCGACATACACTACAGTGACCACAACGCTGCGGTGCCTGCCGATCATCAAAGTATCCCGCGAGTTGGTAACTCAAACAGCTATCTAACTCAAAAAAACCGACTAACTTGGCAATTCGTTGAATTTCTTTGGTTTCTTTATCACAAAAATAATGATGCAAGTTAGCGGCGAGAGTCGGCTCTGCCAACGCGCTTAAATTGAGTTGATAGACCTCGGTAATCTTTTTAGTTTCTAGCTCTATCAAACCTTGCTCATGTAGGTACTCTAGAGCGGCCACCACCCTTGAGCGTTCCGCACGATAACTTTGATATAAGCTGTCGAAGTTTAAGCTACCCCATATTTTCTTCATTTGGGTATGCTCAAAAATGGCCGCAATAAATTGCTGTCGCTCGCCCTTGAACATCGCCAACAACGCTGCCTTGTCTTGAATAAACTTGTAGCGGAAGTCGGCATAGTAGGCATACAAGGGCTTGATCAGCCCCTGCATCTCCATCTGCACCAGCAGGGTCTTTAGCGGTAACTGGCGAATATTTGCAGCACTCGACAAACGATTTAACTGCAACTCCCACTGTTCACCTTGGCCCTCTTGACGAATGTTTTCCAAAACATATTCAATCGCGTTCAGCTCCGGTGTATCACCATAGACAAAGTTTTCCACGGTGCTTAAACCGTCCAGATTGGCCAGTGTCACACACTGCGATGGCAAGCCATCGCGCCCTGCGCGACCAATTTCCTGGCTATAATTTTCAATCGATTTGGGCAAGTCATAATGCACCACAAAACGGATATTGGCTTTATCAACCCCCATGCCAAAAGCAATGGTGGCCACCACGACTTGCAGCTTATCTTGCATGAAATCGTTTTGCGTTTGCTGACGTTGCTCGCTACTAAAACCCGCATGATAGGCTTGGGCGTTAACCTGATGGGCTCGTAAGTAATTGGCTACTTGCTCGGCGGTATGTTGCAGCGTCACATAAACAATACCCGCGCCCTGTTGTTGACTGATCAGCTGCAACAAAGCCTGATCTTTTGCTTGCGAGGTCACCGCCGTCACCGTTAAATCAAGATTACTACGATAGAAGCCAGTCTGTATAATGGCTTGTTCACTGATCGCAAAACGCCGCGCCATATCTAATTTGACTTGCTTGGTGGCAGTTGCTGTTAACAGCAACACCAAGGGAATATTCAGTTGTTCCCGGTAAGTTGGCAATTTCAAATAGTCGGGTCGAAAGTTATGCCCCCATTCCGAGATACAGTGCGCTTCGTCCACCACTAGCATCGATAAAGGCACCGCTTGAATAAATTGGCGGAAGCGCTCATTTTTAAATCGTTCCACCGAAACCATCAGGATCTTGGTTTGGCCACTGCGCACCTCGCTCATCACTTGCTGATTTTGCGCCGGGCTCAAGCTTGAATCAAGGCTAGCCGCCGCAATACCCTTGGCATGTAAAAACTCTAATTGATCTTTAATTAAGGCCAATAAAGGTGAAACTACCAAAGTTAAATGCGGGAGCTGCAAGGCACTAAACTGATAACACAAAGACTTGCCCGAGCCCGTTGGAAAAATGGCTAGGGTCGATTGGCCCGCCAGCAACTGACGAACCGCCTGTTGTTGGCCTGGGCGAAAGGAATCGAAGCCAAAACTGGCCTGAAGTTGCTGCTCTAGGGAAGCGCTCATGAAAAACCTTATGCGGGGTTAACAAGGGAACGAGAAGACCATTAGTATACCGACTATCTCTTAAGCTGTATGCGCCTTAAGCCTTTAATGAGAAACATCTATACGATAAAACGTTGCTTGTACGTAGTCGTCTGGCTCACCCGACTTATTTTGATTGTATACCCCTGCCTTAAAGTACATATATTGACCGCCTTGATCATAACCACTGTACGACATATCGAGCTGTTGCACGATATCCTCATCGCCCGCTTTTTTCAGCGTAACCGTCAGCAAGTTGCCTCTCACCGCAATGCGGTAAGTAAAACGCTCATTCAGCGCAATCCCGTTTTCCGGTTCCGGGGCTGAGCTAGACTTGCTGCCAATCATTTCAATCCACTGATTTTTTCGACCAATGCGGTCATGTGCAAAATAAATAGAACCTTTTTGATGTTGTGGCAGTTTACGATAATAGAGCCGAATTGGTTCATCGTGGTTGGCATGGATTTGCCCGATCACCACTCGCCCCACCTGACGTTTATCACCCGTAGTCGTGACATGATTAACCGCAAGCTCGGCTTCCATCACCCCGTCAACCGCGCCCGCTAAACGTTGATCTTGCTCCGGTGCTGAAGAAAACACCCAATTATTGCGCGTCACCCCTTGGCTTTTGATCTGCTTATCGCCCGCGCGCAGCATTTCGCGTAACTCCGAACGTGTATAGCTGGTATTCGATGAAGTTTTTGGCCCCTGAACGGGCGAGCGAAATACCAAGCGGTCGGCTTTCACTTCAAAATAAGGTGAATACGCAAAGCCCGCAACCAACTCGCGCTCTTTAATATTATCGGCTCGGCCATTGTGCGTCTCATCAACCGGAATACTTAGCATCCAACGCTGTAGGTCAATAACCGCCTGAGCATTAGAAGCCCAAAACATAAGTAACAGAGTCATATTAAAGACGGAGACTATTTTCAATTAAGTTTTCACCAAACCGGAATTAAGACTTTGCTTAGTCTAACGAAAAAGCGTAGACGATGATTTGACAACGCTCGATTTATCATACAATTCAAGAAAAACACTTTAAACTATACTCGATGCCTTTGGCCTGCGCGCAACAAAAAAACTGGCCATACAGCCGCTATTTTCCGATCAAAGCCTTTACCGCCAAACCGACAAATACGCTAATCGCAACACTTAACAAAGTTCCCAGCATCACGTATTCCGTGAGTTTGCGATCACTGTTCCCGGTTAAATCACCGAAGCGAAAAATCGACTTCGCCGCCACAATAAAGCCGATGGCGGCAAACTGGTTTATCAGTACGCAAGTGAGCACTAAGCTGCGCTCGACCATACCAATTGTCTGACCCGCCGAATCGAGGGTCGGTTGACTCGACGGAACACTGGGGGTCCAGCGTTTTAATAACAATGCCAGCAACCATGAACTGGGTTTAAGAACCAACAGGTAAGCCAGCACCACCAGCAGGCCACCCGCATCGACCAGTTGCAGCAACTTTTGGGTAAAGCCTTCCCAATGGTTGGTTAAATCAACCAATAACACCATTAATACGGCCAAATGAATAATTTGTTGTCCGAATAAATAGGCGGCACTCAAAGGTAAGTAAGCGCCAACTAAAGGAATAATGAGGCTTGCAAAGAACAAGGTGATACAAGCCAGTGCTAACTGTATCGAAACGCCGATAAACAAGCTGGTAATGCCCGCAAATAACAGCGTGATAAATAAAGCGCGTATATACAAGGCTGCAGCGCGTAACTTAGTCTGTTGGATCTGCTCGGGCCAACGTCGAGGACTGAGATAAAATTCAAATACAACATAAGCGCAGCCCACACTAGTGAGCATCAATAGTAAGGGTTCCATTAAAAAATTCTTCCGTAAGTTGCCTAAATAGTTGGCGGTATTCGTCGAGAAGCAAATACTGTGATTGATTCAATAATTTGGTGGCATTGACTCGGGAGCTATTCAAACACTTGGCTAAGGCCGCATGGCTTGGCTCGCTGAGCTGCCAATAAGTGGCTAAGGCGTGGGCTTGTTTGACTGTAAGCTCTTGGATCTGCAAATCAACAAACTTGGTGAGTAAGTCAATCCCACGTAAAAACTGCGGATTGTCGGCAAAAATGGCTAAATACTGGCGCTTTAAGCTATCTAAACCGCGCCCCGATAACACAAAGGCTTGACCACTAGAACGCGACACATATTCATCTAAAGGGTCGATTTGGCCAATCCCGATGCCAATGCGAGCATCAAAACCTTGCCGTTTCGAACCAAAAGATTTTAAGGCTAAGCGGATGGTTAAAGCGCAGTCGATAGCGCAACTAGGCTGATTCACCACCAGTTGGAAAGCATCACCACGGAACATTTCATAACGCGCATCATAACGCTCACAAAGTAAGCTTAAGCTTTGGTTTAAGCACTCAATCAGTTCAGCAAAAATGTCCGCTGGTAAGTCGCTGGAGCCCACAATATCTCCACTTAACACTGCAACATCGGCCATAAACATCCTTTAATTGGAGGGTCCCCTCAATGAATAGTAACTCAAATAGATTACATTGTAAAAAGTAACCTTATTTAGTTACTTTTTGCAATGTAAACGATTTTAAAGCGAGGATCACTGTTACCAAAACTTTGGCAAGTTTGATAGTGATTGCTTGCAAGCTGCTCCAGTGGCGTGTTTTGCCAACCATTAGGGGTTCCCCGGAATTCCCATTCTGCCTGAGCAGAAAGAGAAGCGGTTAACAGCCCCAGTAAAACTACCTTGTTCATGATATTTCCTTAATTCGAATGTATCTGTTAGCCAAGCTCTAATGACTCTTTCGGTCATTTCCAGACTGACCATAATCGACTCTTCTGAAAAAGTGCGCATGAAAACAAACAAACTGAGGCTTCAGTCAAATAAACATCTCCAATTTGTGATTGAAAAGGATTTCATTTTATTGTTATACAAATGGCAGTGTTTATATCCTGAATGGTAAATTCATTGAGGATGATTTTGCTATGATCAACTAGCGGGAGTGATGAAACTTATCGCACCAGCCTGCTAAACAAACAACAGTCTGGGCAATAGAAATCGCTAAGCTCGATATAAATAAAAAGGCCCTAGGCCAGTACGACCTAGGGCAAACTCTTAAAAAATGCTACTTAGTTCCTCTGACATGCTACTCACTTTGAGTACGCAGCATCACGATTCAGCCAAGTTAAAGCATTTAATGAGAGGCTACTCGTTTATAGTTATAAAATCGCTGGCCACAACCCCTTCAGCTAAGGCAAGCGCCCCCGGAGTGGTCTCACTAATCACAATCTCATGATTAACCGAGAAGGTAAGCGGTGCTACATTTGAGACATCTGATGATGGTGAAACATAAACACGATAGGTACCGGGTTCAACAATCCATTGATGATGTTCAGCATCAAAACTAGCCAAAGTCTCCGCCGAGATGTTAAAGCTTAAAGTTTGTGATTCACCCGCATTTAAAAGTTTAGTTTTAGCAAATGCTTTTAGCTCAATAGTTGGTTTTTTCAACTTAACTTCGGGTGCTGAAACATACACCTGAGCCGCTTCTTTTCCTGCCACATTGCCTACATTGCTAATCGTTGCGGTCACGGTGACTTGGCCAGACGCACCATCGGAAGCAAAAGTGTTTACACTGATGCCAGTATCGCTATAACTAAAGTCGGTATACGACAAACCATAACCAAATGGGTAGGCGACACTCTTATCAAACGAGGTGTAGTATCGATAACCAACATAAATGCCCTCGTTATAATACGACTTATCCGCCAGCCCATCGGCATCAACATCGACACCGGGGAAAGTTGTTGCCGATGGTACATCAGCATAAGAAGCAGGTATGGTTTGCGCCAATTTACCACTCGGATTGACCTCACCCGAGATAATATCAGCAACCGCGACCCCAGTTTCTTGCCCCCCCATATAGGCGAGAAGAATGGCATCAACTTTACTTCCCCACTGCGAAGTATCGACTAAGCCGTTAACATTCAGTACCACGGTGACCGTTTTACCCTTGGCGTGGAAGGCACTGGATACTGCGTCAATGATTTCCAATTCTTCATCCGTTAACAGATAGTCTCCTTGAGTATTGGTGCGGTCTTCACCTTCACCCGCCTGACGCCCCAAGGTAATGATTGCTGCATCGTTTGATTCAGCCGCTTCTGCGATCAGCGTTGGTAAGTTTGCGTTATCAGAAACCGAAGGTTCATCGGCAAAAAGATAGCTGCCAAGCAAGGCTTGTTTGCTGTAACTGTTTTCGTTGAAGTAATCCGTATAAAAAGTTTTCAAGTCAGCATTTAAGGTGTAGTACTGTGCCAAACCACTGGCAATATCAACGGTATAAGCCGCATTCACATCGCCGCTACCGGTGCCGCCTTTTAAGGTATTAATTTGCACAGTCCCAAATGAGGCTAAGCTTTTACCTTTACTCAACGGTAAGGCTGAAGCATTATTTTGCAAAAGAATCATCCCTTCTGCAGCCGCTTCTCGCGCAAGCGCCGCGTGACTATTTAAGTCTGGATTGTTTGAATAGTCATACTGTTTATAAGACGGTGTTTTTTGTACTTGGGTTAAAATCGCCACCACACTGGTATCGACTTGTTCCTCTGTTAACACACCCTTTTCAAGCGCAGCTTCTAAATCACCTTTCAAATTACCAGGCTCAATTAAATTATTGCCAGCCGCGATTTGTTTGCCAGCTGAGTCTTCATCCCGTCCAACCATGCCGGAAAAGTCAGTTGAAAATCCTGCAACATTGCCAGCAAACCAATCTGACATGACCAAGCCGGTGTAATCCCATTCGTTGCGTAGAATATCGGTAAGTATATCTGCGCGTTGATTGACATAAGTGCCATTAATCAAATTGTAAGGACTCATGATTGCCCACGGCTTCGATTGCTCAACCGCGATTTTAAAACCTCTTAAGTAAATTTCTCGAAGTGTTCTGGGATCGGCAACTGAATCAAGAAAGAAGCGATTGGTCTCGGCATTATTTGCGAAGAAGTGTTTAAGAGTTGCGCCGATGCCATTAGACTGAAGACCGTTCACCATAGCCGAAGCGATCATCCCCGACAAAACCGGATCTTCAGAGTAATACTCAAAATTTCGACCCGATAAAGGGTTACGTTGAATATTCATGCCGGGACCTAACAGTATATCCACGCCATATTCTAAAACTTCATTCCCTTGAGCCTGGCCTACTTGCTCAACTAGCTCGGTATTCCAGGTGGAAGCAAGTAAGGTCCCGATAGGCCAAGCCGTTGCATAGTAAGTACCACCAAGCCCTTCTCTGGTTGGGGATATACGTAAACCAGCGGGGCCATCGGCTAATTTAACCGCCGGGATACTTAAACTATCACTGCTTACCCCGTTAATATAGCCCGCGACACCGTCTACTTGTTTCTCTTCAGGTAGGTTAATTGGATCGATCCCAGCATAAGTGCTTAAATCCATCCCAGGGCCCGCAACAATATCGAGCTTCTCACTGATGCTCAAATCTTTAAGCATAGATTCTGCGAGTGTTTTATAATAAGTGTCACTGGTTCTGTCTACTGTGACTTCGTCATCATCGTTACACCCAGCAATCATGCCACTCAAAGTAATGGTCACGGCCAATGCAACAAGACCTACTTTGGGTTTTAGCTCTAACATATCCTTCACTCCTTGATCTAATTTTATTAGTTTTTATACGGTAAAATTGCTGGTGACATGAATATGGAAGCGCATCCAAAGAATTTCTCTCAATGACGATATCGCGCATATTTTTTCAACACACAGCTAATCTACAACCATTTGATTCTATAGAGTAAAGACCACCATAAGCTTTACCCAGAGGAGCAAAATTTACCTTTGAGGGGCTAAAACTTTGTTTTAAGAGGTGCTAGGGAAAATTACAATTGGTTACAAATTGTCACATATAGCAAGGAATGATTGACCCGTTTAATTTTGACACTTGATATGTTCCAGATAAAAGCTTACTAGGCGCAGCCAGCAGTGTGCCGTAAAGTGAAGCGAGCAAAGACACTCAAGCCTTTCTTTTAAAAATTGGCAGAGGTTCGCCATGAACCACTCCAATAACTGGGTAATATAAATTTTCGTTAATAAATAAGCGGATAAGGAGTGACCGAAGACACCTCAACAGCGAAACCTTTAAACACAACTTATTTTAAAAGGGATCCGTGTAGCAGCTTAGATTGGTTGTTTAAGGGAGGGGAATTAGTTATCACCATCATTGACACTATAGAGGCGTCAATGATGGTCGAAGCCACCTATTATCCGGCGGCCTGCTTGCTTGAGTTTTGCCAAATAGTATCGAATTGCAGGATCCCTTCGGGAATGTCTATAGCGTCAAGGTATTCAGAATTCAGGACAATCCGACTTTCAATTTTATCTGACGCAACAAGAAGTGATTCAAGCATAGTAATTCTCTCTGGCGGTTCAATCCCAGACATGATGAAATCTTTATCGTGAGCTGACAAACAGCGAACCAAGAACTGCCCTTCCGAGGTGCATGCGGGATTCCTGCGCTTAAGGGCTTGGGCAAGCGGCGCAGGAATATTATCTTCGATCAAAACGCCTACCAACAAAAGTCCCTCCCATCCATCGGCCTGACCAAGAGCCTTGCCTTGAAAAATCGGTTTAAACTCTGAATTGCAGACTTCAATCCAGTCTTTCCATTGCGCAACACACGCTTCAATCTCACTTTTATTGAAGGGCTTTTGTGCTTGGCGGCTTTCGGTTCGCCAATAAAAAAACATCAAGATAATGATAGCCAACAAGGCAATGACAACTGCAATGCCCATACGCATATCCTTTAAGAAGAAAGTTAATCTTAATAACAAAAAATACTATATTTTCTATGAGTATATCGGTGAAATAGTGAGCAAAGAGATCGTTATCTCATCACCCTTTGTTATGACGCATGTAGTAGAATCAAGCGTGATAAGGCACCAATAATAAATTAGTGCAGTAAACTCTCACAGTTTAGTCATTTAGGCTTGGTATACGCTTCATTTCATGCCTGCGCCAACGGTTGCTCTTACAGGTATATCTTTGGGCTCAAAATCATCCAGGCAAAACACATTGATCCCAAGATAATCAGGCGTCACCCGCTTTCGATGAAACGGGTAAATACCGCAGATTTTACAGAAAAAATGTTTCGCGGTATGGCTATGGAATTGATACTCGCTCAACGATGACTCACCGGTAAGTAGAGTAAACTCAGTTTCATGAACCTTCACCATTAAAGCGTTTTTACGTCGACAAATAGAACAATCACAGGTCGTTAGTTCACTAAAGTCACTGTTTATTTTGAACTTAACTGAACCACAGTGGCAACTGCCAATGTATTCCTTCGCTGGTTTCATCACTATCCCTTGATATTTAAGCCATCTACCCTAAATGGATAAATAGCATTACCATTGCACAGCACCGAATTCAACCTCTGTATCGAGTGATGTCGAAAGTTTACGATAACTATCAACCACAACGATCAATACATCAAAGCGCTTACCCAAATAAAGCATTTAGCCAAGACACAATAAATCTATCGTTAACCACAATCACACTTCATCGCTTGGCCGGTAAGGCTCTTCTTGCGGTAAATGGCTCACCAACAACTTAAGATAAAACATCGGTAAAAACCATTCGAGACCTAAGGCTGCGGGTAATACATAGAGCGAAATCAACAAGGCTCCAGAATACAAGGCCATCGCCATAGGCCTTTGCAAATATAAAACGGTCGTTAAAATCAGCCAAGCCGCACCCATCATATAAAGCCCAGCAATACCAATCCAGACAAAATCAAAATCTAAGAAACACCACGAAATCAAACTCAATTGGAGAAAATGCAGCGCAATAAAATTCAGGTGTTGTTTGCGTCCCTGCCCCACTCGGTGATACCAGCGCTTTGCACTAGAAGTAGCATTGGTAATAATTCCACCCATCACATCAAATGCAATCAAGGCCGCCACTATGTTTTGCCACCAAGTCCACTCAGCACCAAGTTGCCAAGCGTTCAGTAAAGCGGCAATTGCAGCAACAGCTGGAATGATGGTTTGCAAGCCCCACTCAGCCCGAGTAGCTCCAGGGCCAATAAATTTATCGATCGCGCCAGCAAGACCGCGGCGAGGTTGGGGATAACGCCAATTAATAAACATCATATAATTCCTTTCGAGCTTATCTGTGAGCCAATATTCAGAGGTCTAAAATCGAAATAAGCAGCAATAGCATGATATACAGCAGTTCATGATCTGGGATTGTACTTAAGCACTTGGCATTTTAGACCAACTGGACTATAAAATATCAGCTTGCGACTGATTTGCCAAAGACTTATAGTCCAAACGGACTATAAAAGGACAGGTTATGCCCAAAATTGTCGATCGCCAGCAGTACCAACAAAAGCTTGCCACGCAAGCTGCACAGCTGTTCTTAAAGCACGGTTACTCACAACTTGGCATGCGCCAACTGGCTCTAGAATTAGGCTTGTCGAAAAGCGCGCTATACCATTACTTTCCTAGTAAAGAGAGTTTATTTTCTGCAAGTCTCGAGGCCATCACTCTGCAAGGCATGCAATTATCGCAGCTCTGCTTAACCGCGCCTTTAACTGAACGAGTTGATGCGCTGCTATCACTGATGCAACAAATTGAACAACGGTTTGCTAATGAAATAGGGTTAGTACTCGACTACATTCGAGGCATGAATAGCCAGCAAGTTCGTGCTGATCAGCATATGCAACTCGCCGAAAAAAAGTACCTTGAACTCATTGCTCAATATGTCGGAGAGCAATCAGCAAAAAAAACCTACCACATTTTGATGGGAGTGATGTTGGGCCGTTTAATGGATGGGCAAACAACCACTTGGGATGAAGCTAAAATTTGGCTGTTAAGTGCGCTCAATACGCCTTAGCACTGCTCCAGTAGATTTAAAAAGTCTGTTCTGTCACAAGTTCAAACGACAGCCATTAATAGAGTCACTTCGGCAATCTCACCGATAGTGCTCTAAACGGATGCTTTGCCTAGACTAAATACTAGTCATAGGGCGAAGCAGCAGCCGAAACAAATCATAATGTCGTGCGAACCCGATTCATATCAAGCGATACAATAAAAACCAAGACTTAATGCTCAGCCCCAATCACAAGGTCATATTCCTCAGGACTCGGTGTTTCAAAGTAACTATCGAACAAACTCACATCCTTTTCTTCTATTTTAAAAGAATGGGGATCAGAGTCCGCATTGCGTAGGCGGTTTCGCGCCAGGCGCTCTTCATCGGTCAGCGAAAAGTAAATCATGCTAACCACCATACCTTGCGCTTCAAAAAAACGCTTCGCTTGTACGCGTGCGGCTCGGCTCCAAAAACCCCAATCGATGTAAACATCGATCCCCAAATTTAATAACTTTAAGGCTAAGTTCTGTTGGTAAGCACAACAACTATCATAGCTATCGTCAATTTGCTCTCGAGTTGGCTCTGGGCCAAAAATACTAAGATGTAACTCGTCTAACGACAACAAAATAGCCCTCCCTTGCTGAACCTGTTTTCTGGCATAGGTGGTCTTGCCACTCGCAACTTTTCCGCATAACAGGTAAACCCGCCCCACTTGCTTCATTAAGTTTTCTCCTAAATTCGTTTCGAGACCGAGAATCATGGCTTGCAATTTAAAGGACGAAGAATAACTCTTTAGTCTCGCAAGAGAGACTAAATCTTCCCCCCTATACTTGTAAAGCACTCTCCTTTTGGCGATGGAAAGCGAATCATAAACTGCAACAAACAAATGAGGCGCTCCTTCACCACGGAACGGATTAAACAAGGACCCATTTTTAATGGTGGCACGCCGGAATCAGCTTAGCTTGCGATGCGACAAAATGTCTTGAATATGCTCTTCGAGCCAATCCGCCAAACCCACCACATGCACCGCAACTTCGGCACCCAAGGGCGTTAAACTATACTCCACATGAGGTGGTACAACCTGAAAATCAGTACGCTGTACAAAACCATCTTGTTCCAGCATTTTTAAGGTTTGTGCCAACATTTTTTCACTCACCCCCTGGATAAGACGGCGTAACTCACTAAATCGATAAGCTGGTCCTTGGTTCAGTTTAAGGGCTATCAGCACCAAGCCGCCCCACCGATTGGTGATATGTTTTAAGACTTCGCGTGAGGGGCATTGAGCAGAAAAAACATCACCACGGGTGAAACGCTCTGAAAACCCTACTTTTGGCTGCTGGCCATATTCTTCATCCACTCTTTTCATACTTACCTTTTGGTGCGTACTTACTATATGTTAGCGAGTCGTTTATTCTACGCCTCAACGCGAGAAAATTAATAGGAGAAAATATGATTTTAATTACAGGTGCCACTGGTCAACTTGGACGTTTAGTAATTGACGCTCTATTAAAAAGAACCGATGCCAGTCAAATTGTTGCTGCCGTGCGCAACCTTGACAACGCAAAAGACTTCGCTGAAAAAGGGATCCAGCTCCGACTTGCTGACTACGATCAACCAGAAACACTGAACACAGCATTTAAAGGTATCACTAAGTTATTATTGATTTCTTCAAGTGATATGCAGAATCGACAATCTCAGCATCACAATGTCATTACCGCCGCCAAACTTGCGGGCATCCCTTTTATTGCCTATACCAGCCTATTAAACGCGGATAGCTCCCCCTTAGCACTGGCAGCAGATCATATTGCAACGGAAAAACTATTAGCAGAATCAGGGATCCCTCACGCCCTATTGCGCAACGGCTGGTATACCGAAAACTACACAATGAATATTCCTATGGCCCTAACCCACGGTGTGATATGTGGTAGTTCAGCTGACGGTAAATATTCAACCGCTCCCCGCCTCGATTATGCAGAAGCCGCAGCGGTAGTGCTCACCAGCGATAAACAAGCAGGTAAGGTTTACGAATTAGCCGGCGATAAAGCATTTACACTTAGTGAATACGCGGCAGCAGTTAGCAAAGCAGCTGGCCAAGTCATTGCTTATAAAGATATGCCAGAAGCAGAGTTTGCTCAGTTATTACTTGGCGCGGGCTTACCAGAAGGATTTGCCACTCTTTTGGCTAATTCAGAGGTTGGTGCAGCCAAAGGTGGACTCTATAGTGAAAGCCGCGACCTGTCACGCCTCATTGGTCGTCCAACCATTGCCCTTGAAGATACCATCAAAGCCACGCTTGAAGGCATTTGATGACAAATGGTCTGCGTCCACGATAACATTGTAAATGGGGTAAACTTCGGCGTTCTCGCTCAAGTTTGCCCTCAGCGATGAGTCGAAATTCTAGTACAAATATTTAGACCGCCATTCTAATTGGCGGGTTGTTCAATTGAAGCCCTAAGGTGGGGCTGTCTTGAATATCTCTTTGAATATCTTTTGAATATCGTCCTTCTACTTATATGAATATCCTAAGGATTATGAGGGGATTCGCTAGAGTGCGGCGTTATGTGAGCCTCAATTTTATGGCATTTATATTATGAACAACTTATTTACATATGTATCGATAATAACCAACTCACTCGAAAATCAATTGATTGTTGAGCGAAATCTTGTAAATGAGTTAGTTGAAGATGATGGGGTTGTTACTCAATATTCAGAGCAAATAGTTAAGTTTAGAAATGGTGTAACGATAAAGCAGAGTATTGAGAAGGACGTTGAATCTTCGAATACAGAAGTGGCTTGTGAAGAATCCTTTATCAATTATGAAGTTTTATTTGAGCCTGAAGATTATGACATTAACCCAAAGCGTAAAAATTTTATTAATCATTGCCAAGAAGCATTTTGGGTAAAAATAAGTACAGTACAAAACGCAAATACATAATCAAGTAGCCGCAGGTATCTAACCTCTGGCCCCTCCACCTGTATACAGCTCCGCACTGGGCTTATCCTGAAAATGTTTAAAATACAATGGCCGATTAACGCCTTTGTATTCCAATGGCATCTCCTGATTTAGCGCCATCGTTCTAAGAAAACGATAAAAAAGGTAATGGCATATTTGTCAGGTTTCTCATTTGTTAGCTCAAGTTCTTTTTGGCAGCCGAGTGTCAATCACCAATCTGAGTCGATTTGAAGAAAGGTTAATTGAGTTACAACAAACATTAAATAAGGCACCAAACGATACCCTCCCTTCTCAGCACTTAGCATCGCTTCACACCCAACAAGAATACGAACACATACCATTTACACCCTTATTTAATTGATATTTTACAAGTATTTACATTGACTGACGTTGCCATACATTCAAATCGCTATCCTTTAAATAACTAAACAAGAGGGGATACATGATGAACAGCAAATTAACTATTTCAGCAATTGCCGCCTTAGGTCTTGTTCTTAGCCTCGGAGCTTATGCCACAGCTAAAGGCAATAACAACAGTAGTCAGCGCCAACAAATGCCAGCCTACACAACAATGGATACCAATCAGGACCAACGGATTAGTGCAGACGAGTTTCATGCCTTTAAGGCCCAGCGTATCGCACAACAAACCGAAGCCGGTCGCAATTTAAAAAACATAGCCAACTCGCCGACCTTTGAAAGCCTAGATAGTAATGGCGATCAATTCCTCGACCAGAATGAATTAAATCACCAACGAGGAATGCGACAAGGTGGTCAAAGAGAAGGTGGCCAAGGAAAAGGACGAGCCTTCTAATCGAAGCTAAGCCACTGCTTACCCAGTGGCTTCTTTATTTAGAGCTTTAAATACAACTTTTAAAACACAAAAAAACACGTATTACATGTGATTGTCCAAGGAGAGCGACATGTCCCACTTCAGCTGGAAGCAGAGACTCGTGATTATTCCCCCCCTGATACTTGGTGGCCTGTTCCTTGCCTTTGCTTCAAGTATGAAAGCCGAGCCGCCAGCGGCCTCTCAAGCGCCTCCCAAAAAGGTGGTGCGAGTCCTTAAAGTGCTGCCACGTAAAATTCAGCCAATGGTACAAGGTTATGGTTACACCGAACCCGAGCAACAGTGGCAGGCGCAAGCAGAATTAGAAGGGACAGTTCTTTGGGTCCATCAGGATTTTGCCGATGGCGGAGTGATCCAGCAGGGGGCGGTGATTCTCAAGCTCGATCCATCCACTTATCAGCTGGAAGTCGCGAAGTTGAATGCCGAGATTGCAGTGGCCCAGCTTAAAGACCGCACGATTAGCGAATCGCTGAACATTGCCGTGCAAGAATATGAGCTGCAAAAATCCGAGTATCAGCGGATTCTAAAATTAAGCAGCACCGGGCACATTTCAAAAACTGAAAAAGACAACGCAAGCCACCAACTGCTCAGTAGCCAACAGCAACTGCAAACCCTAAAAAACAGTCTGGTGATCAATCAGGCGGAGCAGCAGGTTTTACAAATACAGTTGGCTCAGGCCGAGCGAGACCTCATCAATACCAGCATTGTTGCCCCCTTTGCTCTGCGCATTACCGAGACCTTGGTCGATAAGGCAGAATACGTTAGCAAGGGGCAAACTTTACTTCGTGCCGACGGGATCAGTGCGGTTGAGGTTAAGGCTCAGTTTCCCTTAGGCAAAATGCGCCCGCTACATCAGGCCACAGCCCTTGCGCCCATGGAAGATACTGCGCATAACAATTTAAGCGCGCGGGTCTCACTCAAGGTGGGCGAACAGCTGGTCCATTGGCAGGCACAGGTCAGTCGCTCCGGAGGGCAAATTGATGCGCAAACCCAGAGTCAAAGCATTGTGGTTCACATCGATAATCCTTATCAGCAAGCCAAACCCGGTGAAAAACCGCCGTTGATCCGCGATACCTTCGTGCAAGTCACGCTCAAAGCACCGGTATTAAACGAGCAGCTGCTGATCCCAGCCAATGCCGTTCACAATGATCAGGTCTATCTGGTCGGTCAAGAAGGCAAACTGGTGATTCGGCCAGTTAAGGTCGCCTTTATTCAACAGCAAATTGCGGTGATCCAATCGGGTCTGCAGGCCAATGATAAGGTGGTCTTAAGTCAGCTTTCACCGGCAGTTACAGGCATGCAACTAAAACCGCAGGTCGATCCTAAAATTCAAGCATGGCTGGATAAAACCACTGGGTTTAAAGCGTCGAAGCCGCAAAGTATGGAGGGTCAATGATGATTGCCTTATTTGCTCGCCATGCCACCGGTGCCAATGTATTGATGCTAGCGCTACTGTTACTCGGTGCCTTTGCGCTTCCCAAATTACAGAAAGATACCTTTCCTCTCACCCCGACTAAAGATGTTGAAATTCGGGTTAATTATCCCGGCGCTTCTCCCTACGAGGTACTCGAAGAAATTTGCCTACCACTGGAAGATGCCATCGACAAACTCAATGGGATTAAAGAGCTCAGCTGTGATGCCAGAGAAAACTTAGCCATCGCCAATGCCGAAATTAATTCTGGCGAAGACATCGACATCATCACCGCCGACATTCAGCAGCAGGTGAATGCCATTCACGATTTTCCGGCACGGGTTGAACAAATCAGCGTCAGTAAATTGGACCGGGTTGCCACAGTTGCCGGTGTGGCGATTCGTGGCGATATGTCGGCGCGTGATCTTTACCTGTTTGCGCAAGCAGTGAAGCAGCGTTTAAAAGCCAATCCGATGATTGCTCAGGTCAGTGTCGGCGGATTTTCCGAACAAGAAATAGAAATTCGAGTGTCTGACTGGACGCTCAAACAATATGGCCTGAGTATTGCCGATCTCTCGGCGGTGGTTGAGCAACAAAACCTGAATGCGCCAGCCGGAGTGTTTCGCAGCGACTTGGCTGAGACCAGCGTGCGCCTAGTACAACAGAGTAACAGTGTCGACGAAATAAAAAACATCATCATTAAAAGTAGTGAATTGGGCTCCCAACTGCGACTCGGCGATATTGCAGAGGTGGAGCAAAAATTTGCGCTCGATGAAGATAAAATATTATTCGAAGGCCAGCGCGCGGCGATCTTACAGATCTCAAAAAGCAACGCTCAAGACTCGCTCAAGGTCAAAGCGGCATTAGAGAGCTTAGTGGCGAAAGAGCAAGCCATGGCACCGCAGGGGGTCAGTTTCGATATCACTCAAGACCTTAGTGTCAACATCAAAGAACGTTTACGCATTCTTAGCAGCAACGGCATACAGGGTTTGCTATTGGCCTTCCTGATGTTATGGGCCTTCTTTAATATTCGCTTTAGTTTTTGGGTCGCGATGGGCTTACCGGTGTCCTTTCTGGGTTCAATTTTTGTGATGCACGTGCTCGGTTATACCATCAACATGATGACCATGGTCGGCCTGATCGTCGCCATTGGTTTATTGATGGATGATTCTTTAATTATTGCCGAGAACATTGCCGCGAAGCGCCAAGCAGGGATGCCGCCGATAGAAGCGGCCATTGTGGGTAGTAAACAAGTGTTCCCCGGCGTGCTGGCCTCCTTTGCCACGACTCTGATGGTGATTGGTCCGTTGATGTTTTTAAGCGGGAAAATGGGCGAAGTACTGCGCTATATACCAATTATTTTACTCATCACCCTATTGGTGAGCTTAGTCGAAGCGCTGCTGATCCTCCCCTCGCACCTTGCCCACAGTGACTTGCAGGCGAAACCGGATCCAGTGCGCGCACGTTTTATTGCAGGCTTTGAAAAATTAAGAGATGGCCTGTTTGTCCCACTGTCGATGAAAGCGATGCGCGCGCCTTATTTCACCTTAGGTTTATTGTTCATGGCAGTGCTTGTGTCCAGTGCAACCTTCTCTGCCGGCTGGTTGAAATTTAAGGCCATGCCCGCCTTGGAGAGTGATACCTTGCAGGCTCGTATTCTGCTTTCACAAGGCAGTTTACTCAGCCAAACTGAAACGGTCGTTGAAAAAGTATCGGCGGCTTTAGTGCAGCTGAATCAAGATTATGCCGAGGCTTTTCCTCAGTCTGAAGCGCTAATTAATAGCACGACCATCACTTACAACAGTAATCTAGACGCCAATGAATCGGGGCCTCATATGGCGACGGTGAGTGCCGATCTGCTACCCGCGCAATTTCGCCAACAGAGTATTAAGAGCTTGATCCAAAGCTGGAAAGAGAAAGTGGGGCCAGTCGCCGATGTGGTGTCACTCAAGTTCACCGATAAAGAAAGAGGGATTGCCGGCAATGGTATCGATATTCGAGTGCAAGGCGCTTCCTTAGATGATCTGGATCAGGTGAGCCGCTCACTGATTAAATGGCTGAAAGGTTTCGATGGCGTGTTTAACTTGTCCAGCGACCTGCGCAAAGGCAGAACTGAGATCCTGGTGAGCCTAAAAGATCAAGCGGGAGTGATGGGCGTGAACGCCGCGCAAATTGCCCAAACTCTAAGCAGTGCGGTTAAAGGCAGTACCGAGCTCACGGTGTTTCAACAGGCCGAAACCCTAGACATTACGGTGCGCCTCGCTGATTTCACCGCCCAGGCTAGCTTACAAGGGCTAAAAGACTTAGCCGTGACTGCCAGTAATGGGCGTTTGGTGCCACTCTCCAGCGTAGCTGAATTTAGCGAGCAACAGGCTTACTCACGAATCAACCGGATCAATGGCAATAACACCGTCACGGTGCAGGGTAATATTAATACCAATGTGGCCAATGCCAGAGAAATCATGCAGCAGTTTTATCGAGAGTTTGTCCCCAATGTGCAGCAGAAGTTTCCCGAACTTAGTTTTGTCTCGCAAGGGCAAGATAAGGAAAGTGCCGACACCGGTCGCTCGTTATTAACCTTCTTTATCTTGGGAGTGATAGGTATCTACTTGATCCTCACCTTCCTGTTTCAAAGTTACAGCCAACCTCTGGCGGTATTGCTGGCCATCCCCATGGGCTGGATAGGAGTCGTCTGGGGTCACCTTGGTATGGGGCTCGATTTAACTATTCCCAGCTTGGTTGGCTTTGCCACCCTTGCCGGGATCGTGGTGAACGATAATATTCTACTGGTGAACTTTGTGAAACAAAATATCGCTCAAGGGGGAAGCTTGATGGAGGCCTGTCAGGCCGCAGTCCACGACCGTTTTCGGGCGATTTTCATCACCTCTTTAACCACCTTTGCCGGCTTATTGCCCTTATTAACGGAAACCAGCACTCAGGCACAATTTCTGATCCCGCTGATTGCCAGTATCGCCTTTGGTTTGATCTCGGCCACCCTGTTGGCTTCGATCATCGTGCCTTGCGTACTGTTAATACTGGATGATTTGAACTGGAGCAAGTTTAATCAAGTGCCATCACCAGCAAATATCCAACCACCGATGACAACGGAGTAAAAGAAAACTGACAACAAGCCATTGCTGCAGCCCATCTTAGGCAAAGTGTCGGCGCACAAGTCCGTCGCTCACTGTCAAGATGGGTGATCTGTGCGAAACCCAATGATAGTGTGCTGCGCAACGGCTCATGAACAAAAGCTCAATAAAGAATTCTTAGCACCTCATCTGCCTTTATTCAGCGACAGAATCAAGCCAAAATCAGCACTCAAAAACTGTTTTTCCTTTAGATAAAGGTATAAGGGTAATCCAAAGAAAACACCGATGATTAAAGTTTCCAGCATGGCGAAGCTTCAAGCTTTCACCTGACGCCTTTGCCCAACAACCACAATAAAACCTAATAAAGTTACAGCTGCGATAACCACATCGAGCCAATTTTCATTCAAAATCAGGTTTCGGCTGCAAAACGAATCAAACTAGAATTTATTACGCGAATGTCAAACATCGCATAGATTAAATCGCGATGAATCTCCTGAATCAAAGCATACCTTCAAGCAAAAATGTCCCATGCTTTGGCTTAAAATAGAAACTAAAAAGGCCGCATACAGTGGCCTCAATCCAAACTCGAGTCTCAAGGTACTCAGTGAGTCCATCAAACTACTGCGCAAAACGGCACTAGCGAGAACCAAGTAGGTCGGCAGTTAACATTGCCGCTAATACTAACTCTGGCGTGACTTCAAAGGGCATGTTGTGAATGGTTTCCCCTTCAGCACAAGACGCTTCTGCAACCTCGAGTAATTTATCACGGTTAATCTTAGTCACCCCCATGGCTTGAAAGTTAGTCGGCAGACCCACCGAGCGGCAGAACTCAATGACTTCGTCGATTTCAGCCAGCGGCGCATTCTCTAGTACCAACTGAGTCAAGGTCCCAAATGTCACCTTCTCACCATGATAGAGATGATGGCATTCTTCAAGCTTGGTTAAACCATTATGGATGGCATGTGCGGCGGCTAAACCAGAACTTTCAAAACCGATCCCAGAAAGATAGGTATTCGCCTCAATAATATTTTCCAAAGCAGTATTCGATAAATTTTGATCGCAGGCTATTTTAGCCTTTAAGCCATCAGCAAGCAGGGTGTCATAACACAATTTAGCCAGCGCTTGTGCGGCTCGAGTTGGTGCGCCACCCGCCATTGTCGCCTTGTTAGAAATGCTGTTTGCTCTCGCTTCAAAGTGGGTCGATAAAGCATCCCCCATCCCCGACACCAATAAACGGGTTGGCGCAGCGGCAATAATAGCGGTGTCCATGATCACCATATCTGGGGTACGTGGATAAACCAGATACTCGCTAAACTCCCCTTCAGGTGTATAAATAACCGACAAGGCGCTCGTTGGTGCATCGGTCGAAGCAATCGTTGGCACAATCACCACCGGTAGCTTGCTGTAAAAGGCCACCGCTTTGGCAGTATCTAAGGTTTTTCCGCCGCCAATTCCAACAATCGCTTGGCTTCCTTGTTGTTCAGCAATCGCAGTTAAGCGCTCAATTTCGGGTCGACTACATTCGCCAGTAAATTCAAGCATGCTCAACTCAACTTGCGATTGTTGACAACTGTTCGCTACCGTCGCGCCCACCAGTTCGGTGACAAAACCATCGGCAATTACCATCACCTTATGAGCTAAGGGTTTAAGATAGTCGCCGATGCTCGCCATAACCTTGGAACCTTGAATATATTTACTTGGGGAAATAATGATCTTGTCCATGTTAAGCCTCACTAATTGTTATCGATAAAAGTGGCTATAAAACGCCATCGTTGCTTTGCTTAACTGATTGTAAAGAGCCAAGCATGGACAAATTGTGCGCTACGGTTCATTTTGTCAGAGATGACAAATTATTATGATGGGTAGACAAGATAGTGATACCCTGCGGCCTGCCTATTGTGGAAGAACAATGATTGATCGAGCAAGGCATCACGTTTGATCGTATGGGGACTCATTAGCTTGCAAACGCTCACTAAAATGATAATCAAATTTAAATACTTTTAAGCTGATTTTTGAGCAAAATGAATAAGTAGTTTTAAGCTGACTGTCTTGAAAATTCGTGTCTAAAAACACAAAAAACATTAATTATCTTATAGTTGCGACTCAAGCCTTGTTCGATAAGGACAGCCATTTCAAGCTTATATTTCACTAGTTGAAGAGAATCGCTTTATAACGTGATTAGTTATTCTCTAATTACGATGGATGTCTTATTTATTTTGCTGATAACAAGGAAAATCACGTCAATAAGGTCATGCTTTTGATTGATGTCAGATCGAGTATCCTCGACGACTGATAAATGTTCAATTATGTTCAAAATAACTATGTAGCTTAGAGTTTAGAGGTATTAGATCATATCTGTTAACAAAGTGCGATCCCGCCCTGGGGGTTTATTCCCCTTTGGGCCGTACCGATTTATGCTTCACTGATTCTCGATATGCACTCCAGTCAGGGGGAAATCCGCGATAATATTTAAAGAAAGGTCGGTATCAATAACGTCTCCCATTCCAACTATCATCCATCACTTACTTAGTTGCAACATTACTTTCTTGAGCAAACTCCCATCTTTTAGGCACATGCAGTTAGCATGTATCACACATAGATTGTTTCACATTCAAAGTAATTCTATATTAATCAATAGAGTATCAGTAAGGTTTTGAAAAAAAATATTAAACACAGCGTTTCATGTCAAATAGATGGTAACGACCTAGCTTGTATATATATGGCTGCCGACACCAACAAGCGAAACGTTGGCTCCAATTTCGCTGAGAGCATCGAAAATGAGGGATCTTATTGTTGAGCAAAGGCTTGGTTTAAGGCTAGAGCGTGATAAAAAGAGGCCGTATTGGCACGCGAGAAACTCAGCTGGTCCACCTTCATGTAATGACTGTGTAGCGCTTGGTAATTGGCTCTTTGTGCAGGCGGGGTGGGATTTTTATTCATCGGTCCCGTTTGATAAATATAATAATCGGGGGCGGCAAACAGCACGCTCTCGAAATTAAACTTAGCAATCTTTCGTTGCGAGGGCGCAAATAACTCTCCCCCAGCCGCTTCAATAATACTATTCACAATATTGCCCTTCCCCGCAATCATGAAGGGATGCTCGGTCACTTCATAAACCACCTTTGGTTTAAGCTTTAAAGGCTTAATTTCGGCGCGTAACAGGGTGAGTTTATCGATTAATGCTTTGGCCTGCGACTGGTGATCGCTTAACTCGCCTAGCTGCTGTACTTGCACCAGAATGTCATCCAAGGTTAAGGGATTATACAGCAGCGTTTGTGCGTCAATTAAAGCGGCCATTTGCTGAGAGAAAAAACGATTAGAACTAATAATTAATAAATCAGGCTTAAGTCTCTTAATCAACTCAACATTAGGTTTGATATGCGAGCCTATTTTAGTGGCATTGGGAAAATCAAAGTTATTGCGAGTCACCCCAACTACCTTATCTGCCGCACCGAGCTGGATCAGGATGTCGCCAGCGGCGGGCGCAAGCAGAACAATTCGCTGATAAGCAAAAGCGTTAGGGATTAAAACAAAAGCTAGTATCGCTGCGAGTAACCGACACATCATACACCTCAGAAAGCAGTGCAGGGCTTAACTGTTGTTGCACTACATCGTACAACAGCTTGCCCTGCTTCAAGAAAAGAAAACGATCGAAATAACGATGCGCTAAGTTGATATCGTGAACCGAACTAATGATAGTTTGCGGCAAACTATATAGATGCTCAAAGATCTGCAAGGTATGGCGAATATCTAGGCTGGCGTTGGGTTCATCCAAATAGACAATTGGTGCATCTTGATTAAGCACCCGAGCCAACATCACCCGACGCTGCTCGCCACCAGACAGCTCGGTATAACTTTTACTTTGATAGCGTTGAATATCCAATAGCGACAGCAGCGCTTGGGTTTTGTCTCTGTCTTGCTGCGAAAAAGACTGGCCGTTGGAGCAGGCAAATCGGCCCAGCTGCACCACCTCAAAGACACTAAACGGAAAAGAAATATCAGAAAACTGCGACAGCAAGGCAAACTGTTTAGCCCGTGCTAAATGGGGCGTATCTCGAAGATCAAACCCATCATAAAATACACTATTTGGCGGCGGTTCAATCAGACCAGTTAGCAGATTGATCAGGGTACTTTTACCACAACCGTTCTCCCCCATTAAGGCCACTTTCTCACCCTCGGAAATGGTGAGAGAATCCAGCTCAAGTTGGAAGTCACCACGCTGATAACAGAGCGCATTAATGCTAATTTTAGCCATTCCAGAAGCGCCCTCTGCGAGTACGTAACAAGTAAAAGAAAAATAGGCCACCTAAAATGGCCGTGATAATCCCCACAGGCAGCTCTGCACCACCAGGGATAATCACCCGGGAAAGGGTGTCCGATAGCATTAACAAAAAACTACCCAACAGGCTGGAATAAAAAATATTCAGTTTCATGTCACTGCCAAACAAGCTACGTGCAACATGCGGAACAATCAGCCCAACAAAACCGATAATGCCAGAAAAGCTCACCGCCACTGACACCAAAATAGTTGATAACACAAAAGCGACCGAGCGTAAGCGGTGCACGTTTAGCCCCAAGCTTTGTGCCGATTGTTCATCCAAAGCTAAGATGTTGAGTTTTAAGGCTTGTCGCTGCAAATAGAAGTAAACGCCAGTCAAGATCAGGGCGCACAACGCGAGCTTGTCCCAACTGACTAGAAATATGCCGCCCATTAACCAGTACACAATTGAGTTCAAAGAGTCTTCAAAATAGTATTTCGAGAAACTAATCATGGCCGATGCCACAATATTCATCACCACGCCAGCTAAAATCATGGTGATAGGATTGATCCGCCCCTGAGTTAAAGACATCCGATAGACCAAGATTAAACCACTAAGCCCAGTGACAAAGGCAAATACCGAGACCAAGTACACCGGTACGCCGATCGCTATCGCCAGTACAGCACCAAGCGCCGACGATGAAGCCGCCCCCGTGGTAAAGCTATCGGCCAGCGGGTTCTTTAAGGTCAGTTGGTAGATACTGCCACTAAGGCCCAACATGGCACCGATGACAGCTGCAAATAATACCCGCGGAAAGCGTAACTCCAGCAGAATACTTTGCTCAACACTGGTCATCGCCAAAGGATTAATCCAGTGCGGGCCGACCATGGTGGAGAGCAACGCCGAAACGATAAATAAGCTGACCAACAGCGGCTTCATGTTTCAACTCGCTGAACAATGTAGTGAGCAATCCACAGCAATAATGAATTAAGCAGCAACAAAATCCCAAGAGACTGAAAACTAAAAGTCCCTTGATTTAGCAAAGCCGAACGGAGCAGCTCAGCGCTGTATGTCAGCGGTGAAAATGCCGCCACCACCTGAATAATGCTTGGCATTTGATCAACCGGGAAAAAAGTCCCCGAGAGAAACATCATGGGAGTAATAATAAAGGCGTTCATGGTGGCTTGGTCACGATGATTTTTCATCTTTAATGCCACAATAAAACCAATCAAGGAAAACGCCGCTAAGTGCAAGACTAATGAGGCAAAAAACAGTATTGAAAAGTGCAGTTTTACGCCACATAACACACTATAAACAGCAATAATCACCACAGGGATCAAGCCTTTGGTCATACCGTATAACACTTCACCCGCAACAATTTGCCAACGCTGATTGGGTGCCAACAAAAACTCTTCGAAAATCTTTAAGTAGAAACGGCTAATATTAATTTCTGAGGCAATATTGTAGCTTTGATTCATACTCGACATAGCCAGCAAACCAGGCAATAAGAAGGTGAGATAATCGATTCCCCCCACCTGAGTTTCTTTACCAACCCCAAAGCCAAAGGCCATCAAATATAAAAAAGGAGGAACCGCTCCGGCCAACACCGTACGCACTAATTTTTTACGTAAAATGGTGCACTCTCGATAGTAAATGCCATAAATCCCATCAAGCATGTTTGATTAGCCTCTTGCCGGTGAGCGTTAGAAACACATCTTCGAGCGTGGTTTCTCGAATGCTGACTGGTGCATCGGTAATATTCGCCAAACGACTCAGTGCATCTTGGCGCTGTTCAAAAAACTCTTGCTCTAAGTTTTCACCTTGAATGTCGAGTACAAACTGACCAACCTTGGTTTTTAATTGTTCGGGCGTGCCCTCGGCGATCAGTTTGCCTTGCTCAATAAAAATCACCCGCTGCGCCAAACGCTCGGCTTCTTCAATGTAGTGAGTGGTTAAAAATATGGTGCACTGTTGCTGCTGGTTAATCCGACTCAGAAATTGCCACATTTGCCGGCGACTATGTGGGTCGAGTCCCACCGTTGGCTCATCTAAAAATAAGATCTTTGGCTGATGCATTAAGGCGCGAGCGATCACCAACTTGCGTTTCATACCACCAGAGAGTTTTTCTGCAGGTTTATTTCGATGCTCGTACAAATCAGTAAATTGCAAACTTTGCTCAATTTGCTGCTCCAGCGCCTTACCTCGTAAATGGTATAACATACCATGCACCCGCAGATTCTGGACCAGGCTCAATTCTCGGTCCAAGTTATTGTGTTGCGGAACCACTCCGATCAACTTCTTCAAATTTAAACGGCGAGGATGGAAATGTTCACCTTCATATAAAATTTCCCCAGAACTTGCCTCAAGTAGCCCAGTTAACATTTTTATAATGGTGGTTTTACCCGCGCCATTGGGACCAAGGAAGGCACAAATCTCCCCCCGGTTCAGAGAAAAATCAACCTTGTCGACAGCTATAGTGCGATCAAAACAACGGCTTAATTGCCTTGCTTCAATAATGACCTTTGAGCTTTGGTTCAGCGCTTTGTGCAAATGAATGGTCTACCTAATGAAGAGAACATACGGAACTTAGCGAGTTTTTCGCCCAGCTCCGTTAACTGATTATTTCAAAGTAATGTTGCCGTCTTTTGCCGCATCGCGAAGGTGTTGCAAATACAGTTGTTGGATCTTGTCGTTGCTGCCTAGACCTTCGAGGATAGGAGTAACCGCAATCCCATTTTGGCTCAGCATTACTTTCCAAGAATCATCTTCATCGCCAGCCATATCATTATTTGCATGGTCACCCGCAACCACCATCAGTGGTTTAATCATGACGGTTTGGATCCGGTCATTTTTTAGCTTTTGCAATAAGGCAGCAAAATTAGGATGGCCTTCAACCAAACCAACATAGATCTGTAGGTCAGGATAAAGCTGATTTAACTGCTCTTCTAACTCGTAATACAAACCGGTCGAGAGATGATCATTACCGTGTCCCATATAAACTAAGGCGCTGTGCTGAGCTTTCGCTTGCTCAACATCGTCGACTAAAGATGTCGCCAATTTTTCTATATCCTCAGAATAAGAGTACTGTTTCCCCCAAGTTCCCATTAAGGGGCGACCCAAGGCGATCTGCTTAAAGGGCTTCCATTCCGGCTTGATGGTTTCAATAGAGTTGAGTGCATCCACATAAGCTTTTAAGTCGATAAACTCTTCGCCATGAGACAATAAAGTGGTTTGCACAACAATCTGGTTGTAGCCTTCATTCTGTAAATCGGCCAATGTTCCCAATACATTTTTCACTTGATAAAAAGACGCGGGAATTTCTGGGTGGTCTTGCTGATATTGCTGATCACTTTGTCTTTTATGCCATTTTTTGCGAATTATATTCGAGGTAAAAGCGTAACGTACCGGTGTATTCGGGTAGGCTTTTTCGACGCTTCGTTTAATCGCCAACAGCGATTCGACGGCAGAATCATATGTGGTACCAAAAGCGGCTAATACAATTGCGGATGTATGCGGTTCATTTTTATTCATTAAATCAGATGCCATGGATGAGTTTGTTGTAAATGCGAAACCAATGAGGCTCAGGCATAAATACTGGATAGACCGAGTTAATACTGTCGAAATTTGCATATATTCACCGATAAATAGATTGGTGCCTATAAACTCAAATTTTTGCTGCTTGTAAGCGAGTCTATAAGCGATTGATTAATGAAACGCAGCATTTAAGATGATTGCCGTCTTGATAGCCTCGAAGGCGACCACAAACATCGGTAGCTGATTACACCTCATCAACGCCCCCTCATCTTCTCAAAAATAAATCAATCGTCATTTGAGCAAGATCAGGCTAGGCCTGATGATCATTTCCTGTTATTGATTTTTCCTTGCAAACAAGGTAATTCATCTACAAAAAACATTGTAACTAGCTCACTGTAAACAAGTTGTGGATTGCTTTTTAATTTGAATGACTCAGTAAAATATTGTTACAAGTCGACAATATTTTTCTATCTTTGGCGATGCAAAGCACGCAAATCTCTGGCGATAAACTGAGCTTAATTCAAGCAGCTAACAGCATTTAAATTTGCCCTAAGCGCCTAGGATTGATTGAATTCGGGCGATTATTCTTACAGCCGTGAGTCACTGACTAAAACAATAAAATACATCTGAAATGTTGCCATCTACGTCAATGTCGATCATCGGCTAACGCAGTTTAGTGAAACGCAGACTTTACCCAAGGTTTACTTAAAAAATGTATCTCGCGAGCGCTCAATCAACGCTAACAGCGGCGTAGTAAACAGTCGCGAATTTGCAGCAAGGACTGCTTTAGTTGTGTCATACTGCGACACCCCATGAGACTAATTCGCACCGCTGGCTGCTGATTAGTGACCACCGCAAAGTGATAGTCGGCGCTCACTCGAATATGCTGTTTAGCCATCAACTCGGTAAACACTTGGCTGCTCCAACCTTGAGGCAGTAATAACCAAATATGGAATGCATGATGCTTTGGCAATTGCTGATCAACAAAATCAAATTGCGCAAAGATCTGTTTCGCCAATTGCTGACGCTGCCCTGCCTGCTGCTTTTGCCACTGACTAATTCGATCGACGTCACCACTGCGAATCATTCGACAGGCCAATTCTTGTAATATTGGAGAAGGGAGCCATAGGGTTGTTCGCAACAAATGAATATAATCGTCTCGCTGAGCTTTAGGCACAACCAATAGGCCCAATCGCAAGCTAGGCGAAACACTTTTCGATAAGCTACTCAAGTAAATAGTTTGACTCGGTGCAAATGAATAAAATGGTTTGATTTCATCCTCGCTGAGAAAACCATAGATATCGTCATCGATTACTTGTATGTCAAACTCTTTCACTAACTCGGCAAGCGCCTCACGGCGATTATTCGGCATCACACTACCCGTGGGGTTTTGACAAGATGCAACCAATACTAAGGCTCGAATCGATTGCTGAGAATGCTGTTCACGTAAAGATTGTGGGCAAAGCCCCTGTTCATCTAGTGACACTGCCACAGGTACACGACCAGTTTGGCGCAATACCGCTAAGATCCCCGGATAACAGAGAGACTCAACCGCCACCCGATCCCCCACCTGAGTACAAGCAAGAATCGCAAGCAGCAAACCATGCTGGGCACCATGACAAGGGATCACTTGCTCAGACTCACAAACAACACCTTGGCGCTGCAACCATTGACTAAAAGTGGCGAGATGTTGCGGATTACCTGCACCATCTTCATAACCGCAATAACGTTCCAGATCTGCATCACTAAATTGCTTTAGATGTCGTTGCAATGGCCCGAGCAAAGGACTAACTAAAGGGGCAACCAAGGACAGATTCACCTCTCCATCGGTGCGCCCTTTGATACCATCACTCATATTACCGTTAAATATTACGAAAGTGCCCCTGCCCACCCCCGCGCTCAGCAAGCCTTTGGCTTCCAATGCTTGATAAGCTTGACGAACGGTGACCGCGCTACTCCCAATGTAAGCAGCTAACTGACGATGAGCTGGTAATTTGTCCTGAAAGGTAAGCTGTTTCTTAAGAATGGCGTTCTCAATACATCGCGCAATTTCTAAGTAAAGCGGTCGAGCCTGAGGATTAAAGCCAATTAATAAATGCTGCATCGTTTCATCTTGATAGGCGTTATTGGAATAGCCGCAACTATAACAACTTTGCCCACAACAACAATCATCCCGGCAATTCAACAAGCAATAACAACAAAGAAAAATGAAGTGCTCAATTCAACCGAACAACTGTGCTTCTGCTCAAAGTAAGCCATCAGACGTCCTTATTAATTACATTGGATTTAAGGTAAACCATGACAAAAATGCTAAACCTCACTCTATCGGTTTCAGCTGAGCCTCTTTTGCATATACTCCCGCGTACTTAATCAGCAACGATTTGACCCATACCGGATAGTCATCGCTTTGCATCTGTTTTTCAATTTCAGGCAATAGGTACAAATAGGGGGACTTTTTAGACATAGAGATATACAAATTGCCAGTGAGGATGGAAGTGGGTAAGTCAACGATGTCATCCTTAATCCCAAAGGCTTGCAACATCGCTAAACCAGAAAACCGCCCGACCGGAATAAAATCAACCCGCTGATGAAACAATTTGTGAAAATTCTGCCGATAAGTTGTCACTCGCTCAATATTGGTATTGTTTTTTAGATATCGATCAAAACGCTGCCCAATACTCACACCAAGTACCATCCCCGCTTTCTTACCAGCTAAATCTTGCCAAGTTTGGAAGGTTAATTGGGCACTTTTGTTCACAAATACAGCTTGCTCATTAAAGCCCATTGGGGTGGCAATAAATGTTGAATAGCTTTTTCTGGTTTCATTAATAAACGAGCAAATATTGATATCAACCCGCCCCGTTTCAATATAACTTTGGCAACGCTTCCATGGACCCACATAGGTCAAATCAACATCCACCCCAAGATTTGCAAATAAAGTTTTAGTGACTTCTGCGCACGCGCCTTTAATTTCCGAGCCACTGCTCCAGTTCCAAGGCGGATAATCATGATGGCCACAGGCCGACAGTTTAATTGAACTATCTTCAGCATATGCCTCTATAGGCTCCGCCAAAAAGCAACACACCATTAAAAAAAGTTGGGTCACTGCTCTTTTTTTCATGATGTTGATATCTCCAATACCATTTGAAGAACGAAACAAAAACCACCTTCACTACATCTTACTCTTACAAAATAGAGCGGATATTGATCCAAACGCTCTATAATCGTAGCCAGCCCCTTCAATTATAAATGATTAAATAGCCGAACTTCTAAATCTGTCGGCGTTATTCATCACCGCTCAAGCTTGTAAAAAATGCTGAGCACATACGCAACCCACGCAGTTCATCCTCAATCACGTAAGGCTCTCTGCGATGAAATACTATCCTTCCTAACAAAATTCTGTTTCACAGTCATTGGAGGTCTCATGATTGACTCAGCTAAATAAGTCAATTTTCAAATAATAAGATGAAAACATGCTCATCATTTGAAATTGAACTAGTTCAATGCAACTATCATTGCAACAAATCTTAAGCCATCTAACCACAGAGGGAGATTACCAATGGATACATCTCAAACCAGCAGCGTTGCATTTATCGGTTTAGGCACAATGGGTTACCCCATGGCAGGCCACTTAAGTAAACAAGGATTTAAGGTGGTCATTTATAACCGCAGCGACGCCAAGGCGAAGGCTTGGTTGAGTGAGTATCAGGGGACTCAAGCTGCCACACCGGGGGATGCCGCAGCTCAAGCCGATATTATACTCACTTGTGTTGGTAACGATGAAGACGTGAGACAAGTTTATTGCGGCGAAAATGGCATTTTCGCCAAAGCGAAGGCCAATAGCATCTTAGTTGACCATACCACCGCCTCGGCAGGCCTAGCGAGAGAACTCTACGCCCAAGCCCAACAGCGGCAACTGCAATTTTTAGACGCCCCAGTGTCTGGTGGTGAGGCCGGAGCAATCAACGGTGCCTTAACTGTGATGGTAGGCGGAGAACAAGCCGCCTTAGATAAAGTACAAGCGGTACTTAACAGCTACGCCAAAGCGGTTAATCTTGTCGGAGGTGCAGGCTATGGGCAACGCTGTAAAATGGTCAATCAGCTGTGTATTGCTGGGGTCTTGCAAGGCCTATCGGAAGCACTACAATTAGCAAAAGCGGCCGACTTGGACATCAATACGGTGGTCAATGTTCTTCAGCACGGTGCCGCCGGCAGTTGGCAGTTAGCAAATCGGGCAAACAGTATGGCTGACGACAAGTTTGATTTTGGTTTCGCGATCGATTGGATGCGCAAAGACTTAGCCATTTGTTTCGATGAAGCTGAAAATCTAGGAATTGATTTACCCCTTGCTAAACAAGTTGATGCGGAGTATGCGAAACTGCAACAGCGCGGTTACTCACGTAGCGATACCTCGGTACTGATTAAACAGTTTGATAAATAACCGATAAAAATACAAAAAAAACCTAAGGCCACAGGCCTTAGGTCAGTCACACGCGAGAACGTGAGTATTAGTTCAAAAGTTAAAAAACATTAGAAGTAAAACACATTGAGTACAATACAGCGGCACTAGAGGACTGATAACCAAGAGACAACTCCTGCCTTCATCCATGTATGACACGTAGTGACTCGGAACTAGCAGCGTTGGCTCAAACTTATTCAAGCCCCTAAAACTGGCTTAAATACTGCTAACCACTGTATAGTAGCTCAATTAATAACCAAGCTGGTGAATGAAATTTAAACAACTGTAAGGATAACGGTACAGCGATTCATAAGCGGATTCCGCTCAATGATTACAACAGAGCACCAAGCTTTCACTTGCACCGCTTCCAAAGCTAGACTAAGCTCGCGGCCAATCGCAGTAGCGACATACATTTTCCTGGCGAAATCACGCCACATTTATCAGATATAGGTAAGTCAATGACTATTATTGCCGTTCCCGAATTAGCTAAACCAGAAATTAGAAATCATCACAAACTACGCCACCTTAAAAAGATGGCGATTGGCCCTTTTGCTCAAACCTGTGCCGAAATTCGTTTCGTCACTGATATTGAAAAATTTGACGAAATTGAAGCAGCGCTAGTGCAAGTCCAACAGCAGCAAACTTGGGAGTTATTTATTGCCTACTTTAATCAACAATATCATGTGGCAATCACCTTTTTGACTGAACAAACTCCGCTCGAAGAAGTATTAACCACCGCCACCGAAGTGATTACCCAACTTGCCGGTCCCGTTGAACTAGATATTTTAGCGGGTGATGCAAACTACGGAGACTGGGACAGCTGCTACGCAAACTAGTATAGCTTGAACTATCACGCCGATTCAGTCCGGCGTGAACATCACCCATTAACTCAGTTATTTACCCTGCTCTACCAATGCTCTAATCTTGAACGCCTTCTCAAAATGATCGAGTTTATGTTCGAGGATCCACCAGCTTGCAGCTTCCATCAGTAATTCTGGGTCATCATTTCTATTGGCAAAAAATGCGTAAAAAGACAAACCAACACTCTCGCCCTTCTGCTGGATCTTTTGCTCACATACCGCAATAATTTTATCGCGTAAAGTTTGACGCATCTTCAACTACCCATCCTTTGTTAAATAACATAGCGCTCATCAACTAAAATCGCCCTGCCAGCCTGGCGCAATCGCCAAACCCGACACGCCTGCTAATACCGAGCTGTCCTGCAAAGCTAATTGATATTCAGCACCACTCAAAACATGCTCAGCCGAGCAATCAACATTCCATTGTCTTAATAGATATCCAGCCAATGCAGCACGCACAACTAAGCTTAAACAACCATCCTGCATCGCATAATCAAGCTCAATCGCTAATGAGTTTTTAATACGGGGATGCGACACCAAATTTAACTCAAGCATTTGATTCCATTGCTTATCATATTGTCGACCTTCCACGGTGGATATTGAAGCATCGAGTAAGGCAAGCTGAGTAAAACGAGTACAAACAAAATCTCTAAAACTCTGGCTCTGCCGATCAAAGGCGCGAACATGCCAACGATGACCGTTATTCACTAAGCTATGTGGCACAATTTCGCGGCGAGTCTCTCCAGAAGAAACCGAAACATAAGCACAACTT
This sequence comes from Agarivorans sp. QJM3NY_29, assembly GCF_050870835.2. NCBI lineage: Bacteria > Pseudomonadati > Pseudomonadota > Gammaproteobacteria > Alteromonadales > Alteromonadaceae > Agarivorans > Agarivorans sp. QJM3NY_29. Next base: position 1,383,983 of record NZ_CP194036.2, on the reverse strand, counting down.
AATGCCACTCGATGATGAATAGCGCGCATGATGGCAGCAATAAATTCTGCTTTAGGATGAACCAGACGAACTGCATCAAAGCAGCTATCGCTTGGTTCTAAAGGAAAAGATAAACCATCGCCAAATCCCTGCGACAACCCCGTTAATATCGCTTCTGGATTATGCGAAAACAGCGGTTCAAATTGGTTTCTACGCAGGTAACGACGGGCTTTATGATCCAGCACCGCATTTGTCGGTGCGAGCTGTTTATAGGCGGCTAAATCACGAGTCGCTGCCGCTAATCCAGTCTGAAATCGACTAATCAGATCGCTACGACTCACTTCTCCAAAGTATTCCAAACTAAAATCAATAAAGGCCAAGCGAGTTCGTTGTCCATGATTTAATTGCTTCAATTCCATCTCAAAAATCTCCATCTTCAACAATGGAAATACTATCAACAGCATACGCCATAGGCAATCATTATGATTAGGGGTATTGAAGCATAAAGCGGCAAAGCCACTAAGTCCGACATCTGTCGCTTTACTAGGGGCCCCATTGAAGTGAATCACCGAATAAATGCGAAAAGACACATCAGAGAGCAGTCAATGGGCTGACATTTAGGCATTCAAACCCACCATCCCCTCAGGCGGATAACGATCGCCTGACAAAGGCATCTTTTCAATCTGCTGCTCTAAGGCGCTTTGTTCTTGCGCGGATAAAACGATATCGTGACTCGCGCAATTCTCTTCTAAAAAGGACAAGCGACGCGTTCCAGGAATCGGCACAATGTCTTCTCCCTTAGACAATAGCCAAGCCAAACAAAGTTGCGCTGGGCTGCATTGTTTTTGCTGCGCCATATGTGCGATAAGAGACGCAATGGGTTGATTCTCGGCCATCGCCTGCGCGGAAAAGCGTGGCAATATAGCCCGAAAGTCGCCTTGCTCAAAAGCTTGGTGTTGCCGAAACAAACCCGAGAGAAATCCACGCCCCAGCGGTGAATAAGGCACAAAGCCAATGCCTAATTCTCGGCAAGTTGGTAAGACTTGCTGTTCAACCTCCCTTGACCACAAAGAATACTCGGTTTGCACCGCTGTAATTGGATACACTGCATGCGCTCTTCGCAAGGTACTGGCATTTACTTCGCACAAACCGATATGAGCAATTTTACCAGCTTTCACCAAGTCAACTAAACCCGCCATGGTTTCTTCAATGGGTTGCTCAACATCAATTCGATGCACATAATACAAATCAATTTGCTCGACACCTAAGCGACGTAATGATGCTTCGCATGCTTGTCGTGCATAACTTGGATGATTATTAATACGACGAGCATATTCTCCGGGTTCACGCACAATGCCAAACTTAGTGGCAATTTTTATATCGGCAGAACTTTGCGCAAGAAAACGACCAAGCAGCTGTTCATTATGATGAGAACCATACATATCTGCACTGTCAAAAAAATTGACACCAAGCTCTACCGCGCGGGCTAATACCTTCATCGACTGCTCGTCATTCTTAGGGCCATAAAACTCACTCATGCCCATACACCCTAAGCCCATAGATGACACCATCAAGGATTGCCCTAGTTGTCTTTGTTTCATATTCATTTCTCAGCTTATTGATCCAAAGCAAACATCATGTCATATTCCAAAAATGAAATATTTAGACAAAACTAGCAATCAATCTTCCAAAATTGAAAAAAGCATCGTTACACAACTGGTTTGGGATGATGCACGCTGCTTTCTGGCGCTCGCCAGAAATGGCACTTTGACAGCGTCAGCGCAAACCATGGGCATCGGTATCGCCACCTTGTCCCGACGAATAGAAAGGTTGGAGAAGGCTCTGGGGCTTCCTCTATTTATACGCCAACAAACTGGTTACCTGCTCAGCGAAGAAGGAAAGGCGCTATTAAATAAAGCAGAACAAATGGAGGCAGCAAGCCAAGCATTTATCTCGGATGCAGAATGTAATCAAAGCTTATCGGGTAAAATTCGCCTCGCCACTGCGGAGAATTTAGCGAGCCATTTGATCCTGCCTGCGTTGCCTGCGTTTTATCAACAATACCCACAACTCAAATTAGAAATCCTCACCGGGATCCATACCAGTAACCTACACCGCAACGATGCCGATCTTGCATTACGAATGGTAAGGCCAAGCAGCGGTCACGTTAGTTTTAAACGCATCGGCCAACTCGGTTACGGGCTATACGCCAGCCTCGGATTTCTAGAACAGCAGCAATTAACGCCAAGCCATTCCGTAAACGAAAACGATGCATTCATTAGCTGGAATGACTCACAAAGTCACCTACCTGCAGCGCAATGGGTGCAACAAATACTCAAAGGTTGTGAGCCAATACTAACCACAAGCTCTGTCGCTTCACAGCTCTCAGCTTGTTGCTCCGGTCTTGGGTTTGCGGTGCTACCTAACCTTCTTGCGGTCAAACAAGGTTTAGTACGTATCGATACAGATGTCGCCATAGATCAAGCTATTTATTTGGTGATCCAAGCCGATCTCTGCCATTCGCCAAGGATCAGAGCCATGGCAGACTTCTTAAGCGATTTAGTGAAGTCCAATCAACATCAACTGGAATGACCCGCAAATACCAATTAGATTGATGGACTTAAAGCCCCAGTCGGTGCTCTTTATACCACCTAAATATCGGGGACCGTGAAAGTGGTCAAGTGAATCTAGACACCATTTTATAATTGAGTCCGTACTTTCTCTATGACTCAATTTGGCTCAATTTTTTTAGGAATTGAAGCGACCATCACACTCGCAAAAATAATGCAGCCGCCTAAAACTTGTAACGCGGATAAGGATTCATTTAGCCAAATCACCGCAAAAATAGCACCAAACATCGGTTCACTGCCCATTAATAGTGAAACCTTGGTCGGGGATAACTTTCTCACCGCATGATTTTGCACAAAAAAAGCAAACAAGGTACAGCACACAACCAAATATCCCATGATCAACCAAAATTCGACATTCGTTGGAAATGTCATATTCAAACCCGAATTATATAAAATAACACCACCAGCACTGGCCGCGACAACTAAAGATTGAATGCAGGTAAGCGTTACGTTGGTAATGACCTTATCTTGAGTGATTCGCTTAGTCGTTGTCACCATCATCGCTCGAAGTAATGCCGCCGATAAAATAAAATAGTCACCTCGATTTAATGTTAATTCCAAGCCACTAGAATCGGTTAACAAGAAAACCCCGACAACGCTTGAGACCGCAAGAAAAAACATGCCCCTGCTGATAGCGTTTTTGTTAATGAAGACTTCAACAAACGAAGTAAATATGACCGACAAACTGATCAAAAATGCAGCTTTACTCGCAGAGGTTTGAAATACTCCTGTCACTTCAAAAAAGAAAATTGCAGCCAAAATAGATCCCGTTGGAAAAGCAACTTTCCAATCTTTACTACGCCCCATGTAGATATCTCGAAGTGCCATCGGCAACAACGATAAAAAAGCAACCGAAAAACGGAGCATAATAAACACCATCACTGAGCTATAAATGAGCGCCTGCTTCGTTAAGCCATAACTGGTTCCCCAAAAAATAGCGACCGACAGAAGCGCAATTTCTAAGACGGGAACATAAAGTTTCCGGTGATTCTTTTTAGTCACTTTTACTTCGAGTTGTATGCTGTCATTCATAGTCGCTCCTTAAATTCAGATTAACGGTAAGTCGTTTGACACCAACAGTATCAATGAGTAACTTAAACGGAACAATATAGCTGATACGCAAAGGATAATTGCACTGTGGACACAAATAGAATCATGAATTTGATGCCCGAAATGGTCACCTTTGTGACAGTGATTGAACAAGGGAGCTTTTCTAAAGCGGCAGTCAAACTAGGCGTGATGCCCTCGTCTGTTAGCCGTTCAATCAGTAAACTTGAAAAGATGCTGGAACAAAAACTGATTGAAAGAACCACTCGAAGCTTACGTCTAACGAGTATTGGTGAAGATGTATTTCAACTTTGTCTTGATATGCTTAAATTTGCTAAACAAGCCGTCGATGCTGCGCAAGTCAATCAAAATACAGTGTCAGGAGACCTGACGGTTGCCGCGCCGAAAGCTTTAGCTCGTCAAGTTCTGATGCCAATAGTTTTAGCTTTTATTCGAGCCTATCCCAATGTCTCGTTAAAATGGAAAATCGCTGATCATTATATTGACCCAATTGGAGGAGAAGTGGATCTCGTGATTCATATTACCGATAATCCTGTTGAAGGTTTAATTGCAAAAAAAATGGGCCGAGTGAAACGTATTGCTTGCGCTAATCTCAATTATATCCAACAACATGGCTTACCAACTCATCCAAATGATCTCATGGAGCATCAATGCATCGGTTATGGCGAAACGGCTGCTGATAATTCATGGACATTAAGTCATCACAATAAAAAACATACCATTAAAATAAAGGGACCTCTGGCGGTTAATCATAGTGAAATAAGAAGAGAAGCTGTATTGCAAGGTTTGGGGATTTCGATTTTCCCAGACTTTACCGTATCTAAATACCTCGACTCTGGGCAACTTATTCAAGTATTACCCGAATGGCATATCAAAGGAGATTACCAAGGAAATGTTGTTGCGCAGTATCCGCAATCAAAATATATTCCGAATCAACTTAAAGCCTTCATTGACTTTCTGACTGAACGCTATGACCATTCTAACTCATGACTCCCTTTGCTCCATTCCAAGCGCTGAATGTAGCTCTGTTTTATGCTTATCCCATAAGCTAAGGAGCAGGCACAACCAATCTGGTCATTTTGGCTTATCGCTCAGATCGTAAAAAGGTCTAATAGGAGAACCTACAAACGTTGAGATACAAACTATTGAGTCTAACGACGAGACACCAAAGAGCAGCGCCTATGGGCATATTCCCATCTGCGAATACCAATCAGATTCATTATATAAGCAACTGATTACCCAGCATAAATCTGTCGATAACCAGCCATGAAGAGCAGTAACTCATGGCTCTAATGACTGATACATCATGCAGTTAGCGGTGATTTAGGCCCGCAACAATCAACAGACAATGAGTTAGATTGGTATCTAACACCTAGGAAATTTTTATGAATTCATTTCGGCAGTCAAATCATGAGTGAAGTCGTCACGCTGCTGACCAATTGTGCTCAACTGGCAGAATGCCCACGCTGGGATCCAGAGCGCCAGCTTCTATATTGGGTTGATATTGAAGCAGGCCGATTACACGCATTTGATCCCAAAACAGGACAAGATGATTTTTTGCAATTAGATGAAGAAATTGCTTGTTTCGCTATTCGGGAGAAAGGCGGCTTTGTTGCTGGCCTAAGATCAGGCTTGGTCACCATCGATTCTTTGCAAGGTGGTATCACGCCCATTGTCGATCCGGAGCAAGACAAACCACAACAACGCTTTAATGATGGCCGCTGTGATCCTGCTGGGCGTTTTATTGCTGGTACGTTGAATCCAAACAAAGATGCCTATAGTGGCCATTTCTATGCGCTAGACATCGATCATTCAGTGCGTCAGATCGTAGGGGAAAATTGGACCTCGAACGGCCTAGCATTTAGTCCCGATGGTAAAACCCTTTATTACTCGGACACGCCACGTCATGTGGTATTTGCCTGTGATTATAATGTCGATACAGGGACAGTGAGTAAGCAACGTGAATTTATCCGCTTTCCTTATGGTTTTGGACGTCCCGATGGCGCAGCCGTTGATAGCGAAGGTTATTACTGGAGCGCGCTTTACGATGGAGGTCGAATTGTACGTATCAGTCCAGCGGGAAAAATAGTTGCAACGATTACTGTGCCAGCCAAAAAGCCAACGATGGTGGCGTTTGGTGGTGATTCGCTAAATACCTTATTTATTACCAGCGCTGATACAGATGATCCAGCAGAGAAGGCTCAATATCCATTGTCTGGTAGCATATTTGCGATAAACTTAGCAGTGACAGGCTTGCTTGAACCAAAGTTTAAAGGCTAAAAGCTCAAGTATGGTGGGCATGAGATGACTCACAGGCAAATAGTCATCCCCCAGAAAATTAACGGCTTATATGGCGATTCAGCTCAGAATAACCCGTCACCAAAGCCGCTATGAGTCATATAACGCGAATAACTGCACCCCGCGATAAAGCAATGCAAACCTATAATCATGATGTAAATTGATACATCATCGATCTTCCGGTTTTAGATGTTTAGCGCTTGCCGAAAATTGTTTCAGTTCTTCGATACTATATTTGCTATGCACTCTTTCAACTGAAGCAGGCTGGTGGCCAATACTTACGCCAGTGCGCCTCGCCATTTTAGGGCGAATAGGACGAGAGACAAAGCCACCACCACAATTTGGACATACATTTTCTAATATCTCACTTACACATGCGACACAGAAAGTGCATTCGTATGTGCAAATCATTGCCTCTGTAGAATCTGGCGCTAAATCTTTATCACAGCACTCACAATTAGGTCTAATTTGCAGCATATACTAACGCCAAGTTGATAAACACGAAGCTTCTGTATGCGCCGCTAAAAATAGAAGCAAAGCCACATGAAAAAACGTCATCGAGCCCACAATTGATAGATACTTTATTCAGGACGCTCTGCAAATTGAGGTAAGTCATCGTGAATATCATCCCATGAGGCTTTACTGGCCACAAAAATATGACTCGCCTTTTCGACAGCGATGTCATCATCCAAAGTACCCACTCGAAGCCGCAAAATTTCCGGTATAGACATACGCTGACTATATATTGGCGAACCACAAGTGTCACAGAAAAAACGCTTCGCATCGTCTGACGAAGCATAGCTCCGTAAAAGGTGCTCTCCTGCCAGCAAATTAAAATCAAGCGACTTAACCGGAGCATTTAATGCGAAGGCAGAACCATTAGACTTTCGACATTTACTACAGTGACAAAACATGGCTGGATTTAGTTCTCCATTAATCTCGTAGCGGATCCCACCGCATAGACAACTGCCTTTCAAACTCATATTAGTTTCTCTCTTTACAAATCAACAAAAGTAATCAGACAGCCATCCTAACAACAGAATTTTCCACTGTCGAGAACCGGATAAGCATGGTTCAAAGCAAGCTAAATCGATAAGCCAAGTCTTAAAAAATCTATGGGCTATTTACGATCGACAGGAGTATCCAATTGATTTAAAAACAGAATAAGCATCAACTACGAAAATTCTATGTCTAATGTATGCCGCGCATATTTATACCTGAACTATGTATGGGGCGCACAGGCATATCGCCTGCCAATATAGCCCCTGTTAAAATCACCAGTCACCATAATATTCAAACCTCAGTGAAGGTTTCAGGCGCCGCTCTTTGTTGGCTTCTAAAGCAAACCATCAAAGTACCAACCAACCCTCGTTGACACTTTGAGCCAAATAAATCGTGATAAACTTATCAAGCCTCGATAAGCGAAAATCTGCTTATAAATTGCCGACGCCTCCGTCGATCAACAATTCAGATCCGAGCATATAAGCTGACTCATCCGAGGCCATAAATACTGCAGCTTGTGCTAATTCCCACGGTGAGCCCATTCTTTTTAAGGGGACCAATGCTTTTACCTCTTCAATCAGAGCCTCGCGTTTTTCTTTCGACAAGCCAAATTTATTAAAAGCATCCGTTTGCGTTGGACCAGGGCTAATACTATTGACTCGGATCCCTCGATCTTTGAGTTCGCCGGATAAGGTTCTCGCCAAAGAGATCAGCCCCGCTTTGCTGGCTGCGTAAACACTGCTTTGCGCTAAACCTATTTGAGCGGAAACACTACCACAGAGAATAATTGATGCAGAGTCGGATAATAGTGGTAACAGAGATTGAATCAGAAAAAATGGGCCTTTTAAGTTCGTATTCATCACTTGATCAAAACTAGTTTCATCCCAGTCTTCCAGGGGCTTATGGGTCACATCGCCAGCATTGATATAGACAATATCCAGCTTGGGAAATTCATCCATTAAACGCTGTGCTAATTCTGCTTGCTGCTCAACATTACAAGCATCACTTTTTAGAACTAAGGCCTGATTTCCCAACAGCGCTTGAGCATCAACTAAACCTGTTTCATTGCGACCAGTCACTGCGATAGTGGCACCTTCCAGCTGAAACTGTTTGGCCGTTTCTAAACCAATCCCGGCAGTACCACCAGTAATGAGTGCATATTTATTATGGAGTCGTTTTGTCATGAGCTTTACCTTCACAAGTTGCCTAAGGGGGAGGCACATATTATTATCCGACTTGTATCATTTAGATAGTAGGTACCAAATGGATACCAAAGAGATAATTAATATGAGAGACCAAAAACTTCAAAAAAACTCACGCTGCCCCATGGTAGATTTTGTCAATATCGTGTCCGGAAAATGGGCCATCCCAATTCTATACCGATTAATCATCACCGATGACGTGATTCGCTTCGGGGCTTTACAAAGAGCGATCGGTACGATTACTCAGAAAGAGCTGACCAAACAACTCAGAGCATTTGAAGTTTTAGGGATCGTATCAAGGCATGTATATCCAGAAATGCCACCTCGTGTCGAATATCAAATTACCGAGCTGGGTAAAACCTTAAAACCGACCCTCGATTTACTGGCACTCTGGATGAACGAACATCGGGAGGAGCTATTAACAAATATGCAAATTCAATCTGATAATACTTAAGCTCAAATACCGAAGAATTGAGTGGATGCTCATAGGATAATGAGCATCAGAGAGAAAACCTTGTTGTAGTCGAAAACCTAAGCTGGCCTCAACCCATTTACTCTTGAGTTTAGTCGTCTTTATTTAACACGATGCCGGTTTTGCTAATGGTAATTAAACCGTCTTTATATAAACGGCCAATGGCTTTTTTGAAGGTACCTTTACTCACCCCAAAAATGGCTGAAATCGCTTGTGGTGAACTTTTATCGCTGAGCGCCAAATAGCCCTGTTCTTCTCTTAACTTAGCTAAAATAGTATCGCCAATATCAATCGCTTTTTGAATACCGATGGGCTCTAAGCTCAAGTCGAGTTTTCGGTCATCACGTACTTTTTGAATATAACCACGGCAGGCATAGCCAGCACGGATCCGCTTAAACACTTGGTCATAATACAATACGCCCCAATGCTGATGGTTAACCACCACTTTGTAGCCTAACTCCGTACGCCCAGCGACTAACAAATCCACTTTATCACCATCTTTGTAGTGATGGTCTGACTTATCAATATAACGATCTAATTTATTGCTCGCAGCAATACGTTGTTCATTATCGAGGTAAACATAGACCACATAATGACGGTCGACTTCCATCGGTTGCTGCTGCTCTGCAAAAGGCAAGAACAGATCTTTATCTAGACCCCAATCGAGAAAAATACCGACATCATTAATATCTTTCACTCGCAAGTTAGCGCACTGGCCCACTTGCACCTGCGGATGCTGTAAAGTGGCGATGAGGTTACGCTCACTATCACGATAAACAAATACCGATAAGCTATCTCCAAGCGCCAGCTCGGGCTGCACTTCTTTGGATGGTAATAATACATCGCCAAACTCGCCACCATCTAGGTAGGCACCTAAGTCAGCCATTTCAATCACGGCTAATTGATTAAGGCGTCCAATTTCCAACATGCTCACTCTCTTGTTACGTTCAACCGACTCCTGCTGAGCCAAGATGTCAGTATAACATGCTAAAAACGAATTCTAACTAATGCCCTCACTTTAATACAAAGGCTTCGCTAAGCGGGTTTAAGAGTGTTCACAATGGTTAAAACCTGCAAACTAACATCCGATTCAATTTTGGTAGCGAGCTGATAGGCCGATTCCACTTGAGCTTTCACAGTGTTCATTTTACTGCTGAAACTTCCCATGTGTTGACTCTGCTCACGAATGAATTGGCCTGCTTGATGCGCCACTTTTACCGAAGTTTGTGCCTGCTCCCTTACTTGATAAGTAGTTTCCATCAACTTAGAGGATATTTGTTGTTGATGTTCACTGGCCTGTTCAATCCCGCCAATATTCACCTCTAGCTCAGATGACGAGCGCTTAAGATGCTGTAAAATGGCGGTGATTTCTTCCAGCGACGTTTGGGTCCGCATCGATAAACTTCTCACCTCTTCGGCCACAACCGAGAAACCACGGCCGTGCTCTCCGGCCCGCGCCGCTTCGATTGCCGCGTTTAGAGCCAACAAGTTAGTTTGGTCTGCAATATTGCGGATCACATCCAAAATGGCACTTACATCACTGACCGCTCCCACCAAACTGGCTAAAGAAGCGCGACCCTGAACAACCGCAGTACTGGTTCGCTGATTGGCATCAATAACTTGAGCCACATCTTGCTGGGATTCATTCATCGCATGTTCGGTCGCGTTTGCATTATGCTCCACATCACTGGAAATTTGATTTAACTGCTCGGTCAATTTCCCTAGTTGCACCATCAACAGTTGCGACTCAGAGACCTGATGATCAGTTTGCTCAGAAGTTAAATAGACTTGGCGCACCTGTTCAGAAACAGCGTCAAGTGAATTGGAAACCACCGACAACTGTTGATTTTTAAGTTTCTCTAACTGCTCTTGTTTGGCCAGCAACTGGTTAAAGAAAGTCGCGATTTCACCTATTTCAGTGTTATCACGTCTCACTCTTAAGCGTTCGATCAGGCCATTTTGTACCAACATAGCAAAGCCATTTCGTAACTCGCGCAAAGGTGTTAGCACCGTGCGCTTCATAACCCATTGCATCACTACCGCAATCAATAAAATCAAGCCCGCCACACTATAAAGAGTCGCTGCCACTCGCTGCATCACCGCATCTCGCTGTTCGAGCACTTGCAGCTCAGCTTGGTCAATCTGTTGAGTCAACTGGTTTATATCAGCAAGCAGTGCCTCACGCATGATGTTTCGCTGCTGAATTAGCTCAGCAGAAGAGTTGAGCTCTTTCGGATAACGTTGAATTAGGCTGTTAAGTTCAGCCTTTATCTCTTTGACTAAATCGACTGCCTCATCAGGATCTCCGAGCGAAAACTCATCCACTTCAACCTCACTCATCACGCCCAGTAAAGGTAGTTTATTGACTAATTCAAATTGTTGTCCGAGCTGTTGAAGCGCATCATCGTAAGCCTGCTTACTTTGAGCCGAAGCACTCGCGAAGTAGCGATTGCGCTGCATCGACAAAGACGCCACCATATTCAGCAATTCACTGCCACCAGTGATATAGGCCTTGGCTGAATCGTCATATTTTGCCGCTAAACCGTAATCAATAAAACTATCGGCCCAGCCTCGCATCTCTCGCTCAGCATTAATCAATAAACCCTGCTCATTGCCGCTTAATTTACCCAGAGCCAAGTAGCGAGTATGCAAAGACTCAAGCAGTTCATTCAACTGCTGAGATAAATGACTAAGTTTCAACCCTTCAGTACGAGCCACTAAATCTTCTAGTAAACTCTCTGCATCACTCAATTCGATGGCATTACCAGTGCTTAAATAGCGATTCACCTTTGCCACTAAGTGCTGATTAAATTGTGACTTGAGCGACTGATAGTGCTGCAACTGTTGGTTTGATACATTCAACTTCGCTAAAGAAAAATAGAGGGCAACAATCAGTATCGAGCTCACTGCCAGTAAGGAAAAAGCAGATAAGCTTGAAAACTTTGAAACTCGCATAAAAACTCCTAATACAACTAACGAAGCGCTAAAGCCGCTCTGGCATTCGAGGGGTCATTAACCTTTCGAATTTAACTTTCGCTCAATTTTAAGGTTTCTTGAGCTCTGTGCAGGTCAGCGGTGTTCAACAAGTAACGAGCAACAAAGCAGCAAAACGTTTGGCGAAACCCTCTAAGCAATGCTGATAATGAACGCCGTCAGCAAGCACGACTAAGCCATCCAAAACAATCACAAATCGTCGACCGATGTTCATGTTATTGGCAGCTATTAGGCTCCAAATTAAGTGGCGATATTATGAAGGAATTATGACAAATTAATGACAGCAAAAACGAGGCGAAGAGATCACACAAAGATCCAACCAAACGCTAACATCGGCTCAATCATATTGCTCATTTAGAGGGTGATAGGCACACAAAGCTGTAACTCAAAGCGTTCTTCAGGATCAATAAACTGACATTGTTTATAACGTACAAAGGCCGGAATATTACCCATACGATAACCGCTATTCGGTAACCATTGCATATAAAACTGATGCAGCATTGGCAGTAACTCTCCATATTGTCCAGCCACTTCCATAGTTGCATGCATGCCGCCAGGAATCGTTAAACAACTTACAGGGCCACGGCGAATAAACGGAGTGTCCACAGCAAGACAAGCAACATAGTGGCATAAGGGGGCAGGCACGATATCGGGATTAGAATGGTATAAGCCCAAAAGCTTGTCCTGACTCCAATCAATCTTCTGACTATCGGCCCAAACCTGAAGCTTTTCGTAGGCTTGGCGAATGCTGCGATCGTAGCCTTGATGGCGCACATAAGCCACAGTTTGCGCCTCTAAACGCCGAACACTTACCACTGGTAAACTAAGCGTTTGTGCCTGTCGCATCCGTTGCTGTAATTCTTCACTCCAACTTTGCTGATAGTTTGCTTGACTATAAACACTGTAGCCTCCTTCGCGCCATTGCCGAGGAGATTGCCCAAAATGTTTCTTAAAAGCCTGAGAAAAAGAGGCTGGAGATTGAAAACCGCAACTTAGAGCTGCATCTTGCACCGTCAAATGAGGTGAAAAAATCAGTAAGTTGGCACAACGCTCTAAACGCGTACGCCGAATATAATCGTTCACACTTTCCCCGGTAAGTTGTTTAAAACAACGATGAAAATGAAACGGCGAATAAGCGGCGATAGCAGCTAAGGCTTTGGCATTCAGCGGCTCGGCAATGGTTTGATGAATATAATAAAGCACGTCATTGATCCGGCTTTGTCTATTTACATCGGTATTCAATGACATAGCACTTCCTAAAAGTATTCGCTCAACACATTTATCCAAAAATAGCACAAATGGACAAGAGTTTGCACATAAATACTAATGCCTTATTGGGCTGAGATCTGTAATGATGTGCCCCTGTAAACGCAACCTAACAACCATAATAGAGCAGCTCATGATAGAACAAAGCAATCGGGTAAAGCAGACCAAAGAGTCTTACATCCGTAATATCCTAAAAGTAATCCAGCAACCTGGTATGCTTTCGCTGGCTGGCGGTTTGCCAGACGCCAGCCGTTTTCCGCAAGCTATCTTGGCGCAAGCAGCCGCCGAGCTTGCCGAACAACCAAGCATTTATCAATACGGTGCCACCGAAGGACTAAGCGAACTACGCAATTGGTTACTTGAACATGTCGCGCTGGCCGATGACGTAATGGTCACCAGCGGTTCACAACAGGCTCTGGACTTAATTGCGCGCTGTTACTTAAACCCTGGCGACCAAGTCCTTTGCGAAGCGCCCAGTTATTTAGGCGCATTACAAATATTCGACCTTGCCGAAGCACAAACGCTAACGGTAAAGAGTGAATCAGATGGCCCCAACTTGGCAGAGCTGGAACAGCTATTAGCAAGCCAGAAAATCAAGTTATTCTATGCCGTTCCCGATTTTCAAAACCCAAGCAGCTGCTGCTGGAGCCTGGCCAAGCGCCAAGCAGTGGCCGAACTGCTAGCCAAGTACAAGGTTGCCTTTATTGAAGACGCCCCATACCGAGAGTTACGTTTTGAAGGAGCAAGCTTACCGACCGTCACCGAGCTCTGTGATGGGGATGCTTTTTACCTAGGCTCATTTTCTAAAATCGCCACCCCAAGTATGCGGGTAGGTTATGTAATGACCTCCAAAGAATTGCTCGCGCCACTGAAGAAAGTAAAACAAGCCAGTGATTTACACTCTGCGCTACCAATGCAAAAAATGTTGTTATCGACCATTTGCCACCCTGATTTTAAGCAACATCTGGAACAATTAACCCAGCATTATCGCAGCCGAAGAGACGCGCTGGTAAACGCCCTCAACACGCATCTCAGTGACTATGTTGAATTTACGATACCTGAAGGCGGAATGTTTGTCTGGTGCCACCTAAAACGACACCAAGCCCATCAGGTAGCCGCCGCAGCTCTAAAAGAAAAAGTCGCGGTGGTTCCGGGTGATGAGTTTTGGCCAGCCAATAGCGAAATTCACGACCAAGCAATCCGCTTGAACTATACTGCCCTCGACGCTCCGCAGTTAGAGCAAGCAGTCATCCGCTTAGCAAGAGTCATGCAACAAAGCGATATCACCGCGGAGTAAGATAAACTCAATAGTCTTTACTTCTTAAATATAACCCAAAGAAGTAAAGACCTATTGCGCTTCGAATAGCTTGATATGGACACCAACTACAAGCTGAATAAAGCCCTCAGAATAAATCGAACACAGTTGTTTAAACAGCCGCTTCAACCATAAGGTGACTCTCGATATAACGGGCGCGCTTCTTATCTTTTAGCTGGGTTAAATCAACCAAGACCAAACCATCAATACATTGGTTAAAATCAGGGTCAACATTAAAGTCGATAAATTGTACACCGCCTCGATGACATAATTCCGTATATTGCTTAAACAGAGTGGGTACAGCGGTTCCCATACTGGCAAGCGCACTTTTTAACTGGGCAAAGTCGGCCTTATAATCCTCGCCAGAAAACGAAATATGAATATTATTCTTGATCTGTTTCGCCCGCTGGTAAGGCTGACGCGAACGGGCAAATACCTGTGTTGCCGGAAAATAAGTTTGGTAGAAATAAATGAGTAAGTCTCGACCCGCTTCCGGCATGGCCGCACTTATGCTGACCGGGCCAAACAAATAACGATACTGTGGATGACGGGCCAAGAACGCACCAATCCCTAACCATAAGTAATCTAAACTTCGCTTTCCCCAGTACTTAGGCTGAACAAAGCTTCGCCCAAGCTCTATACCTGATTCAAGAAAACCACAGCTGTTAAGATCATATTCAAAGAGTGAATGGCTATACAGAGCCTCTACCCCCAGTTGCTTTATTTGACGTTGACTATCGGCAAAACGATAAGCACCGGCAATTTCTAACTCTTCGGTATCCCAGAGGATCAAGTGCATATAGTGGGCATCATATTTGTCGGTATCGTTACGCCGTCCCGTTCCCTCACCCACAGCCCTGAAAGCCAATTCACGTAAACGACCTAACTCCGACAAAATCACTGGTTGTGTATTCCCATAACAAATATAAATCCCCTTTCCATCGGGAGTCTCTCCGATTTTTTCGAGTTGCTTAATCGCTTGTTTGAGAGGAAGGCGTTGTTCAGGGTGGGCTATTGCTGCTTCTGTTTGAAATAGACCTTTTTTATTATTGCCAATTCGATAGAGGTGCTTTTTTAATAACTGAGCCTGAGTCGAACGCTCTAACCCACTCAAACCAAAACTTTTAACTGGGATCTGCTCACCAACCACCATCGAAAAAACCTTATTTCGATGGAAAAAAAGCTCTTTCACCAATAACAGCGTCGACAAGGGACGATAGATTAAGGAGCTAATATAGAACAACCAGCTATTTTTAGCTTTTACACAGATGGGGAGCAAAGGTGTATTGGTTTTCTTCGCAATACTCACAAAACCTTTAGTCCACTTACCATCGAGCACCTTAATGCCCTTGAGTCGCGATACTTCCCCCGCAGGAAAAATGATCACAGCGCCTTCATCATCGAGTAATGTTCTAATCGCATTTAATTGCTTACGTTGGCTATTGCCTCGCATATTATCTACGGGTAACAACAAATCAGCCAAAGGCTCAATCGCAGAAAGAATTTCGTTAGCCACAATTTTAACATCATGGCGCACTTGGCTTACCAGATGTAATAGCGCCAAACCATCGATGGAACCAATAGGATGATTGGCAATAATGATGATCCGACCTTCACTAGGGATCCGCTCATGCTCATTCTGGTTAACTCGGTAACTTATATTTAATTCAGTAAACACTTGCTCAATAAATGCAACTCCCTTTAAATGGGGATGTTTATCGGCAAACGCTTGAAATTCATCTTCAAACAGTATTTTTGAAAAGAACCACTTCGCTAAGCGATGGCGACGCGGGTGCTGAACTAAGCTAGGAAAATGTTGATTGAGTACTTGTTGCGCAGAAATCATGATTCTCTCCCTGTATTCGTCGCTAGGCTAGAAGCCAAACATGACAAACAAGCAACAGAAAAATGGCAATTATATGACAAGCAATAAGCAACAAGAGGAATCACAGGGGGAGAGGAAATGCCAAAACTAGCGGCGAAAAACAAGCTTTTTATCGGCTGCGAACAAGCCCATACGGTTTTATATCTGCACAGCAGTTTGCCAAACTTACCGGAAAATTTTGAGCAACTTGATTCCGCTATATTGACTCAGCAACTACTGCTCAACAACAATAACAATTGGCGAAAAATATTAACGATCTATGCCAAGCTAACAGCACCAGATGATAACTGGAGGGAATACCTACAACAGGGCTTACTGGCAGAGCAACAAATCAACTTTGGCGACAAAATAGTCAGCAAAGCAAAACAACACATCATTGCAGGTAAAAACAATTGGCAACGATTTGACCATATCGTGCAGCCCAAAGATGTTATAAGTCATAAAAAATTACAATTTATCGCCGCGAATATTTTACTCTGTCCCTACCCCGATTACCGCCAGTTCCCCAATATTTTAGTCGCCGAATACCGACGCTGGCAAGATGAAGCTAAGAGGGACGATTTCTAGGTTACTGAAACATATACAAGTTTACAAACTTCATATCTAGCTAAAAAAAACAAACCCCTTACTGATAAAACTAACAAAAACAACAGCATAGCTGATCCTTGACAAATTAGCTAGCTGTCATATTTGACAGTTTAAATTATCAACAAGCTGAATTGTACTCATAGCATCATCATAAGGAGATGCTCATGAACTACGTTAACGGCCTTGCCGAACAATTACCAGCAACCACCATGAATCACTTAAATCATTATCGGCATCAAGTCTTCGTTGAAATGCTTGGCTGGGAACTGAATACCCCAAAAGGCATCGAGCAAGACCAATTTGACCGCGACGATACTGTCTATGTTATCGCTAAAAATGAGAAAAATAACATCAGTGGCTGCGCACGCCTGCTTCCGACAACTCAACCTTACTTATTAGAAGAAGTCTTTCCCGAACTACTCAATGGCCTGCCTTGTCCAAAACAAGATGACATTTGGGAACTATCTCGCTTTGCCGCTGTAGATTTTGACAATGATAACGAAGCGCCAACTCAACTGATGTCTAGTCAAGCACTCGGCTTACTCACAGCAGCCATCGAGTGTGCCAAACAGCATGGTGCCAAACGGCTTATTTCAGTGTCACCTTTAGGCATCGAACGGATGCTCCGTCATGCTGGATTTCGTCATCACCGAGCCGGCCCTCCAAAAATTCTCAACGGTTACGCTCTATTTGCCTGTTACATCGATATTAACTAACGCAACTTCATTGGAGACTCACGGTAACGCTTACTGATCGCCTCCGCGGTAATCTTTTGCCATGGTAAAAGATTGATTACGGTTATCAATAGCTCATCATTTCGACGAGGGCTCACATCAAGCCCTTGTTCTAATAACTGAATATTACTTCGCGGTAAGGCTTTCACACAACACGTCATTTGGCCGTCACGCCATAACCAATGCCAATCCCAACCGAGGGTGATCGCGCACCTATTTTCAAATAACCATTCGGTGTACCCCGAAAATGAGGCTCGTTCACTTTCAAAATCTACCGCGCTAACACTATCTAAACCCGATATTATATGCTCAAATGTCAATGCTGATAGCTGCTCTACAGTCAAACGAACTAAACCATCAGGGCAAGGCGTGACTAAATAATCAATAGCTTTGACAACAATTTGTCTACTTTCCCGTATTTTCATTATTTATTTTTAGTTATATGAAGCTTAGCTCATAAAAACACGCGCAAAATTTCGCTTCAATTGTCAACATTAACAGTTGCGCTATACTCAATTTTAAACAGGTTTATATTTATGCGTCATATTTGCATAGTTACAGGAAGATAAAGGATTCATGGAAGCTTGGTTAGAAGAACAATTCTGTTTACTAGAGCTGCAAGGCTCAAGTAGCGATTTTTTTGCTGAACTATCAAAAATCACCAACGCATTAGGCTTTGATTTTTGCGCCTATGGTCTACGGATCCCCTATCCATTATCGGCGCCTCGCACCGAAATGCTCAATAATTACCCGACAATATGGCAGCAAACCTATAAAGAAAATAACTATCTGGAGATTGATCCCACAGTACATCACGGCATGACCTCGCAACTCCCTATCGTTTGGAGTGACCAGTTATTTGCTCAAACACCAGATTTAATGGAAGACGCTCGAGCCGTAGGTTTAGAATATGGCTGGGCTCAATCATCAAGACAAGCCAACGGCACAGTCGGAATGTTAACACTGGCAAGATCAACAGAAATGCTATCACCCGCAGAGTTAGTTCGCTATCGCTACCAACTGCTCTGGTTAACTCAGGTTACCCATCACGGTTTATCCGCTAGAATCACTGCCGAAAAGCTTCAGATCCCGGTACTTAGTCAGCGAGAACTAGAAATGCTGAAGTGGACAGCAGATGGCAAGACATCAGAAGAAATTGCAACGATTTTAAGCATCACTGCTCGCACCGTGAATTTTCATATAAGCCAAGCAATGCGTAAACTCGAAGTCGTCAACAAAACTGCGGCAACGGTTAAGGCTGCGGTCATGGGACTGATTTAATCCAGTAAAAACATTAGCAGTCAAAATAAATTGTAGGCAACTCTGTTTCATGAACCATGATGAGTTGAGATAACAAGAGTTGAACCTCGATGCGAAGAGTGCCGAGTGAACAAATTTAATAACGATCCGACTTCCTAGCCAAAAATAAAAGCCGACATACCTTCACTTCAGTAAACCTTCAAGTTTGCACTATTGCTTCATTCATTCCATATCCGCTCATGATGCTATAAATTAGAATTTTTCAGCAAATCCAGCTTCATCGAAATAAACCTTAATCAACAGCCAAAATATTCACAAAATTCTAACTGCCGCTAAAGTTCATCAGCAACTATAATCGTTACACTTTCTTTTATTGTATTTGTGAATCATGATCTTAGATTTTAATTCAGCCTTATATCAATTCGGCTTAATCGCAGTGTTTGTGTTTGCCTTAACTGGCGCTTTAGCGGCCGCCAAACGCGAATTGGATATACTTGCCTTTGTTTTTGTGGGTATCGTCACGGGCATTGGCGGTGGAACGATTCGCGATCTCTTACTACAAACCGAAAAAATATTTTGGATTGCTGATCCTAGTTATCTAAGCGTATGTATAACCGCATCGGTCATGACTTATTTCTTCGCCCATTGGGTGATTAGAATTGACCGGTTTTTATTGTGGCTAGATGCTGCGGGTATCGCCTTGTTTGCGGTACTCGGCACCAGCAAAGCACTGAGTTATGAAGCTACGCCTCTGGTCGCCATACTCATGGGGGTGATTAGCTCTACGCTTGGCTCAGCGATTCGCGACTTAATGTTACAGACAAAACTCGTGATTTTTGAACCAGAAATCTACGTAACTGTTTGTCTACTTGGCAGTACCAGCTATGTACTATTAGGCCTATTAGGCGTCAACGAAGTCCATAATATTTTGTTATCAAGCAGCGCTGCGTTCTTACTTCGTGTATTAGCGCTCCACTTTGAGCTTCGCTTTCCCAGCTTCAAACTATCTAAGTTACAAAACCGGGAAATCAGAAAACAACAAAACAAGCCTTAGGCATGCTCGCCAATAGCGTTCACATGAAATACGTGATCGATAGCCGCGATCGCATCTAACATCTGCTGAGTTGCAGGAATATCAATATCCATCAGCGTATAAGCGATATCGTTACGGCTTTTATTCAGCATATCGACCACATTAATATTCATATCCGATAATAACGCTAATACCTGGCTTAATATTTTGGGCACGTTGTCATTGGCAAAAGCAATTCGGTAGCCTTCACTGCGACTTAATTTAATACTGGGAAAATTCACCGAGTTGTGAATATTGCCATTCTCCAAAAAGTCGATGAGTTGACGAGCCGCCATAACCGCACAATTTTGTTCCGCCTCTTGAGTGCTCGCGCCCAAATGTGGCAGCATTAAAATTTTGGAGTGCTTCATTAAATTCACACTGGGAAAATCAGTTACATACAGAGATAAGTGCTGCTGGTCCAAGGCCGTTAAGAGTGCATCTTCCTCAACGATGCTACCACGAGCAAAATTAAGT
The DNA here is from genome assembly GCF_050870835.2 of Agarivorans sp. QJM3NY_29. Taxonomy (NCBI): domain Bacteria; kingdom Pseudomonadati; phylum Pseudomonadota; class Gammaproteobacteria; order Alteromonadales; family Alteromonadaceae; genus Agarivorans; species Agarivorans sp. QJM3NY_29. The sequence goes on along the minus strand of NZ_CP194036.2, from coordinate 1,363,741 downwards.
AATATGGCACCTCGTTTGAATTCACCGGTATTATCTCCATTAATCAGGCCTTGCGTATGTTGATTGGCAGGCACATGAAGGGTGACATAATCACTAGCATTTAATAACTGCTTCAGTTCTTCGGCACATTCAATCTCTGAAGATAGGCGCCATGCTGCTTGAATACTTAAGGCGGGATCAAAACCCACCACTTTCATCCCCAAAGCTAAAGCGGCGTGAGCAACGGCCGCACCAATCGCTCCGAGCCCGATGACGCCTAAAGTTTTCCCTGCTAATTCAGAGCCCACAAAACGCTTCTTTTCTTGCTCGACACTCAGCGCAAGCGCCTTCGCATCCATGGTGGGTAATAAAGAGTCAATAAACTGCCAACCAGAGACCACGTTACGAGCACTGATTAACATCCCGCCTAATACTAATTCTTTAACCGCATTGGCATTAGCCCCTGGTGTATTAAATACAACAACCCCTTGCTTGGTACAACGTTCAATCGGAATGTTATTCACGCCGGCACCACAACGTGCGATAGCTTTGACCGCTTTGGGAATATCAAAGTCATGCAAATTGGCGCTGCGTAACATAATGGCATCCGCTGTCGCTAACTCTGCTGCGACTTGATAGTCACTTGAAAAACAAGCCAGCCCTTGCGGATGAATATGATTGATAGTACGAATACTCGGCATACAGTTTCTCCCTAAACAACCTAAATGATGTTTCCGTGACAAACTGCAGCACGAAAGAATAACTAAATAGTTTCCTTAAAACTTAAAGGCACACCTGAGCATAAGCCCACTTTAACCATGGCATCAACGCTTGCAAATCTTGTTGTTCTACAGTGGCGCCACACCAAATACGCAGTCCCGCAGGAGCGTCTCTATAGGCTCCGATATCGAAAGCAACCTGCTCTTGCTCAAGCAAACTCATGATCTCTTTTACTTGGTCAGGGCTAGCATCGAGAGTCAAACAGACACTGGTATTAGAGAGTGTGTTCTCTTGTTGAGCGAGAAAATGGATCCAATCATTTTCAGCGACAAATTGCTTTAAGACTTGGAGGTTTTGCTGCGATTTATTAATACTTTCGGCAACTCCGCCCATCGATTCAACCCACTGGAGTGCATCGACATAGTCTGCCACACATAACATCGACGGCGTGTTAATCGTTTCGCCTTTGAAGATACCTTCAATGAGTTTTCCTCCTTGAGTTAAACGAAAAATTTTGGGCATAGGCCAGCTAGGTTGATAACTTTCTAAACGTTCAACAGCCCGTGGACTAAGAATAATCACCCCATGAGCCCCTTCTCCACCGAGTACTTTTTGCCAACTAAATGTAACCACATCTAGTTTTTCCCAAGGGAGGGGCATCGCAAATACCGCCGAAGTAGCATCACAAATGGTGAGCCCTTCGCGTTGACTATCAATCCAATCTCCATTCGGTACAGCGACACCAGAAGTGGTGCCGTTCCAAGTGAAAATACAATCATGTTCCGAGTTTGCTTGATGTAGATCTGGTAGCAAACCGTAATCACAGCTGTAATGCTGGACCTGCTCTAACTTAAGTTGCTTAATCACATCGGTAAACCAACCTTTACCAAATGACTCCCAACTGAAAATATCCACCGCTCTGGGGCCTAGCAAAGACCACATAGCCATCTCCATGGCGCCCGTATCAGACCCTGGAACAATCCCCACCCGATATCCTTCGGGTAACAACAGTAACTGTTGAGTGAGTTCAATTGCTTGGGAAAGAGTCGCTTTGCCTATTTTACTTCGATGGGAGCGTCCAAGTGTCTCAATATTCAACTCAGCTAATTGATAGCCAGGCCTTTTGGCACAAGGGCCTGAAGAAAAATTGGGGCAATTTGGTTTCAACTGGGGTTTCATTATTGGTCCTTGTAAACAAGAGCATTGAAGGAAATAGAAATAAACTGAGGCAGTATATGTCAGACCCAAGACGCATAAAATGATTTAGAGCCAATTTTGTTTGCGAGGTAAAACTTCAAGATAATCAATGGACTTAAAACAGCAAACCATTACAATCAAGCGTATAAACGGCAAATAAACGCTGAGTGCGCTATGTTTAACTAGTTACTTGCTATTTACTACTAGCGACTACCCCAATCTCCTTTGCAAACCCTGTATATATCGTTACCATTCATCCATAAACCGTTAAATAGCGATAAAATGTGAATCGATTTATTCCCCAATACTGCCCTCAATGTGGTCAAGCGAAGCTACAGCAAATCGATGTTAAACAGTGGTCTTGCAACAGCTGCCAATTTGTATATTTTCACAATATGGCCTCAACCGCGGGGGCTATATTACTCTACCAACAACAAGTACTGCTGGTTTCCAGAGCGGTTAAACCGCAAAAAGGCGATTGGGATCTACCAGGCGGCTTCGTTGAATATGGGGAAAGTTTAGAGCAAGGTTTACAACGCGAATTATATGAAGAATTACAACTATCGGTAGAACTACAATCGCTACAATATTTTGGATCTTTCGCCAATCGTTACCATTATAAACAGGTGCTTTATCATACTTGCGACAGTTTTTTCAGCTGTAAGCTGAATCAGCAGCCCAATCTAAAAGCCTTAGATGATGTCGCAACTTGGCAGTGGCATCCTATTGCAGCACTTCCCTTTCATAAAATAGCCTTCAGCTCTGTACATCAAGCCCTGCTGCAATTGCAGACTCAAGTTCAAACGGTCTGATGACCGGCTCAGCATAAACGGCATCTTCTTAATACCTTGCTTTGGATGAATGTAGCGAGTCTTTCGGCTTGTAACTTAAGCACTAACTGTCAAGTATAATGCGTGAAATATATCGGATAAAACCAGATGCTTACAGCACTCACTATTTAAGTTCAAGTGCCCTAAACTTTCAACAAAATCACATCTACACTGCACTCATTCTAATCACACCAATCACCAGCGCATACGCCCTTCGCTTTACTCATCCGACCAGATATGTTAAACAGATGTAAACAGTTTGAGTGTGAGATTTACTATGAATTTATATTTTCGTTTATTCAGTCTGCTATTTCGTCACTGGTTCAGCTCAAAATCAGCAGCGTCAGTCAGCGAAGACTTTGTTATCTCCCTACGGGCGCTACCCTTTGACTGTGATGCCAATATGCACCTAACCAACTCCCGCTATCTCGCCTTCGGAGACTTAGGGCGGATCGACATGATGCTAAAAACAGGATTGGCTGCCGCGAGTCTTAAACAACGTTGGTTAGGCGTAGTGAATGCTCAGTCGATCACTTATATCAGACCCATTAAACCACTCAGCAAACTAGAGTTGCATAGTAAATTACTCGGTTGGGATGAAAAATATTGGTACTTTGAACATCGTTTCATTGGTCAAGATACCTTGTATGCCAGTATCTTGGTTCGGGGGGTATTTATTCGAGGAAAATCTGTCATAACGATGACCGATTTACTTCATCTAATCGGCGATACACAGCCATCACCAGAGCTCCCCTTAAGGGTGATACACTGGAAGCAGCTGCTCTCCACCAAAAAGCAAGAATCAGCGGTGGTACTGCAACAATAGCTTGAACACATACGCTAAACCCAAATTCCATTACAGGCCTAAGCGTATTCAATCTTTCAAAATAACGCTTACTGACTAAGCCGTTTGCTCATGGTACTCGCCATGCTAAGTAGCCCCCAAAAGAGCCACTGGTCTTAGAGATTTCTTTAAAAATGGAGCGCTGTCCACCATACTCAAGTTTAAAGCTAATCATTCGTAGCCTTATGAAAACATTCCAACTGCAACTCAACACGATTTTTACAGTGCTATGCATCTATGTTTTCGGTAATCACCTCGTACAGGCGAAACAAATATCACTTGCGATGAGCAGATCGATCCCGCCTTATATCATTGAACAACCTCAGTCGGGTATACAACTAGATATCATTAGGCAAGCTTTCCTAATTGCAGGGCATCAAGTAAAACAAGTGGTTTTTACTTCAAATTTACGAGCTGAACGATTGATGGAAAAACTTATGGTCGATGCCATCGTTAATGCCCCTACTACCAGTAGAAATTTTTACCTTTCTGAACCCGTAATATTTTACCTAAATACAGCTATCACCCTTAAAGCGAGGGCATTGCCGCTAAACCATGTGGCTCAACTCAGCCAGTATAAAGTGATGGCTTTTAAGAATGCGATAAACTCTCTTGGCGAAGACTACACTAAAGCGATTAGCAGAAGTGAACTGTACACCGAAGTGGCTAATCAACATGCTCAACTAGAACGCCTCTACCGCGGCCAAGTGGACGTGATCATCATTGATAAACGTATCTTTGCCTACCTTAACCAAACCCGAATGCCCGCAGGTCAACAACTCCCAGAAGTAAGCTTTCACGATATATTACCCATTTCACCTCGTTTACTTGGATTTCACAACGAACAGCTTAGAAATCAATTTAACCACGGATTAAAGAAATTAAAAAACCAACAGCCTCAACTTTTCAAATAAAAATTGAATGACTGTTTGAATTTGGAGAAAGAGATTACCAATCAAATAATTAATATATATAATTTAGTATTACAAATAACAAAATGTTTAATAACCCATTCTAAAAACGATAAAACAAAACCACTTAATGATAGAAAAGACACTAAAATTCTGATATAAAAAAGAGAATAATCGCTAGTAAAGACTTTTTATCAGAACAAGCTGTTATTTTTATTTAATATAAACCTCAAAATAAATAAATGTGTCATGTATAGACGTTACATTTACTTTGAAAAGGTTATCATGGGCTATCTAATCTCGTTGTAAGGAAACATTGGAGATGTCTGAAAACCGTTATTCTCATACTTCCAGTAACCGCCTCGTCAGGCGTACAGTTGCCCTTGTCTTGGCTGGAGGCAAAGGCACTCGGCTAAAGCAATTAACCAGTAGAGTCGCAAAACCAGCGGTATCATTCGGAGGAAAATATCGAATTATCGATTTCACGCTATCGAATTGTATAAACTCTGGCGTGCGTAATATCGGTGTATTAACCCAATACATGGCCCACGACCTGATTATGCACCTGCAATCGGGCTGGCAAATTCAAAACCCGGCACTCAATGAGCGAGTGTCAATTATTCCCGCACAACAGCGCACTGGAGAAAACTGGTATCGAGGAACTGCCGATGCCGTGTATCAAAACCTAGATATTATTGATCATGAGCGTTACGACCGAGTGCTAATCCTCGGCGGCGACCATATTTACAAGATGGATTATTCTCGAATGATAAACTTTCATGCAGAGAATGATGCCGATGTTACTGTCGCTTGCATTCGTAAACCAATTTCTCAGGCCTCTTCTTTCGGCGTCATGGGCTTGGATGAAGAGGGGCGAATCGTTGATTTTGAAGAAAAGCCCGAAAATCCTAAGTCTGACCCAGGTAATCCAGAACAAGCCTTAGTTTCAATGGGGCTCTATATATTTAATATGGATGTACTGGATCATGAGCTACGTGAAGGACTAATAAAACCCGGTTACTCACATGACTTTGGCCACAATGTGATCCCAAATATCCTAAAAGACCGGAAAGTATATGGTTATATTTTTGCCGCAAAAGGTCATCCAGGACGCATCGCTTATTGGCGAGATGTGGGAGATATCGATGAGTACTTTGCTGCAAATATGGACTTAGTCGCCCCAGATCCAGAGCTAGACCTTTATGATCGAGAGTGGCCCATCATTACCGATCAAAAACAACGGCCCGGAGCCAAATTTATTTTTAACGAAGCCCAACGTCGCGGTTATGCAACCGATTCATTACTTTCTGCTGGGGTAATCGTATCGGGAGCCAAAGTTCACCGTTCGTTATTGTCATTGGATGTGAGAGTGGAAGAACATACTGAACTTGACCAAGTGATCGCTTTAAACGGATCAAGTATTGGTAAGAACTGTAAGATAAGACGCGCGATAATTACCGAAGACTGCATCATTCCCGATAACACAATCATCGGCTATGACAAAACTGAAGACCATCGTCGATTTACCGTTTCTGCAGATGGTGTAATCGTTGTTTCCAGTGACATGCTACGTTAACAATAGAGACCATTGACCTTTTGGGGTCAATGGTCATTTAATAAGCACTTTACCTTACAAATAAAAATTCCGACAGGCGGTGATTACTCTACAAACAAAGTATCATCTTGCACCTTACAATCGACCAGCAATATCAAGTCTTTCGCTAAATATGTACTAAAAGTTTTACACATTTCTTGGCTGCTGGAATCGCGGTAAATCTTAGATAAAATCAGTTGCTGAGGTTTAATCGAATCTAAAGCCACTAAGGCATGGAAATAAGGACGAAAGCTCCAATTTGCACCAACCAGTCGATCATCTTCAACGATGTCCTGTTCAGTCACATCGTAATTCGGAGAGACTTGCGTGCCATCCACCTTACATAGAAAATAACGGAGGATCCCCACTTCAGCGAGTTGTTGACTCATTCGAGGTATCGATTGCACATTTTGCAGATGATGTTTTAACGCCAAAACCTGTGATTTAACATTCACATTATGCTTCACTGTCTGCTGAGTCCGTAGACTTTTACGCTGCAGATAACTGGCTAATAATTGCTGAACCTTGGCATGACTCAATTGAGCGGATAAAAAATCATCACTGGCCTTGAAAAATAGCCACCCTTGCATGTAACGCGCCCCACACTCCACTCCAAAATGAAACTCTTGCTCTGATTCCACACCTTCACAGATTAACTCACACCCTGCACGCTGCACCAACTCAGAAATAGATAACACCACATCCGCAGGCAAGCCGCCTTTAGCTGCGTCCTTAAACAAACGCATATCCAATTTAATAATGTCGGGTTCAAGCGCGATAATTCGATCAACTTGCGAGGCTCCTACCCCAAAATCATCAATCGCCACCCTTAAACCTGCACGATGGTAATCTTTGACAACTCGTTGTAGATTATCGATATTACCGCTAGCTTCAGTGATTTCAATGACAACTTTTGAGGGATCAATATTCAGCTCATCGATCATAGAAATCGTGGGAGTGCAGATATTTTTGCTCAACATATCGACCCAATCAGGCACAATATTAAGCGTAATGAAGCCTTGTTGTGATGACTGAGCAAAATGCTCTAACGCCTGTCTACGCACATTGCGATCCACCTGACGACGATTGTTCAAGGTATATTCCTGATTAGAAAATATTCCTCCGGCGCTTAACACCTCTCCCAGTTTATTTTGAGTACGAGCCAAGGCTTCATAACCGGCAATTTGCCCCGTAGGAAGAAAAACTATCGGTTGAAAATGCGGAAAGTAATGCAGCGGATTTAACACCCGCTGCTTAGTCACCTGCGTCGCAGAATTAATGTTGACTATCTTTCGACCGCTCAAACCCGATCCCATACTATCCGTTTACCCAATATTTTATAATTAACCTGAAAGAGGTCACTTAGCAAGCACAAAACACGCCAATATAATTTATTTCGCAGTTAATAACTCTGTAAATAAATCCTCGATCCGTTGCTCAATGTTTCACTTTTACCATCAAATAATCTTTAAACGCGCTGTTAAGCATCTCAATAAAGCTTTGTTCATCGTCATGATAGAGCGAGGGTATAGCGACCATCTCAACCAAATAAGAGAACTGCTGGAAGCATTCTATCTTCGAACATTGATTTCCCTTTGAGAAGAAAACTATCTCATTACAATAAGATGGGTGTCGAAAAGTGGGGCAAACTCCAAAGAAATCCTTCTTCGGCACACTTGTGGCTCATGATCACCTTCCACAATCATCCTCGCATTTTGGTTTGGCCTTTAGCTCACACTTTATCCAACTGCTACAAGACACCCTTAAGACTGCTTTACTGGCTCTAGGAATAAACCAACCCTGCACTATACTTCGCTCTCAGTCTGTTTCAAAAATCCCGTTTGCAGTCAAACATCAAAAGCCACGCACTAAATTGGTGCAAAACATCCCAAGCTTGGGTGACTCAAAGCGCGAAAACCATAATCAGTTTCATCAGATTCACTATCGGATCTTTTTACTTTTGTAAAATTAAAATCAAATCCAAAGACTCATGACTCAATCACCTCCAGCACTCACCCTATCAAATGATAATAATTACTTGCAAGCTTTCAAATGTTAAATAGAATCACCCCTTCGGTTAAAAAGTAAATTCAAAGCTCTATATTTACCACATAGAGTGCGACACAACTCATGGAAGAATTAACATAAACAGAACATTTTTTAAACACCTAATGATTTCAGCATGGCTATTTTGCTGGTTGCTGCTTTCATTAATGCCTGCCATCAATGCACATAGTCGCGCAGCTGGTGTTTGGCTGTCGGTTTGCACCCTCAGCGGTTTTAAATGGGTACAAATTGATGAAGGAAGCGAACAACCCGCAGATACTGTTCATTCAAAGCAGTGCTTATTCTGTCATTATTTTCCATTTCACAACGTCCTTTTAGCAACATCAGTTTTTCAACGACTGTTCATAATGTCTAACGATGATAACTATATTTTTATGGTTCGCTTCCATCGTTACCTCATCCAAACACCGCGCTCTCCACCAGCATTTAGTAACGCCTGATCATTATTTAATATGAAGCCATACCCCTTAGCCATACCGGAGTCGCGCGACTTAGGTATCACTACGGGGGCTTATGCTTGTGCCTAAAACATAAAGGATGAATGAAATGTTGCGCAGCACCTCTACAGAACGGACGAACACCGAAAAACAAACAGCAACCAAGACCAAACGCTACTATATGATTGCCTGGCGTTGGCACTTTTATGCGGGACTATTTGTGGTTCCCTTCCTACTGATGCTATCGATTACTGGCTTAGTCATGCTCTACGACGACGCCATCGAGCAAGCCCAGTTTGCAGATATTATTCAGGTAAAACCATACCCCACGACCGTATCCCCGGCCGCACAGCTTGCAGCAGTTCAAGCAAGCTACCCACAAGCCACAATACAACAATACATCACGCCAGCGAGCGCCACTCAAGCTAGTCGGTTTGCTGTCAAGGCAGCAGGAGAATCCTTATTCATAACCGTAGATCCCTATACTGGTAAAGTTCTCGGGCAGATCAATCGAGACCAAAGCTGGTATAACTTAGCCAATAGCATTCACGGCAGCTTATTGCTCGGCGATATTGGAGATCGACTGATAGAAATGGCCGCCAGCCTTAGCATCGTGCTATTGATTACCGGAATTTACCTATGGTGGCCACGCGATAAAATCAGTAAGTCAGGATTGTTCAAAATTAGATTCAACAACAGTACAAGAATAATGTGGCGTGATTTACACGCTAACGTAGGCTTAGTAACCTCAGTATTTTTATTATTATTCTTAATCTCAGGACTCTCATGGACCGGTATATGGGGGGCTAAATACGTGCAAGCATGGAATAGCTTCCCCGCACAAAAATGGGATGCGGTGCCACTTTCAACACTCAACCACGCCAGTATGAATCATAGCCAAACCAAAGAGGTTCCTTGGAATCTTGAACAAACGCGACTACCTAGCTCAGACGATACTGGCCAACCAGCCAAACAGCACACCAATCTCAATAGCATCGTCAACTTTGCCCAACAACATGGGTTCACTCGGTTTAGGATCAACTTACCCAACTCAGCTACCGCAGTATATACCGTCTCAGCCAACACCATGAGCGGTGATATAAGTGATGCCACTCAAGACAGAACTGCACACCTAGATCAATATTCGGGACAATTATTAGCCGAAGCGGCATGGTCTGATTACAGCCTAATGGCTAAATTAATGGCTGTAGGCATTGCTCTGCATCAAGGAGAGATGGGCTGGTTAAATGTCCTGATCGATACGCTTCTCTGCGCAGCATTTATTTTGATTGCGATTTCGGGTGTGGTGATGTGGTGGCTACGCCGCCCTAAAGGGGTATTAAAACTCGCTGCGCCTCCCTTACCCACCAACATGCCACTTTGGAAAAGCGCGGCGCTAGTGATGTTCGCCGTATCGTTGATGTTTCCAATGGCAGGACTGTGTTTACTAAGCATCTTACTATTAGATTTTGTTATATTGTCGCGGATCCCACGACTAAAAAGCTTTATAAGCTGAGAGTCTTAAAATACTGAATCGGCAAACGTCCGGCTAGAGCACAATTTACGGTGCACTAGCCGAACAAGCTCCGGCTTCACCAACTTAGCCTGCGCGCAGCGCCAGGATAGCCTGAATATTCAGGGCTTGAGGATAAGCTTTAAAGCCTGTCTGCTTTTCGGCAATGGCATGGATCGACATGCGGTCAGCCAACTCGTTGCCTTCAACTCCAACGTGACCATTCACATGTAACACCTGAATTTTATCTTTTAGTGTCTGATAGCGCTCAAACATCTCCTGGATCAGCGCGAGATTTTTAATTTCCCCTCCGGCCTTCTTCCAGCCTTTTTTCTGCCAAGCTACCGCCCATTGCGTCACACATTGGATGGCGTATTTGGAATCGCAAAAGATTGCCACTCGCTGCCCCAAAGCGACTTCTTGAGCCGCCATAATCAAGGCCTGATTGAAGGCATTCAGCTCTGCGGTATTATTAGTTCCCATCGGGTTATATAAGCCATACCATAACTCGGCAAGCTGTTTATCTCGATAGAGCGCTAAACCAGAACCCGCTTTCCCCGGATTCGGCTCACAGCCACCATCGGTAAAAATCTTCACCTCTGCGGCGAGTTTATCAATTTCAGCCGCAGTATAGGTTTTTACCGTTTGAGCGCTATATCGCTTAGCCGCAGGCCCTGCGCCCGCGGCTTTGATAGCAGAGCTGGCGCGACCACCAAAGGCTGCCTCGGCCTCGGCCAGACTAGCAAACGACTTATAACGTGCCCCGGCAAACTTATCGATTTGCTTTTTACAAGTCGCCCAATCGCTAAAAATGCCAGTTTCCCGACCCTGCCATACCACGTAATACTTTTTTGCCATGTTGAAGTCTCTTAAGTTAGCTGCTGGCTAATATTACCAGCAAAGCCACAATGCTGAAGCCTTAAAGCCAATATGCCAGGCCAAGCGTTGTTTTACTGTCCAAAAATTAGTTTTTTATCCATCTGAGCCATGTATTGGCGTACACATGTTGGTCTGGAGGGTTTACCGGGATAATCTGGCATGTTTAACAACTCACCGCTGGGCTTGTCACAACGAAGCGATAATCTCAGGGGATGCGCCACCGATGGCTGAGCGAGCATACGCCGCTCACTCGGCTTCACCACTTTTTTGCCATCGCTTGCTGAACGACTTCTGCTTTAAGACGTTCTTCCGCATACCTATTTTTAAAATGACGGTTTTCATCTTCCAGCTCTTTCATGGGGCCATGAGCGATGCATCCATTCCACCGTACTTTGAACGCCATTTATAGAGCCTCGCGCAACTCATACCGTGCTCACGGCAAAGTTCAGGAACTGGTGTTCCTACCTCCGCTTGCTTGAGAATGGCCAGAATCTGGCTGTCACTAAATTTTGATTTTTTCATGCAGAATTTCACTGCGTTTATGTTACGAGAACATTCTACGATTGACTGCTGTTAGTTTTCGGGGGAGATTAGCCTAAGACTTTACTTAAGCGTAGAAGCGTGGCGAATATTTCACGACAATCATGGGTGTCTATATAATTTTTCTAGATTTAGACATGTCGATCTCCTGTTCTGTTATGACTTGCATCTAACAGTGTGGCTCTAGTTTGACTGTACTGGTCAACCCACGATAAACGCAGGAGGTCGACACTTTCAACAGGGGATCATTACGTCTATAACCATAGGATTACCAAGCGAGGGCATAAGTTTGCTCGTTACGCCGATGATTTTACCATTTTGCTGAGAAGTCAGCGTGCGGGTGAACGGGTGCTAACGAGCATTAGTAGCTTCTTGCAACGGCGCTTAAAACTTGTGGTTAATACAGCCAAAAGTCAGGTGGTTAAAACGGCGAAGAGTAAGTTCTTAGGGTTTACCTTTAAAGCGGGACGGCTGCAAATTCATACCAAAACGCTACACCGTTTTAAACAACAAATTAGGCGTCTAACAAACCGTAACTGGGGCGTAGCGATGGGTTATCAGCTATTTAAAGTAAGCCAATACTTGCGAGGATGGATAAACTACTTTGGGATCGCGAATTGCTATCAACTGTGTGTCGATCTAGATCACTGGATAAGGCACAGAGTGCGAATGGCCTACTGGCGACAGTGGCGAAAACCGAGAACCAAAGTAAGAAATCTGATGCGTAGAGGAGTACATGTTCAAGCCGCGGTAGCCTGTGGTATAACCAGTAAAGGCCCATGGAGAAGCTCGAAAACACCGGGGATCCAACAAGCATTATCGAATGCTTATTTAGTATCCCAAGGTCTATTTGCGCTTCGAGATGGATGGATTGGCTTCACCATTCTAAGTGAAACGCCCTGTGCGGAGCCGCATGCAGGGTGTTGTGGGGGCTGGAGGCTAGATACCTCCGGCTACCCGATTATAACTAAATTACACCTAACCTATTAGGTTTTAAAGTGAACGAACCCTGAGATTCAAATAGCTTATTTGCTAATTCCTCTGAGCTATTCTTTTTTGCATAATCTAATTCTTGAGCAGTAATACCTGTAATTTGTAGTATGTCAACTTTTCCAGATATTAAGTCGAATGATTCGGGAAATTGATTTGGCTTTACAACCATTAAGCTTGAAATATTCGGCTCAATTTTCATTGGAATGCGGTCGCCATAGTCAACTAGGGGTTTATCTCCATAATGACCAACCGACACAAGAATATTGAAAGCTACTAAACTACGTAACGCATTTATGGCCCAATCACTTTCCTCATCTGTTTCAAGGATAAACTCAGTACCGAAACCTGAATATTCTTGCGGGTCATCTGACTCCCATGTATTAGACATGCCAGAAGTAACATAAACCCAAGTTTTTCTGTCACTCGCCGGGGCACATTTGAAAACACCAAAATGTAACCATCTCGGGTCAATGCTGTCGATACCAAATTGATTTTTGAATAAAGAGGCATCTAACGGGTAAATACCTTCACCCGTGCTGCCAAATAATTCTGGGTATACTTTTTCTTCTCTTTGTTCCCACGAATCTTCCAGCAGACTCATAAACTTCCTTTAGTTATAACGCCCTAATAACTGGCGTGTAGGTTGGTTTTGTTTTTGCCATGTTTTTCTTTTGAAAAAACGATGACAACCGTAATGCGTCCAGTTGATTAGCTTGTTGAACGAAGCCGCTCTGCGGCAGAGTGCATAGCACCTGATATCTCATACTCAATGTGACACGGCCAATCGGTCGTGATGAACCGGAGTATGCAGCATGAACCCTACCCAACAACATCGTTATCATGTTTTATATAAACAACACCTTACCAATTTAACCTTACAAGGGAAACGACCAGCCACCATTGATGCGTACTCGCGTGCGGTACGTCGGATTTCTGCCCACTTTGACCGCTCCCCCGATACCTTAAGCACCGCTGATTTAAAGGCCTATTTTGCTCAACTGATTCGCAGCCATTCTTGGAGCACCGTGAAGCTAGACCGCAATGGCTTGCAATTTTTTTATCGCTACACCCTCGAGAAACAATGGCAGTGGCTAAACATTGTGAAGCCTCCTCAAGTGAAGCGCTTACCCGATATCTTAAGCCCTGCGCAAGTCGGCTTAGTGATAAGCATGACGTCGCAACCGCGCTATCAAGTCTTCTTCTTGGTGTTGTATTCCATGGGGCTGCGATTGAGCGAGGGCTTACACTTAAGTATTCATGATATTGATAGTCAGGCCATGCAAATCCATGTGCGGGATGCTAAAGGCGGCAAAGACCGCTTCGTGCCCATGCCGCGTCGCACCCTTCAGGTTTTACGTCACCATTGGCAAAGCCATCGCCATGCTCGTCTGCTGTTTCCACGCCAAGGTAAACAGGTGGATGTGCCTATGGATAAAGGCGGCGTACAAAAAGCCTTGAAGCGGGTATTGCGCGATTGCGGTATTCATAAACCTATTAGCCCGCATTCGCTGCGCCATTGTTATGCCACCCATCTGCTTGAACAAGGCTTGGATTTACGCTCCTTGCAACACTTGCTGGGACACGCCAGTTTAAATACCACTGCACGTTATACCCAGTTGACCCAAGTGAAGCAATTAGATGCCGTAAAGGCAGTGAATAAACTCACTGACTCTCTCACACTCATGTGGCCGTAACCATGAGCACCTTTATTGATTTACTTCACCAACATGAGGCCGAGCTTGCACCGCTTTTAAGGGCGGATGCTAAACGGGCAATGTATGCCATGCTGCGTTGTAAAACTGAGCAACAAGGTCACAGCCTTTGGCAGTGTGAACATTGCCCGCATCAAGACCAATTGACGCTGTCTTGCGGCCATAGGCATTGCCCGCAGTGCCAACACCATTGCACCACTGGCTGGTTAACTCGCCAACAACACAAGCTGCTACCCACGACTTACTTTATGGTGACCTTCACCCTGCCTCATGAGCTAAGGGCTTTAGCCCGCGTGCAGCCTAAAGCCTTATACCAAATCATGTTCAAGGTGGTATCAAGCCTGTTAAAGGACTTTGCCAAACGCCAGAACCAGGGGGAATTAGGGTTTACCGCCGTACTGCATACCCATAGCCGCCAGCGTAACCTGCATCCCCACTTACATGTATTGGTGGCCGGTGGGCGCTATCACCGTGCGAAGCAGCAGTGGCATCACTGCAACAAGAAGTACTTGTTTAACGCCTTTGCGCTGGCCAAGGTATGGCGAGGGAGAATGCTAGATGCGCTCAATCAACACCCAAACATCAAGTTGCCCCCGCATATCCCCACCAAATGGGTGGTCGATTGTCGCAACGTAGGTTTTGGGCTGCCCGCGCTACAGTACTTATCTCGCTACTTGTATCGCGGGATCTTATCCGATAACGACATCATCAGTACCAATAACGACCAAGTGAGTTTTAGGTATCTAGATAGCCAAAGCCACACCACCAAAATCCGCACCTTACCTACCTTAAGGTTCTTAAGGCTTATCTTGGCGCATGTATTGCCCAAGGGATTACAGCGGGTGAGAGATTATGGTTTTTTACGGGGCAACGCCAAACACATATTGCGGCGCATTCAGTTACTCCTGCGAGTGCCGCAACGCGTGAACCTCGCCGCGCTCCAAACCGACAACCACAGCGCGACCCGGCCATGCCCTTGCTGCCAGCACCCCATGCACTGCACAGGCGTGAGTCGAACGAGCTAGCCGAAAGGCGAACAGGATAAGGAGAATGGCAGGGCTTAACATGAGGATGAATACATACAAAAAATAACAGCTTAGCATCATGTATGACAGGTAAAGGCTTAACGCCATTCACCCAGTCTTAGCCAAACTCGCCTTGTAAAAAGTAACAAGGCCTTGGCCCCGCCAACATCAATACCGTTATTTACTATAGAAGGGAGCATCGGGCTTGTTCAACACCCGAATAAGGTGGCGGCTACGCGACACCTATTCTTATTTGTTATATTTTTTGCACACTCGAGATTGAAGTTACTTTACCGTTAATCATATCGATTTTTGTATATGGGCAATGTGGTACATTATTTCCAGTGCAGCTATAAATAAAACTTTTACCTTTATCGCCATTATTAAAGTTAGTGTTCAGCACCTTTTTATAACTGATCGCATAAGCAGCCTTAACTGCACACTCAGACATTCCATCAGAAACTTGATGCTTTGAGATTTTATTCCATTCAGTATTTGTAAAGACTTTACGCTTAATAAGCTCAGATTTTGCCTCTCCTGACCGATTAAGCCTGTAACCATATACGATACATAATTCATCATCTGATGCTTTGCTGAAATCTGCTGTATGCGTATTAAATGATTTTCCACTCTGAGATGTTGTACATGCAACGACACTTGTTAATAGTACGCTTAATATAATAGATTTTTTCACCGAAACTCCTTTTAAAAATATAACAGCATATTAATATGCAAATTTCCATCTTTCACGCATGCGAAGTTACCACCTATCACGCACCACAGAAACTCACATAGCCTTTAACATTCAATTTTATCAACAGCATACCAGTCAATCGCCATATTGACCATGCGTGAAAGATGGTCATGCATTTGCAGAAAGATGGGAACCCACTAAACTGTATAATCACAGTGTAAAGGTCGACATATGAGCCCATCATATCTCGCGTTTATCGAGTGAATAAACAAGACACCCATTTTAAAAACAAAACCAACAATAACACCTTTTCGCGACACTTACCTCAGGGCGGGAGCATACTTTGATGGATTTATAACCCAAAGAAGACTCGTGCCCGATAATCGTCGCTCCATCCCGCTTTCTTCAACTTCACTTTGTGACTTGGCGCTCCACAATCGCATTGTTTGAGCATGTTCATCACAAAACGTCTAAATAGAGCTATGTTTTCCACCGCTCCGTCTAAAGTAATGCGAGAGTTATCCTCTTTAAAAACAACATCTAATACGTAATGCTGGCTGTTTTCAATTCGCCAATGCTGACGAATATAGTGGCCTAACAATTTGTGATTCGGTGACATTGAGCTTATGTAATACGAGGTATCTACAGTGCCTTTCCCATTTATGGCGAAATAAACTAATAAACTAGACACCCATTCTAAAAACAAAAACCTTTCATACTCTCGATAGCCAAGATTACGCTTTTAAATCCCATCATCTTCACCGAGTCGCGCAAATGAACAAGGGAGTAAAGTTGAAGTCTGTTTGAGCGTAGTGTTTACTTCAACGCCCTTGAGAATGAGCAACGCAGGGGTTAAGAAGATGCAGGGCGAGCTTTCTTTTTGCTTCGCTAAGCTTTGCTCGTTGAAGCTTAATAACGTCGCCTTAAGCGAAAGCTTTTACCCCGTTGCTAACACAGAACCGGGCATAAACCAGTTAAGGATGTAGCTGGAATATTTTGAGAGACATCAAGGTAAAAACCATCAAATCGCTCGTTTAGGTATCACCAGATACCACAATAAGCATGATAGGTTTGCAAGCTCATTTTTTAAACGATTACTCTCGATTGTAAATAATTACACTGTAAGCAAAACCTACACACACTGAAAAATCTTCAGCGCTTTCACTTGCACAGTAGAAACATATGATTTATCGTATATGCGTTTATTCATATGTATTGTGACACTGATGTTAAGTCTGTTATTTTTGTGTACCGCCAATGCGGCTCGTTCGCAACTCGCCGAAGCGCTGGTCAACCAGCGTTACGCTGAGCATTTTATTGCCTTTAGCGCCGGTACCCAGCCCAAGGGGGTCGACCCGCGAAGCATACAACTACTTAAACAGCAGAACTTATCGGCCAGCAAGTTATACAGTAAAACCATCGACCAATTGCTTAGTCAACGCTTAGCAACACAAGCCCGTGATAGCCAAGCCGAAACCCAGTTTGATTTCATTATTACCCTGTGTGATAGCGCAAAACAACAATGTGTTAACTTGCCAAGCAGCAAAGCCATGATGCATTGGAATTTAGCCGATCCTGCCGCCAGTGCCGGAATGGACAAATTTGCCGAGGTATTTACTCAACTGGAACAGTTAATTTCAGAGTTTGTTCGCTTTAACCAACCCATCAGTGAGCAACTGCAACTGAGCCCCATCGATGTTTTTAAGCAGTTGAGCGACAATACCCGACTCCAAATACTGATGCTGATTGAAGATGAACAATGCCTCAGTGTGAACCAGTTAAGCCACGCCTTGGCAGAGAGTCAACCGAAGGTTTCGCGGCATCT
Source organism: Agarivorans sp. QJM3NY_29 (assembly GCF_050870835.2). NCBI lineage: Bacteria > Pseudomonadati > Pseudomonadota > Gammaproteobacteria > Alteromonadales > Alteromonadaceae > Agarivorans > Agarivorans sp. QJM3NY_29. The sequence continues at coordinate 1,345,981 of NZ_CP194036.2, read as the reverse complement.
GGCACTGCTGCGCGACTGCCAACTGGTGGCGACCACCCGCCAGGGTCAACAAATTTTTTATCATCTTCATCCCTGCTTGCCTGCCTGGGTCACACAAACGCTGGCCACCACCCGGCTCGCCAACCCTAGTTACATTAATCTGCCCTTGTTTCGGCTCAGAGCCTTGCAACTCGAAGCGCCAGCCGAAATCAAGCAAACGACAAAGCCCATGAGTCATCCATTATTAGTCAATCCACAATAAGGTAAGTTATGTCTTCACATCCTATTTATGCCGTCGACCTGAGCGACCACGCGCAATTGCTACTCACTCCCTGTCCCGGCACCCAAGGCGTCGACCTGTCAACTTCGCTGCAGCAGCTTTGTTACAAAAACAGCCCAGCACTACTAACGATGATGACCAAACAAGAGCTCGCCGATATGCAAGTCAGTGATTTACCAAAACACGCGGTCACCTACGACATGCAATGGTTTCACCTGCCCATCGAAGATGACACCGTCCCCGACCAAGCTTGGGAAGAGCACTTTCAAAGCGTGCTCCCCCGCTTCCTCCAGCTGATCAATAATGGCATGAATTTGTCGCTGCATTGCAAGGGCGGTAGCGGCCGCACTGGTTTAGTCGCCGCGCGGATCATGTTGGCGCTAGGTTTTGAATTAGAGGACAGCATCGCTAAAATTAGGGCGGTTCGGCCAAATGCCTTCAGTGTGCCCGCTCAGCTGGAATACATTCAACAATTCGCCAAATCAGCTAATTAGACAAAGGAAATCAGCATGACCATACGAGTAGGAATTAATGGCTTTGGGCGTATCGGCCGCCTTGCGCTGCGCGCCGCTTACCACTGGCCAGAGTTAGAGTTTGTCTGTATCAACGATGTGGCCGGCAATGCCGAAACCTTAGCCCACCTGCTCGAATTTGATTCAGTGCAAGGACGTTGGTCAAATTCTGTTCGTCATAATGCGCAGGGCATCGTCATTGAGGGCCATACCATCCCTTGTTTTCAGCAAGAGGCGCTTGAGCTGGTTGATTGGTCAGGCTGCGATGTGGTGCTAGATGCTACAGGCGTGCATCGGGCGAAAGATTTACTGACGCCGTATTTAGCCCAGGGCGTGAAGCGCGTGGTGGTGTCGGCACCTGTCAAAGCCGCGGGCATCGCCAATATTGTGATGGGGGTGAACGACGCCATCTTCGATCCGGCTCAACACCAAATTGTTACCGCGGCCTCCTGTACCACCAACTGTTTAGCACCGGTGATCCAAGTGATTCAGCAGCATATTGGCATCGAGTCGGGCTGCATGACCACCATCCACGATTTAACCAATACCCAAACCATTTTAGACGCCCCGCACAAAGATCTTCGTCGTGCTCGCGCCTGCGGTATGTCGTTAATCCCCACCACCACTGGCAGCGCCAAAGCGATTTGTGAAATTTTCCCGGAGCTGGAAGGCAAGCTCAATGGACATGCGGTGCGAGTTCCCCTGGCCAATGCCTCGTTGACTGACATGGTCTTTACCCTTGAGCGTGATAGTACGGCTGCTGAAGTAAACCAGTTATTTAAGCAGGCCAGCGAAGGCGAGCTGAAAGGCATTTTGGGCTATGAAGAAAAACCACTGGTCTCCATCGACTATAAAGGCGACCAACGCTCCAGCATTATTGATGCCCCCTCAACCATGATGATTGGTAAACGAATGCTTAAAGTTTATGCCTGGTACGACAACGAAATGGGTTATGCCACCCGCACCAGCGAACTCATTCGTAAAGTGGGCTTAGCCGACCAATGAGCAACCCGCTGCCGCAGGCCCTTAAACAGTATCTGTTAGTAACCTTTAACTACTGGAATTTCACCATCACCGACGGTGCGCTACGCATGTTGGTAGTGTTGTACTTTCATCAGCTTGGTTATTCGGCCATTGCAATTGCCATGCTGTTTTTGTTTTATGAGTTTTTCGGGGTAGTCACTAACCTCGTTGGCGGCTGGTTAGGTGCGCGTATTGGCCTCAATAACACCATGAATATTGGCCTTGGCTTGCAAGTGATCGCCTTACTGGCGCTTGCCTTACCAAACCAGTATTTATCGGTGCCACTGGTCATGGCGGCTCAAGCGCTCTCGGGCATTGCTAAAGATTTAAATAAAATGAGCGCCAAAAGCAGCATCAAAACGCTGGTGAAAAGCCAACAACAACAGCGTTTATTTAAATGGGTCGCCATCCTGACGGGTTCTAAAAACGCCTTAAAAGGCTTTGGATTTTTCCTCGGCGGCGCGCTGCTTCACTGGATTGGATTTCAATATTCGATGTTGGCAATGGCTGCGGTGTTGTTACTCGTGCTCTCACTAAGTAGCAGACTATTAGCCAAAGATTTAGGTAAAGCGAAACATAAGGCAAAGTTTTCCCAGCTGTTTTCCAAAAGCCCGCAAATTAATACGCTGGCGGCAGCCCGACTATTTTTGTTTGCTGCTCGCGACGTGTGGTTTGTAGTCGCGCTGCCAGTATTTTTGGGCGCGAATTTAGGCTGGTCGCAACTGGAAATTGGCAGTTTTATGGCAAGTTGGGTGATCGCTTACGGGCTGGTTCAAGGCTTGGCGCCACGTCTCATCGGTAATAGCGACGGCAACATGCCGGGGCGCGCAGCCGCAGTCACCTGGGTCGCTTTACTCTGTATCGTGACCGCGCTGCTGGCTTCTCTACTGCAACTAGCTTGGCAGCCACAACTTAGCATCGTTATCGGACTCATCTTATTTGGTGCGGTGTTTGCAGTAAACTCATCCTTGCATTCATTCTTGGTCGTCAGTTACGCCAGCGAGGATGGGGTGTCGATGGATGTGGGCTTCTATTACATGGCCAATGCCATGGGGCGTCTGCTGGGGACGCTGTTATCGGGTGCGGTGTATCAGCTCGCGGGGCTTTCTGCCTGTTTATGGATTTCCTTGGCGATGCTAGTGCTGACCTGCGTGATCAGCTTAAAGTTGCCTCAAACTAGTCCCAATCAACTTGGCGATTAAATTGTAAATCTTCGCCTCTTAAGAGCACCGTAGCTATAGTCAATAATGACATTTAACGTATTAATTTCACGGTAAAAATAGGACTAAAGTATCTGCACAACTACATATTATTAACTATCTTTATTTAATAATAATCAAGAAAGAGTCACTGAATGAAAGACATTAAAGCATTTGCAATTTTAATGACCGTAATGTTACTAGGCTTTATCTCAGTTGGTGTTACCGGCTTTTACACTTTCAAAGAAAGTCTGATTGAAGCCAAAAAACAAGAAATTGAATTGCTGCTGAATATTGCACGGCAACAATCTGCCATTTACATAGAGCAGTATCATCAAGGGCTACTTAGCAAAGCTGAAACCGACCAAAAAATTATAAAGTTTCTTTCAGGAATGCGATATGGAGCCTCTTATTTATGGGCCAATGATAACAATGCCATCGCCAGAGTCCATATCAGAGAGCGAGTGATTGGCCAAATTCAAAAATCTTATGTGCGACACATGGAAAACTTAGTCCATGAAGATATTCTTTATGTGGTTGAAACAAATATCAAACCCTCAAACAATACCAGAACATGGAAAATTAATGGTGTCACTGAAATCCCCGAATGGAAGTGGGTTATCGGAATGGGAATTTATTTAGATGATGTGGATAACACTCTGTTTACATACATTAGCAAGTTTCTCACTTCAATTGTCATTTCAATGGTGGTCATCATTATGACATTTATTTACTCTATACGAAGATCTCGTGCTAAGTTTTAACAATCCCAAACATATCGGGGCAGATTCATAAACAAAGCAAGCGCTTTTGATTTGCACCAAGCGCATACGACCATTAGGCAGCAAGAATGTTGAACCCGATTTTATTTAGTGCATCTCACTCACAATATGGATTAACCAAACCTTCGACAATCAATATTGTGTTACTTACAAGCTTGATTGTATTCATCCTCAGTCTAATCATCCATGCCATTATCATGTCAATTAGCTTAGACACGCTTCGCTCTTATAGCTTCATCAATTTCACTCGTGCAGAACAAGTCGCTTTTCATCTGCAAACTGGCTTAAACCTCGCTCAAACGCCTTTGGGCAAGCCATGTAGCGAACCAGACCTAAGCCAGTTAAATGAAATTAAACAGACCTACTTCTTCATTGGCGATTTAGGCAGGATCAAGCAAGGTAAAATAATCTGCACCGCACAACAAGGTATTCTTTCCCACCCTTATGATCTGTCTTTAGCGGATGCCATCACTGCCGATGGGACGCATTACTGGAATTCTCAAACCGACTTATTTAGAACCCAAGAAGACCAACCCATCATTGGCTTAAACAGTACAGTGGCGTTTATTTCCACGCCTTTTTTAATATTAACCAGGCAAGGCTACTTCAACATACGTGGAATGGGGGGGGTTATTTATGCCGAAGCAGAACAGCGATATATTTATAGTTATTACGGTGAGCTATTACCACGAACCATCGAGCCAACCATTACCCATAAAAACTCATGGGTAGATTGGTTACCTTTGCCTGGTCATTTTATTACTTATACCCATTGTAACCAACTGTACAATCTCTGTGTAACATCAGTAGATATGCGGCTCGGTTTATACAAATTTCCCATCGGCCAGTTTTTAATTATTTCTGCAATCATTATTCTGCTGAGTATTTCCGTCGCCATCATGATCGAATCTTTTCGGGTTGGGCCTCGCGCCTTTGTGCGTCGACTCAAAAAACAGATCTGCAGGGATCATATTTATCCGGTCTATCAACCACAGATAGACTTAGAAACCAAAACCGTGATTGGCGTAGAATCCTTAGCCCGCTGGAATGACCCCAAATTAGGCATGGTATCACCGGAAGTATTTATCCGAGTAGCCGAAAGTTCTGGACTCATCGAGACCTTAACCAAGAAAATGGTTAGCTATGTATTTCGAGAAATGAGCACTACTTTAGAAAAGTTCCCTTCATTAACCGTAAGCCTTAATGTTTCCGCAGAATTACTCAGCAACGATTCCTTTATTACCTTTCTCAACCATCAAACCGCAAAATATAATTTCCAACGCAAACAAATTGTCTTAGAAATTACCGAAACCACCACCAATAACAATGACAAAATGTCGCGTTTTTCTAAAGAACTCAAACAACAAGGCTATCTCGTCTCAATTGATGATTTTGGTACTGGCTTATCAAACCTTTCTTGGCTATCGACGTTAGAGCCCACCGAACTAAAGGTCGACAAAATTTTCACTCAGGCCATCCATACCGAAACCGTTAACAGTATTTCCATGGAAGGGATCTTTAGTATGTTAGATCATCTACAAGTACAGGTGGTTTTTGAGGGTATCGAAACCGAACAACAATTGGCCTATATCTATGACCGAGTACCAGATGCAATTGGTCAAGGATGGTTATTCGCCAAACCCATGAGAATCAATGAGCTGAAAAAATTCTTAAAAAATTAATATGATGAGCAAGCACAAACCACTCTACAATCGCAGAGTAAACCGCCTCCCTCATCGATTTTTTGCTGGTGACACCGCAACCACCAGCAAAAGCGGGACCCGACCAAGCGTTGCTCCTCGGACAGAACCTTATGTAGTTTCAGCTTAATACGCTACAAATGTTAGCGTCTTAACATAGCAAGCCGGTTTAATCATTCTACCGATCCAAGCAAATCTTGATGCCAATGGCGATAATTCAAACTAGCTAAATGTTGGTGATCCCATTGCCAAGCGCTTTGCGATGAAATGTTCATCCCGCCAAGCTGATAATCCGCGCCCAGCCACTTTGTTCGAGCTTGCAGGCAACTGAAGCCTTCGGTGTTTATCGTTAAGCTCGCCGAACTAAATGCTTCCCCAGCAAGCCGATGAATATCAATTAAAGGGGCTTCCCCTTGGCTTAAGGGTTTAATCAGCGCCCAGAACATGAGGTCACCTAAAAAGGGCAAAGACTCTCGTTGCTGGTAGGCGTGAAACAAGTCGCGAAAAATTAGCCCTTGTTCCCCCGCTTCCGCTAACAATTGCAGCGCTATACGCTGGGTAAGTGAAAGACCATTTGTCGTATGCGGTAGCTCTTGCAAGTAACGCATTAATACAGGCTTGATTTGCTTAAAAGAATGATCGATATCGCTGTTGAGAATCGCCACAATGGCCTCAGGATTATCTTGACACAAGGCATGCCAAACCCTGCTGGCCCACCCCTGCATCTTTGTGGTCGCGCTTTGGCGACTTTGCCAAACGCTCCTTAAGGCTTGCGCTGGGAGTTGTCCTAAACCCACATAACGGCTGGTTCCGGGAAACTGGTTCACTTCGATGATCTTGGTTTTACTCAATAAAGCTGGAGTCATAATGGCTAACAGATAAATCATCATCAACTGGTCGTAATTATCATGCTCCAGCCACAGCACAATTTGCTGGTATTGTGGATCATTAAGTTGTGCACGCTTGGCTCGTTCACCAGCGATCACGGCATCAATATCGGCGTCCTGCGGCTTCAGTTCCGATAGGTAATGTTGAACCACAAATTCGGCCCTTACTCTTAATAGGGTTGCTTCATCAAGACTTAACGGCCCAAGGCAATAAGGGTCTATCCAGGCCAAAAAGTCCCCTTTAAATCCAGCCCTTGGTAATAAGTGCTGTAAATCATGGCCGCAGCGAATATGCAGGGTATTTAGCTCAGCATCCAGAGGGGCGGCGTCAGAGCTTATGGCTTGAAGGTGCTGGTTTTGCTGCTCGATATGTACTTTCAAGGCCGCCCAGGAAGCAAGGCCAAGCTCACGCGCAATCACCAACTGAATATCAGCTAATTTAATACCTTCTAGGTGATGAGCTTGCGGATGATAACGGCGAAAAATCTGATATTGCTCGGCATTGCCCGATTTGATTAGCTTCAGACGGCGTTTGGCTTGAGCTTTGAGGTAACTTAAATTTAATACAAATGCATTTCGACTGGACATAAATTCACCATTCTCTATTGTTCTGTACTCGCAACCAGAAAAGAAGGTAAATAAACTGATTGTTGGCCACGACTATTGGTGGCGACCTTGTCAATCCCTTGGTGATTCACACCTTTCCGCGAGCTGGCGGCTTAGAGCAAGCCTCGGTGAACATGTTAGCAATATCTTCATATCACAGTAAATGGCTATTTTTACCACCAGAATACAAATCGGCCCTGACATAATCTTGATTTATTTCAGTACAAACTCACGTAAACTAGGCAACACGATTTCTATTGAACGAATAATCATGGATTACTTAGCCTTAAATAAAGCCGCTTGGGATAAACGTACCGCTTTACATGTTGATTCCGAGTTTTATGATGTGGCTGGTTTCTTAGCCGGAAACAGCTCACTAAAATCAATTGAACGTGATTTAATCGGTGACGTCAGCGCCAAAAAACTATTACATCTGCAGTGCCATTTTGGTTTAGATAGCCTATCCTGGGCGCGTTTAGGTGCCGAAGTCACCGCGGTGGACTTATCGAGCGAAGCCATTCAACAGGCGAAAGCGCTTGCCGAGCAAACTCAGCAAACGGTCGAATTTATCTGTGATGATGTTTACCATTACGGCGAAGTGACCCGTCCTATTCATGACTGGGTATTTGTCTCTTATGGCGCGCTGTGCTGGCTACCCGATATTGAGCGGTGGGCACAGGTGGTTGCAGCAAGTTTAAAAACGGGTGGCAAGCTGTGTCTGGCAGAGTTTCATCCAGTGCATGACCTGATCAGTGGCTATGGATATTTTCACCGCGAACAAGCGGATCTTGATGAAGAAGGCAGCTATACCGAGAATGACGATGGTGAAGTCAGCCCCATGCTAACTTGGGGTCACCCAATCTCCGATGTTTTGAATGCCTTAATCAAAGCCGGCTTAATCATTGAACAATTGAAAGAATATGACTACAGCCCCTATAACTGCTTCGAAGATCTGGTAGAGCGCGAACCCGGTCAATTTTATTATGAACACGAGCATTACGAATCGCCGCTGGTCTATAGCATCGTGGCTCGAAAAAGCGCATAACTTACCAAGTGGGTTTCATCGAAACTCACTGCTTAACTCTGTTTCGATACCTTAAAACACTACAGCGGAACAAAGATAAAACTCAATACATCATTTTGATAATCTTCGGTCGTTTTATACTCTCGGTAGCCTTTTGAAGCGGCCATCCCAACAATGTAGGGCTTTGCCATATAATCGATGATTGTTGCATGCTTACCTCCCGGAATCAGTTCAAACAAGCCGTCATCCAATGCCAGATACTCCCCTTGCCGTTGCGGAGCTTGAGCGCTTGCAGAGATGATCATTTTACTATGACGCTCAACAAACAAAGCAAAACTTCCCACACTCACGCTACCCACTTCATTTTTAGGTAGCGCATCGTTTAACATCGCTTCAAATTGGGGTTGGCTATCAAATACGATACCAATCCCTCCTATCACTTCCCAATCCGCATCCAAACGACTCACCGCAGCATTATAAATATAGGTATATTGCTGCGCATACAAATCGCTTGCCATAAAAGGAGAGACACTATATTGCTGAGAGTTTTGTAGCGATAAGGCTTGCTTCGCCCCACTTTGGTCGCTCACTGACTGGCCAATAAAATGTCGTTGCTGAGGATTAGAAACCGCGATAATAATCTGATTTTTATCAAATAAATAAAGATTAGTGTAGACCGTGTAGAGCTCATTAATATAACTTAAAACTTGCTCCATATAAGTCAGATCTTCATCACTGATGACTGGTTTCGCTAAGATCCGCCGAAAATCTGAAGTCAGCGCCCACCAACGGCAATCATTTGCTCGTTCGTATAAGTTACGGTCCATAATATCGACCGCCAATGTCGCCATAAACTGAAGATCGTTCATTTTTGATGACATAACCGTAGCTTGAAGATTGCGGATAGATGCAGAAAAGATACTCGCCGTATTCTCGCCGATTTGTTTAATCTCTTCCAATACTGGTACAAACTCAACCGCATTCTGGCGTGCTGCTGTTATTTTTCCATTGAGAACGACCAGACTGAGATCTTCGTTCACATCATTGGAAGCTGTATAAATTTCCTTTAGTACACGAGAAAACAAGCGAGTTGAATTAATCACGTCTTGATTGTCCAGTTCGATGTCGGCCTCACGCTCTATTTTAAAGGCTTGCTCAATCGGTGTGAGCACCTGAGCCCACCACCCCAAACCAAAGAACCCCTGATAACCGTGAGTCTGAGTCGAATTAACAAGATAGTGTTTCCCCTGATAATGAAGCATACGTGGCCGATTTTGGTACTGAAATGAACTACCAACAGCGACGAACTGAGGATCACTGCTCGCGATCACACAACCTTCCTTATCCACTAGCTGTATTTCACTATCGCTGTCAGCCAATAAACCACCAACAATACCATCGACCTCATCATCAAAACGAAAGCATAAACACAACACCCCCAATAGCTCGGAATGAGGATCATTAGTTCGCGTAATCTTACACGAATAAATTAATGATTGGCGTCGCTTGGGTTGTAAGTCACTATAACCAAATGTTTCGAGATAATCGTCATCACTACCTAAGGTCGCCGCTATCAAAGGATCGTGACAATGCGTAATTGGATTAGCGGGATCTAAATGCGCGCATACCAGGCCATTGGTATCCAGTAGGATAATCTCATCATATACAGAGTATTTTTCGACATATTCTTGCAAGCGCTGCTGCATAAAAGCCTGATGACTTTGAGTCTTTTCACGCTGTTCAAGAAAAATTCGAATATCTTGGTCTGTCGCCAAAAAGCCAACATCGGCAGTGCGTTCAAACAGATTACGAATTAAAATGTCGATGGCAACCTGTGACTTGGAAGTATTATCTACAACCAGCTTTTGTAGATGCTCCAAAAGTAAATTGTCAATTAACTTGCCATGCAATTCTCCAAACTTTTCCTTGGTATTTTGCATATCATCTAAAATCGTGGCGGCAAGGTTGTAACTATTTATTTTGCCCACTAATGTGATTTTATCCCACCAAGTGTTTAACGCATCCAGCTTTGCTTCATATTGTTTTACTTGAGGCATTACCGACATCAGCCGAGTTTGATGCGCTTCAACTAATGATTCCATTCCTTGAAAACTCCTTAAAAAATCCATTTACGCAGGCAGCGCTTATATAGCTCATTGATGTCCCGTACCCAGATGACTCATCAAAATTGCTACATTTCACAGCATCACTTCACCGAAATGAGCGACAAATAGTCACAATAGCAACAAACACGACAACCAAAGACCAACAGCCCCTAAAGCGAAACAAAATATAGCCTTGCTATAAAATACAAGTATTTACCCCTATCAAATATTGGCAAGCCAGTGTATTTATCTCAATTTTTTGAGTGTGTCACATCAAATCACTAATACTGAGCACTGATGACTAAGCAATCTTTATACCAGCCACTGATAAGCCAATTACATAGATTTGATCTTTTAGAAATTGTCGCAAAACCGACAGCGCACAATCATTGTCATATTCGAAACACACCATTAATTAACATAAAAATCAGTAACTTAATTTGAAACCAGAAACCTTTATATTGATAAATAGCTAACTTTGATTACCAGTACAGCGAAAAAAATTACAAGCGACAATCGACAACACCTCCAGGCATTAACAAATACAAAACATTCATTTAACAATAATTTTGTCATTACGTAATATTTGAACAAGCTCATATTTTTGAGTGTTCACTTAGTATGTTCTGGTCAATAACATGGACGTTTCAGCTAGATGCACTGTGTTAATTTGCAATAGTGCTATACCCTTTTCATCGTCATTAAAAACAAGTAGTTAAGATGATGATTCAAAGCTGGTATTGATGAAAAAGGGAATGAAAATGTTAATAAACAAAGTAACTTCGAGTAATACAGGCAATCATCCGTTAAAACGGCTTCTACCTGCAATTTTGGCTATTGCCCTGCCGCTAGCCTCAGGCGTGACAATTGCTGAAACCTATGGTTTTTCACAAATCGGGTCGGAAAGTGGTTGGCGAACTTCGGAAACTGAATCCATTAAAGCCGAGGCCAAACGCCAAGGCATCGATTTAAAATTTTCCGATGCCCAACAAAAACAAGAGAACCAAATTAAGGCCGTTCGCTCTTATATTGCTCAAGGGGTCGATGGAATTTTACTCGCACCAGTGGTTGAAACCGGCTGGGATCAGGTATTAAAAGAAGCCAAGCGCGCCAAAATTCCGGTGGTATTAATTGACCGTGGCGTGAATGCCGATCCATCGCTATATCTAACCAAAATAGCCTCCGATTTTACCGAAGAAGGTTCTTTAGCGGCAGCTTGGTTAGCGGCGAAAACTTCAGGTAACTGTGACATCGTAGAATTGCAAGGCACCGTTGGTTCTTCTGCGGCCATCGATAGAAAAACTGGTTTTGAAACGGTCATTAAAAGCTTTCCAAATATGAAAATTATTCGTTCACAATCCGGTAACTTTACCCGCGCAGGCGGTAAAGAAGTGATGGAGAGTTTCTTGAAAGCCGAAAACGGTGGCAAAGATATCTGTGCCGTCTACTCACATAACGATGATATGGCCTTAGGTGCAATTCTAGCGATTAAAGAAGCAGGTCTTAAACCCAGCAAAGATTTGTTAGTCGTTTCCATTGATGCTGTTCCAGATATCTTTAAAGCAATGTCAGAGGGTGAAGCAAACGCCACTATCGAACTTAATCCACATTTAGGTGGCCCAGCGTTTGAAGCCATTCGACAAGCGGCTGCTGGCAAAGAGGTTCCTAAATGGATTAAGGCCAACGGTCCACTTTACTTACCTGATACAGCTGCCACCGAATACCAAAAACGTAAGTAATACTCACCAAGTCGCTTTGGTAAGCACCAATGGACGGTGCTTACCAAGCCATGTTAGTTAGGAGCTTAGCGATGAATCAAGCTGTTGCAGTCCCCCCGCCGCTACTATCGACGAAAGACATTACAATTTCCTTTGGTGGGATTAAAGCCTTAGATAAGGTGAGTCTTCAGGTAGAAGCAGGGCATATTCATGCCTTACTCGGTGAGAATGGTGCTGGAAAATCCACTTTTATTAAGGTACTTACCGGTGTTTACCAGCGAGACTCTGGTGAATTATATTTAAATGGTAAAAAAATTAATAACAAAAGCGTGGGAGATTCTCAACGCACCGGGATCAGCACCGTTTTTCAAGAAGTAAATTTAGTTCCCAGCATGACTGTGATGGAGAATTTAACCCTACAATCTCAACCTCGAAAATGGGGCCTAATTGACACCCACAAAGCCAAAAGACGCGCTCAAGAGATGCTCAAAGTGGTGGGTTTAAGCATCGACCCCAATCGTTTACTCGGTAGTTTTTCAGTCGCAATTCAACAAATGATTGCCATCGCCAGAGCCTTATCTTTTGAAGCCAAATTACTGATCCTCGATGAGCCTACCGCGAGCCTGGATAAAGAAGAAATAACTCGACTATTTGCCTTAATGACCCAACTAAAACAAAAGGGCATCGGCATTATCTTTGTCACCCATTTCTTAGATCAAGTTTATCAAGTCTGCGATAGGATTAGCGTATTACGCAATGGCAAACATGTCGGCAGTTTTGAGACCAAAAACTTGCCCCGTGAAGCCCTCATACAACATATGGTTGGTCATGAACTCGGTGATTTAAATCGGAATCATGAGCATCATGATAACTGTCCTAAAATATTTCCTAAATATATAGAAATTGAAGGCTTAGCCAAACACAATGTCTTGTCCCCTGTGGACTTAAAAGTTGGCCGAGGAGAGGTGGTGACTCTCGCCGGTTTACTCGGTTCGGGACGCACTGAACTGGTGGAATTAGTCTACGGCGTAAACCATGCGGATAGTGGGAAAATTACACTTAATAATCAAGCCGTCACCATCAATACTCCCAAACAGGCAATGCAGCAACGCTTTGGACTATGCCCAGAAGATCGCAAGCATTCAGGTTTAATCGCCGAACTCAGCGTGCGCGAAAACATCATTATCGCTCTGCAGTCCCGCCAAGGCTGGTTAAAACAAATCACTAAAGCGAAGCAAAATCAACTGGTCGATGAAATGGTCAAGGGCCTACATATTGCGACTCACGATGTCGAGCGGCCAGTGGCTGAACTCAGCGGCGGAAATCAACAAAAAGTGATCCTAGCACGTTGGTTAATCACTGAGCCTAATCTTTTGATCCTGGATGAGCCCACTCGCGGGATCGACGTAGGTGCTCACCATGACATCATTTTGCTGATCCGCAAGCTCTGTGAAAAAGGCATGAGCATGTTGGTCGTTTCCTCCGAGCTAGAAGAATTAGTGGTATTTGCCGATCGCGTATTAGTAATGCGAGATAGGGAAATGGTCGCAGAACTTAGCGGCGAAGAGATCAATCGCAGCGCAATTATTGAGGCAATCGCACAATGAAATCCAGCAACTCCGCCAAAATAATCGAACATCCGGTCAAACTACAACTCAGCGCCAATGACAAAGTAGAACAAACCATGCCTAAGCAAAAACGGCTCAATCTTAAAACAATGAGCCCAATCATCGCCTTGGTGTTAATCCTCGTGGCAACGGCGATTCTTTCACCAGGTTTCTTACAACTCAAAATGGTTGATGGCCACCTCTATGGGAGCCTAATCGACATTATTCATCGCGGTATGCCAACGGCTTTAGTCGCCCTCGGCATGGCTGTGGTGATCGGAACTGGTGGCATCGACCTCTCGGTAGGTGCCATCACCGCGATTGCTGGTGCAGTGATGGCGGTCTTACTGAGCACAAGCGACTTATCCCCCATCTACATATTGCTGATCGCGCTTGCCAGTGGGTTAGCCTTTGGTTTATGGAATGGACTGCTCGTTGCTTATGTCGGAATGCAACCGATCGTTGCCACCCTTATTCTCATGGTGGCTGGACGTGGTATTGCACAGATGATTACCGGTGGCCAAATTGTCACCTTCCATTCCGACTTCTTCAACTTGCTCGGCAACGAGTTCATTTGGCTACTTCCAACGCGAGTTTGGATCTTGCTCGGCGTTGCCTTATTAGTGGCAATAGTGATCCGCAAAACCGCCTTAGGATTATTCCTGGAAGCGGTCGGAGCCAACCCGACCAGCTCACGCTTAGTTGGGATCGAGTCGAAAAAAATTATCACGCTCGCCTATGTGTTTTCAGGCCTTTGCTCTGCCCTCGCAGGGGTAATACTCGCGGCAGACATTCGCGGTGCCGATGCCAACAATGCTGGCTTATGGTTAGAGCTTGATGCCATTTTAGCGGTGGTCATTGCCGGTGCTTCCTTAGCTGGCGGACGGATCTATTTAGGCCTCACCCTGATTGGGGTACTCATTATTCAAACGCTAACCACCGCCATCTTAACCAGTGGTATTCCAGCACAATACAATCTCATCGTGAAGGCGACTATCATCCTACTGGTTCTGCTCATCCAATCGTCCACCACTCAGGATAAGTTCAAGCAGTTATTTAAAAAGAATAAGGAGTCAGCGTAATGTTAAATGAGCGAACCCTCCCGTTACTCGCCACCATTGTCGTATTCGTGACTCTGTACGCTTATGGCATGGTGGAATATGCCGGATTTAGAGATACTTTGGTGTTCACCAATCTATTAACCGATAACGCCTTCGTGATTACCACCGCCATCGGCATGACCTTTGTGATCCTTGCTGGTGGTATCGATCTTTCGGTAGGTTCGATGATCGCCTTCATTGGTGTATTTTTTGCGCACCTGGTGACCACCTTAGGACTTCACCCTCTCTTCGCTATCGGCTTGGCGCTAATTATTGGTAGCCTTTATGGCTGCATTGTTGGCTACATTATTTACACCTTTAAAATTCAAGCCTTTATCGTTACCCTGGCGGGCATGTTTTTCTTACGTGGTTTAGCCTTCCTGATCAATCTTGATTCGGTGGCAATTAGTCATCCATTTATCACTGCCCTCTCCGACTTCTATCTTGAAATACCAGGACGCGGCGGCCTCACCTTCATTGCTTTGGTGATGCTACTCTCCTTAGCGGTTGGTATTGTGGTGTCTCGCAAAACACGTTTCGGTATGAATGTATACGCCTATGGTGGCGATATCGTCTCGGCGCAATTACTTGGGGTACCCATCAAAAAAACCACTATTAAAATCTACGCCTTGAGTGGTTTTTTTAGCGCCTTAGCGGGAATTGTATTTGCCATTTATACTGGTTCTGGTTATCCCCTAGCAGCAGTTGGCGTGGAGTTAGATGCGATCGCCGCCGTGGTGATTGGCGGCACCTTGCTTAGTGGTGGAGTCGGCTTTGTGCTTGGCACCTTCTTTGGCGGAATGATCCAAGGAGTCATTCAAACCCTCATCGCTTTCGATGGCAGCTTAAACAGTTGGTGGACCAAGATAGCCATTGGAGCCTTATTGTTCTTCTTTATTGTATTGCAAAAACTAATCGTAATTGTCGTGGATCGCTACTCAGGCTATTGGCAAAACCAAGCAGCCTCGCCCTCCGAACAATAAGTGACTCACCCAGCAATCCAGTATTTCATTGTAAAACTGGATTGCTCAACGCAAATCAGAGATGCTAAATCGCAGACTTAATATGAACAAGGAGATGTTTAAGCTTAGTTTGTAAGGCAAAGATGCTAAGCCAATGTACACCAAAAAATTTTGCGGTGATAATAGCCAAGCTTAAGCTCTAGATGAAGCTGGAAAGGTAAACAAAACGATTTATTTCGAGATAAAATGAGCCGTAATTTGGCTAATGCTACCATCATTCATCATCTCAGACAGCGTCTGATTCAACGTCACCATAACCTCAGATTTGCGGTCATACTTGGCAGCTTTAGAGACTATCAAATAGGCTTCTCGAGGTTGAATAACCGGTTTGGGTAAGGCAACAATCTGTTCACTCAAACCCATCTGTTTGATGGTATAAAGAGCCACATACTCATTTTCAATAAAAGCGTCGATCCGTCCTTTAATCAGTTTTTTTATATTCTGCTCGGTATTGACCACCGCTTCTACATGAATCTGTCCGCGCTGCACAGCCTGATCAAATGTGCTACTGATTGTAAAATTGCGAACTAAGCCAATATTGCGCTGATATAAATCTTCAAGCTGATTAAAAACAAATTGATGGTCTTTTCTTACAAAAACTTTAAATGTACTCACATGAAGCGGAGTATTGCTAAAAAATGCATAACGCTCTCGCGTTTCAGTTTTAAATGCTGAAAATGCACCATCAGAAACTCCATACTGGACATTCTCTAAGGCCCTCGCCCAAGGGTAGCAGCGAATCTTGAAAGTGAAGCCTGTTCGTCGCGCTAACTCCCTAATAATTTCCACGTCAATCCCTTGCGCCCCAGCACCATTGCACCAAACGAAGGGTTTAAAATCATCTAAAGTTGCTAAATTCAAGTGGGTCGAATAGATAAACTGGGAATAAAAAAAACCTATGAAAAGAACCACTAAGCGACTAGCTTTCCTTATCGTCACAAACCGGATCCTCGTGGTCACAGTGAAGCTTAAATCAAGCGTAAAGAATAACATCAAGTAAGGATATTAAAAACATCAACAACTAAAAGAAAACGGAGGCCTATATTAATGACCAACCGAGTAGTCGTAACTGGCATGGCTGGCATCACAGCTTTAGGGACTGAGCAAGAACAGGTGTGGCAAGGCTTACGAGCCAAAAAAAATGCGGTTATACGCATCGACGAATGGGATAAGTATGATGGCTTAAATACCCGCTTAGCGGCCCCGATCCTAGAGTTTGAATTACCCAAACACTACACCCGAAAAAAAATTCGCTCCATGGGTCGAGTTGCAAAATTATCGACTCGCAGCAGCGAACTAGCGTTGATCCAATCCGGGCTAATTGACGAGCCAGCGCTCACCGATGGCCGCACCGGCATCGCGTTTGGCTCGTCAACCGGAAGCACCGGACCAGTGTCCGCCTTTGCGACCATGTTGCTCGAGCATAGTACCCGTAATATTAACGCCAATACCTATGTAGCGATGATGCCACATACCACCGCGGTCAACACCGGATTGTTTTTCGGTTTACGCGGTCGGGTGATACCAACCTCCACCGCTTGTACCTCGGGCAGTCAAGGGATTGGTTATGCTTACGAAGCCATAAAGTACGGCATGCAAACCGCGATGGTCGCTGGTGGTGCCGAAGAGCTATGTCCCACCGAAGCGGCGGTGTTTGATACCTTATTTGCCACCAGCCTAAAAAATGATACTCCCGAACTTAGCCCTCGCCCCTATGATCGAGATCGAGATGGCTTAGTCATTGGTGAAGGGGCTGGTACGCTGATTTTAGAAAATGCCGAATTTGCCAAGGCTCGGGGGGCCACAGCCATTGCTGAACTAGTTGGTTTTGCGAGCAACTGTGACGCTGCGCATGTCACCCAACCACGCGCTGAAACCATGCAGATTTGCATGGAAATGGCGCTCAAAGATGCAGGTTTATCTCCGGCAGATATTAGCTACGTGAATGGCCATGGGACCGCAACCGAGCTAGGCGACATCGCTGAAACTACTGCCACTCATCGTTTATTTGGCTCACAAACACCGCTATCCAGTTTGAAGAGTTATTTCGGCCACACCTTAGGTGCCTGTGGAGCCATCGAAGCATGGTTAAGCTTATGCATGTTACAACGCAATTGGTATGCTCCCACTCTCAACCTAGATAACATCGATAGTCGCTGTGGCGAGCTTGACTATATTCGAGGCGAAGGGCGAGTACTGGATTGCGAATTTGTGATGTCGAATAACTTCGCCTTTGGCGGCATTAATACTTCGATGATTTTCAAAAAATTATAATGATTCGCGATGCAGCAAACGGCTTGTTGCATCGCACTGTTTTAACTTAACGACGGGTACCACTGGGATCTAACAGCAATTGTTGTGCGCTTAGCTCGCCACCTTTAAGAAACCGACCGGCCACCCACAACACCCCCGTTAACGCACTCACGCTAGCGAATACGATCCCAGACCATCCCCAAACACTAAAGAAGGGCTGTAACAACACCCCACCACAAGCAGCCCCCAAATAATAACTAATAGTATATAAGGCCGAAGCACTAGCCTTGGCTTGCGTCGCATGCTGATTAACCCAAGCACTGGCTTGCGCATGGCAAAAGAAGAAGCCCATAGAAGAAACAACCATTGCCAAAAGCAATAGCCACAATTGCCCAAATAAGCTCAACAGGCTGGCTAAAGCCATTAAACTAAGCCCTGCCATGATACAACGTTTACCACCAATTTTATCGGCAATCCGTCCAGCGGAAGAAGCTGTGAAGGTGCCTCCGAGATAACTTAAAAACAATAACGAACTTAAGCTACTCGGCAAGGAATAAGGTGCGTCAGCCAAAATGAAAGTTAGATAAGAGAACTGATTAATAAATACTCCAAAACCAACGCCCCCGACTAAGTAAGCAGCCACTAACTGAGAATTCCCCAAATGTTGCTTATAGTTGACTAAACTTTGCCGCAAGCGCCAAGGACTTGCGGCTGTGGGGGCTTCCATCGGTAGTAAAAAGCACACTACTATCCCCATGCTTAAACTGAGCAGTGCAACCAAGACAAAGGCCATCGACCAAGAACCAAGTAGTTCCGCTCCCCAGCCCCCCAACAAACGCCCACCGATCCCGCCCAATGAATTGGCAGCAATAAAGATCCCCACCGATTTAATCAAGGCATTAGCATCCAACTGCTCGGCTAGGTAAGCAATCGCGACTGCGGGAACTCCGGCTAAAAATAGCCCCTGAAAGAACCGCAATACAACGATGTAATGAAACGATGGCGCAGGTACTAAACCGATCAACAAACTAATACAGGGCACCAGAATAATCGAACTTAATAGAATTTTGCGTCGCCCAATCGCATCGGATAAAGACGCCAATAATAATAGACCTAGCGCCATCCCCAACATGGCTGCCGACAAGACACTGTTGGCTGTTAGGGGAGATATTTGGTAGTCACGAGCAAAGATTGGCAGCAAAGGCTGCACTAAATACAGATTAAAAAAAGTAACTAAGGAAGCTGCCGACACGGCAGCGGTGACTCGCCAAAAACCTTTGCTATTTTGTGAATACTTCATGACTGCTTTCTCGAAGTGGGATATCTCATACTAAGCCTCCATATTGAATAAATAAAATATATTAGTATTATCGTAGTTATAAATTTTATTTATAGATGAGAGTCATGGACCTTCGACAACTCAAACAATTTGTCGCAGTGGTGCAATTAGGGAGCTTTACTGCCGCCGCAAAGCAGCTTGGCATCGCACAACCAGCGATTAGTGCAACCATCAAAAAACTGGAGCAACAGCTATCACTGCAACTGTTACAGCGAAATGAACGAAAAGTTAGCTTAAGCACCGAGGGTAAGGTGCTCTATCAACATGCCATTCAATTGCTAAAACAAGCCGAAGACACCGAACAAGCCATGCAATCGCTGCGCGGCCTAGAAAGTGGCACCGTCACCATTGGCATCCCCAGCATGATGGGCTCATACTTCTTCCCACCACTACTAATGGCCTTTAAAAGCCAATACCCGCAGCTTAATTTGTCGGTGGTGGATGCGGGTACCGAATTGGTCAGACAAAAACTACTCAGCGAAGAGTTAGACTTAGGGATTGTGGTCACTCAAAATATGCCTGCCGAATTGGTTTGTGAGCCAATTTATCGTGGAGAGCTACTGGCCTGTTGCAGTCAAGATAACCCACTGAGCCAACAGAACCAGATCAGCCATCGAGAGTTTTTAAGCCATGAACTAGTACTATTTCGCGAAGGGTATTTTCATCATCGGGTAATTGAACAAATTAGTCGTGAACAACAGATGCTGCCTCAAGTGTCTTTTCAAACGAATTTGATCCCGCTAATTAAGTCAATTGTGGCGCGAGACTTTGGGATCACTACGCTGCTGAGCATGGTAGTGCAACCGGGAGATGCTCTACACTTTTTAAGTTTTGATCCGCCGTTTTATCTGGAACTGGGGCTAGCTTGGCGACGCGATGCTTACCTATCGCGCGCCAACCAACGTTTTAAAGACTTTGTGTTAGCTCATTGTAAGGCGAACTAACAGGGCGGGCTTATACCAAAGAGGCAAGTTGCTGCTGGGCTGCTTGCATTTGCTGTTGTACTTGATCTTCACCCATGGCAAGGCCTTCCGCATAGACCACTTCAACGTCACTAATGCCAATAAAGCCCAATACTAATTTTAAGTAAGGGATCTGTAAATCGGTTGCACCATCTTTATGCATACCGCCACGAGTCGTCACGATAATGGCTTTCGTGCCCTCTACTAAGCCCTCTGGACCATTTTCGGTATAACGAAAGGTTACGCCAGCACGCGCAACCAAATCTAACCAATTTTTTAATTGAGTCGGAATAGAGAAATTATACATGGGTGCCGCAACTACCAATACATCGGTGCTTTTCAACTCTGCGATTAAACTATCTGATAACTCAAGCGCTTGTTGTTGAACAGCATTTAAGTCTGGCGCGCCGCGTAAGGCCAGTGCAATTTCACCAGTCAGTACCGGTAATGCTTCACTGACTAAATCACGGCTCACCAACTCAGATCCCTGTTCAAGGTAGCGAGCGTTCAGTTGGTCAATCAGGGCCGATGAACTAGAATGTTCACCAAGAATACTAGATTTAAGGGTAAGAATTTTTGTCATAGATTAAGTCTCCAAGTGTTGATAATAAGACTTTATCATCAAAATATTAGAATATAAACAACAAAAAATAGCAATAAAATATCTATTTTATAGAATGATTAATCATTCCATCAATGAGAAATCGGTATCCATCTCAACCCTGATTCGTCCACTCATTTCGCATCACCTGAGCAGAGACTGCGGTGACTTCTATTCCGCGTATTTGTCGATATACTAAGAGCAATGAAATAGGCAAAGGATCGACTTGTGGCACTAAAGAGTCCCCATCGTAGCAGTTTTAAAACCAAGCTTTACGACATCATTTTTGGTTATGAGAGTCCTGCGGGAAAATTGTTCGACTTACTGTTAGTCACCGCAATATTTGCCAGCGTCAGTGTGGTTATCTTAGGCTCAGTCAGCCGAATAGAAAACATGTATGATCAGTGGTTTATTAGTATTGAAGTGGTGTTTACAGTATTTTTCACCATTGAATATCTGGCTCGCTTATATTGCTCCCCAGCCCCTAAAGAATATGCCAAAAGCTTCTATGGGGTGGTCGATTTGCTGGCGATCTTGCCCACTTACCTTGCCTTACTCTATCCGCCCGCTCAAGTGATGCTGCTGTTCCGGCTACTTCGGATCTTACGTATTTTACGAGTGCTCAAACTGGTTCGTTATGTCAGCGAAGCCAATGTATTACTACGATCGCTATTATTAGCACGTCGTAAAATATTGGTCTTCTTATTTTGTATTTGCCTCATGACCACTATCTACGGCGCATTAATGTATGCCATAGAAGGCCCAGAAAATGGTTTTACCAGTATCCCCAAGGGAATTTATTGGGCTATCGTCACCATTACCACCGTCGGCTATGGCGATATTTCGCCAGTAACGCCCTTAGGTCAAGCCCTAGCTGCATTAGTGATGATTACTGGTTTTTCGATTATCACGGTGCCGACTGGCATCATTGGCGCTGAATTAGTCAACGAAATGCGTAAAGAGCATCAATCAGTCAGCTGCCTACATTGTGAACGTAGTGGCCATGACCAAGATGCCGATTACTGTAAATATTGTGGCGCAAGCCTAAGCAACGAATAAGGGGATAAATGATGTTAATCATCGCAGGACACCGTGGTGCGAAAGGCAGCACCCCAGAAAACACCTTAGCAGGTTTAGATCGAGCCGCCGAACTTGGCTTAGCATGGGTGGAATTTGACTGTTTTTTGACGAAAGACCATCAACCGGTGGTCTTTCACGACGAACATCTGGAGCGTTGTAGTAACGGCCGAGGGAAGGTCGCCGACTACAGCTTAGCCCAATTACAGCACTTAGATGCGGGTTCATGGTTTGACCCACGCTTCACTGGAGAGCATATTCCCAGCCTAAGACAATACCTATTACACGCTAAACAACTTGGTTTAAAACTCAATCTGGAACTGAAATATCACCAACAGCCACGCCAACAGTTGGTTGAGGCGGTGCTCTCTGAAATTGAGCATTGTGACTTTCCCTTAAGTGATCTATTAATATCTAGTTTCGACCATCAATTGATGTTGTTCATTCATCACCACGCCCCAGAGGTCGATCTTGCTCAATTATACGAAGATATTCCGGAAAACTGGCAGTTACAGCTGCAAGACATGAATGCCGTGGCCTGCCATTGTGACTATCGTCGGCTCACACCAGAACTAGCAAAACAAATCAAACTGGCAGGTTATCGTTTGTCTACTTACACTGTAAATGAGCCCACCGAAATCACCGCATTACTGCCTTGGCTAGATATGCTTATTAGTGACTTTCCTGAGCGATTTATATGAATCATTGAGTGAGAATCGAGTTGCTGCAGGAAGCGGAACATGAATCAGGTCAGTTTATCAGCCCAACAACAACTGAAACAAATGATCCTCGATCAAGTATTAGAGTTCCTGCTGAAAGGCGACTGGCAACAACTAGAGATGAGTCATATCGCCAATCATTGCCATATAACCGAAGTAGAACTCAATGACTGCTTTCCCAATCTGCAATCGGTGACCGCAGCAATCAACAGTCGCCTCACCCGTAATTTTATTCAGCATTTAGACCTCAGTAGTCGTGAAAACCTAAGGCTCAGTTGGCTAAATAGTCTCGAATCGCCACGATTTCGAGCCATCGTGCGTTTATTCATTGATGCTTCACAGCAAAATAATATCGCTTGGCGACTAGCCAATGTAGGTTGGAGTCAATTCACCAATCATGTGGCGAGCCAACTAGGCTATCAAGCGGTCAATCAAGACTTACCTTGGTTACTGGGCAAATCGATGCTCAGTTTCATTAATCAGCGTGGTCATATTCGTCTCAAAAGTATCGACAACTAAATAGAAGTCAACAAATCACCAGGGATCAACGAATAAATTGCGGCATGTACTGGTTTACCGTAGTCAATCACTCGTGAGCGAGCTAGGCATTCAAATTGCGCATTGGCCTTTTCTGCGACCCGACGGCTGGCCCAGTTCTGCTCAGCAATCACCAACTCCAAGCGGTTGAGTTGTAAGGCATGAAAAGCATAATCAGCCATTAATTGAACCGCTTCGGTGGCGAAGCCTGAGCCACTAGCGCTAGCGCGGATCCAATAACCTAGATTGCCCGATCGGTAATTCCATTCCAGCCGATTAATGGCAATAGCCCCCACAAAACGGCCTCCTTTGTTCTCAAAGATCCCCATGTCAAAAGCAATGTTTTTAGCCAGCGCTGCTTGGCTTAAGGCCAGCCATGAACGACTCTCAGAATCAGGATAATCTTCATCCATCCAGTTAAGCCAGCGCTGACCTGACTCAGCGGTTTCACGAACAGCCTCGGCATGAGCCAGCGCATCTTCTGGCAAATAGGGTCGGATCAGTAATCGCTTACCTAGCATTCTATCCTCCTATTGGCCAACGCCACTCAATACATACCCAGCAAAGCCTAACCATGACGCAGCAAGCAATAACCAAGGCAACCATCGCCCCTCAGCTCTTGGTTTGCCGTTGTCGAGACTAGGTGATTCCTCTTGCTGCGGCGCAACATTGGCTAGTTGCTTTTTACGCAGTTTGTCGGCTTCACGCATTTTAGTCTTATGTTGCTTTTTATACTGCTCGATCCCCTTTTGGATCCCCTGCGAAATGAGCTTAGTTTGCTCTTTGGTTTGCCCAGGGCGTTGAGTTGCTTTTGCGATGCTATCTGCGGTTGCGATAGTTTCAGTAGATACTTTTACTTTACTTGGTTTTGCCACAATGCCTCCCTTTGTTTCAATTACTTTGAACCAAACTTCTCAGCAAGTCCAAACTTTCCCATCATCCTATATATTTTTTTAGCCAGTATCATCGCGATCATTTTTTTAGTCGTGACATCAGCGTACACTGAGGCACTTTTAACTCAGGGAGAAAAACGAATGAACACCCCACTGTTGGGGGCTCAAATGCTACTTGTTGCATTTGGTGCTACCACCTTAGTTCCACTTCTAACCGGTATTAGTCCAAACCTCGCCTTATTAGGTGCTGGTATTGGTACCTTAATTTTCCAACTGTGTACTCGCCGACAAATACCGATTTTTTTAGGGAGCTCATTCGCTTTCATTGGCCCCATTATTTTAGGCATCCAACAGTTTGGCCTGCCAGCCACCCTAAGCGGTTTAATGGCCGCTGGTGTGATGTTTATTATCATTAGCGCCGTAGTCAAAGTACGCGGCGTAAAAATCATCGAACGCTTCTTACCCCCAGTGGTGGTTGGTCCGGTGATTATGGTGATTGGCTTAGGCCTAGCTCCAGTTGCGGTAAATATGGCCTTAGGGAAAACCGGTGATGGCAGTGCAGTATTAGTTGATCAAGATATTGCCCTACTCATTTCTTTAGCCGCTCTATTTACCACCATCGCTGTCTCCATTTTTGCCAAAGGCATGCTCAAATTAATGCCAATTATCTGTGGTGTGGTGGTGGGTTATGTTCTGAGCTTGTTTTTTGGCCTGGTCGACTTTAGCGCGGTTGCCAGCGCTGCGTGGTTTGCCCTGCCTGAATTTGTGACTCCCGAGTTTAATTGGCAAGCCATCCTGTTTATTGCGCCAATTGGCCTGATTGTGACCATTGAACACTTCGGCGATATTCTGGCAATCTCCAACGTGACCGGGAAGAACTTCGTCGAAAACCCGGGCATTCACCGTTCATTGCTCGGTGATGGTCTTGCGACAATGACTGCCGCCAGCTTTGGTGCGCCGCCAGTGGTGAGCTACGGCGAGGTCACCGGCGCTGTGAGCCTACTCAAAACCTACAATCCGGTGATCATGACCTGGGCCGCAGTATTTGCAATCGCCTTAGCCTTTATTGGCAAAACCGGTGCACTATTACTGTCGATCCCCGTTCCGGTGATGGGCGGCATTATGTGTTTGTTATTTGGTGCAATCGCAGCCATTGGTTTAAACACCCTGATCAGCAAACAAGTTGACCTCAGCATTCCTCGCAACCTAGTGATTGTATCGGTGACTCTGGTGTTTGGGATTGGCGGGATGGCAGTAGGCCTCGGCGAGTTCACCCTAAAAGGGGTTGGTTTGTGCGGTATTGTGGCGATTATTCTGAATCTGATACTGCCACAAGAGCCAAAAACAAGCGACAAATAAACTGAAAAACGAGCTTATTAAAATGAGCTCGTTTTTAAAAAACCTCTCGATCGACTCCAAACTCAAATCAGAAATCGCAAACAGAGAGCAGATAAATGTCTAAAATGAGCTTTAACACCCTCACTATTTGATTCTTAACCCCTGAAAAAACCATAGAAAACAATATAATCAATAAAAATTAAATCACATATGGATTATATTAATTATGAAAATTAAATCATTAGTCATTACTGCTACAACTTACAGTTTATTGTTATCTTGTAATGCGATGGCAGGCCAAATAAATTTTGATGACATCATAGGCAGAGGCGTCGCGTGGGAAGCGGACCGATACTTAAATGACGAAGTTTATTTTGCCAGCGATCAAATGTATGCATGGCAAGATCCCTCACCACAATATGGGGGGCAAAATTTAGCCACTAGTGGGTTAACTTATATATATGCCGGCGCAACCAGTAGCGCCACGGGTGCCTTTAGTATTCAATTTTTTAAAAACGGGGACCTCAATAATCCAGGTGCAACAGACAACATTCAGTTTGATGTCATTGATTATATCCAAGAGCAGACGGCTAGCTGGGGATATGAAGCTTTTGATATACAGGGCAACAGCTTATTATCGGGTCTTGGTACAGGCTCTTCGGAGACTGTCAATATCAATCTCGATATCCCCATTATTCATAGCGTAACCTTTACGCCTTCAACTGATACAGATGGAATGGATAGCTTAGTATTCGGAGATGTTGTTTCAGTATCAAATAATCAAGTACCGGAACCTGCGACATTAGCTCTTTTCACTTTGGGTTTAACAGGAATTGTGTTCAGAAGAAAAAGGCCTGTAAAATGGCAATAAATATATAGTTGGCCTCTTGTAATAGTTATCCTAAAACATGCTCATTTATTGAGTGAAATCATCCCAATTTGGGTGAACAACATTCAACCGTTCGCCCTGCCTTGATTCGGATTAATCCCAATAAACATTAATGTTTACAATAGCAAAAGAGCACTGTAATTAAATGGCAAACACAATCCATTTTTCATGTTTAAACCCATAACAACACCACACAAGCGGCAGTTAAACATGACATAGTCAGATTAAAGCGTTGCCTGGCAAGCGGCGCGTTCAGCCAACGCGCGATCAGTTTCCCAAAGCTTATCCAAACCGTGGCTGTAATCGGGTTAATCATGAAAAATGATAGGATCAAGGCAGCAATTGATGGCCAGTATTGCTCCCCGGGCAGGGCAAAACTGGCAACTGCTGAAGAACTCATCATCCAGGCCTTTGGATTGAGGTACTGAAACCCCAGCGACTCAAAAAAACTCAGTGGTCTACTCATCTGCTGCTGCGCTAACTTCGTTTGCCCCAAGATCCGATAGGCCAAATACAACAGATAGACACTCCCCACAATTTTAAGCCCCCACTGCAAGGGCGGATAATGTTGAAACACCCAACTCAAACCCAGCGCCATTAATATCAACATCGTGGCAAGACCAACCGGGATCCCGGCCATTTGCGGTAGCGTGCGTTTAAAACCAAAATTAGCCCCGGAAAACGTTAATAACATATTATTGGGCCCCGGCGTCCCAGCCATGACCAACGCAAATAACAACATTGAAGTAAAAATTGCAATATCCATAAACTAGCCCCAAAAAATTGAATCGATACAATTTGTTTTTTTTGTAAAAAATATACCCACACCATTGTATTTTCACGCTAACCTAGGGTTGAAAATCAGTCAAAAGGTTTATTGTTATGATGACAATTTGGAAAAAGCTCGCGAGCGAAGGTAATAAAGCGACTCAAATCGTAGAACAAGTGAGACAATTAATTGCCGAAGGCAGCTTGGCGCAAGGTGAAAAACTCCCCCCGCAGCGACATCTGGCAGAGTGGCTTCAAGTCACGGTAGGAACCATTAGTCGCGCTTACGCTCAGGCCGAGCAACAGGGCTTAATCCAATCCAAAATGGGCAGCGGCAGCTATGTCAAACAGCCAAACGATTTTCGTCGGCAGTGGGGCAGCCTGCAGAGCAGTCATCAGCATATTGGCATGTGGCAAAATACTGCCTTTAAGCAGGCCCGGGCTAAATCGCTTTGCCAGCTGATGGAAAACTACAGCCACGCAGGTGAACAGCTGGACCAACTGTTAGATAGCGATGGCAGTCAAAATCTACTTAGCCAACGAGAAGCGCTGTGTCACTGGACCGAGCAGCAAAGTTTTCACTTTCAAGCGGAACAATTGTTCTTTAGCTATGGGGCACAGCATGGCTTGCAACTATGTCTGATTGCCATGGATTTAGTGGGCGAACGACTACTCTGCGAGTCACTATGTTATCCGGGTTTAATCACGCTGGCCAAGCAACTCAAAATCGATTTGATAGGTCTGGAACTGGATGAACAGGGGATCTGTCCAGACAGTTTGTTACAGCACATCGAGAAGTATCATCCCAGAGCACTATACCTGACGCCGACCCTGCAAAACCCTAGCGCCGCCATCATGTCTGAGCAGCGCCGCCTAGAAATTATCGAGATTTGTCAGCAACATCAGCTCATGATCATCGAAGATGACGTTTGTGGCTTGCTCCCGGAACAGCGTCCGCGCGCCATGGTTGAGCTGGCTCCCGAGCAGGTTATCTATCTGAATAGCTTTTCCAAAGGTGCTTTTAAAGGCTTGCGTTTTGCCTACTTACACGCCCCCGTGGCATTGCTCAGTGCATTCAATAGCGCGATCCGCGGCAGTTGCTGGAATATCAGCCCCTTATTGGTGGATATTGCAATTCAATGGATCCAGGCGGGTCACGCCGATCGGGCTCTGCAACAGCAAGCAAGAATGATGAATCAGCGCGCACAACTACTCCATCATCATTTGACTGGCATGGACTATACCTACCACACAGGGGGCCTGCATTGCTGGCTGCGTTTACCGCCGGGCTGGCACTGTAACACCTTTGTGCAGGCAGCCCGCCAGGCAGGCGTAGAAGTGGCCTCCGCCGAACATTTTGTGGTGGATAACCGGTCGATCCCCAATGCGGTGCGTCTATCGATAGGCCAGGCGGAGTCGAATCTGCACCTGAATCAGGCGCTGGCAGTTTTAGTGGACTTGCTCAAAACCGCCCCTTCCCCGCCACAACAGATCATTTAGCCTTGTTAACCTTGCATCTGCTCGGGTCTGTACCTAGACTAGCGCATTATCATCGGCTTTCGCCGATGCCCTTTTTATGTAAAGCCGAGACTACACTTTGTTAAGCTATCGCCACTCCTACCACGCGGGTAATTTTGCCGATGTACTGAAACACTTAGTACAACAACGGATCATTGCCTATCTCACCCAGAAAGATAAACCACTGTGCTACATCGACACTCATGCGGGTGCCGGCGCCTATAGCTTAAATAGTCCAGAGGCCAACAAAAGAAGTGAATTCGAAAATGGCATCGGCAAGTTATGGGATGCCGACGACTTGCCGGAGTTGTTAAAAAGCTATCTGAAACTGGTGAATCAATTACATCCCGAGAAAACCCGTCAGTATTATCCGGGCTCGCCGTGGATTGCCAAAATGATGCTCCGCCGCGATGATCGTTTGTTTCTGCACGAACTACACCCCAGCGAACAGGCACCACTGCACAGCCTGTTTCAACGAGATCGTCGCTGTAAGATCCGTCAAGAGAATGGCCACCAAGCTTGTATTGCTTTGATGCCACCAAAAGAACGTCGCGGCCTGGTATTGATCGATCCTTCTTACGAAGTTAAAGATGAATATCAAACGGTGGTCAAAACCCTGATTGAATCGCACAAACGCTTTGCCTCGGGTAGCTATGCACTATGGTATCCGGTGGTCGAACGCTTTCGCATCGACAAACTGGAAAAAGCGCTGCTCAACAGCGGGATCCGGAATATCCAGTTATTTGAATTAGGCATTCAACACGACAGCGACGAGTTTGGCATGACCGCCAGTGGCATGATCGTGATTAATCCGCCCTGGACCTTAATGAAAGAGATGCAACAAGTACTGCCCTACCTGGCCGACACCTTAGGCGAAAACGGCGAAGGCAACTGGCGCGCCGAAATCTTAGCCGAAGAGTAAACGACAAGGCTCCAAGAACAGCCAGCACTTGGCTGCTCTTGGATACAGCGTGAGTAAAAGCTTATTCGTCGGTGAGCTGTGAACATGAACTGCTTAGCTTGGCGCTAACTTCAAGCAAATATTTAACACCAATCCTCAGCTAAGCGCTCACTGTCATCAGCCATGCTTGGCTGCGCTCGGCAAGTAACGGCAACTCTGGCTGATATTGCCAATACCAAGCCAAGTCTAACAGCGCCACTGCATTCACTAACAAATCAAACTGAGCGCCGCTTAAACCAGAGAGCTGTTGTAACTGTTGTCGTTGCAGGAGATCGACCGGACAACGCTGAGCAACACTGGCGGCATCCCAGCCTGCCATCGAGCAAGCCGCATATTCCCAGTCCAGCACCAACAAACGCTGCTCTGGAGTCAGCAACAGATTATCTAGATGCAGATCGTGATGATTAAAGGCTACGCCACTAGGCCATTGTTGTCGCTCGAGCCATGCTAGAGCTTTAGCCCGCCAGCCTTGTGCCGGTTTGGCCTTCACATCACTAACGTAAGCCTGTAAATACTTCGGCATATCGAAAAAAGGCAGGCCCCGACCTCGCGCTGGTAATTGCTCAAGGATCGCGAGCACTTGTTGCCATAAGGTCGGTTGCTGCCACTGCTGCGCACTAACCACCTCACCAACTTGATAGTAATACAGCAAAAATTGATGACGATAACTTAAAGAATGTAAACTGATTACCCACGGAAGCCCCTCAAGCTGTTGTAATACTTCCCTTTCGCGTTGATAATCCAAGCCGTAACAAGGCTGTTGTTGATTTAAGCGTAAGACAAGCCGTTCGGTTTCCGTTTCCAGTAACCACGAGTGCTGATGACCGCCGGCCAAACGCTCAATTTTTAACAAAGGGGCGAGGTGTCGCTGCAGGTACCCGTAAATTGACGGGGGCAGCGCATTATCTAACAAATCAACATCCAACAATGGTCCAAGCGCAATCAATAATCAAGGAGTGTAAGATGAAAAAACTGCTATGGCTAGCCTGCTGTGCAATCAGCCTTGTCGGCTTTAATAGCCAAGCTAAAACACCGCTAACAGTCTATACCTACCAGAGCTTTGTCTCTGAATGGGGGCCAGGACCGGCGCTCACCAAAGCCTTTGAAAAGCAATGCGACTGTAGCATTAACTGGGTCGGCTTAGATGATGGGGTTGCCATCTTGAATCGTCTTAAATTAGAAGGCGGACGCAACCAAGCCGACGTAATTTTAGGTTTAGATACCAATCTTATTCCTGAAACAAAGGCACTAAATGCGGTGCAAGCCCACCAACTCGACTTACCTAAACTTGCCATCGATTGGCAAGATAAAGATTTTATCCCCTTCGATTACGGCTATTTTGCTTTCATCTACGATAATCAAAAACTCAAACAGCCACCGACATCGATGGATCAACTGATCAACAACTTCGATGGTACGATTTTGTATCAAGACCCTCGCACCAGTACACCGGGTCAGGGTTTAATGTTATGGGTTAAAGCCCTATATGGCGACAAGGCCAGCTCAGCCTGGCAAAAGTTACAGGCAAAAACTGTCACTGTGACCAAAGGCTGGAGTGAAGCCTATGGCATGTTTTTAAAAGGCGAAGCTGATTTAGTACTGAGCTACACCACCTCACCGGCCTACCATATAATCGTCGAACAAGAAAATCGTTACCATGCGGCAGAGTTTAGTGAAGGACATATGCGCCAAATTGAAGTGGCTGCCATTAGCGCCACTAGCAAACAACCACAGCTAGCCAAGCAGTTTTTAAGCTTCTTGTTAAGCAAAGCCGCGCAACAAACTATTGCCACCAGCAACTGGATGTTACCGGTGACAAACGACCTTGAATTACCCGAAGCCTTCGGTACATTAATCAGCCCCAAAAACCTAACGCTCGACCCACAAACTGTGAGTCAACAGCGTCAACAATGGACTAAAGAATGGCGTAATGCAGTAAGTCAATAAACGAACCTCGGTGTCTAAACTTCCCGCCCTTCTCGGCTACAGCGCGACCACGGTGATCTGTTTGATCGTGGTCGCCGCGTTCTATGGCTTAGCCGAACAAGCAACAGCGCTAAGTTGGTCAGCCTTTCACGCCCCCTACCTTTGGCGAGTGCTACGCTTTAGCCTATGGCAAGCCTTACTCTCGGCATTACTATCCTGTGTTGGCGGGGTATTAGTCGCCCGAGCCTGGTTTTATCTACCCAGCAAAACCATCCCATGGCAATTACGTTTAGCCAATTTGTGTTTTGTCAGTCCAGTGATTTTAGTGGTACTAGGATGTGTCGGAAGTTTTGGACATAATGGATTTTTGCAACACTTGAGCCCATTTTCGTGGAATATATACGGTTTACCCGGTATTTTATTGGCTCATTGTTTTCTCAATATGCCCTTAGTCGCCCGCTATTGCTACCTGCAACTAAACGATGTCCCCGCCAGCTATTGGCGCCAAGCGAAACAGCTAGGTTTTAGTGACTGGCAACGCTGGTGCAATATCGAATGGCCGTTGCTACGCTCCCGCCTCAACGGCTTGTTTGGCCTAGTTTTTCTACTTTGTTTTGGCAGCTTCACCATCGTATTAGCGTTGGGAGGAGGCCCTAAAAGTACCACGCTTGAGGTGGCGATTTATCAAGCCTTACGCTACGACTTTGACCCG
Organism: Agarivorans sp. QJM3NY_29; assembly: GCF_050870835.2. Lineage (NCBI taxonomy): Bacteria > Pseudomonadati > Pseudomonadota > Gammaproteobacteria > Alteromonadales > Alteromonadaceae > Agarivorans > Agarivorans sp. QJM3NY_29. The sequence continues at coordinate 1,313,944 of NZ_CP194036.2, read as the reverse complement.
CTCTTTGCACTGCAATGCGCATTGTTACAATTACTGATTGCTGCCAGTCTTGGCTGGCTCTTGCTCGGGCGAGAACAAAATGATGCGCTCCGCTTGCAGCAGTCCTACCTGGAACCAATGCCTACAAGCGCCCGACAACGCAGCAGCTATCGCCTACTGATTGCGTTCTACTATTTATTTATTCTATCAGTCATTATCGGCATTTTTAGTCCGCTGCAGCAGTTAAACTGGCAGCAACTCCCTTGGCAGCTGTGGCTCAATAGCACCTACTGGTCGCTCAATATTGCTCTGCAAAGCTGCCTATGGGTGCTACTATTAGGCACCGCTTTACTCGTCCAATATGCAAATAACCAACAGCAACAACGCCGGCAACATACCAGTAAATTGCAGGAACTACTGGCATCAATTATGTTGTTAACACCAGCGATGGTGATTACCACTGGGCTATTTTTCCTACTTATCAGCCGCGCTAACATCGACCATTACACCCAATACTTAGTCGCCCTGATTAACGCCTTAATGAGCTTGCCATTTTTTATTCGTAGCATGAAACCAGCACTCAACGATATGCTAAATCAGTATCGTAAGTTGAGTCTAAGCTTAGCACTGCCCTTCACCAGTCAGGTGCGCTACCTCGCGTGGCCCCTGCTGCGTAAACCGCTAAGCATGGCTTTAGGTTTATGCATGGTATTGTCGCTGGGAGATATGGGGGTAATCGCATTGATTGGGAATGTTGATGTGGTCAGCTTGCCGCTGTTACTCTACCAACAACTCGGCAGCTATCAGTATGCCTTAGCCAGTGCCACCGCTTTGATCCTATTACTCCTTTGCGGCGCTATATTTTTATTACTCGATATCAGTTTAGGGCGCAAGCATGTTAAAAATTGAACAACTCACTTGCCTTCGGCAACAGCAACCGTTCACTTATCAATTAACCGTTGAAGCGGGTGAAGTAGTCGCGCTACTAGGTGCCAGTGGCAGTGGTAAAAGTACGTTATTGGAACTGATCGCTGGCTTTGTCAAGCCGAGTGCAGGCCAACTCACTTGGCAAGAGCAAGACTTGTTAAGCCTAGCAATCGCGCAGCGCCCTGTCACCTCGTTGTTCCAGCAACATAATTTGTTTCATCATCTGAGCTTAGAACAAAACATCGCCTTGGGCATTAGCCCTGCACTCAAGCTCACCCAACTGCAACAGCAACAGCTACATGAAGTTGCCTCCAGCTTAGGCATTACGAGTCTGCTCGACAAACGCCCCGACCAAGTCTCTGGTGGGCAACAACAACGCGCGGCCTTAGCGCGTTGCTTATTGCGCCAGCAACCAATTTTATTACTCGATGAGCCCTTTAGTGCCCTCGACCCTGTGCTACGCCTAGAATGCTTAGATTTAGTGAAAGATTTAGCCAAGCAATGGCAATTTGCAGTGCTCATGGTCACTCACCAATGGCAAGATGCGCAGCGCGTCGCCAAGCGAGTAGCATTTATAGAACAAGGTCAGACTCGTCAATTCGCCGCAACCGAGCACTTAGCAGCGCATCCAGCTAATGCGCACATTGCTCATTACTTAGCCTGCAGCTAATAATCCTAAAGATGAATGACAATTGGCCGATAAATTAGCGGATCAATAAAGTATCTAATTCATCGGCAAGGTCGCTCTCTATGCAAGTTAATTACAATTTACAAGCTGCCTCATTCGAATCCGTCTATAAAGCTCGAGAACGAATAGAAAATACGGCGCCTCGGCAAACCTTAACCGAATATACGGCACGGCGACAAATGAGCAACCCCGGCTCCGCTGTATTTGGCAATAACGATGTAAAACCCGGTTTAACCGCAACCCAGCTGCGTGATAGCGATGATGCAAAACAAGCCAATCGTAAACAGATCCGCGAGGCCATGGGCGCCAGTGTCGACCAATCGGCAACCCATATTCGCCTGTATTATCAATACATGGAAGAAAAAGGCACTCGTGGTCCACAACTGCTAGCAAGAGCCTGAAGAGTCAAGGCTCCTGCAAACATACACAGCTCTCTTACCAATAAAAATGATATCGAAAGCGCCAACTAAAACTGGGCAATCTGCTCGCAAACTACGGCCATATGCAGACATAACGCAGGCCGAGTACCGTAGATCATAAAGTAAAAGTTCAAATTCAGTTCTTAAAACAATCATCCCGACTTTCACTTGATAATGATTTGTTTTTAAAGCAAATTACCCCTATTCAATTGCCAACAACAGATCTATTCAAGGAAATAACGCCCCATGTCGGTTCACGTTTTAGATTGCCCAGCGAATCAACTCGGAGAAAGTCCGCTTTGGGACGCAAGCCGCAACCGGTTAATCTGGGCAGATATCAAAGCCAAAAAAGTATGCTTCTATGACTTCACCATCCAGCAGTATTCCGAAGTATTATTGTTTGAAGAGGTTGGTTGTCTCACCTTACATCAATCTGGCGCAATTTTGCTCGCACTAGAAAATCAGCTCGGTTATTTAAGCCCCAACAACCATAACTACGTCAAGCTACAGGAGCTTGAAGCGAACCAAACCAATAATCGCTTTAATGAATCTTGCTGCGACAACTTGGGTCGATGGTGGTTTGGCAGTCAGTCACTTGATGGCCGAGCATCGATTTATAGAATGGACTTAGATGGCTCAGTCAGCCAACAGGTGTCGTCGCTATATACCGTTAACGGAATGGCCTTCGCTCCCGATGGGAAAACCCTCATGTATTCGGATTCGTTCCCGACAGAACAGCAAATATGGCAATGTGCATATGACCAACAAACTGGCCAGATCCTTGATCATCGCAAATTCTTAAATACCACTGATTTGGATTTTAGGCCCGATGGGGCAATGTTTGATTCCCAAGCTGGCTATTGGTTGGCTGGTATTGATTCCGGTAAACTACTCAGATTCGATCTGGAACAACGACGAATTGTTGATAGTTATCAACTTCCCAGTAAGTTAGTTAGCAAATGCTGCTTTATTGGACCTCAACTTAGCACGATTGCAGTGACCTCCATTCAAGATAAGCAACGACAATCATCGGGCCATGTCTACTATTTTGACTCAAAATACACAGGCAGAGCAGCAACTTTATGCCAAGTTAAGCTACCGATTTAGGCAACAAGTACCCGCTCAAAACCTGAGCTAAACAGATATTAATTAGAAGCTGAGCTGCTGCTTAATATCTAAACGATGCGCTAACAAAGTATCTGCGTTATCACCATGTTCAGGATAGTATGCCCACCCCAGCTGGAAGCTATCCAACGACACGCCTTGTAGCTGTTGCTGTAACTGCGAGCTGAGTTTTTCAGCGATGGCGGCAGCAGCGGTTTGACTGGCACCGTAAAGCAAGGCGATTAACTCGCCATCACTAAACTGAGCAATACTGTCTGAACGGCGTAATTGCTGCTGTAATACCTTTGCAACGATGGCACATACCAAAGCGGCATCATCACTTAAATAATGCAGGGTGAGAATGGCGAAAGGCTCTTGATTACGATGACTTAAACGCATCGCCTGAATCAACAGTTCGCGGAATAAAGACGCCGACAGTAAGCCACTTTGCGGATCACGTAACTTCGCTTCATCATTAATTAAAGGGATCGTTAGCGGGAGTACACTCGCCAGTAAGACTTGCTTCCCTTGGATCGCCATTGGCACGCCATGAATACGCAGCCACTCGTCTTCAGTGTGGCAGTAATGGCAAGTAAAGGCGGTATTCGCCGATAAGCTAGCGTACAAGGCTTGTTGAAAAGCACTCCGGCAACGAGAGTCAACCCGTTTTAACCATTGCTCTACTGGTAAGCTTTCCAAATCTTGACCTTGCCAAGGGTATTTTACACTGACTAAACCCTCCGCCGCTTGGAATAACCAATAACCGCTATCATCTTCAACCACCTGATGAAAAAAACCTACTAAATCAATTTCCACCACAACCCATCCTTAATAAGCGGCTAGTAGCTAGAAGTATAGCAAAAGGGATATTTAGACTTATACAGCCCAAAAAAAGCCGAGTATGCTCGGCTTAGGGAAAGCGAAGGCGACTAAATTAATTCGAGTGCTTGCATCGCTTGGCGAATACGATTTTTAGTACTCTCGGATAAAGCCGTCACCGGTAAACGACATTCTTCTTGACACTTGTTTAGCAATGAAATTGCATATTTCGCACCCGCCGGGCTCGGTTCAATAAACATTGCTTGATGCAAGGGCAGCAATTTATCTTGAATTTGACTGGCTTTCGCATAATCCCCGTCTAAAGTGGCTTGTTGCATTTGCGCACACAGTTTAGGAGCCACGTTAGCCGTCACCGAAATGCAGCCTTGTCCACCACTCACATTATAAGAAACAGCGGTCGCATCTTCACCACTTAACCAACAGAAATCATCGGCGATTAACTGACGCTCAAACAAAGGGCGAGACAAATCGCCAGTGGCATCTTTCACGCCAACAATCCGCGGCAACTGTGCCAGCTTAGCCATGGTAACAGGGCTCAGGTCAACCACCGCTCGTGGTGGAATATTGTATAAAACAATCGGAATATCGGTAGCATCGTGGAGCATTTTAAAATGCTGATACAAACCGTCTTGGTTCGGCCGATTATAGTAACCCGCCACGTGCAAGGTGGCATCAGCGCCGGCTAGCTGTGCAGCTTTGGTGTATTCAATCGCCTCAAGTGGGTTATTCGACCCCGCACCAGCAATCACTGGAACCCGCCCTTTCGCCTGCTCAACCACTGTTTTCACCACAGCGATGTGCTCATCGTGGCTTAAGGTTGGGCTCTCGCCGGTGGTTCCGACCGGAACAATACCATGGGTACCTTGATTAATATGCCATTCAACTAACTCGCGAATCGCCGCATAATCTACTTTGCCTTCAATAAAGGGCGTCACCAACGCTACAATCGATCCTCTAAACATGCCCGCTCCATCACTTACATCAAAAATAAAAAAACCCGGTCACAGTGGCCGGGTTCAAAAAAGTTGTTACGTTTTACTCACACCCAGCCATTAACCACCCGCGTTTAATTGCGGGCCGTTTATACTTTTTAAACTCTATAACATATGGCAACAGGAAGTATCCTTAATAAAACGAATAGCTGCTAGCTAGTTTGCTTAGCTTGTATAAAAAGTCAAGTAACCTGAAAAATAAATCCGCAGAAGCCGTGATGAGATAGCCTTTTTCGGCAAAAGTTTCTATTATTGCGGCCACAAAACTGAGTAACCAAAGCCAAACTATGAACAGCTCACTGCACCCAACTAGTCAAGTACTCGCCCGTCATCAAGATTTATTTGTACAACAACATTTAGTGGTTGCAGGCCAACTCTACGATAACTACCCCAAAGAGCTGTTAGAACAAGTTGCCTCATTGCAACTATGTTGCAGCCATTATGGCCAATTTAGCTATTTTCAATCGATCGCAGATCCCAAAATAAACAGTCAGTTTTCGGCGACTCCAAAGTTAGCGACCCATAGTGACGCACTATTGTTTTACATGCCCAAGTCGAAACAGGAAGCGGCTTACTTATTCGCTTGCTTACTGCCACAGCTAAAAGTAGGTGCCGATATTTTTGTGATAGGAGAAAACCGAACTGGCGTAAAAAGCTGTGAAAAAATGTTGGCTGAATTTGGAGTGAGGCTGAATAAGATAGATAGTGCCCGACGTTGTGGCCTGTATTACGGACAACTGCTGCAAGTCGCCCCTGGTTTTCTGCCCGAGCATTGGGATAGCACATTTGAAGTTCAATTAGGTGAAACGCGATTGAAAGTCAGTTCACTACCTGGCGTATTTAATCACGGTAAACTCGATGATGGCAGTCAACTTTTGCTCGAGCATTTGCCGCCACTTCACGGTAAGGTGCTCGATTTCGGTTGTGGCGCGGGCATTATTGGTGCAAGCCAAGCACTATTGTATGAAATCGATATCAGCCTGCTCGATGTAAGTGCATACGCTATCGCCAGTAGCCAAGCGACCTTAATGATAAATAACTTAAATGGAACGGTAATTGCTTCTGATGGTTTAATGGAAGTGAAACAATGCTTTGATTTTATAGTGAGTAATCCGCCTTTTCATGCAGGCATCGATACCCAGTATGAAACCACCGAAAGGTTTCTAGCGCAAGCCAAGCAACACTTAAATACACAGGGTGAGCTATGGATTGTGGCCAATAGTTTTCTAAAATACGAAACCTTAATTAAGCAGCATTTCACCTCCTATGAAAGCGTATTTGACAACAAAAAATTCAAAATTTTACGATGTTGTCACTAAAAAAATATTAATTGCTCACGGATTAATTAAAACGCAGAGTCTGCTATTTACTTTAAAGTAAATATCTGCAAACTAAACCTAGGCACAATGAAAACGATTTCAAAATACATATAAATTAAGGGACAAGGTCTAATGGCTGGAATACTTACGATGATCCTCGCTGGCGGCGAAGGCACTCGCCTCTACCCACTTACCGAAAGTCGAACCAAACCAGCGGTACCTTTTGGAGGAAGTTACCGACTCATAGACTTCGCTTTAAACAATTTTGTAAACTCTGACTTTCTAAAAATCTACGTTCTCACCCAGTTCAAATCACAATCACTCAACATTCACTTACGCCAAGCTTGGCACTTATCTGGAATTACCGATCGCTTCATCGATGCCGTACCTGCACAAATGAGAGTTGGTAAACGTTGGTATGACGGTACCGCAGATGCGATTTACCAAAATGCCCGATTTATCGAAATCAACGAACCGGAACACGTCTGTATTTTTGGCAGTGACCATATCTATAAGATGGACGTTCGACAAATGGTCGATGAACATCGTCGCAAAGAAGCGGCTTTAAGCGTCGCGGCAATTAAAGTTCCGAAAGCACAAGCAGATCAGTTCGGTATTATTGAAGTTGACGAAGAAGGTCGGATGATCGGCTTCGAAGAAAAACCCAAACAGAATCCTAAGACCATCCCCGGTGACCCCGATCATGTACTGGCATCGATGGGAAACTATGTGTTTGAAAGAAAAGTACTGCTTGAAGCCCTCTATGAAGACGCAGTCGATCCCAATTCTAGCCATGATTTCGGCAACGACATTATTCCAAAACTGTATCCTCTGGGTAAAGTTTTTGCTTATGACTTTACTCAAAATGATATCCCTGGCGAAACCACCAGCGGCTATTGGCGTGATGTAGGAACTCTCGACGCATACTGGGCTGCCCATATGGATTTGCTTGAAGAAGAGCCCCCCTTCTCGTTATATAATCCCCAGTTCCCGTTACACACTTATTACCCGCCGCTTCCGCCTGCCACCTTTAAAGATGTCGGTGATAAAAAAGTAAGTATTAGCCAATCCCTAGTGTCAGCAGGAAGTTTTGTCTTAGGCTCCGAAGTCAATCGTAGCGTACTCGGCTTTAGAAGCCATGTTCGCCCCGGCTCAGTGATCAGTGAATCGGTGTTAATTGCCAACTGTCGGATTGGTGAAGGTTGTCATATTCGTCGCGCAATTATCGACAAAAATGCAGAAATTGCCCCCGGAACAGTCATCGGAGAAAACTTAGAGGAAGACCGCAAACGTTTCACTGTATCACCAGAAGGTATTGTTGTTGTTCCGAAAAGTGCCAAGGTTGGATTTTAATCCATCGATTTGCCTTGAAAACAACCAAGCATTTACTCTAGAATCGTCACTTATGAGGAACCATTTGGTGCCTCACTAGTAAAGGAGCGACCTGTGACAGCCCATCCTGTCAGGATACTATTCTTAGCCTCTGAAGTAGAAAGCCTAGCCAAAACTGGTGGTCTTGCCGATGTAGCTAAAGCCTTACCACTTGCCCTCAAAGAGCATGGACAAGACGTAAGAATCATCATGCCTTTTTATAAAACTTTGAAACGACATGATGAGGCTGAAAAACTGCTCGACTTGCGACTGCATACCGCCAATCATATAGACGATATAGAATATTCGGTATATCGTTTAATGTTAGAAGATGTGCCTGTTTATCTCATTAAACAACCAGCCTACTTCGATCGAGATCAACTTTATAGTGAAGGTGAATTTGCTTACGACGATAACGGCGAGCGTTTTTCTTTTTTCTCTCGAGCCGTTTTTCAAGTCGCCAAAGCCCTAGACTTTAAACCCGATATTTTTCATTGCAACGATTGGCATACCGCTTTAGTCCCCTACCTTCTGAAGCAAAAATACGCCCATCACCCTTTTTTCTGCAATAGTAAATCGGTGTTAACCATTCACAATGCTGCTTTTCAAGGTATCTTTGAAAAACACCAGTTCCATCTATTAGAAGGCTTAGCCGATGGCTTAGTAGATCAAATTTTAGATGGTTATAATTGTATTAATTTACTCAAAGCGGGGATCCGCTTTGCCGACAAAATCAATGCCGTTAGCGCAAATTACGCACAGGAATTACTGACCCGTTTAGGATCTCATGGATTATGTGACTACTTTGAACAACGTCGTGCCGATTTGGTTGGTATTCTCAATGGCTGCGATTATTCAGATTGGGATCCAAAAACCGATCAACTAATTCCAAGCAACTACTCTCAAAGTGATCTCAGTGGTAAAGCCGTATGTCGGCAAGCCCTGCAACTAAATGCCGACTTGCCACAAACCAATGCGCCGATCTTTGGCATGGTATGTCGCTTAACCGAGCAAAAAGGCTTTTATTTACTACTTCCAGCCTTAGAACAATTTTTACGCCACAACGTGCAGGTGATTATTGTCGGAACTGGGGATAGTGGGATCGTTGCCAAGCTACAGACTTTAGAGCAGCAATGGCCAAATAAATTGCGCTTTATTCATGCTTTTAGCAACGAGCTCGCCCACTTAGTTGAAGCTGGTGCGGATTTTTTCCTCATGCCATCTCTGTTTGAGCCATGCGGTCTCAACCAAATGTATAGCTTAGCCTATGGCACCCTCCCCATCGTTCGTGGGGTTGGTGGTTTAAAAGATACCGTGACCGACTTTGATGAAGATCCCTTAAAAGCCACAGGGCATATCTTTTATGATCCCGAACCCGCTGATTTGCTCAATACCTTGCGCCGAGCTTTACTGCTTTATTTAGAAGATTATGAAGCATTCAAAGCCATGCGTCACCGAGCAATGGAATCGCTGTTCCATTGGCAGCAATCAGTTTGGCAATATGAAGCCTTGTATAATGAAGCCCTAAATGTGGAGCCAGTTCAACATCAATAATAATATATCGTCAGGGAGTGGCGACCCTGGCTATTATTATCTAACCTGAACATAAGGACTTAATTTAAGGGAATTTTTATGCGTATATCAGAGGAAGTTCATAATTTCACTGAGTTTCTCTTAGGCGAACAATTGATCGCTTTAGATGTCGAGAATCGTTGTGATCCAGAGCGTTTGCAGGATTTATGTTGCTTGGTATTAAACCGTCTTCCCCCTCGCTATATCCGCCATAATGTGGATGTGCTTAGCGCGATAAGCGATGAGGAACGGGCTCAGTTAATAGAGAAAACCAAGTTAGCGATTGAAGAAGGCTTAATATACTTGAAGCAAGACCGCCGCCAAGGTTCTCGCGACTAACGGTAGAAACTCAACAGATCTCCAGTTCAATATGAGTGCAGTCCTTAGCACAATAAATACCAGAGGCTTGGGTCTGCGATTGGCTCGGTAAAACTAGATATAAAGGCTGCCGACATTGCTCACAAGTTTTTGCCTTGCCAGCTAACACTTGTTTGATCAGCTGACGCTGCTGCTGATAGGAATTTGCACTACGTTTGTTAAGCTCTTTAAATCCAGACATTCTTTACTTCTCTTTGCGATACCCCCCAACCTTAGAGATAAGCAGAGTTCGATGCAAACGGTTTTTTGATAGCCGTACTTTATTGCTGAGACTGGAGCCATCACACTGGTTGAATCACTGAGTTTATCTAGCTCTGCTTTTAATCAGCCCCAGAAACGATCAGTTATCTTCTCTTCCCTCTGGGTATTGTGGCAAGTCATCACTAATCTGACTCCAGTTCGCTTTATAAGCCGTATAAATATGTGCATCTGGCGCTTCATCAATATCACTATCAAGCGTACCGAGACTAAACTCGACTAATTTGCCGTTATCGTTAGCCGGAGCAAACGTAAGGCTCGAGCCGCAACGCCCACAAAACTGCCGGGTGGTCCCATTATCCGCTTTAAATTGACGCAACAGATCTTGGCCGCTGAGCCAATGAAAATGTTCTTGTTTTGCTTCACCATAAGTGGCGTAAGCTGCGCCGTGAAACTTACGACACATACCACAATGGCAATGCCCCATTTGGGGCTCAATTTGATCCACTTGATAACGGATACCACCACACAAACATTGACCGAGATACGGACTCATCACTTACTCCTTCATTTATCATTGATATTAACCAAAACACATAGCAAGCATCTGCTCAGTTGGACTCACTCATAGAATGTGTAACCATTAGTCAGTAAACTATTACTTTTTCACAAGCCTTGCGTACGACGGCATAAGGGTAAATTTTAGATGTTAAAAATAGTTAATGGGCAAGATTTTGCCAACTTTAGCGAACAAGCTAAAGCAGCACCACGCCAACGCAGTCATCATAACTTGCACCCGTCTCATGATGCCATGGTACAACGCTTATTTATCGCAACTGAACCCAATACCTATATGCGTCCTCATCGGCATAGTGAAGCCCATAAGTGGGAACTATTCTTGGTTTTACAAGGCCAACTCGATTTACTCATCTTTAATGAGCAAGGCAAATTGACCGAACGCCATAGCTTATCTCCTGCAACCAATCGCGCTATTGAAATTCCACCACTCACCTGGCACGGCTATGCTTGCATGCAAACAGGGACTATTGGACTGGAAATCAAAGAAGGAGCCTATCAACCAACTCCCGATGAAGATTTCGCCCCTTGGTCTCCCGCAGAAAGTGATCCCAAAGCCAGTCACTATCGAGATTGGATGCGTACCGCTCAAGTCGAATAAATATCAGCTTTATATTACCTAATTATCGGCATTAAAATTAAACACTTGGTGCTGAATTATGGTTGATATACAGGCATAGGATGAATGATAAATGCCAGTGATGAGAGCGCGGGAAATCAGATAAATCCAGAAAATAACTATCGTATTGTCATCGGTTTAAACTTTTACTCTCTGATTGTACCTAGAAAAACAATGCAAGCAGCAAAACCAAAAAACGCCCTCAATGAGGGCGTTTTCACATGACATTAGCTCGCTTTAAACTTAACTCGCCAAGCATGTAATAAGGGCTCAGTATAGCCACTGGGTTGCTCGCAGCCTTTAAAGACTAGATCAAGCGCAGCCAAATAGGCACAACTGCTGGTCAAGCGACCGATCATGGGAAGATACGCAGGATCATCACTATTTTGCTGATCGACTAAAGCAGCAATAGCTTCAAAGCGTTGCATCACCAAATTTTCACTTACAACGCCATGTTTCAACCAGTTCGCCACATGCTGGCTGGATATACGCAAGGTAGCCCGGTCTTCCATTAAACCCACGCCATTAATGTCGGGGACCTTAGAACAACCTACACCTTGCTCAACCCAGCGCACCACATAACCTAAAATACCCTGAATATTATTATCCAGTTCATCCACTAGCTGCTGTTCAGTCCAATCGCTATTCACCGCCAAAGGCGGCGTTAATAACCCAGCCAAACGCGGCTCACAATGCTCACTCAATTGCTCGAGCAATTGCTGTTGGATCCCAAACACTTCCACTTGATGATAATGGATCGCATGTAAAGTTGCGGCGGTTGGAGAAGGAACCCATGCGGTACTCGCACCACTTTTAGGGTGAGCGACTTTTGCCTGCATCATATCGGCCATCATTTCTGGCATCGCCCACATTCCCTTACCGATTTGCGCCTTACCTTTTAAGCCACAACTTAAACCAGTTTCAACATTGCTCAGCTCGTAATCCTTGATCCACTGGCTTTCTTTAATCTCCCCTTTTGGCACCATCACACCTGCGCACATACTGGTGTGGATCTCATCACCAGTTCGGTCCAAGAAGCCTGTATTAATAAACACAACACGTTGCTTCGCTTCAGCAATACAAGCCTTTAAATTCACACTGGTACGGCGTTCTTCATCCATAATACCAAGTTTAATAGTATTCTCTGCGAGGCCGAGTAATTCTTCTACAGCGGCAAATAACTGATTGCTAAAGGCAACTTCTTCAGGGCCATGCATCTTCGGTTTGACGATATAAATCGACCCTTCTCTGGAATTTCGATAAGGGCTATTGCCGAGTAAGTCGTGCTTGGCAATTAAGCTGGTAAATACCGCATCTAGCAAACCTTCAGGCACTTGATTGCCTTCGCTATCGAGTATCAGGTCACTATTCATTAAGTGCCCAACATTACGCACAAACATCAGGGAGCGACCACTCAGGCTAAAACCATGTCCCTGCGGATTAAGGTAATGACGATTTGCATTCAATGAGCGAGTAATCGTTTCCCCGTTTTTAACCAGTTGCTCACTCAAGCTACCTTGCATTAAACCTAACCAATTACGGTACACCGCAACTTTATCTTCTGCGTCAACCGCAGCAATCGAGTCTTCACAGTCCATAATAGTGGTTAAAGCCGCTTCTAATACAATATCTTTGATTGACGCATTATCGCTAGAACCAATCAAATGCTCGCCATCAAACTGAATTTCAAGATGCAAACCGTGGTGTTTAAGCAAGATCGCACTAGGGGCTTCGGCCTCGCCTTGATAGCCAGCCAATTGAGCGGCTTCAGCTAAGGTGGTATTTGAACCATCACTTAATCTTACCAACAATCCACCCGCTAACACGCTGTATTTACAAGCGTTGGCATGACTACCGTGCGTTAAGGGGCAAAACTTATCGAGCAAGGCGCGACCATAGGCAATAACCGCCGCCCCCCGTTCTGGATTATATTGCTGAGTCGGCGCTAATGTTCCCTCTTGTGAAATCACATCGGTCCCATATAAAGCGTCGTATAAACTGCCCCAGCGAGCATTCGCCGCATTCAAGGCGTAACGTGCATTCATCACCGGAACCACTAACTGCGGGCCAGCTAATACCGCCAGCTCGGGGTCCACTTTGTTGGTATCCAAGCTCACCGCTTGAGGAACTTCAACCAAATAACCGATATCTTTAAGGAAGTGCTGATAAGACTCGGCATCAATGGGCGCGGGATGTTGCTGATGCCACAGATCAATCTGGGATTGTAAATGCTCACGCTTGCTCAGTAACTGCCGATTACGAGGAATGAACTGCTGTAAATATTGTTCGAGTTTAGGCCAAAAATCTGCTTGTTCGACTCCCGTCCCGGGCAATACTTGCTGATTGATAAATTGGTAAAGTAAATTCGATACTTTGAAATGTTCGAGCGGAAGGTAGTTCGATTCCTTGTTGATTTGCGTATCCATCAAATGCTCCCTTAAATTTATAGTTATAATTTATTTCGCGTTAGCTCATGCTTAGCGTTTAGTTATTGTGACCTTGTTCAACCTTGCTTCTATCTCATAGCAAATTTACATATTCGAATAAGTATCATCCCATAAAAAGAAACAACATAACAATCAGCCAAATGTCGTATGCACCATAATACAGCGTTTCACCAATCTTTTTCAAACACTCGTTTAAATCAACTCGCTATGAGCTGTTTACAATACTAAACAACAAATACTAATAATATGATTTTATTAAGTAAAAACATCTTTAGTGCAATAAGTAACGACTCGACATTCCATCACCGCGACCCGGTTTAACTCAAAGCCCAGCGTAACCTTATCTGCTCAGCCACACCGCTGGGTAAGCATCTCTTAGTCATGTGAGGGATACTTATGGCACATCATTGTAGTAAACGAATTGTAGCAGCGGACTGCGCTTTGCCAGCTCACGAATGTGGCAAACTTTATGAGTCAATGTGGCATGGCCATTTGGCAATGACAACTGCACCTGAATTTGCTCGTGAATACCCAATACTCTACCATCTTAATTATTTACCAATACGCTTCAGCTTTCTGCGACTTGGCTTGGTTTACCAAAGCTGGATTGAAGTATGGTTCACCAAGCCCAAGCTGCTAACCATCATTATGTCAGTAATTTTGTGCTCAATTTGCTTAATTGAAAGAGATTGGAGCAAGCATCCAAATAGACACTCCACGAGAAATCACCCAATACCATCTCAACCGATAATTATTGGCGCTCAACGCTTACTTTCGATACAACAGGCAAGACACCACAAAACTAGCATGATGCAGCTGCCTGTCAAAACCGATGGCTCACTCACTGCGGATGGCCCTTTTTAGGGAGCGAACATTGGGTATATACGGGAAGCCTACAACTATCGAGCTGTTTATTGCCACGATTGGTCAAGCTGACTTACCGCCTCGGCTCAGCTGAGCTAAGCTAAATTAGGTTCTGCTGTTTGTGAGAAGCAAAATGAATACCGTCAAACCCTTAAGTAAACCAGCAATCATAGTGGGATTAAAAAACCTGCCCAATTGGCAATATAAAGAAGGTTTTATTAGCAAAGACTATCAATTTAAAAATTTTATTGAAGCATTTGAGTTTATGAGCCGAGTGGCCAATTACGCAGAACAACAACAGCATCATCCCAACTGGAGCAATACCTACAACCGAGTCAATATTCGCCTCACAACCCACGAATGTAAAGGGGTCAGTGATCGTGATTTCAAGTTAGCCAAACTCATTGAACAACTATTCACCCAGTATTATTCAGTCAAGTGAGGTTGTTTGAGGATGATATTCCATCATCGCTAAATATCCTGCGAACCGCTTGTTGAAGCTCTGGGAGCAAACGCTGTTCAAACCATGGGTTGTTGCGCAACCAATGCCGATTACGCGGAGAAGGATGAGGTAAAGGCCAATAACCCTTCATGCTATGCTCAGAATAGTTCGCCACATTCTCGGTTAAATTTGATTGGGTTGGTCTGACTAAATAGCGAGCCTGGGCATAGCGCCCCACCAACAAGGTCATTTCAACTTTAGTTAAGCTCGCCATGATGGCGGTATGCCATTGTTCATAACAAACCACTGGCGGTGGCAAGTCGCCTTGTGTTCCTTTACCGGGATAACAAAACGCACAAGGTACAATTGCAACGCAATGCGGATCATAAAATATTTGCTCACTAATACCCAGCCACTGCCGCAATCGCTTGCCACTCGCATCATCCCAAGGAACCCCAGTTTGATGGACTTTGCTCCCCGGTGCTTGACCAATGATCAGCAACCGCGCATCTACACTCGCTTGGATCACTGGCCGAGGTACCAATTGAGCTTGGCACAAACGGCATGCACGAATATCACTTAACAATTTTGTTAGAGATTGAGTCTGATGATCAGCAGTCATTGATCTGAGCACCTAAGGACAAGGGAGCCGATATTCATCCCCTAAATACTGCAAGCGCGCCTCAAGTTCTTCGGAGATCACCAGTTCAACACTCATTAAGTTCTCTTTAAGTTGCTCCAGTGAGGTAGCCCCAATAATATTCGAGCCAACAAAACTCCGCTGATTCACAAAGGCTAGCGCAAGCTGCACAGGGCTAAGTCCAAACTCTTGCGCCAAATCAACATAAGCTTGAATCGCCTTATGCGCAACTTCGGAACCATAACGAGCAAAACGTTTATATAAGGTTAAACGAGCGCCTTCCGGCCATTGATTGTTTAGATACTTGCCTGACAAGGCCCCAAAGGCCAAAGGCGAGTACGCCAATAAAGGGACATTTTCCCGATGAGAGATCTCGGCCAAGCCCACTTCATAGCTTCGATTTAATAAATTGTAAGGATTTTGGATTGATATAATCTTTGGTAAGTTGTGTTTCTCGGCCAATTGCAAATAACGCATCATCCCCCAAGGCGTTTCATTAGAGATGCCGATATAACGAACTTTTCCTGATTTGACTAAATCGGCCAATGCCTCAAGCGTTTCAATAATCGGCGTTTGTGGCATTCCTTCTTGATGTTGGTAATTAAGCTGACCAAAGAAGTTACTTGCTCTATCCGGCCAATGTACTTGGTACAGATCCAAATAATCAGTTTGCAAACGACTTAACGAATCCTCAACCGCCTGATGGATACTATTCCAGTTCAAGGACATATCCGGGCGAATATACCCCCCGCGATCAGACTTAGAGGGCGCAGCCACTTTCGAGGCTAACACCACCTCATCACGATTATCACGCAATTTCAGATAGTTTCCGATGATGGTTTCGGTATCTCCCTGGCTATTTTCTCGAGGAGGTACTGGATACATCTCGGCGGTATCGATAAAATTAACGCCCTTACCAAGCGCATAGTCCAACTGAGCAAAGGCTTCGGCCTGAGTATTTTGTTCGCCCCAAGTCATCGTTCCTAAACAAATTTCACTCACCTCTAAATGGGAACTACCCAAACGCCGATATCTCATATTTATATCCTCAAACCCGTCACCTCAAAATACCATGTTAACGCCAATCCCAGCGAAGAGTAAAATATGACTGATTAATCAATAGTTGTGAATCATTTGTTGAGCTAAATCTATTTTTCTATAAATATTAAGATCATATTGGTGATCTATCGGATACTTCCATATTAATTTTTTAGTTATTATGAAACGGTACGACTTAAAACAAGTTCATGGAGTAATTGTGAAGAAAGGATCCCTACTCATTGCACTATTGTGGAGTATAAGTGCCGCAGCCAGCGCAGCCAATGTAACCATACATTATAAGAGTATCAGCAATAATTACGACGGATGGGGCCTGCATATCTGGGCTGGTAAAGAAATGGTTAATGGCAAAATTGTACCAGCCAAAACCGATTTTCGACTACGCCAAGGAACCTCGCCAAACCAGCCACTCATGCCGGATAAATTCGACAATTTTGGTGTCGTATTTACGATCCCAGTTAAAAGCGATGCCAAACAGTTCTCCTATACGGTCACCAATGGTAAATCCCATCATATGGGGATTACAGAATGGAAGTGGATTAAAAACAAACAGGGATTCAATATATGGTTGGTCGAAAACGATCCTAAAGTTTATCGTTCCCTACCGGAGCAATATGATAATGTCGCGACTGTTAGCCCCAATAGAAAAGTAAAATCGGTGGCCGCAAGCCCTCAGCTGATGCTTCCCGTCCCCCAAGCGATGGTTAATTCTGCGGAAGTGAAGACCAACAAAACCACAGTCGCCAAAAACATCGTCACAACAGCGACCACTGAAAATGCCTCAGAAAAACCCGATATTCAGCATTCTTTAACGATATTAAAAGACAATATTAATAAGAAAAACAAAACCATTAGCAAATTACAATCGGCTCTCAATAGCAGCCAAAATATCAATCAGCGTTTGCAAAATAATCTCAATCAAAAACTTCTAGATTATCAAAAACTACTGCAACTCAATGACAAAATAAGCAATGAAAACAGAACATTAACCGCTTCAAATCAAAGCTTACTTCGACAAACGAAAACTCGCGAAAACAACCCAGCAGAGCAGCAACTAATTAAACGTAATCAACAATTGGAACAACAATTAAGCGAGTTAAATAAGCAATTACTAGGATTACAAAACGATCTCAATCAAAATAATAGTGATGCTCAACTGCTGCAAAATTTACAGCAACAACTCCCTCAGTTACAAAGCGAACGAGATGAATTGCAACAACAAAACGCGAAGCTCAGCTCTCATATTGTAGAATTAATTCAAAATTCAGATAGCCCAATACCAAATCAGGCCAATGAAAGCACTTGGTGGTTATTTGCAGCCATCGTTGCCACCTTAATCATTACCATCACCTTTATTTTCCTCAGTATGAGCAAACGTTACAAAGAGCAACAATTAAAAATGGAAGAACGCTTAAAGCTTAAAGAAGACGAAATTAAAACCGAAAAAATCTACGCAGCAGCAGCCAACGAAAAACTACGCAAAGTGCTGCACGCCGAAGCGAAACAACAAACTTGGGCCCCTCTGCCCGACGGCTTACCTCACAACTTAAGAAAAGATACCGCTTAAAACATTTAGGCCAGCTTGCTGGCCTTTTCTTCACCCAATAGTAGAAAGACTTGGAACAAGCGAAGCACAGGCTCTATGATTAGCTCTCAACCCTTACATCATGAGAGTGGAATGGAACTGCATATATTCGATCTAGATGAAACTTTGATTGCAGGCGATAGTGGCATGTTATGGCATCAATTTTTAGTCAATGCAGAAATCGTCACAGACAAGGACTTCTTAAGCAAAGATATCGCGATGATGCAGCTATATGCCAAAGGGGAATTAAAACTTGAACAGTATATTGCCTTTAGTCTAAAGCCTATCCAGAGACTCCATCACCAAGATGTCGAAACATTAGTCAAAATATTCGTGAAACAGTACATTCCACAAATTATTTACCCCGAAGCCAAACGACTGATTAGTGACTTAAGCCATCACCAACAAACGATATTACTCATCTCTGCCACATTAAGCTTTATCGTGAAAGAAATAGCACAACAACTACACATCAAATATCATCTCGGTGTCGATCTTGAACAAGTCAACCAGTGTTATACTCCAAGCATAAAAGGAGTCGCCAGCTTCCGAGAAGGGAAAATAACACGTTTAGAACAGTGGCTACAAACCCGAACCGAAAAATATCGAACGCTACACTTCTACTCCGACTCAATCAACGATCAAGCCTTATTAGAGTACGTAGATAAGCCTTATGTAGTCAATCCTTGTCCTAAGCTTCAGGCCGTAGCCAAAAGTAAAGGCTGGCCGGAAATCAACTGGCAAATCAGCCATCAATAAAACGAATGAAGGATAAATTTTCGTGCTTTCGAGATTCTGAGTTTAAGTTAAAAACGAAAGCTAGGCTTTCGTTTTTGTTCTGATGCGGGCTTTTAAAGTTGACTCTGAATATAATTTTCAAGGCCAATTTTCTTAATAAGACCCAATTGTTGTTCCAACCAATAAGCATGATCCATTTCGGTATCATCGATCAGGGCTTGTAGCATATTACGCGTCACATAGTCTTTTTTAAGCTCACATAAGGCCATGGTTTCTTTGAGCATCGCATCGACTTCATATTCCACTTTAAGGTCGTTTTCTAGCATGCTTGGGACATCTTTCCCTACTCGTAATGGTTCGCGTTGACTTAAATCAGGCGTCCCCTCTAGAAACAAAATACGTTGAATCAATAAAGAAGCATGTCCTTTTTCATCATCATATTCGTGGTCAATGCGTTCGAACAGTTTATTAATTCCCCAATCTTCATACATCCTAGAATGAATAAAATATTGGTCCATCGCAGTCAGCTCATTCATTAATAAACGATTTAGAGCATCAATTACGTCACTATCACCCTTCATTAGTCGTCTCCTTCGCTAATTTGCGCCGCCAAATAATTCTCGAGGCCCATCTTTTCAATTTGATATTGTTGCGTTTCGATCCAATCAATATGATCTTCTTCGAAATTCAAAATCTCTTCCAATAAATCACGGCTTACGTAGTCTTTCGCCAGCTCACATTGGCTAATCGCATCTTTAAGGATCGGCAACTGCTCCAGCTGAAAATCTATATCGCATTGCAGCATTTCTTCAACGGCTTCGCCAATGCGTAAGCTACCCAACATATGTGCATGCGGTAAGCCTTCGAGAAACAAAATTCGTTCCATCAACTTATCCGCCTGCTTCATGTCTTTAATAGACTTCTTATAATTGCGCTGATTGAGCAACTCGAAGCCCCAGTTCCGGTACATTCGAGCATGCAAAAAATACTGATTAATCGAGGTTAGCTCCGAAACTAGCACCTTGTTTAACAAGGCAATTATCTTAGGATCTGACTTCATAAAGGCCTTCCATACTTAGATATTCATTAGCCATTGAGTATATACCTTGAACCAAGAATTCGCACATTATTTTTTACATTTCATTAACTTACAGCCGATTAATAAGAATGATTGCTGTTTGTAATTGCATTCGTATAGTTCAATATTTGTTCACCGTGAAACGGCCAAAACGTTTCATGCACTGGAGGTAAAACGCAAAGGCCTCGCACCCAAAGTCTGGAATGACATCAATTTGAAGATAACTGTAGATAATGGCTGCCAAGTTGCCGCATTTGTTGACTAATCCACTTCACTCGCTGGTTTATATAAGCGGTTCTTGGCCATAGGTGATAACGATAAGGGCTGGGTAAAAGCGCCGCTAAGCTAGCCGACTGTTCCACGGTTAAATCGGCTGCAGAGCGTTTAAAGTACTGTTGACTCGCGGCTTCGACACCATAGATCCCTGGGCCGAATTCAGCAATATTCAAATAAATCTCCAGGATCCTGGTCTTACTTAAATTGGCCTCCAGTAATAGACTCAGTCCCGCTTCTATAGCCTTGCGCCAATAACTCTGAGTCGGCCATAAATATAAATTCTTAGCCGTTTGCTGGGTAATTGTGCTCGCCCCACGTAGACTCTGCCCCCGATGATTATCTTGATAAGCTTGCCAGATCGCGGCAAAGTCTAAACCCCAATGCAACGGGAAACGCTGATCTTCCGCTGCGACCACCGCTAAGCTCATATAAGGAGAGATACGATTGATCGGTGACCACTGATGAGCAACTTTCTGTGGGTAACTCACGGGGGGATAAATACTACGATGGATCCGCCATGCCCATATCGGCGGATCAATCCAGCGTAAACCGAGAACCATCAGCTCCAGCATCATTGTTAGAACCAACAATAAGCCCAAGAGCTTTGCACCAATGCGACCTAGCATCACATTCCTTAGCGATCAGCTTAAAACAACTACTTTAGATAAATTTACTCGCAAAATGAAGGACTCATTCATTAGACAAGATATCACTCCCTGCAGTGGATCTATGCAAAGCCCTTATATGCCTTCACCTTATTTAGTGGCTGTGTTTAGGTCTTTGCTGTCTTTTAGACCAGTACTCGGTTAAATAATGAACCAATAAACCAAGGCTTAAACCCCAAAACGCACTGCCAATCCCCAACAAATTAATCCCCGAAGTAGTGACTAAAAAAGTCATCATCGCGGCCTCTCGACCACGCACATCCACTAGCGCGGCAAGCAAACTATTTGCCACCGTACTTAATAAGGCGAGCCCAGCAATCGCAGCGACTAAAGCTTGAGGAAAGGCCGAAAATAGACTCACCACAGTCGCGCCCATCAGACCAATCAAAATATAAAAACAACCCGCCCATATAGAAGCCCAATAACGTTTACTCGGATCAACATCAGCTTCCTTTCCCATACAAATAGCTGCCGTAATCGCCGCTAGATTAAAGGCAAATCCGCCAAAAGGTGCCAACAATAACCCAGTGAAACCCGTCCAGCTAATCAACGGTGAAACTGGAGGCCGATAACCATTGCCATGCAGCGCTGCGATCCCCGGCATATTTTGCGACGCCATAGTGACAATAAATAAAGGAAGCCCCACACCAACAAGTGCCTGCATTGAAAATTCGGGCGTCACCCATTGTGGACTTGCCAATTGAAAACTCACCGAACCCAGTTCAAGTAAGCCTAGGCTATAAGCGCTCAGGCAACCCGCTGTTAAGGTCAATAACATCACATAACGAGCCACCAAGTGACGACCGATGAGATAACAAACAAGCATACTTGCGACCAACAAGTTTTGGCTTTGCAAAGCGCTGAATAATCGTAAACAAAAAGGTAGTAAGACACCGGCTAACATGGCCGCAGCTAAAGACTGAGGGATCCAACGGATGAGTTTATCAATCAAGCCACTGATACCACATAGGCTAATCAACAAAGAGCTAAACAAGAATGCACCAACGGCTTGTTGCATCGACAAACCAGACAAACTAGTCACCAGTAAGGCGGCTCCCGGAGTAGACCAAGCAGTAAGGATCGGTTGCTTATAATAGAAAGATAAACCAATGCTACTTAAGCCCATCCCCAAGCCAAGAGCCCATAACCAAGAACTAATTTGCTGCTCACTCGCCCCCACCGCAGCAGCAGCTTGAAAAATAATCACCGCCGAACTGGTATATCCAACTAACACCGCGATAAATCCCGCAGAAATCCGTGATACCTTAAATACTTCATTCATCTCATATCACTCCCTAAACATGAGTTTTGTGCGTTATAACGCACAATATAGACAAGCCTAACATTTGTGCGCTATAACATACAATAATAAATTTGCGTTAATGAAGGGACTAATTTGCAAGCCGTCAATCAGTATTTAGCGGAAGTACTCAAGCACAAGCGTCAACAGAAAAATTGGAGTTTAACTCAGGCAGCTCAAAAAACCGGCGTCAGTAAAGCGATGCTGGGTCAGATTGAGCGGGGCGAGTCTAGCCCTACGGTTGCGACTCTCTGGAAAATCGCCAGTGGATTTTCTACCTCACTCTCCAGCTTCTTAGAACCCAACTTAAACGAAGCTCAGGGCACTATCGTAAGAATTGCAGAACAACTCCGCCAACAACCTGCAACCGACGATATGCTGGTCGCGACCTTATTTCCTTTTGAACAACGGTTTGGTTTTGAAATGTTTGAACTCACACTATTGCCTGGTTATCAACGAGTTTCTGAGCCACATGAAGCAGGCGTCAGCGAGCATTTGATCGTAATTCGTGGGGAAATGGATGTGTTAGTCGAGGGACAATGGATAACCCTACCAGAGGGACAAGCGCTGCGCTTTGCTGGTGATAAAGAACACGGCTATCGCAATTTGAATCCACAGCCAGCGGTATTCCACAATTTAATCCATTACTCGCAGAGCTAAGACTACTTTAAAGCGAGGCTCTCAAACGAAAAAAGCCTGCTAAAAGCAGGCTTTTTAAAAGGTGGTGCCCGGAGGCGGAATCGAACCACCGACACGAGGATTTTCAATCCTCTGCTCTACCGACTGAGCTATCCGGGCAACGGCGGCTATTAAACGTTTTTAGCATAAACAAGTCAACCGCTTTTTCTCAAATTGGTGCTGAGTGCCTACAAAGCGAACAAAGCTAGCAAAAAATCAGCAATTTTCCCCAGCGAGATGAAACAGGTTTGCGTCAGTTCTACCAAGGAAGCTGATATCTAATGACCAAATCATACTGCCAAAGATTTACACGTAGTGCTTTACTCTCGCAATAGTCGCTTGCTAACGGCCCCGACTCACTTAACCCTCGAGTTATTTATAATGAGAAATAGAGCTTAATTCCAGACAAAATATTGGTGACCGCAACAGATGCTAATATGAGGCCCATTACACGACTAACAATGCTCGCGCCACTATTTCCAATCAAACGATGGATCGGGCTTGCCGCAAGCATCAATAACAAAGCGACCAGTAATACACACAACATACTGGTCGCTGTTTGAACTTGTTCAAAGAAATTATAGCGGCTGTTTTCGGTTAACAATACAGCAGCGAGCATTGCTCCAGGGCTTGCGATTGAAGGGACCGCGAGAGGAAAAACTGCAGTTTCAGTAATTTTATTAACCAGTTTAAGTTCTTCTTCTGGTTTACTCTCTCCAAATATCATTGAAAGCGCGAATAAGAAAAGCACAATCCCACCAGCAACTTGAAACGCAGGTAGAGGAATTTCAATCGCCGTGAGAATGATTTCCCCCGCAACCACAAAAAACAGCAAAATCAGTGCAGAGATAAAAATGGCCCTTATAGCGATTTTTCGTTTATCTTGTTCTGCATAAGGGCTGGTCACCGAAATAAAAACCGGTACGGTCCCGATCGGGTCGATTACAGCAAAAAAGAAAATAAACGTCGCGATAAACTCTTGCATAATCCTTTCTCCTAAGCAGATGGCTCTTGGGTGGTGAACAGTTGCTAAATCAGGGAATTTGAATCGTGGGCCAGTCCATCGATTGGTAAAAACTTATAAATGCTGTAAAACCGACTTCACAAACGGTGATTTCAATTTACCATAAGCCTCTTGTTCAGAGATTCCGGTAGCAATAATCGCCTGTTTTGACTGTTCATACTCATATCGCGCTAATGGATTAGCAAGCATATATTGTTTGTATTTTAGCTGCTTGTGATGCTCCTCTGAGCCATCTTCAATTACATGTACATGAACAAAGTATTTGTGGCCTTTATAGACTACGGCCCCATCCTTCCGAGGACGCTCAACTGGAAATGGCTTAGCACTGACCTGGTCTTGAAAACCGAGTAATTTCAGGTGTTCAACAGCAATGCTTAATTTGCCAACCGGATAAAGAACGGAAAGATCGATGATTCCTTTTCCACCGACCTTCGCTGATGTAGAACCAATATGTATTACGTCTAACTGCTCAGTGCGTATCAAACTAATCAGTGACTCGGCAATCAATAAGTAAGTTTCTGTCCAAGGCTTAAATTCAGCTTTAATTTTTTCATACTTTAAAATATTCATCGCGGTGAACTTATCAAACATATTGGGAAGTCAAATGCACCACTATGCACAAGTTCCTGATTCAAAACAAGAGTGCACAGAAGCCACAACAGAAGTGTATTCGCCAATACTTTACAGATACAGTCTAAGAACTAAATTGAGCCATCAAGCCTCGCGACAACAATAGTTATCGGGTGACAGGTTTAGCGCTAACTATTTTCTATAGAAGCAACTATCACTCGATTTCGCCCAGAGGATTTTGCTTGATAAAGCGCCTTATCTGCGCTCGCCACCAATTGTTCTGCAGATTGGCTTTCTTGTGATGCCGCAACCCCCATGCTTGCAGTCACTTTGTATTGATGAGAAAAATCAAGTTCCTCAATAGCAACTCTTAACTTCTCAGCCAATATTTTAGCACCATCAAGCTTGGTCGAAGGGCTAATGACTAAAAATTCTTCTCCCCCCCATCGACCAACATAATCAACCTTTCTAGTCACCATTTTCAGCCTTTGTGACACTTTCACCAAAGTTTCATCTCCTGCCTGATGTCCCCAGGTATCATTGATCGACTTAAAATGGTCGAGGTCAATGATTACCACCGAAAATACTTCGTCGTATCGATAAAAACGCTCCAGCTCCTTAACTAACACTTGATTCAATTTGTGTCGATTAAAAAGCTGAGTCAGTGGGTCAGTGACCGATAAACGCTCCAGTACTTTTTCAGACGTAATATCTTGGGCGACTTGGGCATAACCAATTAATTTCTGGTCCTCATCGTACTCAGGCATAATCTTACTATTCAGCCAATATTCTTCACCAGTTTTTTTACAATCACGAAGCTCGCCATGCCACTCCTCACCTTTGGTTATCGTTCCCCATAACTCTGTATGTACTTGAGAACTCACCGCGGGATGCTTCAACATACTGTGAGTCTTCCCAAGCAATTCCTCCTTACTGTACTCAGAGATACAACACATCCGTTCACTCACCTTTGTAATGATGCCTTCCACATCGGTGTGGCTGGTAATCACATGCTTATCCAACAGCTGATCAGAACGCAACAAGGCTTCCAATGTTTGAGACAAGCGTTTTTGTAAACGAGCAGGAAATAGAGCCACCAGCCAAGACAGCGGAAAAGAAATAAGCAACACAATCCCTGCGATGACTAAAGCCGTATATCGATTGTTACTATGCATCGCATCGAGTAAGGATTGTTGAGGAAGCATAACGAGTTTTAAGCCTTCATTATTATTAATAATGGCTTCAATATTCATTTCATATATGCCGTTATTAAATGTTGAATAAAGTTCATCAAATGACTTTCGCCCTGGAATATAGGCACTCCAAGCAAGCGCTGCATTTGGGTGATAGAGAATTTCCCCCTCTTTGTCTACAACAAAAATTGTAAACTCACTAGAATTTGTCAACGTTTGTAATACCTCAGAAAAATCAACATTGATAATAAGCATTCCAAAAAACTCCCCTTCTTGATAGAGCGGTGTCGCTGCTCGTATCGTTGGACGATAGGGTAATTCAACTTGCTCATTTTCCATGTTTAAGTCCACTCTAGAATGCCAGTGTTGATTCTGGCTAAGCTTGCTGACTTCTTGAAAATAGTATCGCTGTGATTTGTTTTGTAATTGAGAATGAGGAGTGAAAGAGATCTTGCCAAGGTCATCTTGATTGAGGCGAACGACTTCCACCCCATTATGATCAAGCAAGCGGAGCTGCATGAATATTGGTTTGGAAGCGATAATCCCCAGGAGAAATTCTTCAAGTGCAGTCATATTTACCACACTTTGCTCAACCATATATCTTTGGGTGATAGGATTGGAAGCAATCGATGACAAACTCGCATCAAACCCTGCTAAGAACTCTTCTAACACATGAGTTTTAGAAGCTTTCTCATTTTTAAAGCCAAGCGCAAGTGCATTATCAATATTGACCACTTGCATACGGTAATTAACTAAGGACGTAAATAACGCAACCAAAATACCGAAAAATAAAAAGCAAAACGTAAAAAATAGATAAATTTTCCGGCTCATCAGTCGCATGATACCAAATTTTAAGCTGGTTTTTTTCAAGAGCATCGACGAGCGCCTTAAATTCCCTTACCAGATACTAATTGTATACCTTAAAAACACTCAGCTAACATTTATAGGTGATTTATTTGTGGTATTTATCAATTTAGCTTTTAGCCGTAAACTTGAACCCATCAAGCTTACCGGAAAGAAGCTCATGAACTTAAGTTCAATTCATTTTAGCCAAAACACTCAATAGACTAACAACCCGCACCCAAATAAATAACATATCGAATAAAAAATCAGGCGACTGCTTTTGAAAGCGCCTGATGGCTTGCCAAAAAAGCCTCATTGTTATAATGTAACGTTCAATTTTTACAGTTAGCCCCGACTTGGGTACAACTGATACTTTCCCTTGAATGGTTCAGTGATGTCTACAGCAAATTATTTACAACATGTCAGTGACTACTGTAAACAGCTTAAGCTTAACTTCACCCCCAACCGTTCTGTCGTATTGGCGATATTACATCGCAGTAAAAATCCACTCAGTGCCTACGATATTTTGGCTGAGCTACAACAGCTACAACCCAAAGCTAAACCGCCCACGGTTTATCGAGCACTCGAGTTTTTGCTTCAACATCACTTTATCCAGCATATCGAGTCAAGCAGCCGCTATCTGGTGAGCCAACAACTCGCACCATTTAGTCCCAAACCATTATTAATTTGTAGTAATTGCCAGCAAGTAGCTCAACCGAGTTTATCGAGCTCTCTAAGAAGTGAACTCCAGCACTTTGCCGACCAGCAAGGCTTTCACTTGCATCCACAAAGCTACGAATTTCATGGTTTATGTCTTCACTGCCAACAAAAGGCAACCTTATGATTGCTTTGCTCACATCCACTCACTTGACTCGAATAATAACAACAGCTGTATCAAAACAGCATGTAACAGGTAATAGATTTCATGTTTAACAACAAAGCCCCCATTTTTCGTCGACCAAGCAGACTGCCCAGTAAACACTGGCAGCTTATCCTTGCTTGTGGCGCGGTGATAACCATCGCCAGCATTTGGCCAAATACTCAACCACTCACCAGCCAATCTCGCCAACTCATTGAGTTGCCAGAAAATGAGTTTAGCAGTGAGCATCAGGGTCCTGTATTTACCTTATCTCACAACTCGCGTGATGCGATTAGTTTACTAAAACAAGATGCCCGTTCAGAACCCAGCGCCGAACAATTTAAGCCAACAGATACAACAACCGATACCCAAACGAGCTCACTCTCGGAAGGTAAAGCACCCCAGCAACAGACTAAATCAGCCGAAGTTGGCGGCATTCAGAGTTACAGCTATACCATTAAAGAAGGTGATACCTTAGGCAAGATCTTTAACCGTTTCAAAATAGATCAAACGACTATGTACCAAGTGCTTGAAGCTGATGTTTCGGTACTGGCATTGGATACCTTAAGCCCAGGGCATAAACTCACCTTTACCATCGACCATGACACCCAACAGCTACAGTCCTTGCGTTTAGCCTTTAACCCAGCACAACAAATTATATTTACCCGAGTCGATGCGACTAACTTTGAGTACCAAACGATTAGTATTGATGGTCAATGGCAAAAACAGGCAATTACAGGCACGATTCAAGGTAGCTTTTATTTATCAGCTCGCAAAGTAGGACTAACGCCTAGCGAAATCGAGCAAGTTGCACAGATGTTTCAAGATAAGATCCGCTTTGAAAGAGACTTTAGAGCCGGGGATGTGTTTCAAGTGGTAAGAAATCGCCAGTTTATCGATGATGCTCTCACTGGCCAAAGTGAAATTAGTGCGGTACGGATCTTTAATCGTGGAAAACAATATAGTGCTTATTTATTTAACAATGGTAACTATTACGACCAAGCAGGCGAAAGCCTTGCTCGGGCTTTTATGCGGGTGCCACTCAAACATAATCAACGCGTTAGTTCGCCATTTAATCCACGCCGCAAACATCCAGTAACCGGCAGAATTTCGCCTCATAATGGGACCGACTTTTCGGTGGCCATTGGCACCCCTGTGCTGGCCGCTGGGGATGGCGTGGTGATGCGAGTCGAAAATCACCCCTATGCGGGAAAATACATCGTCATCCAACACGGCGGTAAGTATCGTTCACGCTATTTGCACCTCAACAAATTTAAGGTGAAAAAAGGCCAACGGGTGACCCGAGGTCAAGTGATTGCCGAGTCCGGAAATACCGGACGCACAACGGGTCCTCACCTACACTATGAATTCCATATAAACGGTCGAGCAGTCAATCCAATGACCGCAAAAATTCCATTGGCTTCATCCATCGACAAACAAGAGCGTCCAGCCTTTAAACAGTTAGTCAATCAAATGAACCAACTGATCCAAGCAGGGTAATGCACGATATACCCGATAAAAAAACGGACGAGATAGTCCGTTTTTTTATCGGCGAAGAACATCGAGTCAGCTTGAAAAATACACGCTGACTCGACATGATGGCTCAGCGGCGAAGCCTAAGATGAAACCAAGTTGTCACTCGCGCATTCATCACAACAAGGATTGATGATCCGCTCCGCACAGTTGTAAGGCTCGATATGAACAATAACATCAACCACCTCATCTAACTCTTTCATCAAGTGTTCTTTAAACTCTTCACTAATATCATGCGCCTTTTCGACGCTCATCAGCGGATCAACCAACAAGTGAAAATCCACTAGAATAGCGCTTCCCACTCGACGGTTGCGAATTTCATGCACTTCTTGAATATCTACATTTAAGCTGGCGTGATGTTGAATCCGTTGTTCTAAATCTTCATCGGCTTGTTTTTCACTGATCTCTTGAATCGCTGGCCAGACAATTTCCCAAGCAGCTTTTAAAATCATAGCCGTCACCAACAAAGCCGCTATTTGATCCAAATAGGAGAGATAGGGGAAGAAATAGTTCGCCACCACAGCGACTGCAACAGGCATCGAGCTCAGGGCATCACTACGATGATGCCAAGCATTGGCATGTAAAGCCCGGCTATTAACTTTCTTTGCCTGAATCACAGTCCAACGATACAACGCTTCTTTCACCACGATTGACAAGATAGCAGCCCACAAAGCTAACACCCCAGGATTGGGATTCGCCTCAGCATTAAAGGAGTTAATTGAATCCCAAGCGATCCCTAAGCCCACAACCACCAACAAGCCACCAATAAAAATATTGGTGAGCGTTTCGAAACGACCATGGCCATAGGGGTGTTCTTTGTCGGCTGGTGCCGCCCAATACCGCGAGCCGAGTAAAATAGCAGCATCAGTGACCAAATCAGAAAAACTGTGCACACCATCAGCCACCAAGGCTTGGCTACCAGTTAACTTACCCACACCAATTTTCAATACCGCTAAAAATACGTTAGCAATTGAGCCTATCCATGTTGCTTTGCGAACCGTGTTCAGCACTTGCTGTTGCATAACCTATCCGATAATGACCAAGAGTAAGGCGTTATTGTACCCAGTTCAATCGATAAAAACGAGTCGAAGCTGGCGATAAAAACACAGCTAAGTTATTGAAAATAATTCGTATTTACCTTTTAAGGATTCAAGTCGATCGTTCATCACATCGTGCTGACTAAGTATTTGTTTTAAGCAACAATAAAACCGTTTAAGCATAGCGCTTGCTGTCACTACCCCCTATGCTATAGCGACCAACAGATTACTTGTAAAAAGGATAGCTTGATGATCACCTTATATGGAACCCCACGCTCTCGCTCACTACGTGTGTCTTGGCTGCTCGAAGAATTAAACCTCGAATGGCACTACCACTACATTGATTTTCAAGCGGGCGAGCATCATGGCGAAGAGTATCTCGCAATTAATCCCTGTGGCAAAGTACCCGCCCTAAAAGACGATCAGCTTGTCATCAGTGAATCGGCAGCAATATGCCTCTATCTTGCTGAAAAATATGGTCCGCAGCTGTTGCCACAACCAGCGACTGCCGCCGCCGCTCTCCACCATCGCTGGCTAAGTTTCATTATCAGTGAATTAGAGCAAGGCCTATGGAGCATTGGTAAACATCGCTTTGCCCTGCCAGAAGCGCAACGTATTCCAGAAATGGTAGAAGTGGCAACTTGGGAGTTTGCAAAAGCCGCCGCCATTGCCGAGCAATGGCTTCCCGAACAAGACTATCTATTAGGGGAGCAATTTAGTGTGGCTGATATTCTACTTTGTCATACGCTCAACTGGGCAATGAGCTTCCAACAAACCTTACCGACTAAATTAATGGCCTACCGCAAGCGAGTCAGCCAACGACCCGCCTTAAACCGAGGTTTGGAAAAAGAAATCAATGGCAAAGCGATGAGTCACCTTTAAGCTGCAGAATTGCTTGCGGCAGTACCGACAATTGACCATCTCGCCGCTTGCTTAACGAATAAAGCCAGACTCTACTTGGTGATGCCTAAGATGACGACTATAATGCGCGGCATTACAGACTAGGATATACATCATGAGCGGTATCATTACTCTTAAAGCAAAACGTGACAAGGCTTTGTTACGTCGCCACCCTTGGATTTTTTCCAACGGTATTCATAAAGTTTCAGGTAAGCCTTTATCCGGTGAAACCGTGGAAATTTACAGCGCTGAGGGAAAATATTTAGCCACTGCCGCTTATTCTCCTGAATCCCAGATCCGCGCCCGAGTATGGAGTTTCCAGCAAACTCAGCTCATCGATAAAGCTTTCTTTGTTAAGCGCTTGCAAGATGCCGCAGCGGCTCGAGACATTCTGAGCCAATTTAGCGCCACCAATGCTTATCGTTTAGTGGCTGGCGAAAATGATGGCCTTCCCGGCATTACTATCGACCGCTACGCCAATGTATTAGTGATTCAGCTATTAAGCGCTGGTGCCGAATTTCAACGAGCTAACTTAATTGAAGCACTCAAGCAATGCTTTCCCAACGATGCAATATACGAGCGCTCAGATGTCGATGTGCGTAAAAAAGAAGGTTTAGAACCGGTACAAGGTTTACTCCATGGCGAGCTTCCCGCTCAGCCGATGGAGATTGAAGAGAATGGTTTACGCCTACTGATTAATATCGAAACTGGCCATAAAACCGGTTACTACCTCGACCAACGCAATAATCGCAAGTTAGTGGGTCAACTGGCCAAAGATAAGAAAATGCTAAATTGCTTCTGTTACACAGGTGGCTTTGGCACCTACGCCCTAGCTGGCGGCGCCAAAAAGGTCATCAACGTCGATGTCTCCGACGCAGCCCTTGAAATAGCCGCCCAAAATGTCCAGTTAAACAATCTAGACCCGAGCAAAATCACCCAACTCAACGCCGACGTTTTCAAGCAGTTACGGGTATACCGAGATTGCAATGAACAATTTGATATGATCGTGCTTGATCCACCAAAATTTGTCGACAGCAAGGCGAGTTTAAACCGCGCCAGTAGAGGTTATAAAGATATTAATATGCTGGCCATGCAAATGCTTCGCCCAGGCGGCCTGTTACTCACTTATTCCTGCTCAGGACTCATGCCAAGCAGTCTCTTTCAAAAGATTGTTGCCGATGCAGCCATTGATGCCAAACGTGAGCTGCAGTTTTTAAAGAGTCTGGAACAGGCTGAAGACCATCCTGTGGGTGGCCCCTACCCCGAAGGCCATTACCTCAAAGGCTTCTTATGCCGAGTCAAATAACAGCGGAAGGTATCAACTAAAGACATTTATTTAACAAAAAGCTAAAAAGAGCGTCACTGAAGAACTCCGTTGACGCCCTTTTTTAACTCATTCTAAGATAGTAATCTCGCCTCTGGTGGATCTCATTGTTCAAATTAATTGAACTCAATCACGCCTTTAATCAAGTCTCTGTTGTCGACCACATTTTGCTGATAGTTTTCGCCAAGTTGATCAAAATTGAAACGGTGGGTAAGCATCATGTTAGCGGTAAGTTTACCTGCCTTCATGAGTCCCTGTACCTTGGCAAAATCTTCTTGAGTAGCATTACGACTGGCAAATAAGCTGGTTTCTTTTTTATGGAAATCAGGATCACTTATCTCAAGATTTCCTTTAAACAAGCCAACAAAGACAATCTTACCACCGTGACGGATGTTATTCACCGCGCCATTCATCGCATGTCGATTACCTGTCGCATCAATAATGGTTTGCGCCAGTGAACCGTCAAAAGCTTCTGTCAATGCCGCCTGAAAGCCTTCGTCTAAGGGGTCAAGCGTTGCTAAGTTAAGCTCTTTTGCGACATGTTGCCGTCTTTCCAATTGGGTATCTGCCACAATCACATGCGCACCATCGGCAGCAGCTATCGCCGCAGCGCCTAAACCAATCGGTCCTGCGCCAACGACTAACACCGCTTCACCAGGCTCGAGCTGCGCACGACGCACCGCATGGGCACTAATGGCAAAAGGTTCGATCAATGCCGCAGTATTATTATCCACCCCGTTCACTTTCAAAATATTGGTTTTAGGCGCCGCAAGATATTCGCTAAAACCACCATCTCGGTGAACGCCAATAACCGAAATATTTTCACAACAGTTGGTTTTTCCGCTGCGACAAGAGGCACATTGATAACAGGCTACATAAGGGATCAATGCGACCTTGTCGCCAACTTCAAACTCAGTCCCCACCTCACTTCCGAGTTGGCAAATATCGCCACACAATTCGTGACCTAATACTCTGGGATAACTAAAGAAAGGTTGATTACCAGTATAGGCATGTATATCGGTGCCACATATCCCTACTGAAGATATTTTTATTAATACCTCATCTGGCTTCACTGAGGGGATGTCTAGCTCAACATATTGTAATTCGTAGGGCTTTTCACAAATTAATGACTTCATAAGCTTTCTCTAATTGATGATTTCCCTCTATTTTATTAGTCTTGCTTTTTATTATTTTTATCGCAACAAAGTTTGTGACGCAGCGCCATTTAATCTGCTTTTAAATGGTATTTAATGGCTTCGGAGGTAAAAAATGGCTAGAAATAAGAATTTGAGGGAAGGCACCGCAAACCAATTACTGGACGCGATCAGTTTGGGACATATCGAATCGCCTTTGCCTTCACAATCTTCACTCTCAGAACTTTTTAGTGTGAGTCGCACAACGGTACGTTATGTGCTGCAAGATCTTTGTGACAAAGGTGTATTAGAGTTTGAATCTGGTGAGTATTTAATTGCTCGAGCGCCGATGGAAGAAGATAGCTTTCTACGTTATCTGTCGTCTAAAGATTTACAATCGATTGAATTTGAAAATTTCTTTAGTAATGCTATCCAAAAAAGATACATTCTCCCAGGACAAGAATTTACCGAGTTAGAACTCTCGAAACAGTCGAAGTGTTCCACCACGATTGTACGTGAATTTTTAATTCATTTTTCTCGATTTAGCTTAATTGAAAATATTGAGCGAGGTCGTTGGCGAATGGTGAAATTTGAAAAAAGCTATGCAGCAAGTTTATTTGAACTGAGAGAGATGTTGGAATGTCATGCCTTAAGTCGGTTTATGAATCTGCCTCGCAGTGATCCGCGCTGGCAAGAAGCACAATATTTATTGCATTCACATCGAGAGCTTCGAGATGTTGTGGTTGATGAATATCAAGCCTTTTCCGATTTGGATCATAAGTTTCATACTTTAATCCTATCGGCTGCAAACAATCCTTTTATGGACCAGTTCTGTGACATTATTTCCGTCATTTTTCACTACCACTATCAATGGGACAATAGTGATTTACGGAAAAGAAATATGATCGCTATTTCAGAACATATGGCAATACTAACTAAAATTCTCAGTGGCGATGATATTGGTGCAGTCGGAGAGTTACGTCATCATTTAGATTCAGCTAAAAAGTCCATGGAGAATAGTTTAATTATGGATAATCTATAAGGCAGTTAAAATCCCAAGCTATATTTTATGACGTAGTCAAATAAACAATTCAATATCCATTTTCTAATTATATTGATGCGCTCACTACCATAGAAAATAGCGAGAGTGTTCAGTTGTTGAATTCGACTGATTAATCAGCTGTAGCATTTTGTCACCCAGCCCCCTAGCCTCGATTAATCTTTCGACCTCACAATCATCGAAGTGACATATCACTCTTGGGATCTGCAGAATATCTGGTGCCTCATCAGTCTGTTGCTGCGTAACACTAACATCTGGAGCAAATAGCAGCGCTTGCGAAATACCATTTTCAATCCCTTCGGCTGGATAATATTCTAGCGTGGTTAAGCCCTTTTCACGACTGACTTCAATCATACTTGGCTGATTAAGCGAAATCACCAGAGGGAGCGCTGCAGTTTGACAAAATTTTACCAGTTGTGGATTAGGCGCGGTGCTAACAATGAAATGGGCTCCCGCTTGTTTTATGGATAACACTTGCTGCAGCGTCGACAAGCCGCCGACACCGATCAACATCTCGGGTAGGCGCTCTCTTAATAACTTAATTGCATCAATCGATAGCTCACAACAACCATCAATTTCGGTGGCAACAAAGCCATGTTCAATCAGCATCTTGGCAAAAGGAATGACCTGCTGTGCATTCTCAATCGCAATCACAGGAATAATTTTTAAAGCCTTGAGCCGTTGAATCATCGGACTCATCGTTAATCCTATTCATTAAGATGGTAATTTTGCTAAAGATCTTAAATAAAACAAGATCTTAAGATAGGTGAAGTTTACTTCAAAACTATTTTTCAGCTGCTTTACGAGTGGATTTTAGGCTGAATCTATACACTATAAATATCCAATAATGACAGCGTTCAACCACACCAACACAAGCCGCAAGCTTCTTCATCACTTCGTTATTTCGTTATTTCGTTATTTCGTTATTTCGTTATTTCGTTATTTCGTTATTTCGTTATTTCGTTATTTACATATCGTGATCGGGTCTCCTCAACGAATGCAATAGCAGCTACAGTTCAAGTTAAACGTAGCAACTATTGCAGACCCATCAGCCAATGCTTAACCAAACACCAAATTAGGTAAAGCGATAGAAATCATTGGGATATATGTAATAAATACCAAAGCAACGAGTAATAACAGCCAGAACGGTAAGACTTCTTTCACAAAGTCTTCGATAGCCACCTTGGTGATGGAACAGGTAGTAAACATCACCGTACCTAAAGGCGGCGTAATGGTACCAATTGCACTATTGAAGATAAAAATGATGCCAAAATGAACCGGGTCGATGCCATAACTTTTTGCCACCGGTGCCAACAGGGGAGCCAGTACGATCATCACTGCATTACCTTCCAAAAACATCCCCACTATCAGTAAGAACACATTCACTAACAACAAGAAGGTAAAAGGACTTTCAACCGAGCTCGTTAACCAAGCGGCTAAACTTTGGGGAATTTGCTCCCAAGTGAGGAACTTAGAAAAACCAACCGCAACGCATATAATCAGTAATACGTTAGCCGCAGATAAAACGGATTCTTTGGTAGCCTCCCACAACAACTTGGTATTCATTTCCTTATAAATAAACATACCAAGTACCAATGCGTACAACACTGCCGCAGCCCCTGCTTCGGTTGGCGTAAACACACCAAAACGAATCCCCCCGATAATCACGACCGGAAGCAATAAAGCTAAGAAGGCATCTTTTGCTGATACAGCGATCTCTTTAGTTGAGGCTCGTTTTTCTCTGATTGGCGCGTAATTTCGTTTATGGGAAATCGCCGACACCAATGCCATCATCATCAAACACAGTAATAAGCCAGGCATTAAACCTGCCAAAAATAACTTACCAATGGAAACGTTATTCACATAACCATAGATAATCAAAGCAATACCCGGTGGAATAATCGGGGTGATTAATGAAGACGCGGCAGTTACCGCAGAAGAAAACGAGGCGCTATAGCCACGGGCAACCATTTGTGGAACCAGTAACTTCGAGCCCATCGCAGCATCAGCAATATTAGAGCCGGACAAGCCCCCCATTAAAGTGCTTAATACCACATTGACCTGAGCAAGACCGCCATTCAAATGGCCAGTCAATACTTCTGCAAATTTGAGTAAGCGATTACTAATGCCCGAATGATTCATAAACACACCGGCCATCACAAAAAATGGAATTGCCAACAGCGTCACCGATTCAAGACCGCCAGCTAAACGCTGTACCAGCATCATCATCGGTAAATGATCGTTCAGTAAAAAGTAAGATAAGGTTGCAATAAATATACAAAAAGCGACTGGAATACCAATGGCAAATAGCAATAACAATGCAGAAATAGGCAATATGACAGACATAACTAGTCTTCCCTATTGTGAGAAATTAAAGACGAATAGAGCTGACAAAGTTGGTGATAAAGCATGAGACAAGCACTAACGGGGACAGCTGCATAAATATAAATGTACGGGATCTTCAAGGCTGGGGTAAAACGCACTTGTGAAAAAGGTAATAACTTAAAACCCCAGTAAATCATAAAGCCGATAGCAATGATCATCAGGATCGGCCTAAATATATTGTCGATAAAATAAGCCACTGGCTGAGGACATTTTCGAACTAGAAAGTCGATTCGAACCAATTCATCGCTTCTCATCAATGCACTGGCTCCCATAAACGTCATCCAAACAAAAAGGCTGAGGCAAACTTCTTCCACCCATGAACTAGGTGCATTAAATACATATCGGGTAATCACTCCATAACCCATAAGTAAAACGATAATCGCAAGAAAAACAGCGGCCACTACAGTATCGACACGACTAATTTTGTCGATTATTTTAGCTATTTTCATACTGCTAAAAGCCTTTGAATTACTTAAAGAAAGTTGTGTGTGCATGACACTCTCCGGTTTCACATATTGAGGGGCCAAGAGTGGCCCCTCAATCAATTACATCTCAGCTAACTTAGCTTGTACATCTTGATAAAGGTTTGGAGACCATTCAGGGAATTCGCTTTGTACCACCTTACGAGCAGACGCTTCAAATGCCTTGATGTCTACTTCATTTACAGTAACACCCTCAGCTTTCAACTGATCAATAGCTTCTTTTTCGGCCTTGTTGATCAGCTCAGCGTCGTAACGAACCATATCTCGGCTGGTATCCAGAATGATTTTCTGTTGAGTTTTGCTTAAGCTATTCCAGAAATCAGTACCGGCAACAAATGGTGACATATGCTTGGTGTGCGCCGTTAAATTAAGATTCTTCACGACTTCATAAAATTTACCGCCCAACAAAACAACCGCTGGGTTTTCGACACCATCAATCACACCTTGAGATAGACCAGGATAAACATCAGAAAGAGACATCGGTGCGGGTACCCCACCCATTGCTTTCACGGTTGCCACAAATAATCTAGAGTGTTGAACGCGAACTTTTTCGCCTTTGAGGTCAGCAGGAGAGAAAACCGCTTTTCTAGACAACAAATGGCGAGTCCCATACACCACATCGGGAACGACAATTTTTAGCCCTTTTTCACTCAGTTGATTACTTAAGCCCTCAAACCACTCACTATGAAGTAATTTTGATTTTTTCTCAAAGGACTGTGAAAGATAGGGCGCATTGATAATCCCCAGATCTGGCACCGTATCCATTAAATAACCATAAGAGCTGATTGAAATAATATTTGCACCAAATTTAGCTTGCTCTAAAAGCTCAGTTTCACCGCCCAACTGACTTGATGGAAATAATTTGAACTCGATATCACCATTTGATTTTTTGGCGACTTGCTCAGCCCAATAGTGCATCGCTTTATCAATCGGTTCACCCGGTTGGTTACCATAAGCAATCATTACTTTAGTAGTAGCATGCGCGCAAACACTCATCGCCAAGCTTACGCCAATCACGGCAGCGACTTTTTTTAAGTTTCTTTTTATGATGTTCATATACGTCCCTTATGTAGTTATCTATTACTTCACGTGAATAAGTATTAAAGTTGCGATAGTGCTTCTTTAACGCCCAATGTTTTTATATTGCTAAAGGATTCGGTAACCAGTGATTGCACATTGGCTAAACGAGTGAGGTCAACACCCCAGTGTTCTGCCATCGATAAAAACCCTTCTATATTTGAAGCATGGTTATCTGATTTTTTACGCCAAACACTAAATTTATCTAATAAGTCTTGATTATCGGAAAGTGGAATATCTTCATCATTTCTTTTCCCTAAATAAAAGCAATACAATGCAGCCAAACTAAAACAAAGATGTTTAGGCGCAGAGCCATTTTGCTGAACATAGCTAATAAGCTGAGGCAATAAGCGAGTCTTAAATTTAGTTAAAGAGTTAAGTGCAATCGAAGTTAAGTAGTGTTTGATAAATGGGTTTTTGAATCGGCTAATAACACTTACTTTAAACTCATCAAGCTCTTGTTTATCCATGTTAAGAACAGGAATAATTTCGTCATCAAGTAAGCACTCTAGGAACTCGGCAATTTGAGGATCATTTACCGACTCGCTCACCGTATCTAAACCAGCAAGATAAGCAACTGGTACCATCGCCGTATGTGCACCATTTAAGATACCGACTTTTCTTTCTTTATAAGGCTTAATATCTGAAACAATCTTTATATTCAGTGGGCACTGCTCTAAACGAAGTTTTTCATTCAGCCAACTTGGCCCTTGAATCACAAATAAATAAAAATGTTCCGCAGCGACTAGAAAATCATCATGATAACCAAGTTCAATGTCGAGTTGATTAATTTCATCTTTTGGAAAGCCAGTCACAATCCTATCTACCAGCGTAGAACAAAAAGTATTGGCCGTATTAACCCAAGCAATAAACGCTTCTGATAACTGCCATTGCTGGGCGTATTTTATCACGAACTCTTGTAGCTTTTCCCCATTATAATCAATTAGTTCACAGGGTAAAAAAATCAAACCTTTATCTTCGCTGCCGTTAAAATGAACGAAGCGATGATGCAAAAATTTTGTCACCTTCGCGGGAAAAGATGTCGGTGGGTAATCAGTCAGTTGGTCATTTTCATTGAAGCTAATCCCAGCTTCAGTGGTATTTGAGACTACCCATTCAAGCTCTGGGTTCTGTGCAATAGCCATCACCTGGTCAAACTCACCATATGCCAACAGTTCTCGATTGACAGAGCTAATCACTCTAGGCTGAGAGATACTTTCGCCGACTTCATTAATTCCTCGAATCAATGCCGTGTACAAACCGCCTTGCTGGTCTAACTTAGGGTGTCCGGCATCAATTGGCCGAACAATGGTAATACCTGCATTAAAATCGGTATGTTCGTTCAATAGATCAAATTGCCAATCTATAAATGCGCGTAAGAAGTTACCTTCGCCAAACTGAATTATTTTCTCAGGCCGGGTCGGAAAAACTGCGCTATCTCTGGTTAATCGTTGTTCCATTACTTTATTCCTATGCGATAGGGAAGCTGTTTGTCGGACAGGTGTTATCGAATGTGTTTGAAGTGTATTTGTTAAAAATAAGCTTTTATTAAACAAAGTAAGCAAACGTGTCATCGATCATTGTTATCTGTTTTTTATCTGTTCTTTATGATTTTAATAGCTAGCGAATGAGCAAATAAGGCATTCAATTTACCTATATCTCCCAGAAACTAAGCATTAAGGAATTTTTATCGGTTTTTTATTGATTTAAATACAGCGATGGGAATAAACTGATTACGTCGGACAGGGTAACTTGCATAAAGGTGCCCATGAAACAGTATATTCAACTCCATCCTCAAGATAATGTTCTAGTTTGTTTAGAGCCTTTAAACAAACAGCAACAATTAGTCATTGGCAATAAAACCATCGAACTCAGCAGCGATCTGGATCGAGGCAGTAAAGTTGCACTCAGCGACATTGCCGCAGGTTGTAACATTATTAAGTATGGTTCGGCGATCGGTCATGCCAGTGTCGATATCCGCCAAGGTGAATGGGTACATACCCATAACATTAAAACCAATCTTGCCGATACCCATCAATATCACTATCAACCCATCACTTGTCCGCCGGCGGATATAAAACAGGCTGAACGCTCCTTTAACGGTTATCAACGCCCTAATGGTGATGTTGCTATTCGCAATGAAATATGGGTGATCCCAACGGTTGGCTGCGTAAACGGCATCGCTCAACAAGCGATCACTCTATTCCGAAGCAAATACCCAGACTTAGACTGCGATGGTGTTTATTTATTCCCCCATAATTATGGCTGCTCCCAGCTCGGTGATGATCACGAGAATACCCGCCAAATATTAGCCAATATGGTGAAACACCCAAATGCAGGCGGAGTTTTAGTGATGGGGCTAGGCTGTGAAAATAATCAAGTGGATGCCTTTAAACAATTAGTCGGAGACGTTGACCACGAACGCGTGAAGTACATGGAAGCGCAGCGAGAAAACAATGAAATCACTGCGGCGGTTGCGCAACTAGAGAAAATTTATGCGGTGGTGAAACAGGATCGACGCACCCCAATGAGTATCGGCAAACTTAAAGTAGGTCTCGAATGCGGGGGCTCCGATGGTCTATCCGGTATTACTGCTAATCCCTTACTTGGCCGATTCTCTGATTACCTCATCAGCCTTGGTGGCACTTCAGTTTTAACCGAAGTACCTGAAATGTTTGGCGCAGAACATCTACTATTTGAACGTTGTATCGACGAACCCACTTTCAGCGCTGCCGTAGAAATGATTAATAGCTTCAAGCAATATTTTATCGACCACAAGCAGCCGATTTACGAAAATCCATCTCCCGGTAATAAAAAAGGTGGTATTTCAACCCTTGAAGATAAATCGATGGGCTGCACTCAAAAAGCTGGCTCTAGCGCGGTCATGGGCGTATTAAAATACACCGACAGGCTCACGATTCCGGGGCTTAATTTACTGAGTGCTCCAGGTAATGATGCCGTAGCAACCTCGGCATTGGCCGCCAGTGGCTGCCATATCGTATTATTTTCTACCGGTCGAGGAACACCTTACGGCGGCTTTGTTCCCACCTTAAAACTTGCAACAAATTCAGAGCTTGCCAATAAAAAACCACATTGGATCGATTTTAACGCCGGGGCCTTAATTGACGGCCAAACAATGGAACAGCTATTAGAAGGTTTTATTGATTTAGTCTGTGATATTGCCAATGGAGCGCCAACTAAAAATGAAGTGAACGGCATTCGTGAACTGGCTATTTTTAAATCGGGGGTCACTCTGTAACGCGAACGCCGATAAACCCCACCAACTCATTGACCTAGCCGTTCATTCTCGGTTAGGTCGACTACACCTTCGGTTTGAGCCGCTCGCAAATTCCATAATTTCACGCAGTAAAATATCGGCATGTGATCGCGAATACTGATCGCCTTATCCCCTTGCAATTGCTTAATGTTGTCTAACCATTGCTGCACCGATTCACGCACATGCTGATTTATGTCAGGAAGCTTCATGCTTAAGGCTTTGCGCCGACTTTCCTGAG
The DNA here is from genome assembly GCF_050870835.2 of Agarivorans sp. QJM3NY_29. Lineage (NCBI taxonomy): Bacteria > Pseudomonadati > Pseudomonadota > Gammaproteobacteria > Alteromonadales > Alteromonadaceae > Agarivorans > Agarivorans sp. QJM3NY_29. Next base: position 1,272,255 of record NZ_CP194036.2, on the reverse strand, counting down.
TTTTAATGGTATCCCAAATCAGTTGCTTGTATTCTTCAGCGGTTTTTTCTGGTCGTTGAAAACGCAACTGTTGATCTGCTTGAATATAAATCAACTCACCTAAATCATGATAACAAAAATGCAACGCAGGTAGATTGGGCGGCAGCATCGGGATGGGATCTTTCGCATGCTCCACACGCCATACAGGCCTACCTTTAAGCAAATCCGTAAAAGCTTGATTGCCAACCCGCGGCGCACCAAAAATATATAAGCCAGTGGCTTGTTTCACTTTAGCAAAACACAAGCTAGCCAGAGCGCCCCCCAAGCTATGACCCGTCATCCAAATAGCACGATCTGGATTTTCAGCAATACGCTGTTGAATAAACCTATGTAATCCTTCGGAGCCCCCCCATATTTCATCTAAGGCTTTAGAAAACCCAGTATGCACTTTGCCACCTTGCGAAAATGAGCTTGGAATAGCCTGAAGATTAGTACTCATCTCATACAGCATAGAGAGCGATTTAAGCTCGGTGCCGCGAAAACTAATCAGCAAACAACACTCATTCCAAGCGGCCATGCATTCGGTGCCAGTTCCTTTAAAAAAATGAAAATGTTCAAAGCCTGCCAACTTAAACGCCAAACGCGCAAAACCGGGATGGGCGTAAACTAATAAGGCACAGTCGGCTAACCAACTTGCATTCACTAAAGAAAAGCTTTGATTATGTGCCTCAAATGGAGATGTCTCTGCCTCATCAAAGTAACAGTAATCCATATCTGGCGGTACAATCGGGTAGGTTTTTGGGTCGGGCAACGGTTTTATCAATGTCGCAACTCATGATGAATCAAAGCCAAATTATAGCGCTTTCAACGGCCAACTTTAAAGTAAGCCCATCAACTCATTCGAGTTTAATATCAACACCGCGAAAGCCGCAGCAATAAATAAGCAATATCCCTTTTAAAATCACGACAAAGCACACCGAAACCATCACATATCAAGGATTAAAGAGGACTCATCGTAGCGAATACTGTCCATTTCACGAGGTTCATTTCTGAATGGAGAGCAATTCAGATATGACTGATTCGTTGCTTAGACGTAAAAAAAACACTCCAGACAGAGCAGTTTAAATGACTATAAATGTGGCTGACCTGACTATCTCTTGTGTCTAATCCAGTTAGACAGATAACCCCCATAACCAGAAGCAAATACCAACAAAATGGACAATCTGAATAGCACTGCTTTTTTCAAAATGCTTCCTGCTTTACATGCCCGAATTGCCCCTTAAAACTCTTTTGTGTTTTTCATGATATAAATCCCGATTATTTAGTATTAATCGATCGGTACTTCCTTCGAAATGTAGCCCAATAATGTATCGAGATTGAAAACACTGATTCATCATATTCCTTGTAAAGAGAACTGCTTATGAAAAGTAACAGCGCCTTGTTACAGCAAGGGAATCACTAGCCATTGGCATATACCAAGCTAAAAACTAACGGATGATGGCTGGACAACGATGTTCTTTTCATGATTGCGAAGCACTGCTTTGCATCATTTTCTCAACCAAGTAGTCGACAAATACACGAACCCTCGCAGGGATATTTTGACCACCGATGAAAACAGCATGAATGGATTCTCGGTCTTGGGGATTAAAATCTTCTAATAAAGGCACTAACTGTCCATCGGCCAAAAGCTGTTCAATATGAAAATTACCTACCCGAGTAATTCCAATTCCTTGTAGCGCGAGTTCAACGAGAGTTTCACCGTTATTTGCGATGATATTACCGCTTACCGGTAGCATAAAATCCTGACCATTTTCTCGAAACGGCCAGCCGGGTTCTAAGCGTCGAAAACTAAAATCCAAACAATTATGATATTTTAAGTCCGCTGGTGTTTGTGGAATACCTGCATCAGCAAGATACTCGGGTGAAGCGACCACGGTTCGGCCGGTCTCTCCCAAGCGACGGGCATGCAGTCCACTGTCTGGTAATGGACCAAAACGGATAGCAATATCGGTATCGCCTGCACTCACATTACTGATTTGATCGCTGACATCCATCTCGACCACAATATTGGGATAGCGTTGCAGAAATTCCTTAAACAAAGGCACGATGCTTAGCCGACTATGTGCCGTCGCAGTGCTGACTTTGATGATCCCACTGGGGCGTCCACGGTTAGCGAGCGCTGATTCTGTATCGTCTAAATCTTTTAAGATCCTGCGGGCTGCAAGTGCGTAAGATTCACCTTCACTGGTAAGATGAAGGCTGCGTGTACTGCGCACAATCAGACGAATACCGAGTCGTTTTTCAATTCGAGTCATGATACGGCTAACTGCTGATGGGCTGAGCCCTAATTCTCTCGCTGCACCACTTAAGCTGCCAGTACACGCTACCGACAGAAAGGTTTCCATTTCTGCGGTTCTATCTGTTTTGCCCTGTTTCATTTGTGATTCCAATGCAAAGCTGTGTGACCATTCAACAGGATATTCATAGGCTAGCGATTTAGCTATATTCCTTTACATCATAAATTAACGAGATTTTATATGAAATTCAATGCTCCTTTGTTCGCACTTGCCATTGGTGCTTTTGGTATTGGTGTGACCGAGTTTTCCCCGATGGGGATGTTACCGGTTATTGCCCACGATTTAGCGGTTTCGATTCCTACAGCCGGGTTGCTAATTAGTGCATATGCCTTTGGGGTTTTAATTGGGGCCCCAGTCATGACGTTGGCGTTTGCCAATATGTCACGCCGACGTTTACTGCTGCTGTCGATGGGTATTTTTACCTTAGGTAATTTGGTGTCCGCGATGGCCGATAGCTATACCACATTAATGATTGGACGAATCGTCACGTCATTCAATCATGGTGCTTTCTTTGGGGTTGGTGCTGTCGTCGCAACCAGCATAGTTCCAATAGAAAAGCGTGCGGGTGCCGTGGCGGCGATGTTTTCAGGACTCACCCTTGCAACCATTGGTGGCGTTCCTTTGGCATCATTTATCGGTGAAACCATTGGTTGGCGTCCCGCTTTTTTCGCCATTGCTGCAATTGGCTTAGTGACCATGTTCGCCTTGAGGATTTCATTACCACCACTTGCTAATGAGCGTAAAGTGAACATGCGTGATGAACTTCGGGTATTAACCAAAGGCCCCGTACTGGCGGCGTTACTATTAACTGTCGTCAGCGCCAGTTCAATGTTCACCGTATTTACTTATATTGTGCCAATTTTGCAAGATGAAACGCATGCCTCAACGGCTTTTGTCACTGCGATGTTGATGTTGTATGGCTTAGGTCTCGCCATCGGAAATATTCTCGGTGGTCGCTACGCGGATCGCTCGCTGGATTTAACGCTGATCGTCTCTTTGGTTTCAGTGATTGTCTTACTCGCGATTTTTTCAGTAAGCACATCATCTCAGATACTCGCGGCACCCTTGATCTTCCTCTGGGGCATTGCCAGCTTTGCTATGGTTCCACCATTGCAGTCATTGGTTGTGCAGGAGGCCAAAGAAGCGCCCAATCTGGCATCTGCTATGAATATTGGTGCCTTTAATCTTGGTAATGCACTTGGCGCAGTGCTCGGTGGGGCAGTGATTAGTGCGGAGCTAGGATTGTCTTCGGTTCCTTTAGCTGGTTCTGGCACCGCAGTGCTTGGCTTGATTATGGTTTTGTACTTCAGACGTGGGCGTCTTCATCAAAAAAAATCTAGCTTAGCAGACGCTTACTAGCCCTTATTTATCACCACAGAATGCCATCAGATATTGGCTAAACGTTGGTAATCTTCGTCATTTTGAGGGTGATAAATATTTAATCGACCGCTAGTCGTATCGCCACTAAAGCTCCACCATATTTGTTTTTTAAGCGAGAGCAAACCTAGTTCGGCATGTACAAAATCAAACTGAAACTGTTCCGGCTGTAGCACGGTATTGCGCGCCCATGCTTCAGTAAAAATAGCTGAGGTATTCTGAAAATGACAGACCCGTTTTTTTAAGATCAGATCATTGGAACGTGAGGCGCTTGCACTGCGTAAAAAGCCTGCCATCCGGGTCAGTTGCTCTGCCAGAATATGCTTATCGTCGATCTGTAAAAACTGCTGCCATTTGCTGTGAGTCATGGTGAGATAGATATAATTTCGCTCTTCTTCCGGAAGAGCATTCACATCAAACCCACACAATCGATTAAATGATTGATTACATTCAATAATGTCGAAATAGTCATTCACCAGCAAGGCAGGAAGCGGATTCAACTGTGTTAAAAGCCGCTGCGTTTCTCGAGTGATATACATACACGGATCTTTGACCTCGGTTTGCCCAGATAAGGCAAGCGTCTTGAGGTATTGTTCTTCTGATAAGCTTAAACGCAGTGTCTGACAGAGCGCTGCGAGTACTTCAGGAGAAATACCTGCAGCCTTTCCTCGTTCGATTTTGCTATACCACACGGTACTTATCCCTGCGATAGCGGCCACGTCTTCGCGTCTCAACCCGGGCGTTCGAGTGCGAGCTGGTTTGGGGAGCCCTATCATCTCTGGCGCTAAATTCTCTCGTTTACGACGTAAAAAATCGCCGATAACTTGCAAGTTATTACCGAGCATCTTCTATCCTGATATCAGTTATACGTGTCTAAGTAGTTTCTTGTACGACTCTAAATTCCACTCATAATAGCGCGACATTATGATTTGAGATACGTTTCAGGGACCTTTTATGAACCTTAAGCATCAATCGCTTTCAATATTTGCTCTTTTGCTATTGGTCATGGGGCAACTTTTACCACAGATCGATTTTTCTATTGTGAACGTCTCACTTGATGTGATGGGGCAAACCCTAGTCACGGATGAAACAGGACTAATGTTAATTGTTGCGGTGTATGCGCTTAGTTTTGCAACGCTGATTGCGACGGGCGGACGCCTAGGCGAGCGTTATGGTCGAAAGCGTCTATTTATGCTTGGTATCGTTGGGTTTTGTGTTGCTTCTGCAGTATGTGGGCTTGCGACAAATATTATTACGATGTTGGCTGGTCGTCTTTTACAGGGCGTATTTGCCGCCTTATTGATGCCGCAAATTCTTGCTACGATCCATGCAACCTTAGCGGGTGAGCGTCATAGTCGTGCGGTTGGGCTCTATACGGCAGTCGCTGGGCTTTCGGTCGCGATTGGGCAAGTGCTTGGAGGATGGCTTGTTTCCGCTGATTTATTTGGCTTAAGCTGGCGGGTTGCATTTTTTGTTAATATTCCAGTGTGCCTGCTGATTTTAGCTGTAGGTTATTTCATTATTCCTGAAACCCGTGCAGCGCATAAACCGGAAATGGATTTGGCTGGCATCACCTTATTCGCACTGTTGTTACTCTGTTTATTACTACCAGTGACGTTGGGCGAACGATGGCCAACGCTATGGTGCTTATTGCTTGGTCTATTCCCTATCGGCTGTGGCTTATGGGGCATAGAAAAACGCAAAGAAATCCGCGGTCAACAACCACTCTTCCCTCCTTCATTATTTAAAACGCCAATGGTGATGAGCGGTTTCATGGCGGAAGCAACTGTTACCTTTACCTATCCTGGGTATCTGTTTGTAACCGCGCTGTGCTTGCAAACAGAGCTTCATTTTACGCCACTTCAATCAGGTAATAGCTTTATTGCCTTGGGAATCATGTTCTTTGTCGGCTCATTACTCAGTCGACCGATAACACAGCGCATCGGTCACTATTGGAGCTTTGTCCTTGGCGTGGTTTTATCTTTTCTCGGTTTCTTACTTACGCTTGGTTTGTTCTGGTTATTTGGGAGTACGCTACAGGTGTGGCATCTTGTTAGCGCAACTGGTTTAGTCGGAATAGGGAACGCCTTGATGCTTACCTCCGCTTTTCGAATTGCCCTTTCTCATGTTGGAAAACAGCATGCTAGTGAAGCAAGTAGTGCATTAATCACCGTACAGCAAGCATGCTTTGCTCTCGGAACCGCTTTTTTTGGCGCAATTTACGCAGTCATGTTATCGCATGGTTATCTGGTCGCGATGGCAACAACAACCGGATTGCTTTGTACATGGCTATTCATCATTGGCACGCTCATATTTTTTCAAAGTCCAAAACTAAGCTCTGTGCAGTCAAATGGTTCAACTAAAATTACGGCCGATGTCGGTACTGGTTTCATGCCATCGGATACCTAATGATGAGACCGAATAGACCAAAACAGCCATTCGAACCTTCCGCTCGTTAGCCGCGGTGTCTTGATTGTTGGTAAAAAACCAGGCGCAGCCTGGTTTTTATGACTTGGCAATAAAGCTATGATTGCCATGGTATTTCACGAACTTCAAGCGAAGTGTTTGGCGTGAAACAGCAGGTGAGACTCAATAAAGCTGGCGATAAAAAAATAGCTATGGTCGTAACCAGTATGCATATTGAGGCGTAAGGGATAAGCGCTTTGCTTCGCCGCTGCCGTTAATGCTTCTGGTTTTAGTTGCTCTGCTAAAAATTGGTCTGCCTCTCCCTGATCAACCAACGCAGGAACAAACTGCTTCGCTTCACTCATGAGCAGGCTAGCGTCGTATTCTGCCCAGTGTTGCGGATCACTGCCTAAGTAAGCGGTAAAGGCTTTTTTACCCCACGGCACCGCACTAGGATTACAAATAGGGCTAAATGCCGATACCGAACTAAAACGTTGCGGATTGCGCAAAGCAATGGTTAAGGCGCCATGTCCCCCCATCGAGTGTCCAGCAATTGCCCGCTTGCTACTGACCGGAAAACAGGACTCAATTAATGCAGGCAGTTCACTCACAATGTAGTCGTACATGTGGTAATGCTGCTTCCATGGGGCTTGGCTGGCATTTAGGTAAAACCCCGCGCCCTGGCCTAGGTCGTAAGCTTCATCATCGGCCACCTCGTCACCACGAGGGCTGGTATCGGGCGCAACAATGGCAATGCCTAACTCGGCAGCCATACGCTGTGCACCAGCTTTCTGCATAAAGTTTTCGTCGTTACAAGTTAGCCCTGACAGCCAGTACAAGACCGGTACTGGCTGCTTAGCGCTAGCCTGTGGCGGCAAAAAAATCGCAAACTGCGCGAGCCCATTTAAACTGCTCGCGCGGTGGCTGTAGCGTTTGTGCCAGCCCCCAAAGCTTTTATTGGCACTGATAAGTTCAATGTCGTGCATTTAGCTTATCCTTATTGGTCAAAGTGAATAAAATAACAGTGCCAATACGCTTGGTTTAATGCATTAGCACACTGTTTTGCATGTGGTTTATTCATTATTTATCGAAATGAATAACACTACGAATACTCTTCCCTTGGTGCATCAAGTCAAAAGCTTCGTTAACTTTATCTAAGGCCATAGTGTGGGTAATAAAATCATCTAGCTTAAACTCTCCAGCCATATAACGTTCTACATACTCAGGTAACTCGGAGCGACCTTTTACGCCACCAAATGCCGAGCCTCTCCATACACGCCCAGTGACCAACTGGAATGGTCGAGTTGATATTTCTTGGCCGGCACCGGCAACACCAATAATCACCGACTCGCCCCAACCTTTATGGCAACATTCTAAAGCGCTACGCATCAGGTGAACGTTACCCACACATTCAAACGAGAAGTCGACACCACCATCGGTCATCTCGACAATCACTTCTTGAATTGGCTTGTCGAAATTTTTTGGATTAACACAATCGGTCGCACCAAGCTTTTGGGCTAATTCAAATTTCGATTCGTTAATGTCGATAGCAATAATGCGGCCAGCTTTGGCCATCTGAGCGCCAATAATGGCGGATAAACCAATGCCACCCAAACCAAATACTGCCACCGTATCGCCCGCTTGAACGTTGGCGGTGTTGGCAACCGCACCCATCCCAGTGGTCACGCCGCAACCTAACAAACAGACTTCTTCGAGAGGTGCCTCTTGGTTGATTTTGGCGAGTGAGATTTCCGGTAATACCGTATATTCACTAAACGTCGAGCACCCCATGTAATGAAAAATCGGCTGACCGTTGATAGAGAAGCGAGTGGTTCCGTCGGGCATTAGCCCCTTGCCTTGAGTTTCGCGGATCTTTTGACAAAGGTTGGTTTTACCCGATTTACAAAACTTACATTCGCCACACTCTGGTGTATAAAGCGGGATCACGTGATCGCCCACCTTAACGCTGCTTACCCCTTCACCAATCGATTCGACAATGCCGCCGCCTTCATGGCCCAGAATCGCCGGAAATATCCCTTCCGGATCATCGCCCGATAAGGTAAATGCATCCGTGTGGCATACACCTGAGGCAATAATTTTTACCCGCACTTCACCCGCTTTAGGGGGGGCTACATCAACAATTTCCATTTTTAATGGTTGGCCAGCAGCCCATGCTACGGCAGCTTTTGATTGAATGGTTTTGGCAGTCATCGCGCTTCCTCACTATGTATTCGTTGTCGCCTAAAAGGCGTATTCATCACAATATTATATTTGTTTCTTAATTGGTGATAATCTAGCAATTCATTAATTCACTTTTACTGTGTAGTAACAATATCGGCTAAATCATTGCTTGATGATGGCTGATAATGTTTAAGCAATCAGTATCTGCAACGAGGTTGGCCGCTATGTTCCAGTGGGACGGTATTAACGAGTTTGTTTCGGTCGTTGAAACCGAAAGTTTCACTGCTGCCGCACAACGTTTAGGTATTTCTACCGCTCAGGTGAGTCGTCAAATTTCTCAGCTGGAAATACGTTTAGCCACTAAGTTGTTTTATCGCACCACTCGGCGAGTATCGGCTACCGACAGTGGCCTGTTGTTTTATCAACAGTGTAGGCCATTGATCGAGGGTTTGCTTGACGCCGAGCGCAGCTTAAACAACTTACAGAATACGCCTCGAGGTAAGTTACGTATGACCGCACCGGTGACCTTTGGTGAACAACATATTGCACCAGCGGTGAATGATTTTTGCCTGCAATACCCGGAGTTGGAGGTATCACTCCAACTCAGTAACCAAAAAATTGACTTAGTCGATCAAGCCATAGATTTGGCGATTAGACTGGGCGAACTGCCCGACTCGAGTATGATGGCGAAGCGCCTCGCCCAGCGCAGCTTGCATGTTTGTGCTTCCCCAGCCTACTTGGCGCAACATGGCTCACCGCATGTGGTGAGTGAGTTGGCTCAGCATAACTGTTTACAAGGAACTATCGAGTACTGGCGGTTTGTCGAACGGGGGAAAGCGATGGCGCTTAAAATAAGCGGACGGCTGCAGTGTAACAATGGTTATGCCTTGCTGGATGCCGCACTAAAAGGTTTGGGCATTGTGCAATTGCCCGACAGTTACGTTAAAAAGCATTTACAAAGTGGAGCTCTGATTGAGCTATTAATACCTTATCAAAAAGGCCCCGAAGGCATTTGGGCCTTATACCCACAAAACCGACACCTATCCAATAAAGTGAGTTTAATGTTATCTCACCTACAACAACGCTTGGCTGAGATTTAATCTGGCTTTGCGAGACCAGTATGAATCGTCGGGGAGCTGTTGACTCATTGCTGGTCGCTACCATGGCGAATCATGATGGCTAAGCCTTGGTTCAACAAGCTTAGCCGTGACTCTGGCCATCTTACGGCGTAGCAAAACCTGTATCGCCACAAATCTCGATGTCACACCACAAATCTGCAAGGCCTTACAGGGCCTTAATTTTCTGCCAAATTTGCGAGTGAATTTCGATGCCACCCTGCTGTTGGTGTTTATCAATATAGGCTTGAATCTCTGAACCACCGATCTTAAGCCGCCCGACCTCGGCAGGCTCAGCACTCATTACATAATCGCGGATCCGCTGCATCTCTTGAGCAAAACGATGACTTTCCATGGTTTTACTCAGATCGATGGCGATCAAGAATTGCGATACCCCATACTCTTCAGTTTGATCTTCCGTTAAGGCTGGTACCGATAAGCCGCCACTAATCGCGGTGATCATCATATCTAATACGATAGACATCGACGAGCCCTTCCAGAACCCCATCGGCAACACCCGTTTATTGTTCATCAATACTTGCGGATCTTTGGTCAAATTGCCCTCGTCATCGAAGCCGCCATCCACCGGCAAAGGCTTATCGGCGAGATGATGATTTTGAATTTGACCATAAGAAAACTGGCTCATCGCACAATCGAGTAAAACCGGCGGATCGCCTGCAATCGCCATGATCAATGGATTATTTCCGATGCGACAGTCTTTCCCTCCCCAAGGCGGCATAATCGCCACGGTGTTGGTCGCGGCAATCGCAGCAAAGCCCTGACGAGCCATCTTCAAAGGGTAAGCGCCACCACGCATCCAATGATTTGAATTGCGCATACCCACCATGCCAATCCCAAACTGCTTGGCCAGTACCATGGCACGATCAGCACAAATATGACCATTCAATACACCAGGACCGAGATGACAATCCCACTGCTCCAGTGCGCCCATGCTGGCAACACATTCCGGCTCTGCATTTAGCTTGATTTGACCTTTATCCACTTGCGAGATAAACACCGGGAAGCGATTAATGCCATGCGAGTAGACCCCCTCATTGGCCATATCCACAAAGCCGGTCGCCAATTGCTCAGCCCGGTCGGGATTCATATCTCGCGCTAATAAAACGCGTAAATATTCACTGTATAGTTGTTCAATTGTTACTAGGGCCACCGCTTATTTCCTCTTCGCGAATACCATGTTAGAACACTCAATCATCCCAAACTTGTCTCGAAAAAACTGGGAAGAACAAGACATAAATTTGACTAGGTGTTGATTTTACTAAAAAATCCCTTAGTACTTCGAGCACAATGTTGTTCAGCCAGCACTATCGCTCCTCGCCAAGTCTTAAACCACGGCCTGCCTTTAATAGTCATCCCAATAAGGACACTCTCCATAATACTCGCTGATGAAATCAACAAAACTGCGAACCTTACTACTTAAAAACTTACGATGGGCATAAACCACATAAAGTCCCAGTGGATCGGGGGCATAGTCGGGTAATATTTCCTGCAACTCCCCCTGGCTGATAGCTTTACCAGCGATAAATGAGGGCTGAATAGCAATTCCTCCGCCGTGGATCGCCGCATTTACCAATAAATCGCCATTATTGGAGATCAAGGTCGAGTTTAACTTGTTGTAACCCAGTACCTGTTCAAACTTAGCAAATAAACTTGCGCTATCGGCATAGCTATAACTCAGATAACGATGATCCATTAATTGTTGGGAATTTTTGGGGATACCATATTGCTGCAGGTACTTGGGGGCGGCACATACCACGATTCGAATATCGGTGATTTTTTTAGCGATCAATGAAGAACTCTGCAATTTACCAATCCGTAATGCGATATCGTAGCCATCTTCAACAATATCGATTTTTTTATCGCTGAGTTGCAAGTCGATATCCACCTGCGGGTAGCGCTGCTGATAATCAACGACTAACTTCGGTAAGTGATGCATGCCAAAGGACATAGGTGCGGTAATTCGAAGTTTTCCTGAAGGCTGTCCTTGCTCATGGGCAAGCGCATTGTCCATCTCCTCAAGGTCAATTAATAACTGAGTGCAACGTTCAAAATAAAAACGTCCGGCCTCGGTCAAACTCAATTTACGCGTAGTTCGGTTCAGTAATCGCGACTGTAGATTGTCTTCCAAATGGGAGACATATTTACTCACCAACTGAGGAGACAAACTTAAGTGTTCAGCCGCTTTCGCAAATGAGCCCTGCTTGACCACACTTACAAAGGCTCTCATGGTTTGTAGCTTATCCATATTAACAACCATACATTGATAATAACTCAACAAATATAGCATTTATCAATGAAATGCCAAGCATTATAGTTAGCACAACTTAGTTAATTAAATTCCCAGTGAAGGACATACCATGAATACTCAACTCTTAAACAAACTTGTTGCTAGCAAAGCCAGCTTTGCTCCTCTAATTCTGCGTCTACCTTTAGGTTTGATACTGGTTGCCCACGGCTCGCAAAAACTGTTTAGCTGGTTTGGTGGTTATGGCCTTGAAGGCACCGGCCAATGGATGGAAAGCGTAGGGTTTGCACCCGGCTACCTCATGGCTTTAATGGCTGGCAGCGCCGAGTTTTTTGGCGGTATTGCTTTACTACTTGGCTTACTAACCCGCCCTGCTGCCCTGGTACTTGCATTTACTATGCTGATGGCGATGACAGTACATATTGGTAATGGCCTGTTTTTAGCCGCAAATGGTTATGAGTATGCATTAACCCTGTTAGCGGTCACTTTGTTTTTAGCTGTTCAAGGCGCTGGGCGCTTTGCTTTAGACAATAAAATCCATGCGCTGCTTAGTGCTAATAAATAACCCTAAACTTAACCCATATTGAGGACTTGATTATGTTAGTCGAAGGCGTTTGGACAGAAAACTGGCAACCAGTACAGGCAAAAGATGAGCAAGGGCGCTTTGTACGCCAAACCTCTAGCTTTAGGCATTGGATCACCAAAGATGGCGCCGCTGGCCCCACAGGTGATGCCGGCTTTAAAGCAGAGAAAGGTCGTTACCATCTATATGTTGCGTATATCTGTCCTTGGGCTTCTAGAACCTTGATGCTTCGGGAACTCAAACAACTTCAAGACTATATTTCGATTAGCATCGTCAATCCGGTGATGACCGATCAAGGCTGGCAATTTGATGGTTATGCCGATGCGACTGCCGACCATTTAAATGGCTATCAATTTGCTCACCAGCTGTACACTCACGCCGATCCTAAATTCACCGGCAGAGCGACGGTTCCGGTACTGTGGGATAAACACAATAATGTGATTGTAAACAATGAATCCGCAGACATCATTCGCATGTTAAACAGTGCCTTTGATCACCTCACCGGCTCAAAATTGGATTTATATCCTGCAGAGCTGGCCGAGCAGATTGATACACTGAACGAACAGATTTATCACCTGCTCAATAATGGCGTGTATAAAGCGGGCTTCGCCAGCTCGCAGTTTGCGTACGAAGAAGCTTACCAAGGCGTGTTTAACACTTTAGATAAACTAGAAGCCAAATTAGCAGATGGTCGTTCATTTTTATTCGGTGAACAACTCACTGAAACCGACATCAGAAGCTTTGTAACCTTGATCCGTTTTGATGCTGCCTATTATGGTTTATTCAAATGTAATCGAAATCTGATTGCCCAAATGCCCTATTTATCCAAATATGTGCAGCGAATTTTGGCGCTTGAGGGCATTGGAAATACAGTTAATATTGAACATATTAAACAAGGCTATTATTCACTAAAAGCACTCAACCCAGCAGGTATCGTGCCTAAGGGTCCGGAGAATATTGCATGAATCAGGTCAGCAAACAGCCAGCTCTGTTTATTTCCCATGGCTCACCGATGATGGGCATTGAGAATAGCGCAACTAGCGCTTTTCTCAAAAACTTGGGTCGGCAATTACACAAACCGGATGCTATTGTGGTTTTTTCTGCTCACTTTGATGCTACTGCAGATATCATCATTAACAGTGCAACAAAACCAAAAACCATTCACGATTTCTATGGTTTTCCCGAGCAACTTTATCAACTGCAATATCCGGCGCCGGGTGCGCCAGACTTGGCAAAACAAGTCGCAGAGCGCTTACAAAGTCAGGGTTATCAGCCAATACTGGACGAACAGCACGGCTGGGATCATGGCGTATGGATCCCGCTGCGTTTAATCTACCCGCAAGCGGATATTCCAGTGCTACAAATCTCTATCAACAGTCGCTTAAGTAGTCAGCATAACTACCAGCTAGGTCAAGCCTTAAGCTACTTATCTGAGCAAAATATTTTACTGCTTGGCTCTGGAGGGATTAGCCACAACCTGCGAGAAGTGTTTGCTAGTGTTCCTGATCCACAGCGGGTTGAAAAAGTGACGGCGTTTACTCAATGGGTAAAAGAGAAACTGTTAGCGAAAGATATCCCAGCTTTGTTGGATTATCAAAATCAGGCACCTTTTAGTCGCTTTAATCATCCAAGCGTTGAACACTTTGTCCCGCTGCTCTCGATTTTGGGGGCTTGGAACGAAGGCGATAAAGTTCACCAGATCCATCAAGACGTCGAACTTGAAATTTTGGCCTTGGATGCTTACGCCTTTAGCTAAGCATCTAACTTTAAAATAATACCAATCACAATAAATAAGTGCTCTTGTATTCGCGCAGCGAAGATCTTGATTTGCAGCTCATAACTTTCACCCGCAAACATAGAGCCAAACTTAATCGAGTTGGAATAACATCCTACTTAAACTGATTTGCCTTCTGCTATCGCTTCCTCCCTGTAGCGATAGCAACTTTTTAACTTTGTTTGGTAACTGATCAGCATCACCAATATTCAAGCCAATCGCCCCTCACAAACAGCGCTCAATCTGTCACCGAGCACTAAAACATGTAAATTCTAGTTAACACCTTCATCAATAATGCTTGATTAGGCAATGGCAAGCTTACTCGATACTGTTAAACTGGCTAGAAGCGTTTTAATGTTGAAGCTTTACTCTTACTCAATTTAAACAATCCTGAGAACGAGCCCTTCGCTTAGCCTTCTCAATAAGGAATAAATAATCATAAATTTAATTGAACTCTAGAGCAGTATTGATCCCACATTAACCGCTGATTCATGCCGATGGTGACATAACATTTGATCTGCTTTGTTTAAGAATCACTGAACAACGGCAACAGCATGAATAGGTCAACACCCTTAAATACTCACTGAAAAAGGATAATCAGATGATTCGTCGTTTATTGAGCTTCGCTTTGTTGATATCGACTCATTGTATGGCTCAGAGCCAAAGCAGCGATGCTTACGCCCCCGAACTTGCCAGCGGTTCGAGCCAAAAAACCGCGTTTATCGCCCATAAATTTATGGTCTCAGCCGCCAATCCGCTAGCCGCTGAGGCTGGCTATGAGATACTAAAAGCGGGTGGAAGTGCCGTAGATGCGATGATTGCAGTACAAACCGTTCTGGGTTTAGTCGAACCCCAATCTTCTGGTATTGGTGGCGGAGCATTTGTACTGTATTACGATGCTACAAAGCAACAAATCACCAGTTTTGATGCTCGTGAAAAGGCTCCAGCCAAGGCTTCGCCTTCCTTATTTTTAGATGACAATGGCAAGCCATTAAAATTTTATGATGCCGTTGTGGGGGGGCGATCCGTTGGGGTGCCGGGGGTGGTAGCCCTATTTGAAACCCTGCATCAACGCTATGGAAAAACCGAGTGGCCTCAATTATTTTCACCCGCCATCGGCTTAGCACAACAGGGATTTAGAGTTAGTCCTCGCTTAGCCACACTGATTGCCGGTGATACTCACCGACTAGACCGCTATCCTGGTGCTCGAAACTACTTTTATGATGCCCAAGGTAAACCCTTAGCGGTCGGCCACCTACTCAAAAATCCAGCCTATGCCTCGACCTTAAATTTAATCGCCAAACAAGGGGCGAAAGGCTTCTATCAAGGCGTAACCGCAAAAGCAATGGTCGCAGCGGTACAACAGGCAGCAGCTAATCCGGGGCTGCTCAGTGAAAGCGACTTAGCCGCTTATCAAGTCAAACAACGCCCCGCTTTATGCAGCCCTTACCTACAATATTCGGTCTGTGGCATGGGGCCACCAAGTTCTGGCGCAAGCACCGTCGGTCAAATCCTTGGAATTTCCGCGCACTACCCACTTGATAAATGGGGCCCCGATAATATTCAAAGCTGGCGGATCCTCGGCGATGCTTCAAGACTCGCCTTTGCCGACAGAGCGAAATACCTTGCCGATAGTGACTTTGTAAGCGTACCAAGCACCGCCCTACTCGCCCCCCAATACTTGGCGAAACGCGCCCAATTATTAAAAGGTGATAAGGCCCTTAGCAGCGTGTCTGCTGGAGATGTGGCAGATTTATCCGCCCAAGCATCAAACTTCAGTATCGAACTTCCCTCCACCAGCCATATCAGTATCGTCGATAGTGAAGGTAATGTATTATCGATGACCACTAGCATCGAAAATGCCTTTGGCTCACGGCTGTTCGTTAATGGCTTCCTATTAAACAACCAACTCACTGACTTTTCTTTTATTGCCGAAAAAGATGGCCAAGCAGTGGCCAATCGAGTTGAAGCCAATAAACGCCCACGTTCATCGATGTCTCCAACTATCGTACTGCAAAACAACCAGCCGATCGTGGCTATCGGCTCGCCCGGCGGCAGCAGTATTATTGGTTACGTGGCTCAAACCTTAGTGAGTCATTTAAACTGGGGCATGAGCTTACAGCAAGCCATTGAGCAACCGCACATCAACAACCGTTTCGGCGTATATGAATTGGAAGCCAATAGCGCTGCGGTGGATAAACAAGCGGCATTAGAAGCGTTAGGTTACCAAACCAAAATAAAAGCCATGACCTCGGGTCTACAAGGGATCAGGATTTACCCAGATAGGCTGGTTGGCGCAGCCGATCCTCGCCGTGAAGGTATCGCAAAAGGGGACTAAAAATACATAAACAAAAACAGCGCTGTAAAGCGCTGTTTTAAATATCGCATCATGCCTAGCACGCGCTTTAAATAATCCGATGTTCATCTAACATCGCTTGGCGCGCTTTTTGTTTCTGTTCGACTAAAGCCATCTTGGCTTTTCGTTTATCGCAAGGCTCAGGACAATCACAAACCTTTTCAATTCCAAGCGATGCGATACCACCGCAACTCCCGCTAATGGTTTTCTTCTGAAAAATATAGCCCACAGCCATCGCGGTAATCACCACAACAAAAAACACAAATGTCACAAGAAAATAAGCCATTTCGACAGTACTCCTTCGTTTATTGTTGGATGATAAAGGGAATAAAAGCTGAACTAAGGTGTTCAACAAACTCATCCCCTTGCTTATCGATAATATAAATCGCCAATTGATGCTTTTCGGCAAAAGCTAAGGCTTGATCCACCCCCATAACCGTAAGCGCCGTCGCGTAGCCGTCTGCCATCATACTGGTAGCAGCGATCACTGTGACCGATACAATATGATTGGCAATCGGCTGACCCGTTTTAGGATTAATGGTATGCGAGTAACGAATACCATCTTGCTCAAAGTAATTACGATAATCACCCGAGGTTGCAACACCGTTATCTCCGGGCGCTATAATTTTTTGTACTGCGCGTTGCTCTACCACTGGTTTTTCTACCGCGATCCGCCAGCTCAGAGCCTTGTCATTATGACCCTTTAAGCGTAGCTCACCACCAATATCCACCATGAAATTATGAAAGCCTTCACTCTCGATCAATTCAGCAACACGGTCAACACCATGGCCTTTAGCAATAGCGGAAAGGTCGACGTATAAACTCGCTAAATCTTTACTCAGTAATTGGCCATTTAAAGTAAGGTGATGATAACCAATACGCTCTCTGGCTTGTTTCAGCGCTTGCTCATCGGGACGTTTGTTGGGACGACCTTCTGGACCAAAGCCCCATAAATTAACCAAAGGACCCACCGTGACATCGAAAGCGCCAGCTGACTCTTCAGAGATCTGTAATGACGCTGCCATCACTTTAGCTAAATTTGCCGAAATGTGTTTCGGTTCTCCACTTTGAAATTGATTAAACAAAGACAATTCAGAGTTCGGTAAATAGGTTGACATTTCTAGATTAACTTGACGTAGCAACTTATCAATTTTTTGCTGTAACGCTGCGCCTTTCGGTAACTGATCTCGAGGTTCAACCACTTTAATTTGATAGTAAGTTCCCATAGTGCGCCCCTCAATTTGTAAGGTATACAAATTGTTTTGCTCACTACAGCCACTAACGAAAAAAGCTAGCCCAATAAGGGCTAGCCAAAACTTAATCATTCTCACCAATTAACCACCAAAGTCATCAAGTAGAATGTTTTCATCTTCAACACCGAGCTCTTTAAGCATATTAATCACCGCAGCATTCATCACCGGAGGACCACACATATAGTATTCGCAGTCTTCAGGCGCATCGTGGTCTCGTAGATAGTTTTCAAACAAGACATTATGAATAAAGCCAGTTTTACCTTCCCAGTCATCTCCCGGTTGCGGATCAGACAAGGCGACATGCCACTCGAAGTTTTCATTCTCGCGAGCCAGCATATCAAAATCTTCTTCATAGAAAATCTCTCGACGAGAACGAGCCCCGTACCAGAAGCTAATCTTACGCTTAGAGCTAAGACGCTTAAGCTGATCGAAGATATGCGAACGCATTGGCGCCATACCTGCACCACCACCAATAAACACCATTTCTGCTTCGGTATCTTTGGCAAAGAACTCACCAAATGGCCCAGAAATTGTGACTTTATCACCCGCTTTTAAGTTAAAGATAAACGATGACATTTTACCACAGGGTAGGCTCATGTTGTTTGGCGGCGGCGTTGCAATCCGCACGTTCAACATAATAATACCTTCTTCCTCTGGGTAGTTGGCCATTGAGTAAGCTCGAATGGTCTCGTCATCTACTTTTGATTCTAAATTAAAGAAGCCAAAGTGTTCCCAATCGCCACGATACTGCTCTTCAATATCAAAATCTGAATATTTTACATGGTGGGCCGGCGCTTCAATTTGAATATAACCACCCGCACGAAACGGAACTGACTCACCATCAGGGATCTGCAACTTCAACTCTTTAATGAAAGTAGCTTTGTTGTCATTAGAGATAACTTCGCAAGCCCATTTTTTTACCCCAAAAATTTCTTCGGGTAAAGAGATCTTCATGTCTTGCTTGACGTTCACCTGACAAGCCAAACGCATGCCATCTGCCGCATCTCGCTTACTAATATGATCAAGCTCGGTGGGTAAAATATCACCACCACCTTCATGAATATGCACATGACACTGGCCACATGAGCCACCACCGCCACAAGCCGATGATACAAAAATGCCTGAATTACCCAGTACACCCAACAATTTATTACCCGCCTGAGTAGTAATTGCCTTGGCTGGATCATCATTAATAAGAATTTGTATGTCACCAGAACTTACCAGCTTCGACTTAGCAAACAAAATGATTGTCACTAAAGCCAAGACAAGCAAGGTAAACATAGTTACGCCGAGAATAATTTCCATCGACTAATTTTCCTTGTAGTTATTGGCCGTCTTAAAGCTGAACGCCCGAGAACGACATAAACGCCATCGCCATCAAACCCGCGGTAATAAAGGTAATCCCTAAACCACGTAAGCCATCAGGCACATCTGAATACTTCATTTTTTCACGAATACCCGCTAAAGCAACAATCGCTAACATCCAGCCAATACCACTACCGATACCATACACAGCGGACTCAGCTAAGCTGTACTCACGTTGCACCATGAATGAAACACCACCAAAGATGGCACAGTTCACAGTAATCAGTGGTAGGAAAATACCCAAGGCTTGATACAGTGCAGGAAAGTATTTATCCAATACCATCTCAAGAATTTGTACTAACGCAGCAATTACCCCAATAAAGGTAATGAAGCCAAGGAAGCTTAGATCGGCATCGGGTAAACCAGCCCAATCCAGCGCGCCAGGTGCTAACAAATTGAAATAGATAATTTGGTTTACCGGTACCGAAATACCCAGAACCACGGTGACCGCGACCCCTAAACCAAAGGCTGTTTTAACTTTCTTTGAAACGGCTAGGAAAGTACACATCCCTAACAAGAAAGCCAGCGCCATATTTTCAATAAAAATAGAGCGCACTAACAAACTAATATAATGTTCCACGCGCCTACTCCTTCGGCTCTACTTGTTCTGGATAAATGCTACGCAATCCCCAGATTAATAAACCAATCACAAAGAATGCTGATGCGGGCAGTAATAACAAGCCGTTAGGTTGATACCAACCGCCGTTATTAATCAATGGTAAGATTTCAATCCCAAATAACGAACCAGAACCGAATAGTTCTCGAATCACACCGACCGACATCAATACCGCACCGTAACCCAGGCCATTCCCAATACCATCGAGAAAAGACTTCAATGGTGGCTCTTTCATGGCAAATGCTTCGGCACGCCCCATCACAATACAGTTGGTAATAATCAAGCCAACAAATACCGAAAGTTGTTTGGAGATATCATAAACCACAGCTTTCAATACTTGGTCAACCACAATCACCAAGGAGGCAATAATTGCCATTTGCACGATAATCCGCACACTGCTTGGAATATGATTCCGAATCATCGAAATAAACAGGTTAGAAAAGGCTGTTACCAGCATAACCGCAATGGTCATTACAAATGCCGTTTCTAATTTGCTGGTCACTGCTAACGCTGAACAAACACCCAACACTTGCAATGCGATGGGGTTATTGGCGATAACTGGGCCAAATAAAACTTTTTTGGTTTCCTTAGCATCAGCCATTGATTAGCTCTCCTTGTTGCAATTTGGTCAGGAACTTACCGAAGCCTTTGTCACTTAACCAAAATTTAAAGGTGTTATCGACCCCCTTACTCGTAAGGGTCGCACCTGATAAACCATCGACCTCAGAGGGTGAGTCTGCAGGAGCAGTCCCTTTAATCACGGTAATCGCTGCTTGACCGCCAGCATCATATAGCTTCTTGCCAACAAATTTGGCTTGCCAACGTGGATTAGCCACCTCACCACCAAGTCCCGGTGTCTCACCCTGGTCATAATAAACCAGCGCATCGACCGTATTACCGTCTGGCTGTACCGCCAAGAAGGCATACATCGTTGACCACAAGCCACGACCATGCAAGGGTAAAATCACTCGGTCAATGGTTCCAGAAGACGTTTTTACTAAGTAAACACTGGCAAAATTAGAACGACGTATAATACCTGCAATGTCTTCATCGCCCGGCATCCGAATACTGGTACTCGGATCTTTAGCAGCCTTGCGTTGTTCAAAGGTATTTGGATTGACCTTATCTTTAGCGACGAAGCTTCCGGTATCTAAATCAATCACGCGCGGTTCAATGACTTCAGCATAAACGTCTGCCACCTTACGACCATCGAGGGCCACCCCAGATACCGCTAAAATATTCTTCTGCTTATCTTCCAATGCGTTTTGCTGCTGCATGCCACGCAAACCTACAGCTGCCAGCGAGACCACAATAGAACACACTAAACTAACGCCAATAACAACCTTAATGGTTTTGGCTAAGGAATCATTACTGGCCATCGCGAGCAAGCCTCCGTTTGATATTGGCTTGAACTACAAAGTAGTCGAAGATTGGAGCAAATAAATTGGCGAACAAAATAGCTAACATCATACCTTCGGGGAAAGCTGGGTTCACGACTCGAATAAGCACCACCATCAAGCCGATAAGCCCGCCATACCACCACTTACCTTTATTAGTAAACGATGCCGATACTGGGTCTGTGGCCATAAAGAACATACCTAAGGCAAAACCACCAAGTACCAAATGCCAATGCGGGGGTAATTGGAACATCATATTGCTATCTGAACCAATAACATTCAACAACAAGCTGGTTGCGACCATTCCCGCCAATACACCCGCTACAATTCGCCACGAAGCGATACGAGTGAAAATGAGGAACAATCCGCCCAAAGCCAGTAAGAAAGTTGAAGTTTCACCACTAGAACCTTGAATAAAGCCAAAAAATGCATCGCTCCAAGAAATGCCTTGCGCTGCTAAACCGTCGATACCTTGAGCGGCAACCACACTGAGTGGTGTCGCGCCAGAATAACCATCCACAGCGGTCCAAACTGCATCTCCAGATATCGCGGTTGGATATGCGAAGAACAAGAACGCACGCCCCGCTAAAGCAGGATTAAGGAAGTTCTTTCCGGTGCCTCCAAACACTTCTTTCGCAACAACTACGCCAAAAGTAACCCCCAGTGCCACCTGCCATAAAGGCATCGTCACTGGCAAAGTTAAAGCAAACAAAATAGAGGTCACAAAAAAACCTTCGTTAACCTCATGGCCGCGTACCGAGGCAAATAAAACTTCCCAGAATCCACCCACCACAAATGCGGTTAAGTAAATCGGTAGGAAGAATACCGCGCCATAGAGCATCGATGCTATCCAACCGGCATCTGCGCCCATCGGCACGCCGAGCAAACCAAGTAACGCAATATGCCAATCGTCAGGAGCCGAGTAACCCGCAATAATGGCTTCATTCGCTTGCATTCCGGCATTATACATACCAAAAAACATAGCGGGCATTAGTGCCGCCCACACAAAAATCATGATCCGTTTTAAATCAATTGCATCACGAACGTGGGTATTTTTGTTGGTCACTAAACCCGGTGAATATAAAAAGGTGGCGGTGGCTTCATAAAGCGCGAACCACTTTTCATGTTTACCGCCAGGTAGAAACTGAGGTTCGATTTTTTCAATAAAATGCTTAAGACTCATGCTTAACCTTCCTTCTCAATCTTGGTCAAACAATCACGTAACACGCTACCGTATTCGTATTTGCCGGGACATACAAAGGTACATAGCGCTAAATCTTCTTCATCAAGCTCTAAGCAACCAAGTTGTTGCGCACTATCACTATCATTTGACAATAGGTCTCGAAGTAACAATGTTGGCAAAATATCTAAGGGCATCACCCGCTCATATTGACCAATCGGCACCATGGCACGGGCGCTACCGCCAGTAGTCGTGGTGAACGAGAACAACTTACTTTTATTCAGACCAGAGACGAATATACGCGCTAAGGAGAACTTATTGGTGCCGGGTACAGCCCAGCCCATAAACTCTTTCTCATAACCTTCTTCTAAAGCCACAACCTGTTGATGGTAACGGCCTAGGAAACAATGCGGACCAACCGCATGATTGCCCAGCAATACACTGCCAGAAATCACTCGGTGCTCACCATCGACTAGTTCGCCATCAATCAATTGACTAATCTCGGCACCGAGTTCGGTGCGCAACAAGCGTGGTTCTTTGACCACCGGACCCGCTAAGGCAATCACTCGCTGATTATAAATTTTACCACTTTGCAGCAAATGCCCTATCGCAATCACGTCTTGATAAGAGACCGACCAAACGGTACGTTGTGCGCTTGCTGGTTTTAGCATGTGAATGTGAGTCCCCGCTAAACCTGCTGGATGCGGTCCTGCAAACACATGCTCTTCGACCCGAGCAGCATCCGACTTCGGCAAACTCACATTAGCCTTACAAACGAATATCTCTCCATCAGTTAAACGAGATAACACCCGTAATCCGGTAAGATAAGCACTTTCGTTCTGCGCAATCACAACCGTCGGATCCGCGGCTAAAGGATTGGTATCAATCGCGGTCACAAAAATTGCGGAAGGTGTTGAATCTATCGCTGGCACTTTACTAAATGGACGCGTTCTAAAACCGACCCATTGGCCAGAATTTACGAGTTTATCCACAAGTTCAGATCGCGCTACGCTATCAATTTCGGCATCGCTTAAAGCACCAAAATCAATACTGTCACCTGCCTGTTTCTCAATCACGACAGATTGTAATACCCGCTGCGCGCCGCGGTTAATATCTTGAATGGTTCCAGCGCAAGGAGCCGTAAATACAACGCCGGGGTTCTTCTTATCTTCGAACAACGTCTGACCTTGGCTTACCACATCACCCACTCGTACTTTCATTGTTGGACGCATGCCAACATAATCTTCGCCGAGTACAGCCACTCTGGTAACAATAGACGCGTCTACTATTTGCTGTTTGGGATCGCCTTTAATAGGCAGATCAAGTCCTTTATTTATTGTAATCATACTCTCTTACACATGTGTTGGGTCGGAAGACGAGCAATAACGCCTGTGTGAATTTTGCACTTAAATTTAAGTAATTAGCTAACAAGTCTTCGACAATTAACTAACAAGCCACAGAAAACGACTGTATTCTAGCACCAATCAACCCCAATTCTCCAAAGAAAAAGCCCAAAAATATAACCTATTCGACTTAAGTGTTACGAGCTTGTTATCAACCTTAAACAATGGGTTAGCTAATAACTTAACAAGAATCTTTTTAATAATTTGCGATAAGCACCTTAAATTTGCTTAACTTACGTTTATTCTAAACTGGTCGGAGCCAGTTTTAATTGATTATTTTTACTTACGCCAAATTGAAACCGTCGGTAACTGTTAAGCACCTTTGCAAAAGACGGGTCTTTGTTCGCAAGTTGTTCTATAACCGTCAAACTATAGTCTTTTAATTGCGCCAATACTTGTGGTGGGAACGGAACAATATCCACACCATGCTCATTAGCCAATATGGTTAATGCCTCCACATTGTAGACCACATACTCACTCAAAGTTTCTTGATTTACGACCTTGGTCGCATTCTCAATAATTCTTTTTAGATCATCGGGTAGTGTAGCAAAGGCTTCCTTATTGATAATAAATTCAAGGGTAGTGCTTGGCTCATGCCACCCCGGATAGTAGTAATACTTGGCAACTTTATGAAAGCCAAACGCCAAGTCATTATATGGGCCGACCCACTCCACCGCATCAATATCGCCGTCACGCAGCGCTTGATAAAGTTGATCCGCAGGTAAAGCCAAGGGCAAACCTCCAGCCATTTCCAGCACCTTGGCCCCTAATCCGGGAAGACGCATTTTCAACTGCTTGAAATCATCCATCGTGTTTATTTTTTTATTAAACCAGCCTCCCATCTGCGCATCGGTGTTTCCTCCGGGATAAGGCAGCAAATTATATGGCGCATAGAGTTCTCGCCATAGCGCCAAACCGCCGCCAAGGTACAACCAAGCATTCAGATCTTTAGCTGCCATCCCAAAAGGCAGCGCGCTAAAAAAAACAGCAGCTGGCAATCGGTCTTGCCAATAATAGGCCGCACTGTGGCCCATCTCGACCTTACCTTGAGCAACAACATCAAATACATCTAAGGCTGGATAAAGCTCCCCTGCACCATAGACACTTATTTGCATTCGCCCACCACTCATTGCATAGACTTCTTCAGCAAAACGTTCCGAGGTCACCCCAAGTCCCGGTAAATTTTTAGGCCATGAAGTTACCAAAGTCCATTTATATTGAGTTCGCTGCGCTGATTGACTATCACTCTGGTCACCATTACAAGCACTCAACAAAAAACCTAGAAATAGGCATTTAATATACACCCGCATAAAACAATCCTTATTTTAATGCTCATGTGTTTAAGCAACGCTTCGTGCAGAACGATTAACCACCACGACAGTTTGGTGATACTGGCACTTGCTGTTGTTTATCCCATCGTTCGGGGGTAAATACGTGGATTGCTAAAGCATGAATATCTTGCTTTAGTTCCTCAGCAAGAACTTTATTAACCTCTCGGTGACACTGAATACGAGTTTTTTCTTGAAATAGTTCACTAACAATCGTGACTTTGAAATGACTTTCAGAGCCTGCGGGCACATTGTGCATATGGCTCTCGTTAACCACCGCTAAGTACTCAGGTGAAAAATGCTGCTTTAATTTCTCGCTAACTTGTGTTTCAACCCGCATCTTCTATTCCTTCATAGATTCAATTGTTGGCATTGTATAACGAAAGGTTAAATTGATCCTCGGCTGTTTTACTTTAAGCGCTTTTGGCAAACTATGTTGCCACTGCTGTTGAGACAAACCATTCATCAATAATAAATCACCAGATCCAAGCAGATACTGCAGCTTAGATCTGGTGGATTTGTCACGGAAAACAAAACGCCGGGACGCGCCTAAGCTTAATGAAGCGATAATCGGTCGTAGACCTAATTGGGCTTCATTATCACTATGCCAGCCCATATAGTCGTGACCGTCACGGTATAAATTCACCAAAGCACTATTAAAACGCTGCCCTGTATGCTGCTGCAATGCAGCCTTTATTGGTATTAAAAATTCAGGCCAAGTCAAAGGTTGTCGCCATTCTCCAGAATAGCGATACGCCGCCTCCGCATCACCTAACCAAACCGACAATCGGGGCTCCAAACAAGTCTTCCCAAATAAACGAATTTGATGCTGTTGCCAGGGCAATTCTGCAAGCAAAGATTGGAACAATCTATCCACATTTGCCGGACTTAACCAATGCTTATAAAGAATAATCTCATCTGACAACTGATTCACGACCTTTTCTGCGCCTTTCGTTTAGCCATTAACTTAGATACACTGCTGGCACGATTCAAGGCCAGCACGCTACCATTCCAATATGCATCAACAACTCATCATCGCTCCCGTAGAGTTAAACTTAGCTCGTTACCCAAAACAGTCTGCTGATGAGCTACGCGCTTGGAACGCTGCTGACGAATTATTGTTAGAGTATGCCTTTGAGCTTAGTACAAACCTTCAACATATTTTGCTGCTCAACGATGAATTTGGCGGCCTAGCCTGCGCACTCTTGGCTCACCCTAATTTACGCCATTGCCAAATCACTTGGTTGAGTGACTCCTTTATCGCCCAGCAAGCTTTAGCGCAAAATATTCAAGCTAATCAGCTTAATGGGGAAAGCATAAATATAATTAGTAGCATCGATGTCATGCCTCAAGCTGACTTAGTCCTAATGCGTTTACCCAAGAGCTTAAACTATCTGGAACACCAGCTCATTGCACTACAAAATGCCATGAATAACGCAAGCTTACTGGTTTGTGGCGTGATGCTCAAAGGATTGCCCAAATCGGTGTTTAATCTGTTTGAAAAACATCTCGGTGAAGTGAACACCTCGTTAGCGAAAAAGAAGGCCCGCCTCCTATTTAGTCACTATCAAGGTAAGTGCTCGAGCTCTCGCTATCCCAAAGCTTGGACGATAGAGGAATACCAGTGGCAACTGAATGATCACGCCAACGTATTTTGTTTCGCCAAATTCGACATTGGTACCCGCTTCATGCTACAACATTTGCCGCGAGGTGAGTTTGCCAGCGTTGTCGATTTAGGCTGTGGAAATGGTCTACTCGGCTTAAGAGCCCTAGAACTCTACCCCGAGGCCTCGGTCACCTTTGCCGACGAATCACTGATGGCTTTGGCCTCAGCAAAAAATAACGTACAACTGAATCATCCTGAGGCGCTTAATCGATGTGAGTTTATTCATGATAACGCTTTAGAACATCAAGCCGACAACTCTGCGGATCTGGTATTATGTAATCCGCCCTTCCATCAACAAAACACCATTTCTACTCATATTGCTCGGCAAATGTTTCGCGACGCCAAACGCTGTTTACGTAGCAATGGCATGCTCGCCGTCGTCGCAAATCGCCATTTGAGCTACCAAGCACTATTAAAATCTTACTTTGGTGGCTATAAGTTGCTGGCGAGCAATAACAAATTTGTTATCCTCGGTTGCACGAAACGTTAATTAACCAGAAAAGGTGAACCACTTGAAGAATCTATTTACATTGGTGATATTACTATTCGGCTTAAGCGCTTGTAGTAGTCGACCACAACAAGTGCAGTTAAATCCACAGGTACAACTGAGCGATGTCACCCAGCATTCCATTATTGCGGCGATTCATTCCCAAGATTTACGCCCAAATCGATTTTTAATCAGCATTCATCACGGTGATCAAGAGCAAGCCGAACTAATTGCCAGTGGCAGCAATTTACGTTCGTCCATTGAGCAGCAGCTTAGCGCAGCTTGGCAGCAACAAGGCCTGGGGTTTGTCCCCGCCTCACCCAACACAATCCGGGTAGATATTAACGAACTCGCCTCTCGTGTTGAGCAAGGGAGCGTAAAATACAGTGCCAGCACGACCATACGCATCAAAGTGACCGTAGACACCCCGACTAAAACTTTAGATAAGGAATTTCGCTCAATTCATACCAATGAAGGCGCCTTTAAAGTAGATGTAAATAAACAAGCCGAGGCAATGAATCAACAACTTTCTGAGTTATTAGCTGAAATCGCAAGTGACCCACAACTAATAGAAGTAATGGAGTATCAACCATGAATTGGCGTTTTTTCCGCAATACCCTGTTCACCATCAGTCTGGCACTTTTCAGCGTCGCCAGCTGGGCGCAAACAGTAAAGTTTGTGACTAATCTCGGTGAATTCCAATTACAGCTCAAACCACAACAAGCCCCAAAAACCGTGGCCAACTTTTTACGTTATGTCGAAGACGGTAGCTATAAAGGCACTTTGTTTCACCGCACCATTCCCGGCTTTATGGTACAAGCAGGCGGCTACTCTATTAATTATGAAGAAGTCGATAGCTACAAACCCATCGAAAATGAATCTAAAAATGGCTTAAACAACAAGCGTGGCACCGTAGCGATGGCACGAACCAATGATCCCAATAGCGCAACCCGCCAGTTTTTTGTCAATGTTGTTGATAACCCCTACCTCGATGGCAGCCCTAAAAAATTCGGTTATGCGGTATTTGCCGAAGTCATTTCTGGTATGGATGTCATCGATAAGATAGTCAATCAACCCACAAAAACTGGTCCCGTCCCAGGGATGCGTAACGTACCAGTCCAGAAAGTGATCATCGAAGACGTGGTATTAATAGACCCATCTCAACCTTAATAATTCTGTTACAACACAACTGAGCAGTAAATGAACTCATCGCCAACTTGGTCACAGACCTTTCGTTCTTATTTAGATAAACGACTGCTATGGGTATTTATGCTCGGTTGTGCCAGCGGTTTTCCTTGGGTCCTGATTGGCTCAAACATGTCTGGCTGGCTCACTGATGCAGGACTCACCCGTTCTGCCATCGGCTACTTTGGCTCGGTGTTCATTGTTTATGCCATTAACTTTCTATGGGCGCCCTTAGTCGACCGAGTTAAATTGCCACTATTTCATCGCTGGCTTGGCCAACGCCGAAGTTGGATTTTTTGCTGTCAAGCTATCGTCTTGATATGCACCTTTGCTATCGCAAAGTTTAACCCAGCCAATAGTTTAATGGTCACATCGATGCTAGCCCTGTGTATCGCCACGGCTTCTGCTACCCAAGACATCGCTATCGATGCCTTTCGCATCGATAGTTTTAGCAAAGCCGATTCGCATCGCTTGCCCCAAGCCTCGGCCATGGCGGTCATCGGTTGGTGGACAGGATATTCACTTCCCGGATACTTAGCGTTTATTAACGCCGATGCTATTGGTTGGAATGGTGTCTATTTAGGGATGTGTGGCATCGTAGCGTTGCTCATGTTATTTACCCTGTTGGTTAAAGAACCCATCACCGATCGGGATGCTCTGCAACAACAAGCGGAACAACGGCACGCCCAGTATCTTGGTACCCATTCACCGATTGTCGCGTGGCTCACGGTGACCGTGGCCGAACCGTTTATCGACTTCTTTCGTCGCAACGGCGTGCGAGTTGCGATCACCCTACTGATGTTTGTTTTTCTATTTAAAATTGGCGAAGCGTTTTTAGGGCGCATGTCGATCCCCTTCTATCGGGAAATTGGCTTTAGTAATGAGCAAATTGGTCATTACTCTAAACTCATTGGTTGGGGGGCAACGGTATTATTTACTTTAGTCGGTAGTGCCTTCAACGTGCGTTTTGGCGTGATAAAAGGACTCATGTTAGGCGGCGTTGCGATGGCAAGCAGCAACTTAATGTTTGCCTGGATAGCCTCTACGGGTCCAGACGAGCAGTTGTTTTTGGCCACCATCATCGTCGACAACTTTACCAGTGCCTTTGCCACCGTCGCCTTTGTCTCGTTTTTAACCACATTAACTGGCCAAGCTTTTTCAGCCACTCAATATGCGCTGCTCGCCTCTTTAGGTAACCTAGGCCGAACCACCCTCGCCTCCTTCAGTGGCTCGCTGGCCGATATGCTCAACTCTTGGCCACTGTTCTTTGTTCTCACAGCTATAATGGTCGTGCCGAGCCTCATCATGCTGATTAGCCTACGCGGTTATTTTGGACGGATATTGCAAGATAATCACGACAGCAAACACTAATACCAATCTGATAGATAATATGATCAGCTTATTACGCCGAATAAATCTGCCAAGAACCAAGTATGAAGTACAGTAACTAGTGGCTCTAATTACAAGATACATAACACAGTTCGTGCTGATTTAGGCCAGTAAGAATCAACAGATGATGAGTTAGCTTGGTATGGGCATCCCCATAAGGACTACCGACTAGATCCTATAATAAGATGCGCCCCAAATTGCGTCGATGGTATCCAACCCAAAAGCGGTAGGCGGGCTAGCTCCAAGATGAGAAAGTGTTGACCTTTAGTGGCGAATGTAAATTTAAGACAAAGCGGAATGTTGCACCAAAATGCAAGCCGACCGATGGAAGCAAAGACTCACTCACCATCGGTTCTAGCTCGGGAAATTATAGGGCTAAATCAACCTGCACAGGACAATGATCGGAGCCCATCACCTCATTAAGAATATCGGCATCACTCACCTTATCAGCAAAAGCCTCAGAGACAAGGAAGTAATCAATTCTCCAGCCAATGTTACGGCCACGAGCACCAGCTCGATAGCTCCACCAGCTGTATTTAACTTCATCTTGCTTCTTCAGGCGGAAGGTATCGACAAAACCTGCGGCAGTTAAATTATCAATGCCATCGATCTCGGCCTGCATATAACCAGCACTTTTATTGTAATTTGGCTTGGGCCGAGCCAAATCGATGTCTTTGTGGGCCACATTTAAGTCACCGCAAACTAACACGGGCTTACGCGCTTCGAGGCTCTTCAAGTAGCTTAAAAAGTCCGCATCCCACTGTTGGCGATAATCTAAACGCTTTAATTCGCTGCCCGAATTGGGTGTATATACAGTAACCAGAATGAACTCTTGGTATTCGGCTGCAATCACCCGACCTTCTTGGTCGTGTTCTTCAATCCCCATGTCGTATTCAACAGCAAGCGGTTTTTCTTTACTCAGAATCGCAGTACCAGAGTAGCCTTTTTTCACCGCCGAGTTACTGTAAATATGATAGCCTTGCAAGGATTCCAGAGCGGCCAATACTTGATCGTCTTGGGCCTTGGTTTCTTGTAAACACAAGACATCGGTTTGCATCGCCTCGAAAAAGGACATAAAGTCCTTTTTCATCACCGCCCTGATCCCATTCACATTCCACGAAACTAAGCGCATTCGCCCTTCCTTTAGATAATTAAAAGTGGTTTTCAACAACGCCTACAGGCGACACTGAATCAAATAAGAGCTTTATTGTAGCAGGCTTAACTCAGGCTAAAAAACCTTAAAATAAACACGGCTTAGGTACATATAAAAGCCGTGCAGAGGTTTGGCTTGGCGAATCAACTCACCAAGCAGGCGTGCTTGCAATGCGCGCCTCAATTTATAAAATAATATGCGGCAGATAACGACTCATGTCTTGGGTAACTAAGCTGCTATCTTCTCGGATCGACATGCCTGCAGCCTGATCATCTACCAGCCAACTACCAATTAAAGTGTAATTTTCAGCAAATTTAGGTAACTGGTGCAGCGCCTGATAAATATAACCCTCTTCCCCATAGGGACCTGGCGTATGCTCTATTTCAGCGTCGCCATGCAAGATGGATATATTTGAGCCTTCACGAGAAAAAATTGGTTTTTTCACCATGCCCTTACTGAAATTCGCCTGTTTCACTTCATCTTCAAAAAAAGCCGGGAGTAGATTGGGGTGGCCGGGGAACATCTTCCACAACATCGGCAACAGGGCTTTATTCGACAGAATGCTTTTCCAAGGCGGTTCCAACCAACGAATATTTTGTTGCCCGAGATGCTCACCAAATTGCTCATCTAACATAAATTCCCAAGGATAGAGCTTAAACATCCAGCTGATTACCTCATCATCAAGATTAGTAAAGCGCTGCTCCCTATCCATGCCAATATCTTCGACAAATACAAACTTGGTCTCAAGGCCTGCGGCAATGGCGCAGTCTTCTAAATATTGCACCGTGCCTCGATCTTCATCAGTGTCTTTACAACAGGAAAAATGCAATACCCGATCGGGCGTTAAGTATTGTAAATCACTAAAGCGGTTAACCAACTTTTCCTGAAGGCTATTAAACTGATCACTATTTGGGTTCAATTGCCCATGATCAACCTTGTCTTTAAGCCACAACCATTGCCAAAAGCCAGTCTCGTATACCGAGGTTGGCGTGTCGGCATTGTTCTCGTATAACTTCGCGTCGCCTTTACCGTCGTAGCAAAAATCTAGTCGCGAATATAAACAGGGATCGCCTTTTAACCAGGATTGTCGAACGAAATCCCAGTGCTTTTCAGGTATACAAAAACGCCGCATTAACTGTTCATCGTGAACCACCTTCGCGACGACTTCAAGGCACATTTGGTGGATAGCTTCGGTGGGCGCTTCGATACCACGCTCAACTTGCTCAAGGGTGAATTGATAATAGGCCGACTCATCCCAATACTTGTCACCATACATGGTGTGGTAGTTAAAGCCATATTCTTTGGCTTGTTGCTGCCAATGCGGTCGTTCACCGGTGGGAACGCGTAGCACCCTTAACCACCCCAGCTCGATTTAGAGCCCCCCCAGGAAGACTTCGCCGAGGCCTTCGCCCCGAAGCCGCCACGAGAGACGGTTTTGGTTACAGTCGGTTTACTCTTATAAGCCGACTGTCCTACTTTATAGTTTCTCTGGCCAGCTTTACCAATCACCGAACCATCGGCAGTGATAATCGAATCGCGATAGGATGACCCCGGCTGATTATATTTATACACCGAGGATGGGCGGCTGGGATCCATCATCCGGCCAAATAAATAGCCGTACATCAACGGCATGAAGAAACCGCTACTGCTAGCTCGACAACCGTCATAACCAAAGCTTTCTTCACAGTCTTGGCGGCTACTATACTTAGGTGCAGTTCGCTCGGCTTCTAACTCCGCATTACGATAGACCGCTGCACATTGTTGCTCGTTAAAGGTCGTTTTAGTAACACAATCATCGATGGACTCAATCACAATCGCATCTTCTTGAGGCTCAGAACAGGCACTCAACATGGCTGCCGACACCGCCACGACTAGAGGTTTCACTATAAATGAAGGAGCGCTAACAGGGAGTTTGCGCATTGCCGATAAGTTAATAAACTTAGAACGTTTCATAGCGCCTCCTAGTAGGTCATGCAAGCTGCATTTAATAATCCTACCGACACACTGGTCGCGGCTAACATGATCCCAGCACTGACTTCGTTGGCTTCTATTCGCGACACAATGCCAGGGATAAATACAAAACGCACAATCACAAAAGCGGCAATTTGTGCCACTAAGGCAATGAGTCCCCACAGCGCATAATCAACAAAAGAAATAGAGTTACTGGCAGCGCCCGCTAAAGCTAAAGCAAAACCTAAAACAGCCCCACCAAAGGCGATGGCAGCACTGGTATTTTTGCCCTCCTTAATCAGCGCCCACTCGTCATGCGGCGTTACACGCACATAAATCACCTTAAATAACATCAAGAAAACAATAGATGCGATAAAGTAAATCGCAAAATTTGCGACGGCGAGTAATAGTTCCGATGATTCCATGTTCTGGTCCTTTATCCGTGAATAGTAATTTGGGTTGGTGAAATCGTCATGCCGGTGCTAATCACCAGGCAGCGTTCCAAAGCGTTATTGTTCAGCACCTCTTCGGCCGATAGAAACAGCGATTCCATTTCACCGCTAGGCAATTCACGCTCAAATAGCATAGTAAACTGGTCGGTGCTGGAAAAGTCCATATTATCCTGATAGGTCTTCTCTTCCATATGTACCGGATTATGATAATCGGTGGTCGAGGTCCATACCCGATGATATGTATGTCCTTCCAACTGATAAGTGTTTGCGCCAATTTCCTGCTTCAGCAAACGATCCCATTCGCTTTGATTAGCCACATCGAGGGTATCGTAGTAATGAAACATTTTCACATCCACCACATTTTCTTCACCTTCACCATTGGCTACCACTTGCAAGAAACCTTCATCATCGGTGTAAAAACGATAGATGGTCGTATCATCTAAGTCGACAATGCCTGCCGATTGAATAATTTGAGTGGGAGCGACCTGACTCACCACCATATCGGCCATCACTAACTTCAGTGCCAGCGCGTCCAGTTCAAAACTGCCACCCAACTTAAGCCCCATAATGGCGGGGGTCCCTGCATATTTGTCAGGTTCAGGCTTATGTCGACTAAACAAAGACTTAAACATAGCAACTATCCTATCTTCGGTGAATTAAAACACTCATCAGAGTTTAAGCGCCGCGCCGCAATATAATACAAGGCATCTCCTTGGTTGAGCGTGGTATCCAAACTCGGGTTCAGTTGTAAGTGCTGACTACCAGCCACTTTTAAACCAATAATGGTGGCCTGTAAGTTTTCTTTAAAATGCTGGAAGACATCGGAAAATGGCAGCGAAGATGAGTCCATATAGTGCACAGCATATTGGGTCATTCCGTGGGTAGTATCAAGTAACTGTTGATGAACCTGAGCCGAACCGGGATCCATCGCCGAGCGGGCTAACATTTCCACAGTAACCGATGGGATCACTTCAACCCGAGGGCAATGGCTGAGCAATAGTTCAGCAATGGTAGGGTCTTGTAAGTAGGCCGTCTTGTGACACTGCGGATTGAGCTTGGCACAATAGAGCGCGCAGGTCAGCGTCACATCGTCTTGCTCAGTATCAATAATAATTCTGCTCGCCTGGGCAAGATTAGTACGAGCCATGGTCTCAGCATGAGAAAAAGAGTCAACCTGCACAAACTCAATCTTACCGGGCAAAGGATTCTCTATATCGCTGTCGACACAGAGCAACACGGTCTCTGTAGAATCATTGGTCGCAGCAGTGAGTAGCTCGACTAGGCGCAATGTTCTGGCGCCATTCCAGCCAATAATCACAGTATGATTGGAGAGTTTCAACATGCGTTTCCCTCGTGCCCCTCTAGTGTAAATATCATTGATCACAAAACCGACTTTGGTAATCACCACCGCAAAGATACTGATCCCAATTGGAATAACCCACAAGCTGACAATTAAACGTCCCAGTGGCGTACTGGGCCCAAAATCGCCGTAGCCAACAGTCGATGCAGTCACCACTATCCAATATAGAAAGGTTTCACTATGAACTAAGGCGCGTTCGCCTACCAGCATTAAGCTGTAATAAGAAATGAGAACATACAATAGCACTGAGATGGCTATTGCGGTGCCGTTAGCACGAAAAAAAAGCGCCGAAAATAATCGGCGCACTTTATATAGCAGCACTTATTTTGCCTTTTTTTGGGCCAATATCTGCTTGAGTTTATCACTACCGGTGGATTGACCGCCAGGTTCAATGCCCGCTTGTTTGAGTCGCTCGTCTAAGTTACTACCACTATCTTCGGCGGCCAGCTCCTCAGCGGCAGAAAGCTCGGCACTGCGCAGCGCTTGTTTCTCTTTTATCCGCTCTAAACTGTCAAGTGCAGTTTTCACTTTAGAATTCGCACCCACATGATGTGAAGATCCCGCAACTTGAGCTTTTTGTAAAGACTCTGTCGCCTTCACCTGATCAATTTGGATCCCCAAACGTTTCACGCTGGCCTTGGCTTTAGCGATATTGCTCTTAAGCGACGTTTCGGTATTCAGGTAACTATTATAGATCTCTTGTTCAGTGGCTAATTGCACTTCCAAATTAGACACCCGCTCGGCACACTCAAGCGCCAAGGTTTCATCTCCTTTTTCACTCGCCGCAACCGCATGGTTGGTATAAGTATCGATATCTGCGCTTAAACTTTCAACCTTGGTTTGGGCTAACTTACGTTTCGCCATAATGGTGGTGAGGTTGCGATCGCAGGCTTCAAGCTCCGATTTAGCATCGCGTAACTCTTGGTCCAAAATCCGCATTGATTGGCTATCTGCGACAGCCTCTAAGCTTTCATTGGTCGCACCGCGAATGGCATTCCAAATACGTTTTAAGCTCATACTGATATCTCCTGCTGGGTAAACTCACTATACAATTCGATAAACTCACTCACATTCGAATAGAGGGTTTCTATTTCTTCAATGACGACAGCATCAACGCTTTGGGTTGATAAGGCACCAAATGCGGTGTAGTAATCTTTATCACCGATGCGTTTAATGCCAACGGCCGACAAGGGTAACAGGTGATGCGTGCGTAAAATCAAATCATTCAATTTCACACTATCGGTCACCGAATCGCAGCTAAACAAAACAACTTCAATTAGCATTTGTTGCTCACCAATGTAAGCAAAGGCATCGATACCTTCATCATTACTAATGCACAAACAACCACCTTCGCTATCAACACTCCAATCTGGATGTGCTTTAGCGAGTAATTCAAGTGATGCTGAATCCCACGACATAATTTTTCCTTATGTGTTAGTTATAGCTAACAAATATAGCAAGTTTGACTCTTGTGTCAACGTTTACTAACATTCGTTGCAGATAAATAAAAATAGAATGAGTTACCAAACGCGATGAACCCAGAACAGAGTATTAGAAATCGACAAGCCTTGCAGCCTTATAAAGATAGTATTAAGCGTTATATTCGTGCAGCGATGCAGTTAAAAGGCGTTCAATATAAATATTTATCCGATGAACTGGCTAAGCGCGATATCGAAATGAAGGAAGGGAACCTGCGTAGTAAGGTGTATGCGGGCACCCTACCAACCGATTTATTTATCGTATTAGTGGAAATTCTCGAAATGCCCGAGCATGCACTCCGCGATATTATTAGCCACAAAGATAAGAGTTTAGACGAGTGATCAAAGGCGTGCTCTGGCCTCGCAACATGAGCGGATTATATCACTTGGCAAACCAGGCGTTAGCCAGTGATGAATGAACGACACCAGCAAGCCGGCAAATACAAAAACGAATAGAACGGGGCAAGCATAACAAGCACACTCGCTACCACCAAGAGCTTAACATTGGCACAGCCCAATCTAGGTTGAACCTGTATTATCCACCTTTACCACAGTCTGCAAAGTGAGGCGAGTTGCAAAAGGAGTCATCGTAATTTCTGGCTGAGCCCAAACATAAAGGCCGCCAGTGGCACCCAACATTCAGCTCAGATCATAACTCCACTTTATAGAACAACGCCAACTAGATTTTTAAGTTCGTCGCAATAGTTTATTAGATATAAATAAGCGTTATTGAGGGATGAATAGCAATCTGATTCATTATACGAACAATGTATTGTGCAGCATAAATCTGCCGATAACGAGCCATGAAGAGCAGTCACTCGTGGCTCTAATTACTCGATACATCAAGCAGTTTACGGTGATGGAGTCCAGTGAGAATGAACCGATAATGACTTAGATTGGTATAACTAAATCTACGGTTAAAACAATCAACACCTCGCTTTAACCTAATTGCAATCATTGTTGGTAATACTAGCGACATGAGTGCCCTGTGAGTTATCCCCATGTTGAGTATTTGCCGCGCAGATCCCTTCAGTTCCGAGAGTCAAACCTTGATTAGCGCGCTTGCCGATTCGCTGCTTAAATTAAGCGGTAACCAAGCTGTTGAACAGTTCGATGAAACTGAATTTAATCACCACACAGGCGTCTTCTTACTGGTAAAAAACCAGGAGCAAGCCATTGCTTGCGGTGGATTTAGATATTTACAACCGGGCGTATGTGAAATTAAACGCCTGTTCTCTAATCAAGCGGGTGCAGGGACACTCGTGTTACAAGCGCTAGAACAGCTCGCTGTAGAGTTTGGGTATCAACAAATTAATTTGGCAACCCGCAAAGTTAATCATCAAGCGATACAATTTTATCAAAAGCATGGCTACCAAACGACAGCACCCTTTGGTCCTTATACGCGACATCAGCACTACCTCAGCTTGGCCAAATCATCTCAGCTTTTAGCACAGGCTGCCGTTCCCAAAAAAGCGCAGTGGCACTACCGCAACTGCGCTTAAACAAATCAAACAGAAATTAAGAAATCCGGTTAATCAGCTTTTTTAACTGATTCATTGGTGTCGGCTCATCATCGAAGAAATTCTGCATCCGTAATAAGGTTAAGCCATCGTATCCAGGCGAGCGAGTCAGTGCGCGCGCGATTTGTTTCCAGCCTTGTTCACCGTACAGTTCACCAGCCAAGGCATTTTCCCCCATCAAGGAAACCTGACATTCAGTCGCCGCATCAGCCATCCAATCCACCAGATCGGCAGCGCGAGAATAGCCTTCGTAATCCTTGTTGATCATTTCCAAACAGGTGAAATGGATCGCGGCTCGATTCTGCTTACCTTCCGGTAGCAAGGCCTTCAGCAAACCTAAATATTCTTGCTGGTTGTGACGACTTAAGGTGGGGTGCACTGCAATCAGGCCTGCTGTAATTTCGGCGGCACGAGGTAACTTGGGATCACTCACCACCCAGTGGATCCCTGGGATCTTAATCCCCACAGGCACCTGGCCAAAAGAATCGTCTGCAAATACCGCCAAGGCAGTCTCAAAAATGCGACGTCCATGAGCAACTAAAGCACGATGATACCAAGTTAAAAACTCCCGCGCCCAAGCATTATGAATATAACGCTTATGGCTAAACAGCCAATCTGCATCAGGAATAGTCGCCTCATCAAAACGCTCCAGAGTAAAACCAAAACTGGCGTTTAAAGCCGAAATACTATGAAATTTTTGCTTCAAGTAACCCAGCCAATCTTGTTTTGCTAAGCGACTATAACATTGCAAGGTTCCACGATTTGGGTAATTCCCCCAGTCATGGGCGTTATAGCTGGGATAGCGTAACTCCCCAGCGGGGCCTAAGCTGATGTTGATTTCATCCATCAAACCCGCTTTGTTGATGTAATTCTGCTTAAACGCTTCCATAAATCGCTGATAATAGGGCATCACAAATTCATCAGCCCAAAGCGATACATATTCCATCGAGGCATCACCGGTTTCAGACACATACTGTAAGTCTTGCACCGAATTAAGTTGATCATGACTCTCTAACAAACGCCCCCATAACCACAGCGGGATTGCTTGCATAAAATCATCATTAACATTCCCACCCGCTTGGTGGAAAGACAAAATCGGCACCCACTGCAAACCCAAACGTTTTAACAGCGCAACCACCCGATCGTAGTAACTCCAATCAAATTTACCCGGTTTATCACCTTCAACTAAGCCCCACCAAATATCGGTGGAAATAGCAGTCACGCCAATACTGCGCAGTTGACGGAGTTGCGCCTCAAACTGTTGCCAGTTTTCTTCTTCAAGCATCTGCTTTTGATTGGCAACTTTTAGGTGCAAGGGTCCCATCACTCGAAATTGCTTTTTACCAAGCTGCTTAGTTTCGGCCTCTTGATACTTAAACTTGTTAAGCTGTGACAAACGTCCTTTCACAATTGCCTGTTGGTTAAGCTGAGACATATCATTGAATAACCAACCCACAAAGCTGTTGCCATGCAATACTGAATGGTACAGCTGATCCCACCCCGGATGGCTGGCCAACGCTTGCGGTTGACTATTTTGCACCAACGCTGGAATAGCTAGGCTACGAATTGCCACAAGCAAAGTTTGATTGACTCGTGTGGCATGACTCGACTCTGCGCCACTCACCATCAATAATAGCCGCCCTTTGGCCTGTTTCTGCCAACGGCCTAGCTGTTCCGTTTGATAATCTACTAACTGCTGTCGCTCTTGCCAAGGCGAGGGATTTAAACCACTTAAGCAACTCAGCCAAGGATGATCGCTCGCGCTTAACTCAAGCATGGGGAGCGTTAAACTCAACTGACAAGTCGCCCAAGCTTGATTGAAGACAAGCTCCGCTTGCCCCAGCATCTTCGCCACATAGGCTTGCCAACGCGAAGCGTACCAAAGATTAAATTCTCTAAAACAAGTATTGTTAGTTTTACTTTGGTAACTTCGAATTAATTTATCACTGAGTTGCGACGGCCAATCTTGTGCTTCATTTAACTCCCACAAACTCAACCACGATTGTTGCTCGCCATATTGTTGTTGCATATCTGCAGCTAGTGCCGCCAAAGCCGTTGGGCTAAAACTTTGATATACAGGTTGGCCATCACGCTCACTCCACGGTAAACAGGCCTCCCCATTCGGTCCTAGCCCCAGCAAAATCGCCTGACAATGGGGGGCAAATTCCCTCATATGTTTAGCAAAACATTGCATCCACTTGGCAAACATTTCGAGCAAACCTTCGCCAGCCCATAAACTGGGACTTTGGGTATTATCACGACCATATTGGTTCACATATTTAATTGCATCAGCACTCAGTTCCGTGGGCAACAGGTCCAACATCGAACCCCAAAACCAATCGGGGAGACGCTGCTCGGTATCTTGCTGGATATCCGAAGAGAAAAACAATTGATACTGCAGTTTAAAGCCATGGGATAACAAATGTTTCGACAGGCGCTGTAAGGCTTGCCAAGAGTCAGCCTGATACAACTGTTGTTCACTAAAGGGGGCGATGTAACGCCAGTGAACAGGAACAACCAAAGCGTCAATTCCATTTTGGCGCAAAGAGCAAAGTTGTGGAGAAAGGTTCTGAAGCTGAACCTCGGAACAAGAAGCCGCATACTCAGCCAAAGGTAAAGATCCCTTTACCCAAGCTTTGCGCGCTGTAATTGGATTAGCCATTGTTAGCTTACTCTAAAAAAACTTTGCTAGTTATCCCTAGTCAGCGGCTGAACAGCAAGTCTGCAAAGCTTTTCAGCTGAAAAAAAAGAGATCCAGATCACATTTTCAATATTCATCAGTGTAAACCAATCTTGCAAATTGCCAAGTGATTCACCCGGCATAAGCGACAACAAACGGTTTTATTAAGGCCTTAAAGCTACAACCAACGGCGAACCTTACGGCAATATTGTTGATATTGCTCACCAAAATGTGAGTCGAGAACAGCCTCCTCCGGTTTGATCTGCAATTCATTAATCAAGTATACGAATACCAAAATACTCAGCAAACTCAGCAAAGCCTGCAAATGAAAACACCAGGCAGTTAATAACAGCAACAAGCTAAGGTACATCGGATTGCGACTGTATCGATATAATCCATCTATAATTAACTGCCGGCTGCGTTCCGGATGGTGCGGATTAATCGTCGTCCGTTTTTTCATAAAAGGAAGCAAACTCACTGCCCCCACCACGCAGGCTAAAAGCACCACAGGCCACAGTAAACTATTTAGCCAGTATGGTAAGCGAGCAACAAGCCAATAGGTATTTAAATACGCCAAACCATAAGCAAGCGAAGCAGCGATAGCCAACAAGACTGGTGGCGGTATGAGTAGCTGAAAACGTTTCATCATCGACCCTTTAGACATGTATCCATTTTGTAATTTTACAGCAAAAAAAGCGTATCGTATTTATCCTCATTAAAACTCTAGGATACCCGACAGTAAATCATAGTGGTTATGCTTAGCCGCAAAGCTATCGGGTGCATTCAAGTTGCTTTTCGGATCTTGTATTACTTATATGATCCTTACTGCTACAACAAAAAAGCAACAAAGTAAGTGTCTGCTAACAGCTGCGCCTTAGGAATATCGATCATGAGTCGCGACCGCTAAACGGCCGCTCTAGATGTCACATCAACATATTTGGATAAACTTATACACATAAGCTCAAGCTATTAACATTTATCTAAACTAGGTAACTAAAATTCCAACTAAGTCGAAAATAGTCTGCTATCAAACCAATTGATGAAACTCCAAACTTCAATAAGAATTAGGCATCGAAAGTGAATCTTGTGACAACAATCAAACATGGGAGCTAAGCACTTCACTCTCGATGAACAGCCGATAAAAAACATAATGCAAAGCACAAGGCATGCTAAAAAAGAACATTAATATCAATAATTTAATAGCAAATTAAAAAGTAATTTGTTCCTAAGGTAAAGATTTACCACGGAGAATAACCGTCAATAAATATTCAATTTTGGTATTTATTTTGACTAACGTAAAAATGTCAACGATGATTGACAAAGAAGCATCAAAAAAGAATTTTTTACTAATTTTAAGTGACAATCTTGACGCAAAAAGTCAATTGGCTACAAGCCACGTTCTCTATAGCGTGTAGAATTTTATCCACAGCTTTGTGCACTGTTTTTGTGGGAAAATCTGTTTGGTAAAAAGCTGTAAATACAGTGGAATATATCGCTTTTTATCCCCAATCCAGCTGTAACTATCTCGAGGGCCAAAAAATTCAACAAAGGCTTCTACATTTATTTGTTAGAACTCTGTCATCGTCCACAAAAAAATTAATTTGCCGTAAATACGGGGCAGCGAGCTTGATCAATAAGGGATCACGACCACATCATTGAGATCCTTCTTACTCACCTCAATCCGTCACAATAATTTCACATAAACTTGAAAATAACTAGTCGCGTAAAGTATCTGCCACAGTTCTATAGGAGAGCAACAAGAATCCATTTCGCTGCCAACAGTGAAACGTTACACTAAGCCATCGTTTTATAGCGCTCATTAAGGCCAACTGTTGTTTAATCCCTCACCCATTCAGTCACTTCGCTTCAATGACCATAACTTTTATCTCAAACGTGATGATTTACTTCATCCACAGTTTTCAGGTAATAAAGCTCGCAAGTTCTACCATTTTTTAGTTAACGATCTACCTGGTATCACTTACCTCGTGGGCAGCGGTTCGGCGCAGGCAAATTCTTTATATTCATTAGCAGCCTTAGCCCAGCTCAAAGACTTACAATGCGATTTTTACGTCGATCATATTCCTTCACAGCTTCGCCAAAACCCCTGTGGTAATTATCAAGCGGCACTGGCGCTCGGTGCGAATATTATCGATGTCAGCGAAATTACCGGACAACAACAACGTAATTTAGACGCATTTATGCAACGACAAATAAAGCCAACCTTATTAAATCATCAACTATTGATCCCCGAAGGAGGCCGTTGCCACTATGCGCGAGAAGGTGTACAACTGCTCGGCCAAGAAATAGAGCAATGGCAGATTCAGCGAGACATTAGCCATTTAAACATTATGCTACCAGCGGGCACTGGCACCACCGCCTTATATTTGAGTGAGTATTTTCACCAACGCCAAAGTAAAGTCAAAGTATTGAGCTGTGCCTGTGTTGGGAACGAGGCTTACCTAAGCCAGCAATTTAGCCTACTCAACCCGGACAGCAACTGTCATCCGCAGATTTTACCACGCCGAAAGAATTACCATTTTGGTAAGTTGTATCGTCAACTCTACCAGTTATGGCTAACCTTGATACAGCAAAGCCAAGTTGAATTTGATTTGCTCTACGATCCCATCGGCTGGCAGTGCTTAATTGATTTTCTCGATAAACAAGAAGAAACAACGCCAACCCTGTACATCCACCAAGGAGGTTTACTGGGTAATCAAAGCATGCTGCCAAGATACCAGCGAAAATATCCCGACTTAACGCCAATTTAGCCAATGTTGATACTCGAAAGGCTCAGCTAAATCTACCGTTTTCCTAAAACCAATACTGGGAAAGTTAAGGCAGGTCGCCTCTTTATACTCCGGTTCCGCCCAACCGCTACGCTCATCTAAAAACTCGCGCTGATAACCCCAGCGCCCACAGGACAATATACTGTCATAACCTACGTCTCGTTGGCATACCACGCAGGTTTCAAAATCGACCTCAATATTCTGACCAAGTTTACCCAGCGCATCGGAGACAAAAGGGGTATCGTAAATCGCAAGCGTTGAGGCCCGTTTAGGTCGGCCTTGCCAAGGTTTATCGAAGTGATCTTGTGGCGTGGCATGCACCCCATAACCGTACTCAAGAGGCTCGGTATCATAGAAAGGCTCTAACAACTGAGCAGGAGCATCGACCTGAGAGCCAAGTTCATCGGCGAGTAAACGCCGATTCGTGGTTCGCACTTGCAACATCCGATAACGAGAACAATTCGCCTGATTTTCTAGCTCGAGTTCTCCTGAACGGTTGGTGAAAAGATGGATCTCGACCCCCACGCCAGTGGCATTATCACGGGCGACATAAGAAGCCTGCTGTCGGCCACTATGATACCAAGCTTGAGAAAACACCAATATCCCCAAAGCTTGCTGCTGATAGCTTACCGGACAGACTTTACCAACCAGCAAATCGTCAGTTGAACTATCGCCACTAAATAAACCACAGCAAAAGCCTATCCAGTATGTGAGTACTCGCTTCATGCTGAGTCCTATTTTTCCCTCATGTCATTCAAGTGTAGTTCAAAGCTCGCGCCCTTAAATTGAACCACGCTCAAGGGTAAACAAGCATCCACAATTAGCTTTCGCAAAGTTAGCTCAAACATGAGATTTCTAAGCGAAATCTTGGCAAACTACAAGCAGACCAATCGCCATCACGGATCGACTCAATGCCTCATATTACCCTGCAGAACTTACGCCAAGCAGCAAAAGCCAACATTATTAGCCTTCAACAAGCCGAAGCCCTATTTCA
The DNA here is from genome assembly GCF_050870835.2 of Agarivorans sp. QJM3NY_29. Taxonomy (NCBI): domain Bacteria; kingdom Pseudomonadati; phylum Pseudomonadota; class Gammaproteobacteria; order Alteromonadales; family Alteromonadaceae; genus Agarivorans; species Agarivorans sp. QJM3NY_29. The sequence continues at coordinate 1,228,219 of NZ_CP194036.2, read as the reverse complement.
ATTTTTACAGCAACAAGAAAATAGTCGTCCGCGCTTTAATCTCACACATTTGCTGTATTACTTTGGTGGACTAATCGCGATTGGCGCGATGACCGTGTTTATGAATCTAGGCTGGGAAAGTTTTGGCGGATGGGGCTTGGTGGGCATCAGTTTAAGCTATGCGGTGCTGGCTATATTTCTTTGCCAACATTTTAAAAAACAGGGTCATCTCATCCCCGCGGGGCTAACGGCCAGCTTGGTGATTTGCCTCACCCCACTAGCAGTCTATGGTTTACAACAAGCCATGGGGTGGTGGCCTTCAAAAAGTCACTATCAAGATTACCATCGTTATGTGCAATGGCAATGGCTGTATATGGAGTTGGCCACTTTAGCGGTGGGCCTGCTACTCAGCTGGATATATCGCTTTCCCTTCATGCTATTTCCGATTTCGGTGACCCTCTGGTATCTAAGCATGGATGTTGCCGTGATGCTGACTGGTGAACGTCCTGACTACCAATTCAGAGCCTTGGTGTCGATGTACTTTGGTTTAATGATGTGTTTGATTGCCTTCTGGGTCGACATTCGCAGCCGACATTCTGCCGACTATGCTTTTTGGCTCTATCTATTCGGCGTATTAAGCTTTTGGGGTGGTTTAAGCATGCAACAATCGGATAGTGAGTTAACCAAATTGGTTTACTGCCTCATCAATCTCGGCTTAATGCTATGTGGAGTGATCTTGGTGCGTCGCGTATTTGTGATTTTTGGCTCACTCGGCTGCTGTTATTACTTGTACCACTTGTCTTATAGCGTTTTCAAAGATAGCTGGTTATTCCCCATATCCTTAAGTTTGCTTGGTTTAGCACTTGTTTATTTGGGGATCCTTTGGCAAAAAAAACAACACAATCTAAGCCAACGCTTACGCAGTTACTTACCACTAGCGCTACAGCAATTACTCGAGAACAAACAACACTAATATGAGCAAGCTTTGACTTTAAAATCCATCTTCAACAACAAAGCTAGCGAGAATAGTAGCGATTACTGTTTGATTTCATGACCAAAATACGATGTTTTTTGGGGGAATAGTGGCCATTTACAGCATCGTTAGTATACTTTTCTCATGGATGATAATGAATTAGCATTGGTTTTAGCAGGTCCTATACTCCGCCGTATTGAACGCAAGCAGGTGACCATTTGGTTTGCCACTTCACAAGCGGTATCGATCAGCCTCAAGCTCTATCCTGAGCAGCAATCGGCGATTGAGCTCACCCAAACGCAGCTGGCCGACAGCCTATGTAGTATCGTTGCTGGTGAGAAGCTCTACTACCACTTACTCGACATTAAACTGCCTCGTACCCTGCCACTGGAGACCTGGATTGGCTACGATTTAAAGCTGTATTTAGCGCAACAAACACAAGCTTTAAGTTGGCAAGATTGGGCACCGGATCTCGTATATCCACCACGTAAACTCCCAGGGTTTAAGGTCCCGCAGCAGATCAATCGTTTGTTCCATGGTTCATGCCGCAAGCCTCATTTTGCGAGCGCCGACGGCTTAGTCATGGCCGACCGTTACCTAGCTGAACACCCTCACGCGCAATGGCCTAGCTTGCTCATGATGAGCGGAGATCAAATTTACGCAGACGACGTGGCCACCCCCATGTTGGTCGCGATCCACCAACTAATCGAACAGCTGGCCATCGCCGAGGAAAGCTTTACTGCCGCGCAAATTCAAAACAGCCAACAATTACATCGGCAACAAGCCCATTATATGGCTCGACAACAGTTACTTCCTGTAGAGCAACAACAAGGTGGAGTCGCTAAAGCTCTATTTGGCGGCGTGAAAAAGCCCATATTCACCTCTGACAGCGCGCAAAATCACTTGATTTCACTGGCTGAAGTATTAGCCATGTATCTGTTAGTGTGGTCGCCCAGTGTATGGAAAAATATTGATTTAACGCCCCCGGAAGCACTCAAACCCGAGCAACTCGCGCACTATCAGCAACAACGAGAAGTGATCACTCGCTTCGCTGCTGACCTCACTCAGGTACAGCGTATACTGGCTCACTTACCTAGTGCTATGATGTTTGACGATCACGATATAACCGACGATTGGAACCTATCCGCCGCATGGGAGCAAAGTGCCTATTCACATGCTTTTTCCAAACGAATTATCGGCAATGCCTTGTGTGGCTATTTACTTTGTCAGGCCTGGGGAAACAATCCTCAACAGTTTTCTGCAAATATGCTTAACGACTTACAAGCAGCCTTACAGCAACCCGGCAGCGAAGCCCATTTAAGCTTAATTGATCAGCTGCTCAGCTTTGCTGACTGGCATTACCAGTGGAAGACTCAGCCGCCCTTAATTGTGCTTGATACTCGCACCCACCGCTGGCGTTCCGAGCGCAAGCTAAGCGCCCCTTCGGGACTCATGGATTGGCAAGCATTAACCGATCTACAGCAGCAGTTACTCGGCCTCGATGCGGTCATCATGGTATCACCTGCCCCCATTTTTGGGGTGAAACTAATTGAAGCGATTCAACGACTATTTACTTGGTTAGGCAAACCGTTGTTAGTTGATGCCGAAAACTGGATGGCGCACCCCGGTTCGGCAAACGCGCTATTAAACTTATTTCGACACCCCAACACTCCCCGTCATTTTGTGATCCTATCAGGAGATGTACATTACTCCTTTGCCTATCGCATTGAACTACGAGGACAAAACGCTGGCCCAGATATTTGGCAGATCACCAGTAGCGGTATTAAAAATCAATTCCCCAGCCGTTTACTCGATTGGCTAGACAGAGCCAATCGCTGGCTCTATTCGCCTGGTTCACCACTTAACTGGTTCACTAAACGTCGGCGAATGAAGATTATCCCTCATCGACCAGAACAAGCCGCACGAGGTGAGCGTTTACTAAATGCTTCGGGTATTGGTTTAGTGAGCTTGAATGCCGATGGCTCGCCAAGCACAGTGACACAGCTAGTGGACAAAGGCCGTTCCATCGCCTTTGAGTTAGAAGAACAAGCCGCTCACTGGGAGTAATAACGGCTTGTATCTCATTCAATCATTACAATTTAAGAGTTGCGGTTAAGCTGGTCACGGCATTACCAATCAAACTAACCCGGCGCTTACCAAGCCGTTCAAGTTGAACAAAACCGCCCCGCTCTGAAGCTTGGTAAGCCTTGAGATAAGTACGAGACAATTTATCGCCCCAATAGGCCGCTAAGGCACAATGTGCAGAGCCTGTCACCGGATCCTCATTCACTCCAACCCAAGGCGCAAAGTAACGAGAAATACAATCCAAATCATCGCGAGAAGCATGGCAAGTAACCAATACGCCACGTCCCACCAACTGTTTTAAGGCCTCAAAATTGGGCTGTAGCGCTAAAAGCTGTTGCTCGCTCTCAATTTCGATTAACAGCTTGTCATCAAAGCTTGCCATCCCCAAGATTTGCTCCCCCCTAATCCCTAAGTACTCAAGAAACTGAGTTTCAACGGTCGGGGACATTTCGAGCACAGGCTCTGGGAAGTCCATGGCAATATGTTGAGGCTGAATGTTGGCCAACAAAGTTCCAGATAAAGTGGAAAAGGCGAGCTGTTGGCCTATCTCCGCGACACCGCTCTGCTGCAGAATATGCGCCACAGCAAGGGTACCATGACCACACAGTTTCACTTCAACTTTGGGCGTGAACCAACGCAAATTCATATCATTGAGCGATAGAAAAGCTGTTTCCGATATAGCCATCTCCGTAGCAATCGAAAACATTAATGATTCATCCAAGGGTTTATCAGTGATACATACCCCAGCAGGATTCCCTTTAAATAGTTCTTGTGTAAAAGAATCCACCTGATATATCTGTAATTCCATTCAACCGCCCTGCACCTAAAACCAACACCAAAGTCGATAAATACAACCCATCTAGTAAAGAATAGCAAGCTAAAAATGAGTGCCCAATATGTCATCAGTTCAGCCTCTATGGGTACTAAGTCGCATTAGCATTGATTCATTTAGCCAAGCCTCATAAACTCTAGCTTACAAAGGTAAACTGCAAAATCAGGCAAAGTAGCAGCTCGAGACAATTGCTCGCCGATTGTTCGGTCTTATATTTTGGAGGCAAGATGGCAAATCCTCGGCTCTTAAAAGCACAAATTGTAGATGTCGAATGCGGCGAGAACGTTACCATTATTGAGCCTTCCAATGTGTATGGTTGTTCACTCGCGAATGATGTATTTATCGGCCCTTTTGTCGAAATACAAAACAACACCTCGATTGGCCCTCGAACTAAAATTCAGTCTCATAGCTTTATTTGCGAATTTGTCACCCTTGGCGCAGATTGTTTTATCGGACACGGCGTCATGTTTGCCAACGATTTATTTAAAGATGGTAAGCCAAACGCAGACCCTGATTCTTGGGGCAGAACCCGAATTGGGGACCAAGTCTCGATTGGCTCGAATGCAACCATTTTAGCTGTAACTATTTGTGACCAAACGGTGATTGGTGCCGGTAGCGTCGTCACCAAAGATATTACCAAACCGGGTATTTATGCTGGTAATCCCGCTCGATTATTACGGCGCTGCTAATCCGCGCAAGCCAATAAACAACTTACATCGATAGTACTTGATACTTCAGGAGAAAATGTCAGTGCAAGGTTTTCAGATCAGTACCGATCCAAATGACTTAGATTTTGAGTTTATTTATCACTTTATATCTCAAAGCTATTGGGCAAATGGGATCCCTAGAGAAACCCTCAAAAAAGCGATTTTGAATTCACTCTGTTTTGGGGTATTCGAAACAGTTGGAAAACAAGTTGGCTTTGCACGCCTAATTACGGATAGGGCCACTTTTGCCTACTTAGCCGATGTATTCATCGTTGAATCGCACCGCGGACAAGGCTTGAGTAAATGGCTGCTTGAAAAGATTATTTCTCATCCTGAATTACAAGGCTTAAGGCGTATGTTATTAGCGACCAGAGATGCACACGAGTTGTATGCTCAATACGGATTTACAGCCATTGAAAACCCAGAAAGCTTAATGCAAATATGGCAACCTAAGGTTTATCAATAACACGACCATGAACAACTAATCATAGCTTTCCCCCATGGGCTAATACCTAAGTAAACCAATAATAGTTTTCTCCAGCGCAGCCCTAGAAAGAGCTAGAACATGTCATCAATCAGAATTCAAATACCTTAAAGCTTAACGCTCATGATCGATGTTCCAAGCGACTAATTAGGTCCCATAAGCGATTTGCGACGGGGCCCAATACTTGGCTTTTAAGCTTCATCACGTAACTTTTAACTTCAATTTCCACCGGGGTATCACTCAGTTCAATCGGAGTTAATCTTTTCATTTGAATATCTTCTTTTACCATTAAATATGGTAAACGCCCCCAACCAATACCGCTTAAACACAAGGTGCGCTTACTATGAAAATCATTCACATACCATTTTCGCTGGCCTTGCTGTACATCTAACTCAACATCCTTGGTCAAACTGCCGGAGTCCTGAACAATAATTTGATATTCGTCTTTTAATTGAGAAGACTCGGTTAGATGCGGATACCTAGAAAGCATCTTTGGCGCAGCAACATTAACGATACTTTGGGTATGAATATGCTGAGTTACCAATTTAAAACTATTGAGAAAATCAGCTTCTGAAGCAGAAATAGCAAGCTGAGCATTTCGCTGAACCACCGAGTCAATTCCACCCGTAACAAATTCCTGCTTCAATATAATTTGGGTTTGCGGAAACTCATTTTGAATTTGTTCAAAGATGGGCACCAGGGTTGCCAAATCAAACATGGCATCCACCGCAATCACCACCTTAGGTTCATAACCTGTTTTATAATGTTTCGCCATTTCATTGAGTTGTTCACTCTGCTCAAGCAACATCAATGCCTTTTGATAGATCTGCTCTCCTTGCTGAGTCAACTTCAATTTATATCCAGAGCGATCAAGTAGACTAATGCCTAAAGCGCTTTCCAACTGCTGTAAACCTTTACTTATCGCCGGTTGCGTTTTAAACAGTCGATGACTGGCTGCCTGTAATGAGCCCTCTTGTATCACGGCTTGTAGCATTCTTAATTGCTCTAATGTCATGCTGTCATCTTCCTTTATTGTAGCCGCCGCCCAAAATCATAACCTAAAGTTATACTCTTGATGAAATACAATCAATTTTAATTAATTAGCTTAAGCCTATACTGACGAAAATTAACTCAACAACTTCAATAGGTGACCTATGAATAAATTTAAACAGTATGGCCTTTGGGTCATCCTTGCTCTCACGGCTTTGGCTTTTCTTGCTGGCGGCATTGGTAAATTAATGGGCGTTGAAATGCTGCATAAATCATTTGCCACTCTCGGCCTCCCAGTTTTTTTTGGCTACTTCATTGGCTTATGTGAAATTGCTGGTGCGATTGGCATTTTCATCAAAAAACTCAGTTCACTCGCGGCCGTAGGCCTAGCTCTGATCATGCTTGGAGCGATCTACTACCACTTTCAGTACGATCCTCAAGGACTGCCCGCTGCTGCCTTGCTATTGGTCTTTTCGATCATCATTTTCTTTGCTCGTAAAAAAGACAGTCTGCTGTTTGCTAAAAAAACAACACCAAGTGCTGAGCTTTCCTCATAAGATCGAAACGTTCAATAAGAGACCACCAATTTGGGTGGTCTTTCTATATCAAGCTATCACAGTAAGTTAAATAACAACTGGTCTATATAGGTATTTTCATGCTCGCGACTCATCAGCATATTGGGCACAAGGAATTGATGCCGATTTTATATTTACCGCACGGTGGTGGCCCCATGCCACTTTTAGATGAACCCGGCCATCAAGATCTCACTGCTTTTTTAAAAAGCGTGCATAAACAACTGCCGACACCCAAAGCAATTTTAATGATTAGCGCTCATTGGGAGAGTCATATTGCGGCCATTTCATCTGCTCTTCAGCCACAAATGATCTATGACTACGGTGGCTTTCCAGCGGCATGTTATAAATACCAATATCCTGCGCCGGGAGAGCCAAGCCTCGCTCAAAACGTAGCCGATTTATTACGGACTCACGATATCCACTGCAATTTGGATCAACATCGAGGTTATGATCACGGTACTTTCGTGCCCTTAATGCTGATGTATCCTGAGGCCAACATTCCAGTTGTACAGTTATCTTTATTACATTCCTTAGACCCTGCTAAACATATCGCTTTAGGGCAAGCAATCGCCTCCTTACGGGAGCAAGGCATATTGATCATTGGATCGGGGATGTCGTTCCACGAACGTAACGGAAGCTTCGAACATAGCGCGGCGTTTGATGATTGGCTCACCGAGACACTCGTAGCAACACCAATCGAAGAAACCATAAATAGATTACTAAATTGGGAGCTTGCGCCATCGGCGCGAGATTGCCATCGTAGAGAAGATCACTTATTACCAATGCATATCTGCTTTGGAGCTGCGATGAAACGCACCGAGTCCGCCGAAAAAATCTATTCAGGACTCTTATTCGGCAAACGTATTTCTGGCTTTTTATGGCGTTAACAGCAGATCTTTCATGCCACATAGTTTTCGTTTACAACACCACAAACAAAGGTACAGATGATGAGTCATCAACAACATTCTCAGACTAGAGTTTGCAAACAAGAGCCTGGTGTTATTGTGCCGGTGATTAATCGCAACAAGTGCGAGGGAAAAGGTGAATGCGCAGTCGTTTGCCCAAAAAATGTATTCTTCATCGATGTATTACCCGCAGCGGAACGCAGCAAGCTTTCCTTACTAGGAAAACTTAAAGGCTTGGCACATGGCTGGCAGCAAGCTTTAATGCCCAACATTGAGGCCTGTGAAGGTTGTGGCTTATGTGTTGCGGCATGCCCAGAAAAGGCAATTACGCTTAACAGGCGCGAAGGGGCGAGATAACGAAGCCCCGCTGCCCATACAACAAGCCATGACTCACGATGGCCTTGCTTGATGCCACTGACTTGACTAACGAGCCTGTTTGGCCAAATAAGGCTTTAAATAATCGATGAGTAAACGCAACTTTTTAGACCTTGTGGCCCCCTTGGGATAAACCCCGTACACATCAATGTCATCCAGCTGATAATCTTCCATAAGCACTTCTAACAAACCCAGTTTTATCCGAGGTTGAGCATCATATAACGGTACTCGGCCTAGGCCATGGCCCCCTTCAATGAAGGCTGTACGAGCTGCTGCGTTATTGGTGCTAATCCCGCCTTTGGTGCGAATACTAAAAGAGCGGTGCCCTTTACGCAGGTTTAAAGTATTCGAACCCGTGGTATAAATCACCCATTGATGAGCATCTAAGTCCGCAGGCAAACGAGGACGACCATACTGATTTAAATACTGTGGCGAGGCACATAAACAAGTATTCAGCGTAATCAGTTTGCTGGCTTGCAAGCCTGAATCTTCCAATACAGCGCCACGGATCGCTAAATCAAACCCCTCTTGAATGACATTTACCACTTCATCACTCAACACTAAATCGATATTGATTTTGGGGTACAAGCTTCGAAACAAATTAAGCGCAGGCACAATAATCCGTAAGCCAACATTCACCGGACAAGAAATTTTCAACGAACCTTCCGGTTCCTGTTTGATATTTTCCATTTGCATGTTGGCAGCCTTAGCTTGCTCGGCAATATTATGGCAGCGCTGATAATACTGTTCTCCCGCCTCAGTCAGATGCAAACTGCGAGTGGAGCGATTAAGCAAACTCACACCTAAGTTAGACTCAAGTTTTTTAACGTGATAGCTCACTACTGCACGGGTAATCCCGATGTGTTTGGCCGCAGCACTAAAACTGCCTTGTTCAACCACTTGAGCAAATACCACCATACTTTTTAACTGCTCAAAAGACATACTCATGGGACCAGTCCCCTAGTTAATTAGCTATCTGGCTACAATTGTATCAATAATTAAACCAATAATGTCTATTTAATCTGCATTGTCGCATTGTTTATAGAGGACTACACTGCTGGTCATTGGCGTGATGCCCACGCCCTAAACAAATAAATTCAATAAGGTATCGCGATATGAGCAACGCAAAAAAAATCTTAATGGTTCTAACCTCACACGATGAACTAGGCAACACCGGCCACAAAACTGGTTTTTGGGTAGAAGAGTTTGCAGCCCCTTATTACGTATTCTTAGATTCTGGCGCAACGATTAGCCTTGCATCTCCTAAGGGCGGCCAACCACCAATCGATCCAAACAGTGAACTAGCCGATTTTCAAACCGACGCCACTCGTCGCTTCGACCAAGATGAAACAGCTCAGAAACATCTTGCCAATACACTAAAACTTGCTGATGTGAATGCCAGTGACTACGATGCAGTCTTCTATCCTGGCGGTCATGGCCCACTTTGGGACTTAAGCGATAACCCCCAATCAATTGGCTTATTGGAAAGCTTTATCCAACAACACAAGCCTGTGGCTGCCGTTTGTCACGCCACTGCTGCACTGCTCAACGTGAAGCAAAGCAATGGTGATTTATTAGTCAAAGGTAAAAGCGTTACTGGCTTTAGCAATAGTGAAGAAGATGCAGTGCAGTTAAGCGAGGTAGTTCCGTTTTTACTAGAAGATGAACTCAAAACCCGCGGTGCAGACTACCAAAGTATCGCCGACTGGAATCCCTATGCTGTACAAGATGGCTTAATGATTACCGGTCAAAACCCAGCCTCATCTGAGATGACCGCCGAGAAACTCTTACAACAACTCGCTTAAGTTTAAGACCTGTTGATACTGTGCTGAAGAATGCTGCTTTGTTTCATTGACAAAGCGGCATCACTCAACAGCCTTGAGCCGAAAAAACAAACTATGAAGGAATTAAGATGTTAAATTTTTCTTTTCAAAACACCACCCAAATTCATTTTGGTGAAGGTCAAATCGCCAATATACAACAACAGCTACCTGCCGATGCGCGGGTATTACTCACCTATGGCGGCGGCTCGATTAAAAATAATGGCGTCTATCAGCAAGTCACCGAAGCCTTGGCAGGCCATCACTGGGTTGAGTTTTCTGGGATCGAGCCAAATCCGCAGTACAAGACCTTGATCAAAGCCGTTGAATTAATCAAAACAGAACAGCTTGACTACATTCTCGCCGTTGGCGGTGGATCGGTCATCGATGGCAGTAAATTCATCGCCGCAGCGGCGCTTTATCAAGGTGATGATCCTTGGAACATCATTGCTAAACGCCATCCGGTAGACAGCGCCCTCCCTTTAGGTGCAGTGCTCACTTTGCCAGCCACCGGATCTGAAACCAATGCAGGTGCGGTCGTGACCCGTGATGGGAACAAATTGCCATTCATGGCGGCAGCTGTACGGCCGCAATTTGCTATCCTCGATCCCAGTGTCACGTTGAGTTTATCGCCGCGCCAAGTTAGTAACGGCGTAGTAGATGCCTTTGTTCATGTGATGGAGCAATACCTCACCTATCCTGTGAATGGCAAAATTCAAGACCGCTTCGCCGAAGGGATCTTACTCACCCTCATCGAAGAAGGGCCAAAAGCCCTAGCCGCCGAAACCAAAGATAACATTGAGGTTCGCGCCAATATTATGTGGGCCGCCAGCATGGCTTTAAACGGATTAATTGGTGCCGGGGTACCACAGGATTGGGCGAGTCATATGCTTGGCCACGAACTCACGGCCGCGTTTGGTGTGGATCACGCCCGCAGTTTATCGATCACTCTCCCCGCAGTAATGAAAATCCGTAGAGAGACCAAAGCCGCCAAGTTATTACAATATGCCGAGCGGATCTGGGGCATCACCGAAGGCGATGAACCGCAACGGATCGAGCAAGCAATTGCCGCCACCGAAGCATTTTTTAAAGCGATGCTGGTGCCAACCCGTTTATCGGAAATAGACTTGGGCGACCAAGATGTCGAATTATTATTAGCCAAGCTTGAACAACACCAAATGCTAGCACTCGGCGAAGACCAACAAATCAACCTAGATCTTAGCCGTCAAATCTACCAAGCGGCGCTATAAGCCAAACAGCGGCGCTTCATTACATCTTGAAGCGCCATTCAACATCTCCAAGGAAAACTCATGATTACTGTGCACCATCTACAAAAGTCTCGTTCCAAGCGCGTTTTGTGGTTACTCGAAGAACTCACCATGCCTTATCAAGTCGTCGTTCATCAACGCGATCCGGTGAGTAATTTAGCGCCACCAAGTTTGAAAAAAATCCATCCTCTGGGAAAAGCGCCGATTATTGTTGATGAGCAGCGAACTCTATGTGAATCGGGAGCAGTCATGGAATATCTGTTAGACAAAAGCGAGCAACAAGCGCTTCGCCCCGCAAAAGACAACCCAAACTATTACAGTTACGTGGAATGGCTGCATTTTGCAGAAGGCTCACTCGCCTTACCGGTGATCACTCACCTGCTGTTAGGTTTAGAACAACGCGATGCAAGTCAGCCTTTAGACTCTTACATTGGCAAAGAACTCGCCGTTGATTTTACTTATATTGAACAACATTTAAGCCAGCAGCCCTACTTTGCAGGCCAGCAGTTCAGTGCTGCCGACATTATGATGACAATTGTATTAGAAATTGCCGACAGCCAAGGCTTACTGCAAGAGCGAAGCCATACCCAAGCTTACCTTGCCAAAGTTCAGCTACGCCCCGCTTATTTAAAAGCAGCAAAACAAGGATAATTGACTGGAGCGCGGCCCAACAAGCTTAAGAGCCTGAGAGGCCCAATGAGGCCGATTTATGGCTTGTAGCCACTGGCGCAGAACGCTGTAAATTTACTTTCGGGCGAGACTTTGTCCGCTGCCAAAAAAAACGGTAAGCCTCCCGTTGGGCCTGCACTCGGCTTACCCCAATGTCAGCCAACTGATCATCACTCAACTTTGCCAAGGCCCGACGGCTACGTGCGAGCATTTGATAAGCAGCGAGTGTTTGCTGTAAACGGTGAGCCAATAAACGAGCTTGAAATATGGGTCTCATTGCATCTCTCCTGTACTTTGATGATGACCCTTTCAGTATAAAATTCAGTCACCAAGCATGACAGATTCAGATAATTTTTATCTTTACATGACAGAACCACAAAATGGCCATCTGTAATGCTTTTCATCCATCTATCTGTCATGCTCTTCTACTTATTTTGCTAATCTGTACTTAGACATGTTATTACTGAGCCCTGCAGAGGAGGAGGTAGGATGACCTTATATCAACAATTTGCCCACGAACTACAAATACAGATCATGCAAGACTATTACCCGATTGGGCAAAAGCTGCCGTCAATCCGCGAAATGAGTCAACGACGCGGCGTGAGTATTTCAACCGTTCAAGAGGCTTACCGCCTGTTAGAAGACGCTGGTTTTGTGCATAGCAAATATAAGTCCGGTTACTACGTTAGTCCGCGCCAACAAGAGCAACCCTTACCTTCGCTGAGTCAACCCGAACAGCGCCCAGTGCTAATTGATAACTGGCAGCAGGTATTAGATCTCACCATGACCGAAAGTAACGACCACTTTCTGGCGCTTGGTCGAGGCTCACCGGATACCACTGCGACAACCCTAAAGCCCTTAAAGCGCTTGATGACCGAGCAAATTAAAAACAACAGCAAACAAATATTTAGCTGTGACAAAGGAAATGGCCTGTATAAGCTTCGGGTACAGATCGCACGCTTAATGCAAAACTCAGGCTGCCATATCCATCCCGATAACATTCAAATTACCGCTGGCTGCCAAGAAGCCTTGTCCTTAAGCCTAAAAGCTCTCACCCAACCCGGTGACATTGTTGCAATAGACTCTCCTAACTTCTACGGTTCGATGCAGGCCATTCAGTCAAATCAGCTCAAAGTTTTAGAAATTCCGACCCACCCCGAAACGGGAATTAGTCTGCCCGCTCTCGAGCTTGCGCTAGAGCAATGGCCAATTAAGGTACTACAGCTGATCCCTAGCTCAAATAACCCGCTGGGTTATCAGATGCCCGAAAAAAATAAACTCAAACTCCTTCGTTTGGCAGAAAAGTATGACTTCGCCATTATTGAAGATGACATCCTCGGGGATACGGTGTATCAACACCCTCGGCCACGCAGCCTTAAATCTTACGATAGTAACGAGCGCGTGCTGTTTTGTTCTTCGTTCTCAAAAACCATCGCCCCCGGTTTACGAGTGGGCTGGGTTGCCCCCGGACGTTTCGGTAAAATGCTCACCCACTTAAAATTTGTAAGTTCCTTAGGCGCCAATAGCCTACCGTTATTGGCAGTGGCCGATTTTATTGAACAAGGGTATTACGAAAAACACCTCCGCCTGGCCAAACAACAGTACCAAAGCAATCGAGACCTGATGCTACAGTGGCTCAAGCGCTACTTCCCCAAAGGAACCAAAATCAGTCGTCCGCAAGGCGGGTTCTTCTTGTGGGTCGAACTACCAGAACAAATCAATGCCGAACAACTGAATGAACGCTTAAAACCATTACGCATTGGTATCGCTCCGGGAAACTTGTTTTCGGCAGCCAATAAGTATCAGCACTGTTTACGCCTCAATTATGCCAACCTTCCCAACCAGCGAATAGAGCGAGCCATCGAAACTATTGGTAAGCAAGTTCAATTGATGTTGCAGCAAGCCTAAACTTGCGCAGGGTCTGTGCTCCCTCACCAATCAAAATTGGCACAACTTTATCAATTGCGGTCACCAGCACCAAGAGGCAAAAGTTGCTCGACTCCACATGATTCAAATAATCAGTAGCATTTCATGCCCGAGCTAATTTTCTAATGCTAAGATATTACAAATAGCAAGAGCCTGCGAAATAGCTGTAATCCGTAAGCTCTCGATTAATTTAAGCATCCTGTTATTTGATTGTTATTAGCCGAAGCGATAACTCGTATATACGCCATAGATAGCAGCTAACGATCAAACAACAGAGGCCAACTGTAATCCTTATCAACGGACTAGGTATAAATAGAGGGATTTAAACATGTTACGTACCGTATTCATCAGCTTATTATTATTTGGCTGCGGCTCTTCAAGTATTGCAGTACTCGCGGCAAATTGTGGCAGTGGCGGCGGTGCCAGTGTTTGTTTAGCGGCCAGCCCCAGTGCCGGAGCAATCGCTCTTAATTGGACCATTGAAGGAACCGTAAGCAATCTTCAGCTTTATCGCGATACCGACGCCGACCCCAGTGGCCGAACGCGCATAGCCACCCTAAATACTACAACCACCAGCTATAGCGATAACACCATACAACTCGCCAGCCCTTATTATTACTGGCTCAAATTCACCGCCAATGGTCAGCAGTATAATTCAGCCGTAGCCAGTGCCACCACTTACAATACAGTCTGTGGCGAATACCTGTGCTTAAATGCCAGAGCCAACAACGCAACCATTGATTTAAATTGGTCGAAGGCTGGAGAGGTATCAAGTATCCAACTATATCGCGATACAGATGCCGATCCCAGTGGCCGAGTGCGGATCGCTAGTCTTAGCAATAGCGCACAGACTTATGTCGATCAGGATACCAGCGCGGGAACCACCTATTACTATTGGATCAAATATGGTTTAGCGGGCAGCCAATATAACTCGAATACCGCGCAAGCGACGGCTAGCGGGGCAGCCAGCTGTGCAGGGGAAACCAGCGGCGTTACCGCCAATCATATTTACTACGTATCCCCCACAGGAACCAGCTGGGCCAATGGCGACAGCTTCAACTCAGCCTTAGATTTTAACAGTGCACTGAACTTAGTCGGTGCAGGCGAAATGCTCCTATTGCAAGCTGGCAGCTACAACATTCCTTATACCAGCGGCGTTGCCAATACCATCACTCTCGCCAAATCGGGACAGGCTGGCGCACCAATCAGTGTGGTGGCCGCCAATTGCGGGCGAGCCATCATCGATTTTTCTTTCCCCGAACAGCAATGGGTACAAAACTCCTATGGCTTTGCTTTAAATGGTGATTATTGGTATTTCAAAGGCATTGAAGTGACTCGTGCTGGCTATCAAGGGGTTTATGTAAAGGGCAAACATAATACTTTTGAAAACTGCGCTTTCCACCACAATCGCAATACTGGTTTAGAAATTAATAAAGGGGGAGCCTATACCACGGTGATTAACTCCGATGCTTATCGTAATTACGATCCTAAAAAGGATGGCAGTATGGCCGATGGCTTTGGCCCTAAGCAAACCCAAGGGCCGGGCAATAAGTTTATTGGTTGTCGTGCTTGGGAAAATTCCGACGATGGCTTTGATACCTACGACAGTGATGAAGTGGTGATTATCGAAAATAGCTGGGCTTTTCGTAATGGCGTTGACGTATGGGGCTATGGCGGCTTCTCCGGCAACGGTAATGGATTTAAATTAGGCGGAAATTTTAAGGCGGCCAATAATCGGATCAGCAACTCAGTCGCTTTTGGGAATCCGCTGAAAGGTTTTGACCAAAACAACAATGCTGGCGGGATCACGCTGCTCAACAACACCGCCTATGATAACGGCATTAATTTTGGCTTTAGTAATTCCCTCAACGATGGCGAGACTCACATCTTCCGCAACAATATATCCTTATCTAGCAGTGAGAATATTAGCAATGCCGACCAGCTGGCGAATTCATGGAATGGCGGTGTATCGCTCAGCGCGGCAGATTTTCTCAGCCTGGATCTTTCTTTAGCCACCATGGAAAGAAATATCGATGGTAGCTTAGCCGATAACGATTTATTTAAACTGAAATCAGACAGCGACTTAATCGATGCTGGCGTTGACGTAGGTTTACCCAGCTTAGGCCATGCCCCAGATTTAGGTGCTTTTGAGAAGCAATAAACATCTCGGTAGATGTGGCGAATAGGCCGCATCTGCCGGACAAAGCCACTCGGCTAGCCCCTATTCAATCCTTCCCTTACGACCAACACCCCCAATAAATGAACTTATCCCAGTAAACAAAAATGCTCGAGCTTTATTATCGTTCGATATGACCTGTTTGACTCGATAGTTAGTCAACATCAACGCGCCTTCAGGCCGATGTTTCATCGGTGAAAAATCACTTCCCTTAGATGCTTTGGTAAACCGCATTTGGAATATGAGATCATAGATTGCGATCCATTACTGGTTGAATTTTTATGCGGAATACTATTTTTTCCATCAAGCTGCGCCTGTTATTTCTGATGTTCGTATCCTTGTCAGCCCTCTTCATTACAAACTTCGTGCATTATTCTACAAACATTCAAAATAACTATTTAATCGTCACTCTTGGACTTTGTTCGATTGCCATTATTCTGGCCTTTATTCGATTTTATCTAAGCTTGGTCGCCCAGATCAGACAAGTCCGTCAACAGCTAGAAGAAATGAATCTCGGCAACTTTTCTGTAAAGAGTGAACCTTTCGAAAAGGGAGAATTCGCTAAAATCACCCAAAGCGTAGCCTTGCTCAGAGAAACGATTGGACAAATTTTGTGTGACTCAATGGCTTTACTAGATCAAGCAGATCACGATGGACAAACATTTCACACACTAGGAAATAGTTGTAGTGCGCAAATTCAATCACAACAAGAACAAATGGAGCTACTCGGCTCAGCGATGACTCAAATGTCGGCGACCATTGTGCAAATCGCATCAAATGCCGAAGTGGCCGCCAATAAAACTCAAAACGTAAGTGCCAGCGCTCAAAACGGTAGCCTTATTATGCAAAAAATGGCCGAAGGAACCAAAGCGGACGCGACGCATATTCATTCATCCAGTCAACATGTTGATGAACTTAACAGCGGTGTGATTCAGATTAATGAGATGACTAAGATGATTGAAGATATTTCCGAACAGACTAACTTGTTAGCCCTCAATGCGGCCATCGAAGCGGCAAGAGCAGGAGCCCATGGAAGAGGTTTTTCTGTGGTCGCAGATGAAGTACGAAACCTAGCTAGCCGCACTCAACAATCGACGCATCAAATTCAAAATACCATCCAAAGCCTAAACTCGAAGGCTAAACACTCGCTAGATGCGATGCATATTATTGCCAGTAATGTAGAACAAGCCGTTAACGCTATTAATAATCAAGCGACTGAAATAAAATCTATTTTTTCTGATGTGGTTGAGGCTAGTGACATGGTCACGCAGATTGCCACCGCAGCAGAGCAACAGACAACCGTCACCGAAGAAATCAATACAAACGTTGTGATGATCAACAACTCATTAGCCGAGATTGGCAACGCAGTACTAAAATTAGCGAACCAGAGCACAAGCCAACGAGATGAGTCTCTACAATTAAGAACGCGTTTGGCTCGTTTCAGTCTTAATGTTCAAAAAACCACATGAGGGTAGTTGCTTTGTAATTCACAGAATTAAGGCAGCTTGAGTATCAGCGTCAATATTTTAGTGAGGCTAAAATCGTTTAGTTGTATCCGACCAAAACTGGTTAACTTGATGCGACTTCCCCTTGGCTGGTGTATCGAGTTTTAAACTAATTAGACTAAACTAATTAGACAGCCATTCTAACTATCCAATAAACTAATTAGACAGCCATACTAACTATCCAATGAGCATCTGTCGATGTCATCAACTCAAATCTAAACTAATTAGACAGCCATTCTAACTATCCAATAAACTAATTAGACAGCCATACTAACTATCCAATGAGCATCTGTCGATGTCATCAACTCAAATCAACTTTGAAGAGCTAACTTGTTCTTAAAAACCTTACATACTGGGGCGTTAATCAAAGCTTTAGTCAATGCGAAGCGATTCATGAGGGCGAAAAATAACTAATTAGACAGCCATTCTAACTATCCAATGAGCATCCGTCGATGTCATCAACTCAAATCAATTTTGAAGAGCCAACTTGTTCTTGAAAACGCTAAATATTGGGGCTTTAGTCAATGCGAAGCGATTCACGAGGGCGAAAGACATAGTGATTCGAGATATGCTAAATACCTACTCAGTCGACAAAAAATCAGACTATAAATAAATTACTTACCCAGCATCAAGCCAGCGTTTAACCGCTGCCATGCCTTTGATGCGAAGTTGATTGTGCTCACGCTTGTAGCGCTCTAGCGAGTGACCCGCTCCCACCACACTGGCGAAGTGATGCTCTAAACCCGTGCTCAAGGCTAACCAGCTTTCTTCATCGATTTGTAAGCGCTGTAAAATGGGCGCTTGTGCATCATCGATATACCCACGTTTATCTTCTCTGATAACGCGGCCGGTGAGCTCCACCAGTTGCAGGTAGTCTTGTAGCTCAAAGGGTAAACCTTTAGGCATGGTTTCTCTGGGGTTACCGACAAAAGGCATTAGCGGCTTGGGTTGCTGACCTTGTTTGGCTTGCTGAATGCGCTGTTTGATACTGGTGTGGTCTGAGGTTTCAGGCGTGCTCGCTATATTTGAGCGAACCGGGTTTAAATCCACATAGGCCATACAAGCTGCGAGGGCTGCTTCATCTAAAAGCGCTTGAGATTTAAAACGCCCCTCCCAAAAACGACCGGTACATTGGTCTTCTTTATTGGCAGCTCGAGCAATGTATTCATTCAAATGGCGCATAAACCAGCTTAAATCAAAAAGGCGAGTCCGATAGACTTCAGCTGTGGCGTGAATGGCCTGTAATTGCACCTCACTTAACTTTGGACGTAACTCAGAATTGAGATACATTTGAGTCAGTAAGGTGCCCTGATGCAGAATATGCCAGCGTTCTAACACTTCATCCATGGACCAGGCTTCGGCTTTAGCCTTATCAATGTGCAATACCATATGGGTATGATTACTCATGACAGCATAGGCACAGACATCAATGGCAAAAACCGCAGTAAGTTGCAGCAAATAATCTTCCACCCACTGGCGGCGGTGCTCATAGCTTTTACCTGTGTGTTGGTCTTTACCGCACAAAAAAGCCCGCCGAACACAGCGGGAAACACAGTGATAATAAGGTGTATCCAATAAGCTCACTTGCGACTGTCTGGACCGAGGCATGGCAATAACTCCCTAAAACCAACTATTGATATTTTAGATTATTATCATCATTTGGCTAGTTGGGATGGCTGTCTTGTTATTTTTTTGTTATTTTTTTTATTTTTTGTTCAGCTCACCCTCTCTTTAAGTAAAAAGGTGTCTGGCTTCTTTCAGAAATTTCCTCACGCTCATGCCCTTGCCTTTCACTAGACCTTAGCGTTTAATCATCAGATAGTTACTGGATAGTCAGCCCCTATAGTGGGCTTTCAGCGCATTTATCCTTACTCATTCAGGCGAATTTTCCGCTAACGCTCAACGTAGCCCCATAACTTGGCCTAGTGTGCCCCAATCAAGAGTTTACAATCGTATGAAAATTTCATTAAAACCGATGAATGATGAGTCATTCTCGAAGTATCAAAATATAATGATCCCTGCTTATGCAAATGAAAATGTTCAATCTGGCCGTTGGGATAAATCAGGAGCATTAGAGAGGTCTAAAAACGAGTGTTTTAATCTTTTACCCGAGGGATTAAAGAGCAAAAATAATTACTTATTTGATGTGATAGAAAACACAAGTGGTGATCATGCTGGCTATATTTGGGTTAAAGTTGAAGATCAAGCGAGTAGCAAATCTGCTTTTATATATGACGTTGGTATATATGAAAATTATCGTAGAAAAGGTTACGCAAAATCTGCACTTCATTTAATTGAAAAAGTCGTCGCAGAGCAGGGAGTCACGAGCATAGGGCTGCATGTTTTTAATCAAAACACTGGTGCCCAATATTTATACAATAGCATCGGTTATCAAATGGTTAGTCACAACATGCGTAAAATCATCAAGCCATAATTGGGTTGCCAAAGGGAGCTAGCCCCCTAAATGCGGATCAGAAATAAAAGGGGTCACTGTCTGAGCGGCTAGAATAATCAACAATTTTATATTTAAAAGCAATCACTTAAATAAAATCATCTTTTACGATCAGCTTCCATAGAGAGTAGTTTTGCTTTGCGCTGTCCCCCCCAACGATAGCCTCCGAGCTGACCATCTCCGCGTAGTACTCGGTGACAGGGGATCAATATTGCAATATTGTTAGCACCACAGGCGTTAGCCACCGCACGAAACGATTTTGGTGCATTGATACCTTCCGCGACTTGTTTATACGATACCTGTTGTCCGTCTTCGACACTCATTAAAAATTTCCAGACGCTTATTTGAAATGCGGTACCGCGCAGGTGTAGCGGTAAGTCGGGCTTTGGTCCTTTGCCGGCAAGGTGACTCTCCAGGGCTTCAATCCACAAGTCCAACTCATGAGACATATCTTCAGGGCTTGCTACCAGCTGCGCATTGGGAAACTCACGGTGCAGTGTTTGTAGAAGATGCGTTGCGTCGTCGGCTAAGTGCACAAAGCATACGCCTCGCTCGGTGGCGGCCATCATTAACTGACCGAAGACGGTGGTCCTTAAGGCAAATGAGATGGTGAGGTTTTTGCCCCCGTCACGATAAGCAGAAGGTGTCATACCTAGCTTTCGGTTGACTTGCTCATAGACTCGGCTGGTTGAACCAAAACCCGCTTCAAATATCGCATCGCTGATACCGCCCCCTTTTTTAAGTGATTGCTTTAATCGATTGATGCGGATGGCATTCTGAAAAATCTTGGGCGACACGCCAAACATGGCCTTGAACTTACGTTGTAAGTAGCAAGGACTAATCGCTGCTTGCCTAGCCAATTCTTCAAGATTAAGCGCTTCGTCGGCATCGGTTTCGATTCTCTGAGCAACCTGCACTATACGTGCATCTGTATCGGCCATGATTCTATATCCAAGGGAGCTGTTTGCCCTCATCATATCCCATGGTCTATTTCGCAGCCATCCGATTCTTGCGCTTTCAAGTGCGCAAGAATCGGAGCGTATAACTTAATTTTTCCTCGTAAGCTGTTCATCAATACATTGATTACAAGGAATAATTTATGGCGCTTATTACACCAATACGTCCCGACTTTTTATTGAAAGCACGAAATGCAGGGCTCGACGATCAAAACCAAGCGGTCGTATTTAAAATTGCTGAAGGCGGTGAGCCATGTCGCGATATTTTACGCAGGGCCCGTGCTGGGGAAAAAATTATTCTTGCTAGTTATTGTCCGTTCGGCGCTCCCGGTCCCTACAAAGAATATGGGCCAATTTTTATTCGTGCTCAAGCAAGCGATGAACAACCAGATCTGACTCAACTCCCATTGCCAAGCGGCAAAGATACCGACTACTTGGGGCAAAACTTTGTACTAAGAGCCTACAATCGCGGCGAAGAAATTGTAGATGCCGAACTGGTTAGCCCAAGTAACGCTCAGCTCGTGCTGGATAATTTTTTATCCAATCCTGTTGTCGAGTTTGTGCTGCTAAGATTTGCGGCATATGGATGCTACGCCCTTAAAATTGAACGAGATTGACAGGCCCAAGAGCAACCTGACGACAAAAATAAGTCATCGATACCATCTATATATGGAACCTAGATTTAAGCCCCATCTTAAAAAAGCTTTTTGATGGGAGCTTGGTAATTTTTGAAGTTTGATGGCTTATAGATGTATGACAATAAAAAAGCCAAAGCCTCATAAATTGAGGGTACCTGGGTGGCTATTAAGCCCCCAACTCGTTTAATTGCTGGTTGGCATCTCGGTTGCTAACCACGCCATAAATACTTTTAAACGAGCTAATTTGGAAGAGTGCGGGTCATAGACCATATAGCGCTTCACTGGGTAAGGATGAGCAAGTTTAAAAGGAATCACTAGCTCGCCAGAATCAAGCTGACGCTGGCATAAATAAGGCACTGCTAGCGTAACACCATGACCATTTACAACCGCGTTTAACGCCATATCGGTGCTTGTTACCTTCGTCCATTGCTTATGCTGTTCATACTCCGTAATACCGATGTGATTAAACCAGCTTTTCCAATCATAAGCGCCTGGGCTTTCCAAAGTGACAAGCCAAGTAGAAAGCAGATCGATAGGAGAGTTTAACGGCAGTTTTTTCGCTAATTGTGCAGAACATATTGGATATACATCTGTTTGACCCAAATAATCACACGCAAGACTATCTGGCGTATATTCAGCGACTTTACTGCCAAAACGTATAGCCAAGTCAATATGTGCTTGTTTCAAGTCTTCAAAATGAGGAGAAGACACAACGCGAATTTGTATATCTGGATACTGCTCAGAAAAACACTGCAATCGTGGCATAAGCCACAGCGAGGTAAAGGCTTGGGTTGAGCTAATCGTAAGTTCACCAGCGATAACTTCTTGGCGAACTTGGCTTAAACCTTGATTGATAATCCCGAGTGCTTTTTGAGTATGTTCGAATAATAACTGTCCTTGTTGACTTAACACCATCTGTCTGCGTTTACGGATAAACATGCGCCCGCCTAGCGCCTGCTCCAGTTGTCGCATTTGTTGGCTAACAGCCGCTTGAGAAATACACAGCTCAGTCGAAGCTAAACTATAGCTTTTATGTCTGGCTGCACATTCAAATGTGACTAACAGATTGATATTTTTAAACAAAACAGATAAACCCAGGGTTAACGGCAGCAGGTATTATAAGCATGACTTATATTATAAGTCGATTCATATTGTTGGTACACATTCTCATTTTTCTGAATAATCACCTACAACAGCATCACGATAGCGACCACCAATAGAGGATATGTAAGATGCAAGAATTTAAACTTCTGCACCAACAAGCGCAGCCACTTTTAATCGCAAATGTGTGGGATGCAATCAGCGCAAAATGTGCACAAAATGCAGGATATCAAGCTTTGGGAACGTCCAGTGCCGCTATCGCCGGCCTGCTGGGCTACGAAGATGGTGAAGAAATTCCTTTTAAAGAATTACGATACATTGTCTCGCGTATTAAAGCAGCGAGTTGTCTTCCGTTAACAGTGGATATTGAAGCGGGATTTAGTCGAGATCCTAAAATCATTGTCGACAATATTCAGCAATTGCTTGAGCTTGGTGTTGTCGGTATCAATATTGAAGACAGTCGAGTCGGCTCAGACAGAACCTTGGTTGATACCAGTGAATTTACCAAGCTACTCGCTGCTATTTGTTATCAATTACAGCAACGTGAGATAGATGTATTTATTAATGTACGATGTGATGTCTTTTTACTAGGTATAGATAATGCCGTTGCAGAAGCAGTAAAACGAATAGCATCTTATCAAAGGACTGGAATTCATGGACTATTCTTTCCTTGCCTGAGCCAAATTGATGATATCAAAACAATCGTCAAAGCTGCGTCACTCCCGATCAATGTAATGACAATACCTGAATTACCTGACTTCGAGGTATTAGCAAGTTTAGGAGTGAAACGTATAAGCATGGGTAACTTTGCCCATCAAGCTATGCATAAAAGACTACAACACCAATTACTTGAGATAACAGAAACAGGAAACTGGCAGTCTTTATTTTCTCAAGAAAAACAGCTGTCGATGTGACTTTAGCTATAGCATTTTGTTTAAGGGGCAGACACCGTGCAACAGATCAATATTCAGTATTTCAAACATCCTTATGCGGAGTTTCTTCTCGGTTCGTATCAAGGTCAGCTTTGTTTGTGCGACTTTCGATATCGCAAAATGAGAGCGTCTGTTGATAAACGCATTCAGCTTGGTCTGAATGCATCATTTACAGAACAAAACGACGATATTTTGGAATCAACCAAGACTCAGCTTGAACAATACTTTCTTGGTGAACGTCGCGTTTTTGATATTCCCCTATTGCTGATAGGTACAGATTTTCAAAAGTCGGTATGGGGCGCATTAGAAAAGGTGGAATACGGTCACACCGCCACTTATCAAGATTTAGCTCGTTCAATTGGAAATGAAGCGGCAGTGAGAGCTGTCGGTAATGCAAATGGCGCAAATAGTTTGGCGATTATCATTCCTTGTCACCGTATTATTGGTTCTCAAGGTACGCTGGTAGGTTATGCTGGCGGATTGTCATTAAAAAAACGTCTTTTATCGTTAGAGCAAAATCTCTTCATTTAGCTTAAAACGCTACGAATAACAAAGCCTCTGTTTACATAAAAAGCATCCGGTTTGCTTAATCCCCGCCACCGTAGTGTCCTTGCCATTCGCTAGTCGCCAGCGTTTAATCATCAAAGTTTTATTAAACGGTGACCTTCCTACAGAGAACGTTCAAATAAAGGGGGCAGATACATTTTATCTGTCTGAGCGGGATGTTTGCGCCCCCCTGCTCTGCGACCGCGAATGCCTCGTTACTCTTCGCCCTGTAAGCATTTCCATTTCCTGTTTATAGATATAAGCCCTGTTATTCTAAATTGCTCACCACCGAACGAAGCAGGAAAAGATAATAAAGCCGCTTAACCCGCAAGAGCTTTAGTCACTTAAATTTCTTGCCGTATTTTCTACTTCCGTTTTATACCAGCCTTAAAACTTGTTGATCGATCCCCCCAAGCAGTGATCTCACCAATACGGTTTTCATCGTATCAAGCCGCTATCTCATCACCAAACAGTCATTCCGCAGCCGAAGCAAGCTGTGTTAGCATCACCCTATAAACCCTACCAAGGAATCATAGATGGCGAATAAAACACTTAAAGTGATTGTAGGCTCACTTAATCCGGTAAAAATTGCTGCCGTTAAAGAGGCCTTAGCGCTTTATTACCCGGAGCAGCAGATTGATTGCCAGGGCATGCATGCCCCTTCTCTGGTTGCAGAACAGCCCATGACCAGCCAGGAGACTCGCGATGGAGCAGTGAACCGACTTCGCTATTGTCAGCAACAACAAGATGCTGATTTTTATGCGGCCATCGAGGGCGGTGTCGATTTGTTTGAAGATGGTCCAGCTACCTTTGCTTATGCGGTGATTGCCGATCGACAACAGATGTCGGTGGGACGTGGGGCCAATATGCCCTTGCCTGCGTCGGTTTATCAAGCTCTTGCTCAAGGTGACGAACTCGGCCCGTTGATGGACAAGCTTTTTAATACCACCAACATTAAGCAAAAAGGAGGGGCAATTGGCCTGCTCACCAACGGATTAGCGACCCGCCAAGGTAATTATACTCACGCGCTGATCCTCGCTTTAGTAAGCTTTGCTCATCGTGAATTATTTAGCAACGAATAAAGTGAAGCTGCCTACCCGCTAGCTAACAGAGTGAATGACGGTAGGCAACCACTTAGGCGTTTAGCTAGCTTTTCGCTGGACGCCGAGTAAAGCCAAGGCCGATGAGGCCCGCCGCCATTAACCAAGCACTGGTAGGCTCGGGTACCGTGCTGGCAGGTTTGAAGTCGACTAAGTACATCATATCGTCATAGTCATCATCGCCTAATACGCCAGCTGATTGAAACTCATAGGGAAGGTCTTCCCAACCAATCAAAAAAGCATTGCTAAAACTGTATTCCAGCACTTGGCCACCAATTTCCAAGAATTTAGTGATGCCGTTAAGCTCCGGCATGGCAAAGGTCATCATATGATCCCAACCGCCATTGAGCTGATTTTCTGAATAGTAAGTGGTTTGGTTATAGGGCCCACCTTGCTCTAAATACCACGCAAACTCGCCGACCAGATCAAACGCTGCACCGCTAAAAGGATTGAGTGAAGAGCCATCACCAGTAAAACCAAACTGAGGATCGGAAGGCAATAAGGCGAGCTTATCTTGGCCTTTTCCCTTGTCGGTATAAACCCCCAGAGTATTGTAGTTCCCTGCCGTTAAGCCGATTAAGGCAATGTTATGCTGCCCCTGACCAATAAACACTTGATCATCGGCAACAAAGCGTGCGTCGAGGTCGGCATTACTGGTATAAGAGGTACCCAGCAATACATTTGCGGCATCAAATAGATCTGGCACACCATCGTTATGATCGTTCGCGGTGGGGATCCCATTGGCCTGACCATTATAGTGGTCATTTAGCACATGATCGGTAAATGGCATCGCCTGAGCACCAAAGTGCAGCAGCGACAAGCTGATTAATATTTTTTTCATAAAATTCCCGGATGTATTATTTATATTTTTTATTGAACTGTTAGCGCTGGTGACAATAACGTCACTAATTTTTAAGTGCCACAAGCAAGTGTTCGATTTGTGAACACAGGCTGGCTTGAGGTTTGAAAGCCGCAAAGCGAAACAATAGGTTGACAATTTTCTACAAGTGTATACAGTGGCAAACATTAGAAAATCAGTCTATTTTTTGAACTCTGCTTTGGTTGCCTTCATTTAACCTTCGTTCCGTCGTTTTAAATTCCAGCTTGTTTTTCCAATTGAGAGCATCGACTCTGCAACATGGTTTGTCACCAAAACGTCATACAAACCACTTATAAGTCAATGCGCAACCACTCTTGCTCGCCAGCCTAATTTTACTCGGCGTAACAGCCGCAAGAGACCATTTGAGCGACTCGCAACGCGAGCGCATTTAGCCTAACAACCTTGAGAGTTATATCTGAACTGCATCAACAGAACATTTCATCTAGTGCAAGGTTATTGGCCCCGAATTAAAGAGAGCAATAACGATGAGTCAAGACTCAAACTCAGCAACTAGCAAATCAGCGCAGCAATATGCGAATCCAATCCCTGATCGCGAAGCGATCATCGCCCTACTCGACCAACACGGTGAAGCCCTCACTCGCGAAAAAATCGCCAGTGCATTAGGGCTCAGTACCGACGATGACTTAGAAGCACTGCGCCGTCGCTTAATCGCTATGAGTCGTGATGGGCAGCTTCACAGTGATCGTCGCCGAGCCTATTGGCCGGTGGACGACAGCGAACTCGTCACCGGTACGGTGATTGGTCATAGAGAAGGCTTTGGCTTTCTAAAATGCCCTGGGCGCGACACTGATTTTGTGCTGCATAGTAGCCAAATGGCCAAGGTATTTGATGGCGATGTAGTGCAAGCTTTACCCAATGGCTTTAATAACCGAGGTCGCGAAGAAGCTCGCATCATCAAAATCCTCGAGCAAAATACGCACCGCATTATCGGCTGTTTAAAATCGCAAGATGGCCAACACTATGTTGAACCAGAAAACCAGCGGATCACCCACCGTATTGAAGTGCCTGTTGCTCAACTCGCCGGTGCGAAGCTGGGTCAATATGTGATGGCCGAGCTTATTAGCTATCCCTACAAGCGTAATAACGCCATGGCAAAAATTACCGAAGTAATCGGTGACCCTATGGCACCCGGTATGGAAATTAACGTGGCGATCCGTAGCCATGAGATCCCGCATATCTGGCCAAAAGTGGCGCTAGAGCAAGCAAAACAAATGGCCAGTGAAGTGAGCGAACAAGACAAGCGCCATCGTGTCGATCTGCGTACCACCCCCTTTGTAACCATTGATGGGGAAGACGCCAAAGACTTTGATGACGCCGTATTTTGCGAACCCGCAGCCGAAGGTAGCTGGCGTTTATTAGTGGCCATTGCCGATGTATCGCATTACATCCACCCAAACAGCCCCTTAGACGAAGAAGCACAAAAACGCGGCACCTCAGTGTATTTTCCGGGGCATGTGGTTCCGATGTTGCCAGAAGCCATCTCCAACGGTCTGTGCTCATTAAATCCGCATGTGGATCGCCTCGTCATGGTTTGTGAGATGAATATTGACGCCACTGGCCAACTAGCTAACTATCAATTTTTTGAAGCGGTGATCCACTCTCACGCTCGGCTCACTTATAGCCAAGTGGCTTGTATCTTAGAACGCAGTGACAGCCGCAAAGGTATCCGTTTAAGCGAGCACTATCGAGCGATACTGCCACAGCTACACGACTTACACAGCTTGTACGCAGTACTACGTGAGGCTCGAAATGAGCGCGGTGCCATTGACTTTGAAACCCAGGAAACCAGCTTCAAATTTGATGAGCAACGAAAAATAGAACAGATCGTACCGGTGGTTCGCAACGACGCTCACAAAATAATTGAAGAATGTATGCTGTGCGCCAACGTCGCCACTGCTCGCTTCCTAGAGCAACTCAAACTGCCAGCCTTATACCGGGTTCACCAAGGCCCTAAAGAGAAGAAACTCACCAGCTTGCGGGCTTTTCTTGGCGAACAGGGGTTACAATTGGGCGGTGGCGAAGCCCCCACCCCTGCAGATTATAATCGCTTACTAAACAGCACCAGTGAGCGCGCCGATGCGCAAGTGATCCAAACCATTCTGCTACGTTCAATGAGTCAGGCAATATATAGCCCCGAAAACCAAGGTCACTTTGGCCTAAACTTTGACGCCTATGCGCACTTTACGTCGCCCATTCGTCGCTATCCCGACCTATTGGTCCACCGTGCGATCCGCTCGGTGATCCGAGCCAAAGAGAGCGGCGGTTTACTACGCCGCGCCTTAAAAAGCATGAGTGGTAAAGGCTTAGATCCCGTTCGCCGTATTGCTGGCGCACCTAGTTCGGCACCAAAGGTCAACTATCCCTATCAAACGGAGCAAATGTTGATCTTAGCCGAGCATTGCTCGCAAGTCGCTCGTCGTGCCGATGCCGCCAGCTGGGACGTAGATGCCTGGTTAAAATGCGAATATATGCAAGACCGTGTGGGCGAATGCTTTACCGGTATGATCAGTGGCCTGAACAACTTTGGTTTATATATCGAGCTGCAAGACAGCGGTGTCGAAGGTGCGCTGCATGTTTCTGCGCTACAAGGTGATTTCTATCATTTTGATGCCGCTAAACAGCGTTTAACCGGAGAGAATAGCCGTAAAAGCTATGCCATCGGCCAACAAATCCAAGTGAAAATAGCTCGAGTCGACATGGAGCAACGTAAGATTGAACTGGTGCTTGCCGAACAACAAGGCCAAAGTAACAAGCGTAAGTCGAAGGCCAAATCGAAGGCAAAAACCAAATCGATAAAAGCCGCCTAAGGCGCTGCTTTTCTGCATATTTTGGGGTTACGCTGATCACTAAATTAAGCGTTCCCCCAGTCCTCTGACGCGAGTCATTATCGCGTTTAGCCGTGGGCGCATGGCACCGGAATCTTGCACCTCACTGAAAAAAGTATTCAAATGCAGTCGAGATACGCATTTGAAAACCAGAATTTAATGATTAAATTTTGACTTGAGAGCTTAAGCCAAACAATCATACAAGCGCATTAATTTCGTTTTTCTTCTGTCTGTGGATGACTCGTAAGCCAATTGTTATCCGCATTTGCTTCAATCAATTCCTTAATTTCGACCGTTTTATAATACCCGTAATGTACAAATGGATCTTGATTTACAAGCGCCGTTGCCTCTTCAATGTTCTGCACCATTAAAATTTGAATGGCTGAATCATTGTCGGTAAAAGGTCCGCATAAATGAAGCTTGCCTGATGCATCAAGTTGCTGTAAATGCTTGATATGTGCAAGTAACAATTGCTCACTAAAAAGGTCTTTATTTTTATCTGAAAGAAACGCCACAAATTTACGCAATTGTTATTCTCCGACCTGTGGTTAAAAATTGAGGTATTGCCAGCCCTTATCAGCGAAATAGTTTGCCTCGCCAATCCATCCACTCTAGACGCTTGTATGAAGCATCGCTGCGAATTGGAATCTGAGCCAGTGTATCTTTTAAAACTATCCCCATCAACCCAAAACAAAAAGAGCAACACCGATGCTGGTTCAGAGACTGCCGTATAAATATAAATTAATTCTGTAGTTACATTTACAGTATGGAAATGATTCATCGTTGTCGATTCGAAATTGTAATTTTATTCAGAACCGTACAATGGGTTTTCCCATTGATTTAACGAGTCAGCGGGTGAATCGCCAGTAAAAAATAACACCCAGTATCTAAAATCATCCCCTAATCCCACGTATTAGCTAATTTTGGGGCCATGATACTGCATTAGAAAAACTGCTAGCCGATAATTTCAATATCTTGCGCGGCGCACCATTTCCGCAAGGCTAATTCAGTATGCTCTGCTTCAAATTGATACCATGCTTCAATTTTTTCGGCGTGTTCCAGCACAAAATAAACAACGATATAATACTAGTTAGGGCAAGTCCCAACTTAACCTTCATAATATGGTCGGCAGCTACTTGAAGTGTTACACTGGCACAATTCAACATAAAGTCGCAGTTATTATGCGGTATTTTAAGGACTTCACTTTACCATTGAAATCATTCTTTTTACTGTCGTTACTTTTGTTAGTATCTTGCAATGAAGAATCTAGACCGAGCATAAAGCTCAGCGGAGATGAAGCAATGCAGCTACAACTTCTTTTTGAAGAAGAGGGAATTTCGTTTGAAGTCGATCAATCTGGTACCATAACATACAGCTATGAAGATCAAGATATAGCAACCGAACTAGTCTTAAAAGTATTCAACGAAAGAGAAAAAGCTAATACTCCTAGTTTCATATTTGCTGAAAAATCAGTACTTGAAGATTTCATTTCTTATTATGAAGCAGCAGGAGTGGATCTTGACTCACTCATATATGTAGAAGAACGCTCGCTCACTTGGAAAGAAGGCAAAGCGTCTGAAGTTAAAGGCTTAATAAATAACTACTTCAATGCAGAAATATTAAAGTAAGATCTTGTAACAAACCCAACACAGAAAATAAGCTTAACCTGCAGTAAAGAATTCGTCGAAATTTACTAGTAGTAACTGTTAAGGTCGCCCCTTTTAAACAACACCAAGATACCTCCGTAACTCAATTCTACATGCAGGTGTACCACCATCCCTTAATGCACAAGCACCATATTCAGTTGTGACAGACTCTAAACGTTCAGGAACTTCACGAGAATATTTATTTTCTATAATAGAAATTATATAATTATTCCCTACCTAATGTTCAGACTCATCAAATTCTGTAATAATTTTATATCCTCACATCTATTTTTTGCAGTAACCAATAAAATCAGGTAGGCCAACCGCCACGCTAGGGTATGGAACTTTAGAAATATCGAGTGCAAAATCAGTCAGCCAAACATAAATCAAAGAAAGACTCAAAACTACCGTCATTAATTCCACTCTCCCTAACAACCCAAACTACATAATTAGGATTTTTAGACAAGCGACTTACTAGTTCCTCATTTTCCAATAAAAATTTGTACCCACTCTTTGTTGAGACAACTAAACGACTAATTTGATCTCAAAATCGACCAACAAAGGCACTTTTGCAAGGAGGATGGGCTTCATAATAAAGACCGCTTTCATAATTTATACCTATATGGCCAACTTCATTTAGACCATTAATTAAGCTTGGCCTAGTACCATAATAACCAAATAAAAAATAACTAAGAAAAGAATAATATTTTTATCATAGCTACCACTAACGAACGAAGTATGGGCATCCATGATAAAAACTGCTAGCCGATAATTTCAATATCTTGTGCAGTGCACCATTCCCGTAATGCTAGTTCAGTATGCTCTGCTTCAAATTGATACCATGCTTCAATTTTTTCGGCGTGTTCCAGCAATGCTTTGAACCTTGAATAGGCGCCTTTATGTCGAAAAATCGAACGGACACGGTCATACTCTGACGGCAAGTATTGCTGCACAAAGTCAAAAACCAGCTCGGTACCTAAAGCTAGGTCATTCTTATCAGGAATCGCTAGATATTTCTCATCATCAATATCATCGGGCAACGCCTCTTCGTTATCGCCAAATTCAGAGTAAAAATAGCTTTTACCAGATACTTTGCAAATATATCCTTGATGTTCGAATGGCGAGCCAAAGTTGACCAACTCAAACAAATCCAAGATATCACTGAACTTAATCGCCATTCTGTTCACCTCCTGTTTTCTATTGAGCAGCTAAGGCCTTTACGAGGATAACATAGCTTTTTTCGCGAAACAGAGGATACTGCGTAAAAATTATACAAGAAGTATCCAACCACGCTTGCAGAAACTGGCTTTAGCGACGCTTATCCTTGTTTCTCTGTGCGAAGCACGTCAAAACCAGAGCCAATGCTATGCGCTGACTAAAAGTGGTCCACTTAGGAATATCACCATTTCAAGCCACAACACCATTCCCGCCCCTTATTCTGGGAACCGTACGTGGATACGATCGAAAGTGTTTGATTAGAGCTCAGGCCAATTGCTTATTGGCCCACGCCAATTTTCGTAGGCCTTCGCCAATGCAATTACTTTTAGGTCTTCAAACCGTGGGGCCACAATCTGTAAGCCAATCGGCATCCCACTGTTAGAGAAACCACAATTGATCGAGGCGGCGGGTTGCTCTCCCATATTCCATGGCACGGTAAACGCGATATGCTCAAACGGTTGCTGAGGATCGTTGGTTGGTGACGCCCATTCTGCCGGATAAGAAACATTGGGATTCACCGGAGAAAGCACTGCGTCAACTTCGGTGAAGACCTCCGCACAGCGGTCTCGCATTGCCAAAGTAGCATCGAAGCCTTTCACTACATCCAGCGGACTGGCGTCTGCCCCCGTTTTTGCCCATTCATAAATATAAGGAAGTATCGATTGGCGCTTCTCATGGCTCAGTTCTAGCATGCTTCCCCAGAAACGGCTGCGCCAAAATACGTCTAAGCCATCTAGCCATTCCCTTTTTAGAACCGGATCTATTTCAACGATTTCGGCACCCTCGCTGGCAAATCGTTGAGCCGCTTCAAGCACTGCGGCTTTCACTTCTGGCTCCGCTTCAATGCCGCACCCCGCATCTAAGAGCAAACCGATTTTCATCCCGCGAACGTCTGCAGGCGGAACATTCCAATCCAACGCTTCGAACTTAAGCGAAGTGGCATCTCGCCAATCTGGTTTTGCTAAAGTTGGCATGACCATCACCGCATCATCAACTGTTTTGGTCATTGGGCCTGCTGAACGCCCCGTATAATAGGGATAAATTGGAATTCGCCCAAGGCTTGGCTTAAAGCCAAACAGTCCGGTCCAGCCAGCAGGAAGGCGAACTGAACCACCGATATCGGTCCCAATATGCAATGGCCCGAAACCTGCTGCTCCCGCCGATGCGGCCCCGGCCGAAGAGCCTCCTGGGTTTTGAGTTAAGTCCCACGGATTACGGCTCAGATGGTGAAAGGTTGACAAGCCAGACGATAACATGCCGTAGTCCGGGCAAGTGGTCTTGGCAAAGATAATCGCACCGTCTTCTTTTAGACGTGCTGCGATTGGGGCGTCTTCGCTTGCTGGGGCTTTATCTGATGCTGCCGTCCCCATCGGGATTGGATCGCCTTGGGTGGCAATCAACTCTTTCACGGTAACAGGTACGCCGTCGAGCGGACCAAGCGTTTCCCCCTTAAGCCAACGCAGAGTCGACGCTTCCGCCTGTTGCATGGCTTGTTCAGGCTTATAAGCATAAAGTGCGCAAACCTGTGGCTCTATTTTTTCAACCCGCTCAATCAGCCAGCGCATATATTCGGAAGGCGTGGTATCGCCATTGGCATAAGCCTGTAAGAGGGCGCGGGTGTTTAACTTTGAAAAATCGATCATCTTACGAAATCCATCTAATATTAATAGCTTAAGTCGAAAGGTCTTGGCTGCTAAGCGCTCAGAGAGCCATTGGATCTTGCCGACACTTTTTTCGACCAATCTGTTTAAGCGTGGGTTCGGCAGACAGCAGTCGTTTGGTATACGCTTCACGAGGATTATCGAGGACCTGCCGAACCGGGCCGATCTCGACCAACTGGCCGGATTGCATCACAACAACGCTATCGCAAATTTCATCAACAACGCCGATATTGTGAGTAATAAACAGCACCGATATACCGTGCTTATCTCGCATGCTCACAAGCAACTTTAGGATCTGAGCTTGCACCGTCAGATCGAGGGCAGAAGTAGCTTCGTCTGCGACGATTAACTTAGGCTTGGTGATCAGTGCCCGCGCAATGGCGATACGTTGCCGTTGACCACCAGAAAACTCATGTGGATATTTGTCCATGTCGTCAGCGTTTAGACCCACTTCTTCAAGCAGCGCTGCGATACGCGCCCTAAGCGCGTTACCTTTTGGGGCGTTTTCTTCTAGATGAAGAGGTTCAGCGATAATCCGAGATATTTTATGCCGCGGGTCCAAGGACCCATAAGGATCCTGAAATATCATTTGAAAACAGGCGCGCAGGCGGCGTAACTTGGCTGAGGTAAGCGCAAAAATATCTTGGTCTTCAAACAGCACATTGCCATCGCTAGGCTTATCCAACGCCATCACGATACGAGCAAGGGTTGACTTGCCTGAGCCACTTTCACCAACCACCCCAAGTATTTGTCCCTTTTCAAGTGACAGCGATACATTGTTAAGTGCTTTCACACTGCTATCACCAAGCTTGAACTCACGTGTAAGGCCAATAATTTCAAGAATTTTTTTGCTCATGCCTTACCTTCTGAATTTGGCGTGGTGATTTCAAGCCCCACTCGCACCCGTTGTGGCAAGGCAGAGAGAAGCTTAACGGTATACTCATGACTCGGCTCTCGTAACACCCGTTCGGTTTCCCCTTGCTCCATCTCATTGCCGCGATACATCACCAACGTTCGGTCGGCGATACGAGCAATCACCCCAAGATCATGAGAAATCAAGATCAAGGCAATCCCCAATTCACTCACTAGATCGTCAAGAATGTCCAAGATCTCTGCCTGCACAGTGACATCGAGGGCGGTTGTTGGTTCGTCTGCAATCAACAGATCCGGTTTAAGTGCGAGCGCAATCGCAATCCCAACACGCTGGCGCTGCCCGCCAGACATTTCGTGAGGATAACAATGCATTTTCCGCTTAGCATCAGGGATCCGCACCATCTCCAGCAGGCGAAGCGCTTCCGCACTTGCTTCTCTACGACTGAGATGACGGTGCAACCTTAGGCCTTCGGCAATCTGGCTTCCTACTTTCATCGCAGGATTGAGCGCGGTCATTGGTTCCTGAAAAATCATTCCAATTCGAGAACCACGCAATGCACACAACTGCCGCTCGGTCATCCTTAAAATATCTTCGCCCTTGAAAAGGATCTCTCCAGAAGCCCTTGCAGTCTTAGGAAGCAAACCAATTGTGGCCAGCGATAATACTGATTTTCCGGAGCCGCTCTCACCAACAATTCCCAGCGTTTCACCTTTGTTGAGCGACAGATTGATGCCATGCACTACTTCATTTTCTTGGCCATCGTCATTTTGAAAACTCACCCGAAGGTCTTTAATATCGAGCATCATGTTGATTGCCCCCTTCTCGGATCCGTAAGATCGCGTAGCCCGTCACCCAACAAATTAAGACCCAGTACCGCGGTACAAATCGCCAAACCAGGCACCAACACCAGATGAGGGGCGATAGAAAGATAAGTCTGCGCATCTGCCAACATGCGTCCCCAACTCGGCGTGGGAGGCGCGATGCCGAGGCCAAGAAATGACAAGCCAGCCTCGGTCAAAATGCCGAGGCCCGTTTGAATTGCCACTTGAACAATAATTTGCGCCGCAATATTCGGAATCACGTGTTCAATGGTGATCCCGGTATTGGTTTTACCAGCCATACGCGCCGCAAGAATGTAGTCTCGAGCCCATATTTGTAAGGCTGCGCCACGGGTCACACGCGTAAACACCGGGATCATAAACAGTGCGATGGCGACAATCGTGGTGGTCGGTCCTCCACCAAGAATTGCTGCCAGCAAAATCGCTGAGAGTACTGGAGGAAAAGCAAATAACACATCATTCACGCGCATCACCAGC
The DNA here is from genome assembly GCF_050870835.2 of Agarivorans sp. QJM3NY_29. Lineage (NCBI taxonomy): Bacteria > Pseudomonadati > Pseudomonadota > Gammaproteobacteria > Alteromonadales > Alteromonadaceae > Agarivorans > Agarivorans sp. QJM3NY_29. Next base: position 1,192,784 of record NZ_CP194036.2, on the reverse strand, counting down.
GATTCAAATCGGCCTCGTTTACAGGCCGCTGCCACACCAAGCACTGTGCCAATCAACCCGCCGATAGTAATCGCCGAAAAAGCGATCCCGAGAGACACCCAGGCTCCAGCCATAATCATCGACAATTCGTCACGCCCAAAATGGTCAGCGCCGAGCAAACCACCCACTCCCGGTCCTTTCAAACGATTCATGATGTTGATCGCCGTAGGATCGAATGGTGTCCAAAATTGACTAAGGATGGCTGCAATCACAAGCACCGTGGTAATCGAGCCACCAATGATCAGCGACCAAGGAAGACGTTTCATCGGCGAGTCCTCAGTCTTGGGTCAAGTACGGTATACAAGGCATCAACAATAAAGTTAATAATCATCACAATGGCGGCAAAGAATAACACCACATTTTGAATTACAATCAGGTCACGTTGTGCCAGCGCTTGGTAAGCCAGTGTGCCCATCCCCGGTAGACTAAACACATTCTCTACGAGTACAGCTCCAGCGATTAAAACCGAGATTTGCATCCCCAACATGGTCACAATAGGGATCAGGGCATTGGGCATGATATGCCGCCAAAGCGCTTGGTTTGGCGTTGCGCCTTTGGCTCGAGCGGTGCGCACAAAATCCTCATTGGTCACCTCTATCACGGCAGCCCGAGTGACTCGAGTGAGTACCGCCGCCTGCGGAATTGCCAATGCAATGGAAGGGAGAATTAGCGCCTGAAGCGCAGCCCAAAAACCCGCCTCCCAGCCAGGAAAACCACCCGCGGGAAACCAACCAAAACTGAGTGAGATGCCAAGGATCAGTAATAGGCCGATCCAGAAATTGGGAACTGCTATGCCAATTTGCGAGAATAAGGAAGCGAAGATATCAACTATACCGTTGGGTTTTGCGGCAGCAATCACCCCCAAAGGCAGTGAAATCAGCACCGAAAGAAACACCGCCAGCCCAGTCAGCGGCAGTGTCACAGTGAGTCGTTCACCAATCAGCTGCGCCACCGATGTAGAATAAGTATAAGAGTTTCCCAAATCTCCATGTAATAAACCGACCAGCCAGTTTACATAGCGAACCAGAAATGATTGATCTAATCCCAACTGGCTTCGGAGTGCTTCTAATGTATCGGGCGCTGCAGACATACCGAGTATGATTTCAGCAGGATCCCCTGGCACAGCTTCCATCACTAAAAAAATGACAAAAGAGACCACCAGCAGGGTGACGATTAACCCTACCAGCGATTGCATAATATGGCGCATTGGCTCTCACCTTTGAGTGTATGTTGCTCGCTGTTGACTGCGTTTACTTTTGGAACTCGGCACGCTTATTCGCGCCAGTAAGCAGCGCTAACATCGTTCGATGGAACTGGCTCATTGCGCCACATCCCTTGAAGATCTTTTTTCCATATACCGATCTTAGGTGCGGCGTAAAGGAACAACGCCGGCACGTCTTGGGCGAGAATTTGCTGGGCGCGCTTGTATCCCGCAATCCGTTCAGCTTCGCTTGTTGCATCAGAGATGGCCGCCATCACTCCATCAAACTCAGGATTTTGATAATTGAAGTAGTACGGATGGCGTGCATAAATCCCAATATCAAGAGGCTCTGCATGACCAATCACCGTCATATCGTAGTTGGTGTCTTTAAAAACATCCTGAACCCACTTCGCAGGAAACTCGGAGGTTTCGATATTCATGGTCACGCCTATCATAGAAAAGTAGGCCTGCATGATCTCAGCTGCGCGTTCAGCATAGGTTCGGGTCGGCATTTTCATGGTAAAACTGAAGCCATTCGGATAGCCCGCTTCGGCGAGTAGTTGCTTGGCCTTCACTGGATCATAGGGCCATACCCCCGTCAGATTTTCATAACCCGCATCGGACGGGGAAAAATGACTACCAATTGGCGTACCAAAACCTTCGTTAGTGGCATCAATAATGGCTTGGCGATCCGTCGCCATCATCAGAGCCTGACGCACCCGAACATCATTAAATGGCTTTTTAGCACTGTTCATACCAGCAACCACTTCCATACTGGTGGTTCCGATAACGGTATTAAAGGCTTGATTGCGTTTGAACTGACTCACCAACTCTGGTGCGTTAAATTCTGGGATCGCATCAATCCCACCGGAGTTAAGTGCCGCGGCTTGTGCCTGTGGATCGCTAATGAAACGAAAAGTGACTTTATCCAGTGGTGCTGCTTGGCCCCAATAATTGTTGTTTTTGACCAACGTCACCTGATTACCTTTCTTCCAATGAAGAAATTGAAACGGGCCCGTCCCAATTGGATGGGTAGCATTTGTTGCTTCACTTGAGGGCTCAACCATGACCGCAGCAGGAAAACCTAACCAATAAAGCAAATCTGCAGATGGTTTCGACAGTTTGAGAACCAAGGTATCCGCATCGGGCGCCTCAACACTTTTTATCGGCTTATAGAGCACTTTTTGTGGATTAACCGAATCATTGGCAAGTAGTCGATCAAGGGTATATTTCGCGGTCTCCGCATTGAACAATTTACCATTTTGGAAAGCGACTCCATCACGCATATCAAAAGTGTAAGTCAAACCATCATCAGAAATCTGCCAGCTTTCGGCAAGCTGTGGCTCAATGTTGCCGTCTTGGTCAATTGCAACCAAACCTTCAAAAAGGTTTTGCCAAACCACTTGTCCAATGGCCACTGGTGCAGCAACTGTCGGGTCAAGACCAGAAGGCTCTAAGCTCATGCCTAAAATAAGGTCACTGCGTGGCTGAGCAATCACACTGCCCGTCGCAAACAATCCAATGGCTGCTGTCGCAATCAAGAGAGAACGAAAATTACGTATCATAAAACGGAAACCTCTGATAGTGGTTTTAGAAACCCTTTCTGTTCGTTATGCCTTTACCTTGCCCGAGAACGTAGTGTAAATGCAATAAGATTTATTAGCGCACAGTGCAACCAAAACCGTTGCACTGTTTCTAAAGCTTAAGCAATTTTATCGCGGCTTGACCCGTTTAGTCGATGAAAGATCCTTCTAAACAAATCAGCAAGTTCGCTGGCTTTATGGCGAGCCGCGTCAGCCCTAAGCCAACAATTTTTCAGTGAATGCATAACTCATATACTATACCTCTCGCCCCCACTCATTTAACGATTGGCTCGCTGCATCGATTGCGCTTGCTCTGGCAAAAATTCTTCTAGAAAATCGGCTAATTTAGCAGCGGCAAAGCTTGGCGCTGTCGTCATCGCTCGTCCAAGCTGCAGCGCGGTTACGATTTCGGATGCCTCAACAAAAGGGCGAACCACAAGCTCTGCGGCCTTAATTTCACGAATAACCGACATCGCAGGTAAAATCAGCACCGCCGCGCCGCGCAGGGCGAGTTCCTTTTGTAATTCAAGAGACGAGGTTGTAAACACTGCCTCCACAGGCACAAAACCAGCAGAACGTTGGCGCTGGTCAAAATTACGCCGGATCCCAAATGAGTGATCTGGCATCGCAATCGGATGTTGGCGGATCTGCTCTAAGGAAATCTGCTTAAACTTAGCCAGCGGGTGATTAGCTGCCATTATCGCTTCATGGTGAATCGGCAGTTTAAAGCGCACATCCATTTTTGAGTCGGGAGAAGAGAACATCGTGACAGCCATATCGGTGTCACCATTAATCACCGCATTCTTGGCTTCTTGTGCCGATGAAACCGTCACCACAATCGATATCCCTGGATACAGCTTATAAAATTCCGACAACGCAGGAGCCAAGATGGCATTAATTGCTGCGCCGTTAATATGGATCGACACATGACCACGCTTAAGACCTCGCAGATCATCGATCACTTGGCGGGCATTATCGAGATCACGCATCATACTTTTAGAGCGAGTCGCTAGCAGCTCCCCTGCTGCGGTTAACATAATACCTCGCGCACCTCGGGTCACTAAGGGCGCACCAAAATAGTGTTCCAAATTTTCCAGCTGGCGACTAATCGCGGTCGGAGAAACCCCTAAAGTTTCCGATGCCTGTCGAATCGAACGTGAACGAACCAGCTCATTGAAATAAGTAATAGCCTGAAGCTTCATATCATTCTCTGAAATGAGTGATGCGCTCATTCAATCGAAGTGGTTTGCCTCAGGCAAGTCTTTTTTACATGATGGGAAGCACATTCAATGCGTGCTCGCTTAGCCTATCCCAGCTAGAGCGTGCGCTTCAGAGCACAAATCACGATGCTTGAACCGCTATCGATAGGCGCAGGTTTCTGATCGACCCCGCTATCTAGGGGAATTGTAAAACTCAGTTTGGAGCTTATAAATCGAGAAATACCCTTTAATACTTCACTAGATATCCCATTCCAATAACGCCAAGTATGCCCGCCTTTAGCGGTGTGACAACTAAACCCGCCAAGATACGCCCCGCCACCTAAGAGCTGCCAGAGCAAGTAACACAGCCATGACTCCACTGCCACTGGTAGACGCCGCTAATCTGCCGTTGCTAGACTGAGAATACCTCCTGTAAGCTCTACTGGCGGCAACACCCAGTTGATTGACTGCACTTGAATGCTGCCTCAAATACCATCGGCTAGCGTTCAGTTGCATTGTTGCTGGCTGACGGAAAAGAGCGGCTTGATACGACGACCACTACCATGACCGTCGGCAGCATCAATGGAAGAAATCACTTGCCAAATCCCCGCATAATTAGCACAAAAGGTGCACGCTCTTGTAGGAGCACACTCTTGGATCTACTCAAACATGCCCACAGTGCGAGTACAGGCACTTAACCATGCCAACGCAATCATCGCTAAAAATTACAACGTATTGAATTAAATGACTTTTTAATTATCATCCGCACGAGTAACACATCACTCTGAAGCAAACTCTCTTCGATTTATTGACATAGAGAGCAATAAATCACTATGGCGCAATTCATTTGGCGAAACTGATCCCCCTATTCTTGGCCCCCCAAAGCTAGATATCGAGCGGATGAGTGGGCCTGTATCCAACGGTATTTTCCCTCCGTCGGACACCAAGCTTATCTTCACCTCGATTACTTTGCTGATTATTAATTAGCCAACTAGGGTTAGTAAAATAACCCAGGAGATAGCAACAATGGAAAACCTACTAATATTCAACTTTGATGGTACAGATAACGAACCTGCAGATGCAATGCAAGACAAGCGAGACAGTGGTGTTATTGAAGATGACAGCATAACCAATATCCTCAAACTACATTTACTGCTTGGCGGCAATTTAAGAGATCACAATGGGAAAAGCGACTTAGGTAAGCACTGTGTCAGCTTTTATTACAAAGGCGTGGGAACCTATGGAAATTACTTTGAACGTAAATTTAATGCCGGCTTAGCCTTGGAAAATTCAGATGTGAAAACCATTTTAGCCTCTGCCAAGCAAGACTTTGCCAAACACTATCAGCTGCATCCCCCCGAACAGGTTCTAATTACTGGTTTCAGTCGCGGGGCTGCACTAGCACGACGTTTTGCCTCAATTATTTCACGTGATTATCCCAACGCCAGTTTCAAGATCATCGAAGTGGTATTTGATACCGTAGCCTCCATTGGACTGCCCAACTTGAAAAAATCCGAACGCCCCAGCACTGACGTTGTTTTTGAATATGGTCATACTCTCCCAAACAAAGTTTGCCATGCACTGCATATGCTATCACTTGATGATAAACGGGCCGCCTTTCAGCCGACCTTAATGAATATCGATAAACGAGTAACCGAAATATGGTTTGCAGGCGCCCATTCCGACGTCGGTGGTGGGTATAATTATGATGGCTTATCCGATACCAGTTTACGCTTTGCCATGGATTGGCTGGAGAACCTCGACGACTTAAACATTCAATTTAACAGCCCCTCCACCATCGATTACTTAAGTATTTTCCCCGATAACTCCCGCTTAAACATTAGTATCGATGACATGTTAATTGAACCCTATTGCTACGGGGTGAATCATCAACAGCAACGCGGCCTTTTAGCAACATTTTTCACCGTTGATGACCGCTTGTGCTGCGCCTTAGAAAATGACCAAGTATCACCCAACATCAAGCCGAAAGTTCACATTTCCGTCGCTTTACGCATCGCTGGGGATCGTAATTATCGCCCCAAATCGCTAAAAAATGTCTCACACCAAATCATGTATGACCCTTGGCGCACCGCACCAGAACCATCTCAAGGGACCGCCATTCATGAACTCGGCTTATTAAACAACTATCAACTGGCCGATCAGCCCATCACAAGCAAAGTATTAGCGCATCGAAAATACAATCATACAGGGATCATCTTAGTGAAAGGCAAACAGTATTTAATTGAGAATACCCATCAAGCTCGTTGGAAAGACGGCAATTTGCAAGAGGTTGATGGTGAGGGCTGGGATCGCAGTGATGTGAAACTGGGTCTAGGCGAGCTTCCCATACAAATTAGTGAGGCATATCGGCGGGTGCCAGATGCCGATTGGTTTAGTTTATGCGCCACTATTCATGACAGTGATGAGGACGCCTTCTATGTGGGTAATCGGATCCAGTTCACGGCCACCAAGACCGGAGAGTTATGTTTATTTGCCAACGACTTAAATAGCTACTACGGCAACAATACGGGCCATCTGCGGGTTCAAGTGCAACGTCTATAAATCAAACAAATAATACGACCTTCGCGCGACTTAGGGCTCGCGCTTATCAATAATTTTATTTATAATACGATAGTACTTGCTGTTTGGAAATGACCCATTGATTACAACAACCCCTAATCCTATCTACGTGGCTAAGCCCGAACGCTACCATAAGATGCAATATCAGCGTTGTGGACAGAGTGGTGTACAACTTCCCCGACTTGCGCTTGGCTTATGGCAAAACTTTGGCTCAAGCGATCCACTGGCAAATGCTCGAAACCTATTGCGAACCGCCTTCGACTTAGGCATTAATCACTTTGATTTAGCTAATAACTATGGTCCTAGTTACGGGGCAGCAGAACAAACCTTCGGCAAAATCATGCAACAAGACTTGGCTGGCTACCGCGATGAACTATTTATTTCCAGTAAGGCTGGCTACGATATGTGGCCAGGCCCTTATGGCAGTGGCGGCTCGCGTAAATACTTAGTATCGAGCTGTGATCAAAGCCTAAAACGCACAGGATTGGATTATTTTGACGTGTTTTATCACCACCGACCCGATCCTGAGACTCCGCTAGAAGAGACCATGCAGGCTCTCGATTATTTAGTGCGCTCGGGTCGCGCCCTATATATCGGAATTTCCAACTATTCTGCCGAACAGACCGAACAAGCAGCGGCTATTTTAAAGCAGCTCGGCACACCGCTGCTGATTCACCAGCCACGTTACAATCTGTTTGACCGCTGGATAGAAGATGGCTTGTGCCATGTCTTAAAACAACAGGGTATTGGCAGCATTGTTTTCTCGCCACTGGCACAGGGGGTTTTAACGGATAAGTACTTAAATGGGATCCCTGAAAACTCACGAGCATCGCGCAACGAGATCATTCATCTAAAACAAAGCGATATTTCTGCAGAAAAAATAGCCAAAGTGGCAGCGTTAAATCAACTTGCGGAAGCTCGTCAACAAAGCCTTGCGCAAATGGCCATCGCCTGGACCCTGAGTAATGATGCCGTCACGACCTGCCTAATCGGGGCGAGTCGCACCGAACAACTCTACGATTCGGTGAAAGCCCTTGATAAGCTAGACTTTAGCACTGAAGAATTATCAAGCATTGAATATATACTGGCGGGGACTGCACTTTGAAAGAGAATTATGCTCTCAATATTAAATCCAGCTCAAGTCACATTATTGACAAATAAGCCATAAAATACTTTAATTCTGGACTGCATATATTTTTTATTTAGTTAGAATAAAATTAAAGTCATTTTACATAATTACAACAACAATAAGTACTAAACGCTTAAATCGATTAGGGGCCTCGGCCCCTTTTATTTGCGCTGTGGAAAGCTTTTGAAGCTTAACCGACCTGGCTTAATAAAGCTCTGCGATATTCAACGATATCCTCAATCGTCAATACAGGCATACCATGTTGCTGGGCAAACTGAACGATTTCAGGTAATCGCGCCATTGTGCCATCCGCTAGGGTGACTTCACACAAGACGCCCGCCGGTTTAAGCCCTGCTAAAATCATCAAATCGACCGTACCTTCGGTATGTCCTCGGCGAGTAAATACTCCGCCAGGTTGGGCTCTCAGTGGATATACATGACCAGGGCGAGCTAAATCACTCGGCTTGGCATCATCAGCAATCGCAGTTTGTATGGTGGTCAGTCGATCGGCCGCAGACACTCCGGTCGTCACCCCTTGTTTTGCTTCGATGCTCACAGTAAAGGCGGTACCAAACTGGCTAGAGTTATCGCTCACCATGGGCGGTAAATCGAGAGCCTTGATTTTATCATCGTTTAAACACAAGCAGACGATGCCACTACATTCACGAATTAACATCGCCATTTGTGGCTGAGTTAACGACTCAGCGGAAAATATTAGGTCGCCTTCATTTTCACGGTCTTCATCATCGACCACCAGTACGCCTTGGCCTTTGCGAAGCGCATCAAGCGCAGCATCAACACGTTGATTAGAATTGCCATATTGGGCAAGTAAAGACTGATTCATGGTTAAAATCCTTTAATAACAACATTAGGTTTTCCAGAATCAGGGCACGCAGGAATTGAAACATAAAGTGACACTTTATGCTTTTTTATCTAAAGCAGCACCAATCCAACAACACAGCAATAAGCTTACGCTTAGTTGCCGTACTGCAAATACTACTTGTTGATTCTCTTCCATCCGGACTGATTACAGCACAGCTGCAAATTACCGTCGGCTCTGGATTTCGCTTGAGTCATGGACTCAATCGGCACCAGATCTGCTGACCCCAGAATCAACTGGGCGCTCGCGGGCTTTTAAGAAAACTTAACTACCGCCGGTGGGGAATTTCACCCCGCCCTGAGAATGTTCTGGCACAACGATACTGTGCCAGACCTAATGGTGCACCTAAATTGGCCCAAAAACAAGTAAGGGCCCTAAGGCCCTTACTGCTCATGATGAAGAAATTTTTCTGCTATACCCGGCGGTAAGGCAGATAAATCGGCTCCCACATATGATCGGCAATTTCACGCTCTATATCTTTGCCACTAAGGCAGCCATCTGGATCGGTCTCTTTAATTTGTTTCAAAATTGCTTTAGCCACAAAACTAGAGACTTCTTTTAACTCTCGCATTCTTGGGAATACACAACCACTGTCTAGATCTTCTTGCGAAACATACTCAGCTAACGCAAACGATGCGGTGGTAAACATTTCCATGGTGATTTTTTTCACCCCAGAAACGATGGTTGCTAAGCCCACAGCAGGGAAAATGAATACGTTGTTTCCCTGACCAATGCGGTAGCGCTGACCATTGTGTTCTACATCATCAAAGGGGCTTCCGGTTGCGACAATGGCTTGGCCATCGGTCCAACGGTAGACTTCTTCGGGCAAGACTTCACAGTTGCTGGTCGGGTTAGACAAAGGAAACACCATTGGCCGCGAAGTATAATCGAGCATTTTCTTCACATGACTTTCTTTAAATGCCCCGCCGACACCACTACAACCAAGTAACACGGTCACCGCAACGTTATCGATCAGTTCACTTAAACTGGCCTTTCCGGCTTCGGCCAAAGGCCAATCCTCGGCAAATCCAATTGGTTTGGCGTAACGCTTTTTATAATCATCTAAACCTTCGCGGTTATCAAACACCACGCCGCGAGAGTCTAAAATATAAATTCGGTCACGCGCATCTTGATGGCTTAAGCCCTCTTTGAGTAAACCCGCAAAAATTTGATCGGCAACGCCGACCCCACCAGCGCCTGCGCCATAAACCGCATACACCTGGTCAGCCAAGGTTTCACCCTTAATTTTGGTTGCACCAATCACCCCAGCCAATACCACCGATCCGGTGCCTTGAATATCGTCATTAAATGAAGGTAATACATCTTCATATTTTGAAAGATTATCGAAGGCATTCGATTTACTAAAATCTTCCCATTGCAAAACGGCTTTAGGAAAATGTAACTTAGTTTGCGCTACAAACTTTTCGATGAAATTCTGGTATTCCTCACCTCGCATCCGCTTCTTCGGCATCCCCAAGTACATAGGGTCTGCCAATAGATCTTGATTATCCGTTCCCACATCAAGAGCCACCGGTAAACAATGTGCAGGATGAATGCCTGCCCCTAAGGTATACAAAGACAACTTGCCAATCGGGATCCCCATACCACCGATGCCTAAATCACCCAAACCAAGGATCCCTTGACTGTCGGTCACGACAATAATTTTAATTTCTTTGCCGGCAAAATGGCGTGCCATTTCTCCCATGTGATCGATGTTATCTGCGGTCACATATAAACCACGGGCTTTTTGATAGCGATGGCTAAATTCTTGACAGGCTTTACCCACGGTTGGGGTATAAATGATCGGCGTCATTTCTTCAACATGGCGTGAAATCAAGGCATAAAACAGGGTTTCGTTGCGATCTTGCAGAGCCCGTAGATATTGATATTTTTCAATATCACTACAAGCACTCAAAAAGCCTTGATAGACTCGCTGCAACTGATCATCGAAAGTTTGTGGCTTGGGAGGTAACAGACCATTTAAGTTAAAGGCTTCTCGCTCTTCGTAGCTAAAGGCAGTACTTTTATTCAAAGTGCGATCGTTCAGTAGTGCGGTTCCAGAAATTGAAACTGGGCGAAATTCGTTACCATTTTCGTCTTTCCAGCGTAAATATTTACCTGTAGGCATGTTGTCCTCCGAGACAGCGCGTAAGAAAAGATAGAACAAAGTTAAATAGTAAATGATCCCACTACATCTGTACGCTATTTCATTCAAAAATCGTCTAAATTTAATCAACTAACAAATAATTTGCCGTCCGCGCAGTCCTTTTTGAGATGATTCGCAAGATCAGGGGATAAATATTGAAACAAGGCAGCACTTCGCGGCTAAAATCACCTTCAAACGAAATCAAACTCGATTTAATTAGCCAGTGCTATACACCAATGTGTGCCGACTGATATACAATTAGCCATCTCCACTTTTTAGCAACCCCCACATTGAAACAATCACTGTTTGAAGTAAAAAGAAACTTCATTATTAAACTTGGCAAAGCTCTGCATAAATACGGCACCCCAGCCTTTCGTTTAGAGTCTCATCTACGAAATGTTGCGGAAACTCTTGGCTTGGACGGCTACTTTTTGGTCACTCCGACCTCACTCACCTTTGTACTTTGGGCGCCCGATGATACCCAAGAATACAATTACGTGATGCGTGTCAAGCCCGGTGAAATCGATTTGGGTATGCTCGCCAGAACCAACCAACTGGTGGAAAAGGTCAGCAACCAACAAATCACGCTCGGCGAAGCGATGGACAGCCTCAACAAATGGGCGCAATTTCCCGAACCCTATCCGCCAATGATCATGCTTGGGGCCTACGCGATTACTGGCGGCGGCTTTGCGATGTTAATGGCTGCCGATTGGCTCACCATTTTATGTGCCAGCCTATTAAGCATTGTCTGTTATTACTTAGCCCGACAGGCAGAACGCTCAGACGATTTTTCAGAAGCCTTAGAACCCGTTGCCGCCTTGGTCTGTTCCTTTGTCGCGGTGTCGCTAGGCCAATTTTTGCCCGAGCTTGATATCGGCATTGTTATCTTATCTTCCATCATCATCCTGATCCCCGGCTTATCGCTTACACTTGGGCTCACCGAGCTGGCCGCTCGTGAATTAATGTCGGGAACTGCGCGAGTAATGGATGGCAGCATGGTGTTATTTAAACTGTATTTTGGTGCCGTGTTAGGGATGGCGATTGGTTCTCTGGTCTGGGGACAAGTAGATTTACATCAATACGCCACCAGCACCTGGTGGATTAAATGGTTGGGAGTTTTACTGCTCTCTCTTGGCCTAAGCATTGTGTTTAAGATGCGCAATAAAGATATGATTTGGGGCTTATTGTCGGGAGCTATCGCCTATGCATCCGCATTACTTGGCAGTGTCTATTTAGGCGACGCCTTAGGCCCCTTCGTGGGCGCTTTCGTGGTGACGTTATATGCCAACTTATTTGCCAAACTCACCAAATCCCCCGCATCAGTGGTACTGCTACAAGGGATTGTGTTGTTAGTCCCAGGCAGCAAAGCCTACCTTAGTTTAAACTCTATGGTATTTGGCGAATCATTGGTCAGTATTCCCAACATCGGCTCACAAACCTTCTTAATTTTCATGTCGATTGTTGGGGGGATCTTATTTGCAAATGTGGCAATTCCGCCACGCAGTTCTTTGTAGCCACACCTTTTAAGACATCACAGTGAGAGGCGCACCGCGCCTCTCACTGATTGAGTCCAGGCTGGTTTCATCAAACAAGCTTTTAATTTCCCCAAATTTCACCAATATACTCAGGATGATCGACAAATGGATTACGGTTCCCCTGAAAAATAAATGCGGCGTCGTTTCGGTCTCGCTCTTTCTGACTCACCGGATCGGCGTTATTCCAATTTTTCAACATTTGCAGTGTCCAAGCTTCAAAGACCTGCTCACTAGAGCCATCTAATACAGCGTTGCCATAACGACTATTGTTTTCCCAGTTGGCAATTAAATTTTGATAGCGAGTCGCCATATAAAAGTAAGCGCGAGCGATATCACCTTTAAACTCATCAATCGGTTCAAATACCATTCCCGAATAACCAAGGCCAGATGCCGCAGAGCCGAGCTTGGAGCCATTTTTACTAGTATAAGTCGCGGTTCCAACTTCCCCATAGGGATAGCTGCTGCGGTAAGCGTTCACTTTACCATCGGTAGGGAAAACATGATGGATGTCGGTATTCATCGGAGAAACAGCGCCACCAAACCAGCTTCGAGGAAAAGAATGCTCACGGTTATAACAATCTCCTTCGCCAGTGTAGGAACCACATTGATCACTGCTTGGCGTAAAGAGATAGGGATCACTAGCACTCGGACGCTCGGAGTAAATATCAACAATGCTAGCGTCGTTTTCATAATACTGATCTTGCTCATAAGTGCTGTAAAACGACCACAAAGCACTATAGCTTTGCGAGCGGTGCTCTTTAATGAGCTTATAAAGAGCAGTTTTAAGTGCATCACCGCTTAGGCCCGCAGTCGCCGCATAATAGCTATCAGTGTGACTCGAAGAATAACCACTGCCAGCAGAGCTGTCAGAACTAAAGCTAAAGTTGGTACTTTCAGAGCTGGTGAATTCTCCACCGCTAGCTAAGCTTGAACCGTTTGCTGTGAGACTATAACTGCCACTCCCATAACCGCAACAGATCCCATCATTGTAACTATCGTCGATAATAAAGCTGTAATCACCATCCTCAAGACATAGGGTCTCGGTGTACTGTTTATTGCTACTATAATCACTACCACTGGCGACTAAAATATTACCACTCAATACTTTCCAGCTTGTTTCTGAAGCGTAATTATCAGTCAATAACGACAGATTCAGACGATGAGCACTACATGTATCTGCGGCGAATACTGCTTGCGAAGAAAAAAGTAGAGCGAACAGCAAAGCTCCCCATAAGCGTAATTTTTTCATCTGTTCATCCAATCCCTTGGTTATACCCATCTCACTCATTATCGGTTCATCTTGCTGGCCTAAATCAGCGCCAACAGCGTTACATATTTTGTAATTAGAACCACTAGTTACTGTACTTTACGCCTGATTATCGACAGATTAATTCTGCGCAATAAGTTTAACGGCGAACCTTTGCAAGCGCGTTTCTGAACAGCGATTGATCCACTCTGTATATTGACCGCTCAAAATTTGAGCATAGCAGCCACCAAAACCTGACCAATCGCTTGACAATTTATTTGCCATGCTCATCACATTTAATTGAGTTTTAATCGATATCTAGCTGCTATTTTGTGGTGTTTAACAACAAGCTGACGGTAGCGATACAGACAAGCAATTCGCACATTGCCTAAATCTGCTCAAAACTCTCTCCTCACCTCGGGATTCTTCACCTTAGGATAAGCCCAGAGTAAACATATCAACAAAAACCAATGGAGAAATCAGCCAGAGTATTTGATCATTCGCGAGAGTTCCGGATAATAATCAACTCTTTCACCTAATCTGTTGTCAATATGCGCCTTGATAAATTTATTTGTAAAAGTACCAACTTAACAAAAATCGAAGCAAGCCAACGGATTCATTCAGGCCAAGTGCAGGTAAATGGCGATATCGCAAACAATGAAGCGACTCAAGTTCATGAAAACAACATCATCCTGTTGAATGGCAACCCGCTCAAAACACGACCTTTTCGTTACATCATGATGCATAAACCCGCGGGAACCATTTGTTCCAACATCGATGAAGTTTATCCATCATTGTTCAACTATTTAGATCTTGAAAACGTCGCCGAACTGCATATTGTGGGACGTTTAGATGTCGATACCACAGGGATGGTTTTAATCAGCGATGATGGACGTTGGTCATTTAATATCACGCGGCCAAGCCAACACTGCAGTAAAGTGTATCGGGTGGGTTTATCAAAAAAAATAACGGAAGACGCCCGCTCTCTGTTTAAAAGAGGCATTCAATTACAAGGGGAACCACAACTCACCCTGCCTGCTCACTTAGAATTAATTACGCCAACCGAGGTGCTGTTAAGCCTCACCGAAGGTAAATTCCATCAGGTAAAACGGATGTTCGCGGCCGTGGGTAACCGAGTGTTGTCTTTACATCGAGAAAAAATTGGCGAAGTTAGCCTAGATATTAAGACTGGGCAATGGCGTGATTTAACAAACGATGAGATCCAATCATTCACCAAGTAAACCCGCCATTTCAAATTACTTCCCAATGCGCCAAGTGCTTAAAATTACTGTTTTAAATCAACGAAATATAGAGTGACAAATCATAAAATAAAGCCTAAACCGCTCACCTATTGTTATACACTCTGATCCACACGCTTGCCTGCCAATCGACGTTGCATTGACACAACATTCACACTTAGGATTTATATGAACGCTCATTATGATGAAAAATATCAAGCCGTTTTGCGATATCACGATATTCCTGGTGAAAAGCTGCCCATTCTATTTATCCATGGCTTAGGCTGCGCTTCATCAAGTGACTACCCCGCCGTGGTTGCGGATCAAAGTCTACTTGGACACCGCTGTATTATGGTTGATTTATTTGGTGCCGGATTTAGCGATCACCCACCAACATTTGCCTACTCTGTCGAGGCGCATGCCAAAGTGCTACTAGGGCTCATCAAGGCAATAAAATTAACTAAATTTGTGATTTTTGGACATAGTGCTGGCGGGGCAATCGCGGTAACGCTAGCGTCTCTGTGCCAAGAACGAGTGGAAAAAATAGTACTCTCTGAGCCCAATTTAGATACTGGCGGTGGTTTTTTTAGTCAAGGCATCGCTAATCAACCCTTAGCCGATTATTGCGAGCATGGTCATCAGCAACAAATTCAAGATTGTATCTCAAATGACAACCATGTTTGGGCGGGAACAATGCAGGTTGCCAACCCTCGCGCGGTGCATCAACTATCGAGTTCTCTGATGACGGGTTCGATTCCGTCATGGCGACAACAATTGATCGCGTTTCCATGCCCCAAAATGGTACTCTTTGGGGAATACTCATTGCCCGATGATGACTATACCAAGCTTCCTAAAGTGGGCGTTCAAGTGGACGTCATTCCCGAGTCTGGTCACTCCATGTTGTGGGAAAACCCAAGCGCGGTCGCCAAAACAATTGCAAATTTTATTCTTTAAAAACAGTCTTATCCGATACGCTGACGCACTCGAAGCGTCAGCTTAAACCCTCACATCCCAGTTGATCACGCTTTGCGAAACTAATGCAACGTTCACCAGACCAATGCGCAACCAATTTGATTGATTATATGAGCAACTTATTACGCAGCATAAATCTACCGATAACAAGGCATGAAGAGCAACAACGAGAGGCTCTGATTACAAGATACATTACGCAGTTAACGATGATTTAGGCCTGCAAGAATGAACAAATAATGAGTTAGATTAGTATGAGTTGAAGAATGATTACTAACCAATAGTGTTTGTAGAGTTATCGCAACACTCACGTGCTTTTGCCTCATTGTGTTTTAGTGAAAAATATCAAAAATGAGAAAAAGCAAGCCGATGATATGCATTGTTTATCATAATTCTGTCGACAAATCTTAGGCCTTACCTATTTGGTTTTTTGCTTTATCAGATTATCGCTTGACCTAAACATACTAATCGTTGTCGCATTTACTGATTATTGGCTGCTTCAGAGACCTTTCTGCTGGGAGGTCTGACGAGCTTAAAAGTCTAATAAACCCACCTGCATCTAAACTCTCTTATAGTAAAGTAGCCAAGTCTTTGTTTATTTGATATTTTGTTGATTAAGTGAGTGCAGTGATACAAGGCTATTTCTAGTAATGGTTACCTCCAATCTCCAGCCATGTTTTTGTGAACACTTTATCTCGTGATAAAGGCTGAGGTTCGACAGACACTCCAAAATCCAATATGTTCAAAGTTAGTAAGGTGTGAAGAGTGAAATTGTCATATATTATTCCAGCCGTTGTTGTCTTCGGTGCACTCTTATTTTGGAGCGGGGCCTACTTTGAGAGATATTATTCTGGTGCCTGTGTTAAGAGTGTAAGTTTGTATATCGGTGAGGAAATAGCTGGGTTGAGTAACAATCAGGAAAAATTGCTATCATTTTCTAAACACTTACAATCAGTCGAATACTCTAATAAGCTAACGGCAGCTTCATGTAAGAAGTTGTTGAATGAAGTATATTTTTCAAGTTGGGATTAATGACTATGGAAATAAAAAATACTTTCGCTTTTAGACACTCAGCACCAATGATTCTATGGCCTGTTGCTGGAATAGCCCTTTCATTTCCCTTTATTTATGATTTACATTTTTTATTCTACTTTGCTACATCAATATTGACTGTTATCTTCGTATTTACTTTTCCTGGTTATGCACCTCACTACTTTGATGTAGTTACACCAATTTTCTTGATAGTATGGGTAGCTTTATTATTGATACCTCTATTCTCATTCTACAAAAAGAAAGTGAGACTGTATAAACTTGAATTTTTGGCGGGGTTGTACTCGTTTATTAATAGCGCATTAGGAGTAGTAATGATTTTTATGTTGCATTCTAATAATCAATACATGTAACGAATCACTCATTTGTCCAGTTCTGTGTTAGCAACGAGGTAAAAGCTTAGCTAAGCAAAAAGAAAGCTCGCCCTGCATCTTCTTAGATCCTGCGTTGCGCATTCACAAGGGCGTTGAAGTAAACACTACGCTCAAACAGACTTCAACTTTGCTCCCTTGTTTATTTGCGCTACTCGGCGAAGATGATGGGATTTAAAAGCGTAATCTTGGCTATCGAGAGTGTGAAAGGTTTTTTTAAATTAGTGTCTAGTTTCTTGTTGAATAAAATAAAGCGCTATATCCATGCTAAATCCCTTCGAATTGTTGTTTCTCTAAAGCGTTTTTGCGCATTTTTACCTCGATAAACGCGAGATATGCTGGGCTCATATGTCGATCTTTTCACTGCAATTATACACAGTTAAGTGGGTTCCCATGGTAATCCCCCCGAAAATTAATCCCATGCAAAAGTAGAATTTTCTCGTATAGTAAATACAGGAGATTCAACATGAAAAAGTCACGTTACACGGACAGTCAGATCTTATCTATTCTCAAGCAGGCTGAGGCTGGTACACCTGTTCCTGAGCTCTGTCGTGAGCATGGAATGAGCAACGCAACCTTTTACAAGTGGCGTTCGAAATACGGCGGTATGGACGCATCCCTTATGGCGCGGATGAAAGAACTCGAAGATGAAAATCGACGGCTTAAAAAGATGTATGCGGAAGAACGCCTTAAAGCAGAGGTGATCTCAGAGGCGATGGCAAAAAAGTGGTGAAGCCCTGTGAGCGTCGATTGATGGCTCAGCGTTCGGTGGCGAACTATCACATCAGCATTAAAAGTGCATGCTATTGGTTTGGGATCAGCGAGACCTGCTATCGCTATAAATCGAAGCTTCAACCTGAGAATGAGTTGATAGCTCAGGAGTTAGTAACGCTGTGCAACAGTGAAGACTGCTCTGACTGGGGCTTTGGCCTGTGTTTTCACCATTTGCGGAACGTTAAAGGGTATACATGGAACCATAAGCGGGTTTATCGGATCTACTGCGAATTGGCTCTAAACTTACGTATTAGGCCAAAACGACGCCTGAATCGCCATACGCCAGAGCCTCTTAAAGAGCCGATTAAAACAAACCAAGTTTGGTCCGTGGACTTTATGCATGATCAGCTATCTGATGGCCGGAAGTACCGTTTATTCAATGTGATAGATGATTACAAACGTGAAGGTCTGGCGTCAGAACCTGATTTTTCAATGCCCACAGTACGAGTCACTCGGATCTTAGAGCAGCTCATCGAACAACGAACCAAACCTGTTGCGATCCGCTGCGACAATGGTCCTGAGTTCATTAGCCATGCGTTTATTAAATGGGCCAACAACCACGACATTCGAATCGATTATATTCAGCCAGGAAACCCACAACAAAACGCCTATATAGAAAGGTTCAACCGTACTATGAGGTTTGGCTTAGTGAGTAAGTATTTGTTTGACACACTTGAAGATGTTCAAGATCGGGCGACCCAATGGTTATGGTTCTACAATCATCAACGACCACACCTTGCAAATGGAGGGTTCCCACCACTAAAAACGGCAGCATGAATTCTACGAATAAATGCGGTTAATAATGGGAGGATTACCCCATCTTTCTGCAAATACATGACCATCTTTCACGCATGGTCAAAATGGTGATTCACTGATATGCTGTTGACAAAGTTGAATATTAAAGGCTGTGTGAATTTCTGTGCTGCGTGATAGGTGGTAACTTCGCATGCGTGAAAGATGGGAATTTGCATATTAATATACTGTTAGGTGATGTCAGATGAAAAGTATGATGCTTCGAGTGGCTTTATTTTTCGTTATCCTTCCGTTGACTGCATGTGGTAATTTTGCAGTGATTGAATTAGCTGATAGCAACGGTATTACTGATAGCGCCATTGAAAATTTTTGCAGTGATAATGGCTTGGTTCAGGATAAAAAGCCTTGGATACGAAGTTATAACCGCTGGGCTAACAGCCCTCGTAACGAGTTGTTGAGATCTTGGAGTGGTGAGTATGAGGGGGAGGCCGTCATGCTTGTCGAACTTAAGAGAGATGGGAAATATATCTTAGTTGTTGATGTCCAATATGCGCACGAGCGGCCAAATGAGGTCGCGAATCATATCGTAGGTCGATTAAAGCAAGCGGGAGTTAAGTACGATATCGTGATTGAGTATAAGAGTTTTCTACGGCTGTCATAAATGAATCACCTAACAAGCGGTTGTTATCGCCCCGTTGGGGCTGGGACGGCCTTTCCGCTGCTTCGCAGCTCCAAGTCCGCCCCAAAACCGGGCGTTAAATGTCACGAATAGTAAGGAGTATAACTTGATTGGTCCAAATCCAAATAATAAAGAGCCGATGAAAGGATTTCCACAAGTTGGATATCTTAAAAATTATATAAAAAGTGAAAATATTTTAGTCGGTGATTATACATATTATGATGATCCTGACGGTCCTGAAAATTTCGAAAGTAACGTGCTTTACCACTTTCCATTTATTGGAGATAAATTAATTATTGGAAAGTTTTGCGCTATTGCAAAAGGTGTGAAATTTATAATGAATGGTGCTAATCATAAAGACTCTGGTTTCTCTACTTATCCATTTTATATATTTGGGAATGGCTGGGAAAAAGCTATGCCTAAAGAAGGTGAGCTACCATTTAAAGGTGACACGGAAATTGGTAGCGATGTTTGGATTGGTTATGAAGCAACAATAATGCCTGGTGTTAAAATTGGACACGGTGCTGTAATTGCGAGTAAATCTGTAGTTACTAAAGATGTCCCTGCTTATACAGTGGTCGGGGGGAATCCTGCACAAATAATAAGAAATCGCTTTGAACAACCTATTATTGATAAGTTACTTCAACTAGCATGGTGGGATTGGTCTGCAGAAAAGATAACCTTGAATCTTGAAGCAATTATAGGTGCAGACATTTCAAAGCTTGATTGTGCCAAGTGACATTTAACACATATGAGCCTCCGGGTAGTCAATAGGCGAGCCTAACTTATTTGACTGCTCTTGCAGTCAAATTAAAATCAATCAACAAATGCATCTACTTCGTCTGTCAGTTAGCTGTCAAATCATCGTTTACAGCAAACACATATAGAGGCTCTCTTAGTGCGATCTTATCGCTGCCTGAGGCTATCCGGTCCTTCGGAATGTCAGGGGCACTAGACATTTATCGGTTAACCCTAAGATGGCACTATTCAAGTCACAGGGGCTTTATGCACAGTTAGTGTCAGGCTCATTTAAGGTGTAAACGATTTTGTTGATTGTACTTAATGCGCGCCAATAAGGTGTCTAATCAAGTCGGCGTAGCTTAAATAGCCTTTGGCATAGTGATGATGGTGATGAGTTATTGCTTCATTAGCCACATCATTCACGGTCATGCTCGCTTCTCTTTTTAAGAGTATCTAGTTAGACGTTCAGCTCACCTTATTGCGCGACTTACCCTTTCAAGAATCGCTGTTCATCAAACACCGTTTTGTTCTTCAACATGAAATAGACACAACGGCCAAGTTTATGTGCCAGTGCCGATAATGCTTTAGCTTTGCTCATCCTTTTTTGTAATTGATTAAGGTAGTTGCGGGCTTTGTCATTGCCACGCAGGTAAAGCACAGCCGCTTCTGAGAATGCCCATTTCAAATGAGCATTACCGATGCAAACTTTTGTACTGATTCAAATCGGGCGATATCACCAATTTCATACAAGATGGTCAGGGATAAAATTTTGCCAATCCCAGGTACGGTCTTTAGCAATTCTAAATAAACGGGGTTATGGTTTTTGGCCTGTTTTTCAATGAACCATTCCACTTGGGCAAGTTCTTTGGCGTAGAAATCCAGTATTGCCATATCCATGTCGATATTACGCTGCACGATAGGGTCTTGGTATTGCTCGCGTAGTTGTTGTCTTGCAGACATGTTTTTAAGGTTTAAGTCAGTGGCAGGCAGATTGTATTGACTGTTGGTGTTAACCACATGGCCTTTGAGCATGGCTCCGTGACGGACAATCTTCATTCTTCGGCGTAACAAGTCTCGCGTAGCACGCATTTCGCGAGGGTAATTGTAAGCAATAGGGAAATTACCACCACGCAGTAGTGTGGCAATTTTAAAGGAGTCTACTTTATCATTTTTGGTTTTACCGCCATGGATAGCTTTCATGTAAAGGGCATGACCTAGAATGAAATCGATGCCCAGTTCAGCACACCAATCAGAGACCCAATACCAGCAATGCATGCACTCAACCCCGACAATGACATTGCCGATATAGGGTTCGAGTATGAGTAACAAGTCATTTTTATTAGCCCCAATCTTTTTGTGGACGACAACTTCCCCTTTAGAATCAATGATGCAGACATAAAGTAAGCGTGCATGTAAATCAATGCCACAGTAGTATGGATGTGAGTTATTATAAAATCTCATTGAGCTTTCTCCTGTTGGTTTGGTCACCTTAAGCATACCGCTGATACGGTTTGCTAGGGAGGAGGCTCAATGATTATCAAGCTAATCAACTGGACGCATAACGGTTGTCATCGTTTTTGCAAAAGAAAAACATGGCAAAAACAACGCCAACCTACACGCCAGTTATTAGGGCGTTAGGATATTAAGGATGAAAATGGATATTATGGATGAGATTATCTTTCCAAACATTCAGTTAAGTCATATTGAATTATACGTTCAAGACCTAGCTAAGATGGAAGACTTTTACAAAAGTAAGTTAGGCTTTGTTGTTACTGATAGAGGTGAAGGACAAAATGGTATGGTTTTTTTAAGTCGGAACCCAGAAGAGCACCATCAAATTGTTTTAAGTCCAGTGCAATCGCATAGGGCTCTTGAAAGTCCAGTTGATCATATCTCTTTTAGAGTTAAAAATATTGATGAATTGAAAGCCTTCAATTCATCATTAAAGTCAGTTTCTGAAATAAGTTTGCAAACAGTATCTCATGGCACAACTTGGTCTATATATTTTCGTGATCCTGAAAACAATAGGTTTGAAATTTTCACAGATACTCCCTGGCATGTGAATCAACCGTGTAAGTTTGCTGTAAATTTAGAGTTATCTCATGAAGAGTTGATCAAATTTACAGAGAATGAGATTAGAAATATGCCTGGATTTTCTCCAAATAGTGATTGGGAAATAGTTCATAAGAATAGTTTAGGTGTGCTTGGTTAGCCATATCCTAATCGGGTAGCCGGAGGAATCTAACCTCCAGCCCCCACAACACCCTGCATGCGGCTCCGCACAGGGCGTTTCCTGAAAACGGTTAAAATACAACGGCCGATTCGCTCCTTTGCATTCCAATGATGGCTTCTGTTTTTGCGCCATGACTCCTCAGTCCGGTCGGATACGGAGACAATGAGCTGCACAGGCTCCTCATTGATTTTCAGGTTCAGGCCTTCACCATGTCCCAACTATTACACAATAAAGCGGCATTGGGCTCTTTATCTAAAAACGCCGTCTGCTGATAACCGCCATGGAGTGAGTTAAACGATCGCAAGTTAAGCAGATCTCCCCACTCTTTGTTTATAAGAAGTAGAACATGCACTTTCTCTTTTCTCTGCACTGCTGCATCATTTACGGTGGCCGTTAGATCACATGGCTTCGTTGTCTTGTGCCAACTCGCCTCCAGCCTACGCCTCATATGATGTTCTTGTTCATCAGCTCGCCCTCTCTTTAGATAAAAAGGCGTCCGGCTTCCTTCAGACATTCCCTCACGGTAACGCCCTTGCCATTCGCTAGTAAGTTCATGCCCATGGGCGTACACAAACATAGGCAGCATCGCCCTACGGGCTGGATGCGCTAACGCGCGCCGCTGCTTTCGGCGTTATCTCCGTCTCAGCCATACTGAATCTAATCCAGCATACCTTTGAACAAACAATCAGCGTAACTCACTTTTGTCCAAAAGTGTGTTTGGCGGGCGGCAAACATACGAAATGCACTATGCCATACTATGGTTCCATTTTATGTCAAACTGTGGTTCAAATTTTGGATTTGCATTAGATGTAACGCAGGTCCTTATGTCACTTTATAGTTCCAGCGACACTAGATTTTCTGGGTCATGGCAGTAAAATTAGTGAGGTATCAAGCAATGTTTCAACTCGACCACATGATTTTAACAACAATGATGAGTCGGCATCATACAACAAGCTTTAAATATCCAACGGCGGGCGTAACAGCACAAAATATGTAAATCATCAGCGATAATTGGCAAACTATTGAGGATTTACAATTGTTAGCGCATGTACTCGAGAACTCAGCATTGCGAAACAAGCGGCAACCCGATGCTATGGACGGTTTTACACCCGTGAGTAAAATATATGAAAAGAGTGCTTTGCGTATTGCGGACCATTTACCAACGATCAAACTGATGCAAATAATCGCTTTATTATTCAGGCAATTGTATGCCTTGGAGCAAACCGCGAGCGACATACTCTGCAATGGCTTGAAATTTATGGTTCAAGCTTTATGTCTTGAGAAAACCATCCGCAAAGCATATAAAAAGGCGCTTAAGCTAGCACGGGCTTAAGCGCTGGAAAACTATCTCAACTGGAGCCGCAGCATAACTAGACCATTGTTTTCGCCAGCCTCAGCAAGATAGAAACCTAAAAAGGATTACTTCGCGATAAACTAAAATGGAAAACTATTCAGCGACCTCACTATTTTCAGAAATTTCGTTATTTTCAGCCGTTTCATAATTTTCAACGACCGCCTTATCTTCAGATACTTGGAGATTGTCAGCAGGGGCATCATTTTCAGACGACTCGATATCTTTAGGCATCGCCTGATTCACAACGACGTCGCTATTTTCAGACACTTCGCCATTTGCAGCTTGATCTGCTTCGGCCGACAATTGCAAGTTGTTCAATTCATTCTGGGTAGACTCAGCAGCTTGTTCTTGAGTCCCCACCAACTCTTGATTCGGATCTAAGCCCTTATATATAGCAAAACTGGCTACCAGCACGGCTAAGACGAGAAAGCCATATTTTAATTTCATGATAAAACTCCGTAAATAATATGCCCATCAACATAGGCGTAGCGTCTTGACCTTAAAAAAGGCGCTTAAGCGAGCACAGGCTTAAGCGCTGGAAACTACCTTAGATGAAGCGGCATCATCACTAGACCAAATGTATCTACCGCCGTAAGTCCAGATAGCAACCCAAAAGGATTACTTCGCGATAACTAGAGCAGAAGTTATTCAGACACCTCACTATTTTCAGCCTTTGCTGGATCAGTAGATAAATCTAGGTTATTAAACTCAGTTTGGCTTAATACCCCATCTTTATCGGTATCTAAACTCGCCCAAACTTCAGCTAAAATAGGCAAATCAGCCGCTTCTTCTTGACTCACAACCATGTCTTGGTTGGTATCTAAGCCTTTAAAAATATCATCATTGGCAGACGCCAAACTCGCAACAAACACGGCTAGTACTGGAAAAGTATATTTTAATTTCATGATATAACTCCTGTGATAATGAACACTCTTAAAATATGCTGCTCTAACAAAGCAGCGAGGCAACAAGCTAATAGCAAGGCTTAGGCCATAAGTTAAAAGCAATTAAATAACAATGACTTAACTATAAATTAGAGGTGTAAAGTAAGCGAAGGTGTTGTTGATTAACGACGCAATAAAATGCTATGAGTGACGACGCCTGTGCAGGCCTACCGCAAGGCTGTCGCCGATCGGCGTCAATAGCTTAGAACTCGACTTTCGAATATCAGCTTAATAAGCTTTAAAGGTGAATATCTCTGCCCATCCGAGGGGCAGATAAGCTTAAAGGAATGCTTAGCTCTTACTATTGAATCAAATAAACAGCACCAGCCGAGCTAATATCAGCGATGGGAAAGCAGAATCCTTGAGTGCGTAGCACCAGCTCAAAATACCCTCTAGAAAGGAGTCTGATTTTACTTCAAAGGGAAAGTGACGCTTGACGACTTACCTCTCGAAATAACATACAACTCAACACAATTTAGTCCTTTTTGCATCGAACAAAAGTGAATCCACAACTTGTCGTTACTCCTAACAACACCGCCTCATCGTCCACAAATAAGCAGATAATGCCTTATATTTTTCAGAATAAGCTCACAGGATAAGCCCCCCCCCCTCATATCATTGACGCCACTCTTGATAAAACACCTCATATTCTGCCATGATTAAACTCAAGCTTGATCCTGAATGGTAAGAATATTAATGAAGTTTCAGTTTGCTAAACAACCTATTGTAGATGCTACCAATCAAATCGTTGCTTACGAGCTATTGTTTCGCGGCGCAGACAGTATTCGTAACCAATCCGACCAAGTAGACAGAGCAACCGACCATATTATCAGTGGTAATTTTATCTTAGGGGTGCTGAATCAGTTGGGCAGTGAACATCGTAGTTTTATTAATTTTACCGAACAAGATTTACTCGAAGAAAAGGCAACCTTACTGCCAAAAAAAAGTGTCGTCATAGAGATTTTAGAACACTGTCAGCCCACCGAAGCCTTGTTAAAAGCCATCAAAAACCTGCGTGAATTAGGTTATACCATTGCCCTAGATGACTTTGAATTAAGTAGCCCTTGGCTCGAATACGCCCATTATGCAGATATAATTAAGGTGGATGTCCTCGTCGCCCCAGAGGAGGATGTAAAAGCCATTGCCACTCGATTTAAGCCACTTAACCTGACCCTATTAGCCGAAAAAGTCGAAACCGAATCACAATTTCATCGCTATTTAGAATATGGCTACCAGCTTTTTCAAGGGTTTCACTTTTATAAGCCGAGCATGTCGAAGCTACGAGTGCTGACCCCCAGAAAACTCTACCTCTTGGAACTACTGAATAAAATTGGCCAAAGCAATGTGTCGGTGGAAGACATTAGCGATAATATCGCCAACGATGCGGCGTTAATGGCGATACTACTCAGCAAAGCCAACGACAACTGTCGTATGGTAAGCAAACCAATTCTCAGTATTAAGCATGCTGTGAGCTATGTGGGAATGGCTGAACTCAAAAAATTAATCCATATTGTAATCACCTCAGAACTGGCAGTGAATCGACCACAGATCCTCTATGCAAATGCCTTAAAACGAGCTCAAACCTTAGCTTTCATGACGAAGCAGTATCCGCTAAGCTGTGATCCAGATATTGCGTATAGCGTCGGTCTATTATCCCTGTTTGATGCCATCCTTGCGGTAGAGATGACAGCTATATGTCAACAGTTAAAACTGCCGGAAGATATTAGCCAGGCTCTCACCTCAAGAGTCGGTCGTTGGGGGCAAATGCTGCAACTGATCGATGCCATTGAACTTGGTCAATGGCAACGGCTCGAAACCAATGCCGAAGCCTTAAAAGTCAATGTAGATACATTACTTGAGTTTTATAATCTCTTGTAAAATAAATTATTTATTAAGAACAGCTGCTCTTTGGTGATGCTTTGCGGCTATTGATGCTTGATTCAAGCCAGACCCGTCATATGCAAGATTGCCTTCGGCTAAAATTATAAAACACCAAAATCCACGCTTCCTGTCACAATGACAACGCTTATGGCACTGGAGAGCAAAGATCAGCTGCGCCTGGAATAAACAATCCAAACCACCGCTATACTGAAATATAGTGAATAGTTCTTGCTTAACTGCCGCAAATATTAGAACAATAACCACCTTAGCGTTTTGTAAACCAATGGAGTGATTTTTGAGTCGAGTAAAAAAACTGAGTATATGGCAACGTTTAAGGCGTGACTTACTGATGGTAAAAGAAGCCTTAGCTCAAGAAAAACAAGAAACCAAAGAAATGCTAAGTACTTATCGACGTTACACCCAGAAGCAGGCCAGTGCCGAAGAGTTACGCAAGGCGAATAAACAATTTGCCGATGTACTCAAGAGCTTAGGATTAAGTATGTTTGCCGTTTTACCTTTCGCGCCCATTACCATTCCCCTGATCGTCAAGTTAGGGAAGATATTCGGTGTGGATGTATTACCAAGCTCCTTCAATGCCACACCGGACGAGCTCAAGCAACAACGTAAGCATCGCTAGTCAAGCTATAACCGATGGCTAAGCCACTAAAACATTAGTTTCCAACTCCCGCCTCGCCATAGGCCTTTTTACTGCAAAAAATGACACTATAGGCGCTCAGCGGTTTATACTATACTGCTGCTTTATTGATCATAATTGTTCCAATGACAGAAAATAGCTTAACGATTCGAGCCTATAGCAAGCAACGTTGCAGTCACTGGCATCACCATCATCAGTTGGTGTTACCGATCCAAGGCGCGATCCATATCGCATTGGCTGATTATCAAGGCAGAGTGGCTGTAGGTGAGTGTGTGGTGGTCCCCTCACGACAGCGACATCATTTCCATGCCGATGAAGCAGCCCGTTTTGTGGTCGCAGATATGCAGGACTTACCTGCTAATTTGGCACCAACAAAGGCCATGATTTTCTCGGTGACGCCACCGCTACTCAGCTACCTTTCCTTCATCGAAACTCAGTTAGAATACCAACTCCAACCGGAGATAGAGAAGTCTATCTTCCAGCTGTTCTACACTCTGTTAAAGCAGCAAGGAGAATACCAAGCGATGGATCCTCGGATCCGGCGAATTCAGGCTTTTATCCACGAACATCTGAATATTGATCTAAGCATCAATCAGCTCGCCGAGCGAGCATGCCTCAGCCCGACTCAATTTAAGAAATTATTCAAAACTGCGCTAGGGCTGAGCGTCCATCAATTTATTACTCAACAACGTATGGAGAAAGCCAAAGCGCTGCTTACTCATACCGACTTGCCAGTACAATTAGTTGCCGAACGTGTCGGTTACAAGGACCTATCGGCCTTTAGCCGTCGATTTTCCATCCACTTTGGGCTCTCTCCTCGAGAGTGTACTCGCTAGCGATTAAAAAACGCCTATCGAAACAAAGATTGCGTCCGTTTAGCAAACTAATTCTATTTCATTCTGTTTATCCTAAAGCCAACATGCCGTGCAGCTAGTCAAGCGATTAACGGCCACAAGCAAGGATCGTCAAGCAGATGAAATTCACCACCAACAATCACTCAACTCAACAACAAGCCAGTCTTGCAATACTATTTGCCTCATTGTTATGGGGTACCACTGGCACTGCTGCAAGCTTTGCCCCAGAAGTAGACCCTCTAGCCATCGGCGCATTTGCCATGGGTTTTGGTGGGCTAATGCAAGCGGTAATAGCAAGGCATCGACTCAAATCTGACCTTCAACAACTACGAACATTGAAGAAAGAGCTCGTTCTCGGAGCCTTCGCTGTGGCACTCTATCCTTTGGCTTTCTATAGCTCAATGCGACTCGCAGGTGTCGCAATTGGAACGGTGATTTCGATCGCGACCGCCCCCTTTGCAACGGTATTATTGGAATGTCTATTGAGCAAAAAAAATAATATCACCAAACAGTGGTTATTCAGCTTCTCTTTAGGTGCTTTAGGAATTGCACTATTGACCTATGCCGCATCATCCAGCACAGAGTTTAAACAAGCCAACACCGCTAAATTACTCGGGATCTTACTCGGCTTACTCGCGGGCTTAAGCTACGCTATCTACGCTTGGCTTGCCAAATCTCTGATCGACAAGGGTGTCCAATCAGAATCTGCAATAGGTAGCTTATTTGGACTCGCATCTCTGTTGTTGCTGCCCTCACTACTGGTCACTGGAGAACAGTTATTCTCCAGCATACAAAATACCGCTCTGGCCTGCTATATGGCTTTGGTCCCAATGTTTCTTGGCTATCTCGCCTTTGGTTTCGGGCTGCGTACCCTGCATGCTAGCCGAGCGACTCTGTTAACCCTATTCGAACCGGTGGTTGCAGCCGTTTTAGCGGTACTGGTTGTTGGAGAACGGCTCTCGCTGAGTGCTTGGACAGGCATGTTATTGATTAGCGTTTGCTTAGTGATCCAGAGCCAAAGCAATGCCCCCAACCGTGGCAATCAACAACCGTAAATCAATTGACCTCTCGAGAGGTCTAACGATTGCGCAATGCTTGCAGCGAACAAAAGACTCATCACATTGAAAAATAGTGACCTTACCGTCCGATAAGGGCATTGCTAGCATGATTAATTTAAGCAAATACGACTGTAGCGAGCTTGGTGCCAAAACAACCGAAGGTTGATTTATCATGCCATTCCCGTGAGTGACAGCCCCACATCAAGCGAGGCAAAAACCTATTCCCTCTGGTGACCTCTGCTAGCCGATAGTGGTCTCATAGTATCGGCGGGGGAGTCTACGCTTGGTTCAATTCAACCCATTGGGCTCGCCATTCAGGGGCTGGGAAATCTTCTGGCCAGTACTCCACTTGTTTCGCGACTAGCCCATCCTTAACGGTGTGAAAGGTAATCGCTCTGGCGTGTAACACCCCATCACTGATCGATACATCACTAACCACTTGATCGCCCTCGGCAAGCAATGAGTTCACTTGGAAGGTCCAGCGTCCCTCAGCCGGATATTGCTGATTAATTTCTGCAAAATTATTTCGCCCGACGATCCGCTCAGCGGATTGCGGCCAGAAACCTTCAAAATCTTCAGCCAGCCATGCCGCAGCAGCGTAAAAATCATTCGTTCTCATTGCCTCCCAAAATGACCGAACCACTTGTTTCGGCGCAACAAAATGATGCGTTTGAGCCGATGTCATATCATTTTCTTCCTTCATTTATCTGTAAATAACTTTCCCACTCAAAGACCACGTAACATGCCAAGCCGAAAGCTTAAGCCCGGCTGAAGCCTAACGCTCAGTGAATGCCAGTTTAATCCCCAATAAAGCAAAACTACCGGCAAAACAGCGCTGTATACATTTACTCAACTTTTGAGAATGAGAAATATACTGGCGAATACGGCTGGCCAACAAGCCATACAAGATAAACACAAACAAGGTGATCAGCATAAATATCGCGCCTAACCACAGCATTTGCGAGCTATCCACAGCATTGTTTGGCAAAAATTGAGGCAAGAATGCAACAAAGAAAATTGTGAGTTTGGGGTTTAAAATATTGATTAAAAAACCCTTCAGCGCCACCGCCATCATTCCCCGCTGAGCACTCGGTTGATGCAACGACAACGCCCCACTAGAGCGCCACATCAACCATGCCAAATAAAATAAATAAACTAGTCCAACATATTTCAGTACCTGAAATGCAAGTGCACTGCTATGCATAATCACTGACAAACCCAAGATGCTCGCCAACAAGGAAGGTACAATTCCCAAAGTACAACCCACTGCAGCAACGGCGCTCGCCCTCGCGCTAATAAACAAACCCGCAGAAATAGTATATAACACCCCTGTTCCAGGGATTAATACCACCACCAGCGAGGTAAGCAAAAACTCAATACTAATCATCTCTGCATTTTCCTTGAGAATAAACAATCAGCCTGCAAGTCATAGCAGCTTACAAGGATTAAGCGATCATGATGCGTATCGCTGGAATCACAAGCAACACTTTCAAGCGCTAAGACCAACATTCATCGTCGATGTTATACAATAACAAATCGCTTGCCAACTCAAAGATTCGGCCTCCAAATCACGCTAATGACAGGAAAATCCAAACAAAACTGAGTCCTAAAGATGTCATCGATAACGGCTTCATCAGCCAACTATTGTTAGCAATTATTATTGCGATCACAGTTAATAGATTGAATTGAAATATAATAAACCGATGTTTCTTAATTAAAGAATTACTGTTTTATTATAGGGATAGCATATGAAAAAACATCTTACACGAGGGCTAAGCATTGGCGTGATGCTGTATGCCTCATCAGCATTTTCCTTACCACTATACGATGTCGTCGTCGCCTTAGACGGCTCAGCCGATTTCCAGTCGGTGCAACAGGCTATCGATAGCGCTCCGTCCGATGGTTCACCGTATGTTATCTATATCCGCAACGGACAGTATCAAGAAAAACTAGAAATAAAACGCGATAATATCTATCTCATAGGCGAAGATCGCGACAAGACCATCATTACCGCCACCACTGCCAATAGCATGTTAAAACCCAATGGGAAGAAGTTTGGCACCACTGGTAGCCGTACCGTCAACGTTGATGCAAAAGACTTTAGCGCCCGCTCTCTCACCATCGAAAACGGCTTTGATTTTCCTGCAAACCAAGCCAAAAGCGCCGATGACCCAACTCGCCAACGCGGAACCCAAGCTGTGGCTCTATATGTGGGTAAAAAGGGCGAGCGAGTACAGTTTAAAGATGTGAATCTGCGCAGCTATCAAGACACCCTTTATCTACGTGGCGGACACAGTTATTTCGACCAATCCCAAATTAGCGGTACTGTTGATTTTATCTTCGGTCACGGCACCGGATTATTTGAAAACAGCAATATTGTTGCGCGCAATCGCAACGATGTGAAAACTGGTAATGCCTATGGTTATATGACAGCGCCTGCCACCAATATTGACCACGAATATGGCTTAGTCTTTAAAAATTGTCATTTGAGCAAAGAAGCTGGGGTGCCCGCCAACAGTTATGGCTTAGGTCGCCCTTGGCATCCCACTACTAGATTTACTGACGGGCGCTATGCTGATCCCGATGCGATTGGCCACAGCGCTTATCTCAACTGCGAAATGGACGACCATATCTACGGCTGGGATAAAATGAGTGGTAAAGATATCAACAAGAATAAGATCTGGTTCCATCCTGAAGACTCACGTTTTTGGGAGTACGCCTCACGCGGTGCAGGTGCCAAAACCAATCTAGAAAAACGCCCACAGCTGAGCCAGCAGCAGGCTTCAAAATACACCACGAGTAACATCTTAGCGGGTTGGCAACCCAGCATAAGTTTAGGCGATAACAGCCTGCTCAAGGGCGAAGTCTTACATCGTAGCATGCAATTTCCAGCCAGTATTTTGGTTAAAGACAGCTTAGGTAAGACACTCACCAGCAACACCGATGCTCAGGGTCGCTACCAACTGTCGATTACCGGTATGACCCCACCACTGCTGGTATCAGCCAATGACAATAGTGGTGAGTCTTGCTTGCGCAGCGAAACCCAACGCTCGCTCTGCGCCAGTGCGCTAGTGGTTGAGGTGAATAATCAAGGGGAAACCTTAGGCAATGTAAATCCATTTTCGGACTTAATCGTTTCCAGCCTTGCCAAGACAGAAGGGATCAACGGCCCGCAACTTTTAGTCAGCGCCGACAAGCTCCCCGCTTTCTCCCACAAAGCCTGGCAGACCGCCACTAAAAATTTCCAACAAACCTTTGCTGAACTTGCCGCGCAACAGGGTATCAGTCAGTCTTTCGACCCAGTGAGCTACGATGCCAAGTTACACCCTCTCATGACAAGCATCAGCCAGCAAGTGGTGCATAATCGCGCCTATAAAACCTCGACCGGTTTGGCGGCTCAAACTACGCTCACCGACTTAAGCTTTAAACCGATCATCAATTTAGCCAGCATCCCAGAATATACCATCGATGGGATCCAGTTAGCCGAAAGCCAACAAGCGTTAAAATCAGCCGCAACGCGTTTATTTATTGTTGGTGATTCAACTGCTTCTAACTACGAAGCCGATGTTTATCCGCGCATGGGCTGGGGCCAGGCTTTAGACCAATTGCTCGCTGACAATCCTAAACTGATGGTGGTGAATGCAGCACGTTCCGGACGCAGTTCGCGTGATTATATTAATGGACGTTGGTTTAGCGAAATGGGCTCCTTAGTGCAAGCCGGCGATTACCTATTCATCCAATTTAGTCATAACGATGAAAAATGTAATGGCGCGAAGAAAAAACGCGGCCCAATTGATGTCGCCAACCTATGTACTTACCCCAATACACCAGAAGGTCAACCGCAGTTCCCACAAGGTAAGTCAGAATACTCTTTCCAACATTCTTTAGAGCGCTACCTGGCTTTTGCCAAAGAGAAACAATTACACCCGGTGCTACTCACCTCGGTGCCTCGCGCCAAGACCGCCAAAAAGAAACTTGGTGTGCCGCTTAATCCTGTTCAGCATGTCACCAAGAAACGTTCTGACGGTGGCTACCAATTCTATGGCAGCTACACCCAAACCGTGAAAGACACAGCTAAAGCAAATCACGTCCCTTTACTCGATATGCAAAGTAAGGTGATTGCAGCCGCTAACCAAAAAGGTGAAGACGTATGGAAAACCTATTGGTTAGCCGTTGACCCCGCCGAGTATCCTTTCTATAAAAACCGGACTGGGCGCTTGGATAAGCCCGATACGACTCACTTCCAACAAACCGGAGCCGAAGTGGTCGCCAAGTTAGTGCTGAAAGAAATCAAGTCCAACCGAGACTTAAGCGCTCTGGCCGAAAAACTGTAAACTCACCACGAGTCTCGAGCCTCTCCCACCCATTGGTAGGAGGGGCTTTTTTTTGCGCTTGAGATGCGCCCCCAATCGCTACAGCAAAAGTTGAACTGCGAATGAATATTGGCCAGCACCCAAGCAGCAAAATTTGTACTTTATTTTTCTGAGCAGTAGACTACAATACGAACTTAAGTTTGCAAAACGGACATTTGTTTGTGACAAATAGAGAGCAACAAATTCTCACGATACTGCGCGATAACCCAATGATCGCCCAGCAAGAACTGGCCAGCCAACTGGGCATTAGCCGCAGTGCGGTGGCCGGTCATATCATGAATTTAACCAATAAAGGTCTGATTAAAGGCAAGGGATATATTATTGCCTCCCAACGTAGTGCGGTGGTGATTGGCGGCGCCAATATGGATTTATGCGGCAAAGCCAGCGGCACTTTAATTGCTGGCGATTCCAACCTAGGCACCCTGCACAATAGCCCCGGCGGCGTAGCCCGTAATATCGCCGATAACCTTGCGCGACTGGGCAGTAAAGTAGACTTAGTTTCCAATATCGGTAAAGACCAATGGGGAGAGCAACTGATTGCAGCCTGCCAAGAAGCAGGTATTGGCGTGAGCCACTTATTACGTAGTCAAACCAGTCATACCGCCACTTACCTTTCAATCCATGATGCCTCGGGTGAGATGCAACTGGCACTCAACGACATGCGGATCTTAGAAGAACTAGATTCAAGTCAGTTAGTGAAACACAAGTCATTGCTAAGTTATGCAGACCTTCTGATCCTCGATGCCAACCTATCCGAAGATGCGCTGGCCTACTTATTTGATTGTATTGAAACACCATCAATCTTCGTTGATCCAGTGTCCACTAATAAGGCCCATAAACTAAGGCCTTATCTGGGACAAATAGAGCTGCTAAAACCAAATTTAATCGAAGCCGAGCTGCTCAGCGGCGTCACCATTAATAGTGACGATGATTTGCCACGGGTTTGCGAAGCCTTACATCAGGCTGGTGTGAACAAACTGCTACTGAGTCTAGGGGCGCGCGGGATCTACGCCAGTGATCAGCAGCAAGTGATCCGCTTAAGCAATGTAAACCCGCAAGTCATCAATGTCACCGGTGCCGGAGATGCGATGATGGCAGGCATGAGCCACGCAAGCTTACAAAACTGGTCCTGGCAAGACAGTGTCGAATTTGCCTTCGCCTGCGCGCAAATTGCCACCCAATCCGAACACACGATCAATCCACTTATTTCTGAACGAGCGGTACGCCGCCATATGGAGAGTCACCATGCTTAATTCTTTTCTCGACATTCATCCCGAAGTCGCCGCAGCCCTCGCAGCCAACCAAGCAGTTGTCGCGCTGGAATCAACCATTATTTCTCATGGTATGCCTTACCCGAAAAATGTTGAAACGGCCCTGCAGGTTTCGGCGACCGTGCGCGAAGAAGGCGCAATTCCAGCGACCATCGCGATTATTAATGGACGACTCAAAGTTGGTTTAGAAAAGGACGAAATTGAACTACTAGGTAAAGCCGGACTGTCGGTCACTAAAGTCAGCCGTCGTGACATTCCCTTTGTGGTTGCAGCGGGTCAACATGGCGCAACCACAGTAGCGGCAACCATGATCTTAGCCGCCATGGCTGGTGTGAAAATCTTTGCTACTGGCGGAATTGGTGGGGTGCATCGCGGTGCTCAACAAAGTTTCGATATTTCTGCGGATTTAGAAGAGTTATCGCAAACCAATGTCGCGGTGGTTTGCGCCGGTGCCAAATCGATTCTCGACCTAGGCTTAACCTTAGAGTATTTAGAAACCAATGGTGTTCCGGTCATCGGCTACCAAACCGACAGCCTCCCCGCCTTCTACACTCGTGAAAGCGACTTTAAAGTAGATTATCGCTTAGATTCAGCCCAGCAAATAGCTGACGTTTTAAAAGCTAAACAACAGTTAGCATTGCAAGGTGGGGCGGTCATTGCCAACCCCATTCCAGAGCAATATGCAATGCCTAAGGCCAGCATTGATGCTGCCATTGAGCAAGCCTTACAAGAAGCCGAACAGCAAGGGATTAGTGGTAAGCAATCAACCCCCTTCCTACTGGCCCGCGTGTGTGAGCTGACAGGTGGGGATAGCTTAGAGAGTAATATTCAGCTGGTGCTGAACAATGCACGCCTTGGCGCGGCGATTGCCATCGCCTACTGCGCCTAAGTCATATACAGCTAAGCAAGTAATCGACAGATTACTTGCCTGTTTAAAATCGGTAGCTTAAACATTTCGAACTAAGCTACCGTTTGATAACAGTCCTTCAACTAATAAATATCGTAACGTAAATCGATACCAATGGTTCGACCAACATTAGCCTGAGCATAATTTGAGCTACCACTGCTATAGGCATAAGTTCGGTAACGACGGTTAAATACATTATTGGCATACACCGAAAGATTAAACTTGTCATTTGCCTGCCATCCAAGCCGAAGATCAGTGAGTGCATAGCTGGCTTGTCGAAGCTGGTTATCACCATCAAAATAATGCGGCCCTACAACATTCAAAGCCACGCGAGGCGTCAACATGCCATAGGCCCCATCAATGGCTCCATTCAAACTCGTCGACCCGCTAAACTCAGGAACAAAAGGCACCTTGTTTCCAGCATATAAAAGACTGTCATCGGTAAATTCAGCATGTACTGCAGTCCCATCAATATCCCAAGTCCAAATAGGGTTAAATTGCCAACTAGAGCTCAATTCGATCCCCGTCGCATCTGCTGTTCCCGCATTCGATAGTGTTTGCCCACCCAAAGGACCAAAATACAACTGCATATCTTTGGTATGGGTATGAAAAATTGCACTCTGAATTTGCAGCGGCCCCGCCTGATAACGTGAACCCAGCTCATAGTTGATAGACGTTTCTTGCTCATATGGCTCCGCTGATGAGCTCGCGGTAGGAATAATATTGAATCCCGCCGCTTTGTAGCCTTGGGCTATTCTTGAATATAAGTACCATGCTTGATTGAGCTGATAGCCAGAGGATAACTGCCCAAGTAAGTGATTATCTTGCAAACTATTTTGAGCATTATAAGGGGTCCCCATTTGCGAAATAGCATAACTAGTTTTAGCCCGCTCATGCGAGAAACGCAGACCACCTCCAAGATTAAATCGCTCACTAACATGCCATGTTAAATCACTGTAGGCAGCGATCGTTTGCATTGTGGTTTGAGCATCACTAGTTTGATAATTGGGACCTGATAACAAATCATAAGAAAGATTAAGTTGCTGTTTTGTATATTGACGATAGAGCCCGAAAACAGCGTCTATTGTACGTTTAGCTCCGCGGGTAGCGAGCCGAATTTCTTGTACATTTTGCTGCCAATCTTCAGGCATATTGGCAATTACCGAACCATTTGGGAAAAGCCGTTGATAATCTTGTTGTTGAAAAGCCGTAAGCATCATTAATTCCCAATCGGCCGCCGTATAAGTTCCAGCAAGCGATTGGCTATTGGAGCAACGTTTCAAATAGGGATCTGGCGATCCGTCAAGAAGACTTAAGGTTTTATTGTCAATATCATCGTAATCGATATAGGTATCTTGACTCGCTTCGGTACAACTATGACTGATCTTTAAATTGGCTTCCCAAGGATGGTCATCGGGCGCCAAACGAAATGCCATGCTGCCCAACTCACTTGCTGCCCCACCCAAGTCATCACTGCCGGTGGCAGGGTTAGTGAAGTCACCATTATCATCTTGTCTCGATAAAGTCACACTCGCATACAACAGGCCTTTTTGTATCGGCGCGCTTACGTGTATCTTGCCATGATTACTGTGACGGCTTGCCCAACCTCCAGCGACAAAAGCTTGGGTTCGATTGCCTGGTTTCGCTGTCACAATATTGATGATCCCACCCTGCGCACTTTGCCCATATAGCGTTCCCTGAGGACCACGTAACATTTCAACGCTTTGAACATTATTTAAAACTTGTAACATGTCGGTGGCGAGCAGTGGAACACCATCCACATAGATACTCACCGAAGGGTGATAAAAATCTTGCGCCGACGACACCCCCCGCAAAGAAACGATAGGAAACAATAAACTACCACTCTTTTCAATTTTCAAACCTGGTAATACTCGGCTTAAATCTTCAACCTGAGTGACTCTGGCATCTTCAAGCTGATATTTATCCACAACACTCGAAGACACATTAATTGATGATGCCGCGTGAGCGGATTGTTTACTCGCCGTCACGACCATGGTGCCTAAGGCCCCAGCCTCATCGGGACTTGGTTCCGCACCAACTACCGGAGCACTTAACGTACTGATAAAGACCAATAGATAAAAGCCATTAAGGTTCATGTTGTTTCCTTGTCATCCTTTAGTGTTGCAAATGATAATCATTTGCAACACTAAAGACTACCCGAAAAGGTTTTTCTTATGCCCGTTTCGGTATCCATAACATCTTTTAGAAACTACGTTTATAAGTTGAAGGGTTCACCCCAAATTGTTTATAGAAGGCGCTAGAGAAATGGCTCGCATTCACATAGCCAAGATCGGAAGCAACGGTTAAAACTTGTACATTCCCTGCTGACAAGCGCTTTTTTGCTTCTTTCATTCGTTCCACTTGAAATAATCCATAAACACTATTCTCGAATAGTAAGCGAAATCCACGTTTTATCTTCAGCACACTTAAACCCGTTTCGGAGGCCAAACTAGAAATACTAGGTGCCTTAGTTAAATCGGCGAGCAGCAACTCTTTTGCAACTTGTAGCTTTTGTTGCTCTTGTTGAGTCAGCTTGAAGCCCGTAACCGTTTGTTGCTGATACTGTTCCAACATCAAGCTAACAAAGATGATGCTATGTCCCAACAACCACAACGAAGATGCACTTCGCTGGCTTGGAGGGTATGCAGCCATTTTTAGTAATTTATGTTTTAATAAAGCTGCGGTGGTTTGAATTTCGCGATGATAAGGACTTTGTAGGAAACAACATTGAGCCTTCAACTGAGCTTGAATAACCGCCCCTGGATCAATCCCCCATTGCTCCAAAATACGTGGCTGCACTGCGACAACCAAACTCTCAAATTGCCCTTGATATAAGGCAGTGCCGTGGCAACCAGGGGTGAAGCTAATACAATTAGCCCCCTCAGAAACCTGATATCTTCGACGCGCCTTTTCATGCTTAAGAGAAAATTCTGACTGACCATTTAATGCACAAGTGAAATTTATCATCCCCAAATCATCGTAAGCCCTGAGTTTAAATGGCTCTACCAGCTGACTTTGCCAGATAAATAAATCAATGCCTGGTTGTAACTTGCAACGTAATAATCGGCATTGATTTTGTATTGAAGTATCTTGCATTGGTGTATCTAACAATAATTGGGTGAGCGAAATTTCCGCTTGAAGATTTAACGGTGAAACCATAAAAACGCATCCTTAACTAACATACATCCCTCGATGAATCACTGACTCAAGATGAGCAGTAAACCCTCAATTTAAGCGAGATGGGTTTCGCTTACCGCATTAAAAGGTCTGGCTAATAACAAACCACGTAATTTAAAAATCGCAAAGCCACTGGCTAAAATAGCTAAGCCATAATGAACCGCATAACCAAATTGAGAGATTAACCAGCCGCAAATGACCGCCATGAGGATCCCCACAACCATATCCATAGATTGGAATAGAGAAAAGTCGACTCCCGCCTGCTCACCGTATGACCAGTCCATCATTAAGGTATATAAAACAACAAATTTAGCTGAACCGACAATTGCGTTCAGGGTAAATAGCACCACCAAGCCCTGGCTTTGAGTCAAAAACGTTGCGGCATAGAAGAAAAATCCAATGTACAACAATAATTCAAGGCATAAACATCCCAACAATAACTTACCAGCGCTGCTGTGCTTGATCAGCCAAGCACTCAAGCCAACACCAATAAATCCGGTCAAGGCACTACCTCCAGCCACCAGCAAACCTAAACTTTCAAGCTGGATCCCTTGGTCATATAAAAAAGGCATCATCATCGCTAACACACTTCGGGTTCCAAACTGACAAAGAAAAACCACGACTAAACCTTGTCGCACTTGGTGCTTGACCAAGGCATTTCTAAGCGAAGGTCGAGTCTTACTTTTAACAGCAGACACAACGACTTTGCTGGTGAATAATTTCAGCGAAGGTAAGGACATCAATCCAACCAATACTATCAACAACAGCAGTGCGGTTTTCCAATCAAAAATGCCATTCAAATAAATGAACACGCCCCCCCCAAAAATAGCCCCCAGATACCCTCCGCCCACTTGCATCACATTCCCAATGTGGCGCTGATGGGGCGCAAGCTGATCCACCGCTAAACCATCGGTCGTAATATCAGCAAAAGTCGACAACAAGGCTAATAAAAATATACCGGAAAACAACAACCAGAGCTGTGTAAGTGCTATTTTTGTCGCAAAGAACAGCAGCAACAAAATGATCAATAATTGAGCACCTAAAATTAGATACCCATGATGGCTAAAATTCGCACCTCGCTTACGTATTTCTTCCACTGTGGGCGACCAAATAAATTTTAACGCCCATGGCAACATCGCGATGTAAAACAGGCCAATATGGGAAGTCGATACACCTTCGGAGCGCAAGATGGCGGGAAGTCCCTGTAA
The DNA here is from genome assembly GCF_050870835.2 of Agarivorans sp. QJM3NY_29. Lineage (NCBI taxonomy): Bacteria > Pseudomonadati > Pseudomonadota > Gammaproteobacteria > Alteromonadales > Alteromonadaceae > Agarivorans > Agarivorans sp. QJM3NY_29. Next base: position 1,152,735 of record NZ_CP194036.2, on the reverse strand, counting down.
GGTGAACATGCCAATAATGCTTTGGATGGTATACACCCCCGCCATAATGCTCAGCAGAGATCCCAAACCCAATTTCGAAGATAATGGTGTTGCCGTTTGCATCCGATAACCTCAATTAATGACTCAATATTTAGTAATGATTCGTACTTATTCTACAAGGGCAGCTGAGCGGTGGTTAAATGCCTACCGCGGTTTCATAACCCGAACAATTCGCTTTCCATAGCTGTTGATAGCTTGAACTAGAACACAACAACGCTTCATGCTGGCCAACATGACTAATCTGGCCCTTTTCTAATAAGTAAATCCGATCTGAATCAAGCACCGTATCTAGACGGTGAGCAACCGTAATCACCGTTTTTTGGATACTCAATTGCTTTAAAGCCGCCATAACTTGCGCTTGTGTATTAATGTCTAAAGCTGAGCTAATCTCATCTAAAAGCAGGATCGGTGCATCGTGCAAAATCGCTCGAGCAATACTAATCCGTTGCCGCTCTCCTTGTGAAAACTGATTACCATTTTCACCAACCTCACTCTCCAGCCCCTTTGGTAAGCGCTGTAACATCGGTGCCAAACCTGCCGCAACAATGGCTTGCTGCATGCTTTGTTCAGAAGCATCAGGAGCGGCAATCAATAGGTTATCTTTCAGGCTTCCGGCAAATAATTGAACGTCTTGAGTTACATATGCAATATTGCGATAGAGGTGTTCGGTACCTGATTGTTCGAGACTTAAACCGCCGATTCGGATGGTCCCCTGGCTGGGCATATGAAAAGCCGCAATCAGATCTAATAGACTAGACTTTCCCGCTCCGCTTGGACCAACAATAGCGACATGCTCACCAGCCGCAACTTTCATAGAAATAGCATCTAATATTGTTTGTTGATTTAAATGCAAACTGACGGCGTCTAATTCAAGCTCATAACTGGTGAGCGCTTGACCATGTTGCTGCTGAAGGGGGGTATTCGCCAAAGCATACAAACGAAATACAGCATTCACAAAGTAACGTAACATCGCTGAGAAAAAAGCCATGCGAGTTAAGGGCTTGATACAGGCGATCGTGGCGGCAACAGCGACCAACCATTGGGTTGCGGTGAGCGTCCCAATATCGACCATACGAGCCCCCTGCCACATAACCAAGGGTAAGGCTAGCTCAAGTAAGATACAGGCCGCCCTCAACCCCTTTCCTCCGGTAGCCTCTAGCGCTAGTCCTGATTTTCGGACTTGTTCAATTTCATCATTTAGGGGGATCGCCAACTTTCTTGCATTGCCAAAACTCTTAAGCATTGGAAGACAAGCAATATACTCGAGTAGTTTATCGGCGGTCTGGTTACTATGTAGGTGATAATGTTGCGCGGTTTGGTTAAAACGTTTCTCTAGTAACAGCAACACGGTCGATGCCAAAACAATCATCACGACCAGCAATACTGCGAGTATCGGAGAAATCCAACTCAGCATAATCAACATCGCAAAGGGCGCCACGCCTGCGGCTAAAAAATCAGCCACCAAGTGACTAAGAATATCCTCAAACAACTTAAGATCGGTGGTAATTTGTTTCATTCGCTCGCCAAGTCCTTTGCCAACGAGGCAAGCCAGCGGCTGCTTTCGAAGATCATTTAACAGCCGCTCTCGCAATTGATGCGTAATATGATAGGCGCCAATAAAACTTTTTTTTGCCGTTTGCCCTATCACAAATTGCAACGCAATTAAGCCAATCGCAAACAAGAATAAGACATACAGTGGCAGCGTCATACCTTGGAGTAAAAAGATAAATAGCAGACTCCAAAGCACAACTGGCACTAGTTCGGCCAACATTTTTCCGATAATCCCGAGCCAAAATTGGCGACAACTGGCGCCACTATATTGAAGTAAGAAGCGAAACTTAGTCATGGTATTCCTCTACTATCGCGCTATCACACAATCGCCAACGACGATTCGCAGTACTGACTTGATTCGGCTTGTGAGTAATAATAATTTGAATTTGATGCGGCGAATAACCACGTAGCGCCTCAAGAACCTCTAACTCAGTTTGAGCATCAAGGTGGGCTGTAGACTCATCTAACACTAAGATAGGCGTATCCGCTAGCATCGCTCTAGCTATGGCAAGGCGCTGCATTTCGCCACCACTAAAACTACGTCGAGTTTCATCCATTTGGGTATCTAGTTGATGTGGTAACTGCTCAACCATATCGCTCAAGCGCATTAAATTCAGAACGGTCCAAATCACTTCATCCTTAATATTTAAGTCGCTAATCAGTAAGTTAGCTCTGAGCGAAGCTTTAAAAAATATCGCTTGTTGACCAACCAAGGCGATTAAACCTGCACGTTGTTGATCATTTAACTGACTCACCGGTGTATCGTTGATGTACCAATCACCTCGGTCAGCCTTTAATGAGCCACTTAGAATTCCGATAAGAGAGCTTTTACCCGAGCCAGATGCACCATAAATAAGTACACGTTCACCCGGTAATATGGTGCCCTCAGCTTGCTTGAGTATCGTTTGCTGCCCCTGATATAAGCAGACATCACGGCATGTCACTGCTTTAACGGGCTCGCTCCAGCGCTGTTGTTGCTGTATTTTTTGGCCAAATAGCGGAATGATTCGGTCTAATGAGAGAAGTGAAGATTGCATTTGACCCACCACCTGGGTTAAGTCTAACCACGGTTTTAACAAACCAGCAGTAATCACTGCAACCATCACCAAGTCGGGTTTGGTCATCGAACCATCAATCACAAAAGCAATCGCAAATGGAACAACCAGCATAAATGAGCACTGGGCAATCGTGACAAAACTAATCCAGCCACGGATCATTTGTTGGGTATAACTAATCACAAGGCGATGGTGGCGTCGCATTGCCTGATATAACTGCTGATAAGCTTTCGCATCCACCGAAAATAGTTTCATCACGCCAACACTGCGTAAAAACTCCAGCTGAGCGGCATGCATTCGAGCTAAAACATCATGGTACTTATGGAGCCTGCCTGAAAATCCACGCATAAATAAAAATTGAATACTTGCTGCAATGGGCAAGGGAATAAAAGCTATTAGGCCAATTCGCCAATCGATATAAAAAAGCAAACCAGCCAACAAAATAGGCATCAAGATCCCATTGATGATGTCAGTACTGTGGTGAGCAATTAGAGGCTCCAAGGCCTGACAATCTTCTGAGATTCGTTTCTCAAGATCTGCCCTGTGCCAAGTTTTTAATCGCTCAACGGGCATTTCAGCCAAGGATAAAATAATATGTTGGCGTAGTTTCGAAATTACATGGTAGGCCACAAGGTGAGCTTGCCACAATGCGCAAGAGTGAAGCAGATAGCGAATAATTAGCGCTCCACTCAACAACAAAACATAATCACCAATTGGCTGCTGAGCAAGCATGGATTGAGCACCGAGATAAACACATAACCATGGAATGAGCTCAATGATAGAAGCTAGAACTGCACACACGATTGATGTAATGACGCGTAAATGTGTCTCCTTTAGTATCGAAAGAAAAGCCTGCTTTCTGGACATCGACTGATTAACTAACATCTGCCACCAATGCAAATAAGAATCATTGTTATATGAGTGGTAAAAGTCTGCTGTCACTTTCAGGAAATGAAAAGGTAAATTTAGGAATTTATCTTTCGAAACTCAGAGGGAGTAAGTCCGATATGACGTTTGAAAACTTTGGCAAAATAACTACTAGTTTGAAATCCAAGTGAGAATGCAACATCTGTCACAGGCTTTAATCCCGATTTAAGCTGATGTTGAGCTTGCTGAATACGGTATTGCTGGATCCAGGATGCAACCCCAATGCCATACTCTTGATGAAAAGCTTGCTTCAAATAACATTCATTCGTTGCCAGGGCCTTTGCTAAACTAGCAATGGTCCAGTTCAAATCAATTTGTTGTCGAACCAAAGTTGTTGCTTTTTCAGCTAACGATTGAGGTCTCGACTGGGATATAGCTAAAGCTAAGATTTCATACATCTTGCCGAGCATCCACATCCTTCGCGCTTCTCCTGACAGCCGACAATTCCATACTGAATTGACCACATAACGCAACTCCCCTAATAACTGAAACTGCCATCCGGCCTGGTACAACTGCAACGGCACAAAAAAATCATCCACACTATCCTTCATCAATAACTGACAAGGTGGTTGCTCTTGAGGAAAATGGATCCGGATCGCCTGAATTTGCGCATTGCTTGGGAGAACTAGTGTGTCATGCCACCTCGATTCGGGTAACACTGTCACCATAAAACGATGTACAAATGCAGATGCGGGATAGTCAGGGAAGTCAGGATTGTAAGCACCATTATTTCCCATAATAGTAAGATAACCACCCGCGTTGACAGGATCATTTAATATGGTGGTTCGGGATGCTTGAACATTGATGATATCGACTCTTAATCGACCATCAAGGTACACCGTATCTAAACAACCAATAAGCGATTGTGCTTGTTTTATTTGAGTAACCAAATCATCCATATGGTTTCACTGTTATGCTTATTAATCACTCATTTAAATAATAATGATTATCATTTAAATGGCAATAAATAGATCTCTAATTGTTTTGGCTAAGATGGGCAATTTTTGACTTAAGATGATATAGGAGACTTATGGAACAATGTCGAAGTAGAGGAAGATGAATATTGCGATAGGATACGAGGAATAAGCTCAATTGCGTCAAGAATCGATAAACGACAAGCAGATAAGGCCATGTCCCTGGCAATACTGAGCAAGCAAATAGGCGTGCACTGCTCCGTGCTAAAAATAAATTACGAAAGACTGATAAACGTCAAACAAAGCCTGTCTCAATCAATTGCTGATTAGCAATGGCGATTTTTCGACCCCAAATAAAATTAACTAAATAAGCTTACAAGGCCAAACCACCAATAAAACAATGTTTAACTACCTTTCGTTAGTTCACCCAACTTAAAGTGAGCAATAATTGAATAGTAGCTGTCACTGCAAACATAGTTACCAAAGTAGCGATGTCAGTTAGAGTTTTGTGCAACTTGCCATTACTGCTTGATTTTTTTGTGTTGTTTACGTCAAATTCTGTAGTTACTGATGAGTTCATGTTGTTTTCTCCGAATGATTACCTGATCCACATCACAATTCTCTACCTATATGTGACATAGATCAACTTATATTTGTAATTATTTTACCTTTCTGACAAAAAAAGAACATTTATTAAGATTTAAGCTTATCTCTGAGGAAGCCTGAGCACTTTCGTTAAGCAAGCAACCAGCTATTGCTAATGTATGTCCTACTAGAGGGCAGCTATCACAGCCAACGAGGCGCTGCGACTCCTTTGAGCTCGCACAATCAACAATGAGTAATGCCTAAGCTTAGACTCCCACTAAAACCGGCAGACTGTATCCATGAAAATCTAGGAAATACCAAGTGAGTGAAGAACCGGGACTAGTGCAATAACCAATGGAAATAGAGGATGGGATCTTGAGGAAATGAAACAAGCTGAAACAATCTCATAAACTGCGACTGTTTCAGCGAGAGGGATACAAGTTACTTCAGGGTGAAATAACTCACCGATTTATTCAACTCATTGGCCAATTCATCCAATGCAGCTACCGTATCGCGACATTGTTCAATTGAATCCGCAGTGCCTTGCACCATTCCTGAAATATTTTCGACGTGCATAGTGAGTTCGTTTGAGGCTTGCTCCTGCTCGGAGGTCGCACTTGATACTTCACGGATCATATTCAAGGTATCGGTTGAACTGGTTTGCACGTCACCAAGCATTTGAGTCACCTCAACTGAGCTAGAAACGCTATCTTGAACTTTCGGAAGGATAGACTCTAAAGCCTTCGCCACTACGTCAGTATCATTCTGAATCACGTTGATAGTCTCTGTAATTTCAGCGGTTGCGGTTGCGGTACGTGAAGCTAAGGTTCGCACCTCGTCGGCGACCACTGCAAAACCACGACCTTGCTCACCCGCTCTAGCCGCCTCAATTGCCGCATTCAGTGCTAACAAGTTGGTTTGGTCGGCAATGTCTCGAATCACTTTCACAATACTGCCGATTTGATTAGAGCGATCTTGTAGGTTTTTAAAGTCGGACATTGAAGTGCTAATTTGCTCAGAAATTTGATTAATCACATCACTCGAGCGCTGCACCAATAATTCACCATTTTTACAGACCTCGTAAGAGTGCTCTGAATTTTTCTCAGTTTTTTCTGAACTAGAAGATATTTCTTTGATACAACTGGACATCTCAAAGATCGATGCGGCGGTAGAAATCGATGCGTCTGAAGCGCCCTTTGAAGTATTGGTAATCATCGCTACCTGCTCATGTAAAGCTGCGGTCGCTTCCGTCAGATGATTTGAACCTTTAAGAATATCAGCAACCATTGTCTTCAATGAGTTTTGCATGAAAGCAATTGAACCAAGCAAGCTATCATCGGAAAACTTACCTTCAATTTTTTCCGACAAGTCTCCTTTAGCGATGCGACTGGTCACCTCAACCGCGTAATTTGGCTCTCCGCCTAACTTAGACAAAATGAGTTTCAACATAAATATCGTTAAACCAACCACCACAATAATGATTGCAGCCGCGATTAACAAAAACTTAAAAGCAAAATCCCAGTAAGTTTGCTCAACATCATCCATATAGACGCCGTAACCCACTACCCAATTCCACCCTGGAAGTTTAGTCATCCCATTTACCTTAATCACTTTAATGTTGGTATTGGGTTTAAGGTTACTTCCCACAGAGAAGGCAAAGTCTTTATTCTGGAGCTTCTCCATATGCTCCTGATAAGACTTCTGAAAAATGCCCATCTTCTCGGGACGAATATGTACCCTAGACATGCCCTTGTTATCATTCGACCATACATAGGAAGCACCAAACCGGATCCCCGATAGAACTTCAACGACTTTTGCTTCTGCCTCTTCGCGCGTAATTAGTCCCTTTTTGTTTTGATCAATATAAAGTTGAGACTGAGTACGGGCAAAAGTTAATATTGACTGAATTTCATGTTTACGGCTCTCGATCAAACTAGACTTTAACTCCGTTAATCCAAAAATACCCAGTGAAATAAATCCCAAAATAACAACGATCATTAAGTAAGTTAGTTGTCTTGAAAGCTTCATATGCAATTCCATTTATCCATAGTTTTATTATCCATCACTTAGCCAAGCGAATAAGTACATTATGGAATGCCTCCTTCACTCTAGCCAATTTAATCGCGTTTTTTTTACAAATTTTTAGCACTAAAACAAAGCCTAGTACTTGATTATCTTCAAGCAGATAAGACGTTCATCAAGCAATCACTCCCCTTCACCACAACGATGGCTCACGTTCAGCAAGCCAAAGGCGCTTATTCTGCATAGCAAGTGGATCACAAATCAATATAAAACGTATCCAACCTAAAAAATAAAACGGTATTTTATTTTATAATGAACAGCGGCCTATCAGAAGAATAGGGAATCGACAGATATAGCGTGAATGGCAAGAATCATTTACAAAGTCACCAGAACAAGCCTATCGTTTACATACATTCAAGAAATAAAATCGGTATTCCGTTCTGTGCCACGGTCTAATCAGACCTAATGTTTCAGCTTGCGCTGCATCAATGGCGGAGAGCCTTCACTTTACTCTAACCACAAAATAGATCGGGTCGTCACACTGATTTAAAACATAAAAAAAGCGGCACGAAATGTTGTGCCACGCTTGTCTAATCAGACTTAATGTTGCAGCTTGCGTTGCATCAATGGCGGAGAGCCTTCACTTTAACTCTCGCCGCAAAATGGAGCGGGTCGTCACACTGATTTAAAACATAAAAAAAGCAGTACGAAATGTTGTGCCACGCTTGTCTAATCAGACTTAATGTTTCAGCTTGCGCTGCATCAATGGCGGAGAGCCTTCACTTTGGTTCTCGCCGCAAAATGGAGCGGGTCGTCACTCTGATTTTAAACATAAAAAAAAGCGGCACGAAATGTTGTGCCACGCTTGTCTAATTAGACCTAATGTTTCAACTTGCGCTGCATCAATGGCGGAGAGCCTTCACTTTACTCTAACCGCAAAATGGGCCGAGTCGTCACACTGATTTTAAACATAAAAAAAGCGGCACGCAATGTTGTGCCGCTCTAGTCTAATTAGACCTAATGTTTCAGCTTGCGCTGCATCAATGGCGGAGAGCCTTCACTTTACTCTAACCGCAAAATGGGCCGAGTCGTCACTCTGATTTTAAACATAAAAAAAAGCGGCACGAAATGTTGTGCCACGCTTGTCTAATTAGACCTAATGTTTCAGCTTGCGCTGCATCAATGGCGGAGAGCCTTCACTTTGGTTCTCGCCGCAAAATGGAGCGGGTCGTCACACTGATTTTAAACATAAAAAAAGCGGCACGAAATGTTGTGCCGCTCTAGTCTAATTAGACCTAATGTTTCAGCTTGCGCTGCATCAATGGCGGAGAGCCTTCACTTTGGTTCTCGCCGCAAAATAGGTCGAGTCGTCACACTAATTTAAAACATAAAAAAAGCGGCACGAAATGTTGTGCCGCTCTAGTCCAATTAGACCTAATGTTTCAGCTTGCGCTGAGTGTGGAGAGAGTACTTACGTACAGGGGCAGCTATACCCCGGGTGTAAACCACGAGCCCTTAAGCTCGCTTTTTGTGCCCTTCCTTCAAGTGCACAAAATCGACATCGTCATAACCTTTAATATCAAAAGCTTGACCAAATCCTTTTACATAACGTCCGTTAATCGGCGTTAAACGAAATAACTTAAAATCACTTAACTGACGAAGATTTTCGACAATATCGCCATGGCGTTTGGCTAATAAGTCCAGCACTTGCTCTCTGGGCTCGGCATCGACTTGTTGCGCAATCACTTCATAGCTCAAGCGTTTACGGGCATAAATTTGCTGAGAACTAGTCTCGTCTTCAATCAACATTAGCGCGGCTTTTTCATGCGCACGTAAATAGTGAGCATGTTTGGAGATGTCGCTAATAAAAATAAAAAATGCAGCCTGATAAAAAACAAACGGCGAATACGAATTGTGAGGGAAACCATCTTCCCCCTGAGAAGCCAGTATTAAACTCTGCTGTTGTTCGATAAAATCTGCAATTTCGGGCCCTAAACGCGAGGCCAAACGCTGCTGTTTCTCACTCTTGTCACTGCTCACTAGCAATCCTCTACTTCTTTCACAGCCATTTTTTGCTTTAATAACTCAAAACGTTCCACTTGATTGGCGAATAAGACTCGCTTACGATCACGCCCCAAGTACACCTTAAAAATGGTGTCTCCCCTATCATCAAAAAATTGGAAGCAATAACTTTCTGTACCGCGCAAAGGTTTACTCACTAAGGCCACTTGAGCGATGTTTTCTAACTTAAGATGACCATGTAAGTGGCTTTGCTTGTCCATTAAGTTGTAATAACCATGACCCAATTTCCCGGCTGGAAAACTATCCTTAATTTCAAAAACTGAACCCGCAATCTGAATAATTGTGGTTAATGGTCCCCAACTCGGCAAATCATAGAGTAACCATTGTAATTGTTCAGTGACTAACCAACATGCCATGTGTTCTGGCAAGTGGGCGACAACTTCTGCTTCACTAGATTGAGCTTTCTGGGCTAATTGAGCCACACTTAAATCGGGATACTGCTCAAGCACGTCTGCTACAGATAGCGTCATTTAACTCTCCTATCGACCACTGACTAAGCAAACGCGACCGTCCGCTTAACAACAATATAACCACCTTAACCCAATCATCAATCGAATGCAAATCATTATCATTTGTATTTACTTGAATTTGTTTTATCGATATTCTGTTGCTTAATTGAGGGCAATAGCGGAATAAAAATAGATGGGAAAGTTAACTATCGCGATCGCGCTATCCGCTGCTATCCACGCCTATTTTATATTACTTAAACCTTCACCAAGCCCTCTGCAACTAAATAGTAGTGGCGACATTGTGGCATCGAAGGTCGATGGAATCAGTATTAGTACCAAAATATTGAATGCGCCAGAGCAAGCTGAAGCTCCTTTTATAGGCGAGCCAGATGTCGCCCAAGCTCTGGTCGAACATCCTCCTCAGTCGGTGATGCAGAGCGAGTTATCTCCGCCCCCCGCTCAAAAACCAAAGCGCAAGCCTAAACCCCAAACGACACCAACTAAATCGATAGGAATCGTTGAGCATGAAAAACAGCCCCCAACAGACGCACTGCTTCACGCCGTCCGCCAAACCCAAGCAGCGCAACCGCAACAAACTAAAAAGACGCCTCTGCCCACAACTCACCCCAAAGCAAAGCCAGTTAATCAGCAGCGCACTAACCCTAACAAATTAATACCAGAGGCTGAGCAATTAACTCAAACCACCTCAGGAATACCGCAACAATCTAGCCGCTCGAAACCGAGTCCGCAACAAGGTCTAGCACAACTACCAAGACTCAATAGCCAGCCACAATTTGCCCATCCACCGAAAGCCCCGGTCTATCCACGCTTGGCAAAAAAACGCGGACAGCAGGGCAAAGTGATAGTGGAAGTTTGGTTAGACCCTAAAGGACGGCAAATCAAGCGGGAAATAAGCACTAGCTCAGGCATTAGTAGCCTCGACCAAGCCGCATTAAACGCCGTTCAACAATGGCCCTTTAAGCCACTAGTGATTGACGGTCAAGCGCAAATGTCTCGCGTATTTATTCCGATTAAATTTAAATTAAGTTGACCCTATGCAAATATTCTCTATGGATAAACTAACGGCTTTTAGCCAAATCATCACCGCAGACCAGCTCGGCGACTTACGTTGGCCAATCATCGCCTGTTCAATACTCGCCTGCGCAATCATTGCCGAACGAGTGATCAGCTTAGCCACGGTGCAACTCAGTAACTATCAACGAAATTGGTTACAATTAGCTACTCACCTGCTGGTCAATAATCAAACGTCCTGCCAGCCAGGAGCTCGCTGTTTTTCCCAATCTCGTAGCCTCGCCCGCAAAGCAATTTGCCTATTGCTGGTTCATCGTCATCAAAGCAAGACACTTCGTGAGGAAATAGCAGCCGTTTGGTTACGCCAACAGCAACAAAAACTCTCTCGAGGTCTCAAAGCCTTACACATTCTAGCGCTAATTAGTCCCTTACTCGGCTTACTCGGCACCGTGCTTGGCTTAATTGAGATGTTCGATGTTCTGGCCAGTACCGAGCAAGCAATTAACCCAGCAATGCTAGCACAAGGCCTTGGGACAGCGATGTATACCACCGCAGCAGGCTTAATGGTGACGGTTCCCGCACTTGCCTTTGCGCATGCTTTGAGCTTGTGGAAGGATCAAATCGTGCACCAACTGGAAACAATGATCAATCAAGCCAACTTGATGATTGAAGGTGTCGATACCCTTGCCGACGATGCAAAAACCCTTGCGGCCTTTCAACCGGAACTTCAGAGCCCCGCATGATCCGTATAGAACAAAAAAATAGTGGCTTCAGCATGATGCCGGACCTAACAGCCCTATTAGACATTATCTTCATTGTATTGGTGTTTCTGCTGCTCACGGCAAACTCTCGGGTTTATCAGATGAAGATGAACCTGCCACAAACCGAACAAGCACAGCCCCAAGCTGCAAAGCAACCCGCCGAGCTACAGTTGAGTCTATTTGCGGAATCACCTAAATGGGGGCTTGGACAACAACGTTATCAAAACTTTCAAACCTTTGCCGCTGCCTTAAAACAGCAGAGCCAACAACAACCTTTGGCTCATACCAGCCTCGCCAGCGAGCGCCAAGTTCCAGTCGAACAATTGCTCAAATTGCTTGAATTATTACAACAACTCAAGATAGAGACCACTCAAATTTTAATGGAAAAAAAACATGATTAAGCATCAACCTTTGCGCTTTCTTTCACCGCTATTCTGCCTAACTATCGCGAGCCTATTCTACTCGTCAATCAGCGTTGCAGAGTCGCCACTAAAACACGTGGTGAGTGCTGGTGCTAACATTACCGAAATAGTGATAGCCCTTGGCGCTGAGAAACAACTGGTAGCAGTAGATTCAACCAGTGACCTGCCACCTCGGCTTAAGCTACCGGTGGTTGGTTATCATCGCCAACTCAGCGCCGAAGCCTTACTCGCTTTAGGTCTAGATGGTTTAATTGGCAGTGATGAAATGGGGCCCGAAAGTAGCTTGCTTCAATTGCAGCAAGCTGGAATTGCAGTACATCGTTTAAATAGTGAAGCGACTATCGCTGGCCTCGAGCAACGGATAGTCCAACTCGCAGAATTATTAGGCCATCCGCAACAAGGGCAACAGCTACAAGCCAAACTAAAACAACAAATTAGCCACTTAAAACAACAAGCTAAAACTGCTCGCCAACTCAATAGCTTATTTTTCATCAGCCACGATGGCAAAAAACTAATGGCGGCGGGAGATCACACAGCCGCCAATAGCATCATCGAACTGGCTGGTGCAGTAAACCTTGCAAAACCGCATATTAACAGCTACAAACCGCTCTCGAACGAAGCCATTTTAGCCTTGCAACCAGAACTGTTATTATTTAGCCAACGAAGTTTAGACGCCCTCGGTGGGCCACAAGGTGTAATTGATAGTTTTCCGGTATTAGCGGCGACGCCCGCTGGACAACAGCTCGCAATTTATGCGATTGATGGACATGCACTAATTGGTGGCTTAGGTTTAGCAAGCTTAGAACAAGCAACACGGCTAAGCCAACGCCTACAATAAGCCCAATAATATAAACAGAGCTGAATGTATAAGCTCAATTACTCGCTATTTAACCTTTACAAGGTTGTATTAATGTCGCTATTTTCGCCAAAGTCGGTCTCCCCCAAAATCAGCTTGTCTCGCTGGTTTATGTTGGCCTCCTTACTGTTACTCATTGCCGCAGGCTTGTTGTCTGTCACTCAAGGGCCGATGAGCATTCCCGTGGCAGACGCTTTAAGAGCTTTAGTGCCTTTTTCTCTGCATTCAGATGCTCCAGCTCACTACCAACTAGTGATCACCGGTATCCGCCTACCGCGCACCCTGTTATGCATCGCCGTGGGAGCTATTTTAGCCATGTGCGGCGCGGTCATGCAGGGCTTATTTCGTAATCCTTTAGCCGACCCCGGTATTATTGGCGTCTCAAGCGGCAGTGCTGCTGGCGCTGCCATAGCCATTGTGCTGCTGAGTCTATTAGATTGGCAGCTCCCAAACGTGGTGAGTAGTCTGGCAATACCACTGTTTGCCTTTGTCGGCGGCTTTATCACCACTATCTTGGTTTATCGCTTGGGGACAACAGCCAATGGGACTTCGGTGGTCATGATGTTATTAGCGGGCATCGCCATTGGTGCGCTTTCTGGTGCTGGGATCGGCCTATTAAGCTATTTGGCTAACGATCAAATGCTACGCGACTTGAGCCTGTGGCAAATGGGATCACTGGCGGGAGCCAGCTGGAATAATATCTTATTGGCTTTTATTACCTTGACCATACTCACGGTAGTGTTTTGCCGCAAAGCCAAGGCCTTAAACGCACTATTATTAGGCGAAGCAGAAGCTGGCCACCTAGGCATCGATGTACAAAAACTCAAGAGTCAACTGATCTTCTTTACCGCGCTGGGAGTGGGGATTGCAGTGTCGGTATCCGGCTTAATTGGTTTTGTCGGCTTAGTGGTTCCCCATTTAGTGAGAATGTTACTTGGGCCCAACCACCAACAACTCATTCCTTTTAGCGGCTTACTCGGCGCAGCACTATTGTTAATGGCGGATCTTATTTCACGGATGATCATTAGTCCTGCTGAGCTCCCCGTAGGCATCGTGACCGCACTGGTTGGCGCGCCCTTCTTCATATTCTTGCTGTTACAACAGCGGCAACGCATTGCCTAGGACGACTATGACTCTTTCAACTACCGTACAGCTCAGCAACATCGGTCTCACTCTGGGTAAAAAGCAACTCTTTAAAGACCTATCACTGGCGTTTTATCCAGCCCAACATACCGCCTTGTTGGGCTCTAATGGGGCAGGTAAAAGCTCACTACTCAAGCTCATTTCTGGCGATCTTGAAGCCCCCACCGGCATACTCAGTATTTTACAACGCCAACGCAAACACTGGCGACGCACAGAATTAAGCCGCCATCTCGCGGTACTCCCGCAAAGTTCAGCCTTAAGCTTTGCCTTTAGCGTTAGCGAGGTAGTTAGTCTCGGCTTAATCAACAGTAAATTAAGCCACCAGCAGCAGCTACAAATCGTTGAACAACAACTGGAATTGATGGACATTTGGCACTATCGCGATACGCCCTACCCGCAACTATCGGGCGGTGAAAAACAGCGGGTTCACTATGCTCGCGTCACAGCGCAACTCGCCGACACCCCAATAGAACAACAAATCTTACTCTTAGACGAGCCCACCAGCGCCTTAGATTTAAACCACCAGCAAGCCTTGATGCAACATGCCTCAAAACTAAGCCAGCAAGGTGCCACGGTGATCAGTGTGGTGCACGATCTCAACCTTGCCTCACGTTACTGCGAGCGAATCGTATTATTAAAGCAAGGTGAAATATGTGGCGATGGCTCTCCTGAGCAAGTGCTCACCGAGCAACAAATTGGCACGGTATTTAATTATCAGCCACAAATTATGCGCCACCCCAAATATGGCTTTCCGGTGATCATTTAAACTGTAGTCGCTCAGACTATCGGTCATCCTCCTCTGTGTACTTCCTCAGCAGGCTTGCAATAAGCCTGTTCCCCCTTAACTAAGCGAAGCGTTCACTGCCCTGCGACTGATATTCAAAACATCAATCACGGGTAACACACAGAAATAAAAGATATTTATCTAATTTTAGCAATCTGGACCGCAATAAAAATAGCAGTATCATGGACGATTCATTGACCACCTAATTCAGGTTAAGCATTTATTGTTTTGACGCCAATTATCCAAGCCATAAATAGCACCAAAATGATGCTGAATCAGCCTCAGTCTAGGATAAATGTGCTAAATTTATATGTATAAACGTGTTGAACTTAGAGCATGGTGCTTTACAGCTAACAGGAGACTTTTGTCTGACTGGCCTATAACAAACACAGGACTTGAGGAGCATGATGTTCAGGCTTTACTAGCAAGCTGGACTCCCCCTGAAAGTGAGCGCCGCCGGGAGAAAGGCCCCTCTTTTGTAGAACGTTGTAACGTTGCTCAAAGGAGAACTTATGAAACGAGTATCCATTCTGCTTTTATCTGTTTGCCTCATATTCGGATTTAGCAGTATATTCAGCGATGGCTCAGCCAAGACTATCGTTATGTATCCAAATATTGATGGACTTGAGGAAGCCAGCTTTGGCTATCAAATGATGGCCTTAGCGCTCAAGAACAGTGGAAAACCATATCAACTGCAACTCTATCCCTTAGCAGTCAACACAGAGCGGGCTTTTAGCCTGTTGAGCGAGGGTAAACTCTCTGCCGCAGACAACGCGGCCGATAGTTCGCTGGAAGAACAGTTCAACATGGTTCCCATTCCCCTCGATGGCGGACTGCTGGGGTGGCGACTGTTTATTATCCACCAAAATCAAGTTGAAGATTTTGCCAAGATTAAAACTTTACAACAACTTCACAGCAAAACTGCGGGTCAGGGAAGAGCTTGGCCGGATGTGGTCATTTTAAAAAGCGCAGGTTTGCAGGTAATAACCTCGTCCAAGATCGAGAACTTACTTAAAATGCTTGATAGAGAACGGTTTGATTTCTTTCCATTAGGGGCGGGAGAAATCTACGGATTCCTCCGGTTCTACAAAGCAAAACTGCCAAATCTGGTGATTGAGAATAGCCTGGTGCTGGTCTATCCATCGGGGCATTTCTTTTATGTCAATAAAGAAAACACCGAACTCTATGCCGACATCATCAAGGGCTTAGAAAACGCCTACTCGCAAGGGAGTTATCAGCGACTAATGAGCAACCATCCATTTATGAAGGAGGGTCTCGGCAAAGCTCAGCTTGCAACGCGAACCGCCATCCATATTAAAAACCCATTGAACAGTGAGAAATTCAATGCGATTGATGCAAAATGGTTCTATCGTCTTGAGTAAGCGAACGCTGCTCACAACTTATACCAATCTGATTTATTATATGAGCAACTTATGACGCAGAATAAATTTGCCGATAACCAGACATCAAGCGCAGTGACTCGTGGCTCTCCTGAGCAAGTGCTCACCGAGCAACAAATTGGCTCGGTATTTAATTATCAGCCACAAATTATGCGTCCCCCCCAGTACAGATTCCCGGTCGTTATTTAAGTCTAAGAAACCAAAACCGTTGGCTCGATAAACATTAAACCTTCCTGGTTCACAATCGATTTGCTCAGTTACCTAAGCTTAGGTAAAGCGTCAGTCCAAAGTGAT
Organism: Agarivorans sp. QJM3NY_29; assembly: GCF_050870835.2. NCBI lineage: Bacteria > Pseudomonadati > Pseudomonadota > Gammaproteobacteria > Alteromonadales > Alteromonadaceae > Agarivorans > Agarivorans sp. QJM3NY_29. The sequence continues at coordinate 1,136,419 of NZ_CP194036.2, read as the reverse complement.
TGACGCTTTACTTGGGACGGTTAATTGACACAGTGGATGCGCAACAAGCATCAGAATTTTTAGGACGTGATTACCAGTGATATTTAAAATCTAGAGCACTAAATCTGCAAATTGGTCCGCTAACGCAACAATCTCTAGATAAGTGACTAATTTAGAAAAATTTGATTTGAATGAGTAAGTTAATAAGGAAACAACCAGCTTGGAATTGACCATCCTGATTATTGCTTCACGAAGGATAGCGGTTTTCACAGCGATACTTTGACCTACTTTTAGCAAATAATCAATTCAATTGCTGCGCCCTGTGGGGCTTTAGATAAGCGATGCATAAGCAATCCAACGAACATAGTAAGCTATTTGGACTTCCCCAGATTTACGATACACTTCTAGCTCAGTCGCATAATGTACTCACCATAGATTTTAATCAGGAGTGAATTGAACAATGAAAATCAGGCGCTTGGAACGATCAGATAATACCGATTTATTTGATATCTATAGCTTTTCATCGGTTTCTGAAAATACCTCTCAGTTACCTTTTCTTAGCTCTGATATTGTGGCTAATTTATTTGATAATCTAGAGCAATACACCTTAGTAGCTGAGAGTAACGGCAAAGTTGTAGGCCACATAACGCTTTTCTTAACCAACAAAATTCGAGATAGACACTGTGCAGGGATTGCAATTGCAGTACACCCCGACGCTCACGGCAAAGGTATTGGCAAAGCACTATTACAAGAAGCGATAAACCAAGCTGATAATTGGCTTAACCTCGTTCGTTTAGAGTTGGAAGTACATATTGACAACTCAGCGGCGATATCACTTTATAAACGGGTCGGCTTTGAAATAGAAGGAACAAAAAGGCTAAGTACCTTTAAATCGGGTCGCTATATCGATATGCACATCATGTCCAGAATACGACCAGACCATGGTTTCATTGCCAGCTAAGGCGTGATGACGATTCACGACCCGGCCCTGCAATGTTGCCTGCAAGCAGCATAACTGTTCAACAGATCGCCACGCTAAGTCAGACTTTCCAAATATTCACATTAATCACAATATGGATAGCAATGAATCCCTTGCAAGCGACAGCTGCGCTTATAGGAAGCCACCAACATGGATAAATTGGGCTGCTCTCTTGTGCGAGCGACGATAAGCCAAGGGACGATACCCAGTAAAGCTTTTAAAACGAGCACTAAAGTGAGCCTGAGAAGAAAATCCGAGCTGGTAAGCAAGCTCGACCAGACTAAGCTGACTAACTGGTGTAAGCTTAGTTGGAAGCTAGTTTTGTTCGATGAAATCTTGGCAACGCTGCAACGGAAATGGAGCTACACCACCGCTGCTTGGTAAGTCAGTAAAACGCCTATCGACATAGTTTTTCGGCAAATAGCCAAGTAATAGTTGGCTTACTGATTCGAAGGCCAGTTGCGCACTGCCGTCTTGCCAGTTTAACTTCAAAGCCCAGTGTTGCAGTAGGCTGCTGATGGCCAGTTCGTCGATAAAAGTTAAATCTTGTAGGCTAACTTGTGCCGCACTTTTATCCCAAGTCTGCTCGATACAGCGACTGAGATCATCATCTGAAAAGTACAGATGTACAAAACGCAAGGGGCCATCAACCTGCCAATGTGATTCATGCCCTGCAGGCATGATGCATAACTTGCCCGGTGCTCCACCGCCAATCGACTGCGCTCCAAGCACCCGTTTGGTTTGATATCCGCCAGACAGATAGAGACTTAGGGTGTGGTGTTCTGGCTTCTGATAGGAAGTCACATCATCCTGATTAGACCACAGCGCAAAACCTAACTGCCGATTCAAATTGACACGGTTATGCAGCACTGCCCGAGCGTTGCTCAGCCGTTCGAAAACATGAACTCGTTGATTTTGTTGATATAAATGTGAATAATTCATCACGCCACCAGCGCATGGCTGCTTGCTCAGGGAGATTCGTCCATCATAAGTACGAATTAAGATTAAGCAAGCGTATCAGAAGCAAAGATGGCTTGTTTTAATTGAATACTTTCAATAGAATCCACGGCAAAATGATAAGCACGGTCGATAGACTTACGACAAAGCTTGTTCGGCTGTGGCATCCCTCCTAGTAACATCCGGATGTAACTCTTCGCTCAATAGCAAGGTGGCTTTAACGCCCCTAAAAATATTCACTGTAATCACCGAAAGAAGGATCTCATGACTAAGCTTCAGTGGCTGAAAGCAAGCCTATTTATCGCTTTCTATTCCCCCTTCTTCGCCGAGGCTGTCGTCGAAGATAACTTCGATTCTGAAGAGAAACCCTATTTTCCTATGGGGGCAGAGCAGGCAAAACAGCGCAACCAAAGCTTGCCGAAACCCTATGGCTTCAGCCTAAATTATCTGGGAATGTCGCAATCTTTAACGAGCGATAACATTTCTTTCTCAGGCTTAGGAGCACTAGAGCCCTTAATTGATATTGAAACCAGTGATGCAGTGCAAGATTCCGAAACATTGAGTTTTAAAGCCGATCTGTGGCTCAGCCCCTTTTTAAATGTTTACGGGCTACTCGGCTATACCAAAGGTAGCAGCATTAGCGACGCACAAATCAACTTCGCAGGTCAGCCTTTATTAAGTCCTTTTCAAATAGACCTCGAGTTTAAAGGCCTTACCTATGGCGTCGGCAGTACCCTTGTCGCGGGAATTGGCAACTGGTTTAGTGTATTCGACATTAACTATAGCCGCACCGATCTCGATATTCTGAATGGTGAAGTCAATACGCTCGTCATTAGCCCTCGCCTTGGCTATCGCTGGGAAGTCAGCGGCCACAGCATTCAACTGTGGGGGGGAATGATGTACCAAAACTTAGAGCAAAGTTTTCATGGTGATATATCCGAACTCGGGATCGCTCTCCCTCCGCAATTTCCGAGTAATACGAGGTTTGATGTAAATCAGCGATTAAAAACACAATGGAATGCACTATTAGGCGCTCAAGTCTCTCTCAACGACCGACTGGCGGCACTACTAGAACTAGGAATGGGCCAACGTACCAGCCTTATGTTAAACCTAGGCTACCGTTTTTAATTTAGCTGGAATCTTCACTTAAATCATTCACCTTAAAAAGCTGAGTCGTTCAAGTTTAGCCCCCCCCCAAAAAAATCAATTTACGTTTCTGTAAGAGGGATGGTGAAAATGCTTTTGATTGTCATCTCCATCAGGTTTTTAGGATAGCTGAACCACAACCAGTAAATTTTACGCAGAGGAAGGCTTTGCATTTGCTAGAATGAATTTATACACTTCGCCATCGCCGTTGTAATGGAGCGCATTGATGAAGCCAGCAGAAAACACCACCCGTATTCGCACCCGAGTCCCCTTTCAAGTTGGACGCCGCAGCGATATTCCTGCCGAAATGCTGTCATTTAGAGATCTGAGTAGTGATAAAGAACATGTCGCACTGGTCTTCAAAAATGCCGACAGCCAACAACAAAACCCTCTAGTGAGGATCCATTCTGAATGCTTAACCGGCGATGTATTTGGTTCTTCACGGTGTGATTGCGGTGAACAGCTCAATGAAGCCATCGAAAAAATGGCCGAGCAAGGTGGCATTATCCTGTATATGCGCCAAGAAGGCCGTGGGATCGGTTTATACAACAAGCTGGATGCCTATCAGCTGCAAATTAAGGGTATCGACACCTATAGCGCTAATAATCAATTGGGCTTTGATGACGACTTGCGAGACTTTGGCGAAGCAGCTCAAATGCTTAAAGCGATGGGAGTGAACCAGCTGAAGCTACTCAGCAACAACCCACGTAAACAAACTGCCCTCGAAGAAAATGGCATTATCGTCAGCGAAATGGAAAGCACAGGGGTCTATCGTAAAGTCGACAACCATTATTACCTAGTAACCAAAGCCACCCGCGGTAAACATCGACTCAAACTCAGTAAAGATCTGCTGTCTTCTGAGTAAACCACTCAGTCCCTACCGAGTAACGAACAAAACAGTCCAAGCGAAGAGTGCCCTGAGCGGCACTTCACCGCCACAATACAAACCGCGAGGCGGCTGCTCTTTTTGTAAAATGCGCAAGATTCGATAAAAACACCTAAAATTGCGCAAAGATCTGTAATCATCGGCCTGACGACTCCAGCATAATAGAACTCTTTAATTGGGTATCGATGGCCGCGCAAGGAAAGCTTAAATGATTGCTCTTATTTATGTAGCAACCGTAGGGATCTGGGGGACAACTTGGTTAGCGATAGCCTATCAAATTGGCGATGTGCCCATCGCTAATTCCATCATGTATCGATTTGCTATCGCCGCGTTAATATTAATGATTTTTTTACGCCTCAGCGGACGCTTACAAAAGCTCAACCCAAAACAACACTTCAGTTGCTTACTATTAGGCCTGTGCCTATTTAGCTGTAATTTCATGCTGTTTTATCATGCCGCACAATACATCCCCAGTGGACTGATCTCGATTATATTTTCCATCGCCACCATCATGAATATGGGCAACAGTTGGCTGTTCTATAAACAACGTCCGAGTCTAAGGCTATTAGTGGGCGGAGCCATTGGGATTAGTGGTATCGTGTTATTGTTTTACCCTAATCTACAACAAAGTGAAGGCTTGGGTAAGCAAGTGCTTGGGCTTTTGATGGCATTGGCGGGCACTTACTGCTTCTCTTTAGGCAATGTGCTTTCAGCAAAACAGCAAAAGCAAGGCTTGCCGGTGTTGTCAGTCAATGCCTATGGCATGGCCTATGGCGCAAGCTTCCTGCTATTGTGGTGCCTGCTCAGCGGCCAAGGTTTTCATCTCACTAGCTCTGTGAAGTATTTGAGTAGCTTATTCTACCTTGCCTTAGTGGGGTCGGTGTTAGGTTTTAGCTTCTACCTGATCTTGGTGGGACGCTTAGGCCCACAAAAAGCCGCCTACACTACGGTGCTGTTTCCTGTGGTTGCCTTAGGCCTATCGACCCTGTTCGAAAGCTACCAATGGACACCACTAGCCTTGCTGGGAGTCGCCACCGTATTCATTGGGAATCTGATTGTATTTACCAAGGGCAATCCGCTTCGCCGTCGTGCTCAACCACCGCTCGCCAACTAGCAATACAGCGCTTAGCCACGACAAAGCACTGTGACTTAGGGTAAGGCGATCAGATTAAGATGGTTATCCCATTGCAGCGGGCTTTGTGCCCGCCAATCTTCCCCAGAGCCTCGTTGCCCGAGTAATTGGCCTTGCCCAGTGCTTGCTACCCAAGTCGTTTCGCCACCAGCCAAACCACAAACATCATCCATTTGCACTAAGTGACTCAACTCGCCTTGCGCCTCCGACCACACTCCCAATTTGGCCCCCCGAGGAGAACTGGCTAAAACTTCTCCCTGACTACAGGCAATACTGCCAACATAGCGATCGAATAAGCCCCAATAATCAGCATCGGGATCCAGAGCCACCAGCGGCCCCTCACCATGATGAGAGTACACAAGAGAACTAATTTCAGCCTCCGGATCTTGCCCCTGACAAGCCAACCATAGGGTATCGCTATGCGCTGAGTAAGCCAAATGACGAATACTAAGCTGATGATCAGCGAGGCTTCGACGCATTAACTGCTCACCATTAAGGCTGTTGAGATAAATCAAGGACGGACGCATCGTCGCAAGGTTAAGCTTTTCACGGCCTCGAGTATGGATCCCCCCCACAGCCACCACTAAACGTTGCCCAGGTAATACCAATAACTGATGGGGACCCAAGCCGCCAAGCGGCCAACGGGCACTTAGCTGCCAAGCCGTTGCCGAGTCGGAGCGTGAATAAACCAGCACATAACCTTCACTGCTATCCTGCTCGCCCGCGGTAACAAACATGCGCAAAGCATCTTCAGAGAAACTCGCATGCCCATAAAAATGCATGCCCATAGGTGGCTGCAGAGTATCGAGAATTTCACCGTGACGAGGATTAAATAGCACGATGAATTTCCCCGGGCGGCGCGCGACACAAGCCGCCAAATCAAACTCCGGTTTTGCCACGGCCACCTCATGGCCTCGCGCGGCCAAAGGGATTTGATATTGCACTGCCCCATCAAGCGTTACCGCGCTCAATTGATACTCCAGCGCTTGCTTGGAGCAGCCCAAGAGCAACATGTTGCTCGCTTGAGCATCGTCTGCTTCAAGTAATAATTTAGCCGCAAGCCCGGGACGAAACCAACCACACCCCAGGCTTAAACAACCGAGCCGCACCAATAACTGACGGCGATTTAATTTAGTCGCCATCATTATTATTAAACCCTAAATCAATCGACAAGGCTTGCGGGATCTGTTCCATAAACAAACTATCCAAGCGTGCCAGTTGTGGTTCAGCCTGCTGCCATGCACTTAAATCGCTTTGCTCTGCTAACGGCTCTTGTTGAGGCATGCTGGCCAACACCGCCGCAAACTGTTGCGAAACCTGCTTGGCAAGCGTGGGCTCAAGCTGTTGCAGATAAACTGCCAAATATTTCGTATAACGTTGCTGTAATAAAGCGAGTTGTTGGTTGAGTAAGTGCAGGCTGATATTAGCGCGCCACGCTTCTCCTTGATAAGGTCGCAAGCGCTGATGTTTCTCGGAATAAAGCGCACGGTACTTGCGCAGCATAATACTACTTTGTAAACGATAGCTGTTCAGTAGATCGCTGCTTAACTGTGGAAAGAGCGGCGCTTGGTCTTGATGTATTGCAAGGCTTTGCAGGCCTTTACTCACGAGCGTCACCACGGGTAAATACCGACTGAACTGGGACGATAAGACATCGCAACGCTGTTTGGCCGTCAATTCACTAAATAATAAATACGCTTGGCTGCGCAAATTACTATGTGTGGTACTGAGCTTGGGTTCGGCCACACTTAATGCTGCCTTTACCTTGCGTCCCGTGGTGTCTTTTTTATCTGGCCAGTAACTAATCGCCCAATTTAATTTTAAGTCCAGCAGCGGCCCTAAAGCACTGGCCTGCAGGGGTAAATAAGCCTGATAATTAGCTTGCCAAGCTTGCTGACTGGCGGCTAAAGCAGCGGCACTAGGCGCAGCACAATAGCTTACAACTTGCTGTTGATAAGCCTGCGCAGCCTCAAGTAACTGACCCCCTAAACCGCTGATATACTGTTGCTCCTGCTTCAACCAAAGGCTTCGTGGGTTATTATCCGCCTGCACCGACGTCAATCCCAGCAATCCCAATAGGCTAAACGTCAGTACTCGTAAAAAATAAATATTCATGACAACTTCCTATAAGGAATTAACAAAAGCGACCAGAGCCTCTCGTTCGCTTTGACTTAAACCAGCAAAGGCCTGTCGAGCAGGTTTGGCTTCTCCGCCATGCCAAATAATCGCTTCGGTAACATTGCGCGCCCGACCATCATGCAGAAATTGACTATGACCATTCACCACCTTGGTTAAACCTATCCCCCACAATGGCGGCGTACGCCATTGCTGGCCATTGGCTAAATATTCCGGCCGACCATCAGCTAACTCACTGCCCATATCATGCAGCAACATATCAGTATAAGGATAAATTCGCTGCTCACTTAAAGCCGGTAAATGCGGGCGTTTAGCCGTAGTATAGCTGCGTCGATGACAACTATCACAAGCCAATTGAGTAAACAATTGATCACCCTGTTTCACCTGCGGATCGTTATAATCACGGCGTCGAGGAACCCCAAGGTGACGCGAATAAAATTCAACAAAACCAAGCAGCTTATCACTCACCTCCGAACCATCGGGATCGACCCCAGAAGTCGCCGCTAAACAAGCCGTTTGAGGCCCGGTACAGTGATCTTTGCTAAATAACAAACTGGTAATGCCAATATCACCATTAAAGGCCGCCGCATTCTGCTGCATTAAGCTAGGTTGCCCGGCCTTCCAACCAAAACGCCCCAAAGTGAATTGCTGTGTTTGTTGATCCCATACTCGATTCGCCAGTCCACGGATCCCATCATGATCGCGGTCATCTGGATCAGCATTAGCCAAAATATCTTGCTCGCTAATACTTTCCAGCAAACCAAGGCCGATCATCGGCGAAGCCACCCGTGGCGAAAACATGGTATCGGGGTGCATCGGTCCATAACCGAGTTGATCCACCTGCAAGTGCGGCTCTCGCAGCGTCAACTGGCTCCCATCGGCAAACTGAAACGGTTTATCGGTATAACGAAAACGCACCCGGGCTTCGGGCGCGACACCCGCAATCGCTTGATCTTGAATTTGCCCCCCATAAGTCGGTTCCGGTACCACGCCGTCATGCTGTTGTTGGGCCTTTTGTTGCTCGCTCACCGCCGGAATACTGATCCGCACCAGCATCGATACCGCATTGTCGTCGCCAACTTCAGCGGGATGTCCACGACCATCTTTTAGGTGACAGTTTTGGCAAGCATTAGTATTAAACAAGGGGCCGAGGCCATCTCTGGCAATCGTGGTTGCTGGTGCAACTACCCACGGATTACGAAAGAAACTATTCCCGGTACTGAAATTTAAGCGACCTTCAAAATCTAAATTGGCTGCTGGCAAGGAAAAAGCATTCTCGTCCACTCGCCCCACGGTGGTCCCCCCACCCGGTTTTTTATCATTGGCCCAACTTGCGTTGCTTAACAGCAACGCTACAGCCATCAACTTTATCATCGTGACTTTCACGCTGACTCTCTCCCAAGATGAATAATTATTTTTGAAAGCACAAAAGGGAGCTATAGCTCCCTCATATGGTTTACCTGTTATTTTTAGAATTCGTGATCAGCGGTATCAGGATTCAAGTTTTCGATACCGAGCACTTTGGCACTGGCTTCAATGGCTCGGGTTTGCTCGACTAAAGCCATAATGGCACCATTAATCAGAGCATGACCTTGCAGATTGTCAGCCGCAATGAGTTGGTCAAAGTGAACCCCATTAGTTTCGGCACTTTCTACTAACTTAGCCGTTTGCGCCATTGATTGAGCAAATGAGTAACGGTTATGCTCGGCAACTTTCGGGGCTTGTTGCGCCACCAATTGCGCCAAACTGGCACCGCTAAAGCGCGAACCATCTAAACGCTGAAACTCAGCGAAATAGACATTGCTGATGCCACGGTTATTGTAGTAATGAGAGTTATGGGTATTGTCACTAAAACAATCGTGCTCATCTTCGGTGGAATTGGCTTCTAAAGCGACTTTCATCCGCTCGCCAGCAAGCTCGCCCAAAGATAAGCTACCCATGCCAAACATCATTCGGCGCAAGGCCTGTTCACTCGGTTCGGCCATGAGTTGCGTTTGGTAATCACCGCCTTTAGCCCACTGCTGACTCATCCAAGCTAAATCGCTCACCAGTAATTCACTCACCGCCGCTAGATAATCGCCCCTGCGTTCACAGTGACCATGAGTACAAGCTTCACCCTTGACATAATCAGTATAAGATCGCTCTCCTGCGCCGGGCTCTGTACCATGCAAATCTTGCCCCCATAATAAGAATTCAATCGCATGATAACCAGTTGCGACATTCGCTTCGGAGCCAGCAAGCTCATTCAGTGAAGCCAATAATTCAGGGGTAATATTCGATAAATCAATTGCTTGCTCGCCTACCTGAAGAGTGGTATTGGCAATAATATTTGCAGTCGCACCAGGATTACCAAGTTCATATTGGTAATCACTCGCCACATAATCGATCAGGCCTTCATCCAAGGGCCAAGCATTTAATTGGCCTTCCCAATCATCAACGATTGGATTACCAAAACGAAACACTTCACTTTGCTGATAAAAACGACGGGCGACTTTCCAAGCTTGCTTCGCGGCCAGTAAATGCTGAGCTGAAGGTGCTTGGATAAGAGCCTGAGTAGTCTCTTGCAGCCTTAAAGCACTGCTATGTGCATCACTATATACAGCATGCGCCAATGCCGCATAATCTGCGACAACCTCTGTTTGTGTCACTTGAGCATACACACTGGTGGTCAGCAAGGCCGCTGACCCTAAGGCAATTTTAAATACGTGCATCGTCATCCCTTTTGATAATCTATATGATAATTGTTATCATTATCTTTGAGGCATGCTTTTAAGTAAACAAAAACTTGACCTTTTGTAACAAGAACACAACAGGAAACCTAATGCACTGACATTTAATAACTTACAAAATGTCATTTGCCTGTCACATAATTTTTGTTAAATGCTCGCCGTCAGTTTGTTTTACAACTCACTTGAGGATTAAATCATGCTTAGCACCGTGAATGGAAAACAGTTTTGGAAGGCTTTACGCAAAAAGGGGATACCGCCATCGGTATTCGCAATGAAGGCCAATTGTTCATTAAATAGTGTATATAACTTAAAAGAACGTAGCTATATACCCGTTAAATTTGCGCAAGTATTAGACAGTATTCAGTAAGCAATATCAGCCTTGGAAAGGTGCAACAACCAGCCGCCTTATTCGCACATCAAGCATTTACTGCCTTAGACAGCTGCCGTGACCGACATCTCAACTAAAATTTCTTGTCGAGCCATATGTGCTTGCACGCAAGCCCGAGCGGGCGGCGTCACATCACTAACCCATGCATCCCACACTTTGTTCATTTCTACAAAATCATCCATGCTGCGCAAATAAATAGTCACGCTTAATAGCTTCGACTTATCGGAACCAACGCTTGCCAGCAGTTGTTCCACTTTTTCAATCGTGGTACGCGTTTGCTCGGCAATACCATGGGCTGTGTCTTTAGCCACTTGGCCACATAAGTATACGGTATTATTGTGAACCACAGCTCGGCTCATTCGGGCTTTACTTTCAAAGTGTTGAATAGACATGTTAGGGCCTTAATAAATAGACTCGCAGTGCGAGTAAGCAAACAATAGATGATGTTAACGCGCTAACGATAGCGGGTAATGACGTTGCCCAGCCAATTGCTCAGCCAATTCCAGCACCTGCTGATAGGCGATACCTTGAGTGCTTTGTAATTCATTCATCACCGCATTGGAGGCCTCGGCATTGAGTAAACCTAACTCACAAATATTCTTAATGATTTGCTCCGCGGCACTTAAGGCAGAAGAAAACTTAACAATTTCGGTTCGTGCGTAATGTGTCTTATCAAAAGATACACTGGCTGCACGTAGGCTTGGATCACTCCCCGGGATTTGCTGTGCCCCAAACAGTGGCCGACCCGCCACAGCAGCATCTTTAAAACTAGGTAGGTAACGGGACATATGTTTGACAGCCTCTGCGGTGCGTAGCTCAACCTCTTCGCTTTGCCAGCCTTGAGTGAGCTTACGAGTCAGTAAAGGACTCAACTCGGGCTGAGCGCTATGCTCGCTAGATTTAACCAAACCGCCTTTAAACAAGGTAATGGTATCGGTCATCCCATGCAGTTGAAATAAGCCATCGGGATAAGGGGTTAATTGCGCCATACCATTAGGGGTGCCGCGCTCACCATGCACGATCAACTCAGGCCAACGGCCATTTTGACTCGGCCAATTGGCTAAGTAAGCGGCTTTAAACTCGACCATACGACTGCGGCTTAACTTAGCCATATCATCCAACTCGCCGCTACGATAACCACAGGCGTTAATCAGATAGTCTACTTCGATACTTTGGCGACCCTGCTGATCTTGATAATCAACGCGCCAACGCGGTGAACCGCCTTGCAACAGTTCGATATGCTGCACCTTGGTTGAGGTAAGCACTGAACAATCGGCTAAACGCTGCGTCGCCAAGGCCACCGTAGCGGCAACCCGCAACAAACTTAAGCCGTATTCTTGCACCTGTACAAAAGGGTATTTGAAAGCCGATAAATCCAAGTATTTAGCCACCGGGATCATCCAATCATCCATGCTACGAGGTTGCTGTAGCGGCTCACGTTTAGCCAGCGCTTCCAGTTGTTCTCGACTATATAAACGATAGTAATCTTCTGCGGCACCAAGTTTTTGATTTTGCGGATCTTGTTGAATTAAATCTGCATAGTGCGCCTGCAACTTTCGCAACCGAGGCAGCAGCGCTTCAGGTTCACCGGGATCATTCATGGGGACGCTAATCACCGTAGGACGAAGATTGACCGCATGCGGAAAAACCCGCAAGGTATTAATCGACTGCTCTAACAGCTTAAGGCACTGTGCATCGGATATTTCTCGATATAGGTTCCCTCCCGCATGCAAATGGCAGGCTGGCGGGCCGTTCACCAAACTTGGACCTTGTTCAAATAAACTAACCTTCGCGCCCAGCTCGGCAAGTTTTAAAGCAACTGCGGAACCGGCAATACCACCACCCACGATGGCAATCTGCGGAGAAAAGTCTGAATCTGTCCTCACTGGGGGAGTATTTGTCACTACACTGTCATCCACTGCTGAAAATATTCACTAGGCTCATCATTCTAACCGCCTCAATAGTGCAATGAAATACGCAACTGACAGATAGATCGATCGTAATATGAAGAAAACTAGAAGAAAAATTCAGAAATGAAAAAAGCCAGCTCATCAGCTGGCCTTTAAAATATTGGCAGGGGCGGAGAGATTCGAACTCCCAACATTCGGATTTGGAATCCGACGTTCTGCCATTGGAACTACGCCCCTGCAACGGAAACGAATTATACATAAGCCTGTTTAAAGGTAAAGCGTTTATCTCTCGGCTTTGTTTAAGCGAACAAAGAACCAGCAATTCAGCTAAAAAATCAACATTCTAGCCACATCAATTCAGCTGATTGCGCCAATATAAGATAAGGTCTGCGAAGCACTTTGCTTAAGCAGCATTAATTAGCATCAACAAACGAGGCTAAACGTTTTGCGCGCTAATCTTTGCCTTTAAAAAATCACTATGACTTAGATAGATCAAGTCGGAGATTTGACGGATCAGTGCTTCTTCAAATGGATCTAAGGTTCCATCCACATAAGCAACCTTCCATAAGGCTTCGGTAAATTGATAACGTAATTGGTAATCGAGCTGCTTCACATGGCGAGTAAAATCGAAAACCGAAATCGCTTGTTGGGCCTGAGTTTGCGCTTGCAACAACAAATTCTCCGCCTCAACCTCGGTCAACTCGAATAAACGCTTCATCTTGGTCAAAATTATCGCGTTTTCACTATTTGTTTGTTGGTTATCACTCTGACTCAGTTGCACTAGCAAAGTAGCGGCCGCTAGTTCGACACTAAGATGTTGCTGTTCTGTTGAGCCAGTTGTGGCCTGAAATAGTTCTTTAAGCGCCTTGAGCATCGCATATCCTAAAAACAAGCAGGGAGGATTGAGCAGGATAAACCAGCTGATTTTAAAAACCAAATCTACCAGCCGAATCAACATTAAAAATGAAAAAGCCCCGTCGTATGACGGGGCTTTAAAAAGAATGGTGCCGATTGCCGGAGTCGAACTGGCGACCTACTGATTACAAGTCAGTTGCTCTACCAACTGAGCTAAATCGGCACACTGTTGGTACACGTTGATATCTGCTATCAACGGGGCGCTATTAAACGGATTTTCGGTGAGTTTGTCAACGCTGAAAAGCAAAAAAAAGAGCATCAATGATTCAAGTGCTAATTTATTCGCCAATCAAGCTACTTTATCCTCGTACTTTAACAACTCAGGCTCCAATAATGCCACCGAATCAACCAGCACGGTGGTCTCCAAGCGATCGTCCCAGCGATGTAATTCTAATTGTCCATCCATGGTTTCACACAATAGGGTGCAGTTTTCAATCCAATCGCCATCGTTGGCATAAATCAATCCTTGCTGCTGACTCAACTCTGGGTGATGGATATGGCCACAAACAACAACATCAACCTGCTGACGAAGCCCTTCATTCACGACTGCTCTACGATAGCTAGCAATCGCCTGAGTCGCTTTCGCTATTTTCAACTTGATGTATCCCGCCAAAGACCAATAGGGATAACCCAATAGATGCCGAACTTTTCCAACACTACGATTTAAAAACAACAGCAAATCATAGAGGTGGTCACCCAATTTGGCATAAAAACGACCAAAACAAACTTCTTCATCAAACTGATCACCATGCAACATCAGTATTCGATGACCGCTGAGGCTGGTATATAGATACTGCTTAGCAACCACGATACTCCCTATATGCATGCCTTGATAGGCCTTGAATAGTTGGTCGTGATTACCAGGAATATAGACCACCTCACAGCCATTCTTATTCAAGTTCATGAGATGTAATAACACTTGATTATGCGATTCAGGCCAATATACCCGGCGTTTTAAAGCCCAAATATCAACGATATCGCCAACCAAAAATACCCGCTTGGCCTTGGTTTGCTGTAGCAATTGCAACAGCATCTCTGCCTTGCAATCTTTACACCCTAAATGAATATCTGATAGCCATAAGCTTTGATAAAGTTGTGTATTCGCCATACATTAGCCCAAACTTTCCCTGTTAAGGCTAATTTAAGAGACCGTCTTGATCAAAAAGTGACAATTTTATTACCAGAGTATGACAACGCTAACAAAGCACGGCTCTGGTTGCATTGCTTGGTGAACTAAACTCAATTAGTCTATTGTTTAGCAATGCGCGTGATAAATCTTCTCGGAGTACCATAACTCGTGACATCCCCTCCACCTAAAAAGCTACTTTCTATCGCTACTATTGGCGGCGGCAGTGGCCACTTTGTTTTATTGTCAGCCTTAAGAGATAACCAACAACTCGCAATTAGCGCCATCGTATCAATGACCGATAGTGGTGGTAGCACGGGCCGATTACGTGATGAACTCGGTATACTCCCTCCTGGCGATATTCTCAAATGCGTGTTAGCGCTCTCACCCTATCGAGAGCTGGCTCGAAAACTATTGCTAAAACGCTTTACCAAGGGGAAACGACTGACAGGCCATAGCGCAGGGAATATGTTGCTCACCATGCTGTCACAATATAGCGGCTCGTTTTCTGAAGGGATCCAAGGCTTGGCACAAATGCTCGATGTTGAAGGAGAGATACTGCCGGTGACGGTAGACAAATCAACTTTAGTGGCCGAATTGACCAGTGGTGAGCGCGTCTTCGGTGAAAGCGCCATCGATTTACCACGCGGAGACCAGCGAGAAAAAATCGCCAATGTTTTCTTGGTTCCGCACCACGCCGAGCAAGTCCGCGTTTACCCCCCCGTAATTGAGCGGATCAATAGCGTGAAGGCGATTATCCTCGGCCCTGGCGATCTTTATACCAGTATCATTCCTAATTTATTAGTCCCAGGAGTGAAGCAAGCGATGATGAGTAGTCAGGCAAAACTGATTTACGTCAGTAATATTATGACTAAATTTGGCGAGACCGACGGCTACAATCTAGAACAGTTTATCGACGAACTAGAGCACTACCTAGGGCGAGCTCTCGACGTGGTGGTGGTAAACCAGCACATCCCAAATCCAAACATGATCGCCAGCTACAATCTAGAGCGCGCTCAAGTCGTAGCGGTTGATAACCTTGAAGCACTTCAGCAACGCTACCAAGTGATTTACACAGATTTAATTGATGACGATAGTACTATTGTCCGCCATGACTCTGAAAAACTCGCGAACGCTCTTAGTCCTTACTTAAGCGATTTACATCTGCAGCAAGACGCCCTTGAGGTACTAGTAGATCCGCAGATCAAGGTGGGAGCCTCCGGCTAGGGCTGAAGCAGGTATCTGCTGAACCAAATCATCTAAGTGGGCAAATATGGGTTTAAGTGAAGGCTCATATTTGTTTTGCCAACGCCACTGAAAACGCTTGTTCCCTTCGGTCCACAACATCATTTTCTGTGGGCGATGCTGCTCGTTATACACCGAGGCTAATTGTTTTGGCACCTGCTGTAATAAACGATAAACCTCAACACAAATGCTTGAGGACAAATGCTGTACCGATTCACGACTACTGCGATGGTCAACAAAATTTTCATGTACTGAATAATGATAATGCTCACAATCAAGCGTTAAACGAGTTTCTCCAAACGAACTTTGGGCAATAAAGCTTAACTGGAACTGTGGTACCGCCTTGTTAAATAAAATGCCCCCTGCGCTAACGATACCCGCGATCAGCATCATCATCGCCAGCATGATCCAGTTTCTATTATTGCTCAGATTTGGCATATCATGGTTCACCTTGGGTTCTATTGTATTCAAGCTGGTTAACAATTATTTGTTTCCCTGCACATGACGAATGGCAAGTAACTTGTTACATCATTTAAAGGTAGGGGAGAAAGTCGCACTTGCAAAGCTTGTTAATGACAATAAAGATATTAGCGGAAAGGTTAGCGATTTGAATAAAAGGGAATACTCAAATGAAATGAATTACTTAGTTAATTGGCCCAATTTAGGCCTAGAATAATCCCCGTAAAATAAATTTATAAAGAAATTTTATACTGATATTACCACCTCGGCCTTAATTTTTGTTAGAATCGCCGGTCGCCAACAGCCTAGCTAAGTGAACTTATAGAAATGAATGTAAGCCAATATTTTAGTCAGAATAATCAACAATTTGTGTTTAGTCGCCAACAAGCTTGCAACTTTGCAAAAGGTGTTGCAAATGACTTTAACGCAATCCACGACGCTGATTCTTCTCGATTTTGTGTTCCCGGTGACTTACTTTTCTCGGTCATGCTCAGCCAACTTGGGCTAAGCCAAAATATGCAATTTACTTTCGCAGGCATGGTCACCGACGGTGTTCCTTTAAGCATTCTGCAAACCGAGCAACACTGTCAGTTAGTGGATCAAAGCGGTAAGGAATATTTAACAGTAGAGCGCAGTGGTGAAAAAATTAAAGATGATCAGATCATCGGCGACATCATTCAAGACTACGTTCGTTTCTCGGGTCGTAACTTCCCACATATTTTAGTACCTCTGTTAAAAGAACAAGGACTGATGCTCAACCGCAAACGTCCCTTAGTCATATACGAAAACATGAGTTTGCACTTAGACCGCCTCCCTAGCGCCTCTCCGCATTTAGAATTTGCCGGTGGCGAATATATTCCGAATGGCAAGCGTGGTGTAGCGCTATTGAAATTTACCATTTCAGAAAATGGCCAAGCAATAGGGACTGGTCAGAAGCGGATGGTTTTGGGGAGCTTATTACCTTACCAGCAATCTGAAAGTGATCTTTTAATCGCCAACTATGAAGGCTGTCGTCAGGCCTTTCTTGAGCGACAGCAATCAAGTAACAACTCAATTACTTAATGTGGGACAGGGGCAAGGCTGTATGGCTAAACACTTGCTGCAATACGAAGCTTGAACGTACTCCTGTAACTCCTTCGATACGGGTTAACTTCCCCAGTAAAAGTGCCTGATAGTGTTCCATATCAGGCACCACTACTTTTAACTGATAATCAGCGTCTGTGCCTGTCACCAGCACACACTCCATCACTTCTTCATAAGCACTAATAATGTTCTGAAAATTCTCAAAGCGCTCGGGGGTGTGTCGGTCCATAGAAATATGAATATATGCCGTTAAATTCAGATTGAGTTTTTTCTTATTCAGTAGGGTCACATGCTTGGCGATTAAACCTGCATCTTCCAAAGCTTTAACTCTGCGAGAGCATGGAGAAGGCGATAAACCAATGAGCTCAGCAAGTTCCAAATTGCTGATACGCCCATTTTTTTGCATTAAGTCCAAAATCTTTTTATCTGTCCGATCTAAGCGCATACGCCACCCATTATTGTATGTTAATTCATCCTTAGCACATTTCACCCTAATTACACTAAACCATCAACAGTCATTGCAAAAAAACACTCAATTAAAACAATATTAGCAAGCATTCTCCCGTAAATTTTAAATACACTATTTACAGTGAAAAATACAAGGTAACAGCAATTAGTTTACCCACTGATTGTCGTCATAGCATTTATCCAGTGCAACGACCCCCCTCTTAAGGCATCAATCAAGTGCCCACTAAGAGCCAAAGCAAATACCCTTTGCAAAAGTATCGAAACTGACTAAAGGTGGCCTTGGCCACCTTTTTGTTTATTCTTTTAGCAGTTGTTGTATGGCATTTAGTCGATCGCCATTTATTTCATTTTTTTTACCAAATTCGGTTGACTTAAACCGGTAAAATTCGTTTAATAGCGCCCGTCGCCCGGATAGCTCAGTCGGTAGAGCAGAGGATTGAAAATCCTCGTGTCGGTGGTTCGATTCCGCCTCCGGGCACCACCTTTAAAAGGCCTGCATTAATGCAGGCCTTTTTCGTTTCTAAACAAGCTGATTGCTGCCAGTCTCCCTCATATTAACTTTAAAAGCTGCAATGCTCAGCATTGGCTGGAATTAGCCCAGCGGTTCACTTTAAAAGTGCTTCATTGACTCCCCCCGATAAGCTGCTGTTAATTCCACAGCCGAAAGAAGATGTTGACTTTTTGTTAACAAGAAGCTCTACTGGTAAGACCTCTTTAACTAGGAGTCATTATGCTTCCCAGTGTCCGCAAAGCCAACACAACCCTTCGCTTATTTGGGATCTTTAAAGTGCCACTCATCTGGTATTGCCGCCCTAAAATTCTAGCGATAGATGAACAGCAAGTCGTTGTTAAAATCCCCTTAAAACGGCGCACTAAAAATCATCTCAATAGCATGTATTTTGGTAGTTTAGCGGTCGGTGCCGATGTTGCGGGAGGCTTCTTGGCTATTGCCAAAGCAGAACAGTATGGCAAACGGGTTTCCTTGGCATTTAAGGCCGTGGAGGCGCAATTTCTTAAACGGCCAGAGGCAGACGTTATTTTCACCTGTCGAGATGGTGCACTGATCGACCAGATGCTTCAACACACCATGAACAGTGGAGAGAGAGTCAATCAAGCGGTCACTATCATCGCCACCTGCCCTTCTATTAGTGGGGATGAGGTTGTGGCACAGTTTTCATTAACCCTATCGCTCAAGGCGCTTGTATAAGCGGTATTTGGCATCATGTGCATGGCAAGCTGGCTGCAATGCCTCGCCAATGCATTTCTCTGGCTATAGAGCGATATTGGGTGGGGGCATGGAATTAACAACCATAGAGCGTGTTCCCCCTCCCCCAATCTGATGAATGATATGAGTAACTAATTGCGCAGAATAAATCTGCCGATAGTCAGGCATGAAGCGCCGTAACTTGTGGCTCCAATTAAAAGATACATAGCGCAGTTAGCGGTGATTTAAGCTGGCAACAATCAACAGATAATGATTGAGTTTGCTATGAATGAACGTTGCTCAATAGCAGTGTGATGCGCTAACGTTCGCCATGCTAAACCCGCTATACCCCGCTCATTTATACCCACAAGCGCCACGCTGCACTTGACTCATGAATCTAGGCGTGATGTTCTGTTTAGCTTATTTTTATGAATATGTTGGTCCAGTATCAAATCATCACCGAAGCGATTCATTGCCACCGAAGAAAGAGCTTCGCCGCGAGTACCCAGAATTTGATGCTTGGTCGGCCCCAATCACTGCAACCAAAAGGGTGTATTGCAGGTCAAAATGAGCCGCGAAAGATAGCAGTGCTTAAACTTAAAAATGACCTCATAGCAGAACAAGGAAACAAGGTAATGCCATTCAAAGATTTGTTGTTAGCACTGACCGTTGTTTTAGTCTGGGGCTTAAACTTTGTGGTAATCAAAGTCGCATTGTATGAACTGCCACCGATGCTATTGGCAGGCCTGCGCTTTAGTTTGGTCGCATTTCCCGCGGTCTTTCTAGTGAAACCACCTAAAACGCCGTTCAAATATTTATTGATGTATGGAATGGCGATTTGTTTTGGACAGTTTTTACTATTATTTTTAGCCATTCACTTGGGAATGCCTGCAGGCCTTGCTTCGTTGGTTCTACAAATGCAGGCCTTCTTTACTATTATGCTCGGGGTGTGGCTATTATCGGAAAAATTAAGATGGAATCATATTGTTGGTATCATCACCGCAAGCCTTGGGATGGCCTTACTGGCTGATGCAAGTTTAAGCACAGCAAACTCAAGCGGGATCCCTCTAATTGCTATCGTACTTACACTCGGAGCCGCACTGTCTTGGGCTTTGGGAAATATTAGCAATAAGCTGATCATGCGCGATGCAAATGTGTCGATGTTATCTTTGGTGATTTGGAGTGCCTTAGTCCCTATTGTGCCTTTTTTCCTTTGTTCTTTTATATTTGAAGCGCCGCAGATCAACGCTATTCAACTAACGAAAATTAGTAGCAAAACCATCTTTGCTTTGATCTATCTTGCTTTCATTGCCACGATCATCGGCTACGCCATTTGGGGAAGACTACTGAGTCAATATGAAACCTGGCGGATCGCCCCTTTAAGCTTATTGGTTCCAGTTGTAGGCATTCTAAGTGCAGCATTATTGTTAGGAGAAACACTCAGCGCGGGGCAACTCTTAGGCGCGCTCATCATTATCCTCGGCTTGCTGCTGAACATATTTGGTGGCTACATTAAGGGGGTACGACGGCTTAGCCCCAAATAAGCCCCAAGCTCAACAAATTCCTCAAGCAGCTCCTTCTACAAGCTTGACGTTTTACAGCGATTTAAATTGGTGGTCTTGGATTACGACTCACGATAATTCAAGTAAAATGTGAGCCTCCCAATCCCCCCTTGCCTCAGCGCAGACATAAAAATAGTGATTCTATCTCGCTCCCTGATCGTTTGTCTGCGCTCTTATTCTCATGTTGTCTCCAGCAAAGCCAAAGTTTTAGGACGACAGTAAAGAACAAACCATTAAACACAAATGATTTTAATTCGTATTCGCATTGTGTATAGTAAGCCTTCTTAATTTGTTCCACAGGATATGGATAGAGCCTGACACTATGAAAATACTCAATCGCACTCTTATTGCCAACGCCGTATTACTCAGCTTAAGCCCCGCAGCTTATGCTGAAACCGCCAGTACTGTTTTCGATGAAGTCGTGGTATCGGCCACTCGAACCGAACAGAGCATTAAAGATATTTCTTCTAGTGTGAGCGCGGTTGGCTCTGAGCAACTAGAGCAACAAATGGCGAACAACCTAAAAGATAGCGTACGTTACGAGCCTGGGGTGAGCACCACAGGCCAAGGACGCTATGGTACGACCGGATTTAACATTCGAGGGATGGAAGGAAGCCGTGTAAAACTCATGGTAGACGGCATTGAACAACCAACCCCCTATAATCCTGGTGGGGAAGTTATGAACAAGGGCCCTAATAGCTACGAAATTGACACCCTCACCTCTCTAGAAATTAACAAAGGGCCAGCCTCAAGCCTTTATGGGAGTGATGCACTGGGTGGTGTTGTGCTACTAAGGACCAAAAACCCTGAGGATGTCCTTGAGCCTGGCAATACCAATCATGTAGCACTGAAAGGTGCTTATAGCAGCGCCGACGAAGCCTACAAAACCACCATAGAAATCGCCAAACGATACGATAAATGGGAAGGTTTAGCTATTTACACCTATCGCGATGGCAGTGAGTACCAAAGCCATTCTTCTGGTGCTGATATAAATGGTCGTGACCGCGGTCAGGCGGATCCCTACAGCTTTGATTCACATAACTTATTGGCAAAAATAAATTTTCAGGCAAATCAAGCGCATAAATTTGGCTTAGTTGCAGAACTATATCAACGTCAAGCTGAGGGCAGGATCCTCAGCAATGAAGGCTATGGCATGTCGCCAAGCTTTACCTATACCAATGTGAGATCTGATGACCAAGATACTCGGCTGCGTCTGGGCATAAACCATACCTGGTTAAGTGAAAACGTCGCCTTCGATAAACTATTTTGGCAACTCAGTCATCAGCAAAGTAAAACCGAACACAATACTTTTGATACGACGGGGATCTACGGCAATCGTAACCGCGAACGGAATGGCGAAGACAGTAGCCTTCAGTTTGATGCTCAGTTCGATAAAGAATTGGTATTTGAGTATGGAAGCCACCAACTCAGCTATGGCTTAAGTGCTATCAATAGTGATTTTGAGCTCGACTATCGCACTCACTTATTCGATTCCGGCACCGTTAGCCCGGGAGAACCAGAAGTGCCAAATGCCGAGTCAGAAAAATACGGCGTATTTGTTCAGGATAATATTTATTTACTCAATGAATCACTGATCATTAGTGCTGGCCTGCGTTACGACGACTACACTGCAAAACCCAATGAGACGAGTGGTTTGATAGAGCATAACAGCGATGCACTGACCGCTCGATTAGGCGCAGTGTATCATTGGAACCAGAACTTCAGTTCCTTTGTTCAATATAGTGAAGGCTTTAGAGCGCCCTCTATCAAGGAACTATATTACGATTTTGACAATGCAAGCTACGGCTACGCCATGGTTTCTAATCCGGAACTAAAACCTGAACAAAGCCAAAGTTATGAACTAGGTTTGCGAGCGAATAATGCCGTCTCAACCATCGAACTAGTTGGCTTCTACAACGACTACACCGACTTCATTAATGCTTCGGTAGACTATAGCAACCCAAGCTATCCTGCAGGGATCACAACGAACGAAAATATTGATGAAGCTGAAATATACGGCGTAGAATTCAAGGGTAACTATTGGTTAGATGAAGCTTGGGGTGCTCCAGAAGGCAGTTATAGTCGAATTAGTGTTGCCTATGCACAAGGGAAGAATAAGCAAGATGGTAGCGCACTGGACACGGTTGCACCGCTGACTATCGTTTGGGGTTTAGGCTACGATCAACCACAAGACCTTTGGGGCAGCGAACTGAACCTAACCATGGTCGCCGCGAAGCAAGGGGATGATTGGTCAAATGAAGATAATGCCAACGCGCCAGGTTATGCCTTAGTTGATTTAACCGCTTACTACCAACCTCTCGAAAAGCTCACGTTACGTGCGGGCTTATTTAATGCCTTTGATCAAAAATATTGGCATTATTCTGACCTCGACGGCCAAGATAACGACGCCCAAGGACTGGATCGTTATAGCCAGGCAGGCCGAAATTGGGGAGTTGATGTCGCTTATCAATTTTAAAACCCCTAGCTGATGATTACAGGCTGTGTTCCAATATGAACATAGCCTGTATCCATTAGGCATTCAGAGTCTCTGTTACCGCGTTCAATACATCTTCCAACTGTTGCTCTTCAATATTCAAGAAGACTAACAAAGCATCATAAATGTCTTGCCATACGGCTTCTTCACTACTAACGCCCAACTTTCGATAAGCGCAGATACGAGCTATTTTCAAAATGGCTAACATCACCAGTGAGGATTTACCCAACTCCTGTGAACTAAACAGACCATCACTATCATGTTGGTAATAAATGGCTTCCACCATAACCTTTGGTAAATTCCATTGCTGCGCGATCAGAGCCGCTACCGTGGCGTGGGATGTTCCATATTGCTGACGCTCGGCATTCGCAAAATTAGCCCAGCCCATATCATTCGCCTGAACCAACAAAGCTTCGTAGTCCGCAAAAGAATGCAATAAGGCAGGTACGCCCGCTTGATGAAATAATCCCAACATATAAGCATTGTCTTTCGCACTTTCGAACCCTAACTCTTCAGCAGCGGCCGCAGCGCTAGTCGCTAATAAATTAGCCTCAAGCCAAAATGCATCTAAAGCTTTAGACTGTGGCATCGCCCCCTTAAGCGCCACCGCTTTCACAATAGGAAAAACCCGATTAATTCCCAAGGTCATCACGGCTTGATGGATCGACTTAATTTCGTGGCTACGACGAAATGCAGCTGAATTAACAATTTGTAGTACCGCCCCCGAGATCGCAACATCACTCGCAATGGCGTCGGCGATAGTTGCAACATGAGGTTCTGATTTTTTTGTTTCTTGAGTAATCGTTAACAATACCTGGGGGCGAGGCGGAATAGTTAAATCGGCTAAAATCGCTTTCTCAGCGGCTGTAATGGTTAATGACATACCGTCTCCGGACTTATACGATGGGTCTCGTTGCTGTGGGTTTTCTATAAAAGATCTAAACAAACTTAGTTCATTTACAGTTATATAAAATCTGCTTCAGCGCTTCAAGACCAAGTTGCTGAGTCAATTTAATATTGGTCTCGGGGATCCCTTCAGGATCAGGATGTAAACGGCTTAAACGGGTAATGGTTTGCTCTCGGATTAAATGCAGCATCGGATAAGGAGAACGATTAGTATAGTTACTGGGATCGTCTTTGGACGCATTCGCAAAACAATAATCAGGGTGAAAGCTCGCCACCTGGTATACACCGTTATAACCTTGCTCACCCAACAAACCTTCGGACCAATCAACGAAGTCCAAATAATCATAAAAATCACTTAACTGAGGGATAATAAATAAAGTGGTCTCTATTTCAGGCTGAGTATCCAGGATTTGACACTCCTCCAACAATGTCGCTAATTGCGCCTCAATATCGTCGCTATCGACAATTTTGTAACGAATAGAACCACGTTCAACTTCACGCTTCGCAAAGGGGCAAATATTGTATTTCACCACAAAAGATTGCAACCATTGATGCGTCTGCTGCTGTATCGCTGACACGAGTTGCGAACCGCCGCTAATCGTAGAACCTGACATGCCGTTTCCTTAATCTTGGCAAATAAGCACGCATGAAGTTATATCTAAATCACCCTTGTTACAACTCTAAAAAAGCCAAATACAGCTAAATTAAAAAATTAAATAGGGTGAGATTTGGCGTAGTCAACTAACCAGTCGGCCAACATGAGTACTCGTTTAGCTCGAAAACGGGCCGGGGGAAAGACCATCCAAAGAGGCTGACTATCGGCTTGCCAATCTTCTAATACCGCTTCTAAACGTCCGCTCTGTATCGCATCACGCAAGTACATCTCATGGCTGCGGATTAAACCGAAGCCCTGTAAAGCAGCTTGCTTTAATACATGCCCATTGGCACACGCAAAGGCCCCATTTACACTCACCGAGATCCGCTGTTGGCCCTGAACAAAAGGCCAATGCGTGAGACTTCCACACAAGCATTGATGCGACTTTAACTGCTCAGGATGCTGAGGGCGTCCATGTCGACGCAAATAGGCTGGACTCGCCACAACATGGCTCGCTAAATGCGCTAACACTCGAACCGGTAACCCCGAGTCTGGCAATGCCCCCATCCGAATAACAATATCAAAAGGCGCGGCCAGCAAATCTTCGCGTTGCGAAGATAAATCCAACTCCAGCTCAATATTGGGATATCGCTGACCAAAAGCTAACAAAGCGCCCGCTAACCACTGTTCGGCAAAAATGCCACCGACGGAGTTAATCACCACCTTTCCCTGCAACTGCTCCTGAGATTGCTGCGCGACCAACGCCCCTTGTTCCAGCTGTTCAAGGGCTAGCCGACAACTATGATAATAGCTTTGTCCGGCTTCTGTAAGACGCAGTTTACGGGTTGAACGAAACAGTAATTGCACGCCTAAACGTGCTTCGAGATCACTGATTCGCTGGCTTACACTCGCTTTAGAGCGACTTAGCTTTTCAGCCGCGGCGGTAAAACTGCCCGCGTCCACTACGGCCACAAAATCAAGCACGCCAGCAAACATATTACCCCCATTTAATGAACAATATTTCTGAATATTAGTAAAATATATAATAACAAAAGCACGGTAAACTCAAGCCACGCAACCCCATTATGAGAGCAACGACATGCATAGCAGAATTCTTGGAAAAAGTAGCTTAACATTAACTGAGTTAGGCTTGGGATGTTGGCAATTAGGTGGCGATTTTGGCCCAGTGAGTGAATCGCAGGCCCAGCAAATTCTGGATCAAGCATACGCCAGTGGGGTGCGCTTTTATGACACCGCCGACGTTTATGGCTCGGGGCGAAGTGAGCGATTACTCGGCCAGTTTGCCAAGCAACACCAAGACGTCATCATCGCCACTAAAATTGGCAGGGACGCCGCTCTATTTCCCGATAAATATCATAAGCAAGGCCTACAAAAAGGCATTGAAGCAAGCCTCAAGCGTTTGACAGTCGACCAGCTTGATCTGGTCCAACTACACTGTATTCCGCTGCCAGTACTACAAGATGGTGAAGTCTTTAGTTGGTTACAAGACTTTAAACAGCAAGGTTTAATTCGCCATTATGGAGCCAGTATCGAGTCTATGACTGAAGCTAAACTATGTCTTGCCGATCCTCAGCTTACCAGCCTTCAGGTGATTATTAACCTGTTTCGCCAAGAGGCGCTAGTTGAGCTACTTGAACAAGCAGAACAGCAACAAGTCGGTATCATCGCTCGACTCCCCTATGCCAGCGGGCTGCTCAGCGGAGCCGTCACTGCGCAACGACAATTTGCCGAGAGTGACCATCGAAATTACAACCGAAATGGAGAGGCTTTTCATGTAGGAGAAACCTTTGCAGGCTTACCACTGGATAAAGCCTTAACGCTGGTCGCCCAACTACAACAGTTGCTACCGATCAATATTAGCTTAGCCGAAGCCGCAATCCGCTGGCTGCTCGATCAGCCCCAAATCACCAGCGTGATTACCGGTGCAAGTAAACCACAGCAAATCGCGCAAAATGTAAGTTATGCAAATCGGGCACCATTGCCAAACGAGTTACACCAAGATCTCGCAACATTCTATAAGACTGAAGTGAGTCCTTGGGTACGCGGAAACCGTTAACCGAAACAGACTCCGCAAAGTAGCGCACAAGCAAATCAGCTTCGCAGTGACTAATTCACCGCGAGGCTCAGCTGTAATACTTTTTACGCTCAAGCAACAGTAAGTCTGTAAATCTTTTTATCACAGCCAATCATCAGGCAACTAGCCTAATCAAACATGAGGACCTTATAAACAAGCCCGATCACTCGCTCTATAACAGTCTGTTCAGTGACTACATTTAGATACAGGCTCCTGAAAAAAGAAAAAATTTTCTTACCACTAATCTTGACACTTGAGACAAGAAAAACTAAGGGCTGTCATCTTTTAGTAAAAAAACCATGTTATAGCTGCTTAGCGGATAAGGAAATGGGAGTAAATCAGCTTATGCAACAGGACTTACAGCTAGAATTTAATCGGATTGTTGATGAAGGAGAAATAACAACCGTTTTCCAAGTGATTTGGGACCAGAATAATAATCGAATCCTAGGTTATGAAGCACTCACTCGCGGTCCAAAACATAGCTATTTCCGACATCCAGTGATTCTTTTTGAATATGCTCGACAATTTGATCGCTTACAAGAACTGGAGCTAGATTGTGCAATTTTAGCCAAACAACAATTCAGTAGGATGCGGTTAAAAGGCGCCTTATTCATTAACTTTTCTCCTGATACCTTATTGGCTATCTACCATCGACAGGGAACTTCAGCATTTGAAGCCCTGCGTAGTGACGACTTAAAGCTAGTTATCGAATTAACCGAACATCACCCCATTAATGTAGACCAAACCTTATTAGCCTGCATCACCGAATTAAGGAACCTCGGTATCAAGTTTGCCCTTGATGACTTTGGAGCGGGTTACGCTGGCCTCAAAACTTGGCTACAAATAGCACCTGAGTACTTAAAACTCGACCAATTTTTCTGTAATGAATTATTACATGACAATAATATCCCACTCGCTATATCCAGCATATTAGAAATAGCCAAACAAATAGGTAGCGAGGTCATTGCCGAGAATATCGAAAATGCAGAACAATACCAACAACTAAGCAACTTGGGACTCGGTTATATGCAGGGCTTCCATATTTCGCGACCAAGTGGTCGCCCTAAGGAGCAACAAACCGCCCCAGAGCGACCCAACCACAATGAACTCTTAACAGCCTTCTCATTGGCAAAAACGGTCACCGTTGTCTCTCCAGATATGTCGGCAAAAGAGCTACTCAACACCATGCTCGAGGATAAACAAATGACCAGCTTACCGGTGGTCGATCAGCAGTTACGGGTATTAGGCTTAATCAAAAAAGAAGAGCTTTTATCCCGTTATTCCAGCCCCTATGGACATTCGCTGAATTACCGTAAATCAGTAGCCGACTTAATGGATGCCAAACCCCTTATCATTGAGAGTGATACCAGCCTTAGCGAAATCGGTAGAAGATTAACCCAACATACTGCAAATGGCTTAGATGCCGCTTTTATTATTACTCAACAAGATAAGTACCTTGGACTTGGTCTCGCGGTTGATGTGATGCGCAAATTATCTGAATACAAATTGCAACTTGCCAGATATGCAAATCCACTCACCTTGCTACCTGGGAATGTGCCCTTACAGCGCAGCCTAAAAAACTTAATTCAGATCGGCAAGCCCTTCGATTTAGCCTACTTTGATCTGAATAATTTTAAGCCTTTCAATGACTGTTGTGGTTATGAACGTGGCGACCAAATGATAAAACTAGTCGCTGAATTGCTAAGGACTCATCTAAGTAGCAAAGCTCATTTTATTGGCCACCTAGGCGGAGATGATTTCATTGTCATTTTCATAGAAAATAACTGGCAGACAGCAGTAAGGCAACTCTTGGCAACTTTCGAACAACGCAGCAAAACACTCTATCGCCAAAAAGATCTTGACGCACAAGGGATCATTTCAAAAAACCGTGAAGGCCATGAATGTTTCTTTCCGTTAATCGGCTTAGCCGTTGGAGTGACAAGTTGGTTAGCTGAATATAAACTAAGCATAGAAGCACTCAGCGAAGCCGCGAGTCGCGCGAAAAAAGCGGCCAAACAAAATAACAGGTCCAGCCTATATATCGATCAAGCGGTAAGTTTAACAAGTAATTACGGCTAAAGCCTAAAGGCATTCTAGAGCAAACTATACGCGGTTAAGCAGAAAACTAACAACCTTATTATAGGCAATAAAAAAGCCCTACTCTTAAGAGCAGGGCTTGGTTATTTGGTGCCTAGCAGTGACCTACTTTCACATGGGGAGACCCCACACTATCATCGGCGCAGTTGCGTTTCACTTCTGAGTTCGGCATGGGTTCAGGTGGTGCCACAACGCTATTGCCACTAGGCAAAACTTAACTCTGAACAAAAAGGTCTAAGCCAAATAGCGTTAATTCAGAGTAAAAAACCCAGCACATAGCTGGGTTTTTAAAATAGGTGCCTGGCAGTGACCTACTTTCACATGGGGAGACCCCACACTATCATCGGCGCAGTTGCGTTTCACTTCTGAGTTCGGCATGGGTTCAGGTGGTTCCACAACGCTATTGCCACCAGGCAAAAACTTGTTGTCTTTAACATTCGAAAAAACTGATATATCCCACGAGCATAACAAGCACTCTTGGTTCTAAAATAAAGTATCTATAAGCAACACCCTTTAGGTGTTGTATGGTTAAGCCTCACGGGTAATTAGTACAAGTTAGCTCAATGCCTCACAGCACTTACACACCTTGCCTATCAACGTTGTAGTCTCCAACGGCCCTTCAGAGGACTTTAAGTCCTAGTGAGAATTAATCTCAAGGCCTGCTTCCCGCTTAGATGCTTTCAGCGGTTATCAGTTCCGAACGTAGCTACTGGGCAATGCTATTGGCATAACAACCCAAACACCAGCGGTTCGTCCACTCCGGTCCTCTCGTACTAGGAGCAGCTCCCTTCAATTCTCAAACGCCCACGGCAGATAGGGACCGAACTGTCTCACGACGTTCTAAACCCAGCTCGCGTACCACTTTAAATGGCGAACAGCCATACCCTTGGGACCGACTTCAGCCCCAGGATGTGATGAGCCGACATCGAGGTGCCAAACACCGCCGTCGATATGAACTCTTGGGCGGTATCAGCCTGTTATCCCCGGAGTACCTTTTATCCGTTGAGCGATGGCCCTTCCATACAGAACCACCGGATCACTATGACCTACTTTCGTACCTGCTCGACGTGTCTGTCTCGCAGTTAAGCTGGCTTATGCCATTGCACTAACCGTACGATGTCCGACCGTACTTAGCCAACCTTCGTGCTCCTCCGTTACTCTTTGGGAGGAGACCGCCCCAGTCAAACTACCCACCAGACACTGTCCGCATCCCGGATAACGGGACAACGTTAGAACATCAACACTACAAGGGTGGTATTTCAAGGTCGGCTCCACATCATCTAGCGACAACGCTTCAAAGCCTCCCACCTATCCTACACATGTAGGGTCAATGTTCAGTGTCAAGCTGTAGTAAAGGTTCACGGGGTCTTTCCGTCTAGCCGCGGGTACACCGCATCTTCACGGCAATTTCAATTTCACTGAGTCTCGGGTGGAGACAGCTTGGCCATCATTACGCCATTCGTGCAGGTCGGAACTTACCCGACAAGGAATTTCGCTACCTTAGGACCGTTATAGTTACGGCCGCCGTTTACCGGGGCTTCGATCAATAGCTTCGCTTGCGCTAACCACATCAATTAACCTTCCGGCACCGGGCAGGCGTCACACCGTATACGTCATCTTTCGATTTAGCACAGTGCTGTGTTTTTAATAAACAGTTGCAGCCAACTGGTATCTGCGACTGCCGTCAGCTTAGGGAGCAAGTCCCATCACCAACAGCAGCGTACCTTCTCCCGAAGTTACGGTACCATTTTGCCTAGTTCCTTCACCCGAGTTCTCTCAAGCGCCTTGGTATTCTCTACCCAACCACCTGTGTCGGTTTGGGGTACGGTTTCGTATAATCTGAAGCTTAGAGACTTTTCCTGGAAGCAGGGCATCAACCACTTCATCACCTTAGTGACTCGTCATCAATCCTCAGCCTTAGACACCCGGATTTTCCTAAGTGTCCAGCCTACAACCTTAAACGCGGACTACCAATCGCCGCGCTGGCCTAGCCTTCTCCGTCCTCCCATCGCAATTATACGAAGTACAGGAATATTAACCTGTTTCCCATCGACTACACTTTTCAGTCTCGCCTTAGGGGCCGACTCACCCTGCTCTGATTAACATTGAACAGGAAACCTTGGTCTTTCGGCGAGGGGGCTTTTCACCCCCTTTATCGTTACTCATGTCAACATTCGCACTTCTGATACCTCCAGCAATCCTTACGAATCACCTTCAACGGCTTACAGAACGCTCCTCTACCGCACTTGCAAAGCAAGTACCCGTAGCTTCGGTGCATAGCTTAGCCCCGTTACATCTTCCGCGCAGGCCGACTCGACCAGTGAGCTATTACGCTTTCTTTAAATGATGGCTGCTTCTAAGCCAACATCCTGGCTGTCTAAGCCTTCCCACATCGTTTCCCACTTAGCTATGACTTTGGGACCTTAGCTGACGGTCTGGGTTGTTTCCCTTTTCACGACGGACGTTAGCACCCGCCGTGTGTCTCCCGGATAGTACTTAGTGGTATTCGGAGTTTGCAAAGGGTTGGTAAGTCGGGATGACCCCCTAGCCTTAACAGTGCTCTACCCCCACTAGTATTCGTCCGAGGCGCTACCTAAATAGCTTTCGAGGAGAACCAGCTATCTCCCGGTTTGATTGGCCTTTCACCCCCAGCCACAAGTCATCCGCTAATTTTTCAACATTAGTCGGTTCGGTCCTCCAATTGGTGTTACCCAATCTTCAACCTGCCCATGGCTAGATCACCGGGTTTCGGGTCTAATCCCAGCAACTATGCGCGCAGTTAACACTCGGTTTCCCTACGGCTCCGCTATTCGCTTAACCTTGCTACTGAAATTAAGTCGTTGACCCATTATACAAAAGGTACGCAGTCACCCCACAAAGAGGCTCCCACTGCTTGTACGTATACGGTTTCAGGTTCTATTTCACTCC